>NZ_CP045295.1:3770000-4342500 GCF_009363095.1 Paenibacillus cellulositrophicus
CTGATCATTGCTTAGTCGGACAACGGTACCGTTATGAAATTCTGTCACTTTGCTGATCAATGTGCGAACGATGCCTGGATCCAACTTACCAAAAGCCTCTGCATGAATTTGTTCCAGCACCAGGTACGGAGATTGGGCTTTCTGGTATACGCGATTCAGCGTCATGGCGTGGAATATATCAACGATGCCAACAATTTTCGCATAGATGTGAATCTTGCCTCCATCCAGCCGGAGAGGATACCCTGTGCCGTCTACTTTTTCATGATGCTGCAGAGCAGCCAAGCGTACGCCCTCATTAATGGCTGTTACATTTTTAAGCAGTTGATAGCCGTAGGTGGTATGTCTCTTCATCTCTCCAACTTCCTCTGCGGTAAGAGGCTGTGGTTTGTACAATACGGCCGGATCGATTTTGAAGTTACCGATATCATGGAATAAGCCTGCAAAAGCAGCCTGCATCCAATCCTTCTGCTGTAACCCGACCCATCTGGCCAGCTGATAGGATGACAATGCACAAAGGACCGCGTGGTGATAAATATAGTCATACTCGCTCATGCTTCTTGGCGAAAAGGTTAATAAATTATAGTCCTTAATCTGTGAAATAAGGGCCTCCAGTTGGCCTCTGAGTTCAAAAATCGGGATCTCTGCCGCAATAACGGAAGGGTATGTGCTTTTTACCAGCTGAATCATTCTGTCATATTCCTCTAGAAAACTGGAACGTTGGACGGTTGTGACTGAGTCCTTTCCGGCCTGAACTGAAGGGACGCTCCGCTGCGGTATAGCCGCTCTACTGTCAGCGGAACTCTTCGTTTCCTGCTCTCCGTTGTCAACGTCAACCGACTGCACCATAAATGCACGAAGGATTTCTAGGTCTCTCGGCAGCAGTACCGTTCCCTTCTGAAGCAGCAATCCGCCCAATGGCGTGTGAACATCCTTGGATAATTTTAAACCGGGTTTGATTTCTGTAATCGATACGCTGGCCATTGATCCACTCACTCATTTCCGACTCATATGGTGGTAATATACACCAATTATATTACGGATAAGAACGCTGTACAATCGCCTGCTTGCCATATGAAGCCAAGAAAAAAAGCATGAATCTGATGGAATCAGACTCATGCTCTTAGCGTTTGCCGTATAAACGGAATTATTCTTCGTCCGGTGCCTCATCCGAAGCATCCGTCATTTCAGGTGCAGGTGCTCCGGTGTCGTCAGGCTCCGCGCCTTCTTCCGATCCGTTGCCGACCTCTTGCCCTTCGATCAAGACTACGTCTTCATCGTCCGGATCGTCGGTCTTATCGACGCGGCATACGGTTGCTACAGCATCATCCTCACGGATGTTAATCAGCTTCACGCCCTGCGTGTAGCGTCCCATCGTGGAGATTCCCTCCATGCTGGTCCGGATCAACGTGCCACTGGTGGTAATGATCATCAGGTCTTCCTCGGACTTCACGACCTTCAGCCCAACCACCGGTCCGTTCTTGTCCGTGACGTTGATAGTTTTAATCCCCTTACCGCCACGCGTTTGCGAACGGTAATCGCTGGCAGGGGTACGCTTGCCGTATCCCTTGGACGTTACGATCAGGACATCCAGCTCTTTATCGATGACGTCCATGCCGATCACCGAGTCGCCTTCATCCAGGGTAATCCCTTTAACCCCTGTCGCTCCGCGCCCCATCGACCGCACATCATGCTCAGAGAAGCGGATAGACATGCCGTGGGCTGTCCCCATGATCATTTCCTGCTTACCATCCGTCAGCTTGACTTCAATCAAGCAGTCGTCTTCGCGCAAGTTGATCGCGATCAAGCCGCCTTTGCGGATATTCACGTAATCCTCAAGAGGCGTCTTCTTCACAACCCCGCTGCGGGTAACGAAGAACAGGTATTTGTCATCCTCAAACTCGGAGACCGGAATCACGGCATTGATCGTCTCTCCCTGTTCGATCTGAATGAGGTTAATAATCGCCGTTCCCCGGGCGGTACGGCCGAGTTCAGGAATTTCGTACGCCTTCAGGCGGTACACCTTACCCCGATCCGTGAAGAACATCAGGTAATTATGCGAGTTGGTGACGAAGAGATGCTCGACAAAGTCCTCATCCTTCATATCAAGCCCCGTTACCCCGCGTCCGCCGCGTTTCTGGCTGCGATAGGTGTTAGCAGGCAAGCGTTTGATGTATCCGGTATGCGTGATCGTGATAACCACTTCTTCACGCGGAATCAGATCTTCATCCAAAATGCTCTCTTCACCAACGGTAATTTCGGTGCGGCGCTCGTCGCCGAAGCGCTCTTTGATTTCTTGAAGCTCATTCGTAATAAT
Organism: Paenibacillus cellulositrophicus; assembly: GCF_009363095.1. Classification (GTDB taxonomy): domain Bacteria; phylum Bacillota; class Bacilli; order Paenibacillales; family Paenibacillaceae; genus Paenibacillus_AQ; species Paenibacillus_AQ favisporus. The sequence continues at coordinate 3,772,315 of NZ_CP045295.1, forward strand.
GTCCAGAACAAGCTGCTCATTCGCGAGAATTTCGCGGTACTCGGCAATCTTCACCATAAGCTCCTGGTATTCGGCCTCGATCTTCTCGCGTTCCAAACCGGTCAGGCGCTGGAGTCTCATTTCCAGAATGGCCTGGGTCTGCTCAAGGCTTAGGCTGAAACGCTCTATCAAACGGTCACGGGCAATTTCCGTCGTCTGAGAAGAACGAATAATCGAGATGACTTCGTCCAGATGGTCGAGTGCGATTCGCAAGCCTTCCAAAATATGAGCGCGGGCTTCCGCCTTTTTCAGATCATATTCGGTCCGGCGGCGGATAACTTCAATCTGGTGCTGCAAATAATAGTACAGCGCATCGCGCAGCGTCAGAACCTTTGGCTCCTTGTTCACGATCGCGAGCATGTTAATGCCAAACGTGGACTGCAGCGCCGTGTGTTTGTACAAATTATTCAGCATAACGCTCGGATTGACGTCACGGCGCAGCTCGATGACGATTCGCATACCGGTCCGGTCGGATTCGTCCCGCAGATCGGTAATACCCTCGATTCTCTTCTCACGGACGAGCTCGGCGATTTTCTCGACCAAACGCGCTTTATTGACCTGGTAAGGCAGCTCGGTCACAATGATACGCGCCTTATTGTTGACTTCTTCAATCTCGGCTTTGGCCCGCATCGTGACGGATCCACGGCCAGTCTCATAAGCCTGGCGGATTCCCTGCCGGCCTAAAATGAAGCCCCGGGTCGGGAAGTCAGGACCCTTGATATATTCCATCAATTCCAGTGACGTAATGTCGGGGTTCTTGATGAGCGCCTGTACGCCATCAATCACTTCACCCAAATTATGCGGTGGAATATTGGTGGCCATGCCGACCGCGATTCCCGATACCCCATTGACCAGCAGGTTCGGATAACGTGCTGGAAGCACAACAGGCTCCAGTTCCTCGCCATCATAGTTTTCGGTAAAATCAATTGTCTCTTTGTTGATATCGCGCAGCATCTCGATGGCGATCTTGGAAAGACGCGCCTCGGTGTAACGCATGGCGGCTGCAAAGTCACCGTCAACGGAACCAAAGTTTCCATGGCCTTCAACAAGCATATAACGCATCGAAAAATCCTGTGCCATACGAACCATGGTCTCGTATACAGCCGAGTCACCATGCGGGTGATACTTACCGATGACCTCACCCACGATTCTCGCCGATTTCTTAAATGGTTTATCCGGATACATACCGAGCTCCGACATCGCGTACAGGATACGCCGGTGAACCGGCTTCATCCCGTCCCGCACATCCGGCAAAGCCCGGGAAACAATAACACTCATCGCATAATCCATAAAGGATTCGCGCATTTCGTCGCGTATGTCCCGATCTTTGATTTGCGAGCCTCTTTCTTCCGCCATGGTGGACCTCCTCCAATTTCTATCAAACCACTAACATGTCTTTTCAGACGATTCATTTAGTACAGCAAATAAAAAATCAATATATGAGGAAAAACGTCTATCGACGTACAGTCTTTGCAGGCTGGGCCTAGCGCCCGTATTTCCGCAAAAGCTCCCATAACTTTCAGGCTTATGCAAAGCCTGTTAAAGTTCAATTCCTTCTTGCCCGAGCGAACCGAAAAACGCATAACCGCAGGGCTGAAAAGGTGAAATCAACGGACGAGAATCCGCAAACCCACCAACCTTTATTATATTACTTTCACAAAAAGAGCACAATTAAACGTTTGAGCGCCACTGGCTCCGCAGCTGCCCAAGTTCCGTTTCTCTAGGGATTCGCCCGGCCTTCTGTGCCTTTTCCACATATACTGGTAGGGCAATAGGGACGCCTAGTGTTGTTTTGAGCAAACAAAACACCACATCTTTATATTATACCATTGTTTTGCTTGCTTGTCCTATGTTTTACGCCTGTGAACCGTGGAGAAGAAGCTCCGGCCGACAAGCACATAACAAGGCCAATCACGTAGAAAGGATGATATTTCTTGGCGATTCAACGTGTTGCAAGCAAATGGGCGAAAACCCAGGTCCTTTTACAGAATCAACAGGTATCTCCTTACATTCCCTTAACGCAAAAATATACACGCGCTACGCTGGGTAATATGCTTGAAAACACACCTCTTGTATACATTAAGCCGGACCGCGGCACATACGGCAACGGGGTCATGAACGTACAGCGGCACGGTGAACCTGACGCTCCAGCTGGCGAGCAGCCCGCCGAGTGCTCTCCCCACACTGGAGTGGAATATACCTTGCGCTACGGGATACGCTCCGAGACGTACGCGAACCTTGATGCGCTGCATCAGGCCATACACAGGCACACAAGAGGAAAGTTTTATATTATTCAGCAGGGAATCGTGACTTTGAAGTATGAGGAGCGCCAGTTTGATCTGAGAATCCTGACCCAAAGAACGCCATACCGCAATTGGGAAACGACAGGGATCATCGGCCGGGTGGCCGCTAAGGACATGATCATCACGAACTACCACGGTGGAGGTTCCGTACGCCTGCTGAACGAACTGCTCGAGGGGAACGTAAGCCCTGAAGAAGCCCCTCACTTGGAACGAAAGCTGTATGAGCTGGGTGTCGCCACTGCACAGCAGCTGCAGACCAAATTCCCCGGTATCAAGGAGATTGGCCTCGACGTAGCCATCGACGAGCAGCTCAACCCCTGGATCCTAGAAGTGAATACGCTCCCGGCCATCTTTCCGTTTAAAAAATTCTTCAAGGATAAAAGCATTTACCGCCGCATAGAACGGTATGCGATCAACTATGGGAGGCTCCCCGGCAGAAGTAAACGGAGAGGCAGCTATTAACAAAAACAAGAGAAGCTCCGGTTCCGGAAACTTCTCTTGTTTTGTCTGTCTATATCATCTTGGACTGGACTCACCAACAAGTTAAGGTGGGCTTCAAGCTTAAATGTCCAGATTTTTAACTGTTTTTGCGTGTTCGTGAATAAAATCACGCCGCGGTTCAACGCTGTCACCCATTAGGGTGTCGAAAATAAGGTCTGCCTGCATGGCGTCTTCAATCGTCACCTGCAGCATGGTGCGGCTCTCCGGATCCATGGTTGTCTCCCACAGCTGTTCCGGATTCATCTCTCCCAGACCTTTATACCGCTGGATATTAATTTTGGATCCCTCTCCGAACTCAGCGATGATTTCATCGCGCTCCTTCTCGGAACCGGCATAACGGACCGTCTTGTTGCGCTCAATTTTGAAGAGCGGCGGCTGCGCGATGTATACGTATCCCGCTTCCAGCAGCTGGCGCATGTACCGGTAGAAGAAGGTCAGCAGCAGCGTGCGAATGTGCGCGCCGTCGACATCGGCGTCGGTCATGATAATGAGCTTGTGATACCGGGCTTTGCTGAGGTCGAAGTCTTCGTCGCCAATGCCCGTACCCATCGCCGTTACAATCGCCCGGATCTCCAAATTAGACAAAATGCGGTCGAGGCGCGCCTTCTCAACGTTCAGGATTTTACCGCGGATCGGCAAAATCGCCTGGAAATGCCGGTCGCGTCCCTGCTTGGCGGATCCGCCGGCAGAGTCCCCTTCGACGATGTACAGCTCGCAAATGGACGCATCTTTCGAGGAGCAGTCCGCCAGCTTGCCGGGAAGGGCGCTGACTTCAAGCGCACTCTTGCGGCGCGTCAACTCACGGGCTTTACGTGCAGCTTCGCGCGCACGGGATGCCTGCAGCGCCTTTTCCAAGATCCGCCGGGATACGGCAGGATTCTCTTCCAGGAACTCGGACAGCTTCTCGGAGAAGAGCGATTCCACGATGCCGCGGACTTCACTGTTGCCGAGTTTGGTTTTCGTCTGGCCTTCGAATTGCGGCTCCGGAATTTTGACCGAAATAATGGCTGTCAGGCCCTCGCGCACATCGTCACCGGACAGATTGGAGCCGTCTTTGACGAGGCCGCTCTTGCGGCAATATTCGTTAATAATCCGGGTTAAGGCGCTCTTGAAGCCGGATTCGTGGGTTCCGCCCTCATGCGTATTGATATTGTTCGCAAAAGAATAAATGTTCTCGGTGTAGCTCTCATTGTACTGCAGCGCGATCTCCGCCTGAATGTTGTCACGCGAGCCCTCTACATAGATCGGCGCTTCATGAAGAACTTCCTTTTTCTCATTCAGGAACTTGACGTATTCGATAATACCGCCCTCGTACTTGAAATAGTTGGAAGCCCCCGTACGCTCATCGGTCAGCGTCAGAGCAATGCCTTTGTTCAAAAAGGCCAGCTCTCGAATCCGCGTCAAGAGAGTATTATAGTCATACTCTGTTGTCTCCGTGAAAATTTCCGGATCCGGCAGGAAGGTAACGGTCGTACCGTGCTCGTCGGTATCCCCGATGACTTTGACGTCATACTGGGGCACGCCGCGATGGTATTCCTGCTGATAGATATGCCCATTCAACCTAACTTGGACAACAACCTTGGTGGACAACGCGTTAACGACGGATACGCCCACGCCGTGCAGGCCGCCGGATACCTTATATCCCCCGCCGCCGAACTTACCTCCGGCATGAAGCACGGTCATGACGACCTCAAGGGTCGACTTTTTCAATTTCTCGTTCTCACCAACCGGAATACCGCGCCCGTTGTCGACAACCGTGATGCTGTTATCCTTGTGGACAATGACTTCGATATGGTCGCATACACCCGCCATCGCCTCGTCGATACTGTTGTCCACCACTTCCCAGACCAGGTGATGGAGTCCTTTGACGCTGGTCGATCCGATATACATGCCCGGCCGTTTGCGGACGGCTTCCAGACCCTCCAGAACCTGAATCTGACTCTCATCATATTGCGGTTGATTCATAGACATGCCTGTCACCTACTTCTATATATTCTACGTTTGCTGATTGGAGTGTACCTGCGTTCACAGTGTCCTAAGCGTTGGCGAAGAAGACATTCGCCCGCTTCTTAAGCGTGGATGAGGAAATTGGAGAGTAATAGACGGTGCTCTTCGTCACGACGATGGATTTGGCTTCCTCTTCGCCAATGTACTCCACGTTCTTTTCCTGCCGGGCATGGCTTACAAACTGCTTGGATATTTTGGAGGATTTCTCGATCGAAATATCAAAGATCGCAACCAGCTCCGCAGAACGGATGATTTTTTCACCGCCCAGATGGATATACATAACCATTCCCCATTCCTTAAGAGTTGACCTGTCCCGCATGAACATGATAGATGTTCGCGTTCTTCAGTTTATCGGCATTCAAACTTTCGATTCCCGTCGCCGTGATAAAGGTCTGAACCTTGCTCTGAAAAGTCTCAATCAATTGCGTTTGCCGGTAAGGATCAAGCTCGGACAGCACATCATCCAGCAAGAGCACCGGATACTCTCCGATCTCCTCCTGGATCAGTTCGATTTCAGCCAGTTTAAGAGACAGAGCGGTCGTTCTCTGCTGTCCCTGTGAACCGTACGTATGAACTTCCTTGCCGTTAATGAAAAAGGCCATGTCGTCGCGGTGAGGCCCGGCGAGGGTCATCCCGCGGCGCACTTCTTGATCCTTCACTTGTGATAACTTTAACATAAATTGTTCAAAAAGATAAGCTTCATCTTCCTCCTCGGCGTCGCCAAACGACGGCTGATAGACAAGCTTCAGCGATTCCCCGCCGCTTGTGATGCCTTGGTGGATCGTTTCCGCCCACTTCTGCAGCTTTATTATGAATTGTTTCCTCTTTTTGATGATTTTAACACCGTGCTCCACGAGCTGCTGATCCCAGATTTCCAGCATGCCCGGCTTCACGCTGTCTTTCCCCCACATCTGTTTCAACAGGTTGTTCCGCTGGTTAAGAACTTTCTGGTATTGCTGCAAATGATAGAGATATCCCGGTTGGACCTGGCCGATCTCCATATCAAGGAACCGCCGGCGGATGCCCGGTGTGCCTTTCACAATTTCCAAATCTTCCGGGGCAAACATCACCACGTTCAGCGCACCGATAAAATCGCTCAGCTTCCGCTGCTCGAGTCCGTTAATCTTCGCCTTCTTCCCTTGCGGGGACATCGTCAGATCGAGGGTAAGCGGACCGTACTTCTTATCCACAACCGCGGACAGATGCGCGCTTCCTCCTTCAAACGAAATTAGCTCCCGATCTTTGGAGGTCCGGTGACTTTTGGTTAATGCCAACACAAAAATAGCCTCCAGCAAATTGGTTTTGCCTTGGGCATTTTGTCCGATCAGCAGATTTACGTCTCCAAAAGAATCCAGCTGCAGCTTCTCGTAGTTACGATAATGCTGCAGACTGATATTTTTAACAAACACGCCTTATCCTCCCCATCTTCGCCGGCCGCCGCAGACAGCAGCGGCCTGGGGGCACTTTATGCCTCTTGTGCTACCACAAATTCGCCGCAGTCCGTCACTTTGACCTGATCGCCCGGATACAGCTTCCGCCCCCGGCGGTCTTCCGGCTCCCCGTTTACGGTCACCATGTTCTCCGCCAGCAGGGCTTTGGCCATCCCCCCTGTGGATACGCAGTTGGCGAGCTTCAGAAATTGATCAAGCTTAATATATTCACTGTGGATAACTATTTTGTTCATCAGGAATCCTTTCGCTGTGGACAAGTTTTGCTTTAGTTGGTGGTCCGGTACGGAAGAATGACGTACAGGCTTTGGCTGTCATCTACCGGCTTTAGAATGATCGGGCTCATGATGCCGGTAAAGGCAATTTTGAGCTGCTCGCTTTCCACCACTTTCAGCACGTCCAGCATATATTTCGAGTTAAACGAGATTTTCAGAGGTTCCCCTTTAAAATCAATCACGTCCAGCTCTTCTCGTACTTTACCGAGTTCCGACGAGCTGGAAGAAATTTCGATACCGCCATGCTCCATCGTCTGCAGGCGTACGATATTCGTCTTCTCCTCTCTGGAGAGCAAATAAGCGCGGTCGATCGACTCGCTTAATTTTTTTGTGTCCAAAACCAGTTCTGTTTTGTAGTTTGTCGGAATAATCCTAGAAGTATCCGGATAAATGCCGTCCAGGATGCGGGAATAGAACAGGACCCGGTCGATCTTGAACAGCACCTGGTTGTCGGCCACGACGATATCGACCAGCGTATTCTGGTCGGGAATGATTTTGCTCAGCTCGTTCAGCGTCTTACCGGCAATAACGACATTATGAAACTTCACTTCGTCGGCCCCTTCCAAATGAGCGGAGCGGGTGGCCAGGCGGTGTCGGTCGGTAGCGGTAAACTTCAGCTCGTTTTGATCCAGGTTCCACAGAACCCCCGTCAGGATCGGTGTCGTCTCATGCGTGGAAATGGAAAAACCGGTTTGGCGAATCATGTTTTTGAGCAGCGCTCCCGGCAGGGAAACGGTTTGGTTCCCCTCGATATCAGGCAGCACCGGGAATTCTTCCGGATCCAGTCCGACCATCTGAATTTCGGTGGCTCCCGAGGAGATAAAGGTTTGGAACTGGTCTTTGACCTCCATTTGAATTTCCTGAGAAGGCAGCTTCTTGATAATTTCCACGAAGAATTTGGCTGGCAGCACGACGCTGCCCGGTTGTTCGACCGTGACGATAGTGCGTTCGCTATCTTCCACCGGAATAAAGGATTGAATGGAAATATCGGTGTCGCTCGCTGTGAGGGTAACTCCCGAATGATTCACGTCCAGCTTGATGCCGGACAAAATCGGAATGGTGGTTCGGCTTGATATTGCCTTGGATACGTGCTGGATGGATTCGTTAAGAACGTTTTTAAGGATGCTGATTTTCATAGTTTCACTCCTAGCAGGAAATTCGGATTGCAAGACTACTCCGGTATGCCGGCTGCGTGCAGCCTATTTATGAATATTATTTTATTTAAATAATATAGTAATAGCAGTAGGCGCACTGAATTTGTGGATAAGTTCAAAAACCTCAATAAAATCAAGCCTATTCACATGTGTATAGATTGTGCATAGGCTTTGAACTTGTTCAGGTTGGATTTTTGATTTTTTCCGTGATGTTATTGATGACTTTGAACAGATCCTGGTCCTCTTTCAGAGACTGGGATATTTTCTCGTGGGCATGGATGACGGTCGTATGGTCTCTTCCCCCGAAGGCCTCGCCGATTTTGGGCAGCGAGAAATCCGTCAGTTCCCTGGACAAGTACATGGCGATCTGTCTTGGAAAAGCGACGGCCTTAGTCCGTTTCCGCGCTTTGAAATCCTCAAGCTTCAGGTTGTAGTACTCCCCGACCTTCTGCTGTATGTCCTGAATGGTGATCATCTTTGGTCTGCTGGACGGGATGATATCCTTCAGCGCTTCGGCAGCCAGATGCGTGGTGACGTCCTGATTGGTCAGCGAGGAATAGGCGACGACGCGAATCAGCGCCCCTTCCAGCTCCCTGATGTTCGTGTCGATCTGATTGGCGATATACATCATCGCTTCATTCGGAATATCGAGATTCTCCGCCTTTGCCTTCTTCCGCAGGATCGCGATCCGCGTCTCCAGGTCCGGCGGCTGGATATCCGTAATCAGCCCCCATTCAAAGCGCGAGCGCAGCCGATCCTCCAGCGTCGGAATTTCCTTGGGCGGCCGGTCGCTTGAGATGATGATCTGCTTCTGTTCCTCATGCAGGGCGTTGAACGTATGGAAAAATTCCTCCTGTGTCGACTCCTTGCCCGCCAGAAACTGAATATCGTCAATCAGCAAAATATCGACGTTCCGATACTTGTTGCGGAAACTCTCGGCCCGGTTGTCACGGATGGAGTTGATGAATTCATTCGTAAATTTCTCAGAAGAGATATATACGACCCGGCTGGCGGGATTGTGCTCCAGAATGTAGTGTCCGATCGCATGCATCAAGTGGGTTTTGCCAAGCCCTACCCCTCCATACAAAAACAAAGGGTTATACGCCTTCGCCGGCGCTTCCGCGACAGCCAAAGAGGCCGCGTGAGCAAACCGGTTGCCCGAACCGATGACGAATGTGTCAAATGTATATTTCGGGTTAAGCATATGGGTTAGAGCCTCGTCAGGGGTCGCCTGAGGCATGGGCGCGGGCTGCTGTGGGGTGAGTTCGGCAGGCTTGTTCTCCTCAATAACGAATTTCACGTCAACCTGCTTCCCCAACACTTCATAGATGGTGGAGCTAACGAGTTTTGTGTAGCGGCTTTCCAGCCATTCGACAGCAAATGTGGTTGGAGCGGAAATTACGATGGAATGCTCGCTCATTTGTATCGCTTTGGTTGCTTTAAACCAGGTGTCAAAACTCGGCTTGCTGAGCTTGGTATGAATAATTGATAGGATTTGCTGCCATAATTCGGAAGTATGGCTGTCCACAGACTGTCACTCCTTTAAATCTTCCAAATGTGGCTGGGATCGAGCCATGAGTGGAAATGTCGAAAAAAGATGAATGGTGCAGAATATATCCCCAGTTTCAAAAACGGGGGAAAATAAAAAAAGTGGACAAATTGAAATTGTTCACAAGTTTATCCACAGCTTGTTGATAATATATGGGGTGAAATCACATATTCACATCCAAAAACAATATAATCATAGCAAAAGAACGCCCGTTTATCAATGAAATGGCTGAAATTATCCACAAATTCAATAAGTTGTGTATAATTTTTATTCACACCACTATATATTGTTTATAACGTGTTTAATTTTCGACAGCATCTCCCAAAATAAAAAATCAGTTGTGCACAGGTTATGCCGGATCTTAGAATTTTATTGCGAACGATGTGTACAAGTGGATAAATCCGAATTGTGGATTTTTCAGGTTTGTTGGCCGGGGGCTGTGGAAAACTCGGATGGCTGGATTTTAAAATGAGATGATGTGGTTTTACCGAAATGCCACCAAATGACAAGGGAATGCCAGGAGAAGGTGTCCGCTGGAGAGAGATGAAGCGTATAATGAAGCCGCTGCTGGAGATGGGGATGAAGCGGTGAAGCTGGCGTTCCAGATCAGACAGATCGAGAAGTGGGAGAGGGAAGCAGTAAAAAGAGGGAGAAGAGCGATCGCAGGGATTCAAATTCCGGAAAGTGGAGGAGCAGGTTTGAGTTGACTTTTGGGCCTGTTCATGATTAAATGTATAAAGGCATTTTCTGTGTTGAATGAAAATGAATATTTAACCATAAAGGTTATGAAATCCTGTAAGGGGGTGTGCAATACATGAGACCGACATTTAAACCGAATGTAAGCAAGCGCAAAAAGGTGCATGGTTTCCGGAAAAGAATGAGCACGAAAAACGGCCGCAAAGTGCTGGCAGCTCGTCGTCAGAAGGGCAGAAAAGTACTGAGCGCGTAAATTTCGTACATGAAGACCACCGAGGTGGTCTTTTTTTCATAAGAAAACGTCTATCGGCGTACAAAAATGAGTTTTTCCTTTCACTTCTACAGAATTTTTTAAGAAAAAGAGGGAGAAGAGGGCTTTTACGCCGAGCAGAAGATGTAGATACGTCCCGATCCCGATGAAATGAAAGAGGACGGGCCGTGCTCAGAGAAGTGCTCACGGTACTTATTGTGGTTTATATCGCACAATGGATGACCATACTAGGAAGTGGAATATCGCTATATATTATATGAAGCAAAATTTCGAATGCTGATATTTTTGAAGGAAAGGCCGCTGTACATCGGGATGGCGGGCAGCAAGCAGGGGATATTCGTGCATAAAAGTTTACGTTTACGAAACCGGGCTGACTTCAGCCGCGTATATAGGCATGGGAAGTCATTTGCCAATTACCAATTCGTTGTGTATTGGTTCCGCAAAAAAGAGGTAGAGAAGTTCCGCGTCGGCATATCCGTCAGCAAGAAAGTCGGCAACGCCGTTGTACGCAACCGGATGCGAAGACTGGTCAAGGAGATTATGCGCCACCATGAAGACAAGCTGATCGAGCATGTCGATCTTGTATTTATTGTAAGAAAAGGCGCCGTTGAAATGTCCTATAAAGACCTTGAAAAAAGTGTTCTGCACGTGCTGCGGAAAGCGTCGCTGCTGAAGCCGCCGGGGCGCTGAATGCTGGTTTCTTTGTCCAATTAATTATGGTATGATTTACGGTGAATGGAAGCGTTAAGAGAGGGGTTATGAAGTGTCGCTACTTAAGACTAGCCGAGGCAGGAAATGGATCCTCCTCATCGCTGTGATGATGCTCGCAGTGGTTGTTTTAGCTGGGTGCGGAACAGGCAACACTGTGACGCATACTACAGAAGAAATGAAGAACGGCGGCTTTTGGCAAGCTAACGTCGTTTATTATTTCTCGCTCGCATTAGATACGTTCGCCGGTTGGTTTGGCGGAGCTTACGGCTTAGCCGTCCTCGTGATGGTGATTATCGTCCGTACGATTATTCTGCCGTTATCCATTAAGCAGGTTAGAAGTTCCAAGGCGATGCAAGCGATTCAGCCTGAACTTGCAAAGATAAAAGAGAAGTTTAAGGATCAGCCGGAAAAACAGCAGCAGGAAACGATGAAGCTGTTTCAGGAGAACAAGGTTAATCCGATGGCGGGATGTCTGCCGCTGGTTATCCAAATGCCGGTTTTTATCGCACTCTATAATTCCATCGTGTACAACTCGCATCTTCGTGACCACTCGTTCCTGTGGCTCCAATTGGGTAAGCCGGACCATACGTTCATCCTGCCGCTGCTGGCCGCTGCAACGACATTCCTGCAGTCCCGCATGATGATGAAGATGAACCCGAGCCCGCAGCAGGGTGCCATGCAATTTATGATGATGGTGTATCCGGTTTTGATTTTCTTCATGTCTTACCAGTTCCCATCCGCACTGCCGTTGTACTGGATTTACAGTAACCTGTACACCATTATCCAGAACTACTTCCTGTATCGTAACAACAATACGACAGCGAACGTAGCTGCCGTTTCTTCTGCTGGAGGAAGCGCAAATGCCAAGTCTGGCAACAAAGGCAGCATCAACAAAGGCGGTAAAGGAAATAACAAAGGGAAGAAGGGGGCAAAAAAATCTAAATGAGCAAAGTCGTCGCTTCAGGAAAAACCGTTGAAGATGCTGTAAACCAAGGGCTGGCCCAGCTTGGGGTTAGCCGCGACCGAGTCACGGTCCAAATCGTATCGCAGCCGTCAAAAGGATTCCTGGGACTGATCGGTGTCAAGGAAGCAAAGGTGGAACTTACACTGCTGCCTGAGCCCGCACCGGAACCAGTGGAGACGGCGAAACCTTTGCCACTAGATTTACATGAACCCGAAGCTTCCATAGAGGAAGAAGAGAAAGACCCTTACGAAACGGCTGCCGAGTTTATCATTGACGTCGGAAAGAGTATGGGGCTGGATGTGAGCGTTGAAATCCAGCACGCGAGGGATGCTACGACACTTCATATTTTCGGTCCCGATTTGGGATTGATCATCGGCAGAAGAGGACAAACCCTCGACGCCTTGCAGTATTTGGCCAACATTGTGGCGAACCGGGTGTCAAGCAGTTACGTGCGGCTTGTGCTCGATGCTGAGAACTTCCGGGAGCGCCGGAAGAAGACCCTGGAGGATTTGGCCGACCGGTTGGCGGGACGGGTGATTCGGACCCATAAAGAGGTCGTTCTTGAACCGATGTCCCCGCAGGAGCGGAAGGTCATCCATTCCAAGCTGCAGGATCATCCGCAGGTGAAGACCTACAGTAAAGGGGAAGAGCCCAACCGGCGCGTAGTCATTACGATAAAGTAAAGAGAGACCTGTACAATGACTTTATTGAGCTTACCTTTAGCTTATGAAGTCATTGTTTTTTTTGAATCTTGAATGGGGTCACCGGGAGGCACCAGGTACAGGCGTCGCAGGTCTTGATACGTCTTGTTATGGCAACAATAGAGCTAACAGAAACGGATGAACGTTTAATATAGAAAAAAGAGGTGACAGCCTTGCTTACAGATACAATCGCAGCGATATCGACAGCTGTAGGGGAAGCGGGAATCGCCGTTATCCGTGTGAGCGGACCGGACTCGATTTCCGAGGTCGAACGGATTTTTCACAGCAAAACGGCGTTAACGAAGGCGGAGTCGCATACGGTTCATTATGGGCATATCGTCGACCCGGACACCCAGGAGCGGGTGGAGGAGGTGCTTGTCACCGTGATGCGGGCGCCGCGGTCTTTTACCACGGAAGACGTTGTGGAGATCAGCACGCACGGCGGTGTGATTTCGGTCAAAAGGGTGATGGATCTGCTTCTGCAGCTGGAGATCCGTCTGGCGGAACCGGGCGAGTTCACCAAGCGGGCCTTTTTGAACGGCCGGATCGACCTTTCCCAGGCCGAAGCGGTAATCGACCTGATCCGGTCCAAGTCGGACCGTGCCTTCTCGATTGCATTGAAGCAGGTTGAGGGATCTTTATCCCAGAAAATCGGGGAGCTGCGCCACACCTTGGTGGAAACGATGGCTCACATCGAAGTCAATATCGATTACCCGGAGCATGATGTGGAATCGCTGACGGCAGAGTTCATTAAGCAGAAAAGCAGCGAAGTTATGGAAGGTATCCAGAAGCTGCTGAAGACCGCCGAAGAAGGGAAGATTTTACGCGAGGGTATCACCACGGCAATTGTCGGACGTCCAAACGTGGGCAAGTCTTCACTGCTGAATGCGCTGGCGCATACGAACCGTGCCATTGTGACCGATATTCCAGGTACGACGCGGGATGTCATCGAAGAGTTCGTCACGATCAACAACATTCCGCTCAAGCTGCTGGACACGGCAGGAATTCGGGAAACGATGGACGTCGTGGAGAAAATCGGTGTGGAGCGCTCGAAGCATGCGGTCACGGAAGCCGATCTCATCCTGCTCGTGCTGAATGCAAGCGAACCGCTGCATGAGGACGAACTGGAATTAATGGAACAAATCCGTGGTAGACAATCCATCGTCATTATGAATAAAATGGACTTACCTTCGCAATTGGACAGGGATCTGCTATCCAGATACTATCCGGATGAATTGATCGTCCCGATGTCGGTGATGACCGAAGAGGGGATCGATCTTTTGGAAAAGGCGATTTCATCGCTCTTTTTCAGCGGGAAGCTGGAGTCGGGCGATCTGACTTATGTCAGCAACGTCCGGCATATCGCTCTCCTTAAAAAGGCGTACAAATCGCTTCAGGATGCCTACGAAGCGGCGGATCAGTTCATTCCGATCGACATGATCCAGATCGATGTCCGTCTTGCTTGGGAACAGCTTGGTGAGATCACAGGTGATACGGCGGCCGAAACGCTGCTGGATCAAATTTTCTCCCAGTTCTGTTTAGGTAAATAAGTCGTTCGTTCATATAGATTCATGTATTTATTTTCAGAAAAATAAAGGAGGTTTGTCCGATGAGTTATGATGGAGGCAGCTATGATGTTATCGTCATCGGTGCAGGTCATGCCGGCTGTGAAGCAGCTTTGGCCGCAGCGCGGATGGGCTGCAACACACTGATGATTACCATCAATCTGGACATGGTCGCATTTATGCCGTGCAACCCTTCGATCGGGGGACCGGCCAAAGGGCATGTCGTCCGTGAAATCGATGCGCTGGGCGGCGAAATGGGCCGTAATATTGATAAAACGTTTATTCAAATGCGGATGCTGAACACAGGGAAGGGGCCGGCGGTGCATGCGCTGCGTGCGCAAGCCGACAAGTTCCTGTATCAACAAACGATGAAGGAAACGATGGAGAAAGAACCGAACCTGACGATGCGTCAAGGCATGGTGGAACAGCTGATTGTTGAAGACGGCGTCTGCGTCGGCGTGGTGACGAAAACTGGCACCTCGTACCGTGCTAAATCTACGGTGCTGACTACCGGCACGTATCTTCGCGGTAAAGTCATTATGGGTGAGCTGACCTACGAAAGCGGTCCGAACAACCAACAGCCTTCGGTGAAGCTGGCGGAAAATCTGCGCGAGCTGGGCTTCGATCTCGTTCGCTTCAAGACCGGCACGCCTCCGCGTGTACACAAGTCCACCATTGACTTTTCCAAGACCGAAATTCAACCGGGAGATGAGAAACCTAAATTTTTCTCTTATGAAACAGAGTCTTCCGATAATGAGCAGCTTCCTTGCTGGTTGACGTATACTTCGGTGGAAACCCACCGCATTATTAACGAGAATCTGCACCGTGCGCCGATGTTCTCCGGTATTATTGAAGGAACAGGACCACGTTACTGCCCGTCGATTGAGGATAAGATCGTGCGTTTCAGCGACAAGCCGAAGCATCAAATTTTCCTCGAGCCGGAAGGCAAGAACACCTCTGAATATTATGTCCAAGGGCTGTCCACCAGTATGCCTGAAGACGTTCAGCTGGCGATGCTGCGCAGTATCCCTGGCTTGGAAAAGGTTGAAATGATGCGCAACGGTTATGCCATCGAATATGACGCTATGGTGCCGACGCAGCTGTGGCCGTCTCTGGAAACGAAGAAGATGCCGGGCTTGTTCACCGCCGGTCAAATTAACGGAACCTCCGGTTACGAAGAAGCTGCAGGTCAAGGCATCATGGCCGGCATTAACGCCGCGCGCAAAGTACAGGGCAAGGAACCGGTCATTCTGGACCGTTCGCAAGGCTATATCGGAGTTCTGATAGACGACCTCGTGACGAAAGGTACCAACGAGCCTTACCGTCTGCTGACTTCCCGTGCGGAATACAGACTGCTGCTTCGCCATGACAATGCCGATCTGCGGTTGACACCGGTAGGGCATGAGATCGGCCTGATCTCAGAGGAACGGTTCGCGAAGTTTTTGGATAAGAAGGAAAAGGTGGAGCTGGAAATCGAACGCCTACGTTCAACGAAGGTAGGTCCTTCCCATGTGAATGCACTGTTAGAATCGATCGGTTCCGCCCCGATTCAGGATGGCAGCAATCTGCTGACCATTCTACGCCGTCCAGAAGTATCCCACAGCCATATTGAACAAATTTCACCTTCGCCATATGAACTAACGGAAGAAATGAAGGAGCAGGTGGAAATTCAAATCAAGTATGCAGGGTATATCGAAAAGCAGCTGATCCATGTGGAACGTCTGCAAAAGATGGATAAGAAGAAGATTCCGGAATCGATCGACTATAACGATGTTCAAGGTATCGCCATCGAGGCTCGTCAAAAGCTCAGCAGCATCCGTCCGATTTCGATCGGTCAAGCTTCACGCATTTCCGGCGTGACGCCGGCGGATATCTCGATTCTGCTGGTATATCTGGAACATTATAATCGCGTTACAGCGGCAAGAGGTTAACGAATGGATCCGATACAAGAGCAGTTTGTACAGCGTTTAAAAGAACATGGCATTACGCTCGAACCATCCCAGTTGGAACAATTTGAAATTTATTTCAAGGAACTGGTCGAATGGAATGAGAAAATGAACCTTACCGGGATTACCGAGCGGGAGCAAGTATACACCAAGCATTTCTATGATTCCATCTCCCTGGCGTTTTATGTGAACATGGAGGAGATCGGAACACTAGCCGATATCGGCTCGGGGGCGGGATTCCCGGGAATCCCGCTGAAGATTTGTTTTCCACACTTGAAGCTGACGATCATCGACTCGTTAAACAAGCGCATTTCCTTCCTGCAGCACATTGTGCAGGAGACTGCACTTAAGGATGTAGAACTTCTCCATGGCCGGGCTGAGGATTGGGGAAGGAAGGCGGGGTACCGTGATCACTTCGATCTCGTTACCGCCCGAGCAGTGGCCAGGCAGGCCGTCCTGAATGAGTTCTGTCTCCCCTTTGTCAAAGTGAACGGTCTGTTTGCAGCGATGAAAGGAAGCAATCCGGCAGAGGAAGTACAGGAGGCAGCCAAAAGCTTGAAGGAACTGCGGGGCAAGGTGATCGAAGTAGAACGCTTCTTGCTACCTGTAGAGGAATCGGCCCGCCATATTGTCCAGATCCGAAAGACTGCGCCTACCCCGGGCAAATATCCGAGAAAGGCCGGAACTGCAATTAAATCGCCTTTAGTATAAGAAAAAACTGGTTTCGGCAAGCTGTATCAGACCCTATGGGATGTGCAGTCGACTGACTTCCTATCAACGAACTGTCTGAAACCAAGTCATATTAATAAAATGAAGAGGATTGTTTCACGTGGAACAGTCCTCTTTTTTTAGATTATAAAAATATAAATTATCAGCGGAGCTGTTCGATTCTATATAATTTCAAGAAAACTTTTGAAATACGCGGTCTGTCCTTTATAAAGATACAGCGATAGCCGCTTTACTAAGATTATATTGTGATAAATATAACGGTGCCGAATCACTGTAAAATCGCAAGAAATGCTTCTGTTAGAAGTGGTTTGTCTTCTTTGACATTCCATCGATAAATGCTTTTCCCGATGTGAAAAAATGGATAAATGGCAGGAAAAATCGGGAACTTTGGAGAATAGGATTATATGAAGAAAAGTGGTAGAATAGAGTATAAACTGTATTCTATGAACTGGCTTCAAATGGTATGATAGAGAGGGATGATCGTTGGTAAGTGGTCTGACTGTCAGACCGTTCAGTCATGTGAACCTTATACATAAATCGCGTTCGGATCTGACGATTCTCATCTTCCATTTTGAAGTCATTGAATGACTCTCTATGTCTGGATAGCAGCTGTCAAAGCTCAAGGGTTAGTTGTTACCCCTATCCAACGTGGAAGTTTCGATGACCTGTAGATTGTTGTTAGGGGCTCTAGCGGTGCTATTACGAATTTAGGTGGTAATATACGGAATGAAAGAACAATTTTCTAAATTGTTTGGTTTGACGGAACGAAGCAATGGGGATGAAGTAAAGCAAATTCCGGTGGCGGAAATCGTAAGCAGTCCTTACCAGCCCCGGACCATTTTTGATGACGATAAAATCGACGAACTCTGTCAAACGATCAAGACGCATGGGGTGATCCAGCCCATTGTTGTTCGTATCCGTAATGCCAAATACGAGATTATTGCCGGTGAACGGCGCTGGCGTGCCGTTTCCAAACTCGGTTTGGAGACCATTCCCGCCATTGTCCGTGAATTCAATGATTCCCAAGCTGCTTCCATTGCATTGATCGAAAACCTCCAGCGTGAAGGCCTGACTTCCATCGAGGAAGCCGTTGCCTATCAAAAGCTCATTGACCTTCATCAGCTTACGCAGGAGAGCTTGGCGCAGCGCCTTGGGAAAAGCCAATCAACGATTGCCAATAAAATCCGGCTGCTTCATCTTCCGGATGAAGTAAAAAATGCACTGATGGAGCGCAAAATTACGGAGCGGCACGCCCGCGCGTTACTGTCCCTCGATACCGAGGAACTGCAGCTGAAAGTGCTGGCTGAGATTGTATCCAAAGAGCTGAACGTGAAACAAACGGAGGCTAGAGTTGCCTTTTACAAGGAATCGGCAAAAATTAAAAAGGCAAAGCGCATCTCTTACTCCAAGGACGTCCGGTTGGCGTTGAACACGATTCGCCAATCCATCGATATGGTGTCTGGATCCGGGATGGCCATTAAAACGCAGGAAAACGACCATGAGGATCATTATGAGATCGTGATCAAAATTCCTAAGCGTTAATACGATGGAGCTTAGCGGCTGAGCGGCCGCTTTTTTTAGGAAGTCATAATGAATTTATGCTCTAAACCATGAAATCATAGGTTCCAGGCAGCTGAATTTCATAAGATGGAAGAATAGAAGGGGAGGGGGAAAGTTCGCATCTCCCATTTTTCTCGTCAATGTTCTGAAATCAAAGTTGTTCATTGATGGTGTCCGAATAATTGAGTAAAGGTTTTTCTTGTTATTCCAGCAAGGGGAAGCGCACTACTGCAGGGCGAAGCCGTTTCTGCGTATCTGTATCCTTGAAACACCGGTACTTCTGATGTACCGCCGGGGGTATACAGGTATTTGCAGCCGTTTGTTTTGCTGATGATCACAATCCCGCGACCTACAAGAAGAGTCTTCATACACATAGAGGTGAATTGAGTGTCCAAAATTATTGCCATAGCAAATCAAAAGGGCGGAGTCGGCAAGACGACAACCTCCGTCAATCTCGGTGCAGGATTGGCTTCGCTCGGAAAAAGGGTGCTGCTCGTCGATATCGATCCCCAAGGCAATACAACCAGTGGGGTAGGTGTCAATAAAGCGGATGTAGCGAACTGCATTTATGATGTGATTATCAATGATGTACATCCCAAAGATGCGATCCTGCAAACGCAAATCGAAGGACTTCATATTATTCCGGCAACGATTCAATTGGCTGGAGCGGAAATTGAACTGGTACCGACCATTTCAAGGGAGCTTCGGCTCAAAAAGTCGCTTCAGTTGGTGAAAGCAAATTATGACTATATTTTAATCGATTGTCCGCCTTCTCTTGGTATACTTACTATTAATTCACTTACTGCCGCTGACTCGGTCATTATTCCTATCCAGTGCGAATACTATGCCCTTGAAGGATTAAGCCAGCTGCTGAATTCGATTCGTCTTGTTCAGAAGCATTTGAACACTTCGCTCCGAATTGAAGGCGTTCTGCTTACCATGCTGGATGCTCGGACGAATTTGGGGATTCAGGTGATTGAGGAAGTAAAGAAATACTTTCAGGAAAAAGTGTACCAAACGATCATTCCGAGAAATATTCGACTTAGTGAAGCTCCGTCCCATGGTCAGTCGATCATTACGTATGATCCGCGTTCGAAAGGCGCTGAGGTATATTTAGAGTTGGCAAAGGAAGTGATTTCGTATGAGTAAACGATTGGGTAAAGGGCTCGATGCTTTAATTCCTTCACTTTCGATTAATGAAGATGACAAAATCGTAGAAATCCCACTCAGCCAACTTCGTGCCAATCCTTACCAGCCGCGCAAGGACTTTAACGAGGAATCAATTCAGGAATTGGCCGAATCGATTCGTCAGCATGGGGTCATTCAACCGATTATTGTACGCAGCGTGCTCAAAGGATATGAAATTATTGCAGGGGAGCGGCGCTTTAGAGCTTCGCAATACTGCGGCAAGGCCACCATCCCGGCTGTGGTTCGCACATTCAGCGATCAGCAGGTGATGGAGATTGCCTTGATTGAAAACCTGCAGCGCGAGAATTTAAATGCGATGGAAGTGGCTGTTGCTTACCAGGGCTTGATGGATCAATACTCACTGACGCAGGAAGAGCTGTCGTTGAAAGTGGGGAAATCCAGATCCCATATAGCAAACTTCCTTCGTTTGTTGGCTTTACCGGATGAAGTCAAAGACTATGTTTCACGTGGAACAATTTCCATGGGCCATGCGAGAGCGTTGGTTGGTCTCAAGGATTCGTCCCTCATCAAGCAGTTGGCGAAGCAATGCGTCAACAATGAGTGGAGCGTACGGGATCTTGAGGAGGCTGTGAAACAGCTCGACCGGAAACCGGCGGATAAAAACAAGGTGAAAGTCAAAAAGCGAGATCCTTATATCGATAACTTGGAAGAGTCGCTGCGGGAGCGGTTTAGAACGACAGTGAAGATCAAGCAAAACAAAGATAAAGGCAAAATCGAATTGAACTATTACAGCAAACAGGACCTGGAACGGCTGTTGGAGTTGTTGCAATAAAGATCAGTGGATGGGATGACGCGTCTAGGTGATTCCTGAAAAGGACCACAGATGCGTCATTCTTTGTTCCTTGGATCGGAGTGAAACGGGATATGAACGCAGTTGTATATCTGGATCATGCAGCGACTTCCTGGCCGAAACCGCCTGGTGTTCTGGCAGCCATGCAAAAGGCGATGAAGGAAGCGGCAGCGAATCCAGGACGAGGGAGTCATCAAATGGCTCTGCAAGCGAGCAGGGTTCTCTTTGAAACCCGCCGGGTGCTGGCTCAGTTGTTTCGGGTGAAGAACCCGAATAACATCATTTTCACCCATAACACAACCCAGGCATTGAATATGGCGATCAAAGGAATCTTGAAGTCCGGTGATTATGTCGTTGCGACGATGATCGAACACAACTCCGTACGGAGACCGTTGGAATACTTAATGCGGACACTAGATATTCAAGTGGATTACATTGGGGTAAGTGATCAAGGAGAACTGGACATGCAGCAACTGGAGGCATGTTTATCCAAAAAACCGAGGCTGGTGGTTTGCAGCCATAGCTCGAATCTGTTGGGTAGTATTCTGCCAATCCAGCGAATTGGTGAGCTGGCACGCAGCAGTGGGGCAGTATTCTTGGTAGATGCTGCACAAAGCGCCGGGGTGCTGGACATTGATGTGGAGTCCTGCTGTATCGACATGTTGGCTTTTCCGGGCCATAAAGGGCTGCTCGGTCCGCAAGGGACAGGAGGGCTTTACTTATCGCCGGAGATCGAACTGGAGCCGCTGATCCACGGAGGAACGGGCAGCCAATCGGAGGAAAAGGAAATGCCCAGCGTAAGGCCGGATCGGTATGAAGCGGGGACCTTGAACACGGTTGGAATTGCCGGGCTAAGAGCAGGGGTAGAGTATGTGATTAAGGAAACCCCTCAGCGGATTTATGAGCATGAATGGGCGTTGACCCAAATGATGATCGATGGGTTGAAGGATCTGCCAGGTATGAACTTGCTTGGTCCGGCACAAGGGAAGGAAAGGACCGGAATCGTGGCCTTTACGATCGGGGGCAGGGATTCTACGGAAATTGCCTTCCGCTTGGATCGGCAATATGGAATCGCAGTCAGAGCGGGGATGCACTGTACGCCGTTGGCTCATTATGCGGTGCGAACGGATAAGACCGGAGCAGTGAGGGCGAGTGTGGGTGCGAACAGCACGGAGCAGGAGGTCCAACGGATGGTTGAAGCGATGCGCGAGCTGGTTCGTTAACTAGATGGCCTGACGCAAACCTCGAAGTTTATTGTAATCAAACCTCGATGGCAAGACAAAACCGGTTCTCCCCTGTAAAGCTGAAGGGACAACCGGCAGAATGAATGTTTGTGATTTTTAACCGTATAGTATCAAGGACCATGAATATATGGGATCACGATACGTCTTGGGAACGGGTAGGTCAAGATTGAGGAAAAGGAATGAACAGCATGTCGGACTTAAATGATTTAATCAGCGAACAATTACCAGGAATCATTGGCGGGATCGTACTCCTCATTTTGATCTTGCTCGTGTTGGTGCTGACACAAGGGGCAAAGCTTAGAAAAGTTCGCCGCAAATACGAAACGATGATGGCCGGCAGCGGGGTGGAGGATTTAGAAACACTGCTCATCGATCTAAAGACACAGGTAGACAGCGTGGAGGATGAGCAGCAGCAGCAGCGTGAATCCTTGTCACTGGCACTGAACAAGCTTCAAACGATCAAGGGTAACATCGGTATTAAACGTTACAATGCATTCAGCGAACGGGGGAGCGACCTAAGCTTTTCGATTGCGATCGTAGATGCCGATAGAAGTGGAGTCGTCATCACTGCGCTGTACAGCCGTGACAGCTCCTATGTTTATGCCAAGCCGGTAGAAGCCGGGCAGTCGACTTATCCCCTTTCACCGGAAGAGGTAGAGGCGATTACTCTAGCCTTGCAAAAAGCGTAGTACGGGCTTTCCATTCCTTAATGGCGGAATGAAGGCTTGAGGCAATAATTTCGGACAAACGCATCACCAAGCTCAGCCTGGTGTTTTGCAATACAAAATATTCCATAAAGCCGCCGACATTAACGATACCCGTCAAATGGATATCGCCAACCGGCGGTAATTCTTTATGTACGCCTGCACCGGGCTTGAGCGGGCCGTTGGCGACTTGAATGCAGCCTACGCTGGAGGATTGTCCAAGGCACGCATCGATGCCGATGACAAATGGATTGTCATACAGCGAATAGATCGAGGAGAGCGTCTCCTGGAGGTTAACGGCATGCACAGGCTCGTCCAGCGTGCCAAACAAGTGAAACCATGGACTTTTATACCGGGCCAATGCAGTGCCTACCAAAGGACCGAGGCAGTCGCCCGTGGACCGGTCGGTACCGATACATACAACGATAACCTGTTGATTTTCCCCGGCTTGAGAGAGATGAAACAGAAGACGATGAATAATAGCGGAATGGATTTCAGGGTCGGTATGTGGTATTTTTAAGCATGTAGGCTCCTGTTTGGGAGACGTTTTTGGCCACTGAGTCATAGAATCTTCCTCTCCTTGCATTTGGTAGTAACTAGTATATGGAAGGAAGAGGGTTTTTATACTTCATGCAGGAATTCCATAGAAAAAGTAATGCGAATGAATGCAGCACAAATCAAGGTGGGGGAGAAACGGATGGCGGCGGAGATGGAAACCTGGATGCTGATTGCTTTTGATTCGACACAGCAGGCGCTGCGCGCCGAGATGCTGCTTGAATACGCGGAGGTTGAAATTGATTTATTTCCTACACCAAAGGAAATTACAGCGGGCTGTGCATTATCAATCCAGTTCCCGCCGGAGCAGCTGGATAGCGTACAAACGATCATCCAGCAGGAGCAGGTGGAGATTCGGGGAATCTACTTCAAAGACAGCATAGAGGGATATAAAAGCATCGAGGATAGGAGGTAGAGTTGATTGAGTAAGTTTTGGCTGGAGGATACCATTCCCAATCCAGAGCAGGCTGTCAAGCAGGCAGTAAGTATCGGCGATAAATTTTTGGACTGGTTAACCAATGTAGATATGTGGACCAACGTGCTGTTTTCAGGCATTCGGATCATCATTCTGTTTTTTGTTTCCCGCGTCATTATACGAGTTGTATCCAAAATTATAGACAAGTCGCTGGCGAGACAGGAACAGAGCCGGATGAACGTCAATCCGCGGAGGTTCGCCACAGTAGCCGAGCTGCTGAAAAACGTAACGGCGGTCACCTGCAATTTTATTATGGTGCTCCTGATTCTTTCGGAATTCAACTTTCATTTGGGGCCGCTCCTTGCGGGAGCAGGGGTGCTTGGTTTGGCCATAGGTTTTGGCGCGCAAAGTTTGGTTAAAGATGTGATTACCGGATTCTTCATTATATTAGAAGACCAATTTGCGGTAGGGGACGTTATCCAGACAGGGACCTTCAAAGGCACCGTAGAGATGATCGGCCTTCGGACCACACGCATCGTAAGCCCTACCGGGGAAGTTTATATTTTGCCTAACGGTTCCATCGCCAGCGTAACGAACTACTCCTTATCCAATGCGCTCGCGGTTGTTGACCTTCCCATGAAAAACGAGCGAAATCTGGAAGAAACCGTAGCCCTGATTAAACAGGCGCTTACCGGCATTCAGCAGCGGGATCCTAATGTCATTTCGGTGCCGAATGTACTCGGGGTGCAATCCTTGAACACGAGTGAATACGTCATCCGGATCGTAGCCGAGTGCATGCCGAACACCAAAGGCGATGTCGAACGGCAGATTCAGGCCGACGTGAAGCAGGCTTTGGAATACGAGGACACGATGAAACAGGCACAGGCCGAGCTTGCGGCAGGTAAAGAAGGGAACAACGAAATGGGGGAAGGATAACGGTGGAACGTAAAGTGTTTCAGCTCGGAGATATCGTCCAAATGAAGAAAAACCACCCATGCGGCAGCAACGAAATGGAAATTATCCGCATGGGAATGGATATCCGGATCAAATGTGTCGGCTGTCAGCACAGTGTATTGATCCCGCGGGCGAAGTTTGAGAAAAATATGAAAAAGGTGCTTCGTTCGAAATCGGAAGAGGGAATGGAAGGGCAGGCTTAGAAATAAATAGCTTTGGGGTAAAGGGCTTGCACAAATGATGGACATGTGCTATAATCAATTTTGCTGCGGAAAGGTACCCAAGAGGTCTAAGGGGGCTGACTCGAAATCAGTTAGGCGTCGCAAGGCGTGCGAGGGTTCGAATCCCTCTCTTTCCGCCACATTCCCTTATTTAAGTGACTGCGCATAGAATACATACGGCGAAAACCTTCAGTTGAAGAAACTGGAGGTTTTCTTAGTTATTAGAGCGTTTCGCTTCATGATCCTTTGCTTTCATAATAAGAGGGGAAGCGGCATTACGGCTATATACAAACCAAAGGAGGACCCATAAGGTCCTCCGATTTGGCAGGCGATGCCATGATTTTTTGGAATTCATCCACACAACACTTCAGCAAGTGAAACTCGGGTCAGCCTTTAGCAAATCTTTGCTTTAGACAATAAAGTGTTTTTAGCACTTCCCTCCGCTTCTTGAACGTGCTGTTTCTGACTTCCTGTGCTTTGTTGCGTTGATCATGTCCAACGGAACCACACCTCTCTCAAGCACCGCCTGATTGTAATATGCGCAGTTTTCGTGCGCTTATGCATCCATTTGTGAAATTAGTGGACCCGCGCTTTCGTCATCCGTTTCCATTTGCGGTCTTTCTTCGAGGTCTCTGGAAAGGTATCGCCCTTAGCCAGCTCGACCCGCTGCGGATCCGTGATTTCAGTATGGAAGCTGTTTTCACCAACCTCCATGTACACGCCGGGGTTCGGCGCTTTGTCGCCTGGTTCGAATTCGGTTCTTTCACCCATGGACAAGGCCTCCTTTAATCGTTAAAATGGACTGCCTCTGTAGTGTGTACCCTTGGCGGAGAATCATGTGTGGAACAGGATCAATACAGCATTGTACTTGCAATCATTGGGCCAATTTGATATATTAATATGGTGCGAGTTCAGACTCGTTCCTTGCTCCTGACATGATCAGGGGCCGAAGTCCATAAGGAGGTGAAACATATGCGCAAATACGAAGTGATGTACATTATTCGTCCTGACATTGAACAAGATGCTGTTCAAGCCGCAGTCGAAAAATTCCAAGGCATCATCTCCAACGGTGGAGAAATCACTAAGCATGAAGTGATGGGTAAACGCCGCCTTGCGTATGAGATCAACAAATTCCGTGACGGTACTTTTGTTCTGGTTAACTTCAGCGCCAACCCTGACGTTGTAGCCGAACTTGAGCGCCTCATGAAAATTTCTGACGAAGTTATTCGTTATCTCATTACGCTTGACGTTGTTGCTTAATATCCGTTTACGGAATTAGTGATGAAATTCGCTCAAAGGAGGGGACTCGATTGTTGAACCGTGTTATTTTGATCGGCCGGTTGACCCGGGATCCGGAACTGCGCTATACACCTTCAGGGGTAGCCGTAACGCAGTTTACGCTCGCTGTGGATCGCCCGTTTACGGCGCAAGGCGGAGAGCGTGAGGCGGACTTTATTCCGGTGGTCACATGGAGACAGCTTGCTGAGACCTGCGCCAATTATCTGCGCAAAGGCCGTCTGACGGCTGTAGAAGGGCGCATCCAGGTACGGAATTACGAGAATAACGAAGGTAAACGTGTATACGTCACCGAAGTCATTGCCGATAACGTACGTTTCCTGGAATCCAACCGTGAAGGCGGTGGAGGCGGAAGCACCCCGCGTGAGGAGCCTTCCTACGATGGAGGCGGCGGACGTGGCGGTAACAGCTACTCGCGGAACAATTCCAATCAGGATCCTTTTTCCGATGACGGAAAACCGATTGATATTTCGGATGATGATTTGCCATTTTAATAAGGAAAGGACTGAAACAGCATGGCTTTTAAACAAAGAGAAGGCGGAGACAACGATAAAAGACCGGCTCGCCGCGGCGGCCGTAATAAACGTCGTAAAGTGTGCTTCTTCACTGTGAACAAAATTACTCACATTGACTATAAAGATACCGATCTGCTGAAGAAATTTATCAGCGAACGCGGTAAAATTTTGCCTCGCCGTGTAACCGGCACTAGCGCAAAATACCAACGCATGCTGACGATTGCGATCAAACGCTCCCGTCAAATCGCATTGCTGCCATACACTACAGAGTAATCTGTATCATGGCGAGCGAGAAAGCCAGTACCTTGGACATCCCAGGTGCTGGCTTTTTTGCTGTGATGAACATGTTCAAAATTATTCCATTTGTCTTACGGGAAACGAAAAAGTTATCATAGTGTTATTGCTGCATCAAGCAGTGGCGGTAAAGTTGTAAGCGTACCCGTAGGAAAGGGCAGGGCACAGCTTTCCATTTCCCGGGCAATTTCATGATAGTGAAGTTCCGGCTGGATTGATTAGCAAACAGGCTTCGTAAACAGCGTGTTCCTTAACGATCAACGAGGGTATGATATAATGGAAAAACGGCGAAAAGGGGGATTACGATGGGACTGGGCAGAATCTACAGGAATTATTTTAAAAATAACATGTTCATGAGGATTCTGCTGATTTTCACGATCATTGCCATTCTAACAATCGTGATTCTGTCCTATCTGATGTTCTCTTCCCTATCCCAATCGATCGTGGAGAAGGAACTCAACAACCAGAAGGCTGCGATGGAAAATGTCAGCCGGTATCTGGATCAGCGTTACCAGTCGGTAGAGAATATTGCCAGGGATATGTACCGGAACGAAATGCTGTTCTCGAACATTTCCTTTTTGATGGAGCATCCTTATTCCCAATATGTCCAGCATCGGATGGACCAGTTTTACAACGAAACGAACAACAACTCGACGGACCCGCTGCAGTATTTCCAGCAGGTGATGGACGAAAACGGAGATATCCGCAACATCATGCTGTACAGTTCAGAGAAGCAGTTTCTGTCTGTGTTCAAGCCAAACAAGCAGTATAAGCAGCTGACCACCGATATGACCCACTCTTACATTCCGGACGTCATGGCGATGGATTATAAGGGCATCACCGCTCCGAATTACTGGATACGGAAGGCGGCGGACCAATGGGCGCCGGAGCTGTACGCCGTCCGGGTACCGATCAATAACCGGCAGCTCAAAAATGCGGGTCAGTTCCTCGTATATTTGGATTCGGGCGGCATCACCGATGCGCTGACCAGCTATAAGGACAGCTTCAAAGGGGATATCGCGGTGCTTTCGGCGGACGGCAAGGTTTTGTATGATTCGGAAGGGAAATATTATGGGAAGACCTATCCGTATATGGATGTGACCGACTCGCTGTATGACGGTGGAAATACCCGCCCGGCTGAGGTCAGCAGCCGAATGTATATCAACAAGCTGACTTCCGCTGACAACGGATACGTCGTGATTGGTGCGGTTCCGAAAAAGGACGTGGAGGCCAGCTATTCAGGTATCCGGAAAACGATTATAACGATCAGTGGGATCTGTATATTGTTTGCGATCTTTTTCCCGGCCTTCTTTGTGATTAATTTCGCCAACCGGACGAATCGGATTATTAGGATTACGCGCAAGGTGAAAAACGGGGATTTGTCTGCACGGATTGATAATCCGGGAGAAGACGAGCTTGGCCAGATTTCCCGGAGCTTTAACGACATGTTGGACGAGTTGAACTTGTATATCGAGCGGGTATACAAAGCCGAAATTAAACAGAAGCAGACGGAGCTGGTGGCGCTGCAGGCGCGGATCAATCCTCACTTTTTGTACAATACGCTTGAAGTGATTCGGATGCGGGCCATTTCCCAAGGGGCTAAAGATGTCGGGGAAATGATCTATAGCTTGTCCGTGCTTTTCAAAAGCCTGGTGAAGCAGAAAAAGATCTACACGCTCAAGGATGAGCTGGAGGCATGCCGCTTGTATCTGGAGCTGTTCCGGATCCGTTATAAGGAGAAGTTCAGCTATACGATCGATTCAGATCCGGCGCTGCAGGGCAAATCGGTCATGAGGCTGTCGCTGCAACCGCTGATCGAAAACTATATCGTTCACGGCATCCAGACCAATCGCGACGATAATCAACTGGACATTCGGGTGAGGGAAGAAGGCGATATGCTGGTGGCCGTGATTACAGATAATGGCAAAGGTATCACGCCTGAGCGTCTGGCTGAAATCCATGAAGAGCTCGGGAAGCCGGAGGAGTCCGGTGAAATGTTTGGGCTGCGCAGCGTGCACAGCCGGCTGCAGTTTTTGTACGGTCCGGCTTACGGGGTGGAAATTGACAGTCGGCCTGGAGTCGGTACGGTTGTCACCGTACGTTATCCTAACCGGGAAGGGACGGATGCTGAAGATGTATAAAGTGTTTATTGTGGACGATGAGCCGTTCATTATCGAAGGGCTGTACGATATTTTGGATTGGGCAGCGCTGGGGCTGGAGATCGTCGGGCACGCAGAGAATGGCCGCCAGGCGCTCGAGGTGATGGCGTCTACGCCCGTGGATGTACTGATTACGGATATTTCCATGCCGGTGATGGACGGCCTGAGTCTGATCGGCGAGGCTCGTAAAACCCGCAGCGACCTCAAGGTGATCATCCTAAGTGGATACAACGAGTTCGATTACTTGAAGCAGGGGATGAGGCTCGGTATCGAGAACTACTTGCTGAAGCCGATCAATGTGGAGGAGCTGGAATCGACTCTCCGTAATACCGTGTCCAAGCTGGACAGTACGAGGGCGAGCGGATTGTACAGCGCTTTTGATGTGCAAATTTTGAAGGACAATACGCTCTATCGCTGGATGAACGGGCAGATCGCCCCTCCGGAATTTATAGAAAGAGCCGATCTGCTCGGCGTGAACTTGGACCGGCCTTATATGGCCGTGGCGGTGCTTCGGACCGCAGCCGATGAGGCGTTGTTCGGGCAGGTTGACGATTTGCTGGAAGACAGCACGGAGCTGACACTGTTCCGCGATGTGGATGGGGATACTGTCCTTATTGGAAGTCTGGAGAACCCGCAGGAGGGGAAGGCTCGTCTGATGACAGCATTGGAGCAGCTGGAGGCTGATTTAGCGAGACAGGGCTGCACGGTGCATATCGGTGTCGGCTCGGCGGTGAGCCTGCCTGGAGAGGCTTCTGTCAGCTACAAGGAGGCCAAGCAGTCGCTGGAGTATTTTATGGTATTTCCGGATCGGCGGATCATCGACTACACCAGCCTGGAAGAGAATAGCGGCGGCCCGGATCGGCATATCGCCATCGCTTGGGACGAATACGCCAAGCTGATTCTGGCGAGGGACGAGGCCGGGCTGAATCGAAAAATCCAAGACGACTTTGAGCAGATGCAGAAGGCGGGACATATCCGTCCGGAGGATCTGCTGAACGCGGCCCTGGAGCTGGTGATTCGTTTCAAAATGGAGCTTGAACAGATCAAGCATACGGATGAGTCGGATATATTCAAGAACGGCTTAGGCAGGGTTCGGGACAGCTCATCGCTGCAGGATCTCATTACTGCACTGCAGGACGTGGCTGGGGCTGCGGTCCAGTCGCTGCTTCAGGATATGAAGAACCCCGTTGTGAATCAGGTGCTGGTTCATATTCACAATCATTACGCGGATGAACTGTCGCTGAAGACGCTGGGGGCACAGTATCATATCCATCCGGTGTACCTGGGACAGCTGTTTCATAAGGAAACCGGGGAAACGTTCGCCGAATACATCAACAAGTTCCGAATCGAAAAGGCGAAGCAGCAGCTGAAGAACACGAACTTCAAGGTGCAGGAGATTGCGCGGAACGTAGGCTACTGGGAGACCGGATACTTTTATAAACAGTTCAGGAAATATGTCGGGATCTCGCCGACGGATTACAAGGGGCTGGGTTGACCGGCTGAAAACACCCTGAATCAGATGAGACTAAACACCTACCATCTCATCCGGTTTAGGGTTTTTTTGTGACGTTTGATGCAGAAAAAACCGAATGAAAATGAAAGAAAAACAATAAAAGTAAGCGTTTCACTGAAAAAATGACAAATTTAGACAAAAAGTAAACCTTTTCTTTAATTTGTACACGGTTTTATTTAGTTTATCTTCTTTTTGTAACGGCTTACATCCGTTAAGGTTATCTTAGTTAAACAAACCGAGCCGGAAACAATAAAAGAAAAAGCCGGTTTGGCCGCTTGGTGGGCAGACAGCTAGACAACATTGACTGCAACACAAAAAGGGAGGAACACACATGAGCAAGGGTAAGAAAAGCTTCTCGTTCGCACTGGCCATGTTGACGGCCTTCGCGCTTGTACTCAGCGCGTGCGGTGGGGGCAACAAAGACGCGGAAAGCAGTGGTTCCGGATCTTCGGGAAGCTCCGAGAAACCGGTAAACCTGATCTGGTACACGATCGGCACGCCGCAAAAAGACGTTGACAAGGTTATGGCCGAGGTCAGCAAGTATACGCAGGAGAAAATTAATGCAACCGTCACCATGAAAATGATCGACTGGGGCGACTACCAGCAAAAAATGCAGGTAAACGTAGCTTCCGGCGAACCGATGGACATCATGTTCACATCCGCAGGCGGATTCGATTACGTACAGAACGCAAGAAAAGGCGCGTTCATGGAACTCGACGATCTGCTTGATAAATATGGACAAGGTATCAAAGATACCATCGATCCTGCTTTCCTGGAAGGCTCCAAAGTCGATGGACACAACTATGGCATTCCGGCCAACAAAGAGCTTCCTCAGCAAGAAGTATGGCGCTTCAACCAAAACCTGGTGGACAAGTACAAACTGGATACCTCCAATGTACGTTCCCTGGATAGCATTGAGCCGCTGTTGAAAGCGATTAAGGAAAAAGAACCGAACGTAACACCGTTCGCGATGGACAAGAACTACGTTCCTTATGTTCCTTATGACTACATCATTCAGAATCTGCCAATGGCCGTGAAGCTGGATACGACCGATTACAAAATCGTCGACATCCTCGAAACGCCAGAAATGAAGCAGGCGCTGACAACGATGCACAAATATTATCAAGCCGGCTATGTGGCTCCGGAAGCAGCAACAACAGGCTCCACTAGCGATCTGATGACTTCCGGCAACTGGTTCATGGACCGTGCGCAAACCCAGCCGCTGGCTGACAATACTTGGTCTGCAAGCTATGGTTATCCGGTTAAATCGACACCGGCAAGTGATGCCATTATCACAAATACTTCGGTTCAAGGTTCGATCATGGCGATTTCCGCGAACTCCGAACATCCGGAGAAAGCAATGGAATTCCTGAACCTGCTGAATACGGATCCGGTTCTTCGCAACATGGTGGATTCCGGTATCGAAGGAACGCACTACAAGAAGGTTGACGACAAGCACATTGAAAACCTTCCAGAGGGCAAAAACTACGACATGCCGTCGTACTCCCTCGGCAACAACATGCTGCTCTACTTGAACCCGAATGACCCGGATGACAAGTGGGAGCAATTCAAGAAATTTAACGCTGAAGGTAAAGATTCTCCAATCCTGAGCTTCAACTTCGACAGCACGAAAGTAGCAACCGAAATGGCAGCTGTACAAAACGTGAAGGAACAGTTCTGGGCATCCCTGATGACCGGTACTGTTGATCCGGAAACCTACCTGCCAAAAGCGATTGCGGCCTTCAAGCAAGCCGGCCTGGACAAGGTCATCGCTGAAGCTCAAACTCAGCTTGACGCCTGGAAAGCTGCAAACAACAAGTAATGTAGAAAAAAATTCGGAAAGGATCGGGCGGGTGACTTAGCGCCCGGTCCTTTTTCAATGTATAACCAATCAATCATGGGAGGGAAACAGAATGGCCGCATTTTTCAAAAACCTCATTAGAAACAAAGTCATGCTGTTTATGGTGCTGCCCGGTGCCATTTGGTTTTTCTTCTTTTCCTACCTGCCGCTGGTGGGTACGATCGTGGCATTCAAGCAATACCGTTTCAACCGGGAAGGCTTCTGGGCCAGTATCAGCAAGAGTGAGTGGGTAGGCTGGGACAACTTCAAATTCCTGTTCAGCACCAATGATGCCTACACGATTACGCGTAACACGTTATTGTACAACCTGGCTTTTATTATCCTTGGATTGATCTTGTCCGTAGCCATGGCAGTTCTGCTCTCCGAGCTGGTCGGCAAAACGATGGCGAAAATTTATCAGACAGGGATGTTCCTTCCTTACTTCCTGTCCTGGGTCATCGTCGGATACTTTGCATTCAGCTTCCTGAGCATGGACCGCGGGATGATCAACCAAATCCTCGGCTGGTTCGGCGCCGAGCCGGTTCAGTGGTATTCCGATCCAAAATATTGGCCGTATATCCTTGTCTTCGTCAGTCTTTGGAAATCCGTCGGTTACAACAGCGTCGTGTATCTCGCCTCCATCATGGGCATCGACAAATCCCTGTATGAAGCAGCCATGATCGACGGGGCCAGCAAGTGGCAGCAAATCAAGAACATTACGATTCCGATGCTCTCGCCGATCATCATTATCATGACACTGCTCGCAGTGGGCCGGATCTTCTACGCCGACTTCGGTCTGTTCTACCAGGTTCCAAGAGACTCGGGTACGCTGTACTCCGTAACCAACGTAATCGATACGTACGTATACCGCGGTCTGAAAACAACTGGCGAAATCGGTATGAGTACCGCTGCAGGCCTGTATCAATCGGTTGTCGGCTTTGTACTCGTTATCGTGTCCAACTTTGTCGTCCGCAAAATCGACAAGGACAGCGCATTATTCTAAATCATTTTTTGAAGGGAGTGTCAGGTTATGGCGGAGGTCATTCAAAGAAAAAAACGGGATTTTCATCATGTTTCGCGCGGCGCGAACGCTGTTCTTCATACGATTGCGGCGATCTTTTCCTTCTTGTGCGTATTTCCTTTTCTGTTCGTCGTCATTATCTCGTTAACCGATGAAAAAACGCTGGCAACGGACGGCTACCGTCTGATCCCGGCCAAATGGAGCTTCGAGGCTTACAAATTCGTATTTCAAAGCGGCGACACGCTGCTCCGTTCCTATGGCGTGACGATCCTCGTTACCGTCGTGGGCACGCTCGTCAGCTTGATCCTGATCTCGCTGTACGCCTATGCGATTTCACGGAAAAGCTTCCGCTACCGCAGATTTTTCTCCGTATTCGCGATCCTTACCATGCTGTTTAACGGCGGGATGATTCCGACGTATATGGTTGTGTCGCAATTGCTCGGATTGAAAGATACGCTGTGGGCGCTGATTTTGCCGCTCGCGATGAACGCTTTTTATATCATGATTCTGCGTACGTTCTACAGCACCAGCGTACCGGAGGCGATTATCGAATCGGGCCGGATCGACGGCGCGGGCGATTTCTACATTTTCCTCCGCATCGTGCTGCCGTTGTCTTTGCCAGGTCTGGCGACGATCGGACTGTTCAGTACGCTAGGGTATTGGAATGACTGGTTTAATGCCTTGCTCTATATCGACAATCCGAACCTGGTGCCGCTGCAATCGATGCTGATGCGGATCGAATCCAGCATTCAGTTCATTCAGCAAAACTCGGCCAACAGCTCGCTCAGCATGGCTGCACTGCAGTCCATTCCGCAGGATACGTCCCGTATGGCGATGGTCGTGCTCGCTACGCTGCCAATTATTTTTGCATATCCGTTCTTCCAACGTTATTTTGTACAAGGACTTACCGTAGGTGCCGTCAAAGAATAATAAACAACATCACTTTAGGGAGACAGGAGAGAAGTCGAGATGTTGATTTACAAAGACAAGACGAAACCAGCTGTGGAGAGGGCCCGGCATTTGCTAGGTCTGATGACTTTGGAAGAAAAGGTTGGCCAGCTCGTGCAGCCGTTCGGCTGGCAAACCTATGAACATAGAGATGGGAAGATTGAATTAACGGAGTCTTTTAAGCAGCAAGTCCAAAATGGCGGTGTCGGTTCCCTGTACGGGGTGCTGCGCGCCGATCCGTGGACCGGCGTCACGCTGGAGAACGGCCTGTCCGCCAAGGAAGGTGCGGAGGCGGTTAACGAAATTCAGCGTTATGCCATTGAGAATTCCCGGCTCGGCATTCCGATCCTGATCGGGGAGGAGTGCTCGCACGGGCATATGGCGATCGACGGCACGGTGTATCCGGTGCCGCTGCTGCTCGGGAGCACGTGGAACGTCGACCTGTACCGCGAGATGTGCCGCGCCGTCGCCGCGGAGACGCGGGCGCAGGGCGGGGCGGTGACGTACTCGCCGGTGCTGGACGTCGTGCGCGATCCCCGCTGGGGGCGCACGGAGGAGTGCTTCGCCGAAGACCCTTACCTGATCGGCGAATTTGCCGCCGTATCGGTCCAGGGGCTTCAGGGCGATGCTTTGGACAGCGACGCGAGCGTTGCCGCGACGCTGAAGCATTTTGTCGGATACGGCAGCTCCGAAGGTGGACGCAACGCCGGCCCCGTGCACATGGGCTGGCGCGAGCTGCTTGAGGTGGACCTGTATCCGTTCAAGAAAGCAGTGGAAGCCGGCGCTGTGTCCATCATGCCGGCGTATAACGAAATTGACGGGGTGCCATGCACGGTCAACACGGAACTGCTGGATGAAGTCCTCCGCAAGCAGTGGGGGTTCGACGGCATGGTCATCACCGACTGCGGGGCCATCGACATGCTGGCCGCGGGTCATGATGTGGCGGAAGACGGCATGGACGCCGCCGTTCAGGCCATTAAGGCGGGCATCGACATGGAGATGTCCGGCGAAATGTATGGCCGGTATCTGCTGGAGGCGGTCAGCCAGGGCAAGCTTGGCATTGGTGTCCTGGACCGGGCGGTGCTGCGGGTGCTGGTACTCAAGTTCAAGCTGGGCTTGTTCGACCGGCCATATGTGGATCCGGAGCGGGCTGGGCAGGTCATTGGCCAAAGCGAGCATGTGCAGCTGGCACGCAAGCTGGCGGAGGAAGGCATCATTCTCTTGAAGAACGAGAAGGATGCACTGCCGCTGGACAAGCGGGCGGGCACCATTGCCGTGATTGGTCCGAACGCAGACCACGGCTATAACCAGCTGGGCGATTACACGTCGCCGCAGCCGGCGGACAAAGTGGCGACCGTGCTGAAGGGCATCCGGGCGAAGCTCGGCGCTGAATCCGGCCGGGTGCTGTATGCGCCGGGCTGCCGGATTAAAGGCGATTCCCGCGAAGGATTCGATACAGCGCTGTCCTGCGCGTCACAGGCAGACACCGTGGTGATGGTGATGGGTGGATCGAGTGCCCGCGATTTTGGCGAAGGAACGATCGACCTGAAGACTGGCGCCTCGAAGGTGTCGGACAACTCCTGGAACGACATGGAGTGCGGCGAAGGTATCGACCGCATGACGCTGGGATTGGCGGGCGTGCAGCTGGAGTTGATTCAGGAAATCCATAAACTCGGCAAGCGTCTCGTCGTGGTGTACATTAACGGCCGTCCGATTGCCGAACCATGGGTGGACGAGCATGCCGACGCCATTCTGGAGGCCTGGTATCCGGGGCAGGAGGGCGGACACGCGGTGGCGGACATTTTGTTCGGCGAAGTCAATCCGTCCGGACGGCTCACCGTATCGATTCCGAAGCATGTCGGCCAGCTGCCGGTGTATTACAACGGCAAACGCTCGCGGGGCAAGCGGTATATGGAAGAGGACTCGAAGCCGCGTTACCCGTTCGGATATGGCCTCAGTTATACGACCTTTGGTTACGATCAGCTCCGCATCAGCGCCGATTCGATAACGGAAGACGAAACGGCAACCGTGTCGGTGAACGTGACGAACACCGGCAGCCGTACCGGAGCGGAAGTCGTGCAGCTGTACATTTCAGATAGCGTGAGCGCCGCAAGCCGTCCGTTGATGGAGCTCAAAGGGTTTACGAAAGTGGAACTTGAACCGGGTGAATCCCGGACCGTGGAATTTAAGATCGGCAGGGAACAGCTGCAGTACGTGGGCAGGGACCTGAAGCCCCTCGTGGAACCGGGGCTGTTCCGGATCCATGTCGGCAGACATGTAAACGACACGATGAGCACGGAGTTGGCCGTGCGGGAGGGTAAATAAATGGAACGGATCAGACGCTTTATCCGTGAATTATCAGACAACCGCTGGCTGGAGCAGACTGAGCTCCGCAGCTGGGACATCACCCGCTCTTACTACAAATTGCCTGGCGAATATGAGAATACGGCTCCTTACCCGGAAGGGAAGGGGCTGGCCTCTTTTCCAAGCAAGCAAGGAACGACATATTTCTTCCGGACCCGGCTTGAGCTGCCGGAAGGCTGGCCATCCGAGACATTCGGGCTTGTCTTCGCTTCGGGCGGAGAAGGGCTTCTGCGCGTCAACGGGGTTTCCTACCAAGGCCTCGACCGCAATCATACGTATGTAACGCTCGATCCTGCAGTGATCGGAGAGACGCCGGAACTCGAAATCGAGCTGTTTGACCCGGTTCCGGAACCGGTCGATCCATTGAACCAGCAGGCCGTCATCAACCCGCCGATCACGTCGGTCACGAGTCTGCTTGTGCGGCCGAATCATGCGGTGCTGAGCCTGATGTATACAGTCACCGTCGTGCGCGATTCGTTGGTGCTGCTGCCGCAGGAAGATTTCCGCCGCGTGCGCCTGATGGAAGTGCTGTACCGGGCGATGGACCGGTTCGTGAACCTGGATGCAGCGGCCATCCGTGATGGCAGGGACGTTGCGGAAATCGAGGCAGCGCTCAGAGCAGACGTCCAGGAAGTAGGCGGCAATGCCGAGGGGCTGGAGCATATGGTCGGCCAGTCCCATATCGATATCGCCTGGCTGTGGCCTGTCCGCGAAACGGTTCGCAAGGCGAGCCGCACGTTCTCGACGGTCGACCGGCTGATGGAGGAATATCCAGAATACCGGTACACGCAAAGCCAGCCGCAGCTCTTCGCGTTTCTGAAGGAAAACGATCCCGAGCTGTTCGAACGGGTCAAGGCGCGGATCGTGGAAGGACGCTGGGAGCTGGTCGGCGGCATGTGGGTCGAGCCCGACCTGAATCTGCCGAGTGGCGAATCACTGATCCGGCAGATGCTGTACGGTCAGCGGTTCTACCAGGAGGAATTCGGCCGGACGTCGAATATCGAATGGCTGCCGGACACGTTTGGCTACTGCGCATCGCTGCCGCAAATTTTGAAGCACGGCAAAGTGGATTATTTCATGACGACCAAGCTCGGTTGGAACGACACCAACCTGTTCCCATACGATTTGTTCCATTGGGTCGGCATCGATGGAACACCGATTTTGTCTTATCTGAACCATGGCGTGAACGAACACACACTGCCGAAGGATGTTCACGATCACTGGCAGTCCTATCGGGAAAAGGCGCTGCATCCTGAGCAGATGCTCCTGTACGGGCACGGGGACGGCGGCGGGGGCGTCACCCGCGAGATGCTGGAGTACATCGACCGGTCCGATCTGATGGTCGGGCAGCCGGCAAGCCGCTATAGTACAGCGGCTAAGTTCTTCGAGAGCATCGAGCATGCGGGTCCGGTGCTTCCGACGTGGCGCGGCGATCTCTACCTGGAGCTGCACCGCGGCACGTATACGACGCACGCCCGCAACAAACGCAGCAACCGCAAGGCGGAGGTGCTGTACCGGGAAGCCGAGCTGTGGAACACGCTGGCTGGGCCGAACATGGATGC
The DNA here is from genome assembly GCF_009363095.1 of Paenibacillus cellulositrophicus. Lineage (GTDB taxonomy): Bacteria > Bacillota > Bacilli > Paenibacillales > Paenibacillaceae > Paenibacillus_AQ > Paenibacillus_AQ favisporus. The sequence goes on from NZ_CP045295.1 coordinate 3,810,338, forward strand.
TGCCAACCGTACAGAGGTGACGCAGCAGCTGCATGACGGCTGGAAGCTGATTCTGCTGAACCAGTTCCATGACATCATTCCGGGATCGGCGATTACCGAAACGTATGAAACGTCGGATAAGGAGTACGGCGAAATTTTCGCCAAGGGAGAACATGCCTTGAACGAAGGGCTGAACACGCTGGTGTCGGATATCAACACTTCCGGCATGGAGGGTACTCCGTACGTTGTCTTCAACAGTCTCGGATGGAACCGCAGCGCTGTGGTTCATATCGAAGCCGTACAAGGCGAAGGCGCCTTGGCCGCTTATGACGAGCACGGCACGCGCCTGGAGATGGACGCTGTCGAAGGCGGAATCTCCGTGCGGGTTCCCGACGTACCGGCACTGGGTTATAAAACCGTGTGGGTGAAGCCGGAAGCTGCTGTGAAAGCTGACTCCGCCGGAGTTCAATCGTTCGGCGATAAGTGGGAGACTTCCGCTTACCTCGTGCGGTTCAACGAGCGGGGCGAAATCACCAGCCTGCTGGATAAGGCTGCCGGCCGGGAAGTCGTGAAGAAAGGGGAACGCGCCAACCGGTTCCATTTCTTCCACGACCGTCCGACGCTGTGGGATGCCTGGGACATTGACACCCGCTACGAACAGCAGCCGGCCGGTGAGGCGGAGCTGCTCGAGAAGCGGCTGGTTCTGGCCGGACGCACCAAAGACGTGCTACGCTTCCGCTGGAAGATCGGCCAGTCCGAAATCACGCAGGACATGATCTTCTATCACCATGACCGGCGGATCGATTTCAAAACACATGTTCACTGGAACGAGGCGCACAAGCTTCTGAAAGTGGGCTTCCCGGTCGACGTGGTCACCGATAAAGCGACCTACGAAATTCCATTCGGCTCCCTCGAGCGCGCCACCCACCGGAACACGAGCTGGGAGCAGGCGCAGTACGAGGTATGCGGACACCGCTTCGTGGACGTGTCGGAGCATGGATACGGCGTCAGCCTGCTGAACGACTGCAAATACGGCTATGACGTTCAGGGCAGCACGATCCGTCTGTCTCTGCTGCGGGCGCCGAAGTGGCCAGACGTGACGGCAGACCTTGGCGAGCATGACTTCACCTACTCTTTGCTGCCGCATCAAGGCGGTTGGAGGGAGTCACACACCGTCCGTCAGGCGGCGGAGCTGAACGTGGACATGCCGGTTCGCCAGGCAGAGTCCGGTGCACAAGGCTCTCGTCCGTCAACGGGATCGCTGATTTCCCTATCCGGTGGACACGTTGTGCTCGACACGGTGAAACCATCCGAGGACGGAAGCGGCGTCATCCTGCGGTTCTATGAATCGACAGGCGGACGCGAACAGATCGAGCTGACATGGCCGGGTGCCATCACAGAGGCTTATCTGTCCAACGCGCTGGAAGAGCCGGCCCATCCGCTGCAGCTTCAGGAGGGGAAACTGCAATTATCTTTTGCCCCTTATGAAATTAAAACCGTCCTGCTTAAGCAGGTTGATTAACGCCATATATAGAAGTTTGGTATAGATCGTATAACAATACATGATTTGATGTGACATCATTACACTCTACAATTCAGCCAAGTAAAGGGGCGTATCGCTTTGGAACAATTCAGACTCCCTAAAATACCGATGCCGGCGCTGGAGATGCCGCAGGCGATCCAGGACGTAATTAAAGAAGCCGAGCAGAAGCTGGCCCACCGGCCGAAGCTGCTGCAGCTGTTCAAAAACTGCTTTCCAAATACGCTGGAAACGACGACTAAGCTGATGGACGACGGAACGACCTTCGTCATTACAGGAGACATCCCGGCCTCCTGGCTGCGCGATTCCGTGGAGCAGGTCGTCCATTACGTACCTTTTGCCAAGGAAGACCAGGATCTGCAGCGCATTATCGGCGGATTGATCAAACGCCATGTTCACTACGTCTTGATCGACCCGTACGCCAATGCGTTCAATGAGTCGGCGAATGACTGGCATTGGAATACGACGGACGAAACGGACATGTCCCCATGGGTGTGGGAGCGCAAATTCGAGATCGATTCGTTGTGCTTCGTCATTCGTCTGGCGTACCTGTACTGGAAGGAAACCGAGCTGACCGACATTTTCGATGCCAATTTCAAAAAGGCCATGCGCGCCATCATCGACGTGTTCAAAACGGAGCAGCACCACTTCGAGAAGTCTCCGTACCGCTTTACGCGCAACAACGGCATCCTGACCGACTCCCTGCGCAATAACGGAATGGGCATGCCGGTTAACTACACAGGTATGATCTGGTCGGGCTTCCGCTCCAGCGACGACGCTTGCGACTTCCATTACAACATTCCGGGCAATATGTTTGCGGTCGTGGCGCTGCGCCAAATGCAGGAGTTCGCTGAATGGGTCTTCCGCGACATGGACATGCTTGCTGAGCTTAAAGAGTTGGAGATCGAAGTCAACTACGGTATTCAGCTGTACGGCATTTACCGCCATCCGCAGTTTGGGCCGATTTACGCGTACGAGACCGACGGCTACGGCAACTACTGCCTGATGGACGACGCCGGTACGCCGGGCCTGATGTCCATCCCTTACCTGGGATACACAACGGCGGACGATCCGATTTATCAAAATACGAGACGGTTTGCGCTCAGCAAAGAAAATCCGTTCTACTTCGAAGGCAAAGCGGCCAAGGGCATCGGCAGCCCGCACACGCCGGAGGACTATATCTGGCATATGGCCTTGTCCATGCAGGGATTGACCGCGCAGACGGCCGAAGAGAAGCTGGAGATGATCGCCATGCTGGAAGCGACCGATGCGGATACAGGCTTCATGCATGAAGGGTTCCACGCTGACGATCCGACCATTTTTACACGAAAATGGTTCGCCTGGTCCAACAGCCTGTTCTCCCAGCTCGTGTATAAGGCCATGAAGGACGGTCTGCTATGAGCCGGCATATCATCATTCTATGTGATCCGGATTTCCCGGCTGCGGGCAAGCTCCCGCAGGCCGGAGACTTCCAGCATGCCGCAGAAGTGGCGGTCGTTCACGCCGAAGAATTGACTGATGCGCTTCGCGGAGTGGATCAAGGTTGTTTTGTCAATTTGCACGCGCCTTATTTTCCAAAGGCTGCCTGGACGGAAATTTCCGCCTTCCTGCATCGGGGAGGCAGCCTGATCAGTGCAGGCGGGGCGCCTTTTAAAATTCCTGTGGTACGGGATAACGGATCTTGGGTGTCGGAGACCGAGCAAACCGCCTATCATCAGGAACTCTATATTCACGAAGCGCTGCGGGTGGACACAGGCAAAGTCACGAAACTCGCCGTTTCGGACCGCATCCCGCTGCTGAACGGCCAAGAAGGCCTGTTTGAGCTGGCAGATGCCTGGAACTTGGTGCCGCATACGACCAAAAGCGCCGATTTGCCGCAGCAGATGGGCTCAGCCGGCCCGATGAGCACGCAGATCTATCCGCTGCTTACCGGCCTCAGCGCCGAAGAGCGCGAGATCGCCGCGCCGATCGTGCTGTGGGAGAACTCCCGCGTAACGTTCGCCGGCTCGCGCTGGATGTTCGTGTTCCTGCCGCTAACGGAAGCGTTCTGGAACGGCAATGGCGCTGCGCACCTGATCGACTGGGCGCGTTTCTGCGCCCGGGGCGTGACCGAGCTGTCGCTGAAGCCAAATTATGCTTCGTACGAAGCCGGGGAACACGCGGTGATGACGCTGCAGACGCAGATTTTGCAGCGCGGGGAATCGCGCAGTGCGACGCCTGAACTGTGGAGCTTCGAGCTGGAAGTAAGCCGTGAGGGCGGAAGCGGAGAGGCCTGGAGCCACCGGTTCCAGGCGCAGGTGACGAAGGAGCAGAACTTCGTGCGCATTCCGGTGCCTCTGGCCGTGAAGAGCGGGCTGTACCGCATCGTATGCCGCGCAGAGGGACCGGACGGCGAAGTTCGTGTGCTGCGCCAGGGCTTCTGGGGCCGTGACGACCTCCTTCTGGCCGAGGGCTCGCCGATTACCCGCAGCCGCGACTATTTCATCAAAGACGGGCGGCCGCTGCCCGTTGTGGGCATGACGTACATGACCTCCGACGTGGCGCGCAAGTTCCTGTTCCTGCCGAACGTGGACGTATGGGAGCGGGACATGGCCCAGATGGCCAAAGCGGGCATCAACTGGATCCGCACCGGCGTCTGGACGGCTTACCGGAATATTATGCAGGTCGACGGCCACGCCTCGGAGGAAGTGCTGCGCGCGATCGACGCCTTCTTCCTGACGGCCAAGCGCCACGGTCTGCAGGTGACCTTTACGTTCTTCTCCTTTACGCCGGAGACGTGGGAAGGACTGAACCCTTATCTCGACCCGCAGAGCGTCGAGGCCCAGAAACGCTTCATCCGCAGCATCGTCAGCCGCCATACGGCCACGACGCATGTGGACTGGGATTTGATTAACGAACCGTCGATGTTTGATCCGCCGCGGATTTTCTCGGAGGGGCCGCGTTCCGCCCGGGATCCGTTTGAGCACCAGGCGTTCGTGGAGTGGCTGGAGCGCCGCCACGGCGATATCCGCAGCCTCCAGGAAGCATGGAACATGACGCCGGACCAGCTGCCCGACTTTGCTTCGGCATCCATTCCGGAAGCGGAAGAGATCAACTTCGACGTGCAGGATATGCACAAAGCCAAGAAGGGAACGAGATGGCTCGATTACTGCCTGTTCTCGATGGATATGCACAACCGGTGGGCCGAGCAGCTCGTCGGCACGATCAAGGAGCTGTGCCCTGACCATTTGGTGACGGTCGGGCAGGACGAAGCGCTCGGCGCCCAGCGCCCATCTCCGTTCTTCTATGAGCAGGCCGTCGATTATACGACGGTGCACTCCTGGTGGTTGAACGACTATCTGGTATGGGACGGCATCTTCACCAAAACGCCGGATAAACCGAACCTGATTCAGGAAACCGGCATTATGTACGTAGAAACGCCGGACGGCCGCGCCAAGCGGTCCGAAGCCGAGCTGCGCAGCATTTTGGAGCGGAAATACGCCTACGCCTTCTCTACCGGGGGGGCCGGTGCGATCCACTGGATCTGGAATACGAACTTCTATATGGACAACGCCAATGAATCGCATATCGGAGCCCTCCGCGCCGATGGCACGGAGAAGCCGGAAGCGGATGTATCCTACGACTTTGGACGCTTCATCGCGGCCACGCGGGACTTGTTTACGGACCGGGAGCTCGAGGACATCGTCGCCGTCTTCCCGTACTCCAACGACTTCTCGAACCGCGCATTTGCGTTCCAGTCGACGACCCGGCTGACACGGCTGCTGGCTTATGACCTGAAGCTGCCGTTCCGTGCGGCATCGGAATACCATCTGGACGCGCTGCGGCAGAAGGCGCCGAAGCTGATCCTGCTGCCGAGCCCGCATAACATGGACAGCCGGGCGCTGGACGAGCTGCTGGAGCTCGTCAAGGAGACCGGCGCGACGCTGCTCGCCACCGGCCCGCTCGGCCTGGACGCCTACTGGCGTCCGTCGACGCGCCTCGATGCCGTCCTCGGCGAGCGCCGGCTTGCCAATGTGCGCCGGGAGGAAATGCTCGGCGTGAACGGCCGTCTGCTGCCGGTATCCTTCGGGCACCGGCGGATCGCCGAGGTGGCCAAGGAAATCCCGGCCACAGCCGCAGGGACAGGCATTGCTACGGATGCCGTTGTGGACGTGCCGCTGGGCAAGGGCCGGCTCATCTGGAGCCCGCTGCCGCTCGAGCTGAACGGCCGGGACGAGCCGATCCTCGAGCTGTACCGGTACGCGGCTGCCGCAGCCGGCGTTGAGCGTGAGCTCGAGTGGCTGGCCGGCGGAGACCTGCCGGGCGTGTATGGCCGGAAGCTCAGCTTCAAGGACGGCAGCCTGTACGTGTTCGTCTCCGAGTACGGCTGGGATGCCCCGGTACAGGTCAAGGACCCGCAGACCGGAGCCGTCTACAGCTTTACGCTCGAGAGCGACCGCAGCGTGCTGTTTGCCGCCGACCGGGAGGGCCGCATTACGGCCGTGTACCGGCCAGATGAGGTTGACATCCAAGTAGACTAAACACGTTGAGTTGATTTGTACAATAAAGGTGTAGGCGATTGTCAGGAACTTTGCAGAGGTGAAGCCATCGGGGCAAACGGGATGGGCATCAAACTAATCCTTGCAGGGCAGGAAGAAAAGGATAATTTTGGTGCGTGGTCCAGGGATACTGCCCCTTTTGGCTGCCGTACCGGAGGCAAGGTATTTGTCCACTGTGAATGGACACTTGTTTTTAGGAGCCGGTGTTATTCCGGCAGGAAGCCCGCGGTCTTATTGGGCAAAAGGGCTTTTGGCAGCAATAGCCGGCTTTTGAATGTTGGGCCCCTGGCGTCCTCCTATTTGGGGAGTTCTTTGGGATTGATCACCAAAACTGGGCAACCGGCAGGGGTTTTTTATAAACTTTTAATCGAAGGTTCAGGCCTGCAGAAATCGTCGGATGCACGGATTGCCAAATTTTTTTCTTCTATTATATATAGGTTTTATTTAAGACTTACTTTGAATGTTAATTTGTACGCGTTGGATGGACACTTGCGGAAAAAGATGATGATGTCCGTAAGTCATCCATGTCAGCGTCCGGCCATCCATGACAGTGCAAATTTATCCAGGGCAGGGTTTGGCTACAAGCTGGACCTTAGCCCGATATGTTGATCTGCAAGCAGGGGATGAGAGAGTTCCGATCGGAACAAGCCGTCCAAGGAAAGGAGACCCGATTTCTATGTCAAACAAGCCGAAACGAACGGCGCATATCATCTCCCATACTCACTGGGACCGGGAATGGTATTTGCCCTATGAAAAACATCATGTCCGTCTCATCCGTCTGATGGACGTGCTGATGGATACTTTGGAGAACGATACGGAGTACAAGAGCTTTTACCTGGACGGGCAAACGATCATTCTGGAGGATTACCTTCAGGTGCGTCCCGAGCAGAAGGAACGGCTTGAAAAATACATCCGCGAAGGCCGCATTTTCATCGGCCCGTGGTATATTTTGCAGGATGCGTTCCTGACCAGCGGCGAGGCCAACATCCGCAACATGCAAATCGGCCATAAGGACGCCCGCCGTTACGGGCAAATTTCCAAGGTGGGATATTTCCCCGACACCTTTGGCATCGTCGGCCAAGCGCCGCAGCTGATGCGCCAATCCGGCATCGATAACGCCTTGTTCGGCCGCGGCGTCAAGCCGACCGGCTTTAACAATACGGTTGCCGACTCTGAATATGAGTCTTCCTTCTCGGAGCTCATCTGGGAAGGTCCGGACGGCTCCAAGGTACTAGGCATTCTGTTTGCCAACTGGTACAGCAACGGCAACGAAATTCCGGCCGATCCCGAAGAGGCGAAGGCGTTCTGGGACCGGAAGCTGGCGGACGCGGAGAAGTACGCGTCGACGCCGGAGCTTCTTTTCATGAACGGCTGCGACCACCAGCCGATCCAGACCGATTTGGCTGAGGCGCTGGAGACTGCGCGCAAGCTCTACCCGGACACCGAGTTCGTTCACTCGAACTTCCCGCAGTATTTGGAGTCGGTCAAAGGCCATCAAGAGAACGAGCTGTCCGTCGTTCGCGGCGAGCTTCGGAGCCAGCGGACCGACGGATGGGGGACGCTTGTGAACACGGCGTCTGCCCGCGTATATCTCAAGCAGATGAATCAGCATGGCCAGGCGCTGCTTGAAAAGGTAGCCGAGCCGCTGGCGGCCTATGCCCACCTGACCGGTCATGCCTACCCGCATCATCTGTTTACGTATGCATGGAAAACGCTGATGCAGAATCATCCGCATGACAGCATCTGCGGCTGCAGCGTCGATGAGGTTCACCGCGAGATGGTAACCCGCTTTGCGAAGAGCCGGGACGTGGCGGAATCGATCATTGAAGACAGCAAGCGGGCGGTGGCGGATGCGGTGGATACGTCATCCTTCGCGCAGTATGGCGAAGATGCGCTCCCGTTTGTGGTGTTTAACACTACCGGATGGGAGCGGACCGGCACCGTATCCGTCGAGCTGGACGTACAGCGGATTTACTTCCGCGACGGCATCCCGCTGGACGAAATCAGCCGCCGGATTCAGGCGCTCGAGCTTGGTGAGCGCGTGGTGCTGGACCCGAGCGGAAAGCCGGTGCCTTTTACGCTCGAGGATCTGGGCCAGCGCTTCGGCTACGATCTGCCGGATGACCGGTTCCGTCAGCCGTATATGGCGCGTGCCGTGCGAATTACGCTGCAGGCGGACGCCGTTCCGGCGCACGGACTTCAGGCGTACGCACTCGTGTCCGGCCAGGCAGCGGCGCAGCACTCGGACAATGCTTCAGCATCGCTGATCACCGGGAACAACGTGATGGAAAATAGCATCCTGCGGGTAGCGGCTCAGCCGAACGGAAGCCTTACGGTAACCGACAAGCGAAACGGACGCGAATACCGTGACCTGCTCGTTTACGAGGATACCGGGGACATCGGCAACGAATACATGTATAAGCAGCCGGAAGGCGAAGCTCCGCTGACGACGCGCGATCTGCAAGCATCGATCCGGGTTGTGGAAGATACACCTTACCGCGCTACGCTCGAAATCGTTCACGACTGGGAGGTACCGGCATCGGCGGATGAGCTCCTTCAGAAAGAGCAGATCGAAGTGGTCTACTATCCAGAGCGCAAAGCTCAACGGGTGAAAGAAACCGTGCCGATGAAGATCCGTACCCTGGTTCGTCTGGAGAAGGACGGCAAGGGCGTTAAAGTGGAAGCCTCGTTTAACAACCAGGCCAAGGATCACCGCGTCCGCGTATTGTTCCCGACTGACATTGAAGCCAGCCGGCACCGCGTGGACTCCATGTTTGAAATCGTGACACGGGATAATCAGCCCGCGATCGAATGGCAGAATCCGAGCAACGCCCAGCACCAGCAGGCTTTTGTCGATGTGAGCGGGGAGACAGCCGGCCTGGCGGTAGCCAACCTCGGCTTGAACGAGTATGAAGTGCTGCGGGACGGCCGGAATACCATCGCGGTCACGCTGCTGCGTTCGGTCGGAGAATTGGGCGACTGGGGCTGGTTCCCGACGCCGGAGGCTCAATGCCTTGGCGAACATGCCGTTCAGCTTGAAATCATTCCGCATGACGGCCGCGGGGAGGAGTCCGGAGCTTACGCGGAAGCTTACCAATTCCAAATTCCGTGGACAAGCGTGCAAACCGGAATTCATACCGGCGATCTGTCTGCGGTACATGCTCCTTTTGCCTGGAGCGATGAGGGAGTCGCCTTCTCGGCGTGGACCGTTAACGAGGATTCCGGAGACCATATGCTTCGCTGGTACAACATGAAACAGCAGCCTGCCAGCCTTCGGTTAGAATGGCCTCAATCGGTGAGCCGTGCATATAAAACGACCATTCTGGAAGAGACGGAAGGCGCTTCGGTAGAACAGCTGTCTGAGTCTTTGGAGCTGGAAGCGGGACCTTGCGAAATCGTAACGATAGGCATTGAGCGCTAGTATGTTTAACTGTGTGGAATAATTTGGTCCTCATAGATTTATTCAAAAAGTGATTTATAATAGGGGTGTGAGGGGGGCTTTTCCCCCCTCCGGCAGCCCCGGCTCCTTGACAATTTAAACATTCCAATTCCCATCTACTTACCAGAATTACCCGCTATTTTTATAATTGACAGATGATTTATGTTCCAGTAAATTTGAACGTAATCAATTGTTGATTTGCAAGAGATGACGCGGAAGATTCCTATGCTGTTAGCCTGTGGCTTCCACAATTTACAAGAAACCTCGCTACTATGTCACAGAACCTAACATGCATTTTTATGTATTCTCAATGTAAGCGGTTTATACTTTGAACATTTTGAAAACTTGGATATTCCAGACGTCAAACCTTCCTGTTTTTAACATTTAAATTTGGTGAAAACGGATCGCCTCTTTCATCAAAATCCCATTGATACAGCTAATATTGAGCCATTTTAAAAAATATATTAAAACCGCCCAAAAAAAATATTGACGTGATATTAATTTACACGTATTATTTACATTAAATTTATTAGGAAGTTTTAACCATTTCATATATAGTCCTTTTTGCTGATTCAAATTGACCGATGGTCATTTAAAGCATTAATGCTTTATTGCGCTATAATGCACTGCGCGTTCGCGTCGCGGAATCAACCGTCCTTTATTGCTGCACGATCCCGCATCGGTCCTGCCTTACTTCTGGATATATTATTTTTTAATATATTGCTTTACTTTGCTACCGTCGTCTTGTTGCAATATGAAAGGTCTACAAGAGGGGGAATTGTTTCAACGTCATTCGGGGGTCGGTTACGGTAACCGAAGTAGGTGTAAAGTCCCTAATGGTTTTCGCGGCCAGTTCGCTTAAGACCATTGGAGAGGTCTTGGGTTGTTCTCGTATCTTATGCGGGACGCCATTATTTTTCAAATCATAAAGGGGAGGAAAATGGTACATGACAAGCAAGAAAAAATGGCTCTCATTACTCGTTTCATTATCGGTAGTCAGCACGCTGTTCGTAGGATGCGGCAGCAAGGATGAAGCAAGCAGCACACCTAAAGACGAGGGGAACAAAGAATCGTCTACGAATACGGGCACGGAGGGAACGAAAGAGGCGACCGGTCCGGTGGACGGCGGAACGCTGACTTACGGAAGCTTCTCCGACATCGTTAGTGTAAACCCACTGTTCGTTCAAGATACAGCTTCTGGTGATGCTGCGGAGTTCATGTATGCCAAGCTGTATGACATTAACCGTACAGGTGAAGTCGTGGCCGAGCCTTGGTCTCTTGCTGCTGAGCCAATGACGATTTCCGAAGACGGACTTACGTATACCATCAAGCTGAAAGATTCGGCGAAATGGAGCGACGGCGAAGCGATTACGGCCGACGACGTTGTCTTCACATTCAATTCGATTAAGGACCCTAAAGTCGGATCCCCTGGGATGTCCGGATTTGACAAGGTAACGAAAGTCGAGAAAGTGGATGACCTTACCGTTAAAATTACGTTGAAACAAGTCTACGCTCCATTCCAATATGTTTTGTCTACCCAAATCGTTCCGGAGCACATCCTGAAGGACGTTAAACCTGAAGAGCTGCAAAAGAACGTATACGGAACTGATCCGGCCAAAACGGTATCCAGCGGTCCTTGGGTATGGAAAGAGTGGAAGCAGAAGCAGTACCTTTCCTTCGAAAGAAACCCGAACTACTGGGGTCCTAAACCTCATATCGACAAGATCGTATATAAAATCTATGCTGACCAAAACACAGAAGTGCAAGCCCTTATCAAAGGCGACGTTGACCTTCTGGGCGGTATCCCGGTAACTCAAGTTGACGCTGTGAAGAGCAGAGACGGCTTGACCGTTATCCAGGAGCCAGGTCCGCAATACGAGTACCTTGGATTCAACTTTAACCCGGACAACTTCAAGGACAAGTTTGTTCCTTGGGCTGGACAAAAAACAAGACAAGCGATTGCTTACGCGCTTAACCGTCAAGGTATGATCGACAACGTTCTGAAAGGCACGGGCAAGCTGATGAACGCTCCGTTCCTGCCAGGTTCCTGGGCAGATCCGGGCGATGCGGCAGTCAACTATGCCTTTGATCCGGAAAAAGCGAAGCAGCTGTTGGCTGAAGACGGATGGACTCCAGGCAGCGACGGCATCCTGACGAAAGACGGACACCGTTTCTCCTTCGAGCTTCAGTACAACTCCGGTAACAGCCGTCGTGAGCAAGTGTCTAACGTTATTCAGCAAAACCTGAAGGACGTAGGGATTGAAGTTGTTCCTAAAGCGATTGACTTCGCTGCATGGGTTGACCAAAACCTGACTCCAGGTAAATACCCGGCGATCCTGATGGGCTGGTCCCTGAACAACCCAGATCCGGACGGAGAAACAACGTTCAGCTCGAAGTACTTCCCGCCGGCTGGTCAGAACCAAGGTTTCTATAAGAACGAAAAACTCGACAAGCTGTGGGAAGAAGGAACGGCTGTCGTAGACCAAGAGAAGCGTAAAGAGATTTACAAGGAAGTTGGTAAAGAGATTTCTACAGACCTTCCATACGTGTTCATGTACCAATACGGTACGCCAACCGCGTATAACAGCAAAGTGAAATTTGCGGAAGAGGATGCTCCTGAATCTTCGCTGGCTTACGGATACTTCTTCCACCTGATCAACTGGTGGGTAGACGCAAAATAATAGACAACATAAGAAGTACAACGGTGCTAGAGGGGGAGGAAACTTCCCCTCCACCCTTTTTTGTGTTTAAAAAAGGATGATGGTTAGGCGTCCGTGTCCGTATCATCTCTAGGAGGATCAACAATGACTGAATACTTCATCCGCCGCTTACTGCAATCCATTCTTGTACTCTTTCTGATCTCTTTGGTTGCATTCGGCCTTATTCACGCTGCGCCAGGCGGTCCAACACAGATGATGATGGCCCCTGGAGTATCACCCGAAACCGCAAAGATTCAAGCCCATAACCTGGGTCTGGATAAGCCTGTTCCTACTCAGTATGTTATTTGGCTTACCAACATGCTGAAAGGCGACCTCGGTCATACGTTCAAAAACAATCTGCCCGTTGGTGAGGTTTTGTGGCCAACGGTTGGCAATACGATCAAACTGATGGCGTTTGCCTGGTTTATCGCGTTATTAATCGCGATCCCTTGGGGGATTTATAACAGTACGAAAGTATACGGTATATCCGACCAGACGGCTAACTTCGTCAGTTATATCGGCTTTGCGATGCCTGCGTTCTGGTTCGGCATCATCCTGCAGGAGCTGTTTTCCCTAAAACTAGACTGGCTCCCGCTGTCCGACATGTACGACATGGATAAGCAAGGGAACTTCGGCAACCTGCTGTATCATTTGATTCTGCCTTGCTCCGTGTTGGTGCTTGGTTTCTTGGCCTCATATTCCAAATACGCCCGTTCCAGTATGCTTGAAGTGCTGGAGCAAGACTATATCCGTACGGCCCGCGCAAAGGGTGTTCCTGAGCGCAAAGTTATTTTCCGGCATGCGCTGCGTAATGCCCTGATTCCGATCATTACGATCATCGGCCTCGACCTGCCGATTCTGGTTGGCGGTGCGACCCTGACGGAAAGCGTATTTAACTGGCCGGGTATGGGACGTTTGTTCGTTGAAATGGCACGTTCGCGTGAGTATTCCGTGTTAATGGCGATTACACTCATTACGGCTGTGGTCGTCGTTGCCGGTAACTTTATCGCTGATATTCTTTACAAGATCGTCGACCCACGCGTGAAACTTGGAAGTAAAGGAGGCAAATCGGCATGAGTGACATGAACATCGAGACAGCTCCCAATGTTCAGGCATCTGAGCATACGGAACCGGCAATCGCGCCACTCCCTCCTTCCAAAAAGCCTCCGGGCCCGTGGATGACGGTCGTGAAGAAATTTTTCCGTAATCCTTATGCTGTAACCGGACTTATCGTATTGCTCTTTTTTGTCGTGATATCCGTTCTGGCAAACGTTATTACGCCATATGATCCGGCTAAGATCGATCTGATGAACGCCAACCTGAAGCCGGGCACTGGCGATCACCTACTGGGCACAGACGAACTTGGGCGCGATATTTTCTCGAGACTGCTGCACAGCGGTCAGATTTCCCTGACGGTCGGATTTTCCGTCGCAGCCATTTCCGTCATCATCGGTACATTGGTCGGAGCGATTTCCGGCTTCTTCGGCGGCTGGATCGATACGATCTTCATGCGTCTGATCGACGTGATGAACTCGATCCCCACGCTGTTCTTGAACATTCTGGTCATGGCGATTTTCGGCACGAAAATCCATTATATGATCATGATTCTGGCCTTTACAAGTTGGATGGGCGTGGCCCGTCTCGTTCGCGGTACGTACCTGCAGCTTCGTGAAATGCAGTACGTGGAAGCTGCCCGTGCTATCGGGGTTTCCAGAACAGGTATTATTTTCAGGCATTTGCTTCGTAACGCAAGCTTTCCGATTATCGTAAACGCCACCCTGATGGTAGGGGGCGCGATTCTTTCCGAGTCCGGATTGTCCTACCTGGGTCTGGGTATCCAGGCACCGGCCACAAGCTGGGGACTTATGCTGAGCAACTCGCAGGAATTTATGCTGATTGACCCGTTGCAGGCCATTTATCCAGGGGTTTGTATCCTGGCGGTCGTGCTTGCCGTCAACTTCATCGGCGACGGTATCCGCGATGCGATGGACCCTAGACAGAAGAAGAAGATTTCCCGGAGGAGGCTGGACAAATGGCGGAAAAACTACTCGAAATCCGGAATCTGACCACGGCATTTATGTCCGAGAATGGTTTCGTCAAGGCGACGGACCGGATCTCACTCAATATCGAAAAAGGACAGACGCTCTGCCTCGTCGGCGAGTCCGGCAGCGGAAAAAGTGTTACCTCTTTATCCATCATGCGTCTGATAGATTATGCAGGGGGCAGTATACTGGAAGGTAACATCCGGTTTAATGGCGACGACCTTGCAACTAAAGAGCAGGACCAGATGAGATCGATCCGCGGCAACAAGATCGCGATGATTTTCCAGGATCCGATGTCTGCGCTTAACCCCGTCTTTACCGTGGGTGAGCAGATCGCGGAGAGCCTGCGTCTGCATCAGAACAAGAGCCACAGCGAAGCCTGGAAAGAAGCGATCGAACTGCTTCGTCTGGTAGGTATTCCGGCTCCGGAAATGCGAGCCAAGCAGTATCCGCACGAACTGTCGGGCGGTATGTGTCAGCGCGTCGTCATCGCGGTGGCACTGGCCTGCAAACCGGAGCTCTTGATCGCGGACGAACCGACGACCGCATTGGACGTGACGGTACAGGCACAGATTCTGGAACTGCTTATGAAACTGAAAGAAGAACTCGGTATGGCAATTCTGCTGATCACACACGATATGGGTGTGGCTGCCGAGGTGGCTGACCATATTGCCGTTATGTATGCGGGCTCGATCGTCGAGCAGGGTACGGTTGAAGAGATTTTCTCGAACCCTTCCCACCCATACACGGTTGGTCTGCTGCAGTCCATTCCAGGATTTGAAGGTAAACGCGGCAACGAATTGTACACGATCAAGGGCACCATCCCTGGTCTGGGCAACCTGCCGAAAGGTTGCCGGTTCAACCCGCGCTGCCCGCATGTGATGGATAAATGCCGTCAGGTAGAGCCGGGCGATATCCAGATTGGTGCAGAACACAGCACGAAGTGCTGGTTGTACGAAGACAAGGATCGTAATGGAGTTTCGGTAAGCGGTGGAATAGGGGGAAATGCCAATGGCTAAGAACTTGATCGAAGTAGAGCACGTGAAGAAGTATTTCCCTATCCATAAAGGACTGCTGAACCGCGTTGTGGGCAACGTCAAAGCGGTCGACGATGTGTCCATTACGATCCGCGAAGGCGAAACCTTTGGACTCGTAGGCGAGTCCGGCTGTGGCAAGTCAACGCTAGGCCGGGTCATTTTACGGCTGCAGAACGCTACTGCTGGTGCCGTTAAATTTAACGGGCGCGATATTCATTCCATGGGCTCCAAGGAATTGAACAAAATGCGCGAGGAAATGCAAATTATTTTCCAGGATCCGTTTGGTTCCCTGAACCCGCGCTTCCTGGTCAAGGATATTATCGGCGAACCGCTGAAGGTGCATACGAAGATGTCTGCGTCTCAGATCGAAAAACGCGTCATCGAGCTGATGGAACTGGTCGGTCTGGACGCTTCGCGCCGGAACCGTTATCCACATGAATTTTCCGGCGGTCAGCGCCAGCGGATCGGGATTGCCCGCGCCATCGCCCTGAATCCGAAATTCATCGTGGCCGACGAAGCAGTATCGGCGCTTGACGTGTCGGTCCAGTCGCAGGTCATCAACCTGCTGATGAAGCTGCAGCGCGAAATGGGCCTGACGTTTCTGTTCATCGCCCACGGCCTGAACGTCGTCCGGCATATTTCTGACCGCGTCGGCGTCATGTACCTCGGTAAAATGGTTGAGGTCGGCGAAACGGAAACGCTGTACGCCAACCCGCTTCATCCTTACACCGCTGCGCTTCTGTCCGCGATTCCGAAGCCGACGCCAACGAAGAAACGCAACCGGATCGTCCTTCAGGGCGATGTGCCGTCTCCGGCCAATCCACCGTCCGGCTGCCGTTTCCATCCACGCTGCCCGTTTGCTCAGGAGAAATGCAGCCAAGTGGAACCTGCCCTGACGGAAGTGCTTCCTGGGCGCCAGGTGGCCTGCCACTACCCGATCGGCGTGGAAGGCGGTTCGGACCTGAACAGCCTGAAGTAATATTGTATTCGAAGATTAGAGTTCATATGCTGCGTATACAGGAAGGATTGGGGTCCTTCTGAGCGTTCCATATACAGCCCTGCCTGCGGTGTTCAGCCGAGGCGGGGCTTTTTTTGAGGGAAGAAAACAGCTTGGAAATATCCTCTTTCCGGTAACACTGTTACCTTTTTAAGGTTTTCTTTTGTTTCGTTTGCGTTTACAATGTAAATGTCGTTTGGCTGTGACTTTATACCCAAATGGCAGCGGGCAAGCTTGTGCGTCAAGCCTTCGCCCCTCGTGTAAATATAGAAGGGAGGGATGGAAGTACAGGCGCGACCTGGCTATAATTCATTTTTTATTCTAAATTTAAAGAAGGAATCCCTTAATGAAAAAGAGAACAAAAACATATATAACGTTAACTGTGATTTTGCTGCTTCTGGCCGGAGGGGCTTATCTCTTCCGCAAGCAGCTCGCAGTCATGGCATTTGACCTGTTCCTGTCTAAGCAAGTGGAAAGCTCGCTGCAGAAATCGTATCAGCCGTTGACGTCCCAGGACAACGTGCCGAGCAAGCCGGTGGAGAAGATTGCGTACCAAAGCAAGCCGTTTTCGGTGCTGCTGCTCGGATCCGACCAGCGTGACAACGAACCGTCGCGTTCGGATACGATCATTTATTCGGTCGTACGTCCAAAGGATTCCAAGGTGCTGCTCATTTCGATTCCGCGGGACACGTATACAGAGATTGTCGGCAAAGGTAAAAAAGATAAAATTACCCATGCGTATGCCTTTGGAGGTCAGCAGATGTCCAAGGATACCGTAGAGGCGTTCCTGGACCACGATATCAATTATTATGCCACCATCAATTTCAAAGGTCTGAAGGATGCGGTTGATGCGCTGGGCGGCGTGGAGCTGCCGATCGGCAAAGATATTGTTAACAAAGGCAAGGATCATGAGAAATTTACGGTCAAAGCCAATAAGCCTATTTACAGCGGTGAAGAAGCGCTCAACTATGTGCGCTACCGGGAGGACAGCGATTTTAACCGGACGAAGCGCCAGCAGGTCTTTTTGGATGCGGTGGCCAACCGGATGCTGAACCTGAATCAAATTTCCAAAATTCCGGAGCTGCTAGAAATTATGGGTGACAATTTCAAAACCGATATGCAGCCCAATTTTATTATCAATTTAGCGAAACAAGTGCTGGCCGGTGATAAGGCTGAGATGACTGCCTATACCATCATGGGTGAAGGTATGAAGATTGACGGCGTTTATTATGATGATCCGATCAAGAAGGATGTGCAGAACGCCAAGAAGCTGATCGACAGCTGGGAGAATCCGGACACCCCTTCGGATCAGCTGTTGACGCCGGATATGTTGGATAAGAAGGAAGAAACGACTGCTGTAAAGTAACAAAAACGTCTATCGACGAACATTCTAAGCAGCCAGACCGCGTTTAGCGGAAGTTTTTCTTGCGATATAAGGACGTTGAATCTCCGAAGATTAAGCTCTCTTATATCTAAAACAAAAACGTTTATCGACGAATGTTCTAAGAAGACAGACCGCATTTAGCGGAAGTTTTTCTTGCGATATAAGGATGCTGAGTCCCCGAAGATTAACTTTCTTATATCTAAAACAAAAAACATCAATCGACGAACATTCTAAGAAGACAGACCGCATTTAGTGGAAGTTTTTCTTGCGATATAAGGATGCTGAGTCTCCGAAGATTAAGCTTTCTTATATCAAAAAAGCGTGCCTATTGGCTCGCATATAGAGAAAACCAAACCGCAACAATCAGCAGTGTGCATTTGCGGGATCAGAAATGCGGGGCATGATCGGCAGCCACAGGTTCGGCTGCTGATTTTGTGTCCCTACTGAGACATTGGACGGTTTGAAACGTATGGAGTTAGGGGAACCTTGAAAAAGGGTAAGAGGAGGATCAATTTTCATGAATATAGCGTTTTTTCTGCTCCCTAAACAGGAAGTGGTCAGTGTTACCATGGACTCCACGCTGCGGCAAACGCTGGAACGGATGGAGTATCATAGGTATACGGCCGTACCGATCGTCGGGAAGAACGGGGAATATGCAGGAACGGTCACGGAAGGCGATCTGCTCTGGTATATGAAGAATTCCGGCGGAAAGGTGACGTTCGAGAACACGTCCAAATTTCTGCTGAAGGAAGTTCCGCTCAAAGTGTTTAATAAGCCGGTGTCCATCGACGCCAATATGGAAGATCTGATTAATTTAGCGAAAGTGCAGAACTTTGTGCCGGTGGTGGATGATATGAACCGGTTTATCGGCATCGTGCGCAGAAGCCAGATTATCGAATACTGTGAGAAGTTCGTCTCCAGAGAATCCAAAGCTTCGGAGGAGACCAAGGCATCCATAGAGACCCGCTAAGCCGCTGTTTTGTGGAAGCTAGGCAAAGATTTTGAATAAGCAATGGCAAAAGACCTGCTTGGATTGGGATGTACGGGATGGCAGGTCTTTTTTGCCTTATCATTTATTCATTTATCCGTTTGTAGGCAGGAACATAGGCAGAGGTTAATAACGCCACTTTGCTGGATGTTTGCCGCCGTTTTAGGCCAGGGGGGCTTTTCGTGAGAGGCTATTATTTATGCTATAATGGAGAATAAAGCTTTTTCATCAAATAAAGGCGTATTTGCTGATATTGGGCCGCCGAAGAGAAACCGAATAGGCATCGGAGGATAAAGCCCCACATCGTGGGGTTATTTAAGGGAGTGTGACCTAGAGGCATGCCAAAGGATTTGGATGTAGCCAAACGCGCTAAAGTTATTGAATGGCTGAAAACCGAAGTCGTAGACCACGTATCCCGTCTTTTCAAAGCCTTGTGGGAAGGCAGCACCACCCGAGTGGGCGACAGTCTCGCCAGCTTGATTATGAGCTCTTACATACTGGCCCGCAGGCTCGGCATGTCCTACCGGGATATGGATGATCTGCTGCTCGACAAATTGAAGAAGCATAAACAGGAAGGTCACCAGCTTGAAGATTGGTACCAGGATATTTCCGCGCTGGAAGAACATATGCGTAAGAGGTGAACACATTGAAAATGCGCTGGACGTCGGTAGTCTGGAGTGTCGTCTATTTGCTCCTGCTGCTATCTTTACTATCTCCCTTCTCGATTGTGACCGTCTTTTTTCTCATCCTGCCGGCCGCAATCCTATTCACAACACTTAACGTCAAATCGTTCATACTGCATGTGCTCCCGGTTTGGCTGATTGCCTACCTTGTACATCCGGTGTATTTGCTGCTCGCCGTTTATTTTATGATTCCTGCCCTGATTATGGGGCGGGCCTACAAGAGAAGGGTGCCGGCTATACGCACATTGATGCTGGGTGCAGGTACCATTCTGGCGGAACTGCTGCTCCTGCTATTGGTCGGAACGGCGTTCTTCCACTTTGATCTGTCCAGCTACGTCCATGACATTGTCAAAATGACGATGTCTCCGCTGCGTGATGTGGGCGGAAGCAACCCGCTGATTTCGGATATGGCCTGGTCTCCCGAGGAGATGCAGATGGTAAGCGACGCCACGGTGCAAATGATTCCTTTTGCTATGATCGTCAGTTCCTTTATGATGGCGGTGATCACGCACGCACTTGCTCGTCCGATCATGGACAGCATGGGCTTCTCTGTTCCAAGGCTGAAGCCGGCCCGCGAGTGGATGCTGCCGAGATCCCTGATCTGGTATTATCTGATTGGTGTCATTATTGAAATTTTCGCAAGCGGATCAAAGAACAGCTTTCTCGACATGATTGCCGCGAACTTGCTGCCGCTTCTGCATATTTGCTTTATGATTCAAGCGTTTGGCTTCTTCTTCTTTTTGGGGCACAAGCGGAAATGGCATCCCGTCATCCCGCTGCTGTTCGCGATTCCCATTCTGCTGTTCCCGCCGATGCGGATTATCGGCATTCTGGATCTTGCATTTCCGCTTCGTCAATTTATGACCAAATCAAAACGTTAGGGTGGGTGTCATGCCTAAATTTCTACAGAAACGCTGGCACGGCTATTATACCGTCTGGGCGTTTGCGCTGATGCTGGTTCTGGTCATTATTGTGACCCGGTATAACTGGGCGCTGGGAATCGTCAGCCTCTGCCTTGTCGTCGCGCTCTGCTATGCGGTGCTGAAGAAGGAAATGGACTTCCGAAAAAGACTGCTTGAATACATCAACGGCCTCTCCTTCCGGGTGAAACGGGTCGAAGGGGAAGCCATCAATACGCTGCCCTTCGGGATCGTGCTGTACAGCGAGGACCGTGCGGTTGAGTGGAATAACCGGTTCGTGTGCACCATGTTCGGTCAAAAATCGCTTGTGGGCGCAAGCCTATCCGAGCTGTTTCCCGATCTGATGCCGCTGCTTGCCGAGAAAAGGGACGGCGGCCGGGAAGCGCATAAGGACGGGCCCAAGGAGATCGAGACGGAAATCCAGGTGGGCGAGCTGCACTACCATTTGATCCTGAATACCGATGAGCGGCTGATCTATCTGTACGACGTAACGGAGATGGTCGTGCTCCGGGAGAAATACGAGGCCGAGAAGCTGGCGATCGGCATTATTATGATGGATAACCTGGACGAAGCGGCCCAGGGGATGGATGACCAGCAGCGTACGTCGCTCATTGCTAAGGTGACCAGCGAAATTACGGAATGGGCGAAGCATTACGAAGTGTATCTGCGGCGCTTGTCGTCCGACCGGTATTTGATGATGCTGAACTACAGATCGCTCCAGGAGCTGGAGAAAAGCCGCTTTGTCATTCTTGACGAGGTCCGCGAAATGACCGCGGAGCTGAAGGTGCCGATGACGCTGAGCATCGGGCTGGGCTTTGGCCCCGACAGCATCAGCGAGCTGGGCGAACTGGCGCAGTCGTCGCTCGACATGGCGCTCGGGCGCGGCGGCGACCAGGCGGCCGTCAAGGCCGGTCAGCGGCTGTCCTTCTACGGCGGCAAGTCCAACGCCGTCGAGAAGCGCACGCGGGTCCGGGCGCGCGTCATCGCGCACGCGCTGCGCGACCTGATGCAGGAGAGCGACAAGGTGTTCATCATGGGGCACAAGATGCCGGATATGGACGTCATCGGTGCCTCCATCGGCGTGCTGAAGGCAGCGCAGATGTACAATGTGGAAGCGTACATCGTGCTCCCGGGCACGAACCCGTCCATTGAGCGGATGATGACCCAGGTCCAGAAGGACGAGAAGCTCGTCGAGCGCTTCATCTCGCCGGAGCAGGCGCTGCAGCTGATCAGCCCGCACAGCCTGCTGGTCGTGGTGGACACGCACAAGGCGTCCATGACGATCGAACCGAAGCTGGTTCATCACGCCAGCCGGGTCGTCGTGGTCGACCATCACCGCCGCGGCGAAGAATTCATTAACGACGCCGTGCTCGTGTACATGGAGCCGTACGCTTCATCCGCTTGCGAGCTGGTGACGGAGCTGCTGCAGTACATCCATGAGAAAATCCAGCTCACGCCGCTGGAAGCGACCATGCTGCTGGCCGGGATTACGGTGGACACGAAGCATTTTGCGCTGCATACCGGTTCCCGGACGTTTGAAGCGGCAGGCTTCCTCCGCCGGAGCGGGGCGGATACGATCCAGATCCAGCGGATGCTGAAGGAAGACCTGAAGGAATATCTGGCAAAGTCAGATATCATTAAGCGTGCTAAAATGGTATATGATCATATCGCTCTGGCCGTCACGGATCCGGGAACGGTCATCCCGCAGCTGCTCATTGCGCAGGTGGCGGATACGCTGCTGAACATGACGGATGTGGTTGCCTCCTTCGTGATCAGTGAACGTCCGGACGGGTTGATCGGGATCAGCGCCCGTTCCTTCGGGAAGATGAACGTGCAGGTCGTGATGGAGCGCCTCGGCGGCGGAGGCCATCTGACCAATGCTGCCGTGCAGCTGAAGGGTACCGTCAAGGAAGCGGAGGCCCAGCTGCTCGAAGTTCTTGCACAAATTGAGGAGAAAGAGGGGTTGTTCGAATGAAAGTCATTTTTATCAAGGATGTTAAGGGTCAAGGCAAAAAAGGGGACATTAAAGATATATCGGAAGGCTACGCAACGAATTTCCTTATTCCGCGCGGTCTCGCCCGTGTGGCAACCGAGGGTAACATGAAGACGCTCGAGAACCAGAACGCGGCCGAACAGAAGCGCAAGGAGCAGGAGAAAGAGGAAGCACAGGTTCTCGGCAAAAAATTGGAAGAGATGACCGTACAGCTTAAAGCGAAAGCCGGGGAAGGCGGACGGCTGTTCGGAGCCATCACGAGCAAGCAAATCGCGGATGCACTTTCGCAGCAAGGCATCAAGATCGACAAACGCAAGATCGAATTGGATGAGCCGATCCGGACATTGGGCGTGACGCAGATGACCGTGAAGCTTCATTCGGATGTCAAAGCTACGCTGAAGGTCCAGGTCACGGAGGAATAAGATGGGCGGAGAGCTCTTTTTCGACCGGATTCCCCCGCAAAATCTGGAGGCGGAGCAGGCGGTTCTAGGTGCGATTCTGCTGCAGAGCGAGGCTATGATCACCGCGATGGAGCGGGTTTCGCCCGAGGATTTCTACGATGTACCGCATCAGCTGATTTATGAGGCGATGATCCAGCTTGGAGAAGAGAACCAGCCGATTGATCTCATTACCTTAACCTCGCGTCTGCAGGACAAGGGACAGCTGGAAGAAATCGGGGGCGTCAGCTACCTGGCGAAGCTGGCACATGCGGTGCCGACAGCGGCCAATGTGGAGTATTACGCTCAGATCATCGAAGAGAAATCCATGCTGCGGCGGCTCATCCGCACAGCGACGCAGATCGTCAGCGAAGGCTACACCGGCGGCGAGGACGTATCCGGCATGCTGAGCGACGCCGAGCGGCGCATCCTGGAGATTTCCAACCGGCGCAGCGGCAGCGGCTTTGTCGCCATCCGCGACGTGCTGATGGAAGTGTTCGAGCGCGTTGAGGTGCTGCACCAGCAGAGCGGAAGCACCACCGGCATACCGACAGGCTTTGTCGATTTGGACCGGATGACGAATGGCTTCCAGCGTTCCGACTTGATTATCGTGGCCGCCCGTCCTTCCGTCGGCAAGACGGCATTTGCCCTGAACATCGCCCAGAACGTGGCGGTGCGTGCGAAAGAAACGGTCGCGATCTTCAGTCTGGAGATGTCGGCACCCCAGCTCGTCAACCGGATGATCTGTGCCGAAGCGAACCTGGATGCCAACCTGATGCGTACCGGTGATTTCAAGACCGATGAGGATTGGGCCAAGCTGACCATGGGGATCGCTTCCCTGGCGGAGGCCGAAATTTACATTGATGATACGCCAGGCATTACTGTTGCGGATATCCGCTCCAAGTGCCGCCGTCTGAAGAAGGAGAAGGGGCTCGGGATGATCGTAATCGACTACCTGCAGCTGATCCAGGGACGCGGCAAAGCCGGCGAGAACCGTCAGCAGGAAGTATCCGAAATTTCCCGTACACTGAAACAGATCGCGCGTGAGCTCAGCGTGCCGGTTATCGCTCTGTCCCAGCTCAGCCGGGGTGTAGAGCAGCGGCAGGACAAGCGTCCGATGATGAGTGACCTTCGTGAATCGGGTTCCATCGAGCAGGATGCCGATATCGTTGCATTCCTATACCGCGACGACTACTATAACCAAGAGACGGAGAAGAAAAACATCATCGAGATCATTATCGCCAAGCAGCGTAACGGTCCGGTGGGCACCGTCGAACTGGTCTTCATGAAGAATTTCAATAAGTTCGTCAATTACGAGCGGACGCACACCGACGCATTCGCAATGTAGCGAAGCCGACGATGATGTTCGCGAGAACAGATAGATAGATCCAATCGATCTTATAAAAGGTTATCCATATTTCTAAGAATGCTTGTCTTATTTCCGAACAATTGTACTTTAGTTAGTGCAATTGTTCGTTTTTTATTTGACTTTAAAAATAGGGACTGTTACACTGGTAATGCTGCTTTAGCACAGTCCAGCGCTCGTTCTCATGGTAGGGGACACTGGAACGTGTGAGGGTTTTACATGCCCTTTGACGATGGCAGCTTTGAAATGGTGCATAATCATACTTGCAGGTAAACATAATGAAATAAGCTTGTAATTAAAATGCGGTGGTACACACCAAGCGGGGGAATGAACATGTCAACAGTAGTCGTTGTGGGAACACAATGGGGAGACGAGGGCAAAGGCAAGATTACGGATTATCTTGCAGAAAGCGCCGATGTGGTGGCCCGGTATCAAGGCGGCAACAATGCCGGTCATACCATTCTGATTGACGGTAAAAAATATAAGCTCAGCCTGATTCCATCCGGCGTATTTTATTCCGATAAAATGTGCGTCATCGGCAACGGGATGGTGATCAATCCGGCGGCACTGCTCGAAGAGATCCAATACATTCACGATAACGGATTTACGACGGACAATCTGAGAATCAGCGATCGCGCGCATGTCATTATGCCGTATCACATGGTTTTGGACGGTCTGGAGGAAGACCGCAAGGGGCCGAACAAGATCGGCACGACCCGGAAAGGGATTGGCCCATGCTACATGGACAAGGCGGCACGCAACGGCATCCGGATCTCCGATCTGATGGATCCTGAGGAGTTTGAACTCAAGCTTCGCCATCTGATGAAAGAGAAGAACCAGGTCATCGAAATGTACGGCGGGGAGCCGCTGGACGTCGAGGAAGTGCTGAAGCAGTACCTGGATTATGCGGAGCAAATCCGGAAGTACGTTACCGATACCTCGGTCGTCCTGAACGACGCGATCGACGAAGACCGCAAGGTGCTGTTTGAGGGTGCGCAAGGGGTCATGCTGGACATTGACCAAGGCACATATCCATATGTTACTTCGTCCAACCCGTCCGCGGGCGGCGTATGTATCGGATCGGGCGTAGGGCCATCCAAAATCCAGCAGGTTATCGGCGTGGCCAAATCCTACACGACCCGTGTAGGCGACGGACCGTTCCCGACCGAGCTGAACAACGAGATCGGCGATTATATCCGGGAGAAAGGCCATGAGTACGGCACCGTTACCGGACGTGCACGCCGTGTCGGCTGGTTTGACAGCGTCGTGGTCCGCCATGCGCGCCGTGTCAGCGGCCTGACAGGACTGTCACTGAACTCCCTGGACGTGCTTACAGGTCTCGATACGGTTAAAATCTGCACCGGATACAAATACCGCGGGGAAATCATCACCCACTACCCGTCGAGCTTGAAAATGCTGGGCGAATGCGAAGCGGTGTACGAGGAAATGCCAGGCTGGCACGAAGATATTTCCGGCGCGAAGACGCTGGACGATCTGCCGGAAACGACACGCAACTACGTTAACCGCGTATCCGAGCTGACAGGCATTCCGATTGCCATCTTCTCGGTAGGACGCAACCGGAATCAGACCAATCAGGTATTGCCGATCTATTAATCAGCGTACAATAGCCTGGAAACAAGTGAATAGATATCCGTTTTGATCGAAGAGGTCACCTTAACGCCAAGTGCGTCGGGGTGGCCTTTTTTGATGATGAAATGAAAGTATAAATCACGCGGAGTCTGCTTCCTTGTTGTGAAGTCTGCCTAAAAGTATCTGGAATAAGCATCGAAGCGTAAGCCCCACTTTGTTGGGGCTATTTTGCGTACCGCAGGATTGAATCCTCCGCTTCCCGTCAATACTGCTAGATATATAGATTGAATTGAAATTTTACTGGAAGTTTTCAGTTCATTCTATTGAGCAGCGCCGTTTCATAGAGTTCGGCCGCAGTGACTCTGATAGAGTCGGAGTGGTGCAGAATGGGGGCAGCCTGGCCCGTAGCGATTACGCTCTAATAACAGACAATCATACGTATTGGCATGGATAGGTCGTCACAAAGAATAAAGGCTGGAATGCTGAGAAACAACCCGGATATGAGACGGGAAGTGCAAAGGAGGAGTGCGCCATGAAGATTGCGCAATGGTTGCTTAAAACGGTGCTGACTGTGGTGCTGATCAGCGGCCTGACGGTGCTTACGACAGGAGCAATCGTGAATATGTATGTCCAATCGCTGCTGGCCAGCTTTAACATTCAGCTGGAGGGTCAGCCGACGGGCATTGGTGGCATGATGAAGGGAATGCTGGGATTGAACACCACCAAGGAAAAGGAGCCCGATAAAGAGGCGGCCAGCACGGCTCATGCGGCGGACGACAGCAAGACGTCGGGGGGAAGCACGAATACAGCCGACAACGGAACAGGCAGCACGGAGGGAGCAGGAGAAACCGCCGGAACCGGATCCCAGACCGGAACCAACGCTGGTGAGGCGGGATCGGGGGGCAGTACTGCCGGTACGGCGACGGGAGGAAACGCGGAAGCCGAGGGCACGGATACGCCGGACGACGCGTTGCCCGTTATGGGGCAGGGCCTGAGCGAATCAGCCATGGGCGGCCAGTCCGCAGCCGATCAGCAGGTCGTCATCAGCCCGGACGAAATGATCCAGAAGAAAGATGAGCTGACTGCAACGGAGAAGGAGCAGATTTTTAACATTTTGATGAAAAAGCTGCCGCAATCGGAAATGCAGAAAATTTCGGCCGCCATGGAGGACGGCCTGACCGAGCAAGAATTATCGACAATAGAAGACACGATATCCAAGTATTTGACGAAGGAAGAATATGCCGCGCTTAGTAAACTGCTGGAGCAATAGGCAGCTGGAAACACTGGGCGATCAAACCCAACGGAGGAAGTTGTAACCTTTTAATGAATTAAAGCAACGCAATCTACTTATAGGTAAATAACACAAACCCGCGTCGGACGTGGGTTTTTTGCTGTGCGCCGAGAGTTGAATTGTTTGTAAACGTTGTGTTAAAGTATAGATTGTGTAAAAAGGTATCAAAATTTTAACTTTTTCGTCATTTTTGAAAAAGCATACAAAGCAAACAAGGAGAGAGTTATGAAGGGTTTTAAGGGTAACCGCTGGAAGGAGAATAATCAAGCTTCGACAAATTCCGCGCAACTCTCCGGAAAGCAGGATGAACATCAGCATATGGGCGCTGCGACGCCTGGAACTGAACCTCAAGGGCGGAAATGGAGCGCTCCACGGAAATGGATCGCGGGTACGGCCGGTGCGGTCATCGTGATCGCTGGACTTGTGTATGCAGGCAATCAGTACGTCAATGCCAATATGGTCCCGTATTATCATGTCCTTGTACATAATCAGGAAATCGGGACGGTCAAGGATCCCTCTCAAATCGATAAGCTGTTCAGCCAGAAGCAGCAGGAATATCAAGATAAATATCCGGGTGTGGAGATGGTGCTCCAGACGGACGGCATCACGACGAAGGTCGAGAAGGCGTTTCAGGCCAAGCCTGATACGGATAACACGCTCAAGAAGCTGGACGGTATGCTTAAGGCATATGCCGAAGGTGTGGAGCTGAAAGTAAACGGTAAGGTCGTCGGGATCGTGAAGGACCAGGCCACGGTGGATGCCGCACTGGAACAGGCGCAGATGAAGTTCGCGCCGAAGGCTGTGGTCACTGCGGCCAGCGGGAAGGTCAAGGCGGAAACGAAGCTGAAGAAGATGGCGGCTACCGCCTCCTCGGCGAAAGCCGCGAATACACCGGGAGCTTCGGTCCAAAAGGTGTCTATTAAGGAGAAAGTGACAGTAGCGCCGGTCAAAGCCGACCCGAACAAAGTGCTGACCGCTGCGGAGGCAGCCAAGCTGCTGACGGCCGGGCAGGAAGCGCCGCTGGTGTACACGGTGGAGGAAGGCGATACGATCAGCACGATCGCGAGCCAGTTCAAGATCAGCCAGAAGGAGATTTACAGCAACAATCCGGGTGTGAAGGAAAAGTACCTGCAGATCGGCGATCAGCTGAAGCTGACGGTGCCGAAGCCGCCAATTACGGTGAAGACGGTCGAGAAGGTGACCGAACAGGTATCGACCGCGCCGGAAATCGAAATCCGCAAGAGTAAGGAACTGCCGGCCGGCAAGACCAAGGTCGTTCGGCCCGGACAGGAAGGCCTGAAGGTGATGACCTATCAGGTGACGAAGGAGAACGGAAAGGTCGTCAGCGAGCAGTGGCTCGGACAAACGGTCGTGAAGTCTTCGCTCAAAGAGGTCGTCCTGCAGGGAACGAAAGTTCCGGGCAGAGGCTCCGGACAATTCGCCTGGCCGGTGAGCGGCCATATCATATCCAGCTCCTACGGCACCCGCTGGGGCAAGATGCATAAGGGCATCGACATGGTATCCGGCAACCGGACGATCATGGCGGCTGACGACGGCACGGTAACCTTTACGGGTCAAATCAGCGGCTACGGCAACGCCATCATCATCAGTCACGGCAACGGATATGAAACGCTGTACGGACATTTGAACAGCATCTCGGTTCACAGCGGTCAAAAAGTAAGCCAAGGCGAAAAAATCGGCATCATGGGCAGCACCGGGCATTCGACCGGCACCCACCTGCATTTTGAGATCCACAAGAACGGATCGATTCAGAACCCGATGAAATATTTGAACTGAGTTTGGCTGCGGTAAGGATTAGCATAAGATAATAACCGGATACAGCTATCATATATTTATATTCAAAGCATGGTCTCCTGAGGGAGGCCGTGCTTTTTTTTAGTGGGATGGCGGAGGTTTGCAAGAAATTTTCATGAAAAGGAAAGGATTACTGTCAAAACTGCGGCTCTGCGGGATGTGACGGGCTTCCAGGTATGGTAAAATGAAAAGGACAGTGTCAACAAGTACGGAGAGAAAAAGAGGTGGGGTCAGCCGATGCAGGGAACCATTTTGGTCGTGGATGATGAACAGCCGATTGCCGATATTTTGAAATTCAATTTGGAAAAAGAGGGATACGAGGTCATCTGTACCTTTGACGGCGTGAGCGCTGTAGAAATGGCCTTGTCTGCGCAGCCGGACCTGATGCTGCTGGATCTGATGCTGCCCGGCAAAGACGGCATGGATGTGTGCCGCGAGGTGCGCGCCGCCGGGATGGAGCTGCCGATCATTATGCTGACGGCCAAGGACGAGGAGATCGATAAAGTGCTGGGGCTGGAGCTTGGGGCGGATGACTATGTCACCAAGCCGTTCAGCACGCGCGAGCTGCTGGCCCGGGTCAAGGCGCAGATGCGGCGCCAGAACAAACCGAGCGGTACGGAGTCGGCCGCCGCGCCTGCCGCGGAGACGCCGAAGCAGGGCGTGCAGCTGTTCGGCCTGTTTATCGATACGGATATGTATCTGGTGTACAAGGACGGCGAAGCGCTGGATCTGACGCACCGGGAGTACGAGCTGCTGTATTACTTGGCCAAAAATGCGGGCAAAGTCATGACACGGGAGCATCTGCTGCAGGCGGTATGGGGATTTGAATACTTCGGCGATGTTCGCACCGTCGATGTGACGATCCGGCGTCTGCGCGAGAAAATCGAGGAGAATCCGAGCAAGCCGGAATACATCCTTACCCGGAGGGGGCTTGGCTATGTCATGCGGAGTCCCAAAAACGGGGGCCTGTAAATGAAATGGCCCTCCTTTTTCCGCACGATCCAGGCGAAGCTGATCATCATCTATGTGCTGCTTATCCTGATCGCGATGCAGCTGATCGGGGTGTATTTTGTCAGCGCGATGAAAAATTCCCTGACCAGCAACTTTACGAAGGACCTGCAGGAGCGGGCGGAGCTGCTGTCGGTGCTGGCAGCGGATAAGCTGGGCGGCACCGGAGATACGGGAGAGAATAATCCGGTGGAGAGCCTGGGAGCAATCGTCAACAACCTGTTCAACCTGAACGGGGCGGAAATCCAGGTACTTGACGCCAGCGGCAAGGTGCTGATCACGTCTTACCCTTCGCATGCCGACTATGTCGGGAAGAAGAACACGCAGACGGTCGTGAGCCGGGCGCTGCAGGGCATCAAGGACAACGAGGAATACGTCATCGATGAAGACAATGTGCGCAAGAAGGTCGTGGCGAAGCCGGTCATGAACAATGGGAAAATCGTCGGCGCCATCTACATCGTCGCTTCGATGAAGGAGCTGTACGATACGATGGGCCGGGTGAACAACATTTTTATTTCCGGGATTCTGCTGGCGCTGGGGATGACCTGCGTGCTCGGTGTCATTCTGGCTCACACGATCACTCACCCGATCAAGGAAATGACCAACCACGCCACCGCGGTGGCCGAGGGCAGCTTTGACCAGAAAATGCCCGTATTCGGCAACGATGAAATCGGCCAGCTGAGCGAGGCGTTCAACTATATGACTTCGCGGCTGCGCGAAGCGCTGATCCAGAACGAAGAGGAGAAAGAGAAGCTCGCTTCGATCCTGACGAACATGAGCGACGGCGTGATCGCCACGGACGAGGCCGGCAAGGTCATCCTGATGAACCGCCGCGCCGGGGCGATCCTTGGCGTGGACGAGGATGAGCTGGCCGGAAGCGATATCGCGCAAGTGCTGGGACTGACGCCGGAGCAGGCGGACACGTTCACGGAAGGAACGTACGTGACGATGCTGCTGCAGATCAGCCCGGAAGAGGAGAAGGAGAAATCGCGCCATTACATGGTGCGCGTGACCTTTACTCCGATTCACCGCCGCGAATTCGGCATCACGGGCACGATCGCCGTGCTGCAGGATGTGACGGAGCAGGAGAAGCTCGAGGCGTCACGCCGTGAGTTCGTGGCGAACGTGTCGCATGAGCTGCGCACACCGCTCACGACGATCAAGAGCTACACCGAAGCGCTGGATGACGGGGCGTTGGACGATCCGCCGCTGGCGGCACGGTTTGTCGGGGTCATCCAGAACGAAACGGAGCGGATGATCCGGCTCGTGACGGACCTGCTCCATCTGTCCAGACTGGACAACAAGGAGGCGCTGCTGCGCAAGCAGCCGACCGATGTGCTGGAAATGCTGGAGGACGTGTCGGACCGCTTTTCTTTTCAAATGCAGCAGAAGGGCATTCTGGCGGAAGTCCGCGTGGAGGAAGGGGTTCAGAAGGCGCCGTTCGACCGGGACCAGATCGATCAGGTGCTGGACAACCTCGTATCCAATGCGCTCAAATATACGCCTTCAGGTGGAAGCATCACGATGGAAGCAGCGCTGACCGAAGGCCGTCTGCTCGCCATTTCGGTGCAGGATTCCGGCATCGGCATTCCAAAGAAGGACCTGGACCGGATCTTTGAGCGCTTCTACCGGGTGGACAAGGCCCGTTCCCGCAATATGGGCGGCACCGGACTTGGACTGTCCATCGCCCGCGAGATCGTGCTCGCCCACGGCGGCACCATCTCCCTTCAGTCGGAGCTGGGGCAGGGCACGAAGGTGACGTTTACGCTGCCTCTGGGTGACGAAGGGGGAAGCGCCTCATGAAGGAGAAGATGAAATCGATCCTGCTGGCGCTGCTCGTTGCCGGCAGCCTGGTGCAGAGCTATTACCTGATTTACCGGCTGCCGGGCGGGGATTCGATCGCCAAAACGGAGAACAATTATATCAAGACGGACAACATGGGGCCGGAGGAGAGCGCCGAGAACCTGATCTATCCGGATAAAATGCAGATTCATATGGGAGAAGGCAAGCATACCGTCTTCTACCCGAACTCCACGTTCTACAACTTGATCTACTCGCGTCTGAAGGGACGCAGCTTCGAGAGCTTCCAGCGCCGTCCGGTGGAGAACACGGACTGGAACAAGATCCGCAATGAGGATCCCGGCATCGAGCTGACCTTTGGATCGGGGATCCCGGTATCGCTGCTTCAGCGCGTCATGCAGATCGCGCCGGACTCGCTGTTTGAAGCCGAGCGGATCGACCGGATCTGGATTTACACGTCGCCGAACGATTCCAAGAAGCATGCGATGTTCTTCAGTACGGAAGGCGATGTCGTCTATGAAGCTGGCAAAGTCGACCTGACGGTGCAGGACGTGCAGCAGCATGTCGATTTCGGCAAGGAATGGACGGCTTACTCTTCGGAGGCGGGCGGCAAGTATTATGTGCCGCAGTCGTCCATCCAGATGGTGGAGGCTGAGGTCAATATCGGGGTCTATACGGTGGAACAGATGCAGCAGAGCCTTTTCTTCGACCCCGGCATTACCCGTTACATCCAGGAAAAGGACGGATCGGAGATTTATACGGACAGCAAGCGGAGCCTTCAGGTGCGGCAAGAGCAGAAGTGGATCAGCTACACCGATCCGGCAGCGCCGCCGGCGGGCGAGAGCAGCGACGGGAAGGATGCGCTGGCTGCCGTTGACTTCGTCAACGAGCATGGCGGCTGGAATGGAACCTACCGGCTCGGCCAGTCGGGTACCGGAGGGGACCGCAGCCAAATCGTGTTCCAGCAGTATTACGGCGCCTATCCGATCCTGGACACGCTTAATTTCCATTACGGCACGATTCGGTTGAACCTGCAGCAGGGCACCGTGTCGGCCTATGAGCGCTCCCTGATCTATATGAAATCCGGAGAGCAGCATAAGACGATGGTGAAGCTGCCGGGCGGTGCCGAGCTCAAGGAGAAGCTGAGCCGGATCAACAAGGACTCGGCGATCGAGGATCTATATCCGGCGTATTTGCCGGAGCTGACCAAGACCGGAACGGGACTGAAGCTGACGCCGGTCTGGGCGGTGAAGCAGGAGAGCGGCGCCGTGACGGTGATCCGCTAAAAGGATTTCAGGCTTGGCATGATGCGGGTTGACCGATGGAAAAGAGTGGCGTAAGGTGGGAGTAGCAGGGAATTCTGCCTCCCAATCTATATCTTGCTGCTGTATTTAGGGGCAATAACGGATGCAGCATCTAGCATGAAAGGTCGATTAGAAGGAGCAAAGCTCCATTTTCATAACGATCGGATGGATCGCGTGTCGAAGCTTGGGAATGCTGGGTTAGCCGAAGCTATGGGGAACCATGCGGGATCAAATTTCGGGTAAAAGGAGGGCAAGGGATGGATTGGGGACGGGCCAAAAATGTGCTGATCTACGCTTTTTTGCTGCTGAACCTGGTGCTGGGCTACCAGCTGTGGGCCGACGTGCGCGAACAGGCGGACACCAATCTGGACTTTGCCTCCCTGGCGGACAGCACGCAGAAGGCGATGGAGGAGAAATCGATTCAGCTGCTGTGTCCGATTCCGAGCATGACGCCCGCGCTGCCCAAAATCTCCTACCACTACGTGAGCGGGGAAAGCATCGGCAAGCCGGTCACGCTGAAGAAGCCGGTCGAGAGCAAGCTGATCTTTATGGGTACCGACCTTGTGGACGCTCTGGGCGACCAGATTCCCGAGTTCGGCAATTACCGGTATGATCCTCAGGCGAGTCAGGAGATGACGGAAGCGGAGCTGGAACGGGTGAAAGTTGCTGGCGCCGCGGGCCGATTCGTCATGCATACGCTGGTGGATGGCAAATGGCCGCTGTTCAACGATCAGCTCGAGCTATACTACAGCGAGCAGAAAATCGTGTCGTACCGCCAGTCGCTGGTGGAAATCGCCCCGATGGAGGACGAGCAGGAGCAGAAGATTTTGCCGGCATCCGGGGCACTAAAACGGTTAGTGGACGCTTTTATCCCGGAAGGTTCGTCCATAAAGGATATTCAGCTGGGCTATTACGGCCAGGTATTTAACTCGGAGAGCCAGGTGGCTGCGCCATCATGGCGGTTCACGCTGGAGAGCGGAGAAATTTATTACGTACAGGGGATCAGCGGTGACGTGACCGTGAACAGCCCCAAGGATGAAGTGGGAAAGGAGCAGGGATGATGGGCATATCTTTTACCGTTCTGTCGAGCGGATCAACGGGGAACGCAACCGTGGTAAGAAACGAAGATACGACGCTGATGATCGATGCCGGGCTTAGCGCCAAGCGGATCGACGAGCTGATGGAGCAGCGGGAGCTGTCGGGAGAGGAACTTGACGGGATTCTTGTCACCCATGAGCATTCCGACCATATTAAAGGGCTCGGTGCCGTGGCCCGCAAATACGATCTGCCAATCTATGCCAACGAGAAGACATGGGAGGCGATCAACAAGTCCGTCGGCAAAATCGCCGAGGAAAACCGTATCGTGATGGACAGCGGCGAAGTGCGGGATTTCGGATCGCTGCGGGTGGAGTCTTTTCAAATCTCACATGACGCAGCAGAGCCGGTGGGCTACTGCTTCTACGACGGGGACGAGAAGCTGAGCGTGGCTACGGACCTGGGCTATATGAGCGATAAGGTGAAGCAGGCCATCAGCGGCTCGAACGTGCTCGTGCTGGAGGCGAATCACGATATTGAGATGCTGCGGATGGGCCGCTATCCGTGGAACACCAAGCGCCGCATTCTGGGCGACCTCGGGCACTTGTCCAACGATGCCGCAGGCGAGGCGATGAGCGAGCTGCTGACCGGAGACCTGAAGCGCACCTATCTGGCGCATTTAAGCCGGGACCATAATCAGATGGATTTGGCGAAAATGACCGTGCGTACCGGGATGGAAGACCGGGGATGCTTCTATAAAGACAGCGAATTTAAACTGTGCGACACGTACTACGACCGGCCTACACCGTGGGATAAGGTGAGTGAGCCATAAACTCGTCGAGCTCCGCCGCTTTTCTCTCTACCTCGTCACGGGTGAGAATGCCCTTGTCAATGAGCAGTTCAATGATCGTGCTTAAGGCAAGGGTATTGCGGTAGTGCTCGTCCTTTAAATCCCCCAGCTTGGCCATCATATTCACATAGTCCATCGAAGACGGAAATCGTTCCATGAGTCCGTTCCTCCTTGTTTTCAACATCGTTTCAATTCCATAACCCACCAATGACGCAAGCGATAAAAGATTAGGGCAACCGCCCCACTTATGTTACAATAACTATACCGCATGAATGTCCGCGAGGGCTTGCATATAGCGGGTTTGACTGGTGTCCAGCCTGCAGCATAGCAGATCGTGCTTCGCCTTTTTCATAGTTTCATCAGGCTTTACTTTTATTCTAGTCTGTTAATGCTGGAAACATTCCTGTTTCTATGAAAATATATCTCATGTGCTGTATTGAATAGACTGAAGAAATGAATGTTATAGGCCGCCTATCGGGTTGTTATAGCAGGAAGTTCAATGCAAAGCTTTAGTTCAAGCTATATAGAAAGAGAATCCGAAGTCAACGTGGGCAAATTCCATACATACGAATGTGAGTGACTGAGACTTCGACGCTTCAAATTTGCTGCTTAGATTCAGCCCAATGTGGTGATGTAAAAAATAAAGGGTCTGCCTCGTGCAACCTTGGTAAGCTGGAAGCAGTTATTAATAGTATAGGCAGCCTGAACGATTAGAAGCTTATAAGAACATGCCGCCACGTCATTAGTTATACAGACCGGTCATTGGCGACGGATATTTTTCAATTTCTCGTCAAAGGCATCTGTATGGATGAATCTCACAAGATTTTCGGGATGCGTTACAACAAAGGGGAGAGGATCACATGGGGCTGTTTCGTGACGATTTTTATTCGACCAAAATTTCCAAACGGCGAAGCCTTCGCAAAGTATATCCCGCACAGCGGGTGTGGGGCAGAAGCAGGCGCAGCCGGGGGACGTCCACGCTGTTCGTGGCGACGGTCAGCTCCGTCATCAGTGCAGTAGTGGCGGTGCTCCTGTTCAGCCTCATCATCGGCCTTCCTTCCCATACGAGGGAGACGGCGGCGGTCAGTGCCGTTACTTCAACCCCGCTGGACGGCAGCGGAGATCCGTTCGACCGGCTCGTTCAGGCAGCGGCCAAAGTCCGCCCGACCGTCGTCAGCATCGTGAACTATAAAGATGCGAAGGACGCGGGCAAGGGGACGGCCGACCTGGAGGATTCGGCGCTCGGATCAGGGGTCATTTTCAAGAAGGAGAACGGCAAAGCTTATGTCATCACCAATAACCACGTCATTGAAGGCTCACAGGATCTGGAAGTGATGACGGTCGGCGGGGACATGAAAAAGGCAACGCTCGTCGGTACCGATAAAGTGACGGATATCGCCGTCTTGTCGGTGGACGACAAGAACATTGCCGATGTGGCGGAAATGGGCGATTCTAAGAAGCTGCGCCTAGGGGAGACCGTGTTCGCTATTGGCAATCCTCTCGGCCTCGGGGATACGCTGACGTCCGGCATCATCAGTTACACCAACCGGGTCGTGCCGGTGTCGCTGAACCAGGATGGCGTGTACGACTGGGAGCAGGAAGTGATCCAGACCGACGCGGCCATCAATGAAGGCAACAGCGGCGGCGCGCTGGTGGACCTGAACGGCAAAGTGATCGGCATCAACACGATGAAGATTTCCGATGCCGGTGTGGAAGGCTTGGGCTTTGCCATCCCGGTTGATCAGGTGATGAAGACGGTGGATGAACTGATGAAATACGGCAAGATCTCACGTCCTTACCTGGGCGTGTACACCGTGGACCTGAACAATCCGTACGCCCCGCTGGATGAAGATCAGCGCAAGGAGCTGAAGCTTCCGGCGGACGTGAAAGACGGCGTGGTCGTGCTGGACGCTATCGGACCTGCCAAGGATGCGGGGCTCAAGCTAAACGACGTCATTACAGAGTTCAACGGGGACCCGATCAAGACTACGCTGGAGCTGAAGAAGTACCTGTATGACAAAGTGAAGATCGGCGACATGCTCAAGGTCACCTTCTACCGTGCAGGCCAGCAGGAGACCGTGGACGTCAAGCTCGCCGACAAGCCAGATTCCTAAAATAGGACGTGTGATCCGGCCCAAAACCGGATATAATGAGAGTCATAGGTTTTCGGAATTGACCAGCCAGAAATACGTACATTGTGTGCAATTGTAAGGGGATGCCATTTTATGTTTGTCGTTTGTAAAGACCATGTGGAGCTCGCGATCGATATGTTCGTCGACGAGTACGAGGACGCGCCGGATATCGTGGACCTGAAGGAGACGGAGTTCTCCGATTGGGACCCGCCCGTGCAGTGCGCGCACTGCGATCAGCCGGCCAAGTTCCTGGTCGTGTAGCCGCAGGGTTGGCGAGAAATGCTATGAAGAGATGAATAGCGATGGGGAGAGCGTGGAGACACGCTCTTTTTTACTTTTTGGAAGAGTGGATAGGGTTCGTGAAATGCAATTTGATAGTTCGATGAAGGGCTGTTCTTTAAGGGAGCTTTTTAAGGCGAAGATCATCGGTGATATCGACGGTTTGGCGAGCAGATTTGGAGAATATAAGCCCTTATGGTGTGCTTCATATATAAAAAGATAGGTGGAGGGGTATTCATGCTGATTCAAATTATCGGCGTCGGCAAGCTGAAGGAGAAGTATCTGGTGCAGGGCATCCAGGAATACGCCAAGCGGTTGACGCCTTACATCAAATTTCAGATGGTGGAGGTCGCGGACGAGAAGGCCCCCGACACCTTGAGCGAAGCCGAGGTGTCGATCGTAAAGGAGCGCGAGGGCGAACGCATCCTCGCGCACATTAAAGAGAGCGCGCATGTGATCGCGCTCGCCATTGGCGGCCAGCTCTGGAGCTCGGAGGAGCTGGCCGCCGAGATCGACCGGCTCGGTACCTACGGGACGAGCCATGTCGTGTTCGTGATCGGAGGGAGCCACGGGCTCTCCGATCAGGTGCTGCGCCGCGCTCAGCAGCGCTTGAGCTTCGGGCGCATGACCCTGCCGCACCAGCTGATGCGGCTGGTGCTGGTGGAGCAGATTTATCGCGCGGTGAAGATCAATCGGGGGGAACCGTATCATAAATAACGGCAAGTTTTTGGAGTGGATCGAGCGCGACGCAGGATGTTGTTGCTTTCGGAAAGCAAGAGCCCCTTCCATCGTTTTAGGTGGAAGGGGCTGACAACGCCGTGATATGTGTCTTTACTGAACTTGATTTAAGCACAGTTAACCGCATACTGGGATCCTGCTGCGAGTCGCTAGACTCTGGTGATACTGAACTCTGTACGAGCACAGTATATCGCGGAACGATGCGTATGTCAGTCACAACTTAGATAGATGTAACGTTTGCGGTTTAAACACCTTAAATGCCGATGTGTGATTAAACAATCCAATTGAGCACAGGTACCACCAGGGCCAAGACCAGAAAATATACAGGCAGCATCACTTCATTGGCGTGGCTTTTCGCACGAATTTGGGTAACGAGAGCACCCAGCATGATGACCACAATCCACAAACCAGCTAGCGACCCCGCCAGGTGCGACCAAATGCCAATTAGCATCCCGATCCCGCCGAGAATTTCCGCTATACCGACTAGAATGCGAAATCCATCCGAATAGCCGTATTGTTTGAATGATTCGACTGGCTCTTTGGCTCCAAACTTCATAAATCCAACGATCACATAACCAATGCCCAGAATAATCTCAAGTATAATCGATACGATTTGCAACTTTTTCACCTCCTTACTGAACTTGTATTAAGCACAGTTAAACTCATACTAAGGATGCTGATGCGAGTTGTTGTTAAACTTTGTTAATACTGAACCTTGTATGAGTACAGTTTAACACAAAACTATGCTTATGTTAAGCGCAGTTTATAATTCGTTTTTAAAAACTTCTGCCGCAATACGCTCAATCGTATACTGCTTGAAAACGTGAAGCGTACTCTCTTCCACTTGAGAAGACAATTCCTGGAAAAGGTCTCTTACTGACGCCTTGCGTTCGCAGTCGAGCGTGGATTCGACCATTCCACTTCCCAAAGGATTGTGCATTTGCAGAGCCCGGTAAACGTCCGCCACTGTAATCGAGCTTGCAGGTTTGGCCAGCAAGTAGCCGCCATCTCTGCCTTCCCTAGCCTCGACAAGATTTGCACGAACCAGTTGACCTATCACCCGGCGCATAAACGTCGTTCCAGATTTCATCATATTCGCAATTTCTTTACTTGAAAGCACGTTATCTGACATCGAAAGTAAGACAAGTCCTTGTATGGCCAAACCGAATGCCGACGGAGTGACCGTGTGGTTTTTTTTCTTCAGATGCATTGAAATTCACCTCAAATCCATTATGTACAATGTTTACACAGTTTACAAGATGTCCGATTTCGCTATTCAGGGCGACTCAAGAAAAACCTCTGGCCGAAGGAGGACACGGGTTCAGCCCGCGCAACAGCGCATCGTAGGGAGCCTGGCACGGGACTCCATGCACGAGAAGAAAAACTTGCCGTTACAGACAGCACGGAGAGCCGTATCATAAGTGACGGCGAAAAATTTGGTGACAAGAAGGGTGTAGTAGCCTGTAGGAATGATGAAAGAAAATGCTATAGAGATGATATACTTATCCCCCTAGAGGAGGTTCTAGTTGGATTTTTGTACGACTAAAAACGACTATGTATTCCAAATTTATGGTATGATCATGGGAAATGGAGGAAGTATACAATACCAAGCGAGACATTAGAATAGACGATAATACATTCATGGAGTAAAGCAGGTGAATTATGGGGCAGAGAGGGAGAGCGGCATATTCGTTTAAAGAGTTCGTAACGATGTTTGGACAAGATATGTTTACTAACTACTGGATGAGAATGTGGGCTATTCTTGATGAAAACCCACATTTAAAAGACACTTTTCCTTCGTTTTTACTTAATCCAGAGAAGCTTGTTTTTTATTTCGGGAAAAATCATATGGCTTTAGAATATGTGGGTTCCGTTCAAAAAGAGGATCTCGATGAAAATTATCAGTTAACGGTAGAAATACATGATTGTACTTATACAGAAAATCTAATGGACGCTGTAATCGGTTTTGAACTAGGTAATGACCCTACAAAACGGCATCCTTCTATGAGTTTTAATGAAAACATATATTTACCATCAAACGATGCGTATGAAATACTTGAACAAAATGGTTGGAATTTTGCTGCGCAGCCGATGATGATAGGTTTTAATATTGCTGGTCTTGATTTGATTGAGGGATCCTACCACAGATTCATAAATTGTTTCTTTTATGGAAGTGACACTCATGGTTTGCTGGTTAGGCATATCAAGTGGTTAGATGTGTTCCCAGTAGATATGATTGACTATAATGACGAGTTAGACCAATTCAAATTTTATCCTTGGCAGGATCAAGAAGAACGCGCAAGGAAGGACGTTAGCATTGTTTTTCCTACTCCATCAGGGTATAGAGATCCCAAACTCATCCAACTAAACCGATTTGTAGAGCTTTTTAGTTCATCAAAGGTGACGGAAACGCAAATAACCAGGTTTTTATCAGAGCCAGAAAATCAGTTTATTTTAAAAATGGTCTTCTTTGCAAAAGAGTTATATGCTGAAAAAGAGTGTGTTTGGGCAAATGATCCAACAAGAAAGGCTATACGCCCAGATTTTTTTATAACTGAACCCAATGGTTTTTCAGATATCGTTGAGTTTAAATTACCAAACGTCAAAACATCAATGATAGTAGGTCGAGAAAATAGAGAGGCCTTTAGTGCAGAGATTGGTTCATATATTGCACAAACGAGGACTTACCGGGAATATTTTGAAGATCCAAGAAACCGTGACTACGTTCTGGACAAGTATGGGATCAAAGTACACCATCCTAAGAGGTGGTTAGTTATAGGAAGAAGATGGATGATTGAAAGTGACGAGTGGAAGTCTATTCAAAATGATTACAAAGAGTTTGCAATTAGGACTTACGATGATCTTGTAGATTATGTTATCAGCATGCTTTATAGCTAGTGTAAGGGGAATGTCCTTTGAGACATTCCCCTTTTCTTACTTAGTAAGCAGCTACTCTTTCTTATGGCGATTAATTTATTTCATTTTTTTAATGTAGGACAAATATACTATTCTTATGTTATTTCCTATGGTAAAATATTGAAATACTCTACGTTTAATATTTCACCAATATGGAGGATACTATTATAATGTGGCCGGAGCATTTCCCAGAAGGATGTCCAATCAATGCTGAAGGGAAGTCAGTAGAAGTTTTTCGTTTAGTTGACAATAATCCCCCTCTGGAAAGTGACTTTATCGCCTTATCCCAGCAAGGGCGTAAGGTAAGAGGGGATGCATGCCAAGCGTGTGGATTATCTGTCTTTGAATTATATGACGATGCTGTTCAACAGAATGAGGTGCTGGCAGGTTCTATTTATTTTCAGCGTAATAACTTGCCGAAGAAGAGAATCGCTGTTGGAAGGACTAATCCAGAATATGGAATGGTGAGAAATACGCCTGTACAAGAAAGAACATCACATTTAACATATTGGATTTTTAAGGATAAAGACGTAACAGACCATTTTAGCGTAATCTAAGAGGGGAGGTATCGTATGGAACCCTTCGTTACACCTTTAGGAATCATGAGTGTTATTGAACATTTTTTGTTTTATGATAGACCATATATTTTTTTGTGTGTCGATAAGACTAATTCAAAATACGTTGTTCACCTTGTTGATGATGATGAAATCTGTGAGAAATGGTTTCTTATACCCTCAACTGAATTACGAGTTGAATTTGTTCGAACCGGTAAAATTTCATTGAGGGATTCTTTATTATTAGCCGAACAAGGATGGATTTGGGAGATAACTACTCCATATGATGGGTCAAAAGGTACAGCAGAAATACGTTATTGTAATGAATTGGCTGATCATGATCTACCAGCAAAGGATGTCTTTTTAAATCTTCCTGAAAGACGTCTTCCTGTCTTAGATTTGGATGCAGCTAGAGATGCCGAACAAACCTTTAGAGATGTCTTCTTGCTTTACCTAAATGATGGTCATCACTCTCAAACAATTCCGGCAAATGATTTAGGTCTTATACTACTTCGTTCTCAAGGTATGTTAGAGACTTTAGCCCATAAGGATGCTGCAACAAGAGGAAGAATTCCAGCATCTACAAAGGAAGAAGTTACCATGTACTATGCTGGTAATTTTGCAGCGTCTGTTGGCATAAGGCTAGAGGCAAAACACAATGGCTTGGTTCCTACTTCTGTACACGATGCATTGAGTACATTAATGGACCTAATAGAAGCTGGTTCTAGTAAGGAAGATCTATTAGCAATATTAAAGAAATTGCAAAGTAGATCCATCGCACGATATCGTTTTTTCCTACAAGCGCTTGAACAAGCAAACATCTCTTTCAAAGCAGAGTGGGGTTCGCCATTTAGGGAGAAAAGGGTAGCGAGCTTGTCAATACATGATATTCGTTCTGCTATAGGCATTATGGACATAGGGGGAGAGGACACTGTTCAAAAGTTAGAATTGATGGGTGATCTACGCTTAATAGGTGTTCAGACAAATAAAAATAAGAAGCGTTCCAGTTTTGAATTTGTATCAATTGAAGGAGAAACTTACAAAGGTACTTTATCTGATGATTTGTTAGGCCAAGTGGACAGCGGCGTTTTCTTTAAAGTTCCCGCATATAATGTTATTGCAGAAATTGAGGAAACTCTGGAGATAAATCCAACAACAAGTGAAGAAAAAGTCACCTATTCATTGCTAAATATTAAAGAAAATAAATAACAAAACTAGATCACTCAAATGTGGTCTAGTTTGCATTTCCTCGGTCCAGCCTAAGAGTAGGCTTCCCCAAGATGGTTCATTTTCTTATGCAAAAGGCGTTCTCAAAGGATAAACCAGTATTGAAGGTAGCTGGTGGCGATGATCCGCAAAGGAGAATATAGATGACGGTAAAGTTTAGCTTGAGTTATACAGATGGAGATTTCATCGACAACATAGAAGTTCCAATTTATAAAGTGTATCGCAAGGGTACCTCTTTTCAACTGTATCATTTAAATCGCAACCCTGCTCGTAATGAACACAAAGAATTGTTGGTTATCGATGAATCGGGGATAACACCAGAAAGCATGTTTAAAAGTGTCACAGAGTTTTGTGAAAAAATTATCCCCTATTTATTGGATAGGAAAAATGAGTCGTTATTTTTATTTGGGGAGTATTATGACACAGAGAAAGATAAGATGGTGGACATTGATGATATTGAGATTTCCTGTTTAATAGGAGGGGCAGCCATCCCACAAGAAGAAGAGAATAAATAATGTAGGATTTACAGAGGTGACCAACTAAATTAATGATCATTGGATTAATAATTCTACATAGGCATCAGCCAATTCAAAACGGGGGGAGTAATTTTTTTTACATAGATTTGAAATATTCTACGACTTCCATGATTTGATTTATGTTAAAATATCTCCGGATCAGAAATTGGAGAGGGGTTTTATAACTCATGTCATGGAAAAAAGTTCTGGGTAAAAGCACCATTCGTGTGGCTACTACTGCTCTATTACTTTCCCAATTGTTTGGCGCAGTAGGTTCTGTCTCAGCTGCAGGCAACGATGTCGAAGTACACTTGATTGGTATCAATGACCTGCACGGTCAGTTGGACACCACATCGATAGTTAGTGACAAAAAGGTCGGAACAGCTCCAATTCTAGCAACATATTTAAAAGAAGCTCAAGCCAAATATGCAAACTCCCTGCTCTTCCATAATGGAGACTCTGTTGGAGCATCCGCCCCCGTCTCATCTCTGGATCGTGATGAGCCTACGATGGAATGGATGAATATGATGGGCTTTGATGTAGGTTCTTTGGGCAATCATGAATTCGACCAAGGTATCGCTGCATTAAAAGCGCAAATTTTTGGTGGTGTGGATCCAAAAGAAGGCAAGGTAACCCATGCGGGCGCAAAATTTGATTATGTAAATGCAAACGTCATTGAAACTTCAACAGGCAAACCATTGATTAAGCCATATGTGGTTAAAGAAGCGGGCGGAGTCAAAATCGGATTTATCGGATTAGTGACGAAAGCGACACCTTCTAAAGTATCCCCAGCGGGTACAGCAGGCGTGCGTTTCTTAAGCGCAGAGGAAGAAGTTGTAGCCGTTAATAAATATGCAAAAGAATTACAAGATCAAGGTGTAGAAACGATCATCGTCCTGGCACATGATCCAGCAACAACCAAAGAAGGTGTAACCACTGGAGAAGCGGCTGATTTGGCCAAAGCTTTGCCTGCCGATTCCCCTGTAGATGTTATCGTTGCAGGTGACAATCATGCTTTAGCTAACGGTGAAGTGAATGGAAAATTAATCGTACAGGCTTATTCTTATGGTACGGCATTTGAAGATATTAAGCTGATGATTGACCCAACGACTGGGGACGTAACCGAAAAGTCAGCTGCAGTTACAACAACTTTTCAAGACGGTGTCAAAGAAGACCCTGAATCTTTAGCTATTATTAAAAAATCATTAGACAAGCATCCTGAGCTAACGAAGCCAGTAGGTACGACAGATGGTTCTGTCACTCGTACAGATGCTTATAATAACGAAGCGCCTCTTGGAAATCTCATTGCAGATGCAATGCGTCAAGCAGACTTTGGTGATAAAGCAGGCGCTGCTGACTTTGCATTTATGAATCCAGGTGGGATTCGTGCGGATCTGCCGCAAGGCGATGTGACCTTTGCTGATCTTGCTAAAGTACAACCTTTTGGCAATACTTTGGTGAAACTGGAGCTGACGGGTGCACAAATTCAAACCTTGTTGCAGCAGCAATGGGGTACAAACGCGGACGGTACACCGAACACCAAAACACTACAAATCTCTGGCTTGAAGTATACGGCAGATCTCAATAAGCCCGTTGCTGAACGTGTGACTAGTCTCACTCTTGAAGACGGTACACCGATTGATCCTGGAAAAACATATACGGTTGTAGTTAACAACTTTATGGCAGCAGGCGGAGATAACTATAAAGTGCTGGTGGATGCTAAATCATCCTTAGCCGGTCCGATCGATCTAGATGTATTCTATCAGTACATTGTAGATAAATTTAAAGGTGGCGCTATTCAGGCTAAAACCGAAGGACGCATTACCAACC
Source organism: Paenibacillus cellulositrophicus (assembly GCF_009363095.1). Lineage (GTDB taxonomy): Bacteria > Bacillota > Bacilli > Paenibacillales > Paenibacillaceae > Paenibacillus_AQ > Paenibacillus_AQ favisporus. The sequence goes on from NZ_CP045295.1 coordinate 3,855,264, forward strand.
TGGGTGCATCTACAGAACAACCGGAAACACCTGTAACCACAGATGTCATTTCTCGTGCTGAATTTGTGAGTGCTTTAGTAGACATGTTGAAGCTAAACGAAGTAGCTACAGCACCTGCATTCAAGGATGTTGCTGCTGACGCTGCCTATGCAGATGCCATCGCTGAAGCTGCTCATGCCGGATTCATTCAAGGCTACGGTGGTAACTTCAATCCGGATCGTGATATCACTCGTGAAGAAGCGGCTACCATTCTTGCTAAATTGTTGAACAATCCAGTTTCTGATAAAAACGCTGCTACGATTATTGCAGGTTTTGAAGATGGCAAAACCGTCTCTGCCTATGCGATTAAATCTATGGCCACTCTGATTGATAAAGGTATTCTAAGTGCAGCGGATAAAAAATTGCTTCAACCTAAACAAGGTCTTTCCAATAACGATGCAAAAGCGTTAATTCAAAAGGCTGTCGCAGCAAAAGCTTCATAATGTAGAACTTATTTAAGCCTTATATTAAAGCAGGAAAACACATCCCTTTTGGTGAATAAGCTTTCTTCTATTGATAAACCCCATTAGTCCTTCAATTCATGATAAGGTCTATCTAGAAGAATGCTGTATCCCAATTTAGGATGTGTTTTTTTCATTGGTAATCCCGAATACCCATTCTTTTAAGTGTGGAACATTTAATAATTTACTTTGTACGGCTTTCAAACTCTTCCAAAACCTTGGATTTGTCGCCATAAACCTTTTCCAGGTGATCCTCTCCCCAATAGCATAAAAGATCTAGCGCGGGCTTTAATCCCCAGCCGTAGGGAGTTAACTTATACTCCACTTTAGGTGGGATCTCTTGATAAATCTTGCGTGCGACGATCTCATCCTTTTCCAGTCCTCTTAGTTGAGTGGTCAGCATCTTCTGCGTAATGCCGGGGATTAGCCGGCGAAGTTCCGAGGTCCGTTTCGGTCCTGTCATCAAATGATAGATGATTAAAGGCTTCCATTTCCCTCCCATTACTTCTAATGCAGCCTCCACCCCAACTTTATACTTCTCTCGAATGCGATTTTCCTTTTGTTCAGTCATCTTGGATTCCTCCGCAAAAAGGATGTGTTTTCGCTAAGAACATAACTTCTAGGGCATCTATCCAGGGCACTTCCATGTTCCTAGGGTACCCGTATGATCCTATAGAACGTTAAAGTGCGTACTTCCAGGTTATTTTGGCACTGTTTATAATAGCATCAGCCGTTGATCATGGCTACAAGTTAGCTGTTGAGAAAGGAATGATGATACAAGCATGAGCGTATTATGCGTTGTTTCGCACCCGCGAAAAGATTCCCTGACCTTTAAGGTCGCCGATCGTTTCGTACAAGGTCTTGCCGAGTCCGGCCACGACTATGAGATATTGGATTTACACGGGATTGGCTTTGACCCGGTTTTACAAGGAGCGGATGAACCGGATTGGTCTGCAGCCAAACAGTCCTTTTCTCCTGAGGTGGAAAGGGAAATAAGGCGAATGAAGGAGCACGACGCTCTGGCGTTTATTTTTCCAGTTTGGTGGTGGCATTTGCCTGCCATGCTAAAAGGTTATATTGACCGTGTATGGAACAATGGGTTTGCGTACGGTTCGAACCATCTTCATCATCAGCATGTCTTGTGGATTGGTCTGGCGGGCGTTTCCAAAGAACAGATGGAAAAGAGAAATTACGATAAAATGATTACCCATCTGCTCAATGTGGGAATTGCAGATTATTGCGGTGTATCCAATTCCAATGTTGAATTTTTATACGAGACCTTGGACTCCAATTCCAAGCATTATGAGATACTGCTTAATCAAGCTTATCACTTAGGGTTGAAATATGCCAAGGACCGAGGATCCGCAGTATAGAGGTTGGCATTCATGCCCGGACCCGTAGTGGATTTTTCATCGATAGACTCGTGACGCCTTTATTGGACCTGCTCCAGATTGATTTGTTATATACATCTGGCTGTGCCGGGTGATAAACGAACTTAAAACGGATAATTTATAATAAATATAGCAAGTCAGCCATCAATAGACTCGTTCGGAATAATTGAATTCCTACGGGTCTTTTTTGTTTTGCATTTAGAGACAACCATTAACGTTCCATTAAAGTTGATCCGACCTTCTCTTAATCCATTTCGCAGCCCGTAGTTGGGCTTCATAGAAAGCGTGACCTTATCTGTAGTCTGTTAATATTCAGTAATTATTCAGTAGGAATGAGTATAATCATCGCAAGTCGACTTTATTCTCCAAAGTTAGACAGAACTAAATGGGCTGGTCACATGTTGATGCACTACACCTGAGGAGATTTCGTGATGATAGATCACTGCGAAACTCAGATAACAGGAAGAGAAGAGTGCACAACTACATATACCAACAAGCCTATCAGTATCTGTAGGGGAGGGGAAAGGAGGGAACTCTGCAAGATTTAGATGATGCAAAGGGCTGTTGGATCGAGCCAATAGAAGCTGTCTATTCGGTTGAGCGATATTGAACCGATGATCCTACAGTCGCCAAAAAATTCAGTAGTTTCGGGAATGGAGGACAAAAGTGTCTTGAAACGAAAACGCAGCATAGGTAAAGCAATACTCTCTTTCTGCTTGGCAATTATGCTTGTCTTGCAGACGGTGGCGTTCTCTGCTGCCGCATTTGCGGAGAGTGCGCCAGACAATTCGGGGGCGGAAGTAGTTAGTGAATCTGGCTCACCGAGCACGGGCGAACCGTCGGCGGGATCAGATGTGGAGATCGTGCCAAACGATTCCGAAACGGAAGTAGTCAGTGAACCTGGCTTACCGGACGCGACTGAACCGCCGGTAACTGAGGCGGTGTATGGTGCACCGGAGGGCGTCATGCCGTTAGCGGCAGGGCCGACGGATAAGACAGGTTTATTCATGGGCAAAAACGCTCCCTTTCCGCTGACGGTTACCCAAGGGGGGCCTTCGATAAAGCCTGTAAACGCCCCGGATTACGACGAGAATGTCGACAAAATCAACGGCAGACAGACATTCACCCTTACATCGGAGAGTCTCCGTGTGCCGATGCGGAGCGATAGTGACTCGAATCTAAGCGATCCAGAAACTTACATCCAGAAAGGCGACTTCATTGAGTTGAAGCAAGCGGATTATTTTCAGGGCGTAACCTTGACGAAAGCCACAAGAGAATTGAATGTTACCCTGTTTGGGAAAGACTACAAGCTGGGCACCGCCTATTTCAATCTGGATAGCATCAAGGTAGTGTTTGACGGCGAGGATAGCTTGTTCCTCCAGGGGACCGATGTTTCCTTCCGCTTTGACACCACGGCGAAGGCTGATGTGGAGGGCATGGACTACGGCACGACCAAGCCCATCACCATTTTCGGAAGCGCCTATACGCTGGAAAACCCGAAAGTTACAGCAAAATACAGCATTAACTTGCGCTCCAACAGTAACACAGACAGCTTTGACAATACGCAGCAACGAGACAAGGTCGAGATATCCAACGCCGATTTTCAAGCGGGCAAAATTAAATGGCAAGCGGTTGTCACCGCCACTGACATGGACGATGTCAACATCAAGCTGCCGCTGGACGGAACGATATTTTCTAATGACCTGACTAATGTCGGCAATTATGTGACAGGTTCCTTCGAGGTAAAGGATGCCGCCAACAATGTGGTGGTAGGAGCAGAGCCGACCTACAGCGGGGGCGCGCTGACCTACACCTTTCCTGACAATATCGGCGATACGGCAACCATCGTCTTTGAAACATGGATTCCTAAGGAAAAATACTACAAGCAGTATCGTTATAATGATACTAGCTGGGACTTAACCAATACACAGCAAGTAAGTAATGGTAAGGGAACAAGTGTAGTAAAATTGCTGGAATCGGACAATACGGAGCTGACAACAAGTAATCCGTGGACAGTTGCGCTCAAGCCTGTTTGGATTCAGAAGGACGGCGTGCAGAACTACAAGGACAACACGATCACATGGACCATTACAGTTAACTATAATGGCAAATACAACAGGACGCCGCTGCAAGACTTGGTAGTATCAGATGTCATCCCTGCCGGGCTCACCTTCAAATCGGCAACATATCAGAAGTTTGAAGCAAACGTATGGTCGGATATACATACGATTACGGCGAAGCCTGCAGATGATGTCTATTCCTTCGGAAATGTGAACGGCCCGGTGAGGCTGGTCATTGTCACTGACATTACCGGCACGCAAACCAGCTTTACTAACAAGGCTACCGCCAAGTGGAATCTGGATCAGACAGACGGCAACGGGCAAAACAACGACATCGGAGTAACGGATCAGGCAACGGTCACCAAAGCGTCCAACAGCCTGAGCAAGACGGCCAACGGCGGTGATCTGACATCAGGTACGTTAGGATGGAAGGTGAGCTTCAAACCGCTGGACGCGATGCCGGACGGCAACATCTATGACCTACTCGTGTACGGAGATGGAAGCGACATTGACTGGAGTAACGTAACGGTCAGCCCGTCCATCGATCCGGCACTCTTGACGGCAATACGAACCAAAAATGCGGCAAATCCAAGATACTGGCAGCGGTATAAGCCGGATTCTTTTGACTCCGCCGATGGGTTAACCGGAAAAGTCTACACCATTTCCCAAAATGGCAAGGCAGTCGCCGACATTCTGTCCGTCACCGGTTTTACAACCGGAGAGAAGGTGTATACGTATACCTTTAACACCTTCTTGACGAACTGGAAGCATTTTGCACACAATTTCGGGAATAATTTTTACAATCAAGTATCTCTGTTCGACGGTGGAACTTATGCAATGGGCGCAGGTTCGAACAATAACGCTTTCAACAGCGGTATGCTGGCTAAGGGGATGCTCTTTGCATCAAAACCGGTGAACCCGGCAACCGGCGTGGAAGATAATGTTGCGCCAAATCAGGTCAACAGTTACATCTACTCCGGAAATGAGAAGGACTATTGGACAAGAGCGGCCTATGACCGGGCGACCAACACGGTAACTTTCCGGTTGGCTGTCAACGCCAACGGAATCAATACCGAGGAAATGGCAAAGCACGGCGGCACGCATGTCGCACAAAATATTCAGGTCATCGACAACCTCCCCGAGGGCTGGGAGTTTAAGCCTTATTCCGAGGGGAAAGCATTTGAGATTTACAATGGAGTAAGGGCCGATTACGGCTTAAGTGTCAACGCGGCTACGCTTATTGCCGACCCTGGCAATCTGGTAAGCTTTTCAGCCACTGGCAACGTGGGGACGTTTAGCTTTACGAAGCTGGAACAGCCATACGTGATCCTGGTAAAGGCGGGTCCAACGGCGGCAACCCTCAAGCAATATGCCGAAGTCGGCCAGACAGAAACGACGGTATATAACAAGGCGGAGCTGTCCATCAAATGGGGGGACGAGGATACAGTAGTCAACGTCGAGCGGGATAACAAGCCCATCCAACGTAAAGTCATCGTTCCTTCGTCAAAATCCGTAAGCAAAACGGTAAGAAAGGCAGCCCCTGGCGTGCTGGAATGGACCGTGGAATATGCTACACCATTTACAGTGAAGGATACCGCCTACTTGCAGGATACGTTAGGCAAGGGGCTCAAACTGCGCAATGATGAATTTGACCGGCTCTCTCTCCGGGCTCCCGATATGGCGGTATATCCCGCCAAGCTAACGGCTAGCGGAGCTTTGGCCAAAGACGGTGATGCTCTTGATCTGTACGCTCCTGACAGCGAGGTCAAGGTGACGGCGAACAAGGAGGCAGACGGGACGACGACACTGACCTTCAAGATGGCGAACCCGAACAAGCTGTATCTGTTCATCTACCAGACTGAAATCGACGGCACTGTACTCGGTGTCGGCGATAAGGCTGGCAACCATGTGCAGATGATGGGCGACGATGCCGCCAAGGATGTCAGCAGTCATGCGGAATACACGGTAGAGAGTGCAGACATTAGTGGCGGTGCCGGATGGCAGCCTATTCTGAAGCTGAAAAAGGTCGATCCGGACGGCAAGCCGCTCCAGGGCGTAGAGTTTACGCTGTACAACAAGGATGGTTCGGTAGCTCTTGACAAGAAGGGGAACCCGATCAAGGGAGTTACTGACAGCAAAGGCGAGCTGATTTTTAACGTCGAGGTAGGGCTTTACGATCTGAAGGAAACCTGGATCGACGAGACGACCTATCTGCCAACTGAGCGAGTTTATAACGTGCGTGTGTCTAGTACGCCATTTAACCCGATCTGGGTGGATGGCAATCTGGTCGATAGCACTAATCCGCTGATCGTGCCTACGCCGGCCCAGGGCAAGCTGACCATCACCAATAAGGTGGAAGGCAACGGAAGCGACCCTAACAAAGAGTTCGAGTACACCGTAACCTTCAACGGTGAGGGTAAGGGCGGAGAGTACTTCTATAAAAAGTCAGATAATACGACTGGCATGATCAAAAGCGGTGGCAAGATTACCCTTAAGCACGGGCAAACTATGACGCTGCCGGCATTGCCTGCAGGTCTGGTTTATACCGTTACCGAGGGTGATTATACAACCGTTGACGGTTACACGACTAAGCCGGAGTCGAGAGAATGGTCCGACACGATTGTGAATAAAGGCGATCACAAAGCCGACTTCATCAATGAACGGATCGTCAACAAGCTGACTATCAGCAATACGGTCATGGGCAACGGCGGCGACAAGACGAAGGCGTTCGAGTACACCGTTAGCTTTGAGGGTGCAGGCAAGGACGGAAGCTACTCTTACAAGAAGTCGGATGGCGGCACAGGTACGATCAAGTCCGGCGAATCCTTCACACTCAAGGATGGAGAGTCGCTGGAAATGGTGGGTCTGCCTAAAGATCTAAAATACACAGTTACTCAGAAGGACTACACAACCGATGATTACGTGACTACTCCTGAGGAACAAAACTATACCGGAGTCATGCAAGGTACTGATAAAGAAGCCCCGTTCACAAACGTGCGAGTCATAAAGGGCGACCTGCTCATCAGCAACACGGTTAAAGGCAAAGACGACGACAAGAAAAAATTGTTCAAGTACACGATCACCTTCACAGGAGAGGGATCGGACGAATCGTACGCCTATGAGAAGCCGGATGGCACCAAGGTCATGATTAAGAGTGGAGACACCTTCGAGCTTACGGATGGTCAGACGCTCGTTGTGCAAGGACTCCCGACGGGCCTTCAGTATACGGTGACCCAGGACGATTATTCGGAAGACGGCTATGTGACGGATCCTGAAGGTTTCGTTCGCACAGGAACCATTCCGGAAAAAACAGCGGCCAAAGCATACTTTGTAAATACCCGCCCATATCTGGAAGGCGTGCTGCGTGACAACAACACAGGCGAAGTCATTCCGAACGCGGAAATCATCGTGACGAACAAGAAGACCGATGAACAGCAAAAGATTCGGACGAATGAGAAGGGTGAATATTCGATTCCGGCCGCAGCCGATACCGAATATACGATCACTTATACGAAGCTGTATCATGTAGGCGGGAAGGATGTCCCTGTCGAGTTCACGCAAAAAGCAAATGTAGACGGCAGTGTGAGAGACGAGACCGTTCCGGCCGACATTACGGCAGTAGGGATCGTGCTGTTCAAGCAGCTGGATGGAACAAAAGAGCTATTCAACGATTCTTTTACCAGCCAGATGCATATCTATTTGAAGGACAAGGACGGCAATTATATTCAAGAGAACGGTCGTCCCAAGGCGTTTCCGATGGCTTCAAACGGCACTTTCTCCGTGGAAGGGCTAACCGAGCAGAAGTACACCATGGAAGTTCGCTATGAAGCTGAGAACGGTCAGGAATTGCTCTTCAAGGTGACGCAGCTGGACGTGAAAGCAAACGGAGAGCTGAATATTTCCGAGGAATTGGTCGATCCTTACGGTACGGTTTATGATGAAACGACAGGAGACGCTATCACCGGTAAGAAAATTGATGGAGCCAAAGTTACTCTGTATTATGCGGATACGCAACGGAATAGAGATAACGGGCACACACCGGATACGAAAGTAACGCTTCCTCCGGTTCCGAACTTCCCGCCGCACAACAACAAGAGCTCCGAGCAAGATAGCGACGCAAATGGCTTCTATGCATACATGGTGTTTCCTGACGCGGATTACTATCTGATCGTAACGAAGGACGGATATGAGACGCATCGGAGCGATACGATTTCTGTCGATTATGACATTATCAAATACGACGTGCCAATGAAGCCGATCCGTTCCGGTGGCGGCTCCGACAACGGTAACAGTGGGGGCGGCAACGGCAACGGGGGAACCGATAACGGCAACAACGGAACCGGTAACGGCAACGGTGGAACCAACAACGGCAACGGTGGAACCAACAACGGTAACAATGGAACCGACAACGGTAACAATGGAACCGACAACGGTAACAATGGAACCGACAACGGTAACAGTGGAACCGATAACGGCAACAGTGGAACCGGTAACGGTAACAGTGGAACCGATAACGGCAACAGTGGAACCGACAACGGTAACGGCGGAACCAACAACGGCAACAGTGGAACCGACAACGGTAACGGCGGAGCCGATAACGGTAGCAACGGAACCGGTAACGGCAACAGTGGAACCGACAACAGTAACAACGGAACCGGTAACGGCAACAGTGGAACCGATAACGGTAACAGTGGAACCGGCAATGGCAACAGCGGAACCGGCAACGTCGGCAACGAACTGGACGATGCTCCGAAAACCGGAGACAACAGCGTATCGCCTATCCTTTATATGGCTTTAGCGCTGATGTCCTTGATGACGATCGGGCTCTGCCTAATCGGTAACAAGAAGAAAAAGCACATTCAGTGACCGGAAAGGCGGTAAGAAAATGAGCAAAACTAAAAAGATTCTTATCGCCGTTTCCCTCCTTGTGTTCGTATTTTCTCTCTTCAGTATTGCGAAGACTCTCCTTCGAGATTACGCTGAACAGCAAAAAATCAAAGAGCTGACAAAAGTTAGGGAGGAAGGGTCCGGCAAAGGCGGAGGGGATGCAATCCCCTCCCTTTTGTCCAATAAGGCAGGTAAGCCGGTCATGCTTCCCGAATTTCGAGAGCTTTACGAGAGGAATCCGGATATCGTCGGCTGGCTGAAGATTGACGGCACCCGAATTGAGTACCCGGTCATGCAGAATCCACAGGATGCGGAGTACTATCTCAATCATGATTTCGATAAGAAGGAAAACAAAGGCGGCCTCCCCTTTTTGGATGCGCATAGCCGGGCCAATGGTTCGGGCATTTTGCTGATTCATGGACATCACATGAAAAGCGGCTGGATGTTTAAAGATTTAATGAAGTACAAGAACGAAAACTTTTATAAAGAGCACGCTACGTTCGAGTTCAGCACACTTTTTGAAAAGGAAAAGTACGAAATTGTAGCCGTCATTCTGTCACAAGTTTATCGCAAATCGGACGCCGTTTTTAAATACTACCAGATTGAAAATGTAAGTACGCCCGCCGAGTTCGATTCGTATGTACAGAACATCAAGAAACTCGCTCTTTATGATACGGGCGTAACTGCCCGGTATGGCGACAAGCTTGTTGTACTGTCCACTTGCGAATACTCAACCGAAAACGGCCGGCTAGCGGTGGTTGCCCGAAAGATTGAATGACGATGTAGTAATACGGAGTCAAGCTGTTTGATATCGCGTTCTCCCTTTGGAGGACGCGATTTTTTACCATTCGGGGCTGATGGTACCAGCCCCTCTTTCATTACCTCTTCTCCAACTCCGCCTTTAGTCTTGCATTCTCTTCCAACAGCTTTTGAACGTCCGGGACATCTTTGCCGGAAACCCAGCCATGTAAATCGTCTCTTGCGGCATACAACGGCAATTGATCACGAAATACCATTTTAATGTGCCGTACATCTTCCACATAATAGATCGGGACTTGTTCCATGACCGTTTGCTTAAACTCTTGAAACTCCTGATAGTATTCAATCGCTGTAAAGTCGTATGGCTGTTGTCTTAATGCTTCATCTGTAACAACAAAAGCAAATCTAGGTTTGCCCGCTTCTCCGGCATACTCATACTCCCAATGCGTATAGCTTTTGGATTCATCAGGAAGCGTCAAACCATAGAATCCTCCGAGAATCAGGATATATACATCGGACTCATCGATCCATCTCTTCCTAATGTTCATTGGGCTTTCCTTGAAAAATTGCTCGATTCCAGCAGGGATATGACCGGCTTGAAGTATGGCTTCCACAGCGGTATGTCTTTCCTCAATTAGATCATAGTAAGTAGACGATATGTAAATTTGTAGTTTTTTTCTCATAAGCCCACCTAAATTAAAGAATTCTTAAAAATATAGAATGAAATAAAGAAATGAATGAAATAGGCCGCATTGGGCCGTTATAACAGGAGGTTCAGGGCAGACTTTATTTCAATCTATTTAGAATCTAACATTCGCTCGCTTTATATGTCAAAATTAGCCAGAGTATATGGCTTACATTTAAGGGCTTTTGTATTCACTGCGCACTTTTTGTGGGGCTTTGGGGTTTCGTTCGGTTTCCCGTGAGCGCATCCCAAATGACGCCGGCTTTTTATATAAATATTTTTCTTGTAATGTAGAAATTGAAGCAGCCCATACGACATTATAGTGCAACCCAATTCCAATACGGTTTTACAGGGAGGAGTTTTTGTATGAGTTACACCCTAATGTTTTACGAGAGCCAGGAGGATTTTGCGGCTAGAATGGATCCGGCCCGGCAACAAGAATACCTGGCAGGCTGGACGCATTACGTGCATGCTTTACGACAGTCTGGAATCGTGGTGTTTGGTTCGGGGCTTCATGCTCCTGAGACAGCTGCAACGATGAAACGGCGCGGCGGTGAAATGGCGGTTCAGGACGGACCGTTTCCCGAGACGAAAGAGCAGCTCGGCGGAATATTTGTGATTGATGTTCCGGATCTGGACACTGCATTAGAGTGGGCTGCTCGAGGGCCTGTCGATACGGTGGAGGTCAGACAAAACCTTCCCGCGCTGAAGTAATCATTTCTATGGAAGCTCATCAAGTTATTGAACAAACAGCTCGTAACGCTTACGGCCGATTACTCTCTTATTTAGCTGTAAATTGGCATGATCTGCAGGCAGTTGAGGATGCGATCGGAGACGCTTTTCTCGCTGCGTTAGAAACTTGGCCGAAGATCGGCATTCCGGATAAGCCTGAGGCATGGCTGGTTACCGCTGCCCGTAGGCGGCTTATCGACCGTGCACGTCGTACCCGCGTTTCCGAAAGTGCGCTGCCGACACTCATTGCCATGTCAGAGGATACTCAACGGCTCGCATCATCAAACACTGGTTTTCCGGACGAACGACTGCGGATGATGTTTCTTTGTACTCATCCGGCCATTGACCCTGCGATGCGTACACCGCTGATGCTGCAGACGGTGCTTGGAATCGATGCAGCCCGAATTGCATCTGCATTCATCGTAAAGCCCTCCACCATGAGCCAGCGTCTTACGCGGGTAAAGGCCAAAATTCGTACCGAACGCATCACATTTGAATTGCCCGATGCTGAAGAAATCCCGAATCGTCTCGATTCCGTCCTGGAGGCTATTTACGCTGCTTACGGGAGCGGGTGGGACGAAGCAGCCAGTGCCGATTCGCCTCACAGGAGATTGGCAGAGGAATCGATCTATCTAGGAAGGCTGCTTCTCCAGTTCAACCCCCGCGAGCCGGAGGTTAATGGCCTGCTGGCGCTCATGCTGTACTGTGAAGCACGAGCTGGGGCTCGGCATGATGAAGAGGGGAACTATATTCCCCTCTCGCAGCAGGACTGTGCTCGATGGGAGCAAGGCATGATTTTGGAGGCGGAGCGTTATCTGCATGTCGCCTCACAAGCCGGTGAAATCGGACGCTTTCAACTCATGGCCGCGATCCAATCCGTGCATGCACAGCGTTTATGGACTGGGCAAACAGAGTGGGAGGCGATTGCTCAATTATACGAGGGCCTCATTCGTATATCTCCTACCCTAGGCGCATTAGTCGGCCGAGCCGCTGCAGTGGCGGAGGCTTATGGATCGGAACGCGGCATTGCGTTTCTAGAAGCGATTCCATCTGCAGAAGTGGTAAGCTATCAGCCCTATTGGGCACTTGCCGGCCATTTATACAAACGGATGCAGCGGAAGGAAGATGCCCACTTGGCTTATAGCCGTGCCATTGGGCTAAGCACAGATATATCGATTCGGCAATTTCTAAATCGCCAAGATGCTGAGATATAAAGCACACATCGGGATAAAATATACTACCCGAGGAAGAAAGGGGCTGGCGTGCCAGCCCCTTTCTCACTTTTCCGCCGATAAACCCGTTAAGCTGAACCCGTACCATAAGTAACGGTAAATGTTTTCTAGAATGCTTGATTTACATAGAATTTGTTAGCCTTTGGACAACTTGTCCCTCTTCCGTATCAGTGGAAGGACTTGAAGGAGGGAGATGTGCTTAATTTAAGGTGCACTTCTAGTGTATTTCGAAGCTGGTCGCTGGATATCCTAGGCATGGGTTCCCAATAGACCATAAAAGGAATGAGCTTTGTGAAAACAGATCAATCACAATTAACGGCAGCGGAGATGGGAAAACTTTGGGCAACGTATGTTGGAAATACAATGGGGAAATGCGTGCTTAGTTATTATCTCCAGCATGTGAACGATAAAGAAATTAAAGGAATTTTACAATTTGCCCAAGGGTTATGTGAAGATTATATACAGGATATCAAAGCCATTTTTAAACAAGCGGCCTTTCCCATACCGGTTGGGTTTACGAAGGACGACGTAAATCTGGAAGCACCCCGGCTGTACGAAGATGACTTTTATCTTCATTATTTGCAGTATCTAGGCAAAGCCGGAATGAGTATTTATAGTGTGGCTATACCTTTAGTAACGAGGAAAGATATCCGTGATTTTTTTGTCAAGACGCTTCATGATACGAGCCAATTAATGGTTCGGGTCAATGATGTTTTGCTTTCCAAAAATGCATCAATAAATCCACCCGTCATTCCTCCTCCCGAAGGAGTTGATTTTATTACCAAACAGAGTTTTTTAAATGTATTTTTTGGAAACGGGAGACCGCTGCAAGGCTTGGAAATCGCCCATTTATACGGAAACCTGAACAACGACATCACAAGTAAAGCCATTATTACTGGCTTTGTCCAGGTGGCAAAGAGTGAAAAAGTCAGACAATATTTAGAACGCGGAAAGAATCTTAACCAAAAACATATTGATCTGATGTCGAATAAATTGTCCAAAGACGGTTTGCCATCTCCTTCGCTCATTGATCATTTGGTCAGACCATCAACGGAGTCCCCTTTCTCAGACAAACTGATGGTTTATCATAAAATCGATATGTTTGCCATGAAGATCAGGGAATACGCCAATGGTGCCTCACTTAGTGCAAGAAAAGATGTAGCCGCCTTATTTGCAAAATGCCAGTTGGAAGTATCGTTATACGTAGAAGATGGTGCCAATATTATGATTGACCATGGCTGGTTGGAGCAACCTCCAGAAGCTATAGACCGAGATGAGTTACAAGCGGGACATTAAAAGCTTGATCTGGAAGCTGCTTCGGGCACAATAGTTGAATCGAGTGAGATATAGGTGATCTGTACCCTAAGTACGGCGAAAATGACCGCTAATGGAGTACTCACTGATAGATAACCTCTTTTAAAATCTCTTCCGTTGTGCGAATCCGCCCCATCCTCGGGAAAATGACGTCCCGTACATGCTCATGCTCGGCCTTCGTGAACCCGGTCATGGCGTCAATCGCGAAAATGATATCATATCCGCGCTGAAAAGCCTCTCTGGCGGTTGTATCCACACCGATCCCTGAGGCTATGCCGCAGATGACGATCGTATCAATGTTTCGGCGGCGCAGTTGAAGATCAAGGTCTGTTCCATGGAAGGCCCCCCATTGCTTTTTAGAGATGATATGATCCGTTTCAGTTACGCCGAGTTCGGGAACAAATTCGTCCCAGCCTTCGACCAGATTTAGTTTGGGAGGTGCGGCATCCAGCTTAGGGCTAAGCATATCTTTGAAGTCTTTACTGGATACATGAACAAGTGCCACAAAAGCCCCATGGCTACGGAAAAGCTGGGTCAGCTTGGCTGCATTGGCAATGACCATTTCGGCGGCATAGGGGGCATACTGCTGACCTATCCATTTTTGGAGATCGATGACGACCAGAGCTGTTCTGTTCCAATCGATTAACGGTTCTCTTTGCCCGCTATGCGTATGATTGTCATGAAGTTGATTCATAGGAAATCCTCCGCTAATCTTGTAATGTAATGATGACGGAATCAGTATATATTAGGCCGTGGTGATTAACGAGAGAGCGGATTATCCTAGGAGTGATTCTCCTAGAATACATAGATTTTATGAAGATATGTGAAGGATTTTGACGCAAAGTGCTGAATATTTAAACGGGATGTTTGTTTCTACCAGTCTATGTAAACAATATTAGAAGACTAACAAATCGTCAGTCACCTTGTGAAATATAGATTTCTGGAAATTAAGGGAAAACGGGGGATGGAAATGTCGTATATCGTTGATTTTCAAAATGTATCTACGGTTGGTTTGGAATCTTCACCTGTCGCTGAAGCACTTGCTGGTTTACGCGCAAATGAAGCTCGTTACTTTATGAACAAATACAAGCATGAATTTACGGTTGTGCCCGCCAGCGAAAGCCAGGAGACCCTGGATTATGTGAACCGGATTTTGAAAGAAGAACGGGATATTGAATTTGCGGCCAAACCTTTGGAAACATCGCGTTTTCAAGTGGAAAATATCCAAATTGCCTACGTTTTTTATGAGGACGGTCTCGCACTCAATGTCATGTATACCGTGGATGACCCGAAGAAACGGGCCGTCGGTTTCAAGCTTTCGGAAGGGATGGAGGTACCCCAAGAGCTGGAAGGGAAGTTTAAGTTTGCGAGGCAGAAGTCCAAGCTGGCCGGAACGATTCGGGGCTCGTTTTTTGTCATTAAAGGGGAATATTAAGCTCGGCATATGACGCGAAGCAATCAAACCAAAACATAAACGGGACAGGCGGGGCAGACCATGCTCTCCTGTCCTTTGATTTTTTAAGAACGCCAGCCACACATCTCTGCTCTCGCAATCCTACTCCTCGACAGCAATGCCGGCAGCTCTCAAATGGCCATAGGTCACGATGTTACTGAACTGGGAAGATACCTCAGCCGCGGACAGGGGCCGGTCGTTTTTGATCCACCAAATCAAGATCCCCATGAAAGCCGATACGAGGTATTCAAGCAGCAATTCTTTAGATACCGCTAACGGCGAATCTCCCTGCGCAGGATTCCACCCCTCATCCAGTTTGCCTTTGATGATCGCCTCCATTTTTGCTCGAAACGGATAGATTCTGCTCTCCTCCACCAACATGGCATAGTACAAAGTAATACTCCCCGAAATGTGTTCCAGAACGGCTTGCATGACGGTCTCCAGTCTGGACAGACGGAAAGGGTTCATATGGAATGGGCAAAGCACGACGGTCTGCTGCAATTCGCTCAACAGCTCGTCCATACATGTATCTAATAAATCCGGCTTGTTCTGGTAGTGAAGATAAAACGTGTTTCGATTGATCATCGCCCGGTCGGCAATATCCTGGATCGTGATCGCTTCGTATCCCTTTTCCTGAATCAGCTCATAAAATGCCTTTCGGATCGATTGTTTCGTGCGCACAATTCTTAGATCGGTCTTCTTTTTGTTCATATGGATTTCGCTCTCCTACAAGAAATTTAAGGCGTTAAGCGACAAATCCGTGCGAAATGCCTCTTATCCTGCAAAACTCAAAATATTGAATATTGAGGGTGCTATGGTTCCTTATTATAATGAGCACAAGATAAATAAACAACATCGTGTTCATTATTTATCTGATGACGATAACTGTTGCGAGATAAGGACCGGTCCATCAAGCGCAAACGTTAATTTTAACTTTCGATATCAAAGGGAGGATATTTCGATGACATTCAACGATCATAATGATCTTGTTCTTAAGGCAACCGCTGTGCTCGAAAGCTTGGAGAGCGGCAGCCCCGAAGCGATTACGGCTTACGTTCATCCGGATAAATATATTCAGCACAATCAAGCCTTACCTGATGGCCGTGATGCCATGCTAGGTGCGCTAGCTCATTTAAAGGAAAATGGTACGAAGGTCAGCATTAAACGTGCTTTGGTCGACGGTGATTTTGTGATCCTCCATTCCGTATATGAATTCTTCGGCCCTAAGATCGGCATTGATATTTTCCGTTTTGAAAATGGACTCATCGTCGAGCATTGGGACAATTTGCAGGAGATGGTGGAGAAGACGCCAAGCGGCCATACGATGATTGACGGACCGGTCACGGTTCGGGATATCGACAAGACGGATGCGAACAAAGGGCTTGTCCAAAGCTATGTGGAGAACGTTTTGTTTGGGGAAAATCCGGAGCTGCTGAACTCCTATTTTGACGGGGATCGCTACATTCAGCATAGTCCGCATATTGGGGATGGCCTTTCGGGACTGCATGCGGCACTCCAGGCGCTATCGAAGAGAAATATTGAATTTCAATATACACAGCTCCATCAGGTCATTGGCCAAGGCGATTTTGTGCTTTCGGTAAGTGAAGGTTTGTTTGATGGCCAGCCTACCGCTTTTTACGATTTGTTCCGTGTGGAGAACGGAAAGATCGCCGAGCATTGGGACGTGGTCGAAGCCATCCTGCCGGCAGAAAAGCGGAAAAATTCAAACAGCCGGTTTTAAGGCTTGAGGAGAGTTAATAGAAAGGCATCGCCGAATCATTGCGGCGGTGTCTTTTCGTGCTGCGCTTATTTCCGGAAAAATGACCCCTCGCAGCATTCAGCCAAATAAAAAAGCCCTCACGGAAGAACAATACGATGTATAGATTTACACTTGACACCATCGTGTCGGTGATATAGCATTAATCCTAATAATTAAACTACGTTGAAAAGGAATAGTACGGTTTTCTAAGCGAACAGAGAGCTGTTGGCCGGTGTGAAACAGCCGTGGAGAAAATTGGAACTCACCTTGGAGTTGCTCGCTGAAACAGGTAAAGTAGGTGGAGCCGGAGCCTGACCGTTATCATCAGGAGGATCCAGGTTTGTCTGTTTATGCAAACCGTATCCGTAGAGTGCATGCCTGCGTTGGCATGAATTCGGAGTGGTACCGCGTAAGATGTTAAAGTCTTTCGTCTCTGTAGTGGAGATGAAAGGCTTTTTTTGCGCCTCCGATCTTTGGCAGATTAGCATAGGAATCGACGAAAGGAAGGGTATCCATGAAAAATGTAAACAAATACGACAGAGGATATTTTATGCCGCCGGAGACCAGCCTGAACTGGACCCGGAAGGAATATATTACGGAGGCGCCGATTTGGTGCAGCGTTGACCTTCGTGACGGCAATCAGGCGTTGATCGTTCCGATGAATCTGGAGGAGAAGCTGGAATACTTCAAGCTGCTTGTGGATATCGGATTTAAGGAGATCGAGGTCGGATTTCCTGCAGCTTCGGAGACGGAATTTGCCTTTTTGCGTACATTGATCGAGCAGAATTTGATCCCGGACGACGTGACGATCCAGGTGCTGACCCAGTCGAGAGAGCACATCATCCGCAAAACGTTCGAATCGCTGAAGGGCGCGAAAAAAGCCGTCGTTCATCTGTACAACTCCACCTCCGTGGCGCAGCGGGAGCAGGTATTCCGCAAATCCAAGGAAGAGATTATCGATATCGCTGTGAGCGGCGCCAAGCTGCTGAAGGAATGCGCGCAGGAGACGGAAGGGAACTTCCAGTTCCAATATTCGCCGGAGAGTTTCACCGGCACGGAGATCGAGTTTGCGCTGAACATCTGCAATAGCGTGCTTGACGTATGGCAGCCGACAGCAGAGAATCCGGTCATCATCAATCTTCCGGCAACGGTATCCATGTCGATGCCTCACGTCTACGCCAGCCAGATCGAGTATATGAGCGAGCATCTGAACTTCCGGGAACATGTCATTCTGTCGGTTCATCCGCATAATGACAGAGGCACGGGCGTGGCGGACGCCGAGCTCGGCATGCTGGCCGGAGCTCAGCGCGTCGAAGGCACATTGTTCGGAAACGGGGAACGTACGGGGAACGTGGACATTGTGACGCTGGCGCTCAACATGTACTCCCACGGGGTCGATCCGAAGCTGAATTTTGAGAACATTCCGGCAATTGCCTCCGTGTACGAACGGCTGACCAAAATGAGAGTGGGCGAAAGACATCCTTACGGAGGCGAGCTGGTATTCACCGCGTTCTCCGGTTCGCATCAGGATGCCATTGCCAAAGGAATGAAATGGCGCGAGGAAAAGGATCCGCAGCATTGGTCGGTCCCTTATCTGCTGATTGATCCGATGGACATCGGCAGGGAATACGAAGGCGACATTATCCGCATCAACAGCCAGTCCGGCAAAGGCGGAATCGGATACGTGCTGCAGCTGAAGTACGGACTTGACCTCCCGGCGAAAATGCGCGAAAACTTCGGATACTTCGTTAAAAACGTATCGGATCAGCAGCAGAAAGAACTGATGCCTGAGGAGATCTACGCTATTTTCTTGAAGGAATACGTGAATATCCAAACGCCTGTTGAGTTTGTGAAGTACCGCATGACGGACAACGAAGATTTCCAAACGATCGTCACGATTCGTACCGGCAACGAAGTCAAGGAAATCGCCGGCAACGGAAACGGCAGACTCGATGCGATCAGCAATGCGCTGCAAACTGAGCTTGGGCTGGATTATTCCGATCTGGTCTATACGGAACATGCTCTGGAAATAGGCTCGAAATCCCAAGCGGTGTCTTACATCGGGATCACGGCCTCCAACGGCAGTGTATATTGGGGATGCGGCATTGACGTTGATATTATGACTTCGTCGGTAAAAGCGCTCTTTAGTGCCGTGAATCAGTTTAGCCGCAATACCAACTGATCGGTTCCGGCTAAGTACGAAATTCGATCATTTCGTCCCCACCTAAAGAGGATGAGAGTACTCTCACACATAAGAAAAGGAGCTGCCGCGGGCAGCTCCTTTTTTGTTTATTCGCCCATAGTCACCTTAGAGAGGGGTTCGGGCTTACAGAAAGTAGAAGGCCCCTTCACCATTTGGGTGATGGGCCTGATCTTTACTGATCGATGTAGTCATCTGTTTCACGAATAGCATCAACAAACGCGGTCAAGGCGGCGGGGCTTTACAAGACGAAGACTTTATTTTTTCCGACAGCCTAGCAATCGACTCCTTGTCCTGATCGGTTAATTGGTCAAGAAAATGCTTGCGTATTGTCATGGAGACGATGGGACGGGCATCTTTCAACGCTGATTGTCCAGCGGGAGTGATGATGACTTGAACGCCGCGATCCGTGTCCAGCGGTTTCCTCTTCACGAGTCCGCGATTCTCCATCCGCGTTAGATGATGCGACAATCGGCTCTTATCCCAGTCCATCGAGTCGGCTAATTCCTGCTGGCGAAGGCTGCCGTCCCCAAACAGATCTAACCGGTCCAAAACACCATAATCACCTTCCGATAGTCCGGTCTGTTCGGACATTTCTTTGATGACGCGGCCGAAGATGGTATGGAAAGAGCCCTTCCACATATGCCATATTCGCATTTCTTCTTCATTCAGCTCGTTCTTATCCATAGAAACATCATATCATGGTTGACGCATCAACCACAACATGTTACAGTAGATACCAGGTTGACGCATCAACCAAGTGAATCGCACATGATGGGTTGAGGTGCAACCAAGTTTTTTACCCATTAGGTTGACGTATCAACCCAAGGATCCATTCTGGATACGAAGTTGGTGCTTCAGCCTGGAGCATTTACAAATACCATACTTCAATGCACGAAAGGAGATTTTTTAGATGCAGGATAAACCCGTCGCCCTGGTTACCGGGGCCAACAAAGGAATCGGCCTTCAAATTGCCAAAGATCTCGCGGCACACGGCTTCACCGTACTCGTCGGGTCGCGCAGCCTTAAGAATGGGGAAGAGGCGGCAAAAAGTGTAGGACCGGACGCACGCGCCCTCCAGCTCGACGTCACGAATCAGGCCTCCGTCGACGCCGCGGCAGAGCGTATCCGCCGAGAGCTCGGCCGACTCGACGTGCTCGTGAACAATGCCGGCATCTCGCATGCGGGCAATCCGGACCGGCCGCTAGAGGAGATCGCGGAATCGTGCCTGCCCAGCGTCGCATCTCTTGACGAGGTACGCGCGGTGTTCGAGACGAACGTGTTTGGCGTTATCGCGGTCACCCAAGCGATGCTGCCGCTCCTGCGTAAGGCGCCGGCGGCACGCATCGTCAACGTATCCAGCGAAGCGGGGTCGTTGACGCTCAACGCCGACCCGGCCAATCCGCATCGCCCGATGTTCGGTGCCGTGTACAGCCCGTCGAAGACCGCCCTCAACGCCGTGACGCTTGCTTTCGCCATCGAACTCGAGTCGACGGGCATCAAGGTCAACGCAGCATGCCCGGGCTTTACCGGGACGGACCTCAACAACTTTGCGGGCACGCGCACCGTCGAACAGGGCGCACGCGAACCCGTGCGCCTGGCGCTCCTCGACGAGAACGGTCCGACAGGCACGTTTTCGAACGAGGACGGCCCACTCCCGTGGTAATGCAGCTTCTAATGGTTGATCCAAACCAAAACCCAATCTCTCTCAACGAAAGGAACTTTACTTATGGATATCAACGTTAATGCCCCTACTCCAGTCATCTCGGTAAAACCGGTAGTGCTATCAGCCCCGGACCGGGGTGACGATCTGCAAGTGCGGGTGTCTGCGCCCACAACGGGACACGACCTGCCTATTATTGTTTTCTCGCACGGTTATAGCTCGTCGATGGACGGCTACGCCCCGTTAGTCGACTTCTGGACCGCTCACGGCTTCGTGGTCATTCAACCTACCCACCTCGACTCGAAAACGCTGAATCTTCCTCCTGAGGATCCCCGTACACCGCTGATATGGCGCGTTCGGGTCGATGATCTGAAACGAGTCCTCGACCAGCTTGATCTCATTGAAGCTTCCGTACCCGGCCTCAGCGGGCGCCTCGATCGCAGCCGCATTGCCGTAGCCGGACACTCCTGGGGAGGCCAGACAGCGAGCATGCTGCTCGGCGCGCGGGTCCTTGATGCCGACGGCCAGCCGGGAGAGGACATGTCCGACTCGCGGATCAAGGCAGGCGTGCTGCTTGCCACGACGGGCAAGGGCGGAGCTGACTTGAGTCCGTTTGCGGCCGAGCACTTCCCTTTCATGAATCCGGGCTTCGCGGACATGAACACGCCGGCCCTCGTGGTAGCCGGAGACGAGGACCAGTCCATGCTGTCCACCCGGGGGCCGGACTGGTTCACTGACCCGTACTTCCTGAGCCCGGGCAGCAAGAGTCTGCTCACCCTTTTTGGGGGACAACACTCGCTCGGTGGAATCACTGGATACAACGCCACGGAAACGACGGACGAAAGCCCTGAACGAGTCGCCCTGCTTCAGCGAATCACGTGGGCTTACCTTCGCAGCGCGCTTGGCGTCGAAGATTCCAGCTGGGCGGCAGCCTGCGCGGCTCTGGAAGAAGGGGCCAGCCCGCTGGGCCGTATCGAGTCGAAGTAAGGGCCTGATGGGCTTGCCCGCCTGACAGTCATATGAAGCCAGGTCCACCTGGCCGCGAGCATCCATTTGAATGTAGGAGCCTGGGCAACATACCAGGACGGCAGTTAAACATGCAACACCACAAAGGCCATCCCTAAAAAGGATGGCCTTTAAACTTGCCGTTATGGGCGGGGTTGTGAAGCTTGCCACAAACCAAAAGTTTGGGGGAGCACCAACAATGTCCGGTCATCGTACGAAGTAGGGACAAGATCCGGGAACCTGCCGGATTAGTGCAAAATGGCGTCATTTTCGGTGGGATACCCAAACACATCAACATGACGCCTGCCTTATCCCGCAAACATCCACTCCGTTAATCGCAAGTTTTATGTTTGAGGAAAGAACTGATATGATAAAAGAAAGTATTGCTGATGCAGACATAGGTTGTGAGATTGCGATACACTGTAAACAGGAGGGATTTAAATGATATCTAACCGGAGCGCCCAGATTGGTCCGCCGCGTTTCGCCACTGCCGTTCATGCCCTGATCTTGCTTGCCAAATGCGAAGGAACGCTCAACAGCGCGGCCATTGCCTGCGATGTCCAAACACATGCCACATTCCTCCGCAGAGTATTGGCGCAGCTCACGCATAACGGAATGGTTGAAGCGAGAGAGGGACGAAATGGGGGTTACTATCTGAAGCGCCGTCCGGATGAAATTACGCTGGCGGATATCTATTTGGCTGTAAAATCGGATTGCTGCGAACCAGAGGTTAAAGAGGACTGCACTTCGGGCCGACAAAAGCTTGAAGCAATTATGGGAGAAGTGCAGAATCAGACGGTTGAACTGCTCAAGCAGCATACGTTAGCCGATTTGATGCAAGAATAAATACTGGATTGCAATGTGAGCCGAAACGTTATATACTGTGTTCATGTAAGTTGCAGTTGGTGGTCCGACTGCATTTTATTTTAAGATATACTGTGCCTGTACTGAGCACAGTAATTACGAGGAGGAGAGAAGCATGTCCGTTTCACAATTGTCCCAAACGGTGGAGCAGCAGCCATTTTTCAACGTTATTCAGGAACGGCGGTCCGTCCGCAGCTATGATCCCGAAGTAAAAATTTCGCGGGAAGAAATGAACGAAATCCTGCAGCAAGCTGTGCTGGCTCCTTCAGGCGCTAATCTGCAGCCGTGGCGTTTTCTCATCATCGACTCGCAGGAGCTGAAGCAAAAACTGTTTCCGATCGCCTTTGATCAGCAGCAGGTGATTGAGGCTTCGGCTGTCATTGCGGTACTCGGAGATTTGGAAGGCTATAAATTGGCCGAGAAGATTTACGGAATGGCGGTCGATGCGGGGTACATGCCGGCAGAGACGGCTAAATCGTTTGTGGAACGTTACCAAGGGTTGTTCGCTAGCATGCCTCCGGAGACTGTTCTCCAAAAAGTAGCTATTGACAGTGGATTGGTATCTATGCAGCTTATGCTTGTCGCCCGTGCCAAAGGATATGATACGGTTCCGATGGGCGGCTTTGACCAGGCCAAATTTGTAGAGGCGTTCGATATTCCGGAGAGATACGCTCCTATTATGCTTATCGCCATCGGCAAGGCGGCAAAGCCTGGACACCCTACGCTAAGATTACCGATTGAGGATGTCGCTTTCTACAACGAAATGCCTAAGGCATAATATCATCATTCAAGCATGAAAAAAACACCCGAGGATATGAACTGTATCTCAGCGGTTTGGACGATACCGTTCCATCAGCATATTAAAGACAGAAACCACTCCGGATCATGGAGTGGTTTTTTAGCGGAATTTACATTCGTGCGCCGGGAGCAGATTCGTTACGGAAAGCCTGGCGGCCAATCAGGCCAACTCCCAGCGCCAGCAAGGTTAGGACGGCTGCTAACAAGTATAGATTCACAATCCCGAGCCATTCGGCAAGGGCAGCCATCACGAGCAGCGAAATACAGAACACCAGATTCAGCAAGGAGGCTTGGGCGGACAGCACTTTCGGCAGAACCCCTTTGTCAACACTGCGCTGAATCAAGGTGCGACGGTTGATCACCGAGAGCTCGGCGAATGGGCCCATCAGCAGCACGAGAATGAGCGCGATAAAGGGCTGGGTGTTGAGGGCGTATATGGCGGTGAGGATGCCATACCCCGCCATGCCGATCAGCATGGCGGCCAGAAGGCTGCTGCCGATGGCGCGTGAAATGGCTAGAACCAGCAGTCCGCCGCCAACCGTCCCCGCAAAATATGCCGCATTAATGAAGCCCCACCACTCTTCGCCTTGGCCAAGCGCAGTCTGAACAAAGGCCAGCGTAAAAGCACCGACCCATACCGAACCGCCCAGCATGTCGATGATGTCCATAAAGGTCAGCAGCCGCAGGCGCGGCATTTGCCAGATGATTTTCCAGCCCTCGGTCAAGGTGTGCCATCTGGAAGCTGGAGCCGCTGCTATGCTGTCGTCAGGCGCTGCATCGGTCAGCTGCTGTTCAAGATGGGCTTCGGCCGGCTCCTTGACGCCCAGTGTAAAGGCCGCTGCCAGCCCGTAGACGACGGCCGTCACCAGCAGTGTTGGACTGGGTCCAAGCAAGGCGACAATAACGCCGCTCAATCCCCAGCCGGCAAACTGTACCACCTGATCGCTGACGCTGATCAAGCTGTTGGCCTTGAGCAGGCCCTGCTCATGTGCGACGAGCCGCGGAACAAGCGCGTTGCGGGCGGGAACCGTCCACCCGTCTAGGAAGGACATGGCGAAGACCAGCGCAAACACAAGAACAAACACAGCGTCCTTTCCTGTAAGCTGCAGGTAAACGGCCAAGCCTACGAACAGCAGAAACTGGCCCGTCTGCGAGAGGAGCAGCAGGGCTGGAAGTTTGAAGCGGTTCAACAGCAGCGGCGCGATCAGGCCGCTCAGCATTTGGGCGCCGCTGCGCATCAGCGGCATAAACGCCGCCGATATGAGTGATTCGGTCTGGTTTAACACCAGCACCGTAAGCGCCATAATGTAGAGCACATCCGCGGCGTTTGCCGCTGTCTGGGTGGTCCACAGAAAATAGAAAGGCCGGGTTAAGAAGGATGATTTCATGGCGGTTATAGTCTCCATTCCTACGTGCATGACGCAAAATGCTTGTAACAAGATTAAGGATACGGGAACTTGAAGTTTTTTACAATGAAGGAAAGACACCTAATAGGGCAAGCACAGAGCCTCCTGGAAAAAGAAAATCAGATATAGTTAATAGCTATAACAGGCTATAACCTTTTAGTAGAACGTTATACCCAAGGGGATATGCTATAGTGATTTTAATATTATTTTCCGAGGAGATTAGCCGATGAGCACACAAACCAAACCTACAAAGCGAACCGTTACTCCGTTTCGATATGATATCGTCGGCAGCTTTTTGCGCCCCCAAGCGTTGAAAGAAGCCAGAGCCCAATTCCAGAACGGTGAAATCACCGCTGAGCAGCTGAGAGAAGTAGAGAGCGCCGAGATCATCAAGCTCGTACAGAAGCAAAAAGAAGTAGGGCTTCAAGCGGTCACCGACGGCGAATTCCGCCGTTCTTGGTGGCATCTGGACTTCTTCTGGGGCTTGGATGGCGTAGAGCGGACCATTGTTGATCAAGGCTACCAATTTAACGGTGCACAGTCCAGACCCGAAACCGCCCGCCTGACCGGTAAAGTGGGTTACAGCAGCCATCCGTTTGTATCGCATTATGCGTTTTTAAAAGAGGCTGCAGGCGAAGACGTCGTTGCGCGTCAATCCATTCCTGCCGCCGCGCAGTTCCTGTTCGAGCTGGACCGGGCAGAAAATCAGGAGAGCACGCAAGCCATCTATCCGAATCGGGAAGAGCTTGTTACGAGTATTGCCAAAGCTTACAAAGCAGCGATCCTTGCACTCTATGAAGCCGGCTGCCGCAGCCTCCAAATCGACGATTGCACGTGGGGAGCGCTTTGCGACGAACAGTTTATGGCCTTCATGAAACAGGCTGGCGTCAACGTGGCGGAGTATGCAAATGAATTTGCAAGATTGAATGAGGAAGTGGTATCGGGTCTTCCGGAAGATCTCATCGTCACCACGCATGTATGCCGCGGTAATTATGTATCGACTTACGCCGGAGTTGGAGGAGGCTACGAGCCGATCGCGCAAACGCTCCTGGGTATCGATAACTACTCCGGCTACTATCTGGAGTTCGATACCGAGCGGGCAGGCGATTTCAAGCCGCTTCGTTTCTTGAAGGACAATCAGCAGGTCGTGCTGGGGCTGTTCTCTTCCAAATTCGGTGAGCTGGAAAATAAAGCGGACATCCTGAAACGGATCGAGGAAGCGACACAGTACGTCGATCTGAACCGGATTTGCCTGAGTCCGCAGTGCGGCTTCGCCTCCACGGAAGAAGGCAATCACCTGACCGAGGAGCAGCAATGGCGCAAGCTTGCTTTTATTAAAGAGATCGCTGAAGAGATCTGGAAGTAATCGAGAAGTTGACAATAACGCCGATATTAGCCGTATGGATGGTGATCCGGACGGCTTTTTTTTCTTATCAGTCGTTCAGGTCCTCCAAGTCCACTCGAAGCTCGTTTAATTTCCCCCTTTCCTCCTTCACCTCTTCAAGTTCCGTATCAGATAACCGCAGCCGCTCAGCTTCTCGGATAAAAGTTCTCACCGTGTCCCGTTCATTCATGGAGACAGCTATATCGGCACGCAATACGTATGCTCGATATCGGAGCGTTACCGTGACATCTTCAGCCTTCGAAAGGGCAAGATCCAGCACTTTGGCTGCAGCCGCCGGTTCGTCTTTGGCGTACATCAGCCGGTACGAGGTTTCGAACGCGCGTGCGAAATGGGTGGTCCTGTCAACAGTGGATTGAGGGGCGGTGTGTTGTGCTCCAATCAACAAACGGTTGCCGGCAGGATCAATGAGATTGAATCTGCGGTCTTCCATCAGGTTGTGCGGTTTGGAGATTCTAGGGAAGCCCTTGATCGGGACTTTCCCGATCCGTTTTTGAGATTGCTGCTGAACTCTTGGTAAACGGCGTCTACGTCAGGAACATGGACATAACACAAGCTGTAGGAATTAGCCTGATCCAATGTCTTGAGTACGAAGAAGTGCAGTTCGACGATGCGATGTCGGACGCAGGCGTACAGGTTTGGTTTGGCCTGCCGATAGGTCACTTCGAAGCCTAATGCTTGGTAGAAATCCAACTGCTCGTCAATCGATTTGCTAGGAAAAATGGGGATTGCGGTTACGGAACGCTTGGTTTTCAAATGAATAACCTCCTTGTTCAAAGGTCTTTTCAACCCGATTTCCCCCCTTATAGTACAACATTCATGCAAATGCTAAAGTTTCAGTGCATTATCGCTGGAGCCTAGATTGAATCGTTCCATAAGTGTCGGCAGAGCTTGTCTATATAAATGTTTATTCCTAAAGAGTCATTCGGGATTAATAATTCAGACTCTCTCTATGTTTAGGCTGATTCAGAAAATATTCAGAGCTGCGCTATATAATGCCAAAAGGCGCCATGAAAGTACCGAATCAGACATAAAGCGATAAAACTCAACATTTCAGAGACTGGTGGTGAAATTCATGTATTAATTTTGGCAAGGACAGCAAGGAGATAAGACACAGATCACTTAAAACATGTTGTACATAGCTGAAACCCGTCCAATGTTAGGGACACGACTTCCTCTACAGAAATTGAATGAAACATTAAGAACCGACGGGAAGATCATAAGGTAGGGGGTAAATAAAAATTGAAGATCATAAAAACAGTACGGATGTCATTCCTAGTCTTCGTGATGATGTTGCCAATGATATCATCCGTGTTTGTTCCGTCAGTAAGTGCAGCGGACGATGTTTTCTACGTATCAGATACTAACGGTGATGATACTAATAACACAGGAACTTCCGAATCGCCTTTTAAGACAATCGAGAAGGCGCTTTCTATGGTCGGCACTTCGGGGGATATCGTTCTCTTGAGTGACGTCACTTTGACGCAGACGTTGACTATTAATGCTTCAGGAAAAACCATAACCATAAAATCCGCTGAAGGCAGCACCTTTTCAATCATTCGTGACGCTAGCTTCGCTAGTAGCTCCTTGATACAAAGTAGCGGTGGAAATATTACATTCGATAATGTGACTATAGACGGTAATAATGTTAGTACTTCTAAGTTATATGAGATATATGTTTCGGGCGGTAACGTCTTTTTTAAGAACTCTGAGATTAAAAACCATATTGTAGAAGGATCTGGAAGCGCTCATGGAGGCGTTGTATTTTCAACTGGCAACACGACGGTCACTATACAAGATGGCACAAAGATTTATGACAACAGGGTGATGGGTACAATAGCAAACAACCCGCCTTCGTTAATGGGGGCCGGCACAGGCGGTAAACTAGTAATTGAGGGCGGCATTATTAGCGGAAATGAAATTTCTTCAAACAGTAACGGTGTTATTGTCGGAATCGGCTCAGCTAGTTCTCCCCGCTTTCGAATGACAGGTGGAGAAATAAAGGATAATAAATTGTTAGGGACTGAAACGGACGAAACCGGACAAACAATCGGGAATGTTGCCGTTTTTATGCGAGGTCAAGCATCCCAAGCTCGTTTCGACTTTGGTGGAACGGCCTATGTATACAATAACCTGAATTCTTCTGTGGAGCAGCGCAACGTATTCTTGAAAAATATCGCCGCAAGAAACAGTGCTTATTTGACCCTGATAGGGGCTATGGAACCTGGATCTAAAGTTGGCGTTTACGCGAATATCATGCCTAACGATGCGAGTCCTATCGTTGACCTTGCGATCGGTGCGGACGGCTACACGGCATCGGTAACGGATTCAACTTATTTCGTATCCGACAAAACCTCGACAGCTGCTGTTGCATACGAAGAAGGCACAAAAAAAATTGTACTGACCCCAGTTGATCTTAAGGTAACACAACCTACAGATCGACAGATTGTTAGTACAACGCCAACTGTAAATGGGCTGGGCACTCCGGGTGCAACGGTAAAACTTAAGCTGGTAAGTGCATCGGATCCGTCTGCAGTCATTGAAGCAGAGGTTACGGTGAAAGATGACGGAACATGGAGCTTTACGCCTTCGACCAAGCTGAAAAGCGGCGACTATATACTGGAAGCGACGCTGGTTAAGAATGGCGTAACGACTGTCCCTCTAACATTAGGGTTGAACGTGGTAGACACAGAAGCTCTGCAGACAGAGGTAGATCTGTTCAACGGCTTAACCGAGACAGACTATACTCCGGAAAGCTGGGCAGTGTACAAGGAGAAGCGGGACGCTGCGTTAGCAGTTCTGGGTAAAGAGGAAGCAACGCAAGCAGAAGTGAATGCTGCACGGGAAGCTCTGGAAACCGCAAGAAACGCTTTGGAAGATTCATTTTCCGAGAGCCTGAAAATTACCGCACCTGAAAGCGGAACCGTAATTGTCCGTAAACCGGAGATTAAAGGGACGGTTGAGCCTGGCTCAGAGGTTGCGGTTGTTATTAAAGATGCACAAGGCAATGAGGTTCCGAACGCAGGTGGACCGGCCACTGTCGATGATAGCGGCAACTGGTCATTCACTCCAGGTGTAGACTTGGAGGATGGCGGCTACACGGTTGAGGTCACGGCTGTCAAAGGCAGCAAGGAAGCGGTAGAGACAAAAACGCTGACAGTGTCTGCTACTAATCCTGAGTTAACCATTATTGAACCTAGCGGCGAGAAAGTAACGGTGTCAAACCCGGAAATTAAAGGTATAGCGGAGCCGGATGCGCAGGTTACCGTTGATTTGAAGGATGAAAGCGGCAATGTGATCGATACGTTTGAAGTGGAGGTCGACAGCAATGGAAACTGGAGCTTCATCCCATCGAAAGAATTGCCTGATGGACAGTACACGGTTGATGCAAGGGCGGTAAAGGATGGAAAAGTGTCGACTGCCTCCAAGACGTTTGTTGTAGATACGTCAGCGGACAAGTCTCCACTGCTCACCAACCTTGAGTTAAAGGATTCGAATGGAGCGGCGATAGGGTTGTCTCCGGCTTTTAATGAAAATACGTATAGCTACACTGCTTATACGGTAACGAACGGCGTGTACCTCATACCAACATTAGATTCGCTCGCCGGCATGGATCCGAACGCGAAAATTGAGATTTCACTCAACGGTGGTACCTGGATCGATGCAGTGAATGCAAAAGCAAGCGATAGTCTGTCATTGAATGAAGGGAAAAACGAGATTGTCGTTCAAGTGACGGCAAACGGTAGAACTACCTCGTATACGCTGACCGTAACGAGACAATCCAGTACCGGCGGAAACACGAGTGGAGGAAGCACGTCTGCACCTGAACCTACTACACCATCCACGGCACCAGTGCCAAAGGATAATCTCGTCACTACCTTGAATGGTGGCAGCAGCACGTTTGCTACATCGAAAAAGACCGGTGACAAGCAAACCGCAGTTCAAGTAGATGCCAACAAGCTGATTCAGACGCTCACGCAAGGTACAGGGCAGCAGCTGGCCATTCACTCGCCAAACGAGGGCGATCTTAAAGTGGACGGCCTGACGGCAGACACCTTGAAACAACTGGCTGACAAAGGGGCAAGCCTTGACATCAGCAATCCGCTTGCGATTTATCCGGTACCAGGCGGCAAAATGGATTTGAATGGCGTGTCCAAGCAGCTCGGTGACGCTGCACTTAACGATATCGCTGTACATGTCGGTATCGCTCGCTCTTCGGCTACCCTGATCGATAACGCCAAGAACAAGGCGGCAGCAGGGGGGTATGAGCTGCTCACTACTCCGGTCGATCTGGACTTGACCTTCACAAAAGACGGCAACACCGTAAGATCCGGTCAGTTGAATGGATATGCGAAGAAATACATCGCGCTTCCGGAAGGCATCGATCCGAACCGGATTACGACGGGCGTCGTGATCAACCCGGATGGCAGCGTATTCCACGTGCCGACGGTGGTCACGAAGATCGATAACCGTTATTATGCACTGATCAATGATCTGCGCAGCAGCGGAACCTACTCGGTCATCTGGAACCCTCAGGATTTTGAGGATGTCAGATACCATTGGGGTAGAGGGGACGTCAACAACATTGCTGCCAGACTGGACTTGAAGGGGAACGGGGATAACACGTTCTCGCCGAACCGCAGCGTAACGCGCTCTGAGTTTGCAGAGATTGTGGTTACGGGTCTTGGCTTAAAGCGTCAAGATGCGCCGCAGGCAAATTTCTACGATGTGCCGACTTCGGTTTGGTACAAAGATGCTGTAGCGATTGCGAATGAATTTGATATCGTTCGTGGCTATGATGACGGCAACTTTAAAGGCGATCAGCAAATCACGAGAGAGCAAGGCTTTGCGATGATTGCCCGCGCTTACCGTTTGGTTCAATCCGAAGCAGTGCCTGGACAGGAGACTACTACAGCTACACTGGCACGTTACGCGGATGGGGCAAATGTATCAGCATGGGCCAAAGCGGATGTGGCCCAACTGATTACGGCGGGAATCATTCAAGGCAACGGACCGGAAGTGCTTAGTCCGAAAGCGCAAATGACGCGTGCCGAGGTCGCGGCCTTGGTCGCTAGAATGCTGAAAGTGACCAACTTGATCGACAAATAATACACCAACAAAAAAACAACCATTGATGACCTGGAAGTCGTCAATGGTTGTTTTTTATGCGGAAATTGAGTTCCTCTTTGAGGTTGCAGCTAAGCCTTTTCCTGATTCACTCGCCAACTTGACCCGCATGATGCCGCCCTTTAGGTACGACCAAGGGAGAGCCCGATACGGGATCCTCGATCACCATGCAATCGAGTCCGAAAATGTCCTTAACAAGCGTGTTGGTAATCACCCTGGATGGCGCACCCTCAGCCATAAGAGCTCCATGCGAGGACGGTCCGTTTTCAGATTTCTTGCATGGTTGGCCGAATCGTGATTTCGTTTATAGCTGCATCATCAGGCTCGTTGATGGCGTAGGCAACGGCTCTGGCGACGCTGTCTGGTGATAGTGCCATCCCGCTCCCTGGCGCAACGGCATCTTGGTACTCGGGTGGAAGAACACGGATCGCCGTTTCCGTTGCCACCATCCCTGGAGAGATGTTGGTGGTCCGGATGCGCGAAGTCGGTGATTCCTCCTGACGCAGTCCTTCAGTGATCGCCCGCACGGCATGCTTAGTGGCGCTGTACACGGCCGTTACCGGAACGACCTTGTGCCCCATAAGCGAAGAAATGTTGACGATATGCCCCGCTTGCTGCTCCCTCATCGCTGGCAAAGCCGCGGCGATGCCGTACAATACTCCCTTGATGTTCACGTCGATCATGCGGTCCCAATCGTCGATCTTCAATTCGTTCAACCAGGAATTGGGCATAATACCGGCATTGTTGATCAGCACGTCGATCCGCCCGTATTTTTGCAGTGCAGCCTGCGCTAATTCCTGCATCCCACGTGCTGAGCTCACGTCGGTCGGCAGGACAATCGCTTCTCCGCCGCTCTTTATGATATCGTCGGCAAGAGATTGCAGCCGATCTTCACTTCTGGCAGCCAATACGAGCTTGGCTCCGTGCTGGGCGAGCAGTTTTGCTGTCGCTTCACCGATTCCGCCGGTCGCTCCGGTCAAAATAACTACTTTCGATTTTATATTTTCCATGGGTCATCGTCTCCCAATAATAATTTATTGTATCGCGCTGTCGACAGCATTTCACTACACGTGTTGTTTATTTAACGTCCGTTGATTAATATTATATAGAGAGAAGGAATGGATTCAATCGTTAAATCATTAGGATCCGTATGATACGCGACATTCATATTAATATTGTCAATTAACTATAGGGAGGTAACCGATCCATGGAGGCTAAAGTCAAAAAAGACCGGCGCATTACAAGAACAAAGGAAGCCATCAATCGAGCGTTCGTGGAACTGTTCTCAGAGAAGGCGTTCGATCGGATTACCATAAACGATATTGCCGAACGGGCAAACATCAACCGGGCAACGGTGTATCTTCATTATGCAGATAAATACGATCTGCTCGACAAATGTATCGAAGATCATTTGAACCAAATGGTTACGGCTTGCTCGCTCAACAAGTCTTTCCAGCAAAAAGTAACGGATCTATTCGAAGCAACGGAAGCGCTGAAATCGCTGTTCGCTTATTTCGAGGATCATTTTCTGTTTTTCTCTTCCATGCTATCCAGTCAAAATACGGTCGCGTTTCGCGAATGTATGCTGGGGATTACGAAGACCTTGATCCAGAAGCAGATCGATATGGAGGGAGCCAACCGAGGCATGGATCCGGAAGTCACGCTTCAGTTTACGGCTTCAGCATTCGTTGGAACGGTAGAATGGTGGATTGCGAACCAGATGCCGCATCCGCCCGCAATGATGGCGGAGCAAGCCATGAAGCTGCTCAAGCGTCACGACATTTATTGTACAGTTTAAAATGTTTCAGAGGAGGCGTCCTGGATAAGAAAAAGCCCCATCCGGCCAATGGCCGGAAAGGGCTGAATACCGCTTTCTCAAACTTCGTTCGTCTCTCCACCGCAACCTGAATAATCACCGCTTGAGAGTCATACGCCAGCTATCCGAGCGGCTGAGCTCCGTGGAGGTTCTCGAGGTATTCACGGCGCTGACCAAGAGGAAAATGGTTTGATCTTCGCTGGTGTTGTTGTTAAATAACACTTTGTTTGGCGTTAAATCCCCGGCACCGCCTCGGGCAACAAACTTTCCCGGAGACGGCTGGGCCTCGATTTTAATCGCAAAGGCTTCATTATTGAACAAAAAATTGAGGTTATTTAATACCAATTTTCTTCCCTTTTTCACCCGGATGACGATTTGCTGCAGTAGCAGCGTTTTCCGCGGCCCTACTTTGACCGGCGTTTTTCCGCCTACAATCCCGCTAAGTTGAATCATGGTCTCACCTCTCTAATGAAATTCCTACAACATATTCATAGAGGGTGAGCTTGGACACGGCACTGCAGGCCATACCACCATGGCAAAGGCAGTACATTTCATTTCGAGTCGGACCCGGATTTCCGCAGCGCTCCCCGATTAATTCACAGCCTCTGAAACGTTGTCGTAATGCCGTCCCAAATGATAAGCTCGCGTCAGGAGGTTATCGAAAACTTCCGGCCTGGAATCCAGCGTATCGTATAGGATCTCAACCCGGCTGTTCGAGATTCCGCAGTAATCGGCTATGCCGACGTTTAGAAGCTGGGAGAGCAATGTATCGTACTGCCTCTTCTCGAAGTGCTCTTTCGGGGCTCCCGCCAGACCAAGCCACAGCACTTGTTGATGATGCAGGTGACTTGCGCCATAAGCATACCCGTTGTTCCATACCCGGTCGATATATCCTTTCAGCATCGCCGGCAGGCCGTACCACCATATCGGGAAAATAAAGGCGAGCGCGTCATGCCGTTTCATGCGTGCGATCTCCGCTTCCACCTCAGGCGAATAGACTTTGTGATCCGAAGACCAATCCGGCTCGTCGGCTTCCCACAACACGGGATTAAAGCCGCTGCGATGCAGATCCAGCACCTCGGTTTCGTGCCCGGCGTCGGCAAGTCCCTGGATAAATTTCTCTGTCACGGAAAAGGTTAAGGAGTTCGCCCGCGGATGCGATACAACCGTCAAAATTTTCATCGATGTCACCTTCCCTCTCTCAAATTTCGTAAGAGTACGGTAAAATTATCAGGTATGCTGTGATAAATGGGAAGTACTTACTTTTTTGTGATATAGACACTTTAAAGTGATATGCTCACCGGAAAGTAATCGTTCATCGGAATCGACAGGAGGGTGGTAATCCCATGGAAATGCAGACCACACGGACGTTTAACATCCCCGCAGAGGCGACGCTTCAGGTGATCGGGGGAAAATGGAAGCTATTGATTTTATGCCATTTGAACTGTGGGGACGGACCGCAAAGAACGAGCGAATTAAAAAAGGCAATTCCCGAGATTACGCAAAAAATGCTGATCCAGCAGCTCAAGGAGCTGGAGGAAGACGGTATCGTAACGAGAACGTCTTACAATCAGGTTCCGCCGAAAGTAGTCTACGAACTAAGCGAGCTGGGAAAGTCGCTGAAATTGATATTGGATCAATTGGATGAGTGGGGCGAGAAGTATATGAATCTGCGTGATTGGAGGTCTTCCTGTTCGGAATGAGGAGAAGATTGCCCCAGATGACTTAGCGTCCCGGAAATCTAAAAAACGAGCGTTGGCCGATGAAGGCTCGCGCTCGTTTTTTAGTGAAACATCATCAGGATATGCCATATCAAACACTAATTGATTTTCACCAGCTGCCATTGCTGGTTCAGATCGCCCCGGTAGAGATTTTGCTGAAGCTTCGCTCCATCCGCTGAGGAGGCTCCGGCAACCTCGACGGCCTTGTTGCTGTTTACATTGAGGATGCTCCAGTACCCATTGCTCAGTTTGATCAATCTGAACTGCTGTGCGGTATTCCCCAGATCCTGCATGAGTTGGACCGCTTCGCCGTTGTTCTTCGTCCCGTTTCGGATATCCATGACTTTTTGGTCGGCCGAGCTGACGCCTTGCAGCCTGTACACGTTGTTGTAAGTCCCCAGATCATCGGCAACCGATTGCTGGGCTGTTGCATTGTTGTCTGACCATTGCTGAAGCTGCAGACATTCCCTACAAATACATCTCCCGGGCCTCTTTACCAAAAAATCCGGTTACGTCCTGATACTCGGCGATATCGATCCGGTGCTGCCGCATGATTTTCTGAATAAAAATGGCGTCCGCAAAGAGCATGTTGACGATTTTTTCGCATACTAACGGGGTGTCCTTGAGATGATCGACCAAATCATGAATGTCATGAAACTGAAAATAAAGGATATAACAGACATAATTCTGAAGCAGCATGCGGAAGCCGTACTCTCGATACGGGTTGGTTCCGGCATCCAAGAGAGCGTCTCTCAGCAAATCGAAAAATCTTGTTTGATGTTCCGAGTGAAACCGGAGCAGCTCATCCACATCATTGATCAGACGGAATACGGTCTCAAACCCTTCTTCTGAAGGCATAAGCAGTTTGGATGATTTACCCTCAATCGATCTTAGCAGCTCCAGCGTGAGATGTTTACCGGCCTGAATTTCGTGCGGAGTGATTAGCAATCGATCCTTATACTCATCGTGCTTGTCGCAGTAGTAATCGTGGTATAAGGAAAAATAGCGCTCTACGCGGATACCCGTTTTCGTATGAACCAAATCCCGGCCGCGGAATGAAAAGCCGTACAGGGTTCCCTCATTAACCGGGTGGGCATAAAGGTAGAAAAAGAAGAAAAAGTCCCTTAGCTGCTCTTTCTGCACATCATTCAACCGGGCCGCATCTGTCAACTGTCCCAATTGAAATAAACTGTAATGTTTCATGAAATCATTCATTGCACGGTAAGGATGGGGACTGGCAACGGACGTCGTCGAATTGATCGTATACAGGAGAAAATAGAGGATCTGCTCATCGTAGACATCGAGGTCCGGAAAGTAACCCGAGAGCAGCGGCTTCCAGTCGGGGTTAGCCGTGTACCGGGGATCTTTCGGCTGTAATGCGTCTGCCCATTCCACAAACGGTTTGTCATCATGACCGGCAAAAAATAACTCGGCGCTGTCATCTTCGAAAAGGCCGTATTCAAAGCCCTCCGTTTGCTCAAGCTCGAATTCTCTATTGAATTTGATATTCAAATATTCGTTAAATAGCGATTGACGTGTCATTTGTCTGTTCCTCGGTTCCTTAATCATTCTCTTGCATTCGCGTGTTGGCCGCTAACAGGCTGCTTTAGAGGTTTTCGACATGAAGCGGGCATAACCTCCTGCGAAACATCCTCAGCCTGATCGTATTCGTTCCAAAAGTTCAGAGCCCGAAGGGTGGTCTACGATATACCGCCAGCTTCCGTCGGTTTGGCGTCTTATCACTTCGGACGTATGTCCTTCAACCTGAGCCGGGTTGCCGTTCCCATCCCGTGTATGAAGGATGAAATGGGCACGCAGCAAAGCGATATTTTCGAACGGAATGCAGTAAATGTTCCTGGACGTCATGCGGCCCTGCAACTGCAGCAGATCCTCGAGCGTTCCGCGGATTTTTTCGATTCCTTGGTCAAACTCGCCGGCCGGGTTTATCAAAATGCTGTTTGGTTCGTATAACGAAAGCAGTGCGTTGATATCGCCGGAGTTGAAGGCCTCGGCAAAAGCTGCATTCATATCCTCCGGCCGCATGACCGGATTGAAGTGCGCCGGTGGCTTCATAAGATCGCCTCTTTTCGTATAATGGAAATATACAGGTAGCTTATACGATCCTTCACCGGTATTGAAGTACGCAGAAATAGATGACTTAGTCATAAAAACCTGACCAGCAGGAGGAAAAGATGCCTTATCAGGATGGAACATTTGGTTGTCCGGTAGATGTGGGACTGCAGCTGATCAACGGGAAATGGAAACCGAAGATTATCTACGAGCTGCTTCAGCAAACGTGCCGTTTCGGCGAGCTCCACCGGCGAATTCCCGGCGTTTCCAGGCATGTGCTGACGACGCAGCTGCGCGAGTTGGAAGAAGGCGGTATCGTACAGCGAAATGCATTTTTGACCGTGCCGCCAAAAGTTGAATATTCGCTGACGGAGTTTGGCCAGCGTTTGGAGCCCATTTTGGAGCAGATCATGAAAGTGGGAGAGCACTATATTTCACAGCAAAAGCAGGAGGCGGCTGGTGATCCGCCAAGCTGAGTCGAGTCATGTCGATGTAACTGCACTGTGATCTGAAAATAAAAACGGACGCGGGTTCTCAACCGGCGTCCGTTTTTCTATCCTAATCCAATTCCACAGTTCGATTCATATTGGTGCCTTCGTTGCTTTTACCCATCAGTCTGCGGAACAGGAACCTGGCCATTTTGAACTTGTTGCCGGCATCCCAGTACTCGGCCGCTTCGGCCTGCACCTTGATGAGAACGAGGTTCGGATCGTCATAGTTCGTTTCCAGCAGCTGCTCGTAAACGGGGTTCCACAATTCCTTCAGCTTTTCGGTGCTGTTGACCAGCTCGGCTTCACCGCGGATGGAGACGAAGGACTTGCCGGCATAGGCCACGTTGACCTGCCGGTTTTGCAGCAGTTCATGGAACTTCTCAGTGTCTTTCTTGGTCAGGAACCACAGGTCGCCGTCGAATTCGATGTCCTGGGTCTTCATGGGACGCGAAACCAGACCTTCTTCCGAAACGGTCGTCAGCATGGCCGTGTCGATGCCCTTAATCAAATCGCGTACTTTCTCGATCGCTTCTTGATTATCCGAAGTTGGATTTGTCATTTTGTTCACCTTTTCCTAGTGTGTGTTTTTATTAGTATTACACTTATTTATACGCTGCCAAACCAAGAGAATTTGTCTGATTCCACTCCTGATTTGAATCCCTTTATGAGCAGGCCTATACCTAGACCCCCGAGGTTCATCGCGTCTTGACCGAGAAGATTTTTCCGAAGCAGGCCGGGCGGCTTACCGCAGAGGAGTGGGCAAATTCATTAGATTAGGAGACTATCCCTTGACCAATGCCGCGATTCCGGTATGCTGCCGGGCGATGGCCTTTGGTTTTTTGTCTATTTCCGAGTTATACGCACGACAATCATTTAACAGTCCACAGAATAGTGCTATACTATGAATTAGGTAATCATTCATCAGAAAAGGTGGATAACCGGGTCGCACTCTGGCTTGCCTCTTGAGAGCGCCTACATCTTTTCTTCAAATACTAGCGTGTAAGGACGGTAATTATGAGCAACAGACAAACCGAAACAGACGTTATCTTAATTGGTGCCGGTATCATGAGTGCGACTTTGGGGACACTGTTGAAAGAATTAGTACCGAACTGGAAAATTACAGTGTTTGAGAAGCTGGCAAGCCCGGGCGAGGAAAGCTCGAACGAATGGAATAACGCAGGAACGGGGCATGCCGCCTTGTGCGAGCTGAACTACACATCCGA
This sequence comes from Paenibacillus cellulositrophicus, assembly GCF_009363095.1. Classification (GTDB taxonomy): domain Bacteria; phylum Bacillota; class Bacilli; order Paenibacillales; family Paenibacillaceae; genus Paenibacillus_AQ; species Paenibacillus_AQ favisporus. The sequence continues at coordinate 3,893,822 of NZ_CP045295.1, forward strand.
GAATCCGGATGGTTCCATAGATATCAGCAAAGCGATTAGCGTCAACGAGCAATTTCAGGTTTCCATGCAGTTCTGGTCTTATCTTGTCAAAAGTAATTTGATTCGCAATCCGCAGGATTTTATTATGCCGCTCCCCCATATGAGTATGGTTCAGGGGAAAGAAGATGTGGCATTTTTGAAGAGACGTTTTGAGACGATGTCCAAAAACCCGCTGTTTCAAGGGATGGAATTCTCCGACGATCCGAAAAAACTGATGGAATGGATTCCGCTCATTATGAAGGACCGGACCTCGGATGAACCGATCGCGGCCACCAAAATGGACTCGGGAACGGACGTCAACTTTGGCGCTTTAACGCGTATGCTGTTTGAGCACTTGAAGAGCAAAAACGTTGGTATTCATTACAAACACAGTGTGGACGATATTAAACGCACCAGCGATGGCGCGTGGGAATTGAAAATACGCAATTTGAGCAGCGGCAGCGTCGAACGCCATACGGCGAAGTTCGTCTTTATCGGCGGTGGCGGCGGAAGCCTTCCGCTCCTTCAGAAATCCGGCATTCCGGAAGGGAAGCATATCGGCGGATTCCCGATAAGCGGACTCTTTATGGTGTGCAACAATCCGGAAGTGGTAGCGCAGCACCATGCCAAGGTGTACGGCAAGGCCAAAGTAGGTGCGCCGCCGATGTCGGTTCCGCATTTGGACACCCGTTTTATCGACAATCAGAAGTCGCTGCTCTTTGGGCCGTTTGCGGGCTTTTCGCCAAAGTTCCTGAAGACCGGTTCCATGTTCGATTTGCTGGGTTCGGTCAAGCCGAACAATGTGCTCACGATGCTGGCTGCAGGCGCCAAAAACCTGTCGCTGACCAAGTACCTGATCCAGCAGGTGATGCTGTCGAAGGAAAAACGTATGGAAGAGCTGCGTGAGTTCATCCCGAACGCCAAGAGCGAGGATTGGGATATGCTGGTGGCCGGCCAGCGCGTGCAGGTCATCAAAGATACGGAAGCTGGCGGCAAAGGCACGCTTCAGTTCGGTACGGAAGTCGTGACCGCCTCGGACGGAACCATTGCTGCCCTGCTGGGGGCTTCTCCGGGGGCCTCCACCGCCGTTTCCGTCATGCTCGAGGTCATCGAAAAATGCTTCCCTCAGCATGCGAAGGCGTGGGAGCCGAAGCTTCGGGAAATGATTCCGTCTTATGGTGCGCCTTTGATGAAAAATCCGGGGTTGATCCGCGAAATTCATACGTCGACGGCACGCACGCTCGGTCTCAACCGTGGATTGCATTCGGCCAACGTGATGTAAATATAGCGATATATGATAAGAAAAACGTCTATCGACGTACCTTCAAAGAAGACAGACCGCGTTTAACTGAAGTTTTTCTTGCGATTATAGAATGGTTCAGCTTCGCTGAAATTTATAAATTCTATAATCTTAAATAAAACGGCCTTCACCCTGAGTTTCAAGGGATGAGGGCCGTTCTGCATTTGCAGAGGACGCCGGTCAAGGAACGTAAGCACCGACGACTTCAAACTTTGGCTCGCCTGCGATCGTCATATACTTCACTTCAACGACGCAGCCTTTCTGAAAGGAGGGAATATTCACGATCGGGATAAACGTTTTGACGATGGTATGATGAGATTCGCCATCCGGCTTGGTGACGGTTAAATCAAGCAGCACCTCCGGTTGATTATCGAGCTGCGCGTTCGTTTGCTGAATGGAATGGATGACGGCTTGCGCGGATGTGCCGTTTGTGAGGATGGTTTTTCGCTGCGATAGCCCTTTACGTTGACGGGTTACTGTCTTGATGGCAAATGTGATCGTCAGTGAGGCGGTAAGTAACGAAAAGATAATGATGATCATAACAATTGTCGTCAATGGCATGCACCTCGCTTCCATTTTTAATATAATTCAGGTAAATGGCCCCAAGTATTATATATTAAGCTTAATGCAGCGCAGGGGGATCCGTCTACGATTTACAAATAAATTATCTACATAGATGGAACTAAGTTTGATCATTCGGGCAGGGGAGAGGAAACCATGATTCAGTTGAAAGATATAGGGAAATTCGAGGAGCTTCCAGAAATCGCAATGCATATCTATCAAGGGAATATTCCGGCTTTGCGGAATGCTATCGCGGAGGGTTGGGATATTGAGGAGGGTATCGTACTGGGCCGGTATACCGCGTTAACTCCGCTTGACCTTGCCGTGATCGCGGAACGGCTGGATGTAGTTAAGCTGCTTGTAGAGCACGGCGTCAACCTCAATAACGCACAGAGTCCGGCCTTTTTACGGGCTGTCCGTTACGGAAAAGAGGAGATGGTACGCTACATCGCCGCACATGGTGCCAGAATGGACATGCTTAATCGAGTGGGCTCCGGCGCGTATTCGCAGGCTTACTATGGCAACAAAAGCAACATCCCGCTCATTCAGGAGCTGGGCCTCGATATCAAGCTGCACGGCGGGGCTGTACTTCGCCAGGCGGTGTCCGATCATGACTATAAGACCCTCAATTATTTGCTCGATCAGGGAGTGGATATTAACTACAACCAGCCGGATCAAGTCTATCCTTACGAAGCAACGCCGTTAACTGTGGCCGCGCGCATGGGAAATTTAGATATGGTCAAGTATTTGGTCGAGCGGGGCGCCGATGTGACGTTAGCGGAAAAGGACGGCGAACGGCCGTATACGATCGCGGTCAGCCAAAAGAATGCAGTCCTGGCCGATTATTTAAAATCGCTGGAACCGCCGGAATTTCATGACGTGGCGAATAAGAAGCATGAGCTGAGAGCGTATAAATTACCGGAGGAGCTGGTCGATCGGTTAACCGGTGACCGTCTGCGCCTTGAGTTGGCCCCCAATGAGTACGATATCCGGCATATCGATTTCTTCACATTGACCGACACGATCCCGATCAAGGTCGGGCGGCAGAAGCTGCTGCGCCTATCGGCAGACATAGACAACTACTCGGATCTTCAGCTCATGTGGAATCCGAAGAAAAAAGGATGGATCGGCTGCTATGACGTCGAGCATGACCACTATTCGGACCTGTGCCGTTTGGGAGAGTTCTTTGAGCAGCCCGGTACGTATCTTATTCGTTTTCTGGATGGAGAGCTGTAGAAACAGGACTGGTGCCTGAGGATGATCCGGACGAATCTGGATGATTTTTCATTCATCGTAATACTTTCGCCCTGTTGGCGCGCTGCGGAGTATGGGAAGATGGGGACATCAAAGGCTCGGGTTCAGCAAAACCCGAAGCCCTTGACCTTCAGGCTATGGCGGTCCTTCCTTCTAACTTCATTTGGCGAACATAGGGCCGCCGCTTCCCTGAAGGATTTCGATTCAGAGAGGAGGCGTCCAGGCTATCATGCTCCTTCCTTCTATAACCCTTATTAAAAATTAGGGGCATGGGTTTCCTGGACTCTTTAAATGAATATCAATACCATCTACTTACGAAGAGCCAATCATCTGATTGTGGAACAAGGGCAGGGAGGCGAAACGCTCCCGAAAGCCTACTTGGCATCCGCCCTGAAAAATATCGAAGTGCTGGGATATACGTTTTCATATGCGCTGCTGCGCGCGGTAAAAGACTTATCTAAAGTGCAGTTTGAAGCATTATACCAACAGCTGGTTGCGGATTTACAGGTTATGGTCGGGGCTCATGTGGAGTTCAAACCGATGTACCCGGATTTTCCGATGCAGGTCATGGAGCATAGCGATGCCGAGCTGTATCTGAATGCGATTTATCATTACCTGACGTTGGATGTACCGGCGTATGAGCATGCGGACCGGCTGCCCCTGGAGGATGAAGGTAACCTGAAAGTGATTGGTTTGGGGAGCCGTGCGGAGTTCATGAGCCTGATCTCCCGGTTGATTCAAGCCAAAGGCTCCATCTCCGATCGTGACAAACAGGATATTGATGACGTCATTGCATTTTCCGGCGCGGATGATATGGAAATGCTTCTTCCAGACGACATCCCGTTCAAGGAAAATGCGGCATTCGTCGCTGCGTCCTTAATGAAGTATGACAAAGCCAATCTGGAGCAGATCGGACGGTACTTCCGGACAGCGACCGATGTCCTTCGGCTGGCAGCCGCATGGTCGGACGGCGACGTCAGTCTCGCCGAGGCGACGCGCTTCCGCAAATTCAAACGGCGCGAGCGACGGCTGCTGCTGGGACTGCTCGAGAAGTGCCAATCCATCACGGAAGATATGCTGCGGTACAAGGAGCGCTGGATTCGGCTGGGCGAAATTCTGCATCCTTCCGAATATAAGCATCGCTTTCGGCGGTGCGAGGAAGCCTTTGACGTCGTGCGCAACGACAAGCCATTCACGTCCTTTAACGGAAGCGTGGAGCTGGCCTTCCAGTTCCGGAACGTATGGACGCTGATCGATCTCTTAATGCAGCGCCCGGGCGAACTGGCGAGAAGGCTCGATCATCTGCTCCGGTCCACCGAGCATACGGAGTATGTCGTGCTGGCTTTTGGTGAGGTGGTTAAGGAAGTATCGACGCCGGTGCTGCTGCAGGTGAAGAACCATTTTGCCCGCCGCCGTGAACGGCAGCAATTGCGCGTCTTTTTTCCAAAAGGGAATGTCGCCAAAGCGTTTGCCCTTCGGAACAACCTGCCGGAGATTGACGAGGAGGCATGCCGGGACATCGTGCAGCTATGCGAGCAGGCGCTGATCGTGCGCTTCTCTGCCCTGCCGCCGCTCGGGAAGGTGTATGTCGACAAGCGGCTCCAAAGCTACCTCGTACCGTTCTCCGGGCGCTCTGCCAGCAAAGCGCTGCATACGATCGTGCGTGGCAGCCGGGTGCCGATGGCGGAAGGAGATACGATCCGTTTCTTCAGCTGGTGGAAAGAGGGCCTGGTGGACGGCAAGCCGACGGGCCGCGTGGACATCGACCTGTCCGCCGTAATGTATGACCGTGACTGGCAGTATGTGGAGCATATTTCGTATACGAACTTACGGTCGTCCAAGTACCGGGCCGTGCACAGCGGAGATATCGTAACGGCCCCTCAAGGCGCGTGCGAGTTTATCGACCTGCACATTCCTTCCATCGTCGATTATGGCGGACGGTATATTGTGGCGACGCTGCATTCGTTCACAAGCCAGCCGTATTGCGATTTGCCGGAGTGCTTTACGGGTTGGATGATGCGGAAGAAACCCGGGTCCGGCGAAATTTTTGAGCCTGGTACGGTTGCGAACAAAATCGATGTCACCGCCGATACGCAGATTGCCATCCCCGTAATCTTGGATCTGGTAGAACGCACGGTGATCTGGACGGACCTGTCTTTAACCCGGCATCCGTACTATTACAACAACGTCGAGGGGAACCAAAAAGGGATGATCCTGATGGGCAAAGCGATGACGACTTTGCGGAAACCAGATTTGTATGATCTGTTCACGCTCCATGCCAAGGCCCGCGGGGAGCTGACCGAAACTCCGGGGGAGGCCGATGCGGTGTTCTCTGTGGAGCAAGGGGTAACTCCCTATGATATCGAGGAAATTATGGCGGAATATATGGTGTAGATTCGGATATACCGAAAAACGTAAAGATATTAACCGATAACCGACTCATGGCGATCATGCGTCGGTTTTTTGCGTTCCTGATTTTTTTAATAAAATTCGCAACTATGACAAACCCTGTCACCAATATGGGCTAAGATGGACGTATGAAAGGCCGAAAGGAAGCAGAGGCTGGTCGTAAGAAACTTTAACCATCAAAAGGAGGAAGATGTGATGTATGTGACGGTACAGGATTTTATTAAGGAATGGAACAAGGAAGCCGAATTGACGCAGGGGGTTCTGGATGCGCTGACGGATGAATCGCTGGGGCAGCAGGTCTATCCGGAAGGACGGACTTTGGGCAGGATCGCCTGGCATTTTGTCTCGAACATCCCCGACTATTTGAACGAATTCGGCATCAAGATGGATAAGGTCGCAAATCCGGGTGAAGTCCCTTCCGCTAAAGAGATTGCGGATACCTTCCGGACGGTCAGCTCGGCAGCCGCCAAGGCACTGGAAGAGCAGTGGACGGACGAATCTCTTAGCAAGGAACAGAATGCTTTTGGACGAATGGAATCCAATGCCTCCATCCTGATGGGGCTGATCAAGCATATTGCGCATCATCGGGGGCAAGCGACGGTTCTGATGCGTCAAGCGGGACTGGGCATACCGGCCGTCTACGGGCCATCGAAGGAAGGATGGGTGAAGCTGGGGGTACAGCAGCCGCCGCTGTAGAATCATTGGGCTTCATTTTAGCCGTGTGAATGACAAAATTGTATTGACGGACCTACGGTAGGTATGTAGAGTGAAATCCAACATACCTTCGGTAGGTTTTTTGTATGGGATGAGAGTCCTTAGCGGCAAAACCTGGCCGAAACGAGCGTCTAACATCATAGACGCTTTTTTCATAAATGCTATGCAACTCCTTGAGGCTGCCGCGGCCTGGAGAACCGCCTGCGGAAAATGCTATAATCACACCAAGAGTATATCGCAGGGGGAATGAGGATGAGCGAGGATCTGTTGGAACAGCTGGAGACATGGCATGAAGAGGATGAATACGAACGCATCGTAGAGGCCGTAACGGAAATTCCTGCGGAGGAGCGGAATTATGAGCTGGTCGGCCATTTAGGCCGGGCGCTGAACAATCTGGAGCGTTACGAGGAGGCGGTGCAGCAGTTTCTGACCGTTGCCGAGGAAGGGGCGGAAGATCCGCTCTGGCATTACCGGATTGGACTGGCCTATTATTACCTGGAGCAGTACGATGACGCCGAGCGGGAGTTTACTCGTGCCGATGAGCTGGAGCCGGGGGATGAGGATACCCTGGAGTTTCTGGAATGGATCCGTGCCAAGAAGGACGGGGAATTCGAGGAAGAGTCGGATGATCATTTGGATTCAGACGATTCGGCAGAAGACAACAGCGGCTCGGATGAAGCCGGGGAAACCGATGAAACGGACAGTGCCGCGGCGGCCGTGTCTTCGGTGGATGCCATCCCATCGGACGAAGCCAATTTAGATGTGCAGTATGACTCGCCAAATGAGGGTTTCGATATCAACAACTTCTGGAACGACGCTGATCCCGATGCGGAATCGTATGTTTCGGCTCCGCCGACGGATGATCTGATCGATTCCGTGCAGGAGGAACTGGTGTTCAAGCTGCCGGTGTTTTATGTGCAGATGATGAGAATACATAACGGGGGCATTCCCCGCAGCAGGTACTTTCCGCTGGGTGAAGCCGCAGTTGGAGCGCCAAGCGGGGTCCGGATTAACGGCATGTTCGGCATCGGCCGGGTCAAAGCCAAGTCGCTCTGCGGGGCCTCCGGCAGCCGGTCTATCATCGGGAACGGTGGTTATCCGGAGTTCGGCGTCGTCATTTGCGACTGCCCGCAGGAGTCCGGCGTGATCATGCTGGATTACCGCGGCTCCGGCAACGATGGAGAGCCTGAGGTTGTGCATGTGGATCAGGCAAACGGGCGTAAGATCACCCGGCTCGCGCCCGATTTTGAAACCTTTGTCCGCGGACTAGTTAACGCCTAGGGCCCGTGACAACAAATTCGCCATGAACGCGTGAGCGGGGATGGAATCCCAGCAATATCGCGCCAAAAAATCAAGAGGAAGCTGTTCCCTCGCAGGGAGCCAGCTTCCTTTTTTATGTCATAGGGGGCAGTTCCATTTCCGTACTTTTAGGTTGCCGAATAGGAGCCATCCGTGACGGCATGCTCCAATGCTTCTTTCGCACGCTGTTTCTTGCGATGCACCCAACCGGTCAGCCAAGCGCTGATTTCGTACAAGGCGATGAGCGGAACAGCCACCATGAGATGGGAGACAAGGTCAGGCGGCGAGATCAGTGCAGCCACGGCAACCAGAACGACGTACGCGTAACGCCTCATTCCTTTTAGAATCGACGGGTTTAAGATCCCGATCCGGGCCAGAAACATAACGATCACGGGCAGTTCGAAGGCAATGGCGAGCGGGATCATGATATTGAACATAAACCCGAAGTACTGGGATACCCCATAGGTCTCCACAAGGCCGATCTGACGGTTGATGCCGGCTGTAAAGCGCAGGCTCATCGGAAAGACGACGAAATACGCAAAGGCCACGCCCACCAGAAAGCATGATGCGGAGAACGGAATGTAGCGGACCGCCGCCTTTTGCTCGCCAGGCTTGAGTCCCTGGCTGACAAACCGCCAAATCTGGTACATGCCAAAGGGTATGGTCGGCAGCAGCGACAGTATCACGGCAATGCTCATATAAATCCGCAGTCCGTCCCATGGCGAGAAGACGTTCCATGCGACGTGGAGTGGGGAATGCGTCCGCAGCAGCGTCAGGATATGAGGGGCTGCAAACAAGCCGGCTGCCATACTGACGATGAATACGGCGGCGATCCAAAGGATCCGTTTTCTAAGCTCGGCGATATGCCCAAGCAGGGTCATCGTATTTTTCGCTTCCATAGGCGAAGATCACTCCTCCCAAGTCATGTCCGTTACCGGAAGGCCGGCGTGCAGCGCGGCGTTTTCGATTTTTTCATTTCCTTCAGCTCCAGCGTATTAAATCCCTCCTGCATTTTTTGATAGATGTCCTGAATGGCCTTTACGTCTTCAAAAGAATATCGGCGGTTACCTCCTTTCGTCCGCTCCGGGAAGATCAGCTTTCGTTCCTCGTAATACCGGATTTGGCGTTCCGACAAGCCGGTCAGCTCGCAGACGATCCCAATGCTCATCACCTTGCTCTCCATGCTATTTACCTCCTGTGCAAGTATAGTTAACCCCGGACCATTGCAGAAACGGCCAGGATTGAAACCTAGAAGAAGATAAAACAAAGAGAAGAAACACACAAACAGATGTTTATGGAAGGAATTATGACATGATTTTAAGGAAAACCCATTAAAAATGCAATCGGTTTTTAAAAATAAAAAATCCCTGTAAGAAATCCTTACACAAATTCACCGAAAACTAAATTTCTTTGCTAAGATCGCCTCAAGAGGTTCCATTCCACTAGCGAAGGAGTGAACGAGGTGACAATCAAGGAGCAACCGAAAGAGATGACCCGCAGACAATTTCTGTCGACCGTCGGCAAAGTAGGGGGATCCGTTGCCGTCTTCAGCCTGATGGGAACGATGGGACTGCTGTCGCCGGAGACGATGAAGGCCGCCGAATATGAGCCGCCGGGCCCGAATGATCTGCACTTAAGCGGACGGGGCGGCAAAAAAATCATCATTCTCGGCGCCGGGATCGCCGGCATGACGGCAGCGTACGAACTGGGATTGGCCGGGTACGACTGCACGATTCTCGAGGCAAAAAGCCGGGCTGGCGGCCGATGCTGGACTATTCGCGGCGGCACGTCAGAGGCGGAAATCGGTTCGGGTACCCAAACGTCCCGCTTCGATAAGGGCTTGTATTTCAATGCCGGCCCAATGCGCATTCCGCAGTTCCATGTCACCCTGGAGTACTGCCGGAAATTCGGCGTTGCGATCGAACCGTTCAACAACGTGAACGAAAGCGGCTATTACTACAACGAAAACGTCGGTGCTTTATCCGGTCAAAAGGTGCCGAAGCGGGCGGCCAAAGCAGACGTACGCGGCTACGTCGCGGAAATGCTCGCCAAGGCGGTCGACCAGAACGCGCTCGATCTTCCGCTCACGGCTGAAGAGAAGATGAAGCTCGTCGATTACTTAAAGGTGGAGGGGGACCTGAACCCCGATTTGTTCTACAAAGGCTCGCAGCGCGGCGGATACAAGGATGAGCCGGGGAGCCGGCTTGATGCCGGGGTTCTCCGCGATCCGTTCGATCTAAAGTCGATCATCAACTCCGGCTTCGGCAAGTATTTCAGCAATGAGTACGAATACGACCAGCAGATGATGATGTTCCACCCGATCGGCGGGATGGACGCCATTGCGAAGGCGTTCGAGAAGCGGATTGGCAATCGGATCAAATTCCGGGCCGAGGTCAAGGAGATCCGCCAGTCCTCGTCGGGCGTGAGAATCGTGTACACCGACATGGCATCCGGCCGGGAGCAGGAGGTCAAAGGGGATTACTGCATCTGCACCATTCCGTTATCCGTGCTGAAGAAGATCCCCGCTGATTTTTCCCCCGAAATGTCCAAGGCGATTCAGAGCATCAATTACGCCTCTGCCGGAAAGATCGGCCTGCAGTTCAAGCGGCGCTTCTGGGAAGAGGATGAGCACCTGTACGGAGGCAGCAGCTTGACGAATATGGACATTACGCAGATATATTACCCGCCGACCGATTATTTCGGGAAAAAGGGAGTCCTCCTCGGCTACTATGCCTACGGCGGGGTTGCCGACAAGCTCGGAGCGATGTCGTACGCGGAGCGGGAGAAGCTGGCGCTGGCACAAGGGGCCAAAATCCATCCGCAGTATCCAAAAGAGTTCGAATCCTCCTATTCGATCAACTGGAAAACGATCAAGTATCAAGAGGGCGGCTGGGTTTCATACTCAGCAAACGACCGCAAAACGTACTATCCGACACTGTGCAAGCCTGACAACCGGATTTACCTGGCGGGTGAGCATATCAGCTACATTACTGCTTGGCAGGCCGGAGCGATCGAGTCCGCCCGTGAGGTGGTCACCGATATCCATCAGCGTGTCATGAAATCATAGATTCATATCTAGAAGGGGCTGGTCTTTTATGATGAAAAAAATGAAAACAGCGCTGCTGATGACAGTTCTGCTTGGCACCGTCAGCGTCACGGCATATGCCGACAGCGCCGCCCATACCCCGGCGAAACCGGCCAAGCCGATCAAGACGGCGCCGGCGCCGGTATTTTACGGCAGCCCGTCGTCGTCCATATCCAGCGGCGTAGTCGTTCCCGAAGGCGCATCGTACTTGTTCACGAGCGGCACCGTCCCGCCGGTGCTGAACAAGGACGGCAAGACGGTCTATGAACGCTATGGGGATACGAAAACGCAGGGTATCGGCATTTTGAAGGAAATCGAAAAGCAGCTGAAGGAGCAGGGCCTTGGTCTGAAGGATGTCGTTTACCTGCGGATATACATCGCTCCTGACGCGCAGAAGGGCGGCACGTTTGATTATACGGGTTGGTTCGATGCCTATGCGCAGTTCTTTAATACTGAAGCCAATCCGGTAAAGCCGGCCCGTTCAACGGTAGGCGTGGCGAGCCTGGTGAGTTCCGACTGGCTGATCGAGATCGAAGCGGTGGCCGTGAAGCCGGATTCGAAGAAGAAGTGAGGCAGGAGCACGGATTTCGCTAAGGCGGAATGTTCTCCATGACAAATGAGAAGGAGCTGATTGGCTATGTTTCAAAACGTAGGATTTGCCGGGTTGATGATGATTCTGGTCGTCGTGCTGATTTTGTTCGGGCCCTCCAAGCTGCCGGAGCTGGGCCGTGCGGTGGGACGCACGCTCTCCGAATTCAAGTCGTCCGCCAGGGATTTGGTCGGTGAGGATAAAGAAGAAGACAAAGAGCGTGAGCGAGAGTCCGGTATCATTAAAATCAAAGGATAAAGGGTAGGACCAACGTATCCGCCGATCAACGGCCACCCTGTTAGCCAGCCCCGTCATTCAACGCGAATGACGGGGCTGTTTGCGCCCAGCCGGCCGAAGCGCATCATGGCCTCCACCGCTGTGTTCTTTTATAATGGAAGAACCAGGCATAGTTTGGCCGCTGAAGTTCTGGGCCGCATAATAAATTTGATACGGCACAGGATATGAAGCAGTGGAACCGGCCTTGGCCATAAGACAATCAGGCTGTCATCATGCGAAGAATGATTTTACTAGGATTGAAAAAGGAGACCTTTATGACGGATACACAAGGAAAGCTGGAGGCGGGATGGCATTTAGACAACAGCTACGCCGGGCTGCCGGATCTGTTTTATACCCGGCAGGATCCGGTGCCGGTGCGTTCGCCGCAGATCGTGGCATTCAATGAGCCGCTGGCGGCGTCGCTCGGTTTAAACGCTCATGCGCTCATGAGCGATGAAGGAGCTGCGGAACTGGCGGGAAACCGCATTCCGGAAGGGGCGCAGCCACTCGCTCAGGCATACGCCGGGCATCAATTCGGCCATCTTACGATGCTGGGCGACGGGCGGGCGGTGCTGCTGGGCGAGCAGGTCACACCAGAGGGCAAGCGAGTGGATATTCAGCTCAAAGGAGCGGGCCGCACGCCATATTCCCGTGGTGGCGACGGACGGGCGGCCCTGGGGCCGATGCTGCGTGAATACATCATCAGCGAGGCCATGCATGGCCTTGGCATTCCGACGACCCGCAGCCTGGCGGTGACGTCCACCGGCCAGGCGATTACCCGCGAGGAAGAGCTGCCGGGCGCGATTTTGACCCGCGTGGCGGCCAGCCATATCCGCGTCGGCACGTTTCAGTTCGCGCGGGGAGCAGGCACGTCGGATGACCTGCGGGCTTTGGCCGATTACACCCTGCAGAGGCATTATCCCGATGCTGACCTTTCTTCCGGCGAAAATCGCTACCTTAGATTGCTGCAGGAAGTGATCAAGCGCCAGGCCGCTCTGATCGCGAAGTGGCAGCTGGTTGGATTCGTCCACGGCGTCATGAATACGGACAACATGACCCTCAGCGGGGAAACGATCGACTACGGTCCGTGCGCCTTTATGGATACCTACGATCCGGCCACCGTGTTCAGCTCCATCGACTCACAGGGCCGATATGCCTACGGCAACCAGCCGTACATCGGCTCCTGGAATCTCGCCCGATTGGCGGAAGCCTTGCTGCCGCTGCTGCATGAGGACGAGGAGCAGGCCGTTAAAATGGCGGAGACCGCGGTCGGGACTTTTGCCGGTCTGTTTAATGAATACTGGCTTGCAGGGATGCGAGCGAAGCTCGGGATCTTCCATGAAGAACCGGAGGACGAGGCTCTCATCGAAGAACTTTTGGAGCTCATGAAGACGCATCGCGCCGACTACACCAATACGTTTCTTGCCTTAACGTTTGACCGACTGGAGGGAACTCCGCTGCATGGCATCGAAGAGTTCGATGCCTGGCATACGCGCTGGCAGGCAAGGCTTGACCGGCAGCCCGAAACCAAAGAGGCTGCGCATCAATTGATGCGGGACAGCAATCCGGCGGTCATTCCGCGGAACCACCGGGTGGAGGAAGCGCTGGAGGCGGCGGAGCAGGACGGCGATTACGAAGTGATGCACCAGCTGCTGCAGGTTCTGGCCGACCCTTACGCGCATACGCCGGAACAGGCCGAGTATGCCATCGTACCGGAGACGACGTACGGGTATCGGACCTATTGCGGAACCTGATATAAGATCAAGAGAAAGGACCAGCGGAGCTGGCCCTTTTTTTGTAGGAACACACGTCTTAGCCCAATACTTCCTCTTCCTTTAATGTGGCCATCGGCTGGAGAAAGCGGTGATCAAAAGCTCGCAGCGTGCCCCCCTCCCGTATCTTGTTCACCCAATCCGGATTGGCCAGTGCGCTGGTTCCGACGGCGATCAGATCGGCTGCTCCTGCTATAAGCATTTGTTCGGCCCTTTCAGGATCACCCAGTTTTCCGTTGGCGATCACGGGAAGGCCGCTGTATCGTTTGGCGAGCTCCGCAAGGGTCGGCCCCCCATCCGAGAAGGCGGGCATCCATGCCTTATACTCGGTCGTATGAAGGTAACTGGCGGAAGCTGCGGCCAACTCCCCGAAGATGATTTTTGCATCTTCTTCTCCATGAGCCCATTTGTGGTCAAAATCGTTCACCTTCCCTTGCGAAATGCGAACGCCGACCAAATAATCCGGGCCAACGGCGGAGCGGATGGCTCTAAGGACTTCTACTGCGAAGCGGATACGCCGGCTTGTCGCGCCGCCATAATCGTCCGTGCGCTGGTTTGTATAATCCGTAATAAACTGATCGAGCAGATAGCCGTTGGCGGCATGAATCTCCACACCGTCAAATCCGGCGTACTTAGCGCGGAGAGCGGCCTGCTTGAAGCCTTCGATCGTTCTTCGAATCTCTGCCAGCGTCATAGCCTTTGGAACAGCGAACTCACCGCTGCCCCCGTGATCCTCCAGCATCGTTCCAACAGGCTGCACCGCAGACGGTGCGATCGGAGTGAAAGCATGATGCTGGACTAACGCGCCTGCATGCATCAACTGGGCAATGATTTTCCCACCTTCCCGGTGCACGGCCTCAATGATCGGTATCCACGAATCGGCTTGTGCTATGCTGGCGATACCGGGCTGATGATGATAACTCCGGCTGAATTCCTCATCCGGGTACAATCCCTCCGTGATGATCAAGCCGAATCCCCCTTTTGCAAAACGGGAATAATAACGTGCCATACGATCGTTAGCCACTCCGTTCGGCTCCGCACTGGTGCGTGTCATCGGCGCCAGAACTGCCCGATTCGGAAGCGGTAGGGTACCTAGCCTATAACCGGTAAAAAGTTTCGGATATTGCTTCATATTTAAAAACCTCCCTTAATTTTTTTGATAGTGGGCCTTCTTTTACACCTGGTTGTTGACCTGAGATGATTGTATCCTGCCTGTTCAATACCGTAAAATGATTGCTATAGATGAGCTCATTAAAAAAATTGATGGGATTGAACCGGAGGTTTTGGGGGATGGAGCTAACCGACTTGAAAGTGTTTATGGCTATTGTGAAGGAAGGCAGCATTACCCGCGCAGCTGAGAAGCTGGGCTATGTACAGTCCAACCTCACTACAAGGGTGCGAAAGCTGGAATCGGAGTTGGGGGCGCAGCTGTTTCTTAGGACACCGAAGGGGGTCGTCCTCACCGAGAAAGGACTTGTTTTGTATCAATATGCCTCGGACATTCTCATGCTGGCCGAGGAGGCAGCCAAGGCTGTCAAGGAACCTGACTATCCTTGCGGTTCATTGTCGATCGGCGTGGTGGAGACGATAGCTTCAACCGCCCCATTTATTCAGGCGCTGTCCGAATTTCAGACCCAATACCCTGAGGTGAGCCTGTCTTTGGTGACTGCAACTTCGAAGGAAAATTACGAGAAAGTTCTGGATCGGCGCTTGGATGGCGCCTTCTTGACCGGAGAGTTTGAACTGTCCTCACTGCAGGTCGCCTTTGAAATACAGGAAGAAGTGGTGCTCCTAACGCCTGCAGGTCAAGGAACAGAAGCATTTGCTAAGACGGGGAATCCTGCATGGGTCGTGTTTCCGAAGGGCTGCCCACTGCGTGCTGCGAACGAAGATTGGCTCCATAGCCAAGAGGAACAATTTATGAATATGATCGAGGTCAGCACTTTGGAGACCATGCTAAATTGCGTTCGTGCGGGAATAGGCAGTGCGTTTCTGACCCGGATGGCGGTTACTTCGACTGCGGATGAAGATGGTGTTCGCATGTATCCGGTCCCCGAACAATACCAATTTGTGACCACGCGATTGGTGTCTCGGAAGGAGCAGTTCCAGAGCCAAGCGTTCCTTGCTTTCGCCGCATGTGTACAAAGGGCAGGACAGCGGTTTAACTTGGCAGGCTATACAAATGTTTAAGCGTAAAAGATACCTTCTGGATTGATTCCATACTAAAGCCTTCATACAGGAAGGCAGGATCAGGCAGCGCATAGGGAGGATGGACCTGGCTGTCTCCGGGCATGTTAAGGGAAAACAAGTGGGGAGATGAAGCTAGGATGTCCAGAAGAAACCGAAAATACGCGGTGCCAGGGGTTGCCAGGGACATGCAGACGTTTAAAGCAGAAGTCATGCGGCGCGAAGGGTATGACGTGGACCCGAACCGGCCGGATGACGTGAAGTACGAAGTGGCCAAAGACCTCGGCGTGCCGCTCAGTCCGGACGGCAATGGCGAGCTTACGACGGAATCGGTCGGCCATGTCGGGGGAAAAATCGGCGGCTCGATGGTCCGCGAGATGATCAGGCTTGCCCAGCAGCAGCTGGCGGAGAAGGACGGGCAGAAGTAGCGGCAATATGCTGTGGCATGGCGGCTTCTCTTTGTGAGCAAGGATTACGTTGGAGTCTCCGAGGCTTATACTCTTTAATATGTAATAAAGGCACCCCAATGTCCTAGCGGGTGCCTTTATTCTATCTCGCTATCGTTACAGTCGGTCGCTTACCGGTCCCTTGTTCAATGGCTGTACTGCTCACCCCAGCTGCACATCAAACGTCGTTTTCTCGTTCGGCACGCTCTTCACGGATATTTTCCCCTTATGCTGCTCGACGATCGATTTGGCGATCGCCAGGCCAAGGCCATATCCGCCGTGCTTGCGGGAGCGGGAGGCGTCGACGCGGTAGAACCGGTCGAAGATGTTGTCTAAATGCTCTGGGGCGATGCCCCCGCCCGTATTCGTTACCCGCAGCAGCAGATGGTTATGCTGCTTCTTCAGGCTCAGATGGATCGAGCCCCGTGGATTGGTATATTTGACGGCGTTGTCAAGCAGGATCATGACGACCTGCTTGATCTGCTCACTGCTGCCGGTCACAGTCAGACGCGGCTCGATATCGTAAATGAGGGACAGCTCCTTTTCGAAAATGACCGCTTCCATCGTAAGAATGACGCTTTCGACGGCTTCGCTGAGATCAAACGGCACGAAGATCATATGACCCCGCGCATCGTCCATCTGAGTCAGATACAGGAGATCGTTCGTGAGCGTCTTCATGCGCTCGGTCTCCGATTTAATATGCTGAAGCCATTTCGACTGCGACCGAATCGTTTCGTCGCTGTTGGCCAGCAGCACATCTGCGTTCGTGTTGATGACCGCAAGCGGCGTCTTCAGCTCATGCGAGGCGTCCGCGATAAACTGCTTCTGCTTGTCGAAGGCTTCGCGGACCGGTTCGATGGACCGGTTGGCGAAATATCGGCTCGTCAGATAGATGACCGCCAGCATGACCAGCGCCACGATGGAAAAGGTGTAGATCAGGTTGGTGATGATTTTCAGCTGTGCCGTCACGTCCAGGAATACGATGGAATAGCCGCTGGGAGTCTGCTGCACGCTGTAAGCCCAGCGCGTTCCCTCCAGCGAAAACTGGGCGTTGCGGACGGGCTTGGAAGCCGCCTCTTCCTTGGCCGTCTCATAGAACGTATTCTCCATATCAAACCTCGTGTTCTTGGACAGGAGATTCCAATCCCGGTCGGTCTTCAGCTCGAAGGATACCGACAGCTCCGGCGGGGGGATCTGCCCTTCCCGGGGGCGGCGTAGATCGGTATCTCCCGTGGCAGGCAGCTCTCCGCCGATGCTTGCGGAACCCTGGATCTGTGCGGCGCTGCCGCCCGTGCCGGACAGGCTGCCCGTTTTACTGCCGCTTCCGGTCTGCGCCAGCGAAGCCCCGCCCTGCCCGGAGCCTTTCCCCGGGCTTTGCTTTCCGGGCCCGCCGTCCTTGTGGTAAAACTCCGAGACACGCTCCAGTTCCATACCGATATCGCGACGCACGTTTTGATAGGTAATGATGTAAATCGTGGAAAAGGCGACCAGCATGATGATGGTGATGATGACCATGTTCATCAGCAGGAACCGGTTGCGCAGCTTCTTGAACATTAAGAAGTCGCCTCCAATACATAGCCGACGCCCCGGATCGTGCTGATCCGCACCGAGGCGTTCAGGAACGCCAGCTTTTTCCGCAGAAACGAAATATACACTTCCACGTTATTGTGCTCCGCATCGGAGTCAAAACCCCACAGCTTCTCAATCATCTGCTCCTTGGACGTCACCGCCGACTTTCGCAGCATCAGCAGTTCGAGCAGCTCGCACTCCTTCAAAATCAGCTTCAGCTCCTTGCCGTTGCAGCTCAGCTTGAGCGTGGACGTGTTCAGCTCGATATCGCCGAATTTCAGGCCATCCTCGGGGACAACCTCGCCTTTGCGGCGCAGCGCAGCCCGGATCCGGGCAAGCAGCTCGCCCGTCGAGAACGGCTTGGCGACATAATCGTCGGCCCCGCAGTCCAGCCCCGTAATCGTGTCCGAAATTTCGCCCTTGGCAGTGAGCATGATGACCGGCGTTGCGATGCCTTCGGCCCGGATCGTCTTCAGCAGCGTAATCCCGTCCATCCCCGGCAGCATGATATCGAGCAGCAGCAGATCATAGATTCCGCTGAGGGCGTTATCCAGTCCCGTCTGGCCGTCGTGGACGGCATCGACGGAGTAATGGTTTTTCTTCAAAATCTGGGTCAGTGCCTCGGCCAGGTTAACCTCGTCTTCCACTATTAATATCCGCATGATCGTAATCTCCTTCATACTTCGGGTGAAGCGTTATTGTCTCTCTATGATAAGAAGCGAACCTTTAATCAACCTTTAAAGCCTTGAACGGCAGCCTTTCGGGCTGCGGCGAGACAGACCTGAACCTCAGCTCCTTCGCTTGTCCCTTATTGTACAATGGTGCACTTGTTTTGTAATCGGCATGTAAACGGTATGTTATCGCAATGTTTAAGATTCGTTAAAGGTTAAGCCATTAAGCTACAAACATGAAGGGCGATGAGCCTGGGTGAATCTGCATAAACGAAAGGAGCGGCATGACGATGGCTATTGAAGTGTTTAACCGGTATGAGAACAAGTATCTGATGGACACCAAGGCTTTTTACAACATTTACAACGACCTGATGGCATATATGGAACCGGATGAAAACAACAAGGATAACAAGTTCTACACCATCAGCAACCTGTACTATGACACGGAGCATCATACGCTCATCCGTACAAGTTTGGCCAAGCCCAAATACCGGGAAAAGCTGCGGATCCGGTCGTACGGCGTGCCGGAGAGCGATGCCAAAGTATATCTGGAGCTGAAGAAGAAGGTGTTCGGCCTGGTGAACAAAAGAAGAACTTCGCTCAAGCTTCATGAGGCATACGAATTCGTCCGTACAGGGGTGCCGCCGGAGTTCCGGAAGGGCATGAACCGCCAGGTGGTCAGCGAAATCGAGTATTTTCTGAGCCGGTACGAGCTGAAACCGATGGTGTATCTGGCATACGACCGCATCGCCTTGTTCTGCAAGGGAAACAGGGATCTGCGGATTACCTTCGACACCAACATCCGCTCGCGGCGTTACGATCTTGCGTTAGAGGCCGGGGATTATGGGGATCAGCTGATGGAGCGGGGACAGTGGCTGATGGAGGTCAAGGCCGAGAAGACCGTTCCGGTCTGGCTGTCCAAAATGCTCTCCGAGCATCAGATGTACCGTACAAGCTTCTCCAAATACGGGAACGAGTATAAGAAATCGATACGCCATGCTAATGCACCAGTTGTGGAAAGGGAGAGAGTTGTTTTATGATCGATTCTATTTTGAATTCGTCCGCTGCGGACACGACCTTATCGTTATCTCATGCGCTTCTGACGCTGGCCATCGCCATCGTGCTGGGTGCCATTATCAGCTTTACTTACATGAAAACACAGCCTGCCTATTCGCCGAGCTTCACCTTAACGATGATGGTGCTGCCGGCGATTGTGGCCATCATTATTATGCTGATCGGCAGCAACATCGCCCGGGCATTCAGCCTGGCCGGCGCCTTCTCGATCATCCGGTTCCGGAGTGCGCCAGGAGATTCGAAGGACATCTCCTATGTTCTGTTCTCAATGGCAGCCGGGTTGTCCGCAGGCGTTGGCGCTTTTGGCTATGCGGTTCTGTTTACAGTGATCCTCTGCGCGCTGATGTACGTCTTGAAGTTGATCAAATTTGGTACCCGCAAAGACGCGATCAAAACGCTCAAGGTGACCATCCCGGAAAACCTTGGTTATGAGGAGGCATTTGAGGAGATTTTCCGTAAGCACAACGTTGAATATGAACTGAAAAAGGTCAAAACTACCGAGCTCGGCAGCCTCTATGAGGTGGTCTACACGGTGAAAATGGGGCCGCAGACGAACCAGAAGGAATTTCTGGACGCGATCCGGACTCGCAACGGCAATCTGGACATTACGCTGACGATGAACCCTGCGGTGCAGGAATATTAAACGAAACGAGGTTGATCCGATGAAACATTCCTATAAAACGAAATTTGCCGCGATTTTGATCCTGTCGGCCATGCTTGCCTCCGGATGCACGACCAATGCGGCGAGTAATACGACGACAGCGGCGGACGGCACGGCGACCGAGGCGACGGAAACGACGACGGTCAATGTGAGCGAAGCGAACGCGAAGCTGGCCAGCCTGAAAATCAAGGATCTGGTGGAGTATGACGCCGACGATACCACGGTAGATTGGTCAGCCGGCGACTCCACGGTCATCAAGCTGAACGGGACGGACGTGACCGTGATGGGCGCAGGCGCAAAGTCCAGCGGAGGCGATGTAACCATATCCTCGGCCGGAACGTATGTGATCAGCGGCAAGCTGCAAGGCGGCAGTATTGTGGTCGATGCAGGTGAAGACGACGTCGTGCGTTTGGTGCTGAACGGAGCGCAAATCGCGAGCTCGGACAGCCCGGCGATCCAGGTTAAGCAAGCCAGCAAAACGGTGCTGACGCTGCCGGAAGGTACGCAGAATACGCTGTCGGACGGCACGAAGTATGCAGATACGTCCGATGAAGCGCCGACGGCGGCCCTGTTCAGCCAGGACGATCTGACGATTAACGGCACCGGCCAGCTGACCGTGCAGGGGAATTACAAGGACGGCATCACCAGCAAGGACGATCTGAAAATCGTCAGCGGCACGCTGAGCGTCAACGCAGCCGACGACGGCATCATCGGCCGCGACCTGGCCGCTGTCAAAGCGGGCACGATCAACGTCAACGCCGGCGGGGACGGCTTCAAGACGACCTATGACGGGGACAAGGACAAAGGGTACCTGCTTATTGAGGGCGGCACGTTCCATGTTGAATCCGGAAGCGACGGCTTTCAGGCGGCGGCTTCTCTGCTGATCACCGGCGGTACCTATGATGTGGTAACCGGCGGCGGCAGCGCGAACGCCGAGCCGCATCAGGAAGAAATGCCGATGCAGCGCCCTGGTTTCGGCGGCCAGTCAGGAGCGGTCGGACAGGGAGGTGAGTCCGGGGCCCAAGGCACAGACAGCGGCGCGGCTGCGGATTCGGTGAACGGCACCTCGGCATCGGCTTCGGCATCGGATAAGGATTCCGCATCCCAAGTGAAAGATGACACCGCTGCGAGTACGAACAGCAGCAGTGGAACAGACGCGGATGCGGCGCAGACGGAGGATGAGGAAAGCGAGTCCACGAGCTCGAAAGGGCTCAAGTCAGAGGCAGGCATCGCTGTTTCGGACGGCACGTTCACAATCGACTCGGCGGACGATACGGTGCACAGCAATGGCAGCATCCTCGTTTCCGGCGGTCAGCTGGATCTCGTGACCGGCGATGACGGCATTCACGGCGACGTATCGATCGTCATTTCCGGTGGGAAAGTGAACATCAAGAACAGCTACGAAGGCATTGAGGCCGCGGATATCAGCATCGCCGGCGGCGAAGTGAACGTCGTCGCGAGCGATGACGGCGTGAATGCTTCTGACGGCAGCGGCAGCTCGGAAGGGCCGGGCGGCATGTTCGGCGGACAACCGCCGGCAGGCATGCCGGGACAGGCGCCGGATCAAGCGGCCGGCAGCCAAGGACAGACGGGCGATCAGGCGCAGTCCGGAACGTCTGCGCAAACGGGCAGCAGCTCGTCGTCCGGCACGGGCTCGGCGCAATCCGATGCACAGGCGAATGCGGGCAGCCAGGCGGCGCAAAGCGGGTCGGCTGACCAAAACGGCGCCCAGCAGCGTCCGGATGGCCAAGGGATGCCTGGCGGCCCTGGTGGAAGCACCGGCAACGCACAGCTGACGATCAGCGGCGGCTACCTGACGGTGAATGCGCAAGGCGACGGTTTGGATGCCAACGGCTCCATCACGATGACCGGAGGCACCGTGATCGTCAATGGTCCGACATCGGGCGGCAACGGCGCCCTTGATTATGACGGTACGTTCGAGCAGTCCGGCGGTCTGCTGGTTGCTGCGGGCAGCGCCGGTATGGCCCAAGCGCCATCCGAAAGCTCGTCGCAGCGCTCGGTGCTCATGACGTTCCCGAGCACGGTGAAGGCGGGCACGCTGGTGACGCTGGCCGACAGCGCAAGCACACCGGTCCTGAGCTTTACACCGGCTAAAGATATCCAGACCATCGTCATTTCCACGCCGGATCTGAAGTCCGGAGAGACCTACGCCTTCTACACGGGCGGCACCTCGACAGGCACGTTGAAGGACGGTTTGTACACGGGCGGCAAGCTGACTGGCGGTACGAAGGTCGTCAGCTTCAAGCTCGGTGACACGGTCACGTATGTGAACGAGTCCGGCGTAACCACTGGCGGCGGTGGATTTGGCGGCGGCTTCGGCGGAGGCCGGGGTCCGGGAGGCAGAGGAGGAGCGAACGGTAGCGGATCAGGCGCGAGCGGTCAAAGCGGCGCATCCGGTACCAGCGGCAACGGCAGCACGCCCGGCAGCTCCAGCGACAGCACGTCCGGCAGCGGAACAAGCAGTACCGGACAGTCCGGAACGTCGGGCTCCGGCAGCTCGGATACTGCTGATACAGGCACATCCTCGATCTAATGACCGGCACGAAGTAACGAGAATATGCGGTGATATGCACGGGCAACGAAGAGCCCCCATTTTTAATGGGGGTTCTTTTTGCCGTGGTGTGGCTGGATGCTGCCGAAGGGAGGTTGCTTTTTCCCCGAATGTTCGCTTTACTATATACGAAAAAAGTACAGAATATTATATATTATAGATTGATTTACGGAGGTCCTTGGGAATGGCGAAAACGATCGTGGAGAAGTTAAACCTGCAAAAATATAATAAGACGGCGGTACTGCATCAACCGGAAGGGGAGGATCTGCTGGCCGGTCTGGAGTCGTATGATACCGAGCTGAAGGACGGCGGTTACGATCTGATTTTCGCCTTTGTGCTCGATATGGAGTCTCTGCAAGGGCTTGTGCGGAAGGTGATTGACGGCAATCATCTGAACGAAGGGGGATATTTGTACGCAGCGTATCCGAAAAAGGGAAACAAGGTGTATTCCACCTATATTCACAGGGACGAGCTTCTGGAAGGGTTAGGCGCGGATGAGAATGGATTTATTGGGACAAGCAGCATCAAATTTGCTCGCATGGTCGGATTGAACGACGTGTTTACGGTCGTCGGCCTCAAAGCGGAGAAGCCAAGCCAAAAGCAGCCGTCCTCCAAACCGAGCCAATCCGTTGGCGATTATGAAGCCTTGATTCCGGAGGTGGAGAAGGATCTTCAGGATGCCCCGGAGGTGCTTGCCTTCTACCAGTCCCTCACGCCGGGATACCGCCGGGATTGGGCCCGGTACATTTACAGCGCGGTACAAGAGGAGACCCGGGAGAAGCGGCGCGAGGATATGAAAACAGCGCTGGCGGCGGGCTATAAAACGATGGACTTGTATCGGAGAAGATAGGAGGCGGGTTGCCATGAAGACGAAGCAGGGTTTGGACATGCTGGAGCGGGTGAGGGGCATCTGCCGTCCGCTGCCGGAGGTGGAGGAGATTGTTGACGGCTTTGGCCACAACGTCATGAAAGTCAGAGGCAAAACGTTTGTCATGATGGGGGAGAACGAGGGCGTTCCGGGCCTTTCGTTCAAATCGACCAAGGAAGAGCAGTTCCTGCTGCTGCAGCAGGGAAGCTACGTTAAAACGCCTTATATCGGACACCACGGCTGGGTTTCCGTGGATAAATCATCCGTCCCGAACTGGGACGAGCTGGCCGTACTGATCAAGGAGGCGTATCTGCTGGCGGCGCCCAAACGGTTGGTGAAGCAGGTCATCGAAGGCGCATAATTTTGGAGTTTAGCACAGAACTAGAAACATATTCCTTTCTCCGGACGTCTATAATCTAGGCGGCCCCTGGCAGATCGATTGAGCTAGGTTCGTCTGAGATGAGATAAAATTTCTGAGGGTAAGGAGAAGTTTCGATGTCGACAAAAATCAAGTTAACGAGTTTGCTGCTGTCTGCGGCTTTGGTATGCGGGGCGGTACCGGCTTTTGCCGCGGAGAAGGCGGCTCCCAAGCCTCTAAGCCAAACCTTCGACAAGATGGTCATCATTCCTTATGATTATCACGGAAAAGCTTTTATTAACGGGGAGAAGACTGACCTTTACGGTGATTATGACATCGTCCAGCGCAGCGGAAGGGTTCTGGTGCCGATCCGCCTGATGGGAACGCTGGCCTCGCAGTTCCGCTCCCAGGGTGAGTGGCAAACCATTTGGGAAGCGAAAAATCCGGATGACGTTACTTTTGTGAACTATGGGCTGAAGAAAACGATCAAGTTCAAAGTGAACAGCACCACAATGCTGGTGAATAACGAGTCCAAAAAAATGGACGTGGCTCCGCAGAAAATCGGTGGCCGGGTCGTTCTGCCCCTTAGAAGCGCAGCGGAGGCGCTGGGCAAAAATATCCAGTGGCTGGACGGTCTAATCGTGATGGGAGACGAAGTCGTTGACGAGAAGAGTGCCGAAACACTGGCTGTAAAAAACCGCATTTTAACCCAACTAAAGGACACCCGGAAGCCGGTGACGGATGAAAAGGTACTGACGCCGATCACTAAATACGGAGACGCGCTGTACTATTATAAGCAGATCTATCAAAGCAGCGGCACTTTAGAACGGTTATATCGGAAGGCTGACGGCAAAAAGGAAGTTCAGGTTAACATTCCGGGGGAGCCGGCACTGCACAGTGCTAAGGTCATCGGGCACGATCTGTATTTCGTATCGACGGTGAGCAACCAAGGGGTTCTGTATGCTTTGGACCTGACCAACAATAAAGTTCGGAAAGTGAGCTCGCTCGCAGATTGGAAGCCGTCGGACGGCTGGCTGCAGAATGTCTCGATGATTGACAATGAGCTGTACGTGAACCTTCATAGCGGCGATCTTACGATGGGATCGGAGACATTGTATCGAGTCCTCAATGGTGCCCTGAAAGAGGTAACAGGTGCCAAAAGCTTGATCGGGCCTGTCAAGTCGGGTGATTTCCTGTATCAAGCCGACTTTAACATTATGGGCAAAACGGTCGATAACTTAAGCCGGGTTAATCTCAAGACTGGGGAGAATAAGGCGATCGGCCAGGACGACTTCGTCTATGCCATCAACCGGAAGCAGCATGACGGGGGCGGGACCAGCTATAGCGTTAATGATGCCATTTACGTCAAAGGGGGCTTTGTGTACGTGCTTGGATACAAAGACAGCGATCCGAAGGATGAGGGCTCGGTGTACAAAGTCAACCCGTCTGACCAGACGCAGGTGAAGCTTACTCCTGCCGCCGGTCCGTTCTGGATGGTGGATAACCAGATTTATTATGTAGACGGTGCGACCGGTTATTTGGCCAAGACCGATGTGAACGGAGCAGAGCCAAAAACCGTGATCTCCAGAAAGGTGCTGAATGCCCAGCTGTTGAACGGCAGCTTGTACTACACCTCGAACGATGCCGGCAGTTCCTACGATCCGGGCGTGCTGTACCAATATAACTTTGCGACCGGCAAGGAAACCAAGCGCAGCGACAAGCCGTTGAGCTCGTACTACATCGGAAAAGACGCCATTTATTACCTGGCGAATGGCTATGATCCAGGTATATACAAGATTGATGCGAAGGGGAATACCCGCCTGGTATCCGACCGGATTCAAACGGCAAAGCTTACGGATGAAGGTTTGGTGTACACCTTGACCTACAAGGAAGGGGTTTATTCGGTAAAATAAACCGATTCCGTTGGTCTGCCCGGGTAAACGGGCAGGCCATTTTATTTTCCTGCAAAAGGAGTGACGACCATGTATGAGCTGAAAACGAAAGAAACCGATGACAGCGTCCTCGCGTTCATCGAACAGGTGGAGCATCCCGGGAAGAAGCAGGATGCGTACTGGCTGCTGGACATTTTTACGGAAACGACAGGGTATCCGGCGAAAATGTGGGGGCCGAGCATCATCGGCTTCGGTTCGTACCATTACAAGTATGCGTCAGGGCATGAAGGGGACGCGCCGCTCGTGGGCTTTTCACCCCGCAAAGCCAAGATCAGCCTCTATTTCGCGCCTGGAGAAGAACAGCGTGAAGCCCTCCTGAAGGACTTTGGCAAGCATACGTCAGGCAAAGGCTGCGTCTATATCAACAAGGTTGCGGATATTGATGCAGACGTGCTGAAGGCTCTGATCCGGCAGTCGGTAAAGCATTTACAAGAAACCTATCCGGCTGGGGAGTGACGGCAGGCTGCCGGGGTCACAGAGCCGTGTCGATAGGCGGTAAAACTCGTGCAGAAGGTGGCGAAAATTAGCGAATTTTGCTAAAATACTTCTTTCGTTTTGGCGGGACGCTCCTTTATACTTGCTCTATGAGTTTTGCTGCGCTGACAACAAGGAGTGAGCCCCATCGTCCTGCTACATGAATCATACAATTTATGGATCGTAATGCTCTCGTTCATCATCGCCGTATTTGCGTCCTATTCGGCTCTCAACTTAGCGGCCAAAATATCAAGGTCGCGGGGCAGGACGCAGAAATGGTGGCTGGTAGCCGGCTCCTGTGTCATGGGCAGCGGGGTATGGTCCATGCATTTCGTCGGTATGCTTGCCTTTCATTTGAACGTGCCTGTGAATTACGATATTCCGATTACGCTGTTATCAATGCTGTGCAGCATTGTGGCGTCATTTATTGCATTCCAAATGCTGCTGTCCAAAGGCGTGAACTGGGGTAAGTTTGCCTTGAGCGGGTTCTGCATGGGCAGCGGCATCGTGGCGATGCACTATACCGGGATGGCCGCGATGCGTCTTCCGGCCGAGATTACCTATGACCGGTCTTATTGGCTGCTCTCGGCAGCCATTGCGCTTGCGGCTTCTTACGTGGCGCTGCTGCTGTTCCTCCGCTTTCGCGATCATACCGAGGTCAGCTGGTGGAAGTGGGCTTCGGCTCTGGTCATGGGACTGGCCATTTGCGGCATGCATTTTACCGGCATGAAGGCGGCCGATTTCTGGTGCGGGAACCCGAATGCGGTGGTCTCTACCGATACCGGAGAGATGAACCTTTTGCTGCTGGCTGGTGTGACGATTACGACGTTTTTTATCCTGATGGTTTCGTGGGGAGCGATGTTTTTCGACCGTCACGTGTTGGAGAAAATGGCCTACAGCGACCCGTTAACCGGGCTGCCTAACCGGCATGACCTGAACCGGCTGCTTGGCGAGGGAGTCGATACCTCGAAGGAGACCGCCGTTTTGTTTATCGACCTGGATCGCTTTAAAACGATCAACGATACGCTGGGCCATGACATCGGCGATATGCTGGTTCAGGAGGTTGGAAGTCGTCTGAGCGGGTATCTGCAGCAAGGCCAAAAGGTGTTTCGCCTAGGCGGGGATGAATTTCTCGTGGTTGCGGAAAACTGCGGCCAGGCCTTGGCGGAGGAGCTTGCGTCCGGCATTTTGGAGGTCGTCACCCGACCGTTTGTCCTGCAGGGCAATGAGCTGTACATTACGGCCAGCATTGGCATTAGTCTGGCGCCCAAGCATGGAACGGACCGGGCGTCGCTGTTGAAAACATCAGATACGGCTATGTACAATGCCAAGAATGCCGGCAAGAACCGGTACTGCGTATATGATGACGACATGGATAAAAGGCTGCTGCGCCGGCTGGAGCTGGAAAAGGATATGCGCGGAGCGTCGGAACGCCAGGAATTCTATGTCGTGTATCAGCCGAAGTGGGATGCCCAGACGGATACTCCCGTCGGACTCGAGGCGCTCATGCGCTGGCCGCACCCCAAATTCGGCGTCGTCTCGCCGGACGAATTTATCCCGATCGCGGAAGAAACCGGACTGATCATCCCGATGACCCGGTGGATCCTGGAAGAGGCCTGCCGCCAAAACAAGGTGTGGCTCGACAAAGGCATGCCTTCGATGATCGTGTCGGTCAATGTGTCTGTGCGCTTGTTCGAAAGCCAGCATCTTCTGTACATGGTGGAACATGCACTTCGGACGACCGGGCTTCCGGCCCGGTACCTCGAGCTGGAGATCACCGAATCGACGATGCTGTACGATGTGCCCGATATGATCCGGCAGCTGAATGAGCTGCGCGAGATCGGGGTACGGATATCGATGGACGATTTCGGATCGGGGTATTCCTCGCTCGGATCCCTGGATCAAATTCCGATCGACACGATCAAGATCGATCAACTGTTTGTCCGGGAAAGCGATTCACCCTCCAAACGGGCGATCGTGGGCGCCATCATCGATATGGCGCTCAAGCTTCATCTGGAGCTGGTGGCTGAGGGCGTGGAAACGAGGGAGCAGATCGATTTTCTCCGCGCATCCGGATGCAACGTGATGCAGGGATATTTCTACGGCAAACCGATGAATATTGAACAGATGGACGAGTGGCTGCTGCAGAATGCGGGCAGGCCGAGCGGAGAAACATTGGTTTGAATAAAATAAAAAGGATGCCAGCTGCAGCCGGCATCCTTTTTATACGGGCTATTATATTTTTGGTGACCTGGAAGATTTTAAAATTTCAATAACTTAATCATCTTCGGGATGGTTATAGGTGAAATTCTCAACGTGGTTGATAGAATCGTTCCGCTGGTTTTGAACCAAGGATTTTAGCTCCCGGACCTCCCGGCGCAGATGCCGCAGCTCGGTACGCATATTGGATCTATCCACGGCCAGCCGGACCAGTAAAAAGAAAATTGCCGCAATAACTCCCCACATTACCAGGACGGCTACCACGCCGCCCATACCTATCATGCTAGCACCACTCATCATAGCATTTCATCTCCCTTCTCCATCGCTATCGGTTATCTGCTATATAAGCAGGGTGGAGTTCACACAGCTTATAAAGGAAGCTCGTTGACATCTATTTATAACAACGCCTTGGAAGCAGAAAAGTTAGAGAAGCACGGAGAAGCTCGCCGGCTATGGGCTTGGATTAACATGCTTGTCGATCAGATAGCACGAAAAACCCACTCGCAGACAGTCGCGACTGGGCCCTGAAAATGCTTTATGTTTAATTTCTGGCAATACCAGGCGGGGTATGCTTTCGTGATACCTGTACGCCGCTTCGCTGCCTGCTGAAACTCCTTACATATCCGCCAGCGTAGACCCCGTTTCCAGGAACGTTTTCATTCCCGAAAGGACGAACGGCAGGCCGTTCTCCAGCACGCCCGCGGTAGGGAGCGCCTGTTCGAAATCGTCATGGACGGCTGTAACGAGCGTGACGCCGGGTAATTCATCATGCTGTGCGATTTCCCACGTGACGCGGGAAGGCGCATCGTTCTCCGTGCCGGGCAGATTCACAAACTGCCAGCTCACGGCCAGCTTATGCGGGCGATCCAGTTCAAGGATGACCCCCTTGACCTTCTTTTCCCCCTCCGGGCCCAGCAGTTCAAAGGAAGAGCCGATTTCCCAGGAGGATTGAATGGCACAATTGAACCAAAACTTTGACGTTTTGGCCGGGTCGGTAATCGCCTGCCACACCTGCTCGGGACTCGATTTAATGGCGATCCGGTTGACATGCTTCGGTTTGGTTTCCATTTGCGTCTCACGCTCCAATTCGAATTGAAGTGATGTTAATCCTGCCGCCCAAGGTTCGGCGTATTTGCTGACCCATCGTTCGTATATTTGGCGGATGGGCACGGCGTTAAGGTAGTGCAGCTTCTCCCGGCCGACCTTCCTAGTCGTAATGAGTCCGGCTTCCTCCAGCAGGTTCAAATGCTTCATCACGCCAAACCGGGACATGTCGAGCGGGGCGCACAAGTCGTTCAGCGTCCGCCCGTCATGCGCCTGCAGCAGGTCCAGAAGGGTGCGGCGCGTGGGGTCGGCGAGGGCTTTAAATATTAGATTGTCCTCCAATCGTAACACCTCCTTTACCTCATGCATTGAAAAAGCGGAGCAATGCCCTTGACATGTTACCATATAGTAACGTATTATAATCTCATCAAGAGTGACAATATAGTCACATATTATCATACCCCAAATCGTTTGTCAGCCGGCAGGTGTTTAAGTGCTGATGCAGCGCCGGGGAATCCAGAGGAGGATGTAGGAGATGAAAATGACTTTGATTGCCGGAAGCAACGATGCGGGATCCGTAAGCACCAGGCTCCTTCGTTATTTGGAAAGCCAACTGGTCAGCAGCGGAATTACGGTTTCGTTCGTGGATATGAGGGAGCTTCAGTTGCCGCTGTATTCGCCGGAAGCAGGGCAAAATCCGGGGGCTGTGCGTCTGCAAAATGAGATCATTCATGCAGATGCGCTGATTTTGGCTACACCGGAATACCACGGATCTATCTCGGGTGCGCTGAAGAATGCCTTGGATTACTTGACGCCGGGACATGTGGAAGGCAAGCCGGTTCTTTCCGTAAGCTCGGCAGGCGGGCCGCTCGGCATCAGCTCGCTGACGCATCTGCAGACGATCGTCCGCAACCTGCATGGCGTCAATTGCCCGGAATGGATTTCCGTAGGGTACGGTTCGAACGAATTTGGCCCGGATGGCGCGCCTTTGGATGCAGGGGTGAGAGAACGGGTCACCACAGTTCTTGGACCATTTATAAAGATGACCCGGCTGCTTTCCGCTGAGACGGCAGGGGTGACCGGATAGACAGCATATTTTTTTGCACAATATGTGACCAAATGGTAACTCTATGATTTGCAACCATTAGACGAGTGCGCCGGAGTATTTTGAATATGACCAACAAAAAAGGAGACGGATCGTTATGAGTACAACGCGGCAGCAGCAGGTGAAAGCGGCAGTAAAATGGATCGAAGAGGCATGGAAGGCAGGGACGCTGAGCCAAACGGGGCAAGCATTTATCGGTCAGCTGGAAGAGGCATTTATGGACCGGCAATACGATGTGGATGATGTGATGGTCCAGGAAGAGAAGGTCATCGCAAGGGTGGTCATCACGGGCAAGCACACCGGGATATTCGCAGGAATTCCTGCGACGGGAAAAACGGTACGGATCACGCAGTTCCACGAATTCACGGTGAACGATGGGCGGATCGTTCATCGTTTTGGATGGTATGACACCGGTACGCTGCTCCCCCAGCTGCATGCTGGTGCCTGACATGACCTGTATGATACGGCAAATATAAATTAGAGGAGATGGATCCTATGACAACGATGGAGCAAAAAAATACCGAGGTGGTTGAGGCTTTTATTCAGGCGTTCTGGAACAGCAACGATCTGAGTGCAGCGGATACGTTTACGACTGAAGATTACCGGGAGCTCAGCTATCAATCGAAAGAAGGGTTGAAGCAGTTTGCCGCCAAAATCCTGAAGGCCTTCCCGGATAAGAAGTATACGGTAGAGGAAATCATCGCCGAGGACGACAAGGTTCTCGTTCGGATGACGGTCCGGGGCACCCATCAGGGCGTGTTCTTCGGCACCGCACCGACCGGACGCACGATGAATGTGACGCTGTACCGCCAGTACCGCCTTAGGGACGGCAAAATCGCGGAACATCGCGGCTGGATCGATATGGTGACGATGTGGAGCCAAATTCAAGCAGGATGAACCTAAACCGCTGGATTTGAGCGTTAGACACTGGTCTTTTCCTATGGCCAGAAAGCCTTGACCTAGAGCGCGCTCTAGGTCCTATACTGGGAACCATCTTACCCATAAAGAAAGGATGGTACCCATGATCACGAACGCGGTGCAAGGAAAAGTAGTTATTTTAACAGGAGCCTCCAGCGGTATCGGAGAAGCAACGGCCAGGGTCCTCGCTCGAAGCGGAGCCCAAATGGTGCTCGCAGCAAGGCGCGGAGAACGGCTCAAGCAGCTACAGTCGGCGATTGAGCAGGAAGGAGGTACGGCGGTCTACCAAGTGACGGATGTGAGCGTGCAGGCGCAGATGGAGGAGCTGGCCCGGCTCGCCCTTGACACATACGGACAAATCGACGTGCTGGTGAATAATGCAGGGATCATGCCGCTGTCATATCTGCACGAGAAGAGGATCGAAGAGTGGGACCGGATGATCGATGTAAACGTGAAGGGTGTGCTCTATGGGATCGGGGCCGTGCTGCCGTATATGCGGGAGCGCCGGCAGGGGCACGTCATCAACGTCTCGTCGGTGACCGGGCACATCGTCCGCAAAACGTGGGCGGTTTACTCAGGCACCAAATTCGCCGTTCGGGCAATAACCGAAGCACTGCGTCAAGAAGAAGCGCACAATAACATCCGCACGACGATTATTTGTCCGGGAGGCGTCGACACGGAGCTGGTGCACACGATTACGAACGAAGAAGTGAAGCGGGACATCGAAGCTTCTATGGACATCGCCTTAACCCCGGAGGCCATCGCTAACGCTATTGCCTACGCCATATCCCAGCCGCCGCAAACGGCCGTCAATGAAATCATTGTAAGGCCCACCAGGCAGGAATTATAATACGAATAACCATGGCTCACCTGTCGTCAGGTGGGCTTTCCGCTTAGGAGGGATTTGAAGGCATGAGTTACTCGATCGGGGAAGTGTCGGCCCAAACGGGTTTGTCGATCCATACGCTGCGGTATTATGAAAAAGAAGGCATCATGCCGGGCGTTCAGCGCAACGAAAGCGGCATCCGCCTGTACGAAGCGAAGGATATCGAAGCGTTGGAGTTCATCTGCTGCCTGCGGGAAACGGGGATGGGCATCGCTGACATTAAACAATTCGTCAACCACGCGACCACCATTCAGGAACGGCTGGAGCGGCTTCGGGAACAACGTCAGAACGTCCTGGAGCAAATGGCCCGGTTTAAGAAATACGAGGCTATGCTGAATCGCAAAATCGGCCTTTATGAAGACATGGCCCAAGGAGACTCCGATGAAAAACACCATGAATAACGTCCGGCTCGCCTTATATCACCGGGATCACGAGGCTGGACTTGAAGCTTTTACGCTGCCGGAGGAGCAGCATGAATTCACCGCACTGCCGTTTGAAGTCATACAGAACGCACTGGAGCGGGAGGAGCGGCATCCGATCGTCATTTTGGGGGATGAAGAGCCGGTCGGCTTTTTCATTCTGGATGCAGGGGAAGACCGAGGGCAGTACTCGGACAACCCCAATGCCCTGCTGCTGCGGGCTTTCTCCATCGATCACAGGCACCAGGGACAAGGGTACGCGACGCAGTCTCTGCTCGGCCTGAAGGCGTTTGTCAAACAGCATTTCCCGGCGGCCGATGAAGTGGTCCTTGCCGTTAATATGAGAAACACTGCCGCGCGTCATGTCTATCTCAAAGCGGGTTTCCGTGATGAGGGACGCACCCGGATCGGGCCGGCGGGTCCGCAGCACATTCTGGTACTCGGGATATCATAGCGAGAGTATAGAGAAAAAAGGAAGAAAGTACTTTGCGGCGCAGGTTGATCCATTGGCTTGCGCCGTATTTTTCTTGCGCGGCTGCAGCTGCTGGCTCTGGATTCCCTCCTCCATAAAATGACCTTTTCCTGGCGTCGCCTTCACCAAACTACCGGCAGACAAGACTAAAATTGCATACCACCCGATTATATGCTATGACTGAACTACAATCTTAAAGGAATATAGGTGTGGGATCAGATGAGAATAAAAGCCCTGTTTATAGCTCCATATGCAGCCATGGAAAACTTGATCGAGACGTGCCGTGCGGAAGAGAAGGATCTGGACATTCAGATCCGGGTCGGAAATCTTCAAGAAGGGGTTGCCATCGCCAAGCAGGCGGAGGCCGAAGGGGTCGACGTCATCATCAGCCGCGGCGGAACGGCCAAGCTGATCGGGGAGGCCGTCGATATTCCCGTCGTCGACGTGCATGTATCCGGCTATGACATGCTGCGGGTCTTGACGCTGGCGAACGATTTTCCACGGAAAAAGGCGATTGTCGGCTTTCCCGCCATCACCCTCGGCGCCAAGGCCATCATCGATTTGCTGGAAATTCCGATCGATATCTTCACGATTCATGACGAGGACGAGACGGATAGCCTGCTCAGAAAGCTCAAGGAGGAAGGCTACCAGCTGATTATGGGGGATGTGGTGACCTTCGAAACGGCGTCCCGGCTGGGGCTTGTGGGTATTCTGATCCAGTCCGGGCGCGAAGCGATTTTCGATGCCTTTCAGGAGGCGAAGACCGTCTCCCGCTGGATGATGAAGAACCGGCTGGAAATCGAAAGGCTCAAAGCTGTGCTGCAGGTCACGGCAGGGGATGTGATGGTTCTGTCGGAGAACGGGCAGGTCGTGTACGAGCAGTGGAAGCATTTCGATTCCCGTCCCGTTCCGCATGTCGGCTTGGATCATCACGCTTTCCGGGAGACGGCGGCGGTCCGGGAGACCAGTCATGCGAGCGATGCGGAAGGCAGGCCGCTGAAGATCGTCAAAACCCGGGTCACGGTGGAAAATGGGGCTTATTTGGTGTGCGAATTTTCGCGCGTCCATATGAATTCGCCGGCCGAAGCGGTTTTGCAGGTGAAGACGGGCACGCCGCCGCTGATCATTCATCAGAGCGAAGCGATGGACGCTTGTTTGTCGATGATCGACCGGTGCCTTTCTGCATCCCGGTTCGTCCTGATCGGGCAGAGGGGGGCCGGCAAGGAGTTGATCGCGCGTTATATTCATGATCGCAAGTTCAGCGGGGAAGGCCTGCTCGCCTCCGTCCAGGCTGCCGATATGCTGGCCCTGGAGCCCGACGAAGTCGACGCAGAGATCAAGACGCTGCATATCCACGCGCTCGATATGATGGATAGCAGCCTCAGGGCCGAGCTGTGGCGGAGAATGGACGCTTTTCAGGGAAGGGGAATCACCCTCATCTTCTCGATGGTTGAAGAGCAGCATTTATGGGGAGCCTATGAGGACGGAATCGTCCGGATCCATGTTCCTGCGCTGGCGGAACGAAAAGAGGATATCCGGGAGCTGGTCACCTCGTTTTTGCTGTATTTTAACCAAATGCAGGGCACCTCGGCCATTAAAATGACGGACAAAGGGCTGGCCCTGTTAATGGACTACAGCTGGCCGGGGAACGTATCGGAACTGCGGGCGCTGCTTCAGGAGGCGGTGCTTTTGGAGAAAGGGTACGTCATCGAGCACGCCTTGGTCGAACAGCTGCTGCAGCGAAAAGGCGAGGCTGCCGGAACGATCGGCGGAGAACTGCTGAACGGCACGCTGGAACAGATTGAGAAGGCGATCATTGAGAAGGTGCTGGAGCAGGAGGGCTTTAACCAGACCAAAGCGGCGAAGCGCCTGAACATCAACCGGTCGACATTATGGAGAAAGCTTAAGGACTGATATTGTATTCTTCATTGTTGTTTAAATATGCAACACTTTTGGTTAAATGAATTTTATTTAGCTAAAAAGTGTTGCATTATTTTTTGTAAACGTTTATCATAATCGATGTAATCGTTTTATGTAATCGCTTTTACAAAACGAACTGTTTAAATTTACAACACAGGAGATGACACAGCCATGAAAATAAAGGCAGCCATTGACAAAGTCCCCGGCGGGATGATGTTGATTCCATTGCTGATCGGCGCCCTGATTCGGACGTTCTTTCCGCAAATATTCGATATGCCGGAATTCAAGAGCTCGTTTACAGGCGGTCTATTGACAGGTACATCCGCGCTGCTTGCCGCCTTTTATATTTGCTTAGGATCGACGATTCGGTTTCAGGCAACCGGTTACATTTTGAAGAAGGGCGTCAGCCTTTGGGTAGGTAAAATCGGTACGACCTTCCTGATCGCCCTGCTGATCAAAGCGATTTTCCCGGATCAGAACAATCTGTTCCTGGGGCTGTCGGCTCTGGCCATCATCGCGGCATTCTCCGACACCAACGGCGGCCTGTACATGGCGCTAATGGGACAGCTCGGCAAGAAAAAGGAAGACGTCGCCGCGTATTCGATCATGTCGCTTGAATCCGGCCCGTTCTTTACGATGCTCATTCTCGGTGTCGCCGGCCTGGCCAGCTTCCCGATTATGGCGTTTGTCTTTGCCCTTCTGCCGCTTCTGCTCGGCATGATCCTCGGGAACCTCGACGAGAAGATGCGCGAGTTTCTGAGCAAGGGACAGGATGTCATCATCCCGCTTTTCTCGCTTGCGATCGGCGCCGGTATTAACCTGACCAACGTGGTCAAAGCCGGATTCTCCGGTGTCATTCTCGGGATTGGTGTTGTCGTGATCACAGGCGTCGTCCTGTTCCTGATCGACCGTCTGACTGGCGGCGACGGCGTGGCCGGGATTGCGGCATCGTCTACAGCGGGTAACGCTTCGGCAGTTCCGATGGCGGTTGCCGCGGTGTACTCCGGCTACAGCAGCATTGCTGCGGATGCAACGCTCCAGGTAACGGCATGCGTCATTGTGACGGCGATTCTGACCCCGCTTCTGACGACCTGGTTCGCAAGAAGGGCGCAGCGGCGGAGTTCACAGGCGTAAGTGGCATGGACAAGGAATCAAGTAAGGGAGTCGTTCAACATGCAGCATATGTACATTATCGCAGATGATTTGACGGGAGCTAACGATGCCGGCGTGCAGCTGTCCAAGATCGGGATCACGTCAACCGTGTATTTCGATTCCCAAGCTGCTCCGGCCAAGCCGAACGGGGATGTTGCCATTATCGATACGGACACCCGGGCGGCAGGTGAACAGGAAGCATACGACAACGTTTCTAAAGCAAGCACTTTGTTTTATCAGCAAGGGTATCATCAAGTATATAAAAAAATGGACTCGACCTTACGGGGGAACGTGGCTGCCGAGCTGGCAGCCGTCGTTTCCGTTCATCAGCCGGAAGTGGTCGTGATTGCCCCGGCGTATCCGAAGATGAACCGTCAAACCCTTGACGGTTATCAGCATGTCCACGGGCAGCGCGTCTCGGAGACCGAATTCGGTCGCGATCCCAAAACGCCGGTCAAGGACAGCTTCATCGCGAATCTGTTCCGGCCGTATGCGGGTCAGCAGAGCATCGTCGTGATAGATCTTGCGCAGCTGCACGGGCCGGCGGAACGGCTGATGCAGACGATCGAGGAACATACCGCACTGGGGCGGACCTGGTTTATATGCGACGCGGCGACGGATGAAGATCTGCAAGAGATTGCCGAGGTTTTTGCCCGGGCGGGTAAAAAGACGGTATGGGCCGGTTCGGCCGGCCTGATCGAGCACCTGCCGGAGGCGCTTCAGCTGGAGCGGACCGCTTACCGTCTGGAGGACCGGCTCCGGGTCGCCAAGACGCTGACCGTGTCCGCCAGCTTGTCGCAGGTGACCAAGCAGCAGCTGGAGAATGTGCGGTCGATGCCGGACACCTGCTTCGTGGAGCTGGACCCGGTGGAGCTGATCAAGCGCACGTACGCTCTGCCGGACGTCATGGCTTCCTTGGCCAAGGAAGCGGACAAGAAGCATTTTGTATTGTTTGTCGATTCGTCGGTCAACAATAGAGAAGCGACGAAGCGGCTGGAGGCCGAGCTCTCCATCGGAAAAACCGAAATCGGCGAGACGATTTCCAGAGAGCTCGGGGCGATCGCCCGGGAGGTCTTGGGCGTATACGAGGACATTAACGGCCTGGTTCTGACCGGCGGCGATACCGCCAAGGCGGTATGCAATCAGCTGAATATGAACCAGATGCAGCTCTGCACCGAAGTGGAGGCCGGGCTTCCGCTCGGGAAGCTGCGCGGCGGACCGGATACAAGAGAGTACTGGGCCGTAACGAAGGCCGGAGGATTCGGTAACGAGCGTTCTTTGATGAATGCGTTGATCTATATGAGTGGAGAGGATGAATGAAAATGAGCGAAACCAAAGCTGTCATTGGCATTACGATGGGGGACGGAGCCGGAGTTGGCCCTGAAATTATTCTGAAGAGCCTGCAGAACCAGGAGATTTACGACCTGTGCCATCCGCTGGTGATCGGGGATGCGAAAATTATGAATCGGGCCAAGGCTTATGTGAACAGCAGCCTGAACGTTGAAGCGGTGACTGAGGACCAGCTCAGCAGTCTGAACTATGAGCACGGCACCGTCTACTGCCTTGATCTGAATCTGCTTAGCCAGGACCTTCCGCTTGGACAGGTGTCGGCTGAAGCCGGCCACGCGGCGTTCGAATATTTAGCCAAAGCGATCGATTTGGCGAAGAAGCAGCAGATCGACGCGATCTGCACCGCTCCGCTGAACAAGGAAGCCCTGCATAAAGGCGGCCACAAATACCCGGGACATACGGAAATTTTGGCCGATCTGACGGGAACAAGCGAATTTTCCATGATGCTTTCCGCGCCGAACCTCAAAGTCATTCACGTCACGACTCACGTCGGCTTGATTGATGCGGTGAAAATGATCAATCCGGAGCGCGTATACCGCGTTATCCAATTGGCGCATGAGACGCTGACGAAGTCCGGCATCGCGCAGCCGCGTATCGCCGTCTGCGGCATCAACCCGCATGCGGGCGAGAACGGCCTGTTCGGCTATGGCGAGGAAGAGGAGAAGGTCGTGCCCGCCGTGCAGCGCGCCCAGGACGAGGGCATCAACGTGGTCGGACCTCTGCCTGCGGACACGCTGTTCTTCCGCACCGTCCGCGGCGACTTCGATATCGTCGTTGCCATGTATCATGACCAAGGCCACGGACCGGTCAAGGTGCTCGGCCTCGACGCAGGCGTGAACATCACCGTCGGCCTGCCGATTATCCGCACAAGCGTAGACCACGGCACCGCCTTTGACATTGCGGGCAAAGGGATCGTGGAAGAGAAGAGCATGATGGAAGCGATCCGCCAGGCGGTTGAGCTGGCACCGAAGAAACCATAAATCGCGATATTAGAAGTAGATGGCTCCTTGGATGGGGGCCATCTTTTTTATTTCCCCTCCTTTATCGTTCAGAAAATATTCGGAAACAACTCAGCGGCTTTTCATTCAAATGCTATACTGTTGTAATGGGAACCCCCGGGACTTATGCCTTAACCATGATAGGGGCGGCTGGTTTTCCGCATACTAAATCGAAATGTTAGAGGGCCATATTGGGCCGAAATAACAGGCAGCATTTACGGCAAAACGCCGATCCTATGGATATATCTCTTTTGGGCAAAGGAGGGATGCTCATGCTCAAACGAATCTGGCCCTTCGGGCTGATTGTTCTTGTTCTCATTTTTGCGTATATTCTGGTCCGGTTCTTCCTCGCGTCCATGACCATTGGTGATTTGGTCGGACAGATCCGGCTTCAGCGGGCCGACGATCCGTCCGTTAAGCATGTCGTCCTGATCGCCCAGGAGCTCGACAACCCGTTCTGGCGGGAAATGGAGCAGGGGGCGGAGGAAGCGGCGGACAAGCTGGGGATGCGGATTGATTATACCGGCCCGATCCGCATCAATCCCGCCGAGCAGATGAGGCTGCTGGAAAGGGCGATCGCATCCGGACCCGACGGCATTCTCGTGCAGGGAATCGTGGATCCGGACTACGATGCGCTGATCCAAAGAGCCACAGGGCAAGGGATCCCGGTGATCACTGTGGATGCAGACGAACCAGGCAGCTCCCGCCTGGCTTATGTGGGAACCGACAACCTGGGAGCGGGAAAACGAATGGGCGAATTGGTGCTGAAGGAAGCGGCCGGCAAAGGGAAGATCGGCGTCATGATCGGAAGCGAACGGGCCGAAAATATGCAGCTGCGCCTTGCAGGATTTCGCTCGGTGATTTCAACGGCCCCGGGCTACGCTATTGTGGACGTCCGCGCGTCCAACATCTCGCGGATCGGGGCGGCCAAGCAGGCCGAAGCGATGCTGAAGCAGCATCCTGACATCCAGACGATCGTCGGCTTCAGTTCTCTTGACGCAGCCGGAATCGTCGAGGGCATCCAAGCTGCGGGCAGGACGGGAATCCGCGTATACGGCTTTGACGACCTGGCCATGACCCGGCAGGGGATCGAGCAGGGCGAAATCGCGGCGTCCATTGTGCAGTCGCCGAAAGAAATGGGGGCCCGGTCGATCGGCCTCTTGAACGAGCACTTTCACGGCAAGTCCTTTGCGGCCGAGCATTTTATCCCGACGAGCGCTTTGGACAAGGCGGCGCTGAAGCTGGAGGTGGCAGGCCCATGAACATGCGCCGGATGTTGCTCATTGTGATCCCCGCCTTGTTTGTCCTGACAAACGCGGTATCGTTTTTTATTTTTCAAAGCGGGCGAACCGTTCAGCAGAGCTATAATATGATGCTGGACCGGGTATTACTATACAAACAAATCGATGCGGAGACCCGCAGCAATTTAAGCGCCGTCAATGTGTATCTGACGGACCGGAGCGAGCGGAGCCGGCAAATCTACCAGGAGCATCAGAGTCAGCTCCGAAAACTGCAGGCGGAACTGAACGCCCAGGACGCCATTCCGACCACGGAGCTGAGCGTACGGAGCTACCGCAACCTGCTGGAGACGTTTCTTGCGCAGGAATCCGGCATCCTGCAGGCGTTAAGCGGCAAGACTCCGCTGGCGTACGCCAACTCCTATGCGGCGGCGGAGAAGACGGCCGGTTTCATCCAGGAAGAGGCGTACCGGCTGATCGACCAGGAGCTGAGCTATTATCAGCCCCTCTACCGGAGCATTCTGGCGCAGACCGACCGGATGAACCAATGGGGCGTCGCCTTGTTTATATTCAGCACGCTGATCAGCGTCCTGCTGGCTTACTGGATTTCCCTCCGCATTACCAGACCGATTCGGCAGCTGGCCCGGACAGCCCGGCAAATTTCAGACGGCAACCTGCAGGTGAAACCGCCGGTGATGAAGAGCCGCGACGAGTTTCGGATTCTGTCCGAGGCTTTCGTGCAGATGCAGGACAATTTGAAATCACTGATCCGCAAGGAAAAAGAAGGGCTGGAAAAGGACCGGCTCGTCAAGGAGCTGGAGCTTGAGGTGCTGCAAAACCAGATCAATCCTCACTTCCTGTTCAATTCCCTGAACGTGCTGTCCAAGCTGGCGCTGATCGAAGGGGCCGAGAAGACGAGCGATCTCACGGTCACGATGTCCAATCTGCTGCGTTACAATTTGCGCCAGTTGGACCGGCCGGTGCCGCTCCGCGATGAGGTGGAGCACGCGAAGGAGTATTTTACGATTCAGCAGGCCCGCTTTCGCGACCGCATCCGGTTCGTCACGGATATCGACGAGAAGGCTCTGGATGTACTCGTGCCGGTGCTCACGCTGCAGCCGCTGCTGGAGAACGTATTCGTGCACGGCATCGAAGGCATGGAAGAGGGGGCCGAAGTTCGGCTTGCAGTCTCTGCCCTGCCGGGCGGGACACAGATTGCCATTTCCGATAACGGGATCGGGATGAGCGAGGAAGTCCGGCGGTCGCTGCTGGATACTGACGCACCGCGGCTGGGGGATCAGGGAGGCGGTGAAGCCCGGCACCCCGCAGGGCACTCGACGGGCCTCGGAACCCGCAACGTGTTTAAGCGCCTGGAGCTGTTTTATGACAGGAAGGATTTGATTGACATTGTCAGCGAGCCCGGGAAGGGGACGACGGTCTTTTTGAACATCCCTGCCGAAACACGAAAGGAGGACGGCCATGTATCGTCTGCTGATCGCCGATGATGAAGCGCTGGAGCGGGAAGGTATCGAATGGATTGTGAACCGGATGATGCCGGATACGTTTGAAACGATCCATGCGGAGAACGGTCGGATGGCCATACAGAAGGCGGAAGAGCACCGCCCGCACATCGTCATGATGGACGTGAGAATGCCGGGTATTCAGGGGCTGGAGGCATTAAAAGAGATTAAAGCCCAAAATCCGCAGGCCAAAATGGTACTTATCACCGCTTATGAAAATTTTGAATATGCCAAGCAGGCGATAACCCTCGGCGTGCACGAGTATTTGGTCAAGCCGGCCAAAAGGGAGCAGATCGTTGCCGTGCTAAGCCGGCTGGTGCAGGAGCTGGAGGAGGAGCAGCATAAGCGCGATGAGGAGCTCGCGGTGCGCGAGCAGTTCTTTCAGCTGCTGCCGTTGGCCGAGACGGAAATCGCGCTGCATCTGATGTCGGGTCATGTCAATGAGACGGAGACAGGCCATCTTGCCGATATTTTGCAGCTCCCGGTCGACAAAGGCTGTTCTTTGGTGCTGGGACTGTCCGAAGTGGGGGACGCCAAGAAAAAGGTGTACGACGCCGTAAAAACGGCGGCGCACGCAGCCCCTAAAGACGGCTACGGCACGGTCGTCAGCTCGCTCATTCACAGCCATATGGCCCTGTTCCTGCTGGGAACGAGGCAGACTGGCGACTCGGCGTTAGCTGAAGGCGCCCGCGAGCTCGGCACACGGTTGGCTGATGTGCTGAGGGAACAGTGCGGGATGGCTGTCCCGGTCGGCATCGGAACCGTCCAGAATCGGGCGGAGGGAATCAAGCGGTCTTATTACGAGGCTGTTTTCGCCTCCAGGTATGATCAGGAAGGGGGCGGCATCTGCCGCTTTGAAGACCTGGTGCAGACTTCGGGCGCCGGCGGAACGCATGCAGAGAAGCTGATCAACGGATCCGGCGATGCCGGAGAGAGCGCCTATGTTGAATTGGCGATCCGCCAAATCCGTGAAGAACGTGAGCAGCGGACCACTAATATGCTGGACCGGGCGGTGCTGTATATCCGGGGCCGATTTCAGGAGGAGCTGTCGCTCGAGGATGTGGCGGAGCATGTCCACTTGAATCCTTACTATTTCAGCAAGGTATTCAAACAGCAGACCGGGGAAACCTTTATCGACTATGTGACCCGGCTGCGGATCGACAAAGCCAAGGAGCTGATGAAAGACGGCCGGTACAGCATGAAGGAGGTCTGTTACCAGGTGGGGTATAAGGATCCGAACTATTTCAGCCGGGTATTCAAAAAAGTGACGGGCCTCACGCCGTCCG
The DNA here is from genome assembly GCF_009363095.1 of Paenibacillus cellulositrophicus. GTDB lineage: Bacteria > Bacillota > Bacilli > Paenibacillales > Paenibacillaceae > Paenibacillus_AQ > Paenibacillus_AQ favisporus. The sequence goes on from NZ_CP045295.1 coordinate 3,936,459, forward strand.
ACTACAGAGTGCAGCACCAATGAGAGACAAAAGTCCATGCCGAATGCGGGCATGGACTTATTTGTGATGTGAGCCGAATTTGTGCTAGTCCAGGCCTGCCAGGCGAATGACGGAGCGATTTTATGCTGATCTACCGCAAATAAGTGAAGGGAATCGAAAGCGGATGCAAAGGTCCCCCATGTTACAATGGATGTAGGCTTTTAGTGATGATTTCTTGGATTTCATCGATCCAAATAGATTGAATTAAAGGAGTTCTGTATTGACTTTAGTTCATTCTATCCAAATTAATGACATGGAAGGGATAATATATGAGCTCTATTACATTGGAACATAGCAGCGAGCAGGATAACCAGAAGATCAGCATGAAGTTCGTGACGCTGGTGTCCATCGTAGCTGCTTTAGGCGGTTTGCTGTTTGGTTTTGATACAGCCGTTGTATCGGGCGCCATCGGTTTCATGGAAAAGCGCTTTAACCTGAACGATTTCCAGACGGGCTGGGCGGTTTCCAGCTTGATCATCGGCTGTATCCCCGGAGCCCTGTTCTCCGGCATGCTGAGCGACAAGTTCGGCCGGAAAAAAGTCATCATTGCGGCAGCGCTTCTTTTTATCATCGGATCCATTGGCTCGGCCATACCGAATACGTTCAGCGGGTTTATCATCGCCCGGATGATCGGCGGCGTTGGCATCGGCATTACCTCCACCTTGTGTCCGCTGTATAATGCGGAGATCGCCCCGGCCAAATACCGCGGCCGCCTCGTCGCATTAAACCAACTGGCAACGGTTACAGGCATTTCGCTCGTATACTTCATCAATCTGTGGATCGCCGGCATGGGTGACGACGCTTGGGACGTGTCGAGTGCCTGGCGCTGGATGTTTGGCTTCGGCGTCATTCCAGGCGCACTGTTCCTTGTGCTGCTGTTCTTCGTGCCGGAAAGCCCAAGATGGCTGATCAAGCAAGGCCGGGCAGCCGCAGCGCTGCCGGTCCTGCTCAAAATTCACGGCGAAGAGCTGGCGAAGCAGGAAGTGCGGGATATCAAGGAGTCGTTTAGCCAGGAAAAAGGATCGTTCCGCCAGCTGTTCAGCCCGGGACTGCGCATGGCGCTGATCGTCGGTGTCGGACTGGCGATTCTGCAGCAGGTGACCGGCATCAATGCGGTCATGTATTATGCACCGGAGATCTTTAAAGAGACCGGTGCCGGCACGAACGCGGCGCTTATCCAAACGATCTTTGTCGGCGTGATCAACCTTCTGTTTACGATCCTGGCCGTTTGGCTGATCGATAAAGTGGGACGGAAAGCGCTGATGATGGTCGGATCAGCTGCCATGCTGATCTGTCTGGCCGTCATTGGAACGGCGTTCCAGACCGGACATACCTCCGGCCCGCTGGTCCTGATTTTTATTCTGATTTACGTAGCCGCCTTTGCAATCTCGCTCGGACCGGTGGTGTGGGTTCTCATTTCGGAGATCTTCCCGAACCGGGTCCGCGGTATCGCGACGGCCATTGCGTCGATGGCTTTGTGGATCGCCGATTACGTCGTATCCCAAGCCTTCCCGCCGATGCTGTCTTCGGCAGGTCCGGCGGCCACCTTCTGGATCTTCGGCGTCATGTCGCTGATTTGCCTCGTGTTTACTTGGCGCGCGGTACCGGAAACCAAAGGAAAGTCCCTGGAGGAAATGGAAGCCATGTGGGCGCAAGGAAAATAATACGCATAAAAAAAGGGAGTTCCCCGGGTCGATGAACCTGGGAAACTCCCCTTTTTTGTGTTGGATACAATCGGTATGGACTACCGACATCCACCGGTTTCAGTCGATGATCCGGGTTACAGAATCCGGCGCGCCGTGACGAACCGTTTTTTCCACTGACCGTCAAAGGCTTCGACGTGAACGCCAAGCTCTTTGGAGTACGTGTGCAGAATTTGATTATTGCCCATATAGATGCCAACATGGCCGATATCCAGCCCGCGGGCGCTGAAGAACAGCAGGTCCCCTTTGCGCAGATCGCTTAAGGACACTTCCTTGCCGGCCTTCGCCTGGTCGTAGGACACACGGGGCAGCTCGACCGAGAGTACATCCTCGTAAACCCGCTTGACAAAGGAAGAGCAGTCGAATGTCTTCGTTTGGTCTGGAGAAGCCCCGAATTCGTAAGGGGTCCCGAGGAACTTCTTACCGTAAGCGATCAGCTCGTCCGCCTGCATGTCGGCAAGCGAGGCGCTGGCATAATCGGTATATTTCGGCTTGGCCGATATGTATCCCGTTTGGTGGTTTTCCGTCTCCACTTCCAGCCAGAGGGCGTTCACCTCGCGGATGACATGCACCTTCTGTCCGGTGGCAAGCATGCCGAGTGACGTCGCATCGCTCGCTGAATCCGGCTTGCTCCGCAGGTTCACACCCCAGCGGATAGAAGTCTCAAGCGAAACCTTGGAAGTAATCCGCACCGTGTGCGCATCCGGCTGCCAAGCGACCTCGCTGCCCAGGGCTTCGCTCACAAAGCGCAGCGGCACGAGGGAATAACCGCCGGAGATTTGGCCGGGCACTGTCACTTCGAGGGCTTGTCCGTTTAGGTTCGCGGTATGCTCGCCGATCCGGTAGGTGAGCGTGGTGCCTCCCTTGGTGGCCTTCAGCGTCTTCGTGGCATTATCCCAGGCCAGCTTGGCCCCTTGGCGCTCAAACAGGCCGCGCATCGGCACGAGTACCGTGCCGCCGACATTCAGCGGCTGCACTTCGGTCCGCAGCTGCCGGCCGTCCAGATAGACGGCGATCGGCTTGGAGGACGCCGGATCGACATCCGCATAGACCGACGTGCCCGCGATCATGGCAGCGGCCAGGCCGGCAAGAACCGCCCCTTTTTTTCTCATCATGTTCTCATCACCTTGCTTCAACTGGATTAACGGTTCGTGGATGATGAACCGCATAGGAACAGGGACTCCCGACGGGTATCTTTACCAAGAAGTCCCTGTATAGTTGGACGAGAGGGAGGGCGATTGGTTTTGTTCTTCAGCATTGGTAAATATATGAAACGGAATCATTCGTTCGGAGCGAGCTGGTCCTCTGCCGCCTCGCTGGCGGGTGGCAACGTCATGCCCTTTTTCCAGATGAGGATATGATCCTCCGGGGTGCCCAAATAAACCGCTTGGATCCCAGCTCCGGTGCCGTCAGGGTCATGATTCGCTTTTTGCTCGTCGAGATTGATCCAGTAATACGTATTCGCCAGGCCGATATCGGCAAAAGCCTTCGATTTGATGACAGGGCGAAGGGGAGTCATATAAAAATTTCCGTTCTCATCGAGATGATAGCTGACTTGCTTCACGTTATAGCCATCGGTCATTTTGACGTGATACGCAATGGTTCCGTTTTTCATCAGGCCAACGTCGGTAACCTCGATGACTTTGGTGGGTACACTCCGGATATTCCAACCGGTTAATAACAGGTAGCCTCCGAACAGCAGCCCGCACACGACGGTAGCAATGGCTAGTCCTTTGATAAAAGCGACAGCCTTGGAGCGGTTCCAGTATGCGGCGATCCGGCGTAGACTGCTGGCCTGGGTTTGTTGTTCACGGGTGGCCTCCGGACCGAGCATCAGATTATCCTTCATTTTTTCTAATACAGACCGGCAATCCGGGCAAAGCTCAATATGGCCTTCGACCAGCTCTCGGGTATCCGGACTGCACACATCGTCGTGATACAACGGCAGCAAGTCTTGAATGACTTGGCATGATATAAAAGGTTTGTTCATTGTTCCTCCTCCTGATAGCGATCCTGAATTTTCTGTTTAGCCCGGTGAAAAGTCACTCGTGCCCAGCTCTCCGTCTTTCCGAATATGCTGCATATGTCCGCAAAGGGTAATTCGCCAAATACTCTTAGCGTAAATACTTCTTTATAGGGCTCCCCGAGTTCGTGCAAAATGCGGTGAATCCGCAGCGCTTCCGAATCCAGGATAACCTTGTGTTCCACATTCAGCTGGCTTACGGGATCTGTCTCCGGTTCAGCACGCGGATACCGTTTTTGCCCTTCCCAGTACGAGAAATATGTATTCTTCGCGATTTGGCATAGCCATACGCTGATCTTGCATGTCCCCTGAAAGGTGTCGATCCGTTTGAGCGCTTTATAGAACGTCTCTTGGGTGATCTCTTCGGCAATATGTTCATCCCGACTGAGCGAGAGTACAAACCGGTATACCTCTTGAAAATATTGATCGTAGATTTGTTGAAGATCCTCCAGGCGATTCACCTCCTTGTCAGTTATAAGACCCCGATCAACAGGATTCGTTACACGTTATACCAAAAAACGAAGGCGCCTTTGCCCAGTACATTCCTGCAACAGTAACCGTCTCCAATTCTCTGGAATTCGTAGACGATTCACAGCTTTTGTCGTAGAATGATTTTTATTACACAAGAAGTGAGGTTCGGAGAGATGAATGCTGTTGCAAAAGTAAGCAAGGTTGTCGGTGGCACGTTTTCGGTTTGGGTCATTCTGTTTGCTTGTCTGGGCTTTTTTTTACCTGATGTCTTTATCCCGTTAAAGGGCTACATTTCGATCTTTTTGGGAATCGTCATGTTCGGCATGGGGCTGACCTTATCCTCCGCCGACTTTCGCGAAGTTTTCCGCAGGCCGCTCGAAGTGCTAATCGGCGTGGTCGGCCATTTCATCATTATGCCGCTGCTGGCTTATGTTTTGGCGCTGGTGCTAAACCTGCCGCCGGATATCGCCGTAGGCGTTATCCTCGTCGGATGCTGCCCGAGCGGTACCTCGTCCAATGTGATGACGCTGCTCGCGAAAGGGGATGTTGCGCTGGGGGTATCCATCGCCTCCGTGTCTACCATTATCGCACCGCTGGCTACACCCGCGCTGATCAGCTTGCTGGCCGGTCGCTGGATGCCGGTCGATGCCGGTGCGCTCATCAAGGACATTCTGATGGTGGTCATTCTGCCGATCGTGCTCGGGGTTATCGTTAAGTCCTTGTTTAAAAAGCAGGCGGAAGCCAGCGCTCAGGCACTCCCGCTCGTCTCCACCCTGGCCATTGTGCTGATTGTGGCGATCGTCGTGGCCGGCAGCCGCACCAAAATCATCGAAAGCGGTTTGCTGATTTTTGCGGTCGTCATTCTTCACAACCTGCTCGGGTATGCCCTTGGCTATTTGTTTGCCAAGCTCTTCCGTATGAACCTGAGCAAACGCAAAGCGGTCTTGTTTGAGACCGGTATGCAGAATTCGGGCCTGGGGGCGACGCTCGCTGCGGCTCATTTCAACCCGGTCGCCGCCGTGCCGAGCGCGATATTCAGCGTGTGGCACAACATTTCCGGCTCGCTCCTTGCCACCTGGTTCGCCCGGCGCTATGAGCAGGCGGAGATGGGTAAGAATCGGTAAAACAATATTAGAACTTGCAGGAGGCTTGTCCATGTGACAAGCCTCTTTTTCCTTAGCAATCGGACAGGCGCCGCACCGGGAAGGACATACGCCATCGGCGGGCCGTGCTAGAGAAGCGTATGTTATAGCAGTAGAGACCTCTCGTAGATTGTAGATTGAAAGAAGGGATACGATGCGATCAAAGATGCGGTCACAGCAAAGGAAGATTCAGGAGCAGCTTGCGGCGTTTGCTTGGCTCCAGGCATGGGGGACCAACGTTGCGGCCATTGGCCAGACGAAAGTGCTCTCATCCCGCAAAAAGCAGCAGCAGGAAGGAGAGAAGCTGCAGATTATCGGTAATGCGATGCAGGCGATTGCCAATGCCGCACAGGCAGAACTAACCGCCAGATTGAGAAGCTCTGCATCGAGCAAGGAAGTGAACGACATGATGGTCGCCGGCAACCTGCTGCAGTCCCTGGGGAACTCGCTGGAGGTGATTGCAGGGGATGGGTCCTAACCGACGGGGCAAGGATAAGGATAACAAGCGGGGGAGCCACTTCCGAGAACGTTCGGGATCAGGTATGCACAGCAGGCGAACATATCCCCGCGTTCCGGCATAACTGGAGGGATGATATTGCTGTTATCGAGCGCCTTGAGCACGTTCCGACGCGCCATTCGGTCACTGCCGGCAGACGGGCGGCTCACCCGGGAGGACCTTCTGATTCCGGAACTGCGTCTATCGGCAGACGGCCTTGTAGAGACATTTTACGCTCCGCATAATGAATATGTTCATTCATCCGCGAGCCTATTTATCGTGGGCTTGACCCCGGGCTTTACACAGATGAGAATCGCTTATGAAGCGGCGCGTCATGCCATGGATCAAGGATTGGGCGATGAGGCGGTGTGCCGGAAGGCGAAGGAGGCGGCCAGCTTTGCCGGCAGTCTGCGCGCGAACCTGATCTCCATGCTGGACGAGCTGGGGATGCCGGAGTGTTTGGGGATCCGCACGAGTGAGGCTTTATTTGGCACGGAGCGGGAGCTGCTGCATACCAGTTCGGTGCTCCGCTATCCCGTCTTCGTCAACCGGGCCAATTACAACGGCAGCCGCCCGAGTCTGCTGGGGACTCCAAGTCTAAGGGACACGGCGCTGGCCAGCATCACCGAAGAGCTGAGCGTTTTTCCAGATCGCCCCTTCATCATTCCGCTTGGAATAGCCGTGGAAGGCATCCTCCGGCTTCTGGCCGAGCAGGGAGTGCTGGACGCCGGGCAGTGCCTATGGGGCTTCCCCCACCCTTCGGGGGCAAACGGCCATCGGCACAAACAGTTTGCCGCACGGAAAGCGGAGATGAAAAAGAGCCTGCGCCGTTACTTCTCTTGATTGTTTGGCGGGCCTTCCCGTGTTATCGTTAGGATGGGCTTAAGGAATCCAAAAGTTTCTAGACCATCTTGATGGAGGTGTCTTTTTATGAAAGCGCTATTTATTGGAGGAACGGGAACGATCAGTACCGCCATTACGAAGCAGCTGCTGGCGCAGGGCTGCGAGCTGTACCTGCTGAACCGTGGACACCGGAATGATGCCCTGCCGGAAGGGGCTCATATTATCCAGGCCGATATTCACGACGAGGAGCATGTGGCCGGCCTGATCGCCGATCTCCAGTTTGACGTCGTGGCTGATTTTATCGCCTTCGTGCCGGAGCATTTGGAGCGGGATTACCGCCTGTTCAAGGACCATACGAAGCAGTTTATGTTCATCAGCTCGGCTTCGGCATACCAGTCGCCTTTATCCGATTACCTCATCACCGAAGGAACTCCGCTATCCAATCCATACTGGGAGTATTCCCGGAACAAGATCGCCTGCGAGGATTACCTGATGAAGCAGTACCGCGAGCAGGGCTTTCCGGTCACCATCGTAAGGCCAAGCCATACGTACGACGAGCGCTCGATACCGCTTGGCGTACACGGAAGCAAGGGCAGCTGGCAGGTGGCGAAACGGATGCTGGAGAACAAGCCCGTCATTATTCACGGAGACGGTACGTCGCTGTGGACGATGACACATAACCGGGATTTTGCCAAAGGCTTTATCGGCCTGATGGGCAACATCCATGCAATCGGCGAGTCCGTGCACATTACATCGGATGAATCGGTCACCTGGAACCAGATTTACGAGATCATCGCCGACGCTCTGGGCGTGAAGCTGAATGCAGTTCATGTCGCATCCGAGTTCCTCGATGCCTGCAGCAAAGAGGACTTCAGGGGCAGCCTGCTGGGAGACAAAGCCAATACGGTTGTCTTTAACAATGCCAAATTGAAGCGTCTCGTTCCCGATTTTGTGGCGACCACACGGGTGGATCAGGGCATTAAGGAGACGGTGCAGTATATTCTGGCCCATCCGGAGCACCAGACCGAAGATCCTGAGTTCGACAGCTGGTGCGATAAGGTGGTTCAAGCCCTGCAGGAAGCGGCTGAGCGGATTAAAGGGTAAGGCAGGAAGCGGCTGAGCGGATTAAAGGGTAAGGCAGGAAGCAGCAGACTTGCCGAGAATATATACTTCGTTTATAAAAAGGTGCCTGGAGACAGGTGCCTTTTTCGCTTGCATTGAAAGGACCATGTCTTCATGATCCTGAGATCATACGGCCGTTTCACATCATTATTTATCCGTATAAAATACCAGGGAGTGCAGCACGTCCATCGCATGAACGATCTCCTGCAGATCCTTCTCGGAAGCGTCCTGCAGCCGGGTGAGGAACCGCGCGCCGATGTGGCCGAAGGCTTCTTGCATGACACGCTCCCCTTCGCCGGACAGGCGGACATACTGTTTGCGCCGGTCACTGGGGTCATCGTATTTTTCACATAACTGCTTGTCGCACAGCTTCTTGATTTCCCGGCTCGTATTCGGCATGGACATCTGCTGGCAGTCACTGATTTGGCTCAAGGTTACCGGCTGGCTTACGGCGATGTATTCGAGCATGCTGTACTGTACCGGCGTAATACCCTCGGGTTTGATGCCTTGAGTCATTTCGTGCTTGACCTGATGTACGGCTGCCGTAAAAGCAATCAACTGGTCAAAAAGCTTATTTTCATCCATGATGTCACCACCTCTTCCTCACGAACATATCAAAATTATTATCAATAAACAATTATCATTTGACAACTAAATTGCCGGCGTGGTAGGATTTTGTTATCAAATGATAAGTAAATGGGGTGGCACGATGAAGGTACTGGTCATTTACACGCATCCGAATCATCAAAGCTTAAGTTACTCGTTTCTGCAGAAAGTATTGGAAGGCAGCCGTGAGAATCCGGCGGTTTCGCAAATTCGAACGCTCGACCTCTATGAAGAGGGCTTTAATCCGGTTCTGATCTTCAATGAGACCAAACGGAGACGGGATATGCACAAGGACCCAGCATTGGAGAAGTATCGGGAGATGCTGCTGTGGGCGGATAAAATCGTCCTGGTCTACCCGATTTGGTGGGGCCGGCCGCCGGCCATGCTGCTCGGATTCATCGACCAGATGTTTGCTTCGGGCTTCGCTTACAGGGACAAGGGCGGGTTGCTGCCGGAAGGGCTGCTGAAGGGCAGATCGGTCGTATGCATCTCCTCCATGAAGGGGCCGGCGCTATATCCCCTGTTGTGGCTGAATAACGCACACAAAGTGCTGATGCGGAAGGCGCTGTTCCGGTTCGTGGGCATCAAGCGGGTTAAATTTTTTGAGTTCGGAAATATGGAAAGTCCCAAGGGCAAGCATGAGGCGAAGCTGGACCGGGTGTATCGGTATTTTAGAACCGTTGCGCGTTGACCGGGGATGAAGCAGGAAGGCGAATGGGGATTTTTGCGGGAAGGCTTGAAATGGACCCCAAAATAGTTCAATATAAAGATATACGTAATTAAGAAAAATTGGGCCGCTGCGGCGGTCGGTTACAGTATACCAATCTATTGAACTAGGGGGATTCCCATGGAAATAGGCATCAGTACCTTTGTGGAAACGACACCGGACGTAGAGACGGGTGAGGTCATCAGCCACGCGCAGCGTCTGCGCGAAGTAGTTGAGGAAATTGTGCTTGCCGATCAGGTGGGGCTGGACGTATTCGGAGTAGGCGAGCATCACCGGAAGGACTATGCCGCGTCCTCGCCGGCGCTCGTGCTGGCGGCGGCTGCGCCGCAGACCCGGCGAATCCGGCTCAGCAGTGCGGTCACGGTGCTGTCATCGGCCGACCCGGTGCGGGTCTTTCAGGATTTTGCCACGGTCGACGGGATTTCGAACGGACGCGCTGAAATTATGGCGGGCCGGGGGTCCTTTATCGAATCGTTCCCGCTGTTCGGATACGATCTGAACGATTACGACGAGTTGTTTGACGAGAAGCTGGAGCTGCTGCTCAAAATCCGGTCCTCGGAAAAGGTGACCTGGGAGGGCCGCCACCGCCCAGCGATTCACAACCTGGGCGTGTATCCGCGCCCGGTTCAGGATCCGTTGCCCGTCTGGATCGGCAGCGGAGGCAACCAGGAGTCGGTCATCCGTGCCGGCCTCCTGGGCCTGCCGCTGGTGCTGGCCATTATCGGAGGCAGACCGACGCAGTTTGCGCCGCTGGTGGAGCTGTACAAGCGGGCGGCTGCCCACGCGGGCCACGACGTGTCGAAGCTGGCGGTGGGCTCCCATTCGCACGGCTTTATCGCCGAGGAGACGGAGAAGGCCGCCGACCTGTTCTTCCCCTCCACCCAGTACAGCATGAATGTGCTGGGACGGGAGCGGGGCTGGGGCCATTATGACCGCAACAGCTTCGACAACGCCCGCAGCTTCGAAGGCGCCCTGTACGTCGGCGATCCGGAGACGGTCGCCCGGAAGATCATCCATCTCCGCAAAAACGTGGGCGTTACGCGCTTTATGCTGCACGTGCCGGTCGGCTCCATGCCGCACCATCTCGTGATGCGCGCCATTGAGCTGCTCGGAACCGAGGTGGCGCCGCTCGTTCGCGAGGAGATTGCGAAATGGGAAGCCGCGGGAGAGCCGAAGGAGTAAGGCCTGCAGCCGGGGGCTCGCGGGTATGCGAGCAGCGGAAGGAATCACGTGGCTGGCGAACCGGGCACCAGGCAATTGTGCTCAGGCGTGATAGCAAGCCGCGGGCACGCAGGCGTCTAGAGTAAATGGCTTAACGTAGCGCTTCAGTGCCACCAGCTACTGCATGCCCACACATTACAATAATCATAAAAAAGAGGGGGTTTTGTCCCCCTCTTTTTTTATGCTCAGGCTGAGGCTGCCAGCCACACGTCCCCTTACGCTACGCCCGGAATCGTGATGGTGACCGTCGTTCCTTCGCCTTCAACGCTTTCAAAACGGATCGCCCCCTGGTGATTCTCGATGATTTTGTAGCTGACCATCAAGCCGAGGCCCGTTCCCTTATCCTTCGTCGAATAGAACGGCTCGCCCAGCTTCGCCAGCTTGCTCTCTGGAATGCCGGAGCCGTTGTCGGCAAACCGCACGATGATGTTGTGGTTGTCGCTCAGGCTGGCCTGGATGTTCACCTCGCCGCCGCGCGGCATCGCTTCAATCGCATTTTTCAGCACATTGATGAATACCTGCTTGAGCTGGTTCTCGACGCAGACCACCCTCATGCCCGGCTTCAGGTCGATGTTCATCTCTACGTTGTTCATGTTGGCCTGCGATTCCAGCAGCATGATGACGTCATGCAGGATGGGCTCCAGGTCCATTCGGACAAAATCGACCGCCTGCGGCTTCGCCAGCACCAACAGCTCGCTGACGATCTGCTCGATGCGGTTCAGCTCGTTCAGCATGATCCCTATATAGGAGTCGTTACCCGTCCCCTTGTTGGACATCAGCTTCGTGAACCCCTTCAGCGCGGTCAGCGGATTGCGGATTTCGTGGGCGATGCCTGCAGCCAGCTGGCCGACGGCCGACAGCATTTCGGTCTTGCGGAGCATCTCCTCCGCCTGCTTGCGCTCACTGATATCCTCGGACAGTTTGACGAAGTGGATGATCTCGCCCTTCTTGTTTTTAATCGGAATGAGCTTCACCGATTCCCAGTACAATTCCCCGTTCTTCTTGGTGCTGTTCAGCTCGCCTTTCCAGATACCGCAGTTTTTGGCCGTTTCCATGATCAGATCGACCGTGGGACTTCCCTCAGACGTCTTGCAAAAAGCCTTCAGACTGTTTCCCCGCGACTCGGAAAGGCTGAACCCAGTAATCTCGGTAAACTTCGGATTCACGTACTCAATTGACCCGCTAACGTCGGTAATGACGGTTATGCTCGGGCTTTGCTCGACGGCGTAGCTGAGCTTGGTCAGCTCTTCATTTACCGCCTTGAGATCTGTGATGTTCACGAACGTCAGCACGACCCCGCTGATGAAATTCTGCTCCGTACGGTACGGCAGGATGCGCATGCTGTACCAGGTGCCGTCCTGGCTTTGGATCTCCTTCTCAAAAGGAACGAGCGTTTGCAGCACCTGCTTCGCATCGGCCACCAGCGTATCGTATTTAAAATGGTGGGAGATGTGCTCGATCGGCCTGCCGTAATCGACCTCCAGCAGATTGATCTCCTTCGTGATGGCCGGAGTAAAGCGGCGGATGCACATCCGTTTGTCCAGAAAAATGGTGCCGATGCGCGTGCTGACCAGAAAATTGTTCATGTCGTTGTTCACGTCGGTGAGCTCCTGGATTTTAAACTGGTATTCGGTGTTGACGGTCACCAGCTCCTCATTCACCGACTGCAGCTCTTCGTTGGCGCTCTGCAGCTCCTCGTTCGCGGCCACAAGCTCTTCGTTCGTCGCCTGCAGCTCCTCGTTGGACGTCTCGAGCTCCTCAACGGTGGCTTGAAGGGATTCCTCCGCCATTAGGAGCGCCTGCTCCAGCTCAATGATCCGGGAGCTGACGTTGCGGTCGATTTCGAACGGCTCCAGGACCATTTGCGCCGCGGCCTCCGGCTCCTCGGGGTCCATGAACAGGATGAGCACGTATTTATCGAACGTTTTATTCTTTAGCGAAAACGGCCGAATGTGCAGGTCCACTACCGTTTCGCCGGCGTTGGTAGCGATGCCGAGCGAGTGATAGACGACGCCCCGCCGCTCCTGCCGGACCTTCTGGACGGCGGCCGATACCGCGACGGATACGTTTGGGTCGATCATTTTGTACAAATTCCAGCTGGGCTTGCCTTGGGCAAGCATGAGATAATCGTTGATCGCTCCATTCAGGTGAATGACATCGTTGTTCTGGTCCACGATCATGCCGGGCGGAATATGCTCCTCGACCAGCGCCCCCTGCAGATCGTCCAGACGTTTAGGCGTTGCCGGGTCGCGGACAGCAGCCTGAGGGGGCGTAGTTTTGCGGTAGGACTGGGTCTGCGAAATCCGCCCTTCGAGTGAAAACAGCCGCGATTCCGTTTCGGCTTTTCCGTTCTTGTGCGAGAAAATGTTCCAGCGCCGGTCCACAAAATCGAACTGCCCCGCAAAGCGCCCGATCGTTTCGCTAGGCCCAAGGAACAGGAAGCCTTCCGGATTCAGCGCAAAATGAAACAGGGACAGCACCTTCTGCTGCATTTCCGGCTGCAGGTAAATCAGCATGTTCCGGCAGGTGATCAGGTCGAGATTCCGGAACGGGGGGTCCTTGATGATGTTCTGCGGAGCGAATACAACCATCTTGCGGATGTCTTTGCTCACCTGGAACATATCGTCGTCCTTAATAAAGAAGCGCTCCTGATCCTCTTCCGAAAGATGGCTGATGTTGCTCTGCGTATAGATGCCCTGGCTGGCGTATTCAATCGATTCCTTGTCCAGATCGGTGGCGAAAATTTTAATCAGATAGGGCTCATCCAGCGTATCCGCATATTTGCGCAGCAGCATCGCGATCGAGTAGGCTTCCTCCCCCGTCGAGCATCCTGCCACCCACACGCGGATTTCCTTGGAGAGGCTTTTGCGCTCGAAAATCTCCGGGAGCACTTTATCATAAATGGTCTGGAACGCTTCGGGATCCCTGAAAAAATTGGTGACGCCGATCAAAAGATCCTTCCGCAGCGCCTGCAATTCCTCGCGGTGTTCCTCCAGATAGGTCATGTAAGCCGCCATGGATGGGGCGTTATGAATGGCCATCCGCCGCTCGATCCGCCGCAGCACGCTGTTTCGTTTGTAATAGGTAAAATCCACGCCGCAGTCCTGGCGGATTTTCTCGAAAATGAGCTGAATGTATTGCTCGGTCGTAATGGTTTCCCGGACCGTTGTCATGCTCTCGTACTCTGCGCCATGCGCGTGCTGCATCAGCCTTTCGGTCATTTCTTTCGGGGCCAGCACGACGTCGGCGTTACCGGACAGCCTCGCGCTGCTGGGCATTCCGTCAAATTTAGCCGATTGACTGTCTTGAACAATGACGAGTCCCCCGGCTTCCTTAATGTCATGTATTCCCCGTGAACCGTCGGTGCCGGTCCCGGACATAATCACGGCTACGGCTTTGGTGCCGTAGGCCATGGCAAGTGAGCGGAAAAACATATCGATCGGCAGGTGCAGGGCTGCAGGCGGAGTAGAATCGGTCAGCTGCAGACGCCCTTCCATAACGGTGAGGATTTTACGTGGAGGGGTCAAATAAATATGATTCGCGTTGATTTTCATGCCGTGCTTGGCTTCGCGAATGGGCATGGAAGTGTATTTGCGCAAAATCTCGTCCATCAGGCTTTTGTAATCCGGAGAAAGGTGCTGAACGACAATGAAGGCCATCCCCGTGTCTGTCGGCATTTGGTCAAAGAAAGTCTCCAATGCTTCCAGCCCGCCGGCTGATGCACCCAGACCCACCACAAAGCTGGGGTCCAATTTCTGTGTATCCTTATTGACGAGCGTCAGTTCTTGTGTCGATACCGGTGCTGCAGCTTGCAGTTCATTACGTCCATTCCCGTTCATCCGCGTCTACCCCTTCCGTTATCATTCTTGAAAAGCAATCAATCTTGATCTGCCTCAAGCCGATTTATCGCATCGGTCAGGTACTGGCCGAAGGCCCGTTTGGTGGGCTCGTCCAATTCATCCACTGTGGAAAGAGATTGCTTAAGGTATCGGAAGTTATCCGTCAGCGTACGCGTTTCCATGCCGTAAGTGTTCAGAATACCATTCAGCCAAACGGCATAATCGCTAAATACCCGTGAATCACCAAGTTCGAGTGCCGTTTCCAGATGACGCATGTGATGCGCATTATCATCTTTGCATTTCTGCACTCCTTTCTCGCCGTACCGGTTCATGAGTGAAGGGTCGGCTTCGTAAATCAGCTGCGTCACCCGATCGATCAATCGTTCGTAAGTGCCGGCTTGTTTCATTGGGCGACCACCTTGTATTTGCTGACCTGTGGGATGATCGCTGCCAGCTCCTGATCCGGGTACTGCTTCTCCAGCTCATGGACCCGCTTGAAATCTTCCCCCCTGGCCCAGCGGAGGTAGTCCTCCTTGGTTTCCCAAGTGATTTGTACCGTCAGCTCATGAGGCTTGCGTTCATTCTGCAGCAGCATGAAAGAGTGAAAGCCTGGGGCCCGATCCACCAACTTGGATCTGTGGTTGTAAATATGGATAACTTCGTCGGCCTTATCGGCGGGGACAACGACAGTTGAGTGAACGATATACATGCATGTTCCTCCTTGCCTCTCAGATGAGGGCTAATTATATTATAATAAAGATCATGGGTATAATCTCCCAAAGTTTTCAAGTCTTTCATTTTTTATTTGTGTTCATCGTAGAGGAACAGGCCCAAGGTCGTCAAATTCGACAAAACCTGTGTTGAATCTACATTTCCTTCTGTTCGTATGGATGATAGTATATAAGACTGATATATAAATTGTTATCTATAACCGACGGAAAAGGAGGCTGCCGCTGCATGAATATGGGCATGGAACAGCTCGCTGAACAATTGATTGGCGGAAAGACAGAAGAATGCTGGGACAGCCTTGTGGAGCAAGTTGAGTCCGGCAGGAACAGCCTGTATATCTACGAGCAGTGGCTGGCGCCGGCCATGCGATACGTCGGTTCGTTGTGGGAGCAAAATTTAATAACGGTGGCTGATGAGCATCTGGCCTCAGGCGTCTGCGAAATATTGATGACCCGGTATGCCGCACTAGTGAAGCCGGAACAGCCCAATGGAAGAAGAGGCATGTTTCTGTGTGTAGAAGAAGAAGCGCATTATTTCGGTCTGAAAATGGTATCGGCCCTCTTCGAAGAGCGCGGGTTCGCCACCCGGTTTTACGGTCCGAATCTGCCCCTGAAGGACGCCCTTCTTGGTGCCATGCACTGGAAGCCCGATGTGATCGGCCTTTCGGTCTCTATCGTGTATCATTTACCCAAGTTAAAGCAGTATGTTAACGCGCTCGGGAGCCTGCCTGGCAGTCCTGCGGTCATTATTGGGGGCCGCGTGATCGAACCGTACGGAATTGATCAGGGCTTGGCCGATCAGGCAGTGTTTGTGCCAACGTTACTCGAATTAAACGATTGGATCGATTCCTATTTATTCGCTGATGCGACGCAGCAGATCGTGAGGTAATGACCGTCCATGGACATGACGCAAATACCGGTCCCTTATTTTTGCATTGACCGGGATTATCATATTTTAACCGCCTCCGGTCAGGCCGAAGCGATATTCGCTGAAGCCGGCTCCTTGCTCGATCTGATCGACGAGGGCTCGGTGGGCAAAGCGACGGCCTACATTGCTCCTTCCCATGCTAATGTGAAGGTGGAGCTGATTATGAAGACCCGTTCCGCCCCGCTTGATTTGGTTGACGTCTATCAGTCCTGGGACGAAGTAGGGACAGGACATATCGTCTGCATCTGTCAGAGCCGGGAGTTCCAGATGGTGACGGAGCAGCTCCATAGGCTGCACGAGGACTTAAAGGAGCCCGAGCGGAAACATTCCGCGGTGAAGGCCCCTTCTGGCGGGGGAGCCGTGACGATGCGGATCCGCGAACTTTCCGCCGCGCTGACTACGATCCGAGAGCTGGTGGATCTGCTGTATCCCAGCCTGCTGGAGATGAACCAAACCGTCTATGCGGACATTATCAAGCAGCAGATCGACCGGGCGCTGCAGGATGCGGCGGCAGGTTATCCGCAGGCCGGCAAGCGTTGGCCCGGCAGATGAACTGGCAGAGGAGCTGACGAGAAACCCCGTCTTTAGGAGACGCGGGTTTCTTTTTTTATAACCGGAACATGATGACTTGATTAAAATGGGAACCATATTTTTTTGAGAATATGGGCATCAAGGCCTTTCTGGCGAGGGCTCCCTATAAATGGTCATATTCCCCTTTCGACTTCGGATGCAGGTGAATAGGATAAAGGAATGAAGTGGGAAGGAGGAATAGGCATGATGCTGATCCAATCACCATCGGCTGATACGTGCAGATCGTATGTCGGTAAGCACGTTTGTGCGGTTCTTAAGGATGGTACGCAAGTGTATGGCACGATTAAGGGAGTTTCGGATCATGGACTGGAGCTCGGCGATGCTGCTCCCCGTGCGACCATTCTATCCACGAACCCCGGAAAAGCCAGCAAGCAGCTAAGCGAGCTGCAGCAAAAAGCCAAGACATCCAGCTATCCGGGATACGGTCCTTACGGCCGCGGCTATGGCTACGGCTACGGCTACGGTTACCCGCCAGGATACGGGGCTTTGGCCTGGACTTCCATTGCTTTATTATTCCTGATACCGTTCCTCTTCATCTAAATAGAACAGACGATATATATACTGGCGCTTCGCTGGATGTGAACTGATCTCTGCAGACGATAGGGAATGCAGGGGTCTTTTTTTAAAAGGAGAACGGGAGACCTGTCCGTCCGCCATGGCGGGCCGAGGACCGGACGGAGTGCCTGATGGAGGCGAAAAACGTTGAAGTACTTTGATATGTTGGCTGCGCTGGGTGAAGGGGCTGCTCATCCAGGCGGCTTTGACAGCACCTTGGCACTCCTTGAGCGCGATGCCATACCGGCCGGGGCGAATATTCTGGAGGTAGGCTGCGGAACCGGGAGAACGGCCTGTCACTTGGCGAAAATGGGCTACCGGGTAACCGCTGTAGATGTACATCACGGCATGATCGGAAAAGCCCGCCGGCGTTCCGAGGCCATGGAGGTGGAGGTCGACTTCCGGATTGCGGATGCCGCCTCACTTCCGTTTGAAGCCGGCGGGTTCGATGTCGTTTTTGTCGAATCGGTTACCTTATTTGTGGACATTCCGGCTGCCTTGAAGGAATATCACCGCGTGCTCAAGGACGGCGGATTGTTATATGACCGGGAAATGGTCCGGAAGCAGGACCATCCGGGGCTGAAGGAAGCGTCGCAGGAGCTATACGGCGCCCGGGACATTCCTTCCTTGGAAGAATGGGAGCAGCTATTGAAGCAGGCGGGTTTCCGCAGTCTGGACGCGCGGCTTCCTTCGGACCGTTTGGCTTCGCTGCAGGAGCAGGGAGTGAGCATATCCTTTGATCCATACCAAATGTTCGATATGGAGTGGCTGGACGATCCGGCAGCGCTGCAGCTGCTGCAAAGGAATCATCAGTTCTATGAAGAGTTCGGCGATGTATTGTCTTATGCGGTATGGATCGGAGGCAAGGGATTGGCGGGCGGATCAGATAGCTGAAAAGCGAGGTGAGATTCATGAAGCAGGAGTATGTTGTCGATCCTAAACAAGCGGCCCAGTTGCTGGGGCAGCCGGTTTGGGTGGTACTCAAGGATGGTACGCAGTACGTAGGCTACGTAACGGGTATTGAGAACGGGCAGGTTGTACTGTCCGCAGCCAGAGGATGGTCGAAGATGACAGGCCCGCCGACACGGGATAAAGAAGTGCAGGTATCCGGCATCTTCAGCGCCTTGTTTGGCGGGGGCCGTCAGGGAAATGCGCAGCGCCAGGCAGACGGTCAATCCGGAGGGCTCATGGGCATGTTCGGCCAGATTATCCCGAATATTCGGGTGGGCATGAATATGCTGAAGATGATTATGCCGCTGATGGGGGCTTTTAAAATCTAACGGGGGGGCGAGCAGCATGCGATCCTCCTGGGAGCTCTGTGGAACACAAGGCCATTCCGTGTGGGAATGGTCTTTTTTTGTAGTTTCGGCCAGCGGGAAGCCGATGTAAAATGAAGGAAAAAGACGGTTGGAAAGGATGTTTCGAGCATGGACACCAGAGCGTGTGGGATCGAAGAAATACGAGAACTTCTGCAGGAGTACATAAAAGGGCTGTCTTCACCGTTTGATACCTTTCACGAGCAGTATATTCTGGCCTCGCAATTTTATATCATCCTGTCTGAAAACGCGTCGATAGGATATTACGCCATTCATGATCACAGTCTGCTGACGCAGTTTTACCTGCGCCGGCCTCACCAGAGGCATGTGCAGATTCTACTGCGGCGGGTGCTGGAAGAGCATCAGGTGAGTGAGGTGTTCGTGTCGACGGGAGATGAGCTGCTGCTTAGCTTGGCACTGGACCATGACATGGCTATCGCCAAGCAGGCCTATTTCTTTCAGGACAGCGGGTTAGACCTGACGAGTGATCCAGGTTCGGACCCGGGCATGTTACGTCCCGCAGAGCTTGCCGATCTGGAGGACATCCAGCGGGTATGCGGAGACTTTCTGGGTTCTGTCGCATTACGCATTCAAAAGGGAGAGCTCTTTACCTGTTATCGGGGCCGTGAGCTGCTGGGAGTCGGCATTGTGGAGCGCTCGGTCTTAATCGACGGCACCGCCAGTATAGGCATGTTTACGAACGAGTTGTACCGCCATCAGGGAATAGGGCGAAGCATTATTTTGTGGCTGAAAGCTTGGTGCCATGCACAGGGGATCCGGCCGCTCAGCGGCTGCTGGTATTACAACGAGGCGTCCAAGAGGACGCTGGAAAGCGCAGGGATGGTGACCCGCACCCGGCTGCTGAGGATGAAGGTTGAGGGGCAGGAGGGGTAAATGGAAAAACGGCCAAGGATGTTGGCCGTTTTTTTGTGTGCGTTATTCGCCTTCGGAAGTGGGGTTTGGGTCTACATTTGATATGTTAACATAGAGGGCTTCCTCTTCGGACAGGTTGCCCGCCTCGTCTCTGAGACCCGAGAACACCAGGCGGAATTTTCCGTTTTCGTTAAAAGGCAGAACATTAAGCGCAGATTCGGTTAGATTTATAGTAAATTGCTTGGGATCTTCACTCAGTAATACTCCGAAATCTTCATCATGAAGTTCACGTACCTCATTATTAATGCCAAATTCGCCGCTTGGGGAATAGCTGATCCGGATATTGATAGGGAAATTTTCTACTTGATAAAAATCCTGGTCCAGCGTCACAATGAATTCACCGTCTTGGTATGTCGCGCCAGTAACCGTCGGGGCTGTGAAGTCAAAATGGATTGGCAAATCAACATGACCTAACTCTTGTTGAGTTTCTTCCTCTCTACTGTAACTCTTTAGGGTAAACCGCAAATCAGCTTTTGTTGTTTCATTGGCCTCTTCGTTTGCCCGGATATGCAACCCATCTTCAGTAGGCTCAATAGAAATTACGGAAGATTCAGAGCTTACTTCTAATGTGCCTACCCGATTGTCATCTTCAAAAACTTTGAAATTGTGTTGCGTTGAATTATAGATCATATCCAAAGACTTACCGTGCCACTTTACCTGAATCCAATCGTTAATATTTCTGTCTGCACTAGAAGGATTATCGGTGAGATCTTTAAGAACGGCACCTTCCTTACCTAAAAGGAAGGAGGATTCTTCTTCATTCGTTAAGGTGATCCTAGGATTATCTTGAAGTACGATTTTATCAGACGGCGCCGACATACGCCCTTCGTTGTCTACGAAATATACTTTGTATTCTCCGGCTGTCAACGAAGATGTTTGCATTTCCGTCACCTGATTCGCGTAAAGAACTGAACTCTTAAACCGATCATCCAGTGATTCTAGATCCGTTTTGCTCGTTGGAGTTGCTGCATATGGCACCACATACACTTTGCCTACTTTGCTGCTGATCAATTGGATCGGATCACCAATATTTAGTGGAGACGAAGACACCAAGGTAACCGCCGGAGCTGACGTTTCCGGCTGGCTAGGCGTGCTGCCGCCGTTATTCCCATTAGAGCCTCCACTGCTATTGCTGCTTCCGCCCGATGAAGATGGCACAGAGGTTGCCGGAGGTGTCGGAGTGGCTGGCTTGGCCGGTTCCGGCGGCGTAGTTGGAGCTGGATCCGGCTGCGAAGGCGGCGTTTGGCTGTCTATAATCTCCTTGGCGTCAAAAAAACGGCTCGCCACCAGCGCCACTTCTTCTCTTGCCGCACCGCCTTTTGGATCAAATTTGCCGTCGGTGCCTCCATTGAACAATCCGAACCCAACCGCTACGGCGACGGCATCCTTGGCATAGTCAGAAATGGAGCTCGCGTCGGAAAATTTTAAAATGGAGCCTTTCCCCTGTGCATCGATGCCCAGAGCGCGAACGAACAGGACCGCCATATCCTGGCGCGACAAATTGGAGCCGGTGCCAAAAGTTCCGTTTCCCTGCCCCTTGATCAGCCCCGCCTTGACGGCGGCCTCGACAGAAGCATAGGCATAGCTGTCAGAAGGTACGTCCGAGAAAGTCGGCGACTTTGGTGTACTGGAAACGTCCAGACCTAATGCCTTGGCAAGGATGATGGCAAAATCCTGTCTTTCAATTTTTCCGCTAGGGTCGAACTTGCCGTTGCCCTTTCCGTTAACGATGCCCTTTTCGACTAACTCGTTAATGGCATCCTTGGCGTAGGATCCGGCGATATCCGAGAACGGGGTGGTGGCGGTTTCCGCACTAACGGCGGATACGGCGATGGCGCTGAGCAGCGCCGCGGACGAGAGGACTTTCATCAACGTATTTCTCAACATATTTCCCCCAATTGAATATGAAATAATAACCAATAAGCCTAATCTGAATTGTAGTGATTATCAGGCGTATTTCAATCAAAATTTTCGCGGTTTGAAAACATGCCGGCAGGGCAATCCTTGAATGGTCAACGGATTCAATTGTGGATTGGAATCACAGGTAAAGAGTGGGCCACCTTATAAAAGTTAGCAAATTACTTTTTATTTTTAATAATCGGAGTATAATGTTCAGTGTGAAAAATAGCACGAGCGAAAGGAGGGAGCGAGATTGGCAGATTCTTTTCCCAGCAATGACATGGAGATGATTGTGACCTGGGGGGACTGCGATGCGGCGGGAATCTCCTATTACGCCAAAGCTTTTGATTGGTTCACGAACGGGCGCATGAGATTCATGCACGTATACGGATTTCCTTACATGGAAACCTTTCATGGTAACGGCATTTCGCTGGTTTGCCTGAAAGCGGATTGTGATTATAAAAAAATGCTCCGCCCGGAGGAGCCCGTTACGGTCCGCACGTCGCTGACAGCCTTGTCACGGAGCCGGATGACGTTCAACTATCAGGTGCTGAAGCAGGACGGAAAGCTGGCGTGCGAGGGGACGACGTCCCATACGTATGTGGATGACCAGGGTCTTCCTTTTAACGTGGAGAAGCGTTTCCCAGAGTTATGGAAGCAGATCAGCAGCACATGGAGCGGCGCGTTGGCAGGCAAGCCATCGGCCCAAGCTTAATTTACAAGCAAGCAAGGAAGATATATATTTGCGGCAAAAAAGAGAGGAGGTGCTTTCTGAGTGAAGGAGCGCGTAGTGATTACAGGTATGGGGGCCGTAACCCCGATCGGCATCGGCGTGCCGGCCTATTGGGACAATCTCTTAAAAGGAAACAGCGGAATCGGAAGCATTACGCGGTTTGATGCCTCGGAGCTGCCGGTCAAGATTGCAGCCGAAGTCAAAGCGTTTAACCCCACTGACTACATACCGAAAAAGTTAGCCGGACAGACCGATATTTTCATGCAGTTTGCCCTGGTGGCAGCTCAAGAGGCGCTGGCTGACAGTAAACTCGACGCGAAGCCCGAGCGGGTGGCCATCGTGCTGGGAACGGCGCTGGGAGGCATCACGACGGCAGCGGCGGCGCAGGAGCAGATGACCGGAACGGGAAGCGCCCGCGTGAGCCCGTATTTGGTTCCCAAAATCCTCGGCAACATTGCTGCCGCCCAAATCTCGATCGCGTATGGCTTCAAAGGCCCAAGCTATACGGTCAACACCGCCTGCTCTTCCGGTGCGGACGCCATTGGCATGGCATCCATGCTCCTTCAGTCCGGCCAAGCGGATGCGGTGGTGGCCGTCGGCGCGGAATCCATCCTGTGCGGACTGATGGACGCCGGACTGGCGTCGGCCCGGGCGCTGTCCACTCGGAATGACGATCCGGCCAAAGCGAGCCGGCCGTTTGACCTCAATCGCGACGGGTTCGTGATGGGCGAGGGAGCCGGCGCGGTCATTCTGGAAAGGCTCGAATCGGCCGAGAGCCGGGGAGCCGATATTAAGGCCGAGCTGCTCGCCCACGCCAACTGCTCGGACGCCTACCACGTGACTTCGCCGGAGCCTGAAGGAGCCGGGGAAGTGCGGTGTATGGAACAGGCCCTGGAACAAGCCGGGCTGACTCCGTCCGACGTGGATTATATTAACGCGCACGGAACGTCCACACCGCTTGGCGACCGGATCGAAACCAAATCCCTGAAAGCCGTGTTTGGCGAAGGGGCGGGCCGAATCCCGGTCAGTTCGACCAAAGGGGCAACCGGCCACTTGATGGGGGCGGGCGGCGTCACGGAGCTGATTGCCTGCATTCAGGCGATCCGCGAAGGGATCGTTCCGCCGACGCTCAATCACGAGCAGCCGGATCCGGAATGCGATCTGGATTATGTGCCGAATGAGGCGAGAGCGGCGAAGGTCCGTATCGCGATGTCCAATTCTTTTGGCTTTGGCGGACAAAATACGTCCCTGATCGTCGGGAAATACGAAGGAACCAATTAACGAAGCGGACGGGCAAGAAGCCCTGTTCCGCTTTTCGAAGTCTCGCAAAGGTTTAATTTTAAATATGAAGGAAGGAAGTTAGATGGGTACCATGGAACAACAATTCACCTATGATGTTCGGATGTTTAAAGATACATTTGAAAATGATTTTACGTATATCAACGGATTTATGCGGAACGTGCACCGGTTTGCGGGGCGTCCGGCCTTGACCGATCCGGTGCGGGAGCGCACCTGGACTTACGCTGAGCTGAACGGGGAAGTAAACCGCCTCTCGCATGCCCTGCTCGGAGACGGAGTCGGCAAAAATGAGGTCATTGTGTACCAGCTGCTCAACTCGGCCGAATTCGTGTTCAGCTACCTGGCTCCGCAGAAAATCGGCGCGATCAACTGCCCGATCAACTTCAAGCTCTCCCCCGGAGAAACCGCGTTCATCCTCGATGACAGCAAGCCTGCCGTCTACATCTACGATGCGGAAATCAAGGAAACGGCCGAGCAGGCGCTGGCCATGGCCAAACACCGCCCCCGCCGGATCGTGATGGTCAATATGAACGGCAATCAAGAGGCACCTGCGGATCACATCATCTACAGCGATTATGTGCAGGACAAGCCGGAGCATAACCCGGACATCGAGCGGCCCTCCCACATCTACGATGAAATTACACGCCTGTATACCTCGGGAACCACCGGCCAGCCGAAAGGGGTTCCAATCAACAACATCAACGACATCCTGTCCGCCCACGACGTGGCGATGCATTTTCCTCTCAACCCTACCGACAAGACGATGAATATGAGCCCTTGGTTCCACCGCGGAGGCATCCATTCCGGAGGACCGACTCCATCCCTGTATGTGGGTGCCGAAATCGTCATTCTTCGATACTTCCATCCGAAAACATGCCTGGAACTCGCCGAGAAATACAACTTGACCTTCCTGATCGGGGCGCCGCCTATGCTCAAAATGCTCTATGACGCCCAGAAGAAAAACCCTGTGGACCTGTCCAAATTAAAAGGCATCGTGACGATGGGTGCGCCGCTGGAGCGGGAGGACTGCATCAAATTCCAGGAGACGCTGACGCCGAATATTTTCAATGGCTACGGCACGTCGGAAGCATTCTGGAACACGTTCCTCCGTCCTTACGATCTGCCGGAAATGGCGGGATCGGCCGGACGTTCCTGCACCGACGACGATGTCGTGGTCGTTAAGGTCTACCCGGACAGACGGGCGGAACCGGATGAGGTCGTGGCGCGCGATGGCAGTGAAGTCGGCGAGATCATCGTCAAGTCGCCGGGCAAATCCACGTATGCCTATGTGAACAACCCGAATGAGAGCGAGCGGGTCTTTTATAAAGGCTGGGTGTACATCGGGGACATGGGAACCTGGGACGAGAATGAGTTCGTGACCGTGGTTGGCCGTAAAAATGACATGATCGTCTCCTCGGGCGAAAATATCCACCCGGTGCAGATCGAGGAAATTCTGAACCAGCATCCGAAAGTGAAGGAGTCGGTCGTCGTCGGCGCGCCGGACGAGCTGCGCGGCGAATCGATCGTCGCTTACGTGATCAAGGAGGATCCGGAGCTGACAGCCAAAGAACTGAACAAGTACTGCAGCGATCATCCGATGCTGGCCAATTACAAGAAACCGCGCTTCTACCGGTTCATTGACGAGCTGCCGTATACCGCAACCGGCAAGAAGAAGCATTTTGTCGTGAAGCAGATGGCGGTAGAGGACCAGAAGAACGGATTGTTTGAGAGACAATAAAGATGGGCAGAAAACGTTGTTTACGGTTCGTTATTAAAAAATAAGCTTCGGTGAAAGGGCACCCTTCAGGGTGTCCTTTTTTTGCTGCCTTCGGCCAGCCATAGGGGAAAGGCGAACCTGCTTGGCTGAAGGAGAAGGTGGATGGCGGTTGGAAATGCCGCCGAACGTCGAACCGAAATGAGGAACCACAGATACGGCTTAACTACGGGTGCTAGCAGTAACCCAGAGAGAGGCCTACTTTCTGAAGGTAAACGGTTGTCGGTCTAACCTTTTACTCTTATAATATGGTAATACGGTAATTAGATAAAGAATGAAAGCCACACAACAAGGAGAACGAGATGAAGCGAATAGCGATTGCAGGCAGCAGCGGAGGCAACCTGTTTAACCTCGGCGGCAAGGATCCCGAGAAACTGATCGGGGAGATCAAGGTGCAGTGTCAGAGCGCAGGCGTGGACATCGGCCTCGTGCAGTTCATTGCCGCATCCGAATCGATGGACGTCGCCAAGGACCACACCGCCGCCGTGCTGTACGGATGGAATGAGGGTGAGCAGCGTCTGGCGAAGCGGTACGAAGGGACGCTGAAAGATACAAATGAGGCGGCGGCGGAAGCGGATTCGGAGCTGGCAGACCGGATCCGGTCCGGCGGCATCGACGGGCTGATCGTGATGAGCGCCGATCCGCAAGGGTCCAACCGGCAGGCGGTGCAGGCCGCGGCTGAGGCGGGCATTCCCGTCGTGGGAACCGGCGGAACATCCATGGCGATGATCAGCTCCAAGGGGGCGAACGTCATCGCCACGTCGGGCACGACCGGGACGACGAACCGGACGCGGGCTGTTTCGTTTATGACGTCCCTGTGCAAATACTGGGGGATCAAATACATCCCGGTGCTCGGAAGCGCCGGGGACAAGTCCGCCGCACCTGCAGGGAACCCGCTGCGGCGGATCAACTTGAAGGGCATTATGCAGTCCTCGCTGCCGGGCTTCATCGCCATGGCGATCGTGCTGGCGATCAGCCAGATCCCGGCGCTGAAGGGGCTCAGCGAGGTGTTCGATCTGATGCTCAAGGCGCTGCCGGTCGTGCTGGCGGTCGTGGCGGCCAAGCAGATTTCCGACATGGACGAGGTGTCGATCGTCGCGGGTGTCATCGCCGGGGTGCTGTCGGTGAACGGCGGCATTATCGGGGGCATCATCGGCGGGATTGGCGCCGGCTTGCTGGTGCAGTACTTATTCGTCAAATGCGTACAGTGGAAGTTTCCGATGACGACGGTCAACATCGTAGCCGGGGGATTGGCGGGCCTCATATCCGGATTGATCATGTATTATTTGATCGCCCCGTTCGCCCTGCAGCTCGGTGAGTTCATTAAATACATCATCAATCAGGCGATTTCGTTTAATCCGATCATCGCTGGCGTGGTTGCAGGCCTACTGATCTGGCCGGCGATAATCGGCGGCGTGTATCATGCGGCGATTCTGCCGATCGTCCTGCTGGAAATGGAGAAGACCGGCAACAGCTTCCTGGGGGCCATCGACATGGTCGGACTCGTGATGGTCTCCGCGGGAATCACCCTGGCCAACATCATCGCTCCGCGGGACCGGGGAGAGGCGGCGGTAGCCGCGCCGGGCTTTCTGATCAACATGGGCTTCGGCACCTTTGTCGAGGCGGCGTACCCGTTTATGTTCTCGAACAAGGTCGTCTTCGCGGGCGCCATCGGGGCGGCCGGCGTCGGCGGGGGACTGGTGGGACTGTTTAATGTGCGCGGAACGGCGTATGTTCCGTCCTTCATGGGGCCGTTTCTGTCGAACAACGTGGTCGGCTTTGCCGCGGCTATGCTCGTGGCGCTGATTCTGGCCATGCTGGTGACATTGGTGGCGAACAAGGCATGGAGAACGGGCCGAAAGTCCGAACAGAAGCCGGAAATCGAGGCGTCAGCCTAACATTTGCCGAGGATGGAACAGCGTTGTCATTTCAATGATGGTCCATCGGGGAAGGTTTAACACGGAGAAGGCAATCTTCCAAGGAAGGTAAAGCAGGTAATCAGTACACTGAGCAGAAAGAAGCCCTAATCCCTTTTACAAGGAGATTAGGGCTTTCCTTTTTTCCTTTTATATCTCCTTCGCAAATATTTGGGACAAGACAGTTAACGGTCGACAAGGTATCCAATGATTAAAACAACTACGATGAGCAGAATGATAAGCGCCAGTCTCTTTCGCAAGTCATACCATCTCCCTTGTTAATGTAATAAACAACTTCACTCTTCACCCGGTCGAACACCAATAGACCCAACCATCACCCTATACTCTTTAGATTATACATAGATCGGTCCGACATCCATTTATTCCAAGGTGACATGGGGCCGGTCCGCTGCAAACTGGTATGGTATGATAAACAAAATAACAACGGATCCGTGGAAAGGAGGCCACTCACATGAACGAAAAGGACGCTGCCATCCTGCAGCATCTCGTCGAAGAGCAGAGCTTGACCAAAGCGGCGGAACGCCTGTACATGACGCAGCCGGCGCTGACCTACCGGATTCAGCTGCTGGAGCGGGAGTTCGGCGTGCCTCTGATCGTTAAACATGCCAAGGGCACATACTTAACGCCGGAAGGCGAAGCGCTGGCTGCGTACGCGAAGAGGACGCAGGACGAGCTGAACCATATGAAGGATTATCTCCTCAATATGCGCAGCCGGGTGAAGGGGACGCTCCGGCTCGGGGTCGCCAGTTATTACGGCCTCTACAAGCTCCCTCCGCTGCTCAAGAAGTTCAGGGACCTGTATCCCGAGGTGCAGTTTAGCGTCACCTGTGCGCTCAGCCCGGAGATTCTCGACTCGCTGATGGAGCAGGAGATTCATGTGGGCATCGTTCGCGGCGATTATCCATGGGTGGAATCCCGTTTCCTGCTGCATGATGAGCCGATTTGCCTGATCTCCAATGAGCCGATCGATCTGACCGTCCTGCCGGAGCTGCCGCATATTCACTACAGCGAGCCGAAGGCTAAGGCCGCCCGCCAGGTGTCCTCTCATTTTGGGCAGACGATCCGGACCTGGTGGCACGAGCATTATGACACGCCGCCCACCATCGCCATGCAGGTGGATGCGTATGAGACATGCAAGGAAATGGTCAAGCACGGGCTGGGCTATTCCATCGTGCCGGGCGTGTTCGTCTCGCCGGAGGACGGCTTGTACACGCTGGAGCTTAAGCTAAAGAACGGGGAGCCGATCCGGCGCAACACATGGATGCTGTACCGGGAGCCATCGCTCGAGCTGGCCATCGTGGACCGGTTCGTCGATTTTATGAAAACGGAACATCCGTCTTAACGAAGTCCTGCCTGGGTATCGGGCGGGGCTTCTTTTTATCCAATCTGAATGAAACGAAGCGCCTACATAAAAATTCTTTAGGTCCAGCGCGAAAAAATCTTGATTGTACATCTTCCTGCGGCTGCCCTTATTATTTAATACATATTAATGCATAAATATACGAAACGAACCAATGCCGGAACTAATGACGGCTTCATAAAACATTTATATCGACAGGGTGGGATAGCCATGAGTGCACAGCAAGGAACAGAACCAAAACAGCAGCTGATTCAGGCAGTTGACGCGCGTGACGCCATGCTGCGGGAGATTTCGCTGAAAATCCATGCCAATCCGGAGCTGAGCTTCCATGAGCATCAGGCGCAGCAGTGGCTGACCGAGCCGCTGACCGAGGCGGGATTTACCGTGGAAAAGGGCATCTCCGGACTAGAGACTTCCTTTCGCGCAACCTGGGAAGGAACACCGGGCGGACCGACGATCGCTCTGCTCGCCGAATATGACGCGCTGCCGGGCATCGGCCACGCCTGCGGGCATAATCTGATCGGAACGGCTGCCGTCGGAGCGGCCCTGGCGCTGAAGGATGCATGCCCGGAGCTGCCGGGCAAAATCGTGGTGCTGGGCACCCCTGCCGAAGAGGAGGGCGGCGGCAAGATCATCATGTGCCAGGACGGCGTCTTCGATGACGTGGACGCGGCCATGATGGTTCATCCGCAGAACAAAACGATGGTGCTGCGCGGAGCGCTCGCCTGCGTAGATGCGACCTTTACTTTCCACGGAAAGCAGGCCCATGCCTCCTCCTCGCCGGAAAAGGGCATCAGCGCGCTGGATGCGCTGGTCAACGCGTATGTGGCGATCAACTCGCTGCGGCAGTTTATGAAAGAGGACGTACGGATACACGGCATCATTACAAAAGGCGGGGACGCGCCCAACGTCGTGCCGGAACTGACCGAGGCGGTATTCATCCTTAGGGCATCCACCGTTCAGGAGCTGGAGACGGTCAGGGAAAAAGTATACCGCGCCGTCCGAAGCGCGGCCGAAGGCGTCGGCGCTACCGTGGACATCGCCGAGGGGCTGATTTATGCGGAGCGCAACAATAACAAGGTACTAGCCGGGTTGTTTGCCCGCAATCTGGAGGACCTCGGCATTGAAGTGAACGACCCGCCGGAGAAAGGCGGGGTCGGATCGTCGGACATCGGCAACGTCAGCCAGATGACCGCCGCAATCCACCCGTATATCCGGCTTGGCGACGCTACGACGCATACGCCGGAATTCGCCGCGCTGGCCGGTTCGGAGGAAGGCATGATCGAATTGAACCGTGCGGCCAAGGCGCTGGCGCTGACGGCTTACGATTTGTGTATCGACAAGGGAGCGCTGCGCGAGGTCCGCAGCGAATTTGAACAATGGAAAGCGCAGAGAAACGAGGGGTAAACCGATGAACACCGCTAATACTGCATCCCGCAAATGGTTTAAAATGCCTCATACGTATGTCATTTTGATTTTCCTGGTGCTGGTGGCCACGGCGCTCACCTACGTCATTCCGGCCGGCGAGTTCGACCGGGCCGAGGACAAGGCGACAGGCAAATCCCTGGTCGTTCCCGGTTCCTACCACCAGGTGGAGGCCAGTCCGGTTAGCATCGTCAGCATACCGAAGGCGATTGTGCACGGGCTGATCGACTCGGCGGACGTCGTTTTCTTTATCCTGATTATCGGCGGCACCTTCGAAATTATTTCCTCCACGGGGACGATCGAAGCCATTACCGGCCGGGTTGCCAAAAGGTTTTCGAACAAGGGCCGCTGGGTCATCCCGATCTTTATTACGCTCTTCTCGGTCGCCGGCTTCACGATGGGGATGTCGACCGAGGTCATGGTTTTCGTACCGATCGGCATCGCCATCGCCCGAGCGCTCGGGTTTGACGCCCTGACGGGTACCGCGATGATCTCCCTCGGCGCCGCGTGCGGGTTCACCGCAGGGATTCTGAACCCGTTCAATGTGGGCTTGGCGCAGGCCATCGCCCAGGTGCCGATGTTTTCAGGCGCTTGGCTGCGGATCATCCTGCTCGTGTGTCTGATTACGGTTACCAGTCTGTATATTGTCCGGTACGCCGGTAAAGTGAGAAAAAATCCGGAGCGCAGCCTTGTCCAGGATTTGGAGAAGAATGCGGACAAGCAGGAGCTCGACTTCTCCAAGCTGCCTCCCATGCAGCTCAAGCATTACTTGACCATTGCCACCGTCGTGATCGGGTTTGCTTCCCTGATTTGGGGCGTATCGAAAAAGGACTGGTGGATGGAGGAGCTCGCCGCGCTGTTCCTCACCATGGGCATCGTGTCAGGTTTCTGCGCCGGATACGGTCCGAGCCGGATCGCCTCGGAATTCGTCAAAGGCGCCAAGTCGATTACGTACGGCGCACTGATCATCGGTTTTGCCCGGGGAATTATGGTCGTGCTGGACCAAGGCGACGTGATCGATTCAATCGTGAACGGGTTGGCCGTTGTGGTCGGCGAGCTGCCGGGATCCGTTCAAGTGCTCGGCATGTACGTGTTCCAGAACGTAATGAACGTCTTTATTACGTCCGGAACCGGAATGGCAGTGACGACGATGCCGATCATGGTGCCGCTGTCGGATATTCTGGGCGTTACCCGTCAAACGACGGTGCTCGCCTTCCAGCTTGGGGACGGGATTACGAACATGATACTGCCGACGTCCTCGGCGCTGATGGGAAGCCTGGCCGTATCCGGCATCGCGTATCAGAAGTGGGTGAAATTTTTCTGGCCGCTGATGTGCATGTGGATCGCTATTGGGGCGATTCTGATCGTGATCGCCAACATCATCAAATACTAGCCTCGCAGAAGCGGATCGCCGTGTCAGTGCCAGGGCAAAATCTGCAAGGAATCCAATCGTACCGCCGTGCCAACCGCATGGAGGTGCGATTTTTCTTTCTTCCCATGGGTCCAAAATTGGACTAACATGAAAGGTAGCTGGAACCGCCGCAGGCAGGGTTCACCGGACTGCACCCTGCGGGCGGGGGTTTCAATCTCAGACATCCGGGGTGTGAACATGAATGGTTTGATCGGTCTTCTCTGTTTAATATGGGGCTTCAATTGGGTTTTTATGAAGCTGGCCAACGGCGTGTTTCCGCCCGTGCTTTTTGCCGGCTACCGCTTTGCGCTCGGGGCACTCGTGCTCCTAGCGGTTTGTTATTTCCGCAGGGTGCCGCTGCCCCGCTGGAAGGATTTGAAGTGGTATATCGTATGCGGCATTTTGCAGACGATGTATTTTAACCTGGCGATCCAGATTTCGCTGGAGGATCTAAGCGCCGGTCTGACGTCGGTCCTCACGTACAGCATGCCGCTCTGGCTGACGCTGATGGCCCATTTTTGGCTTCCGGGAGAAAAGCTGCGTTTGCGTAAGCTCGCCGGCATTATTATCGGCATCATTGGGCTCTTCATCGCCATGGACGCCCACTGGGGAGGCAGCACCGGAACGCTGCTGCTCGCAGTGTCCTCAGGTCTGTCCTGGGCGTTGTCCAACCTTCTCATCAAGCGAAAGCTTGCGGGCAGCGACATGCTCCAGTTTACGACCTGGCAGATGGTGGCCGGCGCAGCGGGACTGCTGCTGTACTCGGCGATCTTCGAGCACGGGACGAGCCACTGGGGCGTCATGCCGGTCGTGTACGTCGTGTTCTCGGGCGTCGTCGGATCAGCGCTGGCGTTTGTGATGTGGTCGTACATTTTGTCCAAGGTGGAGGCCAGCAAAGCCTCGATTTCACTGCTGCTGGTGCCTGTCGTCGGGGTCGTCTGCGGATGCCTGTTCTTGAAGGAAAGCCTGAACCCCGTTGTGGCGGTCGGCATTGTGCTGGTGCTGCTGGGGATCTGGCTCGTGAACGGGGGCCGGAAGCCGAAGGCGGAAGCATCGGCGGAAAGCTAGGGCCCGGGGAGCAAAGAATATGATCCTGGGCTGCACAATGTCTTAAGACTCAAGACGTGCCGCTGAACACTTACTTTATCGTAAAGGGGAAATGAACTGATGAAATACCGTTACCTTGGCCATACCGGACTGGAAGTATCCGTCCTGGGACTAGGCACGAACGCCTTCGGAAAGCGGGCGGATCAGGATACCTCCATCCGGATCATCCACCATGCGCTGGATCGCGGGGTGAACTTTATCGACACCGCTAATATTTATGCCGGAACCGAGTCGGAGCGCATCATCGGCCTGGCGCTGGAAGGCAGAAGGCAGGAGGCGGTGCTTGCCACCAAGGCCGGCCTGGTCATGGGGCAGGGTCCTAACGGCCGCGGGTCGTCGCGTTATCATTTGATGCAGGAGCTGGAGAACAGCCTGAGACGGCTGCGGACGGATTACGTCGACCTGTACCAGATTCATACGTTTGACCCGCATACCCCGCTGGAAGAAACGCTTCGGACGCTGGACGATATGGTCCGTTCCGGCAAAGTCCGCTACATCGGCGCGTCCAATTATGCCGCCTGGGAGCTGATGAAGGCGATCGGCATCAGCGAAGCCAAAGGGCTGAACCGGTTCGTGTCCACACAGGTCAGCTACTCGCTTGCAGACCGGACACCGGAACGGGAGCTGGTCCCGATGTGCCTGGATCAAGGCGTCGGCATCATCCCTTATTTTCCGCTGGCCGGAGGCATCCTCACTGGAAAATATTCGCTGGAGAACCGGGCGCCGGAGCAATCCCGGGCCGATACTGATCCGAACTTCAGCCGGTTTGTCATTGACCGCAACATCCGGCTTAGCCAAGAGGTTGGACGGCTGGCTGCCGATCTGGAATTAGCGCCAAGCGGCTTGTCACTGGCCTGGCTGATGGGACGTCCCGCCGTTTCGACTGTCATCGTCGGGGCGACGCGCACGAGCCAGCTGGAAGATAACCTGCGCAGCGTTGAAATGACCCTGAGCGAGGAGACGATCCAACAACTGGACCGCATCAGCGAGCCGTTCCGAAACGGTGAGCCGTTCGCCACCTACCGTTTGTCCTGAGCCATAGACATGAACACATGCCCAGGCCCCCGCATAGCATATAGCACAATTGCAGCAGGGGAAGGGTGTGACCGGTATGGTCATTCATTTAACGGCCTTACACTATGTGTACTTGGCGTTTATCGTGTTTATTATGGCGCTGCTGATCAAGCGGCGGGACACGACGATGATCTGCGTGGCAGGCATCTTCGTGCTCGGATGGCTGGCGACCGAGACGCTGAGCGGTTCGGTGTCGGGCGTCTTTAATTCGTTTATTTATGCGACCAAAGAGCTGATGGGCACCATCATGATCATTTCGATCATCGTGGCGATGAGCCGGGTGTTGATCCGCACCGGCATTAACGAGACGATGGTTGCACCGCTGACGCGGTTCATCCGGACACCGGCGGTCGCCTTCTGGGGAATCGGACTGATCATGCTGGTCACGTCCTTGTTTTTCTGGCCGTCGCCGGCGGTCGCGCTGATCGGAGCGGTGCTGCTTCCGGTCGCGGCCCGCGTCGGGCTGCCCGCCCTGGGCGCGGCCATCGCGATGAACCTGTTCGGGCACGGCATCGCGCTCTCCGGGGACTATATTATTCAGGGAGCGCCCAAGCTGACCGCCGACGCGGCAGGACTTCACGTATCGCAGGTCATGGAAGCGAGCGTTCCGCTCGTCATCGTGATGGGCCTGGTGACAACCGTGACAGCCTACTGGATGATGCGAAGGGACATGAAGAACGGCACGTGGCGGGACGGTCTCGTCACCGGGTCCGGCGGGGCGGGTGCCCTTACGGGCGAAGGCGGGATAGCGGAAGAATCGGCAGCTCCGCTTTCTCCACGCGTTAGGGTATGGCTGGCCGTCATCATTCCGGTGTTGTTCCTGATCGACGTAGCCGCCATGTTTGTGCTGAAGCTGCAGGGCGGAGACGCCACGGCGATCGTAGGCGGCACGGCCGTACTGATCCTGATCGCGGTAACGCTGCTTGCCCACCGGAACCAAGGGCTTGAAAAGGTGACCTCTTACCTGATCGACGGCTTCACCTTCGGGTTTAAAGTATTCGGTCCGGTCATTCCGATCGCCGCCTTTTTCTACCTCGGCGATGCGGCGTTTACCGATCTCTTTGGCAAGGTGCTGCCGGAATCCTCGAACGGCATCGTCAACGATCTGGGCGCCGCGCTGGCACATGTGGTGCCGCTGAACGGAGCGGTGGGCGCCGTCACGCTGACGATCACCGGGGCCATCACCGGACTCGACGGCTCCGGTTTCTCCGGTATTTCGCTCGCCGGCTCGATCGCCCAGCTGTTCGCGGCCGCCACGCATGCCAATGCAGCCACGCTGACGGCCCTTGGCCAGGTGGCGGCGATCTGGGTCGGTGGCGGCACGCTGATCCCCTGGGCGCTGATTCCCGCCGCGGCCATTTGCGGCGTCAGCCCGTTCGAGCTGGCGAGACGGAACCTGAAGCCTGTGCTGATCGGGCTGGCGGTGACCACGGCCGTGGCGATCTTTTTGGTATAGCCGGGCTTCGATGATTCCTGCCCTCTCTATCCATTCACACAAAGCCTTCCGAAAGCGGAAGGCTTTTTTGTTGTTTCATGCCCTGCGGCGGTTTAAATGTTTGGGGAGGGGATTCCTAGATATACCCGGAGTCGTTTGGCTGGGAAAGGGATACCCTAAGGAAACCATACTATCGACAGAGATCGAGGTGTTATTCATGTTGTCAGCCGTCAAAAGATTTCTGATCGGCCGCCCGCTGAAGTCCGGCCAATTGGGTGAACAAAAACTGAATAAAACCAAGGCGCTGGCCATCCTGTCCTCCGATGCGCTGTCTTCGGTTGCCTACGGCCCCGAGCAAATTTTGCTCGTGCTGGTAACGGTCAGTGCGGTAGCCTTCTGGTACACGATCCCGATCGGTATTGGCATTCTGATTTTGCTGCTGGCCCTCATTTTATCGTACAGACAGATCATTTTTGCTTATCCCCACGGCGGTGGAGCGTATGTCGTTTCCAAAAAGAACCTGGGAATCAATCCTGGACTGATTGCCGGCGGCTCGCTGCTGGTCGATTATATTTTGACGGTGGCGGTCAGCGTGTCGTCCGGGACGGATGCCATTACGTCGGCGTTTCCCGGCCTTCACCCGTATAACGTGGTCATTGCCTGTGCGCTGGTCGTTCTGATTACCATTCTGAACCTGCGCGGGATTACCGAATCGGCTTCAATTCTGGCGTATCCGGTTTACCTGTTCGTGCTCGCGCTGTTCATTCTGATCGGGGTAGGTTTGTACAAAATCGCAACCGGACAGGTGCCCCCAACTCTGCACGCGCCAATAGGCACGCCGGTAGCAGGGATCTCCCTGTTTCTGCTGCTGCGGGCTTTTGCTTCAGGGAGCTCGGCGCTTACCGGGGTGGAGGCCATTTCCAATGCCATTCCGAACTTTCGCGACCCGGCGCCGAACAATGCCTCCAAAACCTTGATGGCGATGGGCACGCTGCTGGCAATCCTGTTCGCCGGCATCGTCTTTCTCGCTTACTATTACGGGATCGTACCGAACGATAAAGAAACGGTCGTATCCCAAATCGCCTCCACCACCTTTGGGAGGAGCTTCCTGTATTATTTTATCCAGGCGACAACCGCCCTTATTCTCGTTCTTGCGGCTAATACCGGCTATTCCGCCTTTCCGCTGCTCGCCGTCAACCTGGCTAAGGATAAATACATCGCCCGGATGTTTACCGTTCGCGGGGACCGTCTCGGGTATTCCAACGGTATTATGTTTCTGGCCACGGCATCGATCATTCTGATCATCGCCTTCAAGGGACGCACGGAGCATTTAATCCCGCTATATGCCGTGGGGGTATTTATTCCGTTTACGCTGGCCCAGACGGGGATGCTGGTCAAATGGATTCGTGAAAAGCCGAAAGGCTGGCTGGGCAAGCTGATCATCAACTTTGTGGGGGCGCTGATCAGCTTCACGGTCATGATGATTTTCTTTATTACCAAGTTTGGCCAGGTGTGGCCTGTGCTGATTTTCCTGCCGCTGATCGTTTATATATTTCATGCGGTCAAAAGGCACTACGAGGCCGTCGGCGACCAGCTGCGTATTACGACCTGCGAGCCGGCCGTTCCCGTTGAAGGCAATGTGATGATCGTGCCCGTCGCCGGGATTACCCATGTCGTGGAGAACTCGCTCAATTACGCCAAGTCGCTGTCACCCGACCAGATCATCGCTGTTTATGTAGCCTACGACCGGGAATCGGAGCGGAAGATGGAGGAGAAGTGGAAGCAGTGGCAGCCCGACATTCGGCTGGTGACGCTGTTGTCGCCTTACCGCAGCATTATCCAGCCGCTGACGAAATTCGTGGATACCGTGGAGTACAAAGCTTCAGAGTCGCACTACCGGGTGACGGTGCTTATCCCGCAGTTTATTCCCAAGAAGAGCTGGCACAACATTTTGCATAACCAGTCGAGTCTGCTGATCCGTGCCTTTTTGCTTTACCGGAAAAATATCATCGTCACCACGGTGCCTTACCATTTAAAAAAATAGCCGCTTTACCCGTTACACAAAAGAAGCTGCCGACCGGGTTCTTCCGGTGCGGCAGCTTCTTCCTTGTAGATCAATAGTTGCGAAACCATACTGCATCTGTGATTGAGCCTTGAGCGCTTTGCCTCTTGGTCTTACTTCCAATCCTGCACCCGCCAGATGTCCGTGACCCAGTCTTCGTAGAAGGCGGGTTCGTGGGACACCAGCAGCACGGTGCCGGGGTAGGCGGCAAGTGCCTTCTGCAGAGAATCCTTCGCGCGGACGTCTAAATGGTTCGTCGGTTCATCCAGAACGAGCAGATTGCTCCGGGTGAGCATCAGCTCGGCGAGCCGGGCCTTGGCCTGCTCTCCTCCGCTCAGCGTCCGCATGGGCTTGCGGATATGATCGGCGCTCAGGCCGGCCATGGCCAGCGTGCGGCGGATCTCCTTCTCCGTCAAATCCGGACGCAAGGACCAGACAAACTGCAGCGGCGTGTCCGAAGACGGCGTGTCCTCCTGCTGGTAATAAGCGGTCCGGACCGTGTTCTGAACGGTTACGGCGCCGCCCAGTACGTTGATACCGCCGAGCAGAGTCTTCAGCAGCGTGGACTTGCCGGCGCCGTTCTCCCCGATGATGGCGATTTTGTCACCGCCCTTGACAGTAAGGTCAAGTGGCCGGAACAGCGGCACCGCGTATCCCGCCTGAAGCCGTCTGGCCTCGATCAGCACCGAGCCGCTGAGGTTTCCTTCCGCCCGGAACTCAAAGCGGGGCGCCGGGCCTTCTCCCGGTTTCTCGACCCGCTCGATCCGGCTCAGCATTTTCTCGCGGCTCTTGGCCTGCTTCGCCTTGCGGACCCGGTTGATGTTAATAAAGGATTCCAGCCGTTCGATCTCCCGGGTCTGCCGCTCATAGGCGGCCTCCTGCTGCTTCTGGGCGAGCGCATACTGCTTCTGGAACGCGGCATAGCTGCCCGTATAGCGTTTCAAGGTCTGATGGGCCAGATGAAAAATCACGTTCGTGATTTCGTTCAGGAAATGCTCGTCATGCGACACAACGATAAAGGCGTGCGGGTACTTTTTCAAGTAGCCGGTCAGCCACTCGATATGCACGGCGTCCAGGTAGTTGGTCGGTTCGTCGAGCAGCAGCACATCGGGCTCCTCCAGCAGCAGCTTGGCAAGCAGCAGCTTCGTCTTCTGGCCGCCGCTTAAGCGGCTTACGTCGGTGTCCAGGCCGATCTCGGCAAGACCCAGCCCACGGGCTACGTCCTCAATTTTGGCGGAAATGGCGTAGAAGCCGGCCTGCTCCAGCCCATCCTGCAGCTCGCCATAGCGCCTGAGCATCGCGTCAAGCCCGTCTCCCGCCTCACCGAATCGGGCCGCGATTTCATTCATTTCGCGTTCCATGTCAAACAAGTGCTGAAAGGCCCGCTCCAAATACCGCAGGACCGTCATTCCTTCCTGCAGCGAGATGTGCTGCTCCAGGAAGCCAACCCGGGCGCGTGGCGACCACTCGATCCGCCCTTCCTCCGGCAGCAGGCTTCCGGTCAGCAGGCGGAACAGTGTCGACTTGCCGGCGCCGTTCATGCCCACCAGTCCGGCATGCTCGCCCGGCAGCAGGCGGAACTCAATATGGCGAAAAGTAACTTGATCTCCGTACATATGCGTAAGATTTGTGACATTTAATATGCTCATGGTTCTCTCTCCTTAGGTTTCATTGGTTGCGAACAAATGAAGCCATCAGGAGGACAGCGAAATGACGTGACGATCCGGTTGTAAATACTGCAAGATACTCCGGCCCTAGGGGTCTGTACCTGGTGATTAGGTATCTTACAGCCCCGCTTTAATATACAGAAAGCGGGTAAGGTGAACACACCCTACCCGCTTACATGTCAAAGCTGGAAAAGATGTGGAAATCATATCGACTGTTCTCGAGATGGCTAAAAAAGGGCAGACTTCTCCCGTATCAAGCCAAATCTCTTCTAAGAACAGTAGACAAAATTTCCATTACCTTTCCACCTCATTCAAGTTTATCGTTACGCCACACAGTATAAGCGAGGCTTCCTGCAGTTGTCAATCGGACACCTGCCCGGGATAGCTTAGCTCTTCCACCCGCCGCAGGCGGTTAAGAATCCTTTGCCCGGAGATATCTTTACAAGGCTGACATCAGAATTTATAATGTCGATGTATGTGCAGAAGTTCGAAAGGGGAATCCATAAGTGGCAGTTGTTTGCTTGTAGCCGGCAAAAGTGCAAAAATTTCGTGAGTTCGTTCACGGGATACGTATGCCCTTTTGACCTAAAACAAGGAACTTCTCGCATCGTATTTTTTTCGATACCGGCGGAGTGCCTTATTTGAGGTACTCCGTTTTTTGGTGAAATGAGGAGGAAAACACATGCTAACGCCATTTATGGAAAACCACGAATATAATTTGATCAAGCGCCTGCTGGGGCGCCTTGAATATAACATCAAGACTACAGCCGACCAGAAAGTCATATCCGCGATCCGGCACACGACTTGGACCCGGGTTATAGAGATGTTCCCTGCTGCGACGGAGGAGCAGAAGCGGTTCTTCGACCGGATTCCGACGCTAAACCGTGCCGAGGAATTCCATGCTTTTTTGAGCGAGCTGGAGCAATACGTTACGGCCTTTCCGCAGGTAACGGAACAGCAGCTGAAGAAGCTTTATCCCAAAGTTAAAAAGCTGAAGCTTCCACTGCTGGCCGAGCTCGATTTCCGCTTCCTGACCTATATCGGCTGGACCGACATTTCAACGAATAAACTGTTCATCGTCTACAACCTGGACGGGAAAATGACAGGCATTGAGGGCCGGTTCACCCCGACGAACAAGAAGGGGGTTTGCTGCCTCTGCAACAAGCATGAAGAGGTGGCCTTCGTGACCGCGCAGACGAAAGCCAAAGGTTCGGCACTGGACCATTTCGGGCGGGTCGGAAATTATATGTGCATCGACAGCGCCAAGTGCAACCAGAATATTACCGATGTGTCTCAACTGGAACGGTTTATGAAGGATGTCTTGAACTAACATGCTGACCATGCATAAAATTCAGAAGAACCCGGGTTGATTCCGGGAGAAATACAGCGGGCAGGCCTAGGGGCCTTGCCCGTTTTTATTTTCCCTTTGAGCTATCAGGAGACGGATTAGTGAATCAGCACAGGCGAAGGCGTCTGGATATATTCGGCGTACCGGATGCCTTCTGCCTTCAATTGCTCCTGACTGGCCCGGTTGGCATCGTACACCACGAACGGGGGAAGGAAGGTACCGTGGCAGTGGGCAATCGTAAGGTGGATCGGTTTTAGCAGCTCGCTGATCGTAAACCAGTTGTCTCCTCCCGCCTGAAATGACTTATCCGTGCCGCCGGCGGTAGTGACGACGATGAATTCTTTGCCCTTTAAATGCTCGCCTCCGGGGCCGTAAGCCCAGCCGGGAGTCAGTACATCGTCAAACCATTTTTTGAGAAGAGGAGGTGAGCTGTACCAATAAAAAGGGAACTGGAGAATAATCCGGTCGTAAGCAAGCAGCAGCTGCTTCTCCCGGTCCGCATCGATCTGCCAAT
The DNA here is from genome assembly GCF_009363095.1 of Paenibacillus cellulositrophicus. Lineage (GTDB taxonomy): Bacteria > Bacillota > Bacilli > Paenibacillales > Paenibacillaceae > Paenibacillus_AQ > Paenibacillus_AQ favisporus. The sequence continues at coordinate 3,976,787 of NZ_CP045295.1, forward strand.
CCGGATATTCCTGATACAGATCGCGGACGTGGATATCGGTATGCTTCGGCAGCGCTTCGAGAAGCGCATGGTTCGCTCTGGACTTGGACAGATCCGGGTGGGATACAATGACCATGGTTTTCATTTCAAATCATCCTTTCGGGCGGTATGCGTTATGAGTGTTGCACCTCCAGTATGGTTCAGGGCCGATACTCTTGAAAAGTACGCAGTTTTAACAGACTAAGTCTTGCAAACCGTACTCTGGATCAGGAGAGCGTATTGCCGAGTAGTACGAAAAATCGTACTATGTACGATTCAAAAGAGTACTGTCGCCATTCCGTGTACTCTGGTACAATGGCAGCAAAGACAGCACTGCCGCTTCGGTGGGAAAGGGGAGGGCTAGCGAGATGAGTAAGGACCACGAGACGGGAACCACGGGAGGAATCATCACTACGCTGCAGGCGATCGGAGGCAAGTGGAAGCCGCTCATTTTGTTTATACTGCTGCACCAGGGGACGAAACGGTTCGGGGAGCTGCGCAGACAACTTCCCCATATTACACAGGGCATGCTGACCAACCAATTGCGTGAGCTGGAGCACGATGGATTGATCCACCGGAAGGTATATCAGGAGGTTCCTCCCAAGGTAGAATACTCCTTGACGGAACATGGGGAGTCGCTGAGATCCGTGCTCCACGATATGTGCAGCTGGGGTTTTGAGCATATGGAATTCAAGGCGAATGACGCCAAGGAGGATATCGCCTCCGAAGCGGACGGAACTATGTAAGGGAGGGCCTGAGGGCCCTCCCTTACTGTATATTGGATGTCACTCTTCAAATGTCAGGTTAGACGGCTCGTCCCGGAGCTCGTAGACGATCTCCAAATTCGTGGTGGGTACGCTCTCGTCAACCTCTTCAAACCGGAAGCTGTCCACCCATACCAGCCCCGGTCCCATCAGCAGCACGCCGAGCGAAATCGTCGCGGCATTGTCCGGGACATCAAGCACGATGGCGTAGTGGTTCCAATGCGTGTCGCCCACAATTCGGCGGTTGTTCATATTGTCAAACCGAAGCACGTCCTCGGCTTGATTATCGACCCGCATCCACAATCCGCAGAACTCGGTCACCCCTTCCGTCCGGACGAAGCCGGAGAAGCGCATTCTGCGTTTCAGGTACCGATCGGCTTTAAATTGCTGCATCATCGTGGCGAACACGTTCGGGCCTTCCGGGGTGACGGCTTTCAAATAACCCGAGGCGTTCCCTTGATGGACGTTGTGACGGTCCAGGCCGATTTCATACTGATGCGGGTGGCTGCCGCTCAGCATCCAGCCTTTTATCATCGATTCCTCAATCATGTTCATTTCTCCTCCTTGAGCGGCATGGGCCTGGGTATGAAGACTGAACATCTTCCGATATCGCCCTGGCGGCATGCCGTACATTTTTTTAAAGGCGCGGGTAAACGCCTCCTGGCTCTCAAAATGGCACTGCAGCGAAATGCCGATGATCGGCTCCTCCGAGTACAGGAGCATCCGCGAGGCGAGACACAGCCGGCGGCTTCGCAAATATTCCGCGATGCTCAGCCCGGTCTCCCTGCGAAACAGACGGTGAAAATGGAACGGCGAGAATCCGGCCTCCGCCGCGATCTGCTCGAGTGTCAGCGGTTCGTGAAGCTGTTCCTCCATGAACCGGATGCTGTGTTGAATCCGATTTGAATACACCAGCGTGCCCCTCCTTTGATATCAGCATAGCAGATGGGAGAGGGTGCGTTTTGACCGTTCTTGCTAACATGCGAAGAAGCCCGGGATGGGCAGGCCATGCGGGCTGGAATATGGGAGGCGTGGGAATCGTCGGCTGCGAACGGGAAAGTTGCGGGGCGGTTTCTACGTGGTGAATAAATTCGGTCATTAAGGGCCGTCGCGCTACCCTTTGTTCAAAGAAGACACGCCACGGCAGCCATTAGCTAGGCTTCGGGATTAGAGCTCGGAAAGATTGAAGTGGACTTCCCGGTTCGGGCAATCCGCTGCGGCGAAATCCAGCAGGCGGCGGCCCTCGTCGGCCAATGCCTCCTGATCGGCGTCCGAGATAGGCTCAAACAGCTTGATCACAAGCTCGGCAGACTGCTTGTTCCGCTCCAGGCTCCACATGCCGCAAACGAAGCCGTCGACGAGCACCGCTGCCCGGATGATGCCGTTCACCGTAAAGATGCGGCGGCGGTAGCGCTCATCCATAATCCGGGAGCGGTCGGCGAAGGAGAGAAGCATGTTGTCGAATTCGCCAAGGAGGCGCGGAGGTGCGGGTGTATCCTCCGCCGGCAGGGGGGCGTCCGCCAGGTCGTACAGAAGGACGCCCTTTTCATCCAGGAAGGTCCGCAGACGCGGCTCGAGCCGGCGGATGACGTCGCTCAGCCGTGTCAGTCCGGACCAGACCTGGATGTCCTTGACCGAGGCCGGACCGAAGGCGGCCAGGTAACGCAGGACCAGCTCCTCGAGTCCGGAGCTGGAAGCTGCCGCGGGCGGGCTGCCCAGCCACGCCTCCGCGGTGGTGTGCAGGGCCTGGCCGCTGGCGCCCCACAGGCCCCTTGGGGGCACCTGCACGAGCGGCACGAGCGTGCGCACCGTGTTGGCGAGCGCGGCCGGGCTGCGGTCCGGCCAGCGCTCCTGCAGGCGGGCGCCGAGCTCGCCATAGGCCAGCGGGGCCTCCTCCAGGAGGGCCCGGCCTGCTGCGGCGACCGCGCCGGTATCCAGGCCGGCCAGCTCCTTGCCGTAGCCTCCCTTCAGGCCGCGGTCCAACGCGGGCTGAATGACCGGGCGCAGCGCCAGGGCGTCCTCGGCCGTCACGAGGTGGATCGTCGACCGCATGATCGCGATGCGCACGGCCTGACGCGTCTCGATCAGCCGGGACAGCTCCTCGTGCCGGAAGCCGGCCAGCCGGGCCCACAGGCCGTAATACGGCGGGGTCGGAGCCTGGGCCTGCATGCCGGCCAGATGCCGCAGCGCGTCAAGCACCGGCATCTCTGCCCGGCGCAGCAGGAGCTGTCGTTCGAGCAGTGCCCGGTTCAAGGCCCGGCGGCTGAGCACCTGGGGAACATTTTTCGTAAAAAGGGATGTATCGGTTGGCTTGGGCATCGGCTCGGTCACGACGGCAGCGCCTCCTTAAGGTTCATGATCTATACGTTCTTATATCCTCAGTATAGCCATCAACGCTGACAACAATATGTCAGGGTTTGGAGAGTACGGTCAAAGGAATTTGTGATCCTCGTCCCGGGGATCGCTGTGGGTTTTCGGGACGGAAGCCAAAATACGGAGCATGGTGGAAATCCAATAGTGCAGCAGGCCGGGTACCGAGAGAAGCAGAATCAGCGGCGGCCGAGCCGATATGCTTTTATGATTCAGATAGAAGAGCAATAGGCAGGACACCAGAACATAACATACAAGCGGCAGTACTCCAGGCGGCGGGTTCCAATAAGCTGCAACTAACCTGGAAACGGCTTGCAGAAGCAGCGAATAACACAACATCGAAACGGTAGGGAGAAACAGCATGACTGTGACGATATCCTGGAACAAAGGAAACTCTTGCCCCGGACCGTACTGTGGCCAGAAAGCAAACAGGCCAAAAGCGCACCAGACGACAGACAGACCTGTCCACAGAAAATAACAAAACCGAATCATGCGGAATCCTCCCCGAAAAGTAATTATACACAGGGATCGGACCCGTTACTGGGCCACCCCCGTGTATCATGCGGAACCATTCACGGCTGATGATTTGGAGGCCGGAGAAGTATTTTAAAATAAGCCTCGACTTCGGCAGCGACCTCTTCCGGTCCTTTGGAGCCGTCCACTTCAATGAGGGGTAGTCCCCGTTCCTTTGCAGACTGTCTGTACTGCTCGGCCCACAGCAGGTCACGTTCGATGTGGTTCTGCTGGGCAAGCTCGGGGTCATCCAGAACTTCGGCACGCCGCTGCCCCTTGAGACGCCGATGATGGGAAGCTCTTTTGAAGGGTTCGCTCGGCACCATCCATATGGCTCGTTGGGGATCTGGTAATAAAGGGAGGAGCGCTTCCGGAAAAAAGCCGGGCCCCTCTGCGATAATGGGACGATCCGCGGACATGGCATGCAAATCTTCAATAACCATGTGAAGCCGATCCAACCAAACCAATTTTCCACTGGCAGCCATTTCCGCTGGCGTGCATGACAGCCATAACCATTCCAGAAACGCCTTCTCATCCAAATTCGCGAGTTTGGTTCCTAACGCGAACAATGCGGGATGCCGCTCAGGATCCGCGCGACGGATATGATCCATTTCATACCGGTCGAAGTGGTATACCTGTAACTGGTATGTTGAGCCAAGCAAGTCTGCTACCGTCGTTTTACCACAATCCGGAGGGCCGCCGATCCAAAGAATATGCGACAAGGCTATTACTTCCTTATTCACGAATGTAGCGATCATCATCACCTCTTTTTTCATGGAAAGTTGTCAGAGTGAAGTGTCTGATATGCGATTCTACAGTTTATTTAGATCCAGTTATTGGGATTTTTGGGGCAGATGTCTCCACATTAACACGCTATTGGGGAGTGATGCAAAAGGCAGTGGAGTTCACCTTTTTTGCCTCTGCATAGCCGGTTTAATACCGATGAGGCAGAGATAACGTGCTAAACAAAAGGATATGCATATATCGTTGCGCAGGGCTGAGCCGCTGTTTACGCAAAGAACGATGCAGTATAATGGGAAAATAATGGGAAAGACACGATACAGAAAGGAGCCTGCCACTGTGAAAATAGGTCAGCTTTCCAAAGCAACCGGCGTCAGCGCACGATCGATCAGGTATTACGAGAAGCAAAAGCTGCTTACGGCAAAGCGGTTGGACAATGAATACCGGGAGTTCGACGAGGTTGACATCAAGCGGGTCCAAACGATCCAGATTTATTTGGAGCTTGGGATGTCGACGAAGGAAATTCTTGAAATTTTGAAGTGCCATGACGATATCAACGTTTATACTGGCAGCGACGGATTTTGTGACGAAATGCTCGAAGCCTACGAGGACAAACGCGAAGAAATTTCCGGGCAAATTCAATCGCTCATGGCCGTTCAGCGGCGGCTGGATCAACGCATCGAACAAATGAGAGAGCAGCGGGTCTTGGTCAACAGGGAGGGCAGCGCTGTCGAAGAGACCAGCCCACTTGGAGAAGCATCGATAAGATAAGCGGAAAAATCATCGAGAGAAGCCCGGTCCAGCAGGTGGACCGGGCTTATTCGGCCAGGCTCGGACGCTTGCCGAGGGCTGACATTTTACTTTTTCCTTTTTTGCAGTATTTCGGTAAGAAAAGAAAACCCGTCCGCACCATGTCCGTCGTCGATCGCACGCAGGGCGATGTCGTTTGCGGCCGTTAGTACGCTGGTATCGATCCCATGGGAAAGTGCAGTTTCAATAATGTGCTTCATACCTGCGGCTGCCGAAAGCAGGTTGGAGCCGTGTCCGGGATATTGCCTGTTGTCGACTTGCTCAGCGAGTCCAGCCATAATATTCGGGAGAATGCTGCTAATCCCTTGAGCAAAAGGAAGAAGTTCCTTCGCACTGATGTTTTCAGATTTCGCCAAGGTCAGGGCATGAATATAACCGCTGATGGACGTCCAGTAAATATCCAGGAGCGACACATCGTAGGCTGCGGCCCGGCCGGGATCTTCCCCGAGGTACGAGGAAGTGCCTCCGATGCTTGCTAAGGTATGACGATGGGCTTGGTAGACGGACTCCGGCCCGCTGTACAAAACCACAGCCGAGCTCTGGCCAATCGTTGTCGTCGGTGTCATGATTGCCCCGTCAAGGTAGTGAATCTCGTGTTCTGCCGCCCATCCGGCGGTTTGGCGTGCGCGAAACGGTGCGTCGGCGGTCAGATTCACCAAGGTACGCCCCTTCAGCGCGTCGCCCAGCGGGCGGATGATCGTATGGACGGCGTCATAATCAAGGACGCACACGATGACCAGCGGACTGGCCAGAGCGGCTTCAGCGGCCGTCCCGGCAAGACTCGCTCCCTGTGCGACGAGCGCATCGGCTTTGCCGGCAGACCGGTTCCAGATCGTGGTCGGATGCCCGGCCTTCAGGAAGGCCCCGGCCAGCGCATGGCCCATGGGACCAAGACCAAGAATCGTCACCGGTGCCCGGGTTTCTTGGATGGGATGACTGTGCTGAACGGGGTTATTAGCTGTCAATGGAATTCCTCCTTTTTTTCATTTACCCATTCCATTCCGGTTGAGGTGATGCAGCAGGCGGTCAGTCAGATAGGGGATGCTGTATCATCTCGATGATCCTGGTGAGGCCGTCGGTACCGTGACCTTCCGCTATTCCCCTGTCGATCAGGGCCTGCATCGGCGTGATAAGCTCCGTGCTGATCCCCAGCTCTCTGGAGGCGGCGATGAAATTGACGAACCCCGTCTGGTTGATATAGAGGCTGGATACATCTGTTCGATGATCGTTGGCATCCACCGCTTGCGCAATCCGAGGCATCGAGGCCGTCATGGCCGAAAGCCAGGGAACTACAAGCGGCGTAAACGATTCGGCTTGGACTCCTACCGAGCGGACCATGGCTATAGCATGGAAAAGGCCGCCGTACATCCCGTACATAACGCTCAGCAGCGCCAGGTCGTAGAGAGGGGCAAGACCGGGATCGCCGCCAAGGTACTTCGTGCTCCCCAGCTTTTCCAATGCAGGCTGCCAGGCTTCGAAAGCACTAGACGAACCGCTGTACAGGACAAACGCTCCGGAGGTTCCGATCATTTGCGGCACAGCCATGATGCCGCCGTCCAAATATTCAGCGCCGTGTTCGGCTGTCCATGCGGCCGTCTGCCGGGCTTGTGCCGGCGATCCGTTGGTGAGGTTCACCACCGTCCGTCCGGCCAGCACATCACCCGCCTGCTCGAGAATTTCCTGCACGGCTGCATAATCCAGCACGCAGATTACAATCAGTGGACTGGCCGCAATGGTTTCAGCGACCGTGCCGGCGGCCACCGCGCCTTGCGCCGCGAGTGTTTCGGCTTTACCGGGCGTGCGGTTCCAGACGGTGGTCCGGCGGCCCTCCTTCAGAAAGGCTTGGGCCAGCGCCGACCCCATCATGCCTAGTCCGATGACGCTCACCGGTAAAAGATGCCCCTCAGTTTGCGTCCATTCCTGCCCCAGCGGATTCACTTGTTTATTTTCCTTCATAGGATGTTCTCATCTCCTTTCCTACCCATCTTAAAAGGTTGACACAGTGTCAAAGTCAATGCGTATTTTCCACGATTTTATAAATGCGAAGCTTCGGCTCAAGGCACGGACGAATTGGCGATAGGATTGTTTTTAATGGGAAAAGTCATCTTTTTTGTTATATCCCAGTTATTGACAACAGGCGCGTGGAGGTTTTACAATGAATCAACGGGATGTTAGTGATTACTAACATCGTCCGGATGACGACTCCAAAGGATGCTGACACAATGACGGAATCAACGACCAACCGGGACAGACTGATGCTGACCGCGATTGACCTGATGGCCGAGAAGGGATATCAGGGAGTAACCACGAAGGAAATTGCCGCAGCGGCGGGAGTGAGCGAGATGACGCTGTTCCGCAAATTCGGCACCAAGCTGCAGCTGCTGGAACAGGCGATCGACCGTTTTCATTATGCGGGCGAGATGGAGGAGCTGTTTTCCACCCGGCTGACATGGAGCTTGCGTGAAGATCTGCTGCGGATAACCCGTGCCTACCATGACATCATGGATCGGAACCGGAAGCTGGTGCTGGTCATGCTGCGCAGCGCGGAGCTGTCCGATCTGCGCGACCGGGCTCAGGAGCATCCGCGGCAGCTGCAGCAGCTGCTGACGGCGTACTTTCAGGAGATGCACCGGCAGGGGAAGGTGAAAGCCATAGATTCCGAGGCGCAGGCCATGGCGTTTATGTGGATGAATTACGGTGCCTTCATTTCCCGTCTGCATAATGCGGATTTGATTACAGCCGTGTCCCAGGAGCAGTTTCTGCAGACGAGCATCGCATTGTTCGTCGATGCCCTCACTCCGATAAACGAACGGATTAAAGAGCGGTAGAGAGGGGAGCGGGCGGCGGGACGTGATGCTCGATCGGCCAGGCCAGGCAACTATTTTTACATTGCGAGGAGCGGTGACAATGAGCAAATCAACAAGCAAGCTGGCGGTACCCATTGCGGATGATGCAGCGAAGCCCGTGGGGATGACCGCCGCTGCCGGGTTTCAGGTCGGCGTCCGGAGAACGTTTCCGGTATCACGGGAAGCGGCGTGGTCGCTGCTGACTTCCCCACAGGGCATGATGGTATGGCTTGGGAAATTCCAGTCCCTTGAATTCAAGCCGGGAACGACGTATACGTCCAAGGAAGGAAACCACGGCGAGATTCGGGTCGTCAAACCCGGGGAGCAAGTCCGCTTGACCTGGCAGCGGCCCGGCTGGAGCCATCCTTCCACGGTCCAGATCCGCTTGCTGGAGGCCAAGACGGGAACGACGATCAGTTTCCATCAGGAAAAACTGACGGATATCCAGCAGCGTGAGCAGATGAAGGCATATTGGGAAGAGGCGGCGGACCACATCCGGCAGCAGCTGGCTGCAGACGGATCGAAAGCATGGCCTCAACGAATGGATCATTGAGTAAAACACCGCCACTTGATCGTTTGATTGAATCGAAGGAGCCGCAACGCCGGTAAGACGACTTGGAGAGTTGATTTCCTCCTCCGCTGCGGCTTACTATAATAACTTCAGGAGGAGGTCTGCCGATGGCTGAACTGAAGGCAGTATACAATGAGGAATTTTTGCGGGGATTCGGGGCGAAGGTTCATACGGCCCACGCCGCGTTTGATACAGATAAGTTTGTCAAAGACGTCATGGACGACACATGGGAGGAACTTGAGCTGAAGGCCCGAATGCGGCGGATCAGCGAAAAGCTGGGCGATCACTTGCCCGCCCGATATGAAGAGGCGCTGGAGGTGCTCTTCGCGATCGACGAGCATTGTGCGGGGTTTCCGTACCTGTTCTTTCCCGATTTCGTGGAAGTGTTCGGGCAGGCGCCGGAGCACTGGGACCTTTCAATGAAGGCGCTCGAGCGCTTCACGTCCAAATCTTCGGCGGAGTTTGCCGTCAGGCCTTTTCTGCTGCGGGACCCGGAACGGATGATGCGCCAGATGACGGCTTGGGCGCAGCATCCGGACGAGCATGTCCGGCGTCTGGCCAGCGAAGGCAGCCGGCCGCGGCTGCCGTGGGGACAGGCCCTGCCGATGTTCAAGAAGGACCCGGCGCCGGTGCTGCCCGTGCTGGAGCTGCTGAAGCAGGACCCGTCGCTCTATGTCCGCAAGAGCGTCGCCAACAACCTGAACGACATCGCAAAGGACCATTCTGATGTGGTGCTGGAGACGGCAAGGCGCTGGAAGGGTGCCCATCCGCATACCGATTGGATTATCCGTCACGGATGCCGGACCTTGATCAAGAAGTCCCATCCGGAAGCGATGGCTCTGTTCGGCTATGCAGAGTCATCCGCGGAGGAACCGCTGGCGTCTGCCGCTTCGCTGACGGTAGAGCCGTCCGAGGTCGCGGTCGGGGGCAGCACAGAGCTTCACTACGAGATCCGCGTGCGGGACGGGCAGCCGGCCCATATCCGGGTGGAATACGGGATCGACTTTGTCAAAGCCCGTGGCAAAATATCGCGCATAGCGTTTTTGCTGTCGGATAAGACCGTACCCGGAGGCTCCCGCCTGTCGGGGACGCGAACCCATTCCTGGGCCGATCTGACGACGCGCCGACATTATCCGGGCGAGCACCGGATCGTGCTGCTGGTCAACGGCCGGGAGGCGGCCTCCGCCAGCCTCGTGCTTACAGGCAGCGGCGGGGAGCAGCAGGCATAGGCGAAGCATGCGAAGACAAAACAAACAGGAGTACCCGAGCGGTCGTTGGACCTCAAGGGGACTCCTGTTTTTCGTGATCGGCGCGCCTTTATATAAGCAGGGAACGCTCGAATCAGTGCTGCCGCTGGTTTGAAAGAAACTGCTTCTCGTGCTGAAGCAGCCAGCTTTTACGCGTCAGTCCACCGCCGTAACCGCCCAAATCGCCACTCGCATTGATGACGCGGTGACAGGGGATGACGAGGGCGAGCTGATTGGCGCCGTTGGCCTGGGCCACGGCCCGGAAGGCCTTCGGTTTGCCGAGAGCCCCGGCCAGCCCGGAGTAGGAACGGGTCTCGCCCGGCGGGATTTGCACCAGCTGCGCCCAGACCGACTTCTGGAACGGGGAGCCGATCAGATGCAGCGGTGTGGTGAATACGGAAAGCCTCCCGTCAAAATAAGCCGTCAGCTCCTGCTCGATGGAGCGTATGGGAGCGGTGACGCCTGGGATGATCGCCGATTTCGTCCGCTGGCGCAGCCGCTCCACTTCTCGCTCGAGGCCCCGCCGGTCCACAAACTCCAGCAGATACAGCGCCTCCTCGTCGGCGATCGCGACCATCGGGCCGAGGCGCGTATCGATCCATGCCGCGCGCAGGATGCGGCTGTCTGCGGATTTCGCCGGAGCCGCCCCCATAATGCGGGAGAAGGCGTCCCGGAATCCGCTTCCGGATTCATACCCGCTCGACAGCTGGGCGTCGATCACCGGATGGCCGGACCGGATCTGCTTGAATGCCAACCCCATGCGGCGGGCGCGGGCATACTCCACAAAGGTCATGCCAAACCGTTTTTTGAACTGCCTCCGCGCCGTCGAGGCATCGATGTCGAGCTCATCAAAGTCCTGTTCCTTCCACCGTTTTTCCGGATGGGTCTCGACGGCTTCGACCAGCTTCTGGACGACCGGCGAAACGTGATTCGGATGGGACAGCGGACGGCAGCGCTGGCAGGGCCGGAAAGAAGCGAGCAGCGCCTCCTGCGCGGTCTCGTAAAACTCACAGTTTTCATATTTGGGCTTTCTGGCCGGGCACGTCGGGCGGCAGAACACTCCCGTCGTTTTGACCCCGACATAGAAAATCCCCTCGTACTCCGACTTTTTATCGAGCAGCGCCTGATAATACTCCATTTTATGTTCAGCCGTAATCATGACCGGCCTCCTTTTTTTCATCATCCTTTACTCTTATTATAGACCAGCCCCGCGAATCCCCGCCGCCGAAAATCGGGCATTGATTTTTAAATCATCGTTCTTTTCAACAGGACGCCGTAATGGCGGAGCCAGCAGCCCCATCCGTGGCTGAATTCCCGCTGCATCCCTTGTTTTAACAAAAAAAATTTGGGACAATAATAGACAGATTGCCTGTCGGATCTGGTAAAGTAGAGAGAGTATGCATTTAAAGCTTTTGAAAAGAGGAAAAACGATGAACAAACCATCCATCTATGGATTAACGTTCGATCAGCTGTCTGCATGGCTGCTTGAATATGGACATAAACCATTCCGCGCTTCTCAGGTGTGGGACTATCTATATGTACAACGGGTCACCGATTTTGCCGATATGACGGATGCCAATCCGGACTGCGTGAAGCTGCTTGCGGAGCATTACGTTATCCAGACGCTCGAAGAGCATGTGAAGCAGGAGTCGGCCGACGGGACGGTCAAGTTTCTGTTCCGATTGCAGGACGGCAACCTGATCGAGACGGTGCTGATGCGCCATAAGTTCGGCCTTTCCGTCTGCGTGACGACCCAGGTCGGCTGCAATATCGGCTGCAGCTTCTGCGCGAGCGGACTGCTGAAGAAAAGCCGGGACCTGTCCGCCGGGGAAGTTGTGGAGCAGCTCATGAAGGTGCAGCTGTTCCTGGACCAGAACAAGCCGGGCGACCTCGTCAGCCATATTGTCGTGATGGGCATCGGGGAGCCGTTTGATAATTTCGAGAACATGGTCGACTTCATCAATGTGGTCAAGGACCGCAAAGGGCTGGCGATTGCTGGCCGCCATATTACCGTATCGACCAGCGGGCTGGCTCCGAAGATCATGGAATTTGCCGACCGCGATTTGAAGGTGAACCTGGCCATTTCGCTGCATGCGCCGAACAATGAGCTGAGAACCCGGATTATGAAGATTAACAAGGCTTATCCGATTGAGGAAGTTTTGGGGGCCATGGATTACTATCTGGCCAAAACAAAACGCAGAGTGACGCTCGAGTATATTTTGCTCAAGGACGTCAATGACGGAAGGGAACACGCGGCTGAATTGGCGGAGCTGATCGGTGACCGCAGACATTTGGTCAACGTCAACCTGATCCCGTACAATCCGGTCGATGAGCACAGCCAGTATCAGAGAAGCGCTCAGGAGTCGATCCTGGCTTTCTATGACACGCTCAAAAAGAACCGGGTCAGCGTCAGCGTCCGGCTGGAGCATGGAACCGATATCGACGCGGCCTGCGGACAGCTGCGCAGCAAGCAAATCCGTAAGGAAAACGGCAGAGGTGCGGGCCAGGCCAGCGCGGTAAACGGTTGAGGCTGGCATCCTGTTTTTCAGGGGACTCCCCCATTTTTTTAAACATGAATAACACGAAAAAGCCTGCAAATCTGCAGGCTTTTGTCATGCCTAGGGGCATTTATACGAAACAGCCCTATTCTCAATCGGTTAGCCAGCCACAGCCACGATGAATACGACCCATCCCGCCAAAAAGGCCACCCCGCCGATCGGCGTAATCGCCCCCAGCTTGCGGATGCCGGTCACGCTCAGCGCGTACAGGCTTCCCGAGAATAACAGAATTCCCGCAAACAGCAGCCAACCTGCGAGCTGGATGGTGCCCGCATGTGCGGCGGATGGGGCATAGAGGCCCATCAACAGCAGGCCAAGTCCGTGAGCCAAATGATATTGGACTCCCGTCTGATAGGTTTTCTGCCGGTTATCGTCGAGTCTTTCCTTCAGGGCGTGCGCCCCGAATGCGCCGATGGCCACGGCCAAAAACATCATGATTCCGCCCAGAATGAGCAGCGTGTTCACATCAATCACCTCTAAGCGTCATCATACGTTCTGGCGCGGCGGCCGTCAACGAGTTGGATTTGATCTGTTTTCTTAATAATGCCGGCGGATATGGTGATTCCGTTTTTTCTTCTTCACAAACTTGTTCGTGCCGCTAGCGCCGGGTCCGCCGCCGACCGAGTCCTGCTGTCTGGTGCAAGGGCTGTCGATGGTGGAGTTGGTGCCGCTCGTGCTGTGTGTGCCGGAGCCGCTGGCAATTTGGGTGGCGGCAGCCTCCTCGCTTCCCTCCGGCATTTCAACCCGCTGATGATTCAGAACGAAGATGGCTTCCTTCTTCCGGCGGCGCGAGCGTTTCCGCTTACCGCGGCAGGCGTGGGCGGGCTCGCGGAGGATGCTGATGTTATCGGCGGTGCCTCCGGCTCCGACGCTGACCTGCTGGTCCGTATTCGGGGAACCGATGGCCGCGTTGCTTCCCGACGCGCTGCTGTGACCTGCACCGCTGGCGATCTGCGTCGTATTGGGGGCGTTGGTAAATTGATCGTTAATGACAAACACGAACTTATCGAACCTGCGGAGCGGAACTTTGGTCGTCAGCCGTTTTTCGCCTCGGACGATGCTGACGATGAGCTTGCCCTGTGACCGTGAACGAGAGTGCCTCTTCAGTCGTCTTGCCATATGCCGGCGGGCATAACCGCAGCCGTGGCTTTTAAGATACCTCCTCATATCAACCATCCTTTGTCTGTGGTATGGTTCATCCTAGTGATGTTTGCCGGATTTTGTGAGGGACAACTGTCTTGGAGGGGCGAAAAATAGGGCGTTTGATATAGAATGAACTAAAGAAATGAATGTTATAGGCTTCTATTGAGCTGTTATAACAGGAAGATCAAGCAAAACGTTAATTCAATCGATTTAGCCGGATTTTACCCCTGATAGTGATTAATGCTTCTGTCGGTGATAAAATATAGCAAAACCGTCCGGTCATAGAGAACGGCCTGCCGGAAGATCTGTAGCTGAACCGTTCCCGGCGTACAGGTCCAGTCTGCCGGGGGTATCAAAGACACTTGTAAACGCTTTAATCATAAACCGTTGATTGCTTTGCCTAAAGCGCGGGCAGTCATACAGGAGAGGATGGGAATGCAATGCAGGTGAATCAAGTTCGCGAGTTGGCTGTGAAACTGAAAGAGAATATCGGGAGAGTCATTGTCGGCAAAGAGGGAGAAGTGGAGCTGCTGCTAACGGCCTTGCTGGCGTCAGGACATGTGCTGCTGGAGGATGTGCCGGGGACCGGTAAAACGCTGCTTGCCAAAAGTTTGGCGGCGTCCCTGTCGCTCAGCTTTCAACGGATTCAGTTTACCCCCGATCTGCTGCCGTCGGATTTGACGGGCATCCATTTCTACAACCAGAAGGACGGCGAGTTTCAGTTTCGCCCGGGTCCGCTGTTCTCGAGGATCGTGCTTGCGGATGAAATTAACCGGGCCACGCCCAGAACCCAGTCCAGCCTGCTGGAGTGTATGGAGGAGCGGCAGGTCAGCATTGATGGGCAGACGATGGCGCTGGAGCGGCCATTTATGGTGCTGGCCACCCAGAACCCGGTCGACAACCAGGGCACGTTTCCGCTGCCCGAAGCCCAGATGGACCGCTTTATGATCCGCATGAAGCTGGGGTACCCATCCGCAGCGGAAGGGAAGGAGATTTTGAAGCGGACGCAGGGACCGGCCGGCTTAACTGCAGAGCGGGCCGAGCGCACGGCAACAGCCGGCGAGGTGCTGGAAGCCCAGCAGCTGTGCACGCAGGTGAACGTGAGCGAGGACTTGATGGGATACATCGTATCCCTGGCCGAAGCGACCCGCGTCCATGCGGAAGTGGCTCTTGGTGTCAGCCCTCGCGGAACCCAGGCGCTGCTGCGCGCGGCGCAGGCTTATGCTGCGCTGAATGGACGGGAGTACGTACTTCCCGATGACATCAAGCATCTGCTGGAGCCGGTCTGCGCTCACAGACTGGTGCTCAAGAAGCGCTACAGCGGGCAGCATGAGGCCGCCCGGCGCATTCTGCTTGAGGTGCTGGATCAGATCGCAGTTCCCAGCGAAGCGGGACTGGAAAGCGGCGTGAGATAATGGCGATGCTGTGGCTGCTTCTGGCCTGCGGCGGCGTGTTGGTGCTGCAGGGCCTGGTCCTGGGCAGGGGATCGCTGCGGAAACTGACGTATGAGCGCCATTTCAGCACGGAAACCTGTTACGTGGGGGACCGGATTGAAATGGTCGAGGTGATCGAAAACGGCAAAATGTTTCCGGTGCCCTGGCTGCGCCTGGAAGCGATGCTTCCTTCGTCCCTGATGTTTAAGCGCAGCCGGGAAACCTCGATCAGCGAGGGGAATATTTATCAGAATCATACGAGTTTATTTATGCTCCGTCCCCGGACCCGGATTACCCGGACGCATCAAATCCAGTGTACCCGCCGGGGGATCTATCGGATGGACTCGGCCACGATGACCGGCGGGGACCTGTTTGCGGTCTACACCCCGTCACGGCAAATTACGCTCAGCAAACGGCTTGTCGTTTACCCGGAGCTGCTGAGCGATGACCAGCTGCCTTCCTCCTGGAAGACATGGCAGGGGGAGCTCGCGGTGCGGCGCTGGGTCGTTGAGGATCCATTCCTCATTACCGGAATCCGGGAATACGCCGCGGGGGATCCGATGAACCGAATCCACTGGAAAGCCACCGCCAGAACGGGCGAGCTTCAGGTGCACAAGCACGGCTATACCGCCGATCCGCGGGTCATGATCTGCCTGAACATCGAGGTGTCCGAGCAGATGTGGAACGTGGTGACCCGGCCGGAGATGGTCGAGGATGCGCTGTCCTATGCGGCCACCTGTGCCGCTTCGCTGATTCACCAGGGCATGGCCGCCGGCTTCACCCATAATGCGTCGGTTAATCCGGAGAGCCAGGCCATGCTCCGTCTCGACCCGGATTACGGCACGGCCCATTTGGAGAGCGTGCTGGAGGCGATGGCCGGTGTGGATATGAAGACGCGGATGTCATTCCACGAAATGCTGCGTCTGGAAGCGGAGCGCGAGTCGGAAGAGACGGTCGATTATCTGCTCATAACGGCCCATCTGTCGGAAGCGGTCCGGGAGAGCATCCACGGACTGGAGAACAAAGGTCACCGCGTATCGGTTGCGGAATGGCCGGATGCGAGGGAGGCGGCGGTATGATACGTCAGCAAGCGCAAGCCCGTTACCGGGGAGCCGGGGAAGCAATATACTTCTCGCTGCTAGAGTCCGCCTCGCTGTACCCTGTGGCCGTGCTGCTTGCGGCATATGCGCTGCCGCTCCATCCGCTGCTCATCTGGCTGCTCGCGGGGGTTGTTCACGCTGCAGGCGTGCTGGCCGGCCGGGAGCAGTCCCGCAGCGGGGGCGGCCGCCTGTGGACGCCGATCCCGCTGGCGGCGGCGGTCCTGCTGCCCCTGGCCGTGTTCGGGCTGCGGCTCGCCGCGGCGCTGGCCGCTGTGGCCCTGCTGGCGGCTGCGATCCGCGGGCTGATCGCCGGGCGCAAGCAGTGGTGGAAGACAGCGGTGCAGCGGCTGCCGCTGATCGGCCTTAGCGCCTCGCTTGTGCTGTACATTACGGCCGGCCAGGTCAGCGCCCTTCATCCGCACCGCACGTCGCTGTACGTGATGGCGATGATTACGCTGTTCGCCCTCCTGCTGCGCATGAACGGCGAGCGGGTCCGGGACGCCTCACACGCCGAGCAGGCCGACCGTCAGCTGTTCGGCCGGATCCTGACGGCAAACCGCTCGATGACGTGGATCGTCATTGCCGTTATCGCCCTGCTCAGCGGATGGAAGGGCCTTGGTGCGATCCTCCACTTCCTGCGGGACGGCCTGCGGTCTCTCCTCCAAGGCTTGGGAGGAGACGGACAGTCTGTGGAACAGCCTCCGCAAGCACCGGCCGATCCGATGATGCCCGATCTGTCCGGAATGGATCAGGGTCCGGTGCAGCACCCGATGTGGCTGAAAGTCATAGGCTATGTCGTCCTGGGCATTCTTTGCCTGGCTGTTCTTGTTTTGCTGGGGATGCTGCTGTATAAGCTGTTCCGGCGCTGGCTTCCGGAGCGTATCCGAAGCTGGGTTCGGCGCCTCGCTTACCGGCTCGGGCTGCTGCGCCAGATCCGGCACATTTCCGAGGAGACGGCGGACTTCGTGGATGAGGTCGAGCGAATCGACCGCGTTGCCGCCAAGCCCCGCCGGTTCCGCCGCTTCCGCAAGGAGCAGGACATCAGCGGCAGCGACCCGCGTCAGGCTTACGAGAGCCTGATCCGCCGTGCGGTCAAAAAAGGATTCGCGTTCCGGGCGAGCCGTACGCCTGCGGAGAACGGCGCCGAGCTTGCGGCGGGAGAGAGCTTCACCGGCATGGCGCCGGAAGCGGTCCATACGCTCATCGAGCGGTATAACGCCGTGCGGTACGGCGGGAAAAAGGAGCAGTAGAAGCCCTGCTCCGGCCAGCATGATGCGGTACACTTTTGGTCGTGAAGGTCCCCTAAAGGGGGCCTTTTTTGTGTTCTTGGACTTCCAATAGTTACGCCGAGGTAACTTCATTACGATAAAGTGCCTACTTACGCAAGCGAAATAGAGCCACTACAATGGGGTTGTGGTTCACGAACCAAATCGATCATAAAGGAGACAAACGCACTATGGAACTTCAACTGGCACTTGATCTTGTCGATATTTCCGGAGCCAAGGAAATCGTAAACGAGGTTGCTGAATATATAGACATCGTGGAAATTGGAACGCCGATCGTCATCAATGAGGGGCTTCGGGCGGTGAAAGAACTGAAAGAAGCCTTCCCTTCCCTGCGCGTGCTGGCCGATCTGAAAATCATGGACGCCGGCGGATACGAAGTCATGAAGGCATCCGAAGCCGGGGCAAGCATTATTACCGTGCTCGGCGTCTCAGACGATTCCACCATCCGCGGAGCTGTGGAAGAAGCTAGAAAGCAAAACACAAAAGTCATGGTCGATATGATCAATGTGAAGGATATAGAACAGCGCGCCAAGGAAATTGACCAAATGGGCGTGGATTATATCTGCGTGCATTCAGGGTACGATCATCAGGCGGCAGGCATCAGCTCCTTTGAAGATCTGCTGACGATCAAACGGGTGGTAAACCGCGCCAAAACGGCCATTGCCGGCGGGATCAAGCTGAGTACGCTGCCTCAGGTGATTGCGGCCGGCCCGGATCTGGTTATTGTGGGCGGGGGAATCACCGGTCAGGATGACAAACGGGCTGCGGCATCGCAGATGAAGCAGCTGGTCAGTCAGGTCTAAGATGAACACGGCCGATTATGCTCTCGAAATTACGAAGGAGCTGCAGCGATCGATTACCCGCATCTCGGATGGAGAAGCGGACCAGTTGGCTGACATGATTCTTGAAGCCGGAAATGTGTTTGTGGCGGGAGCCGGCAGGTCGGGCCTGATGGGCCGGGCGCTGGCCATGCGGTTAATGCATCTCGGAATTACCGCATATGTGGTCGGCGAGACGGTGACACCGGGAATCGGCCCGGGGGACATGCTTGTCATCGGGTCCGGGTCAGGCGAGACGCAAAGCTTGGTCACGATGGCCGGGAAAGCCAAGGAGATCGGAGCAGCGGTTGTCACCGCAACCATTCACCCGGATTCCACGCTGGGCCGGTTGTCCGATTTCCCGGTCTGTATTCCGGGTACGCCGAAGGATCAGCAGACAACGGGCAGCGGAGAAAAGGCGACTATTCAGCCGATGGGATCGCTGTTTGAGCAAACCTTGATCATTTTGTACGATGCCGTCGTTCTCCGCTTGATGGAGCAGCGGGGGCAAGATTCCTCCCAGATGTTCGGCAGGCACGCCAACCTGGAGTAAAGCTTCACCTGAAAAAGATACCCATCCAAACAGGAGCCATCCCGGAGGTCGCAGACCGAGGGATGGTTCTTTTTTGCATCAAGCGAAAAGGCGAATCGTGTAGTATCCTATAAGAAGGAGGTGGCAGCGTGGCAACGGAAATCAAAGACCGTATCAATTTAAAAGAAATCAATTGCGCGAAGGAACTGACCCTTGCCGTGATCAGCGGCAAATGGAAGTTGATTATATTGTGGCATCTGGGGCTTGAGGGGACGAAGCGGTTTGGCGAGCTGAAGAAGCTGATCCCCAATGTGACCCAAAAAATGCTGACCAACCAGCTTCGGGAGCTGGAAGACGATCAGCTGATTTCGCGGAAGGTATATCCGGAGGTCCCTCCCCGGGTGGAGTATTCGCTGACCGAATATGGCCGCTCGCTGATGCCGGTGCTGAAGATGATGTACGACTGGGGCAGTCATTATGGGGACCGGGTCATTTGGAAGGACGATCATTAACAGGTCTGCATTCTCTTCATCGGAATAATTTTTTCACGTACTTAAAAAAATATGAAGTTCAATCCCTCGCAGAATCTCAAGGCAGCTGAGTAAAAAGCCGCCGCTTTGCGGGGGTATTTTTTTGTGACATCGCCTGTAAATGGGGTAATAATTAGAAATTGATTCCAATTTTGGCTGCTGTAGCTGCTGTAAAGGAAGGATGCCGATGAAAGACCAAACGCCGACACGACGCATTGAAGCAGGCTATCTCATCCTTGTGTTGGTCATCATGATTCAGGAGCTGCTTATTTTTCTCAAGGTATATGCAGATCAAGCCTATACCACTCCGGAGCTGCTGTTCAGTCTGGGGACATTGGCTGCGCTGCTGATCGGCTTCTTTATGCCGGTCGGCGTCACGGCAGTGGCCGTCTTCTTTTATCTTGTGAGTTATTTTGTGTGGCTGAACACTTATGCACATGTGGATATCTTATCTTTCTCATGGCTGCTGCTCGTTCCCGCCAACATGATTCTGGCCTCCGTGATTCATTCCGGGTTGATCCGCAACCGGAGACTGATCGAGCGGCTGGAGGATTTGAAGGACATGAGCCCGCAGCTGGACCTCGATACGTCCCTCGGGAACAAGCTGTCCCTGGAGGATGCCGTCATCAAACACTCCAATCTCGCCAAGCGTTATCCGCAGCGTTACGACTTCTGTATGGCGATGTTTAAAATCGAATTTTTGCCGCTCGTCAAAGAGTCGCTCGGTTCCAGGCGGTATGCCCGGCTGCTGCTCGAGTTATCGCACACGATCCAGAAGCAGATCCGCTACGAAGATTATAAATTTTTCATCGACCAAGGGCGCTTTGTGGTCTTGTATCCGATGACGAATCAGGAGCATTTGCAGCAGCTCACCGCCCGGATTAAACAGGCTATGATGAATGTTGAAGCTGTCGACCGGAGCGGGAGCCCGCTGAAGCTCGTCGTCCGCACGGGGGCGCTCGTGTTCCAGCCGGAGCAGTTCAGCAAATATGAACATATCGATGCGGTCATTGCCGCTTTGGAGCGCAATACGGAGACCGATCTGATCGGTGAGTATGTATAAAAAGAAGGGAGGGGCGCCCGCATGTCGTATGCCCAATGGTTTATACCTGTATGTATCGGCGTCAGCATCCTTTTTGCCGCAGCGGTGCTGGTGCTGACAATCGCCACGCTGATGTTCCGGGCCAAGGTTAATAAAAAATACGATCGGGGGAATTTCAGTGGCTGACGTCATCCTGCTCCTGTCGATCGTATCGATCTGGATCGCCGTGCTGGAGTCGATTGTCATCATGTCCGGGGCGATCCGGTTTGTGTACAGGCAGAACCGAAGGGTTCTGGTGCGCAGCGGGCAATTGGACGATTTTCCGACCGTAACGGTGATGGTCCCCGCCCATAATGAAGAGTTGGTCATTACCGCGACAGTGGAGCATATTCTGCAGCTGTATTATCCCCCGGACAAGGTCCAGATCATCGTGATCGCCGATAACTGCACCGACCGCACCGCGGACAAGCTGAAGGCACTGAAGGCCAGAACCAGCTATAAAGACAGGGACCTGCTCATTTTGGAAAGAACCGGCACCGGTGGAAAATCCGGAGCTCTGAATGATGCGATGAAGGAAGCCACCGGCGATTGGATTTGCATCTATGACGCTGATGCCGCACCCGAGCATAACGCCCTCTACTTTCTGATTCAGAAAGCCATGGAGCAGCCTGAGCGCTACGGTGCGGTGTTCGGACGCAACAAAGCGCGCAACCGCGGGCAGAACCTGCTGTCGCAATTCATCAACCTGGAGCTGATCACGATCCAGCGGGTGCATCATACTGGTCTGTGGGAGCTGTTCGGTCTGGGAACGATCCCCGGGACCAATTTTATCGTCAAACGCTCGCTTATGGAGGATATCGGGGGATGGGATGAGCACGCCATCACGGAAGACACGGCGGTGTCCTTCGAAATTTTGGGCCGCGGCCAGCTGATTGCGCTCGCACCGCAGGCCGAAGCCTATCAGCAGGAGCCGGAAAGGCTCGACGTCTACATGAAGCAGCGCCAGCGCTGGGCCAAAGGGAATTACAAGGTGGTCGTGGACAATATCCACCAGCTGTTTAATCGGAGCAGCTGGCGGATCAAGCTGCACGTGCTTTATTATGCCGCAAGTTACTTTTGGTTCATGGTGGCGATTATCGTTTCCGACCTCATTTTTATCGTCAACCTCGTGTACCAGATCATTGCGCTCTTTCACCCGGATACGGTATCTCCGTTCCAATTCAGCAGTGACCTGTATGTGTATCTGGTCATCGCCTGGGCTCTGATGTACTACATTTATGTTCTTCAGATCAACCTGGCACTGGCCACCGATATCGGACAGAGCAACGTCAGGAACTTCATCCTGTCCTGTGCGTCTTACTTTACGTATGCCCAGCTGTTTCTGGTCATTTCGCTGCTGGCCTTCTGGTCGATGATCGTCGATAAAGTGACGGGCAGGCAGAGCAAATGGTATAAAACCAAGCGCTTTGGATAGGCGGCTCTCACCATTGCCCAGCTGCGGCATATAATGGACCGACCGGTGCCTACAGAAAGGAGATCACGCCATGAGTTATCCCTCGTACGGTGGATGGTGTCCCCATTATTACCCGCGGCCCTATTACTATTCATGGATTCGTGAATACCCGCAGATCAAGACCGATACCCTCAACCAGTCCATTCAGGGATATTATTCGCTGATGGAGGAGGGCTACAAAATTCTTAACAGGCTGTCGGACCATGCCTTTGCCGTTCAGGTGATGACAGCCGCCCAGGCCGGCAACAAGCAGGAGGTGGACCGGCTGATGAAGTCGATCAGCAGCCAGTCGAAGATTTCGTCCGAGTTTTCTCCGAGCGGAATCGGGATTACCGTCGACCCGTTAGTTGAGACCGACCCTTGCTGCAAACTGGCCATGTTCCTGAAATGGGGAAAATAAACACACTGAACGGCATATGTAAGGATCATTCCATTTCCACTGGCAGCCCGGAACCTTCGTGTTTCGGGCTTATTTGACGTTCTATGCGGAGTTCACAAACAGCCGGGCCTCCTGATTTGTGCTGCCTTCGCCAAACGGAGTGCTGTACCCCCGTGTTCCTGTAGTATACTTAAGTTTAACGGAAGAATGTAACGGACAACCTGTTCGGCAATAGCACGGAATGACAGGATTTTGGCGAATGACGGGGTTATGATGACTTACGAGGAGTGATCGGATATATGGCATGGGTAGAATCGCTGCAGCGGGCAATCGATTATATGGAGGACCACCTCTCCGAGGACATTACTATCGAGGAGATCGCGAAGCAGGCGCATTCGTCGCCGTTTCACTTTCAGCGGACCTTTACGCTGCTGACCGACATTACGATTGGCGATTATCTTCGGCGCAGGCGGCTGTCTCTCGCGGCGAAGGAGCTGACGGGAACGGATACCAAAATTATCGACCTTGCCTGCAAATACGGGTACGACACTCCCGAGGCGTTCTCGAAAGCTTTTCGCAAGCAGCACGGCGTTACCCCGACGGAAGCGCGGAAAGGGATCGGGAAGCTGCAATTTTATAACCGCCTGGTCATCCAGGTGAGTCTGAAAGGAGCCGAACCGGTGAAATATCATATTGTGGAGAGAGAAGCGTTCCAGGTCGTTGGAGTCAAGCGGGCCTTTTCCTATGAAAATGGCCAGAACCTCGAGGGGATTCCGAAGATGTGGCAGGAGGTTCACCAGAACGGGGTCAACGACCTGTTGTTCCGCGTGAACAGCGGTCAGATCAAGGGTGTGCTCGGCGTATGCGTCGATCAGGGCCCGGTGAGATCGAAGGAGATGGACTACTGGATTGCGACCGAATGCGACCAGGAGGTGCCGGAAGGCTTGGAGAAGCTGGACATCCCAGCATCCAAATGGGCCGTGTTCGAAGTGCGCGGCCCGATGCCGGACGCGATGCAGAGCGCCTGGAAGCGGATTTTCTCCGAATGGTTTCCGTCCAGCGGGTACGAGTATACCGGCACCGCCGAGCTGGAGGTTTATACAGACGAGGATCCTTCCAGTCCGGACCTGTATTCGGAAATTTGGATTCCGGTGAAGTAACGATTTGTATAATCGCTCCAGCCCAAACAAGGCCGCCTCTTTAGAGGTGGCCTTGTTGATGTTGTGCCAGTGAAAAAGCAATCGTTGATTTCCGGCCTGCCGTTACGGCTGGATTTTGGTCAAAATTTTAGCCTGGCTTTTGTCCTGGATCAGCAGCTCGAAGCCCTCCTCAATGAGGTTGTCCAGCGCGATTTTCTTCGTGATCACCTGCTTGACGTCCAGTGTACCGTTTGCGATCAATGAAATAATCTCAGGGAAAATGTGGCGGTAGGCCAGGATGGCGGTAACGCTCGCTTCCTTCACCATCAGCTGCATCAGATCAATGCTGGCCGGTTTGGCGAACGCCGCGATCACGACAACCTCACCGCCCTTCTTGACCGTGCTCACGGCATTGGTGAACGTCGGCTGGGCGCCTGCCGCTTCAAAGGCCACGTCCACGCCGGTGCCGGTCAATGCGAGGATTTCCTCCTCGGTGTTCTGGCGGGCCCCGTTAATGATCGCCGTCGCACCGATCTCCTGAGCCTTTGCCAGCCGCTCATCCGAGACGTCCACCGCGATGATTTGGGCTGCGCCGGCGGCCTTGGCGGACAGAATGGTAAGGAGACCAATCGGCCCGACACCGAACACGGCCACCTTGTCGCCGACCTTCATGCGGCTGCTGCGCACGGCGTGGAAGGCAACGGCGGTAGGCTCCACCAGCGCGCCTTCCTCCAGCGACACGTGAGCGGGCAGCTTATGCACCATATACGGCTGAACGATGGCATATTCGGCAAAGCCGCCGTTAGCGTTCAGGCCGATGAACCCGAAGCGTTCGCACTGGTTATACCGGCCCTGGCGGCAGTATTCGCATTCCCCGCAGTAGATCAGCGGCTCAATCGTGACCCGGTCGCCCACGCTGACGTTCGTCACGCCATCGCCGACCTCGGCAACCGTACCCGCGAATTCATGCCCCAGCGTAAGCGGTGCCATTTCTCCGGAAATCGGGTGCGGCGCTCCGGTCTGTACACCGATACCGTGATGGTACGCATGCAAGTCGCTGCCGCAGATGCCTGTCCATTCCACCTTGACCTTCACTTGCCCAGGATTCACGACGGGTTCCTCGACGTTTTCGATTCTTACGTCTTTCATTCCATGCCAAACGGCTGCTTTCATATCTATATCTCTCCTTGTCCAAGAAGTGGATGATGGGAATTCTCCCTTGCCATAAGCCGGGCAAAGGGACCTTACCCCTTTATTGTACTCTCGGATTATGTTTAAATAAATTTAATTGTGGTTACCTTAACTTAAGCTAGACTTATATAAAGAAGGAGATATGCTCGTTGAATATCGATCAGCTGTCTTATGTGGTGGAGGTTGCCCGCGTGAACTCGCTTGCCGAGGCAGCGGGAAATCTGCATATTACCCAATCGGCGGTCAGCCAGGCGATCACAAGCCTGGAGCATGAGCTGGGTCTGAAGCTGTTCAAGCGCTCCCGGCTGGGCACGTTTCCGACGGCCGAGGGCCAGAGCCTCATCAAAAAGATGACGGAAGCGGCCAAAATGATCCAGGAGATTCGGCTGGAAGCGGAGCACCGGACGCAAATGCTGAACGGCGAGCTGCGGCTGGCCACGATGCCCGCTGAAATGGCCGCGCTGGTCAAGGTTATTTCCCTGCTGCGCAGTGAGCATCCCGGGCTTCAATTTGAAATATCGGAGAAGGGTTCCAAGGAGATCATCAGCGATATCCGGCATGATCTGGTGGACCTTGGCTTTGTAGGTCTGCCGGAAAGCATGCTGCGTCAGGAGGGTCTTGCGTTCGAAGCGGTGTATACGGGCAAATTGATGATTGCTGTACCGCGCGTCTCTCCGCTCGCCGCCCGCAAATCGCTGACGCCTGAGGAAGTCCGCAGGCAGTGGTTTGCGCTGTATAAGGACGATTATGTCGAAGCATACATCAAGGAATTTACCCGCCAGTTCGGACCCGTGCAGGTCCTGTTCAAGACCAATAACGGCGGAGCCGTGCAGAGCGCATTGCAGGAGGGTCTCGCCGTGACGGTGGGGCATGATTATTCCTTTTACAGCTTAGGCGGACCACTCCGCGACAACCTCGTCATGCTGGATGTTGAAGGCTTCGTCCAGGAGCCGGTCCACTTTGGATGGATTTGGTCGGAAAGCCGGAAGCGGCCGGCGTATGAGTATATTATCGACCGTTTTAAGCATGAATCCCGTTTTGGAGGTTGGAGAAGCCAATGACGCCTTTTACGATGAACGTCATCCACATTATTCAAAATATACCGGAGGGCCGCGTGATGACCTACGGGCAAATCGCCGAGCTGGCGGGGAGCCGGAGAGCGGCAAGGCAGGTCGTGCGCATTCTTCATTCCTTGGGCAGGAAGCACCGTCTTCCCTGGCACCGGGTCGTCAACGCGAAAGGCGAGATCGCCCTTGTGGAGGAGGAGCCGCGCATGCTGCAAATTCTGTATTTGAAGGGCGAGGGGGTAGAGGTCGATGCCGAGGGACGGATTGACTTGGAGGCATACCGCTATCATCCGGAGCCTGGGGCAGACTGAGGCCTTGCCACAGACTCCCTCCCTTCCAATAAGTGTAGCGGGGGGCGCTTTCCCGATGGATGAAGGGTAAATACGGCCGGGACATTCAGGAGGAAGCGAGCAATGCGCCCAGCTCTTTTTGATATTGCAAGAATCGGTCTGTAGAGGGGATGACCCGTGCGGCAGACTGGATCCCGCCGATTTTGATGCTTCGGACGACGGGATACGGTGCAGACAGCAGTGCATGCAGTAGGGAGAGATCCGGAGCGCTAAGCTGCCGGTGCCGCTGGTAATATTCGACGGCGCGCAGCATTCCGCCCGCGTTCCAGGTAAAATTGCGGTGGAGAATGTGGGCTAAGTCTTTCATTCGCACATGCTGTGAGCTGTTTTCAAAGTCAATCAGATGCAGCTTTCCCCGCTTAGCTTTAATCAAGTTGGGATAATTATAATCTCCATGAATAAAAGCAGATGCCTGCTGCTCCGCTGTCATCGCCGCAAGAACGGCGGGCTCTCGCAGCCGGCTGATCACTTCTTCGCAAGGAGGGACTAAGTGTCGCGTATTTTCGTAGTACCCAAGCAGGTCCTTATAATCCGAGACATCTTTCTCCAAGTCGAAATAACGAATTCTAGAGGCGGGGGCCTCCCCTGCAGGAAAGCCTTCGGCGGCAGCGTGAAACCTGGCCAACGCACGTAGACCTTTCCTCAAATCCGCTGCTGACCCAAAATCCGGCTGCCTTCCGTGCACCCAATTCGTCAGCATGTACACCGAGCCCTGATGGATCATGACCGGTGAAAGCACGGTTGTAGGGTATACTTTTGGACTGCGGGTAAATCCCCGTTCGTCCAGGCAGGCAAAGACCCGGGCTATATAGAAGACTTCTTCCACTTGAACATCGTAGCCCTTCAAGCAGTAAGTACCCAGACGAGTCCGAATTCGGAACACGTCCTTCACCCGTCTGATTTCACGGATTCTCATGCCGTAGGTTTCTTCAATGCCGGTCCTGAAGTTCGTCACAAACATCACCCCTTGGTTATAGATTTGCCCACCTGCTCATGTATTCCATCGCCTGACGCCTGAGCACCCAGGTCTGGTCCATGGTCTTCAGCATCTCGGCGCTTCTGTTGCTCCGTGGGAACCGGACGGCATACCAGGCTTCCCGCGGCAAGCCGTATAATGCCGTGACCAATTTTCGTTCCGGTGGGCTTAAGGGCCGGATCCCTTCGTATCCCCTAAGAAAAGCCTCTATGAATGCGGTATTAAACCCGGTCGTATTCATGATCGTCTTGGCCGTATCCGCATAGGTGGAGCCGACTCTGATAAAATCCCAGTCTATAATATGAAGACGCTCGTCATTTGCGATAATGACATTCGGCGGCGTGATATCGCCGTGAATTAAGGCCGGATTAGCCTTTTCCTGGGTGCAAAGCCGCGAAATATCCGGATGGCGGATTTCGGACCATGCCTCATCAGAGAAGCGTTTCCAAGCCGCGCCGTATTGCTTGATCGTTCTTCGGAGCGCCGGATTCGCGGAAGCAGCTTGAACCATGTTTTTCCGCAGATAACGATCCTTGACTTTCCACAGCCGAACTTGCTCCAAGGTAGCCGATTTCGGTGTTGGCGGCAGCCCGCAGCGGAGGGTGTGAAGCTTTGCCAGGGCATGGCCCAGCTGCTCACAATCCTGCTCCGTCCCCATCGGCCGTCCATGAATCCACTCCGTCATATAATAAGGCTGCCCCTGGCGCATGACCCACAGCTTTCCCGAGTCGGCAGGAAGCCAGTCCGGCATAAAGCCATAGTCGTTGTTCATTAACAGACGAACATACTTTGCGGCTGATTTGATTTGGGCAGCCAGACCTGAGCGAAGGTGGGGATTCCGGTTATACGGCTTTAATGCAAACGTGCCCAGGTTCGTCTGGATCTGGATCACGGCGTTTTTCCGGTAAAGCGATGAGATAGGCGTGGAGCGAAGGGTTTGCAGACGGAAACGCCGGGAAATGCTGCGGATTTCCCTTTGACTCAGTAGATGTGACATGGGTGGGTCTCCCTCCGTTAGAAAGTAACTTAGACAGCAGCGCATGGTGTGGTGACCGTTGATTTTTTATCGTATTCTTTTTGTCATGAAAGGTATGGACATTCGCCTTGGATTTCGTAAAAGCTTATGGATTCCTGGAACGATGGATGCTGGCACAGGGGTTGACTTTCCACTTAAGGGAAAGCTTTATACTGGAGCGGAGAGGAGGCTGGGAAATGTTCAAAATTACGGAATTTTCGAAAATTAGCCAGGTATCGGCCAAAGCGCTTCGCTATTACGACCAGATCGGGCTGTTGAAGCCGTCTTATACCGATCCGGATACGGGATACCGATTCTATACGGCAGACCAGCTGAAGCGGGTTCACCGGATTCTGGTGTTTAAGGACCTGGGGTTCACCTTGGAGCAAATGATTCCGCTGCTGGACGGAGCCCTGGGCACGGAACAGATGCGGGTGATGCTTCTTCATAAATCGGCCGAAATTGCCGAGATGCTGAGGGAGGAGCAGGCCCGACTGAACCGGATCGAAGCCAGGCTGGATGAGCTGGACCGGAGTGAGGATGGAGAGCCGCCCCTGGATGTCGTCGTAAGGCAGACCGGCCCTGAATGGATCGCCTCCATTCGAGAAGTCACCTCCAAATCGAAGGTTCCGGGGCTGATTCGGGAGCTGCGCCAGGCCGTCAAGACGCTGTACAAGGGCACTCTGGACCAGAGGGTGATCGTTCTGTGGCACAGCTGCGCCGAATGCGAAGACGCCGTGGACCTGGAGGTAGGCGTTCCGGTTGCGGGCCCCCTCCCGGACCAAGGCCGGATCCGGGTTAGGGAGCTGAAAGGCGCCCAGCTTGCTTGTATAGCCCATTCCGCAGGCCTAGCGGGTTCCTATGAGGTCACGGCCAAGCTGGCCGGTTGGCTTGAGGAACAGGGATACGGCATTTCGGAGCAGGAACCGAGCCGGGAGATTTACTGGGAACTGCCGGACCAGCCGGCCAGCCCGGTGTTGTCCGAGCTGCAGATGCCGATCGTGGACAGACCGGGCGGAGCTCCCGGGGCAGAGGGGGGACGGGCATGAGGGAAAGAAGACGGGTTCCGTCCGGTATCCTTCAGGTCCTCCTGCTGGCGGTGGGCATTTTTGTGATCAGTACGTCAGAACTGCTCCCGATGGGTCTGCTGCCGGACATCGGGCGGCAGTACCAGGTCACCGTTCAGACGGCAGGCTGGCTCGTCACCGCCTATGCGCTCGGGGTTGTCGCGGGAGGACCGCTGCTGACGGTCGCCACAGTCCGGGCCCCCCGCAAACGCCTGCTCCTATACATGCTGGCTCTGTTCGGGGCAGGGAGCCTGCTCAGCGCTGTCGCGCCTTCCTTCGGACTGCTGATCGCCTCCCGCGTCGTCAGCGCCGTGGCCCAGGGGGCCTTCTTCGGTGCCGCCGTCGTCATGGCAGGCCAGCTGGCGGCTCCGGGACGGGAAGGCGCGGCCATATCTCTGGCCGGGTCGGGGCTGACGATTGCGACGGTCATCGGCGGGCCGCTGGGCACGCTGCTCGGACAGCAGTTCGGCTGGCGCTTTCCGTTTTGGATGCTGGCCATCATTACGCTGCTCGTCGGAGCGGGCATCCTGTGGAAGATTCCAGACATGCCGCAGGTGACACGCCCTCAGATCCGCCGGCAGCTCGGGCAGGTCGCGCATACGGGCCCGGTACTGGCCCTGTTTACGACAGTATTCGGATTTGGCGGCGTCTTTTTGGCCTTTACGTATATCTCTCCGATCCTTCAGGAGATCACTGGGCTGCCGGAAGAGCGCATTTCAATTGTGCTGCTGCTGTTTGGGCTGGCGTCGGTGATCGGGAATGCCGCTGGAGGCAAGCTGGCCGACCGGCATCTCCATGCGTCTCTCTTGGGCAGTATGGGGCTGCTGTTGGCAGTGATGATCGCCTTTTATTTCACGAGCACTTCGGTCGTTCCCGCGCTCATTACAGTGTTTGTGTGGGGAGCGGCCGCTTACGCGATGGTCACTCCGCTGAACGTCCAGGTGCTGCGGCGGTCCGGCTCGGCGCAGGATTTGGCCTCCACCCTGAACATCTCTGCCTTTAATCTCGGCAATGCGCTTGGCGCCTTTATCGGCGGGTATGTGGCTGAGAGCAGGCTGGGGCTGTCCGGACTGCCGCTGGCTTCGGCCGTGATTGTGGCCATTGGCATCGCCTTAGCCGCGGGCAGCGTGATGCTTGAGCGCTCGAAGCCAGGAAGCGCAGGGGCAGCGGGACAGGCGGAATGCGTGAATGCTATAGACGAGGCGTCTTGCGGAATGAATCCCGGTGCCCAGTCATAGATTACAGGAAGCCGGATCATAGAAGCCGAGGAGACCTCCCGAAGCCGGGAGGTTTTTTTGGTCTGTGCCGCTTTTTTCATTTTCTTCTGCTTTCAGTGTCACAAATGCTTCCCCTTTCTCGTGATATATGCAAAACCAAAGCGGGGAGTGGACGTTATGGAAAAGTTAACATGCGTCGTGGTCGGCGGCGGCTACGCCGGAATCAATGCGGTCAAAGCTTTGCAAAAATCGCTTAATGGGGCTGGCCGGGAACTCAGGCTCATCCTGATCAACAAGGATCCTTATCACCTTCGCAAGGTGCTGCTGTTCAAGCCGGCGGCACTGCAGGAGGATATTGCCATCCCCTTGAGACGATTGTTCCCGGAAGGGGAAGGCGTAGAACTCGTTCAGGGGGAGGTCACACGCGTGGATTTTGACGCCAGGCAGCTGATCTACAGCCGCAGTGAGGGCGGGGACGCACGCCTTGGATATGACATCCTGGTGATGGCGGCGGGGAGCATGGTCCGGCGCCCACAGCCGGATCAGGGCGGTATCGCGCTGACCTCGCCGGAAGCGGCTGAACAGATCCGCCGGATGTGGAAGCAGAATCTCCGTGAAGCGGCCGGCGCCGGTGCGGAGGAACGCGCCAAGCTGCTGACGTTTACCGTGGCCGGAGGAGGCATCAGCGGCATTGAAACCTCGGCCGAGCTGGCTCATGCCATCCGGGCAGATGCTGAGGGCCTGGGCCTCAATCCCGCGGACATCCGGGTGTATCTGGTGAATGCCGAGGAGCGGCTGTTTGCACAGGGTCCGGCGAAGGTGTCCCGCAAGCTGGAGCGGCTGCTAGCCGATGAGGGGGTCACTACACTGCACGGACGCAAGGTCATCCGGGAACGCGGCGGGGTGATCGACCTTTCGGACGGAAGCGAAATTTCCGCAGGGCTGTGCGTATGGACGCTTGGCATCGTGCCGAATCCAAGGCTTTCAAGCATGGGCTTTCCGGTTACTGCGGAAGGAAAAGTAGTTGTCGATGCGAGCTATCGGGTGGAGGGCAAACCCGGCGTCTACAGTATTGGAGATTGCGCGCAGATCGTCGATCCGGAGACGGGCCGGGCAGACAGTATGACCTGCAAGGAAGCCGGCGCTCAGGCAGCCAGGCTCGGCCAGGTCGTAGCGGCGGATGTCGAGGGCCGTCCTGCACCTGTCCATAAAGGGTACATGGATGTTTTCTGCTTCGGCCTTGGTCCGGCCAAAGGAATGGTCTGGACCCGGCAGTGGGGACTCGATATGATCATACAAGGGAGACTCGGCTGGAATATTCGGAAATTCACCTGGGATCATGCGAGTCTGCTCAAGTGAGCAACGCCATGCCAGTAGGATAGGAAAGGTGAGCAATCCATGAGGGAACTGTATGAGAATTACCGTCCGCTGCTGTTTTCGATCGCTTATCAAATGATGGGCTCCGTGTCCGATGCGGAGGATGCGGTGCAGGACGTTTTCGTGAAGCTGGCGGACCGGGACCTGGCACAGCTGAAAGAACCGAAATCCTACCTGTGCAAAATGGTTTCGAACCGCTGCCTGGATATGCTGAAATCCACCCAGAGGCAGCGGGAGCAGTACTTCGGGCCATGGCTGCCCGAGCCGATCGAGACGTCGGCGGAGGATACCGCCGAAACCGTGGTTCGCGGGGAGCTGCTGTCCTATGCGATGCTGGTGCTGCTGGAGCGGCTGTCCCCGCTGGAGCGCGCCGTCTTTATCCTTCGGGAGGCGCTGGGCTTTGAATATCCGGACATTGCGGAACTCGTCGAGAAAACGGAGGTATACTGCCGCAAGCTGTTCAGCCGGGCCCGTGCCAAAATGGGGTTCGATCCTGAGATGCCGATTCAGCCGGAAGCTGCGGACGAAGAGTGGGTCCACCGGTTTCTGTCGGCTCTGGAGCAGGGCAGCATGGATTCCGTGCTGTCTCTGCTCTCGAAGGACGTCGTCATCACCTCCGACGGGGGCGGCAAGGCGTCCGCGGCGGTTCATCCGATCGTGTCGCCGATCTTCGTCGCCCGCTTTGCGCTGGGCGTGTATCGCAAATTTTCGGCCGCTGACGGAGACATCCAGATTGAGCATGTCTCACTGAACGGCCAGCCTGGGATTGTGTTCCGGTCTCAGGAGGGGGTCGAAGGCGCCATGCTTCTCCATGTCGAAGGAGACCGGATTCGTGATCTGTTTGTCGTCAGAAACCCCGATAAGCTTCAGCATCTGTAGAACAGTGGGTTAACGCAGCAGTTTAAGGCCCCGGGAGTCATCCCGCGGGCCTTTTGCTTTTCGCCCCCTAGAAAATACCTTGGTAACCGCCCCTACCATATGGGTAATGACCTCTATAAGGCTGAATCCTGACATCTGGGGTGGACATTGTGGGAAAAAGAGAGAGGATAACCTATCTGGAGCTGCTGAGAGGCATACTGATCATCGCGGTGGTTGCCATTCATACAACTTCGTTTTCGGTCACGAAGCTAACGACCGGTTCAACGTTATACCCGCTGTACTATATCGTAAACGTCGGCTGTAATTTCGCCGTTCCGGGATTTCTGTTCCTGAGCGCGCTCCTGCTGTTCTATCATTACGACGGGAGGCAGCTGAGCTGGCTTTCTTTTTATAAAAAGCGGATCAAAAAAGTCGTGGTTCCGTATCTGTTCTGGTCCTTTTTTTATGCGGCCTATTACACGTACGCTCACGGGCTCTCGCTGGAGCAGGGCTGGCATCGATTCTGGAGCAACCTGCCGCTGGGGAACAATTACGAGCATTTGTACTTCATGATCATTATCGCGCAGTTCTACCTGCTGTTTCCGCTGTTTATGCTGCTGCAGAAAATTCCGGTGCTGAAACGGCATCCGCTCGTCTTCGGGATCGCCGTCCAGCTGGCCGTCTATTTGCTGAACTATTATGTATGGCATATGGACGAAATCGGTACGTTTATCGGATCGTATATGCTGTATTTATACCTGGGGGCTTATGCTGCCAAAAAGATGAGGGAGAAGGGCGTCCGACAAGCGTTTGGCTCAGGCGCGGTCTGGATGGCGGCAGCGTTTATAGCGGCTGCAGCCTTGTATATTGGGCAGAAATGGCTGCAGACCGCCGCTCCGCACTGGGTTCCCCAGCCTTATCTATCGTACATGAACAAGCTGTCCGAAGGTCTATATTTCTCACTGGCCTGCTTATTCCTGCTGCAGCTGGCGCGGAAATTCCGTCAAGGAAGCCCGCTGTACAAGACGCTGTTTTCGCTCGGGACGTGTTCTTACGGCATTTACCTGCTGCATCCATTCTTCCTGCTCCTGTGGCGGGAATATGTGCAGCAGACCGGACCGTTCTCTTATCATTTGCTTGTATGGGCCGGCGGAGCGCTGTCTATCCTGCTGTCCTGGGCGATCGTCAAGGCGGTCTCCCGGACGCCCCTGGCACCTTACATTGTTGGCGAATCCGCGAAATAGTCATAATTTCCCCTATTCATTTCCCAAGCGATCCTCTATTATATTACACAGGCATTGAAGGAGGACACGATGAAATGAGAAAGTGGTTTTTCATGCTCGCAGTCATCGTCATCCTGGTGCTGGTGGGCTTTAGAAGCGTACAGCATCAGATCGGCGGCTCGGGCACAAAGCATGTGAAGACAGAAACGGAACAGGAAGCCGCCAAGCAGGGCGGAGCTTCGGCGAAGCCGGAAGAAGGATCCCCTTCCAAGGAAGAGAGTCCGTATTTGGACGTCAACTCGAATCAGGTGCATCTGGGCAACCTGCTGCTGGTCAACAAGGATCATCCCGTTTCCGGGGATGCGGTAAAGAAAGATGTTGTCAATCTGTTTGATCATAAAGACCTGATGGAAGGATACAGCCTGCTGGACGCGCATATTATGCTGTCCGAGGATTTGGCACGCCATTTTATGACCATGGTGGACGCGGCCAGGAAGGACGGCGTGGATCATTTTCTCATCAGCAGCGGCTACCGCGATTTTGACAAGCAGGAGGAGCTGTATAAGGAAAAAGGCTCCGAGTACGCCCTGCCGGCCGGTGCCAGCGAGCATAATTTGGGGCTCTCCATGGATATCGGTTCCAGTCTGAAGGAGATGGATAAGGCGCCGGAAGGCAAATGGCTGAAGGAGAACGCCTGGAAGTACGGCTTTATTTTGCGTTATCCCGAAGACAAAATCAGCATTACCGGCATCCAATATGAACCGTGGCACTTCCGGTATGTCGGTCTGCCGCACAGCGCCGTGATGTATGAGAAGAATATGGCGCTGGAAGAATATCTGGACTATCTAAAGCAGCAGGGGAAGATCACGGAGACGGTGGAGGGCAAGACCTACGAAATCGCTTATTACCCGTCGGCCGATATGGGAAAAATTGATAAGCCGGCTTCTGCAAACTATGAAATTTCCGGGGATAATATCGATGGGGTCATTGTTACGACCGAGAAAGAGCAGGCAGCAGAATAGGGGATGTAACAATTTGGCTGCTTGACTCTGCCGAAGGCAAAGGAGTAGGATAGTTCCATGACTATCAAACTAACGTCAAAAGACGATGAGAAGCGGGCCAAAATTTTCAAGGCGCTGTCGGAAGTGAAACGGATCGAAATGATCCGGTATCTGGTTCGGCATCCGGAACACAAAACATGCGGTGAGGTCGGCGAATCGCTTGGGATGGACAAGTCCAACGTGTCTTATCATCTCAAGATTTTGTATGAGGCCGATTTGATCCACATTTACCGGAGGGGCCAGAATAAATACGGGCAGCTTAGAGAGGATACGTTTAACGCATTTTTACCGGGTTTCCTGGACAGTCTATGATTGGGCGGGAAACCTCTCTTTATTCTCTGTAATTTGAAAGTTTTACAACTATCCGATTAATACGAGGTGGTTTTGAGGCCGTGTAGTCATCGCCTTTTGATCCCAATTCTAGATGATGGAGATGTGAATATTGTATGGTACAACCATTGATGAACCGTTCGATTCTGTTACAATCGCGCCCGGTGGGCATGCCGGGACCCGAAAACTTTGAGTTCCGCGAAGGGAGCGTCCAAGAGCCGCAGGAAGGACAAGCCGTCATCCGCACACTGTATCTGTCGGTTGACCCGTATATGCGGGGAAGAATGAGCGACGCGAAGTCGTATGTGGAGCCGTTCAAGCTGAATGAGGTCATTTCCGGCGGGATCGTCGGCGAAGTGGTGGAATCGAAGTCCGATGCCCTGCAGCCAGGGGACAAGGTAATCGGCATGCTGGGCTGGCGGCTGTATAACACGGTCGATGCCGGCAGCGTCCGCAAGCTCGATCCGTCCATCGCGCCGTTGTCCGCTTACTTGAGCGTGCTGGGCCTGACCGGATTGACGGCCTATTTCGGTCTGCTGGATATCGGCAAGCCGAAGGCAGGGGAAACCGTCGTCGTCTCGGGAGCCGCCGGTTCCGTCGGCATGTTCGTGGGCCAGATCGCCAAGATCCAGGGCACTCGCGTCGTCGGCATCGCCGGTACGGATGAGAAATGCGAGTACCTGATCCGCGAGCTCGGCTTTGATGCGGCGGTGAACTATAAAGCTGACAATTTCCAAGAAGAGCTGGCAGCGGCATGTCCGAACGGGGTAGACGTGTATTTTGACAATGTCGGCGGCAGCGTATCCGATGCGGTCATGAATCTGCTGAACGACTATGCGCGAATTCCGCTGTGCGGCGCCATCTCGTCCTACAACAGCACGGAGGATGTCGGCCCGAGAATTTTGTCCAAGCTGATCAAGACCCGCTCAATGATCAAAGGTTTTGTGCTGAGCGATTATGCCTCCCGCCAAGCTGAGGGCATGCAGCAGCTGGGACAGTGGCTGGCCGAAGGCAAGCTGAAATACGAAGAAACGATCGTCGAGGGCTTTGACCATGTGATTGACGCGTTCCTGCAGCTGTTCCAGGGTACGAATCTCGGTAAAATGTTAGTAAAAGTCAGCGATCCGCAAGCCTAAAAACGGGCGCGACGAAAAAAACATCTTGATCTGGTATGCATTTCATACGTTATGATCAAGTCAGGGAACGGCCGGAGGCCGCCGGCGTTACTGCGGTCATCGCGGGCGTGACGGGGTCTCTCTTGGCGCTGTTCCTTGTCTGTTATGTAAAAAAGGATTAGAGCGGTTATCGCTCTAATCCTTTTTTGGTCTTCAACGTATGCCGCGGCTTACGCGCGGATATAGAACAAAAACTCCTGCCCGTTCCGGACGGGATCCTGTTCCAGCGTATACCCATGTTTCACGACTTCCTCCGGTACGTTGCGGAAGGAAGAAGGGCAGTCGGTAATGACCTGCAGCAGCTGGCCTTTCTTCAAGTCACGCAGCGTTTCGAGCGTGTAAATGATCGGATACGGGCAGGATTCTCCGCGGAGATCGAGCGTAAAATCAATGGACATGTTTTGTTTCCCCTTTCTTAAAGCCGATGCCAAACCGGTAGTTTTTTTGCCAGTACACAGCGATACCAAAGCCGACCGCCAGCAGAGCCAGCGTCAGAATGATCGCACCGGCCGGACCCATTGCCGTAATAAGGTTGATCGGTTTGCCTGGCTTCACGATGGCATTGAAAATGCCGAGGTGGTCCCAGGCGTATGCCAAAGCGGTGGCTCCCGCAATGTTGCCGATGAATACAGGCAGGAATACCACCTGGCCTTCCATCAGACGGTACATCATGCCGGTTTCGCAGCCGCCGGCCATGACGATGCCGATGCCGAACAGGATGCCGCCGATCAGCGTGCTCGGCGCGGCGATCTTCGTAATCGGATCCATTCCGTTTACCAGAATAATGATCAGCGTGGCGACGGAGCTGACGGCCATTCCGACGAAGATCGCCTTCGTCATGGCTGCCCGTCCGCTGATCCAGAGATCGCGGAATGCGGACGTAAAGCAAATCTGTCCCCGTTCAATCAGAATGCCGAAGGCGGCCCCGAACAAAGCGGCCGTGCCCAGCATCGTTTTGCCTGCCGCATAGAAATAGACGATCAGAGCCGCATACGCGAGCGCCAGAACGGCACCGACGTAGGGCTGGATCTTCTTGCGGGCCGCGGAAGGCGCGGCGGCATTACCCTTCAGAAGGGTGGGCTTCCCCTTCCACCAAGAGGTATTCACCAGCTTGGTCCCGAGGTATGTACCGATTGCGGTAGCCGCAATAAAAATCCAGGAGTGAAGGGAAAACTGCGGCACACCCGTGAAAAATGCGGCCAGATTGCAGCCGAGGGCAAGCCGTGCCCCGAAGCCGGCGACAAAACCTCCGGCCAGCCCCTGAAGCAGCCGGCGTTTCTGCCGCGGCACCCTGATTTTGAAGCTGTTGCTGAGCAGAATCATGATCAGCGCGCCGATGAACATGCCCCACACGATCCATCCGTCGGTCCGGGTGAACGTGGTTCCGTTCATGTGGATCAGCTGAAAGTAAGCCCAGTCCGAAATATCCACGCCGCACCATTCCAGAAGATGTCCGCCCAGACGGGTAAACTCCCCGGTAACGGCCCAGACCGTGCCGGTGATACCAAAATACACGGCGCTTAAAATACCGGCCAGCGCCATGGCCAAATAAGGGCTCCAGTAGCGGTTAAACACTTTGTCGTACACCTGCTTCATTCTCGTCCAACATTTCCTTTCCGAACAGTCCCGATTTAGGGAACTGTTGAATTCATCATTTGACTTCCCCAATGGTTTCCTTGATTCCATAGGGATGCCATTCTATTCTACAACAACGGGCAGAAATGAGAAGAGGGTTTTTCGCGCCGGGCGTTGCCCATGGAGATCGGAGGAAGTTGTGGTACAATGGCTCTAGTCAAACAAAGATTGGAGATGATTTCGCCCATGAACAAGCCGCTCAAACAACAAGAGCTGATTTCATATATTGCCGAGGAAACCCAAGCAGACCGGGACAGCATTACGCTCGTCCTGAAGCATGAGGAAGCCTATATTAACAACGCCAAGGCTGATGTGAAAGGCGAGGTGGAGATCGACATGGACGATTTGGTCGATTATGTGCTGAGCCGCCGCGATATCAAGCTGGACGAGATGACCGTTGAAGCTATTCTGGAGGCGGAAATGGATTTCTTGATGGACCAGGGATTGGCCAGTTACGAGGACTAGGCAGCCGGACCATGCAGACAGACGGAAAAACCGCACCGAGCGTTTAAACTGCATCCTCAGTGGTAGATTGATTCTCCACTGGAGGTGCAGTTTCGTTCGGGCGGTTTTTTTGATTCGTTCTCATAAATTCGATAAAAGCACTACGGAACCAGCCGCATTAGTGCAGCATTTTACCGTAATCCCGGATTTTGACGTCGACGTGCACGCTGATATCCGCTTTGGAAAATACCTCTTCCCACTTCAGCTGCTTCCATACGCTGTGGGGAATCGAATTACGGACATACTGCCCGATACCCATCGGGTCGGATTTTTTCTCCTGCATGAGGTCGATCAGCTTCTGGCACTTCCGGTTAATGGTTTTTTCCAGCTCCGCCTCCAGCTTTCGCTGATCGGTCCGCTTCTTCATGTCGAGCGCTCCGATATACTCCAGCAGCGAGCCCGACAGCCTGATACGGAGGGCGACCTGAATCGGCCTGCCCTCGCGGATGTCCCGGGTCGAGAGCACCTTGATCCTCCGCTTGCTGGAAAGGTACTCCAGCGTCGCCTGCTCTTCCGCGTTCCGATCCGTTTGAATGCCGACGTTTAAATCGCCGGCACGGACCCCGTGATGGAGCAGGGCGAAGAACATTCGGTCATTCGCATCGATTTTCCCGACATACTGATCGTTTTTGAACAGGGCGATGCCGTCAACAGAAAGAGAATCCTTCTCTTCCTTTAAGATCGTGGCGACCGGGTCAATGCCGTCGTCATAGTAATCTCTTGTGAATGTATATAAGGTGGTATCCGGAATTTCACCGGACTTAGCTTCGGTACGGATCAGCGTGTCGAGATATTCCCCGGCGGTCGGGCCTTGGGGATAGTCGTTCCGGATCAGGATGTGATGCGGGTCGGATTCCGCCACGATAATATGCAGGCGCGAGCCGATGGACGGGTCCCGGGTCAGTGTGTCCATATTGCTCCAAACGCCTCTTCTTGCCAGCCTCTCGCCGAATACGACCTGTCGCAGCTGTCCGTTGACCAAGCGGCGGTTGTTCTGCCGGTCAAAGATCATTTTGGCCTTCTTTCCTGATTCCGCCATGGTGGTGTAGACAATCGCATCTTCATGGTTGGACTTCGGGATGCTGACGGTTACCCTTAATTTGGTGTTTTCTCCTTCCCCGGATAAGTCATAAGCAATCGTCCGGACGAAACCCGCCCTTTCGATAATATGCTGGTCGGTGCATCCCGTGAGCAGCATAACGGCAGTCAGCGTCATCAGCAGGCGCTTGTTAATGCTCATGGCTGTTCATCCTTTCCCGAAGCTTTTGAAACAGGAGCACCAGGATCAGCAGCATAGGCAGGATAAAGGCAATCCCGATCTCCGTGAAAAGTACACGCCGGAGCTGATATTCCGATTGGGACAAGTACTTGGAATAAAACCCGACGATAAATACCCCGAGCACGATCAAAAACTCGAGGCGTTTGGGGCGGGTCTTGGGAAAGATCCGCTTGACCATGGACAGGGACGCGAACGAAAACATCGTGGTCGATATCAGATTGCCGAATACGAAAATGACAAACACCAGGTTTTCCACCCGGTTAATAAACGGCATCTCAATAAAATCCAGCATATCGATGATCGGGTACAGCAGGGACTGAAGCTGCTGGAAGCTGAAAAAGCCAAACGCCGTTAGCAGGACGATCACCTGAGCCAGTGCAGTCAGCAGATGACCGTACAGAACCCCCTTGAACAATTTGCTCTTTTTGTTGACATAAGGGAATAGAAAGATGCACAGCTCATAGCCAATAAAGGAGGTATACACCTCGGCCCAATTGTGAAGAACCTGCCCCCCGGCAGGATCCTCAAAAAAATAAGACGTGAGGCGGATCAGCTTCCACTCGCGCGCCTGGTAAGACGTCAGCAATAAGGTCCACCAAGTCATAAATGCAAACACCGTGGCTGCTTTGCTGATGTTGTAAACAGGTTTGATGAGCAGGAAATACACCATAATACAGAACAGCAAAAAGATAAACATTACATTGGATGTCTGGAACGAAATCATCTGGAAGATCAGAAAGAAGTTTTTTCCGACAAAGGAAGCGATCATGATATAAAAGACGGCCAATCCTGCATATACCGGGTAGAGAATCCATTTGGACAGGGATTTCTCCAGAATGTCGAACATGGACCGTCCCTTCCCCATGCGATAGACGACCAAATACAGCAAAATATTGCCGGTGGATACCAAGGCAAGAAAGATGTATCCCACCCAGCCGTTGGTTCCCATGTTCTCCGCTACCAGCCGCGGCAGGGCGAACAGGACGATGTTGTTCTCGATCATATAGATCAAGGTCGCAATATGAAAAGCGCTTAATTTTTCGTTCACAGTCCATCACCGCCGCTATTTCCGCATTTTGTTGATTTTTTTGTTGGGTGTTTTCACTATCGTCGGCCGACTGCGCAAAGCCCAAAATGGCCCCCGGATATAAGTGTCCAGCATGTCCTTAAAGTTGATTGGGGCCAGGGGCGTGAGATAAGAAGTCCCCATGTTCGTGACTCCCGCCAAATGGATCACGACCATGCCGATGGCCATTAGCAGACCAAGGTTCCCCAGAATACCGGCCATGATGATCAGCCCGAACCGGATGAGACGGATCGATGCACTCATGATGTAACTCGGGATGACGAAGGAAGCGATCGCTGATGTCGCGACAGCAATGATCAGGATGTTGCTCGTAAACCCGGCCTGAACTGCAGCCTGACCGATGACAATACCGCCGACGATGCCGATGGTCTGTCCGACCTTCGTCGGCAGCCGGGCGCCGGCTTCCCGCAGCAGTTCGATCGTCGTTTCCATAAGCAGCGCTTCGAGCAGCGGGGGAAACGGGACCTTGGCCCGGGACTCCGTCAAGTTGAGCAGCATCGTGTGCGGGATCATTTCATAATGGTAGGTTGTGACAGATACGTAGAAGGCGGTAAAGGAAATCGTAATCAGGAAGCCGATCAATCGCAAAAAGCGCAGTGCGGTGCCGATCAGCCATCGCTGGTAGTAGTCGTCCGGCGATGAGAAGAAATCGAAGAAGGCGGTCGGGCAGGTAAAGCCCGACGGACTGCCATCCACAAATCCGGCGACCCGCCCGGCGACCAGCTTGGACACGATTGCATCCGGACGCTCGGTCGTCATAAATTGCGGAAAGATGGAGTTGGGATTCTCATCGATGAATTGAATCAGCATATTGGAATCGGTAACGGCGTTATATTCAATCCTTTGGATCCGCCTGATCAGCTCGTCGACAATTTCCTGATTGGCTAGCCCTTCAATATAAGCGACGACGACGACGTTTTTGGCGACTTCCCCGACCTCCAGCTTAATGAACTTTAAATGGGAGCTCTTCACCCTTTGGCGCAGGACACCGAGGTTCTGGCTAATATTCTCTACGAAACCGTCATGGGGACCGGAGATGACCGTTTCGGTCTCGGACTGTTCGACGCTGCGGCCGACTGGTTTGGCGATATCGATTAAATAAGTACTCCCCCGGAAGAAAATGGCTGCTTTTCCGTTCAGAATGCCCTCGATGCATTCCTTGCTGTCCACAACGGCGACATACTGGGAGCGGCAAAGGACGGTCTTGGCTTCCTCCTCGTCAACATCGGTAAAAGGCCGGATGATTTCCTGGAAAAGCTGGTCGTTTCCGACGAGAAAGGCCAAATAAATGACATCCACATTGCACTGCGGGTAGGTGCGGTGAACGAAATCCATTGATTTCTCGAACTCCTGGATCGTGTGCGTGAGCGAAGGCGGCTCATTTTTTTCCGGCTCTTTGACCGTCGTCTTTTCTTCTTCCCCAGCCACAAAAAAATGCTTGATTTTTGCAAATATGTCCATAAATCACACCTCGTGGGTATTCTATCCAATTGCGATACAGTTATACGCGACCAGGTGCAGGCGGCAGAGGTTGCTGTTTGATCACAGGACAGAGGGGTAGTGTATGAAGTAGGGGATAAACTTCAAAGGAGGCGGGCCGGGGATGAAAGATTACCGGGAACTATATATTCGGGGGATATTGGATATAGCGGAGGAGCATGGGCTGGATTATACGAGGGAGAAGCTGGAACCCATGACTGAAGACGAACTGATCGCGCTCCGGGACCGGTTGAGAATGAAATACGAGAATATCCATTTCAAGCGGTACTGTTGATGGGGTGCAGGTACGATTGCAGAAGTGAAGTATTTCTCCTTTTATGAATTTATTTATGGAGAAAATATCTGGTTATTGCTATAATGGAGGCATCTGAGCAGAACCGAAGGGGTGTGCGATACATGAAAGCAATTGGCCTGGATATTGGCGGAACTTCCATCAAGGGCATGGTGCTCGATAGGAACGGACAGGTGCTCGACCTCGGTAAAATCGCGACCGATGCGAAGCAGGGGAAAGACCGGATTATGGCCAACATGCATTCGCTTCTGCGTGAGCTGCTGGAAAGAAACGGGGATGTGACCGGCATCGGTATCGGCACCGCCGGCCGGGTCGATGTCCACACCGGAAGGATTGTGTATGCGACCGACAATTTGCCGGGCTGGCAGGGAACGGAGCTGAAGGCGATCCTGGAGCAGGCATACGGGCGGCCGGTCTTTGTCGATAACGACGCCAACACGGCCCTCGTCGGAGAGGCTTGGCTGGGAGCGGGCAAGGGGATTCCCGACGTGACCATGCTTACCTTGGGCACTGGCGTAGGCGGGGCGAACATGGTGGGCACGGAACTGTTCAGGGGGGCTGGCTGGAACGGCGGAGAATGGGGACATACCATTCTCATACCCGGGGGCCGGCCATGCAACTGCGGCCAGCGGGGCTGCGTGGAGCAATATCTGTCTGGGACAGCGCTGGTTTCCCTTGCGGCTGAGGCTGCAGGCGCATCCTATCCGTCAGGGGTTGAGGTGCTGGAGGACTTGAAGCGAGGACTTCCGGCTGTTGTGAAGGTTGTCAACGAATACGTCCGAAATTTAGGTGTGCTGCTGCACAATATCCATATCGGCCTCAACCCCGGTGTGATTGTCATTGGCGGAGGTTTGACCGATTCACGGGAAATCTGGTGGCCGCTGCTTGATGAATGTCTCTCCAGCTTAAGTCCGGGGATCGATGTACGCCCGGCGCAGCTAGGCAACCAGGCAGGAGCGATCGGGGCGGCCAGGCTGATTTTGAACCAACTGGAAAGAGAATAGAAATACATAGCATGGCAGTCATTCGGGTAGAATGGCTGCTTTTTGGCGTATGGCGCTCATTTTTTTGAAAACCGGATGTATCCCCTTACACCTGTACTGAGCATGATGTAGGGGAAAAGATGGGATGAAACAAATAGTTTGTATGTTAATTATATGTTTACAAATATTATTTACAAAAAACATTTTTCGCTGTAAAGTGAAAAGAAGAACATGCACAAGAGAAGGGACGATCCGGCCGTGAACAAGGGAGACTACGAGGATCTGTACGGACAATTTGTTTCCAGAACCAGCCGCGCGCTGAACCGGTACATGGCGTTACATTTAAAGGATGACGATATTACCCCGGAACAATGGACGGTCATTAAGCGGCTCAGTGAGCAGGACGGCATTACGCAGAAGGATCTTGCATGGATTGCCGATAAAGACCAGGCGAACCTGACGAAGATTCTCGACATCCTGGAACGTAAGCATCTCGTGCGCCGCAGCCGAAATGAAGAGGACCGGCGGTCGTTCTTGATCTATATCACGGAAGAGGGTAGGAAGCTGCATGGGGAGGTGGTCGGGCGGATCAACCGGCTGTACCGGGAAGAGGTGCTCGCCGGCATTCCGGAGTCGGAGCTGGCCCTGTTTAGCGAAATGCTGAAGCGGATCAACCGGAATATCGGAGCGGGCGGTCCGTTCGTTGATGAATATGAGGCTGAGCAGTGATGAAAAGGTAGAACGTACCGCATTGAATGGGTGCGAATAACTATGGAATCTAAGAGAAAGAGTTGATGCGAATTGAATACGATGCATACTTATCCGGGGGTACGGGCGGTTCACAAGGG
This sequence comes from Paenibacillus cellulositrophicus, assembly GCF_009363095.1. Classification (GTDB taxonomy): domain Bacteria; phylum Bacillota; class Bacilli; order Paenibacillales; family Paenibacillaceae; genus Paenibacillus_AQ; species Paenibacillus_AQ favisporus. The sequence continues at coordinate 4,021,175 of NZ_CP045295.1, forward strand.
TCCGGCTCCCGGAACCGTCCGGGACGCGTTCCGCATCCGGCGGATGCCGCTGCAGTGGTTTCGGGGGATCGGCTCGGCCGTTGCAGCAGGTGTGCCTACGCTGGTTGGCGCGCTGACCGGACATCTTGATTACGGGCTGTGCGCCTCAATCGGGGGTTTTGCTTTCCTGTACGTGGGAAGCGAAACGTACCGGCAGCGGGCGATCAAGCTGGCCTGTGTGGCCCTGGGCCTGTCGCTTACCTTTGGTCTTGGGTCGCTCTCGGCGGCAACCCCGTGGCTGATGGTGCTGCTGTTTGGCTTGATCGGTGCCCTTGCCGTATTCGGCTTCGGCGCATTTCAGATGGCCGGACCGTCGGCCATGTTCTTCATTCTGACCTTCTCGGTCGGAACGAGTCTGCCGTACGATCTTCACGCCCTGCCGCTGCGAACCCTGCTCGTGCTGACCGGCGGAGCCTTTGCCTGGATGGTGGGAATGAGCGGTTGGCTGCTTCGTCCTCATGGGCCGGAGACCAAGGCGGTCGCCGGGGCTTACCGGAGCCTGGCCGCCTTTGTGGATGCGATCGGAACCGATTTGTACCCGGAGAAAAGATACCAGGCGGCCGTTCAGCTTCGAGCAGCCGACGCTGCCGTGTCCGGCGGGGAGCTGCGCTGGCGCCGGAATTACGGGCCGACGCTGCGCCTGATGGCATTGACCCGGAAGGCCAATGAGATGTTTATGGCCGCTGTCGAAATCTCGCTGGACCGCCAGGCGGCGAAGGTGCCGGAAGGGACGGCGGCGTCCCTTCTCTCGATTGCGGATCGCTTGCAGCATCCGCAGCAGGAGATGCTGCAGCCCAAGGCGGCTGCGGACATCCCGAACGTGCATGTCCGGCGCTTGTCCGGGCTGGTGAACGAGGCGGCCGCCATCTGCCTGGGGGAAGATGCAGGCCGCGGGACGGCGGAGGAAGAGACCCTTCCTCCCTCTTTTTCCCTGCGCCGTCTCTTGTCCGGCGCTCTGAATCCGCACTCGGCGCTGCTCCATACCTCGCTTCGGTACGGCATCATGATTGCCGTCGCTGCTGCGGTCGCCTACTCGCTGGATTTGAACCGGTCCTACTGGGTGCCGCTTTCTTGCACGGCGGTGATGCTCGGTACGACGGTGCTCGGCACCGCTCACCGGGCCATCCAGCGGACGGCGGGCACCGTCGTCGGGCTGTTTCTCGGCGCCTTTATCCTGTCGCTGCGGCCCGAGGGCATTTATATCGCATTGATCATGGCTGTTCTTCAATTTATTATCGAACTGATTTACTTGCGCAATTACGCCCTGGCCGTCATCTTCATCACGCCGAGCTCGCTGCTGATTGCAGAGAGCAGCCATCCGGATATGGCGGTAAGCTTCTTCATCTCGGCCCGGTTGACCGATATTCTGATCGGGAGCGCCATCGGCATCATCGGCATGCTCCTCCTCTGGAGACGCGCTTCTTCCAGCAAGCTGCCGCGGGCGCTCGCAGGCGTCATCCGGATGGAAGGGAAATTGCTGGAGAGCATCCTGTCCTCCTCCCCCTCTAGCAGGGTTACCACATGGACGAACGAGCTGGAAACTTCGCTTATCCGGCTGCGCCTGCTGTATGACGGTGCGCTGGCCGAGTCGGTGGGCCGGCGGAATCAGGCCAGCTCCTGGTGGCCTGCGCTGGATGCGGTGCAGCACATCGGTTACGTGCTGATTACAGCGGCGGGGAACGCCCAGAGCCATACCGCACCGGATGAAGCGTCATCGGACTGCAGCCTGTTTTTTGAACAGATGGCCCAGGCCGCCGAGCGGCAGCTCACGCCTAAGCCGGCGAACATCCCGGCGCTCAGCTCCATCCCCGTGCTGCAGCATGAACTGGCCGGGCTTCATGAGGCGCTGCAGATCCGGGACCGCACGGCGCAGCCCCCTGCCATCAAATCATCATAATCTACCCTCTTCGGCAAGCCGTAATAGGACTTTATGTCCCGCGGTTTGCCTTTTCTTTTCTTATCGTTTCTTTTCTTTTCCCATCCCATCCCATCCCATCCCATCCCATCCCATCTCACCTCATCCCATCCCATCCCATCTCACCTCATCCCATCCCATCCCATCCCATCCCATCCCATCTCATCTTTTCTCTTCTCTTCTAACTTTAACTTTAACTTTAACTTTAACCTCCAGCCTTTACCGCCACCACCAGCCGTTCTTCGACAAAGCTTCCTATAGTTGTACTGAAAAAGACTACGCTTTTCGACAAGTTATGACTTGGCCAAAATCATATCGATGAACCGCTGTGCAGGGGGAGAGGCCTCCTCCTTCCGGGTGTAGATGGAGACCGGATTCATCATATGCACGCCGTCGACTTCCACCCGGGAAATGACGCCTGCCGCGATATGTTCGCGGGTCTCCAGCAGCGACAGAAAGGCCGCGCCGTAACCCTCCATCACGACCCGCAGCGTTTCGTTCAGACCGTTCATCTGCAGCCCGACCGGCGGGGAGGGCAGATGGCGGGCAGAGCATAGTGCGATCAGCTGCTCTCTGCCGAAACTGCCCTCCTCGCGGTAGATGAACGGCTCCTGCAGCATCTCTTCCAGGGTGACCCGGGCGCCGGCCAGAGGATGCCCCTTATGAACGATAAAGCACATTTCGTCCTCATACCAAGGGGTGCGCAGCAGAAGCGGATGGTCCAGCCGGATGCCGCCGATAAAGGCGATCTCCGCGCGGTAATGCAGCAGCAGATCGGCGGCCTGGCTGGAATTGGCGGTGCTGAGCTCGACGCCGACGCCGGGATAAGCGCGTTTGTAGCGGGCAATCCACTTGGGGAGCAGGAAGTTGGCCGGAAGATAGGTGGCCGCCAGGTGAAGCTTGCCGGCGCTGCCCGCTTTCAGCTGCTCCAGGGTCTCCTCGATATGGCCTTCCAGCTCGAACAGCCGCCGGGCTTCGGCAGCAAGATGCCTGCCGGGCTCTGTCAACATGATGCCCCGCCCCTGGGGAATCAGCAGGCGGAGGCCGATTTCGCGTTCCAGCTTTTTGATTTGGGCCGTCACGGCGGGCTGGCTGAGATGCAGAGCCTCGGCTGCGAGGGTTACGCTTCCGAGGGAAGCGGCTTGGTAAAAGAGGCGAAGCGCGTGCAGGTTCATGGGAGTTCTCCTTTACATAGGGATAGGGATTCAGGTCAATTCATAATTGAAATTTATGTTTTATGAAAAACAATATATTAGATTTATACCGTAACAGAGCATATTCTAAGCTTAAATTACAGGCGGGTGCAACCATTTGAGGAAGCACAACGTCAAAATAGGAGGAATTTGTCAATGAGGCTGAAATGCGTGGATTGCGGCAGCAGTTATTCCCTGGAGCCGATTCAGGTTCGATGCGGGTGCGGCGGGCTGCTGGAAGTGGAGCAGGACCTGGCGCTGGTCGATGCTGAGCTTCTGAAGCGGCGGTTTCAGGAGCGCCTGTCCGAACGGATGGGGATCTATGCCAGCGGCGTATGGCGGTATAAAGAATTAATTTTTCCGGAACTTCCGGACGAATATATTGTTACTAAATATGAAGGCAATACCGGAATGTACGCTCCGGAGCCGATTCGCGAAACACTGGGAATCCGCGGGCTGTACTTCAAAGCGCAGAGCGAGAATCCGAGCGGCTCATTCAAAGATAACGGGATGACCGTGGCCGTGTCGCATGGTCGTTCTCTCGGGTACTCCGCATTTGCGTGCACCTCGACGGGCAATACCTCCTCATCGCTCGCCATGTATGCAGCCATGGGAAGGAGCCGGGCGTATGTATTCGTCCCCAATCGGAAGGTATCCGCGAATAAGGTGCTGCAGACTCAGGCTTATGGCGCCCGGGTCCTCAGCTTTGACGGCACGTATGATGACGGAATCCGCTTCCTGGAGAAGCGGGGCGAGGAGTTGGGGTTGTACGTCTGCAACTCGGTGAACCCGCTGCGGATCGAGGGTCAGAAGAGCATCATTTATGAAATCGCCCAGACGCTCGGCTGGAGTCTGCCGGACTGGATCATCATTCCCGGTGGCGCGCTCAGCAACGTATCTGCACTTGGCAAAGGGCTGGCTGATTTGAAAAGCCTCGGGTTCATCCCGTCGGTGCCGCGGATCGCACTGATCCAGGCGGAAGGGGCCAGCCCCTTCCACCGCATGATGGCTTCGGGAAGCCCGGTGCTGACGCCGGAACCCCAGCCGGATACGCTGGCCTCGGCACTGAACATCGGCAACCCGCCGAGCTGGAAAAAAGCGCGAAGCGTGCTGAAGATGAGCAGCGGCGTAACCTGCTCCGTCACCGATGCGGAAATTCTCGCCGCCAAGGCGCAGATCGACCGGAGCGGAATCGGATGCGAGCCGGCATCGGCGGCGACACTCGCCGGATTGCAGAAGCTGATCGCAGAGAAGACGATTACCAAGGATGAGACGGCGGTCTGCATTTTGACGGGAAACCTTCTGAAGGATACCGACGTGCTGAAGGGAAGCTTTCAGGACATTCCGGTTGACTTGTCGGGTTCGGACTGGGAGGCGCTGCTCCGGTAAACTTAAGCCGTGTCTCCTAAAGCCGGCGGAGGGTGACTGAGAGAATGACCGCAAACATACGGGGGGCGTTTTTGGGGCATCTTTTATGGAAAGGTTCGCCTGCTCTGACGTTGCCTTCTAATATCTATCACGGGTTAATGATAACCAAGACGCTGTGGCACCCGCATGATTAGACGTTTTCCAGACACGATTACAAAGGGATAAGGGGCGCATGCTTTTTCATGATCAATAAGAGGAAATTCGTATATTTCGTCCTTGTTCCACTCCTGCTTATAGGGCTGGTTATTTCATTGACGCCGGCTTCCCTGTTCCATGAGGCCGCGACGGCTCAGGTGGATGCTCCCGTAAGGACGGGGGGCACAGTGGGAACGCAGGGCAAGCAAGCGCAGGGCATGCACACACAGAGCAAGTATTACGACGTCGTCGTCATCGGCAGTGAAATACAGGGGGTGCTGCTGGCCCGGGAAGCGCAAAAGCAGGGGCTCAGCGTTCTGATTCTCGATCCGCGGAGCAGGCCGGGCGGCGAGCTGATTCAGGGGCAGATGATGTTTCTGGACGAGCCGCATGACGCCAAGAAGCGGAGCCTGGTCCAGGGCGAGATCAAAACCTTGTTTGATGGCTACAACAGCGGGAAGATCCGGAAGGCGGCCGATTTTAACCGGTACTATAACCGGCTGATCAAGGGAGTTCCGGTCCAAAGCGGAATCACGGTCAAGTCCGTAACGGCTGCGGCCTCCGGCGGCAGCAAAAAGCTGCTGAAATCCTTGACGTACCGGGATCCTCAAGGCAGCGTCGTTACGGTAGAGGCGGGCTATTGGGTGGAGAATACGGACTTTAATGCCCTGACCGGCAAGCTGAATGCGAAGCGGATTCCCGGGATGGAGCGCATTTCAAAGGTCGGCCATCCCGACTACATGGCGGCCACGATGATGCTGAAGTTCAAGCATGTGAACTGGAGCAAGCTCCACCAGGCGGTGCTGGACGACTACCCGTTGACCAACGTCCGGGATAAGTACGGCGGAAATACGTATGTCGATTGGGATTTTGCCACCGGGTTCAGCAACATCACGCTCAAATACAAGCCGCGCGATCCGCAGCTGCTGTTGAGAGGAATGAACACCTCTTACCAGAAGGGCGGCGAAGCCATTATGAACTCCCTTCTGATCTTCGACGTCAATCCTTCCGATCCGAAGTCGGTGCAGACCGCCCTGGATAAAGCAAAGGCAGAGGCGCCGTTCATCCTGCAATTTTTGAGAAAGAACATCCCGGGATTCGACCGGGCCGAGCTGAACGGCTTTCCGGATTATTTGTATATCCGCGACTATAACCGGTTCGAAACGGATTATATTTTGACCTTCTCGGACGTCATGAACAGCCGGATGTTCTGGGACAACGTCAGCATCGGCGGCTATGCGCTGGATTTGCAGGGAACCCGGACAGTGCCGAAGGGCATCCATCTCGGTCAGCCGGACCGCTATGGCATTCCGCTGCGCTCCTTTGAGCTGAAGGGCTATGACAACGTCCTGGTGACCGGCAAAAATATCGGGGCGTCCATCGAGGCCTACGGCAGCGCGCGCATCATGCCGAACACCGCTCTGGCGGCGCAGACAATCGGCATTATTTTGGGCAGGGAGCTGAAGCAGGGCAAGCGCCTGCAAGACCTGAACCAGGAAGACTTCAAACGGATTCATCAGTACTTGAAAAAGGAATACCATATTAAAGTAGACGGATAAGGAACGCGTTAGGAGATTTATGCGGAGTCCCCCGTTCCGGGGTTCTAGTACCATTTTACTGTTATCAGCTGCAGTAATTCGGATCATCCGTTTGTCAGAAAAGGCAGGGAGCTAAAGCTCTCTGCCTTTTTGCGTCGTTCGTGAAAGGCATCCCTTCGAGAACCGGTGCCGGGTGAAGAACAACAGCGTCTAGTGGCTGCCTTTGGTAGGTGCGGTAGAGTCGCCTGCAGGGGAGATGCAAAATCAGAGACAGTGGATTACCTTTTTCGCGCATTTACAGCGGATGATGGATCTGCTAGAATAGCGATAAATTAATTGTCAACCAACATAACACTATTCTGGTTGACAATTAACGAGTAGCAAATAGACCGATGTAACGACTTAACGAATACCGAAAATATAACAGCTCGAAGGGATGATAACCTATGCAGAAGGACATGGTTCTGGGAAGCCCGGTACGGCAGAACTGGCAGGCATTGGCCGACAAGGCGCTGAATGGGCAGCGGCTTACCATGGAAGAGGGACTGGCCGTATTAAACGCACCGAACGATGAGATTCTGGGACTGATGCAGGCTGCTTTTACGGTAAGAAAGCATTACTACGGCCTGAAGGTGAAGCTCAACATGATCTTAAACGCCAAGAGCGGGCTGTGTCCCGAGGACTGCGGCTACTGCTCCCAATCCATCGTATCTACGGCGCCGATCGAGAAGTACAGCCTGCTGGATAAAGAGACGGTGCTTGCCGGAGCCAGGGAGGCTCTTGCGCGTAAAGCGGGTACATACTGCATCGTGGCCTCCGGCCGGGGCCCGACGCCGAGGGAACTGGATCAAGTGGTGGAGGCGGTTCAGGAAATCCGGGAGACGATGCCGCTTAAAATTTGTGCCTGCCTTGGGCTGCTAAAGGACGGGCAGGCCGAGAAACTGGCTGAGGCAGGGGTGCACCGGTATAACCACAACCTCAACACGAGCCAAGCGAATTATAGCCGCATTACCACAACGCACACCTATGACGACCGGGTGGACACAGTGCAGAAGGCCAAAGCCTCCGGTTTGTCCCCCTGCTCCGGGGTCATTATCGGCATGGGCGAAAGCGACGAGGATATCGTCGGCATGGCCTACGCCTTGCGGGAACTGGACGCCGATTCGATCCCGATTAACTTTTTGAACGCGATTCCGGGGACGCCTTTAGAGCAGGCCGGACGTACGCCTGCGCTCAAGGCGTTGAAGGTGCTGGCTTTGTTCCGCCTCGTGTGCCCTTCCAAGGAGATCCGCGTGGCTGGCGGCCGCGAGCTGAACCTCCGTTCTCTGCAGCCGCTCGCGCTCTACGCAGCCAACTCGGTGTTCGTGGGCGACTACTTGACGACCGAAGGGCAGGACGTGCTTGCGGACCATGCGATGATCGAGGATCTCGGCTTTGAGATCGAGGAGCGGGCGGTCTAGCTGAGGATGCGGAGTCGTAAGGCAGGAATACGGGCAGGTGCTGCTATTTATCTGATCGAGGTGGCCATCACTAAGGGCGGAAGGGCAGCCGGACCGAAAGCACTTCGATACTTAAGTAGAGCGACCACAACCGCCTAAAATGAACGTATGTTTCGACAATTTCCCGCATAGGATGAAAAGCCGGAAAAACGACATTTGCCAGCAGGCGATGGAGCCGCTATAATAAACTCATTAATCTATCAGTAAACGGGTGTTTATTTATGCAAATTCTCAAGGATGACGTCCGCCAAAGTATTTTGAACGCCGCACTGGCCGAATTCAAGCAGCACGACTACGCCGATGCCTCCATGCGCCGTATTTCCGCCTCCGCCGGCATGACCACCGGGAATATCTACCGTTATTTTAAAAATAAGGAGGAGCTGTTCGAAGCGCTGGTCGGGCCGGTCTATGAGCGATGCATCGCCAACATCCTGGTCATTAAGGAGGAAGTGGACCAGAACTTCGCCAAAGGGACGGAGGCGAGCGACTGCCTGCAGATGGTCGAGAGCATTATTCTCGATCTGTTCGAGGAATCCAGCGCCGAGCTGATGATTTTGCTCAACCGCAGTACCGGTTCCAAATACGCCGGCGTGAAGGCAAGCATTTGCGCCTTGGTCGTATCGATTCTGGAGAGCATGTTCCGCTTTGGTAAGGATGAGACCAGCGAGCTGACGCTGGAAGAGAAACAGACGGCCCAGATGCTGGGCGGAACCGTGGTGGAAGGTGTATGTCTGATTCTGCGCGATCATGAAGACGGGGAAACGGTCAAACGGCTGGTGAACCAGCTGGTGTATCTGTACTACTTTGGCACCGATCATTGGAATAAGAAAAAGGGATGAATCCAAGGGATTCCCTTTTTTTCGCTCAAAAATGAACGCTTGTTTACTAAGGAAGTTGAAGGAGGAATATCAACAACATGCGGCAAATCATCAAGTGGCGCTGGGCGATTCTGGTGTTATGGCTGGTGGCGACGGTCCTGCTGACCGTGTTCCAGCCCAACGTGAATGCCATTCTCCAGCAGAGAGGCCAGGATCCCCTCGCCGAAGACAGCCCTTCCAAGGTTGCGGGGGCGCTGCTCAATAAAATGACCGGCCAGAGCGGGACCAGCGACATCGTGGTGTTCCACGAAGAAAACAAGCTGACCGATGAGGATCTGAAGAGCATCGAGAGCGGCGTGATGAACATGAAGGCGAAGCAGTCTGAGCTTGGCATCACCGAAGTCCTGGACCCGTTCTCGATGCCTGAAGCCAAATCTCAGCTGATTTCGGAGGACGGCACGACCGTGATGGTCAGCTTCAGCCTGGACAAGAACGGGCGGGATATGGAAGAAATCACGGATCAGTTCAATCAGGCGCTGAAGGATGTCAAAGCGACATACTACCTAAGCGGCGAGGATTTTATCCAAAACGACTACATCAAGGCGTCCACGGCAGGGGTGGAGAAAAGCGCGGCGCTGACCGTTATTTTTATTCTCGTCGTGCTCATCGTCATGTTCCGTTCGATCGTGATCCCGTTCGTGTCTCTCCTTGCCGTAGGTATATCCTACCTTTGCTCGATGGGGATTGCGGCGCAGATTATCGATAAAATGAACTTCCCGGTCACCAGCGTGACCCAGATGCTGCTGGTACTCATCCTGTTCGGGATCGGGACGGACTATAACATTCTGCTGTTCAACCGTTTTAAAGAGGAGTTGTCGCATGGCAAATCCGTCGATGAAGCCATCGTCGCTTCCTACAGAACGGCGGGCAAAACGATCGTATACAGCATTCTTACCGTCTTTATTGCCTTTGCAGGACTCAGCTTCTCGGACTTCGGCATCTATAAATCGGCTAACGTGGTTGCCATCGGCACGGTGATCTTGGTGCTTGAAATTCTGACGCTGACGCCGTTCCTGATGAAGACGCTCGGACCGAAGCTGTTCTGGCCGTCGAAAAAGGTGGCGGGCCACAAGGAAAGCACCTTCTGGGCGAAGCTGACGGCAGTTTCCGTTAAGCATCCGGTCATCGTGACGGTCATCATCGTCATTCTGATGATTCCGGTGCTGCTGACCAGCGGCCAGAAGCTGTCCTTCGACCAGCTGAAGGAGCTGGGGGACGGCTATCCGTCGACCAAAGGCTTCAGCATCGTCGCTGATCATTTCAGCCGCGGCCAGGCGCTGCCAACGACTGTCGTCATCGAAGACGACAAGACGATGGACAATAACGACACGCTTGGGGTTATCGACAAGCTCACCGAGAAGTTAAAAGGCGTCGACGGGGTCAAGTCGGTATCAAGCGTGACTCAGCCGCAGTCGGAGCCTGTAGAGGACTTCTATATCAGTAGCCAGACAGAAACGGTGACGGACGGCATTTCAGCGTCCAAAAAAGGCGTGGACCAGATCAAGGACGGCCTGGACCAGATCGGCGATAAGCTGACGACGCCTGACTTCTCCAGCGCCAATCAGCTGGTGTCGGGGACGGGACAGGTCAAGCAGGGCTACGATCAAATTACGGATGCGATCTCGCAGGTGTCCGGCGGCATACAGCAGGGAGCAAGCGGCGCATCGGAGCTCAGCAAGGGCATCGCGAAGCTTGAAGCCGGCATGAACACCGTCAGCACCAATACGTCCAAAATCAACCAAGGACTCACCGAGCTGTCCAAAGGATACGCTTCGCTTGCAGGCGGTTATGAGCAGGTATCCGGACAGATTCCGCAAATTCAGCAGGGGCTTGCCGGCATGAATACGCTGATCGGCAATCTGGGCGAGAGCCACAGCGAGCTGGCCGAGGATCCAAACTATATCCAGCTGAAGCAGACCGGCGAGGGACTCGTTACCGGTTTGGCACAGCTGGACGGCGGTCTTAAGGAACTGAATGCGAATTATGCCAAGCTGAACGCATCCTTCGCCCAGGCTTCCGGCGGCTTGGGCCAAATTGCCGCGGCGCAGAAGCAAATGGCTACCGGCCTGGCAGCGCTGGAGCAAGGGGCTGACCAGTTGGCCAAGGGATTGCGCCAAGGCAGCAGCGGCAGCCAGGAAATCGCCGCAAACATGAAGAAGCTGAATGCTGCGCTGGGCAGCGTCCAAAGCGGGCAGCAGCAGCTGCTGAGCGGACTATCCAGCCTCTCGGGCGGCATGTCCCAGCTGAAAGAAGGCATCGACCAGAGCGGCAACGGACTGGGTGACATCTCTGAAGGTCTCGGCAAGACCAATGACTTCCTGACCCAGCTGAACAGCTCGAAGACCTTCTTTATTCCACGGGAAGCGCTGGAGAACAAGGACTTCCAGCAGGCAGTGGATGCCTTTATGTCCAAGGACCGCAAGATTACGAAGCTGATCGTCATCCTGAACGACGATCCGTATTCCCCGGCGGCCATGGACACGATTGAGAAAATCAACAGCGAGGTCTCCGGCACGCTGAAGGGAACCGTGCTGGGCGACGCCAAGTTCGGAGCTGCGGGACCAAGCTCAACGACGTATGATACGAATGAGGCCCAGATCAAGTCCTTCAACAGTACGGCGATTATCGTCATCGTCAGCGTGTTCATCGTTCTGCTGTTCGTGATCCGTTCCTTCTGGCCGTCAGTCTTTATCGTATTGTCGCTTGTCGCTTCCTACTACGTGGCGATGAGTGCATCGAAGTTTGTGACGACCTATATCATCGGGGCGGAAGGGGTATCGTCCTTCGTGCCGTTCTTCTCCTTCATCGTCATCGTCGCGGTCGGCGTGGATTACAGCATCTTCCTGATGGAGCGCTACAAGGAATACGGGGAGCTGTCTCCGGGAGAAGCGATCGTCAAGGCAGCCCGAAGCGTGGGCGGCGTCATTATTTCCGCCATGGTCATTCTCGGCGGAACGTTCGCAACGCTGATGCCTTCGGGGCTCGTGCTCTTGATCGAGCTGGCTGCGGCCGTGATCGTCGGTCTCGTCGTGCTCTGCTTCATCCTGCTGCCGATGCTGGTACCGGCCTTGATCGTGCTGCCGGAGACCCTGTCGCGCGGGCGGTCCCGCAAGCAGCAGATGGCCCATGTCAGCGGGAAGGACTCCACGCTGGATTCCTAATAACTTGTAAACGTATGAACGCATTGCACAGGTCAAACAAAAACAATATTCTGTACACAGCAAAAAGACCTGAAGAGGCTGCAGCCCTCTTCCGGTCTTTATTTATATCAAGGCTTCACGCGGCGCGTTGTCCCGGGGGTGGGGCGGGACCGCATTAAGCCAGTGTTTTCAGCGCTTCAGGCGTGAACGGAGCAAGCTCGTCGAAGCGGCCTTCACGCACTTTGGTGGCCCAAGCCGGGTCTCCAAGCAATGCACGGCCTACGGCAACTAGGTCAAATTCGCCGTTCTCCAGGCGTTCCAGGAGATCGTCGATATCCTTGCTGCCTGCACCTTTGCCTTCGGCAAACAGGCTCGTGAATGCCTCGTCAAGTCCGACGGAACCGACGGTAATGGCCGGTTTGCCCGTCAGCTTCTTGGCCCAGCCGGCGAAGTTCAGGTCGGATCCTTCATACTCTGGTTCCCAGAAACGGCGGGTAGAGCAGTGGAACACATCGACGCCCGCGTCAGACAAGGCGCCAAGCAGCTTCCCAAGGTCTTCCGGCGTTGGAGCGAGCCTTGCGTCGTATTGGTTCGTCTTCCATTGGGAGAGGCGCAGCACGACAGGGAAATCCGGTCCTACGGCACGGCGGACGGCTTCCACGACTTCAATCGCAAAGCGTGCGCGTTTCATCATATCGCCGCCGTAGCGGTCCGTGCGGCGGTTCGTCTGTTCCCACAGGAACTGGTCGATCAAATAACCGTGGGCGCCATGGATTTCCACACCGTCAAACCCGATCCGTTTGGCATTGGCAGCCGCATCGGCATAAGCCTGGATCACGTAGGCGATTTCTTCCTCGGTCATCGGTTCGGAAACCTTATTGCCGTTCAGATCAAGGCCCGAAGGACCGATCGGCATCGCTTCCGGGTTCGGCTCGGCGCCGACCGGACGGGTCATGCCGATATGCCAGATTTGCGGCATGATTTTGCCTCCGGCTTCATGAACCTGCTTGACCACTTCGGCCCATCCGTTCAGGGCGTCTTCACCGAAAAATCTCGGAATGTTCGGGCTGTCCGTAGACGCCGGGTGATTGATTACCGTACCTTCGGTAATGATGAGGCCGACGTTGTTCTCGGCACGGCGGCGGTAATAGGCTGCTACGTCCGGGCCGGGTACTCCGTTCGGGGAGAATCCGCGGGTCATGGGCGCCATGACGATGCGGGTGGGCAACTTCAAGTTGCCAATGGTAAACGGTTCGAATAAAGCTGCGGTGGAACGGGTATGCTGTGGATTGCTGTTCATGTATCGGTTTCCTCCAATATGTGAGATTTATATCTTTATACATTTACATAAAAATAGATATATATGATGAAAAGAAAGAGCGTTTAAGCCAAAAGGTTCAGATGTGTACCATATGTCATTTTAGCCTAAAGCTCTTTCTTGAGTTGTTCGATAAAACGGTTGATACCCTCCTCATTCCGTCTGTAGTAGGTCCACTGGCCGGCCCGGTGGGATTCCAGCAAACCAGCCTTTTGCAATTTCACCAGGTAGCCTGAAACAACCGACTGTGCAAGCCCTGTCTTCTGCGAAATGCTGCCGACGCAAATGCCGCCTTTGAAATTACAGGATGCCGGCATATGCTCCTGAGGGTCAAAGTGCTCCTCTGGATGCTTCAGCCATTCGAGAATTTTAAACCGGGTCTCATTTGATAGTGCTTTAATGGTTAATAAGGTATCCATGAATCTTATTATATCTATTTTTATAGAAATGTAAATATGGTTTGGCAAAAAAGTTTGGAATCCGAAAAACGCCTCTTCAGCCTGGCTTTTAACGAATGCACCGCAGATGTCCAGGTTAACATTCCCGTTTGGGTGGATTTTCATTCGGGTAATAACGAGTGTAAATACTCGGACACCGTCCGTAACCGACCAGGAGGGGATGCATTGATGGACCGTAAGAATGAACAGCAGCCGCATAAGGATGTTAAGGACAGCCAGCTGGAGGAATTCCGCGTCAGCGATGCGGGGAAACCCATGACTACGAACCAGGGCGTTCGGGTCTCTGAGGACGAACATTCGCTCAAAGCAGGCGAACGCGGGCCGACGTTAATGGAGGATTTTCATTTTCGGGAGAAAATGACCCACTTTGACCATGAGCGTATTCCTGAGCGTGTGGTTCATGCCCGGGGCTTTGGTGTACACGGGTATTTTCAGGTGTACAAGCCGATGACGCAGTATACGAAGGCGAAGTTTCTGCAGGACCCGTCGATGAAAACGCCGGTGTTCGTGCGTTTCTCAACCGTGGCTGGCTCGCGGGGTTCGGCTGATACGGTGCGGGACGCCAGGGGCTTTGCCACCAAGTTCTACACGGAAGACGGCAACTTCGACCTCGTAGGCAACAACATTCCGGTTTTTTTCATTCAGGATGCGCTGAAATTTCCTGATTTGGTGCATGCGTTCAAGCCCGAACCCCATAACGAAATTCCGCAGGCGTCGACGGCCCATGATACGCATTGGGATTTTGTCGCCAATAACACGGAATCGGCCCACATGGTCATGTGGACGATGTCGGACCGGGCGATTCCGCGCAGCTACCGGATGATGGAGGGGTTCGGCGTACATACCTTCCGGCTCGTCAATGACAAGGGCGAAGCACATTTCGTAAAATTCCACTGGAAGCCGCTGCTGGGCGTGCATTCCCTGGTCTGGGACGAAGCGCAGAAAATCGCCGGCAAGGATCCCGACTTTCACCGCCGCGACCTGTGGGAAGCGATTGAAATGGGCGACTATCCCGAATATGAGTTTGGCGTGCAAATGATCCGGGAGGATGAGGAGTTCAACTTCGATTTCGATATTCTCGACCCGACCAAAATATGGCCGGAGGAGCTCATTCCCGTTCAGCGCATCGGGAAAATGACGCTGAACCGCAATGTGGACAATGTGTTCGCCGAAACGGAGCAGGCGGCCTTCCACGTGGGCAACGTCGTGCCGGGGATAGATTTTTCCAACGACCCGCTGCTGCAGGGACGCTTGTTCTCTTATACCGATACGCAGCTGATCCGTCTGGGCGGACCGAATTTCCATGAAATTCCGATCAACCGGCCAGTGGCGGAGATCCATAACAACCAGCGCGACGGATACCACCGCATGACGATCAACCGGGGCCAAACCAGCTATCATAAAAACTCCCTTGGAAACAACGATCCCCGTCCGGTTTCGGAGCAGGAGGGTGGATACACCCACTATCAGGAAAAGGTGGAGGGGCGCAAGGTCCGGGCGCGCAGCGACAGCTTCAAGGACCACTACACCCAGGCCAAGCTGTTCTGGAACAGCATTTCCGACGTGGAGAAGCAGCACATTATTAAAGCTTTCCGCTTTGAAGTAGGGAAAGTGAAAAGTAAAAGCGTACAGCAGCAGGTTGTCGATATGTTCGGCAACGTCGATCTGATGCTGGCTGAGCAAATCGCCCTCGGCGTTGGTGTCAACCCGCCGAAGGCCGGAGGAGAAGCCTCCGGAGCGACTGTGGCAGGAGGTGCCGAAACCCAGGCGTCCCCGGCGCTGAGCCAGCTTCACACCGCGATGTCTCCGGCTACCCGTAAGGTGGCGGTGCTTGCCGCTGACGGATTCGACGCGGGCGAAATGAAGGCCGTCCTCGCGGCCTTCGCTGAAGCAGGTGTCGTGCCGGAAGTCGTCAGCGAGAATCTGGGAATGATCACCGGAACCGACGGCAGCCAGCTGGAGGCCATGCATACCTTCCTGACGGCTGACTCCGTGCTGTTTGACGCCGTCTATGTGGCCGGCGGGGAGCAGGGCATCGCCAAGCTGCAGGGTATCAAAGAGGCGGTCAATTTCGTGACGGAAGCCTACAATCACTTCAAGACCGTAGGCGCCTCGGAGCTGGCGGCCGGATTGCTGTCCGGCTCAGGCATTCATTTGGCCGACGCTTCGGCATCTTCCGGCCATCTGACGTCTCCGGGCGAGGATACCGGACTGGTGATCCGCAAGGAGACGGAAGACGGCGGCGTCTTTGCCCGGCAGCTGGTCGACGCCATCGCCATGCACCGCCATTGGGGCCGGGAAATGCAGATGATTTCTCCATTGAAGTGATCGATTGAGAATAAAAATGGAATGGTCCGGCTCCGCTTGTTGCGGGGCCGGATTTTTTAACATTCAGCGTTATTCAGACAGCATTATTCAGACAGCGTTATTCAGACAGCGTTATTCCGATCATTGGCAGCCGAATCTGGCCTTCGTGCCTTCGTTTCTCTCGGCCCTGTTTGCCGGTCTCTCATCACGATCTCCCCATAGAAACCCGGTTCATTGGACGTGTTTGGATGGGATGAGTGCTTTATGGTAGGATAAGGAAGAATGTCAGACCAACATCAATGGGTTTTCGCTGCTGAAAGGGTGCATAACATGAAGGAAAAGCTGGAGCGGTACAAATTTTTCCGTATCCTGGCTTCAATATATGAAATCAAAGCAATTCGTCTGCTCATTCCGCTTGCGGTGATCGCGCTCGTCTATTGGGAGGGGCAGCGGGAGCTGCGGCAGATTCACCTGGCGCGTACGTTCCATGAGCTGCGTCTACTGCCGGTGGGCACCGTTGTAGGGATCTGTCTCTTTTCCCTGTTTTCCGTCGGGGTGATGAGCTTGTACGATTACATGATCCGCATGCATTTCAAGCTGAAAGTTGGCTGGTGGAACACATTCCGCTATGCCTGGATCGCCAACACGTTCAACAACATTATCGGTTTTGCCGGACTGACCGGCGCCGGTCTCCGTACCTTGCTGTATAAAAGGAGCGGCATTGCGCCCTCGCTGATGGCGTCTGCGGTCGTATTTCTGTCACCGGTCATCATCACGGGGTTATCCATCATGTCCTGGGGCGTTTTAACGGGGGTGTTCCCGGCAACCGAGATGATTCGGGAGCACCGCTGGCTGATTTTCGCCGTATGGGGGATGGCGCTTTACCTGCCTTTATTTATTCTGATGCAGCGCTCATCGCTGTTTGCGCGTTGGTTCAACAAAGGGGAGGGACGGACGCCGTGGAGCACGGTGGCTGTCTCTCTGTGCGCATCGCTGCTGGAGTGGGTCTGCGCCGGAGTGACGTTTTGGCTGATTGCCGCCAGCGTCCTGCATGACGTGACCTTCCAGGGCGTCATGGGCATGTATACCGTATCCGCCATTGCCGGTATCCTCAGCATGGCGCCGGGAGGCATCGGCGCGTTCGACCTGACCGTCCTTCTCGGCATTGAGCGCATGGGATTTCCCGCCGAAAGGGCGATGGCCGTCCTGGTGCTGTTCCGGCTGTTCTACTACGTTATACCCTGGCTGATCGGGCTGATCATGGCGGCCTTCGAATTCGGCAGTCCAGCGAAACGCAACTTGGAGAAGGTCGAGACCGCCGTCGAGATTCCGCTGAACGCCTGGCAGCGGCTGTGGCGCTGGCCGGGGCAGATGCGCTTTCTCAGCGATCTGGGTGTGTGGGCGCTTGGCAAGCTCGTGCTGGTCAGCGGTCTTCTTCTGCTGCTGTCGGCGGCTACGCCGGGACTGCTGTATCGGCTGCGGTTGTCGGAGGAGCTGCTGTCCATGCCGATCATGCGCATCTCCCACCTGCTGTCGGTCATGATCGGCTTTATGCTGATTATCCTCTCCCGGGGCATCTCGCTCCGTATCCGCGGGGCGTATTTGTGGACGAGCGGGCTGCTGTTCGCCGGGGCGGTCTTCACCTTTACGAAGGCGTTCGATTTCGAAGAGGCGATCTTTCTGCTGATCGTTGCACTGATGCTGTGGATCTCGCGGGCCCGTTTTTATCGCTCGGGCGCCTTGATCGAGTGGAGAAGCGCAGCCGTATGGTACGTACTCTCGGCGGTCATCGCCTTGGCTTATTACTGGGTCGGCGCCCATGTCCATCACGGATGGCTGCGCCACCTGCCGACCACGGAGCGGATGCATTGGATGGTCGGCTCAAATCCGTATGCCGCATCCGCCGTAATCGGTCTCGCCGGGGCATGGATCCTGCTGACCATGCTGATCGTGCTGCGCCCCAGCCGCAAGGTGGGGGCCCCGGCGACACCGGCCGATCTGGACAGGCTGCGGCAGTATCTGCAGAGTCATCACGGAAATTTGCTGACCCATATGCTGTTTACGGGGGATAAAAGCTTCTTCTGGTCCGCGGATGGTGAGGTGCTGATCCCTTACGCCCGCTCGCGGGACAAGCTGGTTGTGCTCGGCGATCCACTCGGTCCGGAGAAGCTGGTACCGGACGCGTTGGGCGAGTTTCTGCAAATGGCCGATACCTACGCGATGTCCGTGGTCTTCTATCAGGCGACCCCCGGCTATTTGCCGATGTATCATGAATTCGGCTACCGGTTTTTCAAGCTCGGGGAGGAAGCCTTGGTGCATCTGGATCAGTTTACGCTGTCGGGCAAGAAAAACACCGACCTGCGCACGGTACGCAACCGCTTCGAGCGGGAGGGGGCCGTGTTTGAGGTGGTTCATCCGCCTTTTGCACCGGAGCTGCTGCGCGAGCTCCGGGCAGTGTCGGACGACTGGATACACGGCAGGCGGGAAAAAGGGTTCTCCCTGGGCTGGTTTGACGAGCGCTATTTGCAGGAGGCGCCAATTGCCGTGCTGCGGGAGACCGGAGGAAGCATCTTTGCCTTTGCGTCCCTTGCCCCGGCTTATGACGGCGGACGGACGATATCCATCGATCTGATGCGCCACCGCAGCCAGGTTCCGAACGGGACGATGGATTATTTGTTTGTCCAGCTCTTGGAGTGGTCCAAGGAGCAGGGATATGAGCTCTTTAACCTCGGGAACGCGCCGTTGGCAAGCGTGGGCGAGACCCGGAGCGCGCTGCGCGAGGAGAAGCTGGCCGCGCTGGTGTTCCAGTACGGAGGGCATTGGTACGGATTTAAGGGCCTCCGGAAGTACAAGAGCAAGTTTTCGCCCGAATGGGAACCGCGGTTCCTCGCATATCCCGCTTCCGTGTCCCTACCGGTGCTGACCGTCGACCTGGTGCGGCTCGTATCGCGCAGGGTGTAAGGATGCCAGGCGTGGCGCTGCTCAGGATGGCGGCAAAGATCCAGTATTTTATATTGTGACGTTTGGAGATCGGCCAGCCAGCGTAGAACATCTTTACCGCCAGGCTGGCCGTAAATTTGGAAATTCAGTCCGAAAACCTGAAGAATGCCGGAGAAGAGAATAGCTGAATGGTTTGCGATTTAGACGATGTAGAGCGGGTTCTCGGATAAATTGATCTTGTCTACGCATAATGAACAAATTCAGTTTTTGTCTCTTAAATGGTGGACAGAGGTAACATATCTTTGCTCAAACATCCTCTTCCATATATAGAGTGGTGGGTTGGGCACCAAAACTATATATAGAGTTTTTTGAGTCCAACCGCGTGCAGGAGAATATATATGTCTTGTCCTTCTTTTGTAGGACAAAATAGGGATGTGTCCATTGGATAAGGACAGATCCCGTTTTTTATGCTGTGGGTGGCCGAAAGGCAAATGATCATCGTCATCAAAGGGAACCGGGATAAAACTTCAGCCACTCTTCACCAAAAAGATCCTATATGAAAAAACAGCCATGCCCCCTAAGGGAGGCTGCGACATTTTAATTTTATTGTTCATATAAAAAGAGGCAGACCGTACCAGGCCCCTAATAGGGTCGCCGGCACAGACTGCCTCTTGTGTTGTTCATGCGAAGCTTGCTTTGCTATATAAGAATGATGCGGTCAGCTTGCGATATCTTGCTCAGTCGCCTGCGATTCCGTCCGCCTTGCTTTGGGCGTTCTTCGGCGGTTGAAGAACATTGCAAACAGCGTGACCCCGATCAGAAGGACGAAGAAGACCGCCGCAATGATGAGGTCCGCGGTCGTAAAGCGGCCCGTCTCGGCATTCTGGTTATTGCCGCCCATTCCCGGCATGCCGGGGAAGCCGCCGCGGTCGTTGCCGCCTCCCTGGCGGCCGGCCCATGGCATATTGCCTTGGCCCGGACCGCCCTGCATTCCCTGGGGCGGCTGCATCTGCCCATCCGGGGGCTGCATGTTCCCCGGCATCTGCCCGTCAGGCCAGGCCGGCGGCGCTTGGCCGTCCTGGCCTTGCGGTGCGGCGGCCGCTCCACCGGCTTGGCTCTGCGGATCGCCGGCCGCGTTCGGCCCGCCGTTCTGCGCAGCCTGCGCGCCGCCATTGCCGCCGGCCGCGGCCTGGCCGTTCATTGCCGGCGGCTGGCCGCCAAATCCGCCAAATCCGCCATCGGTCTTGGCTTCGACGACCAGCTCTCCGGACAGCTGCTTCTTGATGGACTCGGCCCGTTCGGTGGCGAATTTCACCAGGCTCTTATCTCCCGAAGCTCCTTCTAGCAGCTGGTCCTTGGTGTAGAACTTGGTCGGATCTTTTTCCACATAAGGTGCGATAAGGGAGGAAACCTGTGTCGTCAGCGACTGCATGTTCTCTTCCGCAAAGAAGCCGTCGGCGATCTGCTGCAGGTACGTATTGTACTTCTCCCTGTATTCATCAACCGAGAGGAGGGCCTTGATTAACGGCCGTTCGTCCAGCGTCGTCCCCGATACCGGAGTCGTAATGCTGAAATTGATATTGTCCTCGCTCATGAAATTGGCGGCCATGTCCATACCCATACCGCCCATACCCATGCCGCCCATGCCTTGGCGGCCCTGGCCGCGCTGGCCGGGGTTCGCGTTGCCGGCCGCATCAGCGTCAGCCGGCGCGCCGTTTCCCGGCGCCGCACCATTCGCGCCATTACCTGCCGCGGCGCCGTCCGCGCCATTGCCCGCGGCTGCTGCGCCACCGTTGGCGCCATCCTGCCCACCCCTGGCAGGAGCGCCGCCCCCTTGACCCGCGCCAGCATCGCCCTGCGCCTGGCCGGCTGCTCCAGCACCATTGACGCCGTTACCTGGCCCTGCACCAGCATCGGCTTGCGCGCCGTTTGCACCGTTACCCGGTGCTGCAGCCGCATTCCCGCCAGCCGCACCGGCGTTGCCGTTACCGGCCCGGCCCTGGCCGCCATTCATGCCTCCGCGTCCGCCCATGCCGCCGCCCATGCCAACGCCGAAACCGGCAAAGGCCATGTTGTAGTCCCAAGGCAGCATGGAGAACTTGCCGTTTTGCTCATACAAATAGTAATTATGCTTCATTTGTCCCTGGTAGCTGTCCAAGCTGACCAGCGCGGTGGTGGCGGCAAAATACCGCAGCATTTCATCCACGTCCGCTACATCCGCGACATCCCCGCCGTGATTGATCGTGTCGAGGAACTTTAACATGGCGGTCTGCGTGGAGTTTGGATTTGTTTTTAGGTTAAGCCCGGTGTAATCCTTGATACGATCGCTGATCCATTTCAGGTCGCTGCCCGTGCCGTCCGGCTTGTACAGGTCTCCGGTGCTGTTCCCGAAATTGCGCTGCAGGTAAGGCTCCTCGATCGCTTCCACGCCGAGGTACAGCCCCCACTCCTTGCCGTTGATCGTAACGTACATGTAGGCGTAGCCAGGAGCGGGAACGTCCATTTTGTTCATCAGCTCATAGGACAGGTACTCGCGCATTTGCGTAGGATCGCTGTAATTGTTGTTGAGGTTCAGCTTACGCAGGCCGTAAAGATTCTCGTCGTCGTTATAGTGGTCAAAATCGATCTTAAAGCTGTACCGGTCGGAGTCCTCCATCTGCGCGACAGAGGAGAGGGTCATGTTCCCCTTGACCCGGATGCCGACCCCGTCGACCTGCTTGCCGTCCACGTTCACGTTGGCCTGCATCATTTCCTCGTCCAGCGGATTGTCCAGGATCGACTGCAGATCCTTCGGGTTCATCGTAATGTCCACCGTATGGACCTTGCTCTTGTCAAACACCTTATCCATGTAGGTATCGGCCAGGCTGACGGTTTCCAGTCCCGCTTTCGGAAGAACGGCCGTTACCGTGACGAACAGCACGACGAGCAGCGCCGCGGCTGCCACAATGGTTCTGTTTTTCACCAAGCGTCAAACTCCCTTCCGTCCCAAAAGTGCTTGCTGCGGGACTTACGCGGTGAAGTTGCCGTCGTAGCTCAGCATGATGGCAGAGGTGACACCTTCCATGCTCATGATTTGCTGCACAAAGTCGGTGTTGTTGTCCTTCAGGCGGATTTCATAGGTCATTTCCAGCCCGCTGCCGGGAACGACGGATTTGGACTTGATGCTGTGCTTTTTGGACTGCATGGAGATCATGTGCTCCAGCGGCTTCTCAACTTCGGCATTCGTGTATTTCACGACCAGCAGGTACGGGTTGTCGATGGTCAGGCGGTTCACGAAGAAGAGGAGCACCAGGCCGATCAGGATGGCACCGATGATGACGAGCGGGATGAGGCCCGCGCCGCACAGAATGCCGGAAGCGACTGACCAGAAAATAAAAATCAGATCCATCGGATCCTTGATCGGCGTACGGAACCGGACGATGGAGAGGGCGCCGACCATGCCGAGGGACAGCACGATATTGGTGGATATCCCCATGATGATCAGGGCGGTCGCCATGGTCATCACGATCAGCGAGATGTTGAAGCTGTGGGAGTACATCACCCCGCTGAAGGTTTTTTTGTAAATGACGTAAATGAACAGCCCGACCGCGAACGCGACCACGATGCCGATCAGCGAATCGACGATGGAAAAGCTGCTCGTTTTCTCCAAAAAGCTGGATTTGAATATATCCGAAAAATTGGTGGTTGTCGTTTGATCCATGAATCGTTCCTCCGAATTTTAAATGGGATGCCTCCGCTATTGAAGGCTCTGATGCTCAGCCGTACATCCGGCTGTACTGGTATTTGGAAAAGGATGTCTTCCGGCAGTCCTTTACTTGCAGAAGGTATTTGATCACATCCGGGAGATATTCATCGTATTTGACCTCCAGAATGACCATGTTCGGGTCGAGGGTCTCGACCATCAATAAATCCGGGTTCAGGATGTTGATATCCTTGTAGCTGGTTTTAACGGAGCTGTCGAAAGTTACCCGCACATTCCCCTGTTCGTAAATGTACACCTCGCGGATATAATCCACGACGCAGACAGGCTTCAGCTGAAACAGGGTCATGTGTACGTACAGCTCGCGCATGAGGGGACGGTCGTCCTCCTCCATCCAGACGGTGTCGCCGATACGGATCCGCTCGTATTCTTCAGCGGTGATTCGGCATTTTTCCTTGTAGCACAAATTATCGCGTTTGCTCTTCTTCTCCAGATTCATAAAGCTCGCGTCGTGGTCGTACAATCTCACCCGAAACTTGTCCCGGTGGTACAGCCCTTCCTTCTTCTGGTTCAGAATCTTGTTGTCAAAATTATCGAAATACACGCTCCGGATCAAATATTGCCCGTTCTGTTTGGCATGGGGGTCAAGCGTCATGAAGTGCTGCAGGTTGCTGCGGAGCAGGTGGCAGTCGAGCCGGGTGATCGCATGCTTCAGCTCCCGGCGTCCTTTGACAGGCGGGCGTTGGGGGGACGTTCCTGCTGGGTTCAAGTCCACATTCCTCCTTTTGTTAAATTTGTTCACGATTTGTATTATCGCAATGCAAACTTAACGAAACCTTAAGCTGGAAATCCCATGTAAAATTCAGAAAACCCCGAAATCCCGAAAGCCCAAAAGTCCCAACCACCCCAAAACATCATAAACACAAAAAAACCCTCGCATCTTGGTGTTCAAGACGTGAGGGGTACATATTGCCTGGAAATCCGAGGAGAGTGAGACCAGCTATTTGGGCAGACGAATGCGGATAATGACGCCCTTCGGATGATTGTGAAGCGCCTGGATGGTGCCGTGATGGCTGTGTACGATCCACTGGGCGATCGAGAGCCCTAGTCCGGAGCCGCCGCTCTCCCTGGTGCGTGCCCGGTCTTCCCGGTAAAACCGGTCGAAGACGCGCTGAAGTCCTTCCTCGCTGATACCGATGCCGGTGTCGCTGACTTCGATAAACACCCGATTGTCCTTGATATAGGTACTAATCCCGATGCTGTCTTGCTCTCCCGTGTATTTGAGGGCATTGTCCAATAAAATGACCATCAGCTGATGCAGCCGGGCGGGATCCGCCTGGATCCGGGCCTTGCTCGTCAGCCGGAGCCAAATATGATTGTCCGAAAGCTCAGCGATTTCGATATACGGGCTGCACATTTCGTGGATCAATTCGTCAATGTCGACCGGCTGCTTCTCCAGCTGGGTTTCGGTGGAATCGGCCCTGGCGAGCGTAAGCAGATCGGTCGTCAGCCGGGACAGCCGGCGCGTTTCTGAGAGGGACAAGGCGATGTTCTCGAACGTGTCCACAATTTTTTTATCCGGCATGGTCTGCAGCAGTTCCAGTTTGTTCTGGATGATGGTGAGCGGGGTCCGCAGTTCATGCGATGCGTTCTCCACAAACTCCACCTGCTTCTCCCAGGAGCGAATCACGGGTTTCATCGTTTTCCGGGATAAAATGATGCTGGCGGTGATCGACAGCAGGATAAACACGGCCGCGCAAATGATGATGATGCGCTTGAAGTTGCCCAGCAGATTATGCTCGGTATCGACATCAACCAGCAGCTGGATGTAACTGCCCTTGGAAAGGGGGTCGGGAACGGTCAGTGTGCGGAAGTGGTACGTGCCGTTCAAGGTCAGGTTGGAAATGACGCCGATCGTGGATGGATCGAATTTCAGGTTTTCCAAACCGTAATTTTCGTAGTTCAGCATGCCGATCTGCTGGATGTTGGTAATTTCTCCGTCGGCGTCCCATTGAACGGGAATGATCCGGGGGCTTGGAGGGGGCATGACCCTGCCAAACCGGAACCGCTCCGACGACCCATCCTTGAGCGGACTGCCGCCGAACCTGGCTTCGATGATGCTTTTGTACATGGTCAGATCCCGGTCGGGTTTGGCGAACAGCGTTGTTCGCATTTGGCCGAATACGATCGCTCCGAACAGGCCGAAGAGCAAGGTGAATGCGATCAGATTGTACAGAATCAGCCGGAGCTGCTGGTGACGGATCACTTTGTTTTTATTCATGGTCCTCACCGTTCTCCGACAGCATGTACCCCATGCCGCGAATTGTCTTGATGTATTTGTCATAACCGGCCGCTTTGAACTTTTTGCGCAGGTTGCTGATATAGACCTCGATCACCGTGTTGGTGGTGCTGGAATCCATACCCCAGACCCGGTCGAAAATTTGTTCTTTGGTCACGATGATATTTTTGTTGTTCATCAGGTATTCCAGCAGGTCGATCTGCTTGCCGTTCAGCAGGATCGCTTCCTCGCCAATGCTGACCGTTCGGCTCTTCAGATTGAGCTTCAGTTCCTTGAAGGAGAGGGTGTGCTCCCTGAACCCTCCGACAGAGCGCCGGACGATGGCCTCCAGGCGAAGCAGGAGCTCCTCGCGATGGAACGGCTTGACGAGATAGTCGTCGGCCCCCTTCTTGAAGCCCTGAATCTTGTCGTCGATGCTGTCCTTGGCGGTCAGTATCAGCACCGGCGTGGAGATGCCGTATTCCCGAAGATGGGTCAGCACTTCGTACCCGTTCATACCCGGCATCATAATATCCAGAATGATGACATCGTATATATTTTGCTGGGCGAGATACAGTCCCTCTTCGCCGTCAAAGGCTTGATCGGCCTCAAACAGGTCCCGGGTCGTCTCGCATACCGTATCGGATAAATGCTTGTCGTCCTCAATGACAAGAAGCCGCATGGCATGTTCACCTCAATTGACGTTTGATCCTAATCGAAACCTATTTTGTCAGGAATGTCAAATGGGGAACGGCCTGCGGCTTAACTTGTTCAGAGCTGGAATGCATTCCGCTGCACGAGGCTCGTTCAACCAGCGGTCGTCCAAGGAAGGATTAAGCGTGATTTCCCGTCTGCTGCTGAGGTTTCCAGGCACTCATGAGCGGGCCCGCCGCACCGTACAGCGGATCGGTATTCGGAAGGGGCACCCGGGCGATGTCTTCCAGCACCTTTGGGCGCTCCCCGGGCTTGCCGGTGCACAGATTGTAATCCATGCCGTCCGGATAGGCTCCGACGACCCTGAAATCCTTGCTGGCAGAGCATCGCTTGTGCCCCGTTCCGGCCGGAAGGACGGCCACGTCACCGGCGGTCAGCTCGAACTTCTGGCCATGTTCACCGCCGAGCTGAAGCACGGCGGAGCCGCGAATAACCCCCAGCACCTCATGTGCATTGCTGTGATAATGATGGTAATCAAAGACGCCGTTCGTCCAGCTGTTCAGCCAGCCGTTGCGGTTAAAGATAGCTTCCGTTTCCTCCGGCTCATCCTTAAGCGAACCCAAGTATAGGATGACCGGCAGGTTGGGGTTGCCCGGAATAACACCGTCATCCTTAAAAAATATCGTTTTAATCTCCGCACCGTTCATGCCGTCAACCTCCGCTCATCTGCTTTCATTTGGAATGTAAATAAACATATTCGCACTTTATGAAACGCGGTTGTTCTTGGAACGATACCTATGCTATAATCAAGACTGGTAAACGTCAATTTCATATTGTCGGGTAAATGAATGAATATATCCTTGGATAAAAGTCATTTATGGCCTAACTTTTTCTTGCTGTTAAAGGGAAAGTTAGGCCTTTTTGTTTTGCTGAGGACCCGGGAGGTTGTGCCGGGGACAGGGAAACACCCGCTTATTTCGTAATCAGGAGGGATATAAAGACACGCTTTTGCGGACACGTGATATAGCGGCTTGCCGCGATCGTGTTTAACAGCGTACCGCAACGACGCGTCTAATTCAATGGATCAATTACATAACCAACAACCATTTCATCAGCTCTTTGCCAGCTATACCAGCAAGCTATTAAGAGACCACTTTGGCAAAGGACCTGAATCCGTGGTGGTTTCTGTCGGTCACACCTTTATTACGATATATTTGCGCAACTTCCTGACGCCGTCTGAACGCATCCTGCTGGAACAGGAGCAGGAGGACATGATTGTGCAGACCAGAGCCAATCTGATGCAGGCGGTGATTCCCGAAATTATCAGTTATCTTGAAATCATGAACGGATCGAAACCGGAAGAGGTGTATTATGACTGGAATCTCCATAAAAGATCGGGGATGATCGCGGTCGTATCGGCAGAGGCGGGCAAACAGGGCACCGCGGTGAACAGGGAGTACCCTGTGAAATCCGAAGTGGAAGCGGAAATACTCCACATTTGCCAGCAGATTCAAAAATCGCCCGAGCAGATTGATTCCTTTGAGCTCAATTCCAGAACGCTGCTGGTAGTGCGAAACGGCGTATATCTGGAGCTGGAGAAGGCACTGATCCGGCTGGGCCATGGCCGCTTGCTGAAGTCGGTGAAGAGCGGACTGGAAAAAGAGTATATTATGCGCAGCAAGCGTCTGAACAGCCTGCTGCATCAGCCGGTATCCGATTGCTTTATAGACTGGAATGATAAGCTGAATAAGAGCATTCTTCTGCTGATCATGAATCCGCCCCGATAAATTTCGCGGGCGGATTTTGAATTTATAGAGGCGGGCCTATGGCGTACGGGGCGTATAGCGGTGCGTCAGCTTGACCGTCATCTCCCGGATTTCCTCCTCGGACGGCAGGTGCAGGCGGCTCGCCGCCTCGGCTACTCCCGCGGCCGTCTGCAGGCTCCGGACCACTTCCTTGACGGAAGCGGCAAACGTATAGGCCGCACCCGGCCCCATGCCGGTCAGCTCGTCCAGCGAAGCCATGGTACCGGGCTCAACGGACGGGTAATCTCCGTCTTTGGCCCCGGCTGCAGCCAGGTCGTAGAACGACTTGACCAGCTGACCGCGCTCCCGCCCGGATCCGCCTGCGATGACAAAAGCCTGGATCACGTAGGCATGAGCCTGGCGCCGCTGCGCAATGCCGCAGAACTTGCGGCCGCCGATGCTAAGATCATAGTCACCGGGGCAGTAAGCCCCGGCGACTTCCCCTTTGTCCACCGTTTGGCCGGTGGCGGCCAGCGCCTGCCGGATGAGCGTGTACATCCGCTCGAAGTCGCGGTGGAAGTGGAGATCGCCCGCGCCCCGCTTCGGCATGATGAGCGACACGTTGACCACGTCCGGATCGAGCGGAACGGCGGCGCCGCCCGAATTGCGGATGGCCGTGCGGTACCCGAGCGATTCCAGCCAAGCCCGGGCCTGCTCCGCTCCGGGAAGCCGGCTGTCCCTCAGACCGATAATAAAAGAGCGCGGATGGCGCCAAATATGGCATAACGGCGGACCGCCTTCTCCTGTGCGCCGGCACAGCAGCTCGTCCATCGCGAATGGATACAGGGCATCCACATCCTCCAGGTGTGCCGTCCGGTCCAAAATGAGCATCTGCCCCGCTATTTCGGTAATATCTTCAAACATGCGCACCGCTTCCTTTTCCTTAGGTGATACCGGGACACCGGTTACCAACCGTTTATTCCGTACCTTTTACAATCTCCCTGATCCTGATTATGACATAACCGATCCGGCGTGGCTACAGCAAGAGCATGGGCTTCCCGACGGAGCATGCTGCCCGAAAATGTCAAAAAACAGACAAAGAAGCAATATACACCAGGCTTGTGAATACCATATAATGGGTACAAACCGGACGGTCGGTTTTAAAATAACAAGGAGCCTTCCGATCATGAAAAAGCGTAAATACGAAGCCGAACAGACCAAACAGACCATTGTCGAGGGAGCTAAGGCGCTGTTTGCCGCCAAAGGGTATGCCGCAACGTCCATGATGGATATTTGCGAGGCCACGGGCTGCAGCAAGGGAAGCATCTACCACCATTTTCAGAGCAAAGAGGATTTGTTTCTCTACTTGGCGGAGCAGGCGTTTACGAACTCCTGGCAGACCTGGCATGAGCAGTCCGGGGAAGATCGTTCCGCGACGGAGCAGCTCTACGCTTACGCCGACTATTTTGTCGACACGCTTCAGAAGCCGCTCAACAAGGCCGGCGAGGAATTTATGATCCGGGTGGGTGCCGATTCGGAAGCCGGGCGGCGGTTTATGGAGATCATCCAGAACTACATGAAGGGATTTGAGGATCTGGTCCAGGCCGGGCTGGACAGCGGGGAATGGAAAGGGGAGAGCGTACAGGAGCTTTCCTTTATTATTCTCAGCTATTACTCCGGTCTCAGCGACAGCTACCACCTGATGGACAAGGCAGCGATGAAAGAGCTGTTCCGCAAAGCCACCACGTTACTGCTTGATGGGATTCGCAAGTAATCAATCCTAGGGAGAGATGGCTGATGGAAACAAAGCGGTTCGCAGGTATCGACCACACGGGGAACATTAAATTTTCGGTGATTATTCCGGCCAGAAACGAAGAGAACTATATCGGGCGCTGCCTTGATTCTCTGGCTGCCGCGGCGAAGCCTTATCCGGGACAGGTGGAGGTCATCACCGTCTTAAACCGGTGCACCGACCGGACTGAAGAGGTTGCTTCGTCGTACGGGGTCGTCATTGTGAAGAACGACAGCAAAAATCTGTCGCAGATCCGCAACGCCGGGATTCAGGCGGCAAGGGGTGACATCATCGTGACGATTGACGCCGACAGCTGGGTGACGGACAACATGCTGACGGAGATCGACCGGCTGCTGGCAACCGGACAATGGATCGGCGGCGGGGTGAGGAGCCAGTTTGAGCGGGTGTCGCTCGGTATCATCGTCTCCGGGATGCTGCTGATCGTGCCCCTTCTGTTCAAATACGGACTGGTCACCGTCGGACTGTTCTGGGGGTACAAGAAGGACTTTGAAGCGATCGGCGGCTTTAATGAAAACATGCTGATGGCGGAAGACGCCGAGTTTGCCAAGCGGCTCAAGCAATGGGGCAAGCAGCAGGGGAAGAAATACGGCACCGTCACGAAGGCCAGCATGACGACCTCCTGCCGGAAGTTCGATCAGTACGGCGATTGGGCCGTCGTCAAGAACCCGAAAATTATATGGGCGTATCTGAAAGGAACCGACCGTAAGCACGCGGACGAAACGTACTACGAAATCCAGCGGTAGCTGCTTTACGGATCATCAGGCGATTTTTATCATAAATATATATTTCTGGGGCATACTAAGCGGACACCGATGAACTGAGGTAAATAACGGGAGGGTTCGCGATGTATTTCGGAAAAAAAGTGGTCGAGGAAATTCCCGAGGCCGATACTTTAATCTGGTCATGCGTAAACGATGGATGCAACGGCTGGATGAGAGACAACTTTGCTTTTGAAACGGAGCCGGTTTGCGTCCAGTGCAACTCTCCAATGGTGAGCAGCATGAAGATGCTGCCGCTGGTCGTCAACGACCATCCGACGAAAATGCTGAAGAAGGGGACGCTCATTTAAGAGCGCGACGTCCGGTCAGCTCAAAGCGTTGTATGAAGAGGTCCTGCGAGGGCCTCTTCTTTGTTGTGAACGGATGTTCTGCACTTGGGTCTATGGACTGGCCCCGTAGTCGAATTTACCCTCTATGAAGAATGATACATATAGGGGTTTCGAATTATTTTCAACCGTTTAACCAGATACGTCGTTTCTTTTTACATCGGCGTTACATTCCCTTCTTAATATCTATCCTGCAGGACGATTGAAATCGATAGCAGAGGAGAGGGAATGAATGAGACGGAAGAAGTTAGGGAAGAAAAGGGGCGTGGCTTTGATTTCACTGGCATCTTTGCTGCTCGGCGCAGGGAGCGTATATGCGGCGGTAGGAAACCCTTTTGACAAAGACCTGGTCGGACGGCAGGCGAACGGTTCGGTATTGACACCGGTCAATCAATACGTCACGCCGGCTGGCCAGCAAGTCGAATTCGGGGGGAACCCGATTTCGGTGAAGGTGCGTCCGGACGGAAAGACGGCAGCGGCCATTATCGGAAGAAGCGATTATGGCGGCAATGGTATCAACATTGTGGATTTGGAAACGGGAGCACTGATCAAAAATAACATCCCGTTAAGCCTTTCACATATGTGGGGCCTGGCTTATTCGGCCGACGGCACCCGGCTGTATGCAACAGGTTCGTCCGGAACGACGGGCAAAGTCGTCATCATGTCGGTCGCCGATGACGGCACCCCGTCGATTCTGAAGACCGTGAGCCTTCCTTCGGCAGCTGTAGGCGGCAACATTAACCCTCAAGATATTGCGCTGGGGCCGGACGGGAAGACTCTGCTCGTGGCCCTTAGCCGTGATAACAGCCTCGGCGTCATTGACTTGGAGTCGGGCCAACTCACGGACCGAATCCCCGTAGGCAACGCACCGACCAGCGTCGTGGTCAGCGGCAATACGGCTTATGTAACGAACACTGGCGGAAGAGCCGCCGAGCCCGGCGACCTCACAGTAGACTCATCCGGGACGCCAATCGTAGCGGAGCAAACGGGAAGCTCGGCCAGCGGCACCGTTTCCGTAGTGGACCTGTCCGAAAAAACGGTCAGCACAACAGTCGAAGTCGGACTGCAGCCTGCACGGATGGATTTCTCCGGCTCGTATGTATTTGTCGCCAACACGAACAGCGACACGGTGTCGGTCATTGATACACAAACAAACCATGTCGTGCAGACGATCGACGTCAAGCCCTACCCTGATGCACCCAAAGGATCGGCGCCCAATGCGGTAAAGATGATTAACGGGAACCAGCTCGCGGTCAGTCTAGGGCGCAACAACGCGCTGGCTGTCTATGACTGGAACGGGCCGTCCAAGGAACCAAGACTTCGTGGTCTGGTACCGACCGCATGGTTCCCGGTGGATATTGCAACGGACGAAACCCGTAATCGGCTGCTCGTGGCGAATGCCGACGGGGTCGGTTCCCTCGGACCGGAGCGCAACTTGAAGATACAGGGTATCAGCGTAACGGGACATTCCTCTTATGCCCAGCAAGGATCTCTCTCCATCATTCCGGCATCCTTTGGAAACAAAGAGCTTGTCCAATGGACGGATGACGTCTATGCCAACAACAATTGGTTCGAAATTGCCGGGCGTAATGCCAAGCCGCGCAACAACAAGAAGCCGACGGCCATGCCCGAGCGGATTGGCGAGCCTTCGCCGATCAAGCATATTTTCTACATCGTCAAAGAGAACCGAACCTATGACCAGGTCCACGGGGATATGGGAAAAGGCAACTCGGACCCCGCTTTAACCCAATTCGGAAAAGACGTAACCCCTAACTTCCACAAAATCGCCAATACTTATCCACTTCTCGATAACTTCTACGTATCCGGCATTCAGTCGGCTAGCGGACACCAGTGGGTCATGCAGGCAACCAATACCGATTACGAAGACAAGGAAACGGACGTAGGCAACGTACGGAGCTATCCGGGGGGCGCGGGAGATTCCTTGGCTTACGCATCGACCGGACACTTGTGGGACAACGCCTTGAAGCATGGGTTATCCGTCGTCAACTTCGGGGAAGACACCACAGCATTTAGCGGCCCTCAGGCATTCGGTACTTGGACGGACTGGTATAACGATTACTTGATTCTGTCGGGGCAAAAACAGGGAGAGCTTCATGTGCCGATCGAGGATTACACGGCTAAGACCGATATTCCGTCGCTTGACCCGATCACCTATAAGCCGTTCCCGACGTTCGACTCGGGCATTCCGGATCAGTACCGGTACGAAATCTTCAAGCAAAAGTTTGAGGACTATGTGAAAAACGGCGACCTGCCGCAACTCGTGCAAATGTGGGTCATGAACGACCACACGGCAGGAACATCCACCGGCTTCCCGACTCCGCAGGCCCAGGTGGCCGACAATGATTTGGCCGTCGGCAAGATCGTCGATTTGATCTCCCACAGCCCGTATTGGAAAGACTCTTTGATTCTGGTGACCGAGGATGACGCACAGAACGGGGTGGATCATGTGGACGGACACCGTGCGCCTGCTTACGTCATCAGCCCTTGGGTCAAAAAAGGGGTGACCGACAGCCATTATTGGACGGTGATTAACATGGTCCGGAGCATCGAGCAAATTTTGGGCCTGCCGCCGATGAATCAGAACGATGCGGCAGCTGTTCCCATGAGCGAGCTCTTTACCGATAAGCCGGACTTCACACCGTATGATTTCGTGCCGAACCAGATTCCGCTCGATACGTTAAACGGCCAGCCTGGATCCAACGCTGCGGCATTGGCCAATACGGCAGAGGTGACGACGAAAGCAAAGGAAATCGAGAAGGCGTGGACGACATGGTCGAATGAAAATAAGGTTCATTTCAGCGGGGATCAGGCTTCTCCGGACGAGACGAATGCCAACATGCTGAACCATGTGACGTGGTATGCAACCAAAGGGTTTGACACGCCGTATCCGGGCGAGGACAAGGTGCTTACGCCTGCGGAAGTTGCAAGTCAACCAGACAGCAAAGCGGTTCAATAAAGGATTGAACCGTCAGTAGACAAGCGTAAAACCAAAGGTGCGGCATATTCCCCCATCGTTCCGTTTATAGGAGCATGGGGGATTGTCTGCATTCGTCTATCCCACAAGGAGCTGAGTAATGATGAACAGACTCATCGAGGCAGCGATGAAACGAACGGTGCTGATGCTGATCCTGCTGGCTATCATCTTGGTCTGGGGGGGGACATCCGCTTACCGTATGCATAGGGACTACCTCCCGCCGATCAACAATCCTACGCTCATGATTACGGTTCATGCTCCCAGTTTCCTGACCGAGGAGATCAGAAACACCGTGTCGAGGCCGATTGAGCAGGCGGTCCGCGGCGTGGAAGAGCTGCAATCGCTGGAGACGAACAGTTTTAACGGCGGACTCCTGATCAGCTTGTATTTTCCCTTGAATTACACTATGGATCGTGCCGAGCGGGACGTAACCGATGCTTTGCGGAATGTAGCTTTGCCGGCAGGCGCGGGGGAGCCGGCTGTCACCCGTGTCAGCACGAGCTCTTTTCCGATCATGAGGCTGACGGTCACCAGTCCTTCAGGAAAAGTGGATGAGGATACGCTGAGAACGACCGTTCAGGCCCAAATCGCCGATGAACTGCTGCATACACCGGGCGTAAGCGAAGTCCGGGCTACCGGGTCCGCGAAAAACGGATATGTTCTGTCGGTTCGGATGGAAGATCTGGCCAAGGCCGGGTTATCGGTCGATAACGTCAAGCAGTCCCTGGCCGGGGTGAGTTTTCCTTCGGTTCAAGGCAAGCTGACGGACAGCGTCATGTCCATTCCTCTTGAGGCTTCGGGCTGGAATCCGAATGCGACGGATTGGATGGACCTTCCCATCCAAGGAGCCGACGGGCAGAGCGCGCCTCTCTCCTCGGTTGCGGCCCTGTCCCCATCCCTGGTCGACAAGCAGACGATCTCCAGAACCGGAGGAGCGGCAAGCGTCGTGCTTGATATCCTCAAAAAACCGTCGGCCAACATCACGGAAGTATCGGAGGACATTCGCAGCCGTCTCTCAGGCATGACCGGTTACCCGCCGGAGGATGTGAAGCTTTCCGTCATGTTTGACCAGGGAGCGCAGGTTCACTCTTCCCTGAACAGATTATTTCGGGAAGGGCTGTTAGGCTGTTTATTTTCCATGGTCAGCGTATTTCTCTTTTTCCGCAGCATCCGGTCCACGCTGCTCATTGCGCTGTCGCTGCCGATTTGTATTCTGGTAACCACGGGGCTGCTTCACGCGATGGGATTCAGCCTCAATATTCTCACCGTTTCGGGACTCGTCGTAGCGATGGGGCGGGTGATCGACGACACAATTGTGATCCTCGACAATATCCACCGCAAGCAGAGCCAAGCCAAATCTTCATCTTCCGGGCGGATATCCGAAGCGGCCAAGGAAATGCTGCCTGCCATCGTATCGTCGACGGCGACGACCGTTGCGGTGTTTGTCCCCATCGCTTTGGTCGGCGGGATGATTGGTGCCGCGTTTTCGGGGTTCGCATGGTCGGTGGTTATTGCTCTGCTAACCTCTCTGCTAGTAGCGGCTTTGGTAGTTCCCGCCTTGTATTATGTATGGCAAAGAGACCGACCTAGCGCTTCCGGCGCAGCCTTCGAACCCGTTACCCGGCGAGTCCTGCAGTGGGCCTTCCCCCGGAAAGGACGATTGATATCCGTCTTTGCGGTGCTGCTGGCAGGTGCCGTCGCCGGAGGGTTCCTGCTGCCAGTAAACTTTTTGCCTTCCAATTCCACAGGCCAAATTAACGTCCAGCTGGAATTTCCCGAACGGACGACGTTGTCTCAAGTGGATGCTGCCGTAAAGCGTATGGAACAAGTTCTGGCCTCGGATACTGGAATTTCCACTTATTCTTCGGTACTGGGTTCCACTTTTACGCCTCAGTTCGACGACGTGTTTGACGCGGGCGGGGGGTGGATCCAAGGCGACAATATCGCCAATATTGCCGTGTCCGTTCAGAAGGGCGAGGACGTTGACGCGGTAACAGCGAGGCTGAAGGAGCGGCTGACCGCTTTGTCGGGGAGCGCTGTGGTGACCGTCACGAATCAGAATATTTCCGGGGATGACTCCCAAGTAAAAATTGATTTAACCGGGGCTGACGGCGCCACGCTGGAGCAGGCCGCGGGAACGATCCGCAGCAGCCTGGAAGGGATGGCGGACTTGAGCGTTCTGGGAGCGGCCGATGATGAGGACGGCCTTGCGGGTTACCGGGTCGAGCTGGACCGGGCCAAGCTGGAACGCGCCGGTGTGAAGCCGGAGCAGGTGATGGAAAGAGTCCGGAACTATTTGGCCGGAGGGACGCTCGTCGAGATGAACGCCGGAAGGCAGGAAACGGTTCCCCTTGAAATCCGGACCGAGCTCCCGGCCGCCCGCGATGACGCTTCCGGCATGGAGCTGCCGGAAACGGAGGTACTGGCCATGCTTGGACGCGAAACGTTCCAGGGCAAAGACGGCAAGCCTGTGCCGCTGGAACAGCTGGCAACCTTGACAAGGGCTGCCGGGACGCAGGTCGTTCGGGAGCGGGACGGCGAGCCCTTCGCCGTGGTGACCGCGAATATTACATCCAGGAATATCGAGCAGGTCGCCGGACAAGTCAAGAAACGTCTGAGCGAGCTTACGCTTCCCGCCGGCGTGCATTATTCGATGAATGGCATCACCGCTCAAGTCAGACAAATGATCGGAGAAATGGCGATCGCATTATCGGTTTCCGTTGTGCTGATCCTCTTGATTCTCAGCATGGTTTTCCGGGGGTGGAGGGCTCCTCTCTGCGTGCTGGCCGGTATTCCCTTCGCCTTTATCGGCTCCATTGCCGGACTGGTCCTGACGGGGGGAGAGTGGGATTTGGCCACGCTTGTCGGCCTGCTGATGATTACCGGCATTGCCGCAACCAATGGCATCGTGCTGGTGGACCGGGTCGAGCGCCATCTATCCGCAGGGATGGCCCCGAGGGAAGCGATTCTTCTCGGTGCTTCCTCCAGGGTACGCCCCGTATTGATGACGGCGGTGACCACCGTATTGACGCTGCTGCCTTTGTGTTTTTCAAGCGGCAGCGACACGGTTATCTCGAAAATGCTCGGCATTGTCGTCGTTTGCGGCATGATCAGCTCCACCCTGATCAGCCTGCTGCTCATCCCGCTTCTTTATGACTGGGTGCTTGTTCGGCGCTACAGAACCGCAGCGGCAGACAATGGCGCGAAGACGCTGCTAAGAACCTCTTAAGGACCTCGTGAGAACCTCCGAGTCCTGATTACCTCCCGGATGCAGCCTAAGAGGGTGATCATGTTGTTTGCTGCAACACAAACCTTCAAATCATTTCCATAACCATGTATGATAGGGCTAACCATTCGAAATGTCCAATAAGCCCGAGAGGCATACAGATTTACGGAAAAGAGGGTGCATCAGCATGAGGAAATTATGGATGCGGGCGGCTGCGGTAACCGGTCTGGCCGCCGCCGCATGGAGTTTATCCATCGCCGCCTATTCCTCCGATTCGCTTCAGGTCAAGCCGGTTCAGCCGCGGCTGGTTTATAACGGGGAAGAGGCGAAAGGCGGAACCGGTCCAATGTTCTCCTACCGGGACTCGACGTACGTCCCGCTGCGTGATGTTTCCACGGCGATGGGAGCCAAAGTTTCTTACGACAAGGAGTTCAATACGGTGCATGTGGATACGCATGTTCCGGTGAACGGAAAGTCGAAGGCCAATGCCACGAAGACGTTGGGGGATTTCAAGCTGTCCATCTATACAGCCGAAACGGAGGTTCCCTACGGCAAACCGATTCCGGTCTGGGCGCAGATGGAGTACCTGGGGGACAAAGACGTGGTTGTCAATCAGGGCTTTAAGCCGTTCTACTTTGAGATTCACAACGGGGCGGGGGAGGGAGGGGGCGCCCTTATCCCAGCGATCCTGATCCCCACTACATACTCGCCCGGGGATGTGTTTCTGGACCAGCTGGACTCATTCATCGATATTCCAAGCTATAACTTTACGATCTATCAGAAGGCCCACCCGAATGTGGAATTGCCCGCCCAGATGCTGAAGGACACCAGGTGGAGCACCCTTCCTCCAGGGAAGTATACGATCACCGCGCGTCCTGATTTCAGCCTGAAGTCCACGGGCGAGCGTTTCGAGGAATCGGCCGAGATTCAAATTACTGTCAAGTAAAGTAACCGAAGCGGACCCCAAAAAACCGGCTCCTATACATCAGGAAGCCGGTTTTTGACATGGGTATCGATCCCGTAGGGATGAGTGAAAGCTATACTTTAATGCGTCCGAGCGCCTTCTCCGCCGGCACGTAGTCGTATCCGAGGTCGCGGGCCACCGCCTCGTAGGTGATGCTGCCGTTGACCACGTTCGCCCCGCTGCGAATGGCGCTGTTCGTTGCCAGCAGATGCTGCAGGTCTTCGCCGGCCAGCTTCAGGGCGAACGGCATGGTGGCGTTCGTCAGCGCCAAGGTGGACGTCTGCGGCACCGCGCCCGGCATGTTCGCCACCGCGTAGTGCACGACGCCGTGCTTCACGTACGTCGGGTTATCGTGTGTCGTGATATGGTCGATCGTCTCGACGATGCCGCCCTGGTCGATCGCCACGTCCACGATGACCGAGCCCGGCTTCATCGATTTGACCATCTCCTCGGTGACGAGGCGCGGCGCTTTGGCGCCCGGAATCAGGACGGCGCAGATCAGGAGGTCCGCCTCCTGAACCGACTTCGCGATGTTCGACGGGCTGGACACCAGCGTCTTGATCTGGCTGCCGAAAATATCGTCCAGCTGGCGCAGCCGCGGAATGCTGAGATCGAGCAGGGTGACGTCGGCGCCGAGACCCACGGCGATTTTCGCCGCGTTCATGCCGACCGTGCCGCCGCCGATGATCGTCACCTTGCCGCGCGATACGCCCGGAACGCCGGAGAGCAGGATGCCCTTGCCGCCATGCGGGCGCTCCAGCAGTTGGGCGCCGATCTGCGCCGCCATGCGTCCGGCCACCTCGCTCATCGGCGTGAGCAGCGGCAGGGTGCCGTTCACGTTTACGGTTTCGTAGGCGATGGCGGTAACGCCGGACTGCACCAGCGCCTCGGCCAGCTTCGGCTCGGCGGCCAGGTGAAGGTACGTGAACAGGATGAGCCCTTTACGGAAATATCCGTATTCGCTGGGAAGCGGCTCCTTCACCTTCATAATCATATCGGCCTGGGACCACACCTCCGATGCTTCCGTCAGAATGGTGGCTCCGGCCTGCTTGTATTCTTCATCGGGAAATCCGCTTTCCGCACCGGCCTGATGCTCGATATATACCGCATGTCCGTGCTGAATCAGTTCGAGGGCACCTGCCGGCGTGACGGCGACGCGATTTTCGTTGTTTTTAATTTCCTTGGGTACTCCGATTTTCATGACAGATCACCTCACCTCATAATATATTAAAAGTGTACAATCGAATCGGCGCGTATTCATCATACGTCTTGTCAATCCGTTTGCCGCAGCGGCAGGACATAATGTTCGGCTGGTGTTACCATAATTAACATA
Source organism: Paenibacillus cellulositrophicus (assembly GCF_009363095.1). GTDB lineage: Bacteria > Bacillota > Bacilli > Paenibacillales > Paenibacillaceae > Paenibacillus_AQ > Paenibacillus_AQ favisporus. The sequence goes on from NZ_CP045295.1 coordinate 4,059,776, forward strand.
AGGGATGTGAATGCCGATGAGCAGCGGCTTCAACCTGCATATCCGGGAAGTGTTGGAGCGCCCGGTGTTCAAACGGGCCCGGCTGATTGCCGGAGCGAACGGCCTGGACCGTGAGGTGGGCTGGGTGCATATTCTCGAAATCACGAACGTGGCCCCGTTCGTGACGAAGAACGACCTGATCCTCACCACCGGCCTTTGGCTCCATCATTACGAGCAGGAGCGCCTGTCCTACATGCAGCAGCTCATCCGCCAGCAGGCGGCGGGGCTGTGCGTGGAGCTGGGCACGAGCATCGAGAATATTCCGGAGGAAATAATTGAGCTGGCGGACCAGTGCGATTTTCCGCTGCTCGTGTTCGAGCAGCCTGTCCGCTTCGTTGAAATCACCCAGGATATTCACGGGCTGCTGATCAACCAGCAGCATCAGCTGCTGAAGGATCTGGAGGCCTTTTCCCGCCGGCTGCAGCAAATTACCCTGCAGAGTACGGATGTTCATGCCGTTCTCCATGTATTATATGAATACACGGGATATCAAATTGTGTATCATTCGTCCGTGGAGGCGAATAAATTTTGTCCGAAGCCGGCAACCTCGGAGGAGGCCGATGAGCTGACCTTTTTCTACCGCAAGCAGGTTGAGGGAAATGAAGCGGCCGCCCAGGAGCCCAGCCGCTTTCCGATGCCGGGCGACCGGCTGCTGCTCTCGCAGCCCGTCATCTGCCTCGGCGAGACTTTGGCGTACGTGGGGATGATTCTCCCAGGCGAGCAGCCGCTGGACCGGATCGTCCTGCTGCTGGACTACACGGCCAAATCACTGGCTACGCTGCTGCTGCGGATGCTGTTCCTGGAGGAGAAGCATCTGCGGGATCAGAACCAGCTGATCCAGGACATCCTGTCCCACCAGCTGCAGGACGAAGAAACGGCGCGATCCCGGATGGGTGTACGTCCGGCCAAGCAGGGAGAGGTCCTCTTCATCGGCGGCATCGTCGAGCTGGAGTATCCGGACAGCGCCCTGCGGCCCGACAGGGACCGGATCGAAGCGGAGGAGCAGGATCTCCTCGTCCGGCTGCGCGCCCTGCTCAAGAAGCACGGGCTGCGCAATTTGCTGATGCAGAAAGGGCACCGCATCTACATTTTGTGCGCGCGGGAGCGTTCTGCTTCGGGAGACAACGCGGCGGCCTTGAAGCAGGCGGTGCGCCGGATCGTGGAGAGCCTGCGCCTGACGGGCGTGGGTCTTACCCAGCCGTTCAGCCTGCACGCAGGCTTTGGCAGCATCCGCCCGCGGATGACCGACATGCACAAGAGCTTCAAGGAAGCGGAGCAAGTGATGGAGGTGTCCCGCTCGGTGGAGCTGATGCGCAGCAGCCTGTTCTACGAGCGGATCGGCGTCTACCAGTTGCTGAAGGCCATCCCGGACAAGGCGTTCCTCCAATCGTTCGTCGAGGAGCAGCTTGGGGCGCTGATGGCTTACGACAAGGAGCATCACCTGCATTTGGTGCAGACGCTCGACGTCTATTTGCAGTACATGGGCTCGAAGAACGATACGGCCAAGGCGCTGTTTATCCATCGGCAGACCCTGTACAACCGTCTGGACAAACTAAATGAAATTCTCGGGGAGGACTTTTTGGAGCCGGAACGCCGTATATGCCTGGAAATGGCGCTGCTGGCCTGCCCGCTCTTGTCCTGACCCGTAAACCTGTTGATTTTCCAACTCAGAAAGGCAGTGCAGATAAAGGATGATGAAGTTATGAACAAAGTCGGACTGGTCATGAGAAAGATCCAATTTACCGAGAGGCAGGGGCCGCGCGTCTTTGCGGACCGCCTGCAGGCCATCGGCCGCGAGCTGGGGGTGGATATCGTCTTCATATCCCCGGAGCGCCATGTGAGCGGGTATGACTGGGTGCCGGGATATGAGCATGAGAAGGGTGACCTGGTGAACTATGACATCGTGCTGGACCAGATCTACGCGAACGGCATCGAGCACGTGATCTATACCGTATCCGGATTTACCTATCTGAAAATGTTTCTTAAAAACAGCGTACTTTTTCCGCACAGCTTTCCCGATCCGGCCCTGACGGGGTACGATATGATGAAGCCTTTTTATCAAATGGTGGACAAGGCGGTCGTGCAGACCGAGTTTTTGAAAGGCGAGCTTGCCCGCAATTTCGGGGTAACCGACGTGGATGTGATCCCGATCGGATTCAGCGAGGATCTGGCGGAGCGGCATTTTGACCCGTCGCAGATCGTGAACAACCGCATTCTGTGGATCGGACGGGACGAGGAGAACCGCCGGCCGGATCTCGTGCTGGAGTACGCCCGGCGGAATCCGGACAAAGAGGTATACATGGTCTTCGGGGGCGAACGATACCGGGAGAGCATGAAGAAATACGACATCCCGCTCAATGTCCGGCTGCAGTTTGCGCTGAGCCAGGATGATATTTTTAAGCTGATGAACACGGCGAAGGTGTACTGGAACTGTTCGAAATTCGATACGTTCGCTATGCCGTTGACCGAAGCGCTCGCCATGGGCAAAATTGTCGTAAAGCCCGAGCACCCATGCTACGGCCATATCAGCGCCCGGCATTCCTTTTCAGGGAACGAAAAAAATTGGTTTGAGCTGGTCAACATGGCTGCGGCATCGCCGTCTTCTTATTCCTGGGACAACCGGAGCTACGCGTTCGAGAGCTTTTCCAGCCGCATCATGAAGGAAGGTTACCGAGAGTTTTTTGACAAGTGGCTTAGGGAATAAAAGGTTTTTGCCGGATATTGGTCGTGACAGATGACCGAAAAAGGAGTAATCTTCACTAGTGTATATGTCTTAAATTACATATCGGTGAACATGTAGCTTTACCTCAAATAAGCGTAAAAAGGTGATGCAGCCATGTCCTTTTTCAACAAGTATGTCAAGAAATACTGGAAACTGTTTTGCGTAGCGGTATTGTTTCTGGCGGTAGAGTCGCTGTGCGACCTGCTGCAGCCGACTATGATGTCCAAGGTCATCGATGTCGGGGTGGCCCAGAGCCGGATGGATCAAGTCCTCCATTACGGAGGGCTCATGCTCCTGATCACCGCCGTCGGCGCGGTGTCTGCCTCCACTCGGAACATCATTTCAAGCCATGTGTCACAGCGGTTTGGGGCGGAAATGCGGTCCGATTTGTTCCGGAAAATCCAGTCCCTGTCGTTTGAGGACATGGATAAGTTCGACCGGGCCTCGCTCATCACGCGGCTAACAAATGACGTCACCCAGGTGCAGAACTTCGTGAACGGGATGATGCGGTTCTTCGTGAAGGCCCCGCTGCTGTGCGTGGGCAGCCTCATTATGGCCATCCGTTTGGATGTGCATTTGTCGCTCGTGCTGGCGGTGGTGGTGCCGATTGTGGCCGTTCTCATCGTGCTGAACATGAAGATCGGTTTTCCATTCTTTATCCGGGTACAGCGGGCGCTGGATAAAGTGAACGGCGTCATGCGCGAGTATTTGTCGGGCGTAAGGGTGGTCAAGGCGTTCAATCGCTTTGATTACGAAGTGGAAAAATTTGAAAGCGCCAACACGGAGCTGTCCAGCCGCTCGGTTCTGTCGATGAGGGTCATGTCCGTTTTCGGACCGGGGATTTCGCTCTTCCTCAATTTCGGCATCATCGCCGTCCTCTGGATCGGCGGGATTCGGGTCGACAACGGGCAGATGCAGGTCGGCAGCATCATCGCGTTCATCAACTACATGACGCAAATGCTGTTCTCGCTGATGATGATCAGCAACGTCTTCAACATGTTCGTGCGGGCCAAGGCGTCCGCCGGCCGGATTGGTGAAGTGTTTGCCGAAGGAAGCGGGCTGGATGATGGAGGGAAGTCGGCGGCGAAACGCGATTCTCAGCGCGGACGCATCGACTTCGAGCATGTGAGCTTCTCCTATGCTGGGACCCAGGGCGACCCGGTCATTCGCGATTTTACGCTGACCTGCCTTCCCGGGGAGACAGTGGGGATTATTGGCTCGACCGGTTCGGGAAAAAGCACGCTGGTCAGCCTGATTCCGCGCTTTTACGATGCCGGCGAAGGGCGGGTCAAAGTGGCCGGCACCGACGTGCGGGACATGGACCCGCATGCGCTGCGCGAGATGATTGCTGTCGTTCCGCAGAAGATCATGCTCTTCACCGGCACGGTGGAGGACAATTTGAAATGGGGTAAGGAAGACGCGAGCCGTGATGAAATGGAAGAGGCGTGCCGGATCGCCGAAGCGCATGACTTCATCATGGCTTCGCCTGAAGGATATGCCAGCCGGATCGGCCAAGGCGGCGTCAACTTCTCAGGCGGACAAAAGCAGCGCTTGTCCATTGCCAGGGCGCTGGTGAAAAAGCCGGAAATTTTGATTCTCGACGACTGCACGAGCGCGGTGGACGTCGCGACAGAAGCCAGAATCAAGGAGGCGCTGCGGACGTATGCCAGCGAGCTGACCTGCATCCTGATCGCCCAGCGGATCACGTCGGTCATGGATGCCGACCGGATTGTGGTGATGGACCGCGGGGAGATGGTCGGCACGGGCACGCATGAAGAGCTGATGGAGACGTGCCGGGTCTACCAGGAGATTTACCAATCCCAGATGGGAAAGGAGATGCATCCGCATGCCGCAGAATGAAGCAGCACAGGCACAGCAGACGCCGCCTCCGGGAGCACCGGGTCCTGCAGGACGCCCTGGCGGGATGATGAGGGGACCCGGAAGCGGGGGAATGGGCCGGGGCAAGCCGGTCAAGCCCAAAAACTTCCGGAGAACGATGGGGCGCCTGTGGCGTTATTTCGGACGCGAGCGCAAGCTGCTCAGCCTGATCATGGTGTTTATCATCATCGATGCGGGCGTAACCCTGATCGGGCCGTTTCTGATCGGCAAATCGATCGATGCTATGTCCGCGAACCATGGACGCGTTGCTTTCGGGCTGCTTCAGTCGTTTATTATCGTGCTGGCAACAGCCTATATCACGGACGTCGTGCTCGTCTTTCTGCAGGGCTGGCTGATGGCCGGCGTGTCGCAGCGAATCGTTGCCGGACTTCGCCGTTCGTTGTTTCAGAAGCTGCAGAAGCTTCCGGTATCTTATTTTGACGCCCGGTCGCACGGGGAAGTAATGAGCCGGCTGACCAACGATATCGACAATGTGAGCCAGACCGTTTCCCAATCCACCACGCAGCTGATGGCCGGCGGTATCGCCATTATCGGCTCGCTGGTGATGATGATCGTGCTCAGCCCGATCCTTACCTTGGCGAGCCTTATTACCGTGCCGATCCTGTATTTGCTTACGCGCACGGTCACACGCAAAACGTCGGTGCTGTTCAAGGAGCAGCAGGTTCAGCTCGGCATGCTGAACGGACATATCGAAGAGACGATTTCCGGTATGGAAGTCGTCAAGGCGTTCAATCACGAGCACCAGGCGATTAACGAGTTCGAGGCGGTCAACGGCCGCTTATTTGAAGTCGGGCTCAAAGCGCAGATTCGCTCCGGGTTCATGATGCCGCTCATGAACGTCATCAACAACATCGGCTTTGCCGCCGTCGCGCTCGTCGGAGGGATTCTCGCCGTCAAGAGCCTCATTACCGTCGGCGTGATCGCGAGCTTCCTGAGCTACTCCCGCCAGTTTGTTCGCCCGCTGAACGACCTGGCGAACATCTATAATCTGCTCCAGTCCGGCGTGGCGGGTGCAGAGCGGGTGTTCGAGGTGCTGGACGAGCGGGAGGAGCCGGACGATTTGCCGGATGCGGTACGGCTCGATCGCACCAAAGGCCATGTCGTATTCGAGGACGTAAGCTTCGGGTACCGGCCAGAGGTGCCGATCCTGAAAAGGGTCAGCTTCGAATCGAAGCCGGGGACCAGTACGGCGTTGGTGGGGCCGACAGGGGCGGGCAAGACGACGATCGTCAATCTGCTGACACGGTTTTACGACGTGACCGGGGGTTCCATCCGGATCGACGGCGTCGATATCCGCCATTACACCCGCGACAGCCTCCGCCGCATGTTCGGGATCGTGCTGCAGGACACGTACCTGTTCTCCGGCACGATCAAGGAAAACATCAAGTACGGCAAGCCTGACGCGACGGATGAGGAAATCCGCGAAGCCGCCGTGATGGCGAACGCCGACGTATTCATCCGCCGCCTGCCGGACGGCTATGAGACGGAGCTGTCGGAGAACGGTGGCAATCTCAGCCAGGGTCAGCGCCAGCTGCTGGCCATCACCCGCGTCATTCTGGCGAAGCCATCGATCCTCATTCTCGACGAGGCGACGAGCAGCATCGACACGCGAACCGAGCTGCATATCCAGGATGCGCTGCTCCAAATCATGAAGGATCGTACGACCTTCATTATCGCGCATCGGCTCAACACGATCCGGGACGCCGACAACATCATGGTCATCGATCATGGCGAGATCGTGGAGCAGGGCAACCACGACGAATTGATCGGGCGCCAGGGCTTCTACGCCCGGATGTTCGAGAGCCAGTTCAAAAACCTGGAGAGCGCAGGAGAATAATTGGTCGGCTTGCGCTCCCGGAGCTTGTTCACGATTATATTGAATTTGTCTTACTTAATTGAACAAACTCAGATTTCATCCTTCCAATGAGTTTGGTTTACTTAAAAAAATTGAGATGTATCTTTCAATGAAGTCTGTTTATTGACAACGAACAAATTCAGCTTTGTATCTTTCAAGTTGTCCGTTCACTGACAACAAACAAATTCAGATTGCATTTTTCAAGGTGTTTGTTCACTGACAACGAACAAATTTAGATTGTATCTTTCAAGGTGTTTGTTCACTGATAACGAACAAATCTCGATTTTGTCTTTCAAATGCTGGACACTAACACTATATCTTTGCTCTCAGTCACCATCCCATATATTGATTTAAATATAAGTATTAACACAATATATAGGAAAATTTACTATTAATCCGCCTGTAGAAGAATATAGCGTCGTGTCCTCCTTTTGTAAAACAAAACAAGGATATGTCCATTATATGAGGACAGAGGATGTACGAGAGCTATTACAAAATGGAAAGTCTCGGGGAGCAGCTGGTGGGTTTGAGATTTGTGGAGTCTCGGGGAGCAGTTGATTGACTTAGGTTTGTTGAGTGCCAGGGAGCAGTTAGTGGGTTTGTTTGAAACCAGAAGAACAACGGGGGGAAGCCGAACGGTTGTACCCTTGTCGCCCTGATGCTGATTCCCGATTAGACCAGTTTTGTCTACTGACAACGAACATATTGCGATTTTGTCTTTTAAAAGGCGGACAATAGTACCATTCTTTGGTCCAGTATAAAACTTCTATATATAGATAAGGGCTGGGTTTTAACGCTAAATATAGGGGTGAACTCTTCGAATGGCGATCTGAAGAATATTAGTGCCGTGTCTTTCATTTGTAGGACAAAATGGAAAAGTGTCCATTGGATAAGGACGTTTTTGGTGTATCCTCTCTGTTACTCTTATAGGGTAAAGCGAAGGTTCCAATAGAATTGGGGCGTGCAAGAATATACCAGCCACTCAGGTTGGAAGGCCCAGGATGAAAATAACAAACAAGCAACTGCCCCCATCGAAGGGACCCTCAATGAAAAAGCAGCCGTTCCCCATAGGGGAGGCTGCTTTTTATCGGTTTAATGGGCGTTGCGTTGGGCATATTAGCGCTTCTCGACAAGCTGCTTCACCGAAGACTCGGAGGAAGTCTCTTCTTCCTCGACGATTCCGCGCGTGGAGCTTCGGAACTCGCGGAGCGTGTCCCCGAACGCTCTTCCGAGCTGCGGGAGCTTCGATGGCCCGAAGAGGACGAGGGCGATGGCCAAAATAATGACCAGGCCGGATACACCAATGTTGTTCAGCATAGCATGTACACCTCTTTTCTGGATTAACGTCCTAGCCCCAGATGACTGAACGCTGGACGAATGGCGGCTATCGTCTGGTCAGGACTGCGACCCCCGAGTTGCCGGAATACGGAACTGATGCGGTCTCGGGTAGACGGAGAGTGCAATTCCCTAGTTGCCAGACGGATTGAACTGCTGCAGTTGCCAGACTTTGAGGCTGTCCAGCTGCTGATGAGCAGGAACTGCAGTAGTCTAGCAACCGGATGGTCAGGACTGCAACGATTTAGCTGTCAGACGGGCTGTGCAGCTGCTAACGAGCAGGAACTGCAGAAGCCTAGCAACCGGATGGCGGGAATGCAACGACCTAGCTGCCAGACGGGCTGGACTGCATTTTCCGCCACTGGCGGCCGGATACGTAAACGCTGATCTCGAACAGCAGGATGAGCGGAATGGTGACGGACAGGTGCGAGACGAAGTCCGGCGGCGAAATGCAGGAGCCGAGGATCGCCAGCCCCAGGTAAGCGTATTTGCGCGTCTTTTTCAGCGTATCGGGCGTCAAGATTCCGATTCGGGTCAGGAACAGAATGACCACTGGAAGCTCGAAGGCGATGGCCATCGGGATGACCAGATCGAACAGGAACCCGAAGTACCGGTCAATCCCGTACGTTTCGATCGCCCCGATCGTTTGGTTCATGCGCTTCATGAACTTCAGCATCATCGGAAACACGACGTAATAGCTGAACGACAGCCCGGCCAGAAAAAGCATGAATGCGACCGGAATGAAGGGGAACGCGCTCTTCGCCTCATGCTCCGTGAGCCCCGGCTTCACAAAAGCCCACAGCTGGTACAGCAGGACGGGAACCGTGAACATGAGCGCGAAGATCAGCGCGCATTTCATGTAGATCAGAATGCCGTCCGTAAAGGAAAACACGTTCCAGGCGATCGGCTCCGCCAAAGGCTGAGACTTGAGGTAGAGCAGGATGCCGGGGGCGGCGTACAATCCGGCGGCAAACGTCACGATGAAGCAGATGCCGACGATGATCAGCCGCTTTCGCGCCTCGGCGACATGAACAATCCAGTTGTCTTGATCCATTTGATTCCCTCCGCATTTTCCTTGCCCACAGGCGGTGTTTTCGCTTAAACGAGAGATCCGCCTGATTTCAAATATTTCGCAATACCTTCCGCAGCCCGGTAAGCGAGGGCGCCAACGGTGCCTGTCGGGTTATAACCGCTGTTATGCGGGAAGGCGGATGCGCCGACGACAAACACATTTTCGGCATCCCACATCTGGAGATAGTTGTTGACGACCGAAGTTGAAGGGTCCGATCCCATAATCGCCCCGCCGGTGTTGTGCGTGGATTGATACGGCACGATATTGAACGGCCCCAGCTCTTTGGAGGAGCCGATGGACGATGGCTTCATTTCCTTCATGATGGCTTCGGTTTTATCTGCCATGAAGGCGATCATTTGCCGGTCCTGCTCCTCAAAGTCGAACGTGATCCGGACCAGCGGTTTGCCGTAGGCGTCTTTGTAGGTCGGATCCAGATCGAGATAGTGATGCCTCCAAGGCATGCTCGATCCCTGCGCCGCCACGGTCAAGTAGTTGTTCGCATATTTCAGCGAGGTCGCTTTAAAGTCTTTGCCCCACGTTGGCGTCCCTTTCGGAACCGAATTGTTCGCGATCGGGCGGAGCCCGGTTTGTGAAATCCGGATGCCGGCACCGTGGATGAAATTCAGATCGCTGTGGTCAAAGTTGTCGCCGTTGAAGTCCGGGATTTCCATGCCAAGCGCGCCGGCTCCGGCAAACAGGTTGAACTGCTTGTCGTCATAAAAACCGGTCGCTGAACCGCCATTTGTTTGGTAAGCGTAGTTTTTGCCCACAACGCCCGTTCCCGAATTCGGATCGTACGGCTTGCCGAGCTTGGACGTCAGCAGTAGCCGGACGTTGTTGAACACGTAGCTCGCCAGAATGACGACGTCTGCCGGCTGTTCGTATTCCTGGCCGGTCAACGGGTTGACATATTTCACGCCGGTGGCCTTTTTCCCGTCATGCAGAATATCCGTCACATTGGCATACTCACGGAGCTCGAAATGCCCGGATTTCTGTGCGACCGGAAGCACGGTCACGACCGGATCGGCCTTAGCGCCGTATTCGCAGCCAAAGCGCTCGCAATAGCCGCAGTACTGGCAAGGGGCGCGGGTAATGCCGTCCGGGTTCGTATACTGCTCGGACAGGTTGGCCGACGGCATCATATACGGATGGTAGCCAAGCTTTTTGGTCGCTTCCTCGAACATTTTGATCATCGGCGTCTTGGTCATCGGCTTGGTCGGGAACGGCTTGGAGCGTTTGCCGACCATCGCCGCCTGTTCCTGATCCCCGGAAATGCCCGCGACCTCTTCGAACTTGTAGAAATAGGGCTCCAGCTCGTCGTATGTAATGCCCCAGTCCTGAATGGTCATGCCATCCGGAATTTTTTTCTTTCCATAGCGCTCGATCGTTTTGCTCCGGATCTCGAAATCGTACGGCAGAAACCGGTACGTTTGTCCATTCCAGTGGATGCCCGCGCCTCCGAGACCTTCCCCGAGCAGGAAGGCGCCGTATTGGCGCATCGGCAGGGCGGTCATTTTCGACGTGTTCCGAAAAGTGATCGTTTCCTTGGACAAGTCCTGCATCAGCTCATAGCGCTGGGCGTAACGGAGCTCGTCATGGACCATGTAATAATCCTCGGTGGAACGGGGTTTACCGCGTTCCAGGCCGACGACCTTGATTCCCTGTTTGCTTAATTCAGCGGCGATAATGCCGCCGATCCATCCCATCCCGACGATCAATACCGGGACTCTTGGCAATTTCGTAGCCATGGATAACTCTCCTTCTCTGTCAGCATGTAAAAATTAATGTGTGGCCAAATGGTCATGCAGGCTGAGCGGATTTGTTTTTGCAAAAGCGTCCTCACCGACAATTTTGGCATAGGACATCTGGTTGCCCGGATAGTTCCGCATCTTCCAGCCCTCCATGTTGACGTTGCCGCCATAGAGCGGGTCCGCATATACGCCTTCGAGCGTCATATTGCGAAGCAGATCGAAGAAGCTTTTGCCGGTGATGCCGTTAATCACTTCAATGTCACCTTTTTCGAGCGAAGTCAGAATGGCGTCTTTCTCTTCGTCGGCAAGGTCGGTAAACCCCTTTTGGTACTTTTTCTGGCTTGCATTGTCAATGGCGGTAAGCCCGAGCAGGAAGACCTCGTTACGGTTAATGCTCTGATAGTCGCCCTGTGTGGCTTCCCCTTTAACAAAAGGCCCCATGCGGTATTCGCGGGCGTTGAAGCCCCAGTGACCGGCTAACTGGTGGTCGATATAGTAAGCAACACCCAAATCGTTGGCTCCAGGACCGTTATCGTCCTTAGGAAAAATGCGCTCTGTCGCTGCCTGTGTAATTTGCAGCTGGCGCTGGTTGAAGTACATGGTCGCATGGTTATAATCTGCAGCAGGCTGCGTTCCGGTTTGCGGCGAAGTCGGCGCATTTGCAGCCGGCTTTTTCTTGTTGAAGCCGCCGGTAATGGCCCCGCCAATAACGCCACCGACGACCAGACCGCCGATCGCCGTCCCTGAATATTTCAGGAACTGGCGCCTGGACCCGCTTGGTGGTTGTTCCTTTTGTTGTTCTGCCATGGTTTCATTCCTCCTTGTGGGATATGTTCCCCTTTGCTGGGTATATTATGCACTTGCCATGCCAAGCCCAAAAAACCGCAAATACGAAAAATCATGATAATCCGCGTACATGAAAAGCTTATTGCTGGGGCATCGTAGCTGTATTGAGGCAAATTTGAAAAAGTTGAAGGGAGACACCTCCAAATGAAAAAATCGATCATTTTCCTGAGCCTGCTGCTCGTTCTTTCCCTGTCCGCCTGCGGTAAAAGCAGCGACAATAACAACAACCAGGGTGCAGCCAATAACAACGCCGGCACTACCGGGAATACGGGTACAACGACCGGGCAAACCGGCGGCAACGCAGCAGCCGGCAACGGGGAAGCGACCTTTAAAGCCAACTGTGTCAGCTGCCACGGCAACAATCTCGAAGGCGCCGTAGGACCGAACCTGCAAAAGGTCGGAGCCAAATACTCCGCGGACGAAATCGCCGGGATCGTATCGAACGGCCGCGGCGGCATGCCGGCTTTCAAAGGCCAACTGTCCGATGCTGACATTCAAGGCGTAGCCCAGTGGCTGGCTGCCAAAAAATAAGCTGCGCTTCGGCCCAGCCATGCAAAAAGCAGCCTTTCCGTCAGGGGGCTGCTTTTTTTACTTCGCCGGGAAGACGGCGCTGCATTCGCATGTTCGCCGCAGGCTTCATGCTTGGCGGCTTGTTTATTTTTCGACAAAATCGGGTAATTTTAGAGAAAATTCAACATCAAGAATTTCGATATGGGGGGTTTCGCATGAAAATGGGAAGAATCCTTCTGGCCTGCCTGCTGCTCGCGTCGATGCTGACGGCCTGCGGGAATAACGGGGAGAACGCCGGGAAGGTCAAGCTGGAGTTTTTTCAAAACAAGCCGGAGGCCAAAGGCTCCTTTGATAAGCTGGTGGCCAAGTTCAACGCTTCGCACCCCGGGATCCAGGTCACCCAGGTGAATCCGCCGGATGCCGAAACGGTCCTCAAGACAAGGGTCGTCAAGAACGACATTCCCGACGTCATCGGCATGGGGGCGACCGACACGTATTCGATCCTGGCGCAGAGCGATATTTTCGCCGATCTGACCCAGAGCAAGCTGGTCGAATCCATTGATCCGAACTACATAAAAATGCTCAAGGACGTAACGGGGCTGAGTAAAATTACCGGCATCCCTTACGCAACCAACGCCAACGGCATTATGTACAACAAGGACATCTTCAAGAAGCTGGGGCTGAGCGTTCCGAAAACGTGGGATGAGCTGATTGCGACTGCCCAAAAGGTGAAGGACAGCGGCATCATTCCGTTTTATTTTACATACAAGGACGACTGGCAGACGAATCTGCCGTTTAATGCGCTAGCACCCAACCTGGTCGGCATCGATTTCTTCAAGCAGCGCCGTGAGAATCAGGTGACCTTCCAAGAGAAGTTCCGTGAGGTGGCGGAGAAGCAGCTGAAGCTGCTCGATTACGGACATGGGGACAACTTCGGGAAAACGTACGCGGACGGCAACCGTGCTTTTGCACGCGGGGAATCGGCCATGTATATCCAGGGCAGCTGGGCCATTCCGGAAATCCGAAAATCGAACCCGAACGCGAATATCGGCTTCTTCCCGTTCCCGACCGGAAACGACCCGGACAAGAACAAGCTGATCTCCGGGGTGGACACGCTGCTGACCATCTCCGAGAGCACCAAGCATAAAAAAGAAGCGGAGGAATTCATCGCTTTTCTCCTCGAGCCGGACAACATCGGCCAGTACATCAAAGAGCAAACCGCGTTCTCGGCCGTCAAGGGCGTAACGCAGGACGACCCGGCGGTTGCCGAGCTGCAGCCTTATTTCAAGGCGGGCCGAGTCGTCGATTTTGCCGACCACTATATCCCGGCCGCCGTGCAGCTGAACTCGATCGTTCAGGGATTCCTGCAAAACCGGAATATCGACGCCTACCTGAAAACGCTCGATACCGAGTGGGACAAAGTCCAGAGCCGGAAATAACACCATGACCAAAAGAGGAGGATGAAGGGATGTCCAAACGACTTACGGCGTTTTATTGGATGACCGTGCCGGCGGTCGTACTGTTCTTCGTATTTATGACACTGCCTGCCCTGCAGGGCATTTACTATTCGTTCACGAACTGGAACGGGTTCGGGAAACATTACGACTTTATCGGGTTCCGCAACTACGCAAACCTCTTTACGGACAGCAATGTGGGGAACGCCTATCTGTTCACCTTCAAGTTCGCGATTGTCGTCACCATTCTGATCAATGTGCTCAGTCTGCTGATCGCCCTTGGCCTGAACGCGCGGATCAAGGCGCGCAACTTCTTCCGCGGCATTTACTTTCTGCCGAACATTTTGAGCGTGCTGATCGTCGGCTACATTTTCAACTATCTGTTCTCCAACGTCTTTACGATCTGGGGTCAGAATCTGGGCATCCATGCGTTCTCAACGAACATTCTGGGCAACGAAAATCTGGCCTGGATCGGGGTCGTCATCGTGGCGGTATGGCAGGGGATTGCGTTTAATACGATTCTGTATCTGGCGGGACTCCAGACCATCCCGGCTTCGCTGTATGAAGCTTCAAATTTGGACGGGGCCAGCCGTTGGCAGGAATTCTGGAGAATTACATTTCCGCTCATTTCCCCGTTTTTCACGATCAATATGGTGCTGGCGATGAAAAACTCGCTGATGGTCTTCGACCAGATCGTCGCCTTGACCAATGGCGGGCCCGGCCGGGCGACACAGTCCATTTCGCACCTGATCTACATCGGCGGGTTCCAGGGAGGCGAGTTCGCTTACCAGTCCGCCAACTCGGTCATTTATTTTATCGTCATTGCGATCATCTCCATCCTGCAGCTTAAATTTCTTCAAGGAAGGGAGAGCGATATGTAATGAGAACGAAAACGAACTGGGCCGTCATGATCCTGATTGCCCTGGGGACGCTGCTGATTTTGTTCCCGCTGTACATGACCTTGACCATTGCACTGAAAAATCCCGAGGAGATGACACGGTCGGTCTTCGCGATTCCGACGACGTTTCACTGGGAAAACTTCTCGAACGCGGTGAAAATGACCAATTTCTTCCGCGCATTCCGCAACAGTGCGCTCGTGACGATCTCGACGGTGGTGCTGACGCTGCTCACCAACTCGCTTGTGGCGTACGCCATCGCCCGGAATATGCACCGGAAGTTCTTCAAGGGGCTGTACTTCTATTTCATCAGCGCCATGTTCATTCCGTTCCCGATCATCATGCTGCCGATCGTCAAGCTGGCGTCGGCGCTGCATATGACCAATCTGGTCGGCCTGACGATTTTGCATACGGTTTATGCGCTGGCCTTTAACGTCTTCGTCTACGTCGGCTACATCCGCTCGATCCCGGCGGCGCTGGAAGAGGCCGCCACGGTGGACGGGGCGACGACGTGGGGCACGTTCTGGAGGATCATTTTCCCGCTGATGGCGCCGATCAACGCCACCGTCGGCATCCTGATCTGCCTGTCGACCTACAACGACTTCCTGCTCCCGCTGATCATCATCAGCGACCAGTCGAGCTATACGCTGCCGCTCGTGCAGTACATTTTCCAGGGACAGTTCAACACGGACTACAACCTGGCCTTCGCTTCGTATCTGATGGCGATGCTGCCGATGATCATCATCTACCTGTTCGCACAAAAATGGATCATCAACGGCGTGACACAGGGCGCCGTCAAATAAAACGTAAAGCGTTCGTTACAAGCCGCTCCCCGGGCAAGCACCAGGGGCGGCTTTTGACGTTCTAAACGATTGCCAGTGCTGCAAGCGTCCGGTCATCGCAGCCGCCGTCTGTCCCACAGCTGTTAGCTGCTCGTTCGTTTGCGCTTGGCCTTAGTCCTCCTGCCGAACTTCGGCTTTGATCCGAGGGGCTGCGGATTTTTTTCTCCGTTTCAGGTACACGACGAGAGCCAGGACCGCAGCAGCCACCAGGATAGCGGCAAGCGAATACTGGGAAATTAAATGCAGAAACTGCTCGATCTTCGAGCCGACCAGCCTGCCGATCATGACATAGACGATAACCCAGGCGAGTCCGCCAATGTAGTTATAGATAAAGAAGGTCCGTACATTGATCCGGAGCACGCCGGACACGTATCCGGTAAAATGCCGAAGACCAGGCACGAAGTAACAGATCAGAATGAGCTTGGTGCCGTACCGGTCGAACCAGCCGGTAATTTTGGCGATCCGGGCCGGGTTCAGGAGGACGTACTTGCCGTATTTTTCAAAGAAGGGCGTTCCCATACGATACCCAATAATATACGTCACCGTCGTGCCGACGATGGCGCCGATATACGAATACAAAATAATTTGCAGCAGGTGAAAGCTCCCCAGCGTTGACATATGGCCAGAGATGGCCATGGCCAGCTCTCCCGGGAAGGGAATCGCCAAAGATTCAGCGAAGAGGCCGCCAAACAGCACCATATACCCGTATTGTTCAAACAGATGGATGATCCACTCCATAGTTTCTCTCCTTACCGGCCCTCGCCGCCTGCAGTCAAATCCAACCTGAGGCCGATGCCGTCTCATGCTTTCGTCCATTCTAACGGAACGGCGGGTCATCCAGAAACTGTCTCTGGACTAGGATCAAACTGGACTTTGGTCTTGGAGATTGCAGAAACTTTGCGAAAATCCCTGAATAATAAGAAAAACGCCTATCGACGTACCTTCAAAGTAGACAGACCGCGGTTAGAGGTTGTTTTTCTTACGATATAAGGAGGAGCACTCTCTGGAGCTTATACTTTCTTATATCTTCAAATAAAAAGAGCACTTCCCCTTCGGTCGAAAGGGAAATGCCTTTTTAAGGTTTACTGGTTATTTCTTCGTGCCATGCTGCTTGGTCGGAAGCTTTGCGCTGGCTCCTTTGCTGATGCCATCCTTGTGTTTGCGGGCTTTTTCCTGGGTATCGTGGAGCTTCTCCACATACTCATGCGTGCTGTCCATGGCTGTACAACCTCCTTGTATTTGCAGTCGGCATTCCCTGTTACTATGACCACTCCGGGCGGCCTGCATTCATCTTGCGGGAGGAAGGCAGAAGAATAAAAATACCCAGAAACGTTTGACAAAAACCGGTCAGCTGTTAGAATAATAACTAAGTCAGTTAATTGAGAATGAATATCATTATTAATTAGATCGAAAGTGACATATGCTTTTTCGGAATATTTTCATTATTTTCAATGACTGGCCAGACTATAGAAAGCGTTGGATAGCCATGAAAAACACTTACCTGTGGACGCTGTGGATCCTGCTTATCGTATTCTCAGCCGCTTCTTTGTTTATCGGGGTGAAGGATATCTCCCCGCTGGATCTGTTTCATCTCACAGCCGAACAGAAGCAGGTGCTCTGGATCAGCCGACTGCCGCGCCTGATCAGCATTATCATCGCCGGCACGAGCATGAGCATTATCGGCCTGATCATGCAGCAGCTGACGAGAAACAAGTTCGTGTCGCCGACGACGGCCGGAACGATGGATTCGGCAAGGTTCGGCATTTTGGTGGCCCTCATGGTGTTTGGTAACGCGGCGCCGCTGGTGAAAATGCTGGTGGCCTTCGTTTTTGCCCTGCTGGGAACGATGATCTTCATGCGGATCCTGGATAAGGTCAAATACAAGGATGCGATTTTTATTCCGCTTGTCGGACTCATGTTCGGCAACATTGTCAGCTCGGTCACGACGTTTTTTGCCTATAAAAACGATCTGATCCAGAACATGTCCTCCTGGCTGCAGGGCGACTTTTCCATGATCCTCAAGGGCCGCTACGAGATGCTGTACATCAGCATTCCGCTCCTGATCATCGCCTATCTGTTCGCGAACCGCTTTACGATTGCGGGCATGGGGGAGGAGTTCGCGGTAAACCTGGGGCTTAACTATAAAGCCGTCGTCAACATCGGACTGGTCATCGTTGCCGCTATTTCATCGGTCGTGATTTTAACCGTGGGGATGATTCCTTTTCTGGGCCTGGTCGTTCCGAACATCGTCACGATGTATCTGGGGGACCATCTGAAGAAAAGCCTGCTACATACTGCACTGCTGGGAGCCGTGTTCGTGCTGTTCTGTGACATTCTGGGCCGGGTCATCATCTTTCCGTATGAAATCTCCATCGGCGTCACCGTCGGGGTGATTGGCAGCGCGATCTTTATCTATTTACTGCTGAGAAGAAGGGCTTATACATGAGCAAATCCAACCTGACCAAGCTGATCGTTCTAACCGTCATCGCACTTGTCCTGATTGCTGTCTTTATGGTGATCCAGTCCGGGGGCAACTGGGACTATATCCTTCCGCGCAGGGGGAAAAAAGTGCTGGCCATGGTCCTGACCGGCGGAGCGATCGCCTTCTCGACGGTCGTGTTCCAGACGATTACCAACAACCGCATTTTGACGCCGAGCATTATGGGGCTGGATTCCCTTTATATGCTGTTTCAGACCTTCATGGTCTATGTTTTCGGCTCGATCAGCCTGACGGCGATGGGCAAAAACGTGAATTTTCTCATCTCCGTCGCTATGATGGCCGTGTTCTCGGTGGTGTTCTACAAGCTCCTGTTCAAAAGGGAAGGGCAAAACATTTATTTTCTGCTTCTGCTCGGTCTGATCTTCGGCACATTGTTTCAGAGCCTGTCCTCCTTTATGGAGGTGCTCATTGATCCGAACGAGTTCCAAATCGTCCAGGACAAAATGTTTGCCAGCTTCAACAACGTCAATACGGATCTGCTGCTGGTGTCGGCGGCCGGGATCGTGCTGGTGACCGCCTATTTTACGCGTTATACCAAGTATCTCGATGTTATTGCTATGGGAAGGGATCACGCTGTCAATCTGGGCGTCGATTACGACCGTGTTGTAAAAAGGCTGCTCATTGTGGTGGCGGTGCTCATTTCCATCGCGACGGCGCTCGTCGGGCCAATCACCTTCCTGGGGCTGCTCGTGGCCAACGTGGCCTATCAGCTGATGCGGACCTACCGGCACACGCTGCTGATTCCGGCTGCGGTGCTGATCAGCATCGTCGCCCTTGTAGGCGGGCAGCTGCTGGTGGAGCGGGTGTTTACTTTCTCCACGACGCTGAGCGTCATCATCAATCTGGTCGGCGGCGTGTACTTTATCTATCTTTTGCTAAAGGGGAGTAAATCATCGTGATCGAGGTTAAAGGGGTTTCCAAACAATATGGCGGCAAAACAGTGGTCGACAACGTCTCGGTGAACATCGCCAAAGGGAAAATCACCTCCTTTATCGGTGCCAACGGGGCGGGCAAAAGCACGCTTCTCTCCATGATCAGCCGCCTCATTTCCTGTTACGGCGGTGAAATCCTGATCGAAGGGGAGCGGGTGGACCGCTGCAAGAGCAGCGAACTCGCCAAGAAGATCTCGATTCTGAAGCAGTCCAATCATATTAACGTCCGCTTGACGGTTAAGGAACTGGTAAGCTTCGGCCGGTTTCCTTACTCGCAGGGCCGGCTGAAGCCGGAGGACTGGAAATACGTCCAGGAAGCCATCGATTATATGGAGCTCGGCGATCTGCAGGACCAGTACCTGGACCGGCTGAGCGGAGGGCAGCAGCAGCGGGCCTTTATCGCGATGGTCATTGCCCAGAACACCGACTATGTGCTGCTGGATGAACCGCTGAACAACCTGGACATGAAGCACTCGGTGCAGATCATGAAGGTGCTGCGGCGGATGGTGGATGAGCTGGGCAAGACGGTCATTATCGTCATTCATGACATCAATTTTGCCTCCGTCTATTCGGACGACATCGTCGCGCTGAAGAACGGCAGAGTCGTGAAGGAAGGAACGGCGGACGAGATCATCGATACGCCGGTGCTGAAGCAGGTCTACGGGATGGATATCCCCATTGAGAACATTAACAACAACAAAATTTGCGTTTATTTTAACTGAAGCCTGAGGCCCGGGAGAGGTAAGAAGCAGCTTGTTTCAACAATAAAATTCTCCCTGAGTTGATTCGGGCCAGGTGAAGAGATCATGTGCAGTGCTAACCAAGGGAAATTATATGCGTGGACTCATCCCAGCCAGGCGCCGGCGGGTAGTTCATCACATAATTTTATACATTTACGGCTTGGTTCAAGCCGAAAACCAAATCAGAACATGGGGTGGATGAAGTTGAAAACAAGAAAGATGATGCTGTTCGTCATCACGGCCGTATTGGTCGTCGTGCTGGCGGCATGCGGCAATAAAAATACGGCAGAACCTGCGAAAGAGGCGTCTGCTGAACCAACCAACACTTCGGCGGCTTCCGGTTCCGAGGAGCTGACGATTAAGCATAAGCTTGGCGAGACAAAGGTCAAAAAAAATCCGCAGAAGGTCGTCGTGTTCGACTTTGGCATTCTGGATACATTGGATAAATTGGGCGTTCAGGTCACCGGGGTTCCGCAGGCGAACATTCCCCCGTACCTGTCCAAATACGCCGACAAGGATGCATACAGCAACGTGGGGAGTCTGAAAGAGCCGGACTTTGAAAAAATCAACGCGCTGAGCCCGGACCTGATTATTATCTCGGGCCGCCAATCCGAAGCTTACGAGGAGCTCAGCAAGATCGCGCCGACGGTCTACCTGGGCCTGGATACGGCGCGGTACATGGAATCGTTTAAGGAGAATATGAACACCGTCGGCCAGATCTTCGGCAAAGAAGACGAGATCCAAACGGAGCTGGACCATGTCGACAAGACGATCGCGGAAATTCACGATAAAGCCGCTGCTTCGGGCAAAAACGCCCTGATCGTGCTGGCGAACGAAGGCAAGCTGAGCGCTTACGGCGCGGGCTCCCGCTTCGGCCTGATCCACGATGTGCTGGGCTTTACGCCGGTGGATGCAAACATTGAAGCTTCTACGCACGGTCAAAGCGTCACATCCGAATACGTAGCCGAGAAGAATCCGGACTACCTGTTCGTCGTGGACCGCGGCGCGGCTGTGGCCGGAGAAGGCGGAGAATCCGTGTCCGCCAAGCAGACGGTGGAGAACGATCTGATCAAAAATACGAAAGCCTTCAAAGAAGGGCACATCGTCTATCTTGACCCGAACTACTGGTACCTCTCCGGCGGCGGACTGCTGTCGGTACAGGAGATGGTCAAGGAAGTCGGAGCAAGCATTCAGTAGTTAGGCAAAGAGTGCGCGGCCGTTGAGGCGCGTTACTTCCCGGAGCTGTCGCGGAGGTCCGTAAGGACGCCGCGGCGGTTTTTTGCGTTTCTTCTCTGCCCCCTTATCGCTGCGGTTCCGCCAGCATCAGGAAGTAGGTGACCAGATAAGCGCAAGAGGTTGCTCCAAACCATGCAAATATGCCCGGGGTCATCGCGAGGTACAAACTAATGGGCAGGGACCAAAGAAAAGCGATCAGCATAAGCGCTTTAAGGCGAAACCATGCAGATACGATCGCAAGGGCAGCCGGCACGCACAGCGTAAAGAAGGTGATTTGAAGGGGGCGGGTTTCGAGGCTGGATGAATACGGATTGAAAAAGCCCAGCATCATCCAAAGCAGGATGGTGGCTGTACCGGCAATCGTTGCGAGCAGAGCTGCCGGGCGTCTGAGTTGACGTATCATCGATAAAACACCTCTTTCGTCACCTTAATGAATCGGGTTGACCCCGACATCTACTTATCTATCGGTTCCTTTTCTTCCCCATCTTGGCCGCTCCTTCCGCCAGAACCGGGGGTTACCTCCAATTCAGAAAAGGGCGACTGGTGGACCATAAAGAAGAAACGGGAATGCCCCATAACGGACAGCTCTTGAGCTTCGTTATTCCCTTTTACGGTCATGCTGGTAATCTTCGGGTCAAACACTTTTCCGGCAAGAATATTCACATTACGCCCCTTCGCGGGTTGAACGGTAAAGCCCCCGGTCATATAAGGAGTATCCTCTCCTTGAAAGTTCCGATAGGGGGACAACCGGTACCACTGATACCCGCGGGACCCCTCGTTCACCCCACCCACTCCGAAGGCGCCGTATTTTTCGTAAAAGATGAGCTCTTCCCCGTCGACCGTAATGGTCGTGAGTACGTCGGACAGTTCAACCTGCTCTTCATGAAGGCCATATTCTACGGCCTGTTCAGCACTGTGAAACCATGGAGAGCCGGGCGACGCCGACGTTGCACGGCTGCAGCCTATCAACAGACAGATGACATATAACACAACCGGTACCATGACCAGTCTGGTTTGAATTTTGATCACGGCTGTACCTCCTTCTCATACCTCAAAACCCAACGTCCTTTACTCTTAAACGTTAATCTGTGATAAAAGTTGGCTGATGGCATCATTTCACCACCCGACCTCCATCCTATTGTGCGGCAAATCGGGAATATGCTTAAATAACAGAAAGGGTTAAAAACGGTCGCCAACATGCGCGGTTGAAGAAAGGGGGCGAGGATGGTGGCCCAGCTGGATTTTGATCCAAGCGGATATACGGTCAGTTACCAGGAGGAGCGCATTTCGCTGCTTGCCAAAGAGTATGCGCTGCTGCAATTTTTATACAGCCATCGCGGTCAGGCTTTTAGCCGGGAACAGCTGCTGGACCGGGTATGGCCGATGGAATATCCAGTGGAGCGGACGGTGGACGACCACATTTACCGTCTGCGTAAGAAGCTGCGTCCTTGGAGTAACCGGGTCTTTCTGAACACGGTGCGCGGCTATGGCTACAGCCTGACGGTCAAAGAGCCGGATCTCCGCAATCCGTCGATGCAGGATACCGAGCTGCAGGCCCAAATGCGGCAGCTGATGAACAAGTACCTCATGTACGGTCAATGCAAATCGATGATTACGCTGGCGAGCCAGCAGGATCTGCTCGGGTTTGAGCTGCCCCCGTCCCACCTGATTTTTATTCGGTACGCGCAGGCGGATATCCACTGGTTTTTAACGGATACCGAATTCCCGCTGTCGAGCAAGCTGTATTATTTGCTGCATTTTTACTTGTACTTTTATCATGAACAGGGAAAATGCCTGGATTATTTCGAGCGAACCATGGCCGCCAACATTGGTCCGGAGGATCATCAGCGGGAGCTGAGGATTTTAAATATTATCGGGCTGTATACCGACAACGGCCGGCCCGAAGAGGATCTGTCCAAGGTTGAGGCGGCATACGAGGCCGTTCGTGAAGCGGGGGGAGATCTGGATATTTTCAATGTCCATATCAAAATGGCGGAGATGTACGTCCACCTGGGTGCAGACAACCTGCCCGAAGCCGAACGCTGCGCGGGCGAAGTCGAACGGATGCTGGAGGAAACCCCGTATTTGCGGGAAATTTGCTTTTATCACGGGCTTAAAGGCCGGTTGCTGCTCCGGCAGGGGAAACGCGCCGAGGCCGCGGCTGCCCTGAACTACGGCATTGAGGTTGGAGAGATGACGCACAACGTGCCGCTGATCGTCGGATCGATCCGGGAAACGCTGGTTTTTCTGGAGCACAACGTGCAGGATCCACAGCTTCATCGCCAGTTTGCCGCGAAATACGCCGAATATAACCGGAAGTATCAACTGGAAGCCAATAAAGTGCCGATCGAAGAAAAAATCGAAAGCATCCTGGGTGCTGTCTGATATTCCTCTGATATTCCTTCGTTACAGTGAGAGTACGCCATATTCTGACTGAACGGAGGAATTTTTCATGTCTACCCTTGTTACTGAGCCGCAGCCCCCCGCAAAATCGGTGTGGGCCAATCGCATCTATGCCAAAATGTTTACGGCTTACGCCATCTCGTCGTTCGGTGAATGGTTCGACGCCTTCGCGATCCAGGTTCTGGTCGCCTACCGCTGGCAGGCCGATCCCTTAATGATTGCGCTGATCCCGGTCATGATGGCCCTGCCGGGCATCCTTCTCGGGTCGCTCGCAGGGGTGGTCGCCGACCGTTGGAAAAAGGTCAACCTGATGCTGATCGCCGATGCGGCCGAGACCGTTCTAACGGTCCTGCTGCTGTTTGCTCCCGGCATGCACTGGCTGCTGCCGCTATTGGCGCTGCGTGCCGCTATGGGCGTATTCCGCGTCCCGTCCCATCAGGCGCTGACACGCCAGGTGGTCCATGAGGATCAGCTGCTGAAGGCGACTTCCTACAACGGTCTGGTCAACCAGTTCTCCAAAATCGCCGGTCCGCTGCTGGGTGCGGTCGTCCTGACGGTGCTATCCCCGCAGCTGTGCATTCTGATGAATGCCGTAACCCGGTTAATCTCCTGCCTGCTGCTGTTTACGCTGCGCCGTATCGAGGCAAATCATACGGCTCCTCAGGCGGACATGAATCCGGGTGAAAATGCTGGTCCGAAGCACGGACAAGGCTTCATCGAACAATGGAAGCAGGGATGGGCGGTGCTGCTGCAGCGCCGGATTCTGCTCACCACGCTGATCGTAAATATGACGGTCATCCTCATTATTCTTATGATTGATTTCCAATTTCCTACGCTCTACAGAGAGATTGCGCCGGATAACGAATCTCTTCTGGGCTGGATGGTCTCCTCAACCGGCGTGGGTGCCGTAGCCACGATCATGATCTTGAACCGCCGGAACCGGATCGGTTACGGCACCGGAATCGGTGGTGGCATCGTCCTGGTAGGCGCTGCGATCGGAGCGATGGGGCTGCTGAGACCCGGTTCTCCGGAGATCTGGAGCATCGTGCTGGGCCTCGTCATCGGGATCGGCAACGGGCTGTTTATGGTGACGAACAATTACGCGCTGCAAAAAGAAACGCCGGAAGGGATGACCGGACGGATATTCGGCATTCAGAACATGATGTCCAGTACGATTATGATCGCAGCTCCATTGGCCGGTGGTTTGCTGATCAAAGGATTTGGCGTGGGAGAGGTGTTCTGCGTCCTAGGCCTGCTCGTTCTTGTTTTTGGCCTCATCTGCCTTTTTCTGCAGCGGATACTCTGGCCGACGGACGCCAAGAAACGCGCCCATGAAGAACCCCTGCGGCAGGTATCCGGGTAGACGGTGCTGCCTTGATCCTGTGCAGTCCGGATAGCTCCCGGACATGAGAACTCCTTCTGCGAGCTCATCCAGAAGCGGCTTGGCAGCCAGACAAACAAAGCCTTAACAAATACAGCCCTGAGCCAATCAACCGGCTCAGGGCTGTTTGTTCTGGCTGAAACTCCCCCTGCTTATTCTGTGAGCGAACTAAACAATGAAGAGGCTTGTATCCCGCACTTTGGTCGGGGGCGGCATCGACCAAAGTCCAGGAAAAAGTCTGGACCCCGGATAGAATTGCCGGAACCTCCTTCTCTGTACAATAAGACGTAATCAATGCCAAAACGTTCGGATGGAGGAGATTATTCATGGAAATGGTCAATGTAAGGAGCGTGGGCGCCCGGTCGGCGTTCCGCTGGTTTGAAGGGGAGAAGTGGCTGGTCCTGACCGCTGTCTTGGGATTTCTGCTGTCCGCCTTCTGCGGAATCTGGACCCTTGTGAACGGGGCGGAAGTAGCCCCTGGGGGCAATGTTCAAAACGCATTTTCTTTTAACGCTGCGATCGGGATATTTTTGCTGTCGACGGCTCTCATTATCCCGTATTCGGGTCTAGGACGAAGAGGCAGAGCCCTTTACCGCTACCCCTACATCGTGCTCGCACTGTATTCCTATTTTGCCGAAACGGTACAAAATTTCCGGGGAGTTAATCCCCGGTTTGTCAAAGACGGGTCCGCCTTTGACAAGGCAGTGGGCAACGTTTTTGCGTTCATCGCCCTGCTGCTCGTCGTCTTTTATCTGTTCCTGGCCGCGCAGTATTTCCGTCGCAAAGTATACGCGGCTCATCCTGAGCTGGTGACGGGCATCCGTTATGCCATGGTAGCCGTGATGCTGTCTTTTGCAGCGGGGATCTGGATTTCGGTTAACCAAGGCCGGACCGTGGGGCTGCATGGCAACATTATTTGGCTGCACGGCTTGGGCTTCCACGCGCTTCAGGCCATCCCGCTCGTCGCCTGGCTGAGTACTCGGACTTCGCTCTCCATTTGGGTACGTCTCCGAATGATCCACCTGACGGGCATTTGCTACGTGCTTGGCTTGGTCTTCATCGGATGGCAGACTTTGTTGGGCCATACGGTTCTTGAATGGTCAACGCTCACTGTCGCTGCCGGCTTCTGCTTCCTGCTCTCCTTGGCTGCCGGTGCTTTGATGCTGCGCAACGCGGACGGATTATTGAGAAAAATGCATTGAGTCATTTGTCTACAGCAAGCAGCCAGAGGAGTAACCTTTTAGGAGTACAGCGCCGCGAGCTTTTCGGCGGTCCGGCCCCATGTGTAATACTGAAGTACCATGCTGCGTCCGCTGCCGCCAAGGCTGCGCCGCAGCTCTTTGCTTTGCCCCAGTGTGACCAGATATTCCGCAAAACCTTCCGGACGCCAGTAGTCATCCACCAGGTAACCGTTTACCCCGTGCTTAATAATCTCAGGAATGCCGCCGATCTGCGAAGCGATGACCGGAAGCCCGGATGCCATCGCCTCGACGTTGACGAGGCCGAAGGCTTCGTGCCGCTGGGAGGGACAGACAAAGCAGTCAGCCATCCGGTAGATGTTGTGAATTTCGCTGTGGTTTTTGTTGCCGGTCCAGGTGACCGATACTCTCAGCTTGGC
Source organism: Paenibacillus cellulositrophicus (assembly GCF_009363095.1). GTDB lineage: Bacteria > Bacillota > Bacilli > Paenibacillales > Paenibacillaceae > Paenibacillus_AQ > Paenibacillus_AQ favisporus. Next base: position 4,085,807 of record NZ_CP045295.1, read on the forward strand.
GGCCTCGGCTCTCAGCTTCCGGATATACCCCTCCTTGCTCCGGCCTGCAATCACAAGATGCAGAGGGACCTGTTTCCTTGCGATTTGCGCGGCCTTCAGCAGAACGGGCACGCCTTTTCTCGGGATGATCCGTCCAGTGAACAGCACGGTGAAGACATCCCCGATTCCATACCGGCTGCGGGCCTGCTCCCGCTCAAAATCGGTTGGCGGACGGAACCGGTCGGTGTCGACGCCAAGCTCGACCGTACGTATTTTGTGCGCTTGTGAGGGAAACCGTACGGACAGCTTTTGCTTTAGCGAAGCGCTGTTGGCGACAATCCACCATGCATGCTTCAGTCTCGCGGCAACGAGCCGTGTCGAAGGCACGAACGTGAGCGAATGGAGAAACAGGGTTACTTTGGCCTGGGGAAAAGCCCGCTGAATAGCAGCCATATATTGGGGACGGTTATCCACCTGGATGACATCGTAAGCTCTCCCTTGAATGAATCGAAGCACCGACGCGAGGTAGACTTTGGAGCTGCCGGAACGGACCCTGACAATACGAACCCCCTCATCCGTGCTCTCCAGAGGCAGTCCCGCGGAGGCTCTGCTTAAGACGGTTACCGCATGCTTCTTGGCAAGCTGCCTGGCGATGGATAAAATGCAGATTTCCACCGAGCCGCTGCCGGGAACAGGGAGCCGTTCGGGGGCTACGATCAGTATGTTCATGCCGCTTTCCTCCCTTACAGCAAAGATGCTGATCCCCGCACCTGCTGCTTCAATTGTTCCATTCTATTATTTATGCTTGCTCCCATAAGGGAGTACGGGATTCCAGCCCAGAAACAGAATCTATTATTCTGCTTGCGGGATGAATGTCCTGTCCAGTCCGCCGTGCCTTGCATACAATAAACAGGTTTTGCAAGCGCGTTACAATCAATTTTGAAGACAGGACAGGAGAGATTGGTGGATGGGGGAGAAGAACCGCACGGCAGTCGTCAGCAAGTGGATTAAAACGAAAGTGCTGCTTGGCAGCAAGGAAGTCCGGCCGTTTATGCTCGATACCCGTAAAATCAGCAAAACCGACCTGAAGGAGATGCTGAAGTCGTACCGTATGGTCTATGTCAAACCGGAAAACGGCACCCACGGCAAAGGGGTGATTCGGGCCGAACAGCTGGAGAACGGAGATTATACGTATCAGGTGGAGACGGTAAAAAAGACCTTCAGCAGCTATGATCCGTTCTATCAATCGCTGCAGAAGCTGACCGGGAAGCGAAGCTACCTGATTCAAAAAGGGATTCATCTCGTAAAGTATCGTAAGCGCCGTTTCGATATCCGGGTGATGGTGCAGCGGCGTCCTGGAGGAGATTGGGAGGCGACGGGTTTGATCGGAAGAGTCGCCCACGAAGGCAAAATCGTGACCAATTACCACAGCGGGGGCACGCCGATGGATGTCAAAACGCTGCTCGGGGCCCATTTGAATGAGAAAGAGACGGCTAAAGTCATCCAATCCCTGAACGAGCTCGGAGTGACTACCGCAAAGCATCTGCACAAAAAGTACCCCGGTTTCCGGCACATCGGCCTGGACATCGGCTTTGACCGGACGTGGACGCCGTGGATCATTGAAGTGAATACGAAGCCCGATCCGTACATTTTTAACCAGCTGAAGGACAAATCCATGTATCGTAAAGTGATGAAGTTCAGACAGGCTTGGAAGTAAGCAAGCATCCACCGGATGCCGTTCATAAGCATTATATGCGGGGAAGGGCTCGGCTGAAGCGCCGGCCTTCTTTTTTTGTTCGACCAGACGAAGTAGAAAAATCAGCCTTCGCGACCTTAGCCCGGGGGAGTGTATAATCATTTAAAAATGATTCCTACGTAGGGCCGCTGGAGTAACACGGCACCCGTGCGAGGCGGAGGAGATGAAGGAGATGGAGCTGCTCCACAGGGCGCTGTTGGACGCTGGAGCCGGAATGTTTGGACTGCGGAATGAAGAACTGGAAAAAACACACGCGTCGGAGCACAGTTTGATCGGCTCTTACCCGTATGGGGAGGGCAGGGTCTTTCTCCGCATCACGGAGGAGTCCCATAAAACGTATGCCCATATCCTGGGTGAAGTCCAGTGGGTGAGCTTTCTGGCTCAAGAAGGATTACATGTATCCAGCCCTGTCTGTTCGGCTCAGGGACGCCTGGCAGAGCAGATCTCCTTTCAAGAACGCCTCTATACGGCCGTTTGTTACGAAGGGGTTCCGGGGCAACCGTCGGGAGAATGCGCTGCCGACGAGGACTTGTATAAGCGCATGGGTGCGTTTATGGGCCGTATGCATCGCATTAGCAAGCATTATGTCCATCAGGATCCCTCCACGAAGCGCCCTGACTGGTCCGTTGAGGCAGACCGAGTGCAGCGAATAGACCTTCCGTCCTCGGAACGGGACATTGCCGGCCTGTACTGCAGTTTGCGCCGTTATATTTCCTCGCTTCCGGTAACGGCGGACGCTTACGGGCTTATCCATGCCGATTTTCACTACGGCAACTTCTTTGTGAACGAGGGACGCTTATACCTGATTGATTTTGACGCCAGCCGATATTCCTGGTTCGTAGACGACATCGCCGTGGCTGCTTTTTTCGCCGGGATGATGGGAGAGGCAGGGGACTTGGGAACGAACATGGGGCCACATTGGTTCCTGCGTCCTTTTTTAGATGGGTACCGCACCGAGCATGATCTGGACGAACGCTGGCTGAGAGAGATGCCGTATTTTATGAAGCTGAGGGAAATGGGCCGTTATATCAAGCTGTATCAGGCCTGTGAAGGGGACCTGGATCGGCTTCATCCATGGGGACGGTCGTTCATGACAGGCCGAAAGGCACTTATAATCGGCAGCTTCCCCGAATGTTAAAAATGCAGCCATTGTCCAGCGGGTAAACCCGCAGTCAAGGCTGCTTTTTCCGTATTAGGGCGTTTGCCCAACCTCCCGTTCAAAACCGACGATCCAATCGCCCTGGACCGCGGCATACCCCTCATCTCCTTCGGCAACCAAGCCGTACAGATGCTTCACGTCCAAATATTCCTTCCGCTCCCCGTTATCAAATTCCAGGGTGATGTAATAGTACGTTCTGGAGGAGCTGCCAGAATTTACAAAACCGCTGCCGTTATCATGATGGCTGCCGCTGTGATGGCGGATGTCCATCCGCTTGGAAACGACGCGGGCGTACGCGGACGAACGGGGCGTACGGGCATTTTTGAAATAACGGGCACCATTCATAATGATGCTGGCAACGATGATGATGAACACGATGCCGAAAATAAAGGGGAAAATTCTAAACATAAAATCGAAGAAGTCAAAGCCTCCTCCGCCAAATGGCGGTGGTCCGGGAGTCACCATAACGTGTCATTCTCCTTTCATGATGCCGGTTTGGTGTGCATTCAACCGGACATTGTGTAGAACGCGTAAAACGCAGGAAAGTTGTCGATTATCGGCAAAAAATACGGCGATTGTATGATTCATGGTCCGCTTCCATCTCTATATCTGCTATGCTAGTATTTGGAAATATAAGATGATAGGGGGAGCTGCTATGCCAGAATCAAACCATGAGCCGATCATCTCCATCCAAGGACTCGAAATGAACTATGGGGGAAAGCAGGTTCTGAAGGGCATCAACCTGGATGTGTATGAAGGGCAAATTATCGGATATATCGGCCCGAACGGCGCGGGAAAAAGTACGACGGTCAAAATCATGCTGGGACTGATCAAAGGCTACAGCGGCCGGGTTCGCATCTTCGGCAAGGAGATTTCGGACGGAGAGGTAGAGTATAAGGCTAGGATCGGCTATGTTCCGGAGATCGCTGAGATGTACGATAGCTTGACCGCCCAGGAATATCTGACGTTCGTTGGCGAGCTGTACGGTCTTGAGCGGCGGCTTGCCGATCACAAGGCGCAGCGGCTGATGGAGCAGTTTGGCTTGGAAGAGGTGTACTTTAACCGGATCTCCTCTTTAAGTAAAGGCATGCGCCAGAAGGTACTGTTAATCTCAAGCCTCCTGCATAATCCTGACATTCTTTTTTTAGATGAGCCGCTCAGCGGACTGGATGCAAACAGCGTTATGGTGGTGAAGGAAATGCTGGCGAGCCTTGCAGCCGAAGGCAAAACGATCTTTTATTCGTCTCATATTATGGAGGTTGTGGAGAAGATCAGCAGCCGGATCGTTTTGCTGAATGAAGGGAACGTTGTCGCCGACGGCAGCTTCGAGCAGCTGCAGGAACAGCTGCATGAAGGAACACTGGAAGAGATTTTTACAGAGCTGACCGGGTATCATGAGCATAAAGATACGGCAGCCCGAATCGTGTCCATTGTAAAAGAGGTACAGCGATGAATGATTTCAAAACGCTGATTGTGCTGGACCGCTGCAAGGCTCTTTTCGAAAAGGCAGGGATGGATTATGTGCAGATGCGCCGTATACTACAGATCAAACTCACAATGGATGGCCGCCGGGCGCCGACACTCATCGGTAAAACTTCCCGATCTGCTGATCCTGATGAGCTGTCGAACCAGTTTCTTAAGTCGCTGTGGATCTATGCCGTGATGGGGGCGGTCATGACGCCATTCGTGGTCAGGGGTCACAACCTTATTTTTCAGATGAGCATCGTATTCGGTATCTTGATGTTTATGATCACGACGTCGCTGATTTCCGACTTCTCCTCCGTATTGCTGGATGTTCGGGACCATACCATTTTGGGTTCCAAACCGGTGAACGCTAAGACGATCAATATGGCCAAGGCCATTCATATCATGATTTATTTGTTTTTTATTACAGGCTCGATTACGGCCGCACCGCTCGTTGGCGTCCTGTTCCGACATGGCATTGTATTTTTCTTGATCTTTGTGCTGGAGATCGTGCTGATGGATCTGCTGATCGTCGCGATAACGGCATTGTTGTACTGGCTCGTCCTCCGCTTCTTCGACGGAGAAAAGCTGAAAGACATCATCAATTATGTGCAAATCGGCCTCACGATGGTAATGGCGGTTGGTTATCAGCTCATCGCCAGAGTGTTCAATTTAGTGGATCTGCAGATCGGGTATGAAGCCCAATGGTGGCATGTATTTCTGTTCCCGGTCTGGTTTGCGGCTCCGTTTGAATGGCTGTTCGGTGGATATAGGGGAGAGGCGATCATCGTTTTCAGCCTATTGTCGGTCCTCCTGCCGCTCCTGGCCGTATGGATTTATGTTCGGATGATCCCTTCGTTTGAAGCCAATTTGCGGAAACTGTCCACCCAGACTTCCCGCAAGAAGGGAAGAGGCGGACGGTGGCCGGATGTTCTGGGGCGCTGGATCTGCAGAAGCCGGGAGGAGCGGGTGTTTTTCCGCTTTGCGCTCGGCATGATCCGGAAGGAGCGGGATTATAAACTAAAGGTGTACCCTTCGCTGGGACTCTCGCTCATCTTTCCGTTTATTTTCATGTTTAATACGTTTAATTCGGGCAGCAGCTGGGAGGAGATTCGTTCAGGTAACTCTTATTTGTTTATGTATTTCTGTGCCGTGATGATCCCCAGCGCCGTCATGATGCTGCAGTACACCAGCACGCCGAAAGGGGCGTGGATTTTCAATACCGTACCGCTGCGTAATCATGAGCCTGTCTATAAAGGCACGCTTAAAGCATGCATTGCTCAGCTTATACTGCCGATTTTCGTTATGGAGAGCATAATCTTTACGGTGATTTTCGGCGTCAGAATTCTGCCGGATCTGCTGGTCATACTCATTATGACCCTGCTGTATACCGTGATCAGCTTCCGGCTGATGGGTTTGGAGATGCCGTTTACCGAACCTGCTCAGGCAGGAACGCAATCCGGAAGGGCCGGCCTGATGCTCCTACTATTTTTAATATTGGGGGCCATGGCAGGGCTTCATTTTGCACTCCGTTTCTCGACTTACGGAGTATATGTGCTGATGGCTGTGGCCTTGATCGCCAATATTGCCGCATGGAAACTGGCCTTCCGTAACCTTTAAGCTAAGGGCCAAAAAATATCTGCAAGCGGTCTTCTATCAAGCTGTACATAAAGCGGCTCCGCCAATGCGACGGAAGGCCGCTTTTTAATGCCCAAAATCGCTATTGACATCCCAATTGAGAACCAATATCATTTAGATATTTAATTGATACTGATTCTCAATATCAATATTAATACATAGTAGAGAGGGAGATTGTATTCATGAAGACATTCCGGTTTAAACGGGGGCTGTTCGCCCCGTTCATCGTGTGCTGCCTTATCGCTTTATTCACTGCAGGCTGCAGTACGGGGGGAGAAGCCAGGGAAGGAGCTGCGGCACAGGCTGGCAGCGGAGATTCAAGCACACCGGCCCAACAGGAGGAGGTTCGCACGATTCAGCACTCGATGGGAACCGCCGAGATGAAAGGGACGCCGAAAAACATCGTCGTTCTGGAATGGACGTACGCGGAGGATTTGATTGCACTGGGCATTCAGCCCAAAGGTGTCGCCGACGTAGAAGGGTATAAGAAATACGTGAACGCCCAGCCGGGGCTGTCGGCGGACGTCATCGATGTAGGTACGCGGCAGGAGCCCAGTCTGGAGCTGATTACAAGCCTCAAACCGGACCTGATTATCGCGGAAAATTTCCGCGTGAAGGATACATACGAGCAGCTAAAGGCGATTGCGCCGACCGTAGTTTTTGATAACTACTCCAAAGAAGCTTCCCAGGATCAATACGCCACGATGGAGAATTCCTTCCGGACGATTGCCGATATCGTCGGCAAGAAAGAGGAAGGCGAGAAGGTGCTCGCTGACGTGCAGGCCACCTTTGACAATGCCAAAGCGAAGCTGAAGGCCGCGGGCAAAGAGCATGTGAAATTCGCTTTGATTCAAGGCTTTTCGAATCAGGATGCGGCGGTCATGCTGCTGTACTCGGACAACTCGATTGCTGCAGGCGCGCTGAAGCGTGCGGGCTTCGAGAATGCCTATCAGCCTAATCCCCTTCCGGAGGACGGCTATGCCCAGACGACAGTGGAATCGCTGGTTCCTGTACAGGATGCCAATCTGCTGTACGTCGTTCAGGACGATGATAACATCATCGAGAAACAGATGAAAAACAATGCGGTCTGGAACGGCCTGCATTTCGTCAAGGAACAACAAACGTATCCTCTGGGCGGCGATATGTGGGTATACGGCGGCCCGCTGTCGGCGAAAATCCTGGTCGATAAAGCGGTCAGTCTGTTGACGCAATGAAGCCGGTAATGGAGCCGGTGATGGAACCGGGGGCAGCCGTAAGGCCGGAAAATCGCCGAATCAGCCTGAATCTGCTGGTGTTTGCCGGGGGAGGCGTCCTGCTCATATTCCTGCTGGCGCTGAGCCTGACGCAAGGGGAGCTTCATATTCCGCTTCGTACGGTGTATGAGGCGATCGTTCACCCGCAGAACATTGCGGAACACCAGACCATTCGCGGCCTGCGGCTGCCCAGAGCCGTCATGGGCATTTTGGCTGGTGCCGCCCTGGCTGCGGCAGGCGCCCTGCTGCAGACGGTGACGCGGAACGCCCTGGCGGAAGCGGGAACCTTCGGGATCAATGCCGGCGCTTATTTTGCCGTGGTGCTGTGCACGATCTTTATGCCGTCCCTGATTCATTCGTCACCGCTTATCACGGCTTTGCTCGGCGGCTGCCTTGGCGCAGGGCTGTCTTACCTGCTGGCCGGGGCAAGCCGGAGCACGCCGGTCCGGATGGCGCTCTCCGGCATGATCGTGTCGCTGGTGCTCGCCTCGTTCACCGGCGCGCTCCAGCTGCTGTTTGAGAACGAGACGAATGGGCTGTTCGTCTGGGGTTCGGGCTCGCTGAACCAGAACGATTGGCACGGAGCGGCCTCCAGCTGGCCGTGGGTGACCGGCGTCCTCGTTCTGGCATGGCTGTTCCGGCGCCAGCTGGACCTGCTGGAGATGGGGGACGAGACCGCCCAGGCGCTGGGCCAGCGGGTTGGGCTGGCCCGCACCGCCGCACTCTCCGCGGCGGTCCTGCTCGCCGGGGTCACCGTCAGCGTGGTGGGCCCGATCGGTTTTGTGGGGTTGATCGCCCCGCATCTCATTCGCTTGCTCGGGATGCGGCGGCATGCGCTGCTCATTCCAGGCAGCGCGTTATGGGGCGCGGTCATCCTGCTGGGTGCCGACGCCATTGCCCGGTTGTTCCGCGGCACGCTCGGGGAGCTGCCGGCGGGGGCCGTCACGGCGCTGTTCGGCGCGCCGTGGCTGATCTGGCTGGCGCTGCGGGCCAGCCGCACGGCTGCGGCAGACGGCGGAGGCGGGATGAGCGCCGGCGTGCTGCATAAGCGCCCGCCGTACCCGATGCTGCTTGCCGCCATGATTGTGCTGATCCTGCTGGCATCGGTCATCGGCATATCGGCAGGCAGCCTGCGCATCCCGCTGGGCGATACGCTCGCGGTCCTGAGCGGCGGCGGGGAGGCGATGTACCGCAATATCATCCTTGATATGCGTCTGCCCCGCCTGCTCGTATCGCTGCTGGCCGGAGCCGGTCTCGCGGTGGCCGGCGTCATGCTGCAGAGCACCGTCCGCAATCCGCTGGCGGATGCCTCGGTGGTGGGCGTCACCTCCGGCGCGGGCGTTGGGGCGCTGCTGCTGATCGTGCTCTTCCCGGCCGCCTCCAGCGGATGGCTGCCGGCTGCGGCCATCGTGGGCGCTGTGGGCGCAGCAGCCGTGGTCGGCGTGCTGTCCTGGCGAAAGGGGCTGGAGACCAGCACGCTGACGCTGGTCGGCATCGCCGTGTCGGCGGCCTGCGCCGCGGCAATCCAGTTCCTGGTCATCCGCTCCGGCATGGGGGCTGCTCCGGCGCTGGCCTGGCTGGCCGGCACCGTCTATGCCCGCGGCTGGAGCGATTTGATCAGGCTGGCTGCGCTGCTGATCGTCCTGCTTCCGGCGGCCTGGCTGATCGGCCGCCGGGCAGACCTGCTGGGATTCGGCGATGCCGTATCCCAGGGGCTTGGCCTGGCGCTGACGCGGGCCCGGCTGCTCACAGCGCTGATCGGCGTGCTCATCGCGGCCGCCGTCGTTCAGGCCGTTGGCACGGTCGGTTTCGTCGGCCTGCTGGCACCGCACGCCGTCCGCCTGCTGACCGGGCATCATACCCGGCGCGCGGTCGTGCTGTCGGCGCTGCTCGGGAGCCTGCTGATGGTCGTATCCGATATCGTCGGCCGGCTGCTGATCGCCCCCAAGGAAATTCCGGTCGGTCTTGTCGCAGCGGTCATCGGAACGCCTTATCTGCTCTTTCTGATGTTCCGCTCCAACCGGCTCAGGAAATAGCCTTCCGCCCCGGCTCCCTTCGCCTCAGCTGGAATAAGCTGGGGTGAAGGGGGTGAGACGCATGACGACATCCAAGCATTATTCGGCAGCCAAGAAGTATATGAACCGCCGGGTAAAGATCAAGACGAAGTACGGAAGCACGTTCTACGGTAAGATCGTCAAGGTCAGCAGTTCCAAGGTATACCTGAAGGTTTCCTCGGTCTCGAGCAGTCCCGGAAAGGCGCATATCTCGTTTTTTCCTTTCATTCTGCCGCTCGTACTGTTCGATCTGCTGGTGATAGTGCTGGCGGACGGCCGTCACCATCATGTTCCGCATCCACACTATCCACACGGTCCGTATCCCGGCCCATACCGTCGTCTATAATCGGACTTGTTTCTGCAGCTAACAACCGTTTACACCAGGCGGATTTCGACAAAATGGCTGGTAAAAGTTATTCTTTTGTCGTAATTTCATACAAAAAATGAAGCCGCACGCATGCCGCATTAAAGCGCTCTACATCCGGCAGCTGCGGGTTTCCCGCTTTGGAAGGCCCCCGAAAGGGGGCTTTTTTATATTTCCGGCACTTGGCACTATTTCTCACTTTGATTCTGTCCCTCAGAAGTAGTACATTATTAATTGAAATCATAAGGAGGTTTCCGAATTAATGTTCTATGAAGACAATGAGAATTTGAGCATCATGACCTACACCTTGAATAGCGGCATTAAAGGAACTGTACCTTTATCCAATAAGCAGATTCAGGAATGGATCGAGTGCTATCGCACAGATGCGAAATTCATCACAGCGATCGGTAAGGAGTTTTTCGGCCTGAATCCGGAGCTGGTCGCCGATTTTAAAGTGCATAATCGGTTCTCCAATTACGCTGAACTGATCAAGCCCGTGGTTCCTTCTTCGGAGTCCGACAACACGGATCAGCTGTCGAAGGCGTACGAAGAAAACCGGGTGTACTTCAAGGTCGATTGCAAATGCGGTACGACTTACACGACCTTTTCCCAATACTACACGACCAAATGGTATTGTTCCAAGTGCAAGGAAATCGTATTTTTGGACAAGAAGAAGGGCAGAGTGCCGACCGATAAGGGCGATGCCTGGTACATGACCAATAAATACTATGTGGCACGGGACTAGCATGATTTCACGAACGAGCCTGAAGCAGGCAACATATATAGAGGAACTGAAGAATTGGACGGCTGCGCCGAAAGGTGCGGGCGTCTATTTTGTGCTTGAAGGGCCTCATTTTTTAATATTTTGTGACTAATTTCACAAAATCAACGATTTGGGCTTGGTATTGTGACATAAATCACAATATTCGGATTCAAAGTCTGCCATGATACAGGAAGAAACGATGAAGCCAAGTTATCGGAACCTGTTAGGCGGGTTTTAAGAATAACGACAGGAAAGAGGGAAGAGACGATGGATGTAGTTATGCTGTCACGTATCCAGTTTGCCGCGACGACGATTTTTCACTTTTTCTTCGTGCCGCTGTCCATTGGACTGGTGTTCACGATCGCGATCATGGAAACGATGTATGTCGTCAAAGGCAAAGAAGAGTACAAACGAATGGCTAAATTTTGGGGGAAGCTGTTCCTGATCAACTTCGCCGTCGGCGTGGTGACAGGGATCTTGCAGGAGTTCCAGTTCGGCATGAACTGGTCGGCTTACTCCCGCTTTGTAGGTGACGTCTTCGGGGCGCCGCTGGCGATCGAAGCGCTGCTTGCATTTTTCCTCGAATCGACGTTTATCGGCCTGTGGATTTTCGGATGGGAGCGCCTGTCCAAAAAGGTCCACATGATCTGCATCTGGCTGGTCGCGTTCGGCACGGTGATGTCGGCGTTCTGGATTTTGGCGGCCAACTCCTTTATGCAGCGTCCGGTCGGTTTTACGATCCATAACGGCCGCGCAGAGATGAACGACTTTCTAGCTTTGATTACGAACGGCCAGCTGCTGCTGGAGTTCCCGCACACGATTCTGGCGGCTTTTATGACCGGGGCCTTTCTGGTCACCGGGGTCAGCGCCTACAAGCTGCTGAAGAAGCAGGATACCGCCTTTTTCAAAAAATCTTTTGCCATCGCGGTGATCATCGGGCTTGTGTCCTCGATCGGCGTGGCATTGGTGGGCCACCAGCAGGCGCAATATTTGGTGAAGACCCAGCCGATGAAAATGGCTGCGACCGAAGCGCTCTGGGAAACGAGCAGCGATCCCGCACCGTGGACGGTCACCGCATTTATCGATACGAAAAATCAGACCAATACCGGGGAATTCCAAATTCCCTACCTGCTCAGCTTCTTGTCTTACAGCAAGTTTTCCGGCGAAGTGACGGGGATGAAGGAGCTGCAGTCCCAGTATGAGCAGCAGTATGGCCCCGGGGATTACATTCCTCCGGTGCGCACGACCTTCTGGAGCTTCCGCATCATGGTGGCCAGCGGCTCGCTGCTCATTGTGCTCAGCTTGTATGGCGCCTATCTTGCGGCACGAAAAAAGCTCGACAACCGCAACACCTGGTTTATGCGCCTGATGCTGTTTGCCATTTCGCTGCCGTTTATCGCCAATACGTCGGGCTGGATCATGACGGAGATTGGACGCCAGCCTTGGACCGTATTCGGGCTGATGACGACCGCCGACGGGGTGTCGCCGAGCGTCACGGCCGGCCAGGTATTGTTCTCCATCATTGCTTTTACGGCCATTTACGCCATTCTGGCGGTGGTCATGGTGTATCTGTTCGTCCGCGTCATCAAGAAAGGACCGTACGCCGACAACGCTGCTCACTCGAATGAGTCGGCCGATCCATTTGATAAGGAGGGAGTTCCGCATGCTGTCTCTCAATGAGCTGTGGTTTGTCCTTGTAGCTGTCCTGTTTATCGGATTTTTCTTTCTGGAGGGTTTTGACTTCGGGGTCGGGATGTCCACGGGCATTCTGGCCAAAAACGATACCGAGCGCCGGGTGCTGATCAATTCGATCGGCCCCTTCTGGGATGCCAACGAGGTGTGGCTGCTGACGGCCGGCGGCGCGATGTTCGCCGCATTCCCGAACTGGTACGCGACGCTGTTCAGCGGTTTTTACACACCGCTGGTGCTCCTGCTGCTCGCCCTGATCGGGCGCGGGGTGGCTTTTGAATTCCGCGGCAAGGTGCAGACCGCTGCTTGGAAAAAAACGTGGGATGTCGTCATCTTCATCGGCAGTCTGCTGCCGCCGCTGCTGCTCGGCGTCGTCTTCGCCGACCTGATCCGGGGACTGCCGATCGACCAGGCGATGGAGATGAAAGCCGGATTTTTCGGGGACATCGTCAACCTGTATTCCGTAGTCGGCGGGCTCACCATGGTAGTGCTCTGCCTCGTGCACGGACTCATGTTTACGACGCTTCGGGTCACCGGCGACCTGCAGGTGAGGGCCCGCCGCTTGGCGGAGGTGCTGCTTGCACCGCTGGCGGTACTGATCGCGGCGTTCGGAGCGATGACCTATTTCGAAACGGACATTTTTGAGGGCCGTGCCTTCCTGCTGACCGTCATGGGTGTGGTGATCGTCGCCGCTTACGTGCTGGCTGCCGTCTTCATCGCCAAGCGCCGTGACGGCTGGGCATTCGGCATGACGGGCGCCGTCATTGCGCTGACGATTGCCTTCTTCTTTGCCGGACTGTTCCCGAACGTCATGATCAGCTCGATCGATCAGGCGTTCAACCTGACGCTGACCAACGCCGCATCGGGTCCGTATTCCCTGAAAGTCATGACGATCGTGGCTTTATCCCTGCTGCCGTTCGTGCTTGGCTATCAGATCTGGAGTTATTTCGTCTTTCATAAACGGGTTCACGAGCAGAACCATCTGGAGTACTGAGCACGATGGATAAGCAGCTGCTGGGTTACAAAGGGATAAAGCCCGTTTTCGCCGTCATGCTGCTCCTGACGGTTCTGCAAGGCGTCTCCATCCTGATGATGGCCAAGGGGCTGGCCGAGGCCGTATCGGCCCTGTTCGCCGGGGCGCCGCTATCCGGGCAGACCGGCAGGATCGCGATGTTCCTCGGTGCCTTCCTGATCCGGCACGGGCTCGGACTGCTGCAGCAGAAAATCGGCAGCGCGTTTGCGGACCGCACCGCGGCCGATGTTCGGGGGCGGGTGCTGCGCAAGCTGTTCCGGCTCGGCCCGCGGTTTGCGCGAACCGAAGGCACGGGCCATCTGGTCACGCTGGCGCTTGAAGGGACGGAGAAGTTCCGCAAATACCTGGAGCTGATCCTGCCCCGGATGGCAGGTATGTCCATCATTCCTTGGCTGATTCTGGCCTACGTCTTTTTCCGCGACATCACGTCCGGCGTCATTCTGCTGGTCTCCATGCCGATCCTGATCGCCTTCATGATCCTCATCGGGCTGGCGGCCCGCAAGCAGGCCGAGAAGCAGATGGACACCTTCCGGGTGCTGTCCAACCACTTCGTCGATTCGCTGCGCGGCCTGGAGACGCTGAAGCTGCTGGGGCAGAGCCGGGAGCACGGCGCATCGGTAGCCAAGGTGAGCGACCGCTACCGGACGGCGACGATGCGCACGCTGCGCGTCGCCTTCCTGTCCTCGTTCGCGCTCGACTTCTTCACGATGCTGTCGGTGGCCGTCGTCGCTGTCGGCCTTGGCCTGCGGCTTGTGAACGGCCAGCTTGAGCTGGTCACCGCGCTGACGGTGCTGATCCTGGCACCGGAATATTTCCTGCCCGTCCGGCAGGTCGGTACGGATTTCCATGCGACGCAGGACGGCAAAGAGGCGGGCGCCGTGATGCAGTCCATCCTGGACCGGCCGGAGGGAGAGCCGGCTGATTCCGACGGAGCGCCGGGTCCGGGCGCCGATTGGCGCTGGTCGCCGTTCAGCCGGTTGACGCTGTCGGGGGTGACCGTGCAGCACCAGGCTGAGGCGTACGGTTCAGCACCGGAGACGGTTGGTGCGGAACGCGGACGGGAGGCTGGAGCTGACCGGCCTGCAGATGGCCGTATAGATGGGGCCGGGCAGGAGCAAGGGCAGGGGCAGAACCCCCAGAGCCCTCAGAACCCTCGTTCATTGGATGACGCGTCCTTTGAGGTTCAGGGCATGCCGACCATCGGCATCATCGGCGCCAGCGGCGCGGGCAAATCCACGCTGATCGACGTGCTGGGCGGGTTCCTCGCCCCCGATGCAGGCGAGATTTGCCTGAACGGGACGCCGGTCGGTTCGCTGGCCGGTGAAGCGTGGCGCAGCCAGATCACCTATATCCCGCAGCATCCGTATCTGTTCAGCTGCTCCCTGCTGGACAACATCCGGTTCTACTCACCGGAGGCGTCCCGGGAGGAAGCGCAGCAGGCCGTGGAAGCAGCCGGCCTTGCCGGGCTGGTCCGTAGCCTGCCGCGAGGCCTGGATGAGCCGATCGGCGAGGGCGGGCGCCAGCTGAGCGGCGGGCAGGCGCAGCGTGTGGCGCTCGCCAGAGCTTTTCTGAGCGACCGGCCGATTATTTTGCTGGATGAGCCGACGGCCCATCTCGATATTGAAACCGAGTATGAACTGAAGCAAACGATGCTGCGCCTGTTCCGGGGCAAGCTTGTTTTTCTGGCCACCCACCGCCTGCACTGGATGCCCGATATGGACCGTGTATTGGTGATGGATCAGGGCAGGATCGTCGAGGAGGGCACCCATTCGGGGCTGCTCGGCAAGGGCGGGGCGTATGACGCTTTGATTCGATCGCAAATGGAGGGAGTAAGGTGAGAAAAGAAGGATGGATTGTACCATACATCCGGGCCCACTGGGGACGCTGCCTGCTGATTATCGGGCTTGGCAGTCTCGCGCTGCTGTTCGCGGCAGGCCTGATGTTCACCTCCGGACTGCTGATCTCCAAATCGGCGCTGCGCCCGGAGAACATTCTGATGGTGTACGTGCCGATCGTGCTCGTCCGCACGTTCGGCATCGGGCGGGCCGTCCTGTTCTATGCCGAGCGGCTGGCGGGCCATGATACGGTCCTTCGGATCGTATCCTCCATGCGCGAGCGGCTTTACCGGATCCTGGAGCCGCAGGCGCTCTGGATCCAGTCGCGGTTTCGCGCCGGAGACGTATTGGGCGTGCTGTCCGCTGACATCGAGCATCTGCAGGATGTGTATTTGCGGACCGTGTTTCCCGGAGCGTCGGCGCTGGTCATGTACGCGGCAGCCGCAGCGGCGGTGGGCCGCTGGGATCTTCGCTTTGCCCTGGTTCTGGCGTTGTATATGTTCATCCTTGTCGGCATTCTGCCGTGGCTATCCCTGATGATGACCAAGGCCAAAACGAAGCTGGCCAAAACACAGAAAGCCGGCATGTACCGGCAGCTGACCGATGCCGTGCTGGGTATGGGCGACTGGGTGATCAGCGGCCGGGAGGCCCAGTTTCTGGCGGCATACGAGGCGAAGGCCGGGGAATCCGCCCGAACGGATGCGAAGCTCCGCGCCTGGGTACGCTTCAGACAGCTGGCTGCCCAGTGCGTTGTCGGCCTGATCCTGCTAACGGTGCTGGTATGGGCGGCAGGGATGCATGCGGACGGGAAGCTGCCGGCCGTGCTGATCGCGGCCTTTGTGCTGGTCGTGTTCCCGGTGACGGATGCGCTGCTCCCGGTCTCGGAAGCCGTGGAGCATCTTCCCCGCTACCGGGATTCCCTGCGGCGGCTCTCGGATTTGGAAGGGGAGGAGTGCAGCATGAATGGACACGGAAAGGGACAGGTGAGCGGCAATCAAGCCGCAGCGATGGCCGGCGGCGCCGTTCATATTCGGGTGGAACGCGCCGGCTTTCGCTATGAAGGCGATTCGTCCTGGACACTTCGGGATATATCCCTCGATATTCCGCAGGGCAAAAAGGTCGCCATCATCGGCCGCAGCGGTGCGGGCAAATCGACCCTGCTTAAGCTGCTGGAAGGGGCGCTTACTCCTAGCGAAGGCGAGGTCACGCTGAACGGCGTTCCGGCCGCGGCGATTGGGGAGCATATGCCCCATATCGTTTCCGTGCTGAACCAGAATCCGCATCTGTTCGATACGAGCGTGGCCAACAATATCCGGCTCGGCAGCCAGGACGCCGGCGAGGAGGATATCGTGCGGGCCGCCCGGCAGGTGAAGCTTGACCGGCTGATCGAATCACTGCCGGACCGCTACCATACCCGGATGCACGAGACCGGGCAGCGGTTCTCCGGAGGCGAGCGCCAGCGGATCGCTTTGGCCCGGATTTGGTTGCGGAACAACCCGGTGGTCCTACTGGACGAACCGACGGTTGGCCTGGACCCCCGGACAGAGAATGAGTTGATCCGGATCTTGCTCGATTCGCTGCAGGGGAAGTCGCTGATCTGGGTGACGCATCATTTGGCCGGAGCGGAGCATATGGACGAAATCGTGTTTATGGAGGACGGCAGGATCGTGATGCGCGGCAGTCATGCCGAGCTGATGGAGAACGAGCCCCGCTACCGCAGCTTGTACCAGCTGGACCGGCCGGAGGCGCTGCTGATAAAGGCCAATTAAATGGTTCTAGAAGGCGCGGTATGCATAAAAGAACCGGATTGGTGCATCCTACCACTTGGGCAGTTTTTGCAATTAAAGGAGGTGCACCCGGGACATGACGAATCACAATGATCAAGAGCCTAGCAAATACGAAGTCCAAAGAACCGAGCTGAACAAAATGCCGGTACCGGACAAACAAAGAGAAGAGTTCGCCAAAGAAATGGTGAAGGACGCTAAAGAAGCGTTCAGCCAGCAGCCAACCCAGGATAACGAATAATCGGCCCTCGGGCTTTGGCCAAATGACCATTTTCCATTCATAGCAGCGATACGACGTCGGGACGCCCTTAAGGAGATCGTGAAGATCGGGGCGTCCCGCCTGTTTTTGTGCAAAATACTTGACTGTACGTTCAAGAAAATGTTATCCTCACATCAGGATCAAGAAAGGGGCGTTTACGGTATGGGCAGACACAAGGAATTTGACCAGGAGAAAGCCATCGACCAGGCGCTGGACCTGTTCTGGGAGAAGGGCTACGAGAGCACCTCAATCCAGGATTTGTGCGATCATCTCGGGATTCACCGGGGCAGCCTGTACGATACGTTCGGCGACAAGCATGAGCTGTTCTTGGCCTGTCTGGACCGTTTCAGCGCAAGGACGGACGAGAATTATAACTATATTTTAAAAGAGGAAAGCGACTCGCCCAAGGAGCAGCTGGAGCGTTATTTTTCCAGAGTGATGGACGTTTCGCTGAGTAACGCGGCCCGGGGGCGCGGCTGCCTCATGACGAACACGACCCTGGGAGCGGTAGCTTATGTCCCGAACGTCGCCAGCCGGATCGATGCGCACTATATGCATACGGAAGCGCTGCTGTTCAGCTTCTTGATGCGGGCGCAAAACAAAGGGCTGGTGCGAAGCAAGCAAAGTCTGCGACAACTGGCCCGTTTTTTGAACGGCGTCAAGCAGGGCGTCCATGTCATGGCCCGGACGACGGCTGATCGCGGTGTGCTGGAGGATATTTGTGCCGTCGCGGTATCTACGGTTTTTTAAAGATAAATAGAAATGGGGAAGTTTTCAGCGAGTGTGGACCCTATTTTTTGAGATTTTCTTGAACGAGCGTTCAGATAAATGTAGTTACAGCACCGGCTGCTTCTCCCTTTTGTAGGTAGGAGGCCGATTTTTATACCTTTTTCTTGAACGAACATTCCAATAAAAGTGAGGGTGATCATATGAAGCGCATGCTTTGGATCATTTTGATGATGTCGATCGGGGCGACGTTTACGTCCCCGTTATTTCCGCTCTATCAGGAGCGTTACCATTTAAGCAGCCTGCAGATCACGATTTTGTTTGCGGTATACGCCTTGTTCCTGCTGCCGTCACTGCTGGTTTCCGGATCCCGGGGAAGCGGTTGGGGGCTCAAGCGGGTGCTCCGGATCAGCATATGGATCTCCATATTTGCCACTCTGGTATTTATGGGCAGTCAGCAGGCATGGCTCGTGTATGCCGCAAGGATTCTGGAGGGGATCGCTTACGGGACGTTTACCGGTACCGCGGTGGCGTTTCTGCTGAAGCAGACGCCGGGTGATAAAATCCCGCTGGCCATCACCTTATCGGGTATAACGGTATCGGTCGGATTCGGTCTCGGTCCGGCTTTGACGGGACTGGTCATTCAGTATCTGCACTTGATGCCGCTGCGCGTTCCTTTCTGGCTGTTGACGGCATTATTGTTGACCGCGTGGATGGCTCTGGAAACGTTAAAGGATGCCGATTTTCTGGCGCAAAAAGGCAAGCCGAAAGCGGCACCTGCACCGATATCGCTTGGAGTGCCGTCCGAGATCAGCCCGCATTTCTGGTCGTTCAGCGCCCTGCCGATCTTTACGCTGTTTACGCTGAATGGTATTATTTTGTCCCTGATTCCTTCCTTTGTGAAAAGCGTGCTCCATTCATCCAACCTGTCCGTCTCCGGCCTGCTGATCCTGCTGCTGCTTGGAGGAGGGGCACTGCTGCAATTGTTGCCGCTGGCGAGCGAACCGGTTACCCGTCTGCGGCTGGGCATCGCGCTGCTGTCGATCGGGGCATGGCTGGTCGTCTTCTCAGGATCCACCGGAAGTATCGTTCTGCTGTGGATCGGGGTGCTGGTTCAAGCCCTTGGCAGCGGCTGGACGTTCCAAATCAGCTTGCGTCTGGCTGGTGAGCTGCCGCACGCCGAGGCTCGGTCAAAGGTCATCACGACCTTTTACCTTGCCGGCTATGCCGGGTTTATCGTACCGGTTATCGGCACCGGCGTGTTGACGTACTTTTTCGATCTGCATGTGTCGCTCGTGGTGCTGAACACGTTGGCCTCGCTGCTGGTGCTGTATATGCTCGGTTATTCCGTCCGCTTCCGGCGTTATTACGCCGCGAGAAAGCAGGAGGAAATCCGGCTGGCACGCTCCAAAGCCAAACCTGCCGCCGCTGGGGCAGACCGAGGGGCAATGACAAGCTGAGGGGAGAATGGTGAGAGAAATAAAAAAGTCGAGTAGGCCAGGAAGATTCCTGACCCTAACTCGACTTTTTTGCTTCTATCTCTAACTATTCCTTCGGATGAATCATTTCCTCCGGACGCACGACCGCGTCGAACTGCTCTTCGGTGAGCAGGTTGCTCTTCAGGGCCGCTTCTTTCAGCGTCAGGCCTTCTTTGTGTGCCAGCTTGGCGACCGCGGCGGCGTTTTCGTAGCCGATGTGCGGATTGAGCGCCGTCACGAGCATGAGCGACTGATTCAGGTTGCGCTCGATGACTGCGCGGTTTGGCTCGATGCCCACGGCGCAATGATCGTTGAATGAGCGCATGGCGTCGCCCAGCAGGCGGGCAGACTGCAGGAAGTTGTAGATGATGACCGGCTTGAACACGTTCAGCTCGAAATTGCCTTGGCTCGCCGCGAAGCCGATCGCTGCATCGTTGCCCATAACCTGGCAGACGACCATCGTCAGTGCTTCGCTCTGCGTCGGGTTGACCTTGCCCGGCATGATGGAGCTGCCCGGTTCATTGGCCGGGATCGTCAGCTCGCCGATGCCGCAGCGCGGACCGCTGGCCAGCCAGCGCACGTCGTTGGCGATTTTCATGAGATCAGCGGCAAGCGCTTTCAGCGCGCCGTGAACATAGACGATCTCGTCATGGCTCGTGAGCGCGTGGAATTTGTTTTCCGCCGATGTGAACGTTTTGCCGGTCAGCTTGCTGATATTGGCTGCCGTCATCTCGCCGAACTTCGGATGGGCGTTAATCCCGGTTCCTACCGCGGTCCCGCCGATCGCCAGCTCGCGCAGGGATTCCAGGCTGCTGCGGATCATGCCTTCGCTTTTCTCCAGCATCCGGTGCCATCCGCTGATTTCCTGTCCCAAAGTCAGCGGAGTCGCGTCCTGAAGGTGGGTCCGGCCAATCTTGATAATATCCATAAACTGCTCGCTCTTCGCCCGGAAAGTCTCCTTCAGCTTCACCAGGGAAGGCAGGACTTGATCCTCCACGGCGATCAGGGCGGCAATATGCATAGCGGTCGGGAAGGTGTCATTGGAGCTTTGCGACTTGTTGACGTCGTCGTTCGGATGGATACGCTGGTCGCTGCCTTGTTCCTGAAGCAGCTGGTTCCCCCGGTTGGCGATGACCTCGTTTACGTTCATGTTGGACTGGGTGCCGCTTCCGGTCTGCCATACGGCAAGCGGAAAATGATCGTTCAGTTTGCCGGCAATCACTTCGTCGGCCGCTGCGACGATAGCGTCGGCTTTTTCTGCATTCAGCTTGCCGAGCTCTTTATTGGCGAGGGCCGCGCTTTTTTTGAGGATGGCGAATTCACGAATCAGCTCAAGGGGCATTTTCTCCGTGCCGATTTCAAAATTTTCAAAGCTGCGCTGGGTTTGCGCCGCCCAAAGCTTGTCCGCCGGAACCCTGATCTCGCCGATGGTGTCTTTCTCAATTCTGAATTCCAATTGTGTTTCCTCCTTCTCCACTTCTATGAAAAATAGGTCTTCCTGATATGAAATATATCATAATCCGGGGACCAGGAGAAAACAGATTTCACCCGAAGCCAGTTTGGACCTGTCCGGCTCCGATCCGCTTGCCTCTTCGTAAAGATGAAATACATTTTACAAACTCCGTCATCCCGTTTAACAATCGGCTCCTATAATGGGGACATGCTAGAATCCTTTAAAGGAGTGAATGATGAATGAAACGCAGTAAACGTCTGGTTCAAACCGCTTTCTGCCTGAGCGCGGCGGCAAGTTTAATTTTTACGGGCTCGGTCAGCGCCCAAGGAAACTTGAAAGCCCCTTCGCCCAATGCGGGCAAAGCCAAAAACGTGATCCTGTTTGTCGGTGACGGCATGGGCACCGCAGCTCGCGATGCAATCCGTCTGAGCACGGTTGGCGTTAACGGCAAGCTGCAAATGGACGATATGCCATATGTTGGACTTCTGCGCACTCATTCCACAACTACGGTCACCGACTCCGCTGCAGCGGCAACGGCGATTGCCAGCGGCGTGAAGACTTACAATGGAGCCGTCGGCGTGGACGCCAACAAAAAACCGGTCAAAACGCTGCTTGAAATCGCCAAGGAGAAGGGCAAATCCACGGGCCTGGTGACGACGAGCCAAATTACCGACGCAACGCCTGCAGCATTCGCATCGCATGTGGAGGACCGCTCGAAGCAAAGCGATATCGCCAAGCAATACTTGGAGAAAAAGGTAGACGTGCTGCTGGGCGGCGGTGAGGATTTCTGGTACCCGCAAGGAACGCCGGGTCCGCATCCAGATCAGCCGGCTGAAGACCCCGAAGAAGGCAGCAAGGGAACCCAGGGCAACCTGGTGGAGAAAGCCAAGCAGCTCGGATATCAATTTGTAACGAACAAAGAAGAGTTGAGCAAAGCGAAGAACGGCAGAATTCTCGGCCTGTTCGCCAATGAAGAAATGTTCCAGCAAAGAGAGGAAGGACAAGGCGACCTGTACAACCCGACGGTACCGCTTGTGGATATGACGAAAAAGGCGCTCGATACCCTCTCTACGAATAAAAAGGGCTTTTTCCTGATGGTCGAGGAAGAAGGTACCGACGAAATGGCGCATGAAAATAACGCCAAGCTGACGATCAAAGCCGGCCAGGAGCTGGATAAAGCGGTAGGCGTCGCCAAGGAATTCGCTAAAAAGCATCCTGATACGCTGGTGCTTGTGCTGGCCGACCATGAGACAGGCGGCCTGACGATTGAGGCACCGGATGACAAGGACGAGTCCGGAGACGGCATTTCCAAGGAAGACGGTCCATTCGCCATCGCGAACTCGAAGGATCAGTTCTATGTGGACTGGACGACTTCCGGCCACTCCGGCGTGGACGTGCCGTTGACGGCGATGGGCAGCGGAGCCGAGCTGTTTGCAGGCGTCTACGAGAACACGTATGTGCATGATGCCATTTTGAAAGCTTGGGGAATCAAGAAGTAACGAATCTTAAAAAGGTATCCTTAGTCAATCATTTCAAAGCCGCAGTTTGCAGGATGGCGAAAGTCCCTGCAGTTGCGGTTTTTTGGTATTTCGGGGCCCGCCATAAAGTACATAACATGTCACCTCCAGGGGATGATAACAGAGTTCGACCAATACGGTGGAGGGAATCATTTATGGCACAGAATCAAGGCTCCCAGACGAAAGAAAAGAAACTGAACTGGTGGCAGCTGTCGCTCCTTGGGGTGGCCTGTACGGTCGGTACGGGTTTTTTCCTGGGCTCTCATATTGCGATTGAGATCGGCGGCCCTTCCGCGGTCGTTGCGTACGCCCTGGCGGCGTTCGGGGCCTATCTGGTCTATGACAAGCTGTCTCAAATGACAGCGGAGGATCCGATGGAGGGCTCGTTCCGCTCCTACGCCAAGAAGGCTTTCGGCCGGTGGGCAGGGTTCAGCAGCGGCTGGGTGTACTGGTCGTCGGAGCTGCTTATTATGGGGAGCCAATTAACGGCGCTTGCCTTGTTTTCGCGCTTTTGGTTTCCGCAGGTTCCGATGTGGTGCTTTGCGGCGGGGTACGGTGTTCTCGGGCTCCTTATCATTTGGATTGGAACCAAGGGATTCGAGCGAATGGAGAACATTTTTGCCGTGCTAAAAATTGCGGCGATCTTCATGTTTATGGTCATCGCCATTCTGGCGGTATCCGGCGTACTCCCGACCAAAGCTCACGGTCCCGCTTTTCCGCGGGATTGGATACCGGGCGGGCTCACAGGATTTTGGGCAGCGCTCATTTTTGCTTTTTACGGATACGGGGGACTGGAAGCGTTAGGTCTGATGACCATGAGGCTGAAGGATCCCAAAGACGCGCCGAAGGCTGGCAAAGTGATGCTGCTGCTGTTAGTGTCCATCTATGTCATTTCCATCGGACTGGCGCTTATTCTCGAGCCGTGGAAATCCTATGCCGCCGAGGAGAGCCCGTTTGTGGTGGCCCTTGTCGATTATAAGCTTCCGTTTGTGCCGCATTTGTTCAATGCGGTCCTCATTATTGCCGGCTTCTCGACGATGACGGCCTCGCTGTTTGCGGTGACGACGATGATCGTTACGCTGGCCAGCGATGGGGACGCACCGCCCTTTTTCATCAAGGGCAAGAAGAAGGAAGGCAAAAAGCCCCTGCCGGCCATCGGTCTGACGGCTGTGGGGCTCCTCGCTTCCGTGGTATCCGCTCTGCTAATGCCAAAAAGCGTATATGAGTACATTACGACGGCTGCGGGCATGATGCTGCTGTATAACTGGATGTTTATTCTCGTCACGTCCGGCAAGCTGCTGGAGCTAACCGGATGGGGCAAAGCCAAGCGTTATATCGGCATGGCGCTGATCGCCTTGACACTGATCGGAACGCTGTTTCATAAAATCAGCCGTCCCGGTTTTTTCATCAGTCTCGGATTTATCGTCGTGATCGGCTGTGTTACGCTGGTCATGCGCCATTTCTGGAACAAGACCGATGGGCCGAAGAAGGGCTCGTACGATACCGAAGAGCACGCAGAGTCTGGCCCAAGAACGATCAGGACCCGAACAAAATTCGGTATGCCTCGTATCCGAAGTAGAGGCCGAATCCGATAAGCGAAATGCCGGAAATGACCGAAATCGCGCTGACCAGGCGCTGCGTAAGCACCCGCCGGAACATGCTGGCTACGATTGCCATCAGCACATCCCACAGCAGGAGGCCGGCCATGATGGCGCAGCTGTACAGGAACACCTCTTTGGCTTCGTACTTGGCGATCATGTCGGCGAGAACCGACCCGTAAATCCCCATCCAGAACAGGATAGACAGCGGGTTAGAGATGGACATGATAAAGCCGGCGCTGAAGGATTTCACATGCGATTCATTACTGCTGCGGGTTTCCATACCCGCTTTTCCTGCGGTCAGGAGGCTTTCTATGCCGATATAAGTCAGGATAAAGAAGCCGAACAGCAGCAGAAACGTTTTCATAAAAGGGATGTTAAGAAAATGAATGACCCCGAAATACACAAGCAGCATAAAAATTCCGTCGGCCACCATGGCCCCGAGGCCCACCAGCCACGCGTGTAAAAAGCCTCCGCGCAGCCCTCGGTCCATCTGTGCCGCATTGATGGGACCAATCGGAGCGGCCAGTGAAAGGCCAAGCAGGAAATGGCTGATCCATACACCCATTCAAAGAAAACCCCCTTTATCGATCTGTCGCATTGTTACATCCTATGAGAGGGGCCCTGCTTGTACGACTAAAAAGGCAAATCTTGTCCGAAAAATAAAAGAGCCGTTATCCCACCGGGATAGCGGCTTTGTACATGGTGCTGTGCTTTGGGTCTAGAAGCTTAGGGCTGCTTGGCCGGGCTGCCGGACCGTTTGCCTTTGCGCGCCCGGCGCAGGAAGAGGGAAAAGAACAAGGCGGCGATGGCGAACCAGGTCGCCACGATAAAGGCGTCGTTGATGCCGTTGATGCTTGCATTCGACGACACCAGCCCCAGCACCGACTGCAGTGCCAGCGATACGCCGGTCTCGGCGGGAACCCCTGCGGTGGTGGCAACCTCCTGCCCAAGTGCGGCGATATCCTGCATGATGAACGGATTGTCTTCGTTGTAGAGCGTGGACGATTCCGCGATGTGAAAAGTGGTCCGCGTCGACATCACCGTCACCAGCAGCGCGGTCCCGATCGACCCGGCCACCTGCCGCATCGTATTGGACATCGCGGTTCCGTGGCTTCCGAGGTAGTAGGGAAGCTGGTTGAGTCCCTCGGTTTGCACCGACATCATGATCAGCGACATGCCGAAGCTGCGAATCGTATAGAGTATCATCAGATGAGAATACGTCGTGGTGTCGGTTAGCCGGCTGAACTCAAATGTCATGACCGCAGTGATGAGCAGCCCGATAATGGCCAGGGGCCGTGCGCCGATTTTATCGAAAATCGCCCCCGAGATCGGGGACATAATCCCCATCAGGATCGCCCCTGGCAGAAGGAGCAGGCCGGACTGGAGCGGGGTGAACCCGCGGATATTTTGCAGGTAAATCGGAAGCAGCAGCATCGCTCCGAACATCGTCATGTTGACGAGGCCGCCAACGACCGTCGAAACCGAGAAGATGTCGTACTTAAACACGCGGAAATCGAGCATCGGCGATTCCATGTTCAGCTCGCGCACGATAAACAGGATGATAAATATGGCGCCAACAATCAGCGAGCCAAGCACCGTAAAGCTGGTCCAGCCCTTGTCTCCGGCGGAACTGAACCCGTACAGCAGGATCCCGAAGCCCAGGGTAGAGAAGACGACGCCCCAGAAGTCGAATTTCGGTTTGGTCAGGCGGTTGATGTTTTTCAGCCACTTCAGAGCGAACAGAATATCAAGAACGGCCAGTGGAATGACCATGAAAAACAGGATCCGCCACGTATAGTGCTCCACGATCCATCCCGATAACGTCGGTCCGATCGCCGGTGCGAACATCATGGCAATCCCCATCATGCCCATCGCGGTTCCGCGTTTTTCGGGCGGGAAAACCGTCAGGAACACGTTCATCACGACGGGCATAATGATCCCCGCCCCGCTGGCCTGTACAACGCGGCCGAACAGCATCAGCGGAAAGTTGGTGCTGACGGCGCAGAGCACCGCACCGATGGTGAATAGGCTCATGGCCGTAATAAAGAGCACCCGGGTCCCGTAGGACTCAATCAGAAAAGCCGTGACCGGAACGAGCACGCCGTTCACCAGCATGTAGGCGGTGGACAGCCACTGCACCGTCGTTGCGGACACGTTGAAATCGTTCATCAGGTGGGGGATCGCCACGTTCAGCAGTGTCTGGTTCAGGATGGAGACGAACGCCCCGAGCATGAGTACCGTCAACGTCCGCCCCAAGTGTATATTTTCCATTAGACAAGCCCCCTAAATATGGATTCGGACAGTCGCATTCATGCCTGGAACGAGCCCGAGGCCTTTATATCCTTCAATGGTTACGACGATAGGGATGACTTGCGTCACTTTGGTGTAGTTGGCGTTGGAATTAGTCGTTGGAAACAGCGAAAACGTAGACGCGGTGGCCAGTCCGATTTGATCGATCTTGCCAGTTAGCGTTGTATCCGGAAAAGCATCAACATAGACGTCGACGGTTTGGCCGACCTTGATTTTATCCAGCTTGGTTTCTTCAATATTGGCTGTAACCCACAGGTTGTTCAGGTTGAAGGCTCTTGCCAGCGAAGTTCCTGGGGATACAAAAGAATTGGGAACCGCTGTTTGCTGAACGATGGTGGAGTTCACAGGGAACGTAATATCGACCCGGGTACCTCCGGAAGTTACGCTTCCTACGACATCGCCGGAATTGTAATATTTACCGACAGATCCGTTCCAGGTCGTAAGCTTGCCGGCCGCTGGTGCGGTGATGGATACCCCTTGTCCGGTGACTTGAGCATTGTCGGTTTTAATGTAATTGGACGTCTGGTTGTAGTAATAAATGGCCGCGCCGCCCAGGACGAGCACAATGATGACGACTACAACGTTGACCAGCAGTGCACGCGAATTCATAAAAGCACGATCCCTCCTAAAGTTGCTTCCTAGTTATCGATTGAAAACAGATATCCAAGAGCATCTCCTAATTGCCCCATTCATATTCAGCAGAGGAATTTCCCGGATCACCGGTAGGATAAAGGAACGCTGCCCTGGGGATAAATAAGAAATCCAGTTGATGAAAGGGGAGTTATACATGAAAGTGTACGTGGTTTACGACAGCGAAAACGGCCACACGGAAGCTTTGGCCCGTTCCGTATGGGAAGGGGCTAAGGGCGTGGACGGAGCTGAGGCAGAGATCGCTCACGTCAATGAAGCGGACATTTATAAACTTGAGGATATGGACGCCATCGTATGGGGGTGTCCGGGGCATTTTGGAACCATCAGCTCAGGACTCAAAAATTGGATTGACCGGCTCGGCTACCTGTGGGCGCAGGGCAAACTGGTCAACAAAGTAGGGGCCGTATTCTGCACGACAGCAACCGTGCATGGAGGGGTGGAATCCACCATGATCAACCTGCTGACGCCGATGCTTCACAACGGCATGATCGTTGTCGGTCTTCCCGGAAACATACCGGAGAATGCCCTGTACGGATCGTATTACGGCGTAGGTGTAACGTGTCCCGTGGAGCTTTCGGATGACGATCCCAAAAACCTGCCCGGCGAAAACGACCTCGCCCTGGGCCGAGCATTAGGCAAGCGCGTAGCCGAATTGGCCGGACGATTCTCCTCGGCAGCAAGGTAAGGTACAGGCTATGATTATCGCCTTTATCGTTCTGGCTGTCCTCGCCCTGGTTTTTCTTTTTATTTACAATGCCCGGATGTCCAAGAAAACGGCGAAAAAAAAGGATGCTCAGGAATCCGTCCAAAACAACCCAGAGGCGGCGGAGCCAGCCGCTCATCTTGATCCTGTGAAGGCGGCGGAACCGCCGCCGGCAACCACCGGACCGGTGGCCTCTGAACCGGTAAGAAGACCCGAGCCGGTGCCGGTGACAACCCGGAGGCCGCAGGCTGCGGAGCAGCAGGGCGACCGGGCTTACCGCGATGCTCTCCGGCAGTTCGCCGGAGGCACGCCGGCCAAGGAAGAGGAGCCGCCGGCGCCAAAGCCGGACTACAGCACGGACAACGCCTACCGGGAAGCGCTGCGGTCGATGGCGAAGAATAAGAAGTAGCACGATCCTGCAGCACAGCGAACAGCCGCTTTCGGTGATGGACCGAAGGGGCTGTTTTTTGCGTGACCGGGAGAAACGGACGCAGAACCGCCATTGTATGCCGTGCTGCGGAATGTTATTTTATACATATCCAATAATCGCCTAAGACCGGGAGGGAAAGTTCACCATCATGTTCACCGCCGTATGGGTCGCCATCATTTGCCTGGCCGTGATCGTTTTGCTGCTGGCCGCGGCAAGTGCTTATTTTTATAATGTGGGCATCAAGCGCAGCACGAAGGAGTTTTTGGAAGCCGATCCGGCGCTGGTCAAAGAAGAGCACCCCTGGGAGCTTGAGGAGGAGTGGCTCCGCAGCCAGCCCGTTGAAACGTTGGAGCTGACGTCCTCGGACGGAACTGCCCTCAAAGGATATTTCATCCCCGCAGCCACGACTGCCCGCCAAACCGCCATCGTCGTGCACGGCTATTCCAGCCAGGGCCGGGAAATGGGGGCTTTTGCTAAGCTGTACCATGAGATGGGCATGAACGTCCTGATGCCGGATAACCGGGGACACGGCCAAAGCGGAGGGAATTACATCGGGTTTGGCTGGCCGGACCGCAGAGATATTATGAGGTGGATCGGCACGGTCATTGACCGCAGCGGACCCGGGGCGGAAATCATACTGCACGGCGTATCCATGGGCGGAGCAACGGTGCTGATGGTAAGCGGGGAGGAGCTCCCGGGTCAGGTGAAGTGCATCGTATCGGACTGTGCCTACACGTCAGTGCGTGACATTTTGACCCATCAGCTCAAGCAGATGTATAAGCTCCCGCCATTTCCGCTGCTGCCGGCAACCAGCCTGATGTGCAAGCTTCGGGCAGGATACTCCTTCGGAGAAGCCTCAGCGTTGAAGCAGGTCGCCCGGACGAAGCTCCCGATTCTGTTTATTCACGGGGACCGCGATACCTTTGTCCCATACGCGATGCTGCACCGTCTTGTAGATGCCGCGGCAGGGGATAAGGAAGTCTATGTGGTTCAGGGGGCTTCGCATGCGAACGCTTATTTTGTGGACAAAAAAGAGTACGAACGCAGGATACGCCAATTTATTGGGCGTTATATCCGGTTAGGGGAGGGGACGGAAGAGGAGATGATTCCCGAACCGGAGCCGCGGGCTGTTCTGACCCTGTGGAGGGTTAAATCCTGACCTGACAATATCGTTCACCAAAAAACTCCGGAAGCACTCATAATGGCATCCGGAGTTTTATTTAAGAGATCAGAAAGTATAAATTTCGGAGCTTTTGCTTCCTGATCTCGCAAGAAAAACTTCCTTTAGACGCGGTCTGTCTTCTTTGAAGGTACGTCGATAGACGTTTTTCTTATACCCAATAAGTTATATCGCCCGCTGAAACTGGCTGGTATACAAGTCATAATAAAAACCTTTGGCTTCCAGCAGCTGATGGTGGTTCCCCTGTTCGGCAATGCGTCCGCCGTGGATGAACAGAATCCGGTCCGCATCCTGAATCGTGCTCAGCCTGTGGGCGATGACAAAGCTGGTCCGTCCCTTCATGAGCGTCTGCATCGCTTCCTGGACATGCATTTCGGTCCGGGTATCGACGCTGCTGGTGGCTTCGTCCAGTATGAGGATGGCCGGATCGGCGAGAATCGCCCGGGCGATGGTCAGCAGCTGGCGCTGGCCGTGGCTCAGATTGCTGCCCTCGGCGGCCAGGATTGTATCATACCCGTCCGGCAAACGGGATATAAAGCGGTCGGCATTCGCCAGCCTGGCGGCATGCTCCACTTCGGCATCGGTCGCATCTAACCGTCCGAACCGGATGTTTTCACGAATGCTGCCGGAAAAGACGTAGGCGTCCTGGAGGACGATCCCCACCTTGCTCCGCAGGCTGTCTTTATCCATATGGCGGATGCTCACCCCGTCGATGCAAATGTCGCCTTGGTCGATCTCGTAGAACCGGGTCAGCAGGTTGATGATCGTCGTTTTGCCTGCACCCGTAGGCCCGACGAGGGCGATCATCTGGCCGGGCTCGGCGGTAAAGGATACGTCCTGCAGCACAGGCATTCCCGGTTTATAGCTGAAAGTTACATTCCGGAATTCGACGCTGCCCTCCACCTCTCCAAGCTCCGCGACGGCCCGCTTGTGGTCTTCTGTATACTCGGTGTCGAGGTCGAAAATCTCAAACACGCGCTCGGCCCCCGCAATGGCGGACTGCATCAGGTTGAACTGGTTGGCCAGTTCGGTGATCGGCCGGCCGAACTGCTTGGAGTAGTTCAGAAAGCTGACGACGATGCCGACGGAGGTGTGCCCTTGCAACACCATCCAGCCGCCGGCTGCCGCGATCAGGGCGAAGCTGAGGTTGTTCACCATGTTCATGACCGGCCCGACCATGCCGGAGGCGATCTGCGCGCGGATGCCAACCTGATTCAGCTTGTGGTTGATCTTCTGGAACTGCTCGACCGCGACAGGCTCCCGCCGGAACAGCTTGACGATTTTTTGCCCGCTGACGGTCTCCTCGATAAAGCCGTTGAGCTCGCCGAGATGCTGCTGCTGGGCTTTGAACAGCTTTCGGGTCAGCCGCGTGATTTGGCGGGTTGCCACGAGCACGAGCGGAATGCTGATGAGGCTGACGAGCGTAAGGGGCAGGTTGAGCCTCAGCATGATGACCAGCGATCCGGCCAGCGTAATGATACTGTTCAAGAGCTGCGTTACGCTCTGGTTCAGCGTGTTCGACACGTTCTCGATGTCATTGGTCGTGCGGCTCATCAGCTCTCCGGTCGGATGGGTATCGAAAAAGCGCAGCGGCAGCTGCTGGTATTTATCGAACAGATCCTGGCGGAGGGCTAAGACGGTGCGCTGGGAAACGGCCGTCATGACGTACACCTGAATCCAGGAAACGACGCTGCCCAGTGCATAGATGCCGATCATCAGCAGGCAGAGAGACCAGAAGCCGTCATGCTCTTTCGGCATAATGAAGCGGTCGATCGCTTTGCCGAGCAGGAAAGGGCCGATCAGGGAAATGACCGCGCTGAGAATGGTCGTAACGTATACGATAATCAACCCGAATCGCTGGCGGCTCAAATAGGCCCACAGTCTTCTGAGGGTAGCACCAGCCTGCTTGGGTTTGGCTTTCTGCATGACCATGTTTCGGCCGGGTCCATGGCCCATCATGGGAGGGCCTCCGCGGCCGGCTTCAGCGCCGGCGGGTTTAGTTGGTTGCGGCATGCGTATCTTCCTCCTTCCGCTGCGAACGGTAAATATCCTGATAGATCGCGCTGGTCCGCAGCAGTTCTTCATGGGTCCCACGGGCGGCAATGGAGCCGTTCTCCAGCACCAGAATCTGGTCGGCCTCCATGACCGAGCTGATCCGCTGCGCGATGATGATGTTGGTGCTGCGGTTCATCAGCTCCTTCAGCGCCGCCTGGATGCGCGATTCCGTGCCAACGTCGACCGCACTCGTGCTGTCGTCCAGGATGAGGATCCGCGGCTTAACGAGCAGCGCGCGGGCGATCGACAGCCGCTGCTTCTGCCCGCCGGACAGGTTGATGCCTTTTTGCCCGATCACGGTCTCATAGCCGTCCGGCATCTGCATGATAAAATCGTGGGCCTGGGCGGCCTTGGCCGCCACGGTCACTTCCTCCAGCGGAGCGCCGGGCCGGCCGTAACGGATGTTATCCAGCACCGTACCGCTGAACAGCACGGATTGCTGCAGCGTCATGCCCACCATCCCGCGCAGGATGTCCAGCGGGATGTCGCGGACATCCGTGCCGCCGATGAGCACGCGGCCGCCGGTGGGGTCATAGAGCCGCGGGATCAGGTGCACGAGTGAGGATTTGCCGGATCCGGTAACGCCGAGAATGGCGGTCGTCTGTCCCGGTTTGGCTGTAAAGCTGATCCCGCTGAGCACCGGATCGGCATGCGGATGCTCCCCGTAACCGAAAGATACATTCTCGAAAACAACGTCCGCGGCCTCCGGTTCCTTGGCCTGGGCGCCGGTGGGATCGACAATGTCCGGCTGTGCGTCAAACACTTCCTGCACCCGAGCCGCGGAGACTCTAGCCCGGGAGATGAAGGTCAGCATGTTGCTTACCATCAGCATGGCGAACAGGAGCTGTGTCACGTAATTGATATAAGCGATTAAATCGCCAGCGGGAAGGGATCCGCCGCGGGTAAGGGCGCCTCCGTACCAGAGCACCGCCACGATGCTCAAATTCAGGATCAGCGTCATGACCGGCATGTTCAGCCCCAAGAGCCGGTTGGCCGAGATGGCCTCCTTCGTGTATTCGCCGTTAGCGCCGGCAAAGCGCTTGCGTTCATAGCCTGCGCGGACGAAGGCCTTGACGACCCGAATGCCGGCGAGGTTCTCCTGCAGGACGCCGTTCACCTGGTCGAGCATCGACTGAACCCGGCCGAACAGCGGAAAAGACTTCCGGATCAGCAGCACCAGAAAGACGACCAGGACAGGGATCGATACCGCCAGGACCAGCGTCAGCCGGGGGCTGATCCAGAGGGCCATGATGAGGCTGCCGAGGAACAGCAGCGGGGAGCGGATGCTCCGCAGGATCATCTGGACCACCGTCTGCAGCTGAACGACGTCATTCGTCAACCGGGTGATGAGCGATCCGGTCTTCAGCTCGTCCAGATTGCGGAAGGAAAAGGTTTGTATTTTCCGGAACAGATGGTCCCGGAGATCGGTGCCGAAATGCTGAGAGGCATAAGTTGAAAAGATGGTGCACCCCACGCCGCCAAGCAGGCCGACTACGGCAACCCCAATCATCAGAAGACCCGTTCGCTCGATGTATGCAAGGTCGCCGGGGACAACTCCTTTATTAACGATGTTCGCCATCAGCGCTGGCTGCAGCAGGTCCATGGATACCTCAAGCAGCATCAGCAGCGGAGCCAGCAGGGCCGACACCTTATATGGGCGAAGGTAGGATATCATCAGTTTCCACATGCGCGGGACCTCACTTGGTATCAGAATCGGCTGCCTGCGCCTGGCCTCCCGGCGAAGAACCCGGGGCTCCGCCGTCCCCCGTTTCGCGCAGCTCGAACGTATGGATGTACTCCTGGATCAACTGGTCAACGGCTTTCAACTCACCGGTAATGACCTGCTGGATCGGCTGGAACTCGGGCTGGCTCAGCTGCTGCATCAGCGTGCTGCGCATGACCTGCATACGCTCCAGAAACATCAGCACGCGGCCGCGCCGAAACGTCTGGGCGCTCTGAAAGCTCCGGCCGCCCTCGTCCTCGCTGTGATGCTCCCTTTTGCCGCGCCGGCCGTGGTCGTGGTGCCCGTGTCCGCGGCCCCCGCTGCGCCGATCGCCTCGCTCCCATCGGCCGCCCTCCAGTATCCGGGGATCAGCAGCTAATTCCGGCTGCCGGCCTGCCTCGTTGTTCATATCTTCTTTCATTGACGTCACTCCTTAGAATTAGTGGATGTGTATACGTGTATTACCGTTTGTATACAAATGTATACGATTGTGTAATGGGAGTCAATTCTTTTTACCCTAAATCTGGAAAAGTCCGGCTTTCTCTGTTCTTCGTTATCGTCTCTATATAATGCCGGCGCCCATTTTGTTATAATGTTGTTGATTCTGCAGACTAACAAACATGGTTCCAGAAACGGCTGTATCCGGACCCGGAGCACAACCGGTGTCGTAACCGCCTTGAAAGCGGCACGCCCGATGCAGCCCTTTACGATATTCGTAACATGAATGACAGTTTATTTGAGGTGAAATAGAGACGATGGCCAAAAAGATTACGATGCAGCAAATCGCCGACCACCTGGGCGTATCGAAATTCGTTGTATCCAAGGCGCTGTCCGGCAAGGGCGGAGTCAATGAAATGACTCGGGAACGGGTAATTCAGGCGGCTTCCCAGCTCGGGTATTTTTCGCAAAAGAAAGCCTATATGAGAAGCCCCCGCACGGAACCCAACACGCTTAAGCGCAGCGGTGCCAAGCATTCCGTGATCGTCCTGATGCCCAATATCCGTTTTCAGAACAGGGAATCGCTGTACTGGGGCAAGATTATGGAGGGGATTTCGATCAGCCTCGAGGAACGGGGACTGGGCATGGTGATCATCTCTGAGCAGAACGTGGACAACTTTGTCAGTCTCCTGAATCCGGAAGGGATTCTCGGACTCATTGGGGTCGGGGAAATTTCCACGCCGCTGCTGCTGGAGGTGCACCGGATGGGGCTGCCGATCGTGCTGGTCGACATGGAGGATCCGCTCATTCCGTCCGACACGGTCTTTGCGAACAATATGGATGTGATGGCCCGGCTGACGACCCACCTGATCGGCATCGGCCATCAGCGGCTGCAGTTCATCGGAAACGACCGGTATTCGCGCAGCTTCCGGGACCGCTCCATCGGGTACCGGACGGCGCTGGATGAGCAGGGGCTGCCGAGCCAGGAAGGGCTGGTCATTCCGCTTCCCGATTTGGAGAACGGCAGCTTCGAGCCCGAGATCCGGTCGTGGATCTCGCGGAAAATCAAATCCAAATCGCTGCCGACCGCACTGGTCTGCGCCAACGACGCGATTGCGCTGACGGCCCGGGATATCCTGATCGAGCTTGGCGTGCGGGTTCCGGAGGAGGTGTCGGTCTCCGGATTCGACAATATCGCCGATGCGGCCAAGGGCAGTCCGTCCCTGACGACCGTCCATGTTCCGAAGGAGGCGATGGGCCGCCGGGCTGTCGAGAAGCTGCTCGAACGAATGGACAAGGCGGATACGCCTCTGGAAAAGATCCTGCTCGCTGGCGATATCGTCTACCGCGATTCCACGGCGCCGGCGCCGGATGGCTCCGGGAGCTGACATCACGGCAGGTACGATACAATCTCAGCCGACCATAACAAAAAGCATCCCGCCCAACAGGCAGGATGCTTTTTATCGATAAAGGAAGTTTCGAAGTTTCCGGAGAGTGCACAAGGTTGCGATATGTGCGGGCTGAAAGAGCTGAAAAATCGCGAGGTTCTGTCTTCCTGTGCGCCCTTTAGATCGCTTACGGCTGGGCAGGCAGTCCACTGAGCTCGCGGGTTTGTGCCGTGTAATGATCGTGGATGAGGCGCTCCGCCTTTTTTGCATAAGGGCAGTAATCATCATTCCCGGCGGCGTCCCCTGGTGCATACAGTGCTGCCGGCCAGTCCCACAGCATAAATCCTCCCACCCATGAACGGCTGGCGCAGGCTTCAAACATCCGCTCATAATAAGCGGCTTGTTCGTCCTCGTTTGGATCTCCGGGCAGTCCCCAGTCGTTTGGAATCCGGCTCGATCCGGTCCGGCTGGGACATCCCGCCTCCATAAAGAAGAAGGGCTTGCCGTACCGGCGGACGACCGGCTCAATGCGGTCCAGCTGCTCTTCCCAGCTATCGATCGGGTAATAGCCGCTGGATGAAATGACATCCACTGCATCCCACCAAGCCACCTGGCCTTCCTGATATTTATCGCAGTTATAGGTAACGATGCCGGAGTATACTTGCCGAACCTGGCGGATGAGCTCGCGCCATTCCCGTTCCCTTCGGTCGGTCTGCACCATCTCGCACCCGATGCACAGCATTTCGCAGCCGGTTTCCTCGGCCATAGCCGCATAGTGCAGCATAAACCGGGTATAAGAGTCAAACCACTCGGACCATTTCGGTTCACAAGGCACGTCAATATCGAAAAAGTTGATATGGGCCCGCCAGGTTCCGTCGGCGCAGTTGACGACCGGTTTCAGGCAGACGCGCAAGCCGAGACGCTTGGCGGAGGCAATCGCATGGCGAACCTCTTCATCCGTTACAGTCGGCTCTTCCGCAAAGTGGATTTCCGTCGAATGGGCCGTATCCTGCAGGGCCGCAAAGGTGACGGCCGTCCAGTTCACGCCGAGGTGTTTTACCATTTCCTCCATCGAATGTCCGGCCTCAGGCGTGTTCCATGTTCCCCGGATGCCGGTCCATCCCCAGGTCATGCCGCCGATATATCCTCCCAGCAAGTTATTGCGCATTAAATTCACCGTGTGCACCTCTTCTTGTGTTATTTTGTTAGCAAATTTCGTTATTTAGTTATGATAACTTTATGTATTTGTTATAAACAAAATACGCCTGAAGATCAAGTGTGCGGCAGAAAAAATATGATGATTATAGGTTGTCTGCCCGTGTTGGTGTGGGGATGGGTTGTGTGAAAAGTAGATAACACATTGATAACAACGGCAAAAAAATAAAAGCCCTGCCCGTAAATTGTACAGGCAAGGCTTGATATGCATAAGGCCATTCTCTATTTAAGCGGCTGCTGATTCACGTAGCTGTCGGACAGGTTCAGGAGCTTAAGCGCCCGGTTATATTCATCTTCGGTGGTCCCGCCGTCCACCGAGGTCCGGCCGCTCAGCGGGTACTGCGCTCCATCCTCGTATCCGGCTCCCGACACGAAGAGCGCATTACCGGTCAGGAAGGAACCGGTCGGCAAATAATACCGCTCCGGAATCAGATTGGAGCTCTGATTTAAGAGGTCCTGCCCGAAATGAATATGGTCTTTGACGGAAACGCCCGTCAGATTGGCGACCGTCGGCAGGATGTCGACCTGTCCGCCCACCGTGTTGTTCACTTCCGGATGTTTGATCGAGCCGCCGGCCAGAATCAGCGGAATGTTAATCATATCTGAATAGGAATATTCATGTCCGTAAATTTCCTTCATCAATTCTTTATCATCACGATCCAGGGAGTACAGCGGCAGTCCCATGTGATCCCCGTAGATGACGATGAGGCTGTCGTCCCAGAGGCCGTTAGTCTTCAGTTCATCGATAAACTGGCCCAGCGCATAATCCGCATAATTCTGGGCGCGGATATAATCCCCGACGAACGTACCCTCGTACCGCTCTGGCAGCTGCATGTGGTATTTTCTCTCCGGAATCGTAAACGGATGATGCGCCGACATCGAGATGACCTGGGCATAGAACGGTTTGTCTTCCTGGTCCATTTCCTTCATTTTCGCGGCAGTCTTCTTATACAGCACTTCATCCGATGGGCCGAAGAAGAAGGAGTCTTCGTCACCGAAGAAAGACTTGTCGTAATAATGCTGGAAGCCAAGGGACGAATACAGCTCCCCGCGGTTCCAGAACTCTACGTCGTTCGTATGGAAGGTCGTGGTCGCGTAACCGTTGCTCTCCATCAGCCTCGGCAGGCTCGGCAGCTTCTTGTCGACATAGTTCTGCGTGGCTGCCCCGCTCGGCGGAACATAGAACGAGGTGTTCACAACGAATTCGGCATCCGATGTATTGCCTTGGCCGACCATTTGGTTGAAATTCGGGAAGTAGTACTGCTCTTTGGCCAGCTTGTTCATATTAGGCGTAATTTCCTGGCCGTCGATCTTCAGGTTGATCAGGAAATTCTGAAACGATTCCAGCTGGATAATGATCACGTTCTTGCCTTTGGCATCCCCGAAATGCTGCGGATGATCGATTTTCTTGATGCCTTTGAGCTCATCGATCGAGGCCTGGGTAATGCTGTTCAGCGGAACGATGTCCTCTTTCTTCTTGGAGAAAATCGTATACGCTTCATAATTCAAAATGCCCATTTGCTGGGCTTTTTTGATCTCGTTCATGCTGGCCCGGTTCGGAACGATATTAAACAGGCAGATCACCAGGGACAGGATGAACAGCGCGGTAACGACGCTTCGGCGGGCCCGGCGGCTGGTCTGATCCTTCCATTGCCGCGCTTTACGGCCGCGCACCATGATGACAAAGATTACGATGATGTCGACGTAGATCAGCAAATAGTAAGGGTCCATCAGCGAAAAGACACTGTTGCGGACGGCCGTAACCTGGTTGACCTGCTCAAGGGCATGATAAGTCGCGATGACGCCATAATATTTGAAGTACATAATGACGGCGAAAAAGATCGTGGTCAGCAGCAGGTTGGCGATGACATAAGCGCCGAATTTCCGCTTGCCGGCAAACCACTCAATCAGACAGAACACGAGCCAAATAAACGGAATTTCGGTAATGATGGGCTTCCAGGGCATCAGGTCATTAAACGTAACGGCCCATGCCAAATACCCCTTTAAAAGTAAAAGAATGGTGAATAAGACAAACGGTTTTCGCAGAAATCCACGAAGTGAAGACACGTTACCAACTTCCTTCCTTTAAATGACGGGCTGACTGGCTGATCTAAGCCGGGCAGCTGAGTATATCGCGCGCGAAAAGGTGGATGATTGCGCATAAAATTGAATATCCTGCGGTTGCTTGAGCCCTTTTGTCGCATGGAATCGAGGGCAATAGGTTTATTATGCCTTCGGCTCAGAAAGATGTCAAAAGGCGAATCCTTGTCATTTCTAGTTATCATTTACCATATTGGGAAGTAAATGAACCGCTTCCGCCGCTCCTCTGAACCATTCTTTGAAAACGTCCGGAATTCCGATCCGCCCGGGTACGGCGGGCTGAGCCGTAACACCACGACACCCCGATAAACATTGCGGTGCACTGCTTATTTCCCACCGGTCAATAACCCCCTAAAAACTGTAAAATATTGTGTTGAACCGGGCCTGTATTTTAGGTAAAATGTGCGAAAACCATATTGTGTTAAATAAGTTAACGCATAATGTAATGTTCTATGAAGGGGTTGAGGGGGATGTTTGACTGGCTTGGCTTTAAAACAGGTCGACCGCTCTGGTGGTCGTACCGGTTAAACCGTCATTTGAAAGAGGATATCGAAACCATTTTTGAGGGAATCGCCCAGAATCGTATACAAATATTAGAGAGCTGGGTTACGGAGTATTGGTCCCATTTGGAGCGTTTGAGCATACAGCTTGGCCCAAACTTCGGCCACATCGTCCAGGATCCTGCCGGGGCCGCTGCATTGGAGCCGATGTTCGCTTCCTATATGAAGAGAGGTGCCGATTTCTCGGAGATTTTCCTGATTCGTGACGACATGAAGGTGGTGTACTCCACCCATCCGTCCCGAATCGGGGCAAGCTGCAGTGGGGAGGGCCTGATCACGCCGGGTCTGAAGTATTCGCTGCAGGGGAGTCCTTGCCTGTTCGGTCCCTATTCCGACCCGGCCACCTTAGAGATCGGCCCAAGCACTTCAGCGTTTCACGACGCGATGACGCTGATGTTTATTCTGCCGGTTATGGAGGATGGCGTATGGAAAGGGGCACTGTGCGGCCGGGTTCCAAACGATGTCCTGGGCGACTTGATCCAACGGGAGCAGGGGCATGTATATCCCGATTCGGGTGATAACTACATTTTCATGGCCAAGCCGGGACTGAACAAGAACATTGCACCCGGAACGGCGCTGTCGCGGAGCCGCTTCGAGGACTTTACCTTTACGCACGGCGATAACCTGAAAGAAGGGGTTCGGACCGACTACGGGACGGTTCAGGTAAAGAACCATACCGAGCTGGAGCTGGTGTTCAAGGACCCGGCCACAGGAGAACTGCATCCAGGGGTGGCGAACACGATACGGAACGGAAGCAATCTGTTTGTGGAGTTTCCGGGATATTCGGACTACCGGCACATTCCGGTGATCGGTAAAGGGGTTACTTTTCAGCTTCCGCATTGCCCGGACGTATGGGGGATGATGTGTGAAGGGGATTTGGAGGAAGTGTACCGCTTCCGGAGCTTCGGTTGGAAGATGAAGAAAATGCATCTGATGACAGGCCTGGCGGGCGTGGTGCTGAACGGTCTTCTATTCGGCCTGCTGGCCTGGAGTCTGCCTCCTGCCACGGGGCTGATCGTGGTTCTGGCGGCAAACCTGCTGTTCGGCTGGATCGCGGTCTCCTTTCTTGAACGCAGGGGGACGCGGCGGACGGCGGAGCATTTTCGCAGCCTGAGCCGGTTCATCCGAATCAATGCCGAAGGCAAAGGGGATTTGACGCAGCGGTTGGACCTGCGGGAATTTGCGGATGACGAGGCCAAGGAGCTCGGCAAATGGGTAAACAGCATGATCGATGCCCTGGAAGGCATCATGCTGCAGGTTAAGCAGGCGGCGCAGGACGTTCAGGACAGCCAGCATGTGCAGCATGCGACAGCCCAGTCGACCGCCAGCTCCACGGAACGGGTAAGCGGGAAGGTTCACAGCATGATCCGCGGCATCCGCGGCCAGTTGAAGGATATTGACGTGGCCAAGGACGTGTCGGTGGAGATGAGCGTTACCCTGCGGGAAATCGAAGAGGCGGCCGCTCAGCAAATTGCGGTGGCGCAAAGCGAAGTGCAGCATATCGGCGACAAGATGAAGCAAATTCAGGACAAGGTGGAGGAGAGCCACCGGACCATTCGGACGTTTATGGAAACGACGCGGGATATTGCCGGCCTGCTGACGGCCATCGAGAACATTTCCAAGCAGACCAATCTGTTATCGCTGAACGCGTCAATTGAAGCGGCGAGGGCGGGCGAGCACGGGCAAGGCTTCTCGGTAGTGGCGGGGGAAATCCGCAAGCTGGCCGAGCTTACCCGGCATTCCACCGAGCAGATTCAGCGGACGCTGCGGCAGATCGGCGGGCAGGTGGAACTGGCATTTGCCTCCATGGACGAAGGCAGCCAGGCGGTGGAGGAGGGCACGAAAATCGTCGCTTCGGCCTCTGAAATGCTGGGACAGGCTGGCAGCCAGGACAGCCTCAAGACCAAGATGGTCGGTGAAGTGGTGGGCATCATGGAAAAGGTAGCCGCCGTCAGCATCGAAAACCGCAGCATTTCGGCAGAGGTGGAAGGCACCCTGCAGGAGCTGCAGGAGGACATGCAGCATGTCCGCGGCACATCGGAAAATGTGGAGTCCATCACCGGATCGCTGCTTCAGCTTGTCAACCAGTTCCGCCTGACCGAGACGCGGAGAAGATAGCAGGAAGACGGTGGCGCCGTGTGACCTGACGCTGCCTGATGAGTTCATTAGACAAAGCTCGTGCCCCTTTATCAGGGCGGCACGGGCTTTTTTTAGTGGATAGCGAATTGGGACTGCCTGCTCCAGTTATGGTATGATAGGAAAAACAAGGGGAACGGGTGATCCTATGTCTGAAGAAAACCGGGAGCGGGCGGAGGTTCGGATATCGGTCCGGCCGCTGGTGGAATATGCTTTCTCAAGCGGGGATATCGATTCCGGATTCCGGTCGGCCACCGCCATGGTTGAAGGCACACGAATTCACCAGCAGGTGCAGAAAACTTACGGGGAAGGCGACCAGAAGGAGGTGTTCCTGAAGCGGGAAATCCCGTTCGGGGACCTGACTTATGTCATCGAAGGAAGATGCGACGGCCTGATCCAAACGGATGACGGCTGGATGATCGATGAGATCAAATCGACAGCTGCGAGCCTGGATGCGATGGAGGGGGACGGAAAGCTGGTTCACTGGGCACAGGCACAAGTTTACGCCTATATTTATGCCATGGACCACGGCCTGAACCGGATGACGGTGCAGCTCACCTACGTCGAGACGCATACCGGCACGGAGCGCCGTTTCCGGCGGATGTTGACCCTGGCGGAGCTCGAAGCCTTTGTGATGGGGGTGCTGGAGGTCTATACCCCGTATGCCGCGCTCCGGCTGGAAAATGCGCGCCTCCGGGATGAGAGCATCCGCGCGCTGCCGTTCCCGTTCGACACTTACCGGGAAGGGCAGCGCAAGCTGGCGGGAGCGGTCTATCAGGCGGTGAAGGAGAAGCGGAAGCTGTTTGCCAAGGCCCCGACGGGAATCGGCAAGACGATGTCCACGCTGTTCCCGTCCGTGAAGGCGATCGGGGAGGGGTTGCTTGGGCAGATCTTTTATTTGACGGCCAAGACGATCACCCGAACGGCCGCTGAGCAGGCCTTTGCGCTGATGCAGGCCAAAGGGCTGCGGATGCAGACGGTGACGATTACGGCCAAGGACAAAGTCTGCTTTCAGGAGGAGACGGTCTGCCGGAAGGACGCCTGCCCGTTTGCGGACGGCTACTATGACCGGGTTAACGGGGCGATTCTGGACATGCTGTCCCAGGAAACGGTGATGGACCGCGCCGTCATTGAGCGTTACGCGCGCAAGCATCAGGTATGTCCCTTTGAGTTTTCGCTGGACGCGGCCTACGCAGCGGATGCGGTCATTTGCGACTATAATTACATCTTTGATCCGCGGGTTTCGTTCAAGCGGCTGCCTGAGGAACAAAAGAGGCAGACGGTCCTTCTAGTGGACGAAGCCCATAACCTCGTTGATCGGGGCCGGGACATGTTCTCGGCTGAGATCGGCAAGGCGACATTTCTCGAGCTGAAGCGCGGATACAAGGGCGTGGATGCCGGGGTTCAGAAGGCGGCGGATGCGGTCAATAAATTTTTTATCGAGCTGAAAAAGGAAATGGGCGAAGTCCGCCAGAAGCAGTGGCAGGAACAGCCTCGGGAACTGGGTGAGCGGCTGGAGCTGTTCATAGCCGAAGCCGAGCGGGAGCTGCTGGCGCCCAAAGGGGACCCCGGGCTGCAGGAGCAGCTGCTGGATGCCTATTTTGCGTCGCAGCATTATAACCGGATCGCCAAGCTGTATGACGAACGCTTTCTGACGTATGCCGAGATTCACGGCGGCGACTGTGTGCTGAAGCTGTTCTGCATGGATCCGTCCTACCTGCTCGCCCAGGCGGGAAAAGGCTTCCGCTCGACCGTGTTCTTCTCGGCCACTCTGTCTCCGCTGTCCTACTACAGGGACATGCTGGGCGCCGGCGAGGAGGAC
Source organism: Paenibacillus cellulositrophicus (assembly GCF_009363095.1). Lineage (GTDB taxonomy): Bacteria > Bacillota > Bacilli > Paenibacillales > Paenibacillaceae > Paenibacillus_AQ > Paenibacillus_AQ favisporus. The sequence continues at coordinate 4,128,323 of NZ_CP045295.1, forward strand.
TACAGCTTGTCCGTGCCGTCGCCGTTCAGCCGGGAGCAGCTGGATGTGCGCATCGAGCCGCTGTCCACCAGGTACCGGGACCGGGACGACACCCGGGACGCGCTGGTGAAGCTGCTGCATAGCCTCATATCGGAGCGCAAAGCGAATTACATGGTCTTTTTCCCGTCGTACCAATATATGCGTATGGTGGTCGAGCCTTTTGCAGAGCTGCACCCGGAGGTTGGCATCATCGTGCAGGATACCGGAATGGCCGAGGAGGAACGGGAGCGGTTCCTCGCGGCGTTCCAGGCGGACAATGCGGATACGCTCGTCGGCTTCGCCGTGCTCGGGGGCATTTTCTCCGAAGGAATCGACCTGCAGGGGGACCGTCTGGGAGGCGTCGTCGTGGTCGGCGTGGGCCTGCCGCAGCTCGGTTTTGAACGGAACCTGATTCGGGATTACTTCAATGAAAACGGGAAAAGCGGCTATGATTACGCCTATGTGTTCCCGGGGATGAACAAGGTGCTGCAGGCCGGAGGGCGGCTGATCCGCTCCGAGCAGGATACGGGCGTGCTGGTGCTGGTCGACGATCGTTTTCTCCAGCGGCACTATCAGGGGCTGCTCCCGGATGAGTGGAAGGGATTCACCGTCGGGAGGCCTTAGACGGGCGCGCTCGGCACAGCAAGTGGTGAGCCAGGCAGCTTGGTCTCGTCGGAATTTGGTTCCGCGAACGGGATGGATACGAGGGCGTGCGATGCGTTCCCAACAAATCGTAGCCAAACGGGACGGCCCCCGGTATAGTGGAGAAAACAGGATAAAGGTGGGATCGCGCAGGATGACACTTCGTATCGGATTGATCGGAACCGGATGGTTCAGCGGCGTACATGCCGACAACTTGGCGGCGATGGATGGAGTAAAGCTGACGGCGGTTTGTGGTACAAGCCTGGAGAAAGCAGACCGGATGGCGCGGCGTTACGGCGCCGAGGGGTATGTGGATCTGGATGCCATGCTGGACGCGGGGCCGCTCGACGCGGTATATATCTGCGTGCCGCCGATGGCACACGGCGAAATCGAAATGAAGCTGATTGAGCGCGGTATTCCGTTTTTGGTGGAAAAACCGCTTGGGCTCGACACCAGCTTGCCGGAACAAATTTTGGCCCGGGTCCGCGAGACGGGGCTGTTGACGTCGGTGGGGTACCATTTCCGCTACCAGCACAATGCGGCGCGGCTGAAGGAGGAGCTGTCGAACCATACGACCGGCATGGTGCTGGGGCGGTGGATGGACAGCATGCCGGGCGTGTCCTGGTGGAGACGGCAAAGCGGCTCCGGCGGGCAGTTCATCGAGCAGACGACGCATATGGTCGACATGCTCCGGTATACGGCCGGCGAAGTGGAAGAAGTGTATGCGCTTTACGGGGACCGGGTCAAGCAGAGCCAGGTGGACGGGGTGGAAGTTGCCGACGTGGGAACGGTCGCGCTCCGCCTGGCGAGCGGCGTGGTAGCGAACATCTCCAACACATGCGTCCTGCCGGAAGGTGGCGGTCTGAGCCAGACGGGACTGACATTCTATACGGACCGGGGGATCGTCGATTGGAACCCGCAGCGGCTGCAGCTGGCGGCGCCCGGCGTCACGACAGAATATGCGGAGCAGGGGAGCCCCTATGTACGCGAAACGGAAGCGTTTCTCCATGCGCTGCGCACCGGAGACCGCTCCCGTATTCTTTCAAGCTATGAGGATGCCTGCCGGACGCAGGCCGTGACTTGTGCCGCGTTGGTCTCGGCATCTACCGGCAAGCCGGTCCGCCTCTAACTCCTTACCACATCAGCATGAGCAGCGGCGCCGCGCCGAGCGTGAACAGGGCGGCCAGAATCATCGAGACGCTGGAGATCGCTCCGCTCATCGAGCTGAAGCCGAAGGCCAAGGACGTCCCCGTCCCGTGGGCGCTCGTGCCGAGCAGCACGCCGCGGGCGATTTCGTTCTCGATCCGCAGGAGGCGCAGAATCATCGGCCCGAGCACGGAGCCGAGCAAGCCGGTCATAATGACGAAGACCGCCGTAATGTTCGGCACCCCGCCGATGACCTGCGATACGTTCATGGCGATCGGCGTCGTGATCGAGCGGGGGATCAGGCTGGTCACCAATGAAGTGTCCAGCTTCAGCCCTTTGGCGAGCACCGCCGAAGAGATCATAGCCATGAAGGAACCGGTAAGCACGCTGACGACGATTTCGACGGCGTGCTTTTTGAGTACTTTGAAGTTTTTATAGAGCGGCACCGCAAAGGCGACCGTTGCAGGCTGGAGCATATCGCTCAGCCATTTCCCGCCGGCATTGTAATGTTCATAGGGAATATGCGTGCACAGCAGGAAAATAATAATGATGCAGGGCGTCACCAGCAGCGGCGACAGATACACTTTGGGATACCGCTTATACAATCGTTTGGCTGCCATGTAGATCACGAGGGTTAGCAGCAGACAGATGAGACCGATCATCATGACACCTTCCGTTCTTTATGTTTGGCAATGCGTGCGGCGGTCAAGCCGGAGCTGGCCATGACCACGACCGTGCTGAAAATAACGACGAGCAGGATTCGCACCCCGTCGCTCTCCAGCATCGCAAAATATTTCATCACCCCGACGGCGGCCGGGATAAAGAAGAGCAGGAGCTCGGCGAGCAGCCAGTTCGCTCCGACTTCGATCCATTCGAGCTTGACGACGCCGGATTCGAGCAAAAGAAACAACACGATGATTCCGAGAATGCTGCCCGGCACCGGCAGATGCAGCAGACCGGCCAGCTGGTTCATCGCATATGAAAACAGCATTAAAACGGCGACCTGAAAGGTCCCTTTGACGGCATGCTTCATCAATTGTTTTCGCCTTCCTTTCATTTATAATGAAAATTTTACAGCATTCATTTTCATAGGTAAAATGCATATATCGAATGGATATCATTCCATTTGGCTATGGCGAAAGGATGACGTATAGTTGAAATATTGAAATGGATGGTAGGGCAAGTACGTAAAATGTCCCTACGATCACTCTTGTTTTCGGATTTCTTGATTGTATTGAACCCACGTGAGGTAGAAATCCGAAAGCCAAGGTATATGCTTCCGATGTCAGCTTTCCTTTGGAAAGCTTTTAGACCGCTTCGCTTCTTCGGAATCATTTTTCTCCCTTGCTTGCATCGTATTCTTTAATTCAACTTATATGGATCCACCGCAGGCCACGTGGACTCCATACTTAAGGGAAGGAGAACGACGTATGGACATCCGCCAATTGCAGTATTTTATGGAGGTCGCCCGGCTGCAGAGTTTTACGAAGGCGGCGGAATCGCTCTATATCACGCAGCCGTCGATCAGCAAAACGATCCGCAACATTGAGGAGGAGCTGGGCGTCACCCTGTTTGACCGTTCGGGCAAAAAGGTGGTGCTGACCGATGCCGGCCGGATTATTTACGAGCAGGCCCAGCCGATCGTGAAGTCGTTCCAGAGCTTGTCCTCCGAGCTCGGCGATTTGAAAAATCTGAAGAAGGGCCATATCCGCCTCGGCCTGCCGCCGATGGTCGGATCGAGCTTTTTCCCTGAGGTGATCGGGCAGTTTCATCAGAAATACCCGCAGGTGACGATGCAAATCTTTGAGGACGGCGCCAAGAAGGTGGAGGTCGACGTAGAAAGCGGTTTGCTCGACATTGGCGTCGTGGTGCTGCCGACCGACGACTCGCTGTTCCACTCGTTTTCGTTCGTCCGGGAAAACCTGATGCTGCTGGTGCACCCGTCTCACCGTCTTGCGCATCGCGAGTGCGCCAGTCTTGCCGATCTGGCGGAAGAGAACTTCGTGCTGTTCCGGGAGGACTTTGCGCTGCATGACCGGATCATTACGGAATGCGTCAAGGTCGGCTTCCAGCCGCATATCGTCTACGAAAGCTCCCAATGGGACTTGATCAGCGGCATGGTCGCCGCCAATTTGGGCATCGCCCTGCTGCCGGAAACGATCTGCCGGGAAATCAACCGGGAGCGGATCCGGATTATGCCGCTGGTGGAACCGGTTATTCCGTGGCAGCTGGGGATGATCTGGCGCAGGGACCGTTACCTGTCCTATGCCGCGCGGGAATGGATCGCGTTTACGCAGGGGAAATTGATGGAGGACAGGGGGTAACCGGGCAGACTGGAACGCATTATTTTAATGAGGTTACAAGAAAAAAATACATTAAACCCACACCCTCTCAGACCTCTTATTTTTTGCTTTTAAAGCGTTTTTGGTTCAGACATGTATCTCCTCATTATTTTTATATTCTACAACCCTTAAACGGCCGTATAGATGCCTTAAAACTCGTGTTTTCATGCGATTTCAGTCTGATATAATGAAAGATGGAAATGCGCATTTCTACGGAAACTACGAGCGAAAAGGACTGATTTACAATCAACCATGATGAAATGAGCAGCCGGTTTGCCGCGGGGAGCATCCCCAAGCTGCTGTTGTCTCTTGCACTTCCGGCGATTGCGGCTCAAATCGTCAACGCGCTGTACAATGTCGTCGACCGGATGCTGATCGGCAGGATGCCGGGAGGTGGTACCTTTGCATTAACCGGACTGGGCATCGCCTTCCCGCTGATCATGACCATCTCGGCGTTTGCGGCCCTCATCGGCCTTGGCGGCGCTCCGCTGGCCTCCATGAAGCTGGGGGAAGGGAAACCCAAGGAAGCGGAGAAGCTGCTGGGCAGCTGCTGCCTGATGCTCCTGCTCGTCTCGGGAGTGCTGACGGCGGTGCTGCTGTGTTTTCACCGTCCCCTGTTGATCGCCTTCGGAGCGAGCGGTAAAACACTACCCTATGCCAGTGATTATATGGGCATCTATTTGCTGGGGACGGTCAGCGTGCTGATGTCCCTTGGGCTGAATTCTTTTATTTCCATTCAGGGTTTTGCCAAAACGGCAATGGCCACGGTCTGTGCCGGAGCCGTGCTGAACGCCATCCTGGCACCCCTTTTTATATTTCCGATGCATATGGGAGTCCGCGGGGCCGCCTTGGCAACCGTCATTTCCCAGACTGCGTCTGCTATATGGGTGCTGTCGTTTCTTACATCCAGGCGCAGCCACCTCCGCCTTCGGCTCCGGAACCTGCGGGTGAACCCCCGGATGGCGTGCCGCATCCTTGCGCTGGGGCTGTCCCCTTTTATCATGCAGTCGACGGAAAGCCTGATCCAGATCGTGTTTAATATTTCCCTTGCACGGTATGGCGGCGATTTGTATGTGGGCGCAATCAGCATTCTGACCAGCCTCATGCAGCTGTTTTCCCTGCCTTTATCCAGCTTTGCGCAGGGAGCGCAGCCGGTCATCGGCTACAATTATGGATCGGGAGACTATGCAAGGGTGAAGGCAGCAATCCGGTTTTGTACGGCCGTTTGCGGTGTCCTCGGCATCGTGATGTGGGCGGTGGCGGTGTTCTTGCCGCGGTTTCCCGTCATGATTTTCACGGATCAGGCTGAGTTGATTGCGCTGACGGAAAGGCTGATGCCGGTCTTTTTTCTGGGGACATGCATTTACGGCATTCAGCTGGCGCTGCAGCAGATGTTTCTTGCGCTTGGGCAGGCTAAGGTGTCCATCTTTATTGCCGTTCTGCGTAAAATTATTTTGCTGATTCCTTTGGTTTTTGTGCTGCCGGAGTTCATATCGCCCAAAGCCGATGCCGTCATTATGGCCGAGCCGATTGCAGATGCCTGCGCGGCGGTCACCTGCTGCATATTGTTTGCGGCGACGGTCAAACGTCTGCTGCGGAATCCTGATCTTGCAAGCACAGCGGATTCATGAACAAAATATTGTTAGACTTTATTAGATATGTTTTAATTGACATATAAATCGGAAAGGTCATATAATTAGGTTGCCTATTTAATTGGTAACCTAATTATTTTTTTGTGCGGGATATCATTCTTCATAGCACGTTGGGGAAAGGAGGATTGTTTGCGTCATGAACGACGATGGCAACAACCGTCAGAAAGCCTTCTGCCAGGGTACCGAATCGCAGGAGCATGATCAGCACCACGAAACCGTTGTCCAGCTGCTTCAGGCGGTCATGCGATTTAACAGGGGTGAGTTTCGCCACCGGGTAATCGAAGGCCTGAAGATGAGCGAGATGGGGCTGATGGTCCTGCTCATGCGTCATGTCGAGCCGGATAGCCCGGGACTGAAGGTGTCCGAGATCAGTGGGATGCTGGGGGTCACTTCTCCGACCGTCACCCAGTTTGTCAAAGCGCTGGAGAAGAAGAAATGGATCGTACGGACGCCGGATGAGGCGGACCGAAGGGTGGTCCGGATCAAGCTCAGCGAGGAGGGGCGGGAAGCGATTATCCAAGCCCGTAAGGCGACGATCCATTCCTTCAAGGGGCTTGTCGATCACCTGGGCATCGAGGAGAGCGAGAAGCTGTCCGAGCTGCTGACCAAGGCTTATAAGTATTATGAAAGCAAAACGCAGAATGATTCATCGGATGGAGGTGAAGTGTCAACATGCTAAAGCTTTTTCGTTCATTGAAGCCGTTCTGGCTTCTGATCCTGTTCACATTTGTGCTTGTGTTTCTGCAGTCCATGTCGGACCTGTATCTCCCGACGCTGATGTCGGACATCGTGGATAAGGGCATCATCGAGGGAGACATTCCTTACATTTGGAAAATTGGCGGCTTTATGCTGGCCGTAGCTCTGGGGGGAGCCATTTGCTCCATCGCCGCGAGCTACCTGTCCGCCAAAGTGGCGGGCGGCTTCGGCAGATCGATGCGCAGCCGGGTATTCCAGCATGTCCAGAATTTCTCCCTGCAGGAATTCGACAAGCTGGGCACGGCTTCGCTCATTACCCGCACCACCAATGACATCGCTCAGACCCAGCAGGTGCTGACCATGATGCTGCGGATGATGATCAGCGCGCCGATGATGTGTATCGGCGGGATTATTATGGCGGTGTCCAAGGACGCCAAGCTGTCCCTGATCATCGTCGTGATCGTTCCGGTGCTGGCTGGCTCTATTGCCATCATAGCCGGTATGGGAATGCCGCTGTTCAAGGCGATGCAGGTCAAGCTGGACAAATTAAACCGGGTGCTCCGAGAAAACCTGACCGGGATCCGGGTCATTCGTTCGTTTAACCGGATTCAGCATGAGCAAGAGCGTTTCAAGGAAGCCAACTACGATCTGACCAGCACAGCGGTCCGGGTCAACAAAATCATGGCGGCCATGATGCCGATTATGATGATCGTCATGAACTTATCGACCATCGCCATCGTCTGGTTTGGCGGCCTGCGCATTAGGGACGGACATATGCAGGTCGGGGACCTGATGGCTTTTATCCAGTACGCCATGCAGATCATGTTCTCCCTGATCATGGTTTCTATGGTCTTCGTCATGGTACCGCGCGCTTCCGCATCCGCTGCGCGGATTAACGAGGTGCTCAGCATTACGCCGGATATCGACGATCCGCTCGTTGCACAATCCTCTGAAGAAGGACGCGGCTATTTGGAATTCCGGGACGTGACGTTCAGTTATCCGGGCGCGGAGCAGCCGGCGCTGTCGGGGATTTCATTCACCGCCAAGCCGGGGGAGACCACGGCGATTATCGGCGGCACCGGTTCCGGCAAGTCGACGCTGCTCAGCTTGATTCCGCGCTTCTATGATGTGGCGGAAGGCAGCGTGCTGGTCGACGGGGTCGATGTCCGCGAGATGACGCAGGAGGAGCTGCGCGCCAAGATCGGCTTCGTGCCGCAGAAGGCGCTGCTGTTCACCGGGACGATTGCGGACAATATCCGCTACGGCAAAAAGGACGCCACCGATGAAGAGATCCGCGAAGCGGCGGATATCGCCCAGGCGACCGAATTTATTATGAATATGAAAGACGGCTTTGAGTCGGAAATTGCCCAGGGCGGAAACAACGTGTCCGGCGGGCAGAAGCAGCGCTTATCCATCGCGCGGGCGCTGGTACGCAGACCGGAAATCTATGCGTTCGACGACAGCTTCTCGGCGCTTGATTTCAAGACGGATGCGAAGCTGCGCAGCGCGCTGAAGCCGGTGACGCGGGACGCAACCGTTCTGCTCGTGGCGCAGCGGGTCAGCACGGTCATGGACGCCGACCGGATCATCGTCCTCGACGAAGGGCGGATTGCCGGCATTGGCACCCACCGCGAGCTGATGGAGACCAGTGACGTTTATCGCGAAATTGTATCCTCACAGCTGTCAGAGGAGGAGATCGCATGAGTGAGCAAACAAGAAGACCCGGACCCCGGATGGGAGGACCCCGGCATCCCGGCGGCCATCCCGGCCAAATGATGCCTGCGCAGAAGGCCAAGGACTTCAAGGGCTCCCTGAAGCGGCTGGTCGGCTATCTGCGGCCACGGCGGGGGACGCTGATCGTTATTTTTCTGACGGCGATTCTTAGTACAGTGTTCAGCATCGCGAGCCCGAAAATTCTCGGCAAGGCGATTACCAAGCTGCTGGAAGGCGTCATCGCGATGGCGAAGGGGACGCCGGGCGCTGGCATTGACTTTACCTACATCACCCAAATCCTGCTGATTCTGATTGGTCTGTACCTGTTCAGCGCAGCTTTCAGCTATATTCAGCAGTATCTGATGGCCGGCGTGGCGCAGAAGGTTGTGTACGATATGCGGGAGCAGATCAACGCGAAGCTGTCGCGCCTGCCGCTGAAATATTTTGATTCCCGGACGCATGGGGAAATCTTGAGCCGCGCGACCAACGACGTCGACAACATCAGCACCACGCTGCAGCAGAGCTTGACGCAGCTGATCACGTCGATCGTGACGCTGGTCGGCGTCATCGTGATGATGCTGTCGATCAGCCCATGGATGACGCTGATTCTGATCGTGACGCTGCCGCTCAGCTTCATCGTCATCAAAGCGGTAGCTTCCCGGTCCCAGAAGCATTTTATGGCCCAGCAGGCTTCTTTGGGACAGCTCAACGGCCACGTGGAAGAAATGTACACTGGCCATAAAATCGTGAAAGCCTTCGGCCGCGAGCGGGAGTCCGTCGAGGATTTCAACAAAATCAACGAAAAGCTGTACAGCTCCGGCTGGAAAGCCCAATTCATCTCCGGCATCATTATGCCGATGATGATGTTTATCGGCAACATCGGCTATGTACTGGTCTGCGTGGTCGGGGGGATCTTCGTCACCCACGGCCGCATTACGATCGGGGATGTGCAGGCGTTCATCCAGTACGCCAGACAGTTTACCCAGCCGATTATGCAGACGGCCAACATCGCGAACATCATCCAGTCCACCATCGCTTCGGCGGAGCGCGTGTTCGAGCTGCTGGATGAAGAAGAAGAAGTGCCGGAAGCGGCAGATGCGGCTGTCTTGAACAATCCAAAAGGTGCCGTGGAGTTTGAGCATGTGCGGTTCGGCTATAAGGAAGACGCAATGCTCATTGAAGACATGAACATCGACGTGAAGCCGGGACAGACGATCGCCATCGTAGGGCCGACCGGTGCCGGCAAGACGACGCTCATCAACCTGCTCATGCGCTTCTATGAGCTGAACGGCGGGGCGATCACCATCGACGGTGTGAACATTACCCACTTGAAGCGCGGCAATTTGCGCAGCATTTTCGGCATGGTGCTCCAGGATACCTGGCTCTTCAACGGGACGATTATGGAGAATATCGCTTACGGCCGTGCCGGCGCCACGAACGAGGAAGTGATCGAGGCGGCCAAGGCGGCTCATGCCGATCACTTCATCCGAACGCTTCCGGACGGCTACGACACCGTGCTCAACGAAGAAGCGTCGAACATTTCCCAAGGGCAGAAGCAGCTGCTGACGATTGCGCGTGCCATTCTGGCCGACCCGTCTATCCTCATTCTGGATGAAGCGACCAGCAGCGTCGACACCCGGACGGAGGTCTTTATTCAGAAGGCGATGAACGACCTGATGAAGGGCAGAACGAGCTTCGTCATCGCCCACCGGCTGTCCACGATCCGTGACGCCGATCTGATCCTGGTCATGAACCAGGGCAGTGTGATCGAGAAGGGCAACCACGAGGAGCTTCTGGCCAAAGGCGGCTTCTACGCCGATCTGTATAACAGCCAGTTTTCCGGCGGAAGCATTCAAGAGGTTGTCTGAGGGTGAAGGCGACCCCACCCGTGATCCTTATCATCCGCATTTCAAAAGAGCAGCCATCACGGCTGCTCTTTTTTTTGGAATATTGGCAGTTTATGCTTGAATATCGAACGTGTGTTTGTCAATATTGATCATAGAAGTTCATTCAGGAATAAAATCGCAGACCGAACCTGCGGCGAATGCTTGATCACTTTACAGGAGTCAGGAGGTACGGAACATGAAAGAAACGATCCCGCTGCTTACGCCCTTTAGCATCGAACGAACCATGGTCGCGGTCAGGGGGCAAAATCCCCGGCTCGTGCTGGCTCATCCGGAATACCCGGTATTCACGAAGGTGATTCCGGCGGAAGGGCGCGACATTCCGGTCACTGTGTCCTTGGTGGAGACCGACCAGGGACCGGCGGCGGAGGTGGAGCTGCTGCAGGCCTGTAATTCGAAGGAAACCGAAGCCGTCCGGGTGTATGTAGGCAAAATGCTGTCCAACCATGTGGACCTCAGGCCGTTCTATGCGCAGCTTGAGGATGAGCCTGTTATTGGCTCCATTCTTCCGGGGCTGCACGGGCTGAAAATACTGCTGGAGCCGAATCTGTTTCAAAATCTGGTGCGGACGATTATCGGCCAGCAGATGAACCTGAGCTTTGCCGCTTCACTCGTCTCGCGAACCACCGAGCAGTACGGCACCCCCGTGACGATCGGGGACCATACGCTCTACAGCTTCCCGAAGCCGGAAGCGCTGGCCGCGCTCGAACCGGACGAGCTGCTGCCGTTGCAGTTCAGCCGCCGCAAAGCCGAGTATATTACTGGCCTGGCGCGGCAGGTAGCGGACGGATCCCTCGACCTTAACGCCATGCCGGACCTTGCGGACGAAGAAATTTTCAACCGGCTGCTCCCGATCCGCGGCGTCGGCAAATGGACGGTCGAGTGCTTCCTGCTCTTCAGCGTGGGCCGAACCGATTTCTTCCCGGCTGATGACATCGGACTGAAAAATGCAATGAAAGTGCTGTGGGGCTTTGATAGCCAGCCGCCTTCTCCGCTCATGCTGGAGATCAGCCACAGCTGGTCGCCATGGCGGAGCTACGCCGCTTACTACTTATGGGCTTGGCTCGACGAGTGGAAGCTGCGGCAGAAGCAGGAGAAGGAACAGAAGAAGCCGGCCCGTGGCAAGTCGGCCCGAAAAGCCTCGGAACAATAGCGGCGGCTGAGCTACGCCATATTCGAGCCGCATGCCACCAATCCATCGAGGCCGCATTTAGCCAATCCTCATGCTACGCTTCCTGCACGCCGACCCCGTTCCAGAACATGTTGACGATCTCCTGGGCCAGTTCGCCCGCGGACGGGGCGAATTCTTTGGCAATCTCCCGGTTGCCGATCATCAGCATGGATGCCAGCGTGTGCGCCATAAGGAGCGGGTGTGCGGAGCGCACCTCCCCGTTTTTGATCGCCTCGGTGAAGCTGACGGTCAGCACATCGTGAATCTGGTCCTCGCTGACGCGGATTTCCTCCAGCTGTTCGGGCGCCAGTGAGGCGCTGGCATCGCGCATGATCGTTTCAAAGTCTCCGTGCGGGAAACGAAGCTTGTTCTCGGCCAGCTCCACGAGCCGGTCGTAGAGCGGCTTGTCCTGCTGCATAATCCGGAGGGAAGCATTGCGCGCCTTCTGCATCATGGCGGTGACGGCCGCCGTGAAGAGCTGGGCTTTATTTTCAAAGTGATAGTAAATGGAAGCCTTGGTTACGCCGCATACCTGGGCAATTTGCTGCAGCGAGACCGGCTCATAGCCGTACTCCATGAACAGGGCGGAAGCTGTTTTCAGGATGAATTCGTTCATGGGAGTGTCCTCCTGCCGGCGTTTGGGCCGGCCCGGGGAGCGTTTAGCCGGATGTTTTCCCTGGGATTGTTCCATATCGTTGTCCTCCATAATCTAAGTAGTTGATCGTTGTCCTCCAGTAATTCCGCAATCCTGTTCTAAATCCTGATTGATAATTAACCTTCCGGTATATATAATTAATGTGGCATGGCAACAGCGGATGTGCCTTTCATTGAAATTTTGCGATTGTATGCCGCCTGATAAGGCTGAAAAGTAGGGCGGTCCGTACTGTCCCATATTGTATCACGGAGCCTGCGGAGGCCGCACTTTATCGGCATGAACATGTACTTATACTATACCATTTTGGCACCTGTAACAGGTGGGGAGGAGCAGAATATGGGGGATTCCGGATACGGGCGCTGGGTCGCCGGAAAAAGAAGCAAATGGATTACGCTGGCCGTTTGGGTCATCATCGTGGGCGTGCTGAGTGCCATCTGGCCGATGGTCAACAGCGAGGTCCAGAATAATGCGGCCAATCTGGACGACGCCAAGCCTTCGGTTCAGGCTGAACGCGTCGCGGAGGAGCAGTTCAGCACTGATGCAGGGGTTCCCGCCCTGTTGGTCTGGCATCGTGAAGGCGGGCTGAAGGACGACGATTTACAGCATGTGCAGAAGATGTACGCCGAGTGGAGCACGAATCCGGTTCCTTACCAGGATTCTGTTCCGCCGTTTAACCAAATGCCGGCGGCCGCGATGAAAGCGATGCTGTCCGAGGATCAGAGCACGCTGGTCACCCCCGTGCTGTTCCGCAAAGACGCAGACAGCGACCAGTTGAAAGAAGGGGTGGAGCAGCTCCAATCCGGGATCACGGAAGAAACCGGGCAGGATCCCTTCGCCGCAAGCCATAACTCCGGTTCGGACCTCAGCGTCCGCGTCACCGGTCCGGTCGGCATTTCGATCGACGCGACCGGCCTCTTCAAGAACGCGGATTTCAAGCTGCTCATGTCCACCGTCATTTTGGTACTGGTCATCCTGCTGCTCATTTACCGCTCACCGATTTTGGCGCTGATTCCGCTGATCGCGGTCGGCTTTGCATATGGCGCAGTCAGCCCACTGCTCGGCCTGATGGCCCAGAAGGGCTGGATCACCGTCGATTCCCAAGCCGTTTCGATCATGACGGTGCTTCTGTTCGGGGCCGGGACGGACTACTGTCTGTTCCTGATCTCGCACTTCCGCCATTTGCTGAAGGAAGAAGAGAGCAAGACCCGGGCGCTGCTGCGGGCCGTGACGGAATCCTCAGGCGCGATCGCCATGAGCGGCTTCACGGTGGTCCTGTCGCTGCTGGCCCTGCTGCTGGCGAAGTACGGGGCATACCACCGTTTTGCGGTTCCGTTCAGCGTCTCCATTCTTGTGATGGTGATCGCGAGCTTGACGCTGGTACCTGCGCTGCTGGCGATTTTCGGGCGGACGTCGTTCTTTCCGTTCATTCCCCGCACGCCGGAGATGGAAGAGGAACGCGCCCGCAAGAAGGGCAAACCGGTACCCGCACGCAAGCCGAAGCGTCCCGGCTTTGCCAGCCGGCTCGTGGTCCGCAGACCTTGGATGATCGTCATTGTGACGGTGATCGTGCTGGGCGCGCTCGCTTCCGTATCCAGCCAGGTGAAGTTTACCTACGATATTATGTCATCTTTTCCGAAAGATATGGCCTCGCGTGAAGGCTTCGATACGATCGGGAAGCAGTTCAGCCCCGGGGAACTGGCTCCGGTGAAAATTATGGTCGATACGGAAGGCAAACCGGACGGCCTGGATCAGAAGCTGAAAGAGCTGCCATATGTGGATGAGGTGTCAAAAGGGCAGCCGGGCAGTCAAAACGCCAATATTATCGCCTACGACGTCACGCTCGACATGAATCCTTATTCCAGCGAAGCGATGGACCGAATTCCCCACCTGCGGAGCACGGCAGAGCAGGCGCTTCAGGCGGCGGGGGTGGGTTCCCCGGCGGATAAAGTGTGGATCAGCGGCCAGACCGCCGAACAATACGATACCCGCGAGACCGGCGACCGTGACACGATGGTCATTATTCCGGTCGTCATCGGGATGATTACGCTGCTGCTGCTCGTGTATTTGCGGTCGATCACCGCAACGGTGTATTTGATTTTGACTGTTATTTTGTCTTATTTCTCGGCGCTCGGCCTGGGCTGGCTCATCATCCATTACGGGCTTGGCGCGGACGCGATCCAAGGAGCGATTCCGCTCTATTCATTCGTATTCCTGGTGGCGCTGGGCGAGGACTACAACATCTTCATGATCTCGAGCATCTGGAAAAAACGGAAGCATATGCCGTTAAAGCAGGCGATCCAGGAGGGCGTGTCCGAGACGGGCTCGGTCATCACCTCCGCCGGCCTCATTCTGGCCGGGACCTTCGCGGTGCTCGCCTCGCTGCCGATCCAGGTGCTGGTCCAGTTCGGCATCATTACCGCCGCGGGTGTCCTGCTGGACACCTTCATCGTCCGGCCGTTTCTCGTGCCGGCCATTACGGTGATGCTGGGCCGCTATGCTTTCTGGCCGTCTTCCCATTCGGAGGCCGAGAACACCAAGGCTGGCATGCCGTCCTGATCCATCAATGGAGGAGTCCCTGTTTTCAGGGGCTCCTTTTTTGTGCTCCCACCGAACATCCGTCGTCCGCCGCCCAACCCGACTCATCCAGCCCGCCGCAAGATTCACCATTTGCTCAAGCCTTACACGGCTGTGGCTTCGGCGTCTGGCTTATAATAGGGAGAGACAGACCCTTTTTACGAACAACGAGGTGAACGCGGCATGAAGGTGTATGACGTTCTGCAGAAAGATGCGGAAGAATATATATTATTGTGTTATCAGGAGCTTGGCAAGACAGAGGCCGAGACCGTCCGGAGGCTCGCGGAGATCAGGGCCAGCATTGAAGAGACCGGAACGTATGAGCATACGTACGAGGAACTGGTTCACGGGGCAAAAATGGCCTGGCGCAACAGCAACCGCTGCATCGGCCGCCTGTTCTGGGACTCGATGCAGGTCATCGATGAGCGGGGCCTTGAGCGGCCCGGCGACATTGCCGAGGCGCTGCTGCGTCATATCGAACGCGGCACGGGCGGCGGCAAAATCGTGCCGACGATCACGGTATTTAGGCCGTCGGTACCCGGCATGAGCGATATCCGCATCCTGAACCACCAGCTGATCCGCTATGCGGGGTACGAGAACGGTGGGACGATCACCGGTGATCCGGCTTCCGCCCTGTTTACGAGGCTGTGCATGAAGCTGGGCTGGACGGGAGAAGGGACGCCTTTCGACGTCCTTCCTCTTGTCATTCAAGGAGGGGAAGGCGGGCCTGAGCTGTTTCCCATTCCGCCGGAGCTGGTCATGGAAGTGCCGATCACGCATCCGGATATGCCCGCCTTCGCCGAGCTGGGCCTGCGCTGGTACGCCGTGCCAATCATTTCCGATATGGAACTCGTGATCGGCGGCATCCGCTATACGGCGGCTCCGTTTAACGGTTGGTACATGGTGACCGAGGTCGGTGCGCGAAATTTCGCCGATGAACAGCGGTATAACATGCTGCCGCGGGTGGCGGAGCTGATGGGCTTGTCCACAGCGAGCGAAACTTCGCTCTGGCGGGACCGCGCACTCGTCGAGATGAACGTCGCCGTGCTGCATTCGTACAAGCAGGCGGGGGTCAGCATAGTGGATCATCATACGGCGGCTTCCCAGTTCCGGCTGTTTGAAGAGCGGGAAGCCAGGAGCGGCAGAGAGGTCACCGGGAACTGGACGTGGTTGATCCCGCCGTTATCACCGGCGACGACTCATATTTTTCACCATTCGTATGACAACACGGTCAAGACGCCAAACTTCTTTAAGAGAGAGGCGCCAAACGCTACGCCTGTACACGCGGGATGCCCTTTTCACCATTAGCTTATCGACTCCGACACCCTGCAGACCCGAAAAAAGTGCTTGATTGCTTGTTGCTTTTCGCCTGCTGCGTCGTATAATGATTTATTAGGTTATTTGACATTAAAGGGGATAAAGATAGAGCGTTGAACACCATACATTTGAACGAAATCATCCGTGAGCTGGTCGGACGGTCGGGACTGGGCGTTCAGGTCCGTCTGAGAACACGGTCCCGGGATGGACGCCTGATCGGCGGCAAGTACGGGATGGTTTCCAAGCGGATCACGATGTATACCGGTGTGATCGAAGAACAATGCATGCAGATGTTCGGATCATTGGACCGGGTGGAGGAGTATTTTACGATTGTCCTGGCCCATGAGCTGGGGCATGCCGCGGATCGGGAGCTGCCTGCGCTCTCCGAATCGCTGGAAGACATGAATCTTACTGAGGAACAGCGGATGCGAGTGGCACTGCAGATTGAAGAGAACGCATGGAACTATGCGCTGGAGCTGATTCCCGAAGCGGATCTGCCCATGATGAGCGCCATTATCGACGAGTCGCTGTATGCATACCGGCTTCAGGTGGAGGAAGCGGGAGCCGAGGCGGGTATCGCCTGATGTCAGTCGGAACCGGCTGCCGCGTGGTCAGAGGCGGATCAGCTGCTCTTATAAATATAATAAAGGATAGGCTCGGCAGACCCTTTGGATCTCTCGAACCTATCCTTTTTTGGTTGCTCGGGCAAAGTCCGCCTGCCCTACAGCATCGACTGCTTATTCCGCTGCGTTCAAGGGGCTGACGACGAGCTCATACTGGTTCAGCGTAGAGCCGAGCAGGACGTCCTTGCTGCCTCCGGCCCCGCGGTGAGAAGCGCGGAAGGACTCGCTCTGCGTCCAGTTTTTAAACGACGCCTCGTCCTCCCAGACGGTGGACACCTTCAGCTCCTCGGCGTCCGCCTCCTTGCTCTTGCCCAGCCATACCTCCATCCGGACAAAGCCCGGCATGTCCTGCACGCCCTTGGCATTCGCAAAACGCTCGGCCACGGCTTGTCCGTGCCCTTCCTTGATCAAAATCGTATTGGTGATGACTATCATAAGGAATCGCCTCCGATTGTGGTATCGTTCCTTAATTCAGTCTACTCGTGTGCATCCAGTTTCTCAAGCGGCTTGATGGCCGGTCCTTCAAACACGACCCCGTCATAGGAAAACCGGGAGCCGTGGCAAGGGCAGTCCCAGGTCCGCTCCGCCGCGTTCCACTCGGTCTCGCAGCCCATATGCGTACACGTGTTATCCACCAGATGAAGATTGCCCTCCGGGTCTTTATAAGCACCGGCTTTTTTACCGTTATGGCGGACCACGGCGCCTTCGTCAGGATTCAGGTCTTCGATCCGGGTGTGGACGAGGCCGACTTTGCCGGAAATCAGCTCTCCGGCCACATCCGCATTTTCCTTCACCAGGTTCATAATCGACGGGTCCGCGAGGAAACGGGACGGCGTGTACAGTTCACTGTACGGATTGTCCCTGCCGATGATTTGATCCGATAACATCCGCCCGGCGAGAGTGCCGCTGGTCATGCCCCATTTGTTGAAGCCGGTTGCCACGTAGATCCCTTCGTCCTTGGACGTAATTTGTCCGATGTACGGCACTTTGTCGATGGTGACCAGATCCTGGGTTGACCAGCGGAAAGGAATGCCTTTGCTGCCCAGCAGTTTGCCCCCATAGGCTTCGAGCGCCTCATAGTAGGAGAAGGTGCACATATGCTGCCCGGTTTTATGCCCTTCGCCGCCGACGATGACCACCTCTTCGCCGTTCCAGGAGGCGGCCCGCAGCGAGCGCGTCGGCTTGTCCGCACTGATATACATGCCGCCGGCAAACGCCGTCTCCGGCTTCATAGCCAGCGCGTACGAGCGGTCAGCATGCAGCCGCGCGAAATAAAAACCGCCCTCATCCAGGAACGGGAAGTGGGTAGCAGCGACGACATGGCTGCATTGAATCTTGTGGCTTCCGCGGTAGGTGACGACCGTTAACGGCCCCTCCTTGTCCACCTTATGAACCGTCGTATTCTCATATACTTGTCCGCCAGCCTTCACGAATTCCTCCAGCAAACGCCGCAAATAATGCAGCGGATGGAACCGGGCTTGTCCCGGCAGCTTGATGGCACCCGATGCGAACTGAGGAATCGGCAGCTTGTTGACCCATTCGCCGGGGATGCCCAGCTTCTCATAAGCTTCGAATTCCTTCTCCAGCTTACTGAGATCCTTATCCTTCTCCATATATACATAGGCGTCTTCCTCATGGAGACCGCAGTCGATATTCAGCTTGGACGCCGTATCCCGGATGAATTGCAGCGCATCCCGGTTAGCGTGATAATACATGGATGCCCGTTCCTGCCCAAAATGGCTCAGCAGTTCATCGTACAGCATGCCGTGCTGGGCTGTAATTTTGGCGGTCGTATGTGCGGTGGTGCCGTTCAGTACTTTCCCCGCTTCGATCAGGGCGACCTTCAGCCCTTCCCGGGCAAGCAGGTACCCGGTCGTAATGCCTGCAATTCCCGCGCCTACGATAGCAACGTCCACCTTGATGTCTTCCGCCAGACGCGGAAAGGAAGGGAGGTCCGTTGTCGCTCTCCATAAAGATTCAGGGTACTGCGGTAGCTCATTGGATATCGGTTCAGATGGTTGCATAGCATCGTAGCCTCCTAAGTATTTTCATTTCATTTATTACCACTTTTCGCCAAAAAGAAACGGAGCCTGCCCGGGCGGCGGCTTTTCTTCCCTGCGGGGGTTGTTTACAATAGTAGGGAAAGCCTAAATCGTCCTGCGGGCGGGCAGAAAACCTGCCTTAGGGCGGCCAATTGGGGAATCCCGATATGAACAAGGAGGCGCTGATGCAACGATGAAATACCGGAGACTGGGAAGAAGCGGACTGAAAGTGAGTGAAATCAGCCTGGGCAGCTGGCTGACTTACGGCGGATACGTGGAGCGCGAAAATGCGGTTCAGGCGATCCGGACGGCCTATGACGAGGGCGTAAATTTCTTTGACACGGCCAATGTGTACGAGCGGGGTGCGGCCGAGGAACTGTTGGGGCAGACGCTGAAGGCGTACCCGCGGGAGTCTTACGTGCTGGCAACCAAGGTGTTCGGAAAAATGGGGGACGGGCCCAACGACCAGGGACTGTCGCGGAAGCACATTATGGAGCAGTGCGACGCCAGCCTCAAGCGGCTGGGCCACGACTATGTGGACCTGTACTACTGTCACCGGTATGATGCCGAGACGCCGATCGACGAAACGCTGCGGGCGCTGGATGACCTGGTTCGCCAGGGCAAGGTGCTGTATGTCGGCGTCAGCATGTGGACCGCGGCGCAGATGGAGGCCGCGCTCGGCACGGCTGACCGCTACCTGCTGGACCGCATCGTCGTAAACCAGCCGGTATACAATATGTTTCAGCGGGAGATCGAGCACGAGGTTATTCCGCTCGGCGAAGCGAAGGGTATCGGCCAGGTCGTCTACTCGCCGCTGGCGCAAGGCTTGCTGACAGGCAAATACACGGCGCCCGGCCAGGCTCCGGAAGGCAGCCGCGCCGCCAAGCTCGGCTGGAAGGAAGACCGCATCAGCGAAGAGAAGATCGCCAAGGTGCGCCAGTTGGAGAAGGTCGCCGCCGAGCTGGACGTCAAAGTAGGCCAGTTGGCCCTGGCCTGGATTCTGCGGCAGCCGAATGTGGCAAGCGCGCTGGTGGGTGCGAGCCGTCCGGAGCAGGTCACCGAGAACGTGAAGGCCTCGGGCATTGAGCTTTCGGCGGACGTGCTGGAACGGATCGAACAAATTTTGAACTCCTAATGATCGAATAAGGCATGGCGAAGGCCGTCCTGCAGCGGGTATCCCGATACCGCGCTCGGGGCGGTCTTTTTTTCTCCAGACCGAGAATATATCGCTCGTCTATGCCAACCGGATAACGGGAATGCTCTAGATACGCCAAGGGCCCCCGCCGGGCCGCAGCTTTACATCGGGCGGAGCAGCTTGTAAAGTAGTTCTACGTTGAATCTGTTGCGGCAAGAAAGCCAAGTGGAGGAAATCGGATTGAAACACAGATACGAGTTTATCGAACACCATGAGCATATGCCTTTTACGCTGTTCATCAACAGCATTGACCATATTCCGTTTCATTGGCATAAAGAGCTGGAGCTGATCTACGTCCTCAAAGGCTCGGTGGAAATCCATGTCGCCCAGGAACGGCTGATCCTGCGGGAAGAGGACCTGCTGGTCATTAACAGCATGGACGTGCACAAAATCGATAAGACCGGCGAGGCCAACGTCCTGCTTACCCTGCAGGTCGATCCCGGCACGGTCCAGGCCCAGCCGCAGCAGTCCAAAAACCGGATCGACTGCAGCTCCGTGAACTCCCGGATTGCGGACGAAGCCCGCTTTGCGCCCATCCGCTCCGGTCTTGCCCAAATGATGTGGGAGCTGAACAAGCGGGAGGACGGCTACGGCGACAAAGTGATGGGGCATCTGCATCTTTTGCTGGGCCAGCTGGTTCGATATTTCGCAACCGCGGAGCGGCTGGACGACAGCGCGAATGCGAGCGACGTGGATCTCGAGCGCCTTCGCCGGATCATTCAATACGTGGACGAGAACTATATGTACAAAATCAACCTGAACCAGATGGCCGAACAGGAGCATTTGAGCTTCTATTATTTCTCCCACTTTTTCAAAAGCAAGATCGGCATCTCCTTTCAGAAATATTTGACCCTCATCCGTTTGGAAAAAGCGGAGACGATGCTGAGGGAGACGACGAGCAACATTATCGACATCGCCGCGGACTGCGGGTTCGCCAATGTGAAGCTGTTTAACAAGAGCTTTAAGGAAAAAATGGGCGTGACGCCTTCCGAGTACCGGCAGAAGCATGAGCGGCAGAGCGGAGGAGCGGATGACAAGCATCTTCCTTTTACGAGAGATACATCGGAGAGCGGCTCCTACATCAAGGTCGATACGGTAAAAGTGCTGGAGGGCTTGTACCGGCATCTGCCGCAGGTTGAAGCTGCGGCACCGTCCATGCCGCCCGCCCCTGCGCGGAGCGTTGAGGAAAGCCTCGTTCTGGATGCGGACGCTCCCGGAGAATCGTACGAGCCTCACTGGAACCGGCTGCTGACGGCGGGAAGGGCCGCTGAAGGCCTGCGCGAGGACTGGCGGAAGCAGCTGGCGGAAATTCAGGCGGAGCAGCCGTTTCAACATATCCGGTTCCACGGCATTTTCAATGACGAGATGATGATTTACGACGAATTGGGGGATGGGACTCCGCGGTACAATTGGAGTTATGCCGATGAGCTGTACGATTTTTTGCTGGGTCAAGGGATACGTCCCTTCGTTGAGCTCGGGTTTATGCCCGGCAAGCTGAAGCGTTCGGATGAGACCCTCTTTTGGTGGAAAGGGAACATATCGCCGCCGAAGGATATGGCCAAGTGGTCGGAGCTCATCCGCCAGTTTGTCCGGCATCTGGTCAACCGCTACGGCATGGAAGAGGTGCGGCAGTGGTACTTTGAAGTGTGGAACGAACCGGATGCCATCGAGATCTGCTGGTCGGGGACGAAGGAGGAATATTTCGAATTTTACGCCGCCACCGCGCTGGCGATCAAGTCGGTCTCCCCGGATCTCCGGGTCGGCGGGCCGGCGCTGAATTATATTACCGTGTGGGAGACGGACTGGATTCAGACCTTCCTGCAGTACTGCCACGAGCACCGAGTGGATATCGATTTCTTTTCCTTCCACAGCTATTCGGAATATTGGCCCGGGGACGAGCGCTCCGGTGGTCTATCCCATACACAGCCGCCGGAATTTTTTGTGGATACGATCCACAAGGTCCGCGAACGGATCGCCGATTCTCCGGCGGAGGCATTGGAGCTGCATCTGACGGAATGGAACTTTTCCTTGTATCCGCACAATCTGCTGCATGACACGATGTTCATGGCGCCGTTTATTATCAAAAACGCGGTCGATTCCATCGGCCTGCTGCAGTCGCTCGGGTTTTGGACGTTCACCGACATTTTTGAGGAGATGCGGGCGGGCGACAGCCCGTTTCACGGCGGATTCGGGCTGATCAGCATGCACGGGCTCAAGAAGCCCTCCTATTACGCTTTTGCGCTGCTGAATAAGCTCGGCCGCCGGGTCTTGGCCAGAGGGCCGTATTATATCGCGACCGAGGAGAACGGAGACATCCAGGTGCTGCTGTACAACTATACACATGTGGACAGCTTGTACGCCAAAGGCGAATGGTCGGGCATCAGCGAGCAAAACCGGTACGACGTGTTTGAAAGCAAGGAGGCGCTGGACGTCAGCCTCGACATTCGCGGTTTGCAGGGGGGTTACAAGGTGTCGCACTACACCCTGGACCGGGAGCACGGATCGGTGTTTGACGCATGGCAGGCGATGGGAGCGCCGGACTTTCCCAGTAAGGATGAGGTCGCCTATCTGCGCCGCCAAAGCGGGCCCGACTTGAAGGTGTCCCAAATCCGGGACGCTTCTTCCTATACCGTTCGGGTCACCGTACCGCCGCACGGCGTGCAGCTGATCACGCTCCATAAACAGTATTGAACACTGCTCCGAAATTTCCCGTTCCTGTGCCGGACGGAAATTCGGGGCTGTTTGCGATATGCCTGCAGCAGCCGGGGATGACCGCAAAAAAAGGGGTGCTTTTAGGCAAAAGAGAACAAGAACGGGCTTTTGCTTCAGGGTTAGAATGAGAACAAGCAGTCATTTGCTGATTCTGCAAACGTCTACATGGGATGAACTAAAGAAATGGATGTTATAGGCCCGGTTGGACCGTTATATAACAGGAAGCTCCATGCAAAACTTTAGTTCAATCTATGTACAATCCATGATTAAAGGAATGAGTCATCATGAATACATCCATAGATAAGCTGCTGAAATCGCTGACCCTGGAAGAGAAAGCGGCGCTCGTCGCGGGAGCCGACATGTGGAAGACGCAAGAGATTAAACGGGCGGGCGTTCCGTCCATTACGATGTTTGACGGTACCAACGGCGTCCGCAAGCCCGGAAGCACGCAGGAAATGGGATTGTTTTCGGAAAATATGCCGGCGACCTGCTATCCGACCGGCGTGGCGCTGGGGTCCACCTGGAACACGGAGCTCATTGAGGAAGTGGGCGAAGCCCTCGGCCGGGAAAGTCTGGCGCTGGATACGCAGATTCTGCTTGGACCCGGCGTCAATATGAAGCGCTCACCGCTTGGCGGACGGAACTTCGAGTATTATTCCGAGGATCCGGTGCTGACCGGGGAGCTGGGCGCGGCCATGGTGAACGGGCTGCAGCGCATGGGCGTCGGTGCATCGGTCAAGCATTTTGCCGGCAACAACCAGGAGACCGAGAAGATGGTTTCGAATTCCATTGTGGATGAACGCACCCTGCGGGAAATTTACTTGACCGCGTTTGAAATCATCGTCAAGAAGGCGAATCCTTGGACGGTGATGACCTCGTACAACCTGCTGAATGGAACTTATACCAGCGAGCATGATTTTCTGCTGCACCAGGTGCTGCGCGAAGAATGGGGCTATGACGGGGTCGTCATGTCGGACTGGACGGCCGTCCACGACCGCCTGAAGAGCCTGCGGGCCGGGCTTGACCTGGAAATGCCGGGACCGGCGAAATACAACGCCGTGAAGCTGGTTTCCGCCGTGCAGAGCGGCGAGCTGGACGAGAGCGTGCTGGATGCGTCCGTGCGGCGCATGCTGGAGCTGGTTGCCAAGGTCACCGCCGCAGCCGGCAGCAAGGAGGCGCGGCAGCCTTGGGACGTGGACGCGCACCATGAGCTGGCGCGCCGGGCCGCAGCGGAGAGCATCGTTCTCTTGAAGAACGAGAACGGCCTCCTGCCGCTTGCGGCCGGGAAGCTCCGCCTTCTAGCCGTCATTGGCCAGAAGGCGAAGAAGCCGCGCTACCAGGGCGGCGGAAGCGCACGGGTAACGCCGACCCGCCTGGACATCCCGTACGATGAAATCGCGGCGATGGTTGGCGGGGAGGACCAGCTGGCGTACGCGGAAGGGTACCGCAACGACAACGAGCCGGACGACGCTCTGATCGAAGAGAGCGTGCGGCTGGCCAGCCAGGCAGAAGCGGCTGTCCTTTTCGTCGGCCAGCCTGAAGGCACGGAATCCGAAGGATACGACAGCAAGACGATCGACCTGCCGCCGGCCCAGGTGAAGCTAATCCAGGAAGTTGCAGCGGCTCAACCGAACTGCATCGTCGTCCTGTGCAACGGTACGGCGGTGGCGATGCAGGAATGGATCGGCGGCGTGCCGGCCGTGCTGGAGATGTGGCTGTCCGGACAGGGCAGCGGCCGGGCGGTGGCGGACATCTTGTTCGGGCGGGTGAACCCTTCCGGCAAGCTGTCCGAGACGTTCCCGGTGAAGCTGTCAGACACGCCATCCTACCTTACATTCGGCGACGGCAACCAGCAGGCGGTGTACAGCGAAGGGATTTTTACCGGTTACCGCTATTACGACAAAAAGGAGCTTGAGCCGCTGTTCCCGTTCGGCCACGGCTTGTCCTACACGTCGTTTGAGTACGGCGACCTACGCGCCCGCACAGCTGGCGGGGTGACGACGGTCGAAGTGGATATCCGTAACGCGGGGGACCGCGCGGGTCAGGAAGTCGTCCAGCTCTATGTTCGGGACGAAGAGAGCCGCCTGATCCGGCCGGTCAAGGAGCTGAAAGGCTTCTGCAAATTGCAGCTGGAGCCCGGGGAAACGAAGACTGCCGTCTTTAAGCTGGCCCCGCGGGACTTCTCTTACTATGATCCCAAGCGGGGGCAATGGGTGGCGGAAAGCGGCTGGTTCACGCTCATGGCCGGCAGCTCCTCTGCGGATATCCGCGCGACGGCACGGGTAGACATGGCTTTTGAGTCGCAGCAGAGTCCAAGTCTGCACCGATACAGCCTCATTCGCGATTGGATGGCGGAGTCCCGGTCCTGGGAAGTGCTGGAGCGGTTCATGGAGCGTATGAACGGGCAAATTTCCGATCCGATTTCGCTAAGCGAACAGTCGCTTGAGTTTCTTGGTGACTTTCCGCTCATCAAGCTGATCCAGCTGTACGGTCAGGAAATGCTGATTGAGCGCTCGCCTGAATCGATAGTCGACGAGCTGCTCGCTTCGGTTCACCAGACGAAGGTTTAAGTACAGCCCATAACGTTCACTCTATAAGGTACAGCTGTTCTTTGGAACGGCTGTACCTTTTTTGCGCTTTTCGGGCGTCATAATTTCCCTAACTGCCGCAGGGACCCGGATGCAGCCGGACCGGTTCAACAAAAAACGTGAAGGTTCTGAGCAAAAAACGCGATGAAAGCGATATCAAGCGTTTCCTATAATTGAATATATCAGGAGCTCACCTAAACATCCTGAATGAAGAATTTTTGAAAGTGGGGCAATCACATGGGAGCTAAAACATCAGCGGCATCAGTGTACGGCAAGCTCAGCTCATTCAGAATGATGGGATACGGGCTGGGCGACGCGGCCAACAACTTTGTGTGGGGCATGACGTCGGTCTACCTGATGTTCTTCTACACGGACGTCTACGGCATCAGCCCGGCGGCCGTCGCATCGCTGTTTCTGGTCGCCCGGTTCTTGGATGCCATTTTTGACCCGATCATCGGGATGATCGTCGATAAAACGAATTCAAGATGGGGACGCTTCAGACCTTATTTATTGTTCGGCAGCATTCCGCTGTCGGTTATGTTCGTATTATGCTTCTCGACGCCGGATATGGGGAACACCGGTAAACTGGTTTATGCGTACGTGACTTATATTTTGCTCGGATTTCTGTATTCCCTGGTCAACATTCCTTATTCGGCCATGTCGCCTGTCATTACACAGGATCAGAGAGACCGCACGAAGCTGATGACATACCGCATGATCTTCGCGAATGTTGCGACGCTCATCGTATCGTATGCCACCAGCCCATTAGCCAGCTGGTTCGGCGGCGACAACACCGCCAAAGGCTATCAATACACGGTGGGGCTGTACGCCATCGTAGCGATCGTGCTGCTGCTGGGCTGCTTCAAGAGCACGCAGGAGCGGATTCCGATCCAGAAGGAAGTCAGCACCAAGGGCGGATTGAAAACGTTGGCGAAAAACAGACCGCTCCTGCTCTCGTCCTTTGCCATGATGCTGAGCGGCGGGGCCAATACGATTTTCTTCGCCATTCCGGCGTATTATTTCAAATATAATGTAGGCCGGGAGGACCTGGCGGCGTATTACATCCCGGTGGTCCTTCTGATGGGCATGATCGGCATGGCCTGCGTTCCTTTTGTGGAAAAGAGAATCGGCAAGAAAAACACGCTTCAGCTTGCTTTTCTGATCACGATCGTCGGCAGCGTGTGTCTGTACTTTACGAGCTACAGCAGCATTACGCTGATCTTTATCTTCTCGGCTTTGATCGGCTTGACCCTCACCGTGCCGTGGGTCGTCGGCTGGACGATGGCGGCGGACTCGGTCGACTACGGCGAATGGAAAACCGGGGTCCGGGCCGAAGGTATCAGCTATGCTTCCTTCAGTTTCGCCCAGAAGGTTGCGACGGCGCTTGCCGGCTCGCTCTCTGGTATTCTGCTTACGCTGACCGGGTATGTGGCTAACCAGGCACAGACGGTTACCGCGCTGCACGGCATCGCTTTTTCGCTCACGCTGGCTCCGGCCATTCTGACGCTGGGCGCGATGGTCCTGATCTTCTTCTATAATTTGACGGATCGCAAATACGCCGAAATCATTCAGGAGCTGGAACAGCGCAAAGCGCAGCAGGCTTAAGTTACGATACAGCTGGACAAGGCAGTCAATCTTAGGGTTGGCTGCCTTGTTTTTGATATGTGTGTTGACATTGTGTACACATTGTGTGTAATATCGTACGTATATTGATGCTAAAATAGGAGGAACGACCAATGGATTCAAGTTTGCATATCCGTCTCCCGAAAGAGCTGAAAGAAAGCTTTCAGCAGGCGGCAAAGGATAATCATAAGGATACTTCCACCCTGGTCAGGGACTGGATTGCCGATTATGTCGCCGAGCACCGTAAAACCGACGAAGAAACGGCGGCTGATTTGTATGTGGCGGGTTACCGGCTGCAGCAGGAGCTAGGAGGGAGGGAGCAGATCGATAAGGACTTTGTAAAGCAGCTTCAGGAGTTCTCTCTAACGGATCAAAAACAATTCACGCACCGCATCCTCTCGATGTATCTGGAACATGATCTGACCGTTCCCGCGATTGTGCAGAAGCTTCATGGCGGGTTTGCTTATTCCCAAATGTTTTTGCTTGGTTTGATCGGAGAAAAACCGAAGGACAGCGTTTAGTGCTTCTCTGCCCCCTATTCATGAGCGCCTGACGGCGTTTCGATTGTTTTCTCATTTGCCTTGAGTCCCCCGCCTGCCGCTCTCCGCGCATTGGCATTCCGCCGGGGAGAACGATATACTTGGGGGAGAATCTTGAATGGGAGGAACGGAATGGACTGGCTTAAAATTGATGATGTGGCGAAGGAAACCGGCCTGACCAAGCGCACGATCCGCTACTATGAGGAAATCGGCCTGATCAAATCACCCGAGCGCTCTGACGGAGGCATGCGATTATATACAGAAGATGACGTGCAGCATTTGAAAAATATCGTGTTGGCCCGCAAGGTGCTCGGCTTTTCTCTGCAGGAGATTCAAGAGTATTTGCAGATTCATGAGCAGGTGGAGCTCCACCGCAGCAAGTTTTCGTCCTCGTCTGACGATGACCAGCGCACGGCTGAGCTGGAGCAGATGGGGGAAGCGGTTACCAAGCAGATCGGCCTGCTGGACGTCAAAATCGAGGAGATCGCCCGCGTTCGGGAAGAGCTCGTGGCGCTGCAGGAACGGATTACGAACGCGTTAAAACGATAGTCTGCCTTCAGAGGCAAACAGCGATGATTTTATTTACCGGGAGTCAATAATCAGCAGCAAGTCGGCAAGCAGTCTGGGTGCATAGCACCAGGCTGTTTTTTTGTGCAAAACGCCGTATCCCTCGGAGAAAATGCCTTGAACTCTATCGGATGAATGACACCTGAGAGATGCTTTTACTAGTTCATATTACCTATTGATAAGTTCAAAAATTTTAAAGAAAATGGATATATGTAGAAATGTTATGGGGATGAGCAAGAACAATCTGTGATAATGTGCTCATATAGACCATGACTCAAGTAACAAGTTTGAGGGTGGGAGATACAGATTACCCAGTAGAAAGGAAACTGCTAGTGAAACGAATGTCGCTGTCCATTAAACGAAAGTTGCTGGTATCGTATCTCGTCGTACTGATCATTCCCAGCGTCATGATCGGAATGCTGTCTTACCAGTCGGCCAAAGGGAAAATTGAGGGAACGCTGATGACCAACGCTCTGGAGAGCAGCCAATCCGCTGACCGGATCATCACGCAGAACATCCAGGCCAAGGTGGATGATCTCGCTTACCTGATTCAGCAGCCTTATGTAGCCAGTGCTGAAAGCGATCCCACCGGCAAGGGAGGCGAGCTCAAGGCTCAGCTGAGGCAGTATCTCACCCTGCATAAGGAGGTCAAGGATATATTGCTGGGCACGGATAGCGGCGATTTCGTCCGGGCCTCCGAGGACCCGCTGCCGGAACGGTACGACGTCCGCAAGCAGGACTGGTATATCCGGGCGATCAAGCAGGGGAAGGGCACGACCATCTCGCCTGTGTTTAAAGCGGCCAACGGCCAAATGTCCGCTTCCATCGCCCAGATGCTCCCATCAGGCAAAGGCGTCATGTCGATCGAGCTCAATCTGGATACGATTCGCAGCCTGACCCAAATGAAGCTGGGCAAGGACGGATACATCGTGATCGTCGATACGGCAAAAAACTATGTGGTGCATCCGGACAAGACGGGGGAACCCGCGGAAGAAGTGGTGACCAAGCATCTGTTTGCCGGCCAAGAAGGAACATTCAGCTATACATACGACAATGAGAAGAAGCGGGCGTCCTTCACGACGAACGAGCTCACCGGGTGGAAAATAGCCGGAACGATGTACGACAAAGAGGTGGCCGGTGCCGTCAGCGGCATCCGCAACACGGTGATCCTGGTCATTTCGATATCCATTCTGGCTGCCCTGGCCATCATCCTGTTCAATATCCGCTCGATCATTAAGCCGATTTCTGCGCTCACCTTGGCGACCGAGCGCATCAGCAAGGGGGATTTGCGGGAGGATCTGGACACGGCGAAGAGGGATGAGATCGGCAATCTCAGCCGTCACTTCCAGACGATGGTGGACAATCTCCGCACAATGATCGTCAGTGTCCAGGAAATCACGGAACACGTGAACGCGTCCGCCAAGGGGCTGGCGGCAGGCGCTGATCAGACGACCAAAGCGATCGAGCATGTGACCGAAGCCATCCAGGAGGTCGCCGCCGGAAGTGAGCAGCAGCTTCGCAGTGTGGAGCAGAGCATGGTGAGCATGGAGGTCATGTCCAAGGAGTCCGAGCGGATTCGGGCCAACATGGACGATGTCATGCAGACGATGCAGCGGACGACCCAGTCGGCGGAAGAAGGCAACGCGGCCGTGATCAGCGTCACGGACAAAATCCAGAGCATCCACGAGACGGTCAGCGATCTCGACGGCATCGTGGATACGATGAACGAGCGTACTTCCCAAATCGGCGAAATCGTCAATTTGATCACAGGCATTGCCCAGCAGACCCATCTCTTGGCGCTGAACGCGTCGATCGAAGCGGCCAGAGCCGGAGAGCATGGACGGGGCTTCGCGGTCGTTGCGATCGAGGTGCGGAAACTGTCGGAGCAGTCGGAGCAATCGGCCCAGCGGATCGAGGCGCTCGTCAGCGGCATGAAGGGCGAGATGACACGGATTCTGTCCGCCATGAACGACGCGAAGACGAGGGTGTCCGAGGGTATCGAGGCGGTGGATTTGACAGGACGGTCATTCACGCGGATCCGCAAGGCCGTCAAAGGAGCCAGCGTGGACATCGCCTCGGCCGCCGAGGCGTCGCGCTCGCTTGCGCAGAGCGGCGAAAGCGTCGAACAGTCGATTCGGCTCATTCAGGGGTATTCGGAAGCAGCCGCAGGCAACACACAGGCCGTCTCGGCTTCCGCCCAGGAACAGCTTGCCTCCATTGAGGAGATTGCCTCTTCGGCGGCCAGTCTGAACAAGCTGGCTGAGCAGCTGCTCGAACAGGTCGCACAATTTAAAATCTAACGGCGATGAATAGGCAGGCGCCACCCGAAGCTGCAAGCGGGTGGCGCCTTTTTTGTACATTCCCCGAGCCATCCACATAATTTATCCAATTCTGGCACAACCTACAGATAAATTCCTTCTTGCTGGCAAGGAGCGGAAATCGAGGTGACTAGTGGAGATGAAAAAAGACGGTACAACACCGGATAAGCCGCGCATGGCCCTTCCAACAGGCAGGGCACTGGGTCTGCCGTCTCCTTCGTTGGATAAGGTGCCGATCCAGAAGGATCTGAAAGTCAATACGGAGATGCTGAAGGATATCTTCGATGACTGCTCGGACATGGTCTACCGGAGCATGGAGGTTGCCCCGGGCGTTGAGGGCCTGCTCGTATACGTGGAAGGGATCGTGTTCTCCGAAGAACTTCAGATCCATATGATTCAGCCCATTATCCAGGGATTGGTGCGCCTGAAGAATGAGGGGGACGAGAGCAAGGAGCAAGACCCTGATCTGGAACCATTGGAAAATACGCGCGTATCCCTGTCCCAGGTCAACAGCGCCACCATGTGGGGGGACGTCATCGAGGGGCTGATGAATTCCAGCGCGGTCATCCTGGTGGACGGGTATTCGGAAGCCCACCTGTTCAATGTGAAGGGCGGATTGCGCCGAACCGTATCCGAGCCGGAGACCGAAGCGGTCATCCGCGGGCCGCGTGAAGGATTCACGGAGATGCTTCGCGTCAATACAGCGCTGCTGCGTTTCAAAATTAAGTCTCCGAGGCTGAAGATGAAGAGCATCGTTCTCGGGACAGAGACCAAAACGGATGTGGTCATTTCGTACATCGAGGGACTGGCGAATCCCAAGATGATCCGGGACGTCGAGAAGCGGCTCAAGGACATTGAAATCGACGGAATACTGGAATCCGGCTATATCGAGGAGATGATCGAGGACCATCCGTATTCGCCTTTTCCCCAGCTCCAGTACACCGAGCGCCCCGACACCGCAGCAGCCCAGCTGCTGGAGGGACGTTTTGCCATATTCACGGACGGTACGCCGTTCGTTCTCATCGGTCCGGTGACCTTTTTTCAGCTGATGCAGGCGAGCGAGGATTATTACGAGCGGTTCTTCATCACGAACTTCATCCGGTGGATCCGGTATTTATTCGTGTTTATCGCCCTCTTCCTACCTGCATTGTATATTGCTACGACCACCTATCATCAGGACATGCTGCCTTCGACCCTGGTGCTCAGCATCGCGGCTGCCCGGGAGGCAATTCCGTTTCCTGCGCTCGTCGAGGCTCTCATTATGGAGATTTCCTTTGAGGCCTTGCGCGAGGCAGGCGTAAGGCTCCCGAAAACCGTCGGCCAGGCAGTCAGTATCCTGGGGGCACTCGTTATCGGTCAGGCTGCGGTCGAAGCCGGCATCGTATCGGCCCCAATGGTCATTATCGTGTCGATGACGGGGATCGCCTCCTTTACGATTCCGCGCTTCAACCTGGCCATCACGGTCCGCCTGCTGCGGTTTCCGCTGATGATTCTGGCCGGGGTGTTCGGATTGTTCGGCATCGTGCTGGGCACGGTCTGGATTCTGGTCCACGTGACCCAATTGACCTCCTTTGGCGTACCGTATATGTCCGGCATCAGCCCTTTCCATGTTCAGGATAACAAGGACGTGTTCGTTCGCGCCCCATGGTGGAAGATGAAGCGGCGCCCATCCTGGGCATCGAAGAAAGACCGGGTGCGCGAGAAGAAGGAGATCAATGGTACCCCGCAATCAAACAAGGTGTGGTGATATGGACATGATCAAGAAATGGGCGGTAGCCGGTCTATTGCTCCTGAGCCCGCTTGCGCTGGCCGGCTGCTGGGACCGTAAAGAAATCAACGACGTTGCCTTCGTCATCGGATCTTCCGTCGACAAGGAAAACGGGATGTACCGAAGTGCCCTCCAGATCGCCCTGCCGGGGAATTTAGGCGGGGCAGGCAGCAAAGGCGGCGGCGGAGGCACCAGCGGCGGAAAGTCCTACTACCTGGAATCGAAAACGGGCATTACGCTGCGCAGCGCCAATATGGAAATCCAGGCCGGCAACTCCCGGAACCTTTCCTTCTCCCACCGGCGCGTGCTGCTTATCGGCGAGGATTTCGCCAGGGACGGCATTGCACCGATGCTGGACCAATTTGCCCGGATTCCTCAGAATCGCCTGTCATCGCTGGTGGCGGTGACAAGCGGATCGGCGTACAAAATTTTGGACGCCGCAGCGCCGATGGAGCAATTCTCCAGCGAGATGATCCGGGAGCTGATCAACGAATTCACGAAAAGGCCCGACTCGCTGAAACAGCTGGTCAACACGCTCATGACAGATGGCGTGGACGTGGCCCTTCCGTACCTATCTATTCAAGAAGCGGTACCTCCGGGCGTGGGAACGTCCAAAAATAATATCCAGGTTACGGGCCTGGCCCTATTTGATGAAGACAAGTTCGTGGGAGCCCTGGAAGGGCAGGAAGGCAAAATCATCAATCTGGCCATGAACCAGGCCCCCTCACCGGATATTATCGTCGACGGGCCCGGAGGCAAGGGCCACATTTCCATCCGTTTCAGTGAAAATGAGGCCAAGCTGAAACCGGTTGTCCGCGGCAACGATATCACGATGACCATCGAAATTTACGCCAAGGGTGCCGTGTACGAAAATGATTCAAACAGCATTATCAGCGATGAGCATAGCCTCCGGGACCTGGAGCGCCGGGCCAGCGAGGAGATTGTCGATAAAGTGCAGCTCGCCATGCGTTCTCTGCAGCATAAATACAATTCGGATATTCTGGGATTCGGCAGGACGATCTACGAGCACGACCCGAAGGCCTGGCAGAGATTTAAGGGCAATTGGAAGAAAGTATATCCTGAGGTCAGGGTTATCGTAAAACCTGAGCTTCATATCGAGAATATCGGAGCCGTCGGCAAGCCCTTCGGCAGAAAGGAAATCAGGAATGATTAAGCTTCTGGGGCTGTATATCTTGGCCGCTATATTGGTAATCCTGATTGATCGGAAGGTCATGCGCGACATTCCGGGGATTAACCGCTGGATGGCCTATATTCTGCTCGCAGGCGGGTTCGGAATATGGGCCTACTGCCTGCAGTTTGGCCACGTCGTGTACGGATCGGTACTGGCGGGACATTATCTCGACAAATTCGTTCCTTTTTGAATGTGACATCGCAATAAAGGAGGCAGGGCTGTGAATAAAGTGACGAACCGGCAGTTTAGGATGCTCGGAATTACCTACATCTTGAACACCACATTAATCCACGTACCGAGTGAGCTGGCCAACTATGCCAAGCAGCACGCCTACCTGTCCTTTTTTCCGGCGGGACTCGTCGTTGCGCTGATGTTTCTGCTGCTGTCCAAAAGCGCCAAGCGGTTCCCCGGGAAGGACCTGTTCCAATCGCTGAACGGCCGGCATAAAGTACTCGGAAGAGTGATTACCTTCCTGTACCTGATATTTTTCTTTATCATCCTGGCCAGAGATATCCGTATGGTTGCCGACTTTACCAATGTCGTCCTGCTGCCGCTCACGCCGATCTTCATCATTTCTATTGCGATTACGGCGACGGTGATTTTTATTGCCAGAGGAGGCGTGCAGACGGTGATGGGCATTGCCGACCTGTATGGGCCGATGATGACAACGGTGGTCCTCATCATACCGTTTATCGTTGCCAAGGATTTTGATTTCAGCTATATCAAGCCTTACTTTTATGTCGATTGGGCGGGCGTCGGCAAAGGGAGCTGGGTCGTCTTTTCTTACCTGGGCCAGATCTTGGCGCTCCCGTTCATCTTCTCAAGCAAAGATTACCGGATCCGTGACGGGATGTACGCTTTGCTCCTGTCGACAGGGCTGCTGCTGCTGATCGTCATTATGATTTCGCTGCTGGTAGGCATCCCCATTGCCGAAAGCCTGATGTACCCGTCTTACGAAATGTCCCGGCAGATTAAAATAACGGATTTCCTCGATCGGTTCGACATGCCGCTCGTTGGCCTCTGGTTTCCGGCAGTTCTGCTGAATATCGCCACCAGCTTGTTCATCATTTGTTACGGATTAAAAACGATGATCCCGCAGATTTCTGGAAAAATGATGACCTCGCCCATCGGGTTATTCGCCGTGGTCACAGCATTCTGGATCTATCCCAATTCGGTCGAAGTGTTCCGATTCGACAGGGAGTGGACAGTCGTGGCCTTGGTGTTTGTCATCGTGCTGCCGATCTTCATCTTTTTGTTCCATCGGCCCCATCGAAAACCCCGGATGCAGGAACCCCGGGAGGACGCTACCTGATCCTTCTGTCGGCAATAATAAAACAGGCTCTTTCGGTTAGATTAGAGGGGATAAAAGTGATACAATAGAAGGAACGGGCGGCCCTGAAGCCTGCGGCTGAAGGGGATGTCCTGCCTGCTAGGCAAACCTGAAGGGTGATTACATGACAACCAAATCGAAAAAGCACAACATTTTTCATAAGTTTTACCGGAAAATCAAGCTGAACATGATCAAGCTGTTCCGTTCCCCGGGTGGAGCACGCAAAGTGTCGCTCGGATTTGCACTCGGGTTCGGGCTCGAGATGATCGTCATTTCCACCGGATCGCTGGTGTATTTGATTTTTTACCCTACGGTAAGGTTGGCCGGCGGCTCGCTTCCGGCAGCTATTATAGGCAATGTCATCGGCAAGCTCACTTTCCTTCCTATCGTCCTCCTCCCTTTTGCCAAGAAAATCGGAGAATGGTTTTTTCCGAAAAAAGTGGTGGATATTCCGGTCCAGGAACATGCTTGGAGAAACCTGCTGTCCGGCGATTTCACCATATTTAAGCATTTGCTGCAGGGTGGTCTTCACGTGCTGATCGGCATGTCGGTGTTCGGCCTGGTGCTTGGCGTCATTTCCTTTTTTGTCGTTCGATTCTTGTATAACCAGCGTAAAAGGCACCGCCTGTTGAAGCGCCAGAACGCCGCTGCCGTCAAAAGTCTGTGAATCTTTTCATCTCCTTGGGCGGAATTTCAAGTATACTGTTTAGTAAAACAGTGGCGGGTTCCATGAACCCTGATGAGGAGAAGGATGCATGGCTCGGAATTTGGCAGGTAAAAAAATTGCGTTAACCGGTCCCCGCAAAGCGGCCGAAATGGCCAAACTTGTGGAGAATATGGGAGGCATTCCGCTGATTCGTCCCGCACAGGGAACGGTATTCCTCGACGATGTGAAGCTGCGCAAGGATATTGAAGCCTGGATCGCCAATCCACCCGCCTGGGTCATATTGACGACGGGCATGGGGCTCGACGCCATCGATCAGGTGGCGGAGGAGATGGGGGCTGGCGCTGCACTGCTCGAAGCGCTGCAGGGCTCGTCCATTGCCGCCCGCGGGTACAAGACGGTGAATGCGCTGAAGAAGAGAGGGCTGATCCCGATCGTACGGGATGACGATGGAAGCACGGCCGGTCTGATCCGGGGGCTGACGTCTTATCCGTTTCAAGGGGCTGACGTCATTCTTCAGCTGCACGGCGATCCGGCCCCGAAGCTGACGGCCTGGTTGCAGGAACAGGGGGCCCGGGTGCGGGAAGTGCTGCCGTATCAGCATATTGCTCCGGAGGAAGCGGAGCTTGCGCGGCTGCTCGCCGAAATTACGGCAGCGGAGCTGGACGCCGTGGCGTTCACCAGCGGGCCGCAGGTGCGCAACCTGATCGAGTACGCCCGGGCGAAGGGCGAGCTCCCGAAGCTGGTATCGGCTTTCTCCGGACCGGTGGTCGCGGCGGCTGTCGGCAAAATTACGGCCCAGGCGTTGCGGGAAGAAGGCATCGAACGCGTCTGCTCGCCGGAGGAAGATGAGCGGATGGGCAGCATGATGGTGGAACTGGGAAGGTATTTTGTTCGAAACTGACGGAAGGGATATGTCTATACAGACGGGGGATGCGGCTGGCTGCATCCCTTTTTCCTTCATCAAAACGAAAGGAATTAAAGGTTTTTTCCAGAAAGTGTGGAATGCTATAGGGAACGAGAGCGAGCAAGGAGGAACATAATGAACAAGAAAAAAAGCATTTTACTCGGTGATTACACACATCCGAAATTTCACCCTTTGCAGGGGGTAG
Source organism: Paenibacillus cellulositrophicus (assembly GCF_009363095.1). Classification (GTDB taxonomy): domain Bacteria; phylum Bacillota; class Bacilli; order Paenibacillales; family Paenibacillaceae; genus Paenibacillus_AQ; species Paenibacillus_AQ favisporus. The sequence goes on from NZ_CP045295.1 coordinate 4,164,426, forward strand.
ACGCGCAGATCAGCCATATTTTGAACGATGTCATTTCGGTTCAATGCAGCGAAAACAAAAATTTGCTGCTCGAGGAGCATTTGAAGCCGTTTGACCTTTGCATATGCTATTTCGACTTGTGGGACGAGAAGGTGTCTCCGCAGCAGACAGCGGGTTTGCTGTCTTACGTGAGCCAGGGAGGAGGCCTGCTTGTCATCCATAACGGCCTGTCTATCGGCAACCGGCGCTATGAGCTGGCCCAGCTGGCCGGCGGCCGTTTTAACGGTCATCCGCCGTACCAGCCGCTGTCGTTCCGGGTGAGCGCAGAGGACCAGGTTACGAAAGGCATCGAGCCTTTTGAACTCGACGAAGAGCCGTACCAGATTGATTTTGACCCGTTTGGCGAAAGAACCGTGCTGCTGGAATACGAACTGGAAGGAACGTGGCATCCGGCGGCCTGGAAGCATAGCTACGGTATGGGAAGAGTCGCCTTTCTGATGCCGGGGCATCACGAGCCGACATTCCTCCATCCGCAGATCCGCCGGCTTATTCTGCAGGCCGCGCAGTGGGCGGCGCATCTTCCGGGTTAATACGGCCCCCGGGTTTATATGACCCATCATTTGGGGGTATAATATATTGACTATAGCTTTGGGAGGAATAACCATGAGTGATCTGTTTAAAAAAGCAATTTCATTAGGTTGGGGCCTTACCATTGTGAGCAAAGAGAAAGTCGAGAAGATCGTGGACGATCTGGTCAAACGGGGCGAGCTGGCGCCGTCGGAATCCAAGGATCTGGTCAACCGGCTGGTGGAACGCGGCGAGGAGGAGCAGTCCCAATTTAAAACGTGGATTCAAGACCAGGTTCGGCGTGTATTAACGGACATTCACGTTCCTTCCGATCAGGATATCGTCAGTCTGGAACAGCGCATTGCAACATTGGAGAAGAGGGTGGCGGAGCTCGAAGCAGAGCATTCCGGGCCGGCCGCGGAATAAGATGGCACTGCGCATCAGACATACCGGTCGTTACCGGGAGATCGCCATGGCGCTTATGCGTCATGGCTTTGGTTATATCGTAGAGGAGCTGGGCCTGTTCCAGATGCTGTCCATCCCAAAACGGTGGATCACCCATCAGACGCCGCAAACCAAGACGCTGGGGGAACGGATCCGGCTGGTTCTGGAAGACCTGGGGCCGACCTTCGTCAAGCTGGGGCAGCTGGCCAGCACCCGGTCGGACCTATTGCCGGAGCCGATCATCCGGGAGCTGATCAAGCTTCAGGATCAGGTTCCGCCCTTCTCGTCCGAGTCGGCCAAAGGCATTATCGAGCAGGAGCTGGACGACGCCATCGAGGATATTTTCTCATGGTTTGAAGAGTCGCCGATTGCGGCGGCTTCTATTGGACAGGTTCATCTCGGCAAGCTCAAGACCGGCGAGGATGTAGCGGTCAAAGTCCAGCGTCCGGGCGCTCTGCAGATGGTGGTCAGAGACCTGGAAATCCTCAGGGACCTGACCGCGCTAGCGGAGAAGCGTTGGGTGTGGGTCAAGCAGTACCAAATCGCCCGCCTGGTGGAAGAGTTTGCGAGCTCCATGCGGGCTGAGCTGGATTATACCCAGGAGGGCCGCAACGCGGAGAAAATCGCACTTCAGTTTCAGAACGATGAGACCGTGTGCATCCCGCGAATATTTTGGCAGTATACATCTTCGCGCGTCATGACGATGGAATACGTCCGGGGCATCTCTTTAAGCCATCAGGAGGAGCTTGTGGCGAAGGGATATGACTTGAAGGAAACGGCCGAGAAGCTCGTGGAGAGCATGCTGCACCAGATTTTCATCGAAGGCTTTTTCCACGCCGATCCGCATCCGGGCAATCTGCTCGTGCGTAAGGACGGCAGCCTTGCCTATCTGGATTTCGGTATGGTGGGACGGCTTAGCGAGGAGATGAAGGATCATCTGTCTTCGCTGATTATCGCCCTGATGCGGAAAAACACCGACAGCATGGTCCGCGCCGTGCTGAGGCTGGGCATGATGCCGGAAGACGGCGATATTCGCGAGCTGCGCAGAGATTTGGACAGTCTGCGGGAGCAGTACTATAATATTCCTTTTTCCGAAATCAGCATGGGGACGGCGCTGAACGATCTGTTCGCGGTCGCCCAGCGTCACAAAGTGATGATTCCGCCTGATCTGACGCTGCTCGGCAAGGCGCTGCTGACGATGGAAGGCGTCATCGAGAAGCTGGATCCTACGCTCAGCATCATCGACATGGCGGAGCCGTTTGGACGGAAGCTGATCAAGGACCGCTTCAGCACCCGCAACCTGCGCAAGAAGCTGCTGGGCGGAGCGGCGGGTCTGGCGGAGGCGCTGTTTGACCTGCCGGACCAGGCAAGGCAGATTTCATCGTTAATCAGCAAGGGCAAGCTGAAGGTTGAGATCAGCGTTCCGGAGATGGAAGCCCTGATGAGGAAGCTCGACCAGATCAGCAACCGGCTGTCTTTCAGCATCGTGCTGCTTGCCTTCAGCATCATTATGGTCGGACTGATCATCGGTTCTTCCCTGAATCAGCAATCCTCGGTGCTGTGGCATTTTCCGGTGATCGGAACCGGCTTTATTGTGGCGCTGTTGATGGTGCTGTGGCTGCTGTTTTCCATATTTAAATCCGGCAGGTTTTAGCTGTCCGTATTGCCGCCATTATGATCCATACATTGTTATTCATGCGTTTTTCATTTCATCCTTTAAGGGAGGTCTGTCCGGCGGCCCTGCACGGGTCACGTGACGGTCCTCCTTTTTAAGATATAGAAGTACAAGCGTCTGAACCGAGTTAATCCACTATATATCCCGCTAAAGGCGGAACTTAATGAATGAGGTGCATTTTTGTTGAAGTTTTCAAGTTTGGGCGTTAACGAATCATTGGTCAATACACTGAGGGCGAACGGTATTGCCATCCCGACACCGGTGCAAGTGGAGACGATCCCGCTCCTGCTTGCAGGGAGCGATGTGATCGCGAGGGCACGTACAGGAACCGGCAAGACGCTGGCCTTTATGCTGCCGATGCTGCAAAAAATAGACCCGACGCAGCTGTACCCGCAGGCGCTTGTCGTTGCGCCTACACGCGAGCTGGCGCTGCAAATTACCGAGGAAGCAAAAAAGCTGGCAGCTGGGACCGATATCCGAATTCTGGCCGTGTACGGCGGACAGGACGTCGAGAAGCAGCTGCGGAAGCTCGAAGGAGGGCGCCAGCTGATCATCGGCACGCCGGGCCGGCTGCTGGATCACCTCCGGCGTGGCACGCTGGAGCTCGGGCGCGTCAAAATGCTCGTGCTGGACGAAGCCGACCAAATGCTGCACATGGGCTTCCTGGACGAGGTCGAGACGCTGATTCAAGCGCTGCCCTACAAGCGCCAGACGATGCTGTTCTCGGCCACGATGCCTGCCGAGGTCAAGCGGCTTGCGGCAGCCTATACCCGGGACGCGGAGGACGTGGTGATCAAAGGGGAGAAATCGCCGGTACCGCTGGACCATATCCGGCAGATCGTCGTGGAAGTGACGGACCGGACGAAGCAGGAGGCGCTGATCTCCATGATCGACACCTACCGACCGTTTCTGGCGATCATATTCTGCCGCACTAAGCGGCGGGCGTCGACGCTGAACGAGGCGCTGCTCGAACAAGGCTATAACTCGGACGAGCTGCACGGCGACCTTTCGCAGGCGAAGCGTGAAGCGGTCATGAAGCGGTTCCGCGAGGCGAAACTGCAGCTGCTGGTCGCCACGGATGTGGCTGCCCGCGGGCTTGACGTGGAAGGCGTCACGCACGTGTTTAACTACGATATTCCGCATGACGTGGAGAGTTATATCCACCGGATCGGCCGCACGGGCCGGGCCGGGGAGAAGGGCATGGCCATCACGCTGGTCGCCCCGAAAGACAAAGGCGAGCTGGCAAGCATCGAGCAGCACATCCAGTACAACATTGAACGGCGCCGGTATGACAAGGGCGCCGGCATCACCGCCGCGGGGACCAAGGCGCGCTCCATCCATGCGGAGCAGGGCGAACGCGGACGCGGCGGCAGAGACGGCGGGCGCGGCGAAGGCCGTCCGCGCCGGGATGACCGCCCCGCACGCGCGGGCGGTGAAGGCAGAGGCGCCCGCGGCGAGGCCAAGCGGGCGCGCGGCGCCTACGCCGGAAGCGAAGCCGGCGCAGGCGGTGCAGGTGCCGGCCGCTCCCGCACTGGTGCGGCCGGGCAGCGTGACGGCCGCAGCGCTGGCGGCGGCCGGGGCCAAGCGGCCCGCGCGGAACGCGGCGCGCCGGTTGGCGGTTCCCGCGGCGGCCGGGATGCCAAGCGGAGCGGCACGGGCCGCCCATCCGCTCCCGGCGGCAGAGGCCGGAGCGCGGGAGGACGCGGGCGCCGGAAATAACGGCGCCCCGCGGTCAAGGCAAAGGCAGCAGCTAACCCAGGAGGGGTCAGCTGCTGCCTTTTTTGTCCACACGGATGCCCCGAAATTTAGGGGCAAATCTCCAAATCTGCTAATGAGGTGAGTTGGCCGCCCGTGCAAACCGTACACTATCGCCGCGAGGCCGATTTTGTTTTCTGATTCGGATGATTCGGGCATCCTCCCACTTTACGGCCAAGCGTTTCAGCAGCCCGTCACGCGCATGATATAATAGCAGGGCAGCTCGTCCAAAACCTGGATGCCGCTGCTGCAATAGCAGTTAGCACCGGCTGTAATCAGTTATAAGCAGAAAGGTCTTGATGCGTAATGATCAAGCTGAGCATATTGGATCAATCAACGATATCGGAAGGCAGCAATCCGGTGGAAGCGCTGGCCCAGACAGCGGCCATGGCCCAGGAAGCCGAACGGCTCGGATACCATCGTTTTTGGGTATCGGAGCATCATTTTTCCCCGAACCTTGCCGGCTCCAGTCCGGAAGTGCTGATCTCCCATCTGGCGGCGAAGACGTCGACGCTCCGGGTTGGATCGGGCGGCGTGATGCTGCCTCACTACAGCTCTTACAAGGTGGCGGAGAACTTCCGGCTCTTGGAAGGCCTCTATCCGGGCAGAATCGACCTGGGGCTCGGACGTGCGCCGGGCGGCATGCCTTTGGCCACCCGTGCCCTTCAGGAAGGGAAGATGCGCGGCGAGGACCGCTACGCCGATCAAATCGACGACTTAATCGCCTATTTGACGGATTCCCTGAGTCCGGAACACCCTTTTGCGGGCCTTCTGGCCACGCCGATGGTCCAGACCGTTCCGGAAATGTGGCTGCTTGGCTCCAGCGGGGGCAGCGCCGGAATTGCCGCCATGCAGGGAACCGGCTTTGCTTTCGCCCAGTTTATCAACGGTTCCGGCGGCAGTGATGTGATGCGCTGGTACCAGGAGCATTTTCAGCCGTCGGCCATTTTTGACAAGCCCCAGTCCCTGGTGGCCATCTTTGCCGTATGCGCAGAGACGGAGGAGGAAGCGAACCGGATTGCGTCCAGCATGGATCTCTCGCTCATTTTATTGGAAAAGGGCGGATCGTCTGGAGGCACTCCGTCGGTGGAGAAAGCGCTGGAATATCCGTATTCGCGGTACGACCGAATCCGGATTGAGGAGAACCGCAAGCGGATGGTCGTCGGTTCCCCGCAGCAGGTGAAGCGCAGGATTGAAGAGCTGTGCGAGGAATACAATGCCGATGAGGTGATGATCGCCAGCATTACCCATCGTTTTGAGGATAAGCTGCAGTCCTTCCGGCTGATCGCCGAAGCGTTCGGACTTCCGGCGGACGCCGCCGGACGATAACAGAACGAACAGGCGAAATTAGAATAACGTTTAGAGACTTATTTTCATAGGAGACGGAACGCGTTTAGCGTTAACTTTTCTCGCGGTATCAAGAAAGCCAAGTTTTCGAAGCTTATACCTTCTTATATCTAGTAAAAAGACGGCCCCCTGGATGTTACCCGTCCGGGGCGCCGTCTTTTGGCTTCGTGTAGGTGAAGCCGGGGTACTTGACTACAGGCGATTTTTCCTTGCGCAGCGCATCCAGCAGATCGGACCCGACGTTCAGGTTTTCCGCCACCAGCTCCCGCGGTGTCAAGGCCATCCACTGGTTCAATGACACATCCGCGAACCGGTCGCTTTTGAACATTTCCAAAAACCAGAGGCTGTCTGTTCCGGTATTCTGGATATAGTGTCCGAAGGCGAACGGCACATAGCCGACGTCGCCCGCGCGAACGTTGAACGTACGGGCCTTGCCGCCACCGGCGAATACGGTCATTCTGCCTTGGCCGGTAAGGTAATATTGCCATTCGTCCTGATTCGGATGCCAGTGCATCTCCCTCATTCCGCCGGGTTTGATTTCCACCAGTGCCGCCGCTACGGTGCGCGAGATCGGGAAATTGGACGAATCTACGATCCGCACGCTGCCGCCGGATGTGATGATCGGAGGCTGCGCGAGCAGGCGGTGCGTAAAGGTTTGGGGCACCTCCCCGTAGGGCGAGGTTACCTTTTGGCCGTCCAGTGGACCGGGAACGGGTTCCTGCTCGATGTAAACCTGGCTGGGAGGGATGCCTGCAAACGCGCTTTCCGGAACGCCGAAATTGGCTGAGAGCACCTCCTTGGGCGTGTGGGCGAACCAGTCGGAGATGCTGAGGGTATTCAGATCGGAGAAATGTCCGTCGTCAAAAACAAGCAAAAACTCGCAGCCTTCCTCCAGCCCTTGGATGGAATGGGGGATGCCTGGCGGGAAATACCAGAGATCTCCGGGACCCACATCGGCAATGAAATTGCGCCCGTTTTGGTCCACCGCCGTAATGCGTGCCCTGCCGAGCAGCATAAAGGACCATTCGGCCTGCTGGTGCCAGTGGAGCTCACGCAGGCCGCCAGGGGTGAGCCGCATGTTGACGCCGGCCAGCGTGGTTGCGATGGGCAGCTCGCGAACCGTCACTTCCCTGGACCATCCGCCTTCATTAAGCTGCATGTGCGTATCGGAGAAGGAAAATTTTAAATTGGGTATCAGCCCGTTATCGGTCTTCGGGGGAACGAGCATGTCGGGATTCTCCATGTCCCGAAGCACGTCGCGCGGCCCCTCGTCGGTCGCCCCTTCGCGGCCGCGGATCGGCTGGGGAATCCGCCTGCCCGACTCCGGCCGATTGGATGAATGATTCATGCGTATGGCCCCTTTTCAGCAGTAATCATGCTTTTAGCTATAGGAAAGTATATGAACCGCCGCATGCCGATATGAGGCTTATTCCCGGCTTCATTGGATTCGCTTGGGGCCGGACTTGCATCACGGCCGCTTTGGAGTATCATGGAAAGTGGATCGTAAAATCACAGCCCGGTCGGTAGTCCGCGGCGCATGTACAGAGGCAGAGGGCGATTCGCCAGCACTGCCTCCCGGATCACATGTCAGTAACCTTCCCCCCTCGGGATGTCCCTCGGTCCGATTTATACAGAGGGGGAATACTGGTGAAACTCACGGTATTTTTTGAAGATCCTTATTGGGTCGGCGTCGTCGAAGTTCAGGAAGCAGACGGGCTTAAGGCAGGCCGTCACGTCTTTGGTGCCGAGCCGTCTTTGCAGGAAGTGTGGGAATACGTTATGAACGATCTTCCCGCGCTGGTGGAGCGTTTATCCTGCAGCGTCCCGGCCGCGCGGCTGCCTGTGAAGTCGGTCAATCCCAAGCGGCTTGCCCGGCAGGCGGCGAAGGAGTCTCGCTCCCGCGGCGTCAGCACCCAGAGCCAGGAGGCGCTTCGCCTGGAGCTGGAGAAGTCAAAGAAGCAGCGCGCCTGCCGAAGCAGGGAACAGCGGGAAGCCCTGGCCGCTTACAAGCGGGAGATCGCCGTAAGGAAGGCCAAGGCCAAGCATCGGGGTAAATAGCAGCAGAATACCAATTCTATATGAAGGATAGAAAGGGGTAATCACATGTCCGTGTACCAATTCACAGCAGCCAAGACCTCTGGTCAAGAGGTGTCTCTTCAGGATTATGAAGGTAAAGTGCTGGTCATCGCCAATACGGCAAGCCAATGCGGATTAACGCCGCAGTATGGCGACCTGCAGAAGCTGTATGACCAGTTCAAGGCACAGGGGCTCGAAATCCTTGGATTTCCCTGCAACCAGTTCGGAGGACAGGAGCCGGGTACCAGTGAAGAAGCCGCATCGTTCTGTCAGCTGAATTATGGCGTTCAATTCCCGGTATTCGCCAAAGTGGAAGTGAACGGAGAAGGGGCTCATCCGCTCTTTCAATATTTGAAACAGCAGCAGCCGGGGCCCGAAGACGGCGAGATTCAATGGAACTTTACGAAGTTTCTGGTGAACCGGCAGGGAGAAGTGGTTGCCCGCTTTGAGCCGAAGGAGTCGCCTGAGGCCATGACGGAAGCCATTCGCGGTTTGTTGTAAAATGCCGTGAAGCATCCTGGAAGGGATACGAACCGATAATATCTTGAAAAAAAGGTCTGTCCCGAAAACGGGACAGACCTTTTTGATAATATCAGAATGTATAAACTCCATAGCCATTGCTTCCTGATATTGCAAGAAAAACTTCCTTTAAACGCGGTCTATCTTCTTTGAAGGTACGTCGATAGACGTTTTTTTTATAATATCAGAAAGTATAGACTCCATAGCCTTTGCTTCCTGATATTGCAGGAAAAACTTCCTTTAAACGCGGTCCGTCTTCTTTGAGGGTACGCCGATAGACGTTTTCTTACGTCTCCGGCGCCATCCCGGAGTTGAAGTACGGATAACCGTGTTCTTGCTGCATCCCACAAACGGAGGTTACTGCGGAACGCTGCCGTTTAATCCCTTCAAGGCTTCCTCCACCGGGGTATCGCCTTCAAGCAGGTCGAACGACTGGTTATGGGTCTGCCGGATTTGCAGCGCCGCGAGAACAGCTGCGGCCACATCATCTCTGGATACCCGGCCGTGACGCTGCAGCTCCGGAGCGGCATGCACCTTGCCTTTGCCCGGCTCGTTTGTCAGCCCGCCCGGACGGATAATCGTATAGCTCAGTCCGCTTTCCTCCAGGATGGTCTCGGCCTTGCGTTTGGCCATCAGGAAGGGCTTCAGGAAGGAAGGCATGGCGTCCGGATCCTTGGTGCCCATAGAGCTGATCAGCACAAACCGCGGAATTTGCTCCAGCACGCTCTGCTCAATGAGCCGAACGGTTCCGACATGGTCCACATGCTCCGGATCACCCGAGGTGCCGGCCCCTGCGGCGCAGACGACGATGTCCGCTCCTTTCATACCGTCGGAGAAAGCTCCCGACAAGTCTCCAAGATAACCCTTGGCTCCTGTGGATTCCAGATCCCGGAGGTGGTCTTCTTTACGGACCAGCCCTCTCACGTCATAACCTGCCTCAACCAGCTTCGATACGATTCTGCGCCCGGTCTGGCCGTTTGCGCCTGCCACAAAAACGGTTGTCATTGTTGATCACCTCTACGTATGCATTACCCCGATGTCCAGGGCGGGAACACAGGTTTTGATCGAATTCCAAAAATAAACAAATTCGCCAGGTCGGCGTCCGGGGGAACGAAACATCGACCTGGCGAATTCGGTTGGGAGTGGTCCATGATATATGGCATAGCAGGCAGGGCGAACACGGTTCGTCCACTCTATGCTCCTGTTCTTTTTATACCCGGCGGGCGTGGGGTTGAAACAGATGCCTTATTTTTTCTTTTGCGGATTTTGCCGGCTCGCTTTAAGATAGAAATACAAGCATATACAGACTTCATATAGAGGGAGATGGAGCGGGAGATGATCGAGCAAGAGAACGGCGTTTTTCCTGCGGTGTGCCCGCTGGACTGCCCGGATACCTGCGGCCTGCTGCTGCACAAGGAGAACGGTAGAATCGTCAAAGTGACCGGCAACCCCGATCACCCGATTACTCAGGGTGCGATCTGCAATAAGGTAAGAAATATGACGGAGCGGGTTTATCATCCGGACCGGGTGTTGTACCCGATGAAGCGGACGGGGCCCAAAGGGGAAGGCCAGTTTGAACGGATCACCTGGGACGAAGCGGTGACGGAAATTACCCAGCGCTTTCGGGATATTATTTCGGAGCATGGCTCCGAAGCGATACTGCCTTACAGCTTCTACGGCAATATGGGCATTCTCAGCGTCGACGGCATGGACCGGCGTTTCCTCAATGCGTTGGGTACAAGCCGTTTGGACCAAACGATATGCAACTCCGCCGGCGGCGCCGGCTGGAAATATACGATGGGCTTCGGCGGCGGGACAACGCCGGAGGATACTGAATACGCCGACCTGATTCTGGTCTGGGGCGGCAACATCATCAGCACGAACATGCACCAAGTCGTCATTGCGGAGAGAGCCCGCAAGCGCGGAGCCAAAGTGGTTGTCATCGACGTGCACCGCAACCGCACCGGCCAGTGGGCCGACTGGTTTATTCCGCTGTATCCCGGAACGGATACGGCGCTCGCACTGGGCATGATGCACATCCTGTTCCGCGACGGACTGACGGACAATGATTTTATGACCAAGTACACTGTCGGCCATGAGGAGCTGCGGGAGCATGTGAAGGCGTACACCCCGGCCCGTGTATCCCAGATTACGGGCATTCCTGAGGAAGATATCGAGAAGCTGGCCCGTATGTACGGCGAGGCGGAAGCCGCCTACATCCACATCGGCAACGGGCTGCAGCATCATGACAACGGCGGCATGAACATCCGCAGCATCGCCTGCCTGCCGGCCCTGACCGGACACTGGCTGAAGCAGGGCGGAGGTGCCGCCAAGTCCAACGGCGGCTATAACGCGATGAACAGCGAAGCGCTGGAACGCCCGGATCTGCGGCCGAACCCGGAGGCGCGCAGCATCAACATGAACCGGATCGGGGAAGCGCTGGCCATGACGGAGCAGCCGATCAAGGCGCTGCTTGTCTACTGCAGCAACCCGCTGGTCGTCGCGCCGGATACGGCACGGGTTCAGGCCGGATTTGCCCGGGAGGACCTGTTTACGGTCGTGCATGACCTGTTTATGACCGATACGGCGAAATACGCCGATATCCTTCTGCCGGCGACCTCTTCCTTTGAGAGCACAGATTTGTTCGGCTCATACTGGCATCAATATGTTCAGATCCAGGAGCCGGTCATTCCCGCGCAGGGCGAGAGCAAAAGCAATGTGGAGCTGTTCTCCCTGCTGGGCCGGGCAATGGGCTTTGATGAAGAGGCCTTCTCCCAGACGGAGGAGCAGATGATCGAGGCGGCGCTGGATTATCCGGACAATCCCTATCTGAACGGAGTAACCTTGGAGTCGCTGAAGGAGCAGCGCTTCGTCAAGCTCGACATGACGCCGAAGCAGCACTATTTGGACCGGCTGCCGACCCCTTCAGGCAAAATCGAGCTGTATTCCGAAGCGATGAAGCAGGCAGGATTGCCGCCGCTGCCGGAGTATGTCCCGCTGAAGGAAGGCTACGACGGTCAGCGCCGTCCTGCGGCAGGAGAGAGCTTCCCGCTCATGTTCATTTCGCCGCCGAACCACAATTTCCTGAACTCCACCTTCGCCAATGTGGAAAAGCATCAGAAGCTGGAGAAGGAGCCGATGCTGCAGATCCATCCGGAAGACGCCGCTGCTCGCGGCATTACCGACGGGGATCCCGTCTGCGTATACAACGAGCGGGGACAGTATGAGCTGAAAGCCGTGGTCACGGATAAAATGCTTCCCGGCACTGTCGTAAGCCAGGGATTGTGGTGGGCAAAGAACGGCCGCAGGCAGCGGGCCAACGCCTTGACGCCTGACCGCCTGGCCGACATGGGCGGCGGAGCCACGTTCTTCTCGACCACTGTCGAAGTAAAGCGTCAGTGAAGGTCATTGCGGGATGACACAATATGATAGATACTGTCATGTGGGATGGCAGACATAACGATAGATTGCTACAGGTGTCAGCCGGCTTTACTTTTGGCGGACACCTGCCGGAGAGCCCCCTGGGGCTTTCTTTTTTTCGTTCGTTATCTGCCGGTTTCAGAAGCCGGACATCTGCCCGGCCTCACCACATACCGCTGCACAGGAGATTCCTAACATGAAATTTCTGCAATCCTATCCAAGGGAAGTTCAAATATTTTTGGCGGCCAGCCTGATCAACTCGGCGGGCGGGTCGCTGATGTGGCCGCTCACCACCATGTACGTGTTTGAGGAGCTGGGCCACTCGATGGCCGATGCCGGCCTGGTCATCATGGTCCAGGCGCTGGGCGGCATCATCGGCCAGCTGCTCGGCGGAGCGCTGTACCACCGGGTCGGGGTGAAGCGGCTCATCGTCGGGTCGCTTAGCCTGAATGCGCTTGGTCTGTTCGCCCTGCCTTTCATCAGCCCGTATTGGTATTTATACATGGCTCTGATGGGCTTTATCGGCTTCTGCAACGCCGTGTCCATGCCGGCGATCCAGGCGTTCATCGGCTACCGCTTCGCCGACCGGCGGGGCGAGCTGTTTAACGTCGTGTACGTCGCCAACAACATCGGCGTTGCCCTGGGGACGGCGCTGAGCGGATTCCTTGCGGATCTGTCCTACGACCTGACCTTTATTCTGAACGGGGTCACATCGGCGGTTTTCGCCATGTTTTTCCTGAATTATCTCAGCCGGCTCGATAAGGAGCAGGGGCCGGTTCATCTGCAGAAAAAGGACAAGCCCGAACGTGCCGAAGGTACCTGGTCCCTGCTCTGCAATACGAGGGTTTACCTGTTCATCGGCATCGGTTCCCTGTTCCTCTGGCTGGGGAACTCGATCTGGAACACAGGCGTGTCCCCGTTCATTATCTCCGAGGGCATGCCGAAGCGGGCCTATGGCTTCCTGTGGACGATGAACGGCATTCTCATTTTTGTCGCCCAGCCGTTGACAAGCCTGATCAAGCGCTGGTTCGCACGGACCTCGTCAGCCCAAATTACGGCCAGCGGCCTCTTTTATCTGGCGGCCTATCTTGTCATTGCTGGTCTGCACAGTTATCCGGGAATGGTCATGGCTATGATCCTGGCGACGCTCGGAGAGATGCTGATCTCGCCGGCCATCCCGGCTTTTATTTCCGATCACGCCTATAAGGCGGCTCCGTTCTATATCGGTTTGACCGGCGGAATGGGGGCCGTCGGAAGAATGGCAGGGCCCTATGTCATGGGAATACTGTATGATAACGGAGGAATCATGCCGGTGACCTGGCTGGCGATTGGGGTAGCGGTGCTGTCGGTCGTGTTCTTTGTGACGCACGCGGTTCGCAACCGGCAGGCGGAGATCGATCTGGCCGCATCCTTCGGAAGCTGACGATGATTCAAATACCCCTGAACTTGGTCCTAGTTTACTATCAATCGAGGTGAAGCTGTTATGCCATCCGAACATCGTGTTTTGACCATCCGCCTCTCGGAAATGAGGGACGCCCAGGCGCTGATGGATATCGACGCCCTCGTGTGGAACGAGTGGACTGCTCCGGAACCGGTCCGCTGGTCTTCCCGGGAGGACTATCTGCGTCACTGCCCGCCGGGTTCCCAGCTGGTGGCCGTGGTGGACAACGTACTGTGCGGGTACATCGGATTTCGTCCGGCTACGGGCCTTTCCAGCAACAGCCATGTTTGTGAAATTAACATTGCGGTTCATCCCGATTATCAGCAGGAGGGGATCGGGTCGAGGCTGATCGAGGCGGGAAAGAAATGGGCGCAGGAGCAAGGAAAAAGAAAGCTGAGACTGCGGGTCCTGTCTTCCAACCCCGGAGCCATCGCATTTTACCGCAAATGTGGTTTCGTACAGGAGGGCTGCCTGGAACGGGAATTTTGTATCGGCGGCCGCGATGTCGATGATATATTGATGAGCTGCTTTCTGCCGCGTTCTTAATGGGGCTATGGGGCTATCCATCCTGTAAAATACCATGATATTACATTTTTTGTGCATAATTAGTCAGTCTGCCCGATATAAAACGGTACAAAAGGGACTTTCACAAGGTGAAGGTTCCTTTTTATACTATAATTAACGCTTTGTCATCAGCAGCATTCAAGAATCCGAATGGTTTCATCCCCGAATGATCAGTTTATAAGGGTATAGCAGAATTTATAGAAGAGGGGTCATAAGAGAATGGATCTTCATCTTGAGGGTAAAAAGGCGCTTGTCATTGCATCCAGTCAGGGACTGGGCAAAGCGATCGCCGCTGAACTGGTGCGAGAAGGAGCCGATGTGATGCTGGTCAGCCGCAGCGACGGCAAGCTGGAGGCGGTACAGCAGGAGCTGCAGAAGCTCGGCAGCGGCGTGGTGGAATATTACGCGGCGGACATTACGATTCCGCATGAAGTGGAAGCGATGGTGCGTTATACGGCCGAGAAGTTCGGCCGCATCGATATATTGGTCAATAACGGAGGCGGTCCGTCTCCGGGAACGTTTGAAACGCTGACGGATGAAGACTGGGATAAAGCCTTCCAGCTGAACCTGCTCAGCTATGTCCGAATGATCCGTGAGGTACTCCCGCATATGAAGGGACTGGGCGGCCATATCGTCAATTTGACGTCGACGTCGATTAAGCAGCCGATTCCCGGGCTCATTCTGTCGAATACGTTCCGCAACGGCGTAGCCGGCATGAGCAAGTCTTTGTCTCAGGAGCTGGCTCAGTACGGAATCTTGGTGAACACGGTGGCACCGGGGCGGATCGAGACCGACCGGATCATCCAGCTGAACGAATCGAATGCGAAAGCGAAGGGAGTCAGCGCGGAAGAGGTCGCAGAGCAGTCCCAGAGCGAAATTCCGCTCGGACGGTACGGAACGCCGGAGGAATTCGCCAAAGGCGTCGTATTCCTGTTATCGGGTGCCAACACCTATATTACCGGCACAACCCTTGTCATTGACGGCGGGCTGGTACAGGCTCTCTAAGGGCCATCCCAGCTCGTGTAATTCTTTTGTACCGGCGCATCCCCAAATGCTATGATGGAAGCAAGATGATCAATTTGGAGGGAAGCCGCAATGAATCAGGTGGATACCGCTTACCGGATCGTATCGGTGAACGTCGGCAAACCGATCACGGTGGAGTATATGGGCAAACCGCTCACAACCGGCATACATAAACGCCCGATTGAAGGAGAAGTGTTCGTTGGACGCACGCAGATGGAAGGGGACGGCCAAGGTGACCTGAAAAATCATGGCGGGCCTGACAAGGCCGTGTGCGTCTATCCTGTAGAGCATTACGCCTATTGGAAGCGGGAGTTGGGCATTCCGATGGAGTGCCCGGCCTTTGGCGAGAATTTGACCGTATCCGGGCTGCTGGAAGAAGAGGTGTGCATTGGCGATACGTTTGAAATCGGCGGGACGGTCATGCAGGTCGCCCAGCCGAGATTTCCCTGCTTCAAAATCGCCAGCAAGCATGGGGTGACGGACTTCCCGGCACGGGTGCTGGATACCGGATACAGCGGCTTTTATCTCCGCGTGCTCCAGGAAGGGGTGCTGGACCGCCAATCGTCCATCGTCAAGCGTGAATCCAGCCCGGGCGGCGTGACGGTGGCCGCGGTTCTGCGCCAGCTGGCGCTGGGACGCAAGCGGGCGGACCGGGAAGAGATTGCACGGATGCTCCAAGTCGAAGCCCTTGCTTCGACCGTGAAGGAGCAGTTCAGCAACTGGCTGGCCTAAACCGGACATGCAGCGGCTAGTCCGCTGGCCGCTCAGTTATCCAGGGCTGCCGAACGTCTGAGCATCGCTGAATGACCGCATCATCGGATCGCAAAAATGCCGCCGTCCCCTGTCCGTTGGACAGGAGCGGCGGCATTTTGTCTGCCTTGGAGGAAGGGTTTTCAAAACGGGCTACCGAAGCAGCTTCCATTCGCTTTGTATCATCCCATAGACCGCGTGATTCACGTAACCTTGGGGCAGCTTCTCCGCTTCACGGACGATTCCCTCGAGAACGAATCCCAGCCGTTCGGGGATTGCGCGGCTGCGGTGGTTGCCCGTTGCGCAGCGGATTTCGACCCGGTTGAGATCCATGTCCATCAGGGCATAATCGACAAAGGTCCGGCAGGCGCTGGTCATGATACCTTTGCCTTCAAATTCCTTCCCCAGCCAGTAGCCGATGCTGACGGAGCGGTTGTTCCAGTCGATCTGATGGTAGCTGATCAGACCGGCGATTTCATCGTCCACCCAAATGCCGGCGGAAATGCCGCCGTTCTCGGCGCCCTGCTTAATGGCATTTTTCACAAAATTGGCCGTATGCTCCACTTCCCGGATCGCATCCACCCAGGGGAGCCATTCCCGCAGCCGGTCACGTGACCGGTCGGTCAAGTGAAACAGCGGGCGTGCATGCTGCAGCGCCAGGGGCCGGAGCTCAATTTGGTCGTCAAGTGCGTATGTAAACATGAATGAATCCCTCTTTCTTTTCCCAAGATCGGCGAAATTGGCGGCCAGCTTATAAATGTAACCAACCATGCGTTTTCACTTCTCCCCTCGTACTTAACGGGACGCTTTAACCTTTTGTTCCAATGCGTATATATCGTCTTCCAGGGATATCATTCTCTGGCTGACCACATGGCGGCAGTCGCTCAGCGCCTGGTTGTACACATGCGGAGCGATGCGTGTCATAAAGAAGTCCAGCACGCCGTCCGCTGCCAGCTCACCGATGGCTTCGCCGCGTTCATGCTCAAAAAACTGCTGGATCTGCAGAATCGCCTGGTCCCGCTGTTCCTTCGCCAGCTTCATCGATTTCATATGCATTTAGGCCCCCTTCGGCTTTTATTTCCATGCTACCTTATTCCTCAAATGGCGTCAAAATGGTATTAGCCCCAATTTTCATGTTTGCCCCTGGATTGGGGAAGGATGTATAAGGCTTCGCGTTCACGTAAAAGGGGAGAGGAGCGCGAATGATTGAACTCTCCCGGCATTACAGGTATATTTATATGAAACAAGCTTTATACAGAGAATAAGATGGACGAGGTCTATCTATACAGAAGACTTTATGGATGAAAGGTTGATAACTGTGGAGAAACCAAGCACTCCCTCCAATTTTATTAAAAATGTCATAACGGAAGACCTGAAGTCGGGCAAGGTTCAGAAAGTGGTCACCCGCTTTCCTCCGGAACCGAACGGCTATTTGCATATTGGACATGCCAAGGCGATCTGGATCAATTTCGCGCTGGCCGGCGAATTCGAAGGCGCAACGAACCTGCGCTTTGACGATACGAACCCGCTGAAGGAAGACGTGGAGTTCGTCAGATCCATTGAGGAAGACGTGAAATGGCTTGGATACGAATGGGCAGAGAAGCGTTATGCCTCGGACTATTTCGATGAGATGTACAACCGTGCGGTGCTCTTGATCAAAAAAGGCAAAGCGTACGTCGACGATCAGACAGCCGATCAAATCCGCGAGACGCGCGGCACGCTGACCGAGCCGGGCCAGAACAGTCCTTACCGTGACCGCAGTGTCGAGGAGAACCTCGAGCTGTTTGAGAAGATGCGCAGCGGCGAGTTCAAGGATGGGGAGAAGGTGCTTCGCGCCAAGATCGACATGGCCTCGCCGAACATCAACCTCCGGGATCCGGTCATTTACCGGATCGCCCATGCCACGCACCACAACACGGGGGACAAGTGGTGCATTTATCCGATGTATGCGTTCGCCCATCCGCTGGAGGATGCCATCGAAGGTGTAACGCACTCCCTCTGCTCGCTGGAGTTTGAGGATCAGCGCCCGTTCTATGATTGGGTTATCCAGGAATGCGAGATGGAGAGCACACCGCATCAATACGAATTCGGCCGCCTGAATCTGGCGCAGACGCTGACCAGCAAGCGGAAGCTGAAGCTGCTCGTGGACGAGAAGATCGTCGACGGCTGGGACGATCCGCGCATGCCGACGATTTCCGGACTCCGCCGCCGCGGCTACACGCCGGAAGCGATCCGGAATTTCGTGTACGAGACCGGCATCTCGAAGAGCCAGGGCCTGGTGGATCTGCAAATGCTGGAGCATTTTATCCGCGAGGACCTCAAGCTGAAGGCTCCGCGGACGATGGCGGTGCTGCGGCCGTTGAAAGTGGTCATCACCAACTATCCGGAAGGCCAGGTGGAATGGCTCGAAGCGGAGAACAATACCGAAAACCCGGACATGGGCACGCGGCAAATCCCGTTCTCGCGCGAAATTTACATCGAGCAGGACGACTTCATGGAGAACCCGCCGAACAAATATTTCCGTTTGTTCCCGGGGAATGAGGTCCGGCTGAAGAATGCCTATTTCATTAAATGCCATGACTTCGTGAAGGACGAGAACGGCCAGGTGACGGAAATTCACTGCACCTATGATCCGGAGACGAAGAGCGGCACCGGCTTCACCGGCCGCAAGGTCAAGGGAACCATCCACTGGGTCGAAGCTTCCCATGCCGTACCGGCCGAGTTCCGTCTGTATGAGCCGCTGATCAAGGCGGAAGAGACGGATGCCCCGGCCGAGGAGAACGAAGCCGAAACAGCAGAGAAAAGCTTCCTGGACGAAATCAACCCGAACTCCCTCGAAGTGCTGCACGGCTTTGTGGAAGCGGACATGAAGAATGCCAAGCCGCAGGACAAGTTCCAGTTTTTCCGGCACGGATATTTTAACGTGGATTCGAAGTATTCTGCGCCCGGACAACCGGTATTCAACCTGGTCGTCTCCCTGAAGAGCTCCTTCCAACTGCCGAAATAAGGCGGGATCGGCTCGGCACAAGAACCTATGAGAAGACCTGCAACATTCGAATGACATATAGAAAAGCCAGCCGCAGATGCAATCATCCAGCGGCTGGCTTTTTGTTTATGTTTAGCTTGCTCTGTCTCGCTTATGTCAAGCTTTGGCCCGGCCAATCGGGTCCAGCTTCTTTAGAGCCGTGAATCGTCATCATCGGGAGGCCCGGTCACTGTTCCAGAAGCCCCCGCCTGGGTATGATGCTGAACGCGAATCCAATACCACATAATGCCGAATCCAGCCGCGCCGATCAGTGCCAGCATCACGCAAATTTTGTACATGGCCGCGCCGCCGAAGTTCTGGAACAGCCAGCCGCCGGCCAGGCTGCCGAGCATGCCGGAGATGCCGCTCCAAGTGAGCGTGTAGAGCGCTTGAGCGGGTCCGCGGAATGGGGCGGGCGTCAGCAGGCGCACCACCTGGGTTCCGACAAAGAAGAAACCGCCGAAGGTGATGCTGTGAAGGATCTGGATGACGGCGATTTCGACCGGGCTCGTGGCGTTCGCCATCAGCTGCCAGCGAAGGACAAACAGAAGGCTCACAAGGGAAAGGCAGCCCACGAGCGTGGATAATTTACGCCTTAGATAACGATTGAACAGAATCAGAACGCCCATCTCCAGAATGGACGACAGGAAGACGGCAAGTCCCACTACCGTTTTGGATCCTCCCAGTTCCGTGATGTAGAGCGACATGAACGTATTATTCATAAAGGTGGGGACGGAGACAGCCATCCCTAGAACGATAAAAGCGATAAAATAACGGTTCACCGCAAATCTGCCAAAGCCCCGAAGACGCATCGGCGGCGTTTCGGAGGTCCGCTTGAGCGGAGGTAGGAGCAGGACGGACACGATCGCCAGGACAAGAATTCCCGTAAACACGAAGGAGAGGCGGGAGATTCCGATCCGGTCGAGGAAGAGGCCGGCCGCCACAGCCGTCACCGCCCAGCCTATAGAGCCCCACATCCGGAACGCGCCGAACCGGTGCGGCTGATCCGGAATATAGCCGAGAATCAGCGTGTTGCTCTGCGCAAACATCGGGCTTTGAAAGAAGAAAAAGAGCATCATGGCCACATAAATCATCGTAAACGTATCGGCATGAAATACAAATTGAGTCAGCAGCAGGGTGCCCGCCATCATGAGAAGCAGGCTGCGCTTGGTGTCCCGCAGGCGTTCGCTGGCAAACGTCCAGACCGGATTGGCCAGCAGGGAGATCAGCGGCCCCAGTGCCATCAGGCTGCCGATTTCCAGTTTGTTCATTCCCGCATCCTGCAGGTATAATTGAAAATAGCTGGTGAAAATCACCATGGTGCCGTAAATTAAAAAGTTGAACGCCTTGAGCGACGTTAACGAAGACGGCTTGCTTCCGTTTTCCTGCACGCTAGCACATTCCTTTCCGGCCGTTTGCTAATATATAGGTTGAACTGAAGTTCCGCATTGTAATCTTCTGATGACCCGCTTCTGTGCGCAAAGTTAGAATTCTTCCGTTCATTCCATATCGAAAGCGGCGTTTTAAAGACTGCCAATCCCACTTTATCATTAGTTGAAAAGGGATACAAACCAACTTTTGAGAATTATCCCATAATTTATTTGGAGCTACTTTAAATGTATGAAAAATAGGACCTGGATTGCCTGTTCATGCTTGTAACGAGAGGGGTGAGACGAACGATGTTCAAGGTCACAGGAATTTTGCTTGCCGGGGGTCAATCCAGCCGGATGGGGACCGATAAGGCACTGCTGAACGTGAACGGCGAAACGGTAATCGAGCGGATCGTTCGCTTGATGTCGCCGTCTGCTTCAAATATCATCATTTCGGCTAATGACGACGAAAAATATGCGTTCCTGGGCAAAGAAGTGGTGCATGACCGTTATCCGGGACAGGGACCGCTGTCGGGATTGCATGCCGGACTGCATGCTGCCGCCACGCCTTGGAGCATCATCACGGCTTGTGATATGCCGTTTGTGACGGAAGAGGTTTTTCGTTTTCTGGCACGGAAGGCAGAAGAAGCGGCGGCGGCTATGGATGATAAAAGCGGACTCCAGGCCATCGTCCCGGTATCGGGGGGACGCATTCAGCCGCTGCTGGCTGCCTACCATCGCAGTGTTCTGCCGTCCCTGGAGACGTGCTTGTCTTCCGGCCGGCTGCGCCTGACCGGGTGGCTGGAGCAGCTGAAGGTGTGCTATGTCTCCGAGGAAGAGCTCATCCAGGAGCTTGGGCCCGGTGCGGACAAAGCCTTCTATAACATGAATGAACCTTCAGACTATAAGCGTGCCATGACAGGTCTTTCTTGAGAGAGGATTTTTGTTAAGTTGTCTGTATATTCCGATTTTATGCAGAGGTTAGTAGATTAGGTTTCGTCGGCAAGCCTAAACTATATAGAAAAAGGACGTGCCCTTTCCCGTTTCGGGAGAGAAGCACGTCCTTTTTATTTGAAGAAATTAATCTTCTACTTTCGGTTTGCGGAATTTCATCAGGAACTCGTACACAACCGGCACGATGACCAGCGTCAGCAGCGTGGAGCTGACCAAACCGCCGATAACCGTGATGCCGAGACCTCGGGAGATGATACCGGCACTGTTCTCCAGTCCCGATACGAGCGGCAGCAGGGCACCAATGGTGGCGAGAGCCGTCATCAGAATCGGACGGAGACGGGTGGCTCCGGCTTCCAGCAGCGCTTCGCGCGTCGACAAGCCTTCGCGTTCCTTGTGAATCACCCGGTCGATCAGCACGATCGCGTTGGTCACGACGATACCGATCAGCATCAGGGCGCCCATCAGGGCCGATACGTTCAGCGTCTCTCCGCCGATCCAGAGGCCGACAAGTCCGCCAATGATCGTGAACGGCAGGGAGAACAGGATCGCAAACGGCGCCAGGCCGCCGCCGAAGGTTACGACGAGCACGAAGTAGACGATGGCGATCGCCGCAGCCATGGCCAGGCCGAGCTGGGTGAACGTATCGTTGATCTGCTCAGTGGTGCCGCCGAATTTAACTTCGACGCCGTCCGGCAAATCGATCTTGTCGATTTCCTTTTGCAGGTCCGAAGAAGCTTTGCCGACGTTGGAGGTGACGATGTTGGCCGTCACGTCCACGACCATTTTACCGTCGTTGCGGGTGATCGTATCCGGCGACGTACCTTTTTCCACTTTGGCGACGTCTTTGATCGGAACGTTCATGCCCAGCGGCGACTGGACCGTTTCGTCCTCAATGTCGTTGATGCTCTTGTATTCCTTATTATCGGTTTCGATATAAACCTTGTAGTCTTTGTTGTCGACCGTCACTTCGGTCAGCACCGGACGTTCGCGGACCGGGCTCAGCTTCATGGCGATTTGACCGGCCGTCAAGCCCATCGAGCTGAGTTTTTGCTGATCCGCCACGATCGTGTATTGGTCATAGGCTTTGGTCAGGCTTGTTTTCGCTTTTTCAAAATTATCCGTGTCTGCCTGCACCAGCTTCAGGATTTGCTCGGAGACCGGCTTGATATCATCCAGGCTGTTGCCGTAGACGCTGACGCTGAGCGAGCTTCCGCCCATGCCCCCGGACATGTCCATCAAGCTCCATTCTCCGGTGGATACTTGCTTCTTCAGACCTTCCACGAGGTTTTTCTTCACGTTCTCAAAGTCTTTCGTATCTTTGTTGTACTCTACATAGAACAGACCCGAATTGGACGAAGATCCTCCAGCCAGCGGATTGCCGCTGCCGCCGACGGAGTACTGCATCTTGTCGATGTTCGGCTGGCTCAAAATGTATTTCTCGGCTTCAAGGGCCCGCTTCTCCACGGTTTCCAGCTGAGCGCCAGGTTCAGGCGAGTAGGTCACCATGATGTATTTGTCCTCCTGATCCGGCAGGAAGCTGGTGCCGATCAACGGTGTCAGGAAGAAGCTCGCCACGAGCAGAATGACCGCCGATCCGAACGTGATCAGCTTGTGGGACAAGGCCCAGTTCAGAATCCGCTGATAGCCGCGGGCCATCCGGCCCGGCTTGTCGTGATCATGCTGCTTGGAGGCTTTGATTCCCTTCTTGAACAAGCTGTGGGCCAGCATCGGCACGAGCGTGATCGCTACGAGCAGGGAAGCCAGCAGAGCGAACACCATCGTGAGCGCAAACGGCAGGAACAGCTCGCCGACCATGCCGGTGACGAATGCCAGCGGCAGGAAAACCGCGATCGTTACGATCGTCGAGGACAGGATCGGAACGAACATTTCGCGCGTCGCTTCGCGGATCAGTTCGCGTCCGCGCAGCTTCTCGCCGCTGCTGGTCAAGCGGCGGTAAATGTTCTCGATGACGACGATGGAGTCGTCGACGACGCGGCCAATCGCAACGGTCATCGCGCCGAGCGTCATCATGTTGAGCGTAATATCGAGCCGCCACAGAATCAGCAGGGCGATCAGCAGCGACAGCGGAATCGACAGGATCGAGATGATCGTGGAGCGAATGTTCCGCAGGAAGATCAGGATGATGATAACGGCGAAGAGCG
Source organism: Paenibacillus cellulositrophicus (assembly GCF_009363095.1). Taxonomy (GTDB): domain Bacteria; phylum Bacillota; class Bacilli; order Paenibacillales; family Paenibacillaceae; genus Paenibacillus_AQ; species Paenibacillus_AQ favisporus. The sequence goes on from NZ_CP045295.1 coordinate 4,187,497, forward strand.
CGCCGAAGACCGCTTTATCCAGCATCGTCGACACGGAGTCTTCGATCGGTTTGCCCTGGTCGAGCAGCACCGTAAGCTCCATGCCTTTGAACTGGCCTTGAAGGTCTTTGGCTTTGTCCTTCACGGCATTGACCACGTCCACCGTGTTGGCGTCATTGTCCTTGACGATCTGCAGGCCGATCGAGGCCTTGCCGTTCGTGCGGGACACCGACTCTGCGCTGCCGACCACCTTGATGTCGGCGATATCGCTGAGCTTCACCGTCGGAATGCCGGCCGGTACGCCAGCCTGGCCGCCTTGGATGGAAGCTGCAGCATTGCCTGCCCCAGGATTGCCTGCACCGGCTGCGCTGCCTGCGCCGGCAGCAGCGCCCGCGCCACCGGCACCTTGACCGGCTGCCCCGGCAGTACCGCTCTGTCCTTGTGCGCTGCCCGCTCCCGGCGTAACCGGAATCGTCAGTTTTTTCAAATCATCGAGCGTCGTGATGTTGCCGTCCACGACAACTGCTTTGGAGGACTGCTCCAGATTGAACAGACCGAGCGGAACCCGTACGGAAGAGCCTTGAACGATACCCTTGACGGTATCTTCAGTCAGGCCGAGCTGAGCCATTTTCTCTTTATTAAATGTCAGCTGGACTTCCTTCACGTATTGTCCGGAGACGGAGACGGAAGCGACGCCTGGAATTTTCTCCAGTTCAGGCACGACTTCGTCCTCAATGTTTTTGGTCAGACCCTCAAGATCGCTTGAGCTGTCGGAGGCGCTGAGGGATACGACCGGAAACGAGCTCAGGCTGAACTTGGAGATCGTCGGCTTCTGGGCGCCGTCAGGCAGCGTCACTTCGTTGAGCGCTTCCCGGACGGCTGCGGTGGCCTGATCGAGGTCCGTGCCGTAATCGAATTCCATGGCGATGTTGGCTGCGTTCTCCATAGACGTAGAGGAAACGTTCTTGACCCCGTCCACGTTCTGCAGCCGCTGCTCCAGCGGGATCGTAATATCCTGCACGACGCCTTCCGGCGCTGCGCCCGGGTAAACGGCGGTCACGCTAAGAAACGGGATGTTGATGTTCGGAATCGTCTCCTGCTTCATCACCAGCCCGCTGTACAAGCCGGCGGCGGCGACGATGACCGTCAGGATCCAGATGGCGAATTTATTGTTCAATGAAAAATTAATAATGCTCTTCATTTCGCAGGTTTCTGCTCCTCTCCTTTGTATCTCTTGCTCACGCTTCAGGTACGATCGGTTCTTGAAAACACGTACAGCCTGCAGATTTCCTTCAATTCGCGGCTTAAGGAAACAAGCTCGGGCACGCTCTCCAGGTTGGCGATCATGCCGGCCAGGATTGCTTTGCGCGGTTCGATGTCCCGAAACTCCTTGTCGATGATATCGATCGACTCCTGGGCCAGGTCACGCTCTGGTCCTTCCGGCAGCTTGTCCTTTAAGAGATCCCGCATCTGCTTGGTAATAATAAGCGGATGCCGCAGGCTCCCCCCGGACCGGTCCTTCAGCTTCTCCGTCCACTCGGTCCATATCCCGGGGGAAATAAGCGGATCCCGCTGCGACCGGACCATGCCGCCGGCGACTTCGTCCAGCAAAAACACGATATGATCGGCAACCCGCCGGATGTTCAGCGGCAGACCCGGAATAAACAGCGTCCGGATATATCCGTCGAGAAGGCCCACCACAAACATGGTAAGGTCCAGCGTGTAGGGATAGACGTCATCCCCGTAAATTTGCTCGAGCTTGTTTTTGAACCACTGGATGCCGATGATTTGCTTTTCACGCAAATGTTTCTGGGACGGTGGCTTTTTTCCCGACGCATGGTGATCCTGAATCTGCACCACCAGAAACTCCCGGAGCTCCACGAGCAGATTCAGCACGACTTCCAGCTGTTTCCGCAGCTGTTCTTTGGGAGTCAGAAGGTGTTCCTGTTCCACCTGCATAACGCTGTCCCGGATCAGGCCCTCACAGTACAGGTAGATGCTGCTCTCCAGATCCTCCTTGGATTTGAAGTGCAGATACAAGCTGCCTTTGGACATGCCGCAGTATTCCGCGATTTCCTGCATGGATGTAGCCGAAATTCCCTTTGTGGAAAACAGCTGCAGGGCGGTTTTCAGAATCTGTTTTTTCTTGTCCGCCAATTTCTCAGACAAATGCACCTTCACTCCTTTCTGACACTTCGGTTCTCAAATTGACCGCCTAGTCAGAACGATTATATTACAAAGCGAAGGTCGTTTTCAAACAACCCGGCGCCATTTACAAAAAAAGGCACCTCCCTGGTTGTAATACGCAGGAAGGTGCCGGTTGGGCTCCATATTTATAGGGAATGAATATGGCGAAATTGTGACGGTTTTGATAGGCGGTTCTCTTAACCCATACAGCCCGGGAACATGCCGGTCGAAATGGCTAAACGGTTCCAGCAGTTAATGGCGTTGATCGCCATCAGCAGGTCGACGATTTCCTTCTCGTCAAAATGTTCTTTGACCCTGCCGAACACCTCATCCGGGACGCCTGCCTCGGAAATTTTCGTCACGTATTCCGCAAGCTCCAGCGCGGCACGCTGCTGCTCTGTAAACACAGGTGCTTCCCGCCATACGCAGACCAGCGTCAGCTGCTCCAGGTAATCTCCCAGCTTGAGCAGGTCCTTGCTGTGCATATCGAGACAAAACGCGCATCCGTTGATTTGCGATACCCTGATTTTGATCAGCTCGTAGAGCACTTTGTCGACCGAGCTGCCGTGGGCAAACTGCTCAAAGGCAAGCATCGCTTTAAGAGCCGGCATATTGGCATCCTTGTAATTCAATCTGATTTTCATCGGATAACAGCCTCCTTTAGGTTCATTCACAAAGAAGACTGATCAGGTGCGGGATTTGTGACATCATTCCATAAAAAAGCAAAAAAAATTATGAGATCAGCTTCAAGCCTACCGCTGAGGCCAAAATCATCGCAATAAACAGAATTCGCCGCCATTCCTTGGGTTCGCCGAACAGAAACATGCCGGCCAGCGTGCTGCCGACCGTACCGATGCCGGTCCAGACCGCGTACGCCGTTCCCATCGGAATCGAGTTCATGGCGTAGGACAGCAGGGAGAAGCTGACGATAAAGGACAGGATCAGCATGACATATGCCGGCAGCCCTTTCTTTTGCGTGACGCCCTTGATCCCGATGACGCCGAACATTTCGCACAGGCCGGCGATGACGATTGCAATCCAAGCCATCAGTGATTCGCCTCCTTTTGTCCCTTGCCGTCTTTGTCAGTGACCAGCTTAAGGCCGATCACTCCGGCGAGAAGAACGAGGATGAGCAGCGTCTTGGACCAGCGGAACGGTTCGCCGAAGAACAGCATCTCGGCAACGACGGTGCCGGCCGTTCCCAGGCCGGTAAACACCGCATACACCGTCCCGACCGGCAGATGGTTCGAAGCGTTAATAATGAGAATGAAGCTCGCGATGATGGCGATAACAGTAAGAATCCATTCGAGCGCATTGTCCGAGTGCTTCAGGCCGGACACCCACAGCACTTCCACAACGCCCCCGATAATAACAGAAAGCCAGTGGCGGTTCATGATGATCCTCCTTTATTTGTCCGTTAGGATGCCACTTGCGTCAAATATGATGAATGCCCGCCCAGTATACGGGCCATGATGCCGCCAGTCTGCGCTGCGACCCTTCCAGCCCGCCGCATACCATCTCGATGAGGACGCCGTCGATCAGCGTCATGTAGGCGACGGCCGCACCGTCCGGATCTTTAACCGGGAGATGGCCGGCGGAAGCATGGTGGTGCATGACGCGAATCATCCGCTTTTCCATCGAATCCAGAAACGGAAAGACCAGTTCCATGACCTGATCATGCAGCGAGGATGGAGGAAAGTAGGCCATGCGCAGTACAAACTTGGTTTTGCTGCTCCGGGTGTACTCCTCCTGGAGATACTCCAGCAGTCCTTTGAGCCGCTGCTCGAGCGGCCGGTCTTTCAGGCTGATATAGCGGCGGATAATCCGGGTCCCTTCCTCATCGAGGGCGCCCTTCAGCGTCTGCAGGAACAGCTCATCCTTCCCTTTGAAATGCGCGTAGATGGACGGCTTTTTGATGCCGACTTCCTCGGCTATTTTTTGCAGGGACGCTCCTTCATATCCATCCTTGGCAAAATGCGATAATGCAGCTTCGAGCAGGGTGTTTTTGGCGTTCATATCATCGACTCCTATTGACTACCTAACGGTCGTTAGGTGATATTTTTTCACACAATGCAGCCAATGTCAAGAAGATGGGCATTCTAACATCAGGCATGCACGGAAATTTCAGGCGGGCTTGTCCATTCGATAAAAATTCGTAGGAACTTTGAACTTGTTCATGTAAAATATACCTTATGGGTTTAGACGATGACCATGGATATGCATGTTTTTAATGATACTTAAGAGAGGTAACATATGAGACGGGGAATACAAATCTTTATCATTGCCGCGATATTATTTGCGTTTTACTATTTTGGTTTCGGCGTGTTCGGCAAAACCGCGGGAACCATTGTCAGTATATTTTCCACGCTTACCGTCGTGTCGCTCGGGTTCATGATTTTTATGGAGAACCGCAACCCGTCCTCGACGATGGCCTGGATTCTGCTGCTCGCCCTGATGCCGGTGGTGGGTCTGTTCTTTTATCTGCTCTTCGGGCAAAACTACTTCAAACGGCGCAAATTTGATAAAAAAGCCGAGCAGGATCTCAGAACATATGACCGGCTGGAAGAGAATGGTGCGCGGTTCCATCCGGATCTCTCTTCCTTTAATCCCATGCAGCAGCAGCTGCTGCATCTCTCGCAGCGGCTGGCGCGGACTCCGATTTCCTTCTCCAGCGATACCAAAGTTCTGACCAACGGGCAGGAAACGTTCTCCACCCTGCTGAAGGAGCTCGAGAAGGCCAGGCATCATATTCATATGGAATACTACATTTACCGCGCCGATCATATCGGAACAAGGATTCAGCAGATTTTAATTGAAAAGGCCAAAGCCGGCGTGCAGGTCCGTTTTATGTACGATGCCTGGGGAAGCATGCAGCTGCCCAAATCGTTCCTCCGGGCCATGCAGGAAGCCGGGGTTCAGGTCGTCGCGTACGGAAGCTCCAAGGCGTTTTTTCTCTCCCGGGTCAACTTCCGCAACCACCGCAAGATCGTCGTGATCGACGGCAAGGTTGGCTTTATCGGCGGGCTGAACGTCGGGGACGAGTACCTGAGCCGCAATGCGGCTTACGGCTTCTGGAGAGATACCCATATGCGCGTCAGAGGCGAGGCCGTGCGGACGCTGCAAATTATTTTCCTGCAGGACTGGCTCTATATGACCGGGGAAAAGGTGCTGGACGCCGAATATCTGTCTCCCGAGCTGGCGGAAAGCAGCGGCGGCGCCGTGCAGATTATCCCGAGCGGACCGGACAACGACCGGCGCACGCTCAAAAATATTTTCTTCTCGATGATCACCTCGGCGCAGAAATCGGTCTGGCTGGCGACGCCTTATTTTATCCCGGACGACGATATCCTGACGTCCCTGCGCGTGGCCGCGATGTCGGGGCTCGACGTACGCATCCTTTTTCCGTCCAAGCCGGACAAGTGGCTGCCGTTTCTGGCTTCCCATTCGTATTTTCCTTCGCTGCTCGACGTGGGCGTCAAAATTTACGAATACGAAAAAGGGTTCCTGCATTCCAAGCTGCTGATCATTGACGGCGAGGTGGCGACGATCGGAACCGCCAATATGGACATGCGCAGCTTCCATTTGAATTTTGAAGTGAACGCGCTGCTGGTGCAGACCGAGAGCGTGCAGCGGATCGTGTCGGACTTTGAACGAGATTTGGTGTATACGAAGCAAATCATTCCCGATAAATTTAATAAGAAAAAAATACCGGAACGTTTTATGGAGTCGCTTGCGAGGCTGCTATCCCCTTTGCTGTAGCGGCTTTGCGGTGATACGAGGTAGGCGGAAAAGCTTCTTTGGGCGGCCCGTGAGTGGTTGACATTCACGCGGCCGCCGATTATATTTGTGATAATGATTCTCATTATTGTGGACGGACGTTATTAGACAGTTTTAAATCATAGGATAGGCAGAATTGGGGGTTACGGGAAAGATGACGCTTTTGCAAACGGAAGCACTGACGCTGGGGTACGGCGATACCGATATTATTAAAGACCTGCATTTGGACATTCCCGAAGGCAAAGTTACGGTTCTGATCGGCAGCAACGGCTGCGGCAAATCCACGCTGCTTCGTTCCATGGCGCGTCTTTTGCGTCCGAAGAGCGGATCGGTTCTGCTCGACGGCAAGGAAATCCATCGGACGTCGACCAAGGAAGTTGCCCGGAATATGGCAATTCTGCCGCAGGGACCGACGGCTCCGGAGGGGCTGACCGTGCTTCAGCTGGTGAAGCAGGGGCGTTATCCGCACCAATCGTGGCTGAAGCAGTGGAGTGCGGAGGATGAGCGTCTGGTGAACGAAGCGCTGGAAATGACGCGTCTCACCGATTTGGCCGACCGCGCGGTCGACTCCCTGTCCGGCGGACAGCGGCAGCGGGCCTGGATCGCCATGACGCTGGCGCAAAACACCGACCTGATTCTGCTCGACGAGCCGACGACGTACCTGGATTTGAGCCATCAAATCGAGGTGCTGGATCTGCTGTATGAGCTGAACCGTGAGCAGGGACGGACGATCGTAATGGTGCTTCATGACCTGAACCTGGCCTGCCGTTATGCCGACCATATGATTGCCGTGAAGAACCAGGGCGTCTATTGTGCCGGTGCACCGGAAGACGTGCTGACGCCGCAGATGGTCAAGGAAGTATTTTGCATGGACTGCATGATTGCGGAGGATCCGATCTTCGGAACGCCGATGTGCGTGCCGCACGGCAAAGGCCGCTTGTGCGGAGACCGGTGCAAGCTGTCGGCGGTCTGCGAAGCTTAGTGAATCCGTTCCGTGAGCGGGAATTCACTTGAATTGTAATAACGAGATGGAACATATAACAGAAGGCGCTTCTGCATTACAGAAGGCGCCTTTTTTGCGTTATATGATCAATAATGGCCAATATCGGTGGATCCATCCGGATGAAATGACTGTGCTGATAAGGCCCAGGTCCAAACCGGGAGAATTGAGGACATCCGTGAAAGCATCGGCACTTGGTGACAGATCAGAAGGTCGTAAATCCAAGCAGCTTCTGCACGCGGAACAGAAAGTCCTTGAACCAGGTGGACTTTTCCTGATACGCGCTCAGGTCCAGACTGTAATGCCCGTCCCGGTTGTTCCAGAGCCGGTCAAAATAGCCGGCCATCTGCCGGTCCAGCGCATCGCCGCGCGGAACGGATATCCAGAGGTCGTTCTCCAGATTGTAATTGTCCAGGTTCCGCGGCGTGAGATTGGTCGAGCCGCCCATGATCACGGAGCTGCCTGAAGGATTGGAGATGTACATCAGCTTCGTATGATACTGCTCCTCGGTCGTGTTGTACCAGCGGATGGCGATACGGCCATCGGAACGCTTGGTGAGCTCCTTCGCGACCGGACGGTTCGGAATGCCGATTTTGTCCTGGCCGAAGGCGTTCTGATTGGGGTCAAGCAGCAGCCGGATGTTGACGCCGCGGTCGGCGGCATCCAGCAGGGCGCTCATCACCTTTTCATCGGCCAGATAGAACATGCCCATCCACAGGGTGGACCCTTGCGGCGCCCGGTTGATCTCCAGCAGCGTATATTTGTCGATTTTGCCTTCGGTCAGATAGCGGACGGCTATTTTCCCTTGGGATGATTTCTTAGCGTCCTCGGAGGCTGGGGTATAAACCGGGAGCCGGTAGTCTCCGGACAGCCGGGCCGCCGCCTGCTCGCCTTTCAGGATATCGCCGATAATCGGGCCTTGCACCTCAAAGGCAATATTGGAGTGGTAGGCGCTGGCATCATGCACGTTACCGGAAGAGACCAGAGCGGTCTTCTCGCTAACCACAACCTTGCGGTGGTTGGCCTTGACGTTCAGCATTTTTAAATACGACCTTGCAGTGACCTTGGGCCCCTCGTTGGCCATCAGGTTCGGTATCCATCCGTTGCCCGACTGGCCGAACCACTGGATAAACGTCCGCCACACGGCGGAGTAGATCGGGTTCGAATCCCGCAGCGGATCCACATCGGTCACGACGACCTGGATGCCCGCAGCCTTCATCGCTTCGAGCAGGGGGTTGGGGGCGGAGCCGTAATTCGTATTGATCTGGTCCGTAATAAAGACGATCTGCATCTGGGGATACTGCTTTTTATGCGATATAAGCTTGTCCGCCAAGTCCTTGCTGACGGTCGGAAACTTCTGCCCTTTATGCTTGTAATCGTTAAACAGGAACAGATCAATGACAAGAAACTCCCGGGATTCATCGACAATCTGCATGATCCGATTCGTAATCTGGGGCTCATGGATGACCTGCCCTTGGTTATCAGGGTAAGTCAAGTCGCGATAGAAGCGGACCTGATCGACATGGTAGAGCGGACTCTCGTAGGATATGCCGGGAGGAAGCGGCTTGTGTGTCTGATACACGATGACCCCGGCGAGCCAAAGGATGAGCAAGCAGGCCGCAGCCAGAATCCAGCGCCGAACCCGGCGTTTACGGCTTTTCCCCTGCGGCTGCCAGCTGGCCGTACGCGAATGGTATGGTTCAGGTGCGTGCTGGGATGGGATATGGTGGGTCATCGAGTCATCGCCTCCTTTGCTTGTCCACTGCAGCCGGGTTAAACGGCAGGGTTCTCCGAGGGAGTGCCCCACGGTCTGGAACCCTGCCTTGCTTGGTACAGCGGTCTAACCAACTATTAACGTCGAAAGGGCCTGTTTGAAGCAGCGGAACGTTGTCATCATATGGGAAGAGGGCGTGGTGAACCTCGGTAGCCTAGAAAAACGTCCCATACAGCAAATAGATGTTCAGCGCTGCGATGACGGCTGCTACGATCCAGGCCGGTATCCGCACCCAGCGCGGGGCGATAAAAGGTCCCATCTTAACGGGATCGGATGTGAATTTGACGAGCGGGAACACGGCAAAGGACAGCTGCAGCGAAAGGATGACCTGGCTGAAAATCAGCAGCTGGCCGGTGGAGCCTTCCCCGTAAATTCCGATCACGATCACGGCGGGAACGATAGCGATCAGGCGCGTGATTAGCCGCCGGATCCATGGCTTCAGGCGGATATTCATAAAGCCTTCCATGACAATTTGGCCGGCGAGGGTTCCTGTCAGCGTCGAGTTTTGGCCGGAAGCGAGCAGCGCGACAGCGAACAGAACGCTGGCCGCACCGGTGCCGAGCAGCGGAGTAAGCAGCTGGTAGGCGTCTTGAATCTCTGCTACTTCAGTATGCCCCGTTGAATAAAAGGCAGACGCCGCAAGGATTAGAATGGCCGCATTGACGAACAGGGCGATGGTGAGCGCCACGGTGGAATCTGCGGTAGCGAAACGGATGGCCGATTTCTTGCCGGCAATGGACTCATCGTACCGCCGGGTCTGCACGATCGAGGAGTGCAGGTACAGGTTGTGGGGCATGACGGTCGCGCCGAGCATGGCCAGGGCGATGTACAGCATTTCCGGGTTCTGCACGATATCTGCCGTCGGAACGAAACCGGCTATAACCGCACCCATCTCCGGTTTGGAAAGGAACAATTCAACCCCGAAGCACATGATGATCACAGCGATAAACGAAATGACCAAAATTTCGATATGCCGGAATCCTTTATTTTGCAGCAGCAGCACCAGAAGGACGTCCACGGACGTGATGAGGACGCCTGCCAGCAGCGGCAGGCCGAACAGCAGCTGCAGCGCGATGGCTGAGCCGATGATTTCGGCCAGATCGCAGGCCGCAATCGCCAGCTCGCATAATATCCAGAGCCCGACGCTGACGGGCTTGCTGTAATGATCGCGGCAGGCCTGGGCCAAGTCCCTTCCCGTAGCAATGCCAAGGCGGGCGGACAGGGACTGAAGCAGGATCGCCATGAGGTTCGAAATCATGATGACCGACAGCAGCGAGTAGTTGAACATGGCGCCGCCGGCCAAATCGGAGGCCCAGTTGCCGGGATCCATGTATCCGACGGCGACGAGGTATCCGGGACCCGCGAAGGCGAGCATTTTGCGGAAGAAGCTGCCCTTCAAGGGAACCTTCATCGATTTATGAACCTCAGGCAGGCTGGGTGGACCGCCTCCTTTGCGCCAGCCGCTGCCGGCGGCCGCCAGTCGGCTCTCCTCACTTGCGTTCATGGGCAGCACTCCTTTCACAACATTCTATCGATTCAAATCGAGTCTAAACGGCTATCACATCCTATTGGAAAGCACCTGGGCTGTTGCATGTACTTCAAAAATTTTCCCTGAGGAAACTTTGTGGGCTCCTAAGCCAACGCTTCGGCCGAACAACCTGCAAAGCATTTATGGTTCGCTGCTGTGACGTGTGCCTGTGTGAGCAGCCAGCACCACGATGTGTGAACCGGGTCGCGGGAGGGGAAGGCCGCGGCCTTGTGAACTTTGGTCAGCCGGATGCATCATCCGTGATGTACAGGATGGAAGGTCGGCTCGGTTTGAGGCAAGTTGGCGAATTTACCAGAGGTTCTGTGGTATAATACTTTCTTTAGAGAATCGTGCGATGACGAGCGGGTCACGAAGTTAATCAAGGTTTGCAGCATATCCATGAAAGGGGCGCATCAGATGAACGGAAACGAAGCGGAACGCGGGTCTTTGCTGCCCGAAATACCTACAGGGGAAAGAAAAATCGAGCACGTGCGCCTGTGCTTGAACGAAGATGTCGGCAGTGGCGTAACCTCCGGCCTGGAGCAGTACCGCTTTCGCCACTGTGCGCTGCCCGAGATCGATTTCGAGGAGATTTCCCTCGAAGCCTCCTTCCTCGGGCGGACGCTCCGGACGCCGCTCCTGATCAGCTCCATGACGGGCGGAAGCGAAGCGACCGGGGCGATCAACGCCCGCCTGGCTGCCATCGCCGAGCGGCGCGGCTGGGCGCTCGGGGTCGGCTCGGTCCGCGCGGCGGTGGAGAAGGAGGAGCTTGCGCCGACCTTCCATGTACGCACACATGCGCCGACGATCCCGGTGATCGCGAACCTGGGCGCGGTCCAACTGAACTACGGCTTCGGCGTGGAGCAGTGCCAAAGGGCCGTCGATATCGCCGGAGCGGACATGCTTGTGCTGCACCTGAACGGCCTGCAGGAGGTGTTCCAGCCGGAGGGGAACACGAATTTCAGCGGGCTGCTGAGCCGGATTGGAGAGGTGTGCCGCCGGCTGGACGTGCCGGTCGGCGTCAAGGAGGTCGGCTGGGGCATCGACGGGGATACGGCGGCGCGGCTGTACGACGCCGGCGCGGCCTTCGTCGATGTGGCCGGCGCCGGCGGGACTTCGTGGAGCCAGGTCGAGAAGTTCCGCAGCCGGGACGCGGTCAGGCGCCGGGCAGCGGAGGCGTTCGCGGGCTGGGGCATCCCGACCGCGGAATGCATTGCCGAGGTGCGGGCGGTATCCCCGCACGGAGGGCTGATCGGCAGCGGCGGGCTGCAGGGCGGCGTGGACGCCGCCAAGGCGCTGGCGCTCGGCGCCGATCTCGCGGGCTTTGGCCGCAGCCTCCTCGGCCCGGCAGTCTCGTCCGAGCAGGCGCTGGACGAAGCGCTGGCGCAGGTCGAGTTCGAGCTGCGCACCGCGATGTTCGGCATTGGCGCGGCGGACATCGCCGCGCTGAAGGGTACGCGCCGGCTGGTGCGGACCCGGCCGTAACCTGGGCGGCGGACCGCAGCCCCCAGGCCGCAGGCAGCTGGATGATGGCAAAAAGCAAACAATCAACCAAAGGCCCATTTTCCTCATCGGAAATTAGGCCTTTTTTGCTGCCCTTATGGGTGTTCCCGCGTTCCGTGCGGCGATCGATCCAAAAAATTTATATAATATTTACCAAAAAAAGTTTTGCCTTCGTTTCTGCCTGCCCTTATATTAAGAGTACAAATAACGCGAAATGTTCGCCTTTAGGACATGAAGGTTGTTGAATTGATGTAAAGGGGAAGGTGACTCTGCTTTGAAGAAATCCATTTTTCAGTTGAACACAAGAACTGTGGTGACGATAGGCATCGGTGCGGCCCTCTATGGAGCCACCAGCTTTATTGGAATTCCCGTGGGACCCGATACCTCGCTGCGTCCGGCGATTGCGCTGCTGGCGATTTTCGGCGCCCTGTTCGGCCCGGTGGTCGGGTTTATCGCAGGGCTGATCGGTCACGTGCTGAACGACCTGCTCACCAGCGGTACGGTATGGTGGGGCTGGGCGCTCGGTTCTGGCATTACAGCCGCATTTATGGGACTCATTTACTTATCCAAAGGGTTTGACCCGCAGAACGGTACATACAAAGGAAAGCATATCGGCCTGTTCATCGTATACGGCGTCGTCGGCATCATTCTGTCGCTGCTCTTCTCGGGATGGTTTGACATCACGTTTATGGGCGAGCCGTCGGATAAACTGCTGGTGCAGGTTACGGCCGCTTCGATTTCGAATATCGTCGTCTTTTTGGTGCTCGGGGTTCCGGCTGTGATCGGATTTGCCCGCAGAAACGCCAAAGTCAGCAATTTAAGCGTCAACGAGTAGGTGCTTGGCAGAGCGCCACAGGATAGGAGATTTACGTCATGATGCAGCCGATCATCTCGTTTCAACAGTACAGCTTTAAATATAAAAATCAGTCGGAGCCCACGCTGAAGGACATTACGCTGGACATTTATCCCGGAGAAAAGATCTGGATCGCCGGTCCCAGCGGCTCCGGCAAATCGACCTTGGCCCATTGTATCAATGGGCTTATTCCTTTTACCTACGGCGGAGACATCCGCGGCCGTCTGAGTATTGCCGGACGGAATCCTGCCGAATTGAGCATTTTCGAGCTGAGCCGCACGGTGGGGACGATTTTGCAGGACCAGGACTCCCAGTTCGTGGGATTAAGCGTGGCCGAGGACGTGGCGTTTGTCATGGAAAATAAAGCGATGCCCCGCGAGCAAATGAAGCGGGAAACATCCGCTTCCCTGGAGCGGGTCGGCATGCTGGATTATATCGACCACAGCCCTTACGAGCTGTCGGGCGGGCAGAAGCAGAGCGTGTCCCTGGCCGGCGTGCTGTCGACGGATGCGGAGGTGCTGCTGTTCGACGAGCCGCTGGCCAACCTAGATCCGGCGGGCGGTCGCAAAGCGATGCAGCTCATCGACGATATCCACCGGCAGGGCGGCAAAACGGTCATCATCATCGAGCACCGGGTGGAGGATGTGCTGCAGCAGCCGATCGACCGGATCGTGCTGATGAAGGACGGAGGCATCGAGGCAGTCGGTACGCCGGACGAGATTCTGGCGTCCGGCCTGCTGCGCGGCTGCGGCTTGCGGCCGCCGCTGTATGTCGATGCGCTGCGGTACGCCGGCGTATCCCTGGACGGTGTTCAAGGCCTGAGCCGGCCGCAGCCGCTGGGCATTCCCGGCCTTGGTGAGCGGCTGGATGGATGGAGCGAACAGGCGGCTGCCGGGGCGCCGTCACAGCCTGCAGAACCGCTGCTGGACGTACGCGGGCTGACCTTCGGGTATGAGCCCGGGCAGCCGGTTCTCAAGGATGTGTCGCTGCTAGTCGGCGCCGGAGAGATCGTTGCGCTCCTGGGGAACAACGGGGCGGGCAAATCGACGCTGTCCCAGCTGATTACGGGCATTCTGAAGCCGCAGTCCGGCTCGATGCGGTATGCCGGCCAGGATATGGCCTCGTGGTCGATCCGCCGCCGGGGTGAAGCGATCGGCTATGTAATGCAGAACCCGAACCGGATGATCACGCAGCATATGATTGCAGACGAGGTTGGCCTCGGCCTGAAGGTCCGCGGGGTGCCCGCCGCTGAAATCAAGGAGCGGGTCGCGGGCGTCCTGCAGACCTGCGGGTTATATCCTTTCCGCAACTGGCCCGTTTCCGCGCTCAGCTACGGCCAGAAGAAGCGGCTCAGCATCGCCGCGATTCTCGTGCTGGCGCCAAAGTTGATGATTTTGGATGAGCCCACGGCCGGCCAGGATTATCGGCATTACCAGGAGTTTATGGATTTTATCGAGCAATTGGCCGGACAAGGCATCGCCTTCCTGCTCATTACGCACGACATGTATCTGGCCTTGGAGTACGCGCGGCGCGCCGTGGTGCTCAGCGGGGGCGAGGTGCTCGCCGCCGACACGGTCGCCTCGGTGCTCAGCCGTCCGGAGGTGACGGAGCCGGCCCATTTGAAGGAGACGTCGCTGTCCCTTTTCGCCAAAGCCAACGACCTGGCATCGCCGGAGCGGTTTGTGCAGGCTTTTATCAACGCAGAGAAGAAGGGGAAGAAGGGCCATGAATAGAACGGGCAGCCTCTATGTCACGGGGAACTCGCTGTTTCACCGGCTGGACGGAGCGGTCAAGCTGGTGCTGTTTATGGCCTGGACGGTCATGACGTACATGTTTTTGGACCTGCGGGTGTTTGTGCTGATGCTGGTTGTCGGGATTGCGCTGCTGGTGACGGCAGGGATTCCTTTTAAAAAAATGGCATTTTTGTTTTGGCTGATGATTATTTTCACGGTACTGAACGGCATCTTTATTCTGCTCATCACGCCGACCTTCGGCACACGGCTGACGGGGACGGATACGCCGCTGATTCAGCTCGGCTATAACACGATCAATGCGGAGACGCTGTTTTATGTGCTGACGCTGTCGGCCAAATATTTGACGCTGCTGCCGATTACGATCCTGTGCATTTTTACTACGCAGCCTAGCGCATTTGCCGGCAGTTTGAACCGGATCGGCGTCCCTTATAAAATCGCCTACGCCGTGAGTATTGCCCTCCGCTATATTCCGGACCTGACGGAAGAATTCCGGAGCACACTGAACTCGATGCAGGCACGCGGCATGGGGATTACGAAAGAGGACGGCAGCATTGCGCAGCGCCTGCGCAACCTGGCGGCGGTCGTCGTTCCTGTGCTGCAGTCCGCTCTGCACCGGATCGATTCGGTGACGAACGCCATGGAGCTGCGGGGCTTTGGCACGCAGAAGAAGCGCACCTGGTACAGCGGCAAGGAGATGGAAGGGCTGGACTGGACGTTAGCCGTGCTTGGCGTGCTGCTGCTGGCTGTAGGCATTTGGCTGAAGGTGCAGGTGCTGAAAGGATTTTGGTATCCTTTTTAACGGTGGTCCTGCAAATGATCTGGCAATGGGGCCCGGAGAATCCGGGTCTTTTTCGTTGAAAGCTTGATTGCCTGCGTCTGCGGCATTGGTTTTCGCAGCTTTCATTCATTTTGCCGCCTTTTCGTTTTCACACGATCGCTGCATCTTTATCCTTACGCACTTTACGCTCACCGGTTCGTTTCATCCCAGCAGCATGGCGAAATGAAGGCTTAAGCCGGGCATCCGATAGTAAAGTCCAATCCTTGCCGCTCCGGGGGTTCTAATATATAATGGGTAGGATTGAGAGACGTCTGTTTAACTATTACCTAAATAGGAGTTGTCATATAAATGGCTTTGAAAGCAGGGATCGTTGGACTGCCGAACGTCGGCAAATCCACGTTGTTTAACGCAATTACCCAGGCGGGCGCCGAATCCGCCAACTATCCGTTCTGTACGATTGATCCAAACGTCGGGGTTGTCGAAGTTCCGGACGAGCGTCTGGATAAGCTGACCGAGCTGGTCCAGCCGAACAAAACCGTACCGACCGCTTTTGAGTTCGTCGATATCGCCGGCCTGGTCCGCGGCGCGAGCAAAGGTGAAGGTCTGGGCAACAAGTTCCTCGCCCATATCCGCGAGGTGGATGCGATCGTGCACGTGGTGCGCTGCTTCGAGGACGAGAACATCACGCACGTGGACGGCAAGGTCAACCCGGTCAGCGACATTCAGACCATTAACCTGGAGCTGATCCTGGCCGACCTGGAGAGCGTGGAGAAGCGCATCGACCGTTCGCGCAAAAACATGAAGGGCGGCAACAAGCAGTACGCCCAGGAAGTTGAAGTGCTGGAGCGCCTGAAAGAAGCGCTGTACAATGATCAGCCGGCCCGTAGCGTGGAGCTGTCGGAAGAAGAGAAAGTGATCGTGCGTGATCTGCACCTGCTGACCCTGAAGCCGGTTCTGTACGCGGCCAATGTCAGCGAGGACGGCGTGGCTGATGCGGACAGCAATCCGTACGTGCAGCAGGTCAAGGACTTTGCGGCAGGCGAGAACGCCGAAGTCGTTCCGATCAGCGCCAAGGTCGAGGCGGAAATCGCCGAGCTGGAAGGGGAAGACAAGGAAATGTTCCTGGAGGAGCTCGGTCTCGAAGAGTCCGGCCTGAACCGTCTGATTAAGGCGGCTTACCGCCTGCTCGGCCTGTACACGTACTTTACGGCAGGCGTGCAGGAAGTGCGCGCGTGGACGATCCGCAAAGGAACGAAGGCGCCGCAGGCAGCCGGCGTCATCCACACCGATTTTGAGCGCGGCTTTATTCGTGCCGAAGTGGTCTCCTACGACGACCTGGTCGCCGCCGGTACCATGAACGCCGCGAAGGAACGCGGCCAGCTTCGCCTGGAGGGCAAAGATTATGTCGTTGCGGACGGCGACGTAATGCATTTCCGTTTCAACGTGTAAACGTGTAATGGATGCGAACATTTGGATTTCGAGTAAGCAGATAGTCAACGTAAAACCGCCATTCCCCGGGTAACCCTTGGAATGGCGGTTTTTTGGTAGGGCTGAGTGGTCGGTTATCCCCGTCCTACCCAGCGCGAAAGGCCGATTATCGCTTTCAGCCTGCGACGCTCACAGCCCCTTAATGATTCACGGTAATGCTGCCGTTGGACGTGGCCAGCCCCACGGTATACTGTCCGTCTCCCAAGGTGGCCGTGGCGCGGGAGTCGCTCTCATCGACCCACCCGATGTTGCCCTTGATGGAGGAGTTGGACGTCTTGGCGGTCAGCTTGGCGTTGCCATCCTCGGAAACGGTCAGGTTAATGCTGCCGTTTGAGGTTTTCACGTCCCAATTGCCGGCGATGCCGCTATCGCCCCGAACGGCGCCGTTGCTGGTCCGGATGTAGACCGGGCCGCCAAGCTGGTTGGCCGTCACCGTACCGTTGCTGGTCACCAGCTCGGAAGGGCCGTTGATGTTCGTGGCTACGATCCGGCCGTTGCTGGTCTTGGCCGACACCTTGCCCTGGATATCCTTTACGTTCAGGGTGCCGTTCGACGTTACGGCCGTCAGTCCGGCATGAAGGCCGGAAGCGTCGATGGTGGAATTTTTCGTATGCACTTCCACTTCGACGGACTCCGGAACCTGGAGGTTAAAGTAATCTTCAGGCATCGCCCAGCCGCCGATCAGGACGATATCCGGCTGGTGTTTATCCAGTGTCAGGGTCAGCGTGTCCCCCGACGTTTCCGACTTCCAGTGCTGCTTCGTCCATTTGTCGGCATTGGCCTGGGAGGATTCGGTGCGCACGCGGACTTTTCCCTCATAGGCAATATTCGAGCCTTGAGCTTCTGTTACGTTAACCTTGCCGCTGTCGAGGAAAACTTCTACCCGCTTGATTTCTCCCTTGGCCGGAACCGATCCCTGCACGGCGCTGAGGTAACCTTTATTAAAGAGGAACGTCCAGTCGGGATAAATCGCCTGGGCTCCGCTGACAATCAGAAGCAGAATCAGGATCGTGACGCTTCCGCCGCCCAGACGAACCCGCTGGTTGGCATGCACGACATTGGAAATGACAACTTCAATGCCGAGCAGGATGAGCAGGGTGGGCCATACGTATTTCAGAACTTCAAAGCTGATGAACTGATTCATTTGAAGAATGATGATGACCCCAAGGCCGATCAATCCGATGGCGGTGGTCCACTTGCCGATCTTTCGGACCGGCGGGCGCGTCTCAAGCGGTGCGGTCACAGATGCTCACTTCCCTTATGGTTTGGTCTTTTGCCAAGCAGCCACATGCCGTAAACGATCAGGCCGACGGCCAGCAGCACGCTGGTAATATTGCGGTTCAGCAGCCATTCCCACAGGCCGGGGAAGACGCCGACGAGGAGGACGAGAATGCCCATGCCGATGCAGGTCGCCCCGATCCAAAACGGATGGACCGCCGATTCCTTCTGATATCCGTTCATTTGAATCCAGTCACGCTCGGTCCAAGGATAGCCGAAGGTATCCTGGCCCATCATCATACGTTCATGCTCCATGGCCGCGGCTTTCATCCAGCTCGCCTTCTGCAGGGCGTCAAACAGCTGGTAGAACCACAAAATCGCCAGAGCGAACGGAAACAGCATCGGAATCGACGGGATGAGGATGATGCAGACGCAGGCGCCGATCATGTACTGCAGTCCCTGTTTGGCGAATCCTAAATATAAATGGCCGAGGCCGGGAATCATGGACAACATAAACGTGAGCCATCTACTTTTTCTAATCATGGGTTACCCTCCTTAAATATGTGCTCCATTCGAGTGGATAAATGCTGCGTGGCCTCCGTCAGCCCGTTCCCCAGATGCTCGAAAATCCCGAATTGGAATAAGCAAAAGGTCAGGCAGGCCGCAAGGCCAAAATGGGCAAGCTTGGATTTCTGCGACTCGCGGGGCCGGCTTCTCGGCAGCGATCTTACCGCCAGCGGCGGCATTTGACGGACTTCCTCCATCACGCCGGCAACGATATCCGGCATATCCATGACCGGACCGGGATTCTCCCAAATTTGGGACATCTCGACAATTTCCTGATACCAAGCCTGGCATTCCGGACAATGGTTCAAATGCTTCTCGATCAAGAGGGAGGTTTCGGGCGGCAGTTCATGGGCGGCGTAAGCGGCCATCTGGTATTGAATGAGTTCGCATTTCACCTGAGCTCCTCTCCTTTCTGACGCATCATTTGTCTGGCACGGTATAATTGGGACTCAACGGTTTTGGCGGTAATGCCCCGCCTCTTGGCAATCTCCTGATAGGAGCATTGTTCAAAATAATACATCTGCACGGCCGACTTATACGGCTCCTGCAGCTCATCGACGATTTGACGGATCCGGCTGTTCGTCTCTTTGGAGAGGACGATCTTCTCGGGGGTCTCGGCGGTTACCCAATCGTTTTCGCTAACCTCTCCCATCGTCCTTCGCGCCTGTTCCCTTTGGTGGGCCCTTTTCCAGTCCAGGCACTTCCGGACGGCGATTTGATACAGCCAGGTGGAGAAGGAGGATTCTTCCCGAAAAGCAGGCAGGGCCGAATATGCTTTGAGGAAAATGTCCTGCGACAAATCTTTCGCCGAGACGCTGTCGGCGGTCATTTTCAGGCATACGTGGTATACCATGCTCTGGTACCGCTGCACCAGAAATTTATAGGCTTCCGGATGGCCGGCTTTGACCGCCCGGATCCACTGCAACTCTTCTTCCAGTCTTCTCCCCTCCTCCCGATACGTTAAGTTAGACGCCGCATGTCGAGGCATCCCTGCAAAGTTTTTTAAAAAAATTTATTCAGCCGTTTTGGCGCCATCTGGCGGCATGTTCCCGGGACAGGCGGATGAACTCCCCAAGGGCCGGAGACAGCCACTTTCCGGGATGGTACAGCATTTGTGTGGCCACTTGGCAAGGGCTGTCGTCCCAAGGGAGCCGGATGAGCCGGCCGGAGGACAGCTCGTCCTTGACCGCAATGGCAGGGAGCAGGGAGATGCCAAGACCAGACATGACGCAGTGCTTGATCGTCTCGATGCTCCAGAACTCCAGGTCGCTGCTGCTGTAGATCGCGTGGCTGTTTAAATGCTGTTCGAGCAGCAGACGGTAGCTGCAGTCCGATTCGGTATGGATAAAAGAAACGTCTTTCAAGTCCAGAGTATCGACCTGCGGCAGCAGGATCAGGGGATGCGCCGGCGGCGCGATGAGCGCCATCGGTTCATGGATGAGCGTCTCCGACTGCAAGTGCGGGTCATCCGCTTCCGGCTCCAGCACGAACACCAGGTCCATATCGCCGGACAGGGCCAATTTCTTGAGCTCCTTGCAGCCGGCCGGCCGGAGAATGATCTTCACGTCCGGATACAGCTCCGTGTATTCCTTAATAATGTCCGGGAGCCGGAACGCCGCAAGGGACTCGGGTGCGCCGATGTTCAGCGTCCCGGATGGCAGGCTTGCGCCAGCGGACATTTCGGCCAGCGCCCGGTCGTGCAGCTCCAGCAGCTGGATGGCGTAGGGCAGCAGGCGCTCGCCTGCGGATGTAAGCTGTACCTTTTTCCCAAGACGGTCAAACAGCTTCGAGCCGACTTCCTCTTCCAGCGCCTGAATTTGCGCCGTGACGCTCGATTGGGCGTAGGACAGGATTTCGGCGGCTTTGGTAAAGCCATGCGTATCCGCAACGGTTCGGAAGGTGTGTAAGTGTTTTAAGTCCATCAATGATCCTCCATGATGCGAAATATGAATTCGTAGCAATCATCAACTATCGGTTCTCCCGATGGAAACGATCAAAATAATCTGTTTTACCTATTCATCTATTATCTGTTAAGCTGTGAGCACTGCACAACCCTAGAATGACCGGTAATCCCTGCCGGTTACACCATTAACAGCAGATAGGATGATCAAATATATGGCTTCATTAGAAAAGACCTCATTCGAAAAGACTTCTACAGCATCACACTTAACCTCTTCCATTCGGCTGCCTCAAGCCATCGCTTTATATATCGGTTCGGTGCTCGGATCCGGCATCCTGATTGTGCCGGGGCTCGCCGCACATATCGCGGGTCCAGCCTCGCTCCTGTCCTGGGGGCTCATGACGCTGCTCGTCCTGCCGATGGCCCTTGTCATGGGGCTGCTGTCGGCGCGTTATCCCGATGCCGGGGGTGTGTCCTCGTTTGTCTCTAGAGCATATGGAACCAAAGCCGGGACGCTGGTCGGCTGGTTTTTCCTCATGTCGGTGCCGATAGGCGCACCGGTAGCAGCGTTGACGGGAGCAGGGTATATGACGGCTGCCTTTGGTCTGGGGGACGGCGCCAGAATCGCCATCGCCGCGCTGATGCTGGCCGTGTCCCTGTTCATCAACGTCTTTGGGATGAAGCTGGCCGGCAGCGTGCAGATCGTCGTCGTATCGGCGATCGTGCTGGTGCTCATCCTGGCGATATCCGGTTCTTTTCCCCATATGGAAGCAAGGCATTTCACGCCTTTTATGCCGGAAGGGTGGATCAGCGTCGGCCAGAGTGCGGCCATTCTGTTCTGGTGCTTTATCGGCTGGGAGGCGGTATCGCATTTATCCGAGGAGTTTGTGGACCCGAAACGGGCGGCGGTGCAGGGCGTGACGGTTGCGGCCATCATCGTCGGTGTGCTGTATTTCCTGACGGCATTGGCAACGGTGGGAACGCACAGCTATGGGGGGAGTGGGTCGGACGTATCGCTGCTGCTGGTTATTGAAAAGCTGCTCGGTCCGGCCGGGGCCGTCATCGCGGGCTTGACGGGGATGTTTATTTGCACGGCCACGGTCATTTCGTATACCGGCGCATCGTCGAGGCTGGCTTACGCGCTCGCCCGGGAAGGAAAGGCGCCGGCCTGGATGGGGAAGATGTCGTCCAGATTCCAGACGCCTGTCGGGGGACTGGGCTTCCTGGCGGGCTGTTTCGTGCTCGTGCTCGTTCTGTACGGAACCGGCGCGGTGTCACTGACCACGCTGATTACGCTCCCCAATGCCACGTTTATTTTGACGTATCTGGGCGGCTGCGCAGCCGGGATCCGGCTGCTGAAAGGCCAGCGGTGGGGACGGACAGTCAGCTGGCTGTCCTTTATCCTCACGGCGGCGGTGTTTCCGTTCGTCGGGTGGGCGATCTTGTATCCGCTGGTCATTTGCGGTGTTTATTTTTTGGTAAGTATAGGGCGGAAAAACAAAGCGCAAGCTTAACATAAACAGGCTTTCGGCTATCCTGTTCACCATGTCGGCTATGGTAAATATGCGCGCACCGTGATATAATAAAAAGTCGTCTACCCTCTATTTTTAATAGAGAGCAGCGATAACGATCAGAGCATATATATACCTAGTGTATTTTTTAAATAGGAGAGGTGAATCCCAGTGTTGGACCGATTGCAATCCTTGGCGGACCGTTATGAGAAGCTTAGTGAACTGCTTTGCGATCCTGACGTTGCGAACGACAGTAAGCGACTGCGGGAATATTCCAAAGAACAATCCGATTTGCAGCCTGCATATGAGGCTTATACCGAATATAAATCCGTTATGGAAGAACTCGAATCCGCCAAAGCACTTCAGGCTGAGAAGCTGGACGACGAAATGCGTGAAATGGTCAAGATGGAAATCGAGGAACTGAACCAGCGCCGTACCGAGCTGGAGGAACGCATCCGCATTCTGCTCCTGCCGAAGGACCCGAACGACGACAAGAACGTCATCGTGGAGATCCGCGGCGCAGCGGGCGGCGACGAAGCAGCTTTGTTCGCTTCCGACCTGTACCGGATGTACACGCGTTATGCGGATACCCAAGGCTGGCGCGTAGAGCTGATGGACGCCAATACGAACGATCTGGGCGGCTTCAAGGAAGTCATCTTCATGATCAACGGCCGCGGCGCCTACAGCAAAATGAAATACGAAAGCGGTGCGCACCGCGTGCAGCGCATCCCGACGACGGAGTCCGGCGGACGGATCCATACTTCCACTTCCACAGTGGCGGTCTTGCCGGAAGTCGAAGATATCGACATTGAAATCCATGACAAGGATATCCGCGTCGATACGTTCTGCTCCAGCGGTGCGGGCGGACAATCCGTCAACACCACGAAATCCGCCGTTCGCGTGACCCATATTCCAACCGGAATCGTGGCCACCTGTCAGGATGGCAAGTCGCAGAACTCGAACAAGGAGAAGGCGCTTCAGGTGCTTCGTGCCCGGATCTTTGATATGATGCGGCAGGAAGAAGAAGCGAAGTATGCCGGTGAGCGGAAGAGCAAAGTGGGTACAGGCGACCGCAGTGAGCGGATCCGCACGTACAACTTCCCGCAGAGCCGGGTGACCGACCACCGCATCGGATTGACGCTGCACAAGCTTGATTCGGTGATGAACGGCGAAATCGAAGAGATCATTTCGGCCCTGAACATTGCGGAGCAGGCGGAAATGATGGATAAAGGGGAATAAGGCTTTGAAGGAAAGCACGTTTGTGATGACGACAAAGCAGAGTATACGGGAAGCCTTTGCGGAGGCTTCCTCTTTTTTAGCGGCGCATGAAGTGATGGAGCCGCAGCGGAACGCCCAGCTGCTGCTTGAGCATGTGCTGGGCCTGTCCGGCGCGGCCTATTACATGGCGCTGCCCGATCCGTTTCCGGACGAGCGGCAGAAGGCCTGGGAGGAAGTGATTTCCCGCAAGGCTGCGGGCGAACCGGCCCAATACATTATCGGGGAGCAGGAGTTCTACGGCATCCCCTTTCAGGTGACGCCCGCTGTGCTGATCCCGCGGCCCGAGACGGAGCTGCTTGTGGAGGCCGTGCTGCAGCAGGCCGCGCGGCTGTGGCCGCAGGGGGCGGCCCCGGCAGGGCGAGCGGCGTCTGCGGCGGAGCAGGAGCCGCCGCAAGGGCAGGGAGCCGGCCGCGTTCCGGGGCCGGCTGACGCGGAGCTGCCGGACCGCGAAGCGGCTCGTCCGGCGGCACAGGGCCGCGCAGCCGCTGCACCCGGCTGCGGTGCCGGCACCGCGGACGGCCTGCGCCCGCTGGTCGCGGCCGACATCGGCACCGGCAGCGGCGCCATCGCGGTCACGCTGGCGCTGCACGCCCCGCGTTGGCGCGTCTACGCCAGCGACATCTCGGCGGACGCGCTGCGGGTCGCCGCGCGCAACGCCGAAGCCAACGGCGCCCAGGTTGCCTTCGAGGAAGGCAACCTGCTGGAGCCGTTTGCAGGCCGGCGGGTCGACATCCTGGTGTCGAACCCGCCGTACATTCCTGCGGCCGATATTTCCGGCCTGCAGCCCGAGGTGCGCGACCATGAGCCGCGCACGGCGCTGGACGGCGGAGCGGACGGGCTCGCGCCTTACCGCATCATGATGCAGCAGCTGCCGCTGCTGCAGGAACCGCCCCGGCTCATCGGATTCGAGCTGGGCATCGGCCAGGCGGGCGAGGTCGCAGACCTGCTCCGCCAGGCGGGCCATTGGGATGAGATTATGATCATCCCGGACCTCGCCGGCATTGAGCGCCACGTTCTCGGCGTCCGCCGGTGATCCCATAATTTTCTTTTTGACCCAATTTCCTCTACAATGGAACTACCTATGTTTTCCCTGGAGGAAAGGATATGCTGCGCAAACTGAAACAATTGGATTTTGCCGTCATGCTGGTGCTGCTCTGCCTGATGGCATTCAGTCTGACTTCCATATACAGCGTCACCGCCGGCCGGCCCAAAACCGATCATTATTCGGTGCGGATGGCCGTCTATTACGTCATCGGTTTTGCAGGGTTTCTGGCGACTTCGCTCGTCAATTATAAGCTGCTGATCAAATATGCACTGTACGTGTATATTTTCGGCCTGATGCTGCTCTTATTCGTCCTGTTTGCCGGTAACGAATACTACGGTGCCCGCGGCTGGCTAACCCTTCCCGGGGGACTCAGCCTGCAGCCGGCCGAGCTGTTCAAGCTGTTCCTGGTCATTTTTCTGTCCAGCCTGCTGCTGAGGAAAAATCGAGACCGGTCCCGCGGGCTGTATTTTTGGCGGGATGTCGTGCCGATGGGGCTCCTCACCTTTGTTCCGCTTATGCTGGTGATGGCGCAAAACGACTTGGGGAACGCGCTCTGCTATCTCCTCATTCTGGTAGGGCTCCTGTGGATCGGCGGCATCCGGTATGTTCATGCGCTGATCGGGTTCGCCGTGGCCTTTGCCGCCATCTTCGGCGGAATTCAGGCGTACATTCATTATCATGACGAGGCGGCGAAGCTGTTCAAGTCCATTGGTCGCGAGCATTGGATCGCGCGTTTTGACCCCTGGCTCGTTCCGGACAAAGCTTCCCGTGACGACAGCTGGCAGACCTACAACGCCAAGCTGGCGATCGGGTCGGGCGGCCTGGACGGCAAGGGGTACATGCAGGGGACGACGATCCAGTCCGACGGCCGGGTTCCGCTGGCTTTTGCCGACTCGATCTTCGTCCAGATTGCCGAGGAGTACGGATTTATCGGCTCGTCGGCGCTGCTGCTGCTGTATTTTATTCTGATCCACCGCATGATTCTGATTGCCGCGGACTGCCGCGACCGGGCGGGGCCGTACCTGATTACAGGCATTATCACGATGTTCATTTACCAGATTTTTGTCAACATCGGCGCCTTTATCGGTCTGATGCCGCTGACCGGCATTACGCTGCCTTTTATCAGTTATGGCGGCACCTCGCTGGTGATCAACATGGTCAGCATCGGGGTGGTGATGAGCGTCCGGATTCACGGGCAGGAGGAAGAGGAGCTGCTCCCGCTGCAGAACGAACCGGCTCCGGCCACAGGGACGGGCAAAATTCTGCGCCTCATCCGGGATGGATTTAACAGGAATTGAATATGGCATGGCTGTTCTATTACAATAGACAGGTACGCATCAGGGGCAACGAGGAGCGGAAGGCTCCGCACAGGAGGATAGCCATGCTTCAAAAGCTGAAAAAAGTGGATTATGTCGTCGTTTTTATTCTTTTGATTTTCATGGGCATCAGCATCATGTCCATTTACAGTGTCACACAGGGGACGAAGTTTGCCGGTTCCCATATTAAAATGATCGAGTTTTACGTGCTTGCCTTCATCGCATTTTTTGGGCTGGTTATCGTCGATTACAAGCTGCTTGTCAAATATGCGCTTTATCTGTATTTGTTCGGGTTGGCCCTGCTCGTTGCGGTTAACTTCATCGGGACCGACGTCAACGGCGCCCAGGGCTGGATCAAGATGGGAAGCTTCAGTTTGCAGCCTGCAGAGCTGTTCAAGCTCATCCTGATTATTTTTCTGACGTATATCATTATGCGCAAAAATAAATCGAGGCTCTCGTTCTGGCATGACGTGGTCCCGATCGGACTGCTGACGTTCGTGCCGTTTGCGCTCGTTATGATTCAGAATGACCTCGGGAACGCGCTCAGCTACGTTCTGATTTTGCTCGGACTGCTCTGGATCGGCAACATCAAGTTTTGGCATGCGTTGATTGCGCTGGTGGTGTTGGCGGCCGTCGCCGTCGGAAGCATTTTCTCCTACATTCATTTTCACGACAACATTGAGAAGTTTATGAAGGACATCGGACGGGAGCACTGGACGGAACGTCTCGACCCATGGCTGGTGCCGGACAAAGCGACGGCCAAGGCGTCCTATCATACGAAAAACGCCAAGCTGGCGATCGCATCCGGCGGCATGGTCGGCGAAGGGTATATGAAGGGGTCCTCGGTTCAATCCGGGCGGGTGCCGTATACTTATTCGGATTCCATTTTCGTGGAAATCGCCGAGGAATTCGGCTTTGTCGGTTCATCGGTCGTGCTGCTGCTCTATTTTATCCTGATCCACCGGATGATTCTGATCTGTCTCGAGTGCCGGGACCGGGCAGGGCCGATTCTGATCGTGGGCATTATCGCAATGATGCTCTATCAGATCTTCGAAAATATCGGCGCCTTCATCGGCCTGATGCCGCTGACCGGGATTACGCTGCCGTTTATCAGCTACGGGGGAACCTCACTGCTGATCAATATGGCGAGCATCGGGATCGTCATGAGCGTGCGCGTTCATGGGGAGGAAGTGGATGACGAGATGCTGACCCCGGCTAAGGGGACTGCTGCTCAAGGCGGACAGGCGAAAGCCGGCATGTGAAGCTGATGATTTACTAGAAACGACCGTTTTCGACAAGTCCTCGGGCTTGGGAAGGCGGTCTTTTTTTGTGGGTAAGAAGCTCGTAGAAATACTAGATAAGATGAATTCGAGTTTATCTTTTCATTCCTTGTTTCTAAGGGGAATATCCGTGCTAAAGTTGGATTTCTTTAATTCAATCTAAATAGATTGCTAGGTTTAGACTCTACCAATCCCGGACATACTGAGAACTATCATAGATTTGTTCTGATAGAGAGGGGCCCGGGGAAAATGGAAAAGACGATGAAGCAGGGGAAATATAGAGGGCAAGATTGGCTGCGCGACTTGGTGAAGGATACCGCCATTATTTTTTGTATTTTGTTTATGATCGCCATGATGTGGGAGAGCCAAAAGACCGACGCGGCCGTGGCCGGCGGGCCGATTCCGCAGGAATCCATCCGCCTGCGCATCCTGGCCAATTCCGATAATCCGGATGACCAGCTGGTCAAACGCGAGATTCGCGATGCCGTGGTAGCGGAAATGAACGGCTGGGTACAGGAGCTTGAGGACCCGCAAAGCCTGGATCAGGCGAGAACGACGATCCGGGAGCATTTGCCGGAACTGAACGATCTGGTGGGCCGTGAGCTGGAGAAGAGAGGAATTCATTACGATTACAATGTTGAACTTGGCATCGTGCCGTTTCCGACCAAACTGTACGGCGGTACAGTGTATCCCGCCGGGAATTATGAAGCACTCCGGATCACACTGGGGGCAGGCAACGGTCAAAATTGGTGGTGCGTGCTGTTCCCTCCGCTCTGCTTCATCGATGCGGCCAGCGGAGATGCTGCGGCTCAGCCCGCCGATGCCAAGGCTCAGTCTGCGGATGCCAAGGGTGACGCTAAGGGTGCCGTGACCACTGCGTCGGCCAAGGTGACGGATACTGCAGCCGCTCAAGCTTCCGGGAAAGCAGTGGCCGATGCTTCCCAGCCGGAAGTTCGCTTCTTCCTGGTAGACATGCTCTCTGGGCTGTGGTCCTGGCTGACGGGGCTGTTCGCTTAGGAACTAGCGGCCATCCTGTCCAGGGGCTGTCCAGGGGCATGCGTCATGGAGATTTTGCAGATGTGCTATAATAAAACATACCAATTTCGATGACAGGAATGAACAGCGATGAAAGGTTTAAACCAAGGGCAGGATGGAGGAAACGCTCCTTCCACCCATGATGCAAATAAGAGCCATGCCACACCGGTATGGGATGTGACCGTATTGATGGGACGCAGCACCGCTGCCGCAGAAGCGGAGAGGGAAGCGGTGTCCTGTGCAGAGCAGTCGATCGGCCGGGCAGCCGCCATTCTACGGGATGGCGGTACCGTTGCTTTTCCGACCGAGACCGTCTACGGCCTTGGGGCGGATGCCCGGAATACGGAGGCGGTCGAGGCGATTTTCAAGGCCAAGGGCCGGCCGTCCGACAATCCGCTCATCGTCCACATTGCGGATGCAAACCAATTGGACGGGCTCGTGACGGAGGTCAGCGATACGGCGCGGCGGCTGATGGCGGCCTTTTGGCCCGGTCCGCTGACGCTGGTGCTGCCGCTTCGGCCGGGCGTGCTGTCCCCGCGGGTAACAGCGGGGCTGACGACGGTCGGCATCCGGATGCCGGACCATCCGATCGCACTGGAGCTGATCGGTGAATCCGGCTGTCCGGTGGCGGCGCCGAGCGCCAACCGCTCGGGACGGCCGAGCCCGACGCTCGCGGGCCATGTCGAGGAAGATTTGAGCGGGCAGATCGACGGTATTCTGGACGGGGGGCCGACCGGGGTCGGCCTTGAATCCACCGTCGTGCAGGTCCAGGAAGACGGCAGCGTCACCGTTCTCCGGCCCGGCGGCATTACTAGCGAGCAGCTAGCCGCCGCTTCCGGGATGGAGGTGGCGACCGATCCGGGAATCGAACGCTCTCCGGATGAAGAGGAGATTGTCGCGCCGAAATCGCCCGGCATGAAATATACGCACTACGCCCCCAAGGGTGCACTCACCATTGTGCAGGGCGGCACGCCGGAGCAGGTATCCGGCTGGATCAATGAGCAGCTGAAGGCAGCAGCGGGACACGGGGAGAGAACCGGCGTGATGGCATTCGAGGAGCATATCGGCCGTTACGCCGCGGATTGCGTGCAGTCCCTTGGTAGTCTTGCCGGACTGGAAGCGGCCGCCCACCGGCTGTACGCCGCTCTTCGCCGCATGGATGAAGAAGGCGTGACGTTTATTTTGTCGGAAGCCTGCCCGGAAGAGGGGCTGGGCGCCGCCATCATGAACCGGCTCCGCAAGGCCGCCGGCCAGCGGGTTGTGCGCTTGTGACCTCTCGCCCCACCTTTTAAGAGACATCATTTACTTCTTGTCCGCATATGGTTGTACAAGAACCTAACGGACATGGGGGAATAGGGATGTTGGAGACTTCTGCCGGTTTAGGGCAGCTGATGACAATCATGATAATGGCCGTCGCATTAGGACTGGATGCGTTCTCTCTGGGCGTAGGAATCGGCATGAAAGGAATCCGGCTGCTGCATATTCTCAAGATCAGCTTGCTGATCGGCCTTTTCCACGTGTTGATGCCGCTGCTGGGAATGTTTATGGGATATTACGTCAGTTCGCTGCTTGGACAAGTTGCCGCCCTGGTTGCCGGCGGGCTGCTTGTGCTGCTGGGCGGACACATGGTCCTGAATTCCTTCAAAACAAGCGAAACGCGAATGGTGGATCACCGCTCCTTGCTGGGGATGCTTCTGTTCTCGCTCAGCGTCAGCATTGACTCCTTTTCGGTAGGCGTATCCCTGGGGATGTTTGAGAGCAACCGGATTCTGACCGTGATGGCTTTCGGGATCTGCGGGGGCGCGATGGCCGTGCTTGGACTCCTGCTCGGCAGGAGGGTAAGCCGGAATCTCGGCGAATACGGGGAGGCCCTTGGCGGCGCGATTTTGCTGGCATTTGGCCTCGCCTTTATCTTCTGATACAATATCGGCAAAGACACTTCGGGAGGTGCTAGAGACGTGAAGCATATTTTGTTTGTCTGTACGGGAAACACGTGCCGCAGCCCGATGGCCGAAGCTCTGCTTCGCAAGCTGGCCAAGGAGCGCAGCGTTCCGCTCGAAGTCCGTTCGGCCGGCGTGGCCGCCCTTGAAGGGACACCGATCTCACGTCATGCGGAAGCGGTGCTGCGGGACCACGAGATCGATGAGCATTTGACCGCCAAGCCGCTCAGGGCCGACACGGTGAATTGGGCGGATTTGATTTTGACACTGACCCAGGGGCATAAGCAGCATGTGATCCGGAGCTTTCCGCTCGCGGCTGACAAAATTTATACCCTGAAGGAATACACCGAAGATGACGAGAACGTGATCAAGGACCTGCAGGAGCTCGACAGCCTGTACGCCACCTGGGAAATGAAGCGGGCGCTCGGGCAGCAGCTGGAGGACGAGGAACGGGAGCGGCTGATCGAGATCCAGCAGCGCATCCCGAGCTTTGATATTTCGGACCCGTTCGGCGGGTCCCGCGATGATTACGATGTCACCGCCGCAGAAATCCGCGCCGCCATCGAGCGGCTGCTGGATAAGCTGGAGGCGTTCCGTACATTTTAAGGAAGAAGCTTAGTTTGGCACTTGGGCGGGAGCCTAAGCCTGAAAAAATGGAGTAAATTTGCAGATTGATTTTCATCGCGTCATGCTTTATGATGAAGGTGAAAAACATCGGTTCCGGTGTAACTGGCGACAATGTGGATCCAACCACGATGGAGCACCGGAATATACGGCCGGTCGCCTGGGCAAAAGAGCAATTCTGCGGAATGATCCGCGGACTGCTCTTTTTTTCGTCTAGTGGCTGCAAATGAGTTATAATGGTACAAGAAGTCACGGGAATACCGGGGAGCGCTAGA
This sequence comes from Paenibacillus cellulositrophicus, assembly GCF_009363095.1. Taxonomy (GTDB): domain Bacteria; phylum Bacillota; class Bacilli; order Paenibacillales; family Paenibacillaceae; genus Paenibacillus_AQ; species Paenibacillus_AQ favisporus. The sequence continues at coordinate 4,218,107 of NZ_CP045295.1, forward strand.
TTCGTTTCTCTGTATTGCGCGAAATTTTAGGAGGTTTTTCGAAAGATGAAAATTGCTGTTGGAACAGATCATGCGGGTATACGTTTGAAAGAAGACATCATTGCCGTGATCGAAGGGATGGGGCATCAAGTTGCGGATGTGGGATGCGGATGCACGGATTCCGTGGACTATCCCGACTATGCTCTCCCTGTGTGCGATCTGGTTACCAAAGGCGAGGCCGACCGGGGAATCCTGATCTGTGGAACAGGCATCGGCATGAGCATCGCGGCGAACAAGGTTCCGGGCATCCGGTGCGCCTTGGTCCACGATGTGTTCTCGGCGATTGCCACCAGGGAGCATAACGACTCCAACGTGCTGGCTATGGGCGAACGCGTCATCGGTCCAGGTCTGGCCCAGGAAATCGTCAAGGTTTGGCTGGGCACTGAGTTCAGCGGCGGCGAGCGTCATGTCGGGCGCGTGAACAAGATTAAAGCGATTGAAGAGCGGTATCTGCACAATTAGGGAGGTTTTCTCATGGAAAGCATGTCAGGAGGCAGTCCATTGGAAGTTTCGCTGGGAGAACAGGTATCCCAAATCCTTCATGAGCTGGTGGAAGCCGCAGGGCTTGGCCCTGGTAAGGTACTGGTTGTCGGAACGAGCACCAGTGAGGTGGCCGGGAAACGCATCGGCACTTCGGGGGCACTCGGGGTTGCTGAGGAGCTGCTGCAGGCGATCGGCGAGGTCCGGGCCAAGTTCGGCTTCGACACGGTGTTTCAGTGCTGCGAGCATTTGAACCGGGCGCTTGTGATGGAGCGTTCCGTACTGGAGCGCCTTCGTTTAACCGAGGTCGCCGCCGTTCCTGTTCCGAAAGCGGGCGGTTCTATGGCTGCCGCTGCTTACCGTTCCATGAAGGAGCCTTGCCTGGCCGAAGCGATCGAGGCTCACGCGGGCATCGACATCGGCGAGACGATGATTGGCATGCATCTGCGGCGTGTGGCCGTGCCTTTCCGCCCGACCCTGCGCTATGTGGGGCATGCGCGCGTGAATGCGGCCTACACGCGGCCCAAGCTGATCGGCGGCGAACGGGCGGTGTACCGTCTGGATGAAGAAGCCGGCAGAGCCGACCGTGACGGCGGCAGTTCAGATCTTTGCGATTAACTTGAGCGGATGATTGAAACGAACATTTTATTTTGAATTCCAATAAGGGAGGAACTATTAACATGGATCAATTGCGTAAGAAGGACCCGGCTGTACTCGAGGCTATGAATTTGGAACTGAAGCGTCAGCGTGCGAACATCGAGCTGATCGCATCGGAGAATATTGTCAGTGAAGCGGTTATGGAAGCCATGGGCTCCGTCCTCACGAACAAATACGCCGAAGGATATCCGGGCAAGCGGTACTACGGCGGCTGCGAGCGCGTCGATATCGTCGAGGATATCGCCCGAGACCGTGCGAAAGAGCTGTTCGGAGCCGAGCATGCCAATGTGCAGCCGCACTCCGGTGCCCAAGCCAACATGGCTGTCTACCTGGCAGCGCTGAAACCAGGGGATACCGTGCTCGGGATGAACCTTGCCCATGGCGGACACCTGACGCACGGAAGCCCGGTGAACGCATCCGGTCTGCTGTACAACTTCGTCGCTTACGGGGTCCAGGAAGATACGTTCCTCATCGATTATGACGAAGTCCGCAAGCTTGCGTTCAAGCATCGTCCGCGCCTGATCGTCGCCGGTGCGAGCGCCTATCCGCGTACGATTGATTTCGAGGCTCTCGCTTCGATCGCCAATGACGTTGGCGCGCTGTTCATGGTCGACATGGCTCATATTGCGGGCCTGGTTGCAGCCGGGCTTCATCCGAACCCGGTACCTCACGCCCATTTTGTCACGACGACAACGCACAAAACGCTCCGCGGACCACGCGGCGGTATGATTCTGTGCAAGCAGCCTTGGGCTGCGGCCATCGACAAGGCCGTCTTCCCGGGCACGCAAGGGGGTCCGCTGATGCACGTTATCGCGTCCAAAGCCGTAGCCTTGGGCGAAGCGCTGGACCCATCGTTCAAAACGTATGCCGAAAACGTGGTGAAGAACGCCAAAGTATTGGCTGAGACGCTGATCAGCGAAGGCCTGAACATCGTATCCGGCGGCACGGATAACCACCTGATGCTGGTGGATACCCGCAGTGTGAACATTACAGGGAAAGACGCTGAGAAGGTGCTGGACTCCGTGGGCATCACTGTGAACAAAAACGCCATTCCGTTCGATCCGACCAGCCCGTTCGTCACGAGCGGAATCCGGATCGGTACGCCGGCTGCGACTTCCCGCGGCATGGATGAAGCGGCTATGGTGACGATCGGCAAAATCATCGCCATGACGCTGAAGTCGCCTAAGGACGAAGCCGTGCTGTCCAAAGCAGCGACGATGGTGAAGGAACTGACGGATCAGTATCCGCTGTATCCTGAACTTAACTACTAATAGGACACAGATCTTGAGAAGTACAGGTCTGTGAGAAAATAAGGGACTGGAGAATGTTCTCCGGTCCCTTTTTTTAGAGATAAGAAATAGAGATTTTCCGAGGTTTCGAGGCTAACCATCCTGATCTCGCAAAAGAAACTTCCGCTAAACGCGGTCTGTTTTCTGAGAATGTACGCCGATAAAACGTTTTTCTTTTCGCTCTCAGAAGCCGTATAGGTCAATAAACCTTTCTGCCGTCACAGCGGATGTGTGCCTTCACACTCTTAGAGTGGCTTTTATATAGTAGTTCAGAGGAAGCTGCTAGATTTAAGGCTGGTAGATGCGAAGGGCAGATGTTAGATTGGCGGGTCTTTACGGGGTGCTTACACCATGCCGGTTCCCTTGCGCGGTCTTTCGGTTAACGTTTAAGCCGGCTGATCTTTGGGCCAGAATAAACATATCTTTCTTGGGTGCAAAATCATTTCCAGGAATGATATAATAAATAAGATTTGTGTACTTGCATGTATCGTATGCGAATGGGCATCTAACTAACCGGCAATGACAGCACTTAGACTTACGATTTAACCGGAGGGACTAACATGGGAAAACTGGTGATTTGTGATCACCCTTTGATTCAACACAAACTGACATTTATCCGCGATGTGCGGACGAACACGAAAGATTTTCGCGAACTGGTCGATGAGGTTGCTTCCTTAATGGCTTACGAAATTACACGCGAGGTTCCGCTCGAGTCGGTGAAGGTGCAGACACCCGTCGCCGAGATGGACGGCAAGGTTCTGGCGGGCCGCATGCTCGGCCTGATTCCGATTCTGCGCGCCGGGCTCGGCATGCTCGACGGCATGCTGAAGCTGATTCCCGCCGCCAAGGTGGGGCATGTCGGCTTGTTCCGCGATCCGGAAACGCTGCAGCCTGTCGAGTATTACACGAAGCTGCCGACGGACGTGACCGAACGCGAGCTGATCGTCATCGATCCGATGCTGGCGACTGGTGGATCGGCTATTGCCGCGATTGACGTCCTGAAGAAGCGGGGGTGCACCCAGATCAAGATGATGAACCTGATCGCCGCGCCGGAAGGGGTCAAAGCCGTGCAGGAAGCCCATCCTGACGTGGACATTTACGTAGCGGCCCTGGACGAGAAGCTGGACGATCACGGATATATCATTCCGGGACTGGGAGACGCCGGAGACCGGCTGTACGGAACCAAGTAAGGAGAGGGAAACCATATGTCAAAAATTAAAGTGATGACGATCTTCGGGGTGCGCCCGGAAGCCATTAAGATGGCTCCGCTTATCTTAGAACTGCAGAAGCATCCCGAACATATCGAATCCGTCGTCTGCGTAACGGCCCAGCACCGTCAGATGCTGGATCAGGTGCTCGAGGTATTCAAGATTACGCCGGATTTCGATCTGGACGTCATGAAAGAGAACCAGACGCTGAACGAGGTGACTATCCGCGTTCTGCAGGGCCTGGAGCCGGTTTTGAAAGAGGCCAAGCCTGATATCGTTCTCGTGCACGGAGACACGCTGACGACCTTCCTGGCCAGCTATGCGGCCTTCCTGCAGAAGATCCAGGTAGGACATGTCGAAGCGGGCCTGAGAACGTGGAACAAGCTCTCCCCTTATCCGGAGGAGATGAACCGCCAGTTGACCGGCGTGCTTGCCGATCTTCATTTTGCCCCGACAGACTGGTCTGCAGGCAACCTGAAGAAGGAGAACAAGAACGAGTCCCACATTTACGTGACCGGCAATACCGTTACCGACGTATTCCAGTACACCGTCAAGTCGGATTATCACCATCCGGTGCTCGACTGGGCGCAGGGCAAACGGCTGATCCTGATGACGGCGCACCGGCGCGAATCGCAGGGCGAGCCTCATCTGAACATCTTCCGTGCCGTGAAGCGGATCGCTGACGAATTCGACGATATCGCCATCGTGTATCCGGTCCATCCAAGCCCGGCGGTCAAAGAGCCGGCGCATCAAATTTTGGGCAATCATCCAAGAATTAAGCTGATTGAACCGCTGGATGTTGTAGACTTGCACAATTTTTATCCGCATACGCATCTGATCTTGACGGATTCCGGCGGTCTTCAGGAAGAAGCTCCATCCTTCGGTGTGCCGGTGCTGGTGCTCCGTGACACGACCGAGCGTCCGGAAGGGATCGAGGCGGGAACGCTCGAGCTGGTCGGAACGGATGAGGAACAAGTGTACGGACGGACGAAGCATTTGCTGACCGATCAGGAAGCCTATAACGCGATGAGCGGCGCCGCAAATCCATACGGAGATGGCAAGGCATCCCAGCGGATTGTGGACGCGATTTTGCATCATTTTGGCATCAAAAATGAACGTCCAGAACAATTTCACAGAATGTTCACAAAGGAAAGTTAAGCCATATTCTGAGGGCAAAGAGTACAGCATACAGTTAAACTGTACGGTTGACACGGATTTGCGGGCTTTTTGCAGTGATTTTAGTCACAATTCCAGCCAGTTTCGACACGGATTTGTTCAATTGACAAACTCTCGGGTCATTCAGTAAAATGAACTGGGATTAGAGGGTGGACAGAGATGAATCAACCTGATAAGCCGCAAAAATCCAATAAAAATGCTGCAAGCCCTCTGAAGTATGCGGGCCTTGTAAGCGCCATCGGAATCGATCTGGCCGCGTGTACTTTAGGGGGCTTTTATCTCGGCTCCTGGCTGGACAAGATTTGGGGAGGACCCGGACTCTGGATTGCATTCGGAGTTTTGCTGGGTCTGGCGATTGGCGGCGTAAGCGTTTTTATGATCACCAAGGCAGTCATGGGGGAAAGTGATGAGTGAACTATGGAAATACCGCAGGGTATTGACAAGAGCGACACTTTATTTCCTGGCTCTTTGCTTCTTGGGTGCTGCTGTCTTCCCGCAATACCGGAGTATAGCGCTGGGTATGGTGCTTGGCTCCAGTGTCAGCCTTGCCAATAGCTTTTATTTGGGCTATAAAGTGCAAAAAGTGTTGGATTCAGTCGAAGGCGGGGGCGGCAAGAGAGTAAATATGGGTTTTCTGACCCGTGCAGCCCTCAGTGTGCTGGCCGTCGTTGTGGCCTATCAAAGGCCGGAGACGTTTAACCTGTATGCCGTAGCGGCAACACTGGTATTGGCACAGTTTCTTCTCTTATTCATAGGGATTCGATTGTCTCGTAAACAGGAGTAGACCTTCAACTGAGAAAGGGGTGAGAAAAACATGCATACATCACCGATTATTGAATTGGGCGGCATAAGATTCGACCTTTCCGCAATCCTGATGCTGATTGTGACCTGTGTGATCGTGTTTGTGATCGCGAAGCTGGCAACCCGTAACTTGTCAGTCGAAAACCCGGGGAAATTGCAGAATTTCATGGAATGGACGGTGGAATTCGTCCAGAACCTGATTTCCAGCACGATGGATTGGAAGAAAGGGAAGCACTTTCTGTCCCTTGGATTGACATTTATTATGTTTATCTTTGTTGGCAACATGCTGGGACTTCCCTTTGGTATCGTAACAGACTTCCATGATGCAGGACATGCGCACATCTTCGGTAAAGAAATCGTTTCTGTAACCGAGGAATTTGCAAAGCACCCGGATGTTGAAGAAGTAGGTGTGGCCTGGTGGAAATCACCAACGGCTGACGCTTCCGTAACCATGGCGCTGGCATTGATCGTATTCTTGCTTTCGCATTTTCTTGGCATCACCAAGAATACAAAGAATTACTTTAAGCACTATTTCCAACCTTATTGGTTCTTCTTCCCGATTAACGTTATCGAGCAGTTTGCGAAGCTGCTGACGCAGGGCATGCGTCTATTCGGTAACATCTTCGCGGGTGAAGTGCTGATCTCGGTTCTGTTGAAACTGGCCGCTCTTGGCGTAGGTGGATGGATCGCTTCCGCACTCGGTCTCATCGTTTGGCAGGGCTTCAGTATTTTCGTCGGCGCCATCCAGGCATTTGTCTTCACGATCCTGACGATGGTTTATATCTCTCAGATGATCGAGAGCCACGACGAGCACGAACATTAGCTTCAAAGTTAAGCTTGGAGTTTTCTTCCTTCACTCTTAACTAAACATAAATAATAACAAATACACATCTCTAAGGAGGATTTTACAAATGGGAGTTTGGGCATTTCTTGCAGCTGCGATTGCAGTAGGTTTGGGCGCACTTGGCGCAGGTATTGGTAACGGTCTGATCGTAAGTAAAACGGTTGAAGGTATCGCTCGTCAGCCAGAAGCGAAATCCACGCTTCAAACGACAATGTTTATCGGTGTAGGTCTGGTCGAAGCCCTTCCAATCATCGGTGTCGTACTCGCGTTCTTGTTCTACGCAGGAGCTTAATTTAAGCAGTAAGGTTTGGCGGGGAAGGCCACGGCCATCCGCGCCTTCTTTTTAGCCGTCAGATAAGGAAGGTTCTTGGATCCTTCCTTATCTGATTGTCTGATGAACAAGACTGAACGTGCACCGGAAAGGAGTGACTAGATTGAGTATTAACTACGCATCTTTCTTTATCGCATTGATTGCGTTTGTGATTCTGTATTGGCTTCTGAACAAATACGCTTTCGGTCCGTTGTTCTCCATCATGGAGAAGCGCCGTGAGCTTGTGACGAGTCAAATGAACGAAGCGGCACAAACCCGTGAACAAGCCATTGCATACGTAGAAGAGCAGAAAAAAGCTCTGGAAAATGCGCGCAAAGAGGCTTACGACATTATCGAACAATCCAGACAAACGAGCAGCAAGCAGGCTGACCAAATTATGGAACAAGCCAAGGTGGAAGCTTCTCGTATTAAAGAGGACGCTGTCCGCGATATCGCAAGCGAAAAGAACAAGGCGGTTCAGGAGCTGCGCAGCGAACTGGGCGCCGTATCCGTGAAGATCGCATCCAAGCTGCTTGAGAAGGAAGTCAGCAGCGACAAAGCTCAGGAAGAGCTCGTGGACCAGTACCTTAAAGAGGTAGGGGGCAGACCATGAGCCGGGAGACAATAGCAGCCAAGCGTTATGCGAAGGCGCTGTTTGAAGTGGCTGCGCAGCAGCAGAAGACGCTGGAAGTGGAGCAGGAGCTCAAGGCCGTCGTTGGGGCCATTACCCAGGATGACGAGATCCGCCGTTTTATCTCCACGCCCAACATTGCCGTATCGGTGAAACTGGATGTGCTGAAGAAGGCCCTTCAAGACAAAGTATCCCAGCCGGTCATGAACACCGTTGATATGCTGATCGAGCGGGGCAGAGCGGATCTGTTCGCCGACCTGCTGGACAGCTACGTCCGGATCGAAGGCGAAAGCCTTGGACTTGCGGACGCCACGGTGTACTCCACCTATCCGCTGAGCGACCAGGAAATCGAGACGGTTGCCGCGGAGTTTGGAGCATTGGCTAAGAAGAAAATTCGCGTAACCAACGTGATTGATAAAAATCTGCTCGGCGGTGTAAAAGTCGTCATCGGCGATATGCTGTACGACGGCAGTTTGGCAGGGAAGCTGGAACGGCTTGAAAAGTCTTTTAACAGACTAGCACAGTAGATAGGGGTGAAGACACTTGAGTATCAGACCTGAAGAAATCAGTACGCTGATTAAAAGTCAAATTGAACAATATAAATCTGACATCGAAGTGGCCGAAGTCGGCACCGTTATTCAAGTAAGCGACGGTATCGCCCGTATTCACGGGATCGACAATGTTATGGCCGGTGAGCTCGTCGAGTTCGCCAACGGTGTTGTAGGCCTTGCACTGAACTTGGAAGAAAGCAACGTAGGTGTCGTTATCCTCGGACCTTACACGGAAATCAAAGAAGGCGACCAAGTGAAACGTACCGGACGCATCATGCAGGTTCCGGTTGGGGAAGCTCTGCTCGGACGCGTTGTCAACCCGCTTGGTCAGCCAGTGGACGGCAAAGGACCGATCGAAGCTTCTGCTTATCGTCCGGTTGAGAGCAGTGCGCCAGGCGTTATCGACCGTAAATCGGTTCATGAGCCAATGCAAACCGGTATCAAAGCGATTGACGCTCTCGTGCCAATCGGCCGCGGACAGCGCGAGCTGATCATCGGTGACCGTCAAACGGGTAAAACCCAAATCGCGATCGATACGATCATTAACCAAAAAGGCAATGGCGTGAAATGTATCTATGTCGCCATCGGCCAAAAGCAATCGACAGTTGCGCACGTCGTGGAAAACCTTCGCCGTCACGGCGCTCTGGACTACACGATCGTCGTTACCGCATCGGCTTCCGAGCCTTCTCCGCTCTTGTACATCGCTCCTTATGCGGGCTGTGCAATGGGTGAGTACTTCATGTACAAAGGCGAGCATGCCTTGATCATCTATGATGACTTGACGAAGCAGGCAGCGGCATACCGCGAATTGTCCCTGCTCCTCAGACGTCCTCCGGGCCGCGAAGCTTATCCTGGTGACGTATTCTATCTGCATTCCCGTTTGCTGGAACGCGCGGCGAAGCTGTCCGATGAACTCGGCGGTGGTTCATTAACCGCTCTGCCTTTCATTGAAACACAGGCGTCCGACGTATCCGCATATATCCCAACCAACGTTATTTCGATCACGGACGGACAGATCTTCCTTGAGTCCGAACTGTTCTATGCTGGACAGCGTCCGGCGATCAACGTAGGTATTTCCGTATCCCGGGTAGGTAGCTCCGCGCAGCTCAAGGCGATGAAGAAAGTCGCCGGCGGTTTGAAGCTGGATTTGGCCCAGTACCGCGAGCTTCAAGCGTTCTCCCAATTCGGTTCCGACCTTGACAAATCCACGCTGGCCCGTTTGAACCGTGGTGCGAGACTGATGGAAATCCTCAAGCAGGGGGTTAACCAGCCGCTCAGCGTTGAGCAGCAGGTAGCCAGCTTGTACACGGCAGTCAGAGGACACCTGGATGACATTCCTGTCGGCGACATCCGTCGTTTCGAGAGCGAATTCCTGGCGTTCCTTGAAAGCAACCATCCTGAGATCATGGCGTCCATCCGCGATACCAAAGATCTGGTTGCCGACAACGAAACGGCTCTGAAAGCGGCTATTGATAAATTTAAAAGAGGCTTTGCTGTGATGGCGTAAGCCTGGACGTGAACCGGGCCGCAAGGCTCGGGTTCATCTTTTTAGATATGCGCATCGAAGTCTGCTTTGACGGTGTCAAAGCTCAGTAAATGCTTTCGAAGTAACTTTAGCTCTGCTAAAGTTTTGAGGTGGTGAAAACATGGCAAGAGGATTACGCGAAATTAAACGTCAGATCAAAAGTATTCAAGGCACGAAGCAGATCACGAAGGCGATGGAAATGGTCGCTGCCTCCAAGCTGAGAAGAGCCCAGGAGATGGCGCAGCATTCCCGTCCTTACTCCGAGAAGCTGAAGGAAGTGGTCTCCAGCATCGCGTCCGGTACCAAAGGCATCAAGCATCCGATGTTTGAGAAACGTCCCGTGAAGAAAACCGGATACCTGGTCATCACCTCCGACCGCGGTCTTGCGGGCGGTTCGAACGCCAACGTGTTGAAGCTTGTCTCGACGATGATTAAGGAACGCCATAAGTCCAACGACGAATACGAATTGTTCGTGATTGGACGGAAAGGCCGCGACTACATGCGCCGCAGAGAGCTTCCGATTGTGAAAGAGGTTACGGACTTGTCCGACACGCCATCGTTTGCCGACATCAAGTCGATCGCTTCCGCAGCGGTCCGCGAGTTTGAGGAAGGCAAAATCGATGAGCTGTACGTCATCTACAACCGCTTTGTGAACGCGTTGACGCAAATTCCGGAAGCCAATCTGCTCCTGCCGATGGACAGCATGGAATCCGCAGCTTCTCCGGTGGCCAGCTACGAATACGAGCCGTCTCCGGAAGCCGTTCTGGAAGCTCTGCTTCCAAAATATGCCGAAACCTTGATCTTCAGCGCACTGCTGGACGCCAAAGCCAGTGAGTTGGGTGCCAAGATGACGGCGATGGGCGCGGCGACGAAGAATGCGACCAAGCTGATCAACGAATTGACGCTGTCTTACAACCGTGCGCGTCAGGCGGCGATCACGCAGGAAATTACGGAAATCGTATCTGGTGCGAACGCTCAGGTTTAAGATTTTTAGACGGTGTCTTATTCTTGAATATCAGTTTTCATAACCCGGGGGTGCTTGTCCGCCTATGGAGAAGCCCCGCCTGGTTTTCAGCAGCAAATTCATCCTTAATCGGTCTGTCGGCTTCGGTTACCTGCGATAGACATGATCTATATTTCATAATAGAACCTTGCACGGAGCATGCCGTTAAGCCGCATGGCTTACGATTTAGGTTTGCGAATACAGCAGACTTGTAGGAGGGAACAAAAAAGATGAACAAAGGACGCGTTGTCAGCATTATGGGTGCGGTTGTCGACATCGAATTCGAAAGAGGTCAACTACCGGAAATCTACAATGCAATTAAAGTTGAGGGCACAGTCGCTGGCGGACGCCAGATTGACTTGACTCTGGAAGCTTCAAACCATCTGGGCGATAACATGGTGCGCTGCATTGCCATGTCCTCCACTGATGGACTCGTTCGTGGTATGGAAGCAGTGGATTTGGGCGGCCCAATCACTGTTCCGGTAGGATCCGCTACCCTTGGACGCGTATTTAACGTACTGGGTAAGCCGATCGACGAAGCAGGCGAGGTGACTTCCGAGGTTTCCAGCCCGATTCACCGTGAAGCACCAAAATACGACGAACTGTCGACCCAAGCAGAAATGCTGGAGACAGGGATCAAGGTTATCGACCTTCTCGCTCCTTACCAAAAGGGTGGTAAAATCGGTCTCTTCGGTGGTGCCGGCGTAGGTAAAACCGTTGCGATCCAGGAATTGATCAACAACATCGCTCAGGAACACGGCGGTATTTCCGTATTCGCGGGTGTAGGTGAACGTACCCGTGAAGGTAACGACCTGTACCACGAGATGAGCGATTCCGGCGTTATCAGCAAGACGGCGATGGTATTCGGACAGATGAACGAACCGCCGGGCGCCCGTCTTCGCGTGGCACTGACAGGTCTGACGATGGCGGAATACTTCCGTGATCAAGAAGGCAAAGACGTGCTGCTGTTTATCGACAACATTTTCCGCTTTACCCAAGCCGGTTCCGAAGTATCCGCCCTCCTCGGACGGATGCCTTCCGCGGTAGGTTACCAGCCAACGCTGGCAACCGAGATGGGTCAGCTTCAAGAGCGGATCACTTCCACGAAAAAAGGTTCCGTTACGTCGATCCAGGCGATCTACGTGCCTGCGGATGACTATACGGACCCGGCTCCAGCTACAACGTTCGCCCACTTGGACGCAACGACCAACCTGGAGCGTAAAATTTCCGAGATGGGTATCTATCCGGCGGTGGATCCGCTGGCATCGAGCTCCCGGATCCTGACGCCTGAAATCGTGGGCGAAGAGCATTACAACGTCGCTCAAGGCGTTAAGCGTCTCCTGGCCCGTTACAACGAGCTTCAGGATATCATCGCCATCCTCGGTATGGATGAGCTTAGCGAGGACGACAAGCTGATCGTAGGCCGTGCCCGCCGCGTACAGCGTTTCTTGTCCCAGCCATTCCACGTGGCAGAAGCGTTTAACGGCATGCCGGGTATTTATGTACCGGTTAAAGAAACGATCCGCAGTTTCAAGGAAATTCTCGAAGGCAAGCACGACGACCTTCCTGAAGCAGCCTTCCTCTTCGTTGGAACGATTGAACAAGCCGTAGAAAAAGCGAAGACGTTGGAATAGTGTCCTGCCGGGAGCTAACCGCTTCCGAAGTGAGCATTCAGGGAGGGATGTAAGTGAGCACCTTTTTATTGGAAATCGTCACACCGGACCACGTGGCTTATTCCGGAGAGGTGGACAGCCTGGTTGTACGCGGTGTGGAGGGTGAGCTCGGCATTTTGCCGAACCACATTCCGTTGGTCACCCCGCTGCGGGTTGCTCCGATTGCCGTGACGAGCGGCAAGAAAACCACCGAGATCGCGGTTAACGGCGGCTTTGTTGAAGTACGTAAAGACAAGGTTGTCGTTCTGGCTGAGAGCGCAGAGCTTCCTGAAGAGATCGATGTTGAACGCGCACGTGCCGCCAAAGAGCGTGCCGAGCGCCGTTTGGCAGCGGGCAAGCAGGATGAGATCGATTTCCGCCGTGCGGAAATGGCCCTGCAAAAAGCGATTAACCGGATCAATGTGGCCGGTCATAAATAATAGTACAGAGAGCCTGTCTCGTTAAAGAGACAGGCTTTTTTATTGAAACGGGAAAAACCGAAGGTATAGTTCCTATGAAACCAGGGGATTCTTCTGTCATACAATCCCCATATTCCATATAGAATATTGGTGCTGACTAGTCCAAATGACCTATTTATTTCCGAGGAAATTAGACAGAAAGCGCTTTACGATAAATTATTCAAAAATAAAGGAATTGGAACTGGATTCTTGAGGTCAAGGCAAGTATTATATAATAGTCCCTTGATGAGCTTGGTTGCTGGAAGGGACACCCAGCGTTCATCGTTATTCTTTTTTTAAATCAAGTGATGATGGAGGTAAGGGCATGGATTCGGACGTATCACAGAACATATCAAGCACCATCGGAGTCAGCGGTCTGATGTCCATTGTGGTGTCTTTGTTCTGCATCGGTTTGTCGTGGTGGGCGCTCCAGAACTTGAAGCTGGACCTGTTTATCAGGCATCCGAAGGGAGCTCAAGGAAAGCTGCTGCAGCTGCTGCTCGCGGTGGTACTGGGGCATTTCGTCGCTAAGTTTCTGCTCGATTATATCGGCTGGAGCAACATGATCCGGTATATGTTTTAACCGGTCAACGTTTGGTTATATCACTGATAGGCTGCTTGTAGGACTTCAGCAACTGAACATGGTTGAAAGATGTCGAATAATAACATTTTTTTATGTCAACAATGAAAAAGAACAGTTTAGGTAAGGCTGGCGGTTCCACTTGCCGATGGTGGCAGGAAAGCCTTACACGTTTAAAAAAGATGTGGACCTGGAGCCGAAAAAGTCTGATTTCGTAACTCATCCCGCTTAGCGTGCCCTGATGCCGGCCGGCTTGAAGCGATAGTTCCTCCGGAGCATATTCGCCAAAAAACGCTTGTATCCGTCAAAAGGTCAGTGTTATGATGGAAGTTAGGGAATTAGCAATGTAATTTCTTGAATATCCAGAAATAAAGGAAAAATTGGACGCGGAGGGAATCATGATGAGCAAATTTATCGTCCGCGGTGGCAATAAACTGACCGGAAGCGTGAAAGTCAGCGGGGCAAAAAATTCTGTTCTTCCGATCATCGCTGCCTCTCTTCTTGGGGAAGAAGGAGAAAGCATCATTATCGATGCGCCTCCTCTTGACGATGTAATTACAATCAGTAAAGTATTGGAATCCATAGGTGCAGTCATTACATACGAAAACGATGTAATGAGGGTCAATGCCCAAACGATTTCCTCATGTGAGGCACCTTATGAGTGGGTGCGGAAGATGCGGGCGTCTTTTCTGGTCATGGGTCCTCTGCTTACGAGAATGGGCCATACGCGGATTTCACTGCCGGGCGGGTGTGCCATCGGTACAAGACCTATCGATCAGCATCTGAAGGGCTTTGAAGCGCTGGGTGCCGAAATCAGCCTGGGACAAGGATACATTGAAGCGAAAAGTAATGGCAGACTGCGCGGAGCCAAGATCTATCTGGACGTGGCCAGCGTAGGCGCTACTGAAAATATTATGATGGCCGCCACGCTGGCTGAAGGCGTGACGGTGATCGAAAATGCGGCGAAAGAGCCGGAAATTGTCGATTTGGCGAACTACCTGAACGGCATGGGCGCGAAAGTGCGCGGTGCCGGTACGGGTATCATCCGGATCGAAGGCGTGGAGAAGCTGCACGGTACCGAGCATACGGTCATTCCGGACCGGATCGAAGCAGGCACCTACATGGTGGCGGCCGCGATTACCGGCGGAGACGTGTACGTTGAAGGCGCGATTCCGGATCATTTGGGTCCGGTGATTGCCAAGCTTGAGGAGATGGGCGTTGAGATCGAACCAGGCGAAAACGGCGTGCGCGTAAAGGCGAACCATCCGCTCAAAGCGGTTGATATCAAGACGCTGCCGTATCCGGGCTTCCCGACCGACATGCAGTCGCAAATGATGGCGCTGCTGCTAAAGTCGGAGGGCACGAGTGTCGTGACCGAAACGGTGTTTGAGAACCGCTTTATGCATGTGGACCAGTTCCAGCTGATGAATGCGGAGATCAAGGTTGAGGGCCGTACGGCCATCGTAACCGGCGGTGCCAAGCTGACAGGCGCCAAGGTATGCGCTACCGACCTTCGGGCCGGAGCAGCCTTGATTCTGGCGGGCCTCGTGTCGGAAGGAACGACAGAGGTCAGCGGTACGCATCATATCGACCGGGGCTATGTTCACCTGGCTGAGAAGCTGCAAGGCCTTGGAGCCGATATTTGGCGGATTTCCGTCGATGAGCCGACCTTGACTCAGCCGGTAGCGGCTAAGAAAGAGGCGGACAGCAAAGAAGAGGAAGTCAAGCTGGTGAATGTGCAGCCGACTTGGGTGTAAGTCCTTATTTGATCTTGTGATAGGCGGAACATTTTACTGGAAACGATTCATTGTACTGTAAACAAACAAACGGCCGGAGCCACGCGGCCATCCACCATAAGCAGCTGAGAAAAGACCAGGCCCGTTGCGGCCTGGTCTTTTCTGTCGTCGACTGGTCTACGATCCACCATCTCCTTCGTTTTCATCTCCCCAATCAAAGTCTTTCTTATTATAAAGAGAGCTTTCCGAGTGAATGAACGATCCTGCCGATGTCACTGGGCCGTTTCGGCTCTGGGCCAGTTCATACTTCTTCATATACGATGCAGGGCATCGGGTTCTGACTCAGCCTATTTGTTCTCTTAAGGAATGGAAGGTTCCTTCTGATTGGAAGGCACAATCTCTGTTTCTCTTAAAAAGGGTTCTATCACTCTCAAGCCTCTCATATGTATGAATATCGGATGTGAACGGTGAAGACGGGAGCGGACGATAGCGCCGCGTCCCATCGATATCTGCCCGCCGCGCAGCCGGTATCCGGAAGGTCTAGTAACAAAGACGAAGCATGGACGGAGGTTTGAGAGAATATGAAGGATCCACGCACACAATTAAAAATTCCCGTCGCTCCCAGAAGCGAAGCGCTCACGCCGGATGATCCGAGAAGCACGGCCCCCCAGCCGGGCAGGCCGCAGCTGACGCTGCTGCCCGGCCAGGCTGCGCAGCCGCCAGAGGCTGCAGCGCCGGCGAGGCCGGAGCGCCAAGGCACGCTCCGGCCCGAAGCCCCGGGCGCGCCTGGCGGCGCCCGGCACACCCCAGGGCGGCGCCCATGGACGCCGCCGCCAAGCCGCGGCCCGGCCAAAGGGCCGCGGCGCCCGGGTAGCGCCCGCAAGGTGCCCCCAGCCGCCCTGTGGGGGGCGGGCGGGGTGCTCGCACTGGCGCTGCTGCTGCCCACGCTGGTGGTGGTGTCGACGCACCACCACCCTGCGCCGGTGCCCGCGCCCATTCCGGCGCCGGCACCGGCCAAGCCCGCTGCGCCGCAAACGGAGGCGCAGCTGCCGAACGTGTCCGTCTATCTGACGAAGACGGGACAAGTGGAAGTGCTGCCGATGGAAGACTACGTCACCGGCGTGCTGGCGGCCGAGATGCCGGCGGACTTTGAGCTTGAGGCCCTCAAAGCGCAGGCGATCGCGGCCCGCACCTTTATCGTCCGCCGTCTCGTGGACGGCGACATGAGCGGCGTGCCGGACCGCAAGGCTATGGTGACCGATACGGTCAGCCACCAGGCGTATATCTCCAAGGAAGTATTGGAGAAGGAATGGAAGGCGCAGGGGAAATCCGCGGAGCTGGCCAAGCTGCAGCGGGCGGTGCAGGAAACTCGCAATACGATCATGACCTATAAAGGCAAGCCGATTACGGCATCCTTTTTCTCTACCAGCAACGGGTATACCGAAAATTCAGAAGATTATTGGAAGGAAGACATTCCGTACCTCCGCAGCGTAGCAAGCCCATGGGACAAAGAGCTGTCGCCGGGGTACAAGGAAACGGTCACGATCAGCCGGAAAGATTTTATCACCAAGCTCGGTTTGGCCGGACAGGCTATCACGGTATCGACGGGTCAGCCTTTCATTCAAGTCTTGTCTACGACGGAGGGGCACCGGATTAAAGAGATTTCCATCGGGGGTCATGTGTTCAGCGGCCGGGAAGTGAGAGAGAAGCTGAACCTGCGGTCCAGCGAGTTTACTTGGAAGACCTCGGGGGCGGACATCCAGATCACCACGTACGGATACGGGCATGGCGTCGGGATGAGCCAGTGGGGCGCGGACGGGATGGCCAAGGAAGGGTCGACCGCCACGCAAATTCTCAAACACTACTATACGGGCATCGACTTTACGCAAGCCTCAAAACTTCTCTCTAAAGATTGAAAAAATAATATAAAGAGATACGTATAAAAGATTCCGCCCCGGTAACAATGTTACTGAGGTGATAAACATATGAATGAACAAAACAAAAGTAGTCAAAACCACGGCGAAGCTCCTAAAAAAGTGCAAGGAGAGCCTGTAAATCAGCCTTCTTCGTGGAAAAAGCTGTTGTCCAAACGGTGGGTATACCCGGCAGCTTACGTGGCCGCAGCAGCAATTATACTAACCTTAGTGTGGGTCTACCAGGATACCAGCCAGAAGAACCTTACCCAAGACCCCGCTAAAGTAACGGAGCAATCTACTACCGCTTCGGATGCTGCAGCAAGCAAGGACACTGCCACAGACGCCAAGGACAATGCCGTTGAAGTAACCGCCAATGCCGAAGGTATGGTTTGGCCGGTGGCGAATGCCAAAGACGTAAAAGTCGTGAAGCCGTTCTATGATGAAAATGGTACCGAAGAAAATCATCAAGCCGCGATGGTTCAGTACGATGACACGTTCACGCCGAACGTCGGTGTCGACCTGGCCCGCGCAGATGACCAAGCGTTTGACGTCAAAGCCGCTCTCGGCGGAAAAGTCACTCGCGTCGATTTGAACCCGCCGCTGACGGGAACCGTGATCGAGATTACCCATGACAACAATCTCAAGACGGTTTACCAAAGCCTCTCGGACGCCAAAGTTAAACTGGGCGACACCGTGAAGCAGGGCGATACGATCGGCACCGCCGGACGCAGCGAAATCGAGAAGGAACTGGGCAACCACGTACACTTCGAAGTGTACGACAAGGGAACACCGGTCAATCCGGAAACCGTTCTTCCGAAGCAATAACCGAAAGCGTGAAGAAAAAATAAGCCTAAAGGCAGGGACAATCCCTGCCTTTTTGTGTGCAAACCCTTGTGAATGGCGGGAAAGGGCTCTTGGCAGCCCCCTCGATTTGCGGGGTTATTTTGCGCTGCCCGTAAAATAAATGGGCCTTGCGGAGCTTGTCAGGCTTGGAAAGCGCGAATATATAGGCACGCCCCTCATATAATGTACCAAACTATCCACAGTAGGGAGGCGGGAGCGTGCACGATTACATCAAAGAACGGACCATTAAAATTGGTCGTTGTATCGTGGAAACGAGACACACGGTCCGAACCATTGCCAAGGAATTTGGCGTATCGAAGAGCACAGTGCATAAGGATTTGACCGAACGTTTGCCGGAAATCAATCCCGATCTGGCTGATCAGGTTAAGCACATTCTTGAATACCACAAATCGATCCGTCATCTCCGGGGAGGCGAAGCGACCAAGATTAAGTATAAAAAGACCAGCGGGAAAAAACGGGAAGCCGTCGCTTCCGCCAAAGCCTGACCATCTGGGCTTCCGGGCCCGGTTCATATGATCTTGCGGCAGGGCACACCTGTGCCCATTGTATCCCTCCCCTGAAGTATGATATGTTAAAAGATGGTATAAGGTCGACAAATGTGATCCCTTTTTCCCAAAAATACATAACTTCCTGCCACATCCTGTCGAAATGGGACTTCGATAAGCGGTAACAGGGACTCTTTTACCATAAAATAATACTTTGGGGGCTCTTTTCATGATGTTTAGCAAGGATATTGGAATTGATCTTGGCACAGCCAACGTGCTGATTCATGTCAAAGGGAGGGGGGTTGTACTCAACGAGCCTTCCGTCGTGACGATCGAAAGCGACACCAAAAGAGTCCTTGCCGTCGGGGAAGAAGCCCGGAGAATGGTTGGCCGCACGCCTGGGAATATTGTGGCGATTCGTCCGCTGCGCGACGGGGTCATTGCCGATTTTGCGATTACGGAAGCGATGCTGAAGTACTTCATCAGCAGTGTGGGAGGACGCAGCTGGAGCAGCCGGCCGCGGATTCTGATCTGCGCGCCTACGAATATTACCTCTGTTGAACAGAAGGCCATCCGGGAAGCCGCCGAGCGAAGCGGAGCCAAGGATGTGTTCCTGGAAGAAGAACCGAAAGCCGCAGCCATTGGCGCGGGTATGGATATTTATCAGCCAAGCGGCAATATGGTCGTCGATATCGGCGGCGGAACGACGGATGTAGCCGTCCTGTCTATGGGCGACGTCGTTACCGCCTCTTCTATTAAAATGGCGGGGGACAAGTTCGACGAAGCCATCGTGAAATATATTAAAAATAAGTACAAGCTCCTCATCGGTGAACGCACCTCGGAGGATATCAAGATCAAGGTAGGCACCGTCCGTCCGGGCGGACGCCAGGATGAGATCGATATCCGCGGGCGCGATATGGTCAGCGGGCTGCCGCTTACCGTGACGGTCTCTTCGAACGAAGTTCAGGAAGCGCTGTGGGAACCGGTCTCGATGATCGTGGCCGCTGCCAAGTCGGTGCTGGAACGGACGCCTCCCGAGCTGTCCGCCGACATTATCGACCGCGGCGTCATTCTCACCGGCGGTGGCGCTTTGCTTGACGGATTGGACGAGCTGCTCGCCGAAGAGCTGCACGTGCCGGTATTAATCGCAGAAGACCCGATGCACTGTGTCGTGAAAGGCACGGGACTCATGCTCGATCACTTGGACAAGGTGTCCAAGAAAGCATTCTAATAACTTGTGGCCGGCCCCTGAGCCGGCTGCGGCAAAACCCTAAAAAAACCCGGGCCTATGTCCGATATATGTACTATGGATCGCGGGCTCTGAGGAGCTCGTTCATATAGATCAGCGATGTATTCTATATAAGTTGAACTAAAGAATAGGATGCAGGCAAGGGAGTAAAAGGATTCCGAAGAAGCAAAGCGGTCGTATTTGGCTTTCGGATTTCTACCTTAAGTGGGCTCTATACCATCAAGAAATCCGAAAACAAGAGCGATCGTAGGAACATTTTACGCACTTGCCCCTTCATCCATTTCAATGGTTTAGCTTATATATATGAAGATAAAATTTTTATTACCCAATGAACAAGCACATGAAACAGGGAGGGACCCCATCTCAATGCTGAGAGGACTTTACACCGCCGCTGCCGGCATGATGACGCAGCAGAGCCGCCATGACACCGACGTCCAAAATATTGCCAACATCAACACCCCTGGGTACAAGCAGGTCAACAGCGTTGCCCGTTCGTT
The DNA here is from genome assembly GCF_009363095.1 of Paenibacillus cellulositrophicus. Lineage (GTDB taxonomy): Bacteria > Bacillota > Bacilli > Paenibacillales > Paenibacillaceae > Paenibacillus_AQ > Paenibacillus_AQ favisporus. Next base: position 4,238,058 of record NZ_CP045295.1, read on the forward strand.
CCCCGAGGTGCTGATTTCGATGATCGGCGGGGGAGCGGAGAACCCGAACCCGCAGCTCGGCAAGCTGAACACGGGCGTTTTTGCGGAAGAGAGCTTGTCCATGTACCAGCAGGGCGTCATCACAGAGAGCGAGAAGCCGACCGACTTTGCGCTGGTGTCTGATATTGAAGTCACCGATCCGGCAACGGGCCAGAACATTCCGTTCGACCAATCCGGCAAGTATGTTGACCCGGACGGCAATGTGACCTACAAGCCGGAGGCGTACTTTACAGTCCGTAATGCGGATGGGGAAATCGGGTATACGAAAGACGGCAGCTTCCAGGTGACACCAGACGGTTTGCTGCTGACTTCGGCCGGGTACCAGGTATTGGATGCCAATAATCAGCCCATTCGGTTGACAGGCTCGGTGGACAGCCTTAAAGTGAACGAGCAGGGGTTTATTTTGAATCCCGCAACGGGTGCGCCCGGAACACGGCTCGGCATTGCCGTCGTGGGGCAGCCCGGCCAGATGGTGCGTACGGGTGACGGATTGTTCAAGGTGGATGATACCGCAGCTGCCGGTGTCCGCGCGTTGGGTAACGCCGACCGCGTAGAAGTGCGGCAGCATTATTTGGAGCAGTCCAACGTGGATTCCTCTGCGGCGGTCGTAGACATGAACACGGCGCTTCGGGCCTATGAGGCCAATCAGAAGGTCGTGCAATTTTATGATAAAAGTTTGGACAAGGCTGTCAACGAGGTCGGCAAGGTATAGGATGCTACGGACTAGGGAGGGTGGACGTAAATGAATAACTCCATGATCAGCGCGATGGTATCCATGAATGCGCTGCAGCGGAAGCTGGACGTTATCGCGGATAACATCGCCAACATCGATACGGACGGATACAAGCGGAAGGAGAGTTCCTTCGAGGACGTGCTGACGACGGTCACGCAGCAGCCGGACGGCTTCAAGCAGAACGGACGGGTTTCCCCGCTTGGATACAATAACGGTTTTGGCATGCGGATGACGGAAATCACCCGTGACATGCAGCAGGGACCGCTGAATCAGACGGGGAATCCGCTGGATCTCGCCATTGAAGGCACGGGCCTGTTTGCAGTTGAAGCGAACGGACGCACGGCCTACACCCGGGAAGGCGCCTTCCATTTTGTGCCCGATCCCGATCCTGCCAAGCCGGATAACATGGTGCTGGTGAACAATCAGGGATACTTCGTTCTGGACACGAACGGCAGACAAATCTCCGTCGCCAACAATGCCAAGGTGGCCGTCGATCAGGACGGACAGGTCATTGTTAAGAATGCAGCGGGGACAAGTGCCGTGGCTACCATTCAGCTGGCATCGCCGGTCCGCCCGGATGCGCTGGTGCAGATGGACGGCAACCTGTTTGTTATTCCCGGCAACCTGACGAAAGCTCAGGTGTTCGGCAATGCCCCTTATACCCCAGCCGCCTCCGGGACAACCATCCGTTCGGGATATCTGGAACAGTCGAATGTCGATTATGCGCAAGAAATAACGGATATGATGCAGGCGCAGCGCGCTTATCAGCTATCCGCCCGGGCACTGACATCCAGCGACACGATGATGAATCTGGCGAACAATATCCGTGGATAGGAGTTCTGCAATGAGTGAGAAAACCCAAGCAGCTGGCAAAGCGAAACCGGCCGTGCGGAAGACGGCAAGATGGAGAATCGTCATCCGCTGGATGATTCCGCTGTTTTTGCTGCTCGCTCTGGTTGGCGGGATGACCTTCGGTTATGTCTTTATCGGCAAACAGAGCCTGTCCGACGTGTTTCAATGGAAGACTTGGCAGCATGTGATCGATTTGGTATTTGCGCCCTGACGGGGCGTCTAACCGCTGACTTTTGACAGAAAACTCCTTCCATTCGGGAGTTTTCTTTTTTTGCTCGGAAAATGTATAATGATGGGGGACTTGCGAAGCCCGTACAAAAGGGCCTCCCCCGTGCCGTTCATCAGGATCGGCATACCGGAGAAAGGCCCCTTATCTGAACCTTCACTTCTGCAGAGGGTGAAGGATAGTTTAGTTTTTTCCGAAATCTATGGATTTTATGCAGTATAACCCTTGAAAGTTGCGGTGATTCGCCTATTTTGAAAGGAGTTTGAGAGACGTGCTTAACGTGAAAGAAATTCAGGAGATCATCCCGCACCGGCCTCCGTTTTTGCTGGTGGACCGCATCATCGAGATGGAAGTCGGCAAGCGTGCGGTCGGGATCAAGAACGTAACCATTAATGAGCCTTTCTTCATCGGCCACTTTCCGGAATATCCGGTTATGCCAGGCGTACTGATCACCGAGGCGCTGGCGCAGGTTGGGGCAGCTGCTATTTTGAAGGAAGAGAGCAACCGGGGCAAAATCGGCTTTCTGGCCGGTCTCGACAACTTCCGCTTCCGTGGACAAGTGGTACCTGGCGATACGCTTCGCCTTGAAGTGGAAATTACCCGCCTGAAGGGAAGCATCGGGAAGGGACACGCCGTAGCCAAGGTCGACGATAAAGTCGTCGCGGAAGGCGACATCATGTTCGCCCTGTCCGACCCCGCACAATCTTAATTACCCATCATTCTTATTATGGAAAGGAGAAGCAGTAATGACACAAGAGCTCAGCACGCAAGCAAGTGAAAATGTCAAGCAATGGCTTCAAGATCCTTCTATAGATGAAGAAACGAAACGGGAGCTCGAAGGGCTGTCCGATCAGCCGCTGGAGCTGGAAGACCGTTTTTACAAAGATTTGGAGTTTGGCACAGGCGGCCTCCGCGGCGTGATCGGTGCAGGAAGCAACCGCATCAACCGGTACACCGTCGGCAAGGCGACGCAAGGATTTGCACGCTACATACTGGAGCAGCACGGTTCGGCCGAAGGCACGCCTTCGGTTGTGATCGCCCACGATTCCCGCCACTTCTCGCCGGAGTTTGCGCTGGAGGCCGCTCTGGTGCTTGCAGGCAACGGTATCACAGCCAAGCTGTTCCCATCCCTGCGCCCGACGCCGCAGCTGTCGTTCAGCGTGCGCCATTTGGGAGCGACCGGCGGCATCGTCATTACGGCGAGCCATAACCCGCCGGAGTATAACGGGTACAAGGTGTACAACGCCGAGGGCGGACAGCTCGTGCCGGACGAAGCGGAGAAGGTCATCTCTTACATCCAGCAGGTCGATTCCTTCGCTGCGGTGAAGCGGCTGGATCAGCAGGAAGCGGAAGCGAAGGGGCTGCTTGTGTGGCTCGGCCAAGAGGATGACGATGCGTTTATCCGCACCGTAGCCGATGTCAGCGTAAACCGCGAGGCGATTGCTTCGACGCTCGGCAAAGATTTTAAAATCGTCTACACGCCGCTCCATGGAACAGGAAATATTCCGGTCCGCCGCGTGCTGGAGGAAGTCGGCTTTACGAACGTGCATATCGTAGCGGAGCAGGAGCAGCCGGACGCCGAATTTTCCACCGTGAAATCTCCGAACCCGGAAGAACGCGAAGCGTTCACGCTGGCCATGAAGGTAGGGCAGGAGATCGGTGCTGATTTGCTGATCGGAACCGACCCGGATGCCGACCGCATGGGTGCGGTAGTGAAGAACCAGGCAGGGGAATTCGTTGTTTTGTCCGGCAACCAGTCCGGAGCACTCATGATTTATTATTTGCTCAGCCAATTAAAAGAAGCCGGCAAGCTGCCAAGCAACGGGGCGGTTATCAAAACGATCGTGACCAGCGAGATGGGTGCGACGATCGCCGAGCATTTTGGGGCGGAAGTATTCAACACGCTGACTGGCTTTAAATACATTGGGGAGAAAATGACCCAGTTCGAGAAGACCGGCTCCCATACGTATCTGTTCGGATACGAGGAGAGCTACGGATACCTCGCCGGCAACTATGCCCGCGATAAAGACGCCGTATTGGCCTCGCTGCTCATTTGTGAAGCGGGTGCCTACTACAAGGCTCAAGGCAAGACGCTGTACGAAGTGCTGCAGGAGCTGTATGAGCAGTTCGGCTACTTCCAGGAGAAACTGGAGTCCCGCACGTTGAAAGGCAAAGACGGCCTGGCCCAAATCCAGGCGAAAATGTCCGATTGGCGCAGCAACCCGCCGCAGACGGTGGCGGGACAAGCCGTCACGCAGGTGCTGGATTATTCGAAAGGGCTGGACGGTCTGCCGAAGGAAAACGTGCTGAAATATATGCTGGAAGACGGTTCATGGTTCTGCCTTCGTCCATCGGGGACAGAGCCGAAGATCAAGGTATACTTTGCCGTCAGAGGCGATTCTCTGGATGATGCGAATGCGCGTATTCAGAAATTGTCGGATGAAGTGATGGCAAGGGTAGACGCCTGACATTTAAGAAATGGATATTCCGGGAGGCCGCGTGTTCGAAGAAGAACGCTGCGGATTCCCGGAGTTATTATGAGGAGGTACTTTTGGTGCATCAGAAATGGCAGCGTTGGAACACGGCATCCCGCAAATGGCTCTGGATTCTCGTCGTGCTGGGCATAATCGCCGCGATTCCGGTGATTTATGACCGCTACCGGACGGAGTCATCTTCCAATAACGTAGAGTTGGTGTATAACTATCGCGGACTGGTGGAGACGGCTTCGTATCAAGCCCATCCGGAGGAATACCTTCAGCAGCAGTTGGATCAGCTGAAGGCGGCGGGCGTGACGAGCATGGCGATGTTCGAGAGTACGCTGGACGATTTTAAAAAATCCCGCCGCATCATGATGTTTAATGCGGGAGACGTCGCCTCGATGACGAAGAGCGTCATCCCGACCAACGATAACTATACCTATATTCTGTTTACGAACGAAGAGAATGCGGGACGCTTGTCTCCCCTGATCGAAGACACCTTTACGGGGATCGGCATCGGCGTCAAGCCATGGGAATTCAACGGGCAGAAGGGCCTGATTCTGGAAACTTCCCCGGAGGATGCCGTGCTCAAGCCAATGCAGCCAGATCCGATTGCATTCGAAATGCTGCGCAGCAAAGGATTCAACATCGTACCGCGGATGTCCGACAGCCTTCCTTATAATCAGGAAGCGATGGACAAGCTGCTGGCCTACTATCAGGCGAACGGCGTCAAACGCGTATTGTTTGAGGGCGATTCCGTTAAAGGCTTCAATGACAATGAGGACATGAACAGCTTGCAGGGCTTTGCCAACCTGCTGAACCAATACGGGATCGGCATTGCGGCCATCGAGAACCTGAAGCAGCCGCAGAAGGGGCTGTCCAAGCTGGCCTACGATACGGATTACAACGTAGCCCGTCTGTACTCCCTGAGCGACCGTGATGCTGCGGCGCTGAGTCCGGAGACGATTGCCGACCGGTTTGCGCTGGCGACGAAGGACCGGAACATCCGGATGCTGTATATCAATGTCGCTCCTTCCCGCAACGTAACCAAGGCCACAATTACCGATTCTGTGGAAAATATCGTGAAAACCTTGCAAGAGCCGGGAAATGCCATCAAGCAGATGGAGAACAACGGCTTCAAAATGGGCCAAGCGGGAGCATTCCATATTTATGATTCGGCCGGACAGCGTTATTTTAAAATGGTTGTCGTGCTCGGCGGGGTTGCCTTCGTTGCGCTCCTCGTTTCTTACTTCATCCCGGCACTGACCCTGATCGCGTTTGTGCTTGGGTTAATCGGCAGTGCAGGACTGTATGTCCTCAAGCCGACGCTGTTTGAGCAGGCGCTGGCTCTGCTCGTGGCGATCAGCGCACCGACGATTGCCGTGCTGCTGGCAGTGAGAAAGCTGAACGAAATGAACGCGGCCAACGCCGGGCTTACATCTGGACGCCGGTTGGCTCATGCGGTTGTGACTTATATCAAGACGGCGATTATTTCGATGAGTGCGATTCCTTTTGTCATCGCGCTGCTGAACAACATTACGTACAGCCTGGTGCTGAATCAGTTCCGCGGCGTCAGCCTGCTGCATTTGGCCCCAATCGGTCTCATCGCGATTTATGTCGTGCTGTACCGCGGCGGCAAACCGCTGCAGCAAATCGGTAAATTATTCCGCACCCCGATTACGCTGACCTGGGTAGTGGCAGCAGGGGTCATTGGTGTGTTAGGCTTATATTATCTGAGCCGCACCGGCAACGGGGGAAGCGTCAGCTCGATTGAAATGACGTTACGCACAGTTCTGGAAAACACGTTCCACGTTCGTCCCCGGAACAAGGAGCTCGTTGCACACGCGCTGTTCTTGCTGGGCATCTTCGTGTCGCTTAGATACCGCAACGTCGTTTATTTGATGATCTTTACGGTCATCGGCCAGCTGTCGATGGTGGATACGTTCGCGCATATCCACTCGCCGATGAAAATTTCGTTCGTTCGTGACCTGCTCGGTCTGGGTCTCGGATTTATCTTTGGCCTGATCGCCATTGGCGTATGGCAAGTACTGGAAGGGTGTTGGAAACGATGGGTACCACCTCTCAGAAGACCGTAGTCATCTCCGGATACTACGGGTTCCGGAACAGCGGGGATGAGGCAGTGCTCCAATCGATCTTAACCGCTCTGGAGGAGCGGGGGAAGGCTGCCGGCGTTCCGATTCGGCCGGTGGTTCTCTCCATCGATCCCGAGTGGACCAAGGCCACCTACGGCGTGGACGCGGTACACCGGATGAGGCTGGGCGAAGTGAGGCAGGCGCTGAAGGAAAGCTCAGGCCTGATCAGCGGCGGCGGCAGCCTGCTGCAGGATGCCACCAGCTCCAAGACGATCCCTTATTATCTCGGAGTGATCAAGCTGGCCCAGTGGCTGAAGAAGCCGGTCTTTATCTACTCTCAGGGGATTGGGCCCGTCAACCGGAAGTTGTTTCACCCGTTCATCAAAAGCGTATTTAACAAATGTGAATATATATCGGTTCGGGATCAAGAATCGGCACGCCTGCTGGAGCGCATGGGGCTGGGCTGGAACCGGGTTCAGGTCGTGCCAGACCCGGTGATGGGCCTGACGACCGGCGGCAAGAAGCCGGAATCGCTGCAGCAGGACGCCGAACGTCCTCTGCCGGTAATCGGCATCTCGGTCCGCTATTGGGATCCGGAGCGCCGGGAGCTGCAGGCGATGGCCGACGGGCTGAGCAAGCTGTGCCAGGAGCAGGCCGTGCATCTGCGCTTCCTGCCTTTCCATTTGCCGGACGATGTAAAAGCATCGCAGGAAATCATCGACCGGATGGGCGATGTATCCGCGAACGGCAGCGTCGTGTCGGTGTGCCGCGATGTGGTACATCCGCAGCAGATGCTGGCCGAGGTTGGCCGCTGTGACGTCGTCATCGGGATGAGGCTGCACAGCCTCATCTATGCCGCGAATCAGCTGGTGCCGATGATTGGCGTGTCCTATGATCCGAAGATCGATAACTTTTTGAAGCGGCTGGATCTGGAGCCTGTAGGGACAAGCGCTTCGCTGGCCCCTGAGGCGCTAAAGAGCGAAGTGGCCCGCCTGCTGAGCGAGAACAGCCTCTGGCAGGAGGCGAACCGCGAGCGCATCGCGGTGCTGAAGGAAGAGGCGCAGGCTCCGGCGCAGCATATTATTGATTTTTTGCAGCAGCAATAAAGGATAAGGTGATTATAGCGTGAACCAACCAAGCCAAGTGCCCACGGTGCCGATTTTCGGCATACCGGTGAGCCGATGGGGCATGACCGATACCGTTCAATATTTAACCGGACTCATCCAGTCGGGTGAGCGCCGGCCGCATCAGATCATTACCGCCAATCCCATTATGGTGATGACGGCCCTTCAGGACCCTGCTTACATGGACGTCATGAGCAGAGCCGATCTGCTCGTCCCGGACGGGACGGGAGTGGTATGGGCGGCGGATAAGGCCGGATCGCCCGTGAAGGAACGCGTTGCAGGTTTTGACCTCCTACATGAATTGATGAAGGTCGGAGAAGACTATCACTGGAAAGTGTATTTGCTCGGCTCGACGTCCGAAGTGATTCAGGCGACGGCGGAGCGGTTACATTTGCAGTATCCGGGAGTTCAAATCTCGGGCTTTCGTGATGGCTACTTTTCCCAAGAGCAGGACGCCGATGTGATCGCGGCAATCCGCGAAGCGGAGCCGGACATTCTGTTCGTGGCACGCGCCGTGGATACGCAGGAGCCGTGGATCGCGCGGTATAAAGAGCAGCTTGGCGTACCGGTCATGATGGGCGTCGGCGGAAGCTTCGACGTCATTTCCGGCAAGTCCAAGCGGGCTCCCAAGTTGTTCCAGCAGCTGCGGGCGGAATGGTTATACCGCCTGTTAAAGGAACCGACGCGAGCCAAAAGAATGCTTGCGCTGCCGAAATTCGTAGTGAAAGTGCTGCGGGATAAAGAAAACCTGACAAAACCCAGATAAAAAGATGAAATCGTCTTGAATAACCCGATATTTTGCGAAAAAACGGGATTGGTTTTATTTTTCGATCAGAGTATAATTCAATCCGGTAGAACAATTGGGGGTTGAACAATCACATGTTAATGCTAGCCATCATCGGATGTATCGTGTCGCTCATCCTGGCACTGGTCTTGACGCCGCTTGTCAAGAAGCTGGCGGTGAAGATCGGAGCCGTGGACGTACCGAATGCCCGAAAAGTGCATACGCGAATTATGCCCCGGCTTGGCGGTTTAGCCATATATCTTGCTTTTATACTAGCCATGTTCGCAGTGCTTCCGTTTGTCGCCGATCATTTCTCGATGCGGGATTCCAACTTTATTAAGGCATTCCTGCTGGGCGGAACGCTGATCGTGCTGATCGGTGCGCTCGACGACCGCTTCGAACTGTCGGCCAAGGTGAAGCTGCTCGGACAGATCATCGCTGCGTGCGTGGTCGTGTTCGGATTCGATATCAAAGTGGACTTTGTAAATATTCCTTTTGCTGATAACTATTCTTCGCTGGAAAACTGGATTTCCATTCCGCTGACCATCATTTGGATTATCGGCGTAACGAACGCCATTAACCTCATCGACGGTCTCGACGGCCTGGCAGCCGGCGTATCCGGCATCGCGATCGGCACCATCCTTGTGATGTCCCTGCTGATGGGCAACATGATGGTCGCCATGCTGTGTCTCTTGCTTCTCGGCGCCATCGTCGGATTCTTGTACTTCAATTTCCACCCGGCCAAGATTTTCATGGGGGACACGGGATCGCTGTTCCTGGGCTTCTGTCTGGCGATGCTCTCCCTGCTTGGGTTCAAGCAGATTGCGATCATCTCGTTTATCACCCCGCTGATCATCATCGGCGTGCCGCTGTCGGATACGTTCTTCGCGATCATCCGCCGCTGGGTGCAGAAGAAACCGATCTTCGCACCGGACAAGGGCCATCTGCATCACTGCCTTCGCGAAATCGGCTTCAGCCACCGCCAGTCGGTGCTGATCGTGTACGGTATCGCCGCGTTCTTCGGTGTCCTGGCGGTCATCCAGTCCTCGGCGGCGATGTATGAAGCGAACTGGGTCACGTTCGTCGTGATTTGCGTCATGATGTTCTTCCTGCAAATCGGCGCAGAGATCATCGGCCTCGTCGGCAAGACGAAGCGGCCGATCCTGAATCTGATCGCAAGGCTGCGGATGAAGGTTAGTGAGAACCGTCATAATTAGGGTAAGATAAGAAGCGTTATGCAATTATATATATTGTTAAGTGGAACGTCGCACCTGGGGGTACGGCGTTTTTTATTACTTATGGTGCAGTCATAAGTCTTCCTGCCTATCCAAAATCAGGATGAACAGCCTATCGACAATAATTTGAAAAATAAATAAAGTTTGTTTAGTCAAATGCTAACTAGCTGGGTAATAAACATGAGTGTAAGTAATTTAAAAGGGGAGAAGGGTACATATGAAAAAATTGATTATTGGTCTTACGGTTGGAATGCTCATCGGGTCTTCTACAGTAGCTATGGCTGCCACTTCGAGCACAGTGAAAGCTACGCTTGTGAAGTATAAAATTATCGCGAATGGAATACCGAAACAGGTGGCATCCAACCAATTGTCCTATAATGGGAACACTTATGTTCAACTGCGCGACGCTGGATCTATCTTTGGTTATAACACAACGTATGAAGCGGCAAGCAAAACGATCAAATTTATTCCAAAAGACGGAACCGAGGGCTGGATTACGCTTGGGGATTATGCTGGCGGAGCAAATTTCAAAGTTGAAGTGGATCAGAATAAACCATATGTTTACAACCTGGTTCGCGGCAAAGACGAAATTATTTCCTCCTTTAACACGCAGGATCTCAAAGAACGCGAGGAAAGAGGCTCATCCACGACTACTAACGGAACTGTCATTTATTTCACTAAAATAAACGGTTCCCTTGTTCTGAGCAAAGAAAGCTTGAAAAAAGCTGGATTAATGTAGAGATTACTTATACTTGTGTAATTTTAAGGATTCCAAGCCTGGAAGCACTGAGGTGCACCGGGTTTGGGATTTTTTTATTTTCTCTTTATTTCGATTACAACAACACGATGCTTAACATAGGGGGGGACTTTTTTCTAGTTTCACCTAAAAAATAGGAAGAAAGTATCCGATAGAAAGAGTAAGAGAACTAATTGGAATTTCCAGTCATGATTACCGGAAATCTCACAAAAGCTAGGCGAAAAGGAGAGATCAAACATTTATGCACCGCATTAAGAAGACGTATGTCTGGATCATGCTCGTAGCATTGATCGTTTCATTGTTTCCAGCAGGGTTAACTCAGCCTGCGCATGCAGCGGATTCGCAGCCGGCCACCTATTTTATACCGGATGACCTAGATCTGCGGAAAACATCGTTATTAACGACTGAAGTCTCCGATGACCAAATTAGCAGGGGTAATGTGTATGTGTCCAGCAGTCCCACCCTTACCATAACCGGTACATACGCATATGTTACCGAGGATTCACTCAAAGCAAAGGTGGAGCAGCTAAGCTCCAAAACTTTGCAGGGTGGCGGAATTGAATGGGTGACGGATTCGTCCCATTTTAAAGACGGGAATATTACGAAAGATTCTTCGTCTTCTGCCCAAAAATTTAAGGCGACAAACTTATCTCTGTTCCCTGGATTCAACAAGATTACCTTGTCGGGTTCGCAAAACGGAATTACACGGTCTGACGTGTTCTACGTTTTGTTTGACCAAGTACCTTATGTCCAAAACCTGAAGCTGCTAGGATCCAGCCTCGGGGAAATTTATCTTAATGAAGGGACACAGGTTGTCTCGGACAAGCAGTCCGTAACCCTTCAAGGTGATGTAAAGAATGCAACGGATGTTACCGTAGCCGTAAATAGTGATACGCCGCTGGTATCAACTTTAACGCAAACGGGTAAGTTCTTTTCCCCGGCGTTGAAACTGAAAACGGGTCTTAACACGCTGACGATTGCGATCAAGAATGGCTCGGACTCAGTCTCCGTTACACGTGAGGTTTATTACTACGACAAGAAGAGTCCGTTTGTTACTTTGGACATGAACTATAACGGTAAGGACTACAACCTGCTGAATAACACACCAACCGTTACTGATAACGGCCAAAACGGGTCTCCTGCGGGCACTCTAACCGCAAGGGTTCTTCTTGATGATACGGGTAAATCCTTTAAAGATGCCGGTACGGTCCTCATTGACAACCAAAAAATAACTGATTACTCGGTTTTAGAGGAAGCAGCTATTCCGGGACCAGACGGAGTTACTCCAGCTTATCGTCTTGTTACGTTTAAAGTAAACTCCCTGGCGTTCGCTGCCGGTGTCCAAGCGCAAAAAATCAAGCTTGGCGTTTCCTATGACAACAAGATCGATGCCACTACGGACTTGATCTTCAAATATTTGCCGGGCGAAGTTGGTATTTTGAACATGAAATACCTGAAGGGCTATAAGGAAGGTAATAAATTAGCCGATACGAGTGTGTTGCCGCTGGATGGAACGGAACTCGAGGCGGATACTTTTTATGTACTTGTTCAAGCTGATCAGAAAATAAAAGGAGTTACTCCTGAGCCAGTATTAAATGCAGAGTATCTTCCTGTTGGAACTCTAAATATAAGTAAGGTAAGTCAGGGATCACAACCGTCTGATCTTGCTGATAACGAAGCTGTATACAAAGTAACAGGATTCTCAAACGGCAAACAGCAGGTGAGATTCCATTTCAATGACTCCAGTGCTTATTATACGGTCAATATCGCTTATGCTACGAAGAACTATATTTATGTAGAGAATCTCTACGACGGTCAGACATTTGAAATTGACTCCAGTAAGGGAGAAGCAACGATTCGTCTGAAAGGTGAATACCGTGATTTTGAAAACATCTCGAATGCCGAACTGTTCGTCAACGGCCTGACGGGAACCGATTTGAAGCTTAATCCGTCTTTTAAAGTTGACAACACAACCAAAACCTTTGATTTAAATCTTAAGGTTGATGTGTCAGGTCCTCTTTATTATGGAGAGAACCGGATCGTTCTGACAGGTTCTTCAATGGACGGTAAGGGCAATACACGGGTCGTCCGAAAAGAACTGCGAATTTATATCGTAGATACGAACGTTTCGAATATTACGACATTCCAGCCTTCCATTGCCGATGATGCAAACCGTGAACCGTTTAGCCAATTGAACTTGGCGCAGACGACAAGCAATCCGAAGCTGGATAAGATTTTGGAACGTTCGCCGCTCTTCGAATATAAGGACAATATTTATGAAACAAGTCAGTTGAAGTACGACTTGGTGATTCAAGGTGGCGGAACGAAAATTATCAATCTAAACCTTGGATCGCAAAAGTTCTTCTCGTCTCAGGACCAAAAAATTGACCTATCCAAAGTGACAACGGGAACCACAGAGATTAAAACAGACAAGTTCCAATACAATGGCAAGGATTATGACTATGATCTGGCCATTGTTGATGGGAAGTTCCTGCTTCGAATCCGAAACATTCCGTTTGATGCACCAGGAAGTCATGTCTATAATCTGGAGCTGATTAACAGTACAGGAGCGCGTACCAGTCAACGCCTTGAAATCACACGCGTCGTGGCACCGTTCCGTATTTTGTCGCCAAAAGCAACGGTTGGAGACCAGATCGTGGTCAATAAGAACTTTGTGCGTTTCGATATCGAGGCAGAAGGAGCCACTCAAGTTCTGGTCGATAAAGGTGTAGCCACTAAGAGATCGGATATGAACGACCGTTTCTTCTATGATTATGTGGGACTGAAACCGGACAAATCCACGAAGATCAAAATTTCAATTGTAAGAGGCACGCAGACGCTCACCCAAACGGTGGATGTGTATTACACCAGCGCCGTGACCGTTGACTCCCAATACATGACGGAAAAACCGGCTACCAAGTACAGTGCATTCAATAAGGCCCTAGAGCTCTCCTTCCCGAAAGGAACCGTGCTGAAATCGGCGAACGTCGGCGTAGGGGAAGTGGCCAAGTTCTATCCTGACAATAAGTATTTGTTTGGCATTGCCGATCCGAAAGACGGGGTCCTGGAAAGAAAGAACGATTACGGAGACGTGATCGGCTTGAACAAAGACCAAAGAACGCCGAATGGACAGGAAACGATCAAGCTGCCGGTCGACCTGCTGGAGTTCTTCAACTCTACAGCCAAGACGTATAACTTTACACGAGTATCCAATGTATATTGGATTAGTGCCGGATTAGGGGAATCAGGATCCCCGGATACGCCGGGTTATAAGCCATCCACAAATGGATTGGCGCCATACTCTATTGAGGGTAACTTCAGAGATCTGTCGATCCTTGAGCCAGAGAGAAAAATCGTACCTTCCCAGCGGGGAACGTTGACCATTGCGTTTAACCCTGACGTGGTGGATGCGGCAGGAACAACCGTGACCGTATTCCGATTTACGGATAAAGCAGAATGGGAGAATGTCGGAGGAGCCGTGAACACCAAGGCTCACACCATTACCGTTCCTTTTGATGACTCGGGCTATTATGTCGTCATGAAGCAAAGCCGCGGATTCAGCGATATTACGAAGCATCCATGGGCGAGAGACATTCTGAATGCTCTTTATGCCAAAGGCATTATGTCCAATGTTCAAGCCGATGCCTTCGGTGCTGATGACCTGACGACTCGTGGTGAGTTTGCTACATTGCTGGTTAAGGGTCTCGATATTCCGTTGAATTATGATAATAATGTACAGACCTATTTCGATATTGTGCCTGGGGCTAAGACCGATACATGGGATTTCAAATACATCGAGACGGCTTCCAGAGCCGGTATTGTCACAGGTATTGGTGAGGGATACTTTGGTGTCGAAGAACCGATTACCCGCGAACAGGCAGCGGTCATGGTCGCACGTGCCCTGAAACTGAAGATGCCTGCGAACGACGCAAAGCTTAAAGCTTCGTTAGATAAGCAGTTCCAGGATTCCGGAAAAATTGATATATATGCGCGTCCTGGTATTTCAGCCGTCGTGAGCGCTAAAATCATGGCCGGCCAGCCGATTACGATTACGGGCCAGAAAAAACCTTCTTATAATTTCAACCCGCAAAGCAGCATGACGCGTGCGGAAGCCGGTAAGATTGCCGTTGAGTTGCTCAAGAAGAGCACCAGCATTTTCCCTAAAAATCTAAGCTAGTATGGATAAGCCTCTTCCCTTTATTTATGGGTAGAGGCTATCTTTTTCCAATTTCAACTCTTTGTAATTTGTCGGAAATTAGGATACAATGGCGTAGAACGATATTTTATCTTAGAGGGTGAAGGCAATCTTATGAAACCGATCTATTCGAAGGCGCAGCTGGATTATTTGAAAGCGAAGACTAAATTTGAGAATAAAGCTAACATTTTGGAGAAGAAAATCGAAACCACTCGGAAAACGAGAGAAATTACGCAAGAAGTAATGGAAGGTCTCGTAATGGAGACCGGATTCCATGATGCATATAACGAGCTGGTCATTTCTGAGAACGAACTCATTGAATGGTCTCATTCGACAATTAAGCATGACAAAACCTACCGCGAAAATAAGCAGCCGATCGAGCAAATGTACGAAAACCTCAATACAAGCCCGGAAATGCGCGCTCAGATCATTCAGCTTGCCATGAAAATCCGTTAATATTTTGTAACCTTTGACTCATTTACATCGTCCAACAAGGTGCCAATCGGCGCCTTGTTTTTTTGTTTTCCTTGTTTCAAGCAAGTGAGGAAAGGTTAATGTTTTCCAGATATTTCTTGGACAAACAGGGCTTCTGACGTCTTTTATTATGGTTCGGTAACAATTTTGAAATTTTTTTAAAAAAGGTGCAACTTTTTAGAAACCAGCGCGTCTAAGATGTAGAGTCAATTACGATGGGTATTTAACCAGCATTGCCCTAAGCAAGAAAGATGTCTATTTTTTAGAAAAATTATCTTTACGCTGTGTGGGGCCCATTGTATAATACTTAGGTAGGATTAGGAATCTACTCTTTTTTTTGCCGCTTTTAATTGATATGTTTACCAGTTTCTGTGATATCGTCACAGACATCATTTATATGAACCATGCTCAACTCGGGAAAGGGGGTGCACTGGCTAATGAGTAACACGAGCTACCCATTTAAAGAAAACTCTAATGTGATGAATGTTCAAGGAGGAGAAAAAAAGGTTATGAAGAAAATTTTGACAGTCGCTCTGTCTACAGCAATGGCATTCTCCATGTTTGCATCTGTAGCATTCGGTGATACCGCAGTAACTCCGCAACAAAAATTCGACGCTCTGGCAGCTAAGGGGATCTTCAACGGCTACCCAGACGGATCTGCTCATCTTGAAAAAGAAATGACTCGCGCTGAGTTCGCGAAAGTCATCACGAAGCTTCTTGGACTGAAAGAAGTAACTGGAACTCTTTCTTACAAAGATAAAGGTTACGACGCCAAGAACTGGGCAGTACCTTACATTGAAGCAGTAACTGCTGCTGGTATCATGCAAGGTCAAGACAGCGTGAAGAAAATCTTCAACTACAACGGAAAAGTAACCATCCAAGAAATGGCGACTGTTCTGACTCGTGCGCTGAAACTTGAAGTTCCTGCAAACCCAAGCAACAACGCAGCTGACTGGGCTAAAGGATATGTTCAAGCAGCAATCGACAAAGGCCTTATCTCTAAAGATGCTAACTTCAAAGCAAACGCTAGCCGTTCCCAACTGGTTGAAGCTGCATATGCAATCGACCAAGCGGCTAACATCACTTTCACTTACAAAGTCGTTGACCCAAGCAACGTTGAGTTCACACTTTCTACTGGTGAAGTAGTAAAGGTTAAACTTGACAAACCGCTTGAAGCCAATAAAGAGACTGAAGTTAAATTCAAGGACGCAGCTGGCAACGAGTACACTGCAAAAGTGACTTGGGCTGTAACGACTGCAACTAAAGTTCAAGGCGCTAGCGCTACGAACCTCAAAGAAGTAGTGGTTAAATTCGACGGTGAAGTTGATAAAGACACTGCTGAAAATGCAGCAAACTACACTTTGAGATCCGGTAAACTGGTTGACTCGGTTTCCTTGTCTGATGACAAGACTACTGCAACCCTCTTGCTGAAAGCCGGCAGCGTATTGAACAACAACAAAACTGATGCTGTTTCCGTTTCCAATGTAAAAGCTGGCGACAAAACAATCAGCGCAAGCAATGTTGAGTTCTCCGTTGTTGACAACTCGCTCCCAGAAGTTTCCTCTGTTAAATCTTTGGGAACGAAATCTCTGAAAGTAGTATTCAGTGAGCCTGTAAACAAT
The DNA here is from genome assembly GCF_009363095.1 of Paenibacillus cellulositrophicus. GTDB lineage: Bacteria > Bacillota > Bacilli > Paenibacillales > Paenibacillaceae > Paenibacillus_AQ > Paenibacillus_AQ favisporus. The sequence goes on from NZ_CP045295.1 coordinate 4,254,669, forward strand.
GTAACACAAAGCAACTTCAGCCTTGATGGCAAAGAGTTCTTTGGTAAAGTTACTGTAAGCAACAACGACAGAACAGTTGTTCTGACGCCATTCAGCACAACTGCACTTGCAGTTGGCGATCACAAAGTAACAGTTAGCGGAGTTAAAGACTATGCTGGATTTGTTTCCCTGGCATCTTCCCATGACTTCACTGTAGCTGAAGACACTACTGCTCCAACAGTTTCTGAAGCAACTGCTACTTTGGAAAGCGTAACAGTTACATTCTCTGAAGATGTGGACGTAGACACTGTATCTGCAAGCAAAGTATACTGGAAGTCCGGTTCCAGTAAAATCACTGCTGTTAGCGTGAAACAACTGGCTGACAACAAATTCAGATTTGACTTTGGTGCTGACCGTGCTCTCCCAACTGGAGCAGTTTCGGTATTCGTAGAAGGAGTTAAAGACTACTCTGGTAACGAAATCGCTAAAGATACTTCCGTTGTTGTTAATCCAGTAATCGATCAAACACGTCCAGAAGTAAGCACCGTTTCTGCTGAAAACGCGCGTCTTATCAAAGTTACTTTCTCTAAAGCTGTTAATGAAGAAAGTGCTGAGAAAAACGCAAATTACACACTGAAAGACAAAGATGGTAAAGCTATTACTGTTAAGTCTGCAGAGCGCGATAACAATGATCATAAAGTAGTTTATGTAAGTCTTTACACTGATTTGTCTGTTGGCAACAACACATTGACAATTCAAAATGTTAAAGATGACACAAGACTGCAAAATACTCTGCTTGATTACACTGGTACAGTAAGCTTGGCAGATAAAAATGCTCCAACAATCGATTCTTCTACTGTTAATACACAACAGCGCCGCGTTGTCGTTAAATTTAACAAGAAAATGGACGTTGAGACTCTGACCAACTACTCCAACTATCTTGTTCAAATCGACGACAAAATTCAGCCATTGACATCCAGCATCGCTGATATTTCTCCGTTGCAAGATGGTTCTGCAGTTGCGATTACTTTTGCAGACAGCATCAATGGTAAATACGTGAAGCTTGCCACAGGAACTGGTGCCGCAGGTTATACTAACATTTCCCAATTGCGTATTCTGGCAGTGAAAGACACTAACGGAAATGTTCTTAAAGAATTCACTAACAACGGTGGAACTATTAACCTCGATAAAGATACTGTGGTCGGTTTGGGCGACAAAGTCGAATTGGTTGATAAAAGAACAGTTAAAATCAAATTCAATGCTGGAATCTACTCTTACACAAGAGATGCTATCACAAATGCAGCAGGTAAACCTGTAGTATCAAGCATTGATGTTGACGGCACTTCTACTGTAACTGTACATTTTAGCTCTGATCTTGCTACCGATGGTTCTGATCTTGACCTGACGGTTAATCTTAACCAATTGACAACTACTGCAGGTAATGTTGCTGGTGTTGGTTCTATCCCGGTAAACAATACAACTAATTTCACTGACAGTGTAAAACCTGAAGTGAATACGGATGTTAAGTTTGCGAAGGTAGATGACAATTCGTTCGTGATTCCGTTCTCTGAAAATGTGAAAGCAGCTTCTGATGCTTCTGCAGTAGGTGCTTTGACAATTATCCGTAATACGGATAACAAAGAATTGAAGGCTGTAGATGGTGACTTCACTGTTACTGTAAAAGGTAAAACTGTGACGGTTAACCTTAACGATGCAGCGACTAGAACTGATGCTACGTCTTATCGTGTAAGTGTTGCTGGTGCAAATCTGATCACAGATACAGCTGGTAATGCAATTGCTGATTTCAAAGGTGAAAGTGTTGAGCTTCCAGCTACTGCAGATATAACTGCTGCTACGGAAGCTGCAAAAACCTTGAAGCTGGCCGTTACTAACCCAGGTGATGCAGCACCAACGATCACTTTGCCTGAGACTGGTGACAATGGAACTACTATTACTTGGAAAGCTGGCAACGCAGTTGTTTCTAAGACCTACACTGTAGCTAGAGAAGCTGCTGATACAACAGTTACTTTGACGGCTACAATCAAAAAAGGTACTGATTCTGTAACAAAAGATTTTGTTGTGACAGTACCTACTGGAACTGCTGATGTTACAGTAGCTGCTAAGTAATTCGTGATTTATCAGAAAAGACTAGGGATCACATCTCTAGTCTTTTCTTTTTTTGTTTTATATTAGTCTATTGAATACCTTAATTACTTCCTCTATCATTTAATAGAAGTAAAATCAGGAGGTCCCTCATGAAACCAATCAAGAAAATCACCTTTACCGTGATCGTTCTCGGCGCGGGCATAGCACTTGGCTCCATCTTTGACATCACCGCGCAAGGCGCAGGTGTGACAGGCCAAGCCGGCACAGCTGATGATCCGGTCGTCACGAAGAGCTACGTTGACCAACAGATCCAAAAAGCGTTGGGCGGAGGAACAACGACGCCAACTGCACCTACAACGCCAACGGATAATGGAAACAACAATTCCGGGAATAATAATTCAGCGTCTTCTAGTGACCAAGTCACCATCGTCACCGTTAAACCAGGCGAGAAGCTAATCGCCGCTGCGGGTGCCGAGTTTATCGTCCGCAATGGACATGCTGTCATCTATAGTGCTGACTCCAATGGCGTTGCTGACCTTACGGATGGCAAAGACGTAACCAATGGACAAGCAGTCGGAAACAACCATCTGATGTCCTTTCCGAGAGCCGGACGCGGGATCATGGTTCAAGACGGCGTGAAATCCAGCCTGACGGTTATGGTTCGTGGCGGTTATTCGATCCAATAATCGCCCTACATAAGCTTATTTTTGCCAGAAGTAACAATGATTTATACGTCTAGGGACGGCCGGATGACAAATACTACTCTTGCAAGACCATATTTGCAGGAGGTGTATCCATCATGGCAAGAAGCAATCGTAAAGTGGTACCGGAAAGCCGGAATATGCTGAATCAAATGAAGTACGAAATCGCTGCTGAGTTTGGGCTGGGTGCAGCGTACGGATCTGCAGGATTTAGCAGTGCGGACACTGAGTTTGCATCCGACCTGGGTGAAGCTGGAGGCGTTGGATTTGGCCGTGTGAACGGGGCTCATCTGACATCCCGGGAAAACGGTTCGGTGGGCGGAGAAATGACGAAACGGCTTGTTCGTCTGGCGCAGCAAAACCTGCTGTAACCAGCCATTTCAACGCTGATCAGAGAAGCACTCATGCAGCTTTTTTCGAGGCCCATGTTCCCTCTGCGTTGATTGACATGGGTTGACAAATACGTTAATATGACATACGAGGATTGTAGAACAACCTTTTCCTTTGCGGAAAAGGTTCATTTTTTGTTTAGAACTTATCTGCCGTTGTTATAATACCCTTATAGGAGGTTGATACAATGTCTGTAAAAGGACGTCATCTGTTCACATCCGAGTCCGTTACGGAAGGACATCCGGACAAGATTTGCGACCAGATCTCCGATGCGGTTCTTGACGCTTTTCTGGAAAATGATCCGAATGCCCGCGTGGCGTGCGAAGTATCGGTTGCGACCGGCCTGGTGCTCGTCATCGGTGAAATCAGTACGAAATCCGAATATGTAGATATTCCCGCTATTGTTCGAAATACGGTAAAAGAAATCGGCTACACTCGGGCCAAGTATGGCTTCGACTCCAATACGATGGCCGTGTTGACATCGCTCAACGAGCAGTCGGCCGACATCGCTCAAGGCGTTAACGCTGCCCTGGAGAGCCGTGACCCAGCACAGGTCGACAAGGAAACTGAAAACATCGGTGCCGGCGACCAAGGTCTGATGTTCGGTTTTGCGACCAACGAGACGCCAGAACTGATGCCGCTTCCGATCGCGCTGTCCCACCGCATTGCCCGCCGCTTGGCTGAGGTGCGCAAGAACGGTACGTTGGACTACCTGCGTCCGGACGGTAAAACGCAAGTGACGATCGAGTATGTGGACGATAAGCCTGTCCGTGTCGATACGATCGTCGTTTCGACGCAGCACTCGGAAGACGTGACGCTGGAGCAAATCCAGAAAGACGTGAAAGAGCAAGTCATTCTGCCGGTGGTTCCTGCTGAACTGCTTGACGCCGAGACAAAGTATTACATCAATCCTACGGGTCGTTTTGTCATTGGCGGACCTCAAGGGGACGCTGGTTTGACAGGACGTAAAATTATCGTGGATACGTACGGTGGATATGCCCGTCATGGCGGCGGTGCCTTCTCCGGTAAGGATCCGACGAAAGTGGACCGTTCCGCCGCATACGCTGCGCGTTACGTAGCGAAGAACCTGGTCGCTGCAGGACTGGCTGACAAATGCGAAATCCAATTGGCTTACGCCATTGGTGTAGCGACTCCGGTATCGATCAACGTCGATACGTACGGAACGGGTAAAGTGAGCGACGAGAAGCTCGTCGAGCTGATTCGCGCCAACTTTGACCTGCGCCCAGCCGGCATCATCCGCATGCTGGATCTGCGCCGTCCGATTTACAAGCAAACCGCAGCATACGGTCACTTTGGCCGTACCGATGTGGATCTGCCTTGGGAACGCGTGGACAAAGCGGAAGAGCTGCGTGCTCAAGCCGGTCTGTAATCGAAGCGACTACTTATAATAGAAGAAATTTTTTTAAACCTCAGTTTGGCTAAACGGCCTGACTGAGGTTTTTTGCATACCTATCACTCAACGTTTCTACCAATAGGCTAAACTTCCTTTTCACTTTAACCGACATAGAAGTATAAGCGTGTGCCTGTGAGAAGTGCATAGTGTGCTTTCGTTTCACAGGGGCGGAATACGAGGAAAGGTAGGTTTAAGCCATTCTATGAAAAAAATAACGGTATGCATGCTAGCACTCGCCATGGCATTGGACATAGGAATCACAGGAGGGATGGGAGGAAGTCCCGTATCAGCTGCAGCAACGGCAGTCCAGGCTCAAATGAGCGGACCGCTTATCTCCACACTGCCAGAGGATGGGGCCGTGGAGGTTGGGAGACGTCCGGATTTTCAGCTGACCTTTAACCAAAACGTACATATTGCCGATCCATCTGGTAATCCAGCGTCGGACCCAGTGGTGCGGATCATTGATCCGGCAAATTCGGCTGAAGCAAATCAGATCAAGCTCAGCCTAAGCGATTTAAAGGCTATGAATTCAACGAATCCAGCACCCACCAATAAACTCACCTTCCAGCTGCCTGCAGGCAAATGGCTGTCCTATAAGACGGATTATCAGGTGAAGGTCGAAGCGGGGGTTCTGAAAGACGCTTCAGATCAACCATTAGACGAGTCGACGTTTACGTTCACCACGTTAAGCAAGCTGGCTGTCGTGGATTACGCGCCACAAGTGGGTTCAATCGGAGCCAGTCCTTCCAACGCGCTGCAGCTGACTTTTAATGAGGAGATCCAAACGGGAAGCGGCAGCGTGCAGATCAAACGCGTGTCCGACAACCAAGTGGTGGACTCCATCACCCTAACGCAGGGGCAGACGAATTCACGGGTTCAAGTGGATGGGAAAAAGGTAAGCTTCACGTTGTCCCGTTCTCTGGACAAAAACACGACGTATTACGTTTATATCCCTACAGGTGCGATCACCACGTTGGATGGACAAGCGTTCAGCGGGTTGACGACGGGCGGGCAGTGGTACTTTACAACGCAGGGTGATACCGCAATTACGGCCAAATTGCCGCAAAGCGCCGCTACCGGGATCGCCACAAACAGCAAGCTCCAGCTGTCCTTCAACAACCCGGTGTATCCAGGGCAGGGAACAATTGATTTGTATAAATCGAACGGTACCAAGGTAACTTCGGTTAACGTACAATCCACCCAGGTGACCGGCGGCGGCTCGACGACCGTGACGATCGATCCGGGAAGTGTGTTGGCGTACGGGACGTCGTATTATGTGATCGTGCCTGCAGGGGCTTTTCAGGACCGGGGAGGCAGTAACGTGGCGGGGATCACCTCGACCACAGGCTGGACCTTCACGACGGCAGCAGCGCCAGGCAGCACGACTCCGCTATCCGTTTCCAGCTTGTCCCCGACAAGTGGAAGCACGAACGTGGCGGTAGACGCGACGCTGTATATGAATTTTAACCGGGAAGTAGTTCGAGGTTCGGGGAATGTATTGCTCCGCAAATCTTCCAATGGTGCCAGCCTTCCGGTAACAGTCACGGTAAGCGGGACCCAGGCCAAAATCCAGCTGCAATCCGGTTACACACTCGACAAGGACGCGTCCTATTACGTTACCGTAGAGCCGGGGGCTTTTTATGACAAACAGAACCCAAGCATGAACTATGCCGGAATTACAAGCAGTACGGGGTGGACGTTCCAGACGAACACGTCGGACAAGCAGGCTCCGGTACTGCAGAGCAGCGAGATGTACAGCAACACGACGATCCGGCTCGTATATAATGAAGCTTTGTATTCGGACTCCTGGCCATCGACGGCCAATTTTAACGTGACGGTGAACGATGAAGCGCGGCGGATCAGCTACGTGTATACTTCCGGTGACAGCGTCTATGTCATTCTGGAGACCGGCGTCGCCGTCGGGCAAAATGTGAAAATCAGCTACAGCGGCGGCTCCAGCCCGATCCGCGATACGGCGGGGAATGCGGCGGCGGCTTTTGGGGCCCGCGAGGTCGTGAACGGCGTGGACTCCGCGCTGCCGAAGCCGACCAGCGGCACGATTTCGGGCAGCACGGTGGTGCTGTATTTTAGCCAGTCGCTGAAAAGCCCATCTGCCTATGCCTACGAGCAGTTCACAGTGACGGCGGACGGAACGAGTATGGGCGTCAAAAGCGTGACTCAGAGCGGCCAGTCTTTGACGCTGTCCCTGAACACGTCCGTCGGCGACGGGCAGGTAGTGCGGGTCAGCTACAAGCCGGGGGCGTATCCGATTCAGGATTACCGCGGACAAAATATCGCCGGATTCACGGACTACATCGTCCGCAACTATTGGGACACGAAGCCTCCGGTCCTGGACAAGGCGGAAGGCGGCGGCACCAAGCTGGTTCTGACGTATAACGAGCTGCTCAGCACGACCAATGTGCCGATGAAAAGCCAGTTTTCCGTACTGGCCAACAATGCGCCGAATTACGTGACCGCGGTGGAGATCAAGGGCAGTCAGGTAACGCTGACACTGACGTCTGCGCTGAGCAAAGATAACAAAGTGACGATCTCGTACGTACCCGGTACCGCGCGCCTGACGGACCTAAATGGGAACTCGGCCGGATATCTGAATCTGGAGCCGGTTACGGTTACGACGCTGCTCGATACGGGTGACATCCAATCGGCGGTAGTACAGGGAGATACGATCCAGGTCGTGTTCAATAAAACGCTGGTGTCCCAGTCCTCCGTAACAGTAACCCAATTCCAAGTATTGGTGGACGGAACGACAAGCTCCCTGGCCAGTGCCTCGGTCAATGGCAGCACACTGACGATCAAGCTCAGCAATCCGGTCATTAATGGCCAAAAGGTGGAGCTGTCCTACATTCCAGGGGCCACGCCGCTCAGGGACAGTGCAGGAACTTACCTGAAGTATTTTAACAAAGTCCCGGTCAGCAACACGGGCACGACAACCGGCAGCGGATCGACCGATCCGAACCGCCCGTCCTACCTGACACTGATGGAGGTGGGAGAGTTCGGACAGGCCATGTTTGCACTGGGCAATCAGGCGACAGCCGTGTCGGACGTAAAATCCCGCAACAACCAATATATTAAGCAGTACCGGGTCGATGGCGAGAAACTGAAGCAGGCCTACCAATATATGCTGAATTCCGGTGAAAAGCTGCACACGCTCGTTGTGGATGCGGCCGTTGGACTAAACTCTGCATCGGTTACGTTCCCTTTGGATGCGCTGCAGCAAGTCTATAACATCGATCGCAGTGCCGTGCTGGCGGTAAAAGCCGGGGACGCCGTGTATATGGTACCTTTTAGCAAAATGAACCTGCCGGACATTGCCAGCAGCCTGAATGCCAGCAGCTCTTCCGTCACGCTCAACATCACGGTAGAGAAGCTGTCGACGGAGGCCGCCGCGGATTTGAGCAAGAAGCTGAACACCAGCTCCAGTCAAAAGATCACCGAACCTGTAGACTTCTATGTATCTGCTGTGAACAACAGCTCGCCGAACAATCCGCGTGAATTGAAGCTCAACGGGGAGTATCTTGTACGGACGGGCAGCGCGCTGCAGGACAGCCGGTCCAGCCTGGTCCGCTTCGACAGCGGAGCCAACAAGCTGACCTACGTTCCGGGAGTGATCGACACAGCAGGCAGCCGCCGGGTATTCCATGGCAAGGTAAAGGGGAACTTCACTGTTTTCGGAGCGACGTTCTACAAATATTACAGCGATCTCGGCAACCACTGGGCGAAAGACGCAATTAGCACGCTGTCCGCCAAGCAGGTCATCGAGGGCCGCACCAATACGCTGTTTGCCCCGGATCAGAGTATAACCCGCGCTGAGTTCGCTGAGTATGTTGCACGAGCCCTCGGATTGGAAGGGGATGCGCAGAGCGCGGACCGCTTCTATGACGTGGTCAACATCGGCTCCAGCGCTTATATCGGAGCGGCCGCCAAAGCCGGCATCGTCACTGGTAATACAGACGGATCGTTTAAGCCGAACAGCTCGATTACACGCGAGCAGATGGGGATCATGATGGTCCGGGCCATGAACTATGCGGGATACAACTCGACGCTGAGCTATCCGGCGTCCACGTACCTGAAAGTGTTCAAGGACAGCAAGCAAATTCAGTATCCGGATTCCGCGGCACGCGTGCTGAAGGAAGGCATTATCCAGGGCGTCACGGCGAACACGTTCCAGCCCCGGGGAAATGCGACCCGCGCCCAGGCGGCCGTCATGCTGCAGCGTCTGTTGGATAAGATCGGGTACATGTAACCAGAGCAGTGAACAGGCTAAATCTCTCACAAAATCTTAGAGTTTCCATTTCGGTACGTCAGCCCTACTTAGGTAGGGCTTTTTTTGTGGGATTTTTCGGTGGATTTTGCTAAAAAGATTAATTTTCCGTAACTTTTTTGGATAATTTCAGTCTATTTAATAGGGAGTTCATACTGGACCTAGATCATAGAGTCTGTGAACTCATGCTGTAACGTGTATAGTCGGTTGGTCCTGTTTATGAACGAGCAACGATAGAATAGCATTGCGTATGAAGAAGATGGGAGAGTTAACAGTACATGAAATGGCATAATGATCGCATGGGGAACGAGCACAAGAAGGGTGCAGGCAAGAAGTGGATGGTCGTATCGCTGGCTGGCCTGCTGTTTATCACACCGGTTATCGGCAGCGGCATCCCGCTGAACGGACATTCCATTGCTTCGGTGGCCAGCGCGGCCACAGCGGCGACCGTAACGAAGCTGAGCGAAAGCCCGGTTACGTCTGGGGCGATAATGACCAAGTACAAATTTACGACGACGCGCTCCGGCAAACAGGCGACGGCGCTGGCGGACGTCATCAAAGTGGATTTGCAGAATCCGAACGTCAAGATTGACGTCATGAACGGCCAGGACGGTCAGCTGACCACCAAACAGAGCACCGGCGGCATGGTCAAAGAGACCGGCGCGGTAGCGGGCGTGAACGGGGACTATTTTAATACGGCCGGAGACGGGGCACCGATCGGGGGTCAGGTCACCAGCGGGGAACTGGTATCGACGCCTTCGGATCTGAAGGGGATGTATTCCTTTGCGGTAACCAAGAGCGGCACGCCGGTCATCGATCAGTTTTCGTTTGACGGAACGGTGACAGCCCAAGACGGCTCTACGTTCCCACTGGCTGGTGTCAATAAGGCGTCTTACACGCCGGAGAGCGGTACTTCAAATTACAGCCATGCGAATGCCATGTATATTTATACAAGCGCCTGGAAGTCGTCGGCTCGTCCGAAGAACAGCTCCACTACACCGGTTGAGGTCCTGGTGCAAAATAACGTGATTACGCAAATTTCCGAGCCGGGCGGCTTCGATTTCGCGGTGCCGGAGGACGGGTACATTTTGCGGACCCACGGAACGGCAGCGCAGTTCGTAACGAACCATATGGCAGTCGGCCAAACGATCACAACCGACTACAAGCTGCTGTCCAAAACGTCCGGACAGTCGCTTGATCCGGCCAACCTGCAGATGATGATTGGCGGGCATACCATCCTGGTGAACAATGGAGCGGCGTCGGCCTTTTCGCGCGACGTATCCAGCATCGGAGGCTACCGCGCCCGTACGGCACTCGGATATTCGAAGGATCAGCGCTACGCGTACATCGTAGCCGTCGAGAAGAACGACAACAGCTCTGGCATGTCGCTGTCCGAGCTGCAGACCTTTATGGTCAAAGTCGGTGTCTGGAAAGGCATGAACCTGGACGGTGGCGGCTCCACGACGATGGTGGACCGGCCGCTCGGCGAAACGGGCACGAAGCTGACGTTCGATACGGAATACGGCACGACCCAGCGCAGCGTCGTTAACGCTGTCGGCGTGTACACCGAGGCGCCGCAGGGCAGCCTGCTCGGGCTGAAAATCAGCGGCTCTTCCGCGATCCTGATCGGACAGCAGGCGTCGTTCCAGCTGAAAGGCTATGACACCTACTACAACCCGATCGACGTGTCGAGCATTACGCCGACCTGGAAGTCAAGCAACGGCAACATCGCCGTCAGCGGGCAGACGGTGAAGGGCGTGAAGCCGGGAACATCGACAATTACAGCGGTCAGCGGCAGTGCCAACGCCAGCATGCAGGTGAAGGTTATCGGCGGAGACGACCTGTCCGCCCTGAACGTCGGAACGGCAACGGCTCCGCTGAAGGCAGGCAGCACGGTATCAGTGCCCGTTACGGCGGTGACGAAGGACGGGCAGAGCATCACGGTTCCGGCCGGATCCCTGAAGTGGGAATTCGTTGGCTTTAAAGGCAGCGTGCAGGATGACAAGCTGACGGTCGCTTCGGTGAACGCCAATACAAAGGTCGGCTATGCCATCGCCCGTTATAACGGCTTCAGCACCGTCGTTGTGCTGTCGGCAGCAGGCGAAGACATGTGGGAAAACTTTGAAAATGTCACATACCCGGTCGATTTTACGACCAACAGCGGCAGCCAGGTTACCGGATCGGCGCAGGTGACGCAGGGAACCGGCGACCACGCCAATTCCAAAGTGCTTCAGCTGCAGTATGACATGACAGCCGGCAGCGGCAAAATGTATGCTTATGCACAACTGAACGGCACTTCGGGCAAAGGCATTAATGCGGCGGCCACGTCGATGTCGATCGACGCAATGGGCGACAACAGCCTGAACTGGATGCGTGCCGAGCTGACGGACGCGAAAGGACAGACGGTATACGTCGATCTTGCCAAAGCCATTGACTGGACGGGCTGGAAGACGATCAACGTCGATCTGAGCAGCCTGGGTATCGCCTTCCCGGCCCAGCTGAAGCGCCTCTACGTCGTCAATGTTGAAGATGGCCAGGACGAGCGGGCGAAGACGGGTACGGTCGCTTTTGACAACATTAAATTCACGATGCCTTCGCTGTCCAGTGATGCCGGCCTTCCAACCGGCAAGGTGATCATGGCGGTCGGGCAGAAGTCCTATATGTCGAATGGTCTGAAGAAATCTATGGACGCTGCGCCGGTCATGAAGAACGGTACGACCTATATTCCGGTGAAATACGTACTGGATACATTTGGCGGACAAGCCACATGGGATTCAGCCAATCAGCGGATCAGCGTCCTGCGGGGCGGCAAGCTGATGGACTTGACGGTCGGCAAAAAGGAATATATCCTAAACGGCAAGCGTAAAAGCGCAGAAGTTGCTCCATTCATCACCCAAGGTCGTACTTTAGTCCCACTTCGGCTCGTTTCCGAGCAATTAGGATTACAAGTAAATTGGGAACAAAACACGAAGACCATTACCATCCAATCATGATATGGTATGATATGTATAGAATTGAACTTAGGAAATGCGACTGCAGCTCATTCTATGTAGAACTGTAATGGTTAGAAATGGAGTAGAACATTCGTGGATTTTCAAGCCGATGCGATAGACCGAGTCATTAAGAATGCCATCCAGGTGGTTGAAAACAGCAAATATCAGATGTTCGAGATTCTCGAGACGGCCCGGGACGAGCTGCTCACGCTGAATCAGGAACTGCAGTTAGTGATGAAGGAAACCGTGGATACGCTGCAGAAGGTGGATCAGCTGGAGCTGAACTACCGGCGTTCCCGGATCCGGCTGACCGAGGTCAGCCGGGACTTCGTCCGGTACAAAGAGGATGATATTAGGCAGGCCTACGAGAAAGCGACGCAGCTTCAGCTTGATGTGATGATTTATCGCGAGAAGGAAATGTATTTGAAGGCCAGACGCGATGAACTCCAGAAGCGGGTGAGAAGTGTCGAAAACTCGATAGAACGTGCCGAATCCATCGGATCGCAAATGGGCGTTGTCATGGAATACCTGTCGGGAGAGCTGGGACAAGTGACCCGGATCATCGAGACGGCCAAGAACCGCCAGGTGATCGGTCTGAAAATTATTTTGGCGCAGGAAGAAGAGCGCAAACGCATCGCCCGTGAAATCCATGATGGTCCGGCGCAACTGCTCGCAAACCTGGTCCTGAGAACCGAAATTGTGGAAAGAATGCTGCTGAAGCAGGAATTTAAGATGGTGCAGGACGAAATAGTAGATTTGAAGGGGCAGGTACGCTCCAGCCTTGAAGAAATGCGCAAGGTCATTTTTAATCTGCGTCCTATGGCACTCGATGATTTGGGACTGATCCCGACGCTGCGCAAATACGCGCACGATTACGAGGAGAAGACCAAGATCCGTACCATGTTCGAAACGAGAGGGAAAGAGCATCGTCTTTCTTCTGCAATGGAGGCGGCGATCTACCGTCTGGTCCAGGAAGCACTGAGCAATGCGGCGAAGCATGCCCACCCAACCTATGTGTTAATTGAGATTACATATCAAGCGCAGATGGTTAAAATTGTCGTTCAAGACAATGGACTTGGATTCCGAGTCGAGCTTCTGGAACAGAAGAGCAAGGATCATTTCGGTTTAATCGGAATGCGCGAGAGGGTAGAGCTTCTCGAAGGGAGAATGGAGATCGAATCGGCCGAGAATCAGGGTACGAAGATCATTATCCATATCCCAACGAACGTGGAAAAGGGAAAGGAGTAGTTGGATGGAAACGAGAGATTCCGGCAAAACAACCATTAAGGTCCTCCTGGCTGACGATCATCAACTGTTTCGCGAGGGTCTGAAGCGTATTTTGAACATGGAGGAAGACATTGAGGTCATCGGGGAATGCGGCGATGGTATTCAGGTGCTCGAATTTTGCAACGATATCAAACCCGACATTGTCCTGATGGATATTAATATGCCTGTGGAAAATGGTGTGGAGGCCACGGAGAAGCTCCGCGAGCTGTTTCCGGATGTAAAGGTCATTATTCTATCCATTCATGATGATGAGAGTTACGTATTCGAGACGCTCCGCAAGGGCGCGAACGGATACCTGCTCAAGGATATGGAAGCCGAGTCGCTGATCAATGCGATCCGTTCGGTTCAGGAAGGCTATGCATTCATTCATCCTAAAGTGACCGGCAAGCTGATTCAGCAGCTGCGGCGCATGACCTTCCTGAACGAAACGGGTGCCATGACCGAGAGCGGCGTCCGCGAAGCAGGCGTCAAGTTCGTGGCCGGCGAGAACAATCCGCTGACCCGGCGGGAAGCTGAAGTGCTGCGCCTGATGGCGGAAGGCAAGAGCAACAAGATGATCGGAGAGTTTTTATTCATTAGTGAGAAAACGGTCAAGAACCATGTCAGCAGCATCCTGCAGAAGATGGAAGTCGACGACCGTACACAAGCAGTTATCAACTCGATTAAATACGGTTGGGTAACGCTCTAATACCATAATTTTGGGATAGCTGCTTGCCTCTGCCAAAGTTTGTGAAAAATTCCACTGTGCGCTCGCTCATGCCCCTTTCGTCAGAGGTGTGGGCGATCCGGCCTTTATCATTCACCGTCCGGTTTGTACCCGCATATAGTGTGGGTATACAGGAGGTGAGTCTGCATGATGATTCCGCTTTTGTGGATCACGGCGGTATACGTGCTGGCGGCTGCGGCGGTTCACTTATTTCATGCTTGGCAGAAGCGCAAAAGTTCACCCTGGGTTCACTATACGCTGGTGACGTCCAACCATGAAGGACAGATCGAATGGTACATCCGGGCATTCGGGTGGTATTCGTTCATTTCAGGCAAGAAGCTTCGTCTAACGGTGATGGATGCAGCTTCCACGGATCAGACCGTGGAGATTGTCCACCGAATGCACGGAACCGCAGGTATGGAATTGTACGTCGTCCCGATGCAGTCCTCCGTGGAGAACGGAGACATCGAAGGAACCTTGGTGCTGGCTGACGGCATGATTTCCGAAATGATTGATTTGAGAAAGCCGCATGAAGCGGAGCGCATCCCTTATGTCTAATAAGCAGGGAACTGCGTTCATGCCGGGAGGCGGCATAATGCAGAATACAGAGTGAAGCACACTCCAAAGGCGACAAGCCGGGGGTGTGCTTTTTTGCGTTGGGCGGAAGATAGTCGGTGATTTGTGAATTCTAAGGACTTGTATAGATGTTGCAATGGACCTCTTGTTATAACGGCCCAGTAGAGCCCTATAACATTCATTGCTTTTCATTTCTTTAGTTCGTTCTATGTGATTCACATATCACTCGTGCTGAAAAGATTCTTGAAGAGATTGAGGTTTTCCGTAAGAGGACAGGATATTCAGCTTTTACGTTTCACCGAAACGGGAAGGGAGAAAGGAGGCGGGCGCATGCGTGTCGCCGTATATGCCATCCGGCAAGGGCAGCGGTGGAGGATGAAGATTTCGCTGGACCTGCGTATTGATATCGTATGGTGGGAGTACGTAAGCAGGAATACCGGGATGGACGGAACGATGGTTTTGCTGTCGGGGGACATGCCTTTAGGCTGGGCTTGCAAGGCGGCAAAGGATTTTGTGGGTGCGCCGGAGATGGTGCACTGGAAGATGCAACAGTGGAAGGGGTGGTTGGAGGCGGAGTTGAGGGAGGAGATGGAGCGGGAACAGACCGATGGTGATAGGCCTCGCGCGGAAAAGAATGGGTGGACGTCAGTTGACGGGGAAAGACATGATGCTAGAACAAAGGGCAGTTTGCGGGGAATGAAGGCTCGGGGGAGGGGAGTTTGGAACAGTTTCGAACCCAAGGACCATGACGGTGCGGCATGGGGTGGACTCAAGGCCAAGGGGTATGACCGGTCGGCGCGGGGTGGATTCAAAGACACGGGTTATGGCGGAGCGGTGCGGAATGGACTCAACCCGAAGGGAAATGACGGATCGGCGCGGGATGGGTTCAACTCAATGGGTAATGACAGAAAGGTCGGGGATGGCTGTTCCGGGATGTGGCGCTGGGAGCTCGGCGAGCCGCTAGCTCCTGCCGTATGGCAGGAGCTGATACGTCAGCCGGAAGAGGGACAGTGTGCAGGAGACGTAAGGGATTCGGCAGTGCTCGTGGAACTTGCGGAGCAGGCCGCGCAGCTGGTGGACAGGCTGCATGGCAGGTCGCTGCTTGCAACGGAGGTCGACTCGCTGCTGAGCGACCGGGCGCCGGGGCTTGCCAGCGCCTGGCACAGCCCTGCGCAGCTGGCCTACCTGCAGGGCCAGCTGGCGCTCGACGCGGGCGTGGCTGCTGCCGGCCCGCGCAAATGGCCCCGCGGCACGCTTCGCGCCAGCCGCGGCCAGGCCCCCCGCTGCCGCCGGTGCGGCAGCGAAGCCACGGGCCGCACGGCATGCGCCGCGTGCGGCCTCGCGGCATGCGCCTACTGCGAGGCATGCCTCGCGCTTGGGCGCAGCCGCGCCTGCTCGCTGCTGCTTCGCACAGCAGCGGATCCGGCCGTGCGGGGCACGGCCGGGGAATCCACCGCCGCCGTTGCGGGGCGGTGGGGATTGAGCGCGGCCCAGGGCGATGCCGCCTGGGCCGCGCTGGGGTTCCTGGCGGAGCCGCCCCAAGGGGGCTCCGCGGCAGGCGGCCGCACCGGCTGGATGCGGCCGAGATGGGGTGCCGCGCGGAGAAGCGGCACCAGCACCGCGCCCTCCCGCTTCCTCCTATGGGCCGTGACGGGCGCGGGCAAAACCGAAATGATCTTCCCGCTGCTGGACTCCGTGCTGGCGGTGGGCGGGCGCGTGCTTGTGGCCACGCCGCGCCGGGACGTGGTGCTCGAACTCGCCCCACGCCTGGCCAAAGCATTCAGCGGTGTCCGGATCGTCACCCTGTACGGCGGCAGCACCGAGCGCTGGGAAAGCGGCGCCTTGACGCTCGCGACCACCCACCAGCTGATGCGTTTCTATCACGCCTTTGACCTGGTAGTGATCGATGAGCTGGACGCATTTCCCTATCACAACGACCCTATGCTGGCCTATGCGGCGCAGCATGCCTGTAAGCCGGACGGGAAATTTGTGTATCTGTCGGCGACGCCGCCGCGTCCGCTGCAGCGGGAGGTATCCCGTGGCACGCTGCCGCATGCCAAGGTACCCGTCCGGTATCACGGCCACCCGCTGCCTGTGCCGAAGCGGATCGCGATGCGCAGCGTGGAAATCTGCCTGCGGCAGCCGAAGCTGCTGGGACCGCTTGCCGCGGAGCTTCGCCGGTCGATCGACCGGGGAGCGCAGATCTTTTTGTTCGTTTCCCGGATACGTCATATCGGACCGCTCGTCGAGATTTTACGCCACCGGTTCAAAGATACTGCAGTGGAAGGGACATCCTCGGAAGACTCTGGGCGGGGTGAGAAAGTCATGGCCTTCCGAAAGAAGGACATCCGCCTGCTCGTCACGACAACCATTCTGGAGCGGGGGGTGACCGTTCCCCGCAGCGACGTGTATATCCTGGATGCGGACAGCAGCCTGTTCGACGAGGCATCGCTCGTCCAAATGGCTGGCCGGGCCGGACGGTCTTCTGAGGATCCGGCAGGAAGGGTCATTTTTGCTTCATCCCAGTGGACGTTGTCCCAAAAGCTGGCCGTAAACCAGATCAAGGCGATGAACCGGATTGCCGGCAAGCACGGATATTTAAAGGAGCAGCCTTCTAAGTCATAAGCCGATAGGAGGGATGATAAGTTGAAGTCCAGTAGTTCATTGTTACAGATGATGCAGTATTTGCTGTCTCCACCCGGCGAAATGTGCCTGACCTGCGGCAGCGTTAGCCGTCTTGTCCGGGAATGGCCTGGCATCTGCCGATCTTGTGCGGAAGCGATCCCCTGGATTCATAAGCCCCGCTGTCTCTGCTGCGGCCGCGCCATCGGCTGTCCGGACTGTCTGAGGGAAGAGATGAGACACCGATCTTTTGTCTGCAACCGGAGTGCTGTGCAGTATAACGGGGTAATGAGGGAGTGGCTAGCCCAATATAAGTATCGTGGGCATGAGAAATACGCTGATCTGATTGTCCATATGTTGAATCAAGTTTTCGTGCAGATGCAGGAGGAACTCGGCATGCTTATGCTTGGCTTTAACTCTGACACCCCAAATCAGCATATTCAATCGGATGCCTCTATTGGATTCTTTTCAGCGGTTATTTCCAAGGTTATTTCAAGGGTCGATTTCGTTTTGCCAGAGGTGCCCCTTTTCCATAAATTAAGAGAAACCTCGCAACAGGCTTTATGGAAGCCGGACGTGATAACTTATGTCCCCGTAAGCGACGTCCGGTTGAAGGAGCGGGGATTTAATCAGGCGGAGGTGTTGGCGAGAGGGCTTGGAAGCAAGCATCGGATTCCCGTCATGCCGCTTTTGGTCCGCAGGGAGCACACCGCCAAGCAGAGCTATAAATCCCGTCAGGAGCGGATCGATTCGATGAAGAATGTGTTCGCTGTGCATAAGGAGGGGTTAGAAGCTGCCTTATCGTTGTATATACGTACATATGGGATGCCATCTAAAGCAAGTCATAGTAATAGCGAGATGACTCGTCATGAAAGCCATGGACATGCTATAACGGCTCAGGATGCTCCTCTGCCCATGCAAATTCTTTTAATAGACGACATTTATACGACGGGAAGCACGATCAATGCATGCGCAGAGGTGCTGCGGGATACTTTGCACCTGGGATTGGGGCTTGCCGCCGAAGTGTACAGCCTGACCTGGGCCCGTTCGTAATCCCGACAAAAAAACCATGTCAAGATTTACCGAAATTCGTAAATTAAGATGGACGAGGGGAGCCGGAATAAGGTAATCTAGAACCATATCATCATGGCTTGATTTGGTATTCGATAAGGGGAGAGTTATTGTGGAACTTGCGAATTGCCCACGCTGCGGCAGATTGTTTGCTGCCAATTTCAGAGACATTTGCCCGAACTGCATCAAGGAGATCGAACGCGAATACGAGATTTGCGTGGATTATCTGCGGGAGCAGAAGGGTGCCAATATACAGGAGCTGTCGGAAGCCACGGGCGTTTCCGTCAAGCAGATTACGAGTTTTGTCCGTGAGGGCCGGATCTCGATCGTGAATGCACCGAACTTGATGTATCCGTGCGAGGTTTGCGGTACACTGATTCGTGAGGGGCATATGTGCGACTCTTGCCGCACCCGTCTGACCCGGGAGCTCAGCCAGGCTGCACAAGCAGGCCAAGATCAGGATTCCGGTCCTAGAAAACCGGGTGAAGGTGCCTACCGCGTCGTGGATAAATTCCACAAATAACCGACTGCCGCACTAAAAACGGCAGCAGCTATTAATAATGTTTCAGTGACGACCGATAAACTTAGTAAAGATTATCGGTTGTTTGCATTTTGCATGCGAACGGGCTGACGTGTCGGCTTGAGAGGCCGGGTGAGTACCCGGCAGAGCAGCCCGCATATTGTGAAAGAAGGTGGAAGATATGAAAATTAATGATACCGGCAGAATTGGTGGAGTTAACCCTTATCAACGGAATATGGAGACGCAGCGACAGGAAGCGCAAAAGCCTGCACGCAAGAAGGACCAGGTTTCCATTTCCTCGGAGGCGATTGAAATGCTTGAGGCCCAGAGCCGTGCCAATGACCCGGAGAGAGCGAAGAAGCTCGAGGATCTGAAGCAGAGAATCGCATCCGGCACCTATCAAGTGGATGCAGGTAAACTGGCCGATAAGCTGATGCCTTATTTTAAAGAGTTCCCAAGAAATTAGGTGACCCATATGTCTGTTCATACTTTAATCGACCTGCTGGAGCAGCTGGATACGGTTCATCTCCATATGCTGGACTTGACCGCGGAGAAGAAGAAAGCCATCATTGCCAACGAAGTAGAGTCTCTCATCAAGATCATGAACCAGGAAGCCAAGCTGGTAAAGCAGATCGAAATTCTCGAACAGAAGCGCGCGGTCTCCGCCCAGCAATATTTACGCGAACGCGGCATCAAATCGGAATTGAACCTGAATCTGACGGAACTGTCGCGGCTTGTTTTTGACGTGGAAGAGAAGAAGCGGCTGCTTGCCATTCAGGAGAAGCTGTCGGAGACCCTGCAGAAGTTGAAAAGGGCGAACGAGCTGAACCAGAAGCTGATCGAGCAGTCGCTTTCGTTTATAGATTTGTCCCTGGATATTCTGGTCGGCCGACCGAATCAGGACGTTACCTACCACCATCCGGCGGATCGGAGCGGGAACACAGCCCGAAGCGGCCTTTTCGATTCAAGGGCTTAGGTCCGTTAAGGTCTATTTTTCTTACGAGCATTACGAGTGTCGGGGCTCCCCGCAGATTTTTACATGAACCAACGACGAAGCAGAGACCCACGACGTGGGGCAATTGAGACATGGGTGAGCCCGGCTCTCCCCCGAACGTGAAGGAGGATTTTGTTGCATGACATCCACATTCCATTCCATCGAGACGGCGAAGCGAAGTCTGTTTACGCAGACCGCTGCACTGGGTACGACCGGCCATAACATCGCCAACGCCAATACGGAAGGCTTCAGCCGGCAAACCGTAAAAATGCAGGCATCCCGTCCGATTGAAGCTTACGGCATGAACCGCTCTACTGCGCCTGGACAGCTGGGCACGGGGGTTGAATACCAGTCGGTTGAACGGATCCGCGAGAGCTTTCTCGATACGCAGTTCCGCAGCGAAAGCAACGCCAACGGCAGCTGGACGATCAAATCGGACACATTGGACAAGCTGCAGGGCATTTTTAACGAGCCGTCGGACACGGGCATCAGCAAGGTGCTCGGCAACTTCTGGAATTCCTGGTCCAACCTGAGCAAAGATCCGGAAAGCGCCGCGGCGCGCAAAGTCGTCAAGGAAAATGCAACGGCCCTGACGGATGCAATGAACTACATGAGCGGCCAATTGGATAAAATGAGCCAGGATTTGACCGCCAACGTCGGCGTCAAAGCCAGCGAGGTTCAAAACTACCTGAACTCCATCGCGGACCTGAATCAGTCGATCACGCGGATTGAGGGACTCGGAGATAATGCCAATGACCTTAGAGACCAACGCGACCTGCTGACGGACAAGCTGTCCAAAATCATTAACATCACGGTCCAGGACACCGACCAGGGATATAATATTTCGATGGGCGGACAAGCCCTCGTCGAAGGGTTTGCCGTGAGTGCGGATGTGGATGGTACGGGTCCGGATGACCGCGGTGCTTTTCTTGAAGCAGCCTACGCGTCAGGAAATTTGCAGGGCGGAGAGGTTTACGGCATCATTGCGTCCCGCGAAGGCTACGTGAAGGATTACCAGAAGCAGCTCAATGACTTGGCCAACACCTTGGCGAACGGCGATATCCAGATCACGATTCCTAAAGGCAGCGTATTGCCGGCCGGCGTCACCCTCCCGGGCATTACGGGGCGCGTTGTTGATCAGGATACGGTCGTAACCGTCAAAGGCCTGAACGGCCTGCACCAGCTGGGATATACGATGGATGGTACCACCACGGGCGGTTTGCCTTTCTTTGAATCTAGCGACGGTGGTCCGATTACGGCGGGAAATATCCGCCTGAACACGAAGATTGCGGAAGATCCCACCCTGATTGCTACCTCAATGCGAACCGAAGGTTCGGGAACGGACGAGAAGGTTGTCAAAGGAAGCAATACGCTGGCCCTGCTCATGGCTAATATGAAGCAGACCAACTTTACTTCGCCGGACGGCACCCGCTCCACGACGATCGACGGCTATTACAGCTCGATGGTGGGACAGCTGGGGGTACAAGCCCAGGAAGCGAGCCGGCAGACGCAAAACTCGGACATTCTGGTACAGCAGGTCGAGAGCCAGCGCCAGTCGGTCAGCGGCGTTTCTCTGGACGAGGAGATGGCGAACCTGATCAAGTTCCAGCATGCATACGGCGCGTCCGCGCGTTTTATGACCACGTTCGACCAGCTGCTGGATAAACTGATCAACTCTACAGGAACTGTAGGAAGATAAAGGTAAAGGTGGGTTAACGAAATGCTTAGAGTGACTTCCAATATGATGAACTCCCAGCTGCTCCTGAACTTGAACCGCAACGCGCGCGAGATGAACAACACGCAGAACCAGCTGGCCACCGGCCGCAAGCTGAATCGTCCTTCGGACGATCCCGTGGGCATTACTTACTCGCTGCGCTACCGTTCGGAGCTGGCTTCCAATGACCAATATACATCCAACGTGGACAGCGCGCTGTCCTGGCTGGATTTTAATGATACAGTGCTCAGCGAAGCTGGAGATGTCGTGCAGCGTCTGCGCGAGCTGACAACCAAAGCGGCGAACGGCACGAATCCGCAGTCTGCCCTGGATAGTATCAAGCAGGAAGTGTCCCAGCTGAAGGAACAGCTGATAGATATTGCAAACAGCAAGCTGAACGGGAAGTATGTTTTTAACGGGGAAGCGTATGACAAGAAGCCATATGATTTTCCGAAAAACGATGACGGTACCTCCAACACGACCGGCTTGAACGCGGACGGGTCCTCCAATGGTATGGGGATTGCCGATATCGTTACGGATAAGGGCCTCATTAATTTCAGCGTTGGCGAAAGCGTAAAGCTCCCGATCAACATGACCGGTACAGATGTATTCGGGAACGGGAACGATGCGGACAACATTTTCAACATTATTGAAAATATTACGAAAAATCTGGATGACGGCAACTTTGCGGGACTGTCTTCCCAGCTCGAACTGATCGACAGCCGCACCGAAAAAATGCTCACGTCCCGCGCGGAGCTTGGTGCCAAAACGAACCGGATCGAGCTGATGCAGGACCGGTTGTCCGATCTCAACATCAACCTGACGGATCTTCAGGCTAAAACCGAAGACGCCGACTATGCGGAGCTGATCATGAACTCCAAAATCCAGGAGAACATTTATAACGCCTCGCTGTCTGCCGGCTCCAAAATCATTCAACCATCCCTGGTTGATTTTCTGAGATAGTATCGTTTGTAGGAGGAAGGTATGGTACAGCCTATTCTGCAAATCCGCCAGACCCGGGCCCAGATTGGGATCGATGCCGACTTGGGTCAATATTCCATTCGCCAGCCTAAGGCTGGCGTGACCATGACCACGACGCCGTCGGAGCTGGAAATTCACCAGTACAAGCCGGAGCTTCATGTGGATCAGTCCAAGGCATTTTCGGCCTTCACCGGCGGCAACTTTATCGATATGAACAGCCGGATCTATTCCGGCTTTCAGGAGCTGTACCTGCAGGGGATTGCCCGAAGGGTCGAGGAGGGTAACCGCGCCGCGGCCATTCATATTGCCAGCAACACGATTGCGAATATTTATGGCGAGGACTGGCAGCCGGTTCCTTTTCCTGAGACGCGCACGCCAGCTTCCATCGATAACGTCGACATCCAGATCGACACGCGTCCGCCGGATATCGAGTTCCGAAAGGCGCATACGGATATCCAGGTGCAGGTGAACCGGCCGGAGATCGAATATACCCGGGGCAAGCTGGACATTTATATGAAGCAGTACGCGTCCGTGCAGTATATCCCGCCGGAGATTGATACCCAGCGCTGATGTTGGGCAGGCATGAAATTATAAGTGATGAATTCATAAAGTCATGAAGTTATGAAACTACGCAGACGAAAGACTATAGATGGGCCTGATTGACCGCCTTCTATAGTTTCTTTTTTGTTTATAAAAGATTGGACAAATGCAGATAAATGAACAAAGGAGTGAGCATCGTGATTATTCAAACATCTTCATGGGGAGAATTGGAGATTGCCGATGAGCAGATTTATGGATTCCCCAAGGGAATGCCCGGATTTGAGGAAGAGACGGAATTTGCGTTGATTACGCTGGAAGACAGCCCTTTCGATTATTTACAGTCGACGAAGGAGAAGGAGCTGGCTTTTCTGCTTGGTGATCCTTTTGTCTATTATCCGGAGTATGAGTTCGAGCTGCCGGAGGCGGACAAAGAAGAGCTCCAAATTGAGCAGAACGTCTTCGTGCGCTGCATCATTTCATTGAAAGAGAAAGTGGAACAATCCACGATGAACTTATTGGCCCCTGTTATCCTTAATCCGGATCATCGGCTGGGCAAACAGGTCGTCTTACATAGTTCCCAATATCAGACAAAGCATCTCCTGTGGTCGGATCCGGTCATGTCGTCGTCAGAAAAGGCGGGTGAATAAGCGATGCTGGTATTATCTCGAAAGAAGGGTGAATCGATCGTCATTCAGGATCAGATCGAGCTGACCATTTTAAGCGTGGAAGGAGATACGGTAAAAGTAGGCATTTCAGCACCTCCCCATATCGACATCTTCCGCAAGGAAGTTTATCTCTCGATTAAAGAGAGTAATCGGGAATCCGCGGCCCCTGCCCCAGCCAATCTGGAGGCGCTCATGCAGCGGATGAGAGATCACACCAAGAAATAGAATCCAAAAAAATATTAAAAAAACTCTAAAATGTTCATTGGGGACTGTCGATATATAAGTTAGACGCTGCTTCGGCAGGGCGGCCGACCTTTAATGAGGCAGCGTTTACCACATGGACGTGGTACTAATATATTTCAGGGAGGAAATACCCAATGATTATCAATCACAATATTGCGGCGCTGAACACTCACCGCCAACTGTCTATCAACACAACGAACACAAACAAAAATATCGAGAAACTGTCTTCCGGTCTTCGCATCAACCGTGCCGGTGATGACGCTGCCGGTCTGGCAATCTCCGAAAAAATGCGCGGCCAAATCCGCGGTTTGGACCAAGCTTCCCGTAACGCTCAAGACGGCATCTCTTTGATCCAAACAGCTGAGGGTGCATTGAACGAAACTCACAGCATCCTGCAACGTATGCGCGAAATCTCCAACCAATCTGCAAACGGAACGAACACGGATACTGACCGCGGCGCTCTGCAAGATGAAATGAACCAATTGACTTCCGAAATCAACCGTATCGGTAACACAACTGAGTTCAACACTCAGAAGTTGCTGAAAGGTGACGGCAAAGTTAACCTTGAGGGTACTGGCGTTGCTAAAGATGGATTTTTGGCTGGTGGGAAAACTGATCGTACGCAAGCTAGTCAAACTCTGGACGCTCCTGCTGCTGCAGGTACAATCGGAGATGAACTTACAGTAACTATCAATGGCCAAGATCTCTCCGCTAAATTGACTGCTACTCCTGCTGATGCAGCAGCTACTGGAGCAGCATATGCTGCAGAATTACAAAAGGCTATTGATGCTAACGATACTTTAAAAGGTAGTTACACTGCAACAGCTGATGCAACTGGTAAAATTACAATTTCGGCGGTTACTAAAGAAAACGGCGGGAAGTTTGATGGCGCTGAAGGTAACATGACTGCTGCAAAAATTAATGGTACAGCAGCAGCTGGCGGTGCAGCTAGTGTTGGCACAACCACATACACTGCGGCTTCTGGTGAAATTGACTTTTCAAGCATCACTGATGCTGCCGGTGCTGAAAAACTTATCGGTAAAGGTCTTACGATCAATGGCCAGCAAGTTGAATTTTATGATGCGACTAAAGGCGCATATAAAGGAAATGGCTTAGGAGTAAACATCAGTAGTGCAGCTAGTGGTGATGATGTTGTCAAAGCAATTGTTGCCACACTTGCTGATAAAATTGATGGAGTGAAATTGTCAACTGTTGCAGCTTCCGGAAAATTGACAGTAACATCAACTGCTCAGGGTGAAGCAGGTAATGGAATCACCTTCAAAGATGGTGGAGTACAAAAGGATTTCCAGACTTCTTTCCAAATCGGTGCGAACACTGGTCAATCCATGAGCCTTTCTATTGGAGACATGAGAGCAAACGCTTTGGGCCTTACTGGTAAAGCTGGAGATGCAGGATTCACAAAAACTGACTCCGTTACCGACGGAACAAACGATGTTAAGAACGAAGCTGCTCTGAACATCTCTACTAAAGAAGATGCATCGGCTGCTATCGCAATTCTTGACAAAGCTACTCAAACTGTTTCCAGTGCCCGTTCTAAACTGGGTGCCGTTCAAAACCGTCTGGAGCACACAATTAACAACCTGGGAACAGCTTCTGAGAACCTGACGTCTGCTGAATCCCGTATCCGTGACGTTGATATGGCGAAAGAAATGATGGAACAAACAAAGAACAACATCCTTGCTCAGGCTGCACAAGCTATGTTGGCTCAAGCTAACCAACAGCCACAAGGCGTTCTGCAATTGCTCCGTTAATTTTAAAATTATCATTAAGAGTTCTGGGATATTCCCAGGACTCTTTTTTATTTTCTGCAAATATACAACATCAACTAAATCTCCAAGCGATAAAAGCCGATAATAGTATATATATCATTTTGTCGGAGGTAGCCAGGATGAATGTACAATTTTCCTTGACTGCAAGTACGTCATCTCAGAATAAAACAGATTCGGCGGCATCTATGATCGGTGCAGCATCCATGATTCGAAACGGTGAAGATTTGGCATTGAAAGAAAAGCAGGGCGTATCGGTTTCGATTGGGGAAGAGCAACTGATCCGGAACATTGACCGGGCCGTAAAGTCCCTTCAAGGACCGGAGACAACCTTAGATATCAGTATTCACGATAAAACCCATGAAATTATGGTCAAAGTCCTCAATAAAGAAACAGGAGAAGTGATCAGAGAAGTCCCGCCGGAGAAAACCTTGGACTTGGTGGCCAAGATGATGGAACTGGCGGGCATCATGATTGACGCTAAAGTGTAAGGAGGAATTCCGAAAATGACCCTTCGTATTAATGGCTTTTCAGGTATGGATATCGACAGTATGGTCAAGCAATTGATGACTGCTAAGCGAGCTCCCTTAGATAAGTTAAACCAACAGAAAACATATTTGTCTTGGCAGCGTGATAGCTACAGAGAAATGAACAGCAAGGTGTTTGCATTTAAGAGTAAATTATCAGACACCTTTGGCAAGACGATTAATATGACTTCGCAGACAGCAGTGGTTAGCGACAATACAGATGCAATTAAAGCTGAAGCTACTTCAACAGCCACAGGAACGGCTATGCAGGTTGTAGTTGATCAAGTTGCCACAAAGACAACGATTTCAGCGAAAGGCCCTCTTACTACAAAAGATGGAACTAAAGAAGGAATTGCAAAACTTTCAACATCCATCAGCTCGCTAATCGATTACCCGGCATCTTCAGATACGGATAAAGCCGAAACCTATAAATTGACAATTAACGAAAAGGAAATTGAATTTTCCAGTAAGGATACCTTGTCAAGTGTAATCAGTAAAATCAATAATTCATCTGCAAATGTTACTGCTGTATTCGATGAGGTGAGTGGTAAATTTTCTATCGCCTCAAAGGACTTCGGCAAAAATGGAAAAGTAGATATTTCAGAAACCAGCTCAACGGGAAATGGATCTAAGCTCCTTTCTTTACTTCATATCGACACGTCAGACACCAGCACTATAACTCAAGGAGATGGTGCTAAAATCACAGTAACATCGGATGGAGTAAGCAATGAATTTACATCTGATAACAGTAACAACATTACTGTGAATGGTATTAATATTACTGCTATCAAGGTTACAGCTACAGGTGATAAACCATCCACAATTACGACAACCATCGATACAACTAAGGCTGTTGACACGATCAAATCCTTCATCGACACCTACAACGACCTGCTCAACACCATGAACAGCAAGGTGGATGAAGAAAAGTATCGCGATTTCCCGCCTTTGACCGACGAGCAAAGATCGGCCATGAAGGAAACTGAGATTACAGCATGGGAAGCCAAAGCGAAGAGTGGCCTTCTGAAAAATGACGACATCCTCAAAGATACGATTACAGCTATGCGTTCGGTCATTAACAACAGCATGGGGCAATTAAGTGCAATGGGCATCACCACTGGCCAATACTATGAAGGTGGCAAGCTGTATCTGGATGAGGATAAACTAAAGCAAGCATTACAGAGCAACCCTCAACAACTGTCCGACTTATTTCAAGGCTCAGACGGGATCGTTAACAAGTTGTCTACGACCATGACAAGCACACTCCAAAAGTTCTCCGATCGTGCAGGTACGAACCGTTTCAGCGGGGACCTCAGCGCAGCTTTTAAAGACGAAAGCGTCATGGGAAAACAAATGAAGGAATATACGTCACGCATTAGCGATTTGCTCAAGCGTCTTGATGATCAGGAAGACCGGTATTACAAACAATTTAGCGCGATGGAAACGGCCATGAATCAACTGCAGTCCCAGTCGTCCAGTCTGTTCGGAACTACCCAATAATTTTCTAGTAAAGGGTGAAGACACTTGATAACATCTCCTTATGAAAAATACCGTCAGTCATCCGTTCAAACCTCTACGCCAGGGCAGCTGCTTCTGATGCTGTATGATGGAGCCATCCGCTTTGTCCGTGCTGGAATCGACAGCTTGCAGAAGAAAGATTTGCAGAAGGCCAATTTGAATTTAGGCAAAAGCCAAAGTATCGTCAACGAGCTGCTGTCTACGCTGGACCGAAGTTATGCCGTTTCGGAAGGGCTCGCATCATTATATGAATATATTAATCATCTACTGATTGAGTCCAACGTGAAAAAGACGGTAGCGCCTGCTGAAGAGGCGCTGGGTTATTTGATGGATCTGCGGGAAACCTTTGCCGAAGCCGCTAAAATGACAGCCGGCAGTTTGAGCCAAGAGACGGCCAATGGATAACTTGATCTCTTCGCTTCAAGCGTTGACCGAAACTGTCGTAGCGCGCCTGCAATATACGGCATACGAGGAGCTGCAGGACTTTGTCCAGGAGCGCCAGCAACTGATTGATGAACTGAACCGGCTCAAGCAGCATACCCCATTTTCACCGAGTCAGGTTGAGCAGTTACAAAGCATTTTACAGGCGGATCCACTCATCCTCAACCGCATGAACCAGCTTAAAATGGAAGCCTCCGACTGGCTTCAGCACAGAGGACAAGCCAAAATGCAGCGGAGTGCTTATGAAGCAGCATACACACCGGATAGCTTTTTGATGGACCAAAGGAAGTAATATGTAGCCTGACAAAAAAGCCAGATATAGCAAGACACTGAAAAGACTAGAATCCAAATTCTAGTCTTTTTTGTTTTTATTTTTTAATTCAACCCTAGCAATAAAAAAGTAATAGGAAACAAAAGGAACAAAAGTATAGATTTCCTTTGTCTAAATATGGTAGTATACAAGAAGTATTGATAGTCTTTAAGTCCTGGTTCTAATGTTATAAGTTTTCTGATTTTTCGGGAAAGGGAGGTCGGGTAAAGCAATATCAGATGAAAATATTGTCGATTTAGTTCATATTTTTCGTTATAACGTATGACTACGTAAGTCTATAGGAGGATATTGTTGTGAAAAAAGGTTTGCATGGTACGTTAACCGGATTGCTAGGTTTGGGGATGACTTTGGGGGCTGTTAGTCCCGCATTTGCAGCGCAACCTGTAAAAGATATCAACGGTCACTGGGCTGAAAAACAGCTGCAGGAGTGGGTAAATCAAGGGACTTTGAAAGGTTTTGAGGATGGTACGGTTAGACCCAATCAATCGATTACTCGAGCTGAATTCATCGCGTTGGTCAATCGTATTTTTGGATACGCCGAATCTGCTCAAGTTCAATTCTCCGATCTGTCCAGCAGCAACTGGGCCTATACGGATGTAGCCAAAGCGGTTAAAGCAGGATACATCCAAGGGTACCAAGATCAGACGATTCACCCTTCAGCTGATGTCACCCGGCAAGAAGCTGCGGCTATGATCGCCAAAGTCGTGGGACTGACCGCGGGACAGACGGATTCGTTGTCCACTTTGAAGGATGCCGACCGCATCTCAGCGTGGAGCAAGCAAGCTGTCGCCGCAGTCCTGGAAAGTAAAATCATGAACGGCTACCCGAATCAAACCTTTGAACCGCAGAAAAGCTTGACGAGAGCGGAAGCGGTAGTGCTGATTGACGCAGCCTTTGCAAAGAAAACATCGGAGACCGTGACCTTTGATCAGGCTGGCACCTACGGCGGTAAAGACCAAGAAATCCAGGTTATTCATGGAAACGTTGTCATCAGCGCTCCAGGAATAACACTCCAAAATGTAGAGATCCAAGGCAACCTGATCCTTGCCGAAGGAATTGGCAGCGGAGATGCTACCCTGAAAAACGTCAAAGTTCATGGAACCACCAACGTTGAGGGCGGTGGCGAAAACTCGATCCACTTCGTTGATTCCATACTGGTGAATATCGTTGTGAACAAAAAGGACGGAACCGTGCGTATTGTGGCTGAAGGTTCCACGGTCACCCAAAGCGTCGTTGTGAAGTCGTCGGCCAAATTGGAAGAAGACCATGCCAGCGGCGAGGGTTTTACAAATGTTGAATTGTCCAAGGAACTCCCGGCCAATGCAAAAGTCACGCTGAACGGAACATTCGATGATGTTGATGTTTTTGCTGCATCCATTTCCGTTCAATTGGTTAAGGGTTCTATCGAAAACGTTCAAGTTGATGGTTCTGCAGGAAATACATCGATCGAACTGAGCAGTGAAGCGAAGATCGTGAAACTTGTATTGGATGCGGTAGCGAAACTCCTCGGTTCGGGCCAAATTCAAACAGCAACGATTAACGACGGAGCCAAAGGCTCTACTTTCCAAACTAAACCGAACCAAACGGAAGGCTCTCAAAAGGACTCCATTCAAGTGAACACTCCTGCTTCTTCCGGAAGTTCCGGCGGCTCCAGTAGTGGGGGCAGCAGCGGCGGTTCTTCCGGTGGATCGAGTGGCGGAGGCAATAATGGTGGGGGAGCGACGACTCCAGCAGCTCCTAAGACGGCTCTGTTAGCAGTAGGTTCTAAAGCAGGAACAACTAAGCTAATTGGTGTAGATCCATAAATGCAATATAGCGTTAATGGAATGACTTTTATTAATATACTGGGGACCGAAGTTGACAATATTCCAGTATCTACTGGAACGATCATCAAAGTTCGGTACAGCGGGACATCCACTCAGAATCCATCCGAATCACAGGTGCTCCAAGTAACCGATGATGTTATCGGCCACAATCACTATACCGGGGAAGAGGCCTTGGCCTTTGTAAAACCACAGGACTTTGGCGTCATGCAGTTTTCCGGAGTTAATGGGTACAATGTAGGTTTTGAACTCGTGACTACTACCGCGAAGAATCTTAAAAAAGTTGAAGTAAGCTTGTATAAAGAAGATACGCTTCTACAAAAAAATGTAAGCAACACATTACTTGAAGAGTACCCGGATGCAACCCAACTCTCCAGTCCGTTTGATGTTACCGGGAAAGTATGGAGCGGCAACTGGGAGAATGAAGCCTGGAATGGGACAGCTGCAGATGTGCCAACTCGAGCCGTCATTGTTGTTACGGATCTTGAGGGAAACACGTATACCGTTGAAAATAAGAATTTGACCGGCAACCCAGCCTCACTGATCCCTAAAGATTATACAGGGGCAGATGCGTTAGAATTTGTAAAGCCACAAGACTTCGGCGTGATGCAGTTTTCTGGAGTTAATGGCTACAGCGTAGGTTTTGAACTTCAAAAGGTTAAAGCCGGAGAGCTGAAGAAAGTGGTAGTCAGCTTATATAGAGACAAAACACTGCTGCAGAAAAATGTGAGCAATACCTTGCTCAAGGATTATCCGGATGCTACGCAACTTTCCAGCCCATTTGATGTTACCGGGAAGGTATGGGATGGTAACTGGACTAATGAAGCATGGAATGGAAAACCGGGTGATGTTCCTACAAAGGCCGTAATCGTCGTTACAGACTGGATGGGAAATACGTATACAGTAGAAAACACTAGCCTGACTGGAGACCCGGAATTATTAGATCCAACACAATATACAGGAGAAGAAGCACTGGCATTTGTTAAACCTCAGGACTTTGGGGTAATGCAGTTTTCCGGAGTTAACGGCTATAATGTCGGATTCGAGCTTCAGAAAGTTACTGCAAAGGATATAAAATTGGTTGAAGTCAGTTTATTTAAAAACGATGTTCTTCTTCAGAAAAATGTGAGCAACACTTTGCTCACGGAGTATCCGAACGCTACCCAGCTTTCCAGTCCTTTTGATGTGACCGGAAAAGTATGGAGCGGTAATTGGAAAAACGAAGCCTGGAACGGCACTCCTGAGGATGCACCAACAAGAGCAGTCATTGTCGTTACAGACCTTAAGGGAAACACGTATAAGGTAGAAAGTTCGAATCCTACAGGGGACCCGACCGCATTAATTCCTAAAAAGTACACAGGAAATGAGGCACTGGCATTCGTAAAGCCCCAGGACTTTGGGGTAATGCAATTCTCTGGTGTTAACGGCTACAGCGTAGGTTTTGAACTTCAAACGGTTAAAGCTGGTGAACTAAAGAAAGTGGAAGTCAGCTTATATAAAGACGGAACTCTACTGCAGAGAAATGTGAGCAAGACATTACTCAAGGAGTATCCAGAGGCAACGCAACTCTCCAGTCCTTTTGATGTAAACGGTAGTGTAGTGGACGATAACTGGACGTACGGAGCATGGATCGGAACTTCGGGCGATGTACCTACCAAAGCCGTGATTGTCGTTACAGACTGGATGGGGAATACGTATACTGTGGAAAATACGAGCTTAACGGGTGACCCATCTGTTCTAATTCCGGCTACTTCTCCTAAAGATAATCCATCCTCTCCAATTGGCACATCCAATGAAGAGGATCCTAACAAGAATTTTGATCCGACTGAATTCAATGGGGAACCAACAGTGTAGTCCAGTTCCTTATATTTTTGTGGATTTTCCCGTTTCACTCGTATTAAATCCGGTTAATACAGCATATAAATGATTACGTATCGACATTCTGAATAGCCAGTTGATTGGAATTTTATACAATTAAACCCCTTTCCATTCCAATTGACAATGGACAAGTTTGGGTGGTATATTCAGGAATGTGGGCGTAAGTCACACTTTATTTGACGACGAAGGGAATGTTAGTGCATGCAAGGTAAAGTTAAATGGTTCAACGCAGAAAAAGGTTATGGCTTCATCGAGACTGCTGATGGTGGCGACGTATTCGTACACTTCTCCGCAATCCAATCTGATGGCTTCAAGACTTTGGAAGAAGGTCAAGACGTTGAATTCGACATCGTCGAAGGCGCTCGTGGACCGCAAGCAGCTAACGTAACGAAATTATAATCATCCGGCAAGGCCGACCTACATATACGGTTCGATGGTTAAGTAATTGAAGAACGGTAGCGATAAGACCCTGGATCTCCAGGGTCTTTCTTTGCGTTCCGGCGGATTTTACCATGATCGAACCTGTTTCATTTCCTCCTGTGCGGTTAAGGAATTTTACCCTGCTTTAGGCGGACAGCGGGGGTGAGTAAAGGGCTTTCATTTGGCGGACAGCCGCCCGAAAACGCCTTTTTACTTAGCGTTAACAATTGTGATATAATGGAACTGCAAAGGAGGAGTGCCTTATGAATTTAGCTATTCGAGGTCAACAAATCGAGGTTACTGACGCTTTGAAGGACTATGTCGACAAGAAGCTCAGCAGGCTTGAGAAGTATTTCGATGCACCCCCCGCCTCAGAAGGAAATGTGACACTTGGAGTTACTAGAGGTTTGCACAGTGTGGAGGTAACGATTCCGCTCCCTGGAGTGATGCTCCGGGCCGAAGACCGCAGCGATGACATGTATGCATCCATTGATGCCGTCGTGGACAAGCTGGAACGCCAAATCCGCAAACACAAGACCAAGCTCAACCGCAAGTTCCGCCAGGAAGGAAGCCTGAAGATGCTGTTCACGGAAGAAGCAGCGACCGGTACCGGCCTGCTGCCGACGATGACGGAGGAAGAGCACGACGATCTGGAAGTGGTCCGCACGAAGCGCTTCACCCTGAAGCCGATGGACGTGGAAGAAGCCATTTTGCAGATGAACATGGTCGGACATAATTTCTTTGTTTTTTCGAACATTGATACCCAGGAAGTGAATGTCGTTTACAAACGGAATGATGGAAAATACGGTTTGATCGAACAAAACGAACGCAGCGCGTATTAACAAATGACGGTCCGTTGTAACAATTTTCATGAATGTGTAAATATTGATTGAATTTCGAGTAAAAAAAGAGCCCCTGTCCTGCAACGGATTGGGCTCTTCTTGCGTATATAGATAGAGGAGGTTTGTAAGGCCTGTAAGTTGTTGCGGCATCTCTTACAAACTGTTACAATTTATGCAAACCCGTTTTTATCATAAATACCGGTTTAAATACGATGGGAATGAACTTCAAGCAGTTGCATTTTGTCTGTATGAAGTCGATTCTGTCCGGATCAATTTCAACAAGAGCAGATCTTCAATACTCCTGTATGAATCGATTCTTTGTGAATCCATATCATTCAGCCGGTGTCTGTGTGAATTGGTTCATCAAGGATCTATTTCATTTGAACATAACCCTGAAATAACTGAAGTTGATTCTAACAATTGTTTTGCGCGAAAGGGGTTAACCATGCTAGGTATTGTCAAAAAAATCTTCGGTGACGTCAACGATCGTGATGTCAAGCGTCTGATGAAGACGGTCGATCAGATTAACAAAATAGAGCCGGAATTCGTCGCTCTCTCCGATGAGCAGCTGAAAGCCAAGACGGAGGAGTTCCGCCAGCGTCTGGAAAAAGGGGAAACCCTCGACGATCTTCTTCCTGAAGCGTTTGCCACCGTACGTGAAGCATCCAAGCGTGTACTAGGTAAGCGTCATTACGACGTTCAGCTGGTTGGCGGCATGGCACTGCACGAAGGCAGAATTGCAGAGATGAAGACCGGTGAAGGTAAGACCCTGGTCGGTACCCTTCCGGTGTATTTGAACGCCCTGCTTGGACAGGGTGTACACGTTGTAACCGTCAACGACTATCTCGCACAGCGGGACAGCGCGGAGATGGGTCAAATTTACGAATTCCTGGGCATGACGGTCGGGGTCAACCTGAGCGGCATGGACCATGCGGATAAACAGCTGGCTTACGCCTGCGATATTACGTACGGTACGAATAACGAGTTCGGTTTCGACTACCTGCGTGACAACATGGTTCTGTATAAGGAACAAATGGTGCAGCGTCCGCTGTACTTCTGTACGATTGACGAAGTGGACTCGATCCTGATCGATGAGGCGCGTACCCCGCTGATCATCTCGGGACAAGCTCAGAAATCGACGGAGCTGTATTACGTGGCGGATCGCTTTGTAAAGCAGCTGCAGAAGGAAGAGGACTATACGGTTGATATCAAGGTCAAATCCGTTGCTTTGACGGAAAAAGGTGTCGCCAAAGCGGAACGCGCTTTTGGCATCGAGAACCTGTATGACCACAGCCATATTACGCTGAACCACCACATCGTGCAGGCGCTGAAAGCGAACGTTATTATGCGCCGTGACGTCGACTATGTCGTGACGGAAGACGAAGTGGTGATCGTCGATGAGTTTACGGGCCGCCTGATGGCTGGACGCCGTTACAGCGACGGTCTGCACCAGGCGATCGAAGCGAAGGAAGGCATCGAGGTGCAGAACGAGAGCATGACGCTCGCGACGATTACCTTCCAGAACTACTTCCGGATGTACCGCAAGCTGGCCGGCATGACCGGTACAGCGAAGACGGAGGAAGAGGAGTTCAAGAAAATTTACGGCCTGGAAGTTCTTCAAGTGCCGACGAACAAGCCGAACCAACGGGTGGATATGCCGGATATCGTGTATAAAAGCGTGAACGGCAAGTTCAAGGCGGTTGTCGACGAAATCGTCGAGCGCCATAAGAAGAACCAACCGGTGCTCGTCGGTACCGTATCCATCGAGAACTCCGAGCTGATTTCGGATATGCTGAAGCGCAAAGGCATCAAGCACCAGGTACTGAACGCCAAATACCATGCCGAGGAAGCGGACATCATCTCCCGCGCCGGCCAGCCGGGAACGGTAACCATTGCCACCAACATGGCTGGACGGGGTACGGATATTTTGCTGGGCGACGGTGTGTCTGATGTGGGCGGTCTGCATATCATTGGTACGGAGCGCCACGAATCCCGCCGGATCGATAACCAGCTTCGCGGCCGTGCCGGACGCCAGGGTGACCCGGGCTCGACGCAGTTCTACCTCTCGTTGGGCGATGAGCTCATGAAGCGGTTCGGCGCCGACAACGTGCTGAACATGATGGAACGCCTCGGTTTCGAGGAAGACCAGCCGATTGAGAGCAAGATGATTACCCGTGCGGTCGAATCCGCGCAAAAACGCGTCGAAGGCAACAACTTCGACCTGCGGAAGGTCGTCCTTCAATACGACGACGTCATGAACCAGCAGCGGGAGATCATCTACAAGCAGCGCCGTGAAATTCTGGAATCCGACAACATCAAGGATATCGTCATGGAGATGATCAAGCCGGTCATTGACCGTGCGGTTGAGGTGCACTGCTCCGACGATATTCCGGAAAACTGGGAGCTCCAGGAAGTGGCTGATTACGTGAACAGCAAGCTCCTCGACGAAGGCTCGATTACCCGCGACGATCTGTGGGGTAAAGAGGTTGAGGAGATTGAAGAGTTTATCTTCGATAAGGTGAAGAAGAAGTACGAAGAGCGCGAAGAACGGATCGGTTCCGAGCTGGTGCGCGAGTTCGAGAAAGTTATCGTGCTCCGCTCCGTCGACAGCAAGTGGATGGACCACATCGACGCGATGGATCAGCTCCGTCAAGGTATCCACCTCCGTGCATACGGCGGTACGGATCCGCTCCGTGAATACCAGTTCGAGGGCTTCGAGATGTTCAACACGATGACGGCCAGCATCCAGGAGGAAGTGGCCATGTACGTGATGAAGGCCCATATCGAAGCGAACCAGGAGCGCCAGGCGGTCGTGGAAGAGAGCAAGGTTTCCACGAATGGCGAGCCGACCGAGAAGAAGCCGGTGCAAGTCGGCGAACAGATCGGACGCAACGATTTATGCCCTTGCGGCAGCGGCAAGAAGTACAAACACTGCCACGGCTAAGAAGCATAAGATAATATAGAAGCAAATGGTACAATGATTCATACAACAGCCGTTTCTTAGGTAACCCTAAGAAGCGGAGCCAAAACTCCCTTAAACCGGGAGACCCGTAGCGGCGCTGCTCTGAAGAGGAGGGTGGCCGCAGGGTCTTTCCGCTTAAGGGAGTTTATGTCGATAAAGAGGTGAAGAGTAAATCATGTTAGATCCAAGCGTTAAGCACGACTTGCGGGAAATCGCAACGAAACTCACCAATCTTAGGGGGTCTCTTTGACTTAGATCTGAAGCAGGAAATGATCTCGAACTTCGAAGAGAAAATGTCAGCTCCCGACTTTTGGGATGACAACGAAAAGGCTCAATCGGTCATCGCAGAAATGAACGCCGTGAAGTCGTCGGTTGACGAGTATGAGAAGCTGCAGCAGGAATACGACGACGCCTCCATGATGGCGGAGCTCGCCGACGAGGAAGGCGACGAATCGCTGGCCGCCGAAATCGCCGAAGCGGTGGGTTCGTTAACCAAGAAGCTGGACGAATTTGAGCTCAAGCTGCTGCTGAGCCAGCCTTACGATAAAATGAACGCCATTCTCGAGCTTCACCCGGGTGCCGGCGGCACCGAGTCCCAGGATTGGGGCCAGATGCTGCTGCGGATGTACACCCGCTGGGCAGAGAAACACGGCTTCAAAGTCGAAACTCTAGACTATCTGCCGGGTGACGAGGCCGGGATCAAGAGCGTTACGCTGCTGATCAAAGGCTTTAACGCTTACGGCTATCTGAAAGCCGAGAAGGGCGTGCATCGTCTGGTGCGCATCTCGCCGTTCGACTCGTCGGGACGCCGCCATACGTCGTTCGTCTCCTGCGATGTCGTGCCGGAGATTACCGAGGACGTCGACGTGGAGATCCGAACAGAGGATCTGAAGATCGATACGTACCGGGCCAGCGGCGCCGGCGGTCAGCATATCAACACGACGGACTCCGCAGTACGGATTACCCACATCCCGACGGGTGTGGTCGTAACCTGCCAGAACGAACGCTCGCAGATTAAAAACCGAGAGCGCGCGATGACGATGCTTCGTTCGAAGCTGTACGAACGCAAACTCGAAGAGCAGCAAAAACAGCTGGATGAAATCCGAGGGGAACAGTCGGATATTGCCTGGGGCAGCCAGATTCGCTCCTACGTGTTTCATCCCTATAGTATGGTAAAGGACCACCGTACCTCAGTGGAAACCGGCAATGTCGGCGCTGTCATGGACGGGGACCTGGATCCTTTCATTGACGGTTATTTGCGCAGCCAAATTAAGGTGGAAACCGAATAAAACCAAGTGAATTCCTACACGCTATTCGTGTAGGAATTTTTTGGTGTAATGGACTGATTTTAGCATTCTGGAAGGTTTGGCTGCTTGATGGCCGATTTATATTTTAGGTAAGGAGAGAAAATTGTTCATGTCTCAGAAGTCATCGAACCGCAGAAAGGCATCGCTGCCTATGAGCGGACCCCGGCGCCATGTGGTGGACACGCTGCTCATCATTATCGGTTCCTTTATTATCGCTTTAGGATTTAATTTGTTTTTCCTGCCGAACGGGATCGCTTCCGGCGGGGTATCCGGGATTTCCGTATTGACCGAAGCCTGGTTTGGCATGGAACCGGCCTTTACCCAATGGGCCCTCAACATCCCGCTGTTTATCCTGGGCATCCTGCTGCTCGGAAAAAATTACGGCATCCGCTCGCTGCTGGGCAGCGTGGTGCTGCCATTGTTCGTCTATCTGACGAAGGACTGGCCGCTGCCGACGAGCAACCCGCTGCTCGCCTCGATTTACGGCGGGATCGCGGTAGGTCTCGGCATTGGGATCGTGTACCGCGGACGGGGCTCCACTGGCGGACTGACGACGCTGGCCCAGATCATCCAGAAGTACAGCGGACTGAGCTTTTCCCTATGCGTTGTGATCCTGGACGGATCGGTCATCCTTTTAGCTGCCTGTACGCTGTCTCTGGAGAAGGCGCTGTATGCACTGGTGGGACTGTATGTCACCGGTAAGGTGATCGACGCCATTGAGCTCGGTTTCAACTACTCGAAGGTGGCTTATATTATCTCGGACCATATCGAACCGATAACGGCGGCAGTGCTGAAGGACCTGGACCGCGGCTGTACCAAGCTGAACGCCACCGGCGGCTATACCGGAACGGACCGGACTGTGCTGATGGTCGTCATCGGCCAGAGCGAAACGACGCGGCTGAAGACGCTGGTGCAGTCGGTGGACCCGGAGGCTTTTGTCATCATCAGCAATGCGCATGAGGTGCTGGGCGAGGGCTTTAAGCTGCAGGGCAGCTGAGCATTTTTTTCACCATCCATCATAGTTTAATAATGAACAACAAAAAGAGGCGAACAGTTATCCATGCGGGCTGGGCAGCCTCTTTTTTATTATGAAGAGGTCGGAGGGATGGACAGATGGCACAGAGGAGACCCGAAATCGCAAACCAGGGGAATTACGGAATTGATGCGCCAACCGTCATTCGGAATTTGGCCTGGATCGGCGTCCTGCCGGTCGTTGCCGGCATCCTGCTCCTGCGTTTGCATGGGGTGGTTTGGTCCATCGCGGCGGGATTGCTTTTGCTCGGCGGGCTTGTGTGCTGGGTGGAAGTCCTCCTGATGCTGTGGAGCAGTAAGCGGGGAAAAGGGGTCGTCATCCGGAAACTCATCGAACAGCTGGATATCGGCGAGAGTGACAGAATCCTGGATGTCGGATGCGGCAGAGGTTTCGTGCTGAATTCTCTGGCGAAGCAGATCCCCAGCGGGAAAGCCGTAGGCATCGACATATGGAATCCCCGGGACCAATCCGGGAATGACCCGAAGGTTACGCTGCATAATGCGGAGCTGGAAGGTATTCGAAGCCGGGTGGAAGTGATCGATGCGGATGCGCGGAAGCTTCCTTTTGATAACGATACGTTCGATAAGGTCGTTTCCAGCCTGGCGATTCATAATATCCAGGAGCCGGATGAAAGACGGAAGGCCATCGAAGAAATGGTGCGTGTGTTAAAAAGAGGTGGCCAAGCAGCGATCCTGGATTTTCAGCACACCCGGGAATATGAACGGATACTGGCCGATTCCGGCATGCAGGATGTGCGTATTTCCGCATTGTATGTTCAGATGTTCCCGCCCGTCCGAGTTGTTACCGGCATCAAAAAATAAACGGCCATCACACATCACAAGGGCGGTTCGGGATCAACGCATGAATCACTCTATAGAAATGAATCGGGTCGGACCTTGAACAGGGTCTTTTTTTCTTGGAGATCGAAAGGTACATAGGCTCGGACTATAGGAGGCGGGAGCGGATAAGCCCTTACAGGATAAGGGAAATTCGTTCCAAAGTGTTGTATTTATATAAAAGCGGTCGTATAATAATACATAATTATTCATGATTTATACAGAAGCGGCAGTAGAGAGGGGAACGCGGGGAATGGGAGAACACGGTACTGGGGAGAAGGTTAGGATTGCGATCGTCGGTTCGACCGGCTACGGCGGGGTTGAGCTGATCCGGCTGCTGCAGGGGCATCCCAGAGCAGTCATTACGTCAGTGATTTCATCATCGAGCGCGGGAACGCCGATTTCGGAAGGTTTTCCGCATTTAACGGATATTATCGTGCAAAATTTGGACGGTACCGATCCGAAGGAAATCGCCGCCAAGGCGGATGTCGTCTTTACGGCTACCCCTTCGGGCGTGAGCTCCAAGCTGGTGCCGGGCTTGCTGGAAGAGGGGCTTAAGGTCATTGATTTGTCCGGGGATTTCCGGATCAAGCACGGCGCCACGTATGAAAAATGGTATAAGCACACCGCGCCGGATGCGGCTTATTTGGACCAAGCCCTTTTCGGTTTGTGCGAACTGTTTGGAGAAGAAGTCGCCGGCAAGGACTTTATTTCCAATCCCGGCTGTTACCCGACGGCTACCCTGCTCGGTCTAGTTCCGGCCATCAGCGCCGGCTGGATTAACCCGAACAGCATTATCATCGATGCCAAGTCCGGCGTATCGGGTTCGGGACGAGGAACGAGCTTGACGACCCATTTTGCGGAAATTAATGAAAATTTCAAAGCTTACAAAGTGAATAAGCATCAGCATATCCCGGAAATTGAACAGGTGCTTAGCCAAGTGGCCGGTGAGCAGGTGACCGTGACGTTTACGACTCAGCTGGTGCCGATGACCCGGGGAATTATGAGCACGATGTATGCAAACTTGAACGGCGTGTATAATGACGAAGATTTTGTGGAGCTGTACCGGCAGTATTACCAAGGACGGCCGTTCGTGCGCGTGCGCGACACGGGCATTTGGCCGGCGACGAAGGAAGTGCTGGGCTCCAATTATTGCGATATCGGTTTTGCGGCGGATCCGCGAACGGGCCGGGTCACCATTATTTCGGTCATTGACAATATCGTCAAGGGTGCGGCAGGCCAGGCGATACAGAATTTGAATCTGATGATGGGATGGGAGGAGAATCTCGGACTCGGCTATACTCCGGTGTATCCGTAAGCGGGATGAACATAGACATGGGACAATTAACGACGTTTACGCAGGTGAAGGACGGATCGATCGTCACGCCGAAAGGTTTCTCGGCGGGAGGCGTGCACTGCGGACTCAAGAAGACGGATCGCCATGACCTTGGCGCGATCCTGTGCGAGGTGCCGGCCGTGGCTGCGGCCGTGTACACCACGAATGTGTTTCAAGCGGCACCGCTGAAGGTGACGCGCGAGAGCCTGCAGAATGGCACGCTGCAGGCTGTGATCGTGAACAGCGGCAACGCCAACGCGTGCACTGGGCAGCAAGGCGAAGCCGATGCCTATGACATGCGGGCGGCCGCAGCCCGCCACCTCGGCGTGGCGGAGCAGGACGTGGCCGTCGCGTCCACGGGCGTGATCGGCGAGCTGCTCAAGATGGACCGCGTGAACGCGGGCATCGAGTCTCTGCCGCCGCGGCTCAGCAGCGCCAATTCGGGCGCGGAGGACTTCTCGCAGGCGATCCTCACCACGGACCTGGTGAAAAAAGAAGCCTGCGTATCGGTGTTGGTGAACGGCAAAGAGGTGACGATTGGCGGCGCGGCAAAAGGTTCGGGGATGATTCATCCGAACATGGCGACGATGCTCGCTTTTATGACGACGGACGCGGCTATTGACCAGGAAGCTCTGCAGCAGCTGATGCGGCAGGCGACGGACGTGACGTTCAACATGATTACGGTGGACGGCGACACGAGCACAAACGACATGCTGATCGCCATGGCCAGCGGGCTGGCGGGGAACGAAGTGCTTACGCCGGCGCATCCGGACTGGGAGCCGTTTGCCGAAGGATTTACGTATGTGTGCCGGAGCTTGGCCCAAGCGATTGCGCGGGACGGCGAAGGTGCGACGAAACTGGTCGAGGTCAGCGTCACCGGCGCAGTTAGTGACCTGTCGGCACGGGCGATTGCCAAGACGGTCATCGGCTCGAGCCTGGTGAAATCGGCTGTGTTTGGCGCCGATGCCAACTGGGGACGGATCATCGCAGCCGTCGGACGTGCGGGCGAGCCGGTAAATCCGGAGACGGTCGACATCCGGCTGGGCGATATCAGCGTATTGGAACAATCGCGTCCAGTCGCCTTTAATGAAGATGAAGCGTTGGCTTACTTGAAAGGGGACACCGTCCGCATCGTCGTGGATCTGCACGGCGGAGCCGGGCAAGCCACCGCCTGGGGCTGCGATTTGACTTATGACTACGTACGGATCAATGCGGCTTACCGGACATAAGGCGAAGGCAGCTGCAGGGGAGAGTGAATGCATATGAAGACGCTGGAGAATGAGCAGGGTTCCCGTATTGGAGCGGATGGCCAGCAGACGTTTGTCATGAAGTGCGGGGGAAGCACGCTGGCAGCGCTGCCGGATTCCTTCTTTGAGGATCTGAAGCAGTTGCAGCAGCAGGGCGTGCAGCCGGTCATCGTCCATGGGGGTGGTCCGGCCATTTCGGACAATCTCGCCAAGCTGGGGATTGAAACGGAATTTGTGAACGGCCTGCGCAAGACGACCGAGGATGTCCTCGACGTCGTGGAGATGGTGCTGGCCGGAACGATCAACAAGCAGATCGTGCGGCGGATCCAGAGCACGGGCGGCAGGGCTCTTGGCCTGTCTGGCGTCGACGGGGGACTAATCCAAGCCGAGCCGGTTGCGAACGCGGCCGAGGTTGGCCATGTCGGCGACGTTACCTACGTGGAATCGGCGATCGTTAAAGGCATTACGGCCATGGGCT
The DNA here is from genome assembly GCF_009363095.1 of Paenibacillus cellulositrophicus. Lineage (GTDB taxonomy): Bacteria > Bacillota > Bacilli > Paenibacillales > Paenibacillaceae > Paenibacillus_AQ > Paenibacillus_AQ favisporus. The sequence continues at coordinate 4,297,219 of NZ_CP045295.1, forward strand.
ACATGCCGGTCATCGCGCCGGTCGGGGTGGATGCGGCCGGGCAGCGTTACAACATTAACGCCGATACTGCGGCGGGCGCCGTCGCTTCTCATTTGGGAGTCGACCGGATGATCGTGGTCACGGACGTGCCGGGCATCCTGAAAGCCGTGGATGGCGAGAAGCAGGTGCTGCCTTCGGTGACGGTGCAGCAAATCGAAGACATGATCGCCAGCGGCGACATTTACGGCGGCATGATTCCGAAGGTTCGGGCCGCGGTGAGCTGCATCCAGGGAGACGTGCAGGAAGTCGTCATCGTGGACGGCAGCGAGCCCCGGGTACTGAGCCGGGTGCTGCAGGGTGAAGTGTTGGGTTCCCGCATCGTGCGGGATTAAGATAAAGGCAGGAACATTATACACAGGGGCACAGGGGGAGACCTGCGGCTCCGGGAGAAGGAGTGATTAGGGATGAGTGCAAGCGAACAGGCAAGCTCATTGTTTCAGAACTATGCCAGATATCCGATCAGCCTGGTGAAAGGGCAAGGGAGCTGGCTGTGGGACGATAAAGGGAACAAATACCTCGACTTTATGTGCGGTATAGCGGTGACCAATCTAGGCCATGCGCCGAAGAAAGTGACCGAGAAGCTGAAAGCCCAGCTGGATGAGCTGTGGCATGTATCGAACCTGTTCCACATTCCGAACCAGGAAAAAGCAGCTTCTCTGCTGACGGCGAACAGCTGCGCGGATGCGGTGTTCTTCTGCAACAGCGGCGCCGAAGCGAACGAAGCGGCCATCAAGCTGGCCCGCCGCTACCACCAGAAAGTGAAAGGCACCGGACGCTTTGAAATCATCACCTTCCATCAATCCTTCCACGGACGTACGCTGGCTACCCTGACGGCAACCGGCCAAGACAAGGTAAAGGACGGCTTCCTACCGCTGCCTGCCGGCTTCAAGAGCGTACCGCTGCATGATCTGGACGCGCTGAAAGCAGCTATCGGACCGGATACGGCTGCGATCATGATCGAGATGGTACTGGCGGAAGGCGGCGTGCTCGTCGTGCAGCCGGACTTCCTGAAGGCAGTGAAGGCGCTGTGCGAACAGCATGGGCTTCTACTCATCTTCGACGAGGTGCAGACCGGCATGGGGCGTACAGGCAAACTGTTTGCGTATGAGCATTACGGCATTGAACCGGATATTTTCACCCTCGCCAAAGGCATTGCCAGCGGGTTCCCGGCGGGAGCGATGCTCGGCAAAGGGTATCTGAAAGACGCGTTTACGCCGGGCAGTCACGGTTCTACCTTCGGCGGCACGCCGATCGCAACGGCAGCGATGATCGCCACGATCGAGACGATTCTCGAAGATCAGCTGCCGCAGCGCGCCGCGGACATGGGCGAGTATTTGATCCAGCAGCTGAACGAAAAGGTCGCTGTGCATCCTTTTGTCAATGAAGTGCGCGGCTTGGGGCTGCTCATCGGCATCGAATGCAAGGAGCCGGTGAACGACATCGTGCTGGAAGGGCAGAAACGCGGGCTGCTGTTCGTGACCGCTGGTCCGAACGTGATCCGCCTGCTTCCAAACCTGTATATTTCCAAAGAAGAAATCGATCAGGCCGTCGGCATGATTGCCGAGCTGATCCATGATCATACCGCAGTAAACAAGGCGTAGCCGGGCAGCATTAGAGCATGCACTGATAAAGGAGGACGTAACGATGTTGAGCCAAACCGGGCTGCTGCAGGATATCGACCTGAAGGGAAGAGACCTGCTGGAGCTCGACGATTATACACCGGAAGAAATTCAGTACTTGATCGATCTGGCGATCGAACTCAAGCGCAAGCAGAAGAACGGCGAGGAATACCAGCCGCTGAAGGGCAAAACGATCGGACTTATTTTCGAAAAATCATCCACCCGTACCCGGGTATCGTTCGAAGTGGGGGCGTTCCAGCTCGGAGCCCACGCGCTCTTTTTAAGCAAAAACGACATCCAGCTTGGACGCGGAGAAATTATCAGCGATACGGCGCAGGTGCTGTCGCGTTACCTGGACGGCATCATGATCCGCACCTTTGGACATCACAATGTGACGGATCTGGCGAAATACGCCTCCGTTCCCGTCATCAACGGCCTGAGCGATCTGGCGCATCCGTGCCAGGTGCTGGCGGATTACCAGACGATCTATGAGCACAAGGGCCAGCTGAAAGGCCTGAAGCTCGCCTACATCGGCGACGGCAACAACATGGCCCATTCCTTGATGATCGGCGGCGCCAAGCTGGGCGTGAACGTATCGATCGCAAGTCCGGAAGGGTACACCCCGGATCCGGCCGTGGTGAAGGCCAGCCAAGAGATCGCCAAGGAGAGCGGCGCGCAGATCATCGTTACGCACAGTCCGGAAGAAGCGGTGAAGGACGCAGACGTCATTTATACCGACGTATGGGCCAGCATGGGCTTTGAGGAAGAGCAGAAGGTCCGCGAGGCGGCGTTCAAAAACTATCAAGTCGACGAGAAGCTGGCGCAGCTGGCGAAGGCAGACTACCTGTTCATGCACTGCCTGCCGGCACACCGTGGGGAAGAAGTGAGCGAAGGGGTCATCGACGGCAAAAACTCGGTTATTTTCGACCAGGCTGAAAACCGTCTGCATGCGCAAAAAGCGCTGATGGCCGCATTGATGGGTTAAGATTAGTCAGGAGAGGGAGTTAAGACATGGCAAAAGAAAAAATCGTACTGGCGTATTCCGGAGGTCTGGATACGTCGGTCATTCTGAAGTGGCTCAAGGAAACGTATGATGCCGAAATCATCGCATTTACGGCCGATATCGGACAGAAGGAAGAGCTGGACGGTCTGGAGGAAAAGGCACTGGCTACCGGCGCCTCGAAAGTATACATTGACGATCTGCGCGACGAGTTCGCACAGGATTTCATCTTCCCGATGTTCCAATCGGGAGCGCTGTATGAAGGGCAGTACCTGCTCGGCACGAGCATTGCGCGCCCGCTGATCGCCAAGCGCATGGTGGACATCGCCCGTGCGGAAGGCGCGACCGCGATTGCACACGGCGCAACGGGCAAAGGAAACGACCAGGTGCGTTTCGAGCTGGCGGCTGCGGCCCTGGCTCCGGACATCAAAGTTATTGCTCCATGGCGTCTTGAGGAGTTCCGCAACGAGTTCCCGGGACGCGCGGAAATGATCGCTTTTGCCGAGAAGCACGGCATTCCGGTAACAGCCTCTGCGGCGAAGCCTTATTCGATGGACCGCAACCTGCTGCATATCAGCTATGAGAGCGGCGTACTCGAGGATCCTTGGTTCGATGCCAGCGCTCCGGAAAATAAAGACATGTACCTGCTAAGCGTGTCTCCTGAAGACGCGCCGGATGAGGCGGAATACGTGGAGCTCGATTTTGTGCAGGGCAACTGCGTCGCCATTAACGGCGAGAAGCTGAACCCGCTGGCCGTAATGGAGCGCCTCAACGAGCTCGGCGGCAAACACGGCATCGGCCGCGTGGACATGGTGGAGAACCGCTTTGTCGGCATGAAGAGCCGCGGCGTGTATGAAACGCCAGGGGGCACGATCCTGTTCACCGCGCACCGCAAAATGGAGTCGATCACGATGGACCGCGAAGTGATGAACCTGCGCGACAGCCTGATCACCCGTTACAGCACGCTCGTGTACAACGGCTTCTGGTTCGCACCGGAACGTCTGGCACTGCAGGCGCTCGTAACCGAAAGTCAGAAGAACGTGACCGGTACGGTGCGCGTGAAGCTGTACAAGGGCAACATCATCGCCGCCGGCGTGAAGAGCCCGGTCAGCCTGTATAACCCGGACATCGCCACGATGGAAGCCGATCCGACCCAAGCGTACGATCAAGGGGATGCTACCGGCTTTATCCATTTGAACGCCCTGCGTCTTAAAGTCGGCACAGGTGTGGCACAGAACAAATAATTTTTCCATGATATAATCAACAGCACAAGCATGTCGTAGGGAGGCCGTTCCTTGTCGGTCACGGGAAGGGGCGGCCCTCTGCTGTCAAGCAAGAGGGGAGAGAACGATAGTGGGCAAACTGTGGGGAGGACGCTTTACGAAGCAGACCAACCATCTGGTAGACGAATATACGGCTTCGATCGGTTTTGACCAGGCGCTCGCCGAGGAGGATATTCAAGGCAGCCTGGCTCATGTGACGATGCTGGGCAAATGCGGAATCGTTCCGCAGGAGGACGTGGAGACGATCAAGGCGGGGCTGCAAACCGTTCTGGACAAAATCCGTCGTGGCGAAATCGAGTTTTCGGTGGTGGACGAGGACATCCATATGAACGTGGAGAAAAATCTGATCGCCGAGATCGGCCCGGTTGGCGGCAAGCTGCATACGGGACGCAGCCGGAACGATCAGGTGGCGACCGACATGCACCTGTATTTGCGCAAGCGGGTCGTCGAGCTGGCCGGCATGCTGCATGAGCTGCAAAAATCGCTGATCGGACAAGCAAGGGACAACCTGGATACGATCATCCCGGGGTATACGCATCTGCAGCGGGCGCAGCCGATTCTGTTCGCCCATCATCTGATGGCGTACGTCTCCATGTTCCAGCGCGATATTGAGCGCCTTATGGACAGCTACAAGCGCATTAACGTCCTGCCGCTCGGCGCAGGCGCCCTGGCCGGGACGACGTTCCCGATCGACCGCCATTTCGTGGCGGAGCAGCTGCAGTTTGACCGGGTCTACGAGAACAGTCTGGATGCGGTCAGCGACCGCGACTTTATCGTGGAGTTCCTGTCCCACGCGTCCATCATTATGATGCATCTCTCCCGCCTGTCCGAAGAGCTGGTGCTGTGGAGCAGCACGGAGTTTAACTTTATCGAGCTGGACGACGCCTTCTGTACCGGCAGCAGCATCATGCCGCAGAAGAAAAACCCGGACGTGCCGGAGCTCGTTCGCGGTAAAACCGGCCGCGTGTACGGAAATCTGATGGGTCTCCTGACCGTCCTCAAGTCGCTGCCTTTGGCGTACAACAAGGATATGCAGGAAGACAAGGAAGGCATGTTCGACACGGTGGCCACGCTGGAGGGGGCCCTGCAGCTGTTTGCGCCGATGATCGCCACGATGAAGGTGAACAAGAGCCGCATGCGCGAAGCGGTCAACCAGGACTTCTCGAACGCGACGGACATCGCCGACTTCCTCGTCGGCAAAGGGCTGCCGTTCCGCCAGGCGCATGAAGTCATCGGCAAAACGGTGCTGTACTGCATCCAGCAGGGCAAGTACCTGCTTGACCTGACGATGGAGGAGTTCCAGCAGTTCTCGCCGCTGTTCGACGACACGATTTATGAGGTGCTGCGGCCGGAAACCGTCGTGAATGCCCGCAATGTGTACGGGGGCACGGCGACGGATCAGGTGGCTGAAGCGATTAAACGCGGTGAGGTGCTGCTCAGCATGACAGAGCAGTGGCTTGCCGAGCACGTATAAACGATAAATTGCAGATCAGAAATAGCAGATAGAAAAAGGCGCTTCCCTTGTGGAGGCGTCTTTTTTCGTTGAGTCCCCCATATTTTTCATTTGCCGTATTTACAACGTAACAATGTTATGTTACATTATTTCTGCGAGGAGGATGTGCAATGAACGAAGAAGAGATTTCCAAAAAGGATCTGCTGGAGCTGACCGGAATTTCCTATGGACAGCTGTACCGCTGGAAGCGGAAAAACCTCATTCCCGAGGAATGGTTTATCCGCAAGTCTTCCTTCACGGGACAGGAGACCTTTTTTCCGAAGCAAAAAATACTGCAGCGCATAGACCGCATTCTCAATATGAAGGACGGTTTGTCCCTCGACGAGCTGGCCGATGTGTTTTCACCGAGCTCCGGCGAAGTATCGATCACCCCAGGCGAGCTTTTACAACGTAACATTGTTACCAATATGACGCTGGATCTGTTTGAACAGGAGCTGGGGAAACAGGACGTGCTGACGTTCGCCGATATTCTCTCGGTCTATGTACTGGAGAAGCTGCTCAAGAGCGGAGAAATAACCCGGGATGAAGGCAAGATGCTGTTATCCCTCATGCGGGATCATTACGCTAAAGTGGCAAGCAGACCGTGCGAGCTGGCGCTCGTCCGCAAAATGGGCGTGCCGCTGCTGCTGCTAATCGAGACTACCGAGCATGTATATGTGGACCGGGATGCCAAGTGGGTGTTCCGCCTGCCTTTAAGGGGCTGTATCGAGGAATTGAAATTAAAAATCAACCAATCGGAGGTTTGAGGCGATGGAGCGGGAACAAAGACATGACATGTCGATGTCGGGCATCGGGACGGTGGCGTCCGGTGTGTATAAAACGGTTAGGATTGACGGGATCAGCAAGGTGAAGGGAGATATCGACTGCATTACGCTGGATTCCAACGGCACCCTGAATATTTCGGGTTCAGTGCTGGGGGAAACGGTCAAGATCAACGGGACGATGTCGATCGGCGGCAATTTATCGGCCGAACGTTTGATTCTGGACGGCATGGGATCGGTCAAAGAGATGACCCGCTGCAGCGAATCGGCTGCGATCAACGGCCAGGTCACCCTGGAAAAGGGACTCAACAGTGAGAAAGTGGAAGTGTCGGGCAGCCTGAAATCGAGAGGGGACGTGCAGTGCGAGGTGCTTTCGGTTCACGGCGGCTTTAACGTGGATGGGCTGGTGAACGCCGGCGAGATCGACTTGAAGATGAGCCTGGCGAGCAAAGCCAAGGAAATTGGCGGGGATCATATTACTGTGCGCCGGTTGAAAAAAGCGCCTATTTTGCTGCAGTTGGCCCCGGTCTTCAACAACCGCCTGAAGGCCGATCTCATTGAAGGGGACTTCGTGGACCTGGAATATACCGAAGCGGATGTCGTCCGCGGCAGCGAAGTACGAATCGGCCCCGGCTGCAAAATCGGCAGAGTCGAATACAAGGTCGACTTCAAGCGGGACGGAGACGCTCAGGTCGGATCGGCGAAGCAGATCTGAAGCAGCGTTGAAGCAGATGTGAATCTGCGCTGAAACCTGCTGCTAGGCAGCAATAGAGCAAAGTCCCAACAGGGGTGCATTAGATAACATTCAGGGTATGCCCGGACGACCGGGTATTCATAAGGGAGGAAAAGGTCATGACGGCAAATGGAAACCGCCAAGGGCTTGGCGATATTAAAATCACGGGCAGCGGGAGCTCGGGAGGCGGAACCTTTAACCAGGTCAAAATTATGGGTGACGCGGAAATCAGCAGTACGGCGGACTGCGGGCTGTTTAAATGCCTGGGCACGGCTCAGGTGAACGGCTCCCTGATCGCGGAAACCGCATCCGTCAACGGAACACTGAACGTCCGGGAGAACCTTCAGGGCGGACTGCTGAAGTCTCAGGGCGAGGTAAGCGTGTCCGGGGATCTGCAGTTGAAAAGCATCAGCATTAACGGCGAGCTGGCCGTCGGCGGCAATGTGTCTTCGGATTTCGTCAAGATCAACGGGGGCCTCCGGGCGGCGTCCGGCCAGACGGAGGAGCTGCTCGTGCGGGGCGTAGTGGAAGTCCCGGGCATGCTGAACGGCGAGCTCGTCGAGATTAAAATGTATGGACCGAGCAGGATTGGAGAGCTCGTAGGTGCCAAAATCACCGTCAAGAAAGGGCTGGAGATTCCGCTGTTCGGGAAGATGACTTCCCATTACGACGGCGGGGATCTGAGCGCGGATAGCATTGAAGGCGACGTCGTTTATCTGGAGAACACCAAGGCTGCCGTCGTCCGGGGCAGAAGGGTGAACATCGGCAGCGGATGCGAGATCGGACTGGTGGAGTATACGGACGAATTCAAGCAGGACACAGCGGCAAGTGTAGGCCGGTTTGTCCGGCTGGGATAAGATATTTTACAAATAACATAAAGGGGTAGTGCGTGACATGACAGAGAAAAAGAACAGGCTGGGTCTGATTGTCGCCGGTCTGCTGCTCGGCGTGCTGATCGCCGCGATGGACAACACGATTGTCTCCACCGCAATGGGGACGATTGTCGGCGAGCTTGGCGGTCTGGACCAATTCGTCTGGGTCACCTCCGCGTATATGGTGGCAGAGATGGCCGGCATGCCGATCTTCGGCAAATTGTCCGATATGTATGGAAGGAAAAGATTTTTCGTATTCGGGATCATCATGTTCCTGCTGGGTTCGGCCTTGTGCGGGACGGCACACAGCATTACCGAGCTGAGCATTTACCGGGCAATTCAGGGAATTGGCGGCGGGGCGCTTGTGCCGATTGCATTTACGATCGTGTTTGATATTTTTCCGGTGGAGTCCAGAGGCAAGATGGCGGGCATGTTTGGCGCCGTATTCGGGGTGTCGAGCTTGTTCGGACCGCTTCTCGGAGCGTATATCACCGATTATTTGGAGTGGCGCTGGATATTCTATATTAACCTGCCTTTAGGCATTGCAGCCTTTCTGCTGGTGGTGCTGTTCTATCATGAGTCTCATGAGCATTCCAAGCAAAAGATCGACATTTGGGGAGCCGCTACGCTGGTGGGCTCCGTGGTCAGCCTGATGTTCGCGCTGGAGCTGGGCGGCAGTAAATATGCCTGGGATTCACCGGTCATTATCGGATTGTTCGCCGCGTTTGCCGTGCTGATGATCGTCTTCCTGGCCGTGGAGGCCAAGGTGGCTGAACCGATCGTGTCCTACGACATGTTCCGCAAAAGACTGTTCGCCTTCAGCAGCGCAGCGGCCTTGTTCTATGGGGCGGCTTTCATTACCGCAGCCGTGTACATTCCGATTTTCGTGCAAGGGGTCATGGGTGGAAATGCAACTAACTCCGGGTTGATACTACTTCCGATGACACTGAGTTCCGTAGTTGCCTCGCAAGTAGGGGGCATGCTGTCCACCAAAATGTCGTTCCGCAGCGTCATGATCCTGTCTGCAGTCATATTCGGCGGCGGCATGCTGCTGCTAGGCACGATTACGCCGGAGACGACGCGGACGATGCTGTCCATCTATATGCTGATCGCCGGCTTCGGGATGGGATTTTCATTCTCCGTGCTCGGGATGTCGGCTATCCAGGGTGTGGATGCCAGACAGCGGGGCTCGGCCAACTCGACGATTTCCTTCCTGCGCTCGCTGGGAATGACGGTGGGGATTACGATCTTCGGCATCATCCAGCGAAATGACTTCCATGACCGGCTGAGCAGCACCTTGGGCGGGGCTTCCGGCCAGAATATGCCGGCCACGATGGATCCGCAGCAGATGCTTTCGCCGGAGCGTAGAGCGCTCATCCCGGCACCGGTCATGGAGAAGATCAGCAGCGCGCTGTCCGTCTCCGTGGACCATGCGTTCCTGTGGGCCGTGATACCGGCGGCGCTGGCGCTGGTTTCGGTCTCCCTGATGGGCGGATCACGGCTGCAAATGTCCCAGATGGGACCGGGAGCGCGTAAGGATGGGGCGCATCATTAATAGAAGCGTGATTTGGAAAATTTCTTTCTTAGAAGTGAAGAAGCTGGGGTGCAGTTCAGTGCCCTGGCTTCTTCTTTATTTTGGCAGGTGATTGCAATTCATGGTGCTTGTATCTATGTATCTATGTAGCTCTAGTCCTTAGCGGAGTGATCAGATAAACCAGGGACTCATTTTTAGAAGCAGCAGTAACAATGAGGGGTTTTAAAGGACTTGCATATTGAATACTGATCCATTCGCTGTCAATTACACGTATGATGTCCTGCATATACTTCCCGTTGAAAGCAATACGAAATGGCTCCCCTTGAAAGTTCTGCACAGGAGTAGTCTCGTTAACATCGCCAACTTCTGGCGTACTGGAGCTTAATTCCAAGGAAGGGGGTGTTCCATTCAGCAGAACCGTTTGTCCGCCCGCAACCAAATTAACCCGCTCGATCGCGCTGAGAAAGGCTGCTGAGGAAACCCGAACTTCTGTTACATATGTGGCGTTGGTCATCGTTTCCATTTGCGGGAAGGATCCGGTCATTAGAGGAATGTAAGCCGCGAGATCTTGATTCTGTATAACCATCCGGTGATTGCTGAAGGAGATCCGCAGCTTCTCTCCGGACAGCAGCTTGGAGACATGCTTTAAATATGCGGAAGGTATGATGGCCTCAACTTCATTGCTCAGATTGCGGTCAAGAAGGGTTGTATATGAAGCCAGGCGCACACCGTCTGTAGCCATCAGCTTCATTGAGCCATTTGCAATGTGAAACAGGGCGCCGGTTAATACTGGCCTGGCTTCATTGGAACTGGCGGATGAAAAAACGACCTGCTGAACCATTTTTTTAAATTGAGAGCTCGATAGCTCCACATCCAACAGGTGGTTTCCGAGGTCTGGAACGGAACAGCTATCCTCTGGATCCATTCCGTAGAGTCGGAATACAGTACTGCCTGAGCTAATCTTTAATAGGAAAGGCGGCTGTGTTTCCAGGGTCACTACTCCGGCAGGCAGCTTGCGAATCATGTCCGCAAATAGACGCGAAGGCACGGCAATGGACCCCGTTTGACAATGTCCCTCATCGAGTGGAAGCTTTGCTTGAATGACCATTCCCGAGCTTGTTCCTGATGCAAGAGTCAGTCCATTCAGACTCGTATGTAAATGAATCATAGAGTTCTGCGGTTGTGCCGAGGATACCGAAGCTGCGACGGCAACCTGTTGAACGGTTTGAGCCAGAAGATCACCTGGGATACGGACGAACACGGGCGTCACCTTTTTCTTTTAATTTTGGTCGGAAAAATAATGTTCGATCATTCCACGCAGAACTTCGGACCGAGTAAACTGATGGTCGTCACAATAGGCATCAAGGCGGCTCCATGTTGCCTCGGATAAAGTTAACGATACTTTGCGGGTCGTCCCGATCCCTTTTCTGCCTGCTCCCCGGCGCGCTCCGCCACGGGTAAACATGAAGCTCAACTGCCCTTCCTCATCGGGGATGCCGATTTTTACTTTGTTGCGCGGCTCCATGATCATGCCTCCTGTTTGAATAAGGTAACCTATTTCAAATATTTTCTAATATTAATCTATCACAGTTCGAAAGTGTTGGGCAAGAAGCACTCCTTTTAGCGTCAAGCGAATCAACCCACCCAAAACGGGGTATAAAAGGGTAAAAGAACTGAAAAGGAGTGAGCGTCATGAAAATCATTATTACGCAGGCGGAAGCGGTAGAGAAGGGCATCTGGGGCGAAGTCATGAAGATGTTCGGCGTCGAGGCCGAAGAGGAAGTGTGGCCAAGCGAGGAATACATTATGACGGAGGAGCAGGCGCGCCGGCTCGGGATTATTCAGTAGAGCTCACATATGATTATAAAAAGGGTGTCTCCAGCGGTTTCGTTAAACCGACGGAGGCACCCTTTTGCTTCGTTTGGATTATAGCTGACAACTAATTGCCTTCATCTGCCCTCAGAAGTTCGGCCCGCTTACGCCGTCCTCCACGATTTGCTCTTCAGAGCCTGGAGCGGGGCTGCCCTCTCCCGGATCTTCCGTATGGACCGCGATCAGCCGGTTTTGCGGGCGGTACGTATCACGGGAAATGCGTTTGCGCGATACCTCCTTGCCGTCCACCTTCTTGATTTGATAGGTCTCGACGACGTAGCCGGGTTTGCCGCTCTGCAGGATCTCCTGGCCGCCGACCGGAAGGGTCGGATTCTGCACGAACTTCTCGGTGACCGGAAGTGTTTCGACCGTGCGGGACATGAGGTCATAGGTGACATTTTTCGGGAAGGTGCCAAAAAATTTGACGATCAGATTCCGATCCTTGACTTCGGCCTGAATTAGCAGCGACTTGCCGGTATTGTTCCGGAAGCGAAAGTTGATCGAGCCTTCGGCAAACGTGGCGTCCTGCCCTTTCGGCAAGTAGCTGACCGGCAGGGAATGGTTGCGCCGCTCGACGATTTCAAGCCCGGTCCGGACCGCCGCATTGTACACGGTGCTGGACACCTGGCAGATGCCTCCGCCTACTCCTGGAACCAGCTTCCCGTTAAGAATGACCGGCGCCTCCTGGAACCCGTATTTTTCCTCCGCCTTGGCAATGACCTTGCTGTAATCAAACACGTCACCCGGCTTCAGCACCATGCCGTTCACCACCTTGGCGGCGGAATCGACATTGTATACCCTTCCCGGCCCGCTCGAACCGAGCCCGGTGGAGAACTCGATGATTTTTCGCTCGATTCCTTCTTCCTTGAGGCTGCCGATCGTGACGTTCGGCACCATTCGGTACAGGGGAAGGTCCAGGCTGAGCTTGGGCTTCTCACCGCCGGCAATCAGGGCGAAGTCCTTCGGAATCAGCGCGGTCATCTGCTCCTTGAGCGTGTTCCAGTCAATCCGCGAGACCGAAACCTCAGGCGTGTACACGACCTCGTCTTTCCCTGAGATCCGCCGCGTGGCTTCCACCGGAAGGCCGAAGTGCTCCTGCTCCCACTCCGGTGTAAATTTCTCCTTCAGCGCGGAAATGTCCCAGTGGGGCACGATGTTCCAGTCCGTCTGAAAATGCCAGCGGTATTTCAGCTGGTCCAGCCAGCTTCCTTCATGCAGCTTCGCAACCGCCTCTTTAAAGGCGTCCGCTTCAAACGAAACGCCGGCCTCCTTCAGCGTCAGCTGGGCATCGGGAATACCTTTGGCGGCCACGGACAGCGTCAAGGGAATGCTCTCCATCTGTCTGAGACGGGCGTCCAGCAGCTTAAGCGCCTCATCTGAATCTTTTCCTCCGAGCGGGTATCCGGCAACCTGGATCTTATCCGGAAGGGTGTTTTGTCCGATATAAAGATGTACCCACCCGGCGGTGACGGAACCGATCAGCAGGATGCTGGCGATAATGATCAGGCTCAAATGAATTTTTTTCATAGGGTTCCCACCTCTTTCGCTTCCTCTTCATCGTGATTGATGCTGTCTTTCCATATATATGTAGGCAAAGTGGAAAAATTTCGGGTACTCAAAAGGTAACAATTTTGTTACAATGAAACACATCGTGATGATTCCTACGCTTTTTTAAAGGAATTAGCTGGAATGTGTCGAATTTATAATGGCTAATTATGTAATTAGGAAGTGATGAACGAAGTGATTGAAATGCAGGACGTATGGAAGACCTACCAGAATGGAACCCATGCATTGCAAGGCGTATCGGTCAAGATCGACCGTAACGAATTCGTATACGTCGTCGGACCGTCCGGCGCAGGCAAATCGACATTCATGAAGCTTATTTATAGAGAAGAAGTGCCGACCAAAGGGCAAATCTCTGTGAACGGTTTTAATATCGGCAAGCTGAAGCAGCGGAAAATTCCGTATGTGCGCCGGAATATCGGCGTCATTTTTCAGGATTTCCGCCTTCTTCCGACGCTGTCGGCATATGAAAACGTGGCTTTTGCCATGGAAGTCATCGAAGCGCCGAAGCGGCAGATGAAAAAGCGCGTGATGGAGGTGCTGGATCTGGTTGGACTGAAGTCCAAAGCCACCCGCCTTCCAGCGCAGCTGTCCGGGGGAGAGCAGCAGCGGATCGCGATCGCCAGAGCCATTGTGAACAACCCGGCGGTCATTATTGCGGACGAGCCTACCGGCAACCTGGACCCCGAAACTTCATGGGGCATCATGCAGCTGCTTGATGAGATCAATTTCCGCGGAACGACCATCGTCATGGCCACCCACAACAAGGAGATCGTGAACACGATGCGCAAGCGCGTCATCGCGATCGAGCACGGCAACATTGTACGCGACCAGCAGAGAGGGGAATACGGGTATGACTTTTAACACCTTTCTGCGGCATTTGCGGGTCGGGTTTAACAGCATCTTCCGCAACGGGTGGATGACCGTAGCCTCCGTTACCTCCATCGTGGTATCCCTGTTCGTGCTCGGGGTATTTATCATCCTGGTGCTCAATGTCAACGCTTTGGCCGACAAGGCCGATAAACAAGTGCAGATCCGCGCTTATCTCAACCTGAACGTCGACCAGAAGCTGCGCGAGAAAGTGCAGAACGAAATCTCCGCGATGCCGGAGGTTAGCAAAGTGCAGTTTATTTCCAAAGAGCAGGGCCTCACCGATTTCCGCAACAGTATGGGAGACGAGGGGAAGGAGCTGCTGGAAGGCTTCAGCAAGGATAACAACCCGCTACCGGACACGATTATGGTCGAGGTGATCGAGCCGACGACGGTTCCGTTCGTCGCCCAGAAGATCGAGGCGCTGAACACGAGCCATACGGAGCAGCCGATCATGAAAGTGAAGTACGGCAAAGGCACAATCGAAACGCTGTTTAAAGTGACGCGCCTGGTGCGCAACATCGGGTTTATTTTCGTGGCCGGCCTCGCCGTCATGTCGATGTTCCTGATCTCCAACACCATTCGCGTCACGATTCTTGCCCGCCGCCGGGAAATCAGCATCATGAAGCTGGTTGGGGCGACGAATTATTTTATCCGCTGGCCGTTCTTCGTGGAGGGCACCCTGATCGGACTGATCGGGTCCGTCATCACGGTGGCGCTGCTGTTCGTCGGTTATGACCGGCTGGCCGCCTCTATCGGCTCGGATTTTACGCTCCAGATGTCACTTCTCCCGCTGAGCCAGCTGTGGCAGTGGGGAGGATTACTGATTGTCCTCGGCGTGCTGATCGGCATGTGGGGAACGACCCTATCTATTCGCAAATTTTTGAAGGTATAAGAACAAGAACGATAAGCAGCTGACGGAGAGTCTTGGTTATACAGGAGAAACTTTTGGAAAAGGACGGGGAACGCAAGTTGAAAAAGATCGCCACTTGTTTGGCCGTAGTTATGATCGCAGCGGCTGTAATTCAGCCTTCGGAAGGTCTGGCAAAGAAAAAAACGGTCGATGACATCGACCATGAACTGAGAGTGCTGCAGCAGCAGGCGAAGACCGCCAAGCAGCAGAAGAGCAAGGCGGAAGCCCAGAAGCAGGAAGCGCAGCATTACAAAAATAAAACGACCCAAAACCTTCAGTATGTCATGAACCAGATTAATACGGTGAGCAACACGATGACCAAATTGACGGTTCAAATAGACGATACGCAGGACAAGCTTCATCAGACCGCGACCGAGCTGGATGCCGCCGAGGAGCGGATCCAGTCGCGGGAGAAAATGCTGGAGTCCCGGGTACGTCTTATGTATACCGACGGCAACGTATCCTATTTGGAGGTGCTGCTCTCATCGACCAGCTTCTCCGATTTCCTGGAGCGGGCAGACGCTCTTAAGGAATTCGTAGACCAGGACAAGGACTTGCTGGAGCAGCACAAGAAGGATAAGGCGCTGGTGCTGGCTAAGAAAAAGGAACTGGAGTCGGATTACGCCAAAGCCAAGGATTTGTATGCCCAGATGGAAGACCAGAAGGCCATTCTGGCTGAAAACGAGCGGCAGAAGCAGATTCTGATCGCACAGTACGACCAGAAGATTGAAGAATCCGACGACACCAGTGAAGAGCAGGATCAGCTGCTCGTCACGCTCGTCAGCAAGCGTGCTTCCCTGGAGCAGGAGAAGAACAAGCTGAAGGCTGAAGAAGCAGCGAGAAGGGCGGCGGCAGCCAAGGCGGCTGCTGCGAAGAGAGCGGCTGCAGCAGCAGCGGCAGCGGCCAAGAAGAGGAGCGTCACAACGACGGTTGAAAGCTCGGGCGGCTTCTCGGGCAGCGGCGGACCGCTGTATATGCCGGTTAGCGGAGCCCGCATTTCTTCGTCTTTCGGCCGAAGAGTCCATCCGGTTACGGGTGAAGTCGGCAAGATGCATAAAGGGGTGGACCTTGCCGTTCCGCAGGGAACGCCGATCCACGCCGCTGAAACGGGAACCGTCACGCTGGCCGAATGGTGGAGCGGTTACGGGTACTGTGTCATCATCGATCATGGAGACGGAATGTGGACCCTCTATGGACATATACGTGAAGGCGGTATTAAAGTAAAGGTAGGCGAGCATGTCAGCCGCGGTCAGGTGATTGCAGAATCCGGCGCAACGGGACAAGTCACGGGGCCTCACCTTCATTTTGAAGTCCGTCAGAATGGAACGCCTGTGGACCCGATGCCGTATCTGTAGACCGTATAAATATTCCGTACAAGCCGAACATATACTAGGATGGTTAAGTCTGGTCATAAGAGGTTCGGCCGGAAAATAAAAGGCGGTGAAACTTACTTTGAAGAAACGTACGGTCGCATTGTTGGTCGTCGTAGGTATGCTGTTGGGAAGCGTACTGACCCTCGTGTTAACAAGCGCAAGCTTTGCGAATCAGGCCTCGACGGGCCAGGGCGTGCTAGCGAGCGTGGTCAGCGGCGGCTTGAAGCAGGATGAAGCGAAGAAAATCGGTACGGCTCTGGATCTCATCCAAGGCAATTATTACGAGGATGTGGACCGGAGCAAACTGGTGGACGGTGCCATCAACGGCATGATGGAATCGCTGGAAGATCCGTACTCGACTTATATGGGTAAGCAAACGGCACAGGAATTTGAGGAGAGCATCGAGGGCTCGTTCAGCGGCATCGGTGCCGAAGTGTCTTCGGAAGACGGCAACGTCGTTATTGTGTCTCCGATCAAGGGATCGCCTGCGGAAAAGGCAGGACTCCGCGCCAAGGACATCATCCTGACGGTGAACGGAGAATCGCTGAGCGGGCTTGAGCTGAACGATGCGGTTTCGAAAATCCGCGGTCCAAAAGGCAGCGAGGCGAAGCTGACGGTCCGCCGCAGCGGCGTATCGACGCCGCTTCAGTACACTATCGTGCGCGACGATGTCGATCTGGAGACCGTCAATGCCCACATGGAACCGGGTAAGGTAGGCGTGATTGAAATTACCCAGTTCTCCCTGAACACGGGCGATCGCTTCAAGGAAGAGCTGGCGAAGCTCGAGAGCGAAGGCATGAAGGGCCTCGTCATTGATGTCCGGAACAATCCCGGCGGCGTGCTGTCCGTCGTAATCGATATCGCCGAGCAGTTCGTGCCGAAAGGCAAGCTGATCGTTCAGGTTGAAGACAAGAACAAGAAACGCGAGAAGAGCGAGTCCAAGGGAACGGGCAAAGACTATCCGGTCGCCCTCTTGATGAACAAAGGAAGCGCCAGCGCATCCGAAATTCTGGCAGGTGCCTTGCAGCAATCGGCCGGAGCGAAGCTGATCGGTGAAAACTCCTTTGGTAAAGGAACTGTACAGACGAGCTTCGACAAGCAAATGGGCGACGGCAGCCTGCTCAAGATTACGATCGCGAAATGGCTGACGCCAAACGGCAGCTGGATCCACAAGAAGGGGATCAAGCCTGACATTGCGGTGGATCAGCCGGATTACTTCTCGGTGGCTCCGATCAACAAGGACAAATCGCTGGAATACAACATGAATAACACTGACGTGAAGAGTGCGCAGATCATGCTGGACGGCCTTGGCTTCAAGCCTGGACGCAAAGACGGATTCTTCGATGAGAAAACCGCGGCGGCCGTCAAGTCGTTCCAAAGCAGCGCGAAGCTGAGCGCGAACGGAGTTATTGACGCGAAGACGGCGGAAGCACTCGAGAACGCGCTGATCGAGCACATCCGCGATCCGAAATACGATAATCAATTGAACCGCGGGATCGACGAGGTGCGGAAGGAAATTGCCGCTGCCGCGTCGAATCGTTAAGAAGGCTGATCTTTAGCCTTCTTTTTTTCTTGCGTCTGATGTCTGTCCTGGATATGCGTAAATGTTATGGTAAAGGAGCGTGGTGACGGATTGGATGTCGCATTGGAACTGCTGTGGAAGTTGGGGGATGCTTTGTTACAGCTGCTGACGCAGCCGTTTTATTATATTTCGATCATTTTGATGGCACTTGTGTACCGTAGGCAGGTACTGCTGGAAAGAAAGCTGTTCTCCGTCCGGCTGCACAGCTGGGGGCTGCAGACATGGCGGACCTTTTGGGGCGGACTGCTGGCCGGGATTGGCGTCTCGGTGGCCGCGGCGTTTTTGGGAATTTCGCTGACCACAGAAGCGGTGATCTGCATTTGGGTGGTAGCTATCGTGCTGCTGCTGTTCCGGGTAAGGTATTTATGCTTTGCTTACGCCATCGGGATCTTGGGCGTGATTCAGTTTGTGATGGGGCTGTTTTCCTGGAGTCCGGACGGGTTCCTGAAAACGGTCAAGGATACGGTAGCGGGTCTGGATATTCCTGCCCTGCTTGCCTTGGTAGCCGTGCTGCACTTGGCCGAGGCTCTGCTTATCCGCTTGCAGGGAGCGTCCTTTGCTAATCCGCTCTTTATTGAAGGGAAGCGGGGCAAGCTCGTTGGAGGCTACCAGATGCAGGTGTTCTGGCCGATTCCTCTGTTTCTGCTGATTCCGGGAGCCTCGGATACCGTTCTGCCTTGGACGCCTTTATTTGGCGGAGACGGATGGAGCGGCGGCTTCAGCATGATGGCGCTGCCAGTGGTGATCGGCTTCAGCGAAATGACGCAGAGCCTGCTTCCGCAGGTGAAGGCCGATCGGACGTTCAAACGCCTCCTTATCTATGGCGTCGTACTGCTTGCTTTTAGCATTCTGTCGGCTTGGTGGAGCCCGCTGGCGCTTGTGGCGGCCTTGATCGCCTTTGTGCTTCATGAAGGGCTGGCGTGGTACAGCCGGTATGAGGAGCAGCACCGGAGCCCGGTGTTTGTCCATCCTGCGCAGGGGCTGAAGGTGCTGGCCGTCATTCCCGGGAGCCCTGCCGAAGAGCTGGGCATTGCGGCCGGCGAATCGATTATGAAGGTCAACGGCATGGCGATCCGGTCCAAGGAGCAGCTGCATCTGGCGATCCGTAAAAACCCGGCCTTCTGCAAGCTGGAAGTGCAAAACCTGCAGGGTGAGGTCAAGTTCCTGCAGCGGGCGATCTACGACGGGGATCATCACCAGCTGGGCGTTATCCTGGCCCCTGACCCGGATGCAGGTGTGGCGCTGGTGCTGAAGCCGGTCAATCTGTTTCAGCTGATCGGCATGAAAATTCATGCCCGCAGCAAGTCGTCCACCCCTGTATCGCATGATGCGCGGGAAGCCGACATGTAAGGCAAGAACGCAAAAAAAAGCGTGGGAGCTCTGAAGCTTCCACGCTTTTTTTGTCTTTATGAAAGGTCCAACGGGCGGTTTGCTGGCGAAACAGGAGGTTACGGATTATTCCTGAAGCTGGCGGAGGACGATGATCTCTACCCGGCGGTTTTTCTGCCTTCCGGCTTCGGTGCCATTATCCCCGACAGGACGCGTGTCGCCGTATCCGGCGTACTGGAACTCGTCCGGGTTCAGATGCTTTTGATCGAGGAAAAACCGCAGGACCGACAGCGCCCGCGCTCCGGAAAGCTCCCAATTGTCCTTGTAATTCGAAGCATGCACGATCGGCAGATTGTCGGTGTGACCCTCAATGCTGATCACCGTGCTCAGGTTCTTAAACAGGCTGGCTAGCTTGTCCAGCACCGGAGCCGAGCCGGGCTTTAGGTCCGCTTTGCCGACATCGAACATAAATTGGTCGCTCAGCGTAATGGAGATGCCTTGAGGCTCGTCCGCTACAAATATCTGGTCCTCCAACCGGTTATCCTTCACATACTGCGAAATAACCTGCATCAGGTTCTGGAGCTCCTGCTCCTGCTTGCGGAAGGCAAGCTCCCGTTCGGTCAGTTCCTGAGAACCGCTGTTCTGCGGTTTTTTGGCCGTGTCGGGATTTCGATGCGTATTTTTGTCCGCTTGACCGGTGATGCCGGATCCCTTCTCGAGGATCGAGTCGCCGCTTTTGAACGTATGCTGCAGGGATTGTGTGATCGCTTCGTACTTCTCAACGTCCAGCCGGCTCATCGCGAACATCATGACGAAAAAGATCAGGAGCAGCGTGATCAGGTCCGCATAAGTGATCAGCCACCGGTCCCGGCCGCCGTCTCCTTCGCTTTTCCTCCGGCCTTGGCGTCTATTCCGCTGTCTCATCGATGAATTCCTCCTTCACGGCAGGGGCATGATAGCTGTCCACCGGTGTGAAGGAAACGAGCTTTTTACGCACCATGTTGGGGTGCTCGCCGTTCTGAATCGCCAGAATGCCCTGCATCAGAAGTTCCATTTGCTGAATTTCATCGGCGCTGCGAGACTTAATTTTCGACGCAATGGGTAAAAAGATAATATTGGCGCTCGCCACGCCGTATAACGTAGCGGTAAATGCTACCGCGATCGACGGCCCGAGATCGGTCGGCTCGGACAAGCTGCCGAGGACATGGATCAGCCCCATAACGGTGCCGATAATACCCATGGTCGGGGCGTAGCCGCCTGCGGACTCGAATATTTTGGCGTAGTTTTCGTGCTTTTGCTCTACAGCGTCCATTTCGAGCTCCATGATTTGTTTGATCTGGGATTCTTCCGTTCCGTCGACGACCAGCCGAATGCCTTCGCGAAGGAACGAGTTGTGATGGTCCATCGCCATTCTTTCAAGGGAGAGCACTCCATTGCGCCTGGCCGCTGTGGCCATGCCAACCAAGTCTTCGATCAGCTGGTTCGTATCCTCGGCCGGTTTGCTGAAGGCAAAGCGCAGCGCTTTGGGAATCGTCTTGAGCCGGTGAAGCGGGTAACTGACAACGACAGCGGCAATAGTTCCCCCGAATACGATCAGGGCGGCCGCTGCCTGCATTAATCCATTAATCTGACCTCCTTCCCATAAAAAGCCACCTACCAGCGCGGCAAGTCCCGCCAGGATGCCCAGTATTGTTGTGATTTCCATGTTGTGCTATCACTCCTGTTCATGAGTTAGGGTTTGCATACGGCACTTGATCAGAGTATAATAGACGGGAACAAATATTCTTATTTCAACAATGATTTCCTATAGCTTATATCGGGAAATCTCGACATATAGTTTAGAATATCTATTTTAGATGATAAGGGTGATGTTGGGCAATGAGCGATATTGTCGTCAGTACCAAGACGTTTGAGCTTGAGTCGGAATACACACCGCAGGGCGACCAGCCGAAGGCCATTACCGAGCTGGTGGAAGGCCTGAAGCAGGGGAAGAAGCATCAGACGCTGCTCGGTGCGACCGGTACCGGCAAGACCTTTACCATTGCGCAGACCATCGCCAAGGTGCAGCGGCCGACGCTGGTCATCGCGCATAACAAGACGCTTGCCGCCCAGCTGGCGAGCGAATTCAAGGAGTTTTTTCCGAACAACTCCGTCGATTATTTTGTGAGTTACTATGATTACTATCAACCGGAAGCGTACATCCCTTCTTCGGATACGTATATTGAGAAAGATTCGAGCATCAACGAGGAGATCGATAAGCTGCGCCACTCCGCGACCAGCTCGCTGTTCGAGCGGCGGGACGTTATTATCGTGGCGAGCGTCTCGTGTATTTACGGCTTGGGTTCGCCGATGGAATACTCCAGCATGCTGC
Source organism: Paenibacillus cellulositrophicus (assembly GCF_009363095.1). Taxonomy (GTDB): domain Bacteria; phylum Bacillota; class Bacilli; order Paenibacillales; family Paenibacillaceae; genus Paenibacillus_AQ; species Paenibacillus_AQ favisporus. The sequence goes on from NZ_CP045295.1 coordinate 4,318,446, forward strand.
TGTCGCTGCGCGTAGGTATGGAGAAGCCGCGCAATCAGATTTTGTCGCGCCTGGTGGACATCCAATACCAGCGCAACGACATCAACTTCGTGCGCGGGACGTTCCGTGTTCGCGGCGACGTCATTGAGATTTTCCCGGCTTCCAAAGGGGAACAGGCGATCCGCGTGGAGCTGTTCGGGGACGAGATCGAACGGATTACGGAGATCGACGTCCTGACCGGTGAGCTGATCGGTGAACGCGATCATATCGCGATTTTCCCGGCGTCTCACTTCGTAACGAAGGAAGAGACGATGCGTGTGGCGCTGGTCAATATTGAGCGGGAGCTGGAAGAGCGGCTCGAGGAGCTTCGCTCCCAAGGCAAGCTGCTCGAGGCTCAGCGCCTGGAGCAGCGCACGCGCTACGACATCGAGATGATGAAGGAAGTCGGCTTCTGCTCGGGGATTGAGAACTATTCCGGACCGTTAACGTTCCGGGAACGGGGAGCAACCCCATATACGCTGCTGGACTATTTTCCGGATGATATGCTGATCGTCGTCGACGAGTCCCATGTGACGCTGCCGCAGATCCGCGCGATGTACAACGGGGACCGGGCGCGCAAGACGGTGCTGGTGGAACACGGATTTCGTCTGCCGTCGGCTCTGGACAACCGCCCGTTGACGTTCGAAGAGTTCGAGAGTAAAGTGAATCAAATTATCTACGTGTCAGCGACGCCGGGACCGTACGAGATCGAGCACTGCAATGAAATGGTTGAGCAGATCATCCGTCCGACAGGTTTGTTGGATCCGGTAATCGAAGTCCGCCCGACCGAAGGGCAGATCGACGATCTGATCGGGGAGATCCGGGAGCGGATCGACCGCGACGAGCGGGTGCTCGTGACGACGCTGACCAAGAAGATGGCCGAGGATTTGACCGACTACCTGAAAGAGATTGGGATCAAGGTCCGGTACCTACACTCCGATATCAAGACGCTGGAGCGGATGGCGATTTTGCGTGACCTGCGTCTGGGTACGTTCCATGTGCTGATCGGGATCAACCTGCTGAGAGAGGGACTTGACCTGCCTGAGGTATCTTTGGTTGCGATCCTGGATGCCGACAAGGAAGGCTTCCTCCGCTCGGAGCGGTCTCTCATTCAGACGATCGGCCGCGCGGCCCGGAACTCTGAGGGCTTTGTTCTGATGTATGGCGACAAAATTACGGACTCGATGGACAAAGCGATCAAAGAAACCCAGCGCCGCCGCACCATGCAGATCGCCTATAACGAGCAGCACGGAATCACGCCTCAGACGATCCGCAAGAAGGTGCGGGACGTTATCGAGGCGACGAAGGTGGCCGAGTCGAAGGCGGAGTATTTGACCGGCACCGGCGGCAAGATGTCGAAGAAGGAGCGCCAGTCGGTGATTCAGCGTCTGGAAGCGGAAATGAAGGATGCCGCGAAGAACCTGCAGTTCGAGCGCGCAGCCGAGCTGCGTGACGCCCTGCTGGAACTGAAGGCGGAATAAACAAGAACATGGATAAGATAAGGGAACGGCCGCTTGTACTGGTCGTTCTCTTTGTGGATAAATCCCATAAATAGATCCTTTCAAAGGAGATGAGCGACCATTGGCCAGCGAGAATATCATCATTAAGGGTGCAAGGGCCCACAATTTGAAAAATATAGATATCACGATTCCCCGTGATAAATTCGTTGTTTTAACCGGACTGAGCGGTTCGGGCAAATCTTCCCTGGCGTTTGACACGATTTATGCGGAAGGGCAGCGCCGTTATGTGGAGTCGCTGTCCGCGTACGCGCGGCAGTTTTTGGGGCAGATGGAGAAGCCGGACGTCGACTCGATCGACGGGCTGTCTCCGGCCATATCGATTGACCAGAAGACGACGAGCCGCAACCCGCGCTCTACCGTCGGAACGGTAACCGAGATTTACGATTACCTGCGGCTTCTGTTTGCCCGTGTGGGCCATCCCCACTGTCCGGAGCACGGCATTGAAATCACGTCCCAGACCGTGGAACAGATGGTCGACCGGATTATGCAGTATCCGGAGAAGACGCGTCTGCAGCTGCTGGCACCGATGATTTCCGGCCGGAAGGGTGAGCACAAGTCATTGTTTACCGACGTGGCCAAGCAGGGCTTCGTGCGCGTACGGGTAGACGGCGAGCTTCGCGATCTTTCCGAAAATATCGAATTGGAGAAAAACAAGAAGCACTCGATCGAGGTCGTTGTCGACCGGATCGTCGTTAAGGAAGGTGTGGAGGCGCGCCTGGCGGACTCCATCGAGACGGCGCTGAAGCTGTCCGGAGGCCAGCTGCTGGTCGATATTATGGGCCAGGAAGAGCTGCGCTTCAGCTCCAATTTCGCCTGCCCGATCTGCGGATTCAGCATTGAGGAGCTGTCCCCGCGGATGTTCTCGTTTAACAGTCCGTTCGGGGCCTGTCCGGAATGCGATGGACTTGGCGTGAAGATGATCGTCGACCCTGAGCTGTTGATTCCGGACCGGGAGAAATCGATCGATGACGGCGCTTTTCTGGCGTGGACAGGCAGTACGTCCAACTATTATCCGCAATTTTTGAAATCGGTATGTGAGCATTACAACATTCCTCAGAATGTTCCGGTCAGCCAGCTGAAGGAAGAAGACATGAACAAGCTGCTGTACGGAACGGGTAATCAGAAGGTCCGCTTCCGTTACGAAAATGACTTCGGACAGCGGAAAGAAGCGTTTGTGGTATTTGAGGGCGTCATTCCCAACCTGGAGCGCCGCTACCGTGAAACGGCTTCCGAGGGCATCCGCGAATTTATCGAAAACTTCATGAGCGCGAAGCCGTGCGAAGTCTGCAAGGGTCACCGTTTGAAGAAAGAAGTGCTTGCCGTAACCGTTAACGACTACAACATGGCGCATGTGACGAGCCTGTCCATCGGCGAAGCGATGAAGCTGTTTGATCAGCTCGAGCTGTCCGAGAAGGAACGCTCGATTGCGAACTTGATCTTGAAGGAAATTAACGCGCGCCTCGGATTCCTCGTGAATGTCGGGCTCGATTACCTGACGCTGAGCCGGGCCGCGGGCACACTCTCCGGGGGAGAGGCCCAGCGGATCCGCCTGGCTACGCAGATTGGCTCCAGCCTGATGGGCGTGCTCTACATTCTCGATGAGCCGAGCATCGGTCTGCACCAGCGGGACAACGATCGGTTGATTTCTACGCTGGAGCATATGCGGGACATCGGCAATACGCTCATCGTCGTAGAGCATGACGAGGACACCATGATGGCCGCCGACTATATCATCGATATCGGTCCGGGTGCGGGTATTCACGGCGGCCGTGTCATCGCTCAAGGCACACCTGAGGAAATCATGAAGGATCCGAATTCCTTGACCGGCCAATACCTGAGCGGACGCAAGTTCATCCCGGTCAATACGGAACGCCGTAAGCCGGATAACCGCTGGCTGGAGATCCGCGGAGCGAAAGAGAACAACCTGAAGAACATCAATGCCAAAATTCCTGTGGGTGTCTTCACGGCAGTAACGGGGGTTTCCGGTTCGGGCAAATCGACGCTCGTGAATGAGATCCTGTACAAAACGCTTGCCAGGGAGCTCAACAAGGCGGTCAAGGTCAGACCCGGCCAGCACAAGGAAATTCGCGGGCTCGAGCATCTGGAGAAAGTCATCGACATCGACCAGTCGCCGATCGGCCGCACGCCGCGTTCCAATCCGGCAACCTACACCGGTGTGTTTGATGATATCCGTGACATTTACGCACAGACGAACGAGGCCAAAATCCGCGGTTATAAAAAGGGACGCTTCAGCTTTAACGTGAAGGGCGGACGATGCGAAGCCTGCCGCGGGGACGGCATCATCAAGATCGAGATGCACTTCCTGCCGGACGTCTATGTGCCGTGTGAAGTCTGCAAAGGCAAACGCTATAACCGGGAAACGCTGGAGGTTAAGTACAAGGAGAAGAGTATTGCCGACGTGCTTGAAATGACGGTGGAGGACGCGACGGAGTTTTTCAAAAACATTCCGAAAATCCACCGCAAGCTGCAGACGCTGCTCGACGTTGGCCTGGGATATGTCACATTGGGACAACCGGCCACGACGCTGTCAGGCGGTGAGGCGCAGCGTGTGAAGCTGGCCTCCGAGCTGTACCGGCGCAGCACCGGCAAGACGCTCTACATTCTGGATGAGCCGACGACCGGTCTGCATGTCGACGATATCGACCGTTTGCTGACTGTGCTTCATCGCCTGGTTGATTCCGGGGAATCCGTGCTCGTCATTGAGCACAACCTGGACGTCATCAAGACGGCCGACCACATTATCGACCTGGGTCCTGAAGGCGGCAGCGGCGGCGGAACGATCATTGCCTCCGGTACGCCGGAGCAAATCGTGAAGGTCGAGCAGTCGTACACAGGCAAGTACCTGAAGCCGATCCTGGAGCGCGACACGGCGCGCAGTGAAGCTTTGAAGGTGACGAGCTAATAGTGACCAGCTTGTACCAATGCCGTAACCAGAGTCAAGCGTGGAACGATTACGCTAAATAAGGATATAGGATCAGTTCATGTCTCCATTCCGCCGCGAGGCGGGGAGGCATGATTTTTTTTGTAATGAAGAAGGTATATGTTCTGGAGATTCTGTGTAAGTTGAACTAAAGAATACGATGTAAGCAAGGGAGTAAAATGATTCCGAAGAAGCGAAGCGGTCACATTTGGCTTTCGGATTTCTACCCTACGTGGGTTCCATAAAATCAAGAAATCCGAAAACAAGAGGGATCGTAGGGACATTTTACGTACTTGCCCCATCATCCAATTCAATTTATACCGTAAGAAATTTCCGCCTTTCCGATATCCATAGTCACAGAGTTGGATGAACGGCACTTCCGGAAATAAGCGCCATTTTTCATAAATTGAAGCCAACCGGGGTAATAATATTAAGGATTAGGATTCTACACATGCACATGGTAATTGATCCGAGGCGACAAGCCTCAATTACCAGAAAAAGGCGATTTTATGACAATTTCAATTTTTTACATCCGAAGTCTTGCATCTCATCGCCCAGAACGATAACATGTAGAGAGATATGTAAATTGAGCGAAGCCACAAGAGGAGGTCCAACCATGTTGCTTGCAGAAGCTGCTGCATCGGCTGCATCCAAATTCAATACCTTTGACGTATTCATGATCCTGTTTACGGTTTTGATCCTGATCGGGATTATCCGTCTGGTGAAGCAACCGGTTAAGAACAAATTTGCAATCGGATTCAGCGTGATTTGCTTGCTGGTCTTTTTAGCGTCCGACTTTGCTATGATCCAGAACTGGATGAGCTAAACAGATACAACTCCAACGAAATTGCGACGAATGAAGACACCTTTCGCTAACCGGCGGACAAGGGGTCTTTTTTTGTTTAAGCTCTTGGGATCTTGCTGTGGAAATTTCCTATTAAATATAGGGCTTCCAGCAATTGTACACGCCCGGTTTGTGTGATACATTGAGGCTATGATTCAGGTGAAAGGATAGACTCCGGGGATCTGCAGATCAAGATAAAGATAAGGTCAGGTGAGGGAATGAAACCGACGGGGAAAAAGTGGGTCATTACGCTGCTCAGCACGATCGTGCTCGTCAGTGGAAGCGCGGCGGCCGAGGCACAGAGCACAGGCAAAACGGCCACAGCGGCATCCAAGGCGGGACAAGCTGCGCAGAAGGTAAAAACAGCAGCATCAGGCGCATCTACAGCAAAGAAGGTCAACGTCCAGGTGGCAGCGGATCCGGTCCCGCAAATCGTCAAAGACATATCGCCTTCGGTTGTAGGGATTATCGGCCGCTCGACGGATACGACGCTGACGGGAGGCGCGACCAACCGCTACAATTTGGCGCACGGTACAGGAGTCATCGTGAAGTCCAGCGGTTGGATCGTTACCAACGCGCACGTGGTGAACGGACTGGAAGGTACGCTGGTCGTCACGTCCGACGGCAAATCGTATAGCATTGTGGATTCATACATAGACGAAACAAGTGATATTGCCTTGATCAAAATCAATGCCAAATCTTTAGTGCCAGCAGTCTTTGCCAAGTCCGCACAAACTGCGCAGGTAGGAGAGAAGGTCATTGCGATCGGTACGCCGATCTCTTTTTCCCTTCGTAATTCGGCGACGGTGGGCGTTGTCAGCGGTCTGAACCGGGGCGTGAACGCTTTTTACCGGCTGATCCAAAGCGATACGGCAATTAACCCGGGCAACAGCGGGGGGCCGCTCGTTAATATGCGGGGCGAAGTTATTGGGATCAACAGCCTGAAGTTCGCAGCCGTCGGCGTGGAAAATATGGGCTTTTCCATCCCTTCAGATACGGTGCAGTACGTGATGGGACAACTGTTCAAGTATGGGGAAGTGAAGCGCCCAAGCCTCGGATTCAACATGGAAGAGAGCTGGTCTGCCATTGTCGGACTGCCAACGGACGATCCGTTAACCGTAACGAAGGTCTTTTCGGATCAGGCCAAAAAAGCCGGCATTCAGGAAGACGACGTACTCTACAGCATTAACGGCAAGCGGGTGACCTCGGTCGTGGACATCAACGAAATGTTTAAGTCCTTTTTACCGGGGCAAACGGTTAAGCTGCTTATGCAGAGCGGCGGGGATATCGTGGAGCGGAAGCTGGTTCTGTCGCAGGCGGGCGCCGATGGTGACGCCTACAATGACGAGAGCGGACCGGGAGAGGAATTTTAATGGGGAAGAAGGGACAGTCACGGATGAAGGGAAGCGCATTGCGTAACATCGGATCGGCGGCACTGGCCGGCATCATCATGCTGGCAGCCGCATTGCCCGCGTGGGCGGATAGCAGCTCGGACAAGCTGACATTGCAGCTCAAGACGGGAAGCACTGCAGCGGTGATTAACGGGCAGACGGTACAAATTTTGAAGCCGTTCAAGAAAAATGGAACCGTAATGGTTCCGCTGGGCGTGTTCAGCAAAGCGTTCGGCAGCGAAGTAAAGCTGGAAAAAAACAATGTGGTCAAAATCGGATACGGCCCTCATCAGATCAGCCTAACGATTGATAGCCAGCTGGCCTGGGTGGACGGACGCAAAGTGAAGCTGGAGGCTGCCCCGTCCATGATGAACGGCACCCTGATGGTTCCGCTTCGTGTGGTGGCGCAAGGCATCGGAGCGCAAATGAATACAGGGTCGGCGGGGGAATGGGTGATTAGCCTGAAACCTTCGGAGGATGATGCCAGTCCGCAGGATCCGGGGATCGATTCGGATGTAGGCAAGACGAAAATCGGCAACAGCTACTACGGCTGGACGATGAATTATCCGAGCGGCCTGATCGTCGGCAGCGGCGATGAGACCGAGAGTATTGCGTCTTTCAACGATGCAGAGGAAAAGTATTACATTGAAGTCCACGCTTCCGATGTGGATGCGGATCTAAGCACCGATGATTTGCTGGATCGGCTGGTGGAGGACGCCAAAAAAGGTGGCGAGATGGTAGTGGACCGGGGGACCTTCCCGAAAGCAAAGGTGCCGTATGCCCGTATTGTGACCAAGGATGGGGACGGAACCTTCTGGGAGTGCCGGATGTATTCGGGCCATAATCGTCTGTACGAGCTGTATTTTGCTGATCTGCAGGCGTCCAACTACAAGGACCTGAATAAATATGCCGGGCTGCTGAACTCCTTCGATACCAGCTTTAATCCGGCGGATAAAACCGTGAAGGATCTGTCTACTGTCAAAAATGGCATGCGCGGCGTGTATAACGAGGACTACGGCATTGCTTTAGACATCCCGGCTGCCTGGAGCATGGACAATGCGGACATGTATTATGAAAGCAAGGACGGCAGCTACTTGAAGCTCAACGTGTCCACTGGACCCAAAGGCGACTCGCTTGAACAGTGGGGCGGACAGATGAAGAAATGGTTGGAGGAATCCTTCGTCAAAACTTCGTATGAGGTCGTCAATACTTACCCGCTGGAGGTATCCGGGGAACAGGCACTGGTGAACGAAGCCAGGTATAACTACGGTGACGGCTGGATCCGTGAATATGAAGTGATGATTTTGAAGGACGGTTACCGCTATTATGTGGAATATGCAGCTCCGGAAGACCAGCCGGCGGATGTGGCCAAGTTCAAGGATTTGATGAACGGGGTCAACATTGATTTTACCGTCGTACCGGAATCCTTCGGGAGTATGGAAGAGAATACGTTCCTGATCGATAAATCCAAGAGAACGACCAAAACGTCCAAAACCTATCAGTACCAAATTCGTATTCCGCAGTACTGGAGCGCGAATCGCGACCAGTTTGAGCTGTCGCCGGTGGAGTATCAGTTCGTGGGCGGACGCATGATGATCACGGCCGAGAAGGATAGCTCCTTTGAAGAGGCTGTAAGCCAACTGAAGGCGTTCTACAATGAAGCCGTGAAGTATCAGAAAGATCTGAAGCTGGAAAAGGTAGAGAACACGACCTTTGCCGGCGAGCCGGCTGTCGTCTTTTCCATCCATCAGGTGAAGGACGGCATTCCGTACAGCGCGCGCCAAATCGTCGTTCAGCATAACGGCACGGTATATACGCTGTCCGCGTCCCTGAATGACGCCAACGCCACGGATATTCAGAAGAAGACGCTGGATGAGACGCTGAATTCTTTTACGTTTACGAAAAAAGATGAAGTCAAAACCACTGCGGCTGCCGAATAACGTGAGATAGCTGCTGTAGCGGTGAAATTGCAGTGGAAAAATATGTGATCAGGAACCGGGATAGCCCATGGGCTGTTCCGGTTTTTGTTGTGGCTGGTGGGATCTGAGATGCATTAGAGGGTGATGGCTTTAGTTGTGAGGGCGGTCTGGGTCGTCATAGATGATCTGATGGCTTAAAGCTGTGCCGGGCGTCTGCGGAAACGTCTTAGAGGTGCTTTGGTTTTGCTGCATATGGAGTTTTTCACATCATATAAAGCACGCTGGCCCATAATCATGGTTTGCCCCTACCAAACACGGATAACCTGATAATATGCAAATGCGAAAATTGCTGCCTTCCTATGGGAATCGAGATAATTCGTGGGGATAGTAGAAGGATCAGAAGATGTCTGGTACACTAGATAAGTTAAAGCAGAAGTTGTGCTGGTGATTCTTTTCGTTAGGTCAGCAATGAGTACGAGAATTCTAGAATTTGAATCGGCAGGACCGGTTTGGGAGGATATAGATGAACAAACAGACATTAAGAAGGGAAGACGTGGAGCTTTTGGCGCCGGCCGGCGACTGGGACTGCATGCGTGCGGCGGTAGCCAACGGAGCAGATGCGATCTTTTTCGGCGTGGAAAAGTTTAACGCCCGTGCCCGGGCGAACAACTTCCGGATGGCGGAGCTGCCGGAGATCATGTCGTTTCTTCACAGCTATGGCTTGAAGGGCTTTTTGACGTTTAACATTTTGGTGTTTGAAAACGAGCTGGAGGATGCCAAAGAACTGATCGACGCCTGTATCGATGCGGGCGTGGATGCTGTGATTGTGCAGGATTTGGGGCTGGTGAAGCTGATCCGGGAAATTTCCCCGGACTTCCCGATTCACGGCTCGACCCAGATGACGATCACCTCGCCAGAAGCGGTGGAATTCACCAAGCCGTGGGGCATGGAGCGTGTCGTGCTGGGACGCGAAAACAACCTGAAGCAGATTCAAAAAATCGGGGAACAGGCGAAGCTTCCGATGGAAGTGTTCGTTCATGGCGCCCTGTGCGTCTCCTATTCCGGTCAGTGCCTGACGTCGGAGATGTGGGGCGGCCGCTCGGCCAATCGCGGTGAATGCGCGCAGGCCTGCCGCTTGCCGTACGACCTGATCGTGGACGGCGAGCAGAAGCCGATGGGAGATGTGGCTTATCTGCTGTCGCCAAAAGATTTGGCGGCCATCGATTTGATGCCGGAGCTGATCGAGGCGGGCGTTACGTCCTTTAAGATCGAAGGGCGCCTGAAGAGCCCCGAGTACGTGGCCAACGTGGTCAGCAAGTACCGCAAGGCGATTGACCGTTACTTTGACGGCGACAATACGCCGCCGAGCGAAGAGGAAATGCGCGAGCTGCAGCAGAGCTTTTCGCGCGGCTTTACGCACGGATTCCTCGAAGGCACGAATAACAAACAGCTGGTCGACGGCACGTTCCCGAAAAGCCGCGGTGTGTACGTCGGCCGGGTCGAAAAGATCCTGCGCGACGGCGTCGTCTGCAAGATCGAAGCTCCGCTGAAGCGCGGGGACGGCATCGTGTTCGACGCCGGCGACCCGACGAAGCAGGAAGAGGGCGGACGGATTTACGACCTGCGCCGCAAAGGCGTCAAGATTGACGGGGAAGCCGGTGAAGGCTGGATCGTGGACATCGTTCCGGGCCGGAGCGATGTGGACCTGCGTAAGCTGCATGTCGGTGACCGTATCTGGAAAACGAACGATCCGGCGCTCGACAAGCGCCTGCGCCAAACGTTCGAGACGGAGAAGCCGTACCGGGTGTTCCCGGTGCATGTGAAAGCCGTGGGCCATGCCGACGGTCTCCTGACAACCGTCTGGACCGACGTGCAGAAGGGCACGACGGTGCAGGTGGACTCGGAGATGGAGCTGGAAATCGCCAAGAAGCGGCCGATGGATTACGCTCTGCTCGAGGAGCAGTTCGGCCGCCTGGGCGGCACCGTCTACCAGCTCGAGAAGCTGGACGTCGACCTGCAGGGCGACGTCATCGTGCCGATGCGCGAGCTGAACAATATCCGCCGCCGTGCGGTGGAGCTGCTCGCAGGCGAGCGCCCGAAGCCGCCCGTGTACGTGAAACGGGCGGCGACTGTGTTCAGCGATGCCGCGCGCAGCGCATCGCCGGTGGCCCGCGGTGAGGCGAAGCTCACCGCGCTGTGCCGCAGCCTCCCGCAGGTGGAGGCTGCGCTTGAAGCCGGCGTAGAGATGATATACGCCGACTTCGAGTTCATCAAGCAGTTCCCGGCAGCGGTGGAAGCCGTTCATGCCGCCGGCAAGCGGATCGCGCTGGCGACGCCGCGCATCCATATGCCGAACGAGAACGGCTACCACAAAAACATTCTGCGCCTCAAGCCGGACGCCGTGCTTGTGCGCAACACCGGGGCGCTGTACTTCTACCTGCGCCACCGGATGGAAAACCCGGATGCCGATCATCCGCAGCTGATTGGCGATTTCTCGCTGAACATCGCCAACCACAAAGCGGTGGATCTGTTCCTCGAAGCCGGCTGTGACCTGGTCACGCCGTCTTACGACCTGAACATCCAGCAGATGGTCGATCTGCTGGAGCGCTCCAAGACGTCGCAGATGGAGATCGTCATCCACCAGCATCTGCCGATGTTCCATACGGAGCACTGCGTATACTGTACCTTCCTGAGTGAAGGCACCGACTTTACGAACTGCGGCCGTCCGTGCGAATCGCACCGGGCGTCCCTGCAGGACCGCATCGGAATGTCTCATCCGGTCCGCGTGGACGAGGGCTGCCGCAACACGGTCTACAACGCCATCGAGCAGTCCGGTGCCGAGTATCTGACGAACTTTATGGATCTCGGCGTCTCGAGCTACCGCGTCGAGTTCCTGGAGGAAACACCTGAACAGGTGCACGAGGTCATCGACCTGTACAACCGTGCCCTTCGCGGCGAAATCAGCGGCACGCAGGTGTGGAAGACGCTGAAGGCGACCAACCAGCTTGGCGTAACTCGTGGACAGCTGGTGAAATAAGAAAAAATAAATGAAGGCAGAATCCCGCTATGTTCGTGCGGATTCTGTCTTTTTTATGTGCTAATGCTTATGATAATGGCTTGTTTTTTCATAACTAAAATAATTCATTTCCTCGTGCTGGATGAATGGTGTATTGTATATATATGGAATTTGGAAGCGTTAATACAGCTTATTTCGATCCTCTCCTAAACCTCTCTGGCCCCACTCCCTAGAACAGTTTTCCCTAAGATGATTTATGACTTAAAAAGGGCGGACCAATAGATCACCCTACGGTTTGGTAGCACCATATATTAATAAGAATGAATTCAATTTTGGTTACTTACAAGACTACCATTAGGGGGCCTTCCGTGTGAAAGTGAATCAATTACGCTTAGCAGATGCCGTATGGATTGAACCTGTTGTTCATGGTGACAACCGGGGATTTTTTATGGAGGGGTATAACGAGGCTGTGCTGCGCCAGCAGGGGATTACGCACACATTCGTTCAGGATAATCAATCGCTCTCCGCAGAGGCGGGCGTCATCCGCGGCCTTCATTATCAATTGAACCCCAAAGCCCAGACCAAGCTGGTCCGCGTTCTGAGCGGTGCGATTTATGATGTGATTGTGGATATCCGGCGGGATTCAGCGACATTTGGAGAGTGGACCGGTGTGATTCTTAGTGAGTATAACAAGCGGCAGCTGCTTGTACCCAAAGGGTTCGCCCACGGATTCTGCACGCTGGTTCCGGGTACGCAGGTTCTGTATAAGGTGGATGAATATTATTCTCCTGAACATGACCGGGGCATCTTGTGGAACGATCCTGCGCTTGGCATCGACTGGCCGGTCTCCAGTCCGATCCTGTCGGATAAAGATCAGCGCCATCCTCTGCTGAAGGATGCGGAGCTTAACTTTTGATTACGACCAGGAGGGATCAAACGATGGGAAGGAAAATGCTCGTTACCGGCGGAGCGGGGTTTATCGGAAGTAATTTTATTATATACATGCTGCAAAAGTATCCTGAACTGGAAATCGTCAATATGGATGCGCTAACCTATGCTGGCAACCTCGAAAACCTCAGCTCCGTCCAGAATCATCCTCATTATTCATTTACGGCGACCAACATTACCGATGTGGAGGCTGTGGAATCATGGTTTCAGCAAGGGATCGATATCGTCGTCAACTTTGCGGCTGAATCCCATGTGGACCGGAGCATTCTGGAACCGGATATTTTTGTGAAGACGAATGTGCTGGGGACGCAGGTGCTGCTCGATGCAGCCCGGAAGTATGGGGTGACCAAATTCGTTCAGGTATCTACCGACGAGGTATACGGAACCCTGGGAGATACGGGACTTTTTACGGAAGAAACACCGCTGGCTCCAAACAGTCCTTACTCCGCGAGCAAAGCCGGAGGAGATCTCGTGGTCCGGGCCTATTATGAAACATTTGGACTGCCCGTAAATATCACCCGCTGTTCCAACAATTACGGTCCGTATCAGTTTCCGGAAAAGCTGATCCCGCTCATGATTTCCCGCGCCCTCAACGAGCAGCCGCTGCCTGTATACGGCGACGGGTTAAATATTCGGGACTGGCTGTACGTCGAAGACCACTGTTCTGCCATCGACCTTGTCATCCAACAGGGCAAGCCGGGCGAGGTTTATAATATTGGCGGCAACAATGAGCGGACGAACCTTCATATCGTCAGAACAATATTACAGGAACTGGGTAAACTGGAATCATTAATTACGCATGTTCAGGACCGGCCGGGGCATGACCGCCGTTACGGAATCGATCCTGGCAAAATAACGAGGGAACTCGGATGGAAGCCGAAGTACGATTTTGAATCCGGCATCAAGGAGACGATTCAGTGGTATCTGGATCATAAGGATTGGTGGGCGCGTATTCAGTCCGGTGAGTATCAGGATTATTACAAGAAGCAGTACGGTTCGCGTTTGGGGGACGGCTTATGAAAGTCCTTGTGACAGGGGCCGAAGGACAGCTTGGCCGGGATGTGACCGCCTTGTTCCAGCAAGCGGGGCATCAGGTTCTGGGCTGCGGGCGCTCCATGCTCGATATTACCCGTTGGGATGCGTGCCAGCAGGCCGTTAATGATTTTGGGCCGGACACGATTGTCCACTGCGCTGCCTACACGGCCGTGGATGCGGCAGAAACGGACATTGACGGGGCTTACCGGGTTAATGCGATCGGCACCAGGAATATGACGACGGCAGCGGAGAACTGCGGAGCCAAGCTGGTATACATCAGCACGGATTATGTTTTTAACGGAAGGTCTTCGGTTCCTTACCGAGAATATGACGAGACTGATCCCCAAAGCGTCTACGGCAAAACCAAACGGGCTGGTGAGCAATTCGTGCAGAGCCTGTCTTCCCGGTACTTCATCGTTCGGACCTCTTGGGTATATGGTGCGCATGGAGGCAATTTTGTCAAAACGATGCTGCGCCTCGGTCAAGAAAAACCCGTGCTGCAGGTCGTCAACGACCAGCTGGGTTCTCCTACGTTTACAGTAGATTTGTCCCGCTTTCTGCTCGAACTCGTCCAAACGGAGCAATACGGGATTTACCACGCCTCCAATGCGGGGCAGTGTACCTGGTTTGACTTCACCCGGGCTATTTTTGACGAAGCAGGGAAAGCTGGAATCCAGCTGACCGCCCGGCTTGAACCCTGCACAACGGCTCAATTTCCCCGTCCTGCTCCCCGTCCAGCATATTCGGTCATGGATCACATGGCGATTCGGGCCAATGGGCTGACTGATTTGAGGGATTGGCGGGAGGGGCTGCATGATTTTATTCAAGATCTATCTACCCAAAATCAAGGAATAGAGTAGATTAGAACTCTCTAATGAAAAGTTCGATCAGGCACCGGCTGCTGCGGTGCTTTTTCTTTTCCCAGCATTCCCCTCCCCCCTCATCGTTTGATACCCCTCCAGTCCGGGTAATCTCTACTTACTAATCTCTTTCTTCGGCTCCCAACGAATCAGACACGCTCCCCTCACGCTTAGCTGGTGAAAAGGATGTGATATCGATGAGGAAATGGGTGGCATTGCTGGCGCTGGTCGTAGCGGCCGGCCTGATGATGTGGGTTCCCCAGGGAAGCTCCAAGGACATCAACAACAATTTTACCGATTACCGGGTCATTTCCCACGCGATGGGCGGGATCCGCGAGCATGCGTACACGAATTCCTACGAGGCGTTTATTGCCAACTATGAAAAAGGAAACCGCGTATTCGAGGTGGATCTGCTTCTGACTGCAGATGGCCATTTGGTGGCCAGGCACGAATGGACGCAGTACATGACTGAGCTGCTGGGGCAAAAGGGTGAGCTTCCGAAGGACAAGCAGTCGGGGAGACTGACCTACAGCGACTTCAAGAACAGTAAAATCCTCGGCACATACGAGCCGCTGGATTGGTCGGATATTTTGGACCTGATGGAGCATTATCCCGATATTTATATCGTGACGGATACGAAGGAGCAGGAGCCGGCGGATATGCAAAAAGAGCTGGAGATCCTCGTAGATACGGCGAAAAAACGCGATCCCGCGCTGCTGGAGAGGGTCGTGCCGCAAATTTACGATCAGCCGATGCTGGACATGGTAAACGGTATTTATGAATTTCCGTCCATTATATATACGCTGTATGCTACCAAGGATACGGATCAGGAAGTCATCGATTTTGCTGCCAGCCATTCGATTGAGGCGGTTACGATCCCGGAATCCCGGGCGAAGCCTGATTTTCTGGCCAAGCTGAAAAAAGCGGGAATCACGGCTTATGTGAATACGATTAACGATCCTTCCGAAATTGGCAGGCTGCAGCGAATGGGGGTTACGGGCGTGTATTCCGACTTTGTAACGGAACAAGAGCTTGGAGACAACCGTTGGCTTGTTGCCCTCGGGTGGTAATTGCATCCAAATTGTTCATCGGATGAATCGTTTATGACCTGAAAGATATGCTTCTCTACCCGGAGCATATCTTCTTTTTTGTGTACGGCGGATTGGCGAAAAAATGTTCGCATTTTATGCGAACACAAATTGACACTCACCCGGTGCTGACATAGACTAGATTTATGAAGATTTGTCGTGGAGGAATGCCGTTTGATGCAAATGATTATGCCATGGAGGCATGTGTTTAAGCTTGATCCGGATAAGGAGATCTCCGATGAGGCACTGGATGCGGTGTGCATGTCCGGTACAGACGCCGTCATGGTGGGCGGGTCCAGCGGGGTAACGTTCGACAACACTGTGGAGCTGCTGTCCCGTATTAGGCGATATGAGGTCCCCTGCGTGCTGGAGGTATCCGATCTGGAGGCGATCGTACCGGGTTTTGATCTGTATATGATCCCCATGGTGCTCAATGCTTCGGATTCGGCATGGATCGTTGGCCATCATCAGCGGGCGGTGGAGGAATATGGATACATGATCCCGTGGGAGCTGCTTGTTCCCGAAGGATATATCGTCCTGAACGCCGATTCCACAGTTGCCCGCTTGACCGGTGCGCAGACCGAGCTGGATGCAGCCGGAGCAGCGGCGTATGCCCAGGTTGCGGACAAGCTGATGTCTCTGCCGGTTGTCTATGTGGAGTACAGCGGGACGTTCGGGGACATGGAGACCGTGCGTCACATTCACCGCTCGCTTAACGGGGCCAAGCTGTTCTATGGCGGAGGCATCAAGGATGCCGATTCGGCCCGTCAGGCTGCTGACGTCTGCGACACCATCGTCGTCGGCAACGCTGTTTACGAAGATTTGAAGCAGGCGCTGCTGACGGTTAAGGCCATTAAGGAATAAAAGCAAGTGGATTTAGACTGTTGTCGGTACTACCTCTAATCCCCAAATGCATATAACCGCTAACTGGTATAATAGATGCTGGCCGTTGGGCCACACTGCATACCGCTTTTATGATGTCCTATCATATTTGTGAATTTCTATAGCAGGAAGGAGCATGCACGCATGCAACCTATTGATATACAACAGGCAATACAACGACTGAACCCGCAGCAGCGCCAAGCCGTGGAAGCCACGGACGGCCCGCTGCTCATCATGGCCGGCGCGGGCAGTGGCAAGACCCGGGTGCTGACGCACCGGATCGCTTACCTTATCGCAACCCGTAAAGCTCCGCCTTGGGGGATTCTGGCCATTACGTTTACCAACAAAGCCGCACGCGAGATGCAGGACCGAGTAGCCAAGCTGGTCGGCAATGAGGGCCGGGACATTTGGGTGTCCACGTTCCACTCGATGTGCGTCCGCATTTTGCGGAGAGATATTGAACGCATCGGATTCACCTCGAACTTTTCCATTCTGGACTCCACAGACCAGCTGTCCGTTATCCGCAACTGCATGAAGGATCTGAACCTCGACACGAAAAAATTCGAGCCGAAGGCGATCCAATCCGTGATCAGCACGGCGAAGAACGAACTGGTGACGCCGGCGCAGTATGAACAGAAGGCGGGAGACTATTTCGAAGGCCTGGTCGCCAAGGTGTACACGATGTACCAGAAGCGGCTCAAGGCCAACAACTCGCTGGACTTTGACGATTTGATCATGGCTACGATCCAGCTGTTTAAGGAAGTCCCGGAAGTGTTGGATTTTTATCAGAAAAAGTTCCAGTACATTCATGTCGACGAATACCAAGATACGAACCGGGCGCAGTACATGCTGTGCCGGATGCTGGCCGACAGCCATCACCGGATTTGTGTTGTGGGCGACAGCGACCAGTCCATTTACCGCTGGCGCGGCGCGGACATCAGCAACATTTTGAATTTTGAAGAGGATTATCCGGAAGCGCGCACTATTCTGCTTGAACAGAACTACCGCTCGACCTCGACGATCCTGAACGCGGCGAACGAAGTCATTGGACAGAACACCGGCCGCAAACCGAAGAAGCTGTGGACCGATAAAGGCGAAGGCGCGAAGATTAAAGTATACCGGGCGGACTCGGAGCATGACGAAGGGTATTTCGTTACCTCGGAGATCAGCAAGAATGTAAACCAGGGCAAGTCGTACCAGGATCACGCCATCCTATACCGGACCAACGCCCAGTCCCGGGTAATCGAGGAAATTTTGATCAAGTCGGACATTCCGTACCAAATCGTCGGCGGCATCAAGTTCTACGACCGTAAAGAGATCAAGGATATGCTGGCCTATCTGCGCCTGCTCTCCAACCCGGATGACGATATCAGCTTGACACGGATCATTAACGTTCCGAAACGGAGCATCGGCGATACGACGGTGGCTAAGCTCGCGGCAGCGGCGGCCGAGCGGGGAGCGTCCATCTTCCGCGTGCTGGAGTTCGTTGACGACCTGGGCTTTGCCGGACGGACCCGCAATGCGCTGGTGGAGTTTTACGATATGATTTCGGCCCTTCATCAGATGGTGGAGTACCTGTCTGTCACCGAGTTGACCGAAAAAATACTGGAAATGTCCCAGTACCGGGTCGACCTGCAGCGCGAGAATACGCTCGAATCCCGGTCCCGCCTGGAAAATATCGACGAGTTCCTGTCTGTTACGATGGAATTTGAGAAGAATAATGAAGATAAGTCGCTGGTGGCGTTTCTGACCGATTTGGCGCTCATTGCCGACATCGACAGCATGAACGACAGCGAGGAGGACCGCTCGGACGCAGTTGTCCTGATGACGATGCACAGTGCCAAGGGGCTGGAATTCCCGGTGGTGTTTATCATCGGCATGGAGGAGGGTGTATTCCCGCACAGCCGAGCCTTCCAAGACAACGAGGAGCTGGAGGAGGAGCGCCGGCTGGCTTACGTCGGGATTACCCGCGCGGAGCAGCAGCTGTTCCTCTCCTGCGCGCAGATGCGCACTTTGTTCGGCCGGACGACGGCGAACCCGCCTTCCCGCTTCCTGGATGAGATTCCGGAAGAGCTGAAGGAAGATACGGTCGTTGCCCGTGACCGCTACCGCCGCGGAGGCAACATTGGCGGTTCTTATGGCGGCAGAGGTTTTGGCAGCGGCGGAAGCAACTTCGGCAGAAGTGCTGCGCCAACCTCGCAGAGCGGTTCCACGGCCACTTCGGTTGGCCGGGATAGCCGGGTGACGGTGACTACCTCCACACCGGCCAAAATGGCAGCGGCGAGCAGCACCTCGGATCTTACGGCCCTGAAGGCGGGGGACAAGGTCTCCCACGGCAAATGGGGCACCGGGACGGTCGTTTCGGTCAAAGGCAGCGGCAACGATACGGAGCTGCAGATCGCTTTTCCGGCGCCGGTTGGCGTGAAACGCCTTCTGGCCGGGTTTGCGCCGATCACTAAAGTGGAAAATTAAAATTATGAATCTATAGACGGAGGGATGACCCTGCATGGATCCGAAGTTGACCATGGAGCAGCTCGTAGCCGAGCTGAATAAGCACAATTATCAATACTACACGCTGGATGCGCCTGTCATTAGCGATAAAGAGTACGACGCTTTGTACGACCAGCTCGTTGCATTGGAGAAGGAGACCGGCGTGTCGCTGCCGGATTCTCCGACACAGCGTGTAGGGGGAGAGCTGCTCAAAGGATTTGTCCAGCATCGTCATCTGGCTCCGTTGTGGAGCCTGGATAAGGCCCAAAATATCGAACAGCTTGGCAGCTGGAACGCAAGGGCTGTAAGGCTGGTTCAAGACTATAACAAGAAAAACCCGGATAACCCTCTGCCCGAGCTGAGCTATGCGGTGGAGCTGAAGTTTGACGGGCTCACGCTCAATTTGACCTATACCAACGGAAGATTGGTTCAGGCGGCTACGCGCGGAAACGGTGTAGTCGGCGAAGGCATCCTTCCGCAGATCAAGACGATTAAGTCTGTGCCTTTGAGCATTCCATATAAGGACGGTACGATCGAGGTCCAAGGCGAAGGGATTATGAACCTCTCTGTGCTTGAGGAGTACAACAAGACGGCGGCTGAGCCGCTCAAGAACGCCCGGAACGGGGCGGCGGGAGCGCTGCGCAACCTGAATCCGAAGGTGACCGCCGAGCGCCGGTTGAATGCCTATTTCTACAACGTGGGCTATTCCGATAACATCCGGTTCGACAGCCATAAGGAAATGATGGATTTTCTGCGGGAAAATCATTTTAAAGTCAATCCGTACATCGCGTATTTCGATAACTTCGACGATGTGATGGAACAGCTTGCCGAAATTCAGGAACGCCGTTCCAGCCTGGACTATCTCATTGACGGAGCCGTTATCAAAATCGTCGACATGCGCACGCGCGAAGCGCTCGGGTATACGGACAAATTCCCTCGCTGGGCAGTAGCCTACAAATTCGAGGCGGAAGAGACGACGACCGTGCTGGAATCCGTCAGCTGGAACGTAGGCCGCACCGGTAAAGTGACTCCGCTTGCCCGGGTAGAGGCAGTAGAGCTGGCAGGTGTTACCGTTCAGAACTGTACGCTGAACAACGTGGGGGACATCGAGCGCAAGAACCTGAAATATGCGTTGGGCACGCGCGTGTTTATCCGCCGTTCCAACGACGTCATTCCGGAGATTTTGGGTAAGGTGACCGAAGAGAACGACGGCGGTGAAATCATTTATCCGGAGCACTGCCCGGCGTGCGGCTTCCCGCTGGAAATGCGCGGCGCCCATCTGTTCTGCAACAACAAGCTGAACTGCAGGCCGCAAATCATCGGGCGGATTACGCATTTCGCCTCCCGTGATGCGATGGACATCGAGACGTTCAGCGATAAGACAGCCGGACAGCTGTACGACGAACTGAACGTGCGCGAAGCAGCGGAGCTGTATGAGCTGACGTTTGAGCAGCTGGTGAAGCTGGATCGTTTTGGCGAGAAAAAGGCGATGAATCTGCTGGAGGCGATTGAGAAAAGCAAGGGAAGGGATCTCGCTTCCTTCCTGTACGCATTGGGTATTCCAAACACCGGTAAATCCACAGCCAAAATGCTGGCGGACCATTACCGGGATCTCCACGCCGTGATGAAAGCCGACATAGAGGAGTTAATCGCTCTTCCGGATGTCGGCGGCATTGTCGCTGAGAGCATCGTGAACTTCTTTGCCGATCCGTTTGTGGTGGCGGGCATCGAGAAAATGCTTTCCCTCGGCGTGCAGGCGAAGGCTCCTGAGGCACCTCAGGCGGTTAAAACCGACTCCTTCTTTAGTGGGAAAACGGTCGTATTGACCGGCACGCTGCACCAAATGACCCGCGACGAGGCGTCGGCGCAGCTGGAGGCGCTTGGGGCGAAGGTGACGGGCAGCGTCTCGGCCAAGACGGACCTGCTCATTGCCGGAGAGAAGGCCGGCAGCAAGCTGGCCAAAGCCAAGCAGCTCGGCATTCAGGTGATCGAGGACGAGGACGAGTTCATCCGTCTTTTGAACGAAGAATCGAACTAGTTATAGGACATGACCAACAAAGTCCTGGCTCATTGAAAAATGGGTCCAGGGCTTTTTCTTTTTACCTCATGCTGACATTGCTGTTTTGATCTTCGATGGAACTCGCATGAAGGGGCTCTCTGCATGAAGCCGGATTTCTGCTTGCAGTGGAGTTTTAAGGGAATGTTAAGGATTTCGCGGGTGTTTGTTAAGAATTGTCTGGTATCCTTTTGCGCATAGGTGGGTGAGTTTTCCGCTTTGCTGAGAGGAGGCCTGAGTTTTGAGAAAATGGTTAACGGTTCGGGCTGCTTATCTGTATACAGTGACGGGCAGCGCTTTGTTAAGCGGTATCGTTCTCTTTTTGACATACCATGTCTTTGTGTGGTCCTATGAGCATGTTTCGCCCGATTCATTTTTTGCCAGGCTGGCCCATGGTTTGGTGAACTATATTGGTAGAACGCCGATTGCCGCTGTTGTTTTTTTGATCGTGTTTGCCGGTTTGTTCATGCTTCGCTCGCAAAAATTTGCGGATGATATGAAACAGATCGTGAGAGCGGCGGAGGAGCTGGCAGATCGAGGATCCTTCCGTGAACTGAAAGTTGCCTCGGGTGGTGAGTTGAAGGCATTGGCGAGCCACTTACAAGGTATTCGTAGATGGATGACAACATCTTCAGCATCTTCAGCCGATCAAATATCCACACCGCCCATCCAAAACGAAACGACTCCGCTTTTGGACAACGAAGAGGTCATGGCAGTCATTTTGCGAATCAAATCACTGCTCCGCACATTGGAGGCTGCGGATTTGGACAGTCAGCGGCCGCCAGACTTCGATATGGAATCCGTGAAGCGGGAAGCGCAAGGATTGGAGAGGCTTCTGGAAAGCCTGATGACGGCGTCATGAACAGCCTTCAGGCAAAGGTTTTGCGTAAGGTGATGAGGGGGTTCTACCTCTCGTTCGATGTCGCGGTCATCGGTACGGTGATCGTACTGGCGGGTCTGTTTTATGTACATACGTACGGAGGCATCGTCGTGGGGCGTCATCCCGAGAAACTGGTATTGCCGGAGTCGAGCATCCTGGTGGCCTCGGATGGGACCAAGCTTCGAAAAATACCACTGCCGGAGTCGGGCTACAGGGCCAAGGCACAACTGGAAGATATGCCTGATTTGCTGCTGGACACTTTTTTGGCGGTGGAGGACCGGAGTTTTTATGGACATAATGGACTGGATTACAAAGGGATCGTACGTGCGGTATACACCAACTCCATCCATATGCGGATTTCGGAAGGCGGCAGCACCATTACACAGCAGCTGGCACGAAATCTGTATCTGAACCGGGATCAAACGCTGCTGCGCAAGCTGAACGAGGCTTCTATCGCTTTGTCGCTGGAGAAACGTTTGTCCAAGCATGACATATTGGAATTGTATTTGAATGAGATTTACATGGGGGATGGGCAATTCGGCATCAAATCTGCGGCGGAGCATTATTTCGGAGTGACGGATCTGAAAAAGCTCAGTGTGGCGCAAATCGCCTCCTTGGCTGCCATTCCGAAGGGACCGTCTATTTACAATCCGTTACATAAGGGCGACCTGCCCGTACAACGGCGAAACATAGTGCTCGGCATTATGAAGCGGCAAGGTCTGATTACCCATAATGACATGTCTGCCATGAATACAGAATATCAGCAGCCGGCGAAGGTTGATCCTCCTGTGTTGGGGGCTTCTTATATGGATGCTGCTCTCAAGGAAGCCTCACAGCGAACAGGCAAAACTTTGGGAGAGTTGAAGACGGGTGGGTATACCATCGTAACGGGGATGAATATGGCTGCACAGGCTGCACTGGAAGATACCTTCGCCAACCCGGGTTTCTTTCCGCCGGACGGAAAGGATCAGCAGGTTGAAGCAGCGATGGTGATTATGGATCATCGGACGGGAGAGATCGTGGCGCTGACCGGAGGCAGGCATCCTGCTGCAGGCAGTTTGAACCGGGCCGTGGTTGATGCCAGGCAGCCGGGTTCCGCCTTCAAGCCGATTATCGTCTACGGCCCGGCCCTTGAGAGCGGTAAATTTTCACCGGACAGCATGCTTCAGGATCGCAAGATAGCTTACGGGAGCTACAAGCCTCAGAATTTGGGCGGAGCTTATCAGGGGCAAATGACCATGAGGCAAGCGCTGCAGCAGTCTGTAAATGCTCCAGCCGTATGGCTGCTGCAGCAGGTAGGGATTACAAAGGCGACACAGTTCGCGGCGAAGCTGGGCATTCCGCTTACCTCTGAGGATGCCAATCTGTCCATTGCGCTTGGCGGCGTTCATTCCGGCGTCTCCCCCTTGAAAATGGCGCAGGCGTACAGCGTGTTTGCCAGCAGAGGGATTTATCGTGACGCGCATCTCGTACGGCAGGTTACGGATTCAAAAGGTCGGGTGCTGTATGCCTACCGTCCGGATGAGCGCCAAGTCATCTCGCACTCGGCGGCGGAAGATATGACGAGCATGCTGCGCGGTGTCGTGAACGAGGGCACAGGCATGAAAGCGAGGATGAACCGGCCGGTAGCGGGCAAAACCGGCACGACGCAGCTTGGCCTGCCCGGCGTCAGCAGCAAGGGAAACCGCGATCTTTGGTTCGTCGGCTATACGCCGGAATGGACCGGGGCTGTATGGATGGGGTTTGACAGAACGGATGCGGATAATTACATGATCGCAGGCAGCGGGAAGGCCGCCGCCTTGTTTTCAGCGGTCATGAGGAGGGGGCTTGAACGTTGATTGAAGGGCTGCCAGGAGCGAGTTATGTCCTTTTGGCGTCCGGAAGCCAGGCATTTTTATCGTAACCCCGTTCTTCCCAATAGCCGATATGGTCGCCTTGAATCAATTCAATCCGGTTTAACCATTTGACGGACTTATAAGTATACATTTGGGGAACGATCAGCCGTACCGGACCGCCGAGATCGCTTGGAATGGGCTTGCCGTCGTGCAGAACGGCCACCATAATGTCGTCCATGCGAGCCTGTTTCATCGTTATAGAGTCCGTGTAGACCCCGTCGCCCGAATAAAACTTCACGGTTTGTGCCGCTGGCTGAACCCCGGCTTCATCC
>NZ_CP045295.1:4347500-4410000 GCF_009363095.1 Paenibacillus cellulositrophicus
ACTCGGCAAAATGACCCCGTAACTTCGGGAGAAGGGGTGCCCCGGTAGTGTGAATAGCACGAGGGGGCCGCAGTGAAAAGGCCCAAGCGACTGTTTAGCAAAAACACAGGTCTGTGCGAAGCCGCAAGGCGAAGTATACGGGCTGACGCCTGCCCGGTGCTGGAAGGTTAAGGGGAGCGGTTAGGGAGTAATCCCGAAGCTGTGAACCGAAGCCCCAGTAAACGGCGGCCGTAACTATAACGGTCCTAAGGTAGCGAAATTCCTTGTCAGGTAAATTCTGACCCGCACGAATGGCGTAACGACTTGGGCGCTGTCTCAACGAGAGATCCGGTGAAATTTTAATACCTGTGAAGATGCAGGTTACCCGCGACAAGACGGAAAGACCCCATGGAGCTTTACTGCAGCTTGATATTGGATTTGGGTACGATCTGTACAGGATAGGTGGGAGCCTTTGAAACCTGAGCGCCAGCTTGGGTGGAGGCGCCGTTGGGATACCACCCTGATCGTATCTAGGTTCTAACCTGGTACCGTAATCCGGTATGGGGACAGTGTCAGGTGGGCAGTTTGACTGGGGCGGTCGCCTCCTAAAGAGTAACGGAGGCGCCCCAAGGTTCCCTCAGAATGGTTGGAAATCATTCGAAGAGTGCAAAGGCAGAAGGGAGCTTGACTGCGAGACCTACAAGTCGAGCAGGGACGAAAGTCGGGCTTAGTGATCCGGTGGTACCGCATGGAAGGGCCATCGCTCAACGGATAAAAGCTACCCTGGGGATAACAGGCTTATCTCCCCCAAGAGTCCACATCGACGGGGAGGTTTGGCACCTCGATGTCGGCTCATCGCATCCTGGGGCTGAAGTAGGTCCCAAGGGTTGGGCTGTTCGCCCATTAAAGCGGTACGCGAGCTGGGTTCAGAACGTCGTGAGACAGTTCGGTCCCTATCTGTCGTGGGCGTAGGAAATTTGAGAGGAGCTGTCCTTAGTACGAGAGGACCGGGATGGACGTACCGCTGGTGCACCAGTTGTTCCGCCAGGAGCATGGCTGGGTAGCTACGTACGGACGGGATAAGCGCTGAAAGCATCTAAGCGTGAAGCCCCCCTCAAGATGAGATTTCCCAGCATGTAAGACCCCTTGTAGACGACGAGGTAGATAGGTTGGAGGTGGAAGTGCAGCAATGCATGGAGCTGACCAATACTAATCGGTCGAGGGCTTATCCTAAAAGCTTTCTTACAGAAAGCTTGCTACGGAAGCATATGCTTATATAAAATGTAGATTCGTTTCGTATCTAGTTTTCAGGTGATCAAGCACTTGAACGTTTGGTGGCGATAGCGGAGGGGTTCCACGCGTACCCATCCCGAACACGACCGTTAAGCCCTCCAGCGCCGATGGTACTTGGACCGAAGGGTCCTGGGAGAGTAGGACGTTGCCAAGCGAAGGACCACTGTTGATAACATCGACAGTGGTTTTTTTGTTCCTCCGCTCCTGTTGATAAGGGGCTTTTTTCATCCACAGGCTCCAATGTTTTTGACATTCCTTCATCTGAATTATGCACAGATAACGTTTTCGACTCCCCGTTTCGCCAAAAAACCATCCACAAATACACAAAATGATCCCCATAACCCACAGATGATCGTGAATAACCACGACAAGAATCCTGTTCTTTATATTAGTTGTCCCCAGGTAAACAGGATAGATTGCAGGATGGATTGACTTTGCACACAGGTTTTGCCATACTCGTCTTTGAATTCAATGATTGTCAGGACGATGATGCTCTGACTGAATTCGCAGGCACATCCTTAATAGGCGAGGTGGAAGCATGGAAATCCGGAATTTACGGGAAGATGAATTTGAGCAGAGTACTCGGCTAAGCGAATATGCTTTTCAATACAAGATGACTCCCGATCAGAAGCAGCTGGCCAAAGAACGATTTAAACCTGAGCAGGTGTGGGGCATTTTTGACGAAGATGAGCAACTGGCGGCTAAGCTGGTGTTAATCCCGTTTACGGTATCGGTTCAAGGTGAGAGTTTTCCTATGGGCGGGATTGCGAGCGTTTCCACATGGCCGGAAAACCGCCGGCAGGGTTATATTAAGCATCTGCTGACGCACGCGCTGCAGCAGATGAATGAGAACGGGCAGGTCTTTTCCATGCTGCATCCTTTTTCCTACCCGTTTTACCGGAAATACGGCTGGGAAATGTTCAGTGAGTACAAGAAATATGTCATTTCTACCGATAAATTGCCGGCAAAGGTCATCACTGAAGGTGCGATTCGGCGGGATATCAAGGACGTGGATGTTCTGGATACGGTCTATGCTGCATTTTCCAAACGTTATAATGGATTAATGGTTCGGACGCGGGAATGGTGGACCCGTTCGGTATTGGACGAGGATGGACATACCGCGGTATATTATTCGGCATCAGGTGCGCCGGAAGGATATGTTCTTTATAAGGTGGAAAACAAGGAGTTTACCATCGATGAACTCGTTTATGTCACGGATGAGGCACGCCGTGCGCTATGGACATATATCGCCAATCACGATTCAATGGTGACGCAGGTAATCGTCAATTTTATACCGATGGATGATAGTCTTACATATCATTTGGCCGATCCACGTATAAACCAGGAAATTGTCCCATATGGGATGGCCCGTGTCGTAAATATGAAGAAACTCGTCGAAGCTTATCCTTTTACAGCCTCCGGCGAGGGGGGATGCGAGCATCTAACTATTCAGCTGACGGATATGTATGCACCTTGGAATGAAGGCGTTTGGAGTTGGTCGTTCTCATCGGACGGAACCGCATCGGTCTCTCCCCTGGATTCATCTCAAGAACAGCAGGAAGAGGTCCTTAGCTGCGACATCCAGGCACTGACCGTCATGCTGACGGGGTTCAAACGGCCGGCTGAGCTATACCAATCCGGACGAATTGCAGGCAGTGCGAAGGCAGTGAGCATCCTGGAAGCGCGGATCCCCGTCCGACAGACCTTGTTTATGGACTTCTTTTAATTATGGAATAAAATACCTTTCTGTACAATTCTAATGAGACGGGATCCGGTCAGAATAATAGCCCTCTGCATACGCTGCAGGGGGTTATTTCGTATTGGTGCGGTATAAAAAGAAGGAGAACGTCAAAAATGAAAATACACCCTCTTGGCAAAACGTGAGAATATGTTATAATTTAGATCAAAGAAAGTCAAAGTCAACGTAAATTCAAATGTATGTTTGTTTACGGTTGAACTCACAATAGTGAATGCGCAAGGTTTAGATCAGTTATAACATATTCACCGGGTTAAGATCCAGATTCGAGCCCACGACCATTGGTTAAGTTTAAAGGAGATGGTTTGGGTATGCGAACGGACTAACGAATGACCATGAAGGTCTTGACGTTTTAACGTAATGGAGGATGAACAATGCGTAATATCTCTGATATTATTGAACAATATCTGAAGGGTATTCTGCATGATAGTCCCGAAGGAATGATTGAAATTCAGCGCAACGATCTGGCTGATCAGTTCTCATGCGTTCCATCCCAGATCAACTATGTGATCAGTACACGATTCACGCTGGAAAAAGGTTATCTTGTGGAAAGCAAGCGCGGTGGCGGAGGGTATATCCGGATTCAACGGATTGAACTCCCGCAATACTCGGCGCTTCATACGCATCTCCACCAAACGATTGGGGAACGCATCGATCAGAACGTGGCCGAAGGGCTGATCTATCAGTTGGAGGAGGCACGCATCCTTAGCAAACGCGAAGCGAGCATTATGCGCGCCGCGATATCCAGAGAGTGCCTGATGATCAAGCTTCCTTACCGGGATGAGATACGTGCTCGGCTGATGAAGGCGATGCTGATTTCTTTGTTAGGCAAATAGGCTTACGGAGAAAAAGGAGGTACATCGGTATGCTTTGCCAAGAATGTGGTAAGAGACCGGCGACTCTCCATTTTACCAAGATTGTGAATGGTGAGAAGACGGAGTTTCATTTTTGCGAATCCTGTGCCCGGGAGAAAGGGGAAATGATCCCCGGAACCTCTGGCGGATTTTCTATACACAGCCTGCTGTCTGGTCTCATGGACATTGACATGGCCGGCAAAGGGGCGGCAAGCAGCGCCAAGGCTGCTCAATCGCTGAGATGTGAAGAGTGCGGGATGACGTACTCGCAGTTCAGCAAAATCGGCCGGTTCGGCTGCAGCTCCTGTTATAAGTACTTCGGCAACCGCCTGGACCCTTTGCTCAAAAGAGTTCACGGCAGTACCGTACATGTCGGCAAGCTGCCCAAGAGAGGCGGCAGCAAAATTCAAGCCAAACGGAAAATCGACGGCTTGAAGCTCGAGCTTCAGCAGCGTATTCATGAAGAGGAATTCGAAGAGGCTGCGAAGCTGCGCGACCAGATCCGTATGCTTGAGAAAGAATTGTCGGAACAGTAAAGTTCACTCGAAGGAGGAGGAATGCGTGATGCCAAATCTCCGGTTCACCGAGAAAGCGCTGAGCGATTGGATGCGCGGCCAGGCCGATGCTTCCGAAATCGTCATCAGCAGCCGGGTTCGGGTTGCGCGCAACCTGCAGCATCTTCCTTTTCCGCTATTGGCCACCCGCCAGCAGTCGGAGGAAGTGCTCAAACGTCTGACGGGTATTCCCAGTGATCACCTTCAGTCTTTTGGAACTTTTTATACCGTGGAGCTCGACCACATCGATCCGCTGGACAAAAGGGTGCTGGTAGAGAAGCATTTGATCAGCCCCAATTTGGCGAATGAATCCCAGAACGGCGCGGTGATCCTCAGTGAGGACGAATCGGTCAGCATTATGATTAACGAAGAGGACCATCTTCGCATTCAATGTCTATACCCCGGTTTTCAAATCCGCCAAGCGTGGGAGAAGGCCTCGAGCATTGACGATAAATTTGAGGAATACATCGATTACGCCTTTGACGATAAGCACGGGTACTTGACCAGCTGTCCAACCAATGTGGGCACAGGCCTGCGGGCTTCGGTCATGATGCACCTCCCGGCGCTGGTGATGACCCAGCAGATCAACCGGATTTTATCCGCCGTTTCACAAGTTGGGCTCACCGTTAGAGGAATTTACGGGGAAGGCAGCGAAGCAATAGGTAACCTGTTCCAAATTTCGAATCAGATTACATTGGGACAGACCGAGAATGAAATCATCGACAACCTCCACAGCGTCGTGCTGCAGATTATTGAGCATGAGAAAAATGCACGCACGCGGCTTATGAACGATTCCAGACTCCGCATTACCGACCGCATCAAACGGTCCTACGGGATTTTATCCTACGCGGAAGTGATGGATTCGAAGGAGGCGGGGCAGCGTCTCTCCGACGTGCGCCTTGGGGTTGACCTCGGGATTCTCGAAGGACCGTCCATTTCGGTGATGAATGAACTGAATGTGATGACCCAGCCGGGCTTCCTGCAGAAAACCTACGGTCACGATATGAACACTGAAGAACGCGATATTTACCGGGCGAAGCTCATCCGGGAAACCCTCGGAAAGCGCTGAGCCTTTATGATATACAGCTTTACGATGAAGGACGCAAGTGTAGAAGCGATGATAAAACTCATGGAGGTGCAGGAGATATGATGTTCGGAAGATTTACGGAACGTGCGCAGAAGGTGCTGGCATTGGCACAAGAGGAAGCGGTTCGTTTAGGGCATAACAACATTGGTACGGAGCATATTTTGCTCGGACTGATCCGGGAAGGGGACGGCATAGCCGCTAAAGCTTTAATCGGACTCGGACTTGGCCTTGAAAAAATCCAGGATGAAGTGGAGACGCTCATCGGACGGGGACAGGAACAGCCGACGAATATCGCTTATACCCCTCGCGCCAAAAAAGTAATTGAGCTGTCCATGGACGAAGCGCGCAAACTGGGTCATACGTATGTGGGCACAGAGCACATCCTGCTCGGCCTCATTCGCGAAGGCGAAGGCGTGGCCGCCCGTGTGTTGAATAATCTCGGCATCAGCCTGAATAAGGCACGCCAGCAAGTGCTGCAGCTGCTGGGCAGCAGCGAAGCTGTATCCAGCCATCACGGCAACCAATCCAACGTCAGCACGCCGACGCTCGACAGCCTGGCCCGTGACTTGACTGCGATTGCCAAGGAAGGCAACCTGGATCCGGTTATCGGACGCAGCAACGAAATCGAAAGAGTCATCCAGGTCCTCAGCCGCCGGACCAAAAACAATCCGGTGCTGATCGGTGAGCCGGGGGTTGGTAAAACCGCCATCGCCGAAGGCCTGGCGCAAAAGATCATCAACAACGAAATCCCGGAAACGCTGCGTGACAAACGCGTGATGACGCTGGACATGGGATCGGTTGTAGCCGGTACGAAATACCGCGGCGAGTTCGAGGACCGCTTGAAGAAAATTATGGATGAGATCCGCCAAGCGGGCAACATCATCCTCTTTATCGACGAGCTGCATACGCTGATCGGTGCCGGCGGCGCGGAAGGTGCTATCGACGCATCCAACATTCTGAAGCCGTCGCTTGCCCGGGGCGAACTGCAGTGCATCGGTGCCACTACGCTGGATGAGTACCGCAAATATATCGAGAAAGACGCCGCTCTGGAGCGCCGTTTCCAACCGATCACGGTGGATCAGCCGTCTCCGGAAGAAGCGATTCAAATTTTGTTCGGCCTGCGCGACCGCTATGAAGCGCATCACCGCGTGAAGATTACGGATGAGGCGATCGTGGAAGCCGTGAAGCTGTCGGACCGCTACATTTCCGACCGGTTCCTGCCGGATAAAGCGATCGACCTGATCGACGAGGCGGGCTCCAAAGTAAGGCTTCACACATACACCATTCCGCCGAATCTGAAGGAACTGGAAAGCCGGCTTGAAGATATCCGCAAGGAAAAAGATTCGGCCGTGCAAAGCCAGGAATTCGAGAAAGCGGCAGCCCTTCGCGATACGGAGCAGAAGATCCGCGAAGAGCTGGACGTTACAAAGAACCAATGGAAAGAAAAACAGGGCCGTACGGACTCCGAAGTGACGCCTGAGGATATCGCCCAGGTTGTGGCCAGCTGGACCGGTATTCCGGTCAGCAAGCTGAAGGAAGAAGAAACGGAACGCCTGCTGAATATGGAGACAATCCTGCACGAACGCGTTATCGGCCAGGAAGAAGCCGTCAAGGCGGTCAGCCGCGCGGTAAGACGTTCCCGTGCCGGTCTGAAGGATCCGAAACGTCCGATTGGATCGTTCATCTTCCTTGGACCTACGGGTGTCGGTAAAACCGAGCTGGCCCGTGCTCTGGCCGAAGCGATGTTCGGCGACGAAAATGCGGTAGTCCGCATCGACATGTCCGAGTACATGGAGAAACACTCCACGTCCCGGCTGGTCGGAGCGCCTCCGGGATACGTCGGCTATGACGAAGGCGGCCAGCTGACTGAAAAAGTACGCCGCAAGCCGTACTCGGTCGTTCTGCTGGACGAAATCGAGAAGGCGCACCCTGAAGTGTTCAACATTCTGCTTCAAGTGCTGGAGGACGGCCGTCTGACCGATTCCAAGGGCCGCGTGGTGGACTTCCGCAACACGCTGATCATTCTGACCTCCAACGTCGGTGCAGAAGCGATCAAGCGGAACTCCACGATGGGCTTCACGGCAGCCGCTGACGCGGGCGCCGATTACAACAACATGAAGGATAAAGTGATGGGAGAGCTGAAGAAGAGCTTCCGTCCGGAGTTCCTGAACCGGATCGACGAAATCATCGTCTTCCACTCACTCGAAGAGAAGCACATCGCCGAAATCGTGACAACGATGACCGAAGAGCTGCGTAAACGCCTGCGCGAATTCAATGTCGACTTTATCCTGACGGATAAAGCCAAGGCATTCCTCGCCAAAGAAGGCTACGACCCGGCATTCGGTGCCCGTCCGCTTCGCCGGGCGATTCAGAAGCATATCGAGGATCGTCTGTCGGAAGAATTGCTCACGGGCCATGTGTCCAAGGGCGACTCGCTGATCATCGATGAAGAGAACGGCGCGCTGACGGTCAGCAAAAACGAAAATGTATCGGCCAATACACAGTCGTAAATGAGCCGGTGACCTCATAAGAAGCCTGAAACACAAGGGATTGCCCCGCCGGTTTTTATGGACCCGGCGGGTCGGTCCCTTTTTTATTTGTTTCGCAGTGATAAATCAATGTAAAGTTTTTGGATAGACTTTACGATAAATCTTAATAAATGGTAAACTTAAAATAATGCCAAAATTCTGAGGTAACGACATAATTAGACAAATTGGCGGCAGCAAAGGAGAGAGCATGGCCAAATCGAAAACGAAATTTTACTGTACCGAGTGCGGCTATGAAGCTGCCAAGTGGTACGGAAAGTGTCCGGGCTGCCAAGCCTGGAACTCGATGGTAGAAGAAACGGAAAGCATCATCAAGACGCAGGGGATGAATTCCCCGCTTTTTCATAGTAAAGAAAAGCCGCTTTCGATCATAAATATAGAGAGCAGCCAGGAAGCTAGGGTGCTGACCGGGATCGGCGAGCTCAACCGCGTTCTGGGCGGCGGGATCGTTCCCGGATCGCTCATTCTCGTCGGGGGCGACCCCGGCATCGGCAAGTCGACCCTGCTCCTGCAAACGTCGCACGCTCTGACGCAGTCCGGCCTGCGCGTGCTGTACGTGTCCGGTGAGGAATCGGTCCGTCAGACCAAGCTCCGGGCGGACCGCCTCGGCGCCCTGTCGCCGGAACTGTACGTTCTGTGCGAGACCAATATGGATCTGATCGAAGAGGCGATCGAGAGTGTAAAGCCTCAGTTTTTGGTGATCGACTCCATCCAGACGGTCTACATTCCCGAGGTGACCAGCGCGCCGGGAAGCGTGGCGCAGGTCCGGGAATGTACGGCCCGGTTTATGCGGGTAGCCAAGGGGCTCGGCATCGCCACCGTCCTTGTGGGGCATGTTACAAAGGAAGGGGCCATCGCCGGACCGAGGCTGCTGGAGCATATGGTGGACTGTGTGCTTTATTTTGAAGGTGAGCGTCATCATACCTACCGGCTGTTAAGAGCCGTTAAGAACCGCTTTGGATCGACTAATGAGATCGGCATTTTCGAGATGAACGAGGTCGGGCTGGTCGAAGTGGGAAACCCGTCGGAGCTGTTTCTGTCCGAGCGCCCGCTCGGCGTGGCGGGATCCACGGTCGTGGCCAGCATGGAGGGCACCAGACCCGTCCTGGTCGAGCTTCAGGCCTTGATCTCTTCCACGCATTTTCCGTCACCCCGGCGCATGTGCACCGGGATCGACCATCACCGGATGGGACTGATCATTGCGGTGCTGGAGAAGCGGATGGGCATGTTCCTGCAGAATCAGGATGCGTACCTGAACGTGGCGGGGGGCGTCAAGCTGGACGAACCGGCGGTCGATCTCGCCATCGCCGTCAGCATCGCCTCCAGCTTTCGGGATATTCCGACAAAGCCGTATGACGTCATGTTCGGCGAAGTCGGGCTGACCGGCGAAGTCCGGGGCGTCTCCCGTGTGGAACAGCGCGTCCGGGAAGCGGAGAAGCTGGGGTTCAAGCGGATTATTTTACCGGAGAAAAGTTTGAAAGGATGGAGGCACCCCAAAGGTATTGAAATCATCGGAGTGAGTACCGTTGCAGATGCACTAGCGGTCGCGTTAGATTAGGGGGCAAATGAAGATGAAAGAACCGAGCCAATTGGAGAAAATGAACGATTTATTGAAGCTCGTGGCACCCGGCACGCCGTTTCGCGACGGCCTGGAAAACGTGCTGCGCGCCAAAACCGGGGGACTGCTGGTGGTCGGCTACAGTCCCGAAGTGATGGAGGTTGTGGACGGTGGCTTCTCCATCAACTGCGATTTCTCGCCCAACTACTTATATGAGCTGGCCAAGATGGACGGGGCCATCATTTTGAGTGAAGACCTGAAGCGGATTCTGTATGCCAACACCCAGCTGATTCCGGACTCGTCCATATCTTCGATCGAAACGGGGATTCGGCACCGGACGGCCGAGCGGGTCGCCAAACAGACCGGCAAGCTGGTCGTGTCGATTTCCCAGCGCCGGAACATCATTACCTTGTACCAAGGGACGCTCCGCTACGCGTTGAAAGAGATCGGCGTCATTCTGACCAAAGCCAACCAGGCGCTTCAGACGCTGGAGAAGTACCGGGCGGTGCTGAACCAGTCGCTGACGAACCTGTCGGCTTCCGAATTCGAAGAGCTGGTCACCGTTCCCGAAGTGGTCAACGTCATTCAGCGTGTGGAGATGGTTCTGCGCATCAAGATGGAAATCAAGCGATACATCAACGAGCTGGGGAACGAAGGGCGCCTGATCAGCATGCAGATGGAAGAGCTCGTGAGCAACATGGAGGAAGAAGCCTGGCTTCTGTACAAAGACTATGCCCGTGACGACAACGATGAGAAGATCCGCGAGATGATCGCCGGACTGAAACGGGCGACCGACGACGAGCTGCTCGATATCCACTATGTCGTCCGCCTGCTGGGATATCCGTTGTCGGCTGCAACCTCAGAAGAGTCTGTAGCACCCCGTGGTTACCGCATCCTCAATAAAATTCCACGTCTGCCGAACGTCATCATTCACAACCTGGTGGAACGCTTTGAACGGCTGCCGCATATCATGATGGCTACGATCGAAGAATTGGATGAAGTGGATGGAATTGGCGAAGTCAGAGCCCGCAATATTAAAGAGGGACTGAAACGCTTGCAGGAACAAGTATTCATTGACAGACAAATTTAAATGCCATACAATCAATGGATGACATGGGGGTACTACGATATTTGAGGTGAGAAAATGTTTACGAAATCAATTCCGAACATGTGTACCTTGGGTAACTTGTTTCTCGGAATGGTAGGGATTATGCTGGCCCTAGACAACAAGCTGAGCTTGGCGGCCATCATGATTATCATTGCAATGCTTCTCGACGGATTGGACGGCCGGGTGGCCCGGGCGCTCAATGCACAGAGTGAGTTGGGCAAGGAACTGGACTCCCTCTCGGATGTAATTTCCTTTGGTGTTGCACCCGCTCTTATCATGTACATTTCTTGTTTCCACGATATGCATCATGCGCTGATCTGGACGGTAACCGCCGTATTTCCCATGTGCGGGGCGCTTCGGCTTGCCCGTTTCAACGTCCAATCAGGCAGCCCGGGATACTTTATAGGTCTGCCTATACCGGCAGCGGGCGGTGTGCTTGCTACATTATCTTTGTTCCGTGATGATATTTCCGCCCCCTATATGATCATCGCCATGCTGCTGCTGTCATACCTGATGGTCAGCACGGTCCGGTATCCGAACTTCAAGAAAATCGGCTTTCCGAAGAAGGCGATGATGTACGCGCCGTTCGTCATCCTTGCCGGAGTTGCGGTCGCCGTCACGTTCCCGGATCAGCTCTCCAAGCTGATTTTCCTGCCGTTGGTGCTGTATGCCGCTTACGGTGTGAAGGAGAACGTGAGAAGGTTGTCGCGGAGACGCCGGCGCCATCGCGAGCAGTCCGATAAAGTGTTCAACGACCACTCCTCATAAACGACGTCCTGTTTAATAGAACGGGATGTAAAAATAAAAAGCATTTATTTCCTGCCCGGAGCAGCGAGATAAATGCTTTTTTTGATGTATAAAAAATCTTGTCTTCTATGACATGTTAAACAGACCGAGGGTAGAGCATTTTTGCGATTCCTTCCGGACCACTTCATCCATATTGATATCGAGCAGATTGCACAGCGCCGACATATAGAACAGGTTCCGCCCCAGCTCGGTGCTGATCACCTCGCGGCAGTTCTCGCACAGCTCCCCTTGGACATGGGTCCGTACCGTTTCCTTGGCTTCCTCGAGGTTCAGTCCCGGAGCAAAGGTTTGTTTGGTGGCATGAAGTTCAATACAACCGCAATCGGTAATCGCCTTGGCGACGGACCGGTTAACGGAGGCACTGCTTTGTCCATTCTTTGACAATACATCCAGCAGACTGCGGTGACGGAGCAACAGTTCGGAAACCTGATCTTGAAAGTCTTGTAAACTTGGTGTGCCCATGTAACCTATTCACCTCTAACCTCTAGTTTTTTGAATTGAACTTATTATATTCCAGTCAATTCCCCATTTTCAACCAAAAACGAGACTTCTGTAGGATGGTACAAAAGAAAGGTTCAGCCGTCCAATAAAAATTGGAATATACAGGATTAGGTTGCTGCAAAATGGACCATACTGCTAATGAAATCTGCAACTATTAAAAATATGGATTTAAGGAGGTGAGGGAACTGATGCTGAGGAAATCGATCACGGCATTTGCCGGATTATGCGGGGCATGGATCGGATACTCGCTGCATCATGCAGCAGGCTGGTCGTTCCCTGGAATTGGAATTGATGATTCGCTGTGGGGCAGCCTGATGTTCGCTGTGGTTGGCGCAATTTTATTTATGTTGATTGGTTCCCTGTGTGCTCAAGCTGTATCGTATCGTCTGCATTCGTTTATCGCTTCGTTCTCGAACACGCCGATGAATGAACTGGCGGCCGGAGCGTCGGGTCTGATCGGAGGACTGCTGCTGGCTCTATTAATCTACCCCAGCCTTGCCTGGATTGGACATGCCGGGGATTTGCTGGCTGTCGGCGTGACGTTTGTGTGCGGTTATATGGGACTCCGGATTGGCTTGGAAAAGAAAGAGGAGCTCGCTTCCCTGTGGACTTCTGGCAAATGGAGCCGGGGCGAGCTGCCGGAGGAACGCCGGATTGAGGAGCATAAAATTCTCGATACGAGCGTCATCATCGATGGCCGGATCGCGGACATCTGCAAAACCGGTTTTATCGAAGGAACGATCGTCATTCCCGAATTCGTACTGGAAGAGCTTCAGCATATCGCGGATTCCTCGGACCTCTTGAAGCGGAACCGCGGACGCAGAGGACTCGATATTTTGAACAAGATCCAGAAGGAACTGGACGTCAGGGTGCTGATCTATGAAGGGGATTTCGAAGAAATTTCCGAAGTGGACAGCAAACTGGTGAAGCTCGCCAAAGTGCTGCAGGGCAAAGTGGTGACCAACGATTTT
Organism: Paenibacillus cellulositrophicus; assembly: GCF_009363095.1. Classification (GTDB taxonomy): domain Bacteria; phylum Bacillota; class Bacilli; order Paenibacillales; family Paenibacillaceae; genus Paenibacillus_AQ; species Paenibacillus_AQ favisporus. The sequence goes on from NZ_CP045295.1 coordinate 4,360,515, forward strand.
AACCTGAACAAGGTGTGCGAGCTGCAAGGCGTATCCGTACTGAATATTAACGATTTGGCCAACGCCGTGAAGCCGGTCGTCCTGCCGGGGGAAGAAATTATGGTGCAGGTGATCAAGGACGGCAAAGAGCATGGCCAGGGAGTGGCTTATCTCGACGACGGAACCATGATTGTGGTTGAAGGCGGACGCGACTATATAGGCAATATGATGGAAGTGCTGGTAACGAGCGTGCTGCAGACCTCCGCGGGGCGGATGATCTTCGCCAAACCGAAACTGTTGGAAAAAGCCCAGTAAACGCGGTATGATGGGGGTATACTCTTTTTCGGTCAGTTGTTGAGGAGGCTTTGCATCGACTTGGGCACAGAGAATCAGGTGGGCGTCATTGTGGTATCCGCGGGCCGCGGCTCCCGGATGGGGACGCAGGAAAGCAAGCAGTACCTTATGCTTGAAGACAAGCCCATCATTATGCATACGCTTGACATTTTTGAACAAATGCCGCTGGTGAAAGAAGTGGTCCTGGTCACCGGTGCGGACGATATTCCGCGCTGCGAGCAGTGGATCCAGGATTACGGACTTGGTAAAGTAACCAAGGTCATCGCCGGCGGAAGCGAAAGACAACAATCCGTATACAACGGCTTGATGGAAATTGGCACAGAATGGGTAATGGTTCATGACGGGGTTCGCCCGTTCGTGGAACCTGAACACATTGAGGCATGCTACCGGAAGGCACTCCAGGAAGGAGCGGCCGTGCTGGCGGTGCCGGTGAAGGATACCATCAAGCAGGTGAACGATTCGGGGACGATTCTGGCGACCCCTGATCGCCGGAGTCTGTGGGCCATTCACACCCCACAGGCTTTTCGTCTTTCCGATTTGAAAAGGGCTCATGAACGCGCCGCAGCGGACGGCTTCGCCGGCACCGACGACTCCATGCTCGTGGAGCGGCTGGGCATTCCCGTGGCGGTTGTGGAAGGCAGCTATACGAATATCAAAATTACGACGTCGGAAGATTTGGAGTACGCCGCATTTATGCAGAAACGCAAGGGAGAGAAAAAGGGATGATACGTGTAGGACAAGGGTTTGACGTTCACCAGCTGGTGGAGGGCAGGCCGTGCATCATTGGCGGAGTCACGATTCCGTACGAGAAGGGACTGCTGGGACATTCCGACGCGGACGTGCTGCTGCATGCCGTTGCAGATGCGATTTTGGGTGCGCTTGCGCTGGGGGACATCGGCAAGCATTTTCCCGATACGGATCCGGAATTCAAGGACGCGGACAGTTTGAAGCTGCTGCTGCATGTATGGGGCCTCGCCAAGGAGCGGGGGTATCGCCTGGGCAACATCGATTCGACCATTATCGCCCAGCGTCCGAAAATGGCTCCTTATATTCCGCAGATGGCTGAAGTCATCGCCAAGGCGCTGGATGCCGACGTGACGCAGGTCAACGTGAAGGCGACTACGACGGAGCAGCTCGGATTCACCGGTCGGGGAGAAGGCATTGCAGCCCAATCGGTTGTATGCTTGATCCAAGATGTGCTATCATCTTGAAGGATTTAAGCTGGAATAGGGTAAAGTATTTCTGAACGGACTTTTATTGATCAATGATATGACGGAGGGGATCAGGATGAGCAAAGTGCGCGTACGTTATGCACCGAGTCCAACCGGACATTTACATATTGGCAATGCCAGAACGGCGCTGTTTAACTATTTGTATGCCCGTAACCAGGGCGGAGAGTTTATTATCCGAATCGAAGATACGGACGTGAAGCGGAATATCGAAGGCGGCGAAGAAAGCCAGCTGAAGTATTTGAAATGGCTTGGCATGGACTGGGACGAAAGCGTTGATGTGGGCGGGGCGTACGGCCCTTACCGCCAGACCGAACGTCTGGACATTTACAAGAAATACTGGCAGGACCTGCTGGACCGCGGCTTGGCTTACCGCTGCTATTGCACCGAGGAAGAGCTGGAGAAGGAACGGGAAGAGCAGATCGCCCGCGGCGAGACGCCGCGCTATTCCGGCAAGCACCGTGACTTGACGCCTGAGCAGTGCCAGGCATTCGAAGCGGAAGGCCGGGTGGCCAGCATTCGCTTCCGGGTACCGGACAATAAAACGTACACGTTCAACGATATGGTCAAAGGAACGATTTCTTTCAATACCCAGGACACCGGTGACTTTGTCATTGTGAAAAAGGACGGCATTCCGACTTACAACTTCGCGGTGGTGCTCGACGACCATCTGATGGAAATTTCCCACGTCCTGCGCGGGGAAGACCATATTTCCAACACGCCGCGCCAGCTGATGATCTACGAGGCGTTCGGCTGGGAGCCGCCGCAGTTCGGTCATATGACGCTGATCGTGAATGAGAACCACAAGAAGCTCAGCAAGCGGGATGAATCGATCATCCAGTTCATCGAGCAGTACGACCAGTTGGGTTACCTCCCGGAAGCAATGGTGAACTTTATCGCCCTGCTGGGCTGGTCTCCGGAAGGCGAAGAAGAGATTTACAGCAGAGAAGAGCTGATCAAGATCTTCAATCCGGACCGCCTGTCGAAGAGCCCGGCCGTGTTCGATCAGAACAAGCTGGCTCACCTGAACAATACGTACATTAAGAATGCCGATATCGACCGGATTACGGAGCTGGCGATTCCGCACTTGCAGCGGGCGAGCCGCCTTCCGGCCGAACTGGATGAGGAGCAAAAGGCCTGGACGCGCAAACTGGTCGCCCTCTATCAGGAGCAGATGACAGCCGCATCGGATATTGTCGATCTGTCGGAGGTGTTCTTCCGCTCTCATCTGGAAATCGATCAGGAAGCCCTGCCAGTACTGGCTGAGGAGCAGGTACCTACCGTATTGTCCGCGCTGCTGGCGAAGATCGAAGCTTCGGAGGAGTATACCGCTTCGCATATTGCCGCGCTTATCAAAGAGGTTCAGAAGGAGACCGGCGTGAAAGGCAAGCAGCTCTTTATGCCGATCCGCGTCGCGCTAACCGGCCAGATGCATGGCCGCGATCTGAACGAGACGATCTTCCTGCTGGGCCGCGGACGCGTTATCGAGCGGTTGAAATCGCAAATTAAGGGAGCATAGGTGGATTCTTTCTTGTAATCACAGCATATTCTAACCCATAAGCTCCCTGAAACACTTCTTGTCAGTAAGACGACTTATCGGCTATAATTACAAGCAAAATCTATTCGGCCCCGCTGTTACAGGGAGTGCCGAATGATCCAATGTGCGATCAGCGAAGATCAGGAGAAGTACATTGATCACGCCATTGACAGAGAGGGTGACCGCAAGGGAGGCGCAAGTTTTCCTTTAGGCTGGAAGTTACCTATTGGCCGGCAGTGGAAATGCACCTGTGAGCTGCATGGATGAGCGGAGGAGGATCTCCCCCGTTAGACTGTGCCGGACGTCCGCCGTTATAAGGACAGAAAGTGGGGCTTTTCGTTTGCGATGCAGTCTGCCGGAATTATCGGCGGGCACGTCAGCAGCAAGGCCCAAGCAGAGTGGGACCGCGCGTATAACGTCTCTGCAGCATGATGCTGCAGGGGCGTTTTTTGTTGAAAGAATCTTCGCTGAGCGTGTTGGGCTTCGATGAACAAGCGTCGATGAAGAAACGTCGATGATCGCTTTTGTTGTCAGGACGAGAAGGGGTTGTGCCTCCACGTAACGATGGAGAACAGAAGAAGCAAAGAGGGGAACGGATATGTTCAAGCAAATGAAATCGGATATCCAAACCGTATTCGAGAATGATCCGGCGGCCAGAAGTCTGTTCGAGGTCATTTTCACCTATTCCGGACTGCATGCCATCTGGGCTCATCGGGTTGCGCATGCACTGTACAAACGCCGGTGGTTTACGCTGGCGCGCGTGATTTCCCAGGTCAGCCGTTTCATGACGGGGATCGAGATCCATCCCGGAGCGAAGATCGGCAAGCGCCTGTTCATCGATCATGGCATGGGTGTGGTCATCGGGGAGACCTGTGAGATCGGGGACGACGTCGTCATTTACCAGGGCGTTACCCTCGGGGGCACCGGGAAGGAAAAAGGCAAACGGCATCCGACTATCGGCAACAATGTCGTCATTGCGTCAGGCGCGAAAGTGCTGGGTTCGTTTACGGTCGGAGACCAGTGCAACATCGGAGCCAACTCGGTCGTTCTGAAGGAAGTCCCCTCGAACAGCACGGTGGTGGGCATTCCGGGAAGAATCGTGAAGCAGGACGGGCGCCGGGTGGACCGTCTCAGCCACCAGCTGCCTGACCCGATCGTCGATTCGCTGCGCAGCATGCAGCAGGAGATCGAACAGCTTCGCGGTGAATTGGAAAGACTACAAACGGAAAACAACCAGCTGCAGCAGGAGGAAACCCCGGCTGGAGCACGTTCGAAATAAAGAAGCAGCGAATTTCATGGATGAAAGGAAATGTGGATATGTCCCTTCAAATTTATAATACGATGATCCGGGCGAAAGAAGAGTTTGTGGCGAAGCAGCCGGGAAAGGTGAACATGTACGTGTGCGGTCCGACCGTATACGACTACATTCATATCGGGAATGCGCGTCCGATGATCTTTTTCGACGTCGTTCGCTCATATCTGGAGCAGATCGGCAACGAAGTCAATTACGTGGTGAACTTCACGGACGTGGACGACAAGCTGATCCGCAAGGCCGAACAGATGAACAGCACTGTGCCTGTGGTGGCGGATACGTTTATTAAAGCGTACTACGAGGACCTCGACGGGCTGGGCATCCATAAGGCGACGATCAACCCGAGGGTGACGGAGAACATGGATAACATCATCGCCTTTATCAAGGAGCTTGAAGACGAAGGCTTCGCTTATGAAAAAGGGGGCGACGTGTTCTACCGGACCGGCAAGTTTGCGGGTTACGGCAAGCTATCGCATCAGAAGCTGGAGGAGCTGCAGTTCGGCATCCGGATCGGCGTCGACGAGCGGAAGGAAAGCCCGGAAGACTTCGTGCTTTGGAAGGCGGCGAAGCCGGGAGAGATTTACTGGGCAAGCCCTTGGGGTGACGGCCGCCCTGGCTGGCATATCGAATGCTCGGCCATGGCCCGCCGCTACCTTGGCGACACCCTGGATATCCACGGAGGCGGACAGGACCTGCAGTTTCCGCATCACGAGTGCGAAATTGCGCAGTCGGAAGCTTTGACCGGCAAGCCGCTGGCCAACTACTGGATGCATAACGGGTACATCAAGATCAATAACGAAAAAATGTCGAAATCGCTCGGAAACGGCATTTTGGTCAAGGATCTGCGCGCCCAATATAAAAAAGAAGCGATCCGCTACTTCATGCTGTCCACGCATTACCGCAATCCGCTCAACTTCAACAGCGAAACGATGGATCAGGCGATGAAGAGCGTGGAGCGGATCGCCAACGCCGTCACGAATATGAAGCACCGCCTGAATACGGTGGCTCCGGACGGAAACGGTCCGGTCCGCGAATCCGTGCAGCAGAAGCTGGATGCGATTCTGGCTTCCTACTATGAAAAAATGAACGATGATTTCAATACGCCGGATGCGATTACCTCCGTATTCGAATGGGTCAGTGAAGCCAACCTGCTGCTTCAGGAGCCTGTGGCGAACCCTGCGGAACTGAAGGCGATGCTGGCGGCTTTTGACGAATTGAACGCGGTGCTGCGGCTCTATTTCGAGGAAAAGGCCGAGCTTCTGGACGAGGAAGTGGAGCAGCTGATCGCCGAGCGTGCCGAAGCCCGCAAGAACAAAAACTGGGGCCGCGCGGATGAAATCCGCGACGAGCTCGCGGCCAAGGGAATTCTGCTGGAGGATACGGCGCAGGGCATGCGCTGGCGCCGCAAATGAGCGGGGCGGACGGCAACGAACTGCTGCCGGAAAGTGCGGGAAGCTGGATGTTCAGCTACCCGCCATCCAAGCCGGCCCGGCTGATTCCGCCGATCGTCTTGGCTTATATTGGCGATGCTATCTATGAGGTGGCCATCCGCCAATATTTGATTTCCAAGACGAACCTGCGGCCCAATCAGCTGCACCGTTCGGCGACCGGACTCGTCTCAGCCAAGGCCCAGAGCCGGATTGTCGGTGCGCTGGAGGAGATGCTGACCGAAGAGGAACGCGACGTGGTCCGCCAAGGCCGCAACGCCAAGTCGGGCACCATTCCGAAAAATGCCGACGTGCTGGAATATCGGCATGCCACCGCGTTCGAGTCCCTGATCGGATACTTGTACTATACCGGGCAGTTCGAGCGCATGCAGGAGTTAATCGACACGGGGATCAAGTTTATAGAGCAGCAGCCCAAGAAGAAATAAGACGGCAGGCCATCATAGGCAATAAGAATCAGGAGGAAAATCGATGGAGGAAGAAATCATTGCCGGGAAGCATTCGGTCACCGAAGCGCTTCGATCCGGGCGGACGATCAATAAAATATGGATTGCGGAAAATGCCCAAAAGCATCTGACGCAGCCGATCATTTTCGAGGCCAAAAAGCTTGGCGTCGTCATTCAGCAGGTGGACAAACGTAAGCTGGACCAGATGGCGCCGGGTATGCAGCATCAAGGGGTAGTGGCGCAGGCGGCGCCTTACGCCTACGCCGAAGTGGAGGACATCCTGCAGGCCGCGGAAGCCAAGGGGGAATCGCCGTTCATCTTGCTGTTGGATGAGATCGAAGATCCGCACAATCTCGGCTCGATTCTCCGGACCGCAGACTGCACCGGCGTTCATGGGGTAATCGTGCCGAAACGCCGGTCGGCGCAGGTTACCGCGACCGTGTCCAAGACGTCCGCCGGCGCCGCCGAATACGTCCCGGTCGCACGCGTCACGAACCTGGGGCAGACCATTGAGGAGCTGAAAGAGAGAGGAATTTGGGTCGTCGGTACCGACGTGTCGGCTTCCTCCGAGATGTACGACACGAATGTGTTTGACGGCCCCGTCGCCGTGGTCATCGGTAACGAAGGGAAAGGCATGGGCAGACTGATCCGCGAAAAATGCGATGTTTTGGTGAAACTCCCCATGAAAGGTCAAATCAACTCGCTTAACGCTTCCGTGGCCGCGGGAGTCGTGATGTACGAAGTTCTGCGCCGGCGCCGCACCCAAGGTTAGCCGGAATGGCGGCTTTGCGCGATGTGCTTCTGGTCGATGGCTATAATATGATCGGCGGATGGCCGTCCCTTGCAGAGCTGTCGCAGATCAGCATGCAGGAGGCCAGGGACGAGCTGCTGGCCAGGCTGGCCGATTACCAGGCTTTTTCCGGAAGAAAAGTGATCGCGGTATTTGACGCCTACCGGGTGCCGGGTCTGGGCAAGTCCTTTTCGCAGAGCAAGGTCCAGGTGTACTTTACGAAGGAGAAGGAGACGGCGGACGAATGCATTGAGCGTCTCGTTGGAGAGCTGACCCGGCGAAGCAGGCAGATCTATGTGGCGACCAGCGATTTGATCGAACAGCATGTCATCTTCGCGCGGGGAGCGCTTCGCTTGTCCGCCAGGGAGCTGCTGATCGAAGTGGAGAACAGCGAGCAGATGATCCAGAAGCGGATCAAGGAAGATCAGGCCAGATCGACGCGCAATACGCTGGACAGCAAGCTGTCGCCGGACATCCGCGAAATCTTCGAACGATGGCGGCGGGAATAGCCAACTTTTGTATGAAATGACAAATTTGCAGCTCTTGACAATTTTGCTATCGCTGTTCTTTTTTGGATAATCCGTGGTTGACGGCTCGGAGAGCATCATTTATACTGTTCGTATATTTCACGAGTAACGGGTACCTTGCGTTGCAGCCGGGGGGTTTCTTGGTGAGCGTCGACCTTAAAGAGTTAATGTTATCTGATTATGATTACAAGACGGATGAGGACGTAGTCGAATATTTCCGCGAGGGTGACAGTGAAGCGCTGGAATACTTGATCAACAAGTATCGGAATTTCGTGCGGGCCAAAGCCAGATCTTATTTTCTGATCGGCGCCGACCGCGAGGATATCATCCAGGAAGGCATGATCGGTTTATACAAATCGATCCGTGATTTCAGAGGGGACAAGCAGTCCTCGTTTAAGGCTTTTGCCGAGCTGTGCATTACGAGGCAGATCATTACGGCGATCAAGACCGCGACGAGACAGAAGCATATCCCGCTGAATTCTTACGTGTCGTTGGACAAGCCTATCTATGATGAGGATTCCGACCGTACGCTGCTTGACGTGATTTGCGGCTCGCAGGTATGCGATCCGGAAGAGCTGATTATTAACCAGGAAGAGTTCGTCGGACTCGAGGACAAGATGTCCGAGATTCTGAGCGACTTGGAGCGCAAAGTGCTGATGCTGTATTTGGATGGCCGCTCCTATCAGGAAATTGCGGTGGATTTGAAACGGCATGTGAAATCGATCGATAATGCTCTGCAGCGGGTCAAGCGCAAGCTGGAGAGATATTTGGAAGTTCGCGACAATTGAACAGACGCTAAGGTGAAGAAAGGCTCGTAAGGAGTCTTTTTTTATTCACACCGGAAGTGCCGAGGTTTAACCTCTGGACGAATGAATCATACTGGTAAATGAATGCAGGCGGCTTATGATGAGAAAAAAGGCTTGAAACGACAGGGAATCGTGGTTTTTAAACGCGTATTGACAAGGCCATTCTTTCGTTGACATGGTTTGACCCTTGTGATAAAGTGTTTTAGGTAGGCCTAAATTCGCGTGTTTTAATGAATGAGAGAGCAAAGGCTTCGGCACGAGCTTAATCGTTCATTTCGCAGGAACGGTTTTTTTTCTTTTCAGCGATGAAAAGTTTAGGCTGTTTCCTACTAGGGATCAATATTGACTCTTCTGAAATAGAAGGACGTCTTCGGGAGGTGCACAGCATGCGGGTAATTATCACTTTGGCTTGTACGAATTGCAAACAAAGAAACTATACGACGACCAAAAACAAGCGAAATCACCCCGACCGCATGGAGATGAAGAAATTTTGCAAGTTTTGTAACGAGCAAACTCCTCATCGCGAAACCAGATAGTTTTTTGGAGGTGTAGTCGGCGTGAAAGGTTTCAAGTCTCTGTTTTCCTTTTTCTCTGAAAGCTGGGCGGAACTTAAAAAAGTTCGCTGGCCTAATCGTAAAGAGTTGACGAATTACACGCTTATCGTACTTGGCACCATTGCGATCGTCACGATTTATTTTTGGGTTCTAGATATCGGCATTTCCGCTGTGATCGAAGCGATTATTTAAGAAGGGTCCCGGGTGGCTTGATATGGAAAAAAGATGGTACGTAGTTCATACCTACTCTGGGTATGAGAATAAGGTCAAAGCCAATTTGGAAAAACGTGTTGAGTCCATGGGCATGGAAGACAAGATTTTCCGCGTTCTTGTTCCGATGGAAGAAGAAGTGGTAAACAAGGACGGCAAGAAAAAGGTCGTCATGAGAAAGGTTTACCCCGGATATGTCTTGGTGGAAATGATCCAGACTGACGATTCCTGGTACGTTGTACGCAATACGCCAGGGGTTACGGGATTTGTCGGTTCGACGGGTTCGGGTTCCAAGCCGACGCCTTTGCTTCCGGAAGAAGTGGAACAGATTCTGAAGCATATGGGTATGGAAGAGCCGAAGCCGAAGATCGAATTCGATATTAAAGAATCCGTACGTATCAAAGTTGGTCCTTTTGCGAATTTTGTTGGCTCGGTAGAAGAAATTCTCGTCGACAAGAGCAAGCTGAAGGTACACGTCAACATGTTTGGACGGGAAACCCCGCTTGAGCTGGATTATACTCAGGTGGAGAAGATATAAAGTTCTTCAGGTTTCTTGTGGGAGGGCTTCGAGGCCCGCTAACCACTTTTGAAGGAGGTGTCTTACATGGCAAAGAAGGTAATCAAGGTTGTTAAACTGCAAATCCCTGCAGGTAAAGCGAATCCGGCGCCGCCAGTAGGTCCAGCATTGGGTCAAGCAGGTGTCAACATCATGGCATTCTGTAAAGAATTCAACGCTCGTACCGCTGATCAAGCTGGTCTGATCATTCCGGTTGAAATTTCGGTATTTGAGGATCGTTCCTTTACGTTCATTACCAAAACTCCACCGGCTGCAGTTCTGCTTCGCGTAGCTGCCAAAATCGAGAAGGGTTCCGGCGAACCTAACAAGAAGAAAGTCGCTACCGTTAAACGCAGCACTGTCCGTGAAATCGCTGAGCAAAAAATGCCTGACCTGAACGCAGCTTCCGTTGAAGCAGCTATGCGTATGGTTGAAGGTACTGCGCGCAGCATGGGTATCACAATCGAAGACTAATTCGGTTTTTCTTGCGACACCCGGCCTATGAGGCCGGCACATGTGGGAGGAATATCCGCTAAAACCACAAAGGAGGAACAAACATGGCTAAACATGGTAAGAAGTATGTTGAAGCTGCCAAGCTGATCGACAGTGAAGCAGTATACGAGCCAGCAGAAGCTGTAGAGCTTGTGAAAAAGGCTGCGACTGCCAAGTTCGACGAAACCGTTGAAGTTGCAGTTCGTTTGGGCGTTGACCCACGTAAACAAGACCAAGCCGTTCGTGGTGTCGTTGTCCTGCCTCATGGCACGGGTAAAACACAACGCGTATTGGTATTTGCGAAAGGTGACAAAGCGAAGGAAGCGGAAGCGGCTGGCGCAGATTTTGTTGGCGATCAAGACATGATCAACAAGATCCAACAAGGCTGGTTCGAATTCGACGTCTGCGTCGCTACACCTGATATGATGAGCGAAGTCGGTAAACTGGGCCGTCTGCTCGGTGGTAAAGGCCTTATGCCTAACCCTAAAGCAGGAACAGTTACGTTCGATGTTGCCAAGGCTGTTCAAGAAATCAAAGCCGGTAAAATCGAATACCGTCTGGACAAAGCAGGTCAAATTCACGCACCGATCGGTAAAGTATCCTTTGATGCGGTCAAACTGAATGAGAACCTCAAATCTCTCATCGACGCACTCAACCGTGCTAAACCAGCTGCTGCAAAAGGTGTTTATCTGAAGGGGATCGCCGTATCCTCGACGATGGGACCAAGCGCACGCGTGAATACAGCAACCTTTAAATAAGTTATCGTTGACTCGTTCTGAGTTATCTGTTACTATATAAAAGTTGTTGTTTAGGTCCTTGTGACCGACCACTAAAGTTGAATATGCTTACCGTAGACAGTAGGTGCCTAAGGGCTTAATTTCCTACCGAGGTGTTGTGATAGAATATATATGATTTTCCTGCGCTTTGCCCGGACAATCATCATTCATCAGGCCTTCGTAAATCTACGGAGGCTTTTTACTTGCCTATGAAATCGGAGAAGCCAAGAGTACTCAGACTCGAAGCGGACTCCGACGTAGATCGAACTGGCGGCCGGCAAGTCCGGCTGGACAGTCATTGAAACTTTCAGGAGGTGTAGACATTGGCAAACGCAAAAGTGATTCAAGCGAAACAAGAAGCTGTAGATGCGGTAACTGCGAAATTGCGCGAAAGTGCAACGACAGTAGTGGCCGACTACCGTGGATTGAACGTTGCCCAAGCTACCGAACTGCGTAAGCAGCTTCGCGAAGCGGGTGTTGAATTCCAAGTGTTGAAGAACACTTTGCTGCGCCGTGCGACTGCCGCTGCTGAGCTGACTGAACTGGACGAAGTATTGACCGGTCCAACAGCTATCGCATTCAGTGCAGAAGACGCCGTAGCACCAGCTAAAATCCTTAACGATTTTGCTAAGAAGAACGAAGCTTTGAAACTGAAAGGTGCCGTGGTTGAAGGCCGTGTAGTCGGCGTTGACCAAATCAAGGCGCTGGCAGAACTGCCATCCCGCGAAGGTCTCCTTTCCATGCTCCTCAGCGTGCTTCAAGCTCCAGTTCGCAACTTCGCGCTTGCAGTTAAGGCTGTGGCTGAGAAAGAAGAACAAGGAGCGTAAGCTTCCCGTTCTGACAGCTTAAAAGCAAACAAAAAATAATTTTATTATAAAATGGAGGTTCAACCATGAGTAAAGAGCAAATCTTGGAATCAATCAAAGGTATGACTGTTTTGGAACTGAACGACCTGGTTAAAGCAATCGAAGAAGAATTCGGCGTAACTGCTGCAGCTCCAGTAGCTGTAGTTGGTGGCGGCGCTGGCGCAGCTGAAGCTGCTGAGCAAACTGAATTCGACGTAATCCTGGCTAACGCTGGTGCTTCCAAAATCAACGTTATCAAAGCCGTTCGCGAAATCACAGGTCTTGGCTTGAAAGAAGCTAAAGAACTCGTTGACAACGCTCCAAAACCACTGAAAGAAAAAGTGGGTAAAGAAGAAGCTGAATCCGTTAAAGCTAAATTGGAAGAAGCAGGCGCTACTGTAGAAGTGAAGTAATTCCTTCTCAGTTGAAGCACATAGCAAACCCCTTGATCATTCAAGGGGTTTGTTTTTGTAAAACCGCATCCCTTGTGACTAAACGACTAGAACCAGGGGATCCTGTGTAATGAAACCAAGGATTCGGAGGGAAAGCATGTCACAGCATTACTATTCCAACCAGCCCGAAGCCGGACATGACCGGCGGAGTCTGGAAGAGCGACTGCGGGGTGCAGTCTACAAGTTCACGAGCGATGCCGGGGTGTTTTCCAAGAAGGGAATTGATTTTGGCAGCAAGGTGCTGATCGAAGCGATGGATATTCCGCAGGGGGCCGAGGTTCTGGATGTGGGCTGCGGGTACGGTCCTATCGGACTGGTGGCGGCAAGACTGGCCGGGGATGGGCATGTGACGATGCTGGATGTGAACAGCCGTGCAGTGGAACTCGCCAAGGAAAATGCCAGGCTGAACGGAATTACGAACGTGACGATTCTGGAGAGCGATCTGCTGCAGCAGGTAGATGGGAAAGCTTTCGATGTCATCCTGACCAATCCGCCGATTCGTGCCGGCAAGGAAACGGTGCATCGGATTTTCGAGCAGGCGTATGAGCATCTTCGTGAAGGAGGAACCTTGTGGATCGTGATTCAGAAGAAGCAGGGGGCACCGTCGGCAAAGGCGAAGCTGGAGAGCTTGTTCGCACAGGTGGAGGAAGTCACCAAGGATAAAGGGTACCGGATTTTTAAGGCTACAAAATCTTTTCAGTAATATGCAATAGGACTATTGACTTGAAAAATCATGTGTGATATTATTATAAAATGTCAGTATTAGGATAGGCTTCTTGTCTTTAGTTGGCTGAAATGTCAATAGTTTTTATGCGGAGATATGCATAAAATAGGGCATGTCCACGTATAATATGTACATTTTGGGCAAATCTACTGGATATGAAGTCACTTCTATGTTTAGAAGGCAAGACCATGGATAAGTTGCTCTTTGTTCGAAAGCATTCGGGTAAGGGCTTTTCTTTATTTGTGGATGAATCCTCTGCATGAATCCATTATAAGGTTCCAAACAGAGGTTCGCAATCAATTTTTAAAGTGAGTAGACATGAGGGGTGAGTTAAAGTTGGCAGGACATCTTGTTCAGTATGGTCGACGCACTCGGCGAAGTTATGCACGAATTAATGAAGTACTTGAGATTCCGAACCTGATCGAAATCCAACAGAAATCATATGAATGGTTTTTGGAGGAAGGATTGCGCGAAATGTTCCAGGATATCTCGCCAATTCAGGATTTTACGGGCAATTTGGTGCTGGAGTTCATCGACTACAGCCTGGGCGAACCCAAATACACCGTCGATGACGCGAAAGAGCGTGACGTGACGTATGCGGCACCGCTTCGGGTGAAAGTACGGCTCATCAACAAAGAAACCGGAGAAGTCAAAGAACAGGAAGTATTCATGGGAGATTTCCCGCTGATGACGGAGACCGGTACATTTATTATCAACGGTGCAGAACGGGTCATTGTCAGCCAGTTGGTACGCTCTCCTAGCGTCTATTTCAGCACGAAAGTCGATAAAAACGGTAAGAAAACCTACACTGCAACGGTGATTCCAAACCGTGGTGCCTGGCTCGAACTGGAGACGGATGCGAAAGACATCATGTATGTCCGGATCGACCGTACCCGTAAAATCCCGGTTACCGTTTTGCTGCGGGCGCTTGGTTTCGGCAGCGACGCCGAAATTTTGGACCTGCTCGGCAACGACGAATACATCCGCAACACGCTGGACAAAGACAACACCGATTCCACGGAAAAAGCGCTCATCGAAATTTACGAACGCCTCCGTCCGGGCGAGCCGCCTACCCTCGACAATGCGAAGAGCTTGCTGGTAGCGCGCTTCTTTGATCCAAAGCGTTATGACCTGGCCAATGTCGGCCGCTATAAAATCAATAAAAAGCTGCATATCAAGAACCGTCTGTTCAACCAGCGTCTTGCTGAATCACTGATCGATACCGATACCGGTGAGATCATTGCCGAAGCCGGACAAATGGTGGACCGCCGCCTCCTTGACGAAATCCTGCCGCACCTGGAGAAGAATGTCGGACACAAGACGTACCATGTTGCCAATGGTGTGCTTGATGCCGATGACATTCCGATGCAAAGCATCGACGTATTCTCCCCGATCGAAGACGGCAAGGTCGTCAAAGTGATTGCAAACGGGAATATTGATAAATCGGTTAAACATATTACGCCTGCTGATATTATTTCCTCGATCAGCTACTTTATTAACCTGCTGCATGGCATCGGCGACACGGACGATATCGACCACCTTGGTAACCGTCGTCTGCGTTCTGTCGGTGAACTGCTGCAGAACCAGTTCCGTATCGGTCTGTCCCGTATGGAACGCGTCGTACGCGAAAGAATGTCCATCCAGGATGCGAATGTCATCACGCCGCAAGCCCTGATCAACATTCGACCGGTTATCGCGTCGATCAAAGAGTTCTTCGGAAGCTCCCAGCTGTCCCAATTTATGGACCAGACCAACCCGCTTGCTGAACTGACGCACAAACGCCGTCTGTCTGCGCTCGGACCCGGCGGTTTGACGCGTGAGCGCGCGGGCTTTGAAGTCCGTGACGTCCATCACAGTCACTACGGCCGGATGTGTCCAATCGAGACGCCGGAGGGTCCGAACATCGGTTTGATCAACTCCTTGTCTACGTTCGCACGGATTAACGAATACGGCTTTATTGAAGCTCCGTACCGTTGGGTCGATCCGAAGACGGGGATTGTAACAGACCAGATCGACTACCTGACGGCCGATGAGGAAGACAACTATGTGGTCGCACAGGCGAACGCAGTGCTGAATGAGGACGGCAAGTTTGCGGATGAAATGGTTATCGTCCGTTACAATAAGCAGTCCGACAACATTTTGCCGATGCCGAGCGAACGCGTGGATTACATGGACGTTTCGCCGAAACAGGTCGTATCGGTCGCAACGGCGCTCATTCCGTTCCTCGAGAACGATGACTCCAACCGCGCCCTGATGGGATCGAACATGCAGCGTCAGGCTGTGCCGCTTCTCGTGCCTAAAGCTCCGCTTGTAGGTACAGGAATGGAACACAAGTCTGCAAAAGATTCCGGGGTATGTATCGTTTCCAAATATGACGGTGTAGTTGAACGTTCTTCCGCCAACGAAATCTGGGTGCGCCGCATCGAGACCGTGGACGGCAAAGAAGTCAAAGGCGACATCATTAAACATAAATTACACAAATTTATGCGTTCGAACCAAGGCACATGCATCAACCAGCGTCCGATCGTGAAGAGAGGCGACGTCATCAAGAAGGGCGACATCCTCGCGGACGGACCTTCGACGGAAATGGGCGAGTTGGCTCTTGGTCGTAACGTTGTCGTAGCATTCATGACCTGGGAAGGTTATAACTACGAGGATGCCATCCTCCTCAGCGAGAAGCTGGTGAAGGAAGATGTGTACACTTCGATTCACATCGAGGAATACGAATCTGAAGCGCGCGACACCAAGCTCGGACCGGAAGAAATTACCCGCGATATTCCGAACGTAGGCGAGGAAGCTCTTAAGAACCTCGACGAGCGCGGCATTATCCGGATCGGTGCCGAAATCAGCGCCGGCGACATTCTCGTCGGTAAAGTTACTCCGAAAGGCGTAACGGAGCTGACGGCGGAAGAACGCCTGCTGCACGCCATCTTCGGTGAGAAGGCGCGTGAAGTGCGCGACACCTCCCTGCGCGTACCGCATGGTAGTGACGGGATTATCGTGGACGTCAAAGTGTTTACCCGTGAGAACGGCGACGAGCTGCCTCCTGGTGTAAACCAACTGGTTCGGGTGTACATCGCTCAGAAACGTAAAATTTCTGAAGGTGACAAAATGGCCGGTCGTCACGGTAACAAAGGGGTCGTAGCCCGCATCCTGCCTGAAGAAGATATGCCGTTCCTGCCGGACGGTACGCCGGTACAGGTCGTACTGAACCCGCTGGGGGTACCTTCCCGGATGAACATCGGGCAGGTTCTGGAAGTCCACTTGGGCTTTGCGGCCATGCGTCTTGGTATTCACGTGGCTACGCCGGTATTCGACGGTGCCAATGAATATGACGTATTTGACACCATGGAAGAAGCCGGCATGCAGCGCAACGGTAAGACGCGTCTGTACGACGGCCGCACGGGCGAGATGTTCGAACGTGAGGTTACCGTCGGTGTCATGCACATGATCAAGCTGGCCCACATGGTTGACGATAAAATCCATGCCCGTTCAACTGGACCATACTCGCTCGTTACGCAGCAGCCTCTGGGTGGTAAAGCCCAGTTCGGCGGACAGCGCTTCGGTGAGATGGAAGTTTGGGCGCTGGAAGCATACGGCGCCGCATATACACTGCAAGAGATCCTGACCGTCAAATCCGACGATGTGGTCGGCCGGGTGAAAACCTACGAGTCCATCGTTAAAGGCGAGAACGTTCCGGAACCGGGTGTTCCTGAATCGTTCAAGGTTCTGATCAAAGAGCTTCAATCCCTCGGTATGGATGTTAAGATCCTGAGCGGTGACGAGCAGGAGATCGAGATGAAAGAGCTCGATGATGAAGACGAGGCAGCCGGCGATAAGCTGAGCCTCAACCTGGAAGGCGAAGAAGTCGGAGTGGAATAAAGACCGTGTGAAGGCGGGCGGGGATACCGTCCGTCCTCATTCACGGTTTAAATCATTAGGACTAGGTTAAGGAGGGTTGCTCCTTGTTGGACGTTAACAATTTCGAATTCATGAAGATCGGGCTTGCATCCCCGGAAAAAATTCGTTCATGGTCCCGCGGAGAAGTGAAAAAGCCGGAAACCATCAATTACCGTACGCTCAAACCGGAGAAAGAAGGCCTGTTCTGCGAACGGATTTTTGGACCGCAAAAAGACTGGGAATGCCATTGCGGCAAATATAAGCGTGTCCGTTACAAAGGCGTAGTCTGCGATCGCTGCGGCGTAGAAGTTACCCGCGCGAAGGTGCGCCGCGAACGGATGGGCCATATTGAGCTGGCAGCTCCTGTATCCCATATCTGGTACTTTAAAGGCATTCCGAGCCGTATGGGTCTCGCTTTGGATATGTCGCCAAGATCTCTGGAAGAGATCATTTACTTTGCATCTTATGTAGTAACCGACCCTGGAGATACGCCTCTGGAGAAGAAACAGCTTCTGTCCGAGAAAGAATACCGCAGCTACCGTGAAAAATACGGCTATGGTTTCCAAGCGGGTATGGGTGCTGAAGCGATCAAGAAGCTGCTGCAGGATCTCGATATCGAAAAGGAACTCGAGTTTCTGAAGGAAGAGCTGCGCACGGCTCAAGGCCAACGCCGTAACCGTGCGATCAAGCGTCTGGAAGTCATCGAGGCTTTCCGCAACTCCGGCAACAAACCAGAGTGGATGATCATGGACGTATTGCCGGTTATCCCTCCGGAACTGCGCCCGATGGTACAGCTGGACGGCGGACGCTTTGCAACGTCTGACCTGAACGACCTGTACCGCCGCGTGATCAACCGGAACAACCGCTTGAAGCGTCTGCTTGACCTGGGAGCTCCGGACATCATCGTTCAGAACGAAAAACGGATGCTGCAGGAAGCGGTTGACGCCCTGATCGACAACGGCCGCCGCGGTCGTCCGGTTACTGGACCAGGCAACCGTCCGCTGAAATCCCTCAGCCACATGCTGAAAGGTAAGCAAGGACGTTTCCGGCAAAACCTGCTCGGTAAACGCGTTGACTATTCCGGTCGTTCCGTTATCGTCGTCGGTCCGTACCTGAAAATGTATCAGTGCGGTCTGCCGAAGAAAATGGCGCTGGAACTGTTCAAGCCGTTTGTCATGAAAGAACTTGTAAACAAGGGCCTCGCCCATAACATTAAGAGCGCCAAACGTAAGGTTGAGCGCGTAAGTCCGGAAGTCTGGGACGTTCTCGAAGAAGTCATTAAAGAGCATCCGGTTCTGCTGAACCGTGCCCCTACGCTTCACCGTCTCGGTATCCAGGCGTTTGAACCGATCCTGGTGGAAGGTCACGCGATCCGTCTGCATCCGCTCGTATGTACGGCTTACAACGCCGACTTCGACGGTGACCAGATGGCGGTTCACGTTCCGCTGTCCGCAGAGGCACAGGCTGAAGCCCGTATCCTCATGCTGGCATCCGGCAACATTTTGAACCCTAAAGACGGTAAACCGGTCGTAACTCCTTCGCAGGATATGGTTCTCGGATCCTTCTATCTGACCATGGACAACAAGGAAGAGAAAGGTTCCGGCATGATCCTGAGCTCTGTGAACGAAGCCGTATCGGCTTACCAACGCGGAACCGCAGGTCTGCATGCACGGGTAGCCATTCCGGTAAAAGCGCTCGGCAAAACGAGCTTTACCGACAAGCAGCAGGACGCAATGCTCTTGACGACCGTCGGACGCATCATTTTCAACGAAATTTTCCCGAGCAGCTTCCCGTACATTAACGAAGCAACCCGCGACAATCTGTTCAACGGGACCCCGGAAAAATATTTCGTCTATGAAAAAGGCGCGGACATCCGCGAGCGCATGTACGACCTGCCTATAAGCAGCGCTGTTGGTAAAGAGTATCTGGGCCAAATCATTGCCCGCTGCTTCGAGATTTACCACACGACGGAAACTTCCGTTATTCTGGATAAAATCAAGCAGCTCGGCTTCACGTATTCGACGCGTGCCGGCGTAACCGTTGCGGTATCCGACGTTATCGTTCCTGATGAGAAACAGGCGATCCTGAAGGAATCCGACGAGAAGGTTGCTGTCGTTACGAACCAATACCGCCGCGGCTTGATTACGAACGAAGAACGGTACGACCGCGTTATCGATATTTGGTCCAAGGCGAAGGATGACATTACGGACATCCTGATGAAATCCATGGACCGCTTTAACTCCATCATGCTCATGGTTGATTCCAAAGCACGGGGTAACAAATCGCAGATTACTCAGCTCGGCGGTATGCGGGGTCTGATGGCGAACCCATCCGGCCGGATCATCGAACTCCCGATCAAATCCAACTTCCGTGAAGGCCTGACCGTCCTCGAGTACTTCCTGTCGACGCACGGTGCCCGTAAAGGTCTGGCGGATACCGCGCTGCGTACAGCGGACTCCGGTTACCTGACACGCCGTCTGGTTGACGTTGCCCAGGACGTTATCGTCCGTGAAGAAGACTGCGGTACCGATAAAGGCTTTACCGTCAGCCGGATTCAGGATGGTAAAGAGGTTATCGAGGATCTGTATGACCGTATTGAAGGACGCTACTGCTTCGAGACGGTTCGTCATCCGGAAACCAAGGAAATTCTGGTTAACCGCAACGAGCTGATCGATTCGGATAAAGCGAACCTGATCGTCAACTCCGGCGTAACAAAACTGCAAATCCGTTCGGTACTCAGCTGCCGTGCCCGTCATGGCGTATGTAAGAAGTGCTACGGACGCAACCTGGCCACAGGCAAATTCGTGGAAATCGGGGAAGCTGTCGGCATCATCGCGGCGCAATCCATCGGTGAACCAGGAACCCAGCTTACCATGCGTACGTTCCATACCGGTGGTGTCGCAGGGGACGATATTACCCAAGGTCTTCCGCGTATTCAGGAGCTTTTCGAAGCCCGGAATCCGAAAGGTCAAGCAACCATTAGTGAAATCGACGGCGTCGTGAAGGAAATCCGCGAAGCGAAAGACCGTCGTGAAATCGAAGTCCAAGGTGAAGCGGAAACGAAAGTGTACTCCGTTACTTACGGTTCCCGTCTGCGCGTAAGCGAAGGTCAGGAAATCGAAGCCGGCGACGAGCTGACAGACGGTTCCATTGACCCGAAAGAAATGCTGCGCATTAAAGGCATCCGCGGGGTGCAGAACTACATTCTGCAGGAAGTACAGCGCGTATACCGTAACCAGGGCGTAGAAATCAATGATAAGCACGTCGAAGTAATGATCAAGCAGATGCTGCGTAAAATCCGTATCGTCGATGCGGGAGATACACCGCTTCTTCCTGGATCATTCACCGACATTCATGAATACGAAGCAGCGAACAAAGAAGCAATCCTGTCCGGAAAAGAGCCTGCGGTGGCCAAACCGGTTCTGCTCGGTATCACCAAGGCTTCCCTGGAGACCGATTCCTTCTTGTCCGCGGCATCCTTCCAGGAGACGACCCGCGTCCTTACCGATGCGGCGATCAAAGGCAAGGTTGACCAGCTGCTCGGCCTGAAAGAAAATGTCATCATCGGTAAATTGATCCCTGCAGGTACCGGTATGAACCGTTACCGCAGTGTCAAATTCGATGATCCGAACATCGAAGATCAGGACTCCAAGGAGCTTGAAACGGCAACAGTAGAGTAATAGACTGCTAATCAGGCGGTTTTGCGCGGAGGCGGCATGAAAAAAGGCTGCTTCCGCGAAAACTTTCCTGAAACATTCTTGACATCGCCTAATGCAAGTGCTAATATAGCAAAGGTGCGTGAGTAGTTAAGTACCCCTGTGCTTTTGGAGGAATCGCAAGATGTCTAATGATAAAGGATTACAGGATGCTCATGTCAAGATCGGTGCCAAACAAACGATGAAACTCGTAGAATTGGGCCAAGCCGCCGAAGTGTTTGTGGCGGAAGATGCGGAACACCGGCTCGTTTCAAAGGTTGAAGCTCTTTGCACTAAGCATGGAGTGAAGATCACCTATGTGGATACTATGCATCATTTGGGTAAAGCATGTGGAATTGAAGTGGGCGCAGCGATGGCCGCTATCGTTAAATCATAGTTGTAAGGAACGTTTTTGTTGGGGAAATCAACAGAGTTCTTCCGGCAAAGACTTTTCATTTGTTCTTTTATGAACCGCCTGGGTCTGTGGACTTAAAAAGAGGTTTGTAATGAGGATAAGTATTATGGGAAGGGGGTGGCTAACATGCCAACAATTAACCAGCTAGTTCGTAAAGGACGTCAAGCTAAGATCTACAAGTCGAAGTCCCCTGCATTGCAGAAAGGATACAACGCTCTGAAGCGTGAAGAGACAGGACTTAGCGCTCCTCAAAAACGTGGTGTCTGCACCCGTGTAGGTACAATGACTCCGAAGAAACCGAACTCCGCGCTTCGTAAATATGCCCGTGTTCGCTTGACGAACCGCATCGAGGTGACTGCTTACATTCCGGGGATCGGACACAACCTGCAAGAGCACAGTGTGGTATTGGTTCGCGGTGGACGGGTAAAAGACCTTCCAGGTGTTCGTTACCATATCGTTCGCGGTGCGCTTGATACTGCAGGTGTGAACAACCGGATGCAAGCTCGTTCCAAATACGGCGCGAAACGTCCGAAAGCTAAAAAATCGTAATTGATTTCTATAAGATTTCAAGACTTGAGAAAGGGGGATATCCATGCCACGCAAAGGTCCAGTTAGTAAGAGAGACGTATTGCCAGATCCGGTGTACAACAGCAAACTGGTTACACGCCTTATCAACCGCATCATGCTGGATGGTAAAAGAGGTGTTGCCCAAAGCATCCTTTACAATTCGTTCAAGCTGATTCAAGAACGTACGGGTAAAGATCCTATGGAAGTGTTTGAAGCAGCCATCAAAAATATCATGCCAGTACTGGAAGTTAAAGCTCGCCGTGTCGGCGGTGCCAACTACCAGGTGCCGATTGAAGTAAAACCTGAAAGACGTACGTCTTTGGGATTACGTTGGCTCGTGAACTACTCCCGCAACCGCGGTGAGAAGACAATGGAAGAGCGTTTGGCGGCTGAGATCATCGACGCTTCCAACAACACAGGCGCTTCCGTTAAGAAACGCGAGGACACTCACAAAATGGCTGAAGCGAACAAAGCGTTTGCTCACTACCGCTGGTAGAATTCGGCTCAATAAATTACACTTCAATTTTGAAGGGAGACTATTTTCATGGCAAGAGAGTTCTCCTTGAAAAATACACGCAACATCGGGATCATGGCGCATATTGACGCTGGTAAAACGACCACCACAGAGCGGATCTTGTTCTACACAGGCCGTACGCACAAAATCGGTGAAGTTCACGAGGGTGCAGCTACAATGGACTGGATGGAGCAGGAACAGGAGCGCGGGATCACGATTACTTCCGCTGCGACGACCGCTTCGTGGAAAGGTCACCGCGTTAATATCATTGACACCCCAGGGCACGTTGACTTCACAGTTGAAGTTGAACGTTCCCTTCGTGTATTGGATGGGGCAGTAGGTGTTTTCAGTGCGAAAGAGGGCGTTGAGCCTCAGTCTGAAACCGTATGGAGACAGGCTGACCGCTACGGCGTTCCGCGGATCGCATATGTAAACAAGATGGATATTATCGGTGCCGACTATTTGAACGTCGTTAACGACATGCGCGATCGTCTGCAAGCGAACGCAGTAGCGATTCAATTGCCGATCGGTGCAGAGAACGACTTCGTAGGCATCATTGACCTGGTTGAGCAAAAAGCTCATATGTACAAAGACGACCTGGGTCAAAACATTGAGGTGGTCGACGTTCCGGCCGAGTTCCAAGACAAAGTCGCAGAACTTCGCGCTGAACTGATCGAAAAAGTCGCAGAACTCGACGAAGACTTGACAATGAAGTATCTGGAAGGTGAAGAAATCACCATTCCGGAGCTGAAAGCAGCCCTCCGCAAAGGGGTTTGCGAAGTTAAGATCTTCCCGGTTATCTGCGGTTCCTCTTACCGCAACAAAGGGGTTCAGCTGATGCTGGACGCTGTTATCGATTATCTGCCAGCTCCAGTTGACGTACCATCGATTCAAGGTCACCTTGAAGACGGTACGGAAGTTGAGCGTCATTCTTCCGATGAAGAACCGTTCGCTGCTCTGGCGTTCAAAATCATGACAGACCCTTATGTGGGTAAACTGACATTCTTCCGCGTATACTCTGGTATCCTTCAATCCGGCTCTTACGTATTGAACGCTACCAAAGGCAAACGCGAACGTATCGGACGTATCCTTCAGATGCACGCGAACAGCCGTCAAGAGATCAGCGAAGTTTACTCCGGTGACATCGCGGCTGCCGTAGGCTTGAAAGATACCGGTACGGGCGACACACTCTGCGACGAGAAAGCTCCGGTTATCCTGGAATCCATGAACTTCCCGGATCCGGTTATCGAAATCGCGGTTGAGCCTAAAACCAAAGCCGACCAAGACAAAATGGGCGTTGCTTTGGGCAAATTGACAGAAGAAGATCCTACGCTGCGTGCTCATACAGATGAAGAAACTGGCCAAACAATCTTGGCTGGTATGGGTGAGCTTCACCTCGACATCATCATTGACCGTATGCGTCGTGAATTCAAGGTAGAAACCAACGTGGGTAAACCACAGGTTGCATACCGTGAAACCTTCCGTCAAGCTGCACGCGTTGAGGGTAAATTCGTTCGTCAGTCCGGTGGTCGTGGTCAATACGGTCACGTCTGGGTTGAGTTCGAACCTCTCGAAGCAGGTACTGGCAGCCAGTTTGATAGCAAAATCGTCGGTGGCTCTGTACCAAGAGAATACGTCCAGCCTGCACTGAATGGTATCGAAGAAGCCATGAAGAATGGTGTTCTTGCCGGCTTCCCGCTTGTAGACATCAAAGCTACAATCGTAGACGGTTCCTACCATGATGTCGATTCCAATGAGATGGCGTTTAAGATTGCCGGTTCCATGGCGCTTAAAGCGGCTAAAGACAAGTGTAAACCTGTCCTGCTCGAGCCAATCATGAAAGTCGAAGTTACGGTGCCTGAAGAATACATGGGCGACGTAATGGGTATGCTGAACTCCCGCCGCGGACGTATCGAAGGTATGGATAGCCGTTCCGGTGCTCAGATCATCCGTGCGAAAGTGCCTCTTTCCGAAATGTTCGGATACTCGACGACACTTCGTTCCGGTACCCAAGGACGCGGCGTGTTCTCCATGGAACTCTCCCACTACGAAGAAGTTCCTAAGAACATTGCTGAAGAAATTGTTTCGAAGTCCAAAGGATCTGACGAGTAATTTCTGCTTTTGAGTTTTAAACCCTGACCGGTACGATTACATCCAGAACTGCTTGCATAAACACCGGTCAGTTCAAACATAAAACCTATATTCAATCCATTTAAGGAGGAATTGTTCAAATGGCAAAGGCTAAGTTTGAACGTACTAAACCGCACGTTAACATCGGAACTATCGGTCACGTCGACCATGGTAAAACAACTCTGACTGCTGCTATCACGACTGTATTGTCCAAAACTTACGGTGGTGCTGCAGTAGCATTCGATCAAATCGACAAAGCTCCAGAAGAGCGCGAACGCGGTATCACAATCTCCACTGCACACGTGGAATACGAAACACCTAACCGTCACTATGCACACGTTGACTGCCCAGGTCACGCCGACTATGTTAAAAACATGATCACTGGTGCTGCTCAAATGGACGGAGCGATCCTGGTTGTATCCGCAGCTGACGGCCCAATGCCGCAAACTCGCGAACACATCCTGCTCTCCCGTCAGGTAGGCGTACCTTACATCGTTGTATTCCTGAACAAATGCGACATGGTTGAAGACGCTGAACTTCTTGAACTGGTTGAAATGGAAGTTCGTGACCTGCTGAACGAATATGAGTTCCCAGGCGACGACACTCCAATCATCCAAGGTTCTGCTCGTGAAGCTCTGCAAAACCCAGACGGCGAGTGGGCACAAAAAATCATCGAAATGTTCAACATCATCGATGAGTACATCCCTCTTCCAGAGCGCGACACTGACAAACCTTTCCTTATGCCAGTCGAGGACGTATTCTCCATCACTGGTCGTGGTACGGTTGCTACAGGCCGTGTAGAACGCGGAACTGTTAAAGTGGGCGACGAAGTTGAAATCGTTGGTATCGCTGAAGAAACTAAGAAATCCGTCGTTACGGGCGTTGAAATGTTCCGTAAATTGCTGGATTCCGCTCAAGCTGGTGACAACATCGGTGCCCTGCTTCGCGGTGTAGACCGTAACCAAATCGAGCGCGGTCAAGTACTTTGCAAACCGGCTTCCGTTAAACCGCATACTGAGTTCGCTGCTCAAGTATACGTTTTGACTAAAGAAGAAGGTGGCCGTCATAAGCCTTTCTTCACTGGATACCGTCCTCAGTTCTACTTCCGTACAACGGACGTAACTGGTGTGGTTAACCTTCCAGAAGGAACTGAAATGGTTATGCCTGGCGACAACATCACTGTAACCGTTCAACTGATCGCTCCAATCGCGATTGAAGAAGGAACGAAGTTCACGATCCGTGAAGGTGGACGTACAGTAGCTGCTGGTGCCATCGCAACAATCAGCAAATAATTAAAAGGCAAATTGCCTTCTATATAGCAACGATGTGCTGGAACGAGTAACGCTGTGTTGTAAACGCAAGAGATACAGAGGAATCCTCTCCTAGCGGGAGGATTCCTTTTCTTTATATATAGGAAGAAAAGAACAACAACACCTTTTCATTAAAAGCTTGCATTATGCCCATTCTTTATATATAATAGTGAATGTTGTTCTGAGACGTTGCGA
The DNA here is from genome assembly GCF_009363095.1 of Paenibacillus cellulositrophicus. Lineage (GTDB taxonomy): Bacteria > Bacillota > Bacilli > Paenibacillales > Paenibacillaceae > Paenibacillus_AQ > Paenibacillus_AQ favisporus. Next base: position 4,386,275 of record NZ_CP045295.1, read on the forward strand.
TGATGTGAGAGGTTACTGACACACCCGGCCCCTTTGCCATGGAGCGGTGGGTTAGAAAATTTTCACGGAGTATGTCCGATACCAAATTGGGCGATAGAAGGAGGGACTAAAATGGCAAAGCAAAAAATTCGTATTCGTTTGAAAGCTTACGATCACAGAATTCTTGATCAATCCGCTGAGAAAATCGTTGAAACTGCAAAACGTTCGGGTGCTGGTGTATCTGGACCGATTCCGCTTCCAACTGAGAAACAAATCATTACTATTCTCCGTGCGGTACACAAGTATAAGGATTCTCGGGAGCAATTCGAAATGCGCACACACAAGCGTCTGATCGACATTGTTAACCCAACTCCACAAACTGTGGATGCTCTTATGCGCTTGGACCTGCCGTCCGGTGTAGATATCGAAATCAAATTGTAATTCGAAATGAATTAAGACGGGAAAAGAGGTGTCAACATGAAAGGTATCTTAGGAAAAAAACTCGGAATGACTCAAGTATTTACTCCAGAAGGTAATGTAATTCCTGTGACGGTTATCGAAGCAGGTCCTTGTGTTGTTCTGCAAAAGAAAGATCTTGAGAACGATGGCTACGAAGCTATTCAAATCGGTTTCGCCGATAAGAAGGAGAAGCGTGCAAACAAGCCAGAAGCAGGACATGCTAAAAAAGCTAACACTGCACCTAAGCGCTACGTTCGCGAAATTCGCGGTGTTGACCTCGGAGCATTCGAGGTTGGCCAAGAACTGAAGGCGGATGTCTTCGCAGAAGGCGAATTTGTTGACGTAACCGGTACTTCCAAAGGTAAAGGCTTCCAAGGCGTTATCAAACGTTGGGGACAAAGCCGCGGACCAATGGCTCACGGCTCGCGTTACCATCGCAGACCGGGTTCCATGGGCTCGATCCAGGCTAACCGTGTTCCTAAAGGGAAGCGTCTGCCAGGTCACATGGGTAATGCTACGGTAACTGTACAAAAACTTGAAGTTGTTAGAGTTGACGTTGAACGCAACGTATTGCTCGTTAAAGGTGCTATTCCTGGACCTAAAAACAGCTTCGTTAAAATTAACGAAACGGTGAAGAAATAATCACCTAAGGAAAGGAGGAACACATAATGCCAAAAGTAACCCTGTTTAATGTCAGCGGTAGCGAAGTAGGAGAATTGGAACTGAACGATGCGGTATTTGGCGTAGAGCCGAACGTACACGTGATGAACCAAGCGGTATTGCTGCAAAGAGCATCTTTGCGTCGTGGTACACACAAAGTGAAGGGCCGTTCTGAAGTACGCGGCGGCGGACGTAAACCTTGGAAACAAAAAGGAACCGGCCGTGCTCGTCAAGGTTCGATCCGTTCACCACAATGGAAGGGCGGCGGTACTGTATTCGGTCCAACACCACGCAGCTACTCGTTCAAGCTTCCTAAGAAAGTTCGTCGTCTGGCTATTAAATCTGCATTGTCTTCCAAAGTGATCGCTAACAATCTGATCGTTCTGGACCAACTCGCTCTGAACACGCCTAAAACAAAGGAATTCGCAGCGATCCTGAACAATCTGAAAGTAGAACGTAAGGCCCTGATCGTAGCTCCTGGCTATGATGATAATGTGGCTCTTTCCGCACGGAATATTCCTGGCGTGAAATTTGTTGCAGCAGACGGCATTAATGTTCTTGACGTACTTCTGTACGACAAACTGATCATTACGAAAGAAGCAGTTCAGAAGGTAGAGGAGGTGCTCGCGTAATGAAAGATCCTCGTGATATTATCAAACGTCCGGTGATCACTGAACGTACGGCTGAATACATGGGCGACTTGAAGTATGCCTTTGAAGTAGATATCCGTGCGAACAAGACCGAGATCAAACAAGCTGTTGAATCGATCTTTAAAGTGAAAGTAACGAATGTAAATACAATGCGCGTCCCTGCTAAGCCGAAACGTTATGGCCGCTACAACGGTTATACAACCGAGTGGAAAAAAGCCATCGTAACGCTGAGCAAAGACAGCAAAGCGCTCGAGTTTTTTGAATCTGTAGAGTAAGGAGGAAATCACGTGCCTATTAAAAAGTATAAGCCGACATCCCCGGCTAGACGTAACATGTCCGTGTCTACTTTTGAAGAGATCACGACAAATCAGCCGGAGAAATCGTTGCTTGCACCGCTCAGCAAAACAGCTGGCCGCAACAACCAAGGTAAAATTACGGTTCGTCACCACGGCGGCGGACACAAGCGTAAATACCGCATCATCGACTTCAAACGTACGAAAGACGGCATACCAGGTACCGTTGCTACGATCGAGTATGACCCGAACCGTACTTCCAATATTGCTCTGATCCACTATGCAGACGGAGAGAAGCGTTACATCATCGCTCCTAAAGGTCTGAAAGTGGGAGACAAGATTGAATCCGGTCCAAACGCCGACATCAAAATCGGTAACGCACTTCCAATGGAGAACATTCCGGTAGGTACTGTTATCCACAACATCGAACTGCAGCCTGGCAAAGGCGGACAATTGGTTCGCGCAGCCGGTACCGAAGCTCAGCTTCTTGGTAAAGAAGATAAATACGTATCCGTACGTTTGTCTTCGGGCGAAGTTCGCAGACTGCTTAAAGTTTGCCGTGCTACAATCGGTTCCGTTGGTAACGAAGACCACGAGCTGATCAAAATCGGTAAAGCTGGCCGCAGCCGCTGGCTCGGACAACGTCCTGAAGTTCGCGGGGTAGTTATGAACCCTAACGATCACCCTCACGGTGGTGGTGAAGGCCGCGCTCCAATCGGACGTAAATCGCCAATGTCTCCATGGGGCAAACCAACCCTTGGTTACAAAACGCGTAAAAAAGGCAAAGCTTCTGACAAATATATCGTTCGCCGCCGCACAAAATAATGCACGCTGTGCATAACTTTGTGAAGTGCCGAAAGTAACGAGAAGATTGGATGAAGGGAGGATTTTATAGATGAGTCGCAGTTTGAAAAAAGGGCCTTTCATTGACGGGTACCTGCTGAAAAAAGTAGAAGTGATGAACGAATCGAACAAGAAGGCGGTTATCAAAACTTGGTCCCGTCGCTCTACGATTTTCCCACAATTTATCGGTCACACGTTCGGTGTATACGACGGACGCAAGCACGTTCCGGTATACGTAACGGAAGACATGGTAGGACACAAGTTGGGTGAATTCGCTCCAACACGTACCTACAAGGGTCATACGGACGATGACAAGAAAACAAGAAGATAATTTCTAAGCTCTTTGTTTGAGAGGGGGTAAAACAAATGGAAGCAAAAGCACATGCCAGATCTATTCGGATTGCTCCTCGTAAAGTCAAGCTCGTTGTTGACTTGATCCGCGGTAAGCAAGTTGGTGAGGCCATCGCCATTCTCCGCCACACTCCGAAATCGGCTTCCCTGGTTGTGGAGAAGCTGCTGAACTCAGCGATCGCCAATGCTGAGCATAACTACTCGATGGATATTAACAGTTTGGTTGTGAGCCAGGTTTTCGTTAACCAAGGCCCAACAATGAAGAGATTCCGTCCACGCGCCATGGGTCGTGCGAGCCGGATCAATAAACGCACCAGCCACATTACTTTGGTGGTATCTGAAAAATAAGGAGGGATAACGTGTGGGCCAAAAGGTAAATCCAGTCGGACTCCGTATCGGGATCATCCGTGATTGGGAATCGAAATGGTATGCTGGCAAAGATTTCGGTAATCTTTTGCTGGAAGATGTCAAAATCCGTGAATACCTGAAAAATAAATTGAAGGATTCTGCTGTTTCTCGCATCGAGATCGAGAGAGCGGCAAATCGTGTGAACGTCACTATCCACACTGCGAAACCAGGCATGGTTATCGGTAAAGGTGGTTCCGAAGTTGAAGTACTTCGCAGCCAAGTTACGAAAATTGCAGGCGGTAAAAAAGTTCACATCAACATCTCTGAAATTAAACATGCTGACCTGGACGCTGTCCTGGTTGCAGAAAGCATTGCTCAGCAATTGGAACGCCGTGTTTCTTTCCGTCGTGCTCTGAAACAAGCGATCCAAAGAACGATGCGTTCAGGCGCTAAAGGAATCAAAACTCAAGTGGGCGGACGTCTTGGCGGCGCCGAGATCGCTCGTTCGGAAGGCTACAGTGAAGGAACTGTTCCACTTCATACGCTTCGTGCTGACATCGACTACGGTACGGCTGAGGCGCATACAACTTATGGCCGTCTCGGCGTAAAAGTATGGATCTATCGTGGAGAGGTTCTTCCTACGGCTAAGAAACAAGCTGCTCAGGAAGGAGGCAACTAATCATGTTGGTACCAAAACGTGTAAAACACCGCAAGCAACAACGCGGTCACATGAAGGGTATGGCAAAAGGCGGAACTGAACTGAACTTCGGTGAATTCGGTTTGCAAGCTCTGGAGCCAACTTGGATCACGAACCGTCAGATTGAAGCAGCGCGTATTGCGATGACGCGTTACATCAAGCGTGGCGGTAAAGTATGGATTAAGATTTTCCCTGACAAGCCGATCACTCAAAAACCTCTTGAGGTTCGTATGGGTAGCGGTAAAGGTAACGTTGAGAAATGGGTCGCAGTTGTCAAACCAGGCAAGATTATGTTTGAACTTGGAGGCGTGTCTGAGGAAATCGCTCGCGAAGCGATGCGTCTCGCCGCTCACAAGCTGCCGATCAAAACGAAGTTTGTGAAACGTGAAGAATTGGGTGGTGAAGCAAATGAAAGCTAATGATCTGCGTAACTTGACCACTGCAGAAATCGAGCAAAAGATTGCGGGCTTTAAAGAGGAACTCTTTAACCTCCGTTTTCAATTGGCTACCGGACAGCTTGATAACCCAACTCGGATCCGTGATGTACGCAAGGAAATAGCTCGTGCTAAAACCGTCATCCGTGAAAGAGAACTTGGGATTAGTTAATAGATCACAGCCGTGCTCGTCTGTAATCAGGAAGGAGGCTAACTATGAGCGAAGAACGCAATGCTCGTAAAGTGCAAATCGGTAAAGTTGTCAGTGACAAAATGGATAAAACCATTGTTGTAGCCGTTGAAACTTACAAAAAGCATGATCTCTACCACAAGCGCATTAAATACACGAAGAAATTTAAAGCGCATGATGAGAACAACACAGCACAAATCGGAGATACCGTTAAAATCATGGAAACTCGTCCACTCTCTAAAGACAAACGTTGGAGACTGGTAGAAGTCGTTGAAAAAGCGGTTATCATCTAAAGATAGAGTTAGTTTTTCCGAAAGGAGGAAATTTCAATGATTCAACCATTTACACGTCTTCAAGTAGCTGACAACTCCGGTGCGAAGGAACTGATGTGTATCCGCGTGCTGGGTGGTACGGGACGTCGTACAGCAGCCATCGGTGATTTGATCGTTTGCTCCGTCAAACAAGCAACACCAGGCGGCGTTGTCAAAAAAGGTGATGTTGTTAAAGCTGTTGTGGTTCGTACGAAGCGTTCTGTACGCCGCAAAGACGGATCTTACATCTCTTTTGACGAAAACGCAGCGGTTGTTGTTAAAGAAGACAAAAGCCCGCGCGGAACTCGTATTTTCGGACCAGTGGCTCGCGAACTTCGCGACAAAGATTTCATGAAAATCGTTTCCTTGGCACCGGAAGTAATCTAATAGCTGATTCCCGGACAGTGAGCTGTTACGGGATCCCGATAAATCGCTGACATGCAGTCATAGGAGGTGTAACAAAATGCCGAAAGTGAAAAAGGTTCTGGAATCGCACAGCAACAAACTGCACGTGAAGAAAGAAGATACGGTTATGGTCATCAGCGGTAAAGACAAAGGCAAAAAAGGCCGTGTCATCGCAGCGTATCCTCGTGAAAACCGTGTGCTTGTCGAAGGCGTGAACATGGTGAAGAAACACCAAAAGCCGAACCAATCCAACCCTCAAGGCGGAATCATCGAGCAGGAAGCACCGATCCATGTATCCAACGTGATGCATATCGATCCGAAGAGCGGCAAAGTAACCCGTATCGGTTACAAAACGCTGGATAACGGTAAAAAGGTCCGTGTTGCGAAGAAGTCCGGAGAGGTTATCGACTAATCGAATCGTTAAGAAAGGAGGTTCATAATTCATGGCAGCAAGAATGAAAGAACGTTTTTTGAATGAAGTTACTCCTGCTTTGATGCAGAAGTTCAGTTATTCTACGGTAATGCAGGTACCTAAAATCGAGAAGGTTGTCATCAACATGGGTGTGGGTGATGCCGTATCCAACTCGAAAGTACTGGATGCCGCAGTTAATGATATGCAGCTGATTGCTGGTCAAAAGCCGGTAATTACTCGTGCTAAAAAATCCATCGCCGGATTCAAACTGCGTGAGAATATGCCGATCGGTGTGAAGGTAACACTGCGCGGAGAGCGTATGTACTACTTCCTGGACAAATTGTTCAACGTTACCCTTCCACGTGTCCGTGACTTCCACGGCGTGTCTACCAAAGCATTTGATGGACGCGGCAACTACACACTTGGCCTCAAGGAACAGCTGATCTTCCCTGAGATCGAGTATGATAAAGTTGATAAAGTCCGTGGTATGGATATCGTTATCGTAACGACGGCTAAAACTGACGAAGAGTCCCGCGAGCTGCTCGCTCAATTGGGAATGCCTTTTGCGAAGTAATTCGCAAATCCATTTCTCCGAAAATTTTTAGGAGGTGTCAGGCTAAGTGGCAAAAACTTCGATGAAAGTAAAACAACAACGTACGCCTAAGTTTAAAGTGCGTGCTTATACACGCTGCGAACGTTGCGGTCGTCCACATTCGGTACTGCAAAAGTTCAAAATTTGCAGAATTTGTTTCCGTGAATTAGCTTATAAAGGCCAGATCCCTGGCGTGAAAAAAGCAAGCTGGTAAGAAGTTTACAATCGGGAAGGAGGTTCACACAAAATGACTATGTCTGATCCAATTGCAGATATGCTGACTCGTATTCGTAACGCCAACACTGTGCGTCACGAAACGGTTGAAATGCCTGCTTCGACGATGAAAAAACAAATCGCTGACATTTTGAAGCGTGAAGGTTTCATCCGTGATGCAGAATATATCGATGACAACAAACAAGGGATTATCCGTGTTTTCCTGAAATACGGTGCCAACAATGAACGCGTCATCTCCGGTTTGAAGAGAATCAGTAAACCAGGTCTGCGCGTGTACACGAAGAGCAACGAAATTCCTCGTGTCCTCGGCGGTTTGGGTATTGCGATTATCTCCACATCCAAGGGAGTTATGACCGACAAAGAAGCTCGTCAATCCAAAGCTGGCGGAGAAGTTGTCTGCTACGTTTGGTAATACACGTCACAGAACAAGGAGGTGCAACACATGTCCCGTATTGGTCGCAAACCAATCGCAGTACCAAGCGGTGTGGATATCACACTGAACAATTCCGTTATTACGGTTAAAGGACCGAAAGGATCTTTGACTCGTGAACTTCATAAAGACATGAAGGTAACGGTAGAAAACAACGAAATCGTCGTTGAGCGCCCATCCGACAACAAAGCGCATCGTTCGCTTCACGGCACGACCCGCAGCGTTGTCAACAACATGGTGAGCGGAGTAACTGAAGGCTTTTCGAAATCTCTGGAGTTGGTTGGGGTCGGATATCGTGCAAGCAAGTCTGGAGATAAGATCGTCCTGAACGTTGGTTACTCTCATCCGGTTGAAATCACTCCAGAACCAGGTATCGAGTTCGAAGTGCCTGCAAATACGAAAATCATCGTTCGCGGTATCGATAAAGAGCGCGTAGGTGCATACGCCGCTAAAATCCGTTCCGTTCGCGAGCCTGAGCCTTACAAAGGTAAAGGGATTAAGTATGAAGGTGAGCGCATTATCCGTAAGGAAGGTAAAGCAGGTAAGAAGAAATAAGCAGTTATTTCTTAAGCCTTCTTTACCCCGTGCGTCTTAAAGTGAAGCTGTCATGGCAAAACTGAAAGGAGTGAAAGGGAAGACATGATTACAAAAGAGGATAAGAACAAAGCTCGTCTCAAACGTCATCTGCGTGTACGCAAGAAGATCGAAGGTACTGCTGAACGCCCACGTTTGAACGTATTCCGTTCTTCTAAACATATCTACGCTCAACTGATCGACGACGTAGCTGGCGTAACCATCGTTTCTGCGTCTACAGTTGATAAAGAGCTTAGCGGTTCCGTGAAAAACGGCGGCAGCGTTGAGGCTGCTCGTCAAGTCGGCGAACTCGTTGCTAAGCGTGCAAAAGAAAAAGGTCATACTTCAATCGTATTCGACCGCGGAGGATACCTGTACCATGGACGGATTCAAGCTCTGGCTGACGCAGCTCGCGAAGCAGGCTTGGAATTCTAAGAATTTCTAAAAAGGAGGTAAACGACTTGCGTGTAGATCCTAACACTTTGGAACTGACTGAAAGAGTGGTTAATATTAACCGCGTTGCTAAAGTAGTAAAAGGCGGACGCCGTTTCAGCTTCAGCGCGCTGGTAGTTGTCGGTGACGGCAAAGGCTGGGTTGGTGCTGGTATCGGTAAAGCAGGCGAAGTTCCTGATGCCATCCGCAAAGGCATCGAAGATGCTAAGAAAAATCTGATTCACGTTCCTCTCGTTGGAACATCAATTCCTCACCTGGTCACTGGCCACTTTGGTGCTGGACGCGTTCTTTTGAAACCAGCGTCTGAAGGTACTGGAGTTATCGCCGGCGGTCCTGTACGTGCCGTACTGGAGCTGGCAGGTGTAGGTGACATCTTGACAAAATCTTTGGGTTCTTCGAACTCCATGAACATGGTCAACGCGACTTTGGAGGGCTTGTCCCGCCTGAAGCGTGCTGAAGATGTAGCCAAATTGCGTGGCAAATCTGTCGAAGAGCTGCTCGGTTAAGGAGGGAATGTCATGGCTAAACTTCAAATTACCCTCGTCCGCAGTTTGATCGGCCGTCCTGAAACTCAGCGCACGACTGTAAAAACTCTCGGCTTGCGTAAATTAAATTCGACGGTGGTTCATAACGACAATCCTGCAATTCGCGGAATGATCAACAAAGTGAGCCACTTGGTATCTGTTACTGAAATTGAAGGTTAATCTTGCAACAAGATTAACCTAGAAATATTAAGGAGGTGCAACGAACGATGAAGTTACACGAACTTTCCTCAGCTGCTGGATCCCGCAAAGAACGCAAACGTGTTGGCCGTGGTACAAGTAGCGGTACTGGTAAAACATCTGGCCGTGGTCACAAAGGTCAAAACGCTCGTTCCGGCGGCGGTGTGCGTCCTGGCTTCGAAGGTGGGCAAAACCCATTGTATCGTCGTCTGCCGAAACGTGGATTTGTAAATCCTACGCGGAAAGAGTATGCGATCGTGAACATCGAGGAACTGAACAGCTTTGCAGAGGGTACTGAAGTAACTCCTGAGTTTTTGGTGGAAAGCGGCGTCGTGAAAAACACGAAGAGCGGCATCAAAATTCTTGGTAATGGCGAAGTAACCGTAAAATTGACTGTAAAAGCAAACAAGTTCTCTCAATCTGCGGTAGAGAAAATCGAGGCTGCCGGCGGTAAAACCGAGGTGATCTAATGTTTAAGACCCTGAAGAATATATGGCGGGTTGAGGACCTACGCAAGAGAATCTTGTTCACCTTGTTTGTACTGATCATTTACCGTATCGGTTCATTCGTTCCTGTTCCAGGCGTTGATAAAACGGTCCTGGAGCAAACGAATCAGCAGGGTAGCGAGTTGTTTGGTCTCTTAAACACGTTCTCGGGAGGAGCGCTTCATCAGTTCTCCATCTTTGCCCTCGGGATCGTGCCGTATATTACCTCGTCCATCATCGTGCAGTTGTTGTCGATGGATGTCGTCCCGAAACTTGCCGAATGGGCTAAACAAGGCGAGCACGGGAAGAAGAAGTCAGCGCAATTGACACGCTATGGTACGATAGTATTGGGCCTGATTCAGTCGTTTGCGATGGCCATCGGTTTTAACCGGTTGTACGGTACGCAAATGATTCCTAACGCCACCTTCGTGGATTACCTGCTCGTTGCGATCGTATTGACCGCAGGTACGGCATTCCTGATGTGGCTTGGTGAACAAATTACTGAAAAAGGAATCGGTAATGGTATTTCCATTCTGATTTTTGCAGGGATTGTCGCTAACATCCCGATGTATATCCGGAGTACAGCGAGTTCCAACTTTATTCAAGATGGTCAGGTATTTATGAATACACTCAAGACGATCATCATACTTATTGTGATCGTGGCGATTATTGCGGGTGTCATTTACATCCAGCAAGCGATTCGTAAAATTCCTGTGCAGTACGCAAAACGTGTGGTAGGCAACAAAATGTACGGCGGACAGAATACGCATATTCCGCTCAAGATCAATGCTGCGGGCGTTATTCCGGTCATCTTCGCTGTCTCCTTGCTGCAGTTTCCTACGATTATTGCGAGCTTCTGGTCAACTCATGCTTGGGCCCAATGGATCCAAACGAACTTGAGATATGACTACCCTCTTGGTATGGTACTGTATGTTCTGATGATCATTGGTTTCACTTTCTTCTACACATTCGTGCAGATGAATCCAAACCAAATGGCTGATAACATGAAGAAAAACGGTGGCTACATTCCTGGCATTCGTCCTGGTAAAGCGACTGAGAAGTACCTGACCCGCGTAATGTCCCGGTTAACGATGACCGGCGCCATCTTCCTGGCCGTTATTTCTCTGCTTCCGATCGGTTTCGGTACGCTTGCCGGTCTGCCGAACTCGGTGAAAATCGGGGGAACTTCACTGCTCATCGTCATCGGTGTGGCATTGGATACAATGAAGACCATCGAAAGTCAATTGATTAAGCGCCATTACAAAGGCTTTATCAATAAATAGTAATAGGTCCCGGTGAAGTCCATTGAACTTCCCGGTGCTTATTGCGTTGTTTCTTGTAACGGTAGTGTTTGGAGGGAGAGAGAAACGTGAACATACTATTCATGGGCCCTCCTGGGGCAGGTAAGGGAACACAGGCGGAAGTCATTGTCAATGAATTCGGCATTCCCCATATTTCGACAGGCGATGCATTTCGTTTGGCGATTAAACAGGGAACTCCCATCGGGAAGAAAGCCAAAGAATACATGGACCAAGGACTCCTGGTACCGGATGATGTAACGATCGGCATTGTTGAAGAACGTCTGCAGCAGTCCGATTGCGAAAAAGGTTTTTTATTGGACGGCTTTCCAAGAACCCTTTCGCAAGCGGAAGCGCTGGATGAAATTCTTAGCAGACTGAACACGAAGCTTGATCATGTCATCAACCTGAAAGTTGACCGCGACAAGCTGATGGCGCGCCTTACGGGACGCCGGATCTGCAAGAACTGCGGTGCAACTTATCATGTGATTTTCAACCCGCCAAAACAGGAAGGTGTATGTGATAAATGCGGAGGCGAACTGTATCAGCGCTCGGATGATAACGAAGAGAGCGTAGGTACCCGCCTGGACGAATATATCAACAAAACAGCACCGCTCCTTACGTTTTATGAGAACAAAGGTCTTTTGCGTCAGATCGATGGGGATCAGGAAATCGGTACGGTATCTGATGAAATCGTATCGGTACTGCGAGGTTAATTGTAATGATCATTTGTAAGTCCGAAACGGAACTTGGCTTTATGAGGGAGGCCGGACGGATCGTTGCGGAAACGCATCGCCTCATGGCCAAACACATCGAGCCGGGGATCACTACCGGAGAACTTGATCGGATTGCAGACCACTACATTCGCAGTCAACATGCGCTGCCGTCTTTTAAAGGCTACAATGGTTTTCCTGCCAGCATTTGCGCTTCAGTCAATGATCAATTGGTGCACGGATTTCCCGGCAAACGCAAATTAAACGAAGGCGACATTATTACGCTAGACATCGGTGCGCAGTACCGTGGTTACCATGGAGACTCCGCTTGGACCTATCCTGTAGGGAGCATTTCGGAGGAAGCCCAGCGTCTGCTGGACGTCACCGAAAGGTCTTTATATGCAGGCTTAGAGCTTGTCAAACCTGATGTGCGCCTGTTTACGATCTCGCATGCCATTCAACGCGTGATTGAAGATGCCGGCTTCTCGGTTGTCCGGGAGTATGTCGGGCACGGTGTTGGGGCAGAACTGCATGAAGAACCACAAATTCCGAACTTTGGCACGCCGGACCGAGGGCCTCGGCTTAAACCCGGCATGGTGTTGGCGATCGAACCGATGGTCAATGCCGGATCAAGGTATGTTAAGACGCTGGAAGACAACTGGACGGTCGTTACGGTTGACGGCTCCCTGTGTGCCCATTTTGAGCATACGGTGGCTGTGACGCCTGACGGCATGGAGATTTTCACAAAACTGGATGTGTAGGTGATCGTTCTTGAGCAATCAAAGCAGCCCGCAAATCGGTCAAATTGTGAAGATCCTGAAAGGCAAGGATGCCGGACAGCTCGCCGTGGTCGTATCCATAGCTGACAGCAGATTTGTGTATATAGCTGACGGGGACAAACGAAAGTTTGACCAGTGCAAGAAGAAGAATCTATTGCATCTGGAACCCCAAAAGTTTATCAGCAGTGAGGTTGTTGACAGTTTAAAAGAAAGCGGTCGGGTCACAAACGGAAAGCTGCGTTATGCAGTGATGAAGTTTATGAAGTCCACCGAATCCCAAGCTGAAGAGAAAGGAGACTGACTGTGGCCAAAGAAGATGTTATTGAAGTGGAAGGCACGGTTCTTGAACCATTGCCGAATGCAACGTTCAAGGTCGAACTGGAGAACGGTCATCAGATTCTTGCCCATGTTTCCGGTAAGCTGCGGATGCACTTTATCCGTATTCTAACAGGCGACAAAGTGGTCGTTCAGTTATCGCCTTATGATCTAACCAAAGGTCGTATAACTTATCGTAAATAGCAATTCCGTTTCCTTTAGGGGAAACGTTCAGGATGTTAAACATCCCGTTTGCAGCAATTAACGTAGTGAACATTTTATCCGGACCTGGTCCGGTTGACTCCGAGTCATCCTACGAAGAGAGTTTTGCTTGGCAAAACTTTAGGGAGGTAATGAACATGAAGGTAAGACCTTCTGTAAAGCCTATGTGCGAAAAATGCAAAGTCATTCGTCGCAAAGGTACTGTAATGGTTATCTGTGAAAATCCGAAGCACAAACAAAAACAAGGTTAAGAGAAGGGGGTGTAGCGTAAAATGGCTCGTATAGCTGGTGTGGATTTGCCACGTGACAAACGCGTTGAGATCGCCTTGACTTATATTTTCGGAATCGGTAAAACGACTTCCCAGAAAATTCTGAGCGAAACAGGCATCAATCCGGACACTCGTGTTCGTGATTTGACGGAAGATGAAGTCAGCAAATTGCGTGAAACGATCGACAAAGGGGTTAAGGTTGAAGGTGACCTGCGTCGTGAAATTTCCTTAAATATTAAGCGTCTCGTTGAAATCGGATGCTATCGTGGTGTGCGTCATCGCCGCGGTCTGCCGGTTCGTGGACAACGTACTAAAACCAATGCTCGTACACGGAAAGGCCCTCGTCGTACTGTAGCGAACAAGAAGAAATAATAAGGGGGGATAAAAGACAATGGCTAAACCGAAAAAAGTCGTACGTACTAAACGTCGTGACCGTAAAAATATTGAATCTGGCGTGGCTCATATCCGTTCCACGTTCAACAATACGATCGTAACGATCACGGATCCTCACGGTAACGCAATTTCTTGGGCAAGCTCCGGCGGCCTCGGATTCAAAGGTTCCCGTAAATCCACTCCGTTTGCTGCGCAAATGGCTGCTGAAACAGCTGCCAAAGCTGCAATGGAACATGGTATGAAGGCAGTTGAGGTTATGGTTAAAGGTCCAGGTGCAGGCCGTGAAGCAGCGATCCGTTCTTTGCAAGCTGCTGGTCTGGAAGTCAACCTGATCAAAGACGTAACTCCAATTCCTCACAACGGTTGCCGCCCGCCAAAACGTCGTCGTGTCTAATTGATAGTCAACCTGGGAATGTGGTATAAAACCGGCACAATCTGCTAATAATGGTTGTTTAGGCATACTACATGGATACACTTGAACAAGGTGACAGTTTCATATAGGAGCGACGTTTGAAGGAGGGGTACTTGCGTGATTGAAATCGAAAAGCCGAAAATTGAGACCGTAGACGTCAGTGAAGACGGAGCCTATGGAAAATTTGTGGTAGAGCCGCTGGAAAGAGGATATGGAACGACTCTGGGGAATTCACTTCGCCGGATTCTGCTCTCCTCGCTGCCTGGCGCGGCCGTTACATCTGTTCAGATTGACGGTGTGCTTCATGAATTCTCAACGGTTCCGGGCGTCATGGAAGACGTAACGGAAATTATTCTGAACCTGAAGGCTCTTTCCCTGAAAATTCATTCGGACGAAGAGAAAGTGTTCGAAATCGATGCTGAGGGCGAAGGAGTCGTGACGGCAGGAGACATCCGGGCGGACAGCGATGTGGAAATTCTCAATCCGGACCTGCATATTGCTACACTGGGTCCTGGATCGAGACTCCATATGCGTATTTTTGCTAACCGCGGTCGTGGCTATGTCCAAGCAGATAAGAATAAACGTGATGATCAACCCATTGGCGTCATCCCGGTCGATTCTATCTATACCCCGATTAGCCGCGTGAATTACGGCGTGGAGAATACGCGGGTTGGTCAAGTGACCAACTACGACAAATTGACGCTTGAAGTATGGACTGATGGCAGCATCAGACCAGAAGAGGCGGTTAGCCTCGGCGCCAAAATTTTGACCGAGCATTTGATGCTGTTCGTGGGTCTCACGGACGAAGCGAAAGATGCGGAAATCATGGTCGAAAAAGAAGAAGACAAAAAAGAAAAAGTGCTTGAGATGACAATCGAAGAGCTGGATCTCTCCGTACGTTCTTACAACTGTCTCAAACGTGCCGGTATCAATACGGTGCAAGAGCTGACCACGAAAACCGAAGAAGATATGATGAAAGTCCGCAACCTGGGCCGCAAATCTTTGGAGGAAGTTCAAGAGAAGCTCGAAGAGCTCGGTTTGGGACTCCGTACAGAAGAATAGCATCTTAGGATTGTTAGCGAAGGAGGGGAAAACATGGCATACCAAAAGTTGGGCCGCGATTCCAGCGCACGTAAAGCTTTGTTCCGTGACCTGGTAACCGACCTGTTCTTATACGAGCGTATCCAAACGACAGAAGCGAAAGCGAAAGAAGTTCGCACGATCGCTGAAAAGCTGATCACGAAAGCAAAGAAGGGTGATCTTCATGCCCGTCGCCAAGTGGCAGCATTCGTTCGTCGTGAAACGGTAGATGGGGAGCAAGACGCAATCCAAAAACTGTTCAGCGAGCTGGCTACACGTTACGCTGAGCGTCCAGGCGGATACACACGTATCCTGAAGCTCGGACCTCGTCGCGGTGATTCCGCGCCTATGGTTTATTTGGAACTGGTTGACCGCGCGTAAACTGATGAGGATGAGGAAAGGGTGGAAGGAATCCATGATTCTGATCAAACCCTTTTTTTCACTTCTAGGGACGTGTCTAAGGAGCTCCTGAAGGGAGCTTCTTTTTCTGAAAAGAAGCAACCGGTTCATCCGAGCCAGAATACAGGAACGGCTCCGCCGTGATATCGCGGTGGGGCCGTTTTTGTGTAAAAACGTACGAATGGATAGGATTCCCCGTTCATCGGGAAACCATGCGGTATCGGATTCAGGAGGTTTAAGAAATGCGCAACCTATGCATGAAGGTCAGTTATGACGGTACGGATTACTGCGGATTCCAGACCCAGCCGGACGGCAGCACGGTCCAGGATGCCCTGGAGAAGGCGATCAGGCTGCTGACAGGGGAAGAGGTCAAGATCCATGCTTCCGGGCGAACAGACGCCGGCGTGCATGCTCGCGGCCAGGTGTTTAACTTCATCACCTCTTCCGATATTCCCGTCGAGCGCTGGTGCATCGCCCTCAACTCGAGGCTGCCCCAAGACATTATCGTCTGGGAGGCGGCCGAAGTTCCGCTGGAGTTCCACTCCAGAAGGTCGGCCAAACGGAAAACGTACCGGTATACCATCAATGCCAACCAGTTTCCGGATCTGTTCCAGAGACGAACCCAATTCCATCATCCCGTCAAGCTGGACATTGCGGCAATGGCGGAAGGATTGAAGCATCTGATCGGGACTCATGACTTTACTTCCTTTGCTTCGCGCCATTCTACGAAGCCTTCCCATATCCGGACGCTGTATGAGGCCGAGCTCGTGGTAGATGATTCCATGTGCCGTCCAGGGACTCGGGATCAGGGGCTAATCCATATCTACGTCACAGGGAGCGGCTTTCTTCAGCATATGGTCCGTATTATCGTGGGAACGCTGCTGGAGATCGGGAAAGGCCGCAAGAAGCCAGGAGATATGCCGGCGATCCTCGAAGCCAAAGACCGGTCCAAAGCGGGGCCTACAGCTGTCGCCAAGGGACTGATTTTATGGAACGTCGAGTATGAAGCGGCTGATGAAAATAATTTAAAATCAGCTTGCGATTTGCCTGGGTTTACTGTAAAATAAAAGTTGTGTTTTCTTAATGGCTTTCCCACAGCCCCAGTTAAGAGATTCACATTCCTAACATGAAAATTAACTTTTTAACAATGACAATTGAACGAAGATAAATGTTTTCGGACGAAACCAAGGAGGAACTATTCATGCGTACGACCTATATGGCCAAGCCAAATGAAGTAGAGCGCAAATGGCACATCATTGATGCCGAAGGCAAAACGCTCGGACGTCTGGCGAGCGAAGCTGCGGCCCTGATCCGCGGTAAACATAAGCCTCAATTCACCACTCATGTTGACACAGGTGACTTCGTTGTCATCATCAACGCTGAGAAGGTTCACCTGACAGGCAAGAAGCTTCAGAACAAGAAATACTACCGTCACTCCCTGCATCCAGGTGGTTTGAAAGTGACAAACGCTCAGGATCTGCTGAACAGCAAGCCAGAACGTGTATTGGAATCCGCTGTTCACGGTATGCTTCCTAAAACTCGCATGGGCGAGAAAATGAAGCTGAGACTGAAAGTATACGCAGGTACTGAACATCCGCATGCAGCACAAAACCCAGAAGTTTACGAACTTCGCGGCTAATTAAAAGGAGGACAGTTTCATGGCACAAGTACAATACTATGGGACAGGTCGTCGTAAACATTCGGTAGCTCGTGTTCGCCTTGTACCGGGTGAAGGACGCATTGTCATCAATAAACGTGATATCAACGAATACTTCGGTTTGGAAACCCTCAAACTGATCGTAAAACAACCACTGACTTTGACTGAAACGCTGGGACAATACGACGTGCTCGTTATTGCCAACGGCGGCGGCATTTCCGGCCAAGCCGGAGCCATTCGCCACGGGATTTCCCGCGCTCTGCTGAAAGCAGATCCGGAATACCGTCCAGCTCTGAAAAAGGCAGGCTTCCTGACTCGTGACCCACGGATGAAAGAACGTAAAAAATACGGTCTCAAAGCCGCTCGTCGCGCGCCACAATTCTCGAAACGTTAATATTTACTTTTATATGTACAAATCGCCCTGGCCATTACTGGTCTAGGGCGATTTTTTGTTGTCTTTAACGTAAGGGACATCCCGCTCCGCCTAAAGCACTCTCAGCCGTTTTATTGGCTCAGCACGGTAATCGCGTCGTCCAGATTATGAATATCCCCGACGGCTGACTTGTGAAATACCTCATTGTGACAGGTGGCGCATTCCACATGAATGTTGCAGTAGTCCAGACCATCATCATTTTTACCGTCCGTCCACCATACATTGAACTGATCGGACAGCTGGCTGCAGGTCTCGCAAAACAGCGGCCCGCTCACATTTTTCAGTTGATGCGAAGATACGATCACCAAGAACACCCCTTCCCAATAATCTAGTGTATATAGCCCAATGTTGCTGTGGCCCGGTGCCCTCTGTACACAGCGGCGTATACAGCTTGTCAGCCCCAAACCCCTTTACCGGATTAGTATGTCATCCCCAAAAGTGCGTTTATGCATAGGGGAATGCGAAGAAATTGCCATACGAGCCTCTTATTCAAAATCTTTATTCCAAAATGATAAAAAATACGGCGGAAAGGAATTGACAACCAGCAGTTTTACTTTATACTTGTGATTAATCATATTATTTCAGTAGGGATTATAGTGAATTACAAACGATACTTTTATTCAGAATGGAGGCATCTGGTATGAATTTGCTCGAAAAGGAACAATGGATCCAGAAACAAGCCGAAGAAATGGAACATGCTACGGCTGAAGAATTGATCCGACTTGCGGTGGAGACATTCCCGAACATTACGTTCGCCTGCAGCTTTGGTGCTGAAGACGTCGTGCTCGTTGATATTTTGCAAAAGGTAAGCCCATCGACCGACATCTTTTACCTCGATACCGATTTCCACTTTAAAGAAACGTACGAAACCCGGGACCGCCTGGCCGCCAAATATGGCATTGAGTTCGTAAGAGTATCGCCGAAGCTGACACCCGAAGAGCAGGCGGCTGCCCATGGCGAAGAACTGTGGAAATCCGATCCTAACGCATGCTGCAACATCCGTAAGGTAGAGCCTTTGACCCGGATCTTGTCCCAGTACGACGCTTGGATTACCGGCATCCGCCGCGATCAGGCGCCTACCCGGGCTAACGCCAAGAAGGTGGAATACGACAACAAATTCGGACTTGTTAAATTCAATCCGCTGGCTGACTGGACTTCCGACGACGTATGGCACTACATTCGTGAAAACCAGGTATTCTACAACCCGCTTCACGACATGAACTTCCCGAGTATCGGATGCATGCACTGCACGCGTGCAGTTGCCCCTGGAGAAGATCCTCGTGCTGGACGCTGGGCAAACAGTGACAAAATTGAATGCGGACTTCATAAGTAATAAATAACGGACCAGAAGAAGGGGAGCGAAAAGATGACAGCGATTCAGCCTCACGGAGGTACCTTAATTAACCGTATTGCTGAAGGCCAGGCCAGAGAAGAGCTGCTGCAAGCTGCGGCCGGTTTTAAACAGATTCCTGTGAATACTTGGACGATTTCGGATATCGATCTGATTGGCGTAGGCGCTTTTTCCCCGTTGACGGGTTTTATGAATGAGCAGGATTACCAGTCGGTCGTCGACCGCATGAGGCTGGCGGACGGCACGGTATGGAGCATTCCGATTACGCTGGCTGTGGACGATGAGAAGGCTGCGGAACTCGCTGTAGGCGACAAGGCAGCCCTCGTAGGAGCCGAAGACGGGGTGGTGTATGCCGTCCTTGATGTCGAGAGCATTTACAGCGTCGATCAGACCGCTGAAGCGACTAAGGTATTCAAGGCAAGCGATTCCGAGCATCCTGGCGTCAAGAAGCTGTTTGAGCGCCCGTCGAACTATGTAGGCGGAAGCATTCAGGTGCTGAACCGTCCGAAACCGGCCAAGTTTGGCGAGTTTTATTTTGATCCGGCGGAGACGCGCCGTATTTTTGCAGAGAAGGGATGGAAGAAGGTTGTCGGCTTCCAGACCCGCAACCCGGTTCACCGGGCTCATGAGTACATTCAGAAGAGTGCGCTTGAGATCGTCGACGCGCTGTTCCTGAACCCTCTCGTTGGTGAAACCAAGTCGGATGATGTTCCGGCCAACGTCCGGATGAAGAGTTATCTGGTTCTGCTCGAAAACTACTACCCGGCCGATCGTACGTTCCTTGGCGTGTTTCCGGCTGCTATGCGTTATGCTGGCCCGAGAGAAGCCATTTTCCATGCGATGGTCCGCAAAAATTACGGCTGTACCCATTTTATCGTCGGCCGCGACCACGCCGGCGTAGGCGACTACTACGGCACCTATGAAGCCCAGGAAATTTTCTCGAATTTCACGGCGGAAGAACTTGGCATTACCCCGCTGTTTTTCGAACACAGCTTCTTCTGCAAAAAGTGCGGCAATATGGCATCCAGCAAAACCTGCCCGCATCCGAAGGAAGATCATTTGACCTTGTCCGGTACGAAGGTACGCGGTCTTCTGCGGGACGGCGTCTGCCCACCACCGGAATTTACCCGTCCTGAGGTCGCTAAGATTTTGATCGAAGGGATGTCCGCACAAGTATCTTCATAAAGTACTATTTGTCCACCTCGCCCCATATAGATGTGTAGAGTCGATATGGGGAACGGAGGTGGATTTTTTATGTCCAAGCAGGGACGAAAGAAACAGGTGCTGTGGATCCGAGTCAGCACGGTCAAAAAAGCGCTGATCGGCCTCTGCCTGCTGGTTGTTTTTATTGCGGTGGCCACATACCAAATACCTGCCGCAAAGACGACGGGTTCCTTGGGTCTGCCCCTGTCCGGGAAAGTAATCGCACTGGATGCTGGTCACGGCGGGCCGGACGGAGGTGCCGTCAGCAAGCAGGGCGTGATCGAAAAAGACATTAACCTGGCGATCGCCCTATATCTGCGCGACTATTTGCAGCAGGCGGGTGCGATCGTCGTGATGACCCGAGAAGGCGACTACGACCTAGCCGGCGATACGAGAGGGTACTCCAAACGGAAGACGGAGGATTTGAAGCAGCGGGCCAAATTCATTGAGGACAAGCATGCGGATCTGTTTTTAAGCATTCACATGAACAGCTTTCCGTCGAACCGATACCGTGGCGCCCAGACGTTTTATTATCCGAATCATCCGGACAACGCAGGACTGGCTGCATTAATTCAGGATGAGATTAAGCGGAACCTCGAAAATACGGACAGGGTGGCCAAAACGGTGAATACGGTATATCTGCTTCAAGCGCTGAAAATGCCTTCGGCTCTGGTGGAGGTGGGATTTCTGTCCCATCCGCAGGAGTCAGAGCTGCTCAGGGATGAGAGCTACCAGCGCAAGGTCGCCGCATCGGTCTACAAGGGGGTTCTCCGGTATTTGTCCGGCGAGAAGGCGAAAGTGTCGTCAGAAAATCCTTGAGAATGGTATAATAGCACCTGAGGCTTTAGATGGAACTTAAGATGAATACTATAAAGCAGAGGTGCTGCCAGCATGTTATCACGTGAGCAAGTGCAACAGCTATTACAGCCAATCGTCGAGCCTGTCACAGGGAAGAGCCTGATTGAGCTGCAAATGATAAGAGATATCGTTGTGAAGGAAAGCCGGATTTCACTGTCGGTCATCACCTTAGACAAGCGTGAGGATTACGCCAAGGCGCTTGAGAGTGACATCCGGGAACGGCTTGGGGACGCAGAGGGTGCGGAGATTCACATCCGGATGCGGGAGGCTAACGAGCTGGAACGCGAGAAAATATTAGGCGAGTCGGCGCGCATGCGCCAGGAGGACGAGGATAAGCTCGTTAAGGGACATGCCGCCGGGCTGGAGCACAACCAGCTGCTGCAGGATCCGAACGTCCAATTTATCGCGGTAGCAAGCGGTAAGGGCGGCGTCGGCAAATCGACGGTGACCGTCAACCTGGCTGCAGCCTTGGCCCGTATGGGCAAGCGCGTAGGTCTTATTGACGCCGACATTTACGGCTTCAGCGTGCCGGATATGATGGGGATTGAAGAGGGGCCGGTGGTAGAGGACAACACCATCATCCCTGTGGAGCGCTTTGGCGTGAAGGTGATGTCGATGGGCTTCTTTATCCGTGAGAACAACCCGGTCATTTGGCGCGGTCCGATGCTCGGCAAAATGCTGCACCAATTTTTCAGCGACGTCGGTTGGGGACAGCTCGATTATATGCTGCTTGACTTGCCGCCGGGAACGGGCGATGTGGCCCTTGACGTTCATCAGATGCTGCCGCAGAGCAAGGAGATCATCGTCACGACACCGCACGCTACTGCTGCTTTCGTAGCCGCTCGTGCCGGAGCGATGGCGCTTCAGACCAATCATGACATTTTGGGCGTCGTCGAAAATATGGCTTATTACGAGTGCTCAGACTGCGGCAAGCGGGATTACGTATTCGGACGGGGCGGAGGCGGACAATTGGCGGAAACGCTTCATACGGAATTGCTGGCGCAGCTGCCGCTTGGAGCGCCGGATAACCATGTCTCCGAACCGGACTTCTCACCGTCTGTATATAAGGCGGACACGCCGACGGGTCAGATCTACAGTCAATTGGCCGCATCGATTGTTGCTAAGTGCGAGCAATAAACTACACATTTGCTTCATCACACCAAAAAAGCCCCAATCGGGGCTTTTTTTAATGCCGTTAACTTCCTCCACCGCCGCCCTCGCCGTTTTCCTTGCTGCCGCCTTCACTGCTGCCTTGGTCCCCGCCTTCTTGACCTTTACTCCCGCCTTTCTTTTGCGATTTCTCGACTTTAGGCTGGAGTTCTTGGGTCACGACATCCTTCAGCATGTTCATGACTTCTATTCTAAACAACGGGTTCTGCATGGCTTCCTGCATGACGGTCATTGACTGCTTGCGGTATTCAGGGGTCTTGGTAATATCCAGGAACATTTTCATGACTTCGGGTGACTTCATAATTTCGGCGACGGATTGCTGATAAGTAGGATCTTTGATCAACTGCATATGCAGCTGCTTGTTCTGCGAGCTGATGGCTTTGGCGAAGTCCCCGGCAAACTGGGGATCTGTCATGATTTTTTCGAACTCTTTCTTGTATTCCGGAGCGGTAATGGTGTCTTTGACGGCCGTCCGGATCTGCTCTCCGGCTTGAAGCGACATCATCTGCATACCGAGCCCCGAACCAGAACCGGAGCCGCTGCTTCCCGAACCGCTGCCGCCGCCTTTCAGGGCATCCTCAACGGCTTTCTTGCCTTCATCGCTCTTCAGGATATCGACAACCATCGTTTTCATCTCTTTATAATCGCTCTGGGGCGGGGCATAGCTCTGTTCCGAACCACAGCCTGTCAGAGCCGCGGAAATACCGAGAAAAAGCGCACATAAACCGATAACCGGCCACTTCATCTGTGTTGTCCTCCTTTGCTTCAGATCCTGTTTGTAGTATGGCATCCGAAAATTCGAAATATGTCGAGGCATGGATGGTTTTTTATTGTGAACGTTGGTAAAATAAAGTCTTGGGGGTGCAGAATATTTGAACTTAAAAAGATGGATGACATTATTTTGGAAAACGCTGCTTGCCGGCTCCATAGCGGCGATTGTGGCCGGGGTGCTGCTGCAGTTTGGAAGCGGTATAATTAAATTTAAGGGGCCAGCGGATTACTTGTTTTATCTGGTTATTTTATTCGGGTACGGCCTGATGGTCAGCGTCTATTCCCAGCTTGGCTTCTTCGCTTATATGATTTTGAATTACACAGCCATCGGGGTGTTCCCTAAGAAAGTATGGCAGTACATACAGCTTGTTCTCGCGGTTTTGGCGCTGCTTGAAGTCATGTTTTTCCGCTCCTTCGTCGGGAAGGAGAACAGCCAGATTTCCGACTTGGTTGTCGGTATATCGATCCTTGTCGTAGCCATTGTTGTAGCTTATTTTAAGGCGAAAGCGACCAATCCGACCGCTTGGATACCGACAATCTTCTTCATGACGGCGATCACGATCGTGGAGCTGGTGGGAGGACTCAAAATCGGCGTCAACAACGCCACCGTCTTTATTCTGGTTCCGCTGATCGTCTGCAATGCTTACCAAATTTTAATCCTTCATAAAGTGTTGAACGCAAAAAAGAGCTAAGATCCTTAGCTCTTTTTTCTCTGCTTATCATTACATGCCGGCTGCGTCATCAATAGCTTGCTGCATGGCCGCTTGGTCGTGAATCTCTTTTCCCTTAGAATCCGCTTGGCTGAGCAGATCGGATACGGTTACGAATTCGTACCCCTGCTTGCGGAGCTCATCAATGATGACCGGGAGCGCTTCATGGGTC
>NZ_CP045295.1:4415000-4550000 GCF_009363095.1 Paenibacillus cellulositrophicus
CCCACGAATGTTGAAAAATTCGGGGATGAGGTGGGGGTAGCGGAGAAATTCCAATCGAACTCGGAGATAGCTGGTTCTCCCCGAAATAGCTTTAGGGCTAGCCTCGGTGAATAGAGTCGTGGAGGTAGAGCACTGATTGGGTGCGGGGCCCGCAAGGGTTACCAAGCTCAGTCAAACTCCGAATGCCATAGACTTGTAACCGGGAGTCAGACAGTGAGTGCTAAGATCCATTGTCAAAAGGGAAACAGCCCAGACCATCAGCTAAGGTCCCCAAGTGTGTGTTAAGTGGGAAAGGATGTGGAGTTGCACAGACAACCAGGATGTTGGCTTAGAAGCAGCCACCATTGAAAGAGTGCGTAATAGCTCACTGGTCGAGTGACTCTGCGCCGAAAATGTAACGGGGCTAAACACACCACCGAAGCTATGGCTTGATGCGTATGCATCAGGGGTAGGGGAGCGTTGTATACAGCGTTGAAGGTATACCGTAAGGAGTGCTGGAGCGTATACAAGTGAGAATGCCGGTATGAGTAACGAAAAGATCAGTGAGAATCTGATCCGCCGAAAGCCCAAGGTTTCCTGAGGAAGGCTCGTCCGCTCAGGGTAAGTCGGGACCTAAGGTGAGGCCGACAGGCGTAATCGAAGGACAACAGGTTGAAATTCCTGTACCACCGTAAACCGTTATGAGTGATGGGGTGACGCAGGAGGGTAGTGACGCGAGCTGATGGATGCTCGTCCAAGCAGTGAGGCTGGTGTGTAGGCAAATCCGCACACTTTAAGGCTGGGCTGTGATGGGGAGGGAAAATTACAGTACCGAAGGTCATGATCTCACACTGCCAAGAAAAGCCTCTAACCAGGTGAAGGTGCCCGTACCGCAAACCGACACAGGTAGGCGAGAAGAGAATTCTAAGGCGCGCGGAAGAACTCTCGTTAAGGAACTCGGCAAAATGACCCCGTAACTTCGGGAGAAGGGGTGCCCCGGTAGTGTGAATAGCACGAGGGGGCCGCAGTGAAAAGGCCCAAGCGACTGTTTAGCAAAAACACAGGTCTGTGCGAAGCCGCAAGGCGAAGTATACGGGCTGACGCCTGCCCGGTGCTGGAAGGTTAAGGGGAGCGGTTAGGGAGTAATCCCGAAGCTGTGAACCGAAGCCCCAGTAAACGGCGGCCGTAACTATAACGGTCCTAAGGTAGCGAAATTCCTTGTCAGGTAAATTCTGACCCGCACGAATGGCGTAACGACTTGGGCGCTGTCTCAACGAGAGATCCGGTGAAATTTTAATACCTGTGAAGATGCAGGTTACCCGCGACAAGACGGAAAGACCCCATGGAGCTTTACTGCAGCTTGATATTGGATTTGGGTACGATCTGTACAGGATAGGTGGGAGCCTTTGAAACCTGAGCGCCAGCTTGGGTGGAGGCGCCGTTGGGATACCACCCTGATCGTATCTAGGTTCTAACCTGGTACCGTAAACCGGTATGGGGACAGTGTCAGGTGGGCAGTTTGACTGGGGCGGTCGCCTCCTAAAGAGTAACGGAGGCGCCCCAAGGTTCCCTCAGAATGGTTGGAAATCATTCGAAGAGTGCAAAGGCAGAAGGGAGCTTGACTGCGAGACCTACAAGTCGAGCAGGGACGAAAGTCGGGCTTAGTGATCCGGTGGTACCGCATGGAAGGGCCATCGCTCAACGGATAAAAGCTACCCTGGGGATAACAGGCTTATCTCCCCCAAGAGTCCACATCGACGGGGAGGTTTGGCACCTCGATGTCGGCTCATCGCATCCTGGGGCTGAAGTAGGTCCCAAGGGTTGGGCTGTTCGCCCATTAAAGCGGTACGCGAGCTGGGTTCAGAACGTCGTGAGACAGTTCGGTCCCTATCTGTCGTGGGCGTAGGAAATTTGAGAGGAGCTGTCCTTAGTACGAGAGGACCGGGATGGACGTACCGCTGGTGCACCAGTTGTTCCGCCAGGAGCATGGCTGGGTAGCTACGTACGGACGGGATAAGCGCTGAAAGCATCTAAGCGTGAAGCCCCCCTCAAGATGAGATTTCCCAGTATGTAAGACCCCTTGTAGACGACGAGGTAGATAGGTTGGAGGTGGAAGTGCAGCAATGCATGGAGCTGACCAATACTAATCGGTCGAGGGCTTATCCAATAAGATTAATTCGCAGATTCGTTTCGTATCTAGTTTTCAGGTGATCAAGCACTTGAACGTTTGGTGGCGATAGCGGAGGGGTTCCACGCGTACCCATCCCGAACACGACCGTTAAGCCCTCCAGCGCCGATGGTACTTGGACCGAAGGGTCCTGGGAGAGTAGGACGTTGCCAAGCGGTATATTCCCTGATAGCTCAGTTGGTAGAGCACTCGACTGTTAATCGAGTTGTCACAGGTTCGAGTCCTGTTCGGGGAGCCATTTGCTCTCATAGCTCAGTAGGTAGAGTGCATCCATGGTAAGGATGAGGTCACCGGTTCGATCCCGGTTGAGAGCTCCATATTTGTGGCCCGTTGGTCAAGGGGTTAAGACACCTCCCTTTCACGGAGGTAACATGGGTTCGAATCCCATACGGGTCACTTTCTTCTTTTGTTCCACATAAGGTTCGTCGGATGTACTTTCGTTGGGACAAGCTTTGCTGCCTTTAAACGAAGGAAAGATCCGGACGGGTCATCGTGTGTTTTAATGGATACATAGTTTGCATGGAGGCTTAGCTCAGCTGGGAGAGCATCTGCCTTACAAGCAGAGGGTCGGGGGTTCGATCCCCTCAGCCTCCACCATTCATGATATGAAATACTTAAAATTGGGCAGACTATAGTTATTCGTAACTTTGGGGATTAGCCAAGCGGTAAGGCAACGGACTTTGACTCCGTCATGCATAGGTTCGAATCCTATATCCCCAGCCAGTGAGAGCCATTAGCTCAGTTGGTAGAGCACCTGACTTTTAATCAGGGTGTCGAAGGTTCGAGTCCTTCATGGCTCACCAGTTTTATTTACAGGTTTTGCGCGTGTGGCGGAATTGGCAGACGCACTAGACTTAGGATCTAGCGTCTTTGACGTGGGGGTTCAAGTCCCTCCACGCGCACCACTTTGTTTGATGCGGACGTGGCTCAGCGGTAGAGCATCGCCTTGCCAAGGCGAGGGTCGCGGGTTCGATTCCCGTCGTCCGCTCCATATGCGCCCTTAGCTCAGCTGGATAGAGCGTTTGACTACGAATCAAAAGGTCAGGAGTTCGAATCTCTTAGGGCGCGCCATTTAACTGTTTTACAATAGATATCGGGATGTAGCTCAGCTTGGTAGAGCACCTGGTTTGGGACCAGGGGGTCGCATGTTCAAATCGTGTCATCCCGATACGCATGCACAGCTTCGTGCAAGTCATGATTGTTTCAAGACTTGCACGAAGATCTGCGGGTGTAGTTCAATGGTAGAACTTCAGCCTTCCAAGCTGATAGCGTGGGTTCGATTCCCATCACCCGCTCCATACATACAACATAACGCCGAAAGGCGTTTTTTTGTTTGGAGCGGTAGTGTGGGAGAGAACCTACGCAGCGTGGGTACGACCGTCCGTGCTGGCTACTGTGAAGGAACCCGATCAGGACGCGCGTCAACATCTACCTCAATGGCGGGCCGAAGGCACTCTTTTAAATTTCAGATGTCTTCAACGGGCTGTTATGCACGATTACAAGGTATCTCTCTGAGGTTTTACCTGATTGCCTCTATAACCGCCTTATTTGCCCCTCTAGCCCTTTTAAATGGAGGTTAATAACCACACAATTGCATTTATTATGCCGAGCTAAGCAAGCTAAACACAATCTAATATTGGTATCCCCGTGATTCCTTAATATGTGTTCTAAGTTGGATCTATGAACTAACATCTATATGAACAAGAGATACAGTAAATCAGCTGCTGTAATGAAAAGGTCCAAAGACATTTTTCGTTAAACTAACTTCATGTTAAATATTAACGAGATGATTTGTTTAATGAGTTAACTTATGTGGTAAATAGTGGATGAGGCATCTGGGCTATGCATAAATAAACTCAATGCAGTATTTTATTTAGAATGAAACCCGCCGTATTATCCATAACATCTGGTAAACCATATGTCAGGAATTAGGCATGACTGAATGAAAATACATATTTTACATCGTGTTTTTACGCGAAAATCTGCGCTTTATTTAATAAAAGTGCAGATTTTCGATGTGATTTATTGTATGATGTTAAGAAAGTATGAACAAAGAGAAAGCAATACAGACGGGATAGAGACGGGAGGAGTAGCATGACTGAACTTACGGTAACCGCGAACAAAAGCAATTCCAACAACTTGCTGCGGCGTGACGTGCGATTCTTGGGGAACATACTCGGGGAAGTGCTTGTCCATCAAGGGGGCAATGAACTCTTAGATATCGTTGAGAAGATCCGTGAAACAAGCAAATCTTTACGTTCTGTTTTTTTGCCTGAATTGTATGAAGAATTCAAAAAGATGGTTGAAACCCTTGAGCCGGATATTCGCCATCAGGTGATTCGTGCTTTTGCGATTTACTTCCAGCTTGTGAATATAGCTGAGCAAAATCATCGGATCCGCAGAAAACGGGACTATGAGCGCTCAGCTGGAGAAAGTGCTCAGCCCGATTCGATCGAGATGGCCATCAAGGAACTGAAAGAGCGGAACTTTACGGTCGAAGAAGTTCAGGACATTATTGAGAGCCTGTCCTTGGAACTGGTAATGACCGCCCATCCGACGGAAGCCATGCGCAGAGCGATTCTGGATATTCATAAACGGATTTCCGAAGATGTCATGCTGCTGGACAATCCGACTCTTACGTTCCGAGAGCGCGAACAGCTTCGGGAGAAGCTGCTGAACGAAGTCATTACGCTGTGGCAGACGGATGAGCTTAGAGCCCGTAAGCCTACGGTACTGGATGAGGTCCGGAACGGAATGTATTACTTCCATGAGACGCTGTTCCACGTTCTGCCTGACGTCTATCAGGAATTGGAACGCTGCTTGACCAAGTATTATCCGGGACACCTCTGGCACGCGCCTACGTACCTGAAATTCGGCTCATGGATCGGCGGCGACCGTGACGGTAACCCATCTGTGACGGCCGAAATCACTTCGCAGACGCTTCGTATGCAGCGCAAGCTGGCTATTCGGGAATATCAGCGCATTTTAGTTGAATATATGCAGTATTTGAGCTTCAGCACTTCCATAGTAGAAGTTTCCAAGGAACTTCAGGATTCCATTGAACGGGACCGTGCAAATGTAACCGTTACAAAAAGGGATATTTGGAACAATGCGAAGGAACCTTACCGTATTAAACTGGTTTACATGATGGAGAAAATCGCGAACGTTCTGGACGACAGTAAAAAAGGAACAGCCGAGTCCTACGCTTCGCCAGCGGAGTTTATCGAAGACCTGAGCATTATTGACCGCAGTCTTCGCTTCCATTTTGCGGACTATGTAGCAGATACTTATATCAAGAAGCTGATTCGCCAGGTGGAGCTGTTCGGGTTCCATACGGCGGCGCTGGATATCCGTCAACATAGCCAGGAACATGAGAATGCGATGAAAGAGGTCCTGGAGAAGAGCAACATTACGCCGGACTATGCAGCGCTTTCCGAAGAGGAGAAGATTGAGCTGCTCACGAAGCTGCTGAGCGAACCGAGACCGATCTCGTCGGTATATCAGGACTACAGCCCAAGCACTAAAGAGTGCCTGGATGTATTCCGGGTAGTCAAGGAAGCACAGCAGGATTACGGCAAAGATTGCATTACCAGCTACTTGATCAGTATGGCTGAAGGAGCCAGTGACATTATGGAAGTCATGGTCTTCGCCAAAGAAGTCGGGCTGTTCCGGCAAGTTCCGGACGGTACCGTAGAATGTACATTGCAGGCGGTTCCGTTGTTCGAGACCATAGAGGACCTGCACGCCGCTCCGGAAATTATGAGACGGCTTTTCAAACTGCCGATTTATCGTCAGAGCATTACGGCCCGGAACGACCTTCAGGAAATTATGCTGGGTTATTCCGACAGCAACAAGGACGGCGGCGCGGTTACAGCTAACTGGGAACTGCGGGTTGCTCTGAAAGAGCTGACGGCTGTCGCCAGCGAGTTCGGCATTAAGCTGAAATTTTTCCACGGACGCGGCGGATCGTTGGGTCGCGGCGGCATGCCGCTGAACCGGAGCATTCTGGCTCAGCCGGCTTCTACCATCGGCGGAGGCATCAAGATCACCGAGCAGGGTGAGGTCATTTCCTCGCGCTATTCGTTGAAGGGCATTGCTTACCGCAGTTTGGAACAGGCAACATCGGCGCTGGTGACGGCAGCAATCAACTCGCGTTCGCCGGAAGAGGATGACGCAAACGAAGCCCATTGGGATGAGATCGTGCGCGAGATGTCCGAGGTTTCCCGGAATAAGTACCAGGATCTGATCTTCCGTGATCCGGACTTCCTGGCATTCTTCAAGGAATCCACGCCGCTTCCTGAAGTCGGAGAGCTGAACATCGGTTCGCGTCCTTCCAAGCGGAAGAATACCGACCGTTTTGAAGATCTGCGCGCCATTCCGTGGGTGTTCTCGTGGACCCAAAGCCGCTACCTGCTTCCTGCATGGTACGCCGCGGGTACAGGCCTTCAGAGCTTTTATCAGAACAAGGAAGAGAATCTGAAGGTGATGCAGGAGATGTACGAGAAGTTCTCCTTCTTCACTTCCTTGATCGATTCCCTTCAAATGGCGATCGCCAAGGCGGATATGGTCATTGCCAAGGAATACGCCGGCATGGCCCGCAACGATGAGGCACGTCGCCGTATCTTCGGACTGATAGAGGAAGAGTTCAAGCTGACATCAGAGCTGATTTTGAAAATTACAGGACAAAAAGAAATTCTGGATAATGTGCCTGTCATTCAGGAATCGATCCGTCTCCGCAATCCTTATGTGGATCCGCTCAGCTATTTGCAGGTACAGCTGCTCAGCGAGCTCCGCGGACTGCGCGAACAGGATGAGGATAATGCAGAATTGCTGCGTGAGGTTCTGCTCACGATCAACGGCATTGCCTCGGGACTCCGGAACACAGGCTGATGATACGATTACTTCAATAAGCATCCCTGAAGCCAGAATAGGAAAGCTCAGTGCCTGAACCCCAGGTGCTGTGGCTTTCCTATTGTTCTGTTATACGGCTTGTCTTGCTTTTTAGAGAGACTTCATTTACGATTTGAATGGAAAAATAAATTGTTGTCGTACCCATCAGCAAGTCTGGGGGAATCTTGATGGAAAATATAGAAAACCGGCTGACAAAACTGGCTCTGAAAGGAGACCAGCGGGCGTTTGCCGAAATTGTGGAACTGTACAAGGACAAAATTTATCATCTGGCTTACAGGATGCTGAACAACCGCCACGAAGCGGAGGACGTCGTTCAGGAGACTTTTTTACGCGTATATAAAAATTTGGACAGGTATGACCAGAATCAGAAATTCTCCACATGGATTTACCGCATTGGAACCAATTTATGCATCGACCGGCTGAGGAAACGGAAACCGACCTATTCCCTCGATGCTGAGATGAACGACCAGGAAGGTATGGACGGGTATTCGATGATTCCAAGCGATAACCGGACGCCTGAGAGCGAGACGCTGATCTCGGAGACGCAGCAGATCATTTACGAAGCGATTGAGAGCCTTCCGGCGAAGTATAAGTCGGTCATGGTCCTCCGGTATTTGCAGGATTTGTCCTTGCAGGAAATCAGCGATGTGCTTGGAATGCCCGTAACAACGATTAAAACGAGGGTGCACCGGGGTCGCGAATTTTTGCGCAAAAAATTAGAGCCCAAATTATAGAAAACGAGCTTCGGTTTTGAAACTTCTTCAGAACCTGTACGTATTACAAATGAAACTGACCTGTGCCCCTGAACCGGGGAGATTGAATACATTCATATTAATGAAAGGATTGGCTCAGAATGGATTGCAAATTAGCCGTCTCTTTAATGCATGATTATTTAGATGACGACTTGTCCAAGGAGCAGCAGTTGGAGCTTAAGACCCATATGCTGTCCTGCCCTGACTGTCGGATGCAGTTTAAAGAGCTGGAACAGACGGATATGCTGATGTACTCACTGACGCACCATACGCCGTCTGCATCTCTTGAGCTGACTGAGCGGATCATGAATTCTCTCCCGAAGCAGAAGAAGCAGCAGCTATGGCTTACATGGGTCAAGAGACATCCGGCCATTACAGCCGCGGCTATATTTGTCTTAGTGATGCTGTTTAGTACCGTGAGCTTCTGGGATCAGGATACCCAACTGGTGGTTAAAGGCAGTGATCTGGATCAAGTTGTCATTGAAGGGAACACGGTCATCGTGCCTGAAGGCAAGAGTATTGCGGGCAATTTGACGGTAGAAAATGGAAAGACTCAGATCTATGGTGACGTCCAAGGTAATTTGACGGTCATCGATGGATCGCTGTACCAAGCCTCAACCGCCCATATTTCGGGTCAGGTGAAGAGCATTGATCAGGCGATGGACTGGATATGGTATAAAATCACAAACATGTTCTCTGATGTCGCCTATCGTTAGTAAATCTTGATATTTGTGGATATTGGCGCCTCTTTGGGACAAAGCAGGCGTCTTTTTTGTTGGCAATATTTATAAATGGTTCCAATTTAAAACCGCGGCCGCTTGCAACCTGAAGGTGTACGTTATAACCTAGGTAATATAGGGGAAATTAAATGACATAGAGACCCATCATCATGAAGGGGAGTATGGGGGCCTAAGTATGAGTTATTTTGCGGACTTAACGTGGAAAGAGTCCATTAAAGATATCATTGACATCGCCATCGTTACATATATCATTTATCAGGTCATTTTGCTTGTAAGGGGGACCCGGGCGGTTCAGCTGTTGAAAGGGATTTTGGTCCTGGTCATCATCTGGGCGCTCAGTACATGGTTTGATCTGTACACCCTTAAATGGCTTATGAATCAGATATTTAACTTTGGCATTTTGGCGATCTTTATCATCTTTCAGCCGGAGCTCCGGCGGGCGCTGGAGCAGTTGGGGCGAGGTAAGCTGTTTGGCCGCTCATCGGCGGAAGATGAACAGCTCAATAAGCTGATCGGCGAAGTCATTAAGGCCGTGAACTATTTGGCTCGCAGAAAGATCGGAGCGTTAATCGTATTTGAACGGGAGACAGGTCTCAATGAATATACGGAGTCCGGGATTCCTATGCAGTCCATGGTGAGCTCCCAGCTGCTCATTAACATTTTTATACCGAATACACCTCTCCATGACGGTGCCGTGATCATTCAGAACCAACAGATCGCCGCTGCCGCCTGCTATTTGCCGCTGTCCGAGAATCCTTTTATCAGCAAGGAGTTGGGCACCCGGCACCGGGCGGCCATCGGGATCAGTGAAGTAGGGGATGCGGTGTCCATCGTCGTATCGGAGGAAACCGGACAAATATCGTTGGCCATTAACGGTCAGGTCGTTCGTGATATTAAAGAAGAATCCTTAATATCGAAACTGTATGAAGAGCTCCGTCCAAATTCCTCTGCGAAAGAAAAACGTCCTGTTTTCTGGAAGCGGAAGGGGAATGATAATCATGAATAAGTGGATCAATAACAACAATATTTCGAAAGTGCTGGCGCTTGCCGTAAGTATTTTGCTCTGGAGCATGGTTCATTTGAACGATGTGACGCCTACGCCTACCGCTAAAATTGATTCACGGATCATTGATAATGTGAAGGTACAGGCTTTTGGACTGGATGAGAAGAAATATATTCTGAGCGCCATGGACACGGATCAGGTTCAGCTTGAGGTCAAAGGAAAAAAGTCGGACCTGCTCTCGATGTACTCGGAAGATTATAAGGTAAGGCTGGACCTGAGCAAAGCCAAAGTAGGCACCAGCACGCTGCCGCTTACCGTAGACGTTCCTTCGGGAATTGAGGTGGTCAACGTTCAGCCGTCAACCGTGACTGTCAATATTGAAAAGAGGGATACATCGTCTTTCCCGGTATCGATCGTGACGAGCGGGGAGCCGGCAGCCGGTTATCAGATGGGCAGCATTACCATGGAACCGGCTACGGTGTCTGTTACGCTGCCTGAAAGCGACCTGAAGAGGGTCGATAAGATTCAAGGATCGGTATCCATTGATGGCGAAGACGCAACGATTAAGGAAAAGCGGGTGAAGCTGACCGCGTTGGACAAGCAGGGGAAGGAAATTGAGGGGGCGGTAATTGAGCCGTCAACCATCTCCGTGGTCGTACCGATTACGCCGCCATACAAAGAGGTGCCGATCGAACTGCACTATTCCGGCCAACTGCCTGACGGCCTCGTGATTTCCAAGGCTCAGCCAAGCGTGACTACCGTGAAGCTGTACGGTTCTCAAGATGCGCTTGCGGGAATAAAGTCCTATAATGACGTCGATGTGGATTTGGGGCAAATCAAGGAAGCGGGAACAATGGTACTTCCTGTGGACTTGACGCCGCCGCAGGGTTTTGAGAAAATCGAGCCGAGCTCTATGGAGGTTGAAATCACCACGGTGTCCAACTCCCAGCGGGTGATTGACGACATTCCGATTAAGATCAGCGGGGCCGGCTCTGACGTGCAGGCCGCGATCAAGAGCCCGGCAAGCGGCACTATGTCGCTTAAGCTGAGCGGCGCTCCCGGACTGCTGAACAGCCTGACAAAGGATGACATTCAGCTCATCGCCAGCGTTGGTAACCTGAAGCCCGGTACGCATCAGGTGAACCTGCAGGTGGTCCTCCCACGCTATGTTTCGCGGGTGGATCAGGGAAATGCGCTAACGGCGACCATAGAAATCAAGGATAATGCTGCAGCAACGTCGACCCAGCCGGATTCGAAGCCTGAAGATAACAGCAAGGGAACAACCGACAACAGCAATAAAGGAACAGGCGGCAATTCAGGGTCCGAGACGGATTCGACGAACGTGGATGAGACAGACAACAATGGAACGGCGGGTGACACCACGCCGCCGGAAGGGCAGGAGCCACAGACAGATACCGGCTCACCCTGATCTGAACGAACACATACAGTAACTAGAGATGCACTCAAAAAGGAGATCAATTATGGGGAAATATTTTGGAACTGATGGAGTACGCGGTGTTGCCAATAAAGAACTGACTGCCGAAATGGCATACAGCATTGGACGCTGCGGCGGTTATGTGTTGACCGGGGACGTGGAGAAACCTACGGTTGTCATTGGAATGGATACCCGGGTTTCGGGAGTTATGCTGGAATCGGCACTGGTTGCGGGTCTGCTGTCCATCGGGGCGCATGTTATCCGTATAGGTGTTGTATCTACGCCAGCGGTGGCGTATATTACACGGTTGTTAAAAGCGGATGCCGGAGTTATGATTTCGGCTTCCCACAATCCGGTCGAAGATAACGGCATTAAGTTCTTCGGCGGGGACGGCTTCAAGCTGTCCGACGAGACCGAACTGAAAATCGAAGAGCTGATGGACGCAGCCGAAGATACGCTTCCGCGTCCGATTGGCAAAGATCTGGGCAATGTTATTGTCGATAATGAATCGAAATATAAATATTTGGAGTATTTGAAAACGACGATTTCCCACAGCTTTGACGGGCTGAAGATCGTACTCGACTGTGCCAACGGCGCCGCTTACGAGCTGGCTCCTAAGCTGTTTGAGGAACTCGGCGCAGAGGTGGTTACGATCGGCACCGAGCCGAACGGGTTGAACATCAATGACCACTGCGGATCCACCCACCCGGAAAAGCTGAGAGAAGAAGTGCTCAAGGCCAAAGCCGACCTGGGTCTTGCCTTCGATGGCGATGCGGACCGTCTGATCGCGATTGACGATCAAGGCGAGGAAGTCGACGGCGATTTCATCCTCTGTATTTGCGGCGACGCTATGAACAAGCAGGGTAAGCTGAACAACGGCACAATCGTATCGACCGTCATGAGCAACATCGGTTTTTATAAAGCGACCGAGAAGCTGGCGCTGAAAACGGCCAAAACGGCTGTCGGCGACCGTTATGTGATGGAGGAAATGCGTAAAGGCGGCTATAACTTGGGCGGAGAGCAGTCCGGGCATGTTATTTTCCTGGACTACAATACGACCGGTGACGGCATTCTGACCGCGATCCAGCTGGTGGATACGATCCAAGCTTCGGGCAAGAAGCTGAGCGAACTGAGAACGATGATGCGCAAGTACCCTCAGGTGTTGGTGAACGTACGGGTAGAGGACAAGAGCAAGTATGAAGGCAATGCGGCCATTAAGGATGCTATTCAAGCCGTTGAGGGGATCCTTGGGGATAACGGCCGGGTATTGGTTCGTCCTTCCGGCACGGAATCGCTGATCCGCGTCATGGCTGAAGGTCCTAATAAGGAGGACCTGGATCAGTATGTCTCCCAAATCGTCGATGTGGTGAAACGGGAACTAGTATAGCAGGTAAATGTTGGTTTTTTCTATAAAATAAAGCATAAATGCCATAGGCCGGTGAGACTAGAATTGCGGTTTCATCGGCTTTTTTACAGGGTAAATAACGGGGACTCCGATTTGGGGCTATCAGCCCGATTGCAAAACGGAGATGACATGAATATAATTAGTAAATGTCATTACGAAACAGAAAGCGAGGGTCGTGAGGTTAGCAACAATAGCGCCAGAACTTGAGCTTGCGCGGGGAAGAATCTGAAGGAGCACGACGCTTCGGATTCACGGCAGCATCAAGTTGACGAGGTGGAGGTGTTCGAAATGTTCGGCGGGGACCTCCCGGTGATACACCACAGCCGTAAACTCGAAACGGAAAATGGACGGGCGACCGTTCACACAACGTTTCCAGTGGGTGTTAGAAAATAGTGATCATTTTTCATGAGTGTGCGGGCAAGCGCATAAGAGATGCGGCGATGCTAGGATGTACATTCGTGAATGCACCTTGTATAACTGAATACAATGTTCGTTTTCCTGTACATTCCTGAGCTATGCCGCACCTTTATGCTCCCGTACTCTTCTAAAACCCAATTCGAAGAAGTGAACGGAGGATATTAACTATGTGTGGTATTGTCGGATATATTGGTAAAAAGGATACGCAAGCGGTATTGATCGAGGGTCTGAAGAAGCTGGAGTACCGCGGGTACGATTCTGCGGGTATTGCCGTGTTCACCAACCAGGGATTGCAAATTGCCAAGGCGCAAGGACGTTTGGCCAATCTGGAGTCTAAGCTGGAAGGGACACCGCTGGTGGGTAGTGCCGGCATCGGGCATACGCGCTGGGCTACTCATGGCAAGCCATCGGACGTGAACTCTCATCCGCATACGGACAACAGTCATAAATTTTCGGTCGTGCATAACGGCATTGTCGAAAATTATCTGGAGCTGAAGGATGAGCTGATCAGCCAGGGACATCATTTCGTGTCGGAAACCGATACGGAGGTGATTTCCCACCTGATTGCCCGCGAATACGACGGCGATATCGTCAAAGCGGTTCAGAAGGCCATCGGTTATATGCGCGGCGCCTTTGCCCTCGGTGTATTGACCGAGTACGAACCGGATAAACTCGTGGCTGTGCGTCAAGCAAGCCCGCTGATTATCGGGATTGGCGAAGGAGAGAACTTCATCGGATCGGATATTCCGGCAATTCTTCAATATACGCGTAAAGTATATATTTTGAATGACGGTGAGATGGCCGTATTGACGCAGGATTCTGTCGAATTGATGACCATTGAGGGGAATTTTATTTCTCGGGAAATGATTCATGTCGACTGGGATGCAGTGACGGCGGAAAAAGGCGGCTTTGAGCATTTCATGCTGAAAGAGATCCATGAGCAGCCGAAAGCTTATCGCGACACGATGCGCGGACGGATTGACGAGTCGGGTAAAAAGGTAGTTCTGCCAGAGCTGAAGCTGACGGCCGATCAGATCAAAAATATCCGCAACATTCAAATCATTGCCTGCGGTACAGCATACCATGCAGGTCTCGTGGGACGCAGCGCGATTGAATCGCTGGTACGCATTCCGGTAGAGACGGATGTAGCGTCGGAATACCGTTACCGCTCTCCAATCGTAACGCCGGAAACGTTGGTCATCGTCGTCAGCCAATCCGGTGAAACGGCGGATACGCTCGCTGCGATGCGTGAAGCCAAAGCAAACGGCGCACATGTACTGGCCATCACCAACGTGGTGGGCAGCTCGATCGCCCGTGACGCCGACGACGTCATCGTGACGCTGGCCGGTCCGGAAATTGCCGTAGCATCCACTAAGGCGTATACGTCGCAGCTGATCGCGTTCTATCTGCTGGCGCTGTACCTCGCCGAGGTTCGCGGCACGCAGACGCCGGAAGCGGTGGCTCAGATCGTAGCCGCTATGCAGGCTCTGCCGGAGCAGGTGGAAAGCATGCTGGCCAAGCCGGATGCCATTAAAGCCTATGCAGAGCATATTTCCAAGCATGAGCACTTATTCTTTATCGGTCGCGGACTGGACTACGCGGTAGCGCAAGAAGGTTCGCTGAAATTGAAAGAAATCTCTTATATTCACTCCGAAGCGTACGCTGCGGGTGAACTGAAGCACGGTACGCTGGCGCTGATCGAGGAAGGCATTCCGGTCATTGCCCTGGCAACCCAGGAAGCCGTTCTGGAGAAAACAGTCAGCAACATCAAGGAAGTGAACGCACGCGGCGCGGACATCATGGCGATTACCCATGAAGAAAATGTCGCAGGTCTGCTGAAGTCGGTTGATCAAGCGTTTGCGATTCCGAAGACGCTGCCGCTGCTGACGCCTGCCCTGTCGGTTGTGCCGCTGCAGCTGCTGTCCTACTACGCATCGCTTGCCAGAGGCAACGACGTCGACAAGCCGCGGAATTTGGCGAAAAGCGTAACGGTGGAGTAAGGGGAGTAAGAGGATTGTCGACGACGACGACAACACGACGACCGACAACTTCTATCTGGTCACATTAAAGTTAGTGCTAGACATTATTGTTGAGCCGTTACACCAGTATTTTTGCAATAGAGTTGGTGTCTCGACATTTTAAGAATATAGCTGAACAAAGCAAAGTTAATGGCTTCGTCCCTGGTTGGGGGCGAAGCCATTAGTTGTTTTTGAGGAGCGGGACAGCTCGCTATATAAGATTTTGCTGATTTAAGTTCAAGGTCCAAGAGCGCCGATTGGTGTAGCTTTTGTACTGTGGTCAACCAAAGTACTAAAAAGTAACTGAATGATATTGGTTGTAACATCTTAACTATATACAAAGGAGCCCGGATTATTAAACTGGGCTCCTTTGTTGTTTCAAGGAAATCAAGGATATAAAAGTTAAAAACACTGTGTTTCGGAGGCTATCTCAGGGCTTAAGTTACCTCTCAAGGGGCTTTTATCGCATTCGCAGGAAATTGTGAGCCATTGACACAAATGATCCTCTTAAGAGCCCTAAACTGGGCTTACGCCCAACCTTAGATCTTATTATACCTCCCTGTGTACCCCCGACGGACCAACCCTAAAATCTAGTAACCTTCACCTGAAATGTAGCGGATATATTACATGATAGTTTTCTTCATATAATGTTTATTACAGAGAAGTTCAGCAATTACCACGATCACGCTCATGACCACCAGCGGATGAGCACTTCATACGGTAAGCAATAAGTAAGAGTACTGATCAGCAAGGATGGTGTCTGGAAAATCGCCAGGTTAAGAAACCGAAGAACAAATTAACAAAGGGGGGGATACATTGTGGAATTACGTCAGCTTGAATATTTTA
This sequence comes from Paenibacillus cellulositrophicus, assembly GCF_009363095.1. Taxonomy (GTDB): domain Bacteria; phylum Bacillota; class Bacilli; order Paenibacillales; family Paenibacillaceae; genus Paenibacillus_AQ; species Paenibacillus_AQ favisporus. Next base: position 4,430,695 of record NZ_CP045295.1, read on the forward strand.
TTCAAGTTTGCAAATCTGGAAGTTTGACCAAAGCTAAAGAAGAATTAGGTGTGACTCAGCCTACACTAAGTCAGCAAATTCGGGTTTTGGAAGATGAGTATAATATTCAATTGTTCGATCGGGTAAGTAGAGGAGTTGAGGTAACGGAAGCGGGAAAAATTCTCTTGAATAAGGGCAATGCCATTATGAATCTTCTTGAAGAAGCGCGAAATGAAATCGTTGGCCGAATCAACAAATCTAGAGAAACCATTTCTATTGGATGTTGTCCCGCTGAACTTGAATATCTTGCTCCTTACTTCATGAGATTTCATCAAAAGTACCCGAATATTTTATTAAAAATTATCGATGCAGAGGATGTCGAAAATAAGGTTTTGGAGCAAAGGGTGGACATTGGGATCACTGCATATCCAGTTTCGGATACTTCGCTCATTTCGACTCATTTGTATAGACAAGAAATGGCGCTATTGATTCACTCAGAACATGCTTTGGCTAATAAATCTTCGATTCCTTTTCGATCTTTGAAGCAAATGAACTCGATCATGTTCCGAGAACAAAACAAATCATTACTTGATATGTATTGTTTCTCTAGTGGGTTTGCCTTGAAGTCGAGCATAGAAACGTCCTCCACTTCAGTATTGATTCACTGGGTTCGTCATGGGCTTGGAGCAGCTATTATACCCATATCTTTGCTTGAGAGCCTCAGGGGTGATTCTTTGCGTATTGTCAAATTAGAAGGCCATATACCTCGTTGGGATATATCTCTTGTATATCTTCATTCCGTTACGATGAGGCCCATGGCACGTCTATTCATTCAAGAGATGGATTCATATGTAAGAGAGGTTGAGGTGAATCTTCCATGTTCAGGCAATTAGAATGTTTCATTCAAATCTGCAGAGCAGGAAGCTTTACTAAGGCTGCAGAAGTGTTAATGATTTCTCAACCTACTTTAAGCCAACAAATCCGCTTTCTAGAGGTAGAAGTTGGAACCCCTTTGTTTCAGAGAGTTGGCAGAGGCGTAAAGATTACAGCTGACGGGGAAATACTTTACAAAAAAGCTCTTTCCGTCATGAGGCTCATTGAAGAATCGAAGAAAGAAACTCATGAGTTACGCTATGCTCGGGCAAATCAACTTTCGATAGGCATTTCTCCAGTGGACTTTTATGGTTTAATCCCTCGTTTTTTGAAATTCCATGAACAGTATCCTGACATTACATTAAAATTTGCCAGTACAGAAAATACATCACAGCAACTATTGAATCGTAGTATCGATATTGGCATTGCCGACAAATATGATCCAAACAAAGAAATTCATGCAATGCACCTATATAAAGAAGAACAAGCACTGGTCGTTTATGCGGATCATCCATGGGCAGAACGAACCTTTATTTCTTTTCAAGAGCTAGAAAGTTTAGAATCTTCCTTATTTGTTGGGGATAAAAGTTTAATCGAGCAACTTCATACATTCAGCGAGAAAATCACCAAATCTTTACAATCGAAATTTGAGTCCACTTCGACGGCTATTCTTCTTTCTATGGTACAGCAAAAGTTGGGGGTAGCTATTTTGCCTGCCTCATTAATTGAAACATTTTCTGGCCAGCATCTGAAAATGATTCGTTTCGTAGATCCAATGCCAGTACGTGAGATGAAGCTTATTTTTAAAAAGTATCATCACCATAATCCCTCTGTCCAGAAATGTATCGATTTTTTTCTGGAATCATAGATAGGGGAACGAAAACATCATAACTAACGAATGCGAGCCTAGACGAAGGAATATTGTCTTGCTCGCTTATTCGCGTTAGTCGGCATTAGGAAATATCCCAAATATAGTAACCTTGCGTATCATGTTAGACTCTTTCCTTTGCTTGCTATAACCTTTATACTAGCAATGGATTAAGGATTCTGAACGGCAATTGTCTGTTTTTGTGGAAATATATTAAATCATGGGATATTAACCGGCCGAAGGGGAATTTTGAATGGGAAAAATGCGTAAATCAGCAATGCTGTTAATGGCTCTGATGATGTGTTGCACTTTGGCGTCTTGTTCTGGGAACACGGGCACAACGAGCAATGGCACTGCTGACGATACGATTTTCAACGCCAATCTTAAAAAGGCAGATGCTTCTCAAACGAAGCTATCTCCAAATGAGCCCACCTGGAAGCTGGACACGACACCAATAACGTTTGACTGGTATATCAATTTCGATTGGTTCACCGGTAAGTGGGGGGGCAACGTAGTTTCCGATTATATAACGAAGAAGACGGGTGTCAGTTTGAACTTTATCGTGCCTGCTGGAGACGCCGGGGAGAAGCTCAACACGATGATGTCAGCAAGGTCGCTCCCTGACTTTATCACTCTAGGCTCGTACGAGGATTCCGTGCAGAAGATGATCAATGGAGATATGGTGCTTCCATTAAATGAGCTGGCGGAACAATACGATCCTTATTTTTTAAAAGTCGCTGACCCAGAGAAGCTTAGCTGGTACACACAGGCTGACGGGAATGTGTACAGCTACCCGAATGCATCTTCATCCCCTGCGGATTACCAAAAATACGGGAAGCTTTTTACGTCTAATCAGACCTTTGTTGTTCGGAAAGACATGTATGAAGCCCTCGGGAAGCCGGATATGAGCACGCCGGAAGGGTTTCTCGGCGCGCTGAAAGCTGCGAAGGAAAAGTTTCCGGAAGTAGACGGCAAGCCGCTCATTCCGATTGGCCTTCATGAATTTACGGAAACCGGCAACTATTCGCTGGAAGAATATCTTCAGAACTTTCTAGCCATTCCGAAGCAGCAAAACGGCAAATTGTACGACCGTCGAAGCGACCCGACCTATTTGAAATGGCTGAAGATGTTTCGCCAAGCGAATGAGGACGGACTTATGCCGACAGATGTCTTTCTTGATGAGAAACGAGTGGAAAAGGACGAAAAAATATCGCAAGGGCGTTATTTTGCCATGCTGTATCAGTGGTCCGATTTTTCAGAGATTAACCAGGCGCTGTATCAGAAGGACCCGAATAAGGTCTATATCGCGATTGACGGTCCTGCGAACGATGCGCATGATGCGCCAACCCTTGCAGGAAACGGCATCTCCGGTTGGACCGTGACGCTCATCTCGAAGAACGTCAAAGACAAGAAGAGGGCCATTGCCTTCCTCAGCTATTTGCTCAGCGAAGAGGGAAACAAGGACCTGTTCTTAGGAGAGAAGGGCGTCACCTACGATACGATTGACGGTAAAGATCAGTTCCTGCCGGAGGTCATGCAGCTGCTTAATACCGATCGCCAAGCGTTCGATAGAAAATATGGCGGTTCTTATATGTACTGGATGCTAATGGATACGAACATGAATCTAGCATGGATGACGGGGATGGATGCCGAGCCTTCCAAACAAATTGCCGATTGGACGAGGGGCAAGACGGTTAGCACAAGCGAGTTCGAAAACCTGGACCCGGACCCGACAACGAAGGAAGGTATTGCGGTAGGCAAAAATACGCGGCTCTGGGCCGAGACGCTGCCGAAGCTGCTGATGTCGAAGTCGGATGCCGAATTTGACCGACTGTTCGCCGAATTCATGAAAGCCACTACCGAGGATCCCGAGTATGAAGCCATCGCAGCAAGCCGCCAGGCGGCCTATGAACGAAATGTACAGAAGCTGAAGTCGTCACTCAATCCGTAGTTCAATAGAGGAAGCAGCAGGATGTGAAAATAGGGGATGGGATTTGCGGCAATTCGTTGGTTATTGGGGATACGTTCATTTACGTTTAACCTTTCGCTTCAAGTCAAACTGATTCTGTCATTTGTGTTCGTTATCTTTATACCGGTTGTTTTATTCTCTTGGTATACGCTTAATGAAGAGTCCGCCAAGGCAATGAAGGAATTGTTGGAGAACAATAAGAATGTGCTGGAAGTAGAGAAGATCAACATTGAAAATAACGTAGAGCTGATGGGATGGACCGGTCAGCTTGCGTTATCCAATCGGGAAATGAATAATTATCTGCAAATCGAACAATTTCAGGATACGGCGCAAGTTCTTCATATAAAGAAGGACGTGGTCAACAGCTTTCAATATTTTCTGTTTAACAATCCGCGGATCGCGAATGTCCGTCTATTCACGGATAACCGATATGTGAATGAGATTTGGCCGGTTATCCTGCAGGAGTCGCGTATTCAGAGCAAGCCTTGGCATGATGACGTGATGAAGCAAGGCGGCTTCCCCTGGTGGGAGATACAGGAGAACGTCGGCCTCACCGGTATGCCCTCCGAACAAATGCCGAACGAGCCCTTCATGACGTACTTACAGGAATTCAAGTATCCGGACAACGCTACCCATAACGGGATTCTAGAGATATCGATGCAGTTATCCGATTTCTTCTCCCAAACGTTCAGCAGCGTACAGGATAAAAACTCCCAGCTGATCGTAGTCGCAAGGAATGGACAAGTTTTCAGCTTAAAGGATTCGTCCGTGTTCAAGCAGCACGGCGCGGAGGAATTGATAAGCAGCATAAAGCTGACGAGCAATACGGATTACGAGACGGTGCGGTTCAAGGTTAATGGACATTCCTACTTGGCTTTACAGAGCTACATCCCATCGATTGACGTACATCTGGTCAATATGGCTAGTCTTGAGGAAACCATGGAAGGCATTAACCACTCGAAGGTTCGTTATATCGTGCTCGTTTCATTACTGGCGGCATTTCTCGTTCTGCTGTCTTACTCGATGCAAGCGATCATTTTGCGCAGGCTTAAGGCGCTAAGAGAATCGATGCAGCAGGTGAGAAATGGCAACTTCAACGTCGAGCTGCCGCCGATTATCGGTACCGATGAGGTAGGAGAGCTGGGCTTTCATTACCGCAAGCTCATTCTGAAAATTAACGAGCTCATTCAAGACCAGGCAGCTCGGCAGGCGGCAGGCAAAGAAGCTGAGCTTCGGGCGCTGAAGAACCAGATTGATTCCCATTTCCTCTACAATACGCTGGAGAACGTCAAGATGCTGGCGGAGATTGAAGGGCAGTATCTTATATCGGACATCATGACCTCGTTAGGCGGTATGATGCGGTATTCGATGGAATGGAGGCAGGATCACGTGATGCTCAGCGATGAGATCCAGCAGGTCCAGCATTATGTATCCGTCATGAACATCCGTTATGATGGCAGACTCGATCTCCAATTGTCTATTGGACCGGAATGCCTCAAGCAGGAGTCGCTTAAAATGTCGCTGCAGCCCGTAGTGGAGAATGCGATCAAGCATGGGATGAGCCGCATGCATTCCAAGGACGGAAATCTTCTCATTATGATCTCTGCCGTACGACGTGATCAAGCTTGTGTCATAGAGATTACGGACAGCGGCCGCGGCATACCGGATGAAACGCTGGGCTTGTTGAATCAAATGTTGCGAATGGAAGAGCATGCTTATCAGGAGGTCCGGCAATTATTCGTTCGTAAGGAGAACGAGGACGGTAATGGAATCGGTCTGCGTAATGTGGACCAACGTTTAGTGATGAGCTATGGGGTGGAATATGGGATTCGGATCGAAAGTCAGGAAGGAAGCTATACACGCATAATCATGACTTTGCCGTACCGGGTCATGGGAGGGGGATAGGACATCTATGATTAGCTTGCTGATCGTCGACGACGAGAAGATCATTCGGAGGGGCTTGCAATCTGTCATTGAGAGGCAGTTCCCTGATCTGTTTAATTATCGATTTGCCGAGAATGGAGAAGAGGCGCTGGAGCTGCTGCGCCAGGAGCCCGCGGATATTATGTTTACAGATATCCGAATGCCCATTATGGATGGGATCGAACTGCTTGACCAACTGCAAGACCATCCGGTTAAACCCGAGGTTGTATTGCTGTCTGGCTATAATGACTTCGTATACGCGCAGAAAGGGATCCGCTTTGCCGTAAAGGATTATCTCGTAAAGCCTGTGATTCGGGAGGAGCTGTTCGCCGTCCTGGAACGATTAATGCTGGATATAAAGAAAAGAGAAGAGCGAGCAGACAAGGCGGGCGAAGATGCCAGCCTTTTTGCTGCCGAGTTGGTTACCCTGCATTTAACCCAGAAGGATGTGGATGATGCGATCACACCGAACAAGCTGAAGCAGGCCGGCTTAAGCTGGCTGGATGCAGGATATACACTGGGCTTGGTTACGCAACGTGGTGGAAGACCACAGGCAAGCAGTACGGATGCAGCTTCTTTCAGGAATCAAATCGCTGAGCTGTTACAAGGGCATATGAATTGGATGCTGACGCGTGATGGAAAAGGCGGAACGATTATGATAGCAAGCGATCCTGGTATGTTCTACCGGTTGGCGGAACAGTGGGGGTTAAGTGAGTATGAGACACAGCTGCGAATTGCGATTAGTGATTCCGTTCAAGGGATTGAGCAGATAAGGTGGGCATACAGTCAGGCGAAGCAAACTATGAAATACGGGATTCTGCTTCCAGATCTCGATGTGCTGGATTACACCGGTATAAGTGAACGCAATGAGCGGTATGTCGTCCCTATAGAGTTGATTGGGCGGATATTGAATCTCCTTGGAATGGGACGCGGGGATGAAATCAAACAACTTCTGGATCAAATCCTCGATGTTCGCATCATTAGCAGCAGTGAAATCGGATATCTGGAACGTATTAGTCAGCTGCTCAACGAGGAGCTGTTCGATAAGTTGTTCCGCATCTACGGGCTTAAGGTATTCGGTCTATTAATGAAGTACGCTCCTGTTGGTCACATCGGAAATTTTGAACGATTTGAGGATTATTACAAATCCGTCGAACAGCTTCTCGATCGTCTGGATCGGTTCATCCAAGATCGGAAAGAGCAGATGCCAACGGAACAAAATACGATGCAAAAAGTACTCACCTACTTGCAGACGCATTATGCCGACAATTTAAACATGGCGGTGGTGTCCAACCATTTCTCACTCAATTACTCGTATTTCAGCCAAGCCTTCCAAGAATTTACCGGTGAGAGCTTCTCGAACTATGTTCGCCGGTTAAGGCTGGATAAGGCGAAGGAACTTCTGGTGCACTCCGATTTGAAGGTGTACGAAATCAGCGATCAGGTTGGATTCGAAAATGTGAAGCATTTTACGAGAATATTCAAGGATACCGAAGGCATCACAGCACTGGAATTTCGAAGCCAGAGGAGACGGTTTGAAACCGAGTGATGAGAAAAGACTAAAACACAAATGACCCATAAGAGGGTCATTTTTTTTGTGAAAAAGCATCCTCTCATGGGTCACAGTTCACACCTTTCAATCATTCAGCATTCAGAAAGTTAATTAAAGCTGTATTGAATTCTTCAGGGTGAGTCGCGTTTAGACCATGAGGTCCACCTTCGATGACGACGAGTTGACTACCTGGAACCGCTTCGTGGGAAAGTTGACCGCTGACTTCAAGCGACACAATTGCATCGGAATCCCCATGGATAACAAGCAGTGGGATATTAAATTTTGCCAAATCGCCACGGAAATCCGTCCGGCCGAAAGCCTCAACACAATCCAGCGTCCCCTTTGGCGAAGCAGAAGAAGCAATTTCAAGGTTGTAATGGCGGAAAGACTCGCTAACCAGGTCGGTTCGATCCCCTGCTTTAAAGAAATTGTGAGTGAAGTCGTCAAGGAAGGCGACACGGTCTTTTTTCAAACCGTCTTGGAAGCCTTGAATCGTGGCTTCATCCAGACCACCTTCCGGATGCTCGGCAGATTTGTAAAAGAACGGTGGAACCGCAGCAGCCAGCACGGCTTTTTTGACACGGCTTGTTCCGTATGTACCGATGTAACGGGCTACCTCACCGCCACCCATAGAGAATCCGACCAGCGTTACATCCTTAAGGTCCAGCTGTTCGATTAGCTTATGAAGATCCGCTGCAAACGTATCATAGTCATATCCGTTCCACGGTTGGGAGGATTGCCCGAATCCGCGGCGGTCATAGGTAATCACTCGGTAACCTGCATTGATGAGCGCTGGAACTTGATTCTCCCAAGAGCGTCCGCTCAGTGGCCAACCATGAATCAAAATGACAGGTTTGCCTGCGCCAACATCCTCAAAATTCAACTGAATAGGGTGCCCATTTTCTTCTCCGACTAATAATTTTGGCATGTTCATTCTCCTCTGTTTTTTAATGATGATGATTAGTTGTTGCTCCCGCCCTCGTGGCCGCCAAACATCGTTTGGGCATAAACAATACCCGCGCCATAAGCACCGGTATGCTCCTTAGCAATCGACATCACGGCGTCATAGGTTTCCTGGCGAGCCCAATCGCGTTGGTACTCAAGCATAACAGAAACCCAGGTAACCGGGATGGCTCCTGCTTGGATCATGCGTTGAACGGCCATGTTATGCGCTTCCGTAGTCGTCCCGCCTGAAGCATCCGTTACGATGTATACTTCGTATCCGTCTTTAATAGCTCCAATAACAGGAAAGGCAAGGCAAACCTCCGTCCAGAGCGCTGCCATGACCAGCTTTTTGCGGCCTGTTTTCTTCACGGCTTGTACCAGGTTTTCGTCTTCCCAAGAGTTCATTGTTGTACGGTCGATCGGTACCTGATCTGGAAATACCTCTTGAATTTGCGGATGAATCGGGCCTGAGAATGATTCTGCAGCCACCGTTGTAAGAATGGTGGGCACATTAAAGACTTTCCCGGTTTTGGCCAATCCAACCGTGTTGTTAATGATGGTTTGACGATCCGCGCTTTGAACTCCAAAGATCATTTGAGGCTGATGATCAATAAGAATAATTGCAGAGTTTTCAGCTGTAAGTAAATCAGTCTTGTCATTAAACATACGAGGATCCTACCTCCTAGATTTTGGTTGCAACAGGGCCCGATCCATTGGAGTTTCTGCTGCATGTATTCAGTCTATGGAAATACCAATGTGCAAACAATCTTCAGTTTTCTATATTTTTCATAGGAAAATCCTATATACTTCGAAAGTTCTATAAAGAATATACATAAGCAATTCCTATGGCTGTTATAGAAAAAGCCATATTGTTAGTGAAAATGTCGACTTTTAGACTTATGAATAAAGGCAGTCTAGCAAGAACATCACAATTCGTATTAAAGGAGGTATTGACTATGAGCACAGGTTCTATAGGTTCTATGGCCTTAGCCCTTGCCGCAGGTATTGTCATTGGCGTTGTTTTTCAATCGCTTAAGATCCCCTCGCCAGCACCCCCTTTTTTAGGACTGCTCGGTCTCGCCGGTATGTTTGTAGGCCAGCGGCTGATCCCCTGGATCCAGCAATGGCTAAACCACAAATAATGCAATCTAAAAGGAGAGCGGAATCATGTCTAGAAAAACGAAAGATGTTGAGGCCAGTCTAGTCATTCACAATGCCAGCATCGTAACGATGGACGATGCAAATCCTACCGCATCGGCAGTTGCCGTTAAGGACGGCCAGTTCCTGGCTGTGGGTGATGATGCCGAAATCATGAAATATGTCGGATCCTCCACGCAGGTTGTCAACGCCAACAAACGAATGTTGATACCAGGCTTGAACGATTCACATATTCATCTCATTCGCGGTGGTCTCAACTATAACCTTGAACTTCGCTGGGATGGAGTGCCATCCGTAGCGGATGCATTGCGAATGCTGAAAAAGCAGGTTGATCGTACACCAGCACCTCATTGGGTCCGTGTTGTAGGCGGATGGACGGAGTTCCAATTCATCGAACGCCGGATGCCAACTCTAGACGAAATCAATCGAATTGCTCCGGAAACCCCCGTTTTTATCCTTAATCTTTACCGTCAAGCCTTTTTGAATAAAGCTGCCTTACGGGTAATAGGGTATACGAAGGATACACCTAATCCGCCAGGCGGAGAAATCCAAAGGGACAGCCGGGGCAATCCAACAGGAATGCTCATCGCGAGGCCTAATGCAACGATATTGTACGCCACCTTAGCTAAAGGGCCAAAGCTTTCTTATGAGGACCAAATGAATTCAACCCGACTCTTTATGAGGGAATTGAATCGATTTGGTGTGACAAGCGTTATCGACGCTGGAGGGGGCTTTCAGAACTATCCCGATGACTATCAGGTGTTTGAGGAACTGGATAGACGTGGAGAAATTACGGTTCGCACGGCGTATAATTTATTCACTCAGCATCCCAAGAATGAATTAAACGATTTTAAAGCATGGACCGCTTCATCGCAGCCGTACACGGGCAGTTCTTATTATCGTCATAACGGTGCAGGTGAAATGCTTGTTTACAGCGCAGCAGACTTTGAGGATTTTGTTGAGCCTCGTCCGGAGCTTCCAGCTGTACTCGAAGATGAACTCTTTGAAGTTACCCAACATCTCGTTCAACAACGTTGGCCGTTTCGTCTTCATGCCACTTATGGAGAATCCATAACACGTTTTCTTGATGTTTTTGAAAGAGTAAACAAAGAGGTGCCGTTCAAAGACTTGCGCTGGATTCTGGATCATGCCGAAACGATCCATGAGAAGGATTTGGAGCGGGTCGTCGAATTAGGAGGTTCGATCGCGGTTCAAAGCCGAATGGCTTTCCAGGGGGAATATTTTGTCGAAAGATATGGGGCAAAAGCAGCGGAGAATGCTCCTCCGATAACCAAGATGATGAAGTCCGGATTGCGCGTTGGTGTGGGAACGGATGCCACCAGAGTAGCAAGCTATAATCCTTGGGTGGCCTTATATTGGCTAGTGACGGGCAAAACACTGGGAGGATTAAGCTTGTATCCTGCTTCTAATCGTGTAGAGAGACACCAAGCGCTTCGGATGTATACGACGGGGAATGCATGGTTTTCAAAGGAAGAAGATGTGAAAGGGCAGATCAAACCGGGTCAATATGCTGATTTTACGATCCTTTCCGATAATTTCTTTCATGTCTCGGAAGAAGCAATTAAAAAAATTGAATCTGTCTTTACAGTCGTAGGTGGTAAGATTGTCTACGGTACCAGCGAATTTCAGTCTTTGTCGCCTCCAGCTCCCAAAGCCAGCCCAGACTGGTCTCCGCATAATGTCTTTGGCGGCTATTACAAGGGACCGGAATATGGAGGTGGTGGATCAGGTGCCCATACGCCTAAACAGGTCCATCTTCATCATAAGTGTAACCATCATCACGGCAGCGGTTTCTGCGACTTGGATTGCTTTGTCTTCTAAAAGTAAATAAACCTAAGGCGATCCTAGGTCAGACAAAAGGAACAGTCCCTCATTAAAAATGGGGGACTGTTCCTTTTTGTTTAGAAGATTTTACCAGTGGCTTCGATCAAAACAGGAGTCATCATCCTAATGATAATGCTCAACGTTAGTTTGATTGGGCGGATTGATTGGGGTGGTGGCGGTATCCTTTTTCTCTAAGCGAATGAAGAATGGGACAATCGTACTTAGCAGCAGTAATCCGGCCAACACCTCGAAAGTGAACACATGACCTTTGATGCCGGTCAGATAAACCGAGACGATGGGGCCAAGTGAGGCTCCGATGAATAGCATAAACATATGGAAGGAAAGAGCGCTAGCTCTTAACTCTCCAGCTAAAGTGCCTATTAGAGACAACAAGGCGGGAAGAGCCATAGCTATACCAGCTGCAAAAACAATACTCGCCAAGATTAAAAATGTCAGGTTCCCCCAGGCGCCAACCAAACCTAAGCCAATACCGGCCAAGATCAGACCGCAACATAGTACATTTTTTACGCCAAACCTAGCAACGAACCTTCCATCAAACGGAGAAACGAGCATGCCGATGATACCGGCTGCGCGAACCCATAAGATTTCCTGGTGGCTCAGACTGAAGGGAGCGCTGCTTAGATAACTTCCAAGCGTAGAGAAAAAACCGACGAGTGCAATAAAGAGAGTTGAGGAAATGATGTAACAGAAGGGCAGGCTTTTTTTCTTGAAAATACCGCCAATGCGCTTTAACGGAGAAAAGAAATTGCCCTCCGGCTTCTGGATGATATCTTTGGGTACGCATAAGGTAATCAGAAAAAACGAAATAAAATACACGATGCCAAGGATGTAAAATACATATCTCCAGCTTAGTTCCAATATGACGGTGCTGCTATAGATCTGTCCAACAATACTGGCCATTAAAAAGGCGGTGCTTATAAATCCGAGGATCGTTACCCTTTTTTTCGTTGGGAACATCTCTATTGCGTAGGCTAACACAGAAGGGGGAAACATGGATGCTGCCAATCCTTGGATAACCCTCAGCACAATAAGCCACTGAAACTCATGGACCGTTCCAATAAAAGGGGTTGATACCGCGAGCAGGCATAATCCGGATATCATCATTCTTTTCCGTCCGTAGCGGTCGGAAAGCCCCCCGAACAGGAGTCCTCCGCCGGCAAAAGCAAATGAAAAGGCGCTTCCTGCCCAAGCAGCTTTGGAAGATGAAATCTGGAATACGTCCTCAAATAAGGGAAACAGGGGGATCGTTAAATATAGGGATGAGACGACAATTAATGAGCACCAGAATAGAATCAGGGTCGTAAGGTTATAACGTGGTGCCGCTTGCTTTGCTGGATTAATCAATCGTGATTCCCCTTTCTTCTGCAGGCGTCCCTTTTGTTACAGCTGCATTGGTTTCCTTCACATTTAAAAACACGTTGACAGCAAAAACAAGAATGCCGCTTCCGGCAACGGATTCACCTATACGTTTAATCGTTGATAACCATTCCTGATCATAGCCGTTTGCAATAAAGGACAGAGAGACTAACATGATTGGCAAGCCCGTGCCCTGCAACCAAAAGTGCCATTGGGCCAGACGGGACGCTGCGGCTTTGGGAAAGCGCAGATAAGTAAATCCGCAAAGGGCCAAAGTAGCCCATCCGAAAAGGTTGGTGTGGGCATGAACGCTAGTCAATGCAAAATTCAATGTTGCGCCCATGTAGATTCCAATGCCAATACCGAGAACAATATAAATAACAGCCATTTTTAAAAAACGTACTCCCATCCAAACTCTCCTTTGTATTTTACGAGATTCATTCTCCAGTCAAGGAGTTCTATAGATTATTGAATTCCAAGAACCGGATATGTAACACAATCGTATAAACGGATGTTCGCACGATCAATATCGATATTTCTATGTCTCATATAGCTTTTTCTTATAATCATCGCAACGGCTTGGGAAAATCCTCGGCCTTTTGCATTATGGGTTTTTCGTACAAAAGATATAGTAAATTCGCTATGCAAGTATAGAAATAATGGAATGGTTCGCTGCTGCTCTTTTCTCTATGATTTGAATCAGGAGTACTTTTCAGTTATTAGCAGGATCGAAAATACCTAACAGAAGGAGTCTGGGAAGGATGGGGAATATCATAAAGAAAACGGCAGGCATCCATCATATTACTTGTTTCGTGAAGGATGCGCAGAGAAATGTAGATTTTTATGCTGGAGTTCTAGGTCTTCGTCTTGTGAAAAAAACAATTAACTTTGACGCACCCGAGGTATACCATTTGTACTTCGGCAATGAAAAAGGCAGCCCCGGAACGATAATGACGTTCTTCCCGCACGAACTTTCCCGCAAGGGCCGCATAGGAGGAGGACAAGTAGGTACAACAACGTACGTGGTACCCATAGGCGCAATTGATTTTTGGAAAGCACGCCTCACGGCGTTCGATATTTCCTTCACGGAAAGCACCCGTTTTTCTGAAAACTATATCGAATTTTTAGATCTTGACGGTCTGCAGTTAGAAATTGTTGAACGGGAAGACGGAGCGCTCAACACGTGGTCATTCGGAGGTATCCCGGCGGATAAGGCGATCAAAGGATTTGGGGGCGCCGTGCTATACAGTGTTGCATCCACCCAGACCATGCAGGTACTTGAGGACGTTTTAGGTCTTGAAAGGGTAGGGCAGGATGGCGACTTTATTCGCTATAAGGCTGAAGGGGACATCGGCAACCTCATTGATGTGAATGCGGAGCCCATGGAATGGGGGATCCCAGGTAGCGGCACCGTTCACCATATCGCGTGGCGAGCCAAGGATTTTGAAGACCATGATGCCTGGCGAAGCCATGTAGAAAGTAGCGGTTTAAATCCTACACCGATTATTGACCGACAGTATTTTCATGCGATCTATTTTCGTGAACAAGGCGGCATTTTGTTCGAAATTGCGACAGATCCGCCGGGTTTCGCAAATGATGAGCCTGAAGATCATCTAGGCGAAGCATTAATGTTGCCGTCATGGTTTGAAGACAGCCGTGCTGAAATTGAAAAGAACCTGCCACCTATTCAAGTGCGCGAATTGGAGTCAATCAAGCAATGAAACACCCATTTGATAACGTAAAAAGAGCAGTTACACAGGCTATGATTAGCTGTGATAACTGCTTTTTGTTTAATAGGATAAAGTCTCCATATCTCTTAAACCAAGCCCCGTAGCAACCGCATTTCCCCATTCAGGATCGGCTTTATAAAAATGGGCGATTTGACGAAGTTTTATTTCATCCTTTTCAACCGGTTTCATGGCATTCACAATATTGTTTACCAAGCGCCCGCGTTCTTCTGCACTAAGTAACCGATACAAGTCACCAGGTTGAGTGTAATGGTCATCATGGTCATAAGGGACACTGTCGGCTGAACCGGATACCTCAAACGTAGCTGCCTTGTATGCTGCAGATTCAGTCACTCCGTTGTAACTATTCGGTTCATAATACATTGAACTTCCTCCGTTGCCATCAGAACGCATTTGACCGTCACGCTGATTGTTATTCACTTCGATAACGGGTTTATTAATAGGAAGCGTGTTATGATTTGTTCCAACTCGATAGCGGTGTGCATCGGCATAGGCGAATAAACGGCCTTGAAGCATTTTATCCGGAGAAGCTTCAATACCGGGTACGAATGCTCCAGGAGAGAAAGTTGCTTGTTCGACTTCAGCGAAATAATTCTGCGGATTACGATCGAGGACCATACGCCCAACCTCGATAAGAGGGTAGTCTTTTTGTGACCACACTTTTGTGACATCGAATGGATCGAATCGATAAGTATTTGCATCTTCAAGCGGCATGATTTGAACATACAACTTCCACGCGGGGAAGTCTCCCTTTTCTATAGCATGAAACAAATCCTCAATGTGATAATCCGGATTTTCGCCGGCCAGTTTAGCAGCTAGTTCGACATCCAGATTTTTAACACCCTGTTCCGTTTTGAAATGGTATTTTACCCAAACTCCTTGTCCATCTGCATTGACCCACTTAAACGTATGGCTTCCATAACCATGCATATGACGTAAAGTAGCAGGGATACCGCGATCAGACATCAAGATGGATACTTGATGCAAGGACTCGGGAGACAATGACCAGAAATCCCATACTGCGTTTGGATTTTTAAGGTGGGTTTGAGGATGTCGTTTCTGAGTATGGATGAAATCCGGGAATTTAATGGCATCTCTTATGAAGAAGACAGGTGTGTTATTTCCTACTAAGTCATAGTTCCCTTCTGCGGTGTAAAACTTTACGGCAAATCCACGAGGGTCACGCACGGTATCTGCAGAGCCAAGTTCGCCTGCAACCGTAGAGAAGCGGATAAACAAGGGCGTGCGTTTACCAACCTCGGATAAAAAGTCGGCTTTGGTATATGAGGACACATCGTGGGTTACTTCAAAATATCCGTGTGCACCGGCACCTTTGGCATGAACAACTCGCTCAGGGACACGTTCACGATTGAAATGGGCAAGCTTTTCAAGAAGATGGACATCTTGAATGAGTGTTGGACCTCGAGAGCCAGCGGTCATAGAATTCTGGTTATCTCCAACCGGAGCCCCCCAACTTGTCGTTAATTGGCCATGTTTGATTTCCAATTTAAATACCCCCCAATGTGTAAAATTAGTACATTAGAAACATCTTATTATCCATTTTGTATTTTGATCAATATCGGTCTATCTATATTTGACATAGTTATCGTTTATATCTTTTTAGAAGTCAGTGTAAGAAGAGGTAAAGGAGCTGAATTCCCCGCAGATATAAGAAATCCCCATGACAGATATTGACAAAGGCTTATTGATAGATACGAGTGGGAGGATTTAAGCTGTTACTATCACAAGGAGGGGGTAGCATGTTTCGTATAACCTGGGTTTCCGTTATTATTGTTGCGTATGTCATATTGCTTACCGCATGTGGAGCTGGTAAAAATGAAATGGTTCAATCAGCGCCTAGTGAAGAGTCAAAAACAGTAGCGAATGAAGTCGTGATCAAGGCAACGAATTGGAAGTTTGATAAAGCGGAGTATCGAATTAAAAAAGGAGAAGCCGTTAAGCTAACGTTAGATTCGGACTCCGGCGTCCATAGTATTGCATTTAAAGGCCTTGGAATTAAAGAACTGCGCTCCGGTGATTCCGAGGTTGTGGCAATAAATGAGGCTGGGACGTATGAACTCTTCTGTAACACAATGTGCGGCTCAGGCCACGCCAATATGAAAGCTAAACTTATCGTTGAATAAAAGCTTTGGCGATCGCGACACATAGATAAGCAGACAAATGAGAGGTCCGTCCTGCGATGCAGGGCGGACCGTTATTTTTAGCTGTTTACATATTTTTCTGCTGAGCGTTTACGAAGGCCGAGGGCGGTAATGCCAATCCCTAGGAGGGAAGCGGCAATCGGAACCATCATCGCTGTGCGGTAGCCGTCGAGCATCGCTTGAGGGGATTTGTCGAAACCTGTAGCACCAATCTGCACAGCGGTCACGACCGCCAAACCGAGTGCGGCGCCAAACTGGAAGGAGGTATTCAATAAACCGCTGGCGAGCCCCTGCTCTTCTTCCGCTATTCCGTCCGTGGCGGCGATGGTTAAAGGTCCATAAGTCAGCGAAAAGGCGAGGCCCGTCAGGATCATCGTCGGGAACATCGCTGCATAGGTCCAGTCCAAACCGATGGGAAGAAAAAGGGCGTAGGCTAATGCAGCGAGGCAGAACCCGCCGAAAATCACCGGAATATTGCCGAAACGGTTTACCAGCTTGGGGGTCAGGGTAGGTGCGAGTATGGAATCGACACCGACGGCGAGCAAGGCAAGACCCGTTTCAAGAGATGACCAGCCGCGCAGTTCTTGGAGGTAGAGCACCGTCACGAACTGGAACCCGAAAAAAGAGCCGGCAAACAACATGGCACCCAGGTTCGCCCGCACGAGTGAGCTGGCAGAAAATATGCCAAGGCGTACCAAGGGGGAAGCCGAGCGTCGTTCAATCGTTGCGAAGAGACCAAAAAGCAGGGCACTGCAGGCCAGGATTCCGGCGGTCCAGCTCCAGCCCAGGTTGGAGGATTCCACGACACCGTAAACCAGAAGCAGCATGGCCGCCGTGACACTGACTGCTCCGGCCAGATCGAAGCCTTTGGAGGAGGCCTCCGGCCGACCAGAGGCCGGTATGAGGCGAATCGCGGTTAGAAGAATCACAAACGCCAATAGAACCGGACCGAAGAAAACCCACCGCCAGCTGATCTCGCTTAAGATGCCGCCGACCACAAGACCGAGCGAAAACCCGGCGGCCGCTGTCCCGGCATAAACGAGCAAGGCCTTGTTACGTGCAGTGCCCTCCGCAAAGCTTGTCGTGATGATGGATAAGCCGGCCGGAGTCATGAACGCAGCGCTAATGCCTGTAACAAACCGGGCGGTGATCAGCATCCAGCCTTCGGTCGATAATCCGCCTAACCCGGAGAAAGCAAAGAAAACGGTGAGCCATAGCAGAAACATTTTTCGGCGCCCGAACAGGTCGGCTGCCCGGCCTCCCAGCAGCATGAAGCCGCCATACCCCAGTACATAGGCGCTGACTACCCATTGCAGCGAACCGGTCGACATGCCCAGTTCAGCACGGATCGAGGGCAGAGCCACGCCCATCATCGACACGTCGATCCCTTCCAGAAAAATTGCGCCGCACAAAACGAACAATAAGCCCCAGGAAAGCTTGCCGGAACTTTGAGACGTTTGACCGTTTGCCTTCATTCGATATGTCCTCCTCATTATGAATAATCATCCATTTTCGGAACCGGCACGATCGGGTCTGCCGATTTCCTTATTGGCACAAGGAGATTATGTATCATATAATCGAGGAACAGAAGTACGCACTTTTTTGTGTCATTTTCACCAAAAGGTAATATAGGAACCAAAAAGTACCTATTTTGATCGGGGGAAAAAATGCCATGAAAACGAGTATGCCGCAAGCTTTTAATATACCGATAGAAGCGACCCTTGAAGTCATCGGGGGGAAATGGAAAACGCTCATTTTATGCCATTTAACCTATGGAGCGAAACGAACGAGCGAGCTGAAAAAGTTGACCCCGGGCATCACGCAAAAAATGCTGACTCAGCAGCTTAGAGAGTTGGAGGAGGATGGGGTCATCATCCGGACGGTATACAACCAAGTCCCGCCGAAAGTCGTTTACGAATTGAGCGAGCTGGGCCAGTCCCTTCGGCCGGTCATCGATGTGATGTGCGAATGGGGAGAGCGGTACATCCAGGGATCAACTGAGAACCAGGCAAGCTCGAACATGTGATGTAAGCCGCGAAGAAACTTAAAAAAGAGCTCAGCAACCAGGCTGAACTCTTTTTTCATTCTATTTTATGATTGGCGAATGTTATGAATCCGACCAACAGGCACACTTAGGATTGATAAAAATACAAAATAATGGCGGCAACCACAAGCACGCAGAAAAGGGTGAAAAACGTAATTTTCCATCCGCTGCGCGGGACCTTGCCGCTGATGCTGCCCGTCTCCCCGTTGACCATATACCGATAAGTTTTCTCTTTATACGTGTAAGAGGCATTCCAAAGCGGCAGCAGAATATGCTTGTAGGTCCGCTCGGAGTATTGGGTATCGATGCTGAGGTTGCGCAGTTCGTCCCCGCCGATTTGCCGGCGTATCGAATCTTCCAGGCTGTCGTCCATCCGGGATACCGCGTCGCTCCAACCCTCACGCAGAGGCACGGTATACCTTTCCGCCACAAAACCGCTTAAATATTCAGGCTTGTATGGTCGAAGGTCCTCCAGGCTGAAATCGTCAAACTGCTCCATCAGGCGGGTGTCGTGTTGTTTGGAAGCAGGAACAAGCACATCGTTGAAAAATCGCTCGTAAGAGCCGGATGTCCAATGCCATACGGTGTACCGAACCTGCTCCTCGTACGTCTCTGTTTTCCCGTCAACAGTCCGGGTACGTGTCTCAGTGCGATAATGATAGGTTCCCACCTCTGCCGAATAATCGGAATCAGTTTGGGCATCAAAGGTCCAGAAGGGGACATAAATGCCGGAAACATTCGAGCGGGTCTGCTGCTTTTTGAAGGCGCCCGGCACGAACCATTTTTTCTTCTTCCACTTCAGGAACAGGGCGTTCGCCTCATCCTTCGAGATGTGAAAGGGGATGATGGATTCGGGCCGTATGCTGTCCGGATCCCCTTGGGGCAGGACCTTGGGGGAACCGCAAAATGCGCATAGAACCGCCGTCTGCGCGGCAGGCAGGAGCATCTGGGCCCCGCAGTTTTCGCATTGGACCGCCTGCTGCTCGGTCCCCCAGTCTTTCAAGGCCTGGTCTTGTTCATCCGCAAAATCCAGTTCATATTCGGTGGGCTCGGACGGATATCGGGGCTGTTCAATGGGAGCCAGGCTTCCGCAATACGTGCATTTCATCTGCTGGGTTTCGGTATCAAAAATCATTTGCGCCCCGCAGCCCGAGCAGGGGAAGCGGATCGGTGCTTCGACGGACATAAGCGCTCTCCTCTACACTTTATTGCCGCAGCTCGGACAGAACTTCATCGTGCTGCTTAAGCTGCCCCCACACTCTGTGCAAAATTTTTTCTCCGGCCGCGGCGTACCGCATTCCGGGCAAAATTTCTCGGAGGCCTTGAGCCCGTGTCCGCATTGGGCGCAGGGCTCGGTATCAACGGGGGACGCCGGATGGGCAGGAGCGGCTGGCTGGGGCTCCACAGCATCCGCCGAAGGCTTCATCGCTTGATTGAACATTTGCCCCATGGCCATGCCCGCCCCGAGGCTTGCCCCGGCGCCAGCGAGCCCGCTGTCGGGATTGTTGGCTGCATCGCGAAGCGATTCGGCGGCCTGAAACTTCATGTACTGATCGAGATTGCCAGCAATGCTCATGGATGATTTCCGGTCGATCATTTTTTCGACTTCTTCTGGTAAGGAGATGTTTTCGATAAAAAATCCGGACAGGGACAGACCCATGCCATTGAAAATCGGCTCCAGCTTGGTCCGGAGGGCGGAGCTCAGCTCGTCGTACTGCACCGCAATATCCATGATCGGAATTTTGGCCTCGCCAATCAGGTCGCTCACACCGGACACGATCACCGACTTGAGATAACCGCCGATTTGATCCGAACCGAATGAGGACTGGGTCCCGAAGATTTCTTTAAGAAACAATGCCGGGTCTTGCACGCGGAACGCGTAGCTGCCGAATCCCCGCATCCGGATGGCTCCGAATTCGGGATCCCGCATCATGATGGGGTTGGTCGTTCCCCATTTCTGATCCGTGAAGTTACGCGTGTTTACAAAATACACATCCGCCTTAAACGGTGAATTGAATGCATATTTCCATGACTTTAACGCCGTCAGAACCGGCATGTTCTGCGTGCTTAAGGTATACGTGCCTGGGCCGAATACATCGGCGATCTGGCCCTCGTTCAGAAAAATCGCGGCCTGCGATTCCCGCACCGTTAGCCTCGCACCCATTTTGATCGCTTTGTCGTAGACCGGAAACTGGTGCACGATTTCATTGGTGTTGTCCGTCCATTCAATAACCTCGATAAATTGGCCTTTAATAAAAGAAAACAAACCCATCGTTCAACCTCCATCTTTATTCCAGTTATCTCCATTATACGTGATTCCGGTTTGTCCGTCTCAACGAATCGGCGAAGGTTCAGCACCATACGCCACCATTGGACAAAATAGGTCGGGGATGATAGGGGAAGTTTACACATTCTTATGTCTAATAAAAAGAACGACCTGTATGGCTTCATCCATACAGGTCGTCTTTATGTTCGCATCCGGAGAACCGGGATAGGCGACTATTCGAGATACATCCGCTTCAGCTTCGCCTGCTCGTCTTTGCTTAGCCCCAAGCCTTTTTCCAGGAAGCCCTGGATCGAGCCGTATTTCTTGGCCATTTCGTCGAAAGCGGCGTTGATATATTCCGGGCGGACGTCCATTAACGCTTTGATGACTTCAATCGCATTCTCGTCCGTCAGGTTAAACTGCTTCACCATGGCATCCACAGCCGCCTTGTTGTACGCTTCGCGGTACTTGTTGCTGAGCAGGAAATCCTGCACTACGGTTTCTTTCGGAACGCCGAGCGCGAGCAGCATCAATGCCGATCCGAGGCCGGTGCGGTCTTTACCCGCGGTGCAGTGCTGTACGAGCGCCGCGGATGCCGGATCCAGCATCATATCGAACAATTTCACGTAAGCCGAAGGGGAGTCGACCATGTCGCGGTTGGCGGCGGTCAGCACGTCGCCGGGCTTGCCCATTTTGTCGAATTCGCCGCTCGCCATGAAGCTCATGATGTCGGTGCCGCTGCCGGATTGGCCGAAGACCGGGTTGCGGACATAGGCAGCGCCGGGAATCGCCGGATCGGGCTTGGACTTCACTTCATCGTCCGTGCGATAGTCCACGATCGTCTTCAGGCCGCTCTTCTGCAAATAGGCGATGTCGCTTGCCGTCAGGCCGGCGAGTTCATCCGAGCGGAACAGCTTGCCCCATTTGACCGTTTTGCCTTCCGCCGTTTTGTAGCCGCCGAGATCGCGGAAGTTGGTGGCGCCTTGGAGCGGCAGCAGGCGCTCGGCGGTTGTGATGACGGCGCCGCTCGCTGCCTTCACTTTAAAGTAAACCCGGCTGCCCGGATTCGGATCCTTCGTTCGCAGTCCGCCAAACGAGGCGTAGGTCCGGGCGAGCTCTTTCCAGCCGCTGTCCGGACTCTGGCTCCAGTAAACTTTAACCGGTCCCAGATTGGCGGTGGTCTGCCAGTGCAGCGTCAGCGTACCGTCTTTGGCCCGTTCCACGGCAGCCCCGGTAAAGCTGCCCTGCTTGGCCTTGGCTTGAATGCCGGACGCGGGTGCTTTGCCCGCAGGTGCAGCTGCGCTGGCCATGGCTGCCGACAGCGGCGCAGCCGAAAGCAGCAGGGCCGTGCCCAGCAGAATCGTTTTTTTCATCATTGTCGTTGTTCTCCCCCTCTGGTCTTAGAAAAATGCATGTTGTCCTCTTTATGATGGGGGAGAAGTGTTGGCATCATGTTATCCGAGCATCAGCGGAAGGTAAAATTGTGTCAGTATTTACATAATTGACGATAAAGGTGTCAGATTTAAACGAACCATGAGACAGAATGCTGACGGATGTGGGTCAGAGCAGAAGAAATTCGGCATACAGGGAGGGGGTTCCCGACCAATGTCGAATAGTTACTTGGAAGTAAAAGGAACAGGGGGGGATGGAGATGAAAGTAAAACGGATTGTCACGAACATCAATACGGACGATCTGGCGGCCGCCCGTACTTTTTATGAGGACGTGCTCGGTTTGGAGAAGTGGATGGACCACGGATGGATCGCCACCTATGGGACCGATGCCCGTATGGATGTTCAGGTCAGCGTCGCATCGGAAGGGGGCTCGGGTACCCCGGTGCCGGACCTGTCCATTGAAGTGGATGACGTCGACGAGGCTCTGAACCGCATGAAGCAGGCGGGCTTTCAGATCGAATACGGTCCGGCGGATGAGCCGTGGGGCGTGCGCCGTTTTTATGTACGGGATCCTTTTGGGAAACTGATCAATATCCTGGCCCACAAGCCGTAAAATAACAACAAGGAAGTGTGATACATCCATGATTCGAAGGTTTTTCGCGTACTACAAGCCGTACAAGGGGCTGTTTATCCTTGATTTCGTGTGCGCGGTGTTCGCCGGGCTGCTGGAGCTGGCCTTTCCGCTGGCCGTCAGCCATTTTATCGATAACCTGCTGCCCAGCAAGGACTGGGCGATCATCGTCGTCGCCTGTCTGGCGCTGCTGGCCATTTACGGGCTCAATATGGTGCTGCAGTATATCGTGACCTACTGGGGTCATATGCTGGGCATCAACATTGAAACGGATATGCGTAAAAAGCTGTTCGACCATATCCAGAAGCTCTCGTTCCGTTTCTTCGACAATCATAAAACCGGGCATTTGGTCGGGCGGATCACCAATGATCTGAACGACGTCGGCGAGGTGGCCCACCACGGGCCGGAGGATGTCTTTATTGCGGTCATGACGCTGATTGGCTCCTTTGCGCTGATGGCTTCCATTAACATGGAGCTGGCGCTGCTGA
The DNA here is from genome assembly GCF_009363095.1 of Paenibacillus cellulositrophicus. Classification (GTDB taxonomy): domain Bacteria; phylum Bacillota; class Bacilli; order Paenibacillales; family Paenibacillaceae; genus Paenibacillus_AQ; species Paenibacillus_AQ favisporus. The sequence continues at coordinate 4,453,915 of NZ_CP045295.1, forward strand.
CCTTTATCATTATCCCGGTCATGGCCTGGGTGATCATTCACTTCGGGGGACGAATGACCACGACGTACCGGCGGCTGTTCGGGAACGTGGGGAATTTCAACGCCCGGATCGAGGACAACGTCGGCGGAATCCGCGTCGTGCAGTCCTTTGCCAATGAGGAGCATGAGAAGAAGCTGTTTGACGTCGACAACCAGAACTTCCGCCAGACCAAGCTGATGGCTTATAAGACGATGGCGAAAAGCATGTCGGTCACCTACATGATGATGCGGCTCGTCACCGTATTCGTCATGCTGTGCGGCGCCTGGTTTTTCCTCAGCGGACGGATCGAGCTGGGCGAGTTCATGGCGTTCCTGCTGCTGTCCAACGTCTTTTTCCGTCCGATCGAAAAGATCAATGCGGTCATCGAAAGCTACCCGAAAGGCATCGCGGGCTTTCGACGGTATTTGGAAATTATGAATACCGAGCCAGATATTGCGGACGCTCCGGATGCAGTGGAATTGGATCGGGTTGTAGGCAATATCCGTTACGAAGGCGTCACTTTCGGTTATGATCCGGCCAAACCGATCCTGAACAACATCGATCTGTCGATCCGGGCGGGGGAGACCGTCGCGTTCGTCGGTCCTTCCGGAGCGGGGAAAACGACGATCTGCAGCCTGCTGCCGCGCTTCTATGAGCTGGATGGGGGACGGATTACGATCGACGGCATCGATATCCGGGACATCAAGCTGGATTCGCTGCGGCGGCACATCGGCATCGTGCAGCAGGATGTGTTCCTGTTCTCCGGCACGGTGAAGGAAAATATCGCATACGGCAATTTGAATGCCACCGATGAGGAAATTTGGAAGGCGGCGGAACGCGCATCGCTGGCCGAAGTGATCCGCTCCATGCCGGAGGGCATGGATACGGTGATCGGCGAGCGGGGTGTGAAGCTGTCGGGCGGACAAAAGCAGCGCTTATCGATCGCCCGGATGTTTCTGAAGAACCCGCCGATCCTGATTCTGGACGAGGCAACGTCGGCGCTCGACACCGAGACGGAAGCCGCCATTCAGCAGGCGCTGACCGAGCTGTCGCAGGGGCGCACGACACTGGTCATCGCTCACCGGCTGACGACGATCCGCAACGCGGACCGCATTATGGTCGTGAATGAACAGGGTATTGCCGAGGAAGGCATGCACCAGGAGCTGATTGCCGCTGGCGGCATATACAGCCGGCTGCACATGGCCCAGTCGCAGCATTCGTAATATCGGATTGAACCGAATTAGCGAAAGTTTTTCTTGCGATATAAGGAAGCCAATTCTCCTACTTTTATCATCACAAAGGAGCTCCACGATCCTCGTGGGGCTCCTTTGTATTTACTCCTCGTTATGGGCCAAGCTGACTTTGTGCAGCAGCGAGATCAGCTGATCATATTCTTCCGGGGTCAGATGCAGGGTCAAGATCCGGTTGTGCTCATCCAGGATCTCCTGCAGGTGAGGCTGTACTTCCTTGCCTTTGGAGGTGGGATACAGCAGCTGGGAACGCCGGTCATCCGGGTCCGGCTTGCGCTCGATATAACCAGACGCCTCCAGCTGTTTAATGGAACGGGCCGTGGTGGCCTTGTCGAATTTCAACTGCTGGGTCAGCTGTTCCTGCGTAATTCCCGGTCGATGCAGGATGGCCTTCAGGAAGCTGTGCTGTCCGCCGCCGCCGATGCCGTAAGGAGCCAGTTCCTTGGCGAGCCTTTTCTGGTTCTGGCGATGGATGTACGAGATCAGCTTGCCAATCGGTTCTTTGTTCGGCATTACATCGGCACCTTCTTTCATCATGAAGTGGAGGGACAACGGGAACGATAAACTCAAGTTCAGCAAATATTTTATCTCAAAATGGTTGCAAGCGCAACTAATATAAGGTACACTGTTACTGCCAATTAGTTGCGCGTGCAACTAATAATGATGAACAGGAGCAGGAGGTACCACATGAGTTCAATACAGCGGACGTACCAAGAGGATGCGAATATCCAGAAGAAGCGCTGGATCATCCTCATTGTTCTGAATTTATTTACATTTATGTCCACACTGGACGGAAGCATCGTCAACATCGCCCTGCCGGTGCTGTCCAAACAGATGGGATTGCCGATCGCCCAGATCGAATGGGTGACGACGGGGTACCTGATGGCGATCTGCGCGGTCATTCTTTTCTTCGGAAAATTGGGGGATATCGCAGGCAAGATCCGTATTTTTAAAATCGGCACGATCATTTTCATTATCGGATCGCTGCTGTGCGGGTTCAGTACAACGCTGCCGTTCCTCATCGTCTCACGGGTCATTCAGGCGCTTGGAGCTTCGATGACGATGGCGAACAGCCAGGGGATTCTGACTGATATTTTCCCGGCGAAGGAGCGTGGGAGAGCGCTGGGGCTGATCGGCACGTTCGTTTCTCTCGGGAGCATTGCCGGGCCATCCTTAGGCGGCATCATCATTTCATCGCTTGGGTGGGAGTACATTTTCTGGGTTAACGTACCGATCGGTTTGATCGCGATCATTATGGGGTGGAAGGTGCTGCCGGCGGATTTGATCCGGGTCAAGGCCAAGATCGACGTGCCGGGAAGCTCGCTGTTCGCGGTATTTATCATCACCTTGTTCGCAGGACTGCTGCTCGGCCAGCAGGCCGGATACGGCAACGTCTGGATTCTGCTCGCTCTTGCCGTCGCGCTGGTGGCGTTGGTCATCTTCCTTCGCACCGAAGCGGTTCGCAAGGACGCGCTGCTGGATCTGTCGCTGTTTAAAAATCCCCTCTTCTCCATCAGCATTCTGTGCGGCTTTCTCGTCTTTACGGCCAATTTCTGCTTCAACATCATCGCGCCGTTTTACGCCCAGAACATGCTGAATTTATCACCGTTTGCCGCCGGCTTCCTGCTGATGCTCTTCCCGATCTGCATGGTCATCGTGGCGCCGGTGAGCGGCGCTTTATCGGACAAAATCGGCTCGGAGCTTCTCACCTTTGCCGGCTTGGTCGTGATGGTGATCGCCCAATTCGGCTTGGCCTGGCTGCATGAAGGAAGCCGTCTCGTGCTCGTCGGGCTGTGGATCGCCATGCTCGGCATCGGCAGCGGCCTGTTCCAGTCGCCGAACAACTCGCTCGTCATGTCCCAAGTGCCGCGCACGCAGCTCGGCTCAGCCGGGAGCGTCAACTCTTTGGTGCGGAACGTGGGCATGGTCGTCGGCATCACTGTCGCAACGACGATTTTGTTCCACGTCATGAGCCTCCGCGCCGGCCGGCGGGTGACCGGGCTGGTGCCGGGGCATCCCGACATTTTCTTAAGCGGCATGCACGCCGTGTTCAGCACGTCAGCCTGCATCTGCCTGGTGGCCGCCGCCTTAACGGGCTGGCGCATGTACCGGGCGAAGGCGGGGAAGCGCCGGGAGGTAAAGGCTTAATTTTTAAGATGAAAAATCCAGTTTAATACTGAAAACAACCGTCCGAAAAAGGACGGTTGTTTTTTTAGGTATAAGAAAGTATTAACTTCGGAGATTCAAATTCCTTTATAGCGCAACAAAAACTTCAGCAAAATGGGTCCCGCATTACCCCGCGTTAACCTCGGACAGCTCACCGGATGCTTTTTTAGCCCGGGTGCTTTTTCCAAGCTTGATCCAGATTACAGCCGCGCAGGCCGCCCATATCGCAATGGTAATGACCCCGCTCTCCCCGGCCACGTAAGACCAGCCCGAAGCTTTATCGAAGAACAGCTGCTCCAGCCAACTCCGCGACAAATTGATGACCATATGAATGAGAACGACCGGCCAGATACTGCGGCTGCGCCAGCGGACCCAGCCCATAAATACGGATAACGGAAAGATCATAACAGTAAACAGCACCAGGTTGATCCACACATTCCCGTCCGTATTGTATTGGTTTAGATAAAAAGGATAGTGGAAGCAGGCCCACACGGCGGCGGTGATCAGAATGGACTTTCGAATGCCGTAAGCTTCCGTCAGCTTGGGCTGCAGGTAGCCGCGCCAGCCGATTTCTTCCCCGAAGGAAAAGATCAGCATGCTGATCAGCATCTGAGGAGCCCACGAGCTTTTGGTGATATACAAGGCATATTCGGAAACGGTGAAGCGGGCGGTGCCTTGGCTCAGGAATTCGGCCGACGGCAGTTGGACGATCCCGAAAGCCCACGCGGCAAGAAACCCGATTCCAATCGGGACGATGGACAAGATGGCGGCAAAATACCAGCGGAGACCGCCAAACGTGCCGAGCCCCGATGAACGGAGAGAATCTTTTCTTCCGGATATAAAGATCAGCATCAGCAGCACGGTGATCATTGGAGCAAGCTGGCTGATGGCGACGAGATTCATGCTTCCGGACAGATTGGCCAGCAGGGTAAGCAGCAGCACAGTCACACTGAATGCCGCCGCGGAGCGAATAGATGTTATTTTCATGAATAACTTCCTCTCTTGTTGGTTGTTAATGTTATGGTAAGGGGCAATTATCAAGAATTTATAAAGCTCTGATGATCATTTGCGGCCTTTTCGAAATACGACATGCAGAGGGAAGACCGGGGTATGCTACAATGGGGTTATACGATATGCGATAGGCTCCAAATAACGGATCGGCGATCCTGGCATAAGGAGAGGTGACTGGGGTGGAACGGGAAGATCAGAACAAAGATGCCAAAGATCAAGACGAAAAGGCCGAAGCGGAAGACCGATACCAGAACATGTCCACGCGGTACGGGCTGGTGGAATCGGCTATTGACGATTTTGCGAAGCGGGGCGGGTTTGACGATCTGCCCGGCAAAGGCAAGCCGCATAAGATCGACGACGGAGATGTGTTCAGCAGCATTTTGAAGAAAAACAATTATCAGCCTCCTTGGGCCGAGCTGCGAAAGGAAATCTCCGCGGATTTGAAGCGTCTGGCTGACAATCCCCGCTCGGATCACGAGCTTCGGGCCGAACTCGAAGCGGTTAACGACAAAATCAGAACGTATAACCGGATCGTGCCGCACCCGATGCTGCAGAAGGGGCTGGTGTCCAGAGCGAATTTGGAGAATGCCTACCCCAAATGGGTTTAATGCTATAAAACGTTCATCCAGATAGAATGAACTAAAGAAATTGAAGGTTATAGGCCGTGTCGGGCCGTTAAAACAGGAAGTTCAAATGCAAAACTTTAGTTCAATCTATCCACTTTATGATTAAGGAGATTTATCATTGCAGACACAGGCGGAATTGAACGACGTGAAAACGGCCAAGCCGGCCGGCCGCAACTATATGCTGCAGCTGGCGACCGTTTTTATCGGGTTCATCATTTTTGGGTTTTCAGAAAATATCAAGGGTCCGGCGATTCCCCGCATCCAGGCGGATTTCGGACTCGACGAGCAGCAGCTTGGAACCCTGCTCTCGCTCAATTCGCTCGGGTATCTGCTCGCCTGTTCCTTCACAGGGTATATTACCCGCAAGATCGGGATCAAATGGGTCAGCATGATCTCGTTCGGATCGATGGTTCTCTCGGGCGTCTTCATCTTATTGTCGCGAACATACCCTCTATTTTCGGCGTCCTATTTTTTCATGTACATCGGCAACGGCATGCTGGAAATCGGCCTGGCGATTCTGGGAGCGCGGATTTTCGTGCGCAATACCGGGACGATGATGAACTTGTCGCACTTTTTCTATGGGCTCAGTTCGATCGTGGCGCCGATGATCGCCTCAGGTTTAATGTCCGTTTCGATCATGGGCGTGATGCTCGGCTGGCGTGAGATGTATATGGTGATGCTCGCGCTGGCGGTGATTCCGATGATCCCGGCGCTGCTCGGCCGGTTTCCGGGCGACGACACCGTCCAGGAGGACCGGATCTCGCTGTGGATGCTGACCAAGGACCGGGCCTTGTGGATGATTGTGCTGCTGCTGACCTTCGGAGTCATTTCGGAAATGGCCGTAGGCAGCTGGCTGGTGAATTTTCTGGAGAAAAGCTATCACTGGGACCAGACGGCAGCTTCGGGCATGCTCTCGATCTTTTTCCTTTGTTTCTCACTGGCACGCCTTTTCCTGGGCCCCGTAACGGACCGGATCGGTTTTATTCTGTCGCTGATGATCCTCTCCAGCTTTTCGGGGCTGTGCACGTTCGCCGCCATTGTCAGCGGGGAAGGGGGCGCGTTCCTGTTTGCGGCCGCAGGCATCGGCATTGCTCCGATTTATCCGACCGTCATGGCGGTTATCGCCAAGCGTTACGTTAAAGGAAGCGATACGGCTATCACCTTCACCGTCACCCTAATGGGGGTCGGCAGCGTGATCGGCAATTATCTGATCGGCGCCATCACGAGCGGCGTAAAGCATATCTTTGGTTCCGGCACCCCTGAAGGCCTGGTCCGGGGACTGCAGGCCGGATATTCGTTTATCGGCTTATGCGCCCTGATCTGCTCGGCGGTCAGCTTCGTGCTGTACCGGTATTTGAAAAAAAGAAACGAACTGCTGTAGGGAAAGCGTGGGGGTTCCTCACGCTTTTTCCTAACGCTCTCTCAGGAGACGATGAACAATCATGAGTGTGAACCAAACTATAAACGATATACAGTGGCAAGAGCTGATCCGCAGCGTTGCGGAGTATTATAACGACCTGACGATCAAACGCGGATTTCAATATTATAAACAGGGCCGGGTGACGGAGCTGTCGATTGGCGGGGATGGCGAAATTGAGGCCGTGGTGAAGGGCGGGGAGGCTTACCGTGTCCACCTGAATCCCGAGTCAGTTCAGGAGGGGCGCTGCAGCTGCCCGGTCGGGGAACGATGCAAGCATTCCATCGCCGCCCTCCTGGAGTATGTCAGCCGGCAGGGCCGATCCGTGCATGCGATTGTCAATGCGCATACGACCGTCAGGCTCCAGCACCATCTGCCGGAGACGGAAGCTGAAGAAGACCTCGGGCCTGTGCAGCGGGGAAGTGCGGCGGATGCTTTAAGGGAGAAGGCGGCCCATTTGGCGGAGATGAGCCTCTCCGAATGGCACGCCTTCTTCAAGCTGTGCATCACTCCGCTGGAATTTACGAGCCAGAACTCGCACTATGCCCAAAACGCCATACATGCGATCAACGCCGTCAAGCCGGACCTGACTCCGGCCATGGAGCAGCTGTATCAGCTCCATGCCAGGCTGTATATGCTGATCAAGCTGATCAAGCCAATTGTGCCGGGCGGACGGTCTCCGGCATTTTTGGGGTACCACGTGCAGGTGGCCGCGGATGAACTGCGGGGAGGCATGCTGCAGCTGCTGGGCGAAGGGATCGATCTGGCCGCCGAGCCGGATCAGTGGCCGCGCGTGACCAAGACGCTGAACTACCTGCGCCGGCAGATGCTGACGGAAACGGGGCAGCAAGGTTATCTGTTCGATGTTTATGACCGGCTCTGGCTGAAATGGATCCATCCGAACGTCACAGACACCCGGATGCATGAGGAAGAGATGCGGAAACTGCAAAGCGTCGAAGAGGAGCTGGGCGATACGCTCTCCCGGCTGCCGTGGATGCTTGCCCAGTCCCGTATTGCGTTCCTGATGGGGGAAGACCGGCAAGCCTGGTCCTGGCTGCAGGCAGCGGACAAGGCTTCCATCATCCCGCACGGCTTCCTGACCTCCTTTCTGGACGAGCTGTCCGCTTCGGAGGATTGGGCCCGCCTGCAGGAATGGCTGGTGCGGCTGGCTCCTCTGTTCAGCAATCACCGGAAGGAGCCTCTGCACGAATATGCCGCCTATTGGAACACCTTTGTCCGGCATGTGCCCGAAGCGGAGGAGACGATGTGGCATACCCTCGCCGGGATGCTGCCGTATTCCAAGGAAGTTTATGAAGATAACCTGCTGGCTCACGAAAAATGGCGCTTGTGGATGGACGTGCAGCTCAGCTCCGGCAAGGACCCGCTGGAGTTCCGGGTCAGCGTGCTTGCGCCGATCGAGAAGCAGGCGCCTGAGCTGCTGCTGCCATTCTACCATCAAGGCGTGGAGCGGCATGTCCTCCTGAAGAACCGCTCCGGCTACAAAGCCGCGGTCAAGCTGCTCAAGCGTCTGGCCAAGCTGTACAAAAAATTGAAGCGGGAGGAGCGCTGGGAAGAATTCATCATCGTGTTTTCCAGCCGCCACAGCCGGCTGCGCGCGCTTCAGGAAGAGCTTCGGAAAGGAAAGTTGATCCCATGATTCCATACACCGACACCATCACGATCCATACCCGGCTCAGCGGGTACGGCGACGCGCTCATCTACGGCTCGACGCCAACGCGCCGGACCGTGCCCGGCATCGACCTGAAGCACAGGCTGTTCGCCTGGCATGAAGAGACTTTGTACGGTACGCAGCTGGACGTTCAGCAGGTGCAGGACATCGAGCTGGTCATTCTGCCGGCCGAGTACGTCATTGCGTTCTTCGCCCAGCTGGACCTGCTTGCCCACATCCAGTGGGCGGGAGACGAAGGGACGGAGACGTTGATCCGGCTCGCTCCTGCGCTGATGTCCTGCGTTCGTGAGAAGCGGTACAACCCGAGCCTGCCCGCGTTTCAGTCCGGCAAGCTTCAGTGGAACTGGGATGAATCCCGGCTGGATGCCGAAGCGCGGGAAGAGATCAGGGACCTGGGACCGGAGTTCGCCGAGGGGCTGCGCGCCGCGTTCTCTTCGCTGGTATTCAGCGAATGCTATGGAACGGAAGCGACGGCTTCCGACCTGCGCCGCGAGTACCCGATGCTCTTCACGAGAGAGGGGGCCGTCGCCGGCTTGACCGAGCAGGCGTGGCTCATCTCGATCGGCTGGAAAGCGGACGCGGCGCCGTTTCGGCCCGTGCTGCAGCTGCTGGAGCCGGACGAAGCCGAGCCCGTCTGGCGCCTTCAGCTTGTGCTGCAGGACAAGCTGGACCCGTCGGTGCTGGTGCCTGTCCGTCTGGATGCGGACGGACAGGCTTCTGGCGTGTGGCCGGACGTATGGACGGCCCACATCCGCGAGCGCTCCGCCGGGTGGGCGGAGCATCTGCGCGCCAGCCTGCCGGCGAGCGTGCGGGCTGCGGAGCGCAGCGACGTGCTGGGCCAGCCGCTGTCCGACGCGGCGGCGTGGCAGTTTTTGACGGCGGACAGCCGCCGTCTGCTGGATGCGGGCTGGCAGGTGCTGCTGCCCGCGTGGTGGGAAGCCGCCAGCCGGCGGAAGCCGAAGCTGCGGGCCAAGGTCAAGGCCGGCGAGGGCGAGGAGGCCGCCGCCAAAGGGCAGGGCAGCTCACTGTTCGGCCTGGACTCGATCATTCAGTTTGACTGGCGGGTGTCGATCGGCGACCTCCAGATCACGGAGGACGAATTCAAGGAGCTGGTCGCCCGCAACGAGCGACTGGTTCGCTTCCGCGGCGAATGGATTACGCTCGACCCCAGCCTGATCAAGCAGATCGGCCAGATGATGGAAGGAGTCGACAGCTCGCAGGGCTTGTCCCTTCAGGACGTTCTCCATCTGCATCTCCAGCGGAAGGACGAGGATGCCGGCTCCCGGAAGCGGGAGGACGGCGAGGAAGAAGAGGCGGACGAGGATCCGGATGAAGCGGCTCGGATCGAGCTCGAAGTAGAGCTGAACGAGCATCTTCTGACGCTCATGAACCAGCTCAGCCAGAAGTCGGCCTGGCCGAAGCTGGACGTTCCATCCGGGCTGCAGGCCGAGCTGCGTTCTTACCAGTACGACGGGTTCTCCTGGCTTGCGTTTCTGCGCCGGTTTGGGCTGGGCGCGTGCCTTGCCGACGATATGGGCCTGGGGAAAACCATCCAGTTTATCACGTATTTGCTGCACCTGAAGGAGACGGCGGACGCATCCGGAGAACGGCGCCTTCCTTCGCTGCTGATCTGCCCGACCTCGGTGCTGGGCAACTGGCAGAAGGAGATCAGCCGCTTTGCGCCTTCGCTGAAGGTGCTGCTGCATTACGGCAGCCGCCGGTCAGGCGAGGCGTCGCTCCGCGAAGAACTACGCGAGGCCGATGTGGTTCTGACCTCGTACGCGACCGCGACGCTGGACCAGGACCTGCTGAAGGAGTTCGCCTGGGAATCACTGTGCCTGGACGAGGCGCAGAACATCAAGAACGCCCAGACGAAGCAGTCGGCCGCCGTGCGCAGCTTTCCGGCCCGGCACCGGATCGCGCTGACCGGAACGCCGATCGAAAACCGGCTTTCCGAGCTGTGGTCGCTGTACGATTTTATGAACCCGGGATATCTGGGCAGCCTTCGGAGCTTCCAGGTCCGCTTTATTCAGCCGATCGAGCGGGATCAGGACGAGCAGCGGACGGCGCAGCTGCAAAAGCTGGTGAAGCCGTTTATGCTTCGGCGGAAGAAGAAGGATCCGCACATCCAGCTGGAGCTGCCGGAAAAGAACGAGATGAAAACCTATATCCACCTGACTGCCGAGCAAAGCGCCCTCTACGATCAGACGGTCAACGACCTGATGAACCGGGTGCAGAAGTTGGAGGGCATTCAGCGGAAGGGGGCCATTCTGTCGGCCCTGACGCAGCTCAAGCAGGTCTGCGACCATCCGGTGCTCTTGACCAGGGAGTCGGTCGACAACTTTGTGGATCCCGCGGATATTGCCGCGGTTTCTGGTACGGCGGGCGCAGCGGCAGGCACGGAAGGTGCGGCTGACTCAGGTATCCTGAGTGATTCAAACGCTCCAGGAGTTTTAGATGATCTGGAGACTGCCGGAAAGCATGAGGCTGAGGGCAGCGAAGCGGCTATAGTTGATCAACGGGCTTCGGCTGGCACAGTTGATGCCGTTGACTTGGCTGCGGAAACTTCAGCCGAAGCAAAGGCGCCAGAGCATGAGGCTGCTGCATGGATTGCAGCTGAATCCTCAGGAGGCCAGCTCGACACGGAACGGCTAATCAGCCGCTCGGCTAAGCTGGAACGGCTGCTGGCTATGGTCAAAGAGCTGCGGGAAGAGGGCGACCGCTGCCTGATTTTTACGCAGTATATCGGCATGGGCCAGATCCTTCAGCGGGTGCTGGGGCAGGAGCTGCAGGAGCCGGTGCTGTATTTGAACGGCAGCACGTCCAAGACCGCTCGGGACCGGATGATCGAACAGTTCCAGTCCCAGTCGCTGCCGGCCGACGAGCAGCCGGGTGTGTTCATCCTGTCGATCAAGGCGGGGGGCGTCGGTCTGAACCTGACTGCGGCCAACCACGTCTTCCACTTCGACCGCTGGTGGAACCCGGCCGTGGAGAACCAGGCGACGGACCGGGCCTACCGGATGGGCCAGACCAAGGACGTGCAGGTGCACAAGTTCATCTCGCTCGGCACGCTTGAGGAGCGGATCGACGATATGCTGGAGAGCAAGCAGCAGCTCAGCGATAATGTCATTTCCAGTACGGAAAGCTGGATTACCGAGCTGTCGACCGATGCGCTGAAGGACCTGTTTACGCTGCGGCGCGACTGGTAGGGACAGCATGGAAGAAGCTGAGGGAGAAGCTGGAGACATGTATCATTAGTTGGGGTGCGAGAACAGCGCAATCATGGTTCAGAAACATGAAATCATCAGCGATGAAATAATCCATATTGAAAAACAGCTGCAGGAAATTGCAGCTGTTTTTTTGCTGTTAGCGTGCCTGACACGCATGATCCTTAATTCCCGAGCTGCCTGGTTTGGACTGCCTTCATGCCCAAGTGGCCGACTAAGGTTAAAGCCCAACACACGTTATCCTTTGGAATTCCCGAGCTCCTTGCTCTGATCCACCTGCACTCCCGGGCTCCGCTTCAGGTTCACACCCATTACGCCGCCGATAATCAGGACAGCTCCCACCCAGTGGTACCAGTCCAGACGCTCGTTCATCAGCAGCACGCCGCCGGCGATCGTCACAACCGTGGAGAGGCTGCCGAAGACGCTGACGCGGGAAGCCTCCATGCGGGACAGGGCATAATTGGTCAGAAACGAAGTGACCAGAGAGGACAATACACCAAGGTACAGCACGGCCAGAAGAAATTTAGGCTCCAGGAACGGCGTGAAATACTGGCTGAGCGTCCCTTGAGATACATGCTTAATCACCGATATGGCGTTGAAAAACACAAAGCCGAAGAAGGTGATGATGTAGGTCATATCCTTTGGACGCCAGGTTTTGGTCATCCTCCGGGCGCCTGTATTATATCCTGCCATGGACAGGGCAGACAGGAGGATCAGCAGGATACCGCCAAGGCTGGCGGAGGAGATGCTGATCCCTGGCACGGCGAAGATCAGAATGACACCGGCCACCGAAACCAGGGTGAACATTTTTTGGGCAAACGTCGTGTGCTCCTTAAGGAAGATCGCAGCCAGAATCATCGTAAATACCGGCACGACCGCCTGGACGATCCCGGCCACCGATGACGAGGCGTAGAGCAGTCCAAATGCCTGCAAGGCAAAAAACAGCGAAGGATAAAAAAGGGCCAGCGGAAGCAGCGCGGCTGTCCGGGGCATGACTTCCTTCATTCGGGCCCGTCCGGGAAAGGCGAACAGCGATGCCGCCAGAAAGGACAGCGTGAAGCGATGGGCAAGCGTGTCGAGCGGATCCGATACGCTGAGCGCGATTTTGACGAAAATAAAAGACAATCCGATGATCAAAGCGTTGATGAGCGCGGCCGCGACCGCTTTTTTATTCGAAGAAGCATTCATAAAGTCAGACCTCCCTAATCACTGCGCGCGCTTTATGGACCGGTCCTGTTGATGGTTTCATTTTACGGGGGACGCGGCTGTGCTACAATATCAATAATCATCATCTGTACCGGTACAAAAGAGCGGGGGAGGAGGCGTTACGATGTATAAATACGCCGAGCTGATCAACGATTTGGAACTGCAAATCTCGGGTGACGCCTATAAGGAGGGGGACAGGCTGCCGTCCATCCGGGAGCTGTCAAAGCGCTATGATTGCAGCAAAAGCACGGTGATCCGCGCGCTGGAGGAGCTTCAGGACAAGCATTTGATTTATGCCGCCCCCAAGAGCGGTTATTACGTGATGAAGCGGTCCGGAAAAAAGCAGAATCCGGGAAACCGGTGGATCGATTTTACGGCAGCCGCGCCGGATCCGGATATTTTTCCGTATCTGGATTTTCAGCATTGTATCAATAAAGCGATCGATATGTACCGCAACGACTTGTTCATTTACGGAACCCCTCAGGGACTGCCGTCCTTGATCCGCGAGATGCAGCGCCAATTGGCCTCTTACCAGGTGTTCACCGATCAGCGCGGTATCTTCATTACGTCCGGGGTACAGCAGTCGCTGGGGCTGCTGGCGCGTATTCCGTTTCCGAACGGCAGGCACCGGGTTTTGGTGGAACAGCCGTGTTATCCGCTGCTGATGGAGTACCTGAAGACGTACGGCATAGAAGCAGAAGGGATCCGGCGGTCGGACGACGGCATCGATCTGGATGAGCTGGAACGGATGTTTAAGACCAGGGAGATCAAGTGGTTCTATACGGTGCCACGCTTCCACAATCCGCTGGGAGGATCCTATAACCGGTCGCAAAAGAAAGCTATCGCCCGTCTGGCGGCCCAGTACGACGTCTACATTATCGAGGACGATTACATGGCCGATCTGGAGCAGGATGCCAAAGAGGACCCGATCTATGCGTACGACAACTCCGCGCATGTCGTCTATTTAAAGAGTTATTCCAAGATCATATTTCCGGGCCTGCGGATCGGTGTGGCCGTGCTCCCTGAAGCGCTGTGGAACGATTTCAACCAATTCAAAAAACTGGCGGATATTGACAGCTCGATGCTCTCCCAGGCGGCCCTGGAGCTGTACCTCAAGAGCGGCATGTTCGAGCGCCACCGCAAAAAAATGCGCAGCTGCTATGGGCGAAGATCCGCCCTGCTGCATGAAACGATCATGATGCATGCGGGGAGTACGCAATCGTCGCATTTTACTTACCAGCCGGCCCGGCAGCTGGGTGTCCATACGTATCTGAAGCTGGAGGATGCTGCCCGTGCCCGTCAGGTGATCCAGCGGCTGCACAAAAAGTTCATTCGGGTCGAAACCGCAGATGCGGGTTACCTTGATTCGTTTGTGAAAGAGCCGCTTCTCAAGCTGAATGTGTCCAGTGTCAAGGAGCCAGATATCCGGTCCGGCATTGAGCAGGTGATTCGGGAGATCGGGTAAGACGATCGATGTGAAGGGAGGAGACCGATGTTTTTACGAAGCTTGACCATTCTGCGCAATGAACATACCAAGGGGAACGAGTACCCCTTTTCCATCCCGGCGCTGCGGAATTTGGAGTCCCTGTCGTTTCGGGGAAACGTCACCTTTTTTGTCGGGGAAAACGGGTCGGGCAAATCCACGCTGATGGAAGGAATCGCAGACCGGTGCGGATTCAACACGGCAGGCGGGAGCAGAAACAACGCGTATGAGGTGGATGCTTCCCAATCAGCGCTTGGCGATTATATCCGGTTGTCCTGGATGCCCAAAGTGACGAACGGGTTTTTCCTGCGCGCGGAGACGTTTTACCATTTTGCCAGCCATCTGGACACCATGCCTGCCAGCTTACGGTATTACGGAGGGCGATCTCTGCATGAGCAGTCGCATGGGGAGGCCTTTCTGTCGCTGTTCAAGCACCGGTTCGGTAAAAAGGCTATCTACCTGCTGGACGAGCCCGAAGCGGCCTTATCCCCGGCGCGGCTGCTGGCACTGCTGAAGGTGATCAAGGATTTGGAGAAAGAGGCCCAGTTTATCATCGCGACCCATTCGCCGATCCTGCTGGGCTATCCCGATGCGGATATCATCAATTTTGACGTCCATCCTCCCCAAGAGGTTCAATATGAAGATACGATGCACTATATTATCACCCGCCGTTTTCTTGAAAACCGGAAGCGTGTGCTGAGCGAGCTGTTTGAGGAGGACGGGGACTGAAGCGGATGATTCCATGTTAAAAGCCCATTTCGAGGAAATGGGCTTTTTTGCGTGGGCTCGATTGTTGCCATGGATCAAACTTACGCATTACGCCGGATTGCCTCGAAAAGTTCCTCCGCTCCTGCCTGCGGCAGCCCCCGCTGCAGAGCCTCATATAGCCTGGAGGCGGCCAGGCGCGGCGGGTATTCAGCCGACCGGCACACATAACCGCAGGTGATGTTGACGGCATTGCCTTTAAAAGGACGGATTACTGTTCCGGCAGGTGCAGGCTGCAGGACGGTCAGCGGCACGAGGGCAGCGCCCAATCCGCTCTGCACGTAAAATTTCAGCGCAGCCATGCTGCTGATTTCCATCGCATCCATAGGCGGGCCTCCGGGCTCCTGCATGATCATTTCAAGCTTCCGGCGGTAAGGGCAGTCGGCTTGCGTAATCAGCAGGCGATGCCCTCTAAAATCGGCGGGCGTGACGAGCTCCTTGGAAGCCAGCGGATGATCCTCCGGCATGAGGACGACAAAATGTTCGGTCAGCAGCGGTTCATAATAAAGCCCGGCACCAAGCTGGGGAGGAGAGCAAATCGCCATGTCCAGATCTCCCCGCAGCACCTGTTCGTTCAGCTGGGGCGAGCTGGCAATCGTCACGGATACCCGTATATTCGGGTAATCGCGCAGAAAAGAAGCGAGGATCTCCGGCAGCCGGTAGCTGGCAATGGGCTCTACGACGCCAAGACGGAGATGGCCAGCTTCCCCCGACAGCAGCTCCTTCATGGTGCCTTGAAGCTGCTCCACATCCTTGACGATATGTGCGCTCTGCTCGTGAAAAAGGCGGCCTGCTTCGGTGAGCTGAAAGGTTTTGCCCCGTTCGATCAACCGGACGCCGAGCTCCGACTCGAGCTTCTGGATTTGCATCGTGACGGTGGACTGGGCGTAATTCAGTTCTTCGGCCGCCCGGTTAAAGCCGCCAAGGGCGACGATCCGGTGAAAGGTTTTGACAGCTTTCAGGTCCATGATATGTTTGCCTCCTGCTGTATGGTTCAATATTTTTGAATTCGTCGTTTATTTAATTCAATTATACAAATATGATCCCCGGAATTACAATATGATTGCCGGCAGAAAGAAAACGGAAGCTACAGGAGGTTATAAGAACATGCCATTTGTACGGATTGACATAGGGCAGGGTCCCTCAGAGGAGGAACTGGCTGTTATCAGCCGCTCCATTCATCAGGCGATGGTGGATACGATCGACGTCCCGGAAGACGACTATTTTCAGGTGATTACCCGGCATGGGGCAGGGGAGCTGCTGTACGACCGAAGTTACTTAAACGTAGAACGGTCCGACGGACAGATATTTATACAGATTACGCTGAAGCAGGGGCGGACGCTTGCGAAGAAAAAGGCGCTGTATGCCGCCATCGCAGAAAGGCTGCAGCAATCGGCGGGCATCCGGCCGCAGGACGTTATGATCATTTTAACGGAAAATACGGCGGAAAACTGGTCGTTCGGCAACGGCATTGCGCAGATGGTCCCGTGATTGGATTTCGGAAAGACATCAATGAATTTCTGACCCAATTTAGGATTTTGAAAGGAGAGCTGATCACATGAACATTCAGCATAAAACAGCGATCGTCACAGGCGGAGGAACAGGGATTGGAAAAGCGGTGTCAATCGAGCTGGCGAAGCGGGGAGCCCGCGTCGTCGTCAATTACTCCCGGTCTCGAGAAGACGCGGAGGAAACGGTGCGGACCATTCAAGAGGGCGGCGGCACAGCCGTTGCGGTCCAAGCCAATGTAGCTAAAGAGGCAGAGGTTCAGGCGATGGTAGGCAGAGCCGCCAGGGAGTTCGGTTCGGTCGATATTTTGATTAATAACGCCAGCATTACCCGGTATATTGCCATGAATGACCTGGAATCCGTGAACGACGAGGCGTGGGATGAGCTCTACCAGGTCAACGTGAAAGGGATGTTCTACTGCGCCAGGGCGGCAGCTGCCGAGATGAAAAAGCAAAAACAAGGCGTTATCGTCAACCTGGGGAGCATCGCCGGCATTACGGGCAGCGGCTCTTCGCTGCCGTATGCCGTGTCCAAGGCCGCGGTGCATGGACTGACCCGCTCGCTCGCCCGGGCGCTTGCCCCGGAGATTCGCGTGAGCAGTGTCGCGCCGGGGGCGGTGGCGACCCGATGGTGGGCCGGGCGCGAGCAGCAGATGGAGCAGCTGGCAGGCTCCTTGCTGCTGAACCGGATTTCTTCGCCCGAAGATATCGCCCATATGATCTGTGCCGTGGTCGAACAGGATTCGCTGACCGGGCAGGTCATTACGGTGGATGCAGGGCAGACGATGTAATTAGGACATCGGGCAGAAGGGGCGGCAGAATTGTAAAAGAGGCGAGCGGCCGGCCGTACGTCGCGAAAACAAGGGAATTTGTGATCATAGATCCCAAATCTTCCGCACGTCCGAGGCGTTTCACAACATATCCACAGCTTATCCACAGAAAATCAACAGTATATCCACAGCAAACAACAATATATCCACAGCATATCCGTTGCGTGAAGGACTCCAAACGAGGTAACCTGATTTTAGCTCCACTTGGAAAAGACGGATTACACCAGCCGCGGTTAGAATCCGCGGGGTCAGGAGGGATTGCCCTATGCGCGAATGGATCGGCAAATGCCGCGATTGCGGCAGGGACATTTATTGCGAGAACGGTTTTTTGAATGGCGTGGTGCTGGGGGACCAGTCGTTGAAATGCTTCCCGTGTGCGGAGCAGGAGGATGCGGGAACCGGTGACTCGGAGCGGCAAAGTGCAGAAACCGATGATTCGGTACAGTATTCGGAGAGAGAACCGAATTAGCACAGGATATACTTGCAGACCTGGAGTAACTTCCAAGTGGCAGCCTGAACAAGCTGCCTTTTTGCTTTGTATCCTCTGTATCCTCTGCATCCTCTGCATCGTCAAAAATTCTGCATCGTTAGAAATCCCCACCCGATCCGAAGTTTTTTAGCCGATCTTAATCGATCTCATTTCCCCGGCCTGAGCATCCATACCTGGGTCGGTACCTATCCCCTTGGACGCCTTGCTTGAGTCCCGCGCAAGAGGAAGGCTGGGGATCCGGATTTTTCTCCGGGGCATGCATCGTTAGGCGATTGTGTCTCTATGGCTGATAATGGTAGGATGAAGAAAATAAGGGTGATACCTCATATGGGGATATCCGACAAGGAGGATGAGCAAGTGGCTGCAGAAGAGTACGACCCGACGCTGATCGCGCGGCTGGAGAGCCCGGAACGCCTGGAGAAGCTTCCCCCGGAGAAGCTGCTGGACCTGCTGGAGTTGTCCGGGCACGAAGACCTGCTGGATGTGGGGGCAGGCAGCGGGTACTTCACGTTTCCAGCGGCGGCACGAACTTCCGGAACGGTCTATGCGCTGGATACCCATCCGCAGATGCTGGACATGCTGAAGACCCGTTCGGAAGAGCGGGGCGTTTCGAATATTCGGCTGATTCAGGGAACGGCAGAACAGATTCCGCTAGAGGAAGAAAGCGTGGACGTGATGATCCTGTCCCTCGTCCTGCATATTGCCGAGCCGCATGAGCAGGGATTGAAGGAAGTGCAGCGCGTTCTTAAAAAAGGAGGCAAGGCGCTCTGCGTGGAATGGGCTTATCCGGACAGCGAACCGCCGTCGGATCATCGCATCTCCTCATCGGACATGGCCCGCATGGGAGAGGAGCTTGGCCTCAAGGTGCTCAGCAGGCAGCCGTGGTCGGACAAGTATTACAGCATCGTTTTTCAAAAATAACATTTGTATCGCCCGGTGGAAGCTGTGCACCGCTGTGCAGCGCCAAAAATGCAAACCCATTCACAGGAGAGGTGGCTTGAGAATGAAATACAGACGGCTTGGAAAAACGGAATTGAAGGTATCGGTGGTCGGTGTAGGAACATGGCAGTTCGGGGGAGACTGGGGGAAGGACTTTAACCAGCAGGAGGCGGACGCCATTTTGCATAAGGCGAAGGATCTCGGCATCAACCTGATCGACACGGCGGAATGCTATGGTCCGCATCACCTTTCCGAGAGCCTCATCGGAAACTTTCTGAAGCGGGACCGCCGCGAGGACTGGGTCGTGGCTTCGAAATTCGGCCACCGCTGGCATGATCATTGGGAAAACGCCTGGTCTGCAGATGAGGTTCTCGTCCAGTTGGATGAATCCTTGAAAGCGCTGCAAACGGACTATATCGACCTGTACCAGTTCCACTCGGGCTCGGATGAAGTATTTAACAACGACGATCTGTGGACACTGCTGGACAAGCAGGTGCAGGCCGGGAAAATCCGCAACCTCGGCATTTCCATCGGCAGCAACGATAACCTGGAGCAGACTTCCCGGGCGACTGAACTCAACGCCAAAGCGATTCAGGTCGTGTACAACCGGCTCGACCGGAAACCGGAAGAGCGCGTCTTTCCGTCCTGCACCGAGCAGGATCTGGGCGTGCTTGCGAGAGTGCCGCTTGCCAGCGGTTATCTAAGCGGCAAGTACAAGCCCGGCGCCGTGTTCCAGGATAACGTGCGCAAACGGCATGAACGCGACAACATCGATGCCCGCCTCCGCGAGGTAGAGGAAATCCAGCGGACTGAGGTGCCCGAAGGCGTGGGCATGGCCCAGTGGGCCTTGGCCTGGTGCCTGCAGAACCCCGCCGTGGACTGCGTGATCCCGGGCTGCAAGAGCCCGGAGCAGGTCGAAGCCAATGCGGCCGCTGCGGACCTCGATATGGTTCAGGATACGCATCCGCGGGCGTGGAAATAAGCAGGGAAGCAGGCGTTCGGCACATTCCTGATTAAAGGAGGAGCAGACCGAGTTATGTCCAGTAAAACAGGAGAAGGGCGGGAAGAACTGCCCGTGATCTTTTTTGAGAGTCAGCAGGCATGGGAGGAGTGGCTCGAAGCGCATCATGCCGAGTCACGCGGCATTCGGCTGCAGATGGCCAAGAAGGGATCCGGCATCCCATCCATCACGTATGACGAAGCATTAGAGATCGCACTCTGCTACGGCTGGATCGACAGCCGCAAGGAGGCCTGGGACGAGACGTATTGGATTCAGCGGTTCGGCCCGCGCGGGCCGAGAAGCATCTGGTCCAAGATCAACAAGGAGAAGGCTGAGCGCCTTGTCACAGAAGGCCGAATGAAGCCGGCCGGTCTTGCGGCGATCGAGGAAGCCAAACAAAAGGGCCAGTGGGAGCAGGCCTATGCATCCCAGAGCCGGTCGCAAATTCCCGAGGATCTGGAGCGGAAGTTCGAGGAGCATCCGGATGCGGCAGCCTTTTTTGCGACGCTGGACAGCCGCAACAAATACGCCGTCATATTCCGGGTCCAAAGCGCCAAGAAGCCCGAAACGAGGGCTAAACGAATCGACCAGTTTATCGACATGTTGGAAAAAGGCGAAAAAATATATCCTTAGATTGTGCATCAGTCCTCAGTCACCATGATCAGCCGAAGCCTCCGTCAACGACGGGGGCTTCGCCCTTTCTTGACCTGCTGCAGCACTTTCCTTCCTGAATATTACGGTGCTCTTCCGAATAGGCTGTTTATAGCTGAATCATCGGAAAAAGGCGGAAGGGGCGGGGCGGCCAAACCTGAAAAGCCGCATCCAGAAAGGCGGGTTTTGCTTCATGCTGTTAAATATTAGCGTGGTGATGGTCTTGGTGTATACGGCGGTATGTATCGGGTATGTCCAAATTCACCGGAAGCATCTTTTAAACATGACCGGCAACATGGTGGCGATGACGACAGGGCTGATCTCCAATTTGACGATCGGGGTCATCCTGGGCATGATGTTTGCCGGCGACCTCGTGCTGTCCACCGGTCTGTCTGTGCTGTTTTGCTTTGCGATCGGCTACTTGGTCGGCAAGCCGCTCCATCTCCTGGCGGTCATAGAGGGCATCGGCGGGGGGATCATGGGCGGACTGCACGGCGCTATGCTCGGCGAGATGATTCCCCGGGCAAGGTGGGACGTCATGCTGTTTATTATGGATGCGCTGTTTATTGCGATGACCGCCATGGTCATGTATTTGATTCATAACCAGAAATACAAGGCCCGGGAGGCTGCGGACGAAGAAGAGCGGACGGAAGGAGCGCAGGTGCCCGGGCTGATGCCGATCCGGCTGTCCTTTTGGATGCTGTATATTATCTTGCCGGTCGTGACCCTCTGCGCTGCAGCTATATTCAGCCATTCGGTCCCTGCCGGAGAAGTTCCGGTAACGGGACATGAGATGCATTCCATGTAAGTCCTTTGCAAAATCGTTCATAAACGGATACAATACAGGTAACGGCTGAATTGTAATGATTTTGGTTACACTTACACGCCGGGTGTCCGGCAGCCTGCCGGACCGCTGTATACCGACTAATGGACAAAGGGGATAGGATGATGGAACGCATTCAAACGGAAGCCCAATATAACGAACTGATTCAAGGGGACGGCATCACGGTCATCAAATACGATGCAACTTGGTGCCCGGACTGCAAAACGCTCGATAAATTTATGCCGGACATTATGGCCAAACATCCGGATAAGAAATTTTATGCACTGGATGTAGAGCAGTTGGAGGACGTATCTTCCCAGAACGACGTGCGCGGCATCCCAAGTTTGCTCGTGTACAAGGACGGGAAGAAAATCGCCCATCTGCACAGCAAATTCGCCAAAACGCCTGGTGAAGTATCGGAATACCTTCAAACGCTGGAGTCCAAGCAATAATTTAATGGAACGGAAGCCATCGGCCAAGCACCCCCGATTCACGGTAGATCGTGAAGAGGAGGGTGCTTTTTCTTTTGGAAAAGCCCGCCCGGCGGGTTATTTGTCATGCACCCGTTACGGGATTTTTTACAAACATGAAATGAAATGGAAAGCAATACACATAGGGTGAGAACATGATGCCAAGAGAAGGATGTGCAGCCATGGCAACGACAGACGAGATTCTGCAAATGATGGATGAGCACAGCGCCAACAATTACTATCCGCTGCCGATCGTCATTCATAAGGCAGAGGGCGTATGGGTTGAAGATTTGAACGGACATCGATACATGGATATGCTCAGCGCATATTCCGCCCTCAATCACGGTCACAGGCACCCCAAAATCATGCAGGCGCTGCAGGAACAGGCCGGCAAGGTAACCCTTACATCGCGGGCGTTTCAGAGTGAGGCGTTCGGCATCTTTGTGAGCAAGCTGGCGGCATATACCGGTAAGGACAAGATTCTGGCGATGAATACGGGCGCCGAAGCGGTGGAAACCGCGCTGAAAATGGCAAGGCGGTGGGGCTATCGGAGCAAGGGCATTCCGGAGAATCAAGCCGAGATCATTGTCTGTACCGGAAATTTTCACGGCCGTACGCTGAGCGTCACCTCGTTCTCCTCCGAAGAGGCGTATAAACGGGATTTCGGGCCGTTTACGCCCGGCTTCCGGATCATCCCTTACGGCGATGCTTCCGCGCTGGAGCAGGCCATTACGCCGAACACGGCGGCTTTTCTCGTGGAGCCGATTCAGGGTGAAGCGGGGATCGTGATGCCGCCTGAAGGCTATTTAACCCAGGTGCGGGAGCTGTGCCGCCGTCATCAGGTGCTGTTGATGGCCGACGAAATTCAGACGGGGCTCGGCAGGACGGGGCGCCGCTTTGCCTGCGATTGGGAGGGCGTCGTTCCGGACGTGTACATTCTGGGCAAAGCCCTCGGCGGGGGCGTGCTGCCCGTTTCGGCCGTCGCGGCAGACCGGGAGATCATGGACGTGTTTGAACCGGGTTCGCACGGCTCGACCTTTGGCGGCAATCCGCTGGCTTCCACGGTGGCGGCCGCTGCGCTGGATGTGCTGGAGGAGGAGAAGCTGGCGGAGCGTGCCGAAACGCTTGGGCGCCTGTTTATGAAAAAGCTTACATCGATCTCCCATCCCGATATCGTCTCGGTCCGCGGGCGCGGCCTGCTGATCGGGCTGCAGCTGTCTGTGCCGGCCCGACCTTACTGCGAGGCGCTGGCCCGCATCGGCCTGTTATGCAAGGAAACCCATGATACCACGATCCGGTTTGCGCCGCCGCTCATCCTGTCCGAAGAAGAACTAGAATTTGCGCTCAGCCGAATTGGGGAGGTATTCACCGGCCAAGGGAGGGCGTAAAAACGTATGGGGCAACCAACCATTTCGATTATCAGCGTACCGTTCGGTTACGGGGCGGGAAGGCCGGGAAGCGAGCAAGGGCCGGACAGCATCCTGAAGTTCGGTCTGGTCAAAAAGCTGGAGCAGCTCAGCTACGATGTGGACGCCGGGCGGAGGATCCAGCTGCCCTCCAGCCTGACGCCCTATCCCACCACGCGTATGAAGCATGTGGACCAGGTCATGGCAGTCTGCTCACAGCTGGCGCGGGAGGCGGCGTCGGCGGCGTCAGCCGGCAGCATTCCCCTCATGCTTGGGGGGGACCACAGCATCGCCATGGGCTCGCTGGCCGGGCTCAGCCGGCATTACCCGAACATGGGCGTCATCTGGGTGGATGCCCATTCGGACCTGAACACCGAGATCACTAGCCCATCCGGAAACATGCACGGCATTCCCCTGGCAGCCGCTCTCGGCTTAACGCAGCTGAAGCTGACGCAGATCCTGCCCGGCGCCGTTCAACTGAAGCCGGAAAACTGCGTCATCATCGGTGCCCGTGATCTGGACCGGGATGAGAAGACGCTCATTCGCTCGCGGGGCATCACCTGCTTCACGATGTACGAGATCGACCGGCTGGGCATCGAGCATGTCGTGCAGGAGGCGCTGCGGATCGCCGGGACCGGCACGGACGGCCTGCACGTCAGCTTCGACATCGACAGCGTCGATCCGTTTGAGGCGCCCGGAACGGGCACGCCGGTCCGCGGCGGGCTCAGCTACCGCGAAGCCCACTTGGTTATGGAGCTGATGAGCGAATCCGGCCTCATCACGTCCGCGGATATGGTGGAGGTCAATCCCAGCCTTGACCGGAACAACCAGACCTCGAAGCTGGCGGTGGAGCTGCTCAGCTCCTTGTTCGGCAGCCGGATTTTGTAGGCGAAAGGAGGCGTCTCCTTGGAGAAAGCCATGAAGTCTTTGTTTTTGACGCTGGCCAAAAACCGGGCGGCGAACCGCTGGGCCAAACGGTACGGACTCCGGCTCGGGGCCAGGCGCTTCGTTGCGGGCGAGTCGATCGAGCATGCGATTGACGCTGTCCGCAAGCTGAACGCCAGCGGGCGGATGGCCACCCTCGATTACCTGGGGGAGTTCACGAGCAGCGAAGAGGAAGTGCGCGAGACGGCCGACATGTGTCTCAAGACGCTGGATGCGATCCACCGGTCCAAGGTGCAGGCCAACCTGTCGCTCAAGCTGACGTCGCTCGGACTGGATCTGAGCCCGGACCTGTGCTTTGAGCTGATGCGGAGAATTTTGGCCAGGGCGCAGAGCTACCGACTGTTCGTGCGCATCGACATGGAGGACCATGCCCACTGCCAGCCGGCGATCGACATGCTGAAAAAGCTGCGGGGCGGGTATGACAATGTGGGGATCGTCATCCAGTCGTATTTGTACCGGTCGGAGGAGGATGTGAAGGAACTGGGAGCTCAAGGAGTCAATCTACGCCTGGTGAAAGGGGCGTACAAGGAGCCCGCAAGCGTCGCGTATCCCCGGAAGGAAGACGTGGACGACAATTTGATTCGCCTGATCAAGATGCACCTGAAGTCCGGCAGCTACACGGCGATCGCCAGCCATGACGAGCGGATCCTCAGCGAGGCTAAACGATTCATCGAGGAGGAGGGGATTCCGCGCTCCCGCTTTGAGTTTCAGATGCTGTACGGCATCTGCGAGGAACTGCAGCTGAAGCTTGTCGAGGAGGGCTACCGGTTCCGGGTATACGTCCCGTTCGGCGTGGACTGGTTCGGGTATTTCATGCGCAGGCTGGCGGAACGGCCGGCCAATGTCTGGTTTGTGCTCAAAAATACTTTTAAGTAAAAAGGGAGTGAGGTAGCCATGAACTCGTTTGCCTTGAGCGCCGCATTTCAAAATGAACCCTTCACCGATTTTAACCAGCCGGAGCACCGCGAAGCATTTCTGAAAGCTTTGGCCGCCGTGAAAGGGCAGCTGGGACATCGTTATCCTGTCGTGATCGGCGGAAAAGAGGTATACACGGAGCGGGAGCTGGTCTCGCGGAACCCAGGCTATGTGCGGGAGGTGGTCGGCCGGATGAGCCAGGCCGGTACCGATCTTGCGGAGCAGGCGATGCAGCAGGCGCAAAAGTCTTTTGCCACCTGGAAAAGAACGACGGCCACTGAGCGGGCGGCGCTGCTGCTCAAGGCGGCTTCCCTGCTGCGCCAGCGCAAGCACGAGTTTTCCGCCTGGATGGTCGTCGAGGCCGGTAAAAACTGGGCCGAGGCCGACGCGGATACGGCGGAAGCGATCGATTTTATGGAGTATTACGCCAGGGAAGCCGTCCGGCTCAGCGAGACGTCACTGCACCAGCCGCTGCCGCGGGTGCCGGGAGAAGAGAACCGGCTGCAGTACATTCCGCTGGGCGTCGGCATTATTATCCCGCCGTGGAATTTCCCGCTGGCCATATGCGCCGGCATGACGACGGCCGCGGTGGTGACCGGCAACACCGTCCTGCTCAAGCCCGCATCGAACACGTCCGTTATCGCCTACCAGTTCTTCAAGCTGATGAAGGAAGCCGGGTTCCCGGACGGTGTCATCAACTTTGTGCCGGGAAGCGGGGCCGTCATCGGCGATTACCTGACGGCGCATCCGCAGACCCGGTTCATCAGCTTCACGGGCTCGAAGGAGGTCGGCCTCCGGATCAACAAGCTGGCCGCGGAGCAGGCTGAGGGGCAGATCTGGATCAAGCGGGTCGTCGCCGAGATGGGCGGCAAAGACGGTATCGTGGTGGACGAGACGGCGGACCTGGAAGCAGCGGCGAAGGCTATCGTGGTCTCGGCCTTTGGCTACCAGGGGCAGAAATGCTCCGCCGGGTCGAGGGCGATCATCGTCGAGTCGGTCTATGATCAGGTGCTTGCCCGCGTGACGGAGCTGACCAACCTGCTGGAGGTGGGACCTGCGGAGGATAACGCGCCGGTCGGACCCGTCATTGATGAGAAGTCGCGGGACAAAATTTTGGAGTACATTGGGATCGGCAGGGAAGAAGGGCGTCTTGTGACCGGCGGGGAACAGGTCGGGGAAGCCGGGTATTATATCCGGCCGGCCATCTTTACCGATGTCCCGGTCAAGGGACGGATCATGCAGGAGGAGATCTTCGGACCGGTGCTGGCGGTCGTATCTGCACGGGATTGGGAGGAAGCGATCGAGATTTATAACGATACGGAGTTCGGATTGACCGGATCGTTCTTTTCGACGGACGAGAGCCGGATCTCGGCTGCGCTGGAACGCATGCACTGCGGCAACTTGTATGTCAACCGCAAGTGTACCGGTGCGCTCGTGGGCGGCCAGCCCTTCGGCGGCTTCAACATGTCCGGAACCGACTCGAAAGCCGGCGGGCATGATTACCTGCTGCTGTTCACCCAGGCGAAGGTGACCTCCCGCAAGCTTCCTTGAGCGTGCACTTCCGTGGCGGGTCATACCTGGATAAATGACAAAGCACCTTGACTTGCCGGCGTTTCGCCGCAATTCAGGGTGCTTTTATTGGGTTTGTTCTCGAAAGTGCAACGCTTCTAGAGCCCTTTCTCTTCGGATTCGAACTCGTCGCTTCGGATCCACATGATGAGGGGGATCACTGTGCCTGCCGCTCATTCCGCTGCAGCTGGATAAGCTCGCCAAGCTGACGGATGGTGTCCAGCAGATGCTCGGTTTCCTCGTCCGTCAAATTCCCCAGCGTTTCGACGATGCGGACGGCGCTCATTTCCGCCAGCTTTTTCAGCAGCGCAGAGCCTTTGTCCGTAATCGAGATGTTAACGAACCGGCGGTCCTGCTCGCTGCGGCTGCGCACAATAAGCTCTTCCTGCTCCAGCTTGTCGCAGATTTGCGTAATGGCGCTGGTGGTCAGGCCGGTGACCTTGACGATGTCCGTTCCGCGCTGGCTGCCGCTATTTTTCAAATATTGAAGTATAAACGATTCTGTCGTGCTTAGCTTCACCTGGCGAACCAGACCGGCATAATCTATAATTCTTGGAAGTCTGTCCATCAATTCAAAATATCGGGTCGCGAGTTCTGTAGATGTAGAATGCAAATTAATCTCCCTCCTGGAGGCAACGGACAAGCCGGCTCGGCTCGAAACGTCCGTTCATGCATTTAATTGGTCCTAATGACATGTTAGTTTGATTTTAAGATACCGTCAACTTTCACCGGACGGGTTCCATGGGGACGGTATGTGCTTGACAAACCGCTTGTGGAAGATATATACTTTTCCATGCACTTATTAAAAGTAAGCTTATATCCAATAAGCTCTTACTTATCAATCGATAGGATTATGTGATCCGAATGTGCAACCATTCATTCGCTTAATTCGACATCGATTACTCTCTTTATAACTCTCAGGATTCCTTTTTTATGGCAGCCGCGACGCGGCTGCTCTTTTTTTTGCCTGCAAGTTCAGTAAGGCGCCCGGCAGGAAGCAGAAGCTCCCTCCGAAACTTATCCTTTCTGATCTCCTAAAAAAAGGATTGACTCTAAAGTAACCATTGGTTATATTTATGGCATACAGATTAAGTAACCGTTGGTTAGTTAAAAAAGACCGAAAGGAACAAACACCCAGATGCCCAGAAAAAAACAAGTTCGATCCGAACAAACCAAGCAGGACATTTTGAATGCGGCCGGCCGACTGTTCGCGGCCAAAGGGTACGATGCCGTCACCATGAGGGAAGTGGCCAAGGAAGCCGGCTACTCCCATACAGCGATCTACATTTATTTTGAAGATAAGGAGGCGCTGCTCCATGAACTGTCCATTCCGGCGCTAACGGAATTGCAGCTTCAGATTGAGGAAAAGGTGTCCGGAAAGCTGGAGCCGGAAGAAGCATTAAGGCAAATCAGCCTGGATTTTATCCGCTTTTGCCTGATTCACCGCAATATGCATCGCATCTTTTTTGAGGCACGCTCCGTAAGGGTGGACGAAGCGGAGCCCGAACTTGAGATTAACCGCGTCCGTAACGGGATGTTCCGTCTGCTGATGCAGGCTGTCCGGCAGTGTCTGGATTTACCGGAGGGAAGCGAGCGGCTGCTGTCGGCCACCCGGATTTATTTTTACCTGCTTCATGGCATTGTGGGCACCTATCAGCTGTCCGAAGAATCGGCCGAGGAATTGATGGAGCGTCTGCTTCCCACGTTTCGTGAAGCGATCGAGGTTTTGCTGCTGGGCTTCCGCGCACAACATGCGCCGGATAAATAACGATCCGCAAAGGAGAGGTTGATGGATGAGCTTTATCGTTCTGATGCTTTTGTTTACGGTGGTTTGCGGCTGGCTTGATTCACGAATCGGCCGGACGACGAAAAAAGAGGGGAAGTAAGATGTTCGCAGGTCATTTTGGACTCGCCGCAGCGGCCAAAGCCGCAAGTCCCAAAACTCCGCTGTGGGCGATCATGCTGGGCACGCAATTGCTCGACGTCATTTTTGTGCCGCTGCTGCTTACGGGAATGGAGACAACCGTGGAAACGGATGGTGGAGGATACGGTGGAGCCGTTATCCATGCAGACTATACGCATTCGCTGATCAGTGCGCTGATCATCGCCCTGCTTGCCGGCCTTGGAGCCTGGAGGCTATGGGGAAAGCGGAGTGCAGGGGTTATCGGCGGCGTGGTCTTCAGCCACTGGTTGCTCGATCTGCTGGTGCACCGGAGTGACATGCCGATTCTGCCGGGAAATTTGGGCTCATTGCCTTTGATGGGGTTCGGCTTATGGAAATGGCCTTTCATCAGCGGCGCTTTGGAGGTTCTTCTTATTGCTGTGGGTGCCGTCATGTATTATCGGTCAGTGCGATTAAGGGCACGGAACGCGCCGGGAATCGCCGGAAGCGCCTTTCCTGCCAAAGCGGTATGGGCTGCTGCGGTCATGGCCGTCCTGCTGATGGGCTCGTTTATATCCGATCTGATCGGGATTTGATCTTCCGGACTTTTGCTGAAATTTGGATTTTCTTGATCAGCCCGTCCATGCGCTGCGTTTGGGGCTCACGTTCTCGGACATATAATTCCAATAAATTTTATCGGATTTATAATAATTTCCTTCTTTTCAAACCTCACAAAGTATGAGAAAATATGAAAAAATTCGCGTGTGGAATCATTTTCCACAGACACATGAAGGAGGATCCACCTATGTCCGAGAAACGCCCATTATCCATTGAAACGCTCGCCGTCCATGCAGGCCAAGAAATCGATCCTGCGACTTTTTCGCGTGCCGTGCCGCTCTATCAAACGACGTCTTACGGATTCAAGGACAGCGATCATGCCGCCAACCTGTTTGCTCTGAAGGAGTTCGGCAACATTTATACCCGCATTATGAACCCGACCACCGACGTATTTGAGCAGCGCATTGCAGCCCTGGAAGGCGGTGCCGGAGCGTTGGCGGTTTCCTCCGGACAGGCGGCGATCACCTTCTCCATCCTGAATATTGCCGGTGCCGGGGATGAGATCGTCTCGTCCTCTACACTGTACGGCGGAACCTATAATTTATTTGCCAATACGCTGGCGAAGCTTGGCATTAAAGTGCACTTTGTCGATGCCAGCAACCCGGAGAATTTCCGCGCAGCCATTACGGATAAGACGAAAGCGCTGTACGCCGAAACGATTGGCAACCCGAAAGGGGACGTGCTTGATGTGGAAGCCGTTGCCGCCATCGCCCATGAGAACGGCATCCCGCTGATCGTGGACAACACATTCCCGAGCCCTTATCTGCTGCGTCCGATCGAGCACGGTGCCGACGTCGTCGTTCACTCGGCAACGAAGTTCATCGGCGGCCACGGCACGTCCATTGGCGGCGTGATCGTCGACAGCGGCAAGTTTGACTGGGCGGCCAGCGGCAAGTTCCCGGGACTGACCGAACCGGATCCAAGCTACCACGGCGTCGTGTATACGGAAGCTGTCGGCCCGATCGCCTACATTATCAAGGCGCGCGTACAGCTGCTCCGGGATTTGGGATCGGCGATCTCCCCGTTCAACTCGTGGCTGCTGCTTCAAGGTCTGGAAACGCTGCACCTGCGGATGGAGCGGCACAGCGAAAATGCGCTGAAAGTCGCGCAGTTCCTGGAGAGCCACGATGCGGTAGAGTGGGTCAGTTACCCCGGCCTCGCAAGCCATCCTTCGCATGAGCTGGCGAACAAGTACCTGCCGAAGGGACAGGGAGCGATTCTGACGTTCGGCATCAAGGGCGGCACGGAAGCAGGCCGCAAGGTGATCGAGAACGTGAAGCTGTTCTCCCATTTGGCCAATGTCGGCGACTCTAAGTCGCTGATCATCCACCCGGCCAGCACCACGCACCAGCAGCTGTCGGAAGAGGAGCAGGTGGCCGCCGGGGTGAATCCGGAAATGCTGCGGCTGTCGATCGGTACGGAAGCGATTGAAGATATTTTGCACGATCTGGAGCAGGCCATTGAGGCCAGCCAGCAAGCTTAAGCCATCCAAAGCTATATAAAGCTATAGAAGTTAAACCCCGTCCTTATCCTGATCAGCCGCCTCGTTTGAGGCGGCTTTTTGTATTGTGAATCGTAAGCTTGCCCAATGGGGGCTCTCCGCCCGCAGGCTTTCCTTGGGAAACCGCGCAAATTCCGTATATTTCGCCCTTTCGGCTAATATTCTGTAGGGTATATAGATTGAACTCAAGTTTTGAATGAAACCCTCATTGTAACGGCTTATCCAAGTCTTTCAACATGAATTTCTTGAGTTCATTCTGTACAGCAATTTACGCAAGTGGAAGCTCATTTATCTCTGAAGAGAGGGTGGACAGCCAAAAATGAAGGGTGAACGGTGTCAGAACAGCTTCTGCCAATTCGGCTCCTGCCCCGCACCTTGCGGTGTGGAAGCGGTTCACCAGCCGGCATGCGGACAAATGGGCGGGACCGCCCGTGACCGGCGTTCCGGCAGGGAAGAGGAGAACGGCCGCCAGGAATCGGATGCCCCCCACTTGGAAGATGCCGGAGACTACGCAAGGGCAGGCTCCCTTCCCGAGATCGCATCCCTGGTAGAGCTTGCATCCATCGGCTCGATTACAAGGGAGAAGGCGCTTCTGTCCGCGGATTCCGAGCGGATTGGGGAAATCCTTCAGGAAGCGGAGGAATACCGGTCCAAGCCAGAGGAAGGCACGACCCCGGAAATGCTGTTGGATTGGAGTGATTCCATGCGCAGTTTGCGGGTATATACGGAGGAAGCTCCTTACCTGTACCGGCAAAACGAACGCCTGGACGGAGCGGCCGGTCTAGTGCTGCTTCGGGAAGAAGAGTGGCTGAGAACCGGCCATCTGAAGGAAATTTATGCGGAGTGGCTCAATCGGGATCCGGGAGATGACGGCCGCGAACGGGAAATTCAGGAGCGACTGATGAACCGGTGGAAGGGGCATCTGGTGAATCTCTTGCACAGCCTGCAGGGAGCACCGCTGACGGTGGCTCTCGTGTCCGGACGCCTGAAAGACTACCGTAAGCTGAAAGGCGACGCGGCGCTGGACATTGATATGCTCCGGGATATTCAGCTGGAAGCCCTGTTTCGGGCCGCCCAGTCCTGCCAAATGCAAAGGATCGACTGCAGTCTGGAACTGCTGGTTCCTTATCCGGAGGACGGGGAGGCTTTTCATAGGATTCATGATTTTATCGATCGGGTCGGCGAGGAAACCCTTTGTCACCAGCGCAGATCCTTAAGATACCGGGTCGGAGCGATGCTGGATTGGGACGTTCGCGAAACAGCCGCTGCGGAAATCGCCAGGTTCGCGGATTTCATCGTGATCAACGGGAAGCATGAAGGGGCCTGGCTGATGGAGTACCTGGTCAGCGAAGAGGAGAGGGGAAAAGTGCTCAGTGCGGGCATTCCGTACAGCGTGCTGGAAGAACTGGTGTACAGCATCCGCCGGACGAAGCCGGCCATTCGAATCTGCCTCTCCGGGGCGGTAAAACCGTCGGATCTCGCTTATGTTTATCGTTTGGGGCTGAACGCGGTCAGCACGGTTCCCTCCGAGCTGCCGGGTGTGCGGCTCGCCGCAGCGCAGTGGGAGCTCCTGGAAAGGCAGCACGAACAAAGGCGCAGATCTGCGCAGGGAAGAACGTAGCCGCTTTTGATAAGAAAACCAATCGAGGCCCTTCAAGGATGAGTGACCGCGATAAAATGTAGGTTTTCTTGCGATATAGAATTTCATCAGCTCTGCTGTTAACGAATACATTCTATATCTAACACGAAGTAATTCGGGAAGCTGATTCGGCATCGAACACGCGCTTTATAGGATAAATGATCAATAGGCTTAATGATTGCTGGGGCAGGAAGGTCTGCTGCGGATTCATTAAGCCTATTTTTTTGCGTAAAAAATAGCATACCCGTTTACTTTTTATGGGAGGACGCGTATACTGTAATTAACAAAAAGTTTCCTTAACACAAAATTATTGTATTGACGCAAAAATGATTATCATTCTCATTTAAAAACAACAATCGCGAAGGAAGAAAGGTTCGTCAGAGGCGTTCCGTTTCCATCCGCATACCATGCTGCTCCGGCTAGTCCGGAGCAGCATGTGCCATTTTAAGGGGACTAATAATGCTATTCATTCTCATTAGGAAGGTGATCACTCATGGAAAACATACGAAATGCTCCTGCTCAATCGATCCAGCGTCAGGCCAATCTGAACCGCCCAGGTCCCGGAAAGAAGGGGCGCTTTGATCTACGCTCGCTGATCCGCAATTCGGAAATGCAGGCGGCGCTGGCGAGCGGACTGCTTATGCTGGGCGGCTGGGCGGCCAGCTGGCTGTCCGCTCCGGCCTTCGTGTCGATCGGGCTGTATATTCTGTCCTATGCCGCAGGCGGCTGGCTGAAAGCGAAGGAAGGGGTCGAAACGCTGATCCACGAGCGCGATCTGGACGTCAACCTGCTGATGGTGGCTGCCGCGCTGGGTGCCGCAAGCATCGGCTACTGGAACGAAGGCGCCATGCTCATCTTTATTTTCGCCCTGAGCGGAGCATTGGAAAGCTATACTACCGAACGAAGCAAAAAGGATATTTCGTCGCTGATGGCGCTGAAGCCGGAAACCGCGCTGCGGATTCAGGACGGGCAGATGAAGCTCGTTCCGATCGGGGAGCTGGCCATCGGCGACCTGGTCCTGGTCAAACCGGGTGAATTGATCCCGGTGGATGGAATCATCCAGAAGGGGAGCTCCTCGGTGAACCAATCGTCCATCACCGGTGAATCGGTCCCGGCCGACAAAGCCGCGGGCGACGAGGTGTTTGCCGGAACGCTGAACGGGGAAGGCGTGCTGTACGTGGAGGTGTCGCGCTCGGCGGAGTCCACCGTCTTTGCCAAAATCGTGAAGCTCGTGGAGGAAGCCGAGACCGAGGTTCCGGATTCACAACGTTTCATGAAGCGGTTTGAAGCCATTTATGCGCGCATCGTGGTGGCGGCGACGCTGGTCCTCATTTTCCTGACTCCGTTTGTGCTGGGCTGGAGCTTTGGAACTTCCTTTTATAAAGCGATGGTGTTTTTGGTGGTAGCTTCGCCGTGCGCACTGGTGTCTTCCATTATGCCGGCGATGCTGTCCGTTATCTCAAACCGGGCACGCCGGGGCATTCTGTTCAAGGGCGGTGCGCATGTAGAGAACATGGCGCTGACGTCCGTGGTTGCTTTTGACAAAACAGGAACGCTGACGCTCGGAACGCCGCAGGTAACGGATTTCATTCCGGCGTATGGATACGACTGCCTGGAGCTTCTGGGCATTTGCGCATCCGTGGAACAGCTGTCCGAGCATCCGCTGGCCAAGGCTATCGTGGTGAAAGCCGAGGAGGAGGGGGCGATGCTGCCTTCAGCAGAATCGGTGACCTCGCTGACCGGCTGGGGTATGGAAGGCTGGGTTCAGGGCAGACGCTGGCGCATCGGGAAGGCGGATATGCTGGATCAGGCCGACCCGTCCGGCGAACATGCCGCATGGCTCCGGCAGCGTCGGGAGCTGAACGCGGCTGGCAAAACCGTGTCCGTGATCCTGGACGGAGAGCGGATTGCCGGGCTGGTCGCACTTGCTGATGTGATCCGTCCACAGGCGGCCGCGGCCGTGAAGCAGCTGCAGTCGATCGGCGTCAAGGTCGCGATGCTGACCGGCGATCACAGCCTGACGGCGAACGCCATCGGCAGCAGCATCGGGGTTGATCACGTCTTTGCCGATTTGCTGCCTGAAGAGAAGGTCAACCATGTGAAACGGCTGCGCGAGCAGTATGGCCACGTGGTGATGGTCGGCGACGGCGTGAATGACGCACCTGCACTGGCTACGGCCACCGTAGGCATGGGCATGGGGATGAACGGGAGCGGCACCGCGCTCGAGGTGGCGGATGTCGTTCTGATGAACGACAACATTGAGGAGATTGCCTCAACGATTACCCTCGCCCGCCGCGCCCGGCGCATCGTCAAGCAGAACATGGTGTTCGCCGTGTCGGTGATTTTGCTGCTGATGGTCAGCAACTTTGCCGCCGGCATCGCCCTTCCGTTCGGCGTGGTCGGCCACGAGGGAAGCACGATCCTTGTCATTTTGAACGGACTCCGTCTGCTGCGGTAAGTGCAGTGTCGAGACCGAAGCGGCTCATAAATGAAGGAACCTCCGAAGGAGAATCGGAGGTTCCTTTTTTGCGCGGAAGGAAATTGTTAAACGATTTGTAAAAATTAAATTGTTCACAATTCAGGTGAAAGGCATGTATACTTAATCTATTGACATCTTATGAAAAATGTATGATAATGATTATCAGATAATAATTATTTTAAATTAAATGATAAATAGATCCCGGACAAACCCGCTAAGGGACGATGCCCGGGAACGGGAAGCTTGGAGGGAGATCCTATGTATAAATCCGTAATTATCGGGACAGGACCTGCCGGATTGACGGCAGCGATTTATTTGGCACGGGCCAATATGAGTCCGCTGATTATTGAAGGGCCGCAGCCTGGGGGTCAGCTTACAACGACAACGGAAGTTGAGAACTTTCCGGGATTCCCCGAAGGCGTGATGGGACCGGAACTGATGGATAATATGCGCAAGCAGGCGGAGCGTTTCGGCGCTGAATTCCGCACGGGATGGGTGAACAACGTAGAACTGGGTGCACGTCCGTTCAAGCTTGACGTGGAAGGCATCGGCCAGATCGAAACCGAGACGCTGATCCTGTCCACTGGTGCTACCGCCAAATACCTGGGCATTCCCGGGGAGCAGGAGAATGTCGGACGCGGCGTAAGTACCTGCGCGACCTGCGACGGATTTTTCTTCCGCGGTAAAGAAATTATCGTGGTCGGCGGCGGCGACTCCGCGCTCGAAGAAGCCGGCTTCCTGACACGCTTTGCGTCCAAAGTGACGCTGGTACACCGCCGTACTGAGCTGCGCGGCTCCAAGATCATGCAGGACCGCGTGCGTGCCAACGAGAAGGTAGAATGGGCACTTAACCGTACTCCGCTCGAGGTTGTGGCTGACGAGCGCGGTGTGAAAGGCCTCAAAGTGCTGAACAACGAGACAGGTGAAGAGGAATTGATCGAAGCAAGCGGTGTGTTCGTTGCCATCGGTCATCACCCGAATACCGGATTTTTGGGCGGCCAAATTACGCTCGACGAGAACGGCTACATCGTTGTGCAGCCGGGAACGACCGAAACGAACATCCCTGGCGTCTTCGCTTGCGGCGACGTTCAGGACACCCGCTACAGACAGGCCATTACGGCAGCCGGCAGCGGATGTATGGCAGCAATCGATTGCGAGAAGTATATTGAAAGTCTGGAGCACAGCGCAGTCGCTCTGTAATGGATGCATGATTTGGACCGATCAGGCCGGCGCAAGAGCCTGTTGACATACACGACATTTTCACAATATGAGGTGACCTAAAGCGATGGATAAAGTGATTGTATATACCAGCACCAACTGCCCTCACTGCCGTCAGGTGAAAGGATACCTGACCGACAAGGGCATCGAGTTCGAAGAACGCAACATCGAGCAAGACGATGAGTATGCACAGCAGGTCTGGGACATGGGCGTTCGCGCCGTTCCTTTGACTGTCATTGGTGAGAACCGCGTGCTGGGTATGAACACAACCCAGTTCGAGAAGTTTTTGAATCAACAATAATTTTTCTGTTCATTCTATATAGAATGAACTAAAGAAATCAATCAAAGTTATATGCCATATTGGACTGTTATAACAGGGAGTTTAATGCAATACTTTAGTTCAATCTATCTATAACCGCTAAATTAGAGGTCGTCCCCTGGAGCAGAGATGCTGCCGTCGGGGCGGCCTTTTTTTCGTAGGCGCAAAAAAATAAGGGATAACCGCCAAAGGCGGGCCGCGATCCGGGCCGCTCTGGGGTATCCCTAGGCTTGTTTACATTTAAAAACGCTGTCAAAAGAACAGCTTCCCGACCAGCTGCAGCACGAAGTAGATGATAATGCCCGTCGCGATGAGCGTGAATCCGGCCTTGGGACGGCCCTGAAAAAAACGCAGAATGGCCAGGCTGAACAGCGGGGCGATAATCAGCAGAAACAGCAGCACGGTCACGAATACCTCGACCGATATATTGGAAATATCCACGTAAGTCACGGACAATCTCTCCATTCCTAAGGTAAAATCATCGGGTTTACCAACGTCCACAAACAATCATTTCTATACAACATTCCTATTATATACGAAACCCGCCCTTCTTTTCCGTAGATTCGGAGGAAAAATACGTCGATTTTTCGTCAAATCCTGTGCTAAGGACGAAAAAAACGGAAGCATGAGAGATCCTGCCGAATTGACATGTCCAGGAAGGAAAACGCCTGTAAAGTCCGAATATACTTAGAAAAATAGATTCGGAAGGAATGAAACGCATGCATACATCACAGGTACTGCAAGAACTGCTGTCCGCAAGAATGGTTGCGATCGTCCGGGGGATCACCCGGGATCAGGCCAGGACGGCAGGTGAGGGACTGATTGCCGGAGGCGTCCGGCTCATGGAAGTTACGCTGAATACCGATGGGGCGCTGCACATGATCGAAGGCTGGCGCTCGGCATACGACGGACGAGCCTATGTAGGCGCCGGAACCGTATTGAACCTGGCCATGGCCAAGGAGGCGGTTCAGGCTGGAGCGCAGTTTCTGATCTCGCCCAATGTCGATCAAGCCGTCATCTCCTTTGCTTTGGAGCAGGGCATCGACGTATGGCCTGGCGCCATGACGCCGACAGAGATTGTGGCCGCTTACGAGGCCGGTGCCAGCGCAGTGAAGCTGTTCCCGATGGGCAGCCTCGGAATTGGCTATTTGAAAGAGATCCGTGCGCCGCTGAATCATATACCCCTGATGGCTACAGGCGGGGTGACGATCGGCAATATTGCCGATTATTTCGAAGCAGGGGCGTGCGCGGTCGGGATCGGCAGCTCGCTGCTGCCGAAGGCGGAGCTGGAGTCGGGAAATGTCGAGGCCGTCCGGGAACGGGCTGCGGCATTTGTGCAGGCGGCTGCCCGAACAGAAGCGGACAAGTAGTGGAGCGGCAAGAGGTGCTTTAAGCCAGCAGGAGGCAGCGGGTGTGCTGCATGGAATCGTTCGTTAGCCGGTCACAAGCCGCCGCAGATGGCCGTTCACAAAGCAGCATACAAGCGGTTGTGTCATAACTTGCCCATAGCTGGAATAGAGTCATTTGGAAGGGCCATTATCATGTACGGGTGGGCTCGTTCGGCCATGGGATGACAAAAGCAAAGCGGTAAAGGTGTGGACCGGCATGATGGTCAGGAAGGGAGGGGGCCATATGATTGTAAAGCGCTTCTCGCTCGTCTCGGTGCTGCTCTTTGGAACGGTGGTTGCCGCCGCCGTTTCCCCGAGCATTGATTGGCAAAGGGTATATGCGGCCGCAACCTCTCCGGCGAATGTGGTCACGACCGTGGACGGGATTCAGGCGAAGCTGCTGGCCGCCATGAATCAGCGCCTGGAGAAGATTCAGTTTGTGTACCAGGGCAAGACGTCAGCCCTCAAGAGCCAGCTGAAGAGCGCCCTCGAACAGGCGCTGGAGAGCGATCCCTACATCAATTACACGATCGAAAGCTATGGCTACTCCTACAGCGGCAGCTCGAAATCGGCCACGGTGAGTGTGCAGCTCCGCTACCGGGAAACGGCCGCACAGACGGCTTACGTCGACCAGCGGGTGAAGGCGGTACTCGGCAGCCTGATCCGGCCCGGTATGAACGATCATGAGAAGATCAAGGCGATCCATGACTGGGTGATACTCCATTTGAAATACGATATGACCCTTCAGAAATACACCGCTTATGATGGACTCAGCTCGGGCAGCACGGTCTGCCAGGGGTATTCGCTGCTGACGTACAAGATGCTGAAGGAAGCCGGAATTCCGAATAAAATTGTGGAAGGCACCGCCGCTCCGAGGGATACGGGCGTAAGCCAGCTGCATGCCTGGAATCTGGTGCTTCTTGACGGCAAATGGTACCACTTGGACACGACCTGGGATGATCCCGCTCCGGACAAGGCCGGCGAGGTCGGTACGGGCTATTACCTGCGCACGGACGCGCAGATGAGGAAGGACCATGCATGGACCAAAACCTATCCTGCTGCAGTGACCTTGTATCGCGACACGCTGTCCGGCCTGATCCGGCAGGGAGGAAGCCATCTGGCGTTTTACCAGAAGCTGCAGGAACAGCTCGAATACCAGCTGTATGATCCGGCGCAGATCGTATCGACATCCGCCCAGCTCAGCGCCAGGGCCAAACCGGTAGTCGCCGCGGGAGGGAACTCGCTGCTCTTCCGGTTCCACGGGAACAAGGAGCAGCTGCTCGGCGCCCTGCAGGATTTGTACCGGCTTGGGGTGAGCTCGATCTCATACACGCAAAGCCCGCTGGATGAGACGGAGGATCTGAGAATTTACGTCACTTGGAAATAGGCAAAGCGTGTATTGGCGAGCGAGACTCGCCGGAATGCAGCAGAAGCCCCCTCACTCCGAAGCCCAGGAGCTTGGCAGGAGGGGGCTTTTTGGTGTTTGGCGAAAGCCATCAGCACATAAAAAAGGAGACTCACATGTTTATCAGTGAGTCTCCTTTTTATGTCACCGCGGATCGTGGCTGGTCAGGTCGCACTGCTCCAGCGGGGTCAGCTTGGTTTTCTTTTTCCACTTGTAGCCGAACCATACGGCCAGGAACAGCGGAATGCTGACATACGTCACGAGAATGCCGTACCAGTCGATTTTGCTGCCGGTAAATGCTCCGGTGTTCTGTCCCAGGATCGCGATAATGCACAGGATAAAGGCAAAGATCGGTCCGAACGGGAACCAGCGCGCCCGGTAGGGCAGCTCGTCCAGGGAATGTCCTTGGGCGAGGAAAGCCCGCCGGAAACGGTAGTGGCAGACAGCGATGCCGAGCCAGTTGATAAAACCGCACATGCCGGAGGCGTTCAGTAGCCAGTTGTACACGACCCCGTCGCCGAACAGGGAGGCCAGAAACGCCAGCATACCGATCGCCGTGGTGATCAAGAGAGCGTACACGGGAACGCCGCGGCTGTTCAGCCGGCTCAAAAATTTGGGTGCCAGGCCGTCCTTGGCCATGGCATACAGCACACGGGTGGAGGCGTACATGCCGGAGTTGCCCGCCGACAGCACGGAGCTCAGAATGACCGCGTTCATGACGGACGCCGCAAAAGCCAGACCCGCCTTTTGGAATACGAGGGTGAACGGACTGACGCCGATATTGTTCAGATCGGTCTTCAGCAGGTTCGGATTCGTATAAGGAATCAGGAAGCCGATGACGATGATCGCCAAAATGTAGAAGATCAGGATCCGCCAAAATACCTGCTTGATGGCGCGCGGCACGTTTTGGCGAGGATTTTCGCTCTCCCCTGCGGCGACCCCGATCAGCTCGGTTCCTTGGAAGGAAAAGCCCGCCGCCATAAAGACGCCGACGAAAGCAAAGAATCCGCCATGGAAGGAGCTGCCTCCCAGGTTGAAGTTCTCGAAGCCGACCGGCTTGCCCCCCATGATCCCGAAGATCATCAGAATGCCGACAATCAGGAAAATAATGACGACCGCGATTTTAATAATGGCAAACCAGTATTCGGATTCGCCGTAGCCCTTGGCTGATAGAATATTGAGGGCAAACATGATAGCGAGAAACAGCAGACTCCACAAAAAGGAGGGAGAGTCCGGAAACCAATATTTGATAATGACCGTCGCCGCGGACAGCTCGGCCGCGATTGTGATCGCCCAGTTGTACCAGAAGTTCCAGCCGACGGCAAACCCGAAGGCCGGGCTGACGAAGCGGGTGCCGTAGGTGCTGAACGAGCCGGAATCCGGCATGTAGGTAGCCATTTCCCCCAGGCTTGTCATCAGAAAATATACCATGAGGCCGACGGCGGTATAGGCCAGAATCGCTCCGCCCGGTCCGGAAGAGGAGATGGCGCTGCCGCTGGCCAGAAAGAGCCCGGTGCCGATAGAGCCGCCGAGGGCGATCATCGTCATGTGCCGGGATTTCAGGCTCTGTTTGAGTGCCGTTGCCGGTGTTTTTAAACGCATAAAAAGAAATCATCCCTTCAAATATGAATATGACTTCATGGAGTGGAAGGGGAACAACCAAAAGGGACCCCAGGTATGAAGTACCCGCGGTCCCGATAAATGACGCTATGGCTTCCGCACCCGTGCTTCCATGAAAGATAGCTCATCACGGTGTCTTCATCTTCCTGCAGGAGGAAGGAACACCGCGACAGTTCTGTCCCTTTCGGAGAACAGACCCAGCATGCCAACCGCAGAGCGGGTTCACACACTTCGGCGGAAGGCGCCCTTCACTGTCCGTCACCGGCGGCTCTTACGCCTCGGAACAGCTACTCATCGCTTCCGCAACCTCTACCTCACCTTGGACGGATGAGGTTATCTTTTACATATTTCTTTGTATTGATGTATTGAACACGTAACATAGTAACGTATTACGCCGGGAAAAGGCAATGGTTAAAGCTGGAACCCCGGAAGAGCTGTTCCCTGCAGCCTTCAGGAGCGGCTCCGCTTGGCCATCTGCTGCCACACGGTACCTGCGGCCTGTTCACCGGATTCGATGCGTTCCAAGGCCATCCGCGCCTGCAGGCTCACTTCGAACTCGGGATCGTTCACCGCTTCCTCCAGGGCATCGCGTGCTTCTTCCGTCCCCACTTCGTATAGGAAGCGGGCGGCGCGCCAGCGGACGATCTTGCTGCTGTCCTTCAGCGTCGCCTGCATCGCCGGCGTGGCCGCCGGGTCGCCGATGTCGGACAGCGTATCGCCTGCCGTCCGGCGGACGGTCGGCGAGCTATCCTTCAGCGCCTCGTACAGCAGCTCCATCGCTTCCGGCGTGCGCAGATCGCCGAGGTAGACGACCGCCAGGCGGCGGGTCTGCATCTTCTCGTCATGCAGCGCCTGACGGATGATCGGCAGCCGCTCCTCGGTCGGCTGCATGCCGTCCAGGGCGGCATAGCGAGCCTTCCAGTCGGCGCTCTGCATCGCCTCGGCGAGCTCGGCGTCGCTCAGCTCGCGCCGCTCCTCTTCAAACTCGCTCTCGCTGGCGCCATGGGCGATCGCCTGCTCGATGACCTGCTTCAGCCGATCCTCGGGAAACGCCGCTTCAAGCTCCTGCTCGACCTCACCGGCGATATCCTCCAGCTCCCCGTAGCGGACGCCG
Source organism: Paenibacillus cellulositrophicus (assembly GCF_009363095.1). Lineage (GTDB taxonomy): Bacteria > Bacillota > Bacilli > Paenibacillales > Paenibacillaceae > Paenibacillus_AQ > Paenibacillus_AQ favisporus. The sequence continues at coordinate 4,495,503 of NZ_CP045295.1, forward strand.
TAATCCTTCAGCTTGCGCTCCTTGATCATCGTCGCCGCGGTAACTTCCATTACGGCTTTCGTGAAGCGGTCGGACAGCGCCCGGCGAACCTCCTGAGTGCCCGATTTCACGCGGATCTGCATCGGGATGCCCCGGAAAAACTGCACGAATACTTCCGCCTCGCCGTAGTGGCTGCCCGCTTCCGCGTCTTCTTCCGTGAACTGGCTTGTCAGGCCCTCCTGTCCGAACCGCTCCTGCACTTCGCCGAGGATGGCGGACCAGTCCGCGCTGCCCTGGCGTTCCAAGGCGACAAAGTCAAGGGTATGGAACACGCTCTTGACCCCTTGGATATGCAGCATCTCCCGGATCCAAGCCGGGGCGGAGCGTTCATTGTCAAGCGTATATGTTTTGCGGATACCGGGCTCCAGACTCTCATCCAGGTGCAGCTTCATAGAGTTCGGGCTCGGCGTTGGCTCGATAAATTTGATCTTCACAGGTAAAGACCTCCTTCTTCTTCAATAACTTTTACTATTGAAAAAAATGATACAACTCATTCCTATATAGATGAAACCACCATCTAAACTACAGTTTACCTCACTTTGCCCCCAAACATAAACCTTTTGCCGCGGATAGAAAACAGATGGAAAGACGACAATGACTAAGAGGTTACCAAGCTGCATAGAAGGAGCTGTACTGCCGCGTGATATTCACCATTTATTTCGCGCCGATGCTGATTGTCGTCGTGACGATGATGCTTTTGGCGCTGTACGTCATTCATTACTCCGACCTGCATGACGAATAATTCATAGACTTAGCGGTAAGCAAGCTTGCGAAAGAGACGATGCATTCGAGCGTCAGCTCTTGTGGTACACAGGGTTTCGGATCGGGTAAAATGGAATAAACAGCGATTACACCCGGGAAGGAGGGGGACTCTTGCCGAAGATCCGTTACAATAACATGGATAATGTCAGTACGGATAAAACGTTGAAGCAGTTCAGACAGTGGCGCCAGGAGCGGCGGCAGAAGAAAAAGGACTACAGCTTCCAAATCCCGAATATGCCGCCGGATCTGGAGTATCTGCACGGCAACCGACAGGATACTTCGATTACCTGGATCGGTCACTCCACTTTTTTCATCCAGTATGAGGGCCTCAACATTTTGACGGACCCGGTCTGGGCCAAAAGAATGGGCTTTGAGCGGCGCCTTGGTGCGCCTGGCCTCCTGATCGAAGATGTGCCGCCGGTGGACATCATTCTCATATCGCACTCCCACTATGACCATATGCACATGGCTTCCATCCGGAAGCTGTACCGGGCGGGCACGACGCTGATCGTTCCGGTCGGTCTCCGCGCGAAGATGGTCCGCAAAGGGTTCCACAATTGCCGGGAGCTGAAGTGGTGGGAGCATGTAGTCATCGGCCAGGTGAAGATCAGCTTCGTCCCGACGCAGCACTGGACGCGCCGCACGCCGTTTGACACCAACACCTCGCACTGGGGCGGCTTTGTGCTGGAGCCGCATGAGACAGGGAAAGCCGGTAACGCCGGAGCGGAAGACGGCACCAGGATGCTTCCGCCCAACGTCTATTTTGCGGGGGACAGCGGGTATTTTGCCGGCTTCAAAGAGATTGGCCGGCGCTTCAACCTGCACGTGGCGCTGATGCCGATCGGGGCCTATGAGCCCGAGTGGTTTATGACGTCGCAGCACGTCAATCCCGAAGAGGCGCTGCAGGCTTTTCTGGATGTGGAGGCCGATATGATGATCCCGATGCATTACGGCACGTTCCGTCTCGCCGACGATACGGCCCAGGAGGCGCTGGACCGGATGGAGGCAGAGCGGGTCCGGCTCGGTCTGAGTAAGGAGCGGATTAAAGTGATGCATTACGGGGAGACGCTGACGATCCACCCGGAGCGGAGGTAGTTCCGGATACCGAACAGGAATCGGATACGTCGATAGATCCATACGAAACACCGGAAAGGCCGCCGGGCGGCTTCTTTCCGGTGTTTTTGCATGGGCCCTTCCCTTACACCATGGTGAATTCGAGCGGTTTGGACAACGCCCCCCATCCTTCCATGTTGGGGTCCTTTTGATTATCTCTTAGCGCGAGCGGGAATAGAAATAGATAAAAACGATTATATTGATAGAGATAGCCAATGATAGGACAAACGTCCGGGTAGGGGAAGGAATACCCGGGCTCGGCCGAATCCGCGGGCTATACTTTGTTCCTTCTATTATGAAATGGGCTTCGAACGCACGTTGATTTATGCTATAATGTGCTGAAGCCTACTAGCGAAAGGAATGGTAATACTTCATGATCAGTACAAGCGGCGTGACACTCCGTTACGGAAAACGCGCACTTTTTGAAGATGTAAATATAAAATTTACGCCAGGCAACTGCTACGGTTTGATCGGCGCCAACGGAGCCGGCAAATCGACGTTCCTCAAGATCCTCTCCGGCGAAATCGAGCCGAACCAGGGCGAGGTTCACATGACACCGGGCGAACGCCTTGCGGTGTTGAAGCAGAACCATTTTGAATACGACGAGTATCCGGTTTTGGAAACCGTCATCATGGGTCACAGCCGTCTGTATACCATTATGAAGGAAAAGGATGCGCTGTATGCGAAAGCGGACTTTTCCGAGGAAGACGGACTTCGTGCGGGTGAGCTTGAAGGCGAATTCGCCGAACTGAACGGATGGGACGCCGAGCCTGACGCGGCTGCGCTCCTGATCGGCCTCGGCATTCCGCGCGAGTTGCATGACAAGAAGATGGTGGAGCTCTCCGGCAACGAGAAGGTCCGCGTCCTGCTGGCGCAGGCTCTGTTCGGCCGTCCGAACAATCTGCTGCTCGACGAGCCTACCAACCACTTGGACCTCGAATCGATTCAGTGGCTCGAGAACTTCCTGATGGACTACGAAGGCACTGTCATCGTCGTATCCCACGACCGTCACTTCCTGAACAAGGTATGTACGCATATCGCGGATATCGATTTCGGCAAAATCCAGCTGTACGTGGGTAACTATGACTTCTGGTACGAATCCAGTAAATTGGCGCTGGAGCTCCAGCGCGAGTCCAACAAGAAGAAGGAAGAGAAGATCAAGGAGCTGCAGGCATTTATTCAGCGGTTCTCCGCGAATGCTTCCAAATCCAAGCAGGCGACTTCCCGGAAGAAGCAGCTGGATAAAATTACGCTGGACGATATCCGGCCTTCCAACCGGAAATATCCGTTCCTTCATTTCAAGCCGGAGCGTGAAGCAGGCAAGCAATTGCTGACGGTAGACCGCCTCACGAAGACGGTTGAAGGCGAGAAGGTACTGGATGAGCTGAGCTTCGTCGTAAACAAAGGCGACAAGATCGCTTTTGTCGGCCCGAACGGACTGCCGAAGTCGATGCTGTTCGAAGTGCTGATGGGCAAGGCGGAGCCGGACGCGGGCGAGTTCTCCTGGGGCGTTACGACGACACAGGCGTACTTCCCGAAAGACAACTCCGAATATTTTGACGGGGTGAACCTGAACCTGGTGGAATGGCTTCGCCAATTCTCCAAGGATCAGGACGAGACGTTCCTGCGCGGCTTCCTGGGCCGGATGCTGTTCTCCGGCGAAGAAGCGCTGAAGAAGGCGAGCGTTCTCTCCGGGGGAGAGAAGGTGCGCTGTATGCTGGCCAAGATGATGCTGAACGGTGCGAATGTGCTGCTCCTCGACGAGCCGACGAACCACTTGGACCTCGAGTCCATCACCGCGCTGAATAACGGGCTGATCGACTTCGACGGCACGATCCTGTTCACATCGCATGACCATCAGTTCATTCAGACGATCGCCAACCGGATCATCGAAATTACGCCGAACGGCATCATTGACAAAGTCATGACATACGACGAGTATCTGGAAAACGATGAAATCAAGGCGCTGCGCGAGCAGATGTATCCGCAGGAAGTTTAACACTTCAAGCCATGAAAAAAAAAGCTGCCATTCCCTTAAGCGGGGTGGCAGCTTTTTTGTGTTGTCCGTAAAGCCCGTGGCTTGTTTAGGACCCGCCAGTGCGGCGGCGCTGATTGTTGGGCTTTTTCGTGTTTTGGCTCTTCATCGCGTGCGGGGCATTGCTTTGGAAGCCACCGGGCTTGCCGCCCTTGTTCTGCTGCTTCTTCTGCTCCAGCTTCGCGCGGATGGCGTCGGCCAAATTGACCTTTTTGGCGTCCTGATTATCCGTCATGGGTAGGGTTCCTCCCTTTGGGGTTGTGTCCTTATTCTAGCTGTTTTTGCGGCTCCCCACAAGAGATGGGAGAGACAAAACCTCTTGAACATAAGCAACTATGTTTCTCTAGACCCACACGACTTTCGTTTGCTAGGATAAAAAAGTGCCTTTGGGCATGAAACGGTGAAAAGGGGCCAACGAACTTGGATCATATCTATGAAGATATCCGAAAAGGGGAACGCGGCGCCTGGATCAGCATCGCGGCGTATTTGATCCTCTCCGCGGGCAAGCTGGTCGGCGGTTACTTCTTTGCGTCCAGCGCCCTGCTTGCAGACGGGTTTAACAATCTGACCGATATCGTGGCATCGGCCGCCGTGTTGATCGGCCTGCGGATATCGCAGAAACCGCCGGACTCAGACCACCCGTACGGTCATTTCCGTGCGGAGACGGTAGCATCGCTGATCGCTTCGTTTATTATGGGTATGGTCGGTATTCAGGTGCTGGTGGAGGCGGTCAAATCCCTGTTTATGGGCAAAGAAGCTTCGCCGGATTTATGGTCGGCCGGCGTGGCGGCTGTCTGCGCTGTATGTATGATGTTCGTCTATCTATATAATAGAAAGCTGGCCAAGGAGATTAAGAGCCAGGCCTTGATGGCGGCCGCCAAAGACAATCTGTCCGACGCGCTGGTCAGTATCGGGGCGGCGGTCGGGATTGTCGGGGCACAGTTCGGCCTGCCATGGCTGGATGTGGTGGCGGCGTTTGCCGTGGGCCTGCTGATTTGCAAGACGGCCTGGGATATTTTCCGCGATTCCACCTACCGCTTGACTGACGGGTTCGATCAGGAGGAGCTCCGCGATCTGCGGGGCACCATTGCCAAAACCCCCGGCGTCGAAGGCATCAACGATGTGAAGGCCAGGGTTCACGGCAATCATGTTCTGGTCGATGTCGTCATCGTGGTTGACCCCACCCTCAGCCTGATCGAAGGGCATGCCATCAGCGACAAGATCGAAGAGCGGATGAAGAGAATTCATAATATTATGAACGTCCACGTCCATGTGGAGCCTCGGGAGAAAAGCTTGTGAAGTTCGGTTCCTTTGAAAAGCTCCCATGTTCTTGATAAGCTTCGGTGAACAGCCACAGTGCATAAGCATTGTGGCTATTTTTGCGTCCGCACGCTGCCTTTCGGAGAAATTGTCTCAGTTATGGGTCTGACGAAGCGCGATAATAAAATTGGAAAACGGTTCCAACGTAGCAGGTAATTATGAGGTTTGTGGGATATCCAGATGGAGAAATTCAATGAATAATGACATAGATGGAGGGATTTTACAAATTCCTGCGTCAAATCATGCTTACGATGGAAAGGAGTAAGGCTGTGAACAGAACGTTGTGGCGATTGTGGACTGCTTGCACTGCCGGATTGCTGGTGATGGTTGGGATGTGGCCCGGATTCAGCCTTGCGGCTGCCGAACCGACGCGGTCGGCGATTGAATGGTCCAAGGATTACGGAAGCCAGTCCAGCGGAGAGGGGGTCATCCCTACATCAGACGGTGGCTATCTAGCCCTGGGCGATATCTATGACTCGTATCGAAAGGCCTATGTGGTAAAGCTGGATGGAGAGGGGCAGGTGGAATGGGAGCATAAGCTGTCTTACTATGACTGGGGGGGCAGTACGGCATACCGGGCCATTGAGACCAGGGACGGGGGTTACCTTATCGCGGGGAACACGTCTGAAGAGTTCGAGCCGATTCGGCAGCTGTTCCTGATCAGGTTGGATGCATCGGGGAATGTGGTGTGGCAGAAAGCGATGGATGTCCAGGGGTATGATCAAAACCCGAAAGCCATCGTCGAGACGGAGGACGGCAGCTTTTTGATTGCCGGAAGCGGGATCGTCCACTGGGTTGCTTATGACAGAGCTTATATCGCCAAGATCGATCAAAATGGGAATACGCTGTGGTACAACCAGTACAGTTTTTCGGGAAGCGACTATTTAACCGATCTGATACCCGCGAGCGACGGGGGTTACATCGCTGTCGGCCACGCAGGTATGGTGGAATATGAATCGAGAGAACATGATGCGATGCTGGTGATGAAGATCGATGATCAAGGCAAAGAGGTATGGTCAAAGCAATCGGTCGAGCCACGCAGCGGTTGGACAGCCTACTCGGTCATTCCGGCCGAGGACGGAGGCTATATGATCTTGAGCCGTAAATCCGTCAACGGCAACGGCGTGCCGGTACTTACCAAGACGGATCTGACCGGACAGGTGCAATGGGAAAAGACATACCCGGATGGTGCCAATTCGCAGAATTTCAATCGTTTGGTCCAGACGGAAGAGGGCTACGCGATGCTGGGGGAACATGTTACATACTTGGACTGGAGCTCAGAGTGGAAGCATCAATACAGCGTGTTAAGCGTCGATCGGAGCGGAGGGTTGATCAGCAGGGAATTGTTCAAGGGGCCTCCAATCTACAGGGTCGGTACCGCATCGGGAACTCCGGACGGAGGTTATATATTCCCGGGAACCGTGCAGCGGGGAGACAGCGGGAAATTTCAGCTGATGAAGCTCACGCCGCCGGCGGACCAGCCGCCTGTTGAGCGAACACTAACAGGCGTCGGGTTTATGGAAAAGGATAAGAAACTGAAAACAGGTTCAAGCGTCTCCACTGTGCTGCAAGCGGTTTATGACGACGGAACCCGAAGCGACTTGTCCAACGCCGCAGTCTACGTTTCGGGGGACGCTGCGATTGCCGAAGTCGACGCATTAGGCCGAATCACGGGAAGGGAGCCGGGAGACACCTATGTGGAAGCATCTTACGAGGGTTATACAGCAAGATTGAACGTGACTGTACTGCCGGAAGATACGGGCGAGTATGATCCCCTGAACGGCTATCTCGAGCTGGATTCGTCCCAATACTCGCTTTCGGAAGGTTCGACGCTGGATATCAAGGTTTTTTTGTATGACTATTCGACACAGACGAGATCGGATATTACCAAACAGGTTCAATTTAGCAGCAGTCATCCGGACGTCGCCGAAGTGGACGGGGAAGGAAATCTGATCGGTCATAAGCCGGGCTTGACCCAGATCTCTGCCCGATATAAGGGAGGCAGAACGATGGCCTCGGTCCAGGTCGTCCGCGCTGCTGCTCCAATCGGAAATGACCTTCCGGATCAAGGCGGGACGGATAGCGGGAAGGATCTGAAGGATTCTGCAGAGGAATGATCGTGTAAGGTTCCGTCTGGTGGAAACATGGATGAACAAGGCTGGCTCTGAACAGGGCCGGCCTTGTTCTACTTTTTGGGCGCTGCAGGTATTTCCTTAATGTCCCTGATTTCCAGGGACCAGGCGTATTTAAGACCATAGACCTGTTTTATACCAACATTTGGAGTGTTTATTTGTGTAAAAAGGGCCATGCGGTTTCTCGATCCTCCTGCCTATAATGAGAGCAAGCGCTAAGCGGGCCGGCGTTCCCCGGTTTCTACAAGCGACTCAGACATCTCAAGGAGGAATGAAATGATTAACATCAAGAAAAGCTTACTCGGATGCCTGCTATTATCCGCTGCCATTTCTGCAGCCGTCATCATCCCGACCGGACATGAGGCTCAAGCGGCGTCGGCATCCAGCCAGGTTCAGGCACAGGGCCAGGTTGGCGTTATCCAGACCTCGGTGAATCTTCGGGACAAGCCTTCCCTGTCCAGCAACGTGCTCGGTTATGTAAAAAAAGGAGAGACCGTGCAGATTTTGGAGAAAAGCACGGCTTATTATTATAAAGTGAAAACTTCGTCGGGCAAAATTGGCTACGTCAGCACCCGCGAAAAATACATAGCCGTTAAGGGCACCGGTTCGGCATCCCAGCCGAGTACCGGATCCTCTGAAGCGGCACCACCTGTCTCCGCGGAAAATGCGAATGCCATGATCGAAAAGGTGATCCAGACCGGCATGAAGTATCTGGGAACCCCTTACGAGTTTGGTTCCAACCGGAATACGACGACCACGTTCGACTGTTCGGATTTTACCCGCCAAATCTTCAAAGAGGCTGCAGGCGTTGTGCTTCCGGCAGATTCCAGACAGCAGGGCTCCTGGGTGAAGGAAAACAGCGGAGCTGTATACAACACGGACCAGCTGAAGCGGGGAGATCTCGTGTTCTTTATGAGTTACCGCGGATCCAGCGCTTCCGCCTATCAAGGCGTTGATAAGTCCAGCCAGCGGATTACCCATGTGGCGGTGTATCTGGGCGATGGCAAGCTGCTGCATACCTACTCCAATCAAGCCGGCGGCGTTACGGTATCGGATTTCAGCAACTCTTGGAAGCTGAGATTTCTGTACGGTGGCAGCGTACTGAAATAAAGGCTGCGTAAATGCAAAGGACCGGAGAATTCTCCGGTCCTTTGTTGTCCCCCGCAAAGGCTTCGCTGAACGGAAGGTTTGATGATATTCTATGTAGAAGGAACTAAATGACGCCGACACCCGTTAGTAAAACCCTTAGTTCATTCTAGTACTGGCATGTTGCTTTTAGGATGTCTTATTTTACGAGAATCCAAGCCGTTCCGAGCCACGTGTAAACTTCCACCCACTCGCCGAGAAGCGATCCAACGCGGTTGCCCGTGGTGTTCACGACTTGCGGAGCAAGGACGCTTGCGACTTTACCGCCGGGCTCAAAGTAAAACGGTGTATTTACCGTCAGGATGAGAGGCACCGTAGGCGTTGTTACTTCTTCTCCTGCCGAAATGATCGGCTCAGGTACCAGCTTGGTAGGTTCGGCAACGGTCTCTGACGAGCCTGTGACCGAAGTCGTGGTGGACGGAGTGCTGTTCGTTGTGGACGTTGTGGATGCGCTGTCCGCGAACGCTGCGGTCCCCATGGAAGCCATTAATCCGAGTGCTGCTGCAATAGTGATGATTTTTTTCATAGACTTTGTTCCTCCTTGGAATAGTATGCTTCTACACTATCCAAATAACCCTCTGACAGACAATTGAACCAAGTTATCTAGTAGATCGTAGAAAAAAAGATTGTTTTAGTTTACCATAAATATGGTAGAAGCGTCAGGGAGGATGGTACCAAAAATCCCGGCTGCCTGCTTTTGAAGTAGGCCAAAAATAAAACTTTAGAAATGCGCCGAATGGTGGAGTATATTTGCCTTTTCGGCAGAAAGGGGGCGGACATGCGCCTAGGGAAGTTTTTGTTTCGGTTCATGATAACGATCATCATCGTGGTCATTATCGCCGCCGGCGTGCTGATCTGGTACATCGCTCCGGACCGCAAGCTGAATTTGAACTATACGGATCTGAATATCCAGGATAAAGCGATGCAGATGCTGAAGACGAAGAAACCGGAAATTACGCTGAACAACGAGGAATTGAATGAGCTGGCCAAGAAAGAGTTCATCAAGCACATGGGTGATATGCCCCCGCAGGTTACCGTTACTGGAGCCGAGTTCCAGTTCCATGGGCAGGAGGTTACGGCGGATATTAACGGCAAGTGGGAGTTTATCCCTTTTGGTGCCGAGCTGACCTTCACGATGGATGCCGACGGCAGCGTCATTGTGCTGAAGCATGAATCTACGAGGATCAAGTCGATCCGCGTCCCGGCGGAGACCTGGGGGCTAGGCACTCTTTCCGTGCCGCTCAAGGAGCACTTGCCGGACATCCTTAGAGTAGACGATGTTCAGTTCTTGGATAACGGCGTCAAGCTGACGTTCAAGCTGAACTGGCTGGATCTACCGTCGCTCTTTTAATGAAACAAAAGATTGCGGGCATTAAAAAAACCAAGCGCCTTCTATCCGAAGGACCGCTTGGTTTTTTTGCTCATTCTAACCTTTTTCTTATCTCTTTGGGCTTGTTCGTCTTCTCGTATCAGCTGCCCTTATACCGTTAAGGCGTTCGGCTGCGGCCGGTAAACAGGGAGATGATAAAGAGAACCAGGAAAATGAAGAACAGCACCTTGGCAATCGTAGCCGCCGCAGATACGATTCCGAAGAACCCGAAGATTCCGGCGACGATCGCAATAATTAAGAAGATAATCGACCATTTCAACATCTTGCTCACCTTTCTTTCCTGTAGAGTTTGGGCGATAAATGACCGGACATACGCTGCTAAACCAGCGGGTCCCGTTCACCCTCGTAGTCATACTTAACCGGGCCCGAGGGGAATGAAACAAGCCCTGTCTTTGGTAAAAAACGGCGCTGTTTCGTCATTTGGGCGATAGGGTAACTAACGCTTAAGTGAGCCTTACAGGAAGCATGGAAGGCATCTTGAAGAGACAAGAAAGAGAGGTTATGCACATGATTATGTCGCTTAGTGTCGCGTTAATCGCGGTCGCTTTTGCGGTCCTGGTCGTTTATCTCATTAAAACGCTGCTGGCCGCGAAAAGTTCGCTCGAGAAGACGACGCAAACCCTGCAGGAGGTTCAGCAGACGATCGACGAACTCAGCTATGAGATCAAGCAAATCGTCCGGCACGCCAACGATATTACCGCGGATGTCGAGCATAAGATGAAACAGATTGATCCGGTCATGAATTCGGTGAAAAATTTGGGTGAAGTGCTCAGCGAGTTAACCCTGGCTGCGAAACAGGCTTCCACAACCTTGATTCACAAGTTCAAGCAGCCTAAGCACCAGGTAGAGTCCCGTCCGCGGCACATGCTTGCCTCCGCGTCGACGCCAGAAGAGCGCACGATTGAGTCCTATTCGGCTGTATATGAAACGGGAGCAAAGGCCAAGCCTGCGGCTAACGTGGTGAAATGGATCGACACCGCCGCGACGGTCTGGCAGAGACTGCGCCGGTAGGACCTATGGCTCAGGCTGGATCCATTGACAACAGAAAGGATGAGAATCATGTTGAAAATGATTACGCTGCTGCTTGGAATGCTGTCACCCTTGTCCTTCGTGTCCGCTGCCCAGCCTGACCCGGGCCATACGGCGAATGTCCAGACTGTCCGGCAGGCCGTCCAGCAAACCCCTGATCGCTTTAGCGCGTTTGATACGATGAACGGGGTTTCCCTGAACGATACCAAGCAGGAGGTCCTCGCCCACAAGGGCAAGCCGCTGAAAGTGACGCCCGATCCGTTCACCGGCTGCTCGGCTTACGTCTACCAGGATGCGGCGGTCGTGCTCTGCGACGGCATCGTGGACTACGTTCATGTGGGAGCGGCTGCAGGGAAGATGCAAATCAACGGTTCCTGGATCCCTTTGAGCAAATACCGGGTTGCCGATGCTTTAGGGCAGCCGCAGTTCCGTGCGGAGGATGGTGACGTCTACATTCGCGGACACCATGCCGTCAAGGTTTACACGGATCCGGAAACGGGAAGGCTCGCGGGAGTCGACTTTTTTGACCAAGCGAGTGAATAACCCGCCGTTTCCTGGAATCGGCGTTTCAACTATACCCGCAGAGGTTAATTAGAACATGTACGGGATCAACAAAGAATAGGAGAGTGAGAACGATGAATTCATCAACCAATACCAAATCATTTGCGAAAGTTGTGGAAAACGGCGTCCAAGCGGTGGAAGAAGTCAATCAGCTGCGCAGCGCAGGTTATGTGTACGATGATATTTTCGTACTGGCCCATGACGGCGACCGGACCAACCGGATTGCGGACACGGCAGGGGCAAGTGAGGTTGGCATTAAAGAAGAAGGCATGTTTGATGCTCTTGCTAATCTGTTCCGTTCACGCGGAGACGAGCTCCGGGCCAAAATCACGTCTCTGGGCTTCACGGAGGCTGAGGCTCAATTTTATGAAAAGGAACTGGATCTGGGCAAGGTGCTGGTGGTTGCCAAAAAGGCATGAGACCGGTATTTCCCGCATACAGATGCATGTCAAAAACATAGATAAGGAATGGGATAACGCTTCCCATTCCTTATCTATGTTTTTGGAACAAGTGGGATATCATGCCCCGAGTTCCAACGACTGATAGACCTTAGATGCTGAAATATTCACACGGTATGGTATATAGTATATAAATAGAGATTTCAACAATTTCATAGGATCGTAAGGAGAGGGTTATGAGAATATTAATTGTTGATGACAATCCCACTAACGTCATAATCATCCGGGAGATTTTAAAGAAGGAAAACTACCGGGATATCGATAAAGCCTCATCGGCAAGAGAAATGTTTGAAATCTTGGGAGCGGAAGGCTATGCCAAAGAGGGTCAGCCGAAGGCGTCCGATTTTGACTTGATTTTGCTCGATATGATGATGCCTGAAATGGATGGGATCGAGGCCTGTCAGGTGATCCAGAAAAACGAACATCTCAAGGATATACCGATCATCATGGTCACGGCAGTGGGAGATTCCAAAAAGTTAGCCGAGGCGCTGGATGCCGGAGCGGTCGACTATGTGACCAAACCGATCAACAAAGTGGAGCTGATGGCCCGGATCCGCCTGGCACTCCGTCTCAAACATGAGAAGGACTGGCATAAGGAGCGCGATCAGCGGATTCAGGAGGAACTGAGATTGGCTGCGCTGGTTCAGAACGCGGTGCTGAGTCCCGCTATTGAGGACGAGCTGTTTGAGGTCCACGCCATTTATCAGCCTTCCGCCGAGCTTGCCGGTGATCTATATGCCTGGTATTCCCTCGGCAACGGCCGTTACGGTGTCATTCTTTTGGATATGATGGGCCATGGCATCTCGTCGTCCCTGTTTACGATGTTCATCGCGTCGGTCCTGAAGGATACGGTAACGACCTATGTGGAGCCGGAGAAAGTGATCCAGGAGCTGAACCGCCGGTTCAACCAGCTTCACATCGAAAATCAGCTTGTCCAATATTATTTTACGGCGATTTATTTAGTCGTGGATACCTCAATGAAACGGATTGACTACGTCAACGCCGGGCATCCCCCGGCTATATTTTTCCAACAGAACGGAGACATGCTGCTGCTTGACCGGGCAAGCTGTCCGGTCGGCTTATTCGACAAGATGGACATCGATCCGCAGACCTTGTCTTACGAAGGGGAAGGCCATATTGCGCTGTACACCGACGGCTTGCTGGAACTGGTCCAGGGCGATCATGACGAACAAGTCGACTTTTTGGTCAGCCATCTGAAGCATTCGCATGAATGGAATGAAGAGAAGATGTACCAGGCATTTTTTGAAGACCACGGAACCCAGGAGCGGGAAGACGATAAATGTCTCGTCTGGATTTCGTTAAAAGAGGGAGCGAATGAAGAATGAAACTGAAGACTAAGCTGGTGATCGGCTTCGGTTCGCTCATGCTCATTTTGATTGCTTTGACGGTGGTTGGCTACGACCGCATGAATTATATGAACAAGCAAATGGATCGTATCTATGAGGACCGGTATTTGAAAGTGCGGTATTCCACCGGGGTCCGGAGCGAAGTGAACGATATGTCCAGGTTCGTTATGAGCATGATGCTGAATCACAGCGTGGCGACAGATAACAGCACTTCCCAGATCAACGATATGATCGTTAAGGGCGAACAAGGTTTGCAGAAGCTGAATGCAACCACCACCTCTCCTGAGGAAAAACAAATGCTGAACCGCGTTCAGAAGGCGTGGTCGGATTACAAGGAATATATCAACAAGCAGTCCGCCTTGTTATCCAAAGGGATGATGGACGAAGCCAACACCTATCGAAATGAGAGCGGAACCCCGATCCAGCAGGAAGCGATAGACAGTATCAATGCGCTTTCCGAATATCAGGATCTGCTGGTCGATGAGCAAATCAGTAATGCCAAAGCAGCGTACAACCGGTCCGTTCAAATCACGACCGTCATTATGATTGCCGGTCTACTGCTTGGACTTGCCGTTATTCTGTGGGTCATCTCCACCATCACGAGGGGACTCGGCGTCGTGAACATGATGATCAACAGCTTTGCCAAAGGCCGGATCCAGGCCATCCGCCGGATTAAGGTGACCTCAAGAGATGAAATCGGCCAGGTGGCCCATGTGTTCAAGGAGATCGCCGAAGACCTGGAAGAGAAGCAGGAGCTGGAGCAGAACTACCTCCAGGCCCAGAAGGACCAGAACTGGCTTAATTCCAATGCGAGCCGGGTTACCGAGCTTCTTCGTGGCATCAATTCCAGCAAGCAGGTATCCCAAATGTTCATCAGCGAGTTTACGCCGATCATCGGGGCGGCCTATGGGGCTATATATATTCAGGACGATGATAAAAATCCGAATATGCTGTCTCTTGGCGGAACATACGCCGGCCAGGGAGAACGCTCGCCGAGAGGCAGAGTTGAAATCGGAGAAGGGCTGGTCGGGCAGAGCGCTTTGGACCGCAAACCGATTATCACCGAGCTGCCGGAAGACTACCTGTCAGTGGACTCAGCCTTTGGTTCGGCGAAGCCGGCTCATCTGCTGATCTATCCGGTTGTGTTTGAAGACGAGCTGCTCGGTGTCGTTGAAATGGCGTCGTTCGAGCCGTTCAGCGAGCTGGCCAGACAGCTCTTGTCCCAACTCACCGCGAGTCTGGGCGTCATTATTAATAACATTAACCGCCGCGTTCGCGTCGAGGAGCTTCTGCGTGAATCGCAGGCGCTGACCGAGGAGCTGCAGTGTCAATCCGAGGAGCTGCAGACCCAGCAGGAGGAGCTGCGCCGCTCCAACGAAAATCTGGAGGAGCAGACCGAAGCGCTCAAGCGCTCCGAGGATTTGCTGCAGCGCCAGCAGGAGGAGCTCGAGCATTACAATACCGAGCTGATCGGCAAGACGCGTGCGCTGGAAGAGCAGATGCAGCAGCTTGAGGAGAAGAACATCGAGGTTGAGGAGGCGAAGGCCAGACTGGAGCAGCAGGCGATGCAGCTGGCGGTGACCAGCAAATACAAGTCGGAGTTCCTGGCGAATATGTCCCACGAACTCCGCACGCCGCTCAACAGTCTGCTGATCCTGTCGCAGCTCCTGTCCGAGAATAAGGAAGGAAACCTGAGCGATAAGCAGAAGGAATACGCTCATACGATTTACATGTCGGGCGCCGATCTGCTCAAGATGATTGATGAAATTCTGGATTTGTCCAAGGTCGATGCCGGCAAAATGGAGATCAACTCCGAAACGGTGCCGATCGAGGAATGGCAGACCTTCGTCAACCAGAATTTCAAGCCGCTGGCCAATTCGAAGCAGGTTGCGCTCCACGTTCACGTGGACAACGATGTGCCGGATTCCGTCGTTACCGACGGATACCGGGTTAAGCAGATCCTTCGCAACCTGTTGTCCAATGCCTTTAAATTCACCAGCCAGGGTTCGGTCGTGTTCACGGTCCGCCGGGCGGATCCGGAAGCCCTGCCAGCTTATCTGGACCGGAACAAGGAATATATCGCGGCGGCCGTCAAGGATACGGGCATTGGCATTCCGAAAGATAAGACCGACCTGATCTTTAAGGCGTTCCAGCAGGTGGACGGCACCACCAGCCGCAAGTATGGCGGTACCGGACTTGGCCTTTCCATCAGCCGTGAGCTGTCCCGCCTGCTTGGCGGGGGAATTGAGGTCGAATCGGTCGAAGGGCATGGCAGCTGCTTTACGCTGTATCTGCCGGTCACGGAGGAGAAGCCGGAGGCGTCTTCTTCCGCTCAGGACGAGGCCGCCGTTTCCAGCGAGCTGATGCTGCCCAAGCCGGCGCAGAACATGGTGGATGAAGAGGAATCCGCCATCAACGCGGCGGAGCCTCTGGAAGACGACCGCGAGCGGATTGCCGATAAAGATAAGGTACTGCTCATCATTGAGGATGACATCAAATTTGCCCGTATTCTGATGGATATGGCGCGGGGGAGAGGCTTTAGGGCCCTCGTGGCGATGCAGGGCGATATCGGCCTCGATATGGCGAAGACTTACCTGCCGGATGCGATCATCCTGGACATCCAGCTTCCGGTCATGGACGGCTGGGCGATCCTGGGCGAGCTAAAGGGAGATTCGGCAACCCGCCATATCCCGGTTCACATCATTTCGGTATCGGATGAAGTGAAGCAAGGGCTGAAAATGGGGGCTATCGCCTACTTGAAGAAGCCTTCGACCAAAGCGTCCCTGGAGCATGCCTTCTCGCATATTGAATCGTATACCGAGCAGTCGCTGAAGCATCTCCTCATCGTTGAGGACGATGACATCCAGCGCCGTTCGATTATTGAGCTTATCGATCACGATGACGTGGCCATCACCGCCGTGTCCACCGGCAAGGAGGCGCTCAGCGAGCTGCGGAAGAAACGCTACGACAGCATGGTGCTCGATTTGATGCTGAGCGATATGACCGGCTTCGAGCTGCTGGATCAGATCCAGCAGGACGAAAACCTGGGCTACCTTCCGATCATTGTGTACACCGGCAAAGATCTCGACAGCAAGGAAGAAATGCGCCTGCGCCAATACACCGAGTCCATTATTATCAAGGACGTGAAATCGCCTGAACGCCTTCTGGACGAAACTACGTTGTTCCTGCACCGGGTGGAAGCCAACCTGCCTGAGGACAAGCGTCAAATTTTGCAGAAGCTTCATAACAGGGAAGCGCTGTTTGAAGGGAAGAAAATCCTCCTCGTCGACGACGATATCCGGAACGTCTTTGCGCTATCGAGCGTTCTGGAGAATTACGGCATGGAGGTGACCTTCGCCGAGAACGGACGCGAGGCGATCGATATCCTGACCGGAGGCGAGCCGTTCGATTTGGTGCTGATGGATATGATGATGCCGGAGATGGACGGCTATGAGGCGATGCGGCAGATTCGCCAGATGCCTCAGTTCCATAAGCTTCCGATTATTGCCTTGACCGCCAAGGCGATGAAAGAAGACCGCTCCAAGTGTATCGAAGCCGGCGCTTCCGATTACGTGAAGAAGCCGATCCAGACGGAACAGTTATTATCCCTGATGAGGGTTTGGTTGTATTCGTAAGGGCAATAACGGGGTAATAGGTAATAGCGTTACATTTTCATCATTGAAGCAAACGTAAGCAGGAGGAAAGAGAATGGATTTGGGGCATACAGATCAGGACATCCCCGTAAAGGATGAGACGGAACGGGAAGATATCGAGCTTGAGCTTCTTCTGGAAGGCATTCACCGTTTATATGGTTACGATTTCCGCAATTATGCGATTCCGTCGCTCCGGCGCCGGATATGGCATTTTATACGCGCGGAAAGTTTAAGCAATATTTCCCAGCTTCAGGAGAAGGTGCTGCATCACCGGCCCGTTTTTGAGCGGCTGGTTCATAATCTGTCGATTCCCGTCACAGAGATGTTTCGCGATCCGAACCTCTTTCTGACTTTTCGAAAAAAGATCGTCCCCCTGCTGAGAACCTATCCGTATATCCGCATTTGGCATGCAGGCTGCTCCACCGGAGAAGAGGTCTACTCCATGGCGATTCTGCTGCATGAAGAGGGACTTCTGGACAAGGCGAGGATTTACGCCACGGATATGAACGACCGTTCCCTGGAGCAGGCGAAGCAGGGGATCTTCGGGATTGAGAAAATGAAGCTGTATACGAAAAATTATATTGAGGCGGGCGGAACCCGTTCCTTTTCCGAGTATTATACCGCTAAGTATAACTCGGTGATTTTCCAGCCCTTTCTAAGCAAAAATATGATCTTTGCGGAGCATAACCTGGCAACGGACCGCTCCTTCAACGAGTTTAACGTTATATTTTGCCGTAATGTAATGATCTACTTTAACGACACGCTCAGGGATCATGTCCACGGCCTGTTTTATGAAAGCTTAAGCCGTTTCGGAATTCTGGTTCTTGGAGCAAAAGAGTCGATACAGTTTACGGAATACAGTGATTCTTACGAACCGCTGGATCGTGTGGAGAAAATCTACAGGAAGATTAACTAGAGAAGTGGGAGGATTCCATGGGGTCTCAAGAACCGATTCATATTCTGCTGGTTGATGACCGTCCGGAGAACTTACTCGCCCTTGAAGCAGTACTGGAGAGTGAGCAATATAATCTAGTGAAGGCGACCTCTGGTGAGGAAGCGCTCCGGTGCCTGCTGAAGGATGAGTTTGCTGTGATAATACTGGATGTTCAAATGCCAGGTATGGACGGGATTGAAACAGCCAAATTGATCAAGGCAAGGGATAAAACGAAGGACATTCCGATCATCTTCATTTCAGCGAACAGTAAAGAAGCCGAGCATTTATTCGCAGGTTATTCAGCCGGTGCGATCGATTATATGGTGAAGCCGTTTATCCCGCAAATCCTGAAGTCCAAAATTGAAGGCTTTGTGGAAATGTACTTGACCAACAAAAAGCATAAAACCCAGTCCATGCTGCTGCAGCAAAAAACGCAGGAGCTGGAAAAAGCCAATCAGGAGCTCATTAAAGCCAAAGAGGCGGCTGAAATCGCGGCCAAGGCCAAAACTGAATTTTTGGCGATGATGAGCCATGAAATCCGCACGCCGATGAACGGCGTGATCGGTATGGTGGATCTGCTGATGGAAACCGAGCTTAAGGAAGAGCAGCTGGAATATACGGAGATCATCCGCAAAAGCGCCGACGCACTGGTCACGGTGATCAACGACATCCTCGATTTTACCAAGATGGAATCCGGGAAAATGGAGATGGAGGAGCATCCGTTTGAGCTGCAAAACTGCATCAAGGAAGTATTCAGCCTCTTTTCTATGGAAGCAGGGAAAAAGGATCTGGAGCTGGTGTACTTTATCGATGAAGCAATCCCGCCCATTATTTACGGGGATATGGCTCGCCTGCGTCAGGTGCTGATCAATCTGATCTCCAATGCGGTGAAGTTTACGCATCAGGGCGGAGTCTATTTGATGGTGTCCCTCCGGGAAAGAGCTGAAGACGGCAGCCTCATGATCGAATTTGCGGTGAAGGATACCGGTATCGGCATTACGCCGGATAAGCAAAACCGCTTGTTCCAGCCGTTCTCCCAGCTGGATTCTTCGATGACCCGGAAATACGGGGGCACGGGGCTGGGACTGGCCATCTGCAAATCGCTCGTTGAAATGATGGGCGGCAGCATTAACGTGGAATCGACCGAGGAGAAGGGTGCCACGTTTATCTTTACGATCCGGACGAGCGAGCCTGAATCGGATGACGGCATGATGGGCATGGGCGACGACTTGCCTGTTTCCCTGCCGTCTGCAAAAGACGAAGAACCGCTGATCCTCGTGGTAGACGACCATCCGGTCAACCAGAAGCTGATGGTGAGCATGCTGAGCAAGCTGGGATTGAGAGCAGAAGTGGCCGAGGACGGGCGGCAGGCGGTGGATAAAATCCGCGCCAATCCGGTGTATCGGCTGATCTTCATGGATTTGCAAATGCCGGTCATGGACGGTCTGGAGGCCACGGCCCTCATCCGCGAGATGCAGCCTCAGGGATACCGGCCGGTTATCATCGCCATGACCGCCAATGTGATGGAAGGCATCCGGAGCCGGTGCAGGGAAGCCGGGATGGACGATTATATCAGCAAGCCGGTCAATATGAAATCGGTGAAGGAGATTCTGATGAAGCATCCGGTGCCTGCACAAAGCAAAGGCTTGCAGACTTCCGATGCCAACTCCATGTGACGGGAGCTAAATATTGCCAGGCATAAGCTTGCGTACAAGCTGATTCAAACGGGGGGATTTAGGGTTAACTGTTCTTATACAAGAAAAACAAAAAATTCGGGAGAGAATGTCTATGAATACGAATAAGAACGAAAAATTCAATGCAACGACAGAACGCCATGAAGGTTCCTGCACGGTCTACCTGAGCGGGGAACTGGATTTATCGGTGGCGCCCGACTTCAGGCTTGTCATGGAACCGCTTGTTGGGGATTCCGAAATCGATCTAGTGATTAACTTGAAGGATCTGAAATATATCGATAGCACAGGGATCGGCATTCTATTGTCCATATTGAAGGCCAGACATGGGATGGATGCCCGTTTTGTCGTGGAAGAGGTTCCTTCCCAAATCCAAAGGCTGTTTGACATGACGGGTATTGCGAAGTTTTTTGCCGCGAGTAGGAATTCCCAATAGGAAAGGATCGAAGACAGTATGAATGCTGAAGTTCAAAAAGTCGTGATAACATTACCGGCCAATGCTGATTTTGTAGATATCGTAAGATTGAACTTGTATGGAATCGCATCGAAGATGGGTTTTTCTTATGAGGACATCGAAGATATGAAGGTAGCCGTATCGGAAGCTTGTAACAACTCCGTTTTGTATGCTTATGCTCAGGAAGGCGGCATGGTGGAAGTAACGTTCGAAATCGGCATTGACCAATTGTCCATCAAGGTCAAGGACGACGGGGAGAGCTTTGACCGGATGAACCGTACCGAAAACACCGTGACATTGCATGACAAAGACCTTCATGATGTGGAAATCGGGGGACTCGGCTTCTACTTGATGGAGGCGCTCATGGACGATGTGATGGTAGATAATGAGGCCGGACGCGGCACCCAGGTGGTTATGACCAAACGGCTCATGAGAAGTGAGGAGAAAGTATGAATGATAAGGTGACTCCCCCCGAGTCCATGAGCGAGGCGGTCGGTCTGATCTGGGAATACCAGCAGACGAAAGACAACGATATCGCCACCGTGCTTATCCAAAAATATGAACCGATGGTCAAGATGGCCGCGGGTAAAATCGCCCGTAACCGCCCGGACCTCTATGAGGACTTGTACCAGGTCGGCCAGATGGCTCTGATCCGGCTGCTGCAGCAGTATGACATCAGCTTGGGCATTCCGTTTGAACCGTATGCCATGAAGAGCATGATCGGGCATATGAAAAACTTTTTGCGGGATAAGTCCTGGTATATCCAGGTTCCAAGAAGGATCAAAGAGAAAGGCGCACTCGTCCAGCAGGCGATTGATGAGTTAACCGTCAAGCTGGAGCGTTCGCCGGACGTCCGCGAAATCGCCGAATTCCTGGATTTGTCGGAGGAAGAAACGGTAGAGGTCCTGGCCGGACGCGAATGCTACCACTATGTTTCACTGGACTCTCCGCTGTCCCAGGAAGAAACGGGTGCAACGCTCGGTGAACTGATCAGTTCGGACGTCAACGACTATGATTCGGTGGAAAAACGGATGGACCTGCAGCAGGCGATGAGCCAGCTGAAGGAACAGGAGCAGAAAGTGCTGCTGCTTGCCTTCCAGGATGGTGAATCCCAGCGCTCAATCGCCCAGAAGCTGGGGGTTTCCCAGATGAGCGTATCGCGGATTCAGAAGCGCGCAACGGAAAAGCTGAAAGAAATCATGTCTAATTCATACCAATGACGGACAAGCTTATGTTAGGTAACGAGTCAACCGGAAGTTCGTAAGGACACGCCAGTTCTCCCTTGAGAATATACGGCGTGTCCTTTTTGGTGAACAGAGATATGGATGGTGAGATAGAGGAGGCGGGGTCATATGGCGGCTGAGGTTTCAAGCAATATATTATCTTTTGCGGGCCACTGGACATGGCATGATCTGGTGGTGGAGGACTGGTCATCGGAAGACTTCAGGCAGCTGCAGGAGGCATGCCCCCTGATCGAGGAATGGCTGGAAGTCATCCCGAACATCGAGCAGAATTATATGTCCGTCCGGTTTCCCAACGGCGTGGATGCCGTCATGTTCGGCACGCTGCCCTACTCGGTCAAAATGGAAGTGGAAGACAGCGCCCACGTGGACCGGGTTCACTTTTACGTACAGCGCGACAAGCTGATTACGATCAACCTGGATCAGAACACCCGCGAAATCATGGCTACCGAAGAACGTACGGCCATGCTGCACCAATGCCACAGCGCGGTGGACGGCATGTTCGTGCTGGCCCGGACGATTCTGCACTATTTTCATCTCGGGCTGGACCATTTCGAAGCGAACCTCCGCAAGCTGGAGCATGCGATGGAGATGGATAATCAGCGGTATTTGATGGACAAAATCCTGAACTCGCGGTTTGCTTTGCTGTATTGGAGCAATCTGTTCACGCCGTTTCAGGAGCTGATCGCGGCTGCCAGAGAGGGGTATTTGGACAAGCTGGAGAACAGCCGGCCGTTCATGCAGCTGCTGCACCGAATCGAGCGGATGGACCGGGCGTTCCGCCATTACGAAGATGAGATTGATACACTGATATCCATCGATGATGCCATTTCGGCGTTCCGCGGCAACGAAATCATGAAGACGCTGACGATCCTGACGGCGATCTTTACTCCGGCAACGGTAGTAGGCGCAATTTGGGGGATGAACTTCGAGAACCTGCCAGGCATCAAGGTGCCATGGGGATTCGTCGGGATCATGCTGATTACGTTCCTCAGCACCACCATCATGTACCTTTGGATGCACCGGAAGGGATGGACCGGCGATTTGCTCAAGGTCAAATCCAAAAAATCGAAGATCTAGCATCCCGCCGAATATCAAGAACAGGACTCGAGTTAATCGGTTAATCCCGCACGACGGATAGATCCCCTGCAAGCAGACAAGCGCTGAGTTAGCGCACAGCCGTATGCTTGGAGGGGATTGTTCATTTATCGACGCTACCAGCGGCCGATAACGACTACGATCGCCAGCACCAGAAATACGATATTGATGCCAATCTCTTTATATTCCTTCCGACTCACATGGAAAGCGGCGCCGAGCAGCACAGTCACGGCCAGGCCGAGTGCGGCGATCGGTGTTAATATTGGTGCGATCCCCGTGGCCAAAGGCAAAATCACCCCGACAACCCCGGCCAGTTCCATCAATCCGATCCCCCAAACGAGCGGTTTAGGTACATCTCCAACCCAAGGCCAGGCCTTTCGCGCTTGTTCATGCTGAAACGCCTTCATCCAACCGGAATATAGGAATCCGGCTCCTAAAATTCCTTGCACAATCCAAAGTACAACGTTCATGTCTTCACGGCTCCTTATCCTGGCTCTGTTTCGTCTTCAACCATGGATATATAATAGGGAGTAAGGGTGGGATAGTGGAAGTAGGCACTTTAAATAAACGTAGTATCGAAAAATATACCTTAAGCCAATCAAGGGGTAGGAGGATGTGCGTGAATACTTACTGTAAGTTTGAAACGGCGCTGGATATCCTGATCGGGAAATGGAAGCCCGTGATTTTGCTCCGTCTGCTGAACCATGGAACGATGCGGTTCAGCGAGCTTCAGAAATCGATCCCGGACATCACGAAGAAAATGCTGACCCAACAGTTAAGGGAACTGGAGTATCACGATATCGTGCATCGTGAGGTCTATAAGGAGATCCCGCCAAGGGTCGAATATTCCATTACTGACTACGGTCAACGCATGACGCCATTGCTGCAGGCGATGAATGACTGGGGAGTCAATCACATTGCTCACCTGCAGGAGCTTTATGGGGAAGAGCAGGTAGAGTGAGAGGGGCATTTTCTGCATGCGGCATCGTTCAAGGGAGCCTTTCACAACGAATTGAACGAAAACAGGAAGCGCCTAAAATGAAACAGCCTTAGTCCGGTGGAGTTACCGTACTAAGGCTGTCTGGTTTATTCCTATAGCTGTCTAATTCGATGGGCGGAACACCAGTCCCGACCGTACGCTTGTCATCGCTTAAAGCTTCGTGTTCGCCGTGTTCGCGGCAACCGTCTCTCCGGGAAAGCACTCCATCTCGGTCAAATAGGTCACTTGGGGCTCTAAATCCTTCCTGCGGATCATTTCGATCATTCGGTTGACCGCCAGCTCCCGGCTCGCAGGAGCGACGTAAAAAGTGGTCAGCGGCGGCTTGCTCAGCTTCGCCAACTCCGAGAAGCCGTAACCGACGAGGCTGACCTCGCCGGGAACCTGCACGCCATGCTCCTTCAGCCACTGCAGGGCACCGAACTGAATAACCGTATTGACGGAAAATACTGCTGTATAGCCGATATCGAGCACATTCATCCGGGCGCACAGCTCGTAGCCGTCTTCGCCGCTGCTGGCCTGGACCAGCGATTTGTCCAGTGGAATCCCGGCTTCCTCCAGCGCGCGGTAGTAGCCGTTCAGGTTTTTCTGATGAATGGGAATGTTCAAATTCCCGCTGAAGAAGGCGATCCGTTTGTGCCCGAACGACAGCAGATACTTCACGGCCTCGTAAGCCCCTTTTTCATGATCCATCACGATGCTGTTCGTGCCTTCACGGGGAATGCCCCCGTAGAAAAGATAGGGTACCTTGGCTTCGGTAATCAGGTCGATCGCTTTATCGTCCAGATCGCCTGTCACGAAGTAGCCCTCCGCTTCCTTGCTCAGAACCGCCTTGCGCATCTTTTCGAGTCCCTCGGCATCCGCCTGCACGTTCATAAACAGCAGCGAGAAATGGTGGCGGCTTGCCGCCTGCTCAATCGTCGCGAGGTCGTACATGTACCTGGGGTCGTCAGGGGCGCGTCCGTACAAAATAAAGCACAGCTTCGGGGTGACATCCGCCCCGTTGTACCCGAGTTCCCTAGCGGCCTGAAGGATCCTTTGGCGCGTCTTTTCCGAAATCGTGCTGCCCGGCGCGTTATTGAGAACGAGGGAAACCGCGGAGCGGGACACGCCGAGGTACTCGGCAATTTCTTTTTTTGTAACGGACATGCGTATTACACTCTCCTTGTAACCGTGGCGGCGAGACATGGGCTGCCTTGCGGGCTGTTCTTTGCTGTATTATAGCATAGGTCGATTTCCGTTGAAAAAAGCTGCCTATTCCTTCTTGTACCGTTCGTAAGCTTGGTTATAGATGTCCATGTAATCGTCCAGCCCCATTTTTTTGAGCGTGGCCACGTAATTGTCCCATTCCGAGAACGGGGCATCCCCCGTCACGAATTTGGTCGTCATTTCTTCGACATAGGCACTGATGTCGGTTTCAAGTGAGGTGAAGCGGGCCACTTCATCCTGGGTATAAGTGAATGGAGGCCATACCTCTTCCGGATAGTAAGGCTCGATTTTTTTGGCGGCTTCCAGGTTTGCCGGTGAGCTCTCGCCGCCCTTAAAGGTCTTGGCTGTCAGCATCGCCGGATAATATCCGCCTGCCCAGGTGACGTACTTCTTCCCGAATTCCGGATCGGCCTTGTATTCGTCGGTGTAGTCAACGGAGCCGTCCGGTTTGACGATGTAGCTCTTGTCCTTGATGCCCATGAAGAACATCGTGCTGCCTTCCTCGCTGTAGAAGTAATCCGCCCACCGCATCGTCGCTTCCGGGTACTTGTTGCTGCTGGTGATGGCGAAGGCGCCGGCATCCACCAGCGGGGAGCGCGCCCGGGAGAACAGCCGCTCCCCACCCGGGCCGGTCAAGGCGTTTGCGCCCGTATAATCGTCTTTATGGTCGCCGAACGTATCGGCATTGGTGTACATAAAGGAGCCGTACAGGCCGTCCTTGCCTTTGGCGAGCACCTCATTGCCTTTGATCGTCAAAATTTCAGGAATGAACAGGTTCTCCTTATACAGCCGGTTCACATACTGCAGAAGCTCCTTGTACTTCGGATCCGCCGGAATAAATCTCAGTTTGCCGGTATCCGGGTCCATATCTACGCGGGGGTGGGTGTTCCCCCGGTTGCCGAGACCCCAAGAGCCCTTCAGCTGATCGAGCAGTCCCCCGACTCCGCTGGCTGCGTACGGAATTTCGTCGTTCTTGCCGTTACCGTTCGGATCGCCTGTCTTCACAGCCTTCAGATACTGATAGAACTCTTCAGTCGTGGTCGGCTCTTTCATCCCGAGTGCGCTAAGGAACTTTTTGTTGATCCACAGCTCCGAGCCGATGACGACGGATTTGAAATCGGGATCATAAAAGGTGGGGAGGGAGTAGATGTTGCCGTCGGGCATCGTCAGTCCTTTCTTGATTTCCGGATGCTTTTCCATCAGCGCCTTAAAGTTA
Source organism: Paenibacillus cellulositrophicus (assembly GCF_009363095.1). Lineage (GTDB taxonomy): Bacteria > Bacillota > Bacilli > Paenibacillales > Paenibacillaceae > Paenibacillus_AQ > Paenibacillus_AQ favisporus. The sequence continues at coordinate 4,521,348 of NZ_CP045295.1, forward strand.
GGGGCGTATTGGTCAATCAGGTCGTTTAGCGGAATCAAGAGCCCCTGGGCACCATAGTTGGCCAGATCGACGCTGGTAAACCTCGCCGTATGGAAGGCGTCGGGCAGGTCCCCGCCCGCCAGCAGCAGGTTGCGTTTTTCGGTCAGGCTGTCCACGGGCGTAAGCTGCCAGTTGACGTTGACGTTCGTCTTTGCCGCATATTCCTTCCAAATCTCGACCTTGTTCCAGTCCGGGGGAGCACTGGCCGCCTGCCCGGCAAAAAAGTTCAGCGTAATCGGCTGCTGCACGATAGGAAACCCGGTTGCGCTAACGGATGATTTGCCGCTGTTTTCACCGCCGGGCTTTTCCTCCGCCTGCCCGCTTCCAGAACCCCCGCTGCAGCCTGCGAGGATCCCGGTCACCATCAAAATCGTAGTCAGCAGCTGTGCGCCTTTTTTCCATTTCATACGGATAAGACCTCCCTGAACACATCAGATTTATCGACAAGAGCGGATTAGCCCTTAATCGCGCCGATCATAATGCCTTTGACGAAGTACTTTTGCAGGAACGGATACAGCAGAAAGATAGGGACGTTAGCGACAACGACCATGGCGTATTTAATAATCTCAGCATCCAGAATCTGCTGGTCCTGGCCGATCATGGCCGCTCCGCCCTGAACCATGTTATCGACTTCCCCCTTGACGAGGATTTCGCGGAGAAACAGCTGAAGCGGAAACTTGCTGCGCTCGGACAGATAAATGAGGGCATTGAAATAAGAGTTCCAGTGTCCGACGCTGTAAAAGAGCACCATGACCGCAAGAATGGGCATCGACAGTGGAAGGACGATCCGCCACAGTGTCTGCAGATTGCCGCAGCCGTCGATCGCCGCCGCTTCCTGGAGCTCCGGCGGGATGCTCATTTGAAAGAAGGTGCGCATGATAATGATGTTATAGACCGAAACGGCCCCCGGAAGAATGAGCGCCCAGATGGTGTTGATCATATGAAGGCTTTTGATGAGCAGGTATGTAGGGATGAGGCCGCCGCTGAAGAACATGGTGAACACGAGGATGGCGGTAATGACACCGCGCCCGGCAAAGTCCTTCCGGGACAGCGGATAGGCCGCGGCGGTCGTCATGAACAGATTGATGGCCGTCCCGACCACGGTGTAGAGAATCGTATTGCGGTAGCCGATCAGCACTTCTTCGTTGTGGAAGATTTTGTTGTACCCGGTAAACGTCAAGTCGACGGGAAACAGCCACATTCGGCCCTCGATCACGGCGGAAGGCTCACTGACCGATGCGCTCAGCACATAAATGAGCGGATAAAGCACAAGCACCAGAATGACGGCCAAGGCGGCATAAATCAATGCCCCCGAAATGCGGTCGCCGATCGTTGGATGATCCACGGGAATCCCTCCTCACCAAAGGCTGGTTTCGTTCAGCCTGCGCGCGGCGGCGTTGACGATCACCAGCAGAATAAAGTTCACCACCGAATTGAATAATCCGACTGCGGCCGAGAAGCTGTATTGGGAACCGAGAATGCCGCTTTGATAGACATAGGTGGCAATGACGTCGGAGCTTTCTTTGTTCAGACTGTTTTGCATCAGATAGACCTTCTCGAAGCCGACCCCCATCAGGCTGCCGAGGTTCAGGATCAGCAGGATCACGACGGTTGCCATAATTCCGGGGAGGTTAATGTGCCAAATCCGGCGCAGGCGGCTGGCTCCGTCAATGATAGCGGCTTCATGAAGGCCCGGATCAATGCCGGCGAGCGCGGCCAGATAGATGATGGAACCCCAGCCTGCAGACTGCCAGACGCCCGAGAGTACATACACCGTCTTGAACCATTCGGGTTCGGTCAGGAAGGAGATCGGCTCGCCGCCGAACCAGGTTATCAGATGATTGACGACGCCCTTTTGCGGCGACAGAAACATCAGAACCATGCCGACCAGAACGACCATGGACAGGAAATGCGGCGCATAGGTGACGGTTTGGACAAATTTGCGGAAAGAGCGGTGACGGACTTCGTGAATCATCAGCGCGAGGAGCAGAGGGGCCGGAAAACCGACGGCCAGCTCATACAAGCTGATGCCCAGCGTATTACGGATGAGGCGCCAGAAATAATAACTGTCGAAGAAGCGCTGGAAGTGGTCGAGTCCGGTCCATGGACTGCCCCAAATGCCTTTGACGGCGACAAAATTCTTGAAGGCAATCTGCAGGCCGAACATCGGATAGTAGTGGAAGACGAGCACATACACCAAGACGGGAAGGATGAGCAGATACAAATCCCAGTATTTCCTGAACACTCTCATAGCGGCGCCTCCAAACAAATTTAATAACGCGTTATAAAAATGAGCATGTTTTTAATTCCACATTTTTAGGGTACGGAACTTAAAAGTCAAGCGTTTTTTTGAAATTTAACATAGGAATTACAGTCTGAATAAGGAGTTTCAAAAGGATTGACCCCAGGTATTTATCATGTTATATTCTACCTGCCATAATCAGGAAAATAACGTTCGTTACTTTTTGTGATAAGAAGTATTGCGGAGAAAAACATAGACGGGAGGTGTATTTGTAAAAATTAATGCTATCAAAACCAGCTGGGATTTACATAACACGTTATGAATGTTTGTAGGTTGCGGGACCTCGTCGTCCGGCTGATTCGGAGATGATAGGCCTGCCCAAGGAAGGATCATCATTATGGCTTAAGGAGGCTGTTTGGATGAAGGGGAAAAGGATGATGGCGGTATCCGCCGCCATGCTGCTGGCCGGGATGCAGCTGGGTACAGGCTGGTGGAGCCCGGCGGCTGCGCGGGCAGAAAGCTCTCCGTCGTTTGCGGTGTACGTTCCGACGAACATGGATAAAATTCTCCGGGACGATCCGGTGCCGCAGCAGGCGGCGCCTGTACTTCAGATGGCGGCGGCGCGTAACGAATACGAAGGCGGACAGGTGATCGTTCACGCCGGGGATCAAGCGCTCAGCCGCCTTCAGGTCAGCATCAGCGAGCTGAAGCAGGAGGGGGGCAGCGCCAAGATCGGCAAGGATCAGATCGAGCTGTTCACAGAGCATTACATACAAGTCACGAAGCCGACGACCGGCGCGTATCCTGCCGGCTGGTATCCCGATGCGCTTGTCCCACTGAACGGGACGCTGCAGGTCGAAGCCGGACGTAATCAGGGAATTTACGTGAAGGTGCACGTGCCGAAAGGGCTCCCGGCCGGGAACTACACGGGGGAGATCACGCTGCACGAGACGGGAAACCCGGTGCGGATCCCGATCTCGTTTACGGTATGGGACTTCGAGCTGACCGATGAAAGCCATGTGGAAACAGCGTTTACCCTATGGGGGGACCAGGTTGCCGCCGCGCACGGAGGAGTCGAAGGGGAAGCTTATTGGAGCCTGCTGGATAAGTATTACTGGGCATCGGTCGAAGATAGGCTGACCCCAAGCTACCTCCCGGTGCCGACAGGTGATGTGGAGGAGTTCGTCCGGAGGGCCGAGCCATATATCAAGAATCCCAAAGTTTCCGCCTACCGGCTGCCGGTGTATACCAAAACCGACGGATCGCTGGATGTGCCGAAAATCAAAGCCTTGGTCGACCTGCTCCGCTCCAAGGGGCTGCTGGACAAAGCCTATTTTTACCCAAGCATGGTGGATGAACCGGGACCGGCGAGGTATCCTCAGGTCGTCAGCATCGCCGAGCAGCTGAGGGAGGCGGCACCGGACGTGCGCAGCTTTAACACGACGCAGCCGGTCGATGAGCTGACGGGCAGCGTTCATTCGTGGGTGGCGCTCGTCAATAAATACGATGAGAGCTTCGCGCATCAGCTCCAGGCAAGCGGGGATCATGTATGGTGGTATACGAGCGTCGTGCCTAAGGATCCGTTCCCGACCTACCATACCGACGATGATCTGCTGGGCAGCCGGCTGCTGTCCTGGGAGCAGAAGGATTATGGCGTGGAAGGGACGCTGTACTGGTCGACGACCATTTTTCAGAAATGGAACGGCCAGAAGTACGTCCCCCGGGACGTATGGACCGATCCGATCGCCTTCCCTGGAGCGAATGGCGACGGTTATTTGTTCTACCCCGGTTATGATCTGGGCATTGACGGACCGGTACCGACGCTGCGGCTGGAGAATCTCCGCGAAGGCGCGGAGGATTACGAATATTTGTGGCAGCTGGAGCAGCTTGTGAAGCAATCGGCTGCATCTTTGGGCCTGGGAGACGAATTCGCTGCGCATGACGTGCTTCAGCCGTTCTTCGACGAGCAGTACACGAATATGCGGGATTATCCGGAGGAGCCGGAACGTCTGCTGGAAGTACGCAAGGAGGTGGCGGGCCTCAATGCGCAGCTCGCAGAGGATCCCCAAGGCATCCCGCTGGTCACGGTCCGCAAGCCGGACGAATCGAGCCGGACGTTCTCTGTTTATACGGCCAAGGGAGCGCAGGTGCAGATTGACGGAGAGCCCCTGGAGGCATCCGATACCGGTGCAGGCTACGACAAATTTGAGCGGACTTTAACGCTTGATCCGGGGATGCACGAGGTAGAGATAGCGGTAACGAAGAATGGAGAGACGAGGACTTCCGTACGCAAACTGCAGGTAGCTGAGAGCAATCCGTACGCGACTCCGCTGAACGAGGCGGATTCGGAAGCCGATGTGTCCCGCTGGACCAAGACAGGCGTAACGCTTCACCTGACGGATGCCTTCTCGACCAGTGGCGGTCAAGGGCTGCAGGCCGATTTTGCCTCGGGCGTAAAGTTCCCGAACATCCGCCTGTTTGGCGCGGGAACCGGGTTTGCGTCCGCCGACTGGTCTTCCTATGGCGCGCTGCAGTTTGACGTCCGGAATCCGAATCCTGACCGGACCGCAGTCTTTTATGTGAAATTTCATCAGACGAACGGCAGCTCGGATGATACACACTTCGTCTCGGTGCCGGCGGGACAGACACGGACGATCACCGTGCCGCTGCGGGAAGTGCGGCTGGATTTGACGCAGATGAAAGGCATCGAGCTGTGGATGTTCCAGCTGGAGCAGCCGTTTAGGCTGTACTTTGACAGCTTCCGGCTCACCTCGAAAACACCAGGCGGTACGATGGTTCCTGGTTCGGAACAGGGAGCTGGATGATGCGGCTCGGCGTGATCGGCTACGGGTTTCGGATCAGCTTGATGATCCGCGAAATGGAGGCGTTCGTCCCTGGACTGCACGTTGCCGCCGTGACCGACGTCAATCCGGATCAGGTGAGGCATCGAATGGGACCGCTTGCTGCCGCCAAGTGGGACCCGCGGTTTTACGCGCAGGCTGACGACATGCTGGAGAGGGAACAGCTGGATGCGGTCCTGATCGGCACCCGCTGCAGCCTGCATGCGGAAATGGCCGTCAAGGCACTCGCCCAAGGCATTCCGCTTTTTCTTGAAAAGCCCGTGGCCACCCAAATGGCCGACTGGACCAGGCTCTACGAGGCTGCCCGCCAGTCCGCGTCGCCGGCCGTCGTCTCGTTCCCGCTCCGGATGTCGGGGATCGTTCAGCTAGTGAAGGAAATCGTCGATTCGGGCAAAATCGGCACGGTGGAGCATGTTCAGGCGGTGAACAACGTCCCCTACGGCGGGGTCTATTTCCACGACTGGTACCGTGACGAGCAGGAGACGGGCGGTTTGTTTCTGCAGAAGGCTACGCATGATTTTGACTATATTCACCATATCATTGGCGGGACTCCTGTCCGAATCGGGGCAATGACCTCTAAGAGGGTATTCCGGGGCGACAAGCCGGCCGGTCTGCGCTGCTCCGCGTGCAAGGAGGAGGACTGTGCCGAAAGAGTAACTGCCGATGATTCCGGCTCCGAGATTCAGGATTACTGCTGTTTCGCCCGGGATACGGGCAACGAGGATTCGGGAAGCGCCATACTCATGTACGACAGCGGTATGCACGTGAGCTATTCGCAGAACTTCTTCGCCCGCCGGGGTGCGGCAAGGCGCGGCGCCCGGCTGCTGGGCTACAAAGGAACGCTCGAGTTTGATTTTTACACGCAGACGGTTCGGGTCGATCTGCATCATACGCCGCAGGTCGAGACATACCAGCTTGAGGCAAATGGCCGCCATTTTGGCGGGGACGCCGCGCTGGCCGGCCACTTCGTCGAAAGGTTAGCAGGCCAGGCTGCGGCGGGCCCGGATCTCGAAGCCGGTCTGCGGAGCGCCCTGATCTGCCTGAAGGCGAGGGAGTCGGCTGCGACGAGCGCCTTTCTGGAGATCGAACCGTTCACCCTCGCGATGAACGGAGAACCGGCACCTTCATAACGCCAAAACGGATGGCCCGGGATTCCCCGGAACCATCCGTTTCTTTTTTAAATGAATCGTCGACTGACGTTCTTCTTATCCCGTAAACGATCATGAAACGATCTGTTACTGCGATTTGTATTGGCTGATGTAATCCTGCAGGTTGGCAATGTATTGGCCAATCACCGGCATATCAACAAACAAGCTGAGCAAGTATCCGAGCAGGCCAAGCACCACAAAGGTTCCGAGGGACAGGCCAAGCCCGCGGGACAAGCCTGCCGTAAAGTTGGTGATCAGCCGCTTCTTGGTGTTCGTATAGTTCTCGATCATATCTTGAAGCTCGGACCGCTCCAGGGAATCGGCAATCTGGTCAAGGCGGTTGTTCAGCCTCTTCACTTCGTGCCTTAGCTCAAAAGGATGTTCATCCACGTCATAAGGATTGGCTTTGCTCATCAGAATCCCTTCCTTCTTCAGCCGGTATTCCGGCCTTAATGATCACGGACCTGTGCACGAAAATAGCCAGCTGGTCAGCTGGCTATCGGGTGAATCGGCAGCTTAGTAAGAAGTCTTATTAAGCTCCCGGCGGATATCGCTAGATGCATCGGATGATTTGTCCATGACATCCTTCGAAGCGCTTTTGACATCGTCTGTAACGTCGCCGGATGCGCTCTTCATGTCATCCGCCACGTCGGCCGAAGCCTGCTTGACGCTTTCCATAATCGTATTTTTGCTTTCGTTGACGGATTTGGCGAGATCGGTCGTCTTGGACGATACCGTCTTGGCCAGATCCGTTGCCTTTTCCGTCACGACGGAGGCTACTTCCTTCGTCTTGTCGGTAACGACGCTCAGCTTGTCGGAGAGATCCCCGCGCAGCTCGCGTCCGGTCTTGGGCGCAAACAGCAGCGCCGCTGCCGCCCCCAGCAAACCTCCGATAAATACGCCCTTTAAGAAGTTGCTTCCGCTTTGAACCGGATATTCCGTCTCTGCTTTATTCATACCAATCACTCCTTATTTATTATTGGTGTATATCAATTTAGGTGGTACGCGAGAACAAGCGGCTGATCAAGCCAAGGATAAAGACGAAGATCGCCGTCCCGAGAATCGCCGGAATTACGGCGAAGTTACCGATGACAGGACCCCAGTCGCCGAACAGCCAAGCTCCAACCCATGCGCCAACAAAGCCAGCGATCATGGCGCCGATCACGCCTCCCGGCATGTTGTGTCCTGCGATGGCATCACCGATAATCCCGATAATGATGGCCATGACGATACTGATGATAATACCCCACATGACGATCGCCTCCTTTTTATAAGGTTTGATAAAATTCTCTAAATGCGGCATAACCTGCTGTGACATGGTGTCAACGCGTCGATCTTACTTCGTATATAAACGGTGAGAAATGGTGTGAAACAACAGATGTGAAAAAAGAAGATAATCAGCGAAATATGGGGAATGATTTCGAATACATGGGATATTATTAATGAATTGGCCATTTAAGTGGCTTTACAAATATCGTGGAGTGCATTTCTTTTTCAAACCGGATATGAGCCTGCAGACAATCAACTTTATTATGCTGTGAATAAGTTGTATCATAGGTAGGCAACAAGAAAAGGAGAGAGGCTGTATGGACGCTTTATTGGTGAAAGAGTATCGGGCCGGAATCGTGGAAAGTACCCATTATGGACATATATGTATCGTAAATGATCAAGGCGAAGTGTACGCGTCGGCGGGAGATCCCCATTTTGTCACCTTTACGCGTTCGGCGGCCAAGCCGCTGCAGGCCATTCCCGGGATCCGGGCGGGGATCGCGGATTATTACGGGCTGACTGAAGAGGAAATCGCCATTATGGCCGCTTCCCATTTGGCAGAACCCCGGCATATCGAAGTGCTGGAGAGCATTCAGCGGAAAATCGGGGTGGACGAGGAGCAGATGGTGTGTGCGCCGACATATCCTCTAAGTGAAGACAGCAAGGAGCACACCATTCGCGAACAAGGACACAAGCGGCGCCTGTACCACAATTGTTCCGGAAAGCATTTGGGGGTGCTGGGCTACAGCCGGATGCGGCATAACCCGGAGGAGACATATGCGGAACCGGATCATCCTGCGCAGCGGGAAATTCTGGATGTCATTGCGATGATGAGCGGCATGGAAGCGGAACGGATTGGACTCGGGACGGACGGCTGCGGCTTTCCGGTTTTTGCGCTGCCTTTGTCCGCCATGGCTAACGCTTATGTGAAGCTGGCCTGCCCGGACCTCATTACGGACGAACCGACGCGGACGGCCGTGAGAACGATCACAGCAGCCATGAACCATTATCCGGCCATGGTTGGCGGAACCCGCCGGGTGGACACATTCATTTTGCAGGACCCGAACATTGTCGCCAAAGGCGGCTTCAAAGGCGTGTACTGTTTCGGTCTGAAAAAGGAGCGGATCGGCATCGCCCTGAAAATACTGGACGGATCGGAAGAAGAATGGGGCTGGGTAGTCGAATCCATTCTCCAGCAGATCGGGTATGATAACCGCCGTCTTTTGGAGGGCCTGCGATCCGAATTTACCAAAGACATCTACAATGATGCCGGCCGGAAGGTGGGTCACGCCGAAACCGTATTTACGCTGGAGCGGTCCCGCTAGAGGCAGAGGTGCCTGTCTGGATTGATATATAGAAGTAAATGAATGCCCTTGGAGGAAATCCTTGGCCCCGGCTGCGCGCAGTGCGGGGCTTTTTTTGTGCCGATGCCGTCTTTGACGGCTAGAACGAGGGTGGGTTGATTAGCCCCTCGAAGTTGGGGGTAAGAATTACATATTCCAATAACATATGCAGTTCATGGAGGTGGATGGAAATGATTAAAGTAGTGACTTCAGCGGAGCGCCATACGTCGGAGCGGGGATGGATCCACAGCGAATTCAGCTTTTCGTTTGCCGATTATGATGATCCGAGCAATGCGCATTTTGGCTGCTTATTGGCCCATAACGACAATCAGCTAAGTCCGAAACAAGGCTTTAAGAAACATCCTCATCATGATTTGGAAATCGTCAGCTACGTCATCTCCGGCACGCTTGAACATAATGACGACATGGGAAATCAGGTTCAGCTGCCGGCGGGGACCGTTCAAGCCATGAGCGCAGGGTCCGGTGTTATGCACTCTGAGACCAATCCGTCGGAAGAAGAACCGGTCCGCTTTCTGCAAATGTGGTTCCTGCCGTCCACACCGGGCCACAGGCCCGCATGGAAAGCTCACCATTTTCCGAGGGAGGAGAGGATCAACAAGCTGGTTCCGCTTGTCAGCGGATCGGCGGAAGGATTGCCGAAGTCCCCGGATGCGCTTCAGATTCATGCCGACGTGTCCATCTGTTTTCCGATCCTGGAGACCGGGCAGGAATTGTTGTTCCCGCAAAAAGAGGATCGCAGGACGTTTCTGTTCCTGATTTCGGGTCACCTGGAAATCGGCTGCGACGACGGGACATTCCATCTGGAGCCCGGAGACTCGGCCAGGGTAAAAAAATCATGCGATCTTCATATTAAAGGAACGAGCAGCGAAGGAGAGTCTGAATTTGTACTGGTGGATATACCTTAATTGCTGTCCCTTGACGGAAAAGCCCCCGGATGTTCCGGGAATCGACTGATTACAGCGGTTCCGGACATCAGGGGGCTTTCGAAATGTAAAGGGGAACCTTACGCTTTACGCAGACGTCCCAGCTCGGAGACCAGCGCTTCCACCTCGGAAATACTCAGATTGTCCTTGGACATCACCAGGTCGTAGACGTCCTGGATGTCCTCGTACCGGTCGACGGAGAACGCCGATGCATTCATGGCTGCGCCGCTGGCCATTCTCAGCTTCGTTTTAATGCCTTCAATCATATACTCTATATTTTCAGGTGTCTTTTGGGATAAATCCATGTCAAGCGCCCATCCTTTCCTGTGCCTAAGCTTGTGTTCTATTGTAGCATGTCTTCACGTCCGTTACTCTGTTTTTTTGTCCCATCCAGAAGCTCCCGTTTTCCAACCGGATCATTTTGCAGTAAAATCATTCTATCGAATGAAGAATGGACGAAGCAGGGAGGAGGCCAGGCATGTCATTTCAAGATCCCCACCACATCCGCGGCACCAAGCACAGCAAGCAGATGAACGCGCAGGGGTTGACCGCGTTTTTCAGGCAGATTCATGAACGCCATCCGCTGGATAAAATCACTTTTGTGTGTATCGGTACCGACCGGTCCACGGGGGATGCCCTCGGCCCGCTGACGGGAAGCGAACTGGTCCTGTACGGCGTCCCGAATGTCATCGGCACGCTGTCCTCTCCTTGCGACGCGCACAATTTGGAATCGGCCATCGCAGAGATACCGGCGGACCATACCGTTGTAGCGGTGGACGCCTGTCTGGGACATCCAGGTTCGGTCGGAAGCTACTTGCTGTCGGACGAGCCGCTGCTCCCCGCCAGATCGGTGGGCCGTATGCTGCCGGCCGTCGGCCATTACAGCGTGGCGGCCGTCGTCAATGTCAACGGGCCGCGGCCGTATTCGACGCTGCAGATGACCTCGCTGTACCAGGTCATGTCGATGGCCGGCCAGATCGCGTCTGCCGCGGCGGAAGGATTCGGACTCAGCGGGGCGGAGGCAGAGGCCCGTTTCAAGTTATGGCCTTTGGCTTAATAATATACATAATTAATATATGCTTCATTTTTGCAAATCTATTACGATCATACCGGCGAAATTCAAGCTGATATAGAAAGAAGGATGTCATCATGGAAAAATTGATTTGTGACGGTCATACCCTTTGTTACACCGATCATGGCCAAGGTGAGCCGATTGTGCTGCTCCACGGCTTCTGCGGAAGCTCCGAATACTGGGATCTTTTGGTTCCGCTGCTGTCGGGCAGCCACCGGTGCATCGCGGTCGATCTGCGCGGCCATGGGCACTCGGACGCCCCGCTCGGCGCCTACTCGCTGGAGCAGATGGCGGATGACGTCCTGAAGCTGCTGGACGAGCTCGACCTGCCGAAGGTGACGCTGCTCGGCCACTCGATGGGCGGGTATGTGACGCTATCCTTCGCACAGCGTTACGCATCGCGGCTGAACGGATTCGGCCTCATCCATTCGACGGGCTATCCGGATACCGAGGAAGGCAAGGAGAAGCGCCTGAAGGCAGTCAGCACGATCCAATCGGAGGGCGTTACCGCATTTATCGACGGGCTGATCCCCGGGCTGTTTGCACCCGATGCAGACCAGACTCATCCCGAGCTCATCCAACGGGCCAAGGAAATCGGTTATTTGACACCGCCGCAGGGAGCGGCGGGGGCCGCCCTCGCCATGCGGGAGCGCCCGGACCGGCGGGACGTCATGTCAGCGACGGTGCTGCCGCTGCTGCTGGTTGCCGGAGAATATGACAGCATCGCGCCGCCGGAGAAGGTGTTCACGGTGGATAAGCCGAACGTGACCCAAGCCGTGATCCAAGGGGCGGGCCACATGAGTATGATGGAAGCCCCGAAGGAACTGGCGCGGGTAATCCTTCAATATATGCAGCAGACGAAGAACGCATAATCCGTATGACTCAACCGGAAGCCGGACCCAGGCTTCCGGCTTTTTCTTTTCCCCGGGTCTACCCTATGCCGGCTCCGGTCTGGCTCTTCCCTTTTTCTGATGAGTCCTGCAAGAACTGGCTTTGACCTCCCGAATGCCTTACAATCAAAGGGAAGCTGACAAGCTGATCTGAAGGAAGGACGGAGGACGATCCATGTTCCGCAAAGATTACCTCGTACAGATGGTTGAAGATATGGTCGAAATGGTTGGTAAAGTGTTCGGATTGAAACAGCAGAAGAAATATGCCGAAGCCCTATGGGAAATCGACGATCTGCTCAGCAAGAACTTCCGTCTCAATACCCGTCTGTTAAATTCCTTATCCGTAGAAGATATTATTGATATGTTTCGCCTGGGCGGCGGCGTGGAGGCTGACAAGCTGCAGACCGTAGCCCGGCTCCTGCAGGAGGAAGGCGGCGTGTACAAAGACATGGGGGAGGCGGATGAGGCGCTCAGACGTTTCATGAAATCGCTCCACCTCTATATATACGCCGACCTGAACGGTGCCCAACGCTCCATGCTGCAGCTGCAGGACCGCGTGGCGGAGCTGAAGGACGAAGTGAAGGGATACCGTCTTCCGGTCAAGACCGAGAAGATTCTGCTGTCCTACGAGGAGAAGGAAGGCCGGTTCGACGAAGCCGAGAACGTGCTCTTCCGGCTGCTCGATCAGCGGGAAATCACGGAAGAAGAAGGTGTTTCCTTCTATGAAAGGCTGCTTGAACGGGACGACGAAGCCCTGAATCAAGGAGGGCTCCCGCGCAGCGAAGTGCTGGAAGGCATGGAGACGCTGCGGCGCAGGATCAATGCCTGAAGCGAGCCTTATCTTAAGTTGAAAGCGAGATGTACTCTCTTGGAAGCATTACGCAAATTGATTCACGACATCATCGGGGAGTCGACTTTGATTACTGCGACGTTAAGCCAGCTTCGCAAACGTGAGGGAATTTCTTTCACCAAAGTCCAGATCAAACCCGTGGAATTAAAGAAAAAAGTGCATTACCAGCTGGCTTATGTTCATCCCAACAAAGTGGTGCATCAGAATCTGACGGCCGCAGAGGCCGAGCAGACGATCATAGAGCTGTTCGAGCAGACCTTCCGGCAGGCGCTGATCTGCACGCCCGAGGCGGATTACCAGATTCTGATCAGCAAAAAATATAAAGTATCGATCCTGACCAAGTCTCCGACCAAAACGACGGCGGATCTGGCGCATAACCGCAAGAAGCAGTACGTGCTGGAAGAAGGGGAACCCGTACCCTTCCTGGTCGAGCTCGGCATCATGAACGAGCAGGGCAAGGTGCTTGCCCGCAAATACGATAAGTTCAAACAGATCAACCGCTTCTTGGAAATGGTCGAGGACATCCTTCCCTCTCTTCCTGACAGCCGCCCGATCACCATCGTGGATTTTGGCTGCGGCAAATCGTACCTGACCTTCGCCCTCTATCACTATTTGGCGGTCCAGGAGCGAAGGGTGCTGAATGTTGTCGGATTGGATCTGAAGGCGGATGTCATCGAACACTGCAGTATGCTGGCGGAAAAGCTCGAATATCAAAATTTGCGGTTTCTGGTCGGTGACATTGCGGATTATGACGAATTGGAGCAGGTCGATATGGTCGTCACGCTGCATGCCTGCGACACGGCGACCGATGCCGCGCTCGAGAAGGCGGTCCGCTGGAACGCCCAGGTGATCTTGTCGGTTCCGTGCTGCCAGCATGAGTTGTTCTCCCAGGTGAAGAACGACGCCCTGTCACCGCTCCTGTCGCACGGCATCCTGAAAGAACGCTTCTCGGCGCTCGCGACCGATGCCATTCGGGCCAAACTGCTGGACTTGATGGGATATAAGACGCAGCTTCTGGAATTCATCGATCTGGAGCATACGCCCAAGAACATTTTGATCCGTGCGGTCAAGGGCAGCAGCGGCAGCCGGGATCAATTGTGGCAGGAGTATACCGCGTTCCGCGATTTGCTCAGCGCTTCTCCTTATCTGGAGAAGGCATGTGCCGATTTGCTGCCCGAAGGCTCACTCCGGCAGGAGCAGGAAGAGAATGGCACCCGCCAATCGTAAACAAAAATGCAGTTCAAATAGGCAGACGATATGAAGCGCAGCTTCCATGATCGCAGTGCACAGGACGAAGGCTCGGCTTTTGGGCTCCCCGTTTCGGCAAGTTAGCTTGGGGAAATACTGGCTAACAGAACGAGTGAACGGGAGCGTGAAATGTAGAGCATGAAAGAGTGTGCACGGTGGATGATGGGGGCTGCGCTGTTTGCCGTGATGGCGGCTGCGGTCTGGCGTTCCGGCTTGTATTTTTCGGCGGATCTATACCCGGTATGGCTCGGCTTTGGCTTTTTCTGCGCCGGGGCGGGCGGATGGGGGTTGTACCAGCTCTGCAGGGGTCAGGCAGCCGAACGGCCGATGCTAGCCGGGGTGGCTGAAGCGTCACCGCTTGCGGGTTGGGTGCTGTGCAGCCCGTTTCTGATGATGCTTCTCTATGCCGTTCACGGGGCGATCGGTTCCGTGTCCGTGCTCGGGGACGGGAATCAGGCGCTGCGCTGGGCACTGTATGGGTCGTTCGTGGTGTTGGCCTGGTTGCAGGGTTCGGACAAAAGGGGAAGGCTTGTGCTTGCGGCGGTGTGGCACATGACCGGAGGTCTTCTTGCTATGACGGCACTGCTTTCGGTGTACGGATGGTTCCCGCTGCCTTATGCGATCGCCTATACGGCGGATCCCGAAGTCAGCGCCACCGGCGCGCGGCTGGCAGGCATGCTGCAGTATCCCAACACGTTCGGCGCCGTGATGGCGTTGTTTCTGCTCGAGCGGCTGTTCGCGCTCGGCCCGCTGCTACAGCGGAAGACGGCCGCACTGCCCGGCCGCGTGCTCCTCGGCAGCCTGCCGCTGCTGCCGTACGCCGCCGCGCTCCTCCTCAGCGAGTCGCGCGGCGCCTGGCTGGCGGCCGGCGCGGCATGCGCCGCCGGCCTGCTGATGGAGCGGCGGCGCATGGCCGCGCCGCTCGTGCTCGCCGCCGCGCCACTGGCTGGCGCGGCGCTGCTGTACCGCCAGCTGGCCGCGGCCAAGCTGGCGGCGGAGCCGTGGCCCGGCCTGCTCACGCTGGCCGGGCTGTGGGCCGGCAGCATGCTGGCCGGCCGATGGCTCCTGCGCCTGCGCGGCGAAGCCGCAGGCGCGGGGCGCCGCCGCCTGGGCACGGCGGCAGGCGGCGCGCTGCTGGCCGCCGGTGCCGTCGTCGTCTTCGGCACCGTGCGGGAGCGCATCGTGCACAAGTTCGGCACGATGTCCGCCCGCCAGGCGATGGTTCAAGACGCCTGGGCGCTGGTGAAGGAGGCCCCCTGGCTGGGCCAAGGGGGCGATACGTGGCGCTTGTCCTACCGCGCAGTTCAATCGTCTCCCTATGTCGGGAGCCAAATGCACAGCGGGTACGTGGATGTGCTGCTGAATACAGGGCTCATCGGACTCGTCCTGCTGACCGCCATGCTGGCCGCCGCCGGACTGCTGATCTTCAGGAAGTGCCGCCGCCTGCTGCCTTCCTACATCGCGTTCCTCCTGCACGGCGCAGTCGATATCGATTGGAGCTACGGGATGGTGTGGCTGCTGTTTTTCCTGCTTGCTGCTCAGGCTGCGGCGGAGCCTTCCCCCGTGGGGAAGAAGACCGGCGGCGTTCTAGCTTCACCGCCGGAGCGCATCCGCAGGCACGTCCCCGCGCTGCTGTCCCTCTGGATTGTCATCGCTGTAGGGAGCTCCTGCCTGGCGTACCGCGGCTATATGGGCCACGCCGAGCATATGCAGGCGCTGAGAAGCCGCGACAACCAGGCGGCAGCGGCTCGCCTTGCCTCATCGCTGCGGTGGAATCCGGCGAACTATTCGGCCGCCCTGGATTTGGCCGGGCTTGTCCCGCCGCCTGCAGCCGAGGCTATCCTCCGCCGCAGCCTCGCCTATGCGCCGCATCATCCCGGACTGCTGTGGGCTCTGGCCGACAATGCCGGCCGGCGGGGCGATGCGGGAGAGGCTATTTATTGGACTAGCGCCGCGCTCCGCCAGGATAAATACAATGCAGGGGAGCGGACGCGCAGCTTGGAGTGCCTGCTGCAGCTCGCGCGGGCCGAGTATACCGCCGGGCATGAAACGGAGGCCCGACGCATCGCCCGCTTTGGCTTCGGGCTGTACCATGATTATGCCCGCGCTGCGGAGGACACCGGGCTCCGGGTCATACGGAATGACCGGGAGTTCGCCCTAACGTTCGAGGCCAGGGAATGGGGCAGGCAGCTTGCGGCTTTGTCTGGTGTGAGGGCTCGATGGACGGTGGAATGACAGTATGCGGGAGCAGGATGCAGACGGTTCGGCCGCTTCCTGGTTTGTGGTCACTGCTTTGCCTTCTCCTAGCGTGCGTAGGTGTTATTCCTTGCGGCGCTGAAATGGGGGACAGCCGTAATGAAGCCCGGCTGCCCCGATGGTGCGCGTTGCCCGATGGCTGTTAGGTGGGTGGACCAAACGTTACCCGCCGTAAGCGTCACGGAACGCGCTGCTGAGCCTGCCCGGATCCAGCTGCCACAGTTCGGCGAGCTCCGGACAGACTTCTTTGTCCCACCAGTCGCACTGCACCTTGCGGTTGCTCCGGTTTTCATGAATCCATATGAGGTTGCCTACTACTTTGCGGTAGTACATCGATTCTCCCTGTTTGACCAGATCAGCCGGAATATGCACCTTCATTCGCTTGATCGCCCGGTAGAGCTCGTTGCTGCATTTCCTGCGGATGCCGCGTGCCGTTGGCAGAGCGGCCTTTTTGTTTTGCGGGATCTGGGGCATCTGACTCACTCCTTTACCCACACCATATGCTGCTTTTTCAAGTGAAGACACCGGCGGGAGCAGATTGGGCACCAAGTAGAAGTCATGTCCATCCCTGTGCTAGAATAGCTTTGAAGTAGAAGAGTACATTGGGGAAGTGGGGGCCAGCGTGCATTTAATATCGGATATCATTAATCAGTTATTTGACTGGATTCAAAGTCTGGGCTATTTCGGAATTATGCTAGGTCTGATGATCGAGGTTATTCCCAGCGAGATCGTGCTGGCGTACGGAGGGTTTCTGGTGTCGTCGGGCCATATCAACTATATCGGCGCGGTTGTTTTTGGAACGGTCGGCGGCGTGATCGCGCAGCTGTTCATCTATTGGATCGGCCGCTATGGAGGACGCCCGGTGCTGGAGAAGTACGGGAAATACATTTTCATTCATAAAAAACATATCGATTACGCGGAGGAATGGTTCAACAAATACGGGACAGGCGTCATTTTCACGGCTCGGTTCATCCCGGTGGCAAGGCATGCCATTTCCATCCCTGCAGGGATCTCCCGGATGAATCTCGGACGGTTTACGCTGCTGACCACCCTGGCTGTCATTCCTTGGTCCGCATTGTTTGTATATCTTGGTTACCTGCTCGGAGACCAGTGGAAAAATATCGATGAGAAGGCGGCTCCATACATAACGCCGATTCTGCTCATTGCGCTGGCGCTGCTGATCGTGTATTTTCTGATTAAATGGATCAATAACAGAAGGAAGAGAGGCGTTCACTAATGGCTAAAAATGTGGCAGATTATTTGAATCGCGGGATTTCTCCCGAACAGTTCGTGAGCGGCATGCAGAAAAACCAGGAGGCTTTCAAGAACGGTTACGAGCAGTTTGCGTGGAGCGATGAAGGCGACAGGGAGTTTTTTGAAAGCCTGAAGTTTCGCGACGACCTCCGCGTGCTGATCCTGGCTGCCGATTGGTGCGGTGACGTTGTTCGCAACGTTCCGGTCGTGTTCCGGGCGCTGGAAGCGGCGGAAATTCCGGTCGAGGTGTTTATTCTGGAAGAGAATTATGATTTGATGGACCAGTATTTGACGATGGGCGGCCGGAGTGTGCCTGTAGTCATTTTTGCGGATACGGGCGGATACGTCTTGGGCACCTGGGGGCCGCGTCCGGCTCACGTTCAAAAGTTCATGGTCGAATTCAAACAGAACAATCCGGACCGGGAAGCTGCCGACTATCAGGACAACCTGGCGATTACCCGCAAACAGATCGTCGAAGCTTATGGGGAAGGAACGGGCTTTCACGCCTCGATCATCAAAGAGCTGCGTGAACTGATTTCCGGATTTTAATCTGAGGCCATGCTGAACATCCGATCCTTTAGCCTCGGGCCGCTGGAAACCAATTGTTATGTCCTGACCGGCGACGATCCCGGCCGCGCCGTCATCATTGATCCCGGCATGAATCCCGCGCCGCTGATCCGGCACATTGAGGGTCTCGAGATCGAAGCCATTCTGCTGACCCATGCCCATTTCGACCATATGGGCGGCGTCGATGAAGTACGCAAGCTGACCAAGGCGCCGGTATATCTTCATGACCTGGAAAGCGAATGGCTGGTGAACCCGAAGATGAACGGTTCGCAGAACTGGCCGCAGGTAACTCCGCCACTGTCGACCGATCCCGCGGAATACAGCCTGGATGAGGGCCAGCAACTGCAGCTGATCGGCCGCACGTTTACCGTCTACCATACGCCTGGACATTCGCCCGGAAGCGTCAGCTTCCTCTGCGGAAACGACCTCTTTTCCGGCGACGTCCTGTTCAAGCTTGGCGTTGGACGAACCGATTTGTACGGAGGAAGAGAAAGGGACCTGCTTGACTCCATCCAAAATACGCTGTTCACGTTCCCGGACGACGTGAAGGTGTATCCCGGCCATGGCCCTAAAACCTCGATTGGTTATGAGCGGGCGAACAATCCCTATGTCCGTTAAGGATGGATTCGATAGGGAATCAGCATTTCCGACAATTTCTGAGCAAATTTGTCTGGACAACCGGTTACAAGATTGATACAATGTGATTAATTTGATGAACCTTGTTACTTTCGCGAAGCACGCAAGCTGTGGCCCGATCCCGGTTTGCGTTCTTTTATTTTTGGGAGATTTCATGTTCATCTTACTTTATTTTTCTCCATATATATTTTTTCTTCAGCTTTACATGTCTATGTTTTTCTAGTAGACTATACAGACAAATGAAAGACATACATCTAGGAGGTAGACGATGCTGCAATTAGGGGAGAAAATTGTAATCGTCGCGGACGCCTTTGAGCAGAACCTTCCTATTGGGGAATACGGTTATCTGATTGCCTATGACCGGAACCCGGATAATGCTTTTGATTACGTAATTCGGGTACCGAAGATTAATCGTAACTTTTTCGTGCCATCGAGTGATGTTGAGCCAGAAGAGTTGCTCATACAGCATGAAGTTGAGATGACCACGCGGGAAGCGCTGATCGATTACGCCCTTGCGACATATAACGAGAAGCTGTTTCATCAGATTATGAACGGCGAGCTTGAGCAGGATGAGAAGGAAGAAGAGACTGCGCCTGAAGTGCTCTCCCAGGCGGAATTTATCAAACAGGTAAATCTCCGCGCCTGGATTTAGAGGAGTCGGCTTATTAGCCGGCTCTTTTTTGCGTTTTAAGATATATAGCTAAGCTGAAGGCTGCCCCCATCATCCATTTCAGCTTCTAACTTCGGAGATACGACATCCTTATCCCGCAAGAAAACTTCCGGTTCATGCAGTCTGTCAAATTAGAATGTACGTCGATAGACGTTGAATTGAAAGGTATATCGGCCGGGGCTTCGGCCAAGGAATGATATAAGGCTATGGCCGGCAAGATATCGGTGCGTTTCATTTTGACCGGGTGCATTGAATCTTCCCCGGTTCTACAATATAATTAGAAACGTTATCCTGAGGCTTTAATCCTTTAAACACCAGCAGTCTGCAAGGGCATATCCATGCGTTTTTGCGGCTATGGAGCCGCGAATTCCGGGCTGCTTCAGGACAAGCTGCTTCGCTGAATCGGATCCGGATGGAATGCCGCAGGGATGCTTAGATAAGAAGGAACAAGGAGGAACCGCTGATGAGTATTACCAATCAAGACGTTCAGCATGTGGCCAAGTTGGCCCGGCTCAATTTCACACCCGAAGAAGAGCAGATGCTGACCGAGCAGCTGAACGCTATTTTACAATATGCCGAGAAATTGAATGAACTCGATACCGACGGTGTGGAGCCGACGACGCATGTGCTGCATCTCAGCAATGTGATGCGCGAGGATGAAGCGAAAGACAGTCTGCCGATCGAGAAAGTTATGGCCAACGCGCCTGAAGAGGAAGACGGACAATTTAAAGTGCCGGCTGTCTTGGATTAGCGGCTAATCATTGAAGGGAGGAGCATTCATTTGAGCCTGTTTAACCATACATTGCAAGAATTACATAACAAGCTGCATGCCAAGGAGCTGTCCGTGCAGGAGCTTGTTGACCAGTCATTTCAGGTCATCGCTGAGCGGGACGAACGCATCGGGGCTTTTTTGACGTTGAATGAGGAGGAGGCGCGGAACACCGCCCGCCGTCTCGACGACAAACTGGCGTCCGGTCAGCCGCGCGGCCTGCTCTTCGGCCTGCCTGCCGGAATTAAGGACAATATCGTGACGGAAGGCTTGCGCACGACTTGTGGCAGCCAGTTTCTGGCGAATTTCAACCCGGTCTATGACGCAACCGTGACGCGCAAGCTGCGTGAGGCGGATGCCGTTACGCTGGGCAAGCTGAATATGGATGAGTTCGCCATGGGCGGCTCGAACGAAAATTCCAGCTTCCGGCCGGTCCGCAATCCGTGGGACCTGGACCGCGTACCTGGCGGCTCCAGCGGCGGCTCGGCCGCGGCGGTGGCCGCTGGCGAAGCTTATTTTACGCTCGGATCGGACACCGGAGGATCGATCCGCCAGCCTGCGTCCTACTGCGGCGTAGTCGGATTGAAGCCGACTTACGGCCTTGTTTCCCGCTTCGGGCTTGTGGCTTTCGCGTCCTCGTTGGACCAGATCGGCCCGCTGACCAAGAACGTGGAGGACTCCGCTTACGTCCTCCAGGCCATCGCCGGCCATGACCATATGGATTCGACATCAGCAAATGTCGATATTCCGGACTATCTGAGTGCATTGACCGGAGATGTCCGCGGCCTGCGCATCGCGGTGCCGAAGGAGTATATGGGCGAAGGGGTCGACCCGGCCGTGAAAGAGAAAATTCTGGCCGCCTTGAAGGTGCTGGAAGATCTCGGGGCCGTGTGGGAGGAAGTGTCCCTGCCGCATACCGAATACGCGGTGGCAACGTATTATCTTCTCGCCTCGTCGGAGGCGTCTTCCAACCTCGCGCGTTTCGACGGCGTCCGCTACGGCACCCGTGCCGACCATGCGGGCAGTCTGATCGATTTGTACCACGAATCGAGAAGCAAAGGCTTCGGTCCCGAAGTCAAGCGCCGGATTATGCTCGGCACCTACGCGCTGAGCTCGGGTTACTATGACGCCTATTACTTGAAGGCTCAAAAAGCCCGTACGCTTATTAAGCAGGACTTCGACAACGTCTTTGAGAACTACGACATTATTATCGGGCCAACCGCACCGACGACGGCGTTCAAGCTGGGGTCCCAGGTGGATGATCCGCTGACGATGTATTTGAACGATATTTTGACCATTCCGGTCAGCCTCGCCGGCGTCCCCGCGATCAGCGTTCCTTGCGGACTGGCGGACGGGCTGCCGGTCGGCCTGCAGATCATCGGCAAAGCCTTTGACGAATCGACGGTGCTGCGCGTCGCCCACGCGTACGAGCAGAACACCGAACATCATAAGCTGCAGCCGAAGCTGTAATCTCAGGCGGGACCAGGAGGGAGCAAGAACAATATGTCATCAACCAAATACGAAACTGTCATTGGACTT
This sequence comes from Paenibacillus cellulositrophicus, assembly GCF_009363095.1. Lineage (GTDB taxonomy): Bacteria > Bacillota > Bacilli > Paenibacillales > Paenibacillaceae > Paenibacillus_AQ > Paenibacillus_AQ favisporus. The sequence continues at coordinate 4,542,945 of NZ_CP045295.1, forward strand.
GAAGTCCATGTCGAACTGCACACCAAGTCGAAAATTTTCTGCGGCTGCTCCACCGAATTCGGCGCGCCGCCCAACACGCATACGTGCCCGATTTGCCTCGGACATCCCGGCGTACTGCCTGTTCTGAACCGTCAGGCTGTCGACTACGCGATGAAAGCAGCCATGGCGCTGAACTGTACGATCGCCGATGTAAGCAAATTCGACCGTAAAAACTACTTCTATCCCGATTCGCCCAAGGCTTATCAGATTTCCCAGTACGACCAGCCGATCGGCGAGAACGGATGGATCGACATCGAAGTCGACGGCCAGACCAAACGGATCGGCATTACCCGCCTGCACCTGGAAGAAGATGCAGGCAAGCTGACGCACGTCGACGGAGGATTTGCGTCACTGGTCGACTTTAACCGCGTCGGAACGCCGCTTGTCGAAATCGTGTCCGAACCTGACATTTCGTCGCCGGAAGAGGCGAAAGCCTACTTGGAGAAGCTCCGCGCGATCATGCAGTACTGCGAAGTGTCCGACGTGAAGATGGAGGAAGGCTCCATGCGCTGCGACGCGAATATCAGTATCCGTCCGGTGGGGCAAAAGGAATTCGGCACCCGCGCCGAGCTGAAGAATATGAACTCCTTCCGCGGCGTTCAGCGGGGCCTGGAGTACGAGGAGTACCGCCAGGCGGAAATTTTGGACGACGGCGGCAAAGTTGTGCAGGAGACACGCCGCTGGGACGAGGCCGCCGGCAAGACGCTGTCGATGCGCAGCAAGGAAGAAGCGCATGACTACCGCTATTTCCCGGATCCCGACCTCGTCAGACTTCATATCGATGAAGCTTGGAAGGAGCGCATCCGCGCAACGATTCCCGAGCTTCCGGATGCCCGGCAAGCGCGCTATACTTCCGAATACGGTCTCCCGAGCTATGATGCGGGCGTCATTACATCTTCGAAGCCGCTGGCGGACTTTTTTGAGGACAGCCTGAACTATACAAAGGATGCCAAAGCGGTTTCCAACTGGATTATGGGCGACCTCCTCGGATACTTGAACAGTACCGGCCTGGAGCTGCCGGCCCTCAAAATTACCGGCCGCGGTCTCGGTGAAATGATCGGGTTGATCGAGAAGGGCACGATCAGCAGCAAAATCGCCAAAACGGTATTCAAGGAAATGCTCGAATCCGGCAAGCTGCCACAGCAGATCGTCGAGGAAAAAGGACTTGTGCAGATCAGCGACGAAGGCGCGATCAAAACGATCGTCGAGCAGGTTGTCGCGGCAAATCCGCAATCCGTCGAGGACTTCAAGGCGGGCAAGCAGAAAGCGATCGGCTTCCTGGTCGGCCAGGTCATGAAGGAGAGCAAGGGCAAAGCCAACCCTGCGCTTGTCAACAAGCTGCTGGCCGAAATATTGAGCCAATAAAAGCTTGAGCTTCCCTTGGGGCTTGTCCGTGTGACAAGCCCCTTTGATTTAGCATTCATTTTCATTTTCGCGCATGCGCTCAAGGTGGTTTCGAATATGATAAACAGACTGTTTCTAGATGACGAGGACATGGTCGATCAGATCTGGCGTCTACAGCATATGGCTTACCGGCTGGAGGCGGAGCGGATCGGGTTCCGCGATATTCCGCCGCTGATGGATACCCATGAAACGATACGGAAGTGTAAAGAGGATTTTTACGGATGCTTAAATGAGGACGGAGAACTTATCGGAGCGGTAGCAACGGAGCGGGAAGCGCCGGATACGATTACGATCAGCCGGATGATGGTTCATCCCGATCATTTCCGCAAGGGGATTGCGGGCAGCCTGATTCAGCACGTGCTGGATCTTCATCCGGATGTTCCCTTATTCATCGTGTCCACGGGAACCAAAAACACGCCGGCCGTGGCGTTGTACACCAAGTATGGCTTTGTTCCTTTTGACCGGTATGAGGTAGCCCCGGGCGTGGAACTGACGACCTTTCACAGAGCGTCCGATTCGTCACAATAAATACCTCAGCAGAATGGGAGAGGTTGACCCTTGCAGGATCCATGGTATATCGATAATGTGCATATTTTGCTGCGTTTGCTGCTGTCTATGCTGCTCGGGGGATTGGTCGGTCTGGAGCGGGAGCGGTCCAACCACGCGGCTGGACTCCGAACTCATATTTTAGTGTGCATGGGATCGGCGTTAATTATTATGCTGTCTATTTACGGCTTCTCCGAATTCGTTCACGAGGTGAACATCCGGATCGACCCTGCCCGTTTGGCATCGGCCGTCATTACCGGGATCGGATTCCTGGGAGCCGGAACGATTCTGTTTACCGGTAAATCCATTACCGGTTTAACGACGGCGGCGTCCGTATGGGTCGTCGCTGCGGTCGGCTTGTCTGTCGGCGCCGGGTTTTATTTCGCGTCCGTCGCTGCCACGCTGCTTATATTACTGACGCTCGTGGTATTTAATAAGCTGGAGCAGCGTTATATCAAAGGGAGCAAGCTCCACCTGTTCACGTTCCACGCCGTTTCGGTTCCGGGGCTGCTTGAATCGATCTCGGAATTGGTGCAGGCGGAAGGCATCGCCGTGAAAAAATTGATTATCAATGAACGGAGTGCGGCCGCGCCCTTTGAGCTGGAGCCTCCCTCCACCACGCTTGAGATCTCGATGCACGTCCTGATCAAGCATTCCTTTGATCCGCTGCATCTGGCTTCGCAAATCCGGAAGCTGGAAGGAATTACACTGGTGTCCCTAGACTAACGAAAACGCCGAAAGCTCCCGGGTGACCGGGGGTTTTTGCTTTGACAGGCCGGATAATCCAGATATTGACCTGTTAATTAGGGGACAGAATAGGGTACTATCAGAAAAAAGGACTCGGCCAAACCATTTAAAGAAAGGAGCTGCAAGCATGCATTCTGCCGGACGTCACTCAACAAATTCAGCGGACGAACCGCAGAAAGGTAAACGGCGGTTACGCATTCATTCCAAGGCGGAGCGGGGAGTCCGCAAGCGCCGACTGTATTCCCGCAAGCGCAAATTTACCGCAGGGCTTCTTGCAGCGATTTGTCCGGGACTCGGCCATATTTATCTGGGATTGTACCGTAAAGGGGTTTCTCTTATATTCGCGCTAATGCTGGATGCGTCGGCGCTGCTCTATTTTTCTTCCATCGGCATCCAGATCAACGTACCATTGCTTATTTTGCTCGCGCTTCTATTTCCTGTCGCTTATTTTTATAGCGTTTATGATGTGCTTCAAGCTGCGGATTATGTGATTTATCACCGGAGAAGGTCTGGGCTTGAGCTGCCGGATGAAGAGGAGACGGAACGGGCGCATCCCTTTGCCTTGGAACGCAGCATCGCTTTCGGCGTATATCTGGTTGCCGGCGGGCTGCTGATGATCGCCTTTTATCAGAAGCCCAAATGGCTTGGCATGTTTATTGAACAGTACGGACAAACCGCAGTTGCGGTCGTTTTGATCGTCCTTGGTTTGTTTTTCGGGCTTCGGGAGACGCTCCTGTTTTTAAACCAACGACGCGGAAGATGAACCGCTGCGCCATAGCCTGATTTATGGCCGTGCTGCAGCGTGGAAAGAGGTGATCGACAACGTGAACCGAAAACCCAAATTGCGGGTGGGGCGTTTTACTGCCGTGCTGCTGCTGGTTGTGACCGGTGCACTGCTGTTGACGGATGCCGTTCAAGGGACCGAATACATGCTGCTCCTGCTAAAATGGTGGCCGCTGCTGGCCGTCCTGTGGGGTGCCGAATATATTGTGCTGTACTGGTTTATGCGGAAATCGCGAGCACCCGGCTGGGGGCGTTTCCGGCTGGATATCCGCGGAGTGCTGGTGGCCGTACTGCTGTCGGCTTCCGTCTTTGTCGTCACCGAACAAGACCACTACCTGCACTTGTGGAATAAGGTCAGTTTGAATTTGACGGCGGCTGGTGTGGACTACAGCGAGGCTAAGGGTAAGCGATTTGATAAGGACCCGATTTCAATTCCTGTCGCCTTCGAGACCCAAGCGGTGAATGTCGACAATATTAACGGTGATATTTTGCTGCAGCGGGGTCCTGTGGACGACATTCGGGTGGATACCGAGATGTGGGTGGATCAGATTACGGGGCCGGAAGCGGATGTGATCGGGCAGGAATCCAAGGTTGACGTCAGCGACGGAAGCACCGTTACGATCCAAACCAAAGGCAAGGCTTACGGGCAATCCGGCAAAAGACAGCCGCGGATGAACCTGACCATTACGCTGCCGGAAGACCGCCGCTTTAATTTTTCCATCCGGACGATGAACGGCGGTATTACCTTGAATAATGTAGAGGCCATTGAGCGAATTACGCTGGAAAGTGCAAATGGCGAACTTAAGCTGAACCATATTCTTGGGCAGGTTAAAGGAAAAACGCTGAACGGGGCTGTTCAGGCCGCGAACGTTACCGGCTCGGTCGATCTCACGACCAACCGGGGAAATATGGAGGCAATCGATGTTTCCGATTCTGTTGCGCTGACATCCCAGGTCGGGAATCTGTCAGTCATTCGGGCCCAGGGGAAAATCAATGTAAGCACCAAGAACGGCAACATTTATGTGGATGATATCAAATCGGATTTGACGGCAGAGTCGCTCAACGGCGATATTACCGCAAGATCGAACTCCGTCGGCGGAAACTGGGACATCTATAGCGCTGTCGGGGAGCTTATCCTTGATCTGCCTGGGGATGGCAACTACGCCATTGACGGAACGATCAGCTATGGCGATATTCATAATATGTTCCCCGAGTTTGTCGTGGACAAGAAGAGCATTACCGGCGAGATCGGCACTGGTGACTATACGATCCATGTCGAAGGCAACAGCGAACTGAATGTGAATAAATATTAGAAAAGGATGAACATGGAAGCTTTAACGGCTTCTGTGGGGCGGGGTCCGTTGACAAAGCTCAAAAGATAAACGTACAATAAAGTTATTAACGACTATGTTAAAACATTAAAGGCGGTGGGAATCATGTCTACGCGAGTCCAACATGCACTAGAACAACTGAAGGCAACAGGTGTTCGGATTACGCCCCAACGTCATGCGATTTTGGCCTATTTGATGGAGTCCATGAACCATCCGACGGCGGATGAGATATACCGCGCACTCGAGCCCAAGTTTCCGAGCATGAGCGTCGCGACCGTATATAACAATTTGAAGATGTTTATGGAAGCGGGAATGGTCCATGAGCTGACCTATGGAGATAATTCGAGCCGCTTTGATGCCAACGTGTCGGATCACTTCCACGTGATCTGCGAGAAATGCGGCAAAATTGAAGATTTCATATATCCTTCTCTGAAGGATGTAGAGCATACAGCGGAACAGAGCACTGGATTCAAGGTCAAGGACTTGAGGATGGAGCTTTATGGGATATGCAGTTCTTGCAAAGAACAATGATTTTTGAAACGTGCGGACTCCTGAAAAGGATTCTTCACGTTTTTGTTTTTCAGGCAGAACTTTCCGATCATCCGGAACATACCGGAAGGCGTGAATTGAATAAAATGACGGAGGATTAGCGAGTGAGCAGAAGAAGACGCAGACGCCGCCCCTCAGCGGGGAGGCGCTTTACGATATTCCTGGGCTTGTGCCTGATCATAGCCGGGGCCTATCTGACGGTGACCGAAATTCTACCGAACCCTTTGCATGAAAAACCGGATTGGCGCGGCATGGACAAGCCTATTTTCGTGGAAGGGAAGCTTCAGGAAGAACCAGCCGAAGGAGCCGGTGAACAGCTGATGCTTCCGCTGCCGGTACTGCAGAAGGTGGTGGATCCGACGATTCGATATGAATCAGGGACCCAGTCCATCATTTTGACGACGCCAGTGCGGGTCATGCGGCTGCAGACAGGACAGAAAAAGGCGCAGCTGAACAACAAGCCGGTTGAGCTCCGGTTTGCTCCGGAGGAAAAGGACGGCGTGCCGTACATGCCGATTCAGCCGCTTAAGGAACTGTACGGGGTTAACATCCATGAGGATGCCGCTACGGGTGCCGTCATTTTGATGAAAGCCGGGGATACCATACAGATGGGGACGGCCAAAGGCCAGCCTGACGATAAGGTGAAGCTCCGAAAGGAGGATTCCATCCATTCGCCGATTCTGGCTGACATGAAGGGTGGTACCCCTCTGCGGATTTGGGATTCGGAGGGATCCTGGTATTTCGCCCAGATGGATAACGGCTACAGTGGGTATGTCCGCAAGGATGAAGTCTCACTTGGGGACACAAAGACGATCGAAATTCCGCCTATCCCGCCAACCCGGGCGGAGCGCAGCTGGAAAGGCAAACCCGTCAACCTGGCGTGGGAAGCAGTCTACCAGAACAAACCCGATCCGGCCGTATTGGACGGACTGGACGGTATCAACGTCGTCAGCCCGACCTGGTTCAGCATTATCGACGGCAAGGGCAACGTGCGCAGCAATGCGGATATGGCCTATGTGAATAAAGCCCATGCCCGTAAGATGGAGGTATGGGGGCTGATCAATAATAGCTTCGATGCCGACATAACTACGAGCGCGATGGCCACCTACGAAACGCGGCTGAATACGATGAGCCAGCTGCTGGAGCTGGCGCAGATGTATCATTTGGACGGGATCAACATCGATTTTGAAAATGTAAAAACGAAGGACGGCCCCAATATTACGCAGTTTGTGCGTGAATTGAAGCCGCTGGCGCAGGATCGAGGACTGATCTTGTCGGTTGATGTGACGCCGAAATCGAGCAGCGAGCTGTGGTCCAAATTTCTGGACCGCAGTGCACTGAGCGAAGCCGCGGATTTTATTATGCTGATGGCTTACGATGAGCATTGGGCATCAAGTCCCGAAGCCGGCTCAGTTTCTTCCCTGCCATGGGCGGAAGCGGCTGCGAGAAAGATCCTGGATGAGGACGACGTGCCGCCGCAGAAGCTGATACTGGCCGTGCCGCTGTATACGCGGATCTGGTCGGAAGCGAGCAAGAACGGAAAGGTCGAAGTGTCCTCCAAAGCGGTCGGCATGAAGACCGTCAAAGATATTTTGGCCGAAAAGAAGCTGAAGCCGAAATACCTGGAAGACGTGAAGCAGCATTATGTGGAGTATAA
>NZ_CP045295.1:4555000-6527962 GCF_009363095.1 Paenibacillus cellulositrophicus
AATAGAGTCGTGGAGGTAGAGCACTGATTGGGTGCGGGGCCCGCAAGGGTTACCAAGCTCAGTCAAACTCCGAATGCCATAGACTTGTAACCGGGAGTCAGACAGTGAGTGCTAAGATCCATTGTCAAAAGGGAAACAGCCCAGACCATCAGCTAAGGTCCCCAAGTGTGTGTTAAGTGGGAAAGGATGTGGAGTTGCACAGACAACCAGGATGTTGGCTTAGAAGCAGCCACCATTGAAAGAGTGCGTAATAGCTCACTGGTCGAGTGACTCTGCGCCGAAAATGTAACGGGGCTAAACACACCACCGAAGCTATGGCTTGATGCGTATGCATCAGGGGTAGGGGAGCGTTGTATACAGCATTGAAGGTATACCGTAAGGAGTGCTGGAGCGTATACAAGTGAGAATGCCGGTATGAGTAACGAAAAGATCAGTGAGAATCTGATCCGCCGAAAGCCCAAGGTTTCCTGAGGAAGGCTCGTCCGCTCAGGGTAAGTCGGGACCTAAGGTGAGGCCGACAGGCGTAATCGAAGGACAACAGGTTGAAATTCCTGTACCACCGTAAACCGTTATGAGTGATGGGGTGACGCAGGAGGGTAGTGACGCGAGCTGATGGATGCTCGTCCAAGCAGTGAGGCTGGTGTGTAGGCAAATCCGCACACTATTAAGGCTGGGCTGTGATGGGGAGGGAAAATTACAGTACCGAAGGTCATGATCTCACACTGCCAAGAAAAGCCTCTAACCAGGTGAAGGTGCCCGTACCGCAAACCGACACAGGTAGGCGAGAAGAGAATTCTAAGGCGCGCGGAAGAACTCTCGTTAAGGAACTCGGCAAAATGACCCCGTAACTTCGGGAGAAGGGGTGCCCCGGTAGTGTGAATAGCACGAGGGGGCCGCAGTGAAAAGGCCCAAGCGACTGTTTAGCAAAAACACAGGTCTGTGCGAAGCCGCAAGGCGAAGTATACGGGCTGACGCCTGCCCGGTGCTGGAAGGTTAAGGGGAGCGGTTAGGGGTTAAACCCGAAGCTGTGAACCGAAGCCCCAGTAAACGGCGGCCGTAACTATAACGGTCCTAAGGTAGCGAAATTCCTTGTCAGGTAAATTCTGACCCGCACGAATGGCGTAACGACTTGGGCGCTGTCTCAACGAGAGATCCGGTGAAATTTTAATACCTGTGAAGATGCAGGTTACCCGCGACAAGACGGAAAGACCCCATGGAGCTTTACTGCAGCTTGATATTGGATTTGGGTACGATCTGTACAGGATAGGTGGGAGCCTTTGAAACCTGAGCGCCAGCTTGGGTGGAGGCGCCGTTGGGATACCACCCTGATCGTATCTAGGTTCTAACCTGGTACCGTAAACCGGTATGGGGACAGTGTCAGGTGGGCAGTTTGACTGGGGCGGTCGCCTCCTAAAGAGTAACGGAGGCGCCCCAAGGTTCCCTCAGAATGGTTGGAAATCATTCGAAGAGTGCAAAGGCAGAAGGGAGCTTGACTGCGAGACCTACAAGTCGAGCAGGGACGAAAGTCGGGCTTAGTGATCCGGTGGTACCGCATGGAAGGGCCATCGCTCAACGGATAAAAGCTACCCTGGGGATAACAGGCTTATCTCCCCCAAGAGTCCACATCGACGGGGAGGTTTGGCACCTCGATGTCGGCTCATCGCATCCTGGGGCTGAAGTAGGTCCCAAGGGTTGGGCTGTTCGCCCATTAAAGCGGTACGCGAGCTGGGTTCAGAACGTCGTGAGACAGTTCGGTCCCTATCTGTCGTGGGCGTAGGAAATTTGAGAGGAGCTGTCCTTAGTACGAGAGGACCGGGATGGACGTACCGCTGGTGCACCAGTTGTTCCGCCAGGAGCATGGCTGGGTAGCTACGTACGGACGGGATAAGCGCTGAAAGCATCTAAGCGTGAAGCCCCCCTCAAGATGAGATTTCCCAGTATGTAAGACCCCTTGTAGACGACGAGGTAGATAGGTTGGAGGTGGAAGTGCAGCAATGCATGGAGCTGACCAATACTAATCGGTCGAGGGCTTATCCTAAAAAGTACCCACCAAAGTGAAGAACAGCGTTGAAGCTGATTCCGAGTACTTTGGCGGGGACCCGATAATTCTTAAAGCGCAGATTCGTTTCGTATCTAGTTTTCAGGTGATCAAACACTTGAATTAAATATTGTTCCCTGATAGCTCAGTTGGTAGAGCACTCGACTGTTAATCGAGTTGTCACAGGTTCGAGTCCTGTTCGGGGAGCCATTATGGAGAGGTGTCCGAGTTGGCCGAAGGAGCACGATTGGAAATCGTGTAGGCGCCAAAAGCGTCTCGAGGGTTCGAATCCCTCTCTCTCCGCCATTATAGTTTGGCCCGTTGGTCAAGGGGTTAAGACACCTCCCTTTCACGGAGGTAACATGGGTTCGAATCCCATACGGGTCACCATTTTCATTGCTTGCATCAGGGATGAGAATCCAAAAAGGGTTCGTCGGAGCGTTACTTCGATAGCATATACATCGCAGTCTCGAACGAAGTGAGAGTATCCCATACGGGTCACCACTTACACTATTATCATTAGGGATGGGAATCCCAACGAAATAGTACTTGCATTTTTAGTGGTTTATCTGCTAAGATATTAAAAGTGTTTCTTATGGAGGCTTAGCTCAGCTGGGAGAGCATCTGCCTTACAAGCAGAGGGTCGGGGGTTCGATCCCCTCAGCCTCCACCATGTATACTCTAAAGAAAATAAATATTTTTTAATGACGCGGGGTGGAGCAGTCCGGTAGCTCGTCGGGCTCATAACCCGAAGGTCGCAGGTTCAAATCCTGCCCCCGCAATTTATCTCCTTACGTATGGAGATACATAATTGGCCGTGGAACCGTGGTGTAGAGGCCTAACATGCCTGCCTGTCACGCAGGAGATCGCGGGTTCGAATCCCGTCGGTTCCGCCATTTATTTTCTTGAGAGTTTAGTTTGTTGCAATCATGCTCTTAATAGAAACAAAATTAGGCTCGGTAGCTCAGTCGGTAGAGCAGAGGACTGAAAATCCTCGTGTCGGCGGTTCGATTCCGTCCCGAGCCACCATGAATTTAATAACAAGCAAAAAAGCCGGTGTAGCTCAATTGGTAGAGCAACTGACTTGTAATCAGTAGGTTGGGGGTTCAAGTCCTCTCGCCGGCACCATATGGAGGCTTAGCGAAGTGGCCAAACGCAGCAGACTGTAAATCTGTTCTCGTACGAGTTCGGTGGTTCGAATCCATCAGCCTCCACCAGTTTTATTATAGGGGCATAGTTTAAAGGTAGAACAGCGGTCTCCAAAACCGTTAGTGTGGGTTCAATTCCTGCTGCCCCTGCCATTCGAAATACAGCTTCATATCTTTTATTATGGCGGTCGTGGCGAAGGGGTTAACGCACCGGATTGTGGCTCCGGCATTCGTGGGTTCAAGTCCCATCGATCGCCCCATAACTTATAATGACAATCTTGTTGGGGATTAGCCAAGCGGTAAGGCAACGGACTTTGACTCCGTCATGCATAGGTTCGAATCCTATATCCCCAGCCAGTTTAAGCGGACGTGGCTCAGCGGTAGAGCATCGCCTTGCCAAGGCGAGGGTCGCGGGTTCGATTCCCGTCGTCCGCTCCATTTGATTTCGGCGCCATAGCCAAGTGGTAAGGCACAGCTCTGCAAAAGCTTTATCCCCAGTTCGAATCTGGGTGGCGCCTCCATTAATTTCATATGCGCCCTTAGCTCAGCTGGATAGAGCGTTTGACTACGAATCAAAAGGTCAGGAGTTCGAATCTCTTAGGGCGCGCCATTTTTTTTAACTGAATATGCCGGTGTGGCGGAATTGGCAGACGCGCGCGACTCAAAATCGTGAGGGAAACCGTGGGGGTTCGAGTCCCTTCACCGGCATCATAGAGAAAAGCCTTGGATATCTTTCCAAGGCTTTTTCTTGTATAGACTAACATTGTAAACCGAGCCATCACTCGTCGTTCGTTAATCTCACTTCCCGCTATATTGCACTTGCACTTCTCCTTCCAATCAGCCACCTGATGATATCCCGCAGAAAGACGGCCATTTTAATTCGTATTGCGTTTATTTGTATGGCTGTATGTCGTTTAATTCGTATCATGCTGTTTTATGTAGGTCCTATCTGCATAGATGTTCTCTTTATATGACGTGCCCTCGTAAGTTGGGAGTAAGAGGGTGTACAACAGCCTTGAACAGGATCCTGAGATCAATCCGTTCGTTCTACCATTACTCCCTTTGAACGTTTTCCCCTCCTTGTTTAACGTTGATAAACCATTCCAGCCGGCTTTACCCGGGCTAAACAGGCTCAATGTTTATTTAGCTAAGTGCTAAATCCCTTGCTCAGAGCCTCCAACGATTCCTGTCCCAAGCTTTGTATGAATAGACTGCTCATTAAAGCTCACAGTGCGTGCCGTTCATGTTTTATTAGCGAGATATTGGAGCTGCCAGTGGGGGATGTGGCTGCCGAATTACATGCAGAAAAGGCTTGCTTCGTCTAAGGTCCGAGCCATCCCCCGACTTAGGTCTAGGATTAAAAACCGTCTGGGGTCCGTTTTGGAAAACCCGGATAGAACCTAAAATAGAGTCATAAGGTTGATACAAACGAAAGGCGGTGACAATGCATGAGAACAAATAAAACTTCTGGTTGGGCGATCGTATTGATCGCAATCGGTGCACTGATGCTCCTGGGAGTATTCGCTCCATTATTCGGCAGGCTGATCGGATTGATCTTCCCGATCCTGATGATCGTGCTCGGCTATTATGGAATTCGCAGAGGTAAGGTGGTCATCGGTACGATTATCCTCGCATTCGGTGTCATGGGACTTCTGGCGAAGCTGTCCTGGATCATCGGACCGCTGCTGGGAATTGCCCTGGTAGTGTTCGGGATTATGCTGCTGAAAGGTAAGAAGTCGTCGAAGTGGATGTAACGGTAACAAAGAATTACCTTCAATAAATACAATCAAACGAATAGGCGATCACAGCTTATAAGGAGGGAGCAAGAACAGATGAGCGTATTTCGCAGGGTACGGGATATCACTGTAGCGACATTAAATGAACGTTTGGAACAAAGTCAGGACCCGGTACGGTTGATCGATCAGTTTTTGGCATCAACGCGTGACGATATTATGGAAGCCGAGAAGCTCGTTCAGCAGTACTCCGCTCATGTGAGACAGCTGAAGCAGCAAGTGGATCAGGCATCTAACATGAAGGAAAAGCGTGAGGAGCAGGCGCTGCTGGCTCTGAAGGCCGGCGAGGATCATCTAGCCAAGCTCGCACTGCAGGAAAAAATCATCTATGAAGAAAAGCTCGAGCAATACGGAGGACTGCTGGATACAACCCGCCAGTCGCTCACCGAGCTGGAAAATCAGCTGAACGACCTGAAATTGGAGTACCAAACCGTGTACAGCAAACGTCAATACTACGCGGCACGAATGGAAACCCTCAGACTTCAGCAGCGGATGAATCAGCGCATGGAAGGTTTTGGCGGACAGGATGTTCCCAAGATGTTCAACCGTCTGGAAGACCGCATTTCCGATTGGGAATTTGAAGCACGCAGTCTGCGCGACCTGCGCCGCGGCGGTCAGGAACTGTTCGAGCAAGCCAGCGGAACGGTATCCAGCGTGCTGGAAAGGGAGCTGGCCCGCCTGAAGGAAAAGCTGAACAACAGCGGAAAGGAGTAACGTCATGAGCAAGCTATACCGATCGACCCGCGATAAAATGGTTACCGGTTTGTGCGGCGGTCTGTCCGATACCTTAGGCATCGATTCCACGCTGCTGCGGATCCTGTTCTTGATCAGTATCCCATTTACCGGCGGGACCACGCTGTTCATCTACTTTATCGCGGCTTTGGTCATCCCTAAAGAACCAACGACACCTTTTAATCCATATGGACCGGGGTCGGGGGTAGCTGGGGGCGGATACTACGGCAATAGTATGGGGTCCGGCAGCTACTACGGCAACGGTCAGCAAGGCAACGGCGCTTATGGTGCCCAATCTTTTGACCCTAGAGCCAAATACAACGGTTCGCCATACGGCGGAGGCAGACCGGGCGGATACAGCTCGTCCGCATCCGACCTGGACGCCATGATGGAAGATATCGAGAAGAAAGCCATGAAGAAAGAGCTTGAGGAATTGAAAAAAAAATTATCTAAGTACGAGAAGGGAGAAGTGTAAAACATGGGAGTATTTAAAAGAATTAAGGATATGACGAAAGCATCGGTGAACGAGGTATTGGATAAAGTTGAAGATCCGGTAATTATGCTGAACCAGTATCTGCGCGATATGGAGGCAGAAATCCATGACGCGGAAGTTACAGTAGCGAAGCAAATGGCCAATGAACGCCGCATGAAGCAACGCGTGGAAGAAGCCGTGAAGATGGCCGGCCAACGTGAGGCTCAAGCTGAACTGGCACTTCGTAACGGCCAGGAAGAAGTAGCGCGCAAGCTGCTCGAGGAAAAGATTTATTTTGACCAAAAACTGTCCGAGTACCAAGAACTGCACGCTCAATCCGAGGCGCAAGCCAAAGAACTGGTACAGCAGCTCCATGACATGAAAGACGAGTTCTACAAAATGCGCAACAAGCGCAATGAGCTCGTAGCCCGGGCGCAAATGGCGAAAGCCAAAAAGCAAATGTCTCAAATCAGCAGCCTGCATACGATCGAAAGCGGCAGCGCGTCCCTTGGATTCCACCGCATGGAAGAAAAGATCATGCAAATGGAAGCTGAAGCCGATGTGATGCGTGCCCCTTACCGTCCGGAAACATCCGCTTTCACCAGCCCGGTCGATGCGGAGAAGCAGCTGAAGGTGGAAGAACAGCTCAGCGCGCTGAAAAGCAAGCTGAACCCGACGGCTGCCGCTCCTTCCAAATCGAATAAAGAATAAGTATTCAATTCTGCGGACAATATGATATGCTAGGAAGAATGGAATAAGGGCGCGAGACCTCATTCACATCTTCCTGGATCCCGGTGAAGCCATAAGGAGTGTGCCCGTCACAACCCTATGGCTTTTCCGGTCTTACTTTTCCGATAAACCAAGACATCATAAGGAGGTGCGGCATGGAAAAAAGAAATCGCTTCATTGCGCTGATTCTCATCGGGATCGGCCTCCTCATGCTCTTCGGCAGGTGGGTCGGCTTTTTTACCATCGTCGCCCTCTTATTCATTCTTATGGGAATTTATACGATTCGCGGCGGAAAAGTGAAGAGAGGCTACCGTCTTGTTGCGGTGGGCGCCATCCTGCTGCTGATTGATCATTTGCTGATCGTGCTGGGGATTGCGCTGATCTCCCTGGGATGGTTTTTTGTAAAGGCAAGGAAGGTACAAAATCGGGACGGGTACCTGCAGAAGCAGGGATTTTCGGGGCATTACAATTGGGATCAGGTCCCTTGGGCTATGAGAAGCCAGAGCGTCTGGCATGTCATCAACGAAGCCGATCTGGATTTGTCGCTTGCGATCCCCGAGGAACACCGTACGGTTATGATGTTTCAAGGCATCATGGGGGATACGGACATCAAAATTCCGGAGTATTACGGGGTGGAGCTTGAAGTGTTCGTCCTGTTCGGCGCGATCGATTTCAGAGGGCACCGGGATAACGGGTTGATGAACCGTTTGAACTGGAAATCCCCTAATTATGAGACCAGCGAATACAAAGTTAAATTCCATATTTCCTACCTGGTAGGAGATGTTGATATTGATCTGTCATAGGAGGTGGGTTCCCTGATGAAAACCAGAAAACCGGCTAATATGGTCTCCCGGAGCATGGGCGAGGGGGCCCTTCTTTCTTTTGTTATGCTCCTGATCATTTTTTACGTACTTTATACATATGGTTATTTGGCCCCGTTTGATTCTTGGCAAAAAACGCTGCAGGCCGGTGCTACGCTGATCCTGGTTCCGATCGGTCTGGGCGCTATCTTCGGGTTCTATCAGAGTTACCGGGTAAAAATGAAGCTGGAACGGCTGCGGGAAACGCTGCTCTCCTGGGAAAAAGGGAACGTCGCCCGCTCCGTGCCGGAGCTTGGCGGCGACGAGGTCGGGCGCCTTGGCGAACAGCTTGGGCGCATCAGCAAAAAGTGGGAGGAGCAGGTGAACTCCCTTCAGCGCTTGTCCACGAACAATGCCCAGCTGGCCGAGCAGGCGCGGATATCGGCGATCATAGAGGAGCGCCAGCGTCTGGCGCGGGAGCTGCATGATGCGGTATCACAGCAGCTGTTTGCGATATCGATGACGGCGACGGCCGTGGGGAGGACGCTTGAGAAGGATTTTGACAAGGCCCAGCGCCAGGTGGCGCTCATCGAAGAAATGGCCGCTGTGGCCCAATCAGAAATGAGAGCGCTGCTGCTGCATCTCCGGCCGGTCTATCTGGAAGGCAAGCCGCTGGAGCAAGGCCTCGGCGAGCTGATCAAAGAGCTCAAAGTGAAGGTCCCGATGGAAATCGTGTTTGAAATGGACAAAGGCATCCACCTGGTAAAAGGAATCGAAAACCATCTGTTCCGCATCATCCAAGAGGCGATGTCTAACACGCTCCGGCATGCCAAAGCAGATAAGATGGAAATCCGGATTCACCAAAAGAAAGACATGGTCTGGGTCATGCTGCGTGACGACGGCCAGGGCTTTGAACTAAACGAGACAAAACAGGCCTCCTACGGCCTTTCAAATATGCAGGAACGCGTCAACGAAATCGGCGGATCGATCCAGATCATTACGGCGCCCGGCAAGGGTACGCGAATCGAAATTACCGTGCCGATTGTATCTGAAGACAAAGCAGGGAGTGAGGATCTTGGAAATGGAAACACCCATGATTAAAGTGCTGCTCGTCGATGACCACGAGATGGTGCGGATCGGTTTGGCGGCCGTGCTGGGGACTGAGGACGGCATCGAAGTCGTCGGCGAGGCAGGCAGCGGTGAGGAAGGCATCCGCCTTGCCCGGGAATACAAACCCGACGTCGTCCTGATGGACCTGGTGATGGAGGGCATGGACGGGATTGAGGCGACGCGGCAGCTGCTGAAGCTGTACCCGGACTGCAAGGTAATCGTGCTGACAAGCTATTTGGACGACGAGAAAATGTACCCGGTTATCGAGGCCGGTGCATTCAGCTACCTGCTGAAGACGTCGCGCGCAAGCGAAATCGCCGACGCCATCCGCGCCGCGGCGCGCGGCCAATCGGTCTTGGAATCGCAGGTCGCCTCCAAGATGATGAACCGGTTCCGCCATCCGGAGGTAGAGGCCCCGGCGCACAAGGAGCTGACTGACCGCGAAATGGATGTGCTCCGCCTATTGGCGCAGGGCAAGTCCAACCAGGAAATCGCCGATGACCTCATCATTGGAATCAAAACGGTCAAGTTTCATGTGACGAACATCCTGGCGAAGCTGGGCGTAGACGACCGCACGCAGGCGGCGATCTACGCTTACAAGAACGGTCTGGCGGAATAGTTGGATAGAATCCATAGCAAATTAATCCATAGCAGATGAAAAGCCCCTGAGGAGCGGATAGCTTCCAGGGGCTTTTTTAGATAATAATGTGTAAGTTTTGAAGACCGCTAAATCAAAAACAGCAGCCCGAGGGTAGCCAGACTTAGCGCCAGGCCAGCCCCATATCCAAACCCATAGCCATACGGATAATAAGGATAGAAGGCGCGGACGGTGGCTTTTTCCGGAGCTTTGGCTACAGGCCCCTTTGCGCGTTTTTTATGGCCGCCCTTTACTTTGGCGCCGTGCAGCTGAGTGCCTTCCGGCCCGTTCAGAATAATATGGCCGTCTTTGCACTCGGTCAGCTTTCCGGTATATACTCTGCCGTCATACATACAGGCGGCGACCATTTTGCCGCAGTGCTGCCGAATATTTTCTTCTGTTAATGGGTAAATAGGGATCATGGAAGTGTGCGAACCTCCCTTATCATTTTTATTAACCAGTGTATTCACCGCCTATGGACGCGGCTATGGTCATTCACCCAATTTCGCCTATCGTTCGGCTTTAGGTATAATCGCCCCGGAAACGGACATCCTTTTAGTAGATTGATAGATTTCCTGGTGAAGGGATGGTTGAGGGATGATGGCAGTCCGGAGATGGGCAGGTCTGGGTTTGGCGGTATGCATAGCGGCTTTGGTATGGATGGGGTATTTGTGGTACAGCGCGAATCAGACGTCGGCGCCGTCCCATCAGGATCCGGAAGAATTGCGCACCCTCTTGAAGCTGGGAAATGAAGTAGTAGACGTGCCGCAGCGTCTGGTTGTGAAGTGGCAGGGAGACTGGGAAGCCAACGGAAATCAGGATGCGTACGAGGCGGCCGAGGGGCTGTCCCAATCGCTGAATCTGCCGGGAGTACAGCAGCTGACGGAAGGCGGTCACTTGACATACCGGGTCGTGGATACGAAAAATGGCGTTAATGTGCGGTTTAACTGGCAGGAGATTTCAGAGGATCGCAGTTATATTATTATTCAACTGGAGGCGGCTGGTGATGAGCAGCTGAGCGCCTTGACCGAACTCCAGTCAGAATACGGACAGGCATTGCACAAAAACGGCATCGATGCTGAATGGAATGCTTCTTTGCAGGGAACGGTTAAAGGGGAGCATCCTGCCGGATCGACCATGAAAGCGGTAGAGGATGGCATTTTCAGACATATGGCGGCGACAAAAGCGGAATCCTACGAGGATGCGACTACGGTCAGCAACGCTTACGAGGTGCCTTCATTGCGGTCAGGCATCCAAAGCGGAGGAAAGGTTCTGAACATGCAGGTGGCGGTTCATGAGGATCAATCGACCGGCAGCAGCCGGGTGACGATCGGGCTTCCGGTCATTACGATTGAGTATTAGACCTGCCTAGCACGCAGAAAGAAATTTTTGATTTACCACCAAGTTAAACGGATAGCATCATGCTGATGAATGTGCTAAAATGACATCAATCATTTTATGCCACCAAATTATGGTGTAAAATCGGGATTTTGAAGAGACCAAAATACGACATAGAAAGAATGAGGAGCCATGACTGAAAATCAAAATCTTGAAGCACTCAAAACACCTGGTGCTGTATTTTTTATTTTCGGGGCAACCGGGGATTTGGCCAAACGCAAACTGTTTCCTGCCATTTATAGTTTGTACCGTGAAGGTAAATTAGCCGAGGATTTTGCGGTCATCGGCGTCGCGCGGCGTCCGCGTACCCAGGAGGAGTTCCGTGAGGACATCTTCCAGTCGATTCAGGAATTTTGCCGTTACAAGGCAGAGGACAACGACAATTGGAAGACGTTTGCGCAGCATTTTGAATATAAGTCCCTCGATATCAACAACGTCGACGGATTCCGTGAATTAAACGAACAGACGGTGAAGCTGGAGAAGCAGTTCGGCATTCCGGGCAACCGCCTGTTCTATCTGGCCCTGGCGCCGGAGCTGTTCGGCAGCGTATCGTTTAACCTGCAAAAGGGTGGCATGCTGGATGCCGAAGGCTGGAACCGCCTCGTCATCGAGAAGCCGTTCGGCTACGATCTGAAATCGGCTGAAGAGCTGAACAAACAGATTCGCCAGGTTTTTAAAGAAGAAGAGATTTACCGGATCGACCACTACCTGGGCAAGGAAATGGTGCAGAATATCGAAGTCATCCGGTTTGCCAACGCGTTCTTCGAGCCGCTGTGGAACAACAAGCATATTTCCAACGTTCAGATTACGCTGAGCGAAACCGTCGGTGTTGAAGAGCGCGGAGGGTACTACGACCATGCCGGCGCACTCCGGGATATGGGACAAAACCATATGCTGCAGATGCTGACGATGATTGCGATGGAGCCGCCTAGCCGCCTGCTGCCGGAGGATATCCGCGACGAGAAGGTGAAGGTGCTTCGTTCGCTCCGGCCTTACGAGACAGCGGAAGAAGTGAAGAAGAACGTCATCCGCGGCCAGTACATCAAGGGCTCTGCCCGCGGTAAGGACCTGCCGGCCTACCGTGAGGAGGACAAGGTCGACCCGAATTCCAATACGGAGACGTATTTTGCGGCGCGACTGTTCGTGGATAATTTCCGCTGGGCGGGCGTACCGTTCTATATCCGGACAGGCAAACGCCTCCCGGTCAAAACGACGGAAATTGTCGTGGAATTCAAGAGCATGCCGAACAACGTGTATTTGGGTAAAAAATACAAGCTCGAACCGAACCTGCTGGTCATCCGGGTGAACCCGATGGAAGGCATCTACGTAAAGATCAATGCGAAGAAGCCGGGCTCCGAAAATGAAATCGAGCCGCTAGCGATGGACTTCTGCCAGAGCTGCATGGTCGGCATCAACTCGCCTGAAGCGTATGAGCGCCTGCTGCATGATGCAGCCCGCGGCGAATCGACGTATTTCACCCGCTGGGATGAAGTGGCGTCGGCCTGGTCCTTCGTCGATAAGATCGCCGAAGCCTGGGCGCAAAACCAGGGCGATATCTCTTATTATCCTGCCGGGTCCTGGGGACCGAAGGAAACGGACGAACTGCTGAAAGCGGACGGCTTCCACTGGTGGCCGGTGAACGGCCAGGAAGAGGACAACGTCGTGTGGCAGATTGGCAAATAAAACCGTTGTACCGGTGCTTGCCTTATGTTTCACTAAAGACATAGCCTGAAATGAAATCATCCTCATGCAGCCTCTGCATGGGGGTGATTTGCGTAGAGAATGTGATACAATAATAGACATGACTTTAGTGATGAAGGGAATAGTGAAATGAGCAAAGCGATAGATGATACGCTGCAGCAGGAAGTGGAGAAGCGCCGGACGTTCGCGATTATCTCCCACCCGGACGCAGGTAAAACGACATTAACGGAGAAGCTGCTCCTGTTCGGCGGCGCGATCCGGCTGGCCGGTACAGTCAAAGCGCGCAAAGCGAGCAAGCACGCGACCAGTGACTGGATGGAAATCGAGAAGCAGCGGGGGATTTCGGTTACTTCGTCGGTGATGCAGTTCGATTATAACGGACACCGGATCAACATTCTGGACACCCCGGGTCACCAGGACTTCAGTGAAGATACGTACCGTACGCTGACCGCTGCCGACAGCGCCGTCATGCTGATCGACGTGGCCAAAGGGGTCGAGGCCCAGACGATCAAGCTGTTCCAGGTTTGCGCGAAGCGGGGCATTCCGATTTTTACGTTTATCAACAAGCTCGACCGGGAAGGCCGGAGTCCGTTCGACCTGATGGAGGAGCTGGAGCAGGTGCTTGGCATCCGCTCCGTGCCGATGAACTGGCCGATCGGGACCGGACGCGAGCTGTGCGGTGTCTACGACCGCATGAAGAATCAGGTCGAGCTCTTCCAGGGGAACGACCATTCGACCATTCAGGTACAGAAGGTGGAGGACTATAACGACCCGGTTATCCGTGAGATGGCGGGGGATTACCTGCACGATCAGCTGTGCCAGGACCTGGAGCTGCTGGACGTGGCGGGGGACCAATTTGACCTGGAAAAGGTACAGAAAGGCGAACTGACGCCGCTGTTCTTCGGCAGTGCGATCAACAACTTCGGGGTGCAGACGTTCCTGGAGAACTTCCTGCAGCTGGCCCCGCCGCCGGAGCCGCGCCGCAGCACGGCTGGGTTGATCGAGCCGACGAACGAGAAGTTCTCGGGATACATTTTCAAAATCCAGGCGAACATGAACCCGGCGCACCGGGACCGCATCGCCTTCATGCGGATCGTGTCCGGCAAGTTCCAGCGCGGCATGACCGTCAAGCATGTGCGGGTCGGCAAGGACATCAAGCTGTCGCAGCCGCAGCAGTTCCTGGCACAGGACCGCGACATCGTCGATGAGGCGTATCCTGGCGATATCATCGGGCTGTTTGACCCGGGCATTTTCCGGATCGGCGACTCGCTGAGCCAAGGCAGCGAAATTGTCTTTGACGAGCTGCCGACGTTTTCGCCGGAGATTTTCTCGAAGGTGACGGTCAAGAATGCCCTGAAGCACAAGCAGTACCAGAAGGGCATCGACCAGCTGACGGAGGAAGGGACCATTCAGGTGTTCCATACGGTCAGCTTCGACGATACGATTCTCGGCGTTGTCGGCCAGCTGCAGTTCGAAGTATTCGAATACCGGATGAAAGGCGAGTACGGTGTGGATGTGCAGCTGCAGCGGATGCCGTACCAGTTCGCCCGCTGGATCGTGGACGATCAGATCGATCCGAGCAAATTCCGCATCAACTCGACGCTGGTGAAGGATAAGAAGGGCAACTATGTCGTGCTGTTCGAAAACGAATATGCGATGCGGACCGCGATGGAAAAAAATCCGACCGCGAAGTTTTTGGAGACGGCTCCTTAAGACTGTTGAAGCTTTTGTAATATAGGAAATACCCCTCCGCTGTTTCCCAGCGGAGGGGTATTTGTCATTGCGGTAAAAGCACCGGCGTCTTTGTTAAGTCAATGGACCCGGCTTAATCGTCTTGAGGTGCTCATGAGCCACATGGACGAGCTCGTTCTGCTGCTTCGTGTCGATATTTTTCCACATCATCTCAAAGATCGCTCCCAAGCCGGGGAGTGCCTGCTCCGGACCGTCGACGGATCCTTCAATCATTTCACGAAGCTCGGCTTCATTGGAATCATGGACCTTATGGACAATAGCTTGGCGCAGGTCGAGAAGAATTGACATGATCGTTTTCCCTCCAGGCTAAAAAGTTTGAACCCTTCACATCAGAGCCGCCCGCTTCCATATAACGTGCGGACGCAGTTCTGCTTCCCAGGGCTCAGTCTGAATTGTAATGATATTCTTTAGTAATGTGCCCCGAGGCGGGTGGCAAAATTCAAGTTTTTCACCCGCTGTGATATAATAATCAGGATAGACTTCTTATAGTCGTGGAGGTTAACATATGGCGAAAAAGCAGTACGCCGTCATCGGTATGGGGCGCTTTGGCTCCAGTGTTGCAAACACACTGAGCGAGATGGGGTTTGACGTGCTTGCCATCGATTCGGATGAACAGCGCACCCAGGCGGTATCGAATATGGTTACGCATGCCGTATCAGCGGATTCAACGGATGAAGAGGCGCTTCGTGCCCTGGGCATCCGCAATTTTGACGTGGTGGTTGTCGCCATCGGCGAAGACATCCAATCCAGTATTTTGACGACGCTCATCCTGAAGGATCTTGGGGTCGGAACGATTATCGTCAAGGCGCAAAATGAGTTGCACGGCAAGGTTTTGCAAAAGATCGGCGCCGATAAAGTGATTTTTCCGGAGCGGGATATGGGTATGCGGGTCGCCCACCATCTCACTTCGCCGAATATTTTGGATTACATCGAGATTTCCGAAGACTACAGCATTTTGGAATTAAAGGCTTCGCAGGACATGGTCGGCAAAAACTTGAGGGAGCTCGACATTCGCGCCCGCTTCGGCTGCAACGTCATGGCGATCAAGCACGGTACAAAGATGGATATTTCGCCGTATGCCGACGCCCCGTTGGGCGAAGACGACGTACTCGTTATCGTCGGCGAAAAAAGCGATTTGACCAAGCTGGAGCTCGCTTATCCGAAGTGATCCGATCCTCAGCGCGAGAACCTCGTGCTGAGGCAGAGGAGCAGTTTGAAGATGAATCATGAGAAGGACGGTTAAGGATGGACATCATTTCACCGCAAAATCCCCGGGTCAAGGAATGGGCACAGCTGCTCGAGAAGAAGCACCGGGACAAGCAGCATAAATATATCATCGAGGGCATTCATCTCGTGCAGGAGGCGCTGACGGCCGGGGCAGACCTGGAGTGCGTCGCTTTTGACCTGGAGCAGGGGGTTCCGTCCGAGCTTGCCCACCTGGCTGGCGGGGAATCTGCGGAGTGGGTCGGCGTATCGCCTGCGGTAATCGCGAAGTGTACGGATACCAAAACGCCGCAGCCGGTTTTTGCCGTTGCCCGGAAGCCCAAGTCCGCGGCAGGGCTTGACGCCCTGATGAGCCGGGAAAGCAGCCTGGTCATCATCCTGGACGGCGTGCAGGACCCCGGCAATGTCGGGACGATCATCCGCAGTGCCGATGCGGCGGGGGCGGACGGGGTCATTCTGGGGCGCGGGTCGGCCGACCTGTACAATCCGAAGACGATCCGCTCGACCATGGGGTCGCTGTTCCATTTACCCGTGGTGGAGGGTGATTTGATGGAGATCCTGCCGGAGGCGAAGCGGAGCGGCGCGCGGGTGATCAGCACCAGCCTGCAGGCGCAGGACACGTGCTACAGCTACGATTTCCGGCAGGGCTCCTGCTGGCTGCTCGTCGGCAACGAAGCCAAAGGGGTATCGGAGCAGGCGCAGCAGCTGGTGGATGACGCGCTCATCATACCGATGCGGGGACAGGCCGAGTCGCTGAACGTGGCGATGGCTTCGACGCTGATGCTGTTCGAGGCGATGCGGCAGCGGCATTTTGCTTGAACCTGCCTGCTCGTGAATATCAAAATAAAAGGCAATTCCGATCGGTGTGCGATGCGGAGCTGCCTTTTTTGCGTTGCGTTACACGCCCGAATAGGCCATAAATCCGCCGTCAACGGGCACCACCGTGCCGGTGACAAAGCCCGAGGTGGTGTCGTCCACCAGCCAGAGCAGGGTACCCAGCAGGTCTTCTGGAACGCCGAACCGGCGCATCGGTGTGTGGCTGATGATTTTATGGGAACGTTCGGTCAGGGACCCGTCCTCGTTCGTCAGCAGTTTTCGGTTCTGTTCTGTCAGGAAAAAGCCGGGGGCAATGGCGTTGACCCGGATGCCCGATTCGGCAAGGTGAACCGCCAGCCACTGAGTAAAGTTGTTAATCGCTGCTTTGGCTGCGCTGTATGCGGGCACCTTGGTCATAGGACTCGGTGCGCTCATGGAGGATATGTTCAGCACAACCGCGCCGGGACGGCCGATCATCTGCCCGGCAAAGACCTGGGTCGGAATGAGGGTGCCGATCATATTGAGGCCGAGCACGTTCTGGAATCCCTGGATGCTGAGATCAAAAAACGTCGTGATCCCTGGCTGTCCAAGGTGCTCCGGCTTATAGATCTCTTCCGTCGTATTAGCACTGGGATGATTTCCGCCCGCTCCATTAATCAGGATGTCGCACGGGCCGAAGGCCTCGCGGACCTGGCGCTCCGCCGCCTGCACGCTGCCGGGCTCCATCACGTCGCAGGCCACGGCAAGCGCCTGACCGCCCGCCTCGCGGATTTGCCGGGCAACGGCTTCGCCCTTTTCCGCCGTCCGATTCAAAATCGCGACGTTCACCCCTTGGCGTCCGAGCTCCAGCGCCATCGCGCTGCAGAGAACCCCGGACCCGCCGGTGACAACGGCTGTTTTTCCGTGCAGGGCAGGGTGGTTAGGCAATGCTTTCATGCGTATCCCTCTTTTCTGCGGTAGGTTGAAGCTTCTGGTAGGCGTCCCACAGCCCCCAGAGATACATAATACCCATGGCGCGGTCATACAGGCCGTATCCCGGCCGGCACTGCTCGCCCCATAAATGTCTGCCGTGGTCCGGGCGGGCATAACCGGTAAAGCCGGTGTCATGATATGCCTTGACGATGCCCGCGATATCGACGGTGCCGTCCTGCGTCCGGTGCGAAGTCTCGATAAAGTCGCCGTTCTCATACACGCGCACATTGCGGATATGGGCAAAAGGAATCCGGTTCGCAAACTCATGGATCATGGCGATGATGTCGTT
Organism: Paenibacillus cellulositrophicus; assembly: GCF_009363095.1. GTDB lineage: Bacteria > Bacillota > Bacilli > Paenibacillales > Paenibacillaceae > Paenibacillus_AQ > Paenibacillus_AQ favisporus. The sequence continues at coordinate 4,572,612 of NZ_CP045295.1, forward strand.
GTCCGGATTGGCCCCAAGGGAGCCGCTGCACAGCGTAATGCCATTGGACGGGCTGTCCACAAGGGAGAGCAGGCGCCGCAGGCTGTCCTGGCCGGTAATAATACGCGGCAGCCCGAAAATCGGCCATGGCGGATCGTCCGGGTGGATGGCCATCGTAATGCCGCAGCGCTCCGCGGTTGGAATGACTGCCTCCAGGAAATAGGCGAGATGGTCCCATAGGTCCTCTGACGTCACATTCCGATAGGCCTCAAACAGGGAGGTCAGATGCGCAAGACGTTCGGGTTCCCAGCCGGGCATCGTCAGGGAGCTGTTCTGGTTGATCGTCTGTACAAGGTCAAACGGGTCAATGCCGTGGATTTTGGATTTTTCAAAAAAGAGTGCCGTTGAGCCGTCCTCCAGCCGCTTGTAGAGTTCCGTCCGGGCCCAGTCGAACACCGGCATAAAGTTGTAACAAATCACTTTCACGCCGACCTGCGCCAGCTTTTCGATCGTTTTGACGTAATTGTCGATATACTTGTCCCGGGTCGGCAGGCCCAGCTTAATATCCTCGTGGACGTTAACGCTTTCCACCACGTCAATATGAAGGTTATGTGCTGCAGCTTGATCCCGAACAGCGATGATCTTCTCCATCGGCCATTCGTCTCCGGCCGGGACGTCATGAAGCGCCCACACGATCCCTTCGACACCGGGAATTTGTTTGATATGATCCAGCGAAACCGTGTCATTGCCTTCGCCGAACCAACGGAATACCATACGCAATCCCATACACCGCCTTGTCATTATGTTGTTTTGCAGAAAGAAGCTGCTGCCATTTCATCGGCACCATTGCCGGTACCGGTATGGCATGCTCCGGCGGCCTTGCTACACAGGCCAGCATGACTTACTTGAAATATTCCGGGTAGCGCTGTTTCAGGACCGGGAGGTTCGAAATGCTGAGGGTTAGATGCTCCTTCATGATCCGTTCGGCGAGGTCCGCATTCCGGCTGCGGATGGCTTGGATCATTTCCCGATGCTGCTCAAACAGGTTCCCCCAGTGCGGATCCAACGACAGCCATAACACGCGGGTGCGGTTCAGATGCGCGTTCATCTGCTGAATGACGTTCCATGTGCCCATTTTCCGGACGCCCTCAAACAGGATTCGGTGAAAAGCCTCGTCGAGCTCAAACATTCGCTTGCCGTCAAGCTGCTTCATGCTCTCCTGCTGCATCACGAGATTGTTCTCCATCTCCTGCAGCTTGTCTGCGGGAAAGGACTCGCAGGCGAGACGGACGACGGCCTTCTCCAGCTGCTCACGCATGAACCGGGCTTCCTCCACCATGTCCGGATCGATCAGCGAGACACGGGTTCCCCTTTGAGGCAGCACCAGCAGCAGGCCTTCCTGGGCCAGGCGTACGAAGCTCTCCCGAACCGGCGTCCGGCTGACGTGGAAGGTCAGGGACGTTTCTTTCTCGGACAGGGCCGTACCCGGGGGAAGCTCCAGACTGACAATTTGCTGCTTGAGCTGTTGGTACACGAGATTTCCGGCTGAACCGGATTGGAGCAGAGTTTCATCCATTTCATGGATACCTCCTGACACTTCCATACTACCATACAAGTATGGCAGACGAAATGAAAATTTGCAGCTGAACGACCTGGATATTTGAATGAAAAGCCAATAAAATGCAGGCCAATAGGATTCGGCAGGTTCTACAAGCTCTGAAAACCCGTCATGGAAAAGGGCCCACAGGGTTGAGAGCCAGGTTCAGGACAGAAAAAAGCCGGCGGACAAGTCCGTCGGCTTTTTAATCTGGCAGAGCGCTGCAACGATCGTGCGGGCATGAATCTTCTGTGTACATGGTGGTAGTTCGGATAGCCGCAGTTTTTCCGGGCTTACAGTGTTCGATTATTTTACCGGCTGCGTAATGATCCGGTCCACGATGCCGTATTCCAGCGCTTCCTGGGCGGTGAGGAAGAAGTCGCGATTGGTATCCTTCTCAATGCGTTCCAGCGGCTGTCCGGTTCTCTCCGCGATAAAATCGTTGATCTTGCTTCGCAGCTTCAAAATCCGGCGCGCCGTGATATCGATATCGGCTGCGGGACCTTGGGCACCGCCGAGCGGCTGATGCAGCATGAACTCGCTGTTGGGGAGGGCATAACGCATGCCCTTTTCCCCGGCAAGGAAGAGCACCGCACCCATGGATGCGGCAATACCCATGCAGATCGTGGTGACCTTCGGCTTGATGTAGTCCATTGTGTCCAAAATGGCATAGCCTGCCGAGGTAGAGCCCCCCGGGCTGTTGATATACAGGGATATATCCTTCTCCGGATCGTCGGCGGCCAGGAACAGCAGCTGTGCGATGATGCTGTTGGCCACCACGTCATTCACTTCGGAACCGAGAAAAATAATCCGGTCCTTCAAAAGGCGCGAATAAATATCATAGGAACGCTCGCCAAGCCGGCTTTGTTCCACAACGTAAGGAATCGTGTTCATGTTCATGGCCTCCTTTATATGGGAAGGCACAAGGATCTACGCCGCACAGCGCAGGGACATACCCGTTCCAGAGGACATCCGAGTCCGGCCGAAACCGACCACTGGGGCCTGGTCCGTTACCGGCTGCAGAGCTTCCATTAGCCGCTGGAGCAGCTCAGGCTTCTCCTGCCGGATGGCGGTCAGCAGGATATGGCGAAACTCCTCCTGCTCGACGTCCTTCCAGTGCGGGTCCGGTGAAATGGCTTCGCCGGTGTCTCCGCTGATGTTGCGGCGCGCCCTGTGCAGCAGTGATTTGACTGTCGTTTCATTCAGTTCCAGCATGCTGGCGATATCCGACACCCGGCTCTCAAACACGTCCTTCAGCACGAACACCAGCAGCTGCTTTGGCGTCAGCTTCTCCATCAAGGTGTCGAGCCCGGACAGAAGCGTATCGATCGGGTGATCGGTTGATTGCGGCTCAACCATCGGTTCGGCCGACTCACGCGACCTTTTACGGACGAGATCGATCCAATGGTTGCGGGCAATGGTCATCATAAGCGGCAAGCTGGGCTGCCGCGGAGATGACGGGTCTTTCAGGCAGAAGCGCAGCGTTTTATCGATGGTGTCATGTGCCAAATCTTCGGCATCCCAGCGGTTGCGGGTGACGCTCAGGCAGAATTTTTTCAAACTTGGGTACAGCTCCGAAATATCCTCGCGATGATATCCGGTGCCATGGGATTGACGGATTAACATGTTAATCACACTCCTGTAGAGGCCTCTATAGAGATAACGTTTGAACAGGGGGAAAAGGATACGGGATGCTCATTTTTTAAAAATATTATGTTACAAGGGGATAACGATCTTTCTCCAATATTGATACCAGTATAACAAAATACGAAAGTGGCTGCTCCCTGGCAGGAGTGGGGCTTGCTCTTCTTTTTTGCCAAGCCCGGGCATATGCTGATAAGGTAACCTACGGCTTCGAAGGAGGGGTTCCGGCATGAAAAGAAGGGCCAGATGGCGCAGCAGAGGGGCGAGCAGGCCCCGGAGCCGGCGGAGGGTATGGCTGATCGGTGCATTGGTTTTTCTCATTCTTATGCTCCAGGGCTTCGCCTATGTCGAAAATCATCTGAAACCGCCCATCATGTACCTGGCCAAAATCCGCATGAAGCAGATTGCAACCGACGCCATTAACGAAGCGGTGGCTGCGCAGGTGGCGGAGGGCGAGAACGCGGATGACCTGATCGATTGGAAAATGGATACGTCCGGCAAAGTGTCCGGCTTTATGCTGAATTACGCAGAGCATATGAAAATTACCTCCAGCACCTTTAAGGTGGTTCAGTCCACGCTGGAGGACAAACATAAGCTGGCCGAGAGCATTCCGCTGGGCCAGGCGCTCGGCAGCCCAATCATTGCATCCTTCGGCCCCAATATTCCGATTCGGGTCGAGCCTCAAGGTGCGGTCAAGGTAGATCTGAAAACGAGAGAAAAAGATGCGGGGATTAATATGGTGCTCGTGGAGATTTACATTCATGTAACGGTCGAAGTGGGAGTCGTCGTGCCGTTCGACATGGAGCCGGAAATCGTCGATACGGAAATCCCGGTCTCCTACCTGATGGTCGTCGGCAACGTTCCGATGTATTATTACGACAGTAAGGGCACGCCGGTCGGGGAAAACGGGGCCGCGGCGCCAAGCATCGCGCTGCCCGGAGCCGGAGCGCAAAGCCAGCAAGGCGGAAGCCCGGCGGCAGGAAACCCGCCCAGCATCCATCCGGGAGGGGAAAACCCCGGAACAACGGATTCGACGAGCGGGGTAACGGGGGAGGCAGGGAAGCACTAAACGGCCCCAGTATAGCCATAAAAAAAAGGGACCTCCCGAACACGCGGTTCAGGAGGATCCCTTTTTCTGTTTCAGCGCTTTGCGCTCTTCCATTTCCCAGCGCCGGAGGGATGGATAAGGGTCGAACGACCATTCGACCAGGCCGCTGTCACGGTAGATGCCGTAGTGCAGATGCGGAGGGAATTTACCTTGCGTGCCGGGTTTCCCGTAGCCGGAGCTGCCGACCCAGCCGATCGTTTGCCCTGGTGTGACGATATCTCCCTGTTTGATGGACTTTTCAAACCCTTGCAGATGAGCGTAGTAATGGTAATGGTTGTCCAAATCCCGGATGCCGATGCGCCAACCGCCGAACGGGTTCCACCCCTTGAGCTCAACTACGCCATAGCAGGTGCTTCGTACGGGAACGCCGTAGTTCGCAAAGATGTCCGTGCCTTCATGGATCCGGTAACCTCCCCAGCTCCGCCCGCTTCCCCAGGTGCTCCGGTACGAGTAGCTATTGCTGATGGGGAGAGGGAAGGCATGCCCTGATAAATCCAGCGTGCCGAATTTTTCATACAGCTTGGAGAATTGTTCGATCCGTTGAACCGAGCGGCTGTTATGGTAATATTCCCACATCGCGATGTTGAAATCTTCCTGTGATTTGCCGTACCGCTGCAAATAATCCGCCATGCTGTACAGCACGTCAAGGTCGTTGTCGGGATCTGCCCGCCCGTCGCCGGAGCCGTCGCGGCCGTATCCGTCGAAGATGGAAATGGACCGCGGGTTATGATCGTTCAATTCCGGATTGAACACTCCCGACCAGGCCGGTTCCGTAATGAGGATGCCGGTGAGGCGCTCCGGGTGCTTGCGATCCTTTGGATGGGCTTTGGTCAAGGTCCGTTCGTACTGGTCGATCGCGGCAATTCTGTACCAAGGGATGTTGGTGGCCTTGCTGATCTTCGCATAGAGTGCCTTTCTGGACTCCAGGATTTCTGTCCGGCTCAGCTGGTCCAGCGACTTGGCGGCTTGGTTGGGCTCCGGAGCCGCCGGCTCCGCGTCCACCTTGCCGGGAAGGTGAAAGCAGCCCAGCAGCAGCGCCGATGCGAGTACACCTGTCAGCGAACGTTTGAGCCACCGTGTGTGCGGAACAATGTATTTCATCGGTTCTCTACCTCCTGCCAGTTTGATGCAGTCCTCGCTCAATATTCGGACTGGACCGACATAGCCTTAGAGTGAATCAAGAACCTCGAATTTATCCGTGCTTGGAAATGGAAGTATTTTGGCCGATTTCATGATATAATATGGAACATGCAGCAGCTAACCATGATAGCGAAAGAAGGTCAGAACATTGCCTACGAATACCATCAAGGAGCCAAAGCCGGATTGGATTCGCATCAAACTGACAACCGGTGACAATTACCAGGAAATCAAGAGCATGATGCGCTCTAAGACCCTTCACACGGTATGTGAAGAAGCACGTTGCCCTAACATATATGAGTGCTGGGCCAATCGTACCGCCACGTTTATGATTCTCGGCGATATTTGTACGCGGGCCTGCCGTTTTTGTGCAGTAAATACAGGAAAACCGACGGAGCTGGATCTCCAGGAACCGGAACGTGTCGCTGAAGCGGCGGAGAACATGGGTCTACGCCACTGCGTCATCACCAGTGTGGCCCGGGACGATCTGTCCGACGGAGGTGCGTCTATTTTCGCAGAGTCGATCAAGGCTGTCCGCAAGCGTCTGCCGCTGTGCAGCGTGGAGGTGCTGATTCCGGACTTTATGGGCAATTGGGACGCCCTGAAGACCGTAATGGACGCGAAGCCGGATATTTTGAACCATAACATTGAAACGGTGGAACGCATGTCGAATCGTGTGCGCGCCAAAGCGAAGTATGACCGCTCCCTGGAGCTGCTGCGCAGAGCGAAGGAAATGCAGCCGAACATTCCGACGAAGTCCAGCATCATGCTGGGAGTCGGCGAAGAATGGGATGAAATTTTGCAGGCGATGGACGACCTTCGCGCCGTGGATTGCAACATTATGACAATCGGGCAATATTTGCAGCCTTCTCCGCAGCATTTAAATGTGGTTAAATATTATCATCCGGATGAGTTTGCCGCTCTGAAGGAAGAAGGCATGAAGCGGGGATTCAGCCACGTGGAATCCGGACCGCTTGTGCGCAGCTCCTACCATGCCCATGAGCAGGTACAATCCGCTGCGCAGCATAAATAGGCGCCATTATACGATAACCTCAGGCAGAAAGGCAGGGGTAGTTCATTGATTCTGATCGGCGGAAAAAATTATGAGGTGCTTAAAGATCATAAAGACGGTTGGAACCTTGAAGCCTTTCGTGAACGATACAGTGAAGTGCTGGACCGCTACGACTATATTGTCGGCGATTGGGGCTACAGTCAGCTCCGGCTTAAAGGGTTTTACCGGGATAAGCATCCCAAAGCAACCAAAGACACAGCCATTTCCGGTATGATGGATTACATTAACGAATACTGCAACTTCGGCTGCGCGTACTTTGTACTGCAGAAGAGCCGGGAGTCGCAGCCCAAAGAGAAAACAAAAAGCGGTTCCGTATAGGAGCCGCTTTTTGTTATGCAATTTGTCATGCACATAAAGTCTTGATGCTGATCTATCCCAAAAATGCTTCCCGCACCCGGTTCCAGAACGGGAACGGGCGGTATCTCGCAAAGCTGACCTTCTCCTTGGCGACCTGGCAGCGAACCGAGATGAGGTCGTCCACCTGCAGGTTGACATGATCGATGTAGAGTAAGAGCCGCTGCTCTTTGCGGGAGAAAATGTCGCAGTGATGGTGCTTGGGCAGCAGAAGGGGCGATCCCATCGTCCGGAAGACGCGGTTATTGATCGAGGCGATCTCCGCGATCTGCAGCGCCTCGATAGTCGGGTGCACCATGGCGCCTCCAAGACTTTTATTATATGCCGTGCTTCCGGATGGCGTGGAGACGCAGATCCCGTCGCCGCGGAACATTTCAAAGGTTTGGTCGTTGATGTCCACCTGGGCCACTACCGTTCCGTCGACGCCTTTCAGAGTGAACTCGTTCAAGGCGATATAGGAAGCGTTGCCCGATTTTCTATGAATTTCAAGTTCAAGCAGCGGATATTTGACGATTCGCGGACGAATGGAGCCCGAATTGGCCGCAGAGCTCATCAGTTCGATCAGCTGCGGCAGCTCGTCCGCTTTCCAGTCCGCATAGAATCCCAGATGTCCGGTGTGAACCCCTACGAAGGCAATGTCAGGAATATGGTCAATAAACGTATGAAAGGCATGAAGCATGGTGCCGTCCCCGCCGATGGAAATGACAATCTCTGGTGATTCGGCATCCAGCTGAAATCCCCGTTGCGCCGCAAGCTTATGGAACTGCTCGCTTAAATCCACGGATAACTGATCCCCGCGATCCAGAACATAGTATCTCAAGGGTGTAAGCTCCTTTGTAATGGGTTTATAAGAATCATAAACAATATCCGAGGATAACACAACGTCCATTTCATGTTCCGTGATCAGGAGGTCCGGCGAACGCCGCGCCACAAGGATTGAATCCAGCTGATCAGAAGGGAGAGCACCGTCATCCCGGCCAGCAGGATGCACAACAGGACGAGGCAGTCCCGGATGCCTTGGGCCGAGGCCAGAAAGCCGAAGTTTTGGCTTGCGAAGACAGGCGCATCGGTATAACGTCCCATCACTGGTTCCCATAAAAACAAAACGAGGAAAGCAGCCACAAAACCATGGATCAAGCGCGCCATCATGAACGGCAAATAGCGCAGATTGGTGGCGTGCAGAATGCTCGCGATCTGGGCATGCACGGAGAGCCCTCCCCAAGACAGGATAAAGGCCGCTGCAGCTGCCTTAAAGGGCAGCGGAACGGAGGAGGCGGCTTCACCCGCCGAACGGGCGCCCAGGGTAACCTCAAATAAGCCTCCAACGAGCGCTTCCGAGAGGGATGGAGGGAACTGGAGCGCCGTCAGGCCATTTTCCAGCAGACGATAGAAGAACGCCATTACCCCCGCTTCGGTAAGTATCTCTAAAAATACCGAGAAGAATACAACCAGTCCGCCCACGACAATAATAAGCTTCAGCGAAGATTCGACCGCCTGCTGGAGCAGCTCGCCCACGCTTCGGCCGTCGTTCATTCTGGCTTCATGCATGGCGTTGAACGCCCGCCGCAGCCGGCTGCCGCGAACCGGGGCTCCGGAAGCCGGAATTTCGGTCACCGAGCCCCGTTTGCCATGGAAACGCATGAGGAGGCCGATCAGAAAACCGCCGCCGTAATGGGAAAGCGCCAGAATGGTCGCGATTTTGGGATAATGAAAAAAACCGACCGATACGGCGCCGATCAGAAATATCGGGTCAGAAGAGGTTGTAAAGGCCACCAGCCGCTCGCCTTCCTCCCGGTTGAGCATTTTCTGTTCCCACAGCTTGGCCGTCAGCTTGGCCCCGATGGGATAGCCTGACACATACCCCATCGCGGCTACGAATCCTCCGCTTCCGGGAATGCGGAACAACGGCTTCATCAGCGGATCGAGCAGCGTGCCGAACAAGTGAACGATGCCGAAGCCCAGCATCATTTCGGAAATGATGAAGAAGGGAAATAACGACGGAAACAGGACGTCCCACCAAATGGCCAAGCCCCGCAGGGCAGATTCCAAATAAGGGCCGGGGTAACACAGCATCAGCACTAACAATCCGGCCATAGACGCAATCATGAGCGGTAAACCCAGCCTTTTTACGGACAAATTCGCAGCCTCCCTTCCGAATATGGGACATGAGAATCACACCTATGTTCCTAGATTTTATGAATGTCATCGGACAAACAGTACAAAAAAGTTGGGAAAGCGTTTACAATAAATGCTGTATTTTTGGTGGAGATATGGTAAAATATACAGTACAACAACTAACTTCATTTCAAGTTTAAAATATATGGATGGAGTGATGAGAACATGAGTATTGTCGCCGGTCTCCTTGTCTGCGCCTTCGTGTATGTCATTCGCGAATCACTGGTCCATCCCGGCGAAGAGGATTGGAGCAGTTACTGAAGATGTCCTAAGGTGCTAAACTTACGTTTAGCGCCTTTTTTTGTGCATTGGGACTTGTCCTTCCGCCAGGCAAATGCAGAGGATCTGCGACCCTGCTTTAAGCTCAGAGCCCACATTGTGGGGTTATTTTGTTTTTGGTTTTTGATATAATGGAAATCATATGTACTTTGCATGTTGATGATTCATTCGAGTAAGCAGCGTTGGAAGGCCCAGAAAGAGACAAGCAGCGATGAGGACACTGGGCATGAAAGGAATGTATGGATGTGGCATTGGAACCTCTTTACTCCATTAATGTAGTATGCTGTAATTGCGAGCATCAATTTTCCACGTCACGGGTGCGTCCGAGCTTTAAGAAGGCCGTGCGTACGGATGCGGATTTTTGTGCTTATTATAACAACGAGAATCCCGACTATTATGTGGTCAGGGTATGCCCGAAGTGCGGTTTTGCGTCTACGGAGCATTCAACGGAACGGCTGAGCGATGTGCAGAAAAAGCAGTTTGCCGAGAAAATCGGCAAGCGCTGGATCGAGCGGGACTACAGCGGACACCGGGATTGGGAAATTGCGCTTGAGACCTACAAGCTCGCCTTGCTGTGCGCGCAGACGATCGGAGAGAAGGATCGGATTATCGCAAGCCTTCTGCACCATATTGCCTGGCTCTACCGGTATAAGGGCGACGAGGAGCAGGAGCAGCGCTTTCTGAAATACTGCCTGGATTCTTATATCCGGGTGTATGAGCTGGAAGGCGTAGGAGCGAACAACGCGCGCTTGCTTTATTTGATTGGGGAACTGAACCGCCGGACAGGCGATTTCCATCAGGCGGTCAAGTGGTTCTCCAGAGTCATCAATGATAAACATATCGTGGATTCAGCCATGATTCACGCTTCACGCGAGCAGTGGGGCGTGCTGCGGCAAGAGATGCTGGACAAGCGAATGGAGCTGCCGGGCGAGATGAATCCCGCCTGAACGTAAAAACACGCCAAGGAGACCGTGTCCATCACGGTATGCCTTTGCGTGTTTTCTTTCCGGAGCAGATCAGCCGGTTCGATCAGCGAATATCCTGGTCGAACAGCAAATAATCGTTGTCCGTGTCAATGATATGGAGTCTGTTGTTGCAGCAGGGAAAGACGAGCAGCTTTTTCTTTCCTTCATGAATGCTGCGAAGCTCAGCCGGCTTAAGGGGCAGCCTCACATTGTTCGTTCCGCAGAACGGACATTCATGTACATAGATATCGCCCATCACTTTGTCGTAAGGCCAGGTTCTGGAGAACGGAATCATGATTTGGTTCCTTCATCGCCGTCCTGCTTGCCGGCTTCTTCCTTGGCGAGCTCCGCCAGCTTCTGCAGCAGGATATGCTGCGGCATGTGCATCAGGTGTTCCAGGGGAACCCCCAGCTTCTCGGATAGTTTCACGGCGGTCTCCGGTGAAATTTGCAATGGTCTCATGGTGAGTATCCCTCCTCTGTATGAATAAGCCTGTTTTGCCGGGCAGAAACATAAGGGTTTCGTCTTTATAGTTATACACCTTACCATGAGGCCAATCAAATAAAATAAAAATGATGATGAGAAAGGTGATTCGAACATGAACAAAGACCTGAAATTAACTTGGAATCTTGAATCCGTATTTCCAGGCGGCTCCGCTTCCGCCGAGTTCGATACCTTCCTTCACTCCCTGGAGCAGGACCTGAAGAGCCTTCAGGGCGAAATCAAGGCAGCCAAGGCGCCGGCGAGCCCAAAAGAGACCGAGTCGTTTGACGGGTTTATTGAAGCGCTGCAGGGCACTATTGCCCGCTTCTCCGAAGCCAGCGCGTTCGTCAGCTGCCTGCAGGCACAGAACCAGCAGGATAAGAAGGCCGTTCAGCTGGGCGGCCGCCTGGCGACCCTTCGGGCGCTCATTAGTGGAATCATGACCGACTTTGACCACATTCTCCGCTCGACCGATGACGAGACGTTCGCGCAGTGGATCGGCCGGGATCAGGTGCGGCAGCTGGCCTTCGTCCTTAGTGAGAGCCGCGATCAAGCCCGCGAAATGATGAGCCCGGACATGGAGAGCCTCGCGCTCGATTTGGCCATCGACGGTTATCATGGCTGGAGCAGCATGTATGATACGATCGTCAGCCATATTCAAATTCCGTTTGAGGAAAACGGCGAGACCGTGTCGCTGTCGGCTGGACAGGCGGCCAATAAGCTGGACAGTCCGGACAAGGAGACCCGCGAGTCGATGTTCGTGAAGTGGGAACAGGCATGGTCGGACAAAGCCGACTTCTGCGGGGATACGCTGAATCACCTCGGCGGATTCCGCCTGAAGCTGTACGGACGCCGCGGCTGGGACGAAGTGCTGAAGGAGCCGCTTGAAATCAACCGCATGTCGCGTGAGACGCTGGATGCCATGTGGAATGTCATTCAGGACAACAAGCAGATGCTGCTGCAGTATATGGAGCGCAAGGCCAAGCTGCTCGGCCAGGACCGTCTGAGCTGGGTGGATGTAGAAGCGCCGATCAGCAAATCCACGGGCAAGATTTCTTACCAGGAAGCGGCGGAAACGATCGTGGAGCAGTTCCGCAAGTTCAGCCCGCGCCTGGCCGACTTTGCCGAGATGGCCTTCGACAAGTCTTGGATCGAGGCGGAAGACCGGCCGGGCAAGCGTCCAGGCGGCTTCTGCACCTCGCTGAAGCTCAGCAAGGAGACGCGGATCTTCATGACGTTTAGCGGAACCGCTTCGAACGTCTCGACGCTGGCGCATGAGCTCGGACACGGCTATCACCAGCACCTGATGAACGAGCTGCCGATCTTGAACCAGCGGTATGCAATGAATGTTGCGGAGACGGCTTCTACCTTCGCGGAGATGATCGTATCGGACGCGATGGTAAAATCGGCTGCTGATGAGCAGGAGCAGCTGGCGCTGCTTGAAGACAAAATCCAGCGGAGCGTCGCATTCTACATGAACATCCATGCGCGCTTCCTGTTCGAGACCCGGTTCTATGAGAAACGGAAGAGCGGTCTGCTCAGTGTTCAGGAGCTGAACACGCTGATGGAAGAAGCGCAGAAGGAAGCGTACTGCGACGCCCTGTCGTCTTACCATCCGCATTTCTGGGCGTCGAAGCTGCATTTTTATATTACGGGTGTGCCGTTCTATAACTTCCCGTATACTTTCGGCTACATGTTCAGCACGGGCATCTACGCACGCGCGCTGCAGGAAGGCGCAGGCTTTGCCGATAAGTACGACGCCCTGCTGCGCGATACCGGCGTCATGACGGTGGAGGAGCTGGCCAAGAAGCACCTGAATGCCGACCTGACGGGCCGCGATTTCTGGCAGAGCGCGGCGGATCTGACGGCAGAGGATGTCAAGCAGTTCCTGGCCATGACCGACCATCTGGTGTAATCCAGACGGACGGTTCGGATAAGTGGAATAGATCACACCACACAAAAAGCAGTCCCTAGGGGTTCATTACGCCTCAAAGGGACTGCTTTTTTGATGATACATTAGCTTGGGAGACACAGACTTGTTATATCGCATCGCAAGAAGACGACCGCTAAATGCACTCTTGTGGGACTGGATAGCAACATGGAATCGCTTTGTCAGATGCCCGCCCTCCGCAAAGTGCATCAAGCGGGGCATAGGTTAGGAACGTCCGCGGATTTCCTGACGCAGGAACATGACGTACGAGATCGCAAAGCAGACCAGCGTCAGGGCGATCAGCCCGGTGACCTGCGGCCAGATCAGCAGCAGGCTCTGCCCGAAGGGGAGCGGGCTGTCAATCGCGCCGTAGGCCTGCTCCGTCGTGAGCGGACCCAGTGTACGCACCGTCGGCATCAGCAGCGTCGAGGTCGCCTCATTGAACAGCGTATACGGTGAAATCCGGCTCAGCCCGAGCATAAAGCTGACATGGTGGACCATGTCGTCCACCGAAGCCGTGTCACTGTTAGGCGCAAGGCCCGAGGAGATCAAATTCAGGATCATATCGTAAAAGAAGCTGAAGAATAGCCAGACGGCGATGCCCGACAGCGCCGATGTGGCAGGCTGGCGGAACTTAACCGAGAACAGGATGGATAAGTTCAGCCAGAATCCGATATAGACGATCGTGACGACCAGGAAGCTGAGGATTCTCAGCAGCTCCTCGAATGACGGCGGCAGTCCTACGATCAGAAAACCGAGGGCCAGAACGAGTAGCCCGAGGGAGAGAAACATGAAGCCGATGATGGTGAGCGATGCGATAAATTTGGCATTCAGCAAATCGTCACGGTGAATCGGCTGCGCCATGATGCGGCTCAGGGTGCCTTTGTTCCGCTCGCTGTTGACGGCGTCGAAGCCGAGGCCGATGCCAAGCAGCGGGCCCAGGAAGCCGATGAATCCGATAAACGACGGCAGGGTGCCGTCGGAGGTGGTGAACAGCTTCAGGATGACGAAATCGCTGTAGCCGTCCGTGGATTTGATAGCGTCCTGCAGGCTGTTCAGCGCCGTATACAGCGAGGCGACGCAAGTCAGGAAGATGATCGCCAGGAGCAGCAGGAAGCGCCAGCTCCGGACATGATCGGAAATCTCCTTGCGCACCAGGACACGGAATGCCGCCGGGTTCGTATTCGCCCGGCTGAACCGCTCCCGGTCGGAGGGAACAGTGCCCCGCAGCCGGCCGATGCCGTCCTTAAATGGGGAGCGGACCGTGTCCCAGGCTTTATTTAGCTGCTCTTTTAGAACGCTTGCTTCCAAGTTCCTCACCTCCCGCAAAATATCGCCGGTAGATTTCATCCAGGCCGTATTCCTTGCGCTGCAGCCCGTAAAGGGCCGCTCCCGACGCGACGACCGTCCGGGCGATCTCCGGACTGCAGTCGGCGTTGACGCCGATCTCCAGGCGCGTCCGGTCCTCCACCGGTCTCATCGAGTCCTGATCCCCGCTCGCGATCCGGACAGAGCTGACCCCTTCCACGCTCTGAAGGTCAGCCAGCAGCTCATCATCCGCCCGGTTCACCTCGGCGGTGATCAAGAGCGGCGTGTCGGTCAGCAGGACGCGGGACAGCGTCTCCAGGTTTCCTTCGGCCAGCAGCCTGCCGCTGACGAACAGACCGACGCGGTCGCAGATTTGCTGTACCTGGTGAAGCTGGTGCGAGGAGAGGAGCACCGTCAAGCCCTGGTCCCGGCTGAGGCCGTGGATCAGGCCGAGGAGCTCATCGATCCCTTTGGGGTCGATGCCGAGCGTCGGCTCATCGAGGATGATGATTTCCGGCCGCTTGATCAGGACGTCCGCGAGTCCAAGCCGCTGCCGCATACCGCGGGAGTAATTCCCGGCCTTCTTATGGGCGGCATCCTGCAGCCCTACCTCCTTCAGCAGATAGAGCGAACGATCCTCCGCCTCTTTGTCGGAAATGCCGTTAAGGCGGGCGGTCAGCTTTAAGTTCTCGAGGCCGGTCCAGTCTTCGTAAAAACCGACGTCGTCCGGCAGGTAACCGACGCGGCGTTTGACTTCAATCGGCCGCCGCGTCGGATCCAGTCCCAGCACGTTGATGCTTCCGCCGTCCGGTTCGCTCAGGCCAAGAAGCATCAGAATGGTGGTCGATTTGCCTGCGCCGTTTGGGCCGAGCAGGCCGAAGATTTCCCCGCGGCGGATTTGAAGGGACAGATGGTCCACGGCTTTATGGGTGCCGTAGCTTTTGGTCAACTGCTGAATGTCGATGACTGTCTCCGCCAACGTTATCTCCTCCCGTATTTACGAATGAGTACATAGATGCCGCCCAAAATGAGCAGGATGATCAGCACGCCGATCCAGCCCCATAGGACGGAGCCTTTGACGGCGACCCGGAAAGAGGCGTTGGATGAAGATTCCGCGGCCTGAGCGGTAATATCGGTCACATAGTCCCCGGCGATGGCTTTGTCGCTTGCGGTCAATTTGGCTTCCACCGTGGTGGACTTGCCGGCGGCGAGCTTATCAACCGTTTTGGGATTAAAGCTGACTTCCCAGTTGGTTGGCGCCGTGGAGGTGAAGTTAATGTTGGTCAGGTCGGCGGTACCGGTATTTTTGACCAGCAGCTCTACGGTTTTATCTCCACCTGCCTTAATGTCGGTGCTTAACAATCCGCTTGGCGTCGTCAGTTCCATGCTGTACTTGCCGGTAATGACGGCTTCGAGCTCCAGCTCGGAATTCGTCGTCTGGTTGGAAGCGCGGATCGGTATTTTAAAGGTACCCTGCGTCACGTTTTCAGCCGGCTTTACATCAACGGTAATGGATTTGTCAGCCCCCGGGTCCACTTCGACAGAAGAGACCTGTTTGCTGTCGGCCGTAAATGTTACGTCCCATCCCTTCTCAGCCTGGGCGGTTAACGCATACGTCTGCTTTTCGGCGGTGCGGTTGGACAGGTTCACCGAATAGGTAAAGGTCGCGTCGGAGTGTCCCTCCAGGTTGGCCTGATCGGTCGTCAGTTCGGTTTGATACGTGCCCTTTTCCGTAATGTTGACCGAAAGTGGTAGAGACGCGAGGCTGCCCGCCGACAGCGTAAAGCGATAGGTTCCCTTGTCGATTTGCATCGGAACCGTCACGTCCAGGGAGATCGTTTGCGATGAATCCGGCATGACCGAAATTTCGTTCAGGTCCCAGCCGCCGCCCGAAATTTTGGCCGTCCAGCCTTCGGGCAGATCGGTAACGGATATCGGGGCTGTAATGACGCTGCCGGAGTTGTTTTTCAGCTCCACGCTGTAATTCAGTGATTCTCCGGGAGGCACGGAAATGGAAGTGTAGGTAGTGTACAGCGTCAGACCTCCGGCTGCATGAACCGGACTTCCCGTGCTGGCAATCAGGAAACCGATGCAGAGCATCAGCGCCAGGCCGGCATGTGTGATGATCCTCAAGAAACGTGTCATGAAACAGAACCCTCCTCAAGTGTGTTGGTGATCATCTGGAATACGAATGAAGGGCCGCCACCGGATTTACCGGAAGATTAAAAGAAGATAAAAATTTGCTTAAAAAGGGATAAAATCACGGAAGAGGGGAGTCCGAACGCCAAATTCTTTTGCTAGAATGTTGCTGTAAAAATGGCGGCCAGCGCTCTCTTCGGGACCCTGGGTGCAGGGGGCAGGCCGGATCAAGGGAATGAAGAGAATAAGGGGGGATACTCCATCATGCAGGACCGTCCTGAAGCGTGGTTGAAGGAAATTGCAGAGGGCTCGGCTCCGGCTTTCGACCGGTTCTATGATGCGTTTGCTCCGATGGTTTACCGGCTTGCGGAATACTGGATGAAGGACCGGGTGGAAGCGGAAGATGTCTGTCAGGAAATTTTTATCGAAGTGATGGAAAAAGCGGGGCACTACGATCCCGAAAGGGGCAGTGTGGAAGCGTGGCTGGCGGTTCGTGTCCGAAGCAGGGCGATGGACCGCCTCCGGCAAAAGCAGCGGATGGCCGCCCTGCAGCGGACACAGGAAGAGTCGGCCGTTATGCGCTGGCAGCGGACGTTGGAATCGGCGGAGCTCGAAGCGTTCCGGCATCTGGATCAGGAGCAGGTGAGGGCGGCGCTGCGCAGCATCCCGCCCATGCAGCGAATGGCGCTCTACGGGAGCTATATGATGGAGCTGACGCACCGCGAGCTGGCTGAGAAGATGCAGAAGCCGGTCGGAACTGTGAAGTCGCTGATCCGCTACGGCATCCGGAATTTGCGCAGCAGACTGGAGCAGGGCCAGGTTACACAGGCCGGCGAGGGAGGTGAACCGCATGCGGTTGTCCATTCGGGAAAATGGGAGCAATAATCCTGAAGGCTGTGCGGAGCTGCCCGAGGAAAAGCTGGTCGATTACGCGATGAAACAGCTGGAAGAGCCGGAGCGTCTCCTCGTCGAGGAGCATACCGCCGCCTGTCCCCACTGCAGGGAGCGCCTTGCCGAGTGGGAGACGGTGATGCAATCCGTTGAGCTGGTCGGCCCGGTAATGAGCGAGCCAGCCTCGTCTTTGGAGAGCCAGCCAACCGCTGCAGCGTTGAGCACGCCGCTGCCCGAGTCGCCGATACGGGCTGTGGGTACCGAAGAGAAAACCGCATCAGAGGCGGATTGGCAGGCCTCCAGCGACGTAGCTGACCCGTTCGCGGCCTCTTCCGCAGCTCCTGGCCCTTCCGCCCGTCTTGGCCGCAAAATGCGGCTTCTGGCCCGGCTCCGTTCCCTGGAAAAAGGATTTGTCCGCCGGCGGCGTTACCTTGTACCTGCCGCAGCGGCAGCGGTTGTTGCGGGCTGCGTCGTTGCAGGACTGTTTTCCTTCAAGCATCGGGAGATGCCGTCCGCCGATTCTATCGATCAAGCCTTTACATCCAAAATCGCTGTGATGCAGTCGGCCAATTACGATCAGTACCGGATTCCGCCGCTTCCGCCGCTCCACGGATCAGGCGGCGTGTGGATCGACCGGGATTCGGGTGAGATGCTGATCGTGATCGAAGGCCTTCAGCCACCGGAGGAAAAGGCTTACCAGGTATGGCTGCAGCATGAGCAGCGGTCGGTCAGTATGGGAATGCTGATGACGGGTATGGCCGAGGGTAAAGGTTATTATTACGGATACGGGAACATGGACCCGGACCAAATTGTGATCAGTCTGGAACCTAAGGGCGGAAGCCGGGTTCCGACCGGACCCGAAGCACTAAGGGTGTCTGTCGATGATAACAGGGAGTAGCGCCAGCCTGGGGGATCTCAAATGCCCTCGGGCTTTTTTTCTTTTCAGGTTTCGCGTTAGCCCGGGATAGTCGCTTTAAGCCGACTGTTTTTAGGGTGACGGGATCATCGAATTGGATTTGGGGTAGCGTTCATTGGAGTGGATTCGTGGTTTTTCGCGCACTTCTTGGAATATCCTTGGGGAAATCACATTTTGTCAAAATAACCAGAAATATAGCGATTTGTTGCCGAAAATAAAATTGCTTTAACGAAAATAATAGGAATTATTACCCAATTATGTTTGATGTTGTTGTATGATACTACATGCTGTCTTATAATGAGTCATAAGCCCTATGAGTTTTGGCGAATTTTGGAGAGGGGGAAAAAGATGATCAAAACCGAGCAGTTATCTTTGGCAAGGCAATTGGATTTAGTGTTTAAGGAACTGGAAGAAGAGCTGTCAGGACTATCATCCGGCACGGTGTTTGTGCAAATACGAAATAATGTCATTGGTAAATTTGGTATCCGGCATCATCCGCTGGAAGGACGGAACGGGGAAATTCATTCCCAGGATTCCGGACTGACTCCAGTACAGTACTCGTCTTTTCGTCTCATGGCTTTAGAAAGTTTAAAATACAAGCGCCACTGGACTCACGGTGAAATCAGCTACGAATTTACGATCCGGCAGGGGCTCATTGCGGTGGATGCCATCTTGGAATCCAACTATAACATGGCTAACCTGATGATCCGGTATCCGAGACATACATATCCTGAAACAGTAACAGAATTGTCGTAGTTCGTCGTGGACTTATTTTTATCATCCCTTCTTGCTTTTGTAGTATGACTTTATCCATGAATATCCGAATAGTTTGATTAGCACAGAAGACAGACCAGGCTTAGCGGAAGTTTTTCTTGCGATGATTGACTGGTTAGCTCCGCTGAAAATTTTATAAATTCGATAATTAGAAAAAGGCAGCCCTTGGAATAATCCAGAGGCTGCCTTTTGTAGGCGGGGACGGCTCGCGCCGGGCCCGGCATCATGATATCAACGTATACAAATGCAGATTATTGGCCGGAACGACCCGATAATTGCTGCTCTGCCAGTTGTACCAGACGTTTTGTGATGTAACCTCCCAAAGAACCAGTCTCACGGGAAGTGTAGTTGCCCATGTATCCGTCTTGTGGCATTTGAACGCCAAGCTCTTGTGCAGCTTCAAGTTTCAGTTGTTGAAGAGCAGCGTTAGCTTGTGGAACCACCAGGTTGTTCGAGCGGTTTCCGCGTCCTTGGTTTTGACCTTGACCCATACCCATGTTTGTCACCTCCTTTGAACTTTATGGTGTTATTATGGTGCGAAAGATTTGAAAACATGCAGCAAGAAGGGAGATATAAATTGGTAAATAGAGGATATCGCAAAAAGGGCCGCACGCTTCAAGCAGCATGCAGCCCTGTTATTTTGTAAATTTGAAAATCCGCGTTTTCCTATGCCTGATTCTAAGGAGTCGGCTTAATGGTCTTCAGAAGGATAGATCATGTCCAGCGTCAGGTCCATCTCGATCGATGCCTTCGGCTCGATCCTGATCAGACCCGTCAGGTCCGGTCCCGCGGCAAGATTGGGCGCATCCGGCAGCCAGGTATATGGCTCGATGCACAAAAATTCGTCCGCTTTGCCTTTCGTATAGAGAACCCAATGCTTATAGTACTTCGGATCCGCAGAATACTTCAGTCCGTACCCGTCACTGCGCATCAGCAGGGCTTCCGCAGGCTGTCCTTCCCCGATCCGGAGCGGAGTGTCGAAGTTGGTCCCGGCCAGATTGAGTCCTTGATTGAGCTGATCGAGCGGTCCAAGCGGGAGGAGCTCGCCGGTCGTAATTAAATCCTTATCCAGTGCATATTCTGCGCTTACAGGCAGGGTAAGCGTCCACTCTCCCGGCTGCCCGTCAAGCAAAAACCATGTATGAAAACCGATGCCGAAAGGTATCGGATGGTCCCCCAGGTGGGTAACCTTTAAATGTTGGGTCAGTTTGGACCCTTGAAGGCGAAGCGTCATTTCCAGCTTCAGCGGTGCGGGAAACTGCTCCATCCAGTGTGGATCGTCTGAGGTCAGGAACTCCGAGGTCACTGCACAGCCTTCTTCGTCTTCTTCGATATCGCTGACTCTCCAGGACTGCGTCCGGTGGAGACCGTGAATATGGTTGTCACCGGCGGTATTCCGGTCGAACTGATACGATCTGCCTTCGTATTCAAAATGGCCGCCGCGGATCCGTCCCGGGGGGATCAGCATAGGCATGCCAAAATGGTAAGGTTTTTGCAGGTAGAATTCCAGATCGTTGTCATCAGGTCTCCGAACGACCTGCCGATTTAGGGTATGGTCCAAAATGGAAATGACATTGTTTCCAAGCGATGGCAGCAGTGTGACTTCAAGCTCACGGCTATGCAGGATATAGGTATCGTATCCGTTCCATTGCCCTTTGGTCACTTGTTTCATATCGTTGCTCCTTTTTCCTCTAAATTCATTTAGCCTTCAAATATCTAACCCATATCATAACAGATTTGATGGCGTTTCGTAAAAAAAGGGGTTTGACAATTCGACGATCTGAGCTTTATCATAGGCATTGCAAAAGGCTTTCAATGATTATGTAAACACGATGACAGGGACAAGTAAGCAAAGACGGCCTAACCTTCAGAAAGCCGGTGGGTGATGTGAACCGGTGGAGCCGATTTTGCCGAATGGACCCTTGAGTGCCGCGTTGAACGGAAGCAACCATGACTTCCTGCGTAGACCGGCCGGCGATTCCACGTTACGGAAGCAGAAAGGCTGACAATTGTCGCTTCCACATGGGCGGCTTGCAGCAAATAAGGGTGGCACCACGGTCTCACGTCCCTTGCGGGCGTGGGGCCTTTTTTGTTTTTACCATTTTTAAAGTTGGAGGGATTGTTGATGAAAACCGTACTTTCCGGCATTCAACCCAGCGGCAAACTGACGCTCGGCAACTATATCGGAGCCATGAAAAATTTTGTGAAACTGCAGAACGACTATCAGTGCAACTTTATGGTCGTCGATCTTCACGCGATTACGGTACCCCAGGAACCCGAGGCGCTCCGGGAGCAGTCCGAGGCGGTAGCCGCCTTGTTTATCGCAGCGGGCATTGATCCAAATAAGGCGAACGTGTATATGCAATCGCATGTTCCGCCGCATGCCGAGCTGGGATGGCTGCTGACGACGCTCACCTCGATGGGCGAGCTCGAGCGTATGACCCAGTTTAAAGACAAATCGGCCGGCAAGGACTCCGTAGGCGCCGGATTGTTTGTCTATCCCGCGCTGATGGCGGCAGACATTCTGGTGTACAATGCGGATCTGGTTCCCGTAGGCGAAGACCAGAAGCAGCACTTGGAACTTGCCCGCGACCTGGCGGGACGTTTTAATCACCGCTTCGGCGACTATTTTACCATTCCGGAACCGTACATCCCCGAAGTGGGCGCGCGGATTATGTCGCTGGACGACGCTTCGAAAAAAATGAGCAAAAGCAATCCAAACCCGGGAAGCTATATCGCCCTCTTGGATCCGCCGGATGTCATCCGCAAAAAGATCAGCCGGGCCACGACCGATTCGGGAAAAGAAATCCGCTACGCACCGGATGAAAAACCGGAAATCAGCAATTTGATGAGTATTTACTCGCAATGCTCCGGCATGTCGCTGCAGGAAATTCAAGATAAATACGAAGGACAAATGTACGGCGGATTTAAAAAGGACCTGGGAGAAGTCATCGTAGCGACGCTCGAGCCGCTTCAGCAAAAATATGACGAAATCCGCAAGTCCGGTCAAATTCATGATATTTTGGCGCAGGGCGCAGAAAAAGCCATGGAGAAGGCATCCCGCACCGTGGCCGAAGTCAAGGAAAGAATGGGATTTCTCCCGGCCAAAAAATAACTTCCCCGGCGGCAGCAATGCCTAGCGCATTACTGGTTGCCGGGCTGCTGAAGCCGGTTCTTGCGGGCTTTGACCACAAAGCCCCACCCGATATTGAGAATTGCGAGAATGCCGAGCAGCACGGCTACCCAGCCGTTATAGCTGATGGAGACGGCGCATGCCATCAGAAGCAGGATAGACGAGGCAGCAAACCATAAAGACAAGCCTTTACTCATTGGCAAAAACCTCCATTTCATATATAGAAACTTTCTTGTATAACTGTGTCGCTGCGAGCCATACTAAGCTTGCAAGCTTGCATTTCAATAAGACGCAGAATTGAAGGGAGACTCTTATTATGGCTAGATCTCGTTCCAACAATCTGGTGGTACCTCAAGCAAACGCTGCACTGCAGCAATTGAAAATGGAAGCGGCTCAGGAGCTTGGCGTTCAAATGCCGCAAGACGGATACATGGGCAACTACACTTCCCGTGAAACCGGTTCTCTCGGGGGATACATTACGAAACGTCTGGTTCAATTGGCTGAGCAGCAACTTTCCGGCCAAGGCAGATAGTTCCATACAGGAAAGTATTTCGGGTCCGGAGCGCCGACAGGTGCTTCGGTCTTTGTCTTGCAACTACCGTGATTCTCTCTTATCCGGCAGCATCCGTCAAGAGGCAGGCTGTTTCCCGAACGGCGGGGCAGCTGAAAAACATGACGACGGAAGGATAAAAGGCGTTACGGTAAAAAAAGGGATCTGCGGAAAAATTCCGCAGATCCCTTTTTATTATGCATCCCCGCGGCACTCAGCCTGAATTGATGGAGAGCCGCTTGTTCATTTTCTTGGAGCTCAGCCAGCCAACGTAAGTATTGATCGGCTGATAATTTTTATCCATGACGAGCACAGCGACGAACGGATACTGTCTCCGGTGCCGGTAGCGCACATCTGCCCAGCGGACCACATAGCCCCAGGGCAGCGGCTCGACTTCGGCCACCGCGAAGGAGGAGAAGTACAGGAAGGCTTCCACATCGGGATGCTTCCGCGAATGCTCGACCGCCGGATGGGACTCCGTGACGGCATGCTTTCTCCATTCGAGGGCATGCCCGTTCAGTACGCCGATCTGATAGCTGCCGTCTGGATGAGACTTGACGACATGCCACTTATTATAGGAAATGGTCGGAATGACGAAGTAACGTTCTCCCGGCTTACGGCTCTCATCCAGCCGCATCACTTCCCGGGTGCGCATCGAATGGGCGCCGGTCCGCCAAATATAATAAAACACCGTCAGGATATATACGACAGTGAACAGAGGTGCAGGATGTACCGCTCCCGTACTCCAGAGCAGAACAGCCAGGGCGTGCAGCGCGAAAATAAACGGGTCAAAAATATGAATGATGTTCCACGAAATCCACTTTTCCGTCACGGGCCTGAAGGCCTGGGTTCCGTACGTGTTGAACAGATCGCTGAACACGTGCAGACAGACGGCGATGCCGGTCCAGAGCACGATATGCCCGGATGGGACACCGCTGAACAGAAGGGACAGGATTCCGCTGATCAGAGCGGTCCAGATGACGAGAAACGGCAGGGAATGAGTAATCCCCCGGTGATTTTTTACATAGAGGGCATTGCTCTTGAACCGCAGCAGGCCGTCGAAATCCGGAGCCTGCGAACCGATGACAGTGCCCAGCAGCACCGCGGCGGCAAGCGTGGGACTCGCGGCAACCGCCGGATCGACGTAGGCGAGACCGGCCAGGCTGAGTCCAATCACAAAATGTGTGGCAGTATCCATTTACCATGTCTCCTTCTTGTTGTTCTTTATTCTATTGTAACAAACCCGGAAGCTGATTTCCTTTCCGGCAGAATGCCTCAATATAGTTACTACCCAATATTGGATGAATTTATTAGTGTTTGACCATACTATTACGTGTCGCTAATACGTGTCACTAAATTGTCAAAATGGTGAATGATTTTGGAGAGGATTGTCAAACACTTTTACCTTTTGATATGATAAACTTTATAGCGGAGGGCAAGTTCCTCCATAATGACAGAACTAAGGAGGATCTTAAGGCGTGGATAATCACTTGACTTACCAAGCTCCTTCGGATTCCGCAGCGCTTTCCATCAATCAAACGCCACCCAATCCATCGGCAACTTGGAAAGATTTTATCACATTAACTAAACCCGGTATTCTCCGGTCTAACTTAATTGCTGCATTTGCAGGTTTCTGGGTCGCATCCCAATGGGATATTCATATAGGCAAGATGATTCTGACTCTATTGGGAACCATGCTGGTTATGGCTTCCGCCTGTGTCTATAACAATTATTATGATCGTGAACTGGATATGAAGATGGAACGGACGCGTAAACGTACGCTTCCGGCCGGCCGCATAAAGCCAGCAGTTGTACTCTGGTATGCCTTTATTCTAGGTGTGCTGGGACTCGCTGACCTTTTTATTTTTTCAGGGGTTATGGCCGGCATCTTCGGGGTTATCGGTATGTTCGTCTATGGAGTCGTTTATACGATGTGGCTGAAACGGACGTCCACCTGGAGTACTTCCGTCGGCGCGATTTCGGGGGCTATGCCGCCGGTAATCGGTTATGTTGCCGTAACGGGTACGGTAGATATGGGCGCTGTTCTGCTGTTTGCGATGCTGTTCTTGTGGCAGCCGCCTCACTTCTGGGCTCTCGCCATCCGGCGTGTCGAAGAATACAGAGTGGCGGGATTCCCGCTGCTGCCGGTCGTCAAAGGCGTTAAGCGTACCAAGATTCAATGTATTCCTTACCTGGTATTGCTTGTTCCGGTACCGGTATTAATGTATGCATACGGATATGTGGGCATTTACTTCATGATCATTTCGCTTTTGCTGTCCCTGATCTGGCTGTACTATGGCATGAAGGGATTTACCGCCAAAGACGATGAAGCATGGGCTAAGAAAACATTCTTCTTCTCGATAAACTACTTGACCTTGAGCTTGATCGCAATGATTTTGAACACAACTCACTAAGTTCTTACCCAGAATCCCATGGAATCATGGGATTCTTTTAAAAGGAAGAAATGAAAGCCTGTTCACCCGGGCACAAGCGGGTCACCCGGCCGTCAGGGCGGATGGTCCGCGTCGGTGTTACATAACAAACTACTGCCTGTAGTCCTGGGGAGGCAGGGCGGCATCTGAGATGTCCGCCGGCATAAGGGACAGCAGGAAGCGTGATTAGGGAGAGGGGAACGAATTTCGATGTTGAAGCGCTACAAATGGACATGGATTTTGCTGGTGGTGATCGTGATTGGAGCAGGGTACCTGGTATATAACGCCATGGGATTCGGCAAAGAGAAGCTGCCGGTCATCAGCCAGGTCGGAGATTTTTCGTTTGAAAATGTGGATGGCAAAACGGTAAGCCTGGACGATACCAAAGGCAAGGTCAGATTGTTCTACTTCTTCTACACCAGCTGCCCGGACGTATGCCCGGTAACGACCTTCATGCTGTCGCAGACGCAGAAGCAGCTCGTCAAGGACGGAACCTTCGGCAAAGACGCCGAGTTCGTCTCGATCTCCTTCGATCCGAAGGTAGATACCCGGGAGAAGATCAAAGAGTTCGGGGACAAGTTTAATGTCGATTACAACGGCTGGTACTTCCTGAGAGGCGAAGATCAGCAGATCCGCGATCTGGCCGAAAAGTCGTTCAAAATCGCCATTATGGGAGACAACAAGGACAACTTCTCCCATGCCAACATTATCGCTCTTGTCGACCGGGACAATCAGGTCCGCAAGCTGTATAACGCCAACAATACGGATGAAGTTACGGCAGAATCCCTTGCCAAGGACGTTGAGTCGTTGGCCAAGGAATAATCAAACAGGAAGGCGCCACGATCCCCGGCATGCTCCGGATGGGTAGGCGCCTTTTTTTAATCTTTGGACCATACGGTGTAGGAATCGGGATAAACGATAAATTCCTCAAGCCCCGCTTTTTCCAGCTGGGAAATGATATATTCATCCGGTGTGCCCTCAACGCCCCGGTATCCCCGTCTTGTGTAGATGTGGCCTGCATCCGGGAAGGCATCCCGGAGAACGCCGCGAATCCTTTTGCCGGAGCTGTCGTTGTCCATAAACAGATAAACCTCGCTGTCCTTAATTTCTTTGCGCAAAGACTCGAGCCTTGTCGTGTTTAACGTTCCGTATGTGCACACAATTTGAATTTCGGGATCCAGCAGGCGGCGGACCTTACTGCGGTCGTTTTTTCCCTCGACAATAATATAAATCGGCATGGTGGCTCACCTCGGACTAAGAGAAGGATGTTTGTCTCGAAATTCCCCGGGAAATGTTGAAGCTTAGGTCCGGGTAATTCTAGTGTAGCTTTTTTTCGGCAAGCCATGCAAAAAAAGTAAAACGATCTGTCCAGCAGGGTAGACAGACCGTTTAATATGGGAAGATCGCCGTTCTAGCACCAGAATGCACGCAAAATGATGACAAGCAGGATAAACAGTACCAGTACGATGCCTACGTTACTGTGAGGCACACACGGAGCTACCGCCACTGGAGCTACCTTGGTTGCAGGAGCGGCCACCGGTGCTACTACAGGACCACAGCCGCAGTGAGAATACAAACCCATCGAGATCACCCCTCTTTCTTCCTGGTCGGTTAACACAATCCATCTTATGTGGGTGAGTGCAGGAATTATTGTGCAGTGGCCTATCTCTCGATTTTTAGGCTTATGTCTACACCGGATTCTCGTTCATATGGGGATGAATCGCAGACCCCTTGCGGTTGATGGGGATCATCATAAGTCCCGCCATGAGGAGGACAAAAGCAATGTAGTACGGTGACACGGATCCTCTCAGCTGGCCGGCGGCGATCGGACCGATGAAGGAGCCGATGGACATGGCGATGGACTGGAGCGAAAAGATCCTCCCCAGCTTGCTGCCGCCGCTGAGCTGGATAAACATGGAGGCAAGTCCAGGGAAGATGATGCCTTTTGCCGAACCGAGAATAAACAGGATAACGACCAGCGGCACATGAGGAAACGCGGCCATGCCAAAGAAGCAAAGAGCCATCAATAGAACGCCTGCGATGACCCTTTTGTAGGGTGAATAGCGGTTGATAAACAGCATGCTCAGCGTAACCAGGGCGCCGATGCTCAGGACGGAAAACAGGATGCCGGTCGATTTGATGCCTTCCACCCCAGTATCGCGCAATGGCAGCTCGAAGAACAGGATCCCTTGGGAACAGGAAACGACAAAGGGGAGGATAAAATAGCGCCAGGATACGCTGGGGGCAGGGGACGACATTGCAGCTTCTTCATTACCGCCATGGGCATCCGTCATCGCCTTGACCGGTTTCGGGACGCTGAAGACCGCCATGACGCCGGTTGCAATCAGCAGCCACCCGAGACCCTGGAACGTTGTCGAATAACCGGTATGTGCCACGATAAAGGCTCCCGCAGCCGGCGACACGACCGAGGCCAGGGTATGCACGACGCCATGACCGGACATATACTTGCCCTGGGTCACTTCGTTTTTGGACAGGGATGCGAGCAGGGCAAGGCAGGCCGGCGACAAGAAGGCCAGCACAAAGCCGCTGATTGACCGCAGGACCAGCAGCTGCCAAGGGTACTGCACATGCGCCTGCAGCAGGAGGACGATGCCGGCCGATACGAGGCTGAAAATGATATAGCGCCGGCTGCCATGCTTGTCGATGACCGTACCTGCAATCAAATTGCCGGGCAAATGGGTGAGTGCGTAAATGCCCATCATCCACCCGATAAAGACCGGCGCTGCTCCCAAGGAGACCGCGAATGGCGTGAGTATGGGGTACTGGGCGTGAAGGTCGAAGAAGGCGAGAAACAAAAACATGTACAGCCAAATAGCAGTTTTCACGTGAGCAGCTCCTTTTTCGCAGATTCATCATCTGTACGTTCGGTGGAACGGGTTGGCCCGCGGATGAGACAACCATTCGTTCATCAATCTACGTGTACGTTTCTACTTGGCGGCTTAGACCCTCTTTTTTGGGACGGGCAAATCGATAGCTTGGCAGGTGACGTAAGACTGGACTGCTGTATGCCGGGCAGGTTGTGGATTTCTTAATATTGGAGGCACCTACTCCCCGGGAACGACGGAAAGCCCCGTCTAAGGGCTGGCTGACAGCCGATGTCCGGATCATGTATAATCGAATGGTAGTTTCTAAATCACTTGATAGGGTGGCTTAAGCCCTTCAGGTCGATGGGAGTGTGTTTTTGAAATGGATATGCAGGTATGGTCCGATTTTCTGCAGCAAAACTGGTTGGTGATCGTGATTGCCCTTGTCGTGCTGTTTATTGTCCTGAATCTGGTCAAGACGATGGTCAAATGGGCGCTCGTCATCATCATCGTGCTGGCGCTTGTCGTATACAGCGGCATCTCCTTGGAGCAGATCAATCAGGTCGTAACGACGGTGAAGGACGAGACCGTAGATACGCTGAAGAACGAGGCTATGGATGTCATGATGAAGGAAGCCAAGGATGCCAAGTATGCAGACAACGGGGACGGAACGTTTACGATCACGACGCCGAACCTGGAAATGAAGGGAACCAAAGGAAGCGACAAAGTGGATGTCACGTTCCGCGGCGTACCCCTCGGGCAGTGGAAGATCAACGACACGGTCAAATCGTTTATCTCCGAATCCCAGAGCCAGGCGGGCGGTTCAAATGGAAAATAAAGGACTTAATCCATGCACCAACGTGGAGGGGGTCATCTTATGCTGCAATCATGGATAGAAAGTCTTAAGGAATTTAACATCATCAGCATCCTGCTGCTGCTGATCCTGCTGGTGTCCCTGCTTCAGGGCTGGGGACGGGGCGCATCCCGCTCTGCGGGAAGGCTGCTGTCCCTGCTGAGGGAAAGCGTCTTTATTCTGCTGGGGCTGGTGCTTGCGGTTCCTTTTACCTTGTGGGTATCACCCAGAGTTCAGGAATGGCTTGCCGATTATGCCAGCCAGCTCCCGAACCGGGATTTGAAAATGTGGGAGCAGATTTACTATACGTTCATTACGGCGATGGCCGATTTTCCGCTGATGCGGTTTGCGGTCATCTTTATCGTGAGCTATAGCATCATCCGTATCCTGATCCGTTGGTTGACGGTGCTGATCTTCGGCGGGAGCAGCGCGCTCTTTAACCCGGGCGGGAAGTCCTCTGCTTCGCTGCTGAGCCGATTGGCCGGTGCGTGCATCGGCCTCTTGATCGGGGCAGGACGGTGTATCGTCGTCGTTGCGCTGCTGTTCGTGTACGTATCGCTGTATCCGCACACCTCGTTTACCCAATACGTGGAGGCGTCGCCGATCTATAAAGAAGGGGCGCAGCGGGTCATCGAGCCGTTGTCGGGTCACTTGGTAAAAGACAAGCTTCCGGTATTCACGAAAGCTGTCGAAAAAGAGCTGAACGGCATCATGCAGCGCAAATACGAGGTGATCGACCACGCGATTCCTTCGGATATCGAGGCGGCCGCCGCCGAGATCGTCAAGGGCGCGGATACCGACGAGGAAAAGGCGCGTAAATTGTATGATTGGGTCGGCACCCGGGTGCAGTACGATTACGGCAAGGTCGATGATTACGAGCAGCGGGGCATTTGGCATGAACAGACGCCGCAGGATACGTTCAACACGAAAAAGGGCGTCTGCATCGATTATGCCAGACTGTATGCAGTGATGGCCCGGTCCCAGGGCCTGCAGGTGAAGGTGGTCACCGGCCAAGGCTATGACGGCCAGGGCGGATATGGACCGCATGCCTGGAATGAAGTGTATTTGCCTGAAAAGAACAAGTGGGTGCCGCTGGATCCGACATGGGCGCAGAGCGGCGACTGGTTCAATCCTCCGAAGTTTGCGGAGACGCATATTAAGGAGCAGATGCTGTAATTCAAGCTGGTATATCTAATGGTATAGGATCATTGAAAAAAATCCCCTTGCCCGTTCTGGGCAAGGGGATTTTGTGCTTTGATAAGTGGTGCTTTGAAGCTGGATGCTGGGCTTCATTCCCGAGTTTCGCAGCTTCCTTAAGGTTGCCGTCAAGGTTACGCAGGCAGCTTGATTTGCTGGCCGGGATAAATCCGGTTGGCGTTCTTGATATGATTCAGGTCGCGCAGCGTCTGCCAGGTCGTGTCGTATTTCAGCGAGATGCTGTACAGCGTGTCGCCTTTCTTGACGATATAGACCTTCGCGGCTGGAGCAGGGGCCGGTTTGACTTCTGGCTGCGGCTTGGCTGGCGCTGCCGGCTTCGAAGGCGTCGACGTTTCCGGTTTGGCCGGCGTTGGCGCAGCTTCGGACGGTGCCGGCGCTGTCGTTGCCGCAGGGGCAGGGCCTTCGGTAATCCGACCGGCCGGTCCTTCCGGAATCAGCTTGCCCTGCTGGATATAGTTGATCAGGGCTTCGTCAAGGGCGCCGTACATGCCGGCTTGCGGATACTTCGTGAACATCGTGTATTCGTCGCCGCCGACAGCCATAAAGTCATTGGTCGCGAGCGAATACGTGGCGTCCGGATCGAGCGCTTTATCGCCGATCTTCACGGAGTGAACACGGCTTCCTTTCGGCTTGGACGTATCAATCTTAAACGTCACCCCGGAAACCTGGGAGAAGCCTCCCTTGGACTGCGGATAGTCGGATACGCCGTTCTCGAGGGCCGCCTTAATATCAGAGCCTTTAACCTTCAGCTGCACGATTTGGTTGCCGAATGGCAAAACCGTAACGATGTCGCCTTTGGTGATTGTGCCGGCTTCGATCGACGCGCGGATGCCTCCGCCGTTCGTGATCGCCACATCCGATTGGCTCACATCGCGCATCGCATCGGCTAGCAGGTCACCGAGGTTAGTTTCGCCGGTGCGCGCTTTCTCGCGGGAACCCTCCAGCTTCACAGGCGTCTCGCCGACTTTTTCCTTCAGAATCGGCTCCTGCTCCTTCTGAATGGATGCGACCAGATCGGCGACCTTCGGGTCGGCCTTGATATCGGCAGCTTCCTTCTCATCGATCAGCGTGGCTTCTTTCTTCACCACTTTATGGTTGTCGACCCACAGATCGACGACGCCGACATATTTCGTGTATTCGCCGGCGCTGGCGATCAGCGTGTTGTTGTCGGCCATCAGGCCGTTTTCCAGAACCGTATGGCTGTGTCCGTCGATGAAAATGTCGATGCCGGGCACTTCCTTAACGACCTTAAGGCTGGTGTCGACACTCGATTTGTCCTGACCGAGGTGGCCAACTACGACAACGACGTCGACCTGCCCGCGGATTTCGTTCACCCATTTCTTGGCTTCAGCCGATGGGGCGGCGAACTTCAGCCCGGTGACGTTGGTCGGGTTCGTCTTATATGCGGTCTCCGGCGTGCTGAGGCCGATAATGCCGAACTTGACGCCGTCGACTTCCTTGATTATGTAAGGCTTGAAGAGGGTAGTGCCGTCAGACTGGATGACGTTCGCGCTCAGCATCGGGAACTTTAACTCCTTGGAGAGTTCCACGAGATGCTTCCAGCCGTAGTTGAATTCGTGATTGCCCGGAACCATGGCGTCATAACCCATTTCGTTCATGACCTTCACGATGCTCTCGCCTTGAACGAGCGTGGCAAATGGCGTACCGTGTACGGCATCACCCGCATCAAGAACGAGCGTATCCGGATTTTTGCTGCGGTATTGGTTAAAGATTCCTGTGACCTTGGCAAATCCCATTTCAGGGGATGCTTCTACCGCACGGCCGTGCATATCATTCGTGTGCAAAATCGTAATATGCTTGCCGGACGGGGCGGATGGCTCCGGGGTATTCCCGGTTGTACCCTCTGCCGCTGCTGCCGCCTGGGCCGAACCAGCCAACAGCACCGCGCTGAACAGAAGGGAGGTGAACCATTTCCTTGTGATCATGAATCTCATAACCTCCTAAATCATATTGGATAAATTTTCCTTCCCTATTATTCTAATAAACTATCGGAATGGTGAAATAAGACTTATGAATCATTTATTGGCCTAAGGTTGAATATAAGTGTGCATTTCCGGCGGAATGCCGACACGCTTGCAGTAGGTTTCAGCCGTTTCGCCCTGCAGTATCGCCGTCCCAGCGGACAGAAGGCCGACGGCAAACCGGTTGGCCTGCCGCTCCAGCTTGCCGGGGGCAAAGTAGGAATGCTCCTCCAGAAAAAAACGGTTGATCCCCTTATGGAGCCGGTCATGGCCGAGCTCATGCGCGCAGACAAACCGCTGCCACTCGGGGGACAGCTCGCTGTGAATCACAATGAACCGCCGTCTCAGTTTCCGGTAATAGAGTCCCTTGGTGGATTTGCCGAGATCCAGGTAACGGATATGAATGCCAAGGGACCGGGAAAGTTCGAAAGGGCAGCTGGTCTTATATTTTCGGATTAGCTTTCGAATCATTTCATCCATAGGATTCACCTGCAAGTTGTGGATTGTTCGTCCCACCCATCACGAAGAAGAGGGGCTGTCCGGAGAACCTGGCTCCTTCTTCTTCCGTTTATTCATCTGCTTCGCTTCCCAGAACAGCCCGGTGAGGACATCCTTGATGCGCTGCTTGTCCTCGGCGTCCAGCGGAATTCCGTCGAACATCAGCTCTCCGTCTTCCTCCAGCATTTTCTTGAAATCCCGCTTGTCCTTATAGGTCGCCCATGCCGGCGCTTCCTCCCGTAATCCTTTGGGAGCCCCGTCTGCATCCCAAAACCCTGCTGCGCTCATCAGTTCGCCGTAAGGAACTTCCAGCGCGTCCGCGAGCTTCCGGATGGTCGGCGGTTTGGGCACGCCCCGAATCCCGTTCTCCATGCGGGAAATTTGCGAATTGCTGATGCCCGAGGCTTCGGCAAGCTGGTTGATCGTCATGCCCTTCTGCTCGCGCAGCCGCTTAAGCACGGCTCCGAATTCTTTTTCCACGGTTTAGCCACTCCCTCTATGACGTTGATCTATTTCTATCCGTTACTATAATCGAATGTTGCCAAAAGGTAAAGAAAATGATGTTATAATTACCAAATGGCATGAAAGAAAAAGGAATCCGGAGTGAAATGGTGGTTAAGCCGGGATTTCCGGGTTTTACGGGATACCCAAAAAGTGGTATGTTAACATCATTATACGAACAAAAATGCGAACAAGCCACAGTTTTTTTAGGTGAACATCCATGAAGGAGCGTGTTTGAATATGGATCAAATGCTGCCGCAGCTGGACCGCCGCAAGACCCAGGCCGCCGTTGAAGCGATTTTGGAGAAATACCGGATCTATAAAACGATTACGTTTGAAGTCAGGGAAGCGAGCGTTACCGCCTCTTATACCGAACGGTTTCACGGACCGACCAACGTGACCTCGGACCAGACGGCGCAGGTCGCCGTCTACAATGTGGACGCGCCTGCGGCCCGCCAGGCATACTGCCGGATGATCGAGTCGATCGTGGAACGGCTGGGCGAACGGGAACAGACACTGATCCGCGAACGGTATATGAAGGAAGATGACGTCTTCGATTATAAAGTCTACAATTACGTGCTCGACCCGCCGGTCAGTAAGGACACGTACACGAAAATACGAACGCGAGCCTTCTATAAAATGGCGCTGGCGTTTGCAGACCGCGGGCTGCTGACGTTATCCGAGCTTCAAAAAGCCAAAGCCTGCAATTCCAAATAAAGCCCGCTCATAAGCGGGACAAGCCGGGGACCGGAAAGGTCTTCGGCTTTTTTCTTATCTAATGGGAAACGGGAGTTTCGGGGGATGAATCGGCCGTAGAAGTACTGATCCTAACCATTCCTATTTGGAATAAAAAGGATGTAAAAATACGAACATATATTCGTACTATTTTCCGCCGATAACCGTCCGAACTGCCGTCAGCGTTTTCGAATCCGGGGTGTAAGATTATATCATCGGGAATGAAGCAAAGGGACGTACCGAACACAATCAGTGGATGTTAAGCCGGCCGGAAGGGCCGGTTTTTTTTGCGGACGTGTACCTGCTCATTGCCCGGTAAGCTTTGATCAGAGAGAAAGGAGGGGGCCGAGTTGATTGAACTGCGGTCATCTTAGTAAAAAACTATGATATTCGAACCTTAGCATGAATCACACTAAACAATTGGGAGGTTTACAAATGAAAAAATTAACTGTTGCAGCTATGTCCGCAATTCTAGCGCTTACGCTTACCGTCCCTGGTGCTTTTGCTTCCGAATCAACATCAGCGAAACTTGATATTTCAGCGATAGCAACGAAGAAAATCGCCGAGCGGGTTCAGTTGGGGCACGATGACTTTGTGGGAGTTACAATTGGCAAAACCATTGGAATGAAAGATGAAAATGAACAAGTTACTAAAACTCTTGTTGTGCTTCAACGGGGAAATGAAGTAGCGGGATACTTCGTCATTGATAATGAAAAGGGACTACTTCTAGAATTTGCTACCGGTAGTGTATATCCTGGGCAAGGTGAGAATGAGGGTAACCTTTATTATTTTGGTCCGCTTTTTTATGCCAACAAGATCAATGACACAGATTTCAAAGATTTAAAAACCAAAAAGTCATTTAACAAAAAGGTATTGGCCGAAGTAAAGTCAAAAAAAGATAAAGCCAAATCTATTTTGGAGCCATCTCCAGCGATCGCGCCGCCAGCAGAGAATGGTGAAGTTGGGACTAATACAATTATAAATTATGAATACGGTTATATTAACGGTGTGCCAGATTATCAGCAAAACGATAACCCGAGTATGGATAATGACTGCGTTCCCACATCCGGTGCTAATACAATCATGTACTGGCGAGGCCAAGGGTACACAGCTCTTTCCTCCAGCGGGATTTGGACGAATGTTGCGGATCGTCTAGGCGTACTTATGAAGCATAATAATACTTATGGTGTTTACAGTAGCGATATTGCTCCAGGATTGAACGCTTATTTTAAAGAAAAGGGATATACTAACTTCAGTACAACACGAGATACATCGCCAACTTTCGGGGAGATGAAGACAGAGGTAAATGCAAAAAGTCCGGGGTTTTTAAGGCTGGAACACTATGGATATATCCCGGAGGGCTCGGATGGCGGGCACTTGGTCAACTTGGTCGGTTATGAGACTTATACTCAGACTGATGACTGGTCTAATCCGCAATATGCAATTGTGCATGACAATTGGAAAACGACAGGAACCGATGTGTATTTGCTGTTGGGGCAATACGGTTCAATAACGGATATGTGGAAAGTTAGGGATTAAACGTTTAGATCAGCGAACGCTTGGATATATCCAAGCGTTTGCTTGTTTTTTGCGTACGGATGAAACTTTATTAGTAAAATAATCGTTTGTAAAAAAAAGGAGGGATTATTTATGAAAAAAAAGCCATTGTTGTTGCTTTCATTAATAACTATTCTATTACTCTTATGCAGTGGCTGTAACAAAGATAGTTCATCAAATAAGGAAGTAATCGATTCATCACCAAGAGAACTGCAGGCTTTCTATCCGGGTGACATTACCAAGGTTGATGCCATAAAAATTGTTAGTGGGAGCGACGGAATTCCGAAGACCATCAGTGATCCAACACAAGTTAAGAATTGGATTGAACATATTCGTCATTTAACAGTCGTCCCTGATATAAATCCACAAGACTCAAGTGGCGTTTTATTCCATGTTACTTTGTTGGAGCAGAAACAAGAAAAGTTAAATGTAACGCCAACCAATATTGATCATACTCCTATAAAGCCAAACACACAGTTAGCTGAACTCATGAAGGAACTTTATGGGAATGCTGATTAGCAAGCAAACCAAGGGACAGAGAAATTACTAAAAAATGCAGTTTAAAGAATACAAAGAGTGAGACCTGCCGGCCAAAAGAGGCCGGTTTTTTCGAGTTTCAAGAAGTTATGGAACGAAGTGGTAGTAGGAATTCGTTTGCCTTACACGGGTCATTTTTTCAATCAAAGGAGGTCATCCCCATGGAAGAGCGCATCGCCCTGACGTTAAAGGCACTGTCAACGGCATTTGGCGCGATTGCCGGGTATTTGTTCGGAGGCTGGAACGTCCTGATCAACCTGCTGCTCATTCTCGTTGTGGTCGATTGGCTTACCGGATTTGGCGTAGCGTGGGTGAACGGACAGCTAATGAGCCGGAAGGGATTTTACGGCATTGCCCGTAAGATCGCCGTGTTTATGATGGTTACCGTTGCCCACTTTATTGATGTCGTGCTGGGAAACTTGAAGTATTTTCAGAACGCAGTGATCTTCTTCTATCTGGCTAACGAGTTGCTCAGCATTTTGGAGAACGTAGGCCGTATGGGGCTTCCAATCCCCAAGGTGTTCCAGCGGGCCATTGAAATATTGGAAAGTAAGTCGGAAGAGGAGGAGTCCGCCACACATGAACCCAAATGAATTCATCGCCACCCTCGCCCCCTGCGCCATCGCTGACATGCAGGCCACCGGTGTTCCAGCTTCCTTAACCATCGCCCAGGCGATTCTGGAATCCAACTGGGGGACAAGCGGTCTTGCCCGGCAGGCAAACAACCTGTTCGGCATCAAAGGAAAGGGCACAGCGGGAAGCGTAGAAATGCCCACCACAGAGTATGTCAACGGCAAGGCGGTGAAGGTGGCGGCATCTTTTCGCAAATACCACTCCTGGACGGAGTCCATTGCCGACCATTCCAAGCTTTTGCTGAACGGCACCAAGGACAAGCCGACGCGGTACCACGGTGTGCTGCGCGCAGATTACCGGCAAGCGGCCGAAGCAGTTTGGAAAGGCGGCTACGCGACCGATCCGAAGTACCCGTCCAAGCTGATCGCGATTATGGAGCAGTATGGGCTGCCTCAATATGATACATGGAGAGGAGATCACACCGAAATGAGTGTTAACATTACTGAGCTCGCACAACAACTGGATGACTTGAAGAAAAAAGCGGAACGCCTGACCCAACTTGAGATCCTTCTGCAAAAGGTGGAGCAGCGAATTACCTCGCTGGAGGCGCGGCAACAGATGGAGGTTCCGGCCTGGGCGGAATCCGCGGTAAACGCGGCGGTTGAGGCGAAGATCATAAGCACCCCGGTGAACGGAAGCTACGATCTGTACAGGGTGCTGACGATTTTACAGCGGCTGAAGGTGCTCTAACGAGAACGCTAGTACCAACCATATAGAGATAAGTCAGGCAAGAGGGAAATCATAATTTTTTCATACTAAAAGGGAGGCATCGCTATGCTGATTTATGAATACCAACCGACCATACAGACGTTTTCGCTGCTGGAGCCGCTTCTGCCGGGCTGCGTGCGGGAACGCATCAAGGCGATTATGGACGCCGCCCCGGAAGCGATGTTTTTTTGTAAAATCGAGGACCTGAACCCGAGCATCCGCGTGTATCTCCTGGAACACGATCCGGTGGACGACTATACAGAGTGCCATCTGCTGTCATGCGACCGGATCGGTCAGGACTATGAATACCTGAGTCTTTCCGTGGAACAGGCCCGTTCCGTGGAAAGGTTCGCAGCCCAGATCCCCGTTATTTCCCGGAGTTAGCGGAAGCTTGCTCGCGTTTGACCCGCTCGTATTCTTCCTCGATCGTTTTGGACAGCAGCTCCGTGGCGGTCATGTTCAGCTTCTTGGCCGCTTCGGCAAGCTGCTTTTTAATGTAGGCAGGCACGTCGTAATGAAATTTAACCTTGTTGCCGTATGGCATAACCCAAACCCCCTTTACCCCATAACTTCCTGGTACTTACGCTCGATAATCCGGATTAGCAGCTGGGTAGCGGACATATCCTGCAGCGCAGCCGCTTCGATCAGCTTCTCTTTGATTTCCGGCTGGAACTCGTATGGCAGCTTGAGCTTCGGTTCGGACATGTGGCCTTCCATCGTTTTTTCCGCATCAATTGCGAGCTTCACCAGCTCGTCCAACGTCGAAGTCTGGGATGCTTCGCGGCCGTATTTTGGCAGCACCCGGATCAAATACTGCTTCAGCGACTTCTGGTCTTCCTCGGCGATGTCCAGCTGCAGCCGGTCTTCTTCGACGTTCAGCTTGCAGTCCACGTGATAGCCAAACAGGTTAATCGAATAGTTCATGCAAAAGCCCCTCCTTGGATATTTGTTGTTTATTATATAGTGTATCGATACGCATTACAATATAATAATTTTATCCGTTTGATATAGCTTCCACTCCTCAGTAATGGGTCCTCACAATGTCCTTACTACGTCATCGTCATATCCCACAATGTCTTCACTTCGTAAGCATCAAGTCCTCGCCACGTCCCCACAATGTTCCCCGCTTCGTCATCGCCAAGCCCTCACAATGTCTTCTCAATGTCCCCACTAGGTCGCTAACACGCCCTCATCCTGTCCTAAATTCCTCTTTTACCGTTCCCTTTCTCGCCCTTCAATTCTCCCCAAGCACCTCATCAGTCCCAACGTCTGTACTCCGCCATTTCCTTCGCCAATCTTCGATTTTGTTAACCCGAACCCGCTCCAAATATAGTATGATGTCACTAAGGAAAACCATGTAAACGTCACCAAGCGACATGGTTTGTCTTCCTTACCGGATATACATCCAGCAACATCCCGAATGTGCACAACCACAACGAGCGCATCGTTCGCTGACGGAGCAGGGAGGGTTCTATGGAAAAATACATTTTATCACTGGACCAGGGGACGACGAGTTCCCGGGCTATCTTATTTAATGAAAAAGGAGAAGCCGTACATACGGCCCAGCGGGAGATAACGCAGCATTTTCCCCATCCGGGCTGGGTGGAGCATAACGCAAATGAGATTTGGGGGTCGGTCCTGTCGGTGATCGCGTCCGTGCTGTCGGAATCGGGCGTGAAGCCCGAGCAGATC
Organism: Paenibacillus cellulositrophicus; assembly: GCF_009363095.1. Classification (GTDB taxonomy): domain Bacteria; phylum Bacillota; class Bacilli; order Paenibacillales; family Paenibacillaceae; genus Paenibacillus_AQ; species Paenibacillus_AQ favisporus. Next base: position 4,611,217 of record NZ_CP045295.1, read on the forward strand.
GCGGCGATCGGCATCACGAACCAACGGGAGACCGCGGTAGTGTGGGATAAGGAAACGGGCGATCCTGTGTACCATGCGATTGTGTGGCAGTCGCGGCAGACGAGCGGCATTTGCGAAGAACTCAAGGCCCAAGGGCTCGACGACACCATCCGCGCCAAAACAGGGCTTCTGATCGATCCGTACTTTTCCGGTACGAAGGTCAAATGGATTCTGGACGAAGTCGAAGGCGCCCGGGAGAAGGCGGAGCAGGGCAAGCTGCTGTTTGGTACGATCGATACGTGGCTCATTTGGAAATTTACCGGCGGCCGCGCGCATGTGACCGACTATTCGAACGCATCGCGCACGCTGATGTATAACATTTACGATTTAAAATGGGACGACGAGCTGCTGGAGATTTTGGGGGTTCCGGCCTCCATGCTCCCGCAGGTACGTCCATCCTCAGAGGTATACGGCCTGACGGTGCCGTACCACTTCTTCGGCACAGAGGTGCCGATCGCCGGCGTTGCGGGCGACCAGCAGGCGGCCCTGTTCGGGCAGGCGTGCTACAGCAAGGGCATGGCCAAGAACACCTACGGCACCGGCTGCTTTATGCTGATGAATACCGGCGAAACGGCTGTCCGCTCGGAGCACGGTCTGCTGACGACGCTCGCATGGGGCATCAACGGCAAAGTGGAATATGCGCTGGAAGGCAGCATTTTCGTGGCAGGCTCGGCCATCCAATGGCTGCGCGACGGGCTGCGGATGCTGAATGAGTCGAAGGAGAGCGAGACTTATGCCTCGCGCGTGGCTTCGACGGACGGCGTGTACGTCGTTCCCGCATTCGTTGGGCTCGGTACCCCATACTGGGACAGTGATGTGCGCGGAGCGGTGTTTGGCCTGACACGCGGCACGTCCAAGGAGCATTTTATCCGGGCGACGCTGGAATCGCTGGCCTACCAGACGAAGGATGTGCTGTCCGCGATGGAGGCCGACTCGGGTATCGAGCTGACCACACTGCGAGTCGACGGCGGTGCCGTGCACAACGATTTTCTGATGCAGTTCCAGAGCGACGTGCTCGGCGTCTCGGTCGAACGGCCGGTCATTAATGAGACGACGGCGCTGGGCGCTGCGTATTTGGCGGGGCTTGCCGTTGGCTACTGGAAGAGCCAGGACGACATCTCCGGCCAGTGGGCGATCGAGCGCGAGTTCCATCCGGTGATGGAAGAGAAGGAGCGAACCGGGCTGTACGAAGGCTGGAAGAAGGCCGTACACGCAGCAATGGCTTTTAAATAAACACAGAAACATATCTTGGGGGGTCTCTTTTTCGATCTGGAGGGAGATAAGCACAGATGATATGGTCCAATACGAATCGCGAACAAATCAAGGAGAGCCTGAAGCAGGAAAAGTTTGACGTCCTGATCATCGGCGGCGGTATTACCGGGGCAGGCATTGCGCTGGATGCGACGACCCGCGGGATGAAGACGGCGCTGGTGGAAATGCAGGATTTTGCCGCAGGCACATCCAGCCGCTCGACGAAGCTGGTGCACGGCGGGCTCCGCTATCTGAAGCAGTTTGAGGTCAAAATGGTCGCCGAGGTCGGCAAGGAGCGGGCGGTCGTGTACGAGAATGGTCCGCATGTCACCACGCCGGAGTGGATGCTGCTGCCGATCCACAAGGGCGGTACGTTCGGCAAATTCAGCACGTCTTTCGGACTGCGGGTGTACGACTATTTGGCCGGCGTAAAAAAAGCAGAGCGCCGCATGATGCTCTCCCCGCAGCAAACGCTGGCGAAGGAGCCGCTCATCAAGAAGGAGGGGCTGAAGGGCGGCGGGTACTACGTGGAATACCGCACCGACGACGCCCGCCTGACGATCGAAGTGATGAAAGCGGCTGTGGCGCACGGGGCTGCGGCGCTCAATTACAGCAAGGTCGAGGAGCTGCTGTATGACGCCCGGAATAACGTGCGCGGCGCGGTGGTCCACGACCAGCTGACCGGGGACACCTATGAAGTCCAGGCCGCCAAGGTCATTAACGCCGCAGGGCCGTGGGTCGACCGCATCCGCGAGAAGGACGCATCGAAGGAGGGCAAAACGCTGCGCCTCACCAAAGGCGTCCACCTGGTCATCGACCAATCCCGGTTTCCGCTGGAGCAGGCAGTGTACTTCGACACGCCGGATAAAAGAATGGTGTTCGCCATTCCCCGCGACGGCAAGGCGTATGTGGGGACGACGGATACTTTCTTCGACCGGGATACGGCGCATCCCCGGATGACGTACCAAGACCGCGACTATATTATTAACGCGATCAATTATATGTTTCCCGAGCTGCAAATTACGGCGGAGGACGTGGAGTCCAGCTGGGCCGGGGTCCGGCCGCTCATTCTTGAACAGGGCAAGGATCCGTCGGAAATATCCCGCAAGGACGAGATCTGGGAGTCCGGTTCGGGACTGCTGACGATCGCCGGGGGCAAGCTGACGGGCTACCGGAAGATGGCCGAGACGATTGTGGACGTGCTGTCCCGGGAGCTGACTGAACAAACAGGGCGCCCGTTTAAAGCATGCCAGACGAAGCATCTGCCGATTTCGGGCGGGGACTTCGGTGGCTCGGCGCAGTATGAGCCTTTCGTGAGGAAGACCGCCCAAGCCGGAATCGAGGCGGGGCTGGCCCCCGATGAAGCCCTCGCGATCGCCGGCAAATACGGCACGAATGCATCCGGCGTCTTCCGGCTGATCCAGAGCCACCGGGCGGAGGCGGAAGCGCACGGGCTGCCGCTGATGCTGTTCGGCCAGCTGGCCTATGCGCTGGAAGCGGAGATGGCTGCGACGCCGGTGGACTTTTTTACCCGCCGGCTCGGCGCGACGCTGTTCGATATTCAGCTCGTGCGCACCTGGAAGGCGCCGGTCATCGAATATATGGGCAGCGTGCTGAACTGGAGCCCGGCGGCGAAGGAAGCGTACGCGGCCGATCTCGACCGCGCACTGCTGGAGGCCGTGGAGCCGGCGGAATCCGATTGAGCGAATATAAGGCGGTCGAATGCAGCATTCCATCAGGAACCTCTCATCCCCAGGATGAAAGGTTCCTTTTTGGCTTGGGATGATACCCACCAAAACCCGCAGGCTCCCAGTCTCGACAATGGTGAATCAATGAGCAAACGATGCTTTCCTGTCAATCCACTGTCAGTGATGTTAACACCAACTGTTCGGATATTTGCGATAAACTTTGCATTTTTATGGAAAATAGGCACTCGCCCGCGTCCCATGTTAGTACACCTCCGGCAAAATCGCTTATAATAAAAAAACCATACTGTCGTGAGAGGAGTGCTGTACATGAACATTAAAGAAAAAAGAGAGCATCGGCAGTACCCCGAACAAGTGAAATCCGACGCGTCCCGCGCGCCATATGAGCGGGATTATTCGCGGCTGATCCATTCGCCGACGTTCCGGAGGCTGCAGGGCAAATCCCAAGTGTTCGGCGCGGGTACGGGGGACTATTACCGGACGCGGCTGACCCACTCGCTTGAGGTGGCGCAAATCGCCCGGGAAGCAGCGCGCAGCCTGCTGCGGGCGCATCCCGAGGTCAGCGACGAGCAGGCGGACAATCCCGGGCTCGTAATCGATCCGGAGGTGGTGGAGTGCGCGGCGATCGCGCATGACTTCGGCCATCCTCCTTTTGGACATAAAGGGGAAGAGGTGCTGGACGGCATTCTGGATCAGCTGATCCGGGACCGGACGAAAGAAGCCGTGAAGGGGCTGCATCTGTCCCCGGATGAAGTGAATGACGTCCGCGCTAGGCTGCGGAAAAAATACGAGCATTTCGAAGGCAACGCGCACAACTTCAGGCTGATTATGTTTTTGGAGAAGCGGGAAAATGTGGACGGCCTGAACCTGTCCGACGCGATCCTGCTCGGCATCAATAAATATCCATACCCCGGCACCCTGCTCAAAAAGGGGCTGTACCAGCACGAATGGGGCTATATTTCGCAGATCCGCCAGGACTGGGGTATTCCTGCAGGCAAAAAGACGCTCGAAGCCCAGCTGATGGACTTATGCGACGATATCGCCTATTCGGCCCATGATCTCGAAGACGGCATCAAGGCCGGGAAAATCGAAGTGCACGAGCATTTTCTGAAAGATCCGCATATTTTGCGCCTGATTGTCGAGAAAATCATGACGCTGGAGGATGCGTTCTGGGATAACTGCCCGGAAGAGCATATCCGCTACAAGGTGGAGGAAGTGCTGACCTCCTTTTTAAAAGTGTGGAATGAGAAGCTTCCGTACTGCGAGTTCGACTACTCCCGTACCCGCCGCGAGGTCAAGGCTTACTGGGTAAGCCTGTTCGTCAGCAGCCTCGGCGTCATTGACGACGGGGGCTGGAAGAAGGTGACCTTCGTCAAGGAAGGCCAGGAGGATCAGGATATGCTCCGCACCGTCAGCGTGCTGAAAAGCTTCGCGTGGGTCACGATGATCCGCGACCTGCGGGTGCAGCGGCTGCAGAAGCGCAGCGAGTGGATGATCCAGCGGCTGTGGGACGCTTTTCTCGATCCGGTCGCCTCCAAATCGATTATCCCCTCCGACTGGCTGCAGCGGTTCGAGAAGGATCAGGCCGGGCCGAATCCGATCTGGACGTGGGAGCACATGGTGATCGACTATATTGCGGGCATGACGGATGCGTTTGCTGAAAAAATTTACAATGAGCTGTACGGATTGAAGGTAGGTTCCATTTACGACCTGGATTAGGCAGCCATAGAAGGGAAGGAAAGACCGGATGGGCGCTCTTAAACTTAGCGTGCTGGATCTTGTACCAAAAATAGGAGAGGCGTCCTTTGAGGAAGCACTGCAGGAAGCGGCCAGTCTGGCCCGCCATGCAGAACAGTGGGGTTACACCCGATATTGGGCGGCGGAGCACCACGACCTGGTGAACCTGTCCTGCGCCGCACCGGAAGTGCTGCTGGCGCATATCGGAGCCCGGACCGAGCGGATCCGCATCGGGTCGGGGGCGGTCCTGCTGCCGCATTACAGCCCGCTGAAGGTCGCGGAGAACTTTCGCATGCTGGCTGCGCTTTATCCCGGCCGCGTCGATCTTGGCATCGGCCGGGCGCCCGGCGGCTCAGCGCATGCCTCGATGGCGCTGAGCGGCAATTATTTGCAGCATGTGGCCGAGATGCCGGCCCGCGTCGGCGCACTGATCGAGCTGCTGGAGGACCGCTATGCGTACGAGGACGTGCCGGTCGCGGCCAAGCCCGTCCCGCGGATCCAGCCGGAGCTGTGGATGCTCGGGACGAACAACAAAAGCGCCGGCTTCGCGGCGGCGAACGGGACGGGCTACGTGTTCGGCCAGTTCATGAGTGACCGCGACGGCGCCGAGGTGCTGGCGGCCTACCGGGAGGGCTTCAAGCCGTCGGCGCTGCTGGAGCGGCCGAGAAGCATCGCGGCCATCAGCGTCATTTGCGCCGCGACCGAGCAGGAGGCACTGGCGCTGTCCCGCCGGTCGGCCCTGCCGGAAGTCGAGCGGCCGGGAGCTGAGGCCAGCGAGCCGCAGCCGCAGGCGACCCGGCTGATCACCGGGTCGCCGAAGCAGGTGAAGTCGAAGCTGCTGGAGTTGGCGGATTCCTTCGGGTGCGACGAGTTCCTGGTCACCACGCCGGTGATGAGTTATGCCGAGCGGCTGGAATCCTACCGGCTGCTGGCGTCGGTGTGCTTATAAAAGGGAGCCAGGCTAGCTCGCCTACCATTCTGCAGACTCGATTCTTGATTGGGAATGGGAATTCGGGAATGTAGAGTAAGGGCGGTGCTGAACGGTTAGACCGCAATGGAGCCCGAAGATAGGAAGAACGAACGGAGGAACTATGGAATTGACATCCGAACCATCGGAGTTTATTTATATGTACGCCAGCCACGAGTCGGAAACGGAGCTGTGCCGAATGGAGCTGAATGCTCTGCTCGGGCAAGCGAAATCCTTGAAAGGGAGAGGCCCAATGCTGCGCAGCTCCCGGTTGCTTGACCCGGACCGCAGTCCGTATGTGTCGATGCGTCTGGACGTGCTGATGCAGGGCGACTCGGTCGAAGAAATTGCCCGGCAGGCTTCGGAGTTAGAGCTTGGGGACGCCACATTCAAAGTAACCTACGTAAAATCCGGCGATCCCTGCTCCTACGAGGACCAGCGGATGCTAGAGCGGCGCGTCGGCAGCAGCATCCGGGGGAAGGCGGAGATGAAGCATCCGGACGTGCAGTTCGGCCTTCTGTCCGCCGAGGGACAGTGGATGCTCGGATGGTGCCGGCATCCCGACCGCGCTTGGCGGCTGCACAAGGACAAGCCGCACAATTATTCCACCGGGCTCAGCGTCACGACCGCCCGTTCGCTCGTGAACATCCTTGTGCCGGAGCCTGCGGGTGTCCGGGCCGCCGATCCCTGTTGCGGCATGGGGAACGTGCTGATCGAAGCCCTGTCGATGGGCATCGATATCCGGGGCTGGGACATCAATCCGCTGGCCATCCGGGGGGCCCGGGCCAACCTGAAGCACTTCGGCTACCCGGAGGTGGTGACGCTCGGAGATATGACGCAGGTGACGGATCGCTTCGATGCGGCTGTCCTGGACATGCCGTACAACCTGTGCTCGGTGCTCAGCACGGATCAGCGGCTCGTTATGCTGCAGAGCCTGCGCCGTATGGCGAAGCGGGCTGTCATTGTATCGACAGAGGAAGCGGCGGAATCGATTCAGCAGGCGGGCTTTGCCATTCTGGACAGCGCCCGGGTATGGAAGGGCGGCTTTGTCCGGAACGTCTGGCTTTGCGGGTGACGGAGGCGGATAAGCCATCCGGCATGCGATTACTTTCTACTATATAATAGAAGAAAGTTTCTCATCCTAATAATAGAAGAAAGATTCTCTCTCATCCTATTAGTAGTAGAAGTTTCTCATTATAATAGAAGAAGATTACCATCATGAGTTGAAGTCAAGTCAATCATCTCAGTGCTCATCATGAGCACTTCAAGCCAAAAAAGGCTGTCTCACGATCCGGTCAGAATCGACCGGTAACGCGGGACAGCCTTTTTTCATGCTCCGAATATATCAGGACGCTCGCATAGCATGCGGAAAATTTCGGAGGCAAAACTCCACCTTGCGGGGGACAGCTGCTGAGAGATGTCCGTATTAATAAGCACGCTTATAATTGACGAGATTACGCGGAAGCTCTTTTCCCTGCACGTAGGCCTTCAGGTTTTCGACAAAAATATCGATGACCCGTTCGGTATACCGATCGGTGCTTCCGGAAACATGCGGTGTAATGATGACCTGCTCCATATCCCACAGCGGGTGGTCCTCAGGCAGCGGCTCCTTCTCAAACACGTCGAGCCCGGCGCAGCTGATCTGCCCGCTGCGGAGCGCTTCAAGCAGGGATGCCGTATCCATCGTCGGCCCGCGGCCCGCATTGATGAAGCAGGCGCCCGGCTTGGCCGCCGCCCAGGCATCGGCGTTCAGCAGATGATGCGTCTCATCGGTAAGCGGCAGCACGCTGATGATGTAATCGCCTTGGCTCAGCGCCTTGTGGAGCCCGTCCATGGTGAACATCTCGTCCACGTGAGGATCGGCTTTGCCGGAACGGCGGACGCCGACGGTGCGCATCCCGAACGCCTTGGCCAGGCGAGCTGCCTCGCTGCCGATCTCGCCGACGCCGACGATGACGGCCGTTCGGCCGTGCAGCTCGGACAAGGTGTCCCGTCCCGGCGCGGCCAATTTCGTCTCCCAGCTGTGCTTGAGCTGATTGCGGACCGAGACGTGCAGCTGACGCGAGAAGGAGAGCATCATGCCAAGGATCGTCTCCGAGATCGGAATCGCATGGACGCCGCTGGAATTCGTCAGCAGCACGCCTTTCTGTTCGAGCTTGTCCAGCGGAAGCGTGTCCACGCCGGCCGACCAGGCCTGCAGCCATTTCAGCCGGCTGTCTTGATTCAGCACCTGATCGGCAATTTGCCTGGACCAGCCGACCAATATTTCCGCTTCGTTCACGAGTGCGGGATCCGCATCGGTGCTTTTGACGACGGTCAGCTTATAGCCGGGAGCGGCTTGTTCAATCAAACGGGTCTGCTCCGGAGTCAGGGAATGCAGACAAACAATTTGCTTCATACCGTTTCAGCCTCCTTCATGTATGTACCCTTGATGTGGCGTTTGTGCAACTTTAGTTCAATCTATATATTATGAATATATTCAGGATAACAGATTTGAAACGATATACAACAGGGTCACCCGAGGCCAAGTGAATGAAAGGGAGCAGCGGTCAAGTAAACGCCCTCCTAAGAGTATGCTTTTGCGTAACTCTGCTGCATGACAATGGGCCCGAAAGGCGAAACTATATTAATGAAGGAATTCATGCGAATTATACCTTCGGTACCAATTTTTACAGGATGATTTTATGCGGCGCAAAGGGGAAGAAAGGGGAAGTACTTGCATGGAAATGAAAGAGAAACAAGTTCAAGATAAGCCTTTAAGGCTATTCGTCGCGGTCCGGATACCGGAATCGATCCGATCATTACTGGAAGAATGGAGGCACCGGAACGAGAAAGAGCTCGCTTTTCAAAAATGGACGCACCGGGAGGATTACCATATTACCGTCCAGTTTCTGGGAGACGCAGATGCTGGAAGAGTGCCGGAAATCACGGCTGCCTTAAAAAGGGCTTCCTTGAAAATCAACCCATTTCAACTGGAATTTGGAGCATTCGGCACCTTCGGGTCAGCGGAGTCTCCCCGGGTGTTATGGGCTGGAGTAATTGACCAATCCGGCGGCCTGGACAAGCTCTATGAAGCGGTCACTTCCGAGATGGGGGAACTGGGGTTCGCAAAAGAGGCGAGGCCTTACCGTCCCCATGTCACGATTGCCCGTAAATACGCGGGAAAATCGACTTTTACAGGCTCCAATTTACCGTCTTTGACAGTGGAAAAATCCGGTTCTGAAGGGAAAAATCAGCCTCTGATTTGGGAGGTTGATGAATTTGTACTTTTTTCCACGCATTTGCACGAAAAGCCAATGTATGAGATACTAGAGGCCGTTCAAATGAAAGATTCGTAGATTGGAAATAAATAGCAATAGAAATCGAATATATTTTTCCGCACATGATCGAATATCGAATTCCCTTTGTTGCCGTATCCTGTGAAGTAAATTTGTGCCGTTCCTAAGCAACATGTGTTGTAAAGACTGTCCTGTTTGTCAGTTATTGTACGATCTCGGATACAGCAATTGACTGAAAATGTTTCCAAAGGTTATTCAAAACCTGTATTTTTGGTTACTTAATGAGGGAATGTGCCGGAAATATAGGAGGAGAAACATGTACACATTACGTCAAAACCGCTGGATGGCACTGCTGATCGGTGTGCTTCTGGTGTGTTTCTCTGCAATTTGTATGCTGCTGCAAAACGAGCAGATGCATAAAATGCAGTATAACGACAGCACGAATCAACTGGGGGCCGTAACATACAGCAAGAACGATAAAGCAGGCGCAAGCCCGCAGCATTTATCCATACAGGGGGCAAAACACCCGTTAACCGCGGAAAACTCCGTGCAGCTTTCGAATGTAAATTTATTGAAAAAATGGAACGTTAAGCATCATCCCCTTTTTGTTGAAGGGATTTCAGCACAAACACCGGCTGCCGCCAAAAAGGCCCAAGCTGTGCAAGCGAAGCCTAAGGCGAAGAAAGCTGTAGCTGTTTCAGCGAAGTCGAAGCTGGATCCAAAACTGAATCCCCCCACCACGTTATTCTTCAGCCGGACCAAACTGCTCAGTCCTTCCCAGAAGTCGGAAGCGACCAAACAGTATAAGGTAACCGCTGAGGACGTGCTTCTGCTCCGTAGAATCGTGATGGCAGAAGCCGAAGGCGAACCGTACAAAGGCAAAGTGGCTGTGGCCAACGTTGTCTTGAACCGGCTGCGGTCAGCCAATTTTCCCGATACGATTAGAAAAGTCATTTACCAGAGATATCAGTTCAGTCCTGTGGCGAACGGCCGTTTTGACCGTGTGAAGCCGAACGAGGATTCGATTCATGCCGTCAATGAGGCGCTTAACGGACGCAAGGAAGTCTCGGATGATACGTATTATTTTCTGTCGCTGAAGCTGGCCGACGACCTGACGGTTCACCATACGCGGACCTTGGCCAAGACGATCGGCAACCACTCCTTTTACAAATAAATCCCGTAAGTTTAAAATGTTTATGGGTAAAGGATAATGAGGAGGTGGCGTTCATATGAAAATTACGTATTATGGTCATTCCTGTGTGGTGGTGGAGGAAGGCGGCCGGAGCGTGATCATCGATCCGTTTCTCTCGGGCAATCCGGCATCGGGTATCGCGCCTGCGGATATCCGTGTGGATGCGGTGCTGCTCACCCATGGGCACTCCGACCACTTTGGCGATGCGCTGGAGATTGCCAAAGCGAATGATTGTCCGATTGTCGCCGTGTTCGAGCTGGCGGAGTTCTGCCGCAAGAAGGGCGCGAAAACCTTTGCCATGAACATCGGTGGGCAGCAGCAGTTTGACGGATTCAAGGTCAAATATACGCTGGCTTTCCACAGCTCTGCGGTACAGGACGGCGACGCGCTGATCTATGCCGGAGAACCGGCGGGCATCCTGCTGACCATGGGCGGCAAAACGTTCTTCCATGCGGGAGATACGGCGCTGTTCGGCGACATGCGGCTTATCGGTGAAATGAATCAGATCGATGCTGCTGCGCTGCCGATCGGCGACGTGCTGACGATGGGACCGGACGATGCGCTGCTGGCGGCCAAATGGCTGCGGGCGAACCGCGTCATTCCGGTGCATTACAACACTTTCCCTGCCATTAACCAGAACAGTACGCTCTTCTGCGACCGTCTTCATCAGGAAGGCATTGAAGGACACGCGCTCAAGCCGGGAGAGAGCATTGAGATCTGACCGCTAATGAAGCGGTGGCTTTGACAAATGGCACCCCCCGCCGTATCCGGGCATACAGTATCGTAACATTAGCCTATCGGAAAGGCGGGGGTTGATTGTTTTACCGAACTAGTGAACTTAACGGGTATTTGCCGGCCGGCGAGCTGCAGAAAGCCGTACAGGGCGAGTACGAAGCGATCCGAAAGGGACGAAGGCTTCAGGAGCTGGCTCCCCCGGACCACCGGATTTATTTCAGCCGCGTGGTCGAAGAGGAGCGGCAGGGCCGTCTTGCCGAGCTGACCCGTCTCTATTATGAGCATACCGGCTGCTACCCGGTTTTTAGCAAGGTTGAAACGCCCAGGGCGTATGTAACCGGACTGAAAACGACCGTCGATGACGCACTCGAAAATGCGTGGAATTATTCGGACCTGATGCTGACGGCGACGGACCCGAAGATCCAGAAGCTGATGCTGCGCGCGATGAACAGCGAAATGCGCTGGGTCAGCCGGCTGCAGTTTTTGTACAGCAATTATTTCCACGAAAACGGCGACATGAAGCACAAGGGCACCATTGGCATCGCCGACAAACAGCTTCCCTCTTGAGTTGGGGGAGGCTGTTTTTCTGTATATTGGAAAAAACCTGGTTGAAATGAATAATCATACGCTTTTCAGGTTAATTACAACATGCCGCTTTAATGCTTCACTGCAAAACATTTCTTATCACATTCATAAAAAGTTTAAATTGCGCAGAGGTTTAGTGGGTGTTAAAATAATATAACCAATTCATTTTGAATAATTATCGACGTTTTATAACAAAAAGAAAACCATTCCCCCATGCAACGAGGATTTCCGCCGTTGTCGCATACCCCATTCCCCTAGTGAGCATGAAGTATTATTCTTGTAGCCAATGTCGTCTTCGTACTGGTTTATTTTGATGTATCTGGATTTACTTGCATTTATTTATTCTGAAGATAGAAAGGTTGCTTTCCATGAGACATACGGTACTTCCCCCTAAGCAGGGACTTTATGATCCGCAGTTTGAAAAAGACGCCTGCGGCATGGGCTTCGTCGCTCATATCAAAGGCCGGGCCTCCCATGAGATCGTAGGCCAGGCTCTGACGATGCTCGAGAATATGGAGCACCGCGGCGGACAGGGCAGCGAGCCTAATTCCGGTGACGGCGCCGGGATCATGCTGCAAATTCCTCACCGCTTCTTTGCGGAAGAAGCGGCCCGGATCGGCTTTGAGCTGCCTGAACCGGGGCAATACGGCGTAGGCATGCTGTTCCTTTCCCACGACGAAGCCGTTCGGGAGGCTCATGAGAGCCGGCTCGTCGAAATCATCCGGGAAGAAGGTCAGCAGTTCCTGGGCTTCCGCGACGTTCCGACCTATGACGAGATGCTGGGCAAATCCGCGAAGGAAGCCAAGCCGTACGTACGGCAGATTTTCATCGGACGCAGCATCGATGTGAAGGACGAAATGGACTTTGAGCGCAAGCTGTACATCATCCGCAGACGCGCCGAGCTGGCCATCCGTTATGGCGACGCTCCGCAGGCGGACTCCTTCTATATTTCCAGCCTTTCGTGCCGGAAAATCGTATACAAAGGGATGCTGACCACCAATCAGGTGGGGCAGTTCTATCTGGACCTGAGAAACGAGCTGGTGGAGACGGCGATCGCCCTCGTTCACTCGCGTTTCAGCACGAACACCTTCCCGAGCTGGGAACGGGCGCACCCGTACCGCTTCATGATTCACAACGGGGAGATCAACACGCTTCGCGGCAACGTGAACTGGATGCATGCGCGCCAGTCGCTGTTTAAGAGCGATATTTTTGGGGATGACCTGGAGAAGGTCAAGCCGGTCATCAATCCGGACGGTTCGGACACCGCCATGTTCGATAACACGTTTGAGTTCCTGTACCTGAGTGGACGTTCCCTGCCACACGTCGCCATGATGATGGTGCCGGAGCCTTGGAACAACCATGAAAGCATGGACGAAACGAAAAAAGCGTTCTACGAATACCACAGCACGCTGATGGAACCGTGGGACGGACCAGCCGCTATGGCGTTCACTGACGGTATCCAAATCGGCGCCATCCTTGACCGGAATGGACTCCGCCCGTCGCGTTACTACGTGACGAAGGACGACCTGATTATTCTTTCTTCGGAAGCCGGCGTGCTCGACATTCCAGCTGAGGATGTCCTGTACAAGGACCGTCTCCGTCCGGGCAGAATGCTGCTCGTAGATACGAAGGAAGGACGGATCATTTCCGACGAGGAAGTGAAAGCCCAGATCGCTGCCGAGCAGCCGTACCGCGAGTGGCTCGACGAGCATCTGGTCAATCTGGATGAGCTTCCGGACGCGCCGGAGCTGCCGAATCCGAAGCATGACAACGTGCAGCAACTGCAGCTCTCCTTCGGCTATACGTTCGAAGATCTGCGCAAGGTGCTGGAGCCGATGGCTTCGACCGGTCAGGAAGCGGTAGCCTCGATGGGCTACGACGCGCCGCTGGCGGTGCTGTCCGACAAGCCGCAGCGCCTGTACAACTACTTTAAACAAATGTTCGCGCAGGTGACCAACCCGCCGATCGACGCGATCCGCGAAGAGATTATCACCGCGACCGGAACGACGATCGGACCGGAGCGCAACCTGCTGCATCCGGAGCCTGAGAGCTGCCGCCAGATCCGTCTGGACACACCGGTTCTCTCGAATGAGGACTTCGCGAAGATCCGCCACGTGCATCGTCCCGGCTTCAAGTCGATGACGATTCCGATCTTCTTCCCGGCAGAGGAGGGGGCGGAAGGCCTGCGTAAGGCGCTTGACGGATTGTGTGAAGCGGCCGACCGCGTGATCAAGAAAGGCCACAACATCCTGATCCTGTCCGACCGCGGCGTGGACAAAGAAAATGCGGCGATTCCGGCGCTTCTTGCCGTATCCTGCCTGCATCATCATTTGATCCGCCAAGGAACGCGGACGAAAGTCAGCATTTTGCTCGAATCCGGCGAACCTCGTGAAGTGCATCATTACGCGCTGCTGCTCGGTTACGGCGTGAGTGCCGTCAACCCTTACCTGGCGTTCGAAACGCTGGACGACATGATCCAGCAGGGGCTGCTGCGCGGCGTGACGCACGAGAAAGCCGTTAAAAACTATATCAAAGCCGCGACGAAGAGCGTGGTGAAAATTTTGTCCAAAATGGGCATCTCGACAATCCAATCCTACCGCGGCGCGCAAATCTTTGAAGCCGTCGGCCTGAAAGAGGATTTTGTCGAGAAGTACTTTACCCGTACGCCGTCCCGCATCGGCGGTATCGGCCTGGAAGAAGTGGCTGCCGAAGCGCTGGCCCACCACAACCGCGCCTTTACCGACAAGGACGGAAGCGACAAGGTGCTCGATTCCGGCGGTGACTATCAATGGCGCAAGGACGGGGAGGAGCATCTGTTCAACCCGCAGACGATCCACCTGCTTCAGCAGGCCGTACGCACAGGGGATTACCAGGTGTACAAAAAGTACGCGAAGCTTGTTCAGGGTGAAAACGAGAAGCATCTGACGATCCGCTCGCTGCTGAAGCTGAAACCGGTAGGAGCTCCGGTTCCGATCGAGGAAGTCGAGCCGATCGAGTCCATTATGAGACGCTTCAAGACCGGTGCCATGTCCTTCGGCTCCATCAGTAAGGAAGCTCACGAAAGCCTCGCGATTGCGATGAACCGCATCGGCGGCAAGAGCAACACCGGTGAGGGCGGCGAAGATCCGGCGCGCTATATTCCGGATGCGAACGGCGATTCCCGCCGCAGCGCGATCAAGCAGGTGGCGTCCGGCCGGTTCGGCGTGACGTCGAACTACCTGGTGAACGCGGACGAAATTCAAATCAAGATGGCGCAGGGAGCGAAGCCGGGTGAAGGCGGACAGCTTCCGGGCCGTAAAGTATATCCTTGGGTTGCCGAAGTGCGCGGTTCTACGCCGGGCGTGGGCTTGATTTCTCCGCCGCCGCATCATGACATTTACTCGATCGAGGATTTGGCGGAGCTGATTTATGATCTGAAGAACTCCAATCCGCGCGCGAACATCAACGTGAAGCTCGTGTCCGAGGTTGGCGTCGGAACGATCGCGGCCGGGGTGGCCAAAGGCCGTGCCGACATTATCCTCGTCAGCGGATATGACGGTGGTACCGGCGCATCGCCGCAGGGCTCCATCCGCCATGCGGGTCTTCCTTGGGAACTGGGCGTTGCGGAAACGCACCAGACGCTCATCCTGAATAACCTGCGCGACCGCGTCGTCCTGGAAACGGACGGCAAAATGCTGAACGGACGCGATCTGGCCGTCGCAGCCCTGCTGGGTGCCGAAGAGTATGGCTTCTCTACGGCTCCTCTCGTGGCACTTGGCTGTATCATGATGCGCGTCTGCCAGATGGATACCTGTCCGGTGGGGGTAGCTACCCAGAATCCGGAACTGCGCAAGAACTTCATGGGCGATCCGGCGCATGTCGTTAACTTCATGAGATTCGTGGCAGAAGATATGCGTGAAATTATGGCGGAGCTCGGCTTCCGTACGATCCAAGAGATGATCGGACGCACGGACTGCCTGGATGCCGAAGAGGCGAACGGACATTGGAAGAAGCAAGGCATCGATCTGTCCGTTCTGCTGCACACACCGGAGCTTCCGGAAGGTAGCACGCGCTACCGCACGAAGACCCAGAACCACGGTCTCGAAGAGACGCTGGATATGCGTGAACTGTTGAAGCTGGCGGCACCTGCGCTGGAAGACGGAACACCAGTTACTGGCGAGCTTTCGATTACGAACGTAGACCGCGCCGTAGGCACGATTCTCGGCAGCGAAGTCACGCGGAAGTACGGGGCAGCCGGCCTGCCGGAAGACACGATTTCGCTGACCTTTACGGGAACGGCCGGCCAGAGCTTGGGCGCCTTCGCTCCGAAGGGCATCACGCTGACCGTGGTTGGCGACGCGAATGACTACACCGGCAAAGGGTTGTCCGGCGGGAAGCTGATCGTGAAGCCGTCGCCGAAATCAACGTTCAAGGCCGAAGAGAATATCATTATCGGCAACACGGCTTTCTATGGCGCGACAAGCGGCGAGGCGTACATCCGCGGCATCGCCGGCGAACGCTTTGCGGTCCGCAACTCCGGCGTGAATGTCGTCGTTGAAGGCGTTGGCGATCACGGATGCGAATATATGACAGGCGGCCGCGTCGTCATCCTAGGGGAAACGGGACGTAACTTTGGCGCCGGCATGTCGGGCGGCATCGCCTACGTCTATGATCCGCAGGGTACGTTTATCGACCGCTGCAACCTGGAGATGATTCTTCTGGAACGCGTTGAAGATGCAGAGGAAGTCCAGGAACTGAAGAGCATGATCGAGAAGCATGTCAACTACACGGAAAGTGCTGTCGGCGAGCGTGTGCTGGAAGACTGGGAGAACAGCCTGGGCCAGTTTGTCCGCGTCATTCCGAAGGATTACAAGCGGATGACACAGCAAATCCGCAAGGTTCAGGAGAATGGACTGAGCGGCGAAGCAGCCCTGTTGGCCGCCTTCGAAGCCAACATGCGCGAGCTCGCGAGAGCGGGAAACAACTAATTCTTCCAAACCGGATGTTATAAAGAAAGAATTCCTATCAACAAGGTTGAAATTTTCATATTTGCGCAATATTTGCTGGAAAGGGCATACGAAATGTTTTCAATTGGAGACATAAATCGTATGCCCATTTTTTTCGACAAAAATAGAACCTGCTTCAAAAAGCAATTGTCCCATTAGACGACAACATCCAGAAGAGGCTTGGGATATAATAAAAAAGACCTAGTCACTTGGCTGATTCTTGACATTCATACTTGGAACAGACGTTGTATTTGTCAACAAAAGAGTAGCCGTGGAAATCATTTTGGATAATATGTTGAGTGGAGCGAGGGTATCTTCGATGAGAGATGAGAGAAAGTTCGGTGCCGAGGCCCGGTCCAACCAAGAACTTCCGGAGCAAACCCAATTAGACATCATGAAAGTGTTGGAGCAATGCGGGATTCATCCTGACAACTGGAAGCGCTTTGTTCAAAAGATGGAGAAGGGGACGGATTAGCGGAAATTTCGCAGATCGTGTCCGGGGGGTTCACATAAAACGACAAGGAGGGACAGAATACGTTTTATCATTCCGATTTTAGACAGGGAGGCCACCCTGCAGCAGTTGTCTTCCATATGCTCCAAAAGGGGACCCCGTCGAATTACGGTAACCGAACCTATAAAAACCTCAGCCCTCCTAAGTTCAAGGAAAGCTGAGGTTTTTCATTATTTCATGGACCGTTCCATCCGCACAAAAGCGATAAAACGTTTGGCTTCTTCCTCAGACAAGCGGCGGCCGTCAATCGTCAAATTGAACTTTTCCAGCAAGTCCTCGTCCGAAAGCTCCAGTTGATCGACAAAATCCCGGACCTCCGGATCCATGACAATCTTCGGCTGGTTCGTACGGCCGATCAGATAATCGATGGAAACGTCAAATTTGTCAGCCAGTTTGGTCAGAATCTCAAAATCAGGTTTACGGCGGTTCTTTTCATAGTGGGATAGTGCGGCTCGCGTAATGCCTATGGATTGGGCCAATTCCTCCTGGGTCCAGCCGCGTTGGTCCCGCAATTCTGCGATGCGATTACCATGATTCATGAATTAACCTCCTCCGAATACCTGAAAAAATACATAAAGTTAGAAACAAAATGTCGCAAAAATAGATTCATATAGGAAATAAGTATTGACTAGTTACAAAATGTATCGTAAAGTGAAAATTGGAAATGATACCATTTGTATCAATTGTTGAGACGTTTCGTATCCTTTAGCAGTATAAGGCGTTATCCCGATTTTCATACCATGAGGCAGGAATAATCCGATGAATATGTTAACAGCACATGGCATACATCTTCAAACGTATATGTATATCCATCAGGTCGGGAACCAGACGGTTTTTCTGCATCGGACCCGTCCTGTCATCTTATGGGAATACGAGCCAAGCCGAATGGTAATCATCAGCGACTTGGATCTCCCCGTCGTGCCCGAGCTCAGGCTGGGGTTCATTATCCACGTTCCAAATGCCCCTGCCCGTCAGGTGTACGGCACCGTGGCTTGGAAAGAAAGCAGCATCTCCTTTAAGGCCCACCAATACGGCATTCGTATTGAATCCCCGCAGCAGGAGCCGGAGCGCATGACAAAACACCACAACCGCCCGCAACGAGGCGGCCGAGCGGCCTCCACACCGTATGAAAGTCCCTGTGACCATGATTCTTTCCCCGGCCCAGGACACCATTTTGATATCAAAGCATAAAAATCTTACGTTTTTTCGTAATGGGATACAGACATTTTACACTATTTATCAAAGGGCTGCATAGTGCTTTGCTTTAAAAAGGCTGAAGTATAAGCCTGTCATGTGATCGTCCGGTTGGACTTATATTGAGAGCGGGGGATGGATCAGTCATGGGACGTACGTTGACCTTGGATTTCCTGATGCAAATGCTTCAAAGGGACGAGGATGTTCATTTATGAGCAGCATGAATCCGCTGAACAAAACGGTGGACGTCGGCAAGCCCCTTCCGATCACTCCCCGGAAAGACAGGATGTTGTACCTTTGGGCCAAGCGAACCCTGGATATTAGCTTATCGCTTATAGGGCTGATTTTTTTATGTCCGGCATTCCTAGCCGTTGCCTTGCTTATCAAGCTGGAGGATCCAAAAGGCTCGGTGTTTTTCTCCCAGGTCCGCGTCGGCCGTGGGGGCATACCATTTAAGATGTACAAATTCCGGTCGATGGTCAGCGGAGCCGAGCTGATGCTCGGCAATTTGATCCAGCAAAGCGATGTGACCGGAGCGATGTTCAAAATGAAAAACGATCCGCGGGTCACCCGGGTCGGCCGGTTCATCCGCAAAACGAGTATTGATGAGCTGCCCCAGCTTGTGAATGTGCTGAGAGGGAATATGAGCCTGGTCGGGCCAAGACCGCCTTTGCCGCGGGAGGTAAGCGACTATACTTCCTACGATATGCAGAGGCTGCTCGTTGTCCCGGGGTGTACAGGTTTGTGGCAGGTCAGTGGAAGGAACCATGTGGGATTTCAGGAAATGGTCGAGCTGGACCTCAAATACATAAACGAACAGTCGATATGGATGGATATGATCATCATATGTAAAACGGTCAAGGTGCTGTTCGGCGCGGATAATGCGTACTAATCGCTGCGTGTCCAAGTGCGCAGGGCGCAGATGTGTCCATTAGGAAGGTGGCAGATGCATCATGAAAAAATGGGTTGTTTCGACCATCGCCGTCGTATCGGTGCTGGTGGTCGGCGTCGCGGGATACGGATTGTATATTTACAATTCGGTCAAAGCGACGGCTAACGAAATATATGAAAAGCGAGAACCGTCGGTTGTTCCGGTAACCGTCAGCTCGGATGGCAAGACGGGCGGCCAGGCGGATACGACCAAGAGCGCCGAAAACCCGCCGGCGGTTCATCTGAATGAAAGGGAGCCGTTTACCGTTCTGGTCATGGGCGTGGATCAGCGTGAGGACGACCCGGGCCGCTCGGACTCGATGATCCTGCTGACGGTAAATCCGGCCAAGCAGAGTATCCTGATGTTCAACATCCCGCGTGACACGAGAACCGAAATCGTCGGCCACGGGACGACGGATAAGATCAACCATGCTTACGCCTTTGGCGGCGTAAACATGTCGGTCGCGACGGTAGAGCACTTCCTCGGTTATCCGGTCAACTATTACATCAAGGTCAATATGGAGGGCTTCGCCAAAATCATTGATTTGCTCGGCGGGGTGGAAGTGAATAATCCGTTTGCCTTCCAATATGAAGGGTACGATTTCAAACAGGGCGACTTGAAGCTGGACGGCTCCGAGGCGCTGGCCTTCTCCCGGATGCGGTATGACGATCCGCGTGGAGATTTGGGGCGTAATGCACGGCAGCGGGAAATTTTGGAGCAGGTGATTAACAATGCGCTCAAAATATCAAATGTCGTAAAAATCGAATCCCTACTGAACCAGGTAGGCGACAGTGTCAGAACGGACATCTCCTTCGACAATATGAAGACCTTCGTGACCGATTATCGCACCGACCTGAAGACAATCGAGCAAGTGGAGATCAAGGGTCAGGGCAAGAAGATCAACGGAATTTGGTATTACATGGTCAGCGAAGAGGAGCGGCAGCGAATCCATAATGTCATAAAAGAGCATTTACAATAAGAGGCAGGCGTGGCTTGATGTCACGCTTGTCTTTTCATTTCCGGCGTCCTTTGCAGCATCTCAGAACCCGAATTGATTCATAAGCCCCACGTTGTGGGGTTATTTTTCGACGAAAACCGTCAGTTTCCTTGACAAAGGATGCAGATTCATGTAGATTTCTTGGTGTGCATGTTACAAAATGTATCTATAATAAGTCGTTGGTCATAATTTTAAGCGCAAAGACACACTTCATGGAAGGGAAGTCGATTCTCTTGAACAGTCAGCTATCCGTATTCTGCTTGCGATGTGAGCAGGTCATCCCTATGTCGGACACGGCACTTGTGTTCCGGACGGGATTTTACCGCACAGTGATTCCCCTGGGCTGCTGTACCCTATGTTATTCGCAGACACAATCAGAGGCA
Source organism: Paenibacillus cellulositrophicus (assembly GCF_009363095.1). GTDB lineage: Bacteria > Bacillota > Bacilli > Paenibacillales > Paenibacillaceae > Paenibacillus_AQ > Paenibacillus_AQ favisporus. The sequence goes on from NZ_CP045295.1 coordinate 4,631,708, forward strand.
GATTTCCCATATGATGGGCATCTGCAAGGCGAATATGCTACAATGGGGCCAGACTTGGGCAGAAGGGGTGATAGAAATGCAGCAGGAACCGGTGGTTCGGCTGGAAGGTGTCACGAAGAAAGTCTCATCCAAAACATTGGTTGAGGATGTTACGCTGGACATCCCTCCCGGGCAGGTCTTTGGTTTTCTCGGTCCGAACGGGGCCGGAAAAACGACGACTATCCGCATGATGGTCGGGCTGACCAGGATCACCAAGGGAGATATTAAAATTTGCGGTTACAGCATCAAGGATCATTTTGAGCAGGCCATCGTCCACGTGGGGGCGATCGTGGAAAACCCGGAGATGTATAAGTTTTTGACGGGGTATGAAAACCTCCGGCACTTTGCCCGGATGATGTCAGGGATTACCGAGGAGCGAATTCAGGAAGTGGTTCAGCTCGTAGGGCTGAGCAACCGGATTCAGGACCCGGTGCGGACGTATTCACTGGGCATGCGGCAGCGCCTGGGCGTAGCTCAGGCGATTTTGCACCGTCCGAAGCTGCTGATCCTGGACGAGCCCACCAACGGGCTGGACCCGCAGGGAATCCGCGAGCTGAGGGACTACCTGCGCCGGCTGTGCAGGGAAGAAGGGACGACGGTATTCGTCTCCAGCCATTTGCTGTCCGAGATGGAGCTGATGTGCGACGCCGTGGCGATCATCCAGAACGGACGGTTGATTGACGTACGCACACTGGCCGGTGTTGAGGGAGCGCAGGAGACGACTGTGGAAACGGCATTTGCGCTGGACCGGCCGGAGCAGGCGCAGGAGCTGCTTGGGGGCGGTACGGTACGCGATGGACTGCTGATCGTCCGGCTCGACCGAAATGGCATTGCCGACACGAATGCCCAGCTCGTCCAGAGCGGATTCAAGGTGTACGGGATTCAGAAGATAACCCGATCGCTGGAGGACCAATTCTTGGAAATGACGGGAAGTGATCAGATTGGGTAGCTTTATCCATCTCGTGCAGAACGAGAACATGAAGATATACCGGAGAGCCCGGACGTGGATCATGCTGTCGATCCTGGCCATCGTCAACATTCTGATGCCGCTCCTGTTTCACTTGGCAGATAGCGGGGGCAATATCAGCTTGTGGGAAAGCGTGCTTCAGACCGGGGCGTTTACGTTTTTTCTGTGCACCATATTTTCGGTTGTGGTCGCCTCGGATTCCGTTGCAGGCGAATTCTCCTGGGGTACCATCAAGCTGCTGCTGATCCGCCCATGGAGCCGATCGAAGATTCTGCTCTCCAAATATATTGCCGTTGTGCTGTTCAGCCTGCTGTGCACGGTGCTGCTGATCGTTGTGTCATACGGGGTCTCTGCAATCTTCTTCTCGGGAGGAGCGGGCGGGTCCCTTATGGGCGAGCTCATCGGGCCGCGTCATTACTTTCTAATTATGCTATGCGATTATGTAGACTTGTTCATGACCGTGGCGCTGGCCTTCATGCTCTCGGCCGTATTCCGGGCAAGCGGGCTCGCCATCGGGCTGTCGCTGTTCATCATGTTCGCGAAGGGCATCTTTAATATGCTGTTCAACCCTGAGCGCTACAGCTGGGCAAAATTTTTGCCGTTTATGCACATGGACCTTTCGCAGTATCTGGCCTCTTCGGTGGGACCTGGAGGCGTGACGCTCGGCTTCTCGATTTTGATCCTGGCCATCTACTACGTCTTGTTTCTGGTCATCGCCTGGACCGTGTTCGGTAAACGGGACGTCGCGGCATGACCTGTCACGATATTAAAAGCCAAAAAACGCAGTGCATGTGGACGTGATCCGTTCACTTGCGACTGCGTTTTTTGTTGATTTAAGAAAGCAGAAGCTTCAGGCCACATCAGCCGGCTTCCGATTCCAAATACCGCGGGGTGGAGGCGGTCTCCTGCGCCATTTCCTCCGGGGCGTCCTTCAGCTCCATTTTGCTGGATCCGTGGAGGATGCCGCCCTCGGTAATGACCAGCGACGTTGCCCCCAGCACGTCACCGAACATCTGCCCGGTCGCCGTGATGGTCAGCCGGCCGAGCGTCGTCACATCGCCGTACACTTTTCCGGCAATGATGACCTCTTTGGCATGAATGTGCGATCTTGCCACTGCATGCTCCCCGACAATGACGCTGCCTTTGCTCTCAATGACGCCGTTAAATTTGCCTTCGATGCGCAGGTTGGCCTCACAGGCCAGCGTCCCTTCGATTTCTGTCCCTTTGCCGATCAAAGTGTCCGTTGCGCTCTGGTGCCGGCTCGCTTTGGATCTGCTCATGTTTGATATCCCTCCTTTTTAAGATTATAGAATTTATAAAATTCAGCGAAGCTGAACCATTCTATAATCGCAAGAAAAACTTCAGCTAAACGCGGTCTGTCTTCTTTGAAGGTACGTCGATAGACGTTTTTCTTACGATCAAACCCTACTACTGAATATAGGGTAGCGGGTTAACGGGCTTATCCTTCTTCACGACCTGAAAATGAAGATGGGGGCCGGTGCTTCGCCCGGTCGAGCCGAGCTCGGCAATCTGTTCGCCTTTGTAGACGGTTTGGCCGACATTGGCTTGGATTTTGCTGAGGTGCATATACCAGGTTTGCAGGCCGTTCGGATGCTCAATGACGATATACCGTCCCCGCGCACCGCCGCTGTTCTCAGCCGTCACGATCGTACCCGCTCCCGCCGCATATACGGGGCTTCCGTTATCCCCGGCAATATCGATCCCCGCATGGAAGGACGCCCTTCCGGTAAAAGGGTCCGTCCGGTAGCCGAAGCTTGAGGTCGTCACCCGGGACTCGGTCGGCCACAGGTCGGGCTGCCCGGAGATCCGATCCTGCGTTTCCTCCGCTTTTTTCAAGGTCGAAGGGATTTGGTTCTCCATGGACCGCAGCAGTGTCTGCATCTCTTGAAAGTCATCTTTCGTCTCCTGGGCCAGGTCCAGCATATCGTTCTCATGCACAGCGATATATTCGCCACCGACATGCTGCGAGGCATCCCAGGACAGGGAAGACGCTTTGGCCCCGGAAGCAGGCTCGGCCATACTGGTGGTCCCGTGCTTGTCAATGAACTGCTTCAGCTGGTTCTCCAGTTCATCCACGCGGTCCATCCTCTGCTTCATATCTTTGGCTTGGCTCGACAGGTTGACGATTTCGTTCTGCAGGCGCTCGATGGACTGCTCCCGGCTGTTCACCGTACGCTGCATCTGGACGTTCTTCAGGCTTTCGGCGGTGACCTTCTGCTCCAGCTGGGAGATCACTTGGGACGAGTGGGCCTGCAGCGCAAGAACGAGTCCCGACAGCGACAGAACGGCCACGGCGGGGACGGCCATCATCAAGGGCTTGGAGAGATGCAGCTGTTTGACGGAATGCTGGGCGTCCCGCATGACCAGGAGCGTCACCCGCCCATTGCCTTTGGCATTTTTCATGGCGGCTCCTTTCCTCGGCTTGATTGTACTTGTCTTATCTTCTATGTATTCTCTGATCTCTTAAAACATGTCAAAAATGTGATCTTTGCCGCCGCTGCGTCTGCATCAGGCCGATCCGGGTAAATACTGAATAAAGCAGGTTGAAAGTGGTCAATCCTGAACATACAGATTGCTTTTGACCCGCAAGGAGGCTGACGTATGCTGTGGCTGCTTATCGCACTACTCGTTTTTATTTTTCAAACGGCAACGATTCTGCTTCTGGAATTCCGCAATCCTTACAAGACGGTCGCCTGGCTGTTTATATTGTTTTGCTGCCCGTTGATCGGCTTTGTGGTCTATTATTTTGTAGCCCAGGACTATAAAGCGAGGAAGAAGGTTCGTACGCAGGGTTCGCGCCTGTTTCAAGAGATCCGTCCCTTGATATGGAGTCAGGCGTCCTTGGTAAAGCGTGCCGGGGATATGCACAGCAAGGATTTTCAGCATCAGGAGCGCTTGTTTAATTTGCTGTCCCATCTGTCCGAGAGCCCGATTACCGGCTGCAACAAGAGCAGGGTGCTGACCGACGGGGAGGATACCTTTGGCGCGATGCTCGCCGCCATGGATAAAGCAGAAGATCACTTACATATTCAATTTTATATTTTCCGGGACGACGATATCGGGAACCGGTTCAAGGACATCATGGTCCGGAAGGCGAAAGCCGGGGTCAAGGTGAGGCTGCTCTGCGACGGCTTCGGAAGCTACAGGCTTGGCCGCAGGCGCGGGTTCATCCAGGAGCTGAAGGAAGCGGGCGTGGAGTTTCACTTCTTCCTGCCGCCGCTGCTGGCAATGATCGACCGCAGGATCAACTACCGCAACCACCGCAAAATTATTGTCGTCGATGGGACCAAAGGCTTTGTCGGCGGGCTGAATGTCGGCGATGACTATTTGGGGAAATATCAGAAAATGGGGTATTGGCGCGACACGCACCTGGAGATCGAGGGAGATGCCGTTTATTTTTTGCAAAATGTGTTTTTGAGCGACTGGAAGCTCGCTTCAGGCGAGCGGTTGTCGGACCCTGCGCTGTTTCCCAAGCATCAATGCGAAGCCGATGAACAGGTTCAAATCGTCAGCAGCGGACCCGATCAGGATTGGAACGCCATTCAGGAGATGTGCTTTGGCGCGATTACGGTCGCGAAAAAAAGGATCTGGATCACCTCGCCCTACTTTATTCCCGATCAGGGCATCTATGAAGGACTCAAAACCGCTGCGGTCAGCGGAGTGGACGTGCGGATCATCATTCCGTTGAAAGCCGATTCCAGGCTGGTGCATCTCGCTTCGCTCTCCTATATTGAAGACCTGCTGCTGGCCGGAGTGAAGTTCTATGAATATCAGAAAGGCTTCATTCATGCCAAGGTCATGATCGTCGACGACCTGATGGCCTCGGTAGGTACCGCTAATATGGACATGCGGAGCTTTTTCTGCAATTTCGAGCTGACGGCAGCGCTGTTCGAGCAGTCCTCGATCGACCGGCTGGTGAAAGATTTCAAGGAAGATATGAGCCAGAGCCATCAAATCGTTACCGAGGAGTTTCAGGCCCGGCCGTTTCGGCATAAGCTGGCGGAAGTGCTGTGCCGGATGCTGTCCCCGCTGTTATGACCGCGCGCTCCTGAATCTGCTGCTGCCAAGCCTAGTGCCGTGGAGCCCATAGAATAACGGATACGCCGGCCATGCACAGAGCCGCTCCGATCCAGTCGTAGACGTCGGGCGTGTTTTTGTCGATCCACCAGCCCCACAGCAGGGCCAGGACGATAAAGATGCCCCCGTATGCGGCATAAACCCGGCCGAAGGAAGGATAATTCTGCAGGGTGGGAATGATCCCGTACAGGATCAGGAGCAGGCTGCCCGCCGCGCCGAACCACCAGGGCTTCGCGTCCTTGATCCACAGCCATACCAGGTAACCGCCGCCGATCTCGGCCAGCCCGGCCGCAATAAATAATAATAAGGATTTCATGACAGAAAAACTCCCATCCTGATAATATACAGCTAAAAACTATGATATAATAAAGTAAGGGAATAATCACGGAAGTCCAGATTTCTTAGGCTGTACACGATGCTACCCGGGCGTTTCATGTCCCTTTATGCTACAACAATCTATAGAATCGGGGGGATTCGATGGCTGTACCTTCAAACCCGCAATCCACGGATAGGCCAAACCTGCCGCAGGATTTGCAGCCGCTCAAGGCGCCGACCTCGAAAGCCAGAGTGTTCATGCGCATCCTGGTCATGCTGATCGGAGCCGGATTGGTCTCTGTTGCACTGGAAGTATTCCTCGTAAACAATAACATCATTGACGGCGGGATTACCGGCATTTCCATTATGCTGTCCCACCTTTTTCATCTGCCGCTCGGTATTTTTCTTACGGTTCTCAATATTCCTTTCTTGTTTCTGGGTTACAAGCAAATCGGCAAGACGTTTGCCTTCTCCACGCTGGCAGCCGTCCTGGTGATGTCGATTGGCACCGCGCTGCTGGAGCCTGTTAAACCCATTACGTTCGATCCGCTGCTGGCGGCCATCTTCGGAGGCGTTATCCTGGGTGCGGGCGTCGGCCTGGTCATCCGGGCAGGGGGTTCCACGGACGGCAGCGAAATCGTCGCGATTCTCATCAACAAAAAGACGCCGTTCTCTGTCGGGGAGATCATCATGTTCATCAACTTCTTTATCCTGACGAGCGCGGGCTTCGTATTCGGTTGGAATAACGCGATGTATTCGCTGATCGCCTACTTTATCGCCTTTAAAGTGATTGATATCACCAACGAAGGGATCGACCAGTCCAAATCGGTATGGATCATCAGTGAGAAATACAAGGACATCGGCGATGCCCTCACCCAGCGCCTGGGACGCGGCGTCACGTATTTGGAAGGGGAAGGAGCCTACTCCGGAGACAGCAAGAAAGTGATCTTTGTGGTCATCACCCGTCTGGAAGAAGCTAAGCTGAAGACCATCGTCGGTGATTGGGATCCGGATGCCTTCCTTGCGGTTGGTAATATCCATGACGTTAAGGGCGGCCGTTTCAAGAAAAAAGATATCCATTAGCGGGGCAGCGAAGCTGGACTGACCCGTGAAATGCAGCAAAGCCCGGAAGGTTACCTTCCGGGCTTTGCTGCGCTTAAATGGCGGATCACCTGCTCGATTGGCTGCGGGGCGAGCGCGGCGATCAGGTCGCCGTGGCGGGCAAGCCGCTCCTCGATGTTAAGCAGGTGAAAATCGGTCGGGGCAACGTTGCTGTCCACTTCCTCCCAGTGCAGCGGGGTTGACACCGTTGCGCCTGGACGTGCCCGGGGGGTGTAAGGAGCGGCGAGTGTTTTTCCCTGATAGTGCTGAAGGTAATCGAAGTAGATTTTATCGCCGCGGTTTTTCTTGAGCCGCTCCAGGGTGAACAGTTCCGGGTGCTTCTCCGTCACGAACATGCCAACGAAATGCCCGACGGTGCGCAGCTCGTCGAACGTGATCCCTTCATTGATCGGCACGATGATCTGAATACCCGTCGCCCCGGACGTCTTCGGCACCGACTGCAGTCCGAGCGAGCGCAGCACCTTGCCGACGATGGACGCGGCCTCCATGATCCGCGGTTCGACCTCCCGCGATGGGTCGAGGTCAATCATCCATTCACAGGGCAGCGTGCTCCCTGCGTAATGGAGGGACGGGTGAAACTCCAGCGCGGCCAGGTTGCCCAGCCACAGCAGCTCGGGCAGGCCGTTCAGCAGGATGTAATTGATCCCGTCCTTCTCGGCCGTCTGCACAAAGGGAGGGAGAGGCTCTGGCGCATTTTTTTGATAAAAAAATTCGCCAGGCACCCCATGCGGATAGCGGATCGTCGTGAGCAGCCGGTTCCGGCAGTATTTCAGCAAATAAGGAGCGAGCGCCGCGAGCTTTTGCAAATAAATGGCCTTGGTAATGCCCATTTCCGGCCACAGCGGCTTGTCGGGATTGGTTATGGGAATGTCTTGTCCCTCGATCGAAATCGTGCCTTTCACGGTTCGCGGCATACGGATACCTCCAATCATTTTAGGCGGGATGCCATTTCTGAGCTGCATGATGGAACGTCACGGGCATAAGAACTCGCCATGATCCTTTGGAAGCTACGGATCCAGCCGGCAGTCCGCGGGGGGAACATCGACAAACGCCTGAATACTGGGCTGGCGCAGGGTGCCGCCGGGCGTCCATTCCAGGAAATTCACCTTGACCACCCACCCGGGACGGATCCAGACCGCCCCTTTCTGCCGCTCCGGCTGGTTGACGAAGGGACGGTCCTTCACCGCCATGTCCGCGACCCGCTCGGTGATGCTGCGCCAGTCGGCCACCTTCAGCTTGCCCGTTCCGGCATGGCCGATATAGACCAGGCTCCCGTCGTCGGCGTACAGGCCGAGCAGCAGCGCATTCACGATGCCGTCCCGGAACGTCACCCCGCCGACCACGGCGTTCACGTCCTGGATGTTCTTCCGCTTCTGCCACCGCTTGTCCTTGCCGCCCAGGGCATAGACGCTGTTAAGGTCTTTGACGACGATGCCTTCAAGCCGGTGCTGGACCGACACGTCATGCAGCAGCGGGATGTCCGTATAGCTCGGCACAAGCTGGACGTGCCCGCTGGGGATCACGGTTTCCGTCAGGAGCTGCTGCCGCTCGCGCAGCGGCCGACCGGTTACCCATTCGCCGTTATAATACAGGATGTCGAAGATCATATAGACGATCGGCACCTTCCGGACGCGGGCTTTGATTTGCTGCTCTACGCGGAGGCTGTCCCGTTTCATGACCTGATGAAAGGAAGGCACCCCGTCTACCAGGGCGATGATTTCGCCGTCCAGAATGACCGAATCGGCACGGCAGTAAGAAGCGATATCCAGCAGCTCTGGATACTGGCGCGTCCGGTTATTCCCCTTGCGGTTCACAAGCTGGACCTCCTCGCCGTCGTAATAGGTGATCATCCGGACACCGTCCCATTTGATCTGGGCGATCCACTGCTCTCCGGAAGGGAGGACGTCCGTCATGACGGGTTCGAAAGGGACGATCGGGGTAAGCGGCATCGATGATCCTCCGATCTAACCGTTACGAGACGGTTTCGTTTTTCTTGGCCGTCTTGCGGCGTTTTGGTTTGGGTCCTTCGCCGGCAGCGGCGGCAGGTTCCGCAGGTTTGGCTTTGGCTTTGCCCCTGGCGGTCTTCTTGGCCGGACCCGGGTCGGTCGCTACAGGCTTGGCCGCTTCGATGCTGGCCTGCAGAGCGGCCATCAAGTCGATAACATTCGTCTCCTGCTTCGCCGGAGCGATCTTGATCTCTTCGCCGGCCACCTTGTGCTCGATCAGATCGAGCAGGCGCTCGCGGTAGTCGTCCCCGTATTTTTTCGGCTCAAACGGTGTGGAGAGCTGCTCGATCAGCATTTGCGCCATGCCAAGCTCCTTATCGTTGACCTGGATATTTTCCGGAAGGTTCGGCACTTGGGAGACCGGGCGGATTTCATCCGGGTAGAACATCGTTTCGATCGCAAGGCACTCATCCAGCACGCGGATCGCCGCGAGGCTGCTCTTGGAGCGGATGGAGATTTTGGCGATCCCGATCTTGCCGCTCTGCTGCATCGCCTCTTTCAGCAGCTGGTAAGCGTTACCCCCGGCCTGATCCGGAGCGAGGTAATACGTCTTCTGGAAGTAGATCGGATCGATTTCGGACAGATCGACAAAGTCGAGGATGGCAATCGCCTTGTTGGCCTGCTCGGTAATCTGCTCGAGCTCCTCTTTTTCAAACAAAACAAACTTTCCTTTCTCGTATTCATAGCCCTTTGCGATTTCTTCCCAGTCCACTTCCTCGTCACAGACCGGGCATTTGCGGACGTAGGAGAGGGGGCTGCCGCACTCTTTATGGACGTACCTCATGGAAATATCTTTGTCCTCCGTAGCGGAGAACATTTTCACCGGGACGTGGACCAGGCCGAAGCTGATCGCTCCCTTCCAGACGGTATGCATAGTTATCGCTCCTTTAACGCTTTTTCCTACTAGTATGGGGAAAATATCCCGTTTCTATAAGGCCCGCCGCCGATTTGGCCAGGGAAAAAATGAATGGTTTGGCTGCCTGCAGGGCATATTGAACCCATGACTACATGCATGCTGCAGCGAGGAGGGAGCAAGGTTGAAGGACAGAAGACAGGACCCGGACGACGACAAGGAGCTGACGCTGGAAGCGCTCGAAAATTACGAGGCGGCCAGAGACACAATCGAATCTTCGGATTATATCGATGCGGACAACGTCAACTGGCATAACGTAACCTCGCCGGATGAGGATATATCGCTGGATACCCATATGCTCGATATCGACCGGATGGTCAATGAGGGACTGGGTGGTGGCAACGTTACGGCCGACAACGGCTACATTGGGGCGAGCACGACCGACACGATCGTCGTTGAGCCGGGCATGATCGGTCCCGCGCAAGAGGGAGATCCCGAGGAAGGCTGAAATGTACAAGCAATTAAGATTTTCAAAGTAAAAGATGCAGAAGAGCGGCAGGTCTCTAGCGAAGAATGCTAGGTTCTGCGCACAATGATAGCTTATGATTCTATTACACAGGAGGCTGAAACCATCATGGACGCTCAGCGCGCGCTGGATATTTATCAGGCAAAGGACACCATTCCGGTAAACCTGGAAGGGGTACCGGTATGGATCGAAAAGGTGGATGTCGACAACGGGGTGGCCACGGTTCAGGTCGGCACCCGGCCTACCGACACCCAGACGGTGAATGTGGAACGTCTAAAGGAAGGATAAACCTGACCTGATTTCCCGTCATCCTTATGGGATGAAGGAGAAGATGGATGTAAGGAAGCCGCTCGGGCTGCGGAGAGCATACTGCCGCCCTGGCGGCTTTTTTGAAGAGATCAGAAAGTATAAGTTTCGGAGCTTCAGCTTCCTGATCTCGCAAGAGAAACTTCCTCTATTCTTTGAAAGTACGTCGATAGACGTTTTTCTTATGTCTGCTGCTGACGGGAGAACGAATACGGCGCAGCGCAATATCCCCGTATCCATATCTGCGGGGGATAAGGTACAATGGACCTGCAAGCGGCCCATGTTCTTCGGTTTTGGGAAAGGGAGCAGGGCGGCAGAGAGGAGCTGTGTACATATGGGGGGAAGTCCGGTGGTCGCTGCCGGCAGAACGGCGGAGGTTCTGTCCTATCAGCCAGGCCAGGTGCTGAAGCTGTACCGGGAAGGCATGCCGCGCGGCATGGCGGAAGAGGAATATCAAATCAGCTTGAAGGTGTATAACACGGGAGTGACGACACCCCGGCCGGTTCGGCTTATGGAGCAAGGCGCCCGCTTCGGGGTCGTCTACGAGCTGGCATCCGGCATCACCATGCTCCAGGCTATTTCCGTTAATCCGGACATCCTGCACGAAGAAGCAGCCCGGATGGCGAGGCTTCATCTGGAGCTGCATGCCCGGGACATTCACGGTCTGCCGGAGCAAAAGACGGTTCTGAAAAACCGCATTCAGCATGCGCCTTCCTTGGCAGAAGAGGAGAAGGAGCGGATTGTTGACTATCTGATGCAGCTTCCGGAAGGATCGAAGCTGTGTCATGGGGATTTTCATCCGGACAACATCATTCTCGGGGAGAAGGAATGGGTCATTGACTGGATGACGGGCATGCGCGGCAATCCGGCCGGAGACGTCGCCCGAACCTTGGTGCTGCTCCAAATGGGCACCATGCCCGACGGCACGCTGGATGAAGCTGTGAAGCAGTTTGACCGGATGAGGGAGGAGCTCGTCAAGGAGTATACCCGGCAGTACATCGAAAGCGGGAGCCTCAGCCAAGCGGATGTGGATGTCTGGCGGCTGCCGGTGGCGGCGGCCCGGCTGACGGAATGGATTCCCGAAGCCGAGAAGGCCAATCTGCTTGCTTTGGTGCGCGAGGCATTGGACAGTTCTGTGGCATGATCCGGTTAGACTAGAATGGCATATAGCAGCAAGGGCGGTTCCGGCTTCAGCCGGACCGCCTTTTCGTATTTTCTATGGAAGTATGGAAGCGATGAGGGCTACACAGCGTTCTGAAGCAGCAGGGAGCCGGGAACGTCGATCCGGTATCCTTTGACCAGCGTCTCCCCATTAGTCGTATCGGTCTCGTAGTGCCGCTGGAACCCGAGCTTCTCATACAGCTTCACGGCCGAGGCCATCATATCGGAAGTGTGGAGATTCAGCGTCGTGGCTCCAAGCTCCAGCGCACGGCGTGCCGCTTCCCGGATGAGCGCGGTGGCCACACCGCGTCCTCTCGCGGAAGGATGAACGGCCAGGAGGCGGATGATCGGCGAGTGAATCCCCATCTCCGGATTGCCGTAAGCGGCTTCCGAGGAGAGGAACATCTGGACGCTTCCGACGATCCGGCCGTCGATTTCGGCAACGATTCGGGCATAGGGAGCATTTCCATACACGGAATTCCGGATGGAATCCCGGTACTGCTCCCACCGTTCCTGGGGCATATCAAAGGCATACTGCTGATAGGATTCCAGCATCACTTCGGCAATCAATTCGCGTTCGGAATCCTTGGCGTCCCGGAGGATCAATTCTTCTGGATTCATCGCTTTCACTCCTTTTGGAAGGGATTCAGGTGATTTGGTGTGAGCTAAGTATAGCAGGTAATACCTACTATTCGCATCGGAAAATAAAATAATTAATTCAGATATCAAAAAAATCTATAAGCTTTTAGGCTTCATCATAGCGGCTAAGGCAGACCTGAGTACATCCCTTCGTGCCCGAAAATAGTTGTCACTTCGGCCTTTTCCCACCCTGGAGGAACAGCCTGTTACGAAAATAAACGATTGACAATAATTTGCCAACTGCCTAAGATAAGGATAATTTATACCCTTTTTCAGGTTTAAAACCACCTAAATTCATTGGAATAGTGAGTGATAAAACTTCGGGGGTGTTACCGTGAACATCGAAAACATTGAGGCTTTTGTGTACATCAACCATTACGGCAGCTTCAACAAGGCGGCGGATGTCCTGTTCCTGTCACAGCCCACAGTCACCGCGCGCATTCAATCGCTCGAACGCGAGCTCGATTGCCGTCTGTTCGACCGCCTGGGCAAACAGATCCATCTGACGGAAAAAGGCAAGCAGTTTCTCCCCTATGCCCAGCAAATTCTCCAGACCTACCAGAAGGGCAAGCATCACCTCCAATCCAAACGGGCCATGCCCAACGAACTGCGGATCGGCAGCACCGTCTCTGTATCCAATTATTTGATGCCCCATCTGCTGATGGGACTGACCCGGCGTTTTCCTGAAATCAAATTCAAGCTGACCACGGCGCCGACCGACGAGCTGACCGCCAAGCTGTCTGCGGGGGAGCTCGACCTGGCCTTCGTTCGCAAAATGATGAACCCGGCGTTCCAGTCCTATCCTTTTTACGAAGACCCCATTCGCCTGTATGTCTATCCCGATCACCGTCTCGCCTCGGCCGGCCGGGCGTCGATCCGGGAAATCCGTCACGAAACGCTGGTGTTTTTCGAGTGCGGTTCCCTGGACTGGCTGCGGATTCACCGGGTGTTCGAAAGCCTGGATCAGCCGCCGAACATCGTCTATCAGGTCGACAACTCCGAGACGGCGAAGAAGCTTGTCCTGGAGCGGGCGGGCATCTGCTTTCTTCCCGGCCTCTGCGCAAGGCAGGAGGAGGAGATGGGCAGCCTCGTTCCCGTGGACATCACCGAAACGGCAGGCGTCTCCCTGCAGACCAACCTCATTTCGCTCACCGGCGAGAACACGGATATCCTTGAATTTCTGCTGGAGTTGAAGCAGTCGTCCGTCCCATTAATGAATTACATGATCGGATAGAAAAACTCTATTAGACGCGTTGTGCAAATCGCGGTAAAGTTAGTGACAACATAATCCTTACTAAATCTATAGGAATTATCAATCAAGGAAAAATGGAGCCATATGAAAGGGGATGAGGTCGTGAGAAAAACATTAGCAGTCGTTGCAGGGATCATGCTGGCAGGGGTGATTGCCGGGTGCGGATCCGGATCGAAGGGCGGGGAAACGTCCGCGGATACGGCGGCGAATGCCGCAGGAGGAACCGTCAAAAAAATCGTCGTAGGCACAGGCACGGCCTTTCCGAAAATTTGCTTTATCGATGAGAACGGAAAGCTGACCGGCTTCGACGTAGAGCTGGTGCGCGAGATCGACAAGCGCCTGCCGGACTACGAGTTCGATATCCAGACGCAGGAATTTTCCAATCTGCTGCTCAGCCTGGAGACGAAGAAGATCGATTTTGTGGCGCATGAAATGGAGAAAAACCCGGAGCGTACGGAAAAATATCTTTTTAACAAAGAGCCGTATGCCCACTGGAGAAACAAGATCATTGTCGCCAAGGACAACGATTCGATCCACTCGCTGGACGACTTGAAGGGCAAGAAGGTGTTAACCGGCGCTACAAGCGCGGAAGCCCAAATTCTTGAGAACTACAACAAGGAACATGATAATGCGATTCAAATTGTCTATCAAAATGGCGCTGCCAACGATACTGTGAATCAAATTACGACCGGACGGGTGGACGCGACGATCGGAGCGGACTTCTCGCTGCCGCTGATCGACCCGCAGGGCAAGTTGAAAGTCACCGGTGACGACTTGTCTGAGCATGACATTCTGTTCGTCTTCCGCAAGGACGATCCGGAAGAACAGAAGCTGGCCGATGCGGTTGACGGGGCGATCAAGGAGCTGAAGCAGGACGGAACGCTTGGCAAGCTGAGCAAGGAATGGCTTGGCAGCGACTTTACGGCGGATAAATAGTCCGGATTAAACCAGGAAGGGGGCAGGTTGTAATATGGGTGCACCGTTCGATTTCTCATTTGTGTTCAGCTTTTTTCCGAAGCTGGCATCGACGCTGGGCATCACCTTGCTGATCGTCGCAGGCTCGCTGGTGGTGGGAATGATTGTCGGTTTTCTGATCGCCCTTCCCCGGCTGTACCGGATACCGGCGCTGCGCACGTTCTCCCAGGTGTACGTCTCGTTCTTTCGGGGTACGCCGATTCTGATCCAGCTGTTCCTGTTCTACTACGGACTGCCGGAGATCCTGAAGCTCATCGGAATCGACATGTCAAAAGCGCCTGTGCTCGTGTTTGTCATCCTGACGTACGGTCTTCACACCGGGGCCTTCATGTCGGAGATGATCCGGGCGTCGGTCATGGCGGTGGACCGAGGGCAGCTTGAGGCGGCTTATGCCGTGGGGATGACAGGCCGTCAGGCGTTTACCCGGATCGTTCTGCCCCAGGCGCTGGCGATCGCCGTCCCGGTATTCTCGAACCTGGTGATCGCCCTGCTGAAAGATACGTCGCTGGCCTTCACGCTCGGCGTGATGGAGATGACGGGAAAAGCGCAGACGCTCGGTTCGGTCACCCAGCATTTTATCGAGTCCTACATCGCTTTGGCGCTCATCTACCTGGTTGTGAGCTTTACGCTGGAGAAGGTGCTCAAGGCTATGGAGGTCCGCCTCATGCGGCATGAGCTTCCGGATACACCGGCACGCACCGGCTTCCGGATCCACAAGAAAGGGTCCTACCGGCGCGTAGTCGCAGGGATCGGAACGGAAAAAGGAGGCGCTGAGCTGTGAAAATCGACGTTACGTTTATTTGGACCGCCTTTGTCCACCTGCTGTCCGCCATACCAACCACCCTACTCATTACCGCCGTCTCTGTGACGGTCGGTTTTATCATCGGGCTGATCGGAGCCGTGGTGCGCATCTACAAAGTCCCGGTGCTCAGCCAGATCGCCACGGCTTATGTCACCTTCATCCGCGGTACGCCGATGCTCACGCACCTGCTGCTCATTTATTTCGGGCTGCCGGTCATCGTTGACGCGGTATCCGCCGCTCTCGGCCTGGGCTTCAAATCCTCATCCATTCCGATGATCGGCTTTGCCTTCATCTCTTTCTCCATCACGGCGGGGGCCTATATGTCCGAGGTGATTCGCTCCGGCCTGCTCGCCGTGAACCGCGGCCAGCTGGAGGCCGCCTATTCCATCGGCATGACGACGCCGCAGGCGCTGCGCCGCATTGTCCTCCCTCAAGCGCTGGCCGTCAGCCTGCCGAACCTGTCGAATTCGGTGATCGGAATGCTGCATGGCTCGACGCTCGCATTTACCGTATCCGTCGTGGACATTAACGCCAAAGCGCAAATTGTGGCGTCGACCAACTGGAAGTTCTTTGAGGCGTACCTGGCAGCCGCGGCTATTTTCTGGGGGCTGACGCTTCTGATCGAAAGGCTGACGGCGCTGCTGGAGAAACGCATCAATCTGTACAATCGGGGGGGAGTGGCATGATCAAGCTCACGAATATATCCAAGTCTTTCGGCCGGAACCCGGTGCTGAAATCGATTGATTTGACCGTGAACAAAGGGGAAGTCGTCGTCATTCTGGGGCCGAGCGGCTCCGGCAAAACGACGCTGCTGCGGTGCGTGAACTACCTGGAGAAGCCGAGCGGCGGAGAGATTGCCATCGGCGACTTCCGGATGAACGCGGAGCATGCGGCAAAGAAGGACATTCACGCGCTCCGGCAAAAAACGGCGATGGTATTCCAGCAGTACAATCTGTTCAAGCATAAGACGGCGATCGAGAACGTGATGGAGGGACTCGTCATCGTCAAAAAAATACCGAAGGACGAAGCGCGCAAACGCAGTGCGGCACTCCTGGAGAAGGTCGGGCTGGCGGGCAAGCTGGACGCCTATCCGAGCCAGCTGTCGGGCGGGCAGCAGCAGCGCGTCGGCATCGCCCGGGCGCTGGCGTTGGAACCGGAGGTCATCCTGTTCGACGAACCGACATCGGCGCTGGATCCCGAGCTCGTCGGCGAAGTGCTGGAGGTCATCCGCAAAATTGCCAAGGAAGGCATCACCATGATCGTCGTGACGCATGAAATGGGCTTCGCCCGCGATGTGGCGAACCACGTCGTGTTCATGGACGGGGGAGTCATCGTGGAGGAAGGGCCGCCGGCCCAGCTGTTCAACCATCCCCGCGAGGAACGGACCAAGCAGTTTCTGAAGCGGATTACGCCGGAACTGAACTACAGCATTTAGGAGGAGAGCCATATGAGCATTACGATTAGCGTTCTGGATCAAAGCCCGGTTTATCCCGGAGAGACTTCAGCGGAGGCGTTCGAGCATACGATACGGCTGGCCCAGAAATCCGAGGCGCTCGGGTTCCGGCGGTTCTGGGTGTCGGAGCATCATGACTCCGATCATGTGGCCGGCTCTTCGCCGGAGGTGCTGATTTCTTACCTGCTGGCCAAAACCCAAACGATCCGCATCGGATCGGGCGGCGTGATGCTGCAGCATTACAGCCCGTATAAGGTGGCGGAGAACTTCAACGTGCTGGCGTCCCTGGCGCCGGGCCGGGTCGATCTCGGCATCGGCCGCGCGCCCGGCGGGCTGCCGCGGAGCACACAGGCGCTGCAGCGCGGAGCCGGGGATTCCGCTTCCCTGACGGATAAAATCGTGGAGCTGGGCAAGTACATCCACAACCGGCTGGAAGCGGACCATCCGCTGCACGGGCTGCGCGCCACGCCGCTGCCGGAGACGGCTCCTGAGCTGTACGTGCTGGGCGCCAGCGTAGGCAGCGCAGAGATCGCAGCCGGCTTGGGGCTGCCTTATGTATTCTCCCTGTTCATCAACGGGGATGAAGCGACCGCGCTGGCGGCCATCCGCGCCTACCGGGACGCATTTGACGATTCGCACGGAACCCGGCCGCAGGTCATCGTAGCGTTGTCCGTCGTCGTGGCGGACAGCGTGGAAGAAGCTGCCGAGCTGGCCGGATCCCACAAGCTGGTGAAGATTCACCTCGCCAGCGGCCGTACGCTGACGGTCGGTACGCTGGAGCAGGCCGAGGAATTCGGCCGCCAGGCCAATGAGCCGTATACGGTCGAGGAGCAGGAGCCTTCGGTGCTGAAGGGCACGAAGGAAACCGTCCGCGAGAAGCTGCTTGAGCTTCAACAGGCGTCGGGGATCGATGAGTTCGTCGTCACAACCAACATCCAGCCTTTCGACAAGCGTCTCCGTTCGTTTGAACTGTTGGCGGAAGCGCTGGCCGAGGTGCCGGCGGAAGCTTGAGGCCATGAGCGGGGAAGGGTTCGGGTTGAATCCGCCTAAGTACCCATAGACACAAGTAAAAGGAGGATGGCGACATGCCAAGCGATGCTGTACGGATCCCCTCCGCCGCGGGGGTGGACCGCTTGATCGAAATCCGCCGGGAGCTGCACCGCTTCCCGGAGCTGTCCGGCGAGGAGCATGAAACGACGCGCCGGATCCGGGGCTGGCTGAGCGAAGCAGGCATCCGGATCCTGGACCTTCCGCTGGCCACCGGCGTGGTGGCCGAGGTCGGCGGCCTGCAGCCCGGGCCGATCATCGCGATTCGCGCGGACATCGACGCGCTTCCGATTCAGGAAGAGACGGGACTGCCGTTCGCGTCCGAGATTGAAGGCAGAATGCATGCCTGCGGGCATGATTTTCATACCGCCGCCCTGATCGGGACGGCGTACGCGCTGAAAGCCCGTGAAGACAGGCTTCGCGGCACGATCCGGCTGATCTTCCAGCCGGCCGAAGAGAAGGCGAAGGGCGCGAAGCAGGTCATCGGGAGCGGAGCGCTGGAAGGAGTGCAGGCCATCTTCGGCATGCACAACAAGCCCGATCTTCCCGTTGGGACGATCGGCATCAAGGAAGGGCCGCTGATGGCGGCGGCCGACGGCTTCGTCGTCGAAGTCGCCGGGAAGGGCTCGCATGCGGCCGTTCCAGAGGCCGGGCTGGACCCGATCGTGACGGCTTCGCATATCATTACGGCGCTGCAGTCGGTGGTGAGCCGCAACATCAGCTCCCTGAGCAGCGCGGTGATCAGCGTCACGAAGCTGCACAGCGGAACGGCGTGGAACGTTATTCCGGAGCAGGCGCTCCTGGAAGGCACGATCCGCACGTTTGACCAACAGGTGCGCGAGCAGGTGCTGGCGCGGTTCGAGCAGGTCGTCCGGGGCGTTGCAGAAGCCTTCGGCACCACGGCCGCGGTCCGCTGGATTGAAGGGCCGCCGCCGGTGGACAACGACCCTGCTCTGGCCGAGCTTGGCACAGCCGCGGCCGAGGCGGCGGGATATCGGGCGATCGTCCCGGTTCCATCGCCCGCCGGGGAAGATTTTGCCGTCTACCAGCAAGCCGTTCCCGGGTTGTTCGTCTTCATGGGGACGAACGGCAAGCAGGAATGGCATCACCCCGCCTTTGACCTGGATGAGAATGCGCTCCCGGTCAGCATCGCCTTTTTTACGCAGTTAGCCGAAGACGCCCTGGCGCATTTCGGCCACGGGGGTGCATCGAAATAGCCATGGGAAAATGGTATGACGTCATTGTCGTAGGGGCGGGCTCGGTCGGCATGAGCACTGGGTATTACCTGGCCCGCCGCGGAGTGAAGACGCTGCTGATCGATGCGTTTGACCCGCCGCATCAGGAGGGGAGCCACCACGGGGAACCGCGCCTGATCCGGCACGCTTACAGCGGCGATCCGGTTTATACGGAAATGGCGATCCGCGCGCACCGACTCTGGAACGAAGTCGAGGACTTGACCGAGACGAAGCTGCTCGTCCAGTCCGGCGTGCTGAACCTCGCCGACAGCGGCCTGTATTCCTACAGGGAACGGATCGAACTGGCCAAGCGGCATGGTTTGCATCCCGAATGGCTGGATGCGGCGGAGATCCGCAGACGCTGGCCCGAGCTGCGCGTGCCGGATTCGTTCGAGGCGATGTATGAGCCGGCCGCCGGATATCTGCACAGCGAGCGCTGCGTCGGAGCTTACCGCAAGCTGGCCCTCTCCAAAGGCGCAGAGCTGCTGACTTACGCAAAGGTCCGGGGCATCGAAGCGCATCAGGACGGGGTCACGGTATCGACAAAGGAAGGCACTTACCATGCCTCGTTCGCGGTTCTGAGCGCCGGCGCCTGGTTCGGCACGCTGTCCCCGTTCGTTAACCTTCCGGTTCGAGCCGTCCGCAAAACGGTGGGCTGGTTCGAGACGAACACCCCTGCTTTCGATAACGGACGGTTCCCCGGGTTTACGCTGAATGCGCCGGAGGGCTCTTATTACGGCTTTCCTAGCATCGGCGGGGCCGGGCTCAAAATCGGCCGGCACGACACCGGGCATGCCTGGCAGCCGGGCGAGGAGCTGGCACCCTTTGGTTCGCTCCCCGAGGACGAAGGCGACTTGAGGCGCGCCTTGGATGCCTACATGCCGGGAGCTTCGGGCCGGTTGAAGCGGGGAGTGGTATGTAAATACGAAATGTCGCCCGACGAGGGCTTTATCATTGACCGGCATCCAGAGCACCCGCAAGTGTGGGCAGCGGGCGGATTTTCGGGGCATGGCTTTAAATTTTCGAGCGCGGTCGGCAGCCTGCTGGCGGACCTGATCTTGGACGGCCGCAGTCCGCACAATATTGCGCCGTTCTCCCTGTCCCGGTTTCATCCATCGCCCGCCGACACGCCAATATCACCCGTATCCTAATCAGTTGGAAGGAGCGTTCATATGAGCGAGGTTCAAATTGACAAATTCAGCGGCACACACCGTCAACTGCTCGCAGCCATCGAAGGTCTGAGCGAGGAGCAGCTGACCTGGAAGCGGGCGCCGGAAGTATGGAGCGTGCAGGAGGTCCTCTCGCACCTGACCGATCACAGCATCGTGACCTCATTTCGCATCCGCGACATTCTTGCGGGCACGGCAGCGCAGCTGCCAGCGTTCGAACAGGACGCCTGGGTCAGCGGCCAGCATGCCAATCAAGGCGGCACGCCGGACATCCTCGATGCTTTCCACGCGCTGCTCACGTATAACACGCTGCTGCTCCAGCGGCTTACGCCCGAAGACCTGACGAAAACCGGCGTAAATCCTAGAGGTCAAACCGTCAGCGTCGCCGATCTGGTCAACGGATTTATCCGGCACGTGGAGAACCACTTGGGGCAAATCGAGCGCATTAAGCAGGCGGCAGCATTGGTCTAAGCCCTTTTCAGGCGGGAGGACTGAATTTTTATCCATAATAGAATCGCTTTTTAAATAAGGAGGATGGAAGAGATGGCCAAGAAAAGACAATTGAAACTCGGCGCGCTGCTGCACGGTGTCGGAGGGGGAACCTCCATGTGGCGCCATCCGGATGCCCAGCCCGACGCCAGCGTCAATTTTGAGATTTACAAACGGTGGATCCAAAAAGCCGAGGAAGGGAAGATGGACCTCATCTTTATCGCGGACGGCTTGTATATTAACGAAAAATCGATCCCGCATTTTCTGAACCGTTTTGAGCCGATCACGATTCTGAGCGCGCTCGCGTCCGTCAGCAAGAACATCGGGCTTGTCGGCACGTTATCCACCTCCTACAGCGAACCCTTTACCGTATCCCGCCAGTTCGCTTCGCTCGATATGATCAGTGGCGGGCGCGCCGGCTGGAACATCGTGACGTCCCCGCTGGAAGGGTCGGCACTGAACTACAGCAAGAAGGAGCATCCCGAACACGATAAGCGCTACCGGATCGCGACCGAATTTCTGGAAGTGGCCCGGGGGCTGTGGGATTCGTGGGAGGACGACGCGTTTGTGCGGAACAAGGAAACCGGGGTATTCTTCGATCCGGAGAAAATGCACACCTTGAACCATGAAGGCGAGTTTTTCTCGGTCAAAGGACCGCTGAACATCGCTCGCTCCAAGCAGGGGCAGCCGGTTATCTTTCAGGCGGGGTCGTCCGAGGTCGGCAAAAACTACGCTTCGAAGGAAGCGGACGCCGTCTTTACGGGGCACGAAACGCTGGCGGATGCGAAAGCCTTTTATCAGGATGTCAAAACCCGAGCCGCCTCTTTTGGACGCAATCCGGACGACGTGCTGATCTTCCCGGGCATCAGCCCGATTATCGGCAGCACACCGGAGGAAGCCGAGCGGAAATATCAGGAGGTTGCCAGCCTGGTGACGATCGAAAATGCGCTGAACTACCTCGGCCGGTTTTTCGAGCATCACGACTTTTCCCAGTATCCGCTTGACGAGCCGTTCCCGGATCTCGGCGATCTCGGCAAGAACAGCTTCCAGAGCGGTACGGACAAAATCAAAAAGGATGCCAAGGAAAAAGGCCTGACGCTCCGGCAGGTGGCGCTGCAGTCGGCCACACCTCGCGGCAATTTTATCGGAACCGCGGAGCAGGTTGCGGACCGAATTCAGGAGTGGTACGAGGAAGGCGGGGCCGATGGCTTCATGATTACGGCCGCCGTGCCGAAAGGGCTGGAGGAATTCGTGGACCAGGTGGTACCGATTCTGCAGGAACGCGGTATTTACCGGACCGAATACGAGAGCGACACACTGCGCGGCAATCTCGGGCTGGCGGTGCCGGAGAACCGGTATGCCGGAGCCAAGGCCGCGGCCGGACGTTCTTAAAGGAGCGGACGATGATCGGGCTGACACAGGCGGATGAACTGATGGAATTTGCCGGAGGGCTCCGCGAGGAGCTCGTCCGGATTCGCCGGGACCTGCACCGCCATCCTGAGCTGCTGTACGATGTGGCCCGCACCTCGGGCATCGTGGCCGGCCTGCTGGAATCCTGGGGGATCGAGGTCAGGCGCGGCGTCGGCAAGCACTTTGGCATGGGGGTCGTCGGAACGCTGCACGGTACCAGCGGCAGCGGCCCGACCCTGCTGCTTCGCGCCGACATGGATGCCCTTCCGATCCAAGAAGAGAATGAAGCCGAGTACCGCTCGATCCATGAAGGCGTCATGCATGCCTGCGGCCATGACGCCCACACAGCGATGCTGCTCGGCGCGGCACGGACGCTGGCGGCGCACCGCCACCGGATCCGGGGCACGATCCGGTTCGTGTTTCAGCCAGCGGAGGAAGGCGCGCTGCGAAGCCCGCTGGACGGGCGGCTGCTGTCGGGCGGCCGCGACATGATCGAGGACGGTGTGCTGGACGGCGTCGACCAATGCTTCGCGCTGCATGTCATGCCGGAGCTGCCCGTCGGCACACTGGGCGTGCATCCGCGCGAAGCAATGGCGGCTTCCAGCCATTTTACCGTCCGGTTTCAGGGCGCGTCCGGGCATCACAGCGCCCCGCACCAGGCGGTGGACGCGCTGCAGATGGCGGCGCGGTTCGTCACCGAGGTGAACGGTCTGATGGCGAACCGGGTCAATCCCGCGGAAGCGGCCGTTCTCGCCTTCGGCACGCTGCATGCCGGGTCGGCCGTGAACGTCATTGCAGCTGACAGCGAGCTGAGGGGGACCTTCCGGGCCTTCCGGAAGGAAACCGTTGCGGCGATCACGGAAGGGCTTCGGCGTCTGGCCGCCACCATCGCGGAAGCGGCCGGCGGAAGTTACGCCATGGAGCTGCGCGAAGGCATCGCCGTCGTGAATGACGGGGCCGCCGTCCGGCGGATCATGGCTGCGGCGCGGCAGGTGCTCGGCGAGGAGCAGGTGAGCTACCTCGATCCGCCCAGCCTGGCCGGCGAAGATTTCGGCTGGTACCTGGACCGCGTTCCCGGCGCTTTTGCCTTTATCGGCTGCGGGAACAAGGGAGCGGGAATCGTGCATGCGATCCACCAGCCCCGGTTTGACCTCGACGAGGATGTGCTGGTGCACGGGGTCCGGATATTTGTGAAGTTGGCAGTCTCAACCCCATCCCATGAGGAGGAATGATGATGACGAAAATAGCATTTATTGTGGGGAGCCCGACGCATGGGTCCCGCCTGTTCGCTTTGACCCAGTTTTTCGAGGACCGGCTGGCGCTGGCCGGATACGGGATCGATTTCATCTCGGCGGCGGATTTGCCGGCAGAGGATTTGCTCCGCGCAGATTTCAACAGTCCGGTGATCCGGCAGGTGATTGCGGCCGTGGAAGAAGCGGACGCAGTCATTATCGCGAGCCCGGTATATAAAGCTTCCTACTCGGGGGCGCTGAAGACGATTCTGGACGTCATCCCGCAGAAAGGCCTGCAGGGCAAACTGGTGCTGCCGCTGTTTATCGGGGGCACGATCGCCCATCTTCTGGCCGTGGATTATGCCCTGAAGCCGGTGGTAGCCGCACTGGGAGGCACGCATATTCTTGGCGGTGTATTCGCCGTAGACGGATGGATCACGCGCCTGGAGAACGGCGGTTTCGAGATCAAGGAAGAGCTGAGAGATCGCCTGGAATCCGCTTTAACTGAGCTTCGCAGCGAGCTTACCCGTTACGCCGTATTAACGCCGGCTGAAGAGCAGGCAGTCTGACCTCTATTTCATACTCCCTGTACTCCACATATAATACAGAGCTGTCCGAAACAACCCTGAGAACCGCGGTCCGCTAAGCACGGATCGGGGTTTTTCACATACCCGGAAAAGCCCGCAGTGTAAAGCCTTATAGAGAATGGAAAAGCCTGAATAGAAGATTTTAATACGGTATTGTAGCCCGAAAGGCATAGATGGTACAGTATCAGCAATAATCCCGACTATACTCATTGGAAAAATAATATTGAAACCGTCGAGGGTCATCTTTGGAGTCATTTTAAGCATCAACTCAAATTTATAAAAAGATGGAGTGAGTGAACTATGGGCAAAAACAGACAGCTTCGACTGGGGGCCACCATACACGGCGTGGGCAGCAGCCACACCGCCTGGAGACATCCGCAAATTCCTTCGGATGCGAGCGTAAACATTTCGTTCTATACACAGCAGGCACAGAAGGCGGAAGAGGGCAAGTTCGATTTTGTTTTCATTGCCGACGGCCTGTATATCAACGAAAAGTCGATTCCGCACTTTCTGAACCGGTTTGAGCCGATTACGATCTTGTCCGCGCTCGGCGCAGCCACTTCCCGGATCGGGCTTGTCGGCACGCTGTCGACCTCTTACAGTGAGCCGTTTACGGTCGCCAGGCAGTTCGCCTCCATCGACCACATCAGCGGCGGGCGCGCGGGATGGAACGTGGTAACTTCACCACTGGAAGGGACCGCGCTGAATTTCGGCGGCCGGCCGCATCCGGCCCATTCCGAGCGGTACCGGATCGCGGAAGAGTATCTTGAGGTGGTCAAAGGGCTGTGGGACTCTTGGGAAGACGATGCCTTTGTGCGGGATAAGGAGAGCGGGGTGTTCTTCGATCCGGACAAATTGCACCGGCTGAACCATGAAGGGGAGTTCTTCTCTGTGCAGGGGCCGCTGAACATTGCGCGCTCCCGGCAGGGGCAGCCGGTCGTGTTCCAGGCGGGCTCCTCGGACAGCGGCCGCAGCCTGGCGGCGAAAACGGCGGACGCCGTGTTCACCGGCCCGGAGACGATCGAGGAGGCCAAGGCCTTTTACCGGGACGTGAAGCAACGGGCAGCCGCACTCGGGCGCGCTCCGGAGGAAATTCTGATCTTTCCGGGCATCGGGCCGATCGTGGGCCGCACGGAAGAGGAAGCCGAGCGCAAATACCAGGAAATCGCCGGGTTGGTGACGATTGAGAAGGCTTTGGAATACCTTGGACGCTACTTCGAGCACCATGACTTTTCCCAATACCCGCTGGATGAGCCGTTTCCCGACCTGGGTGACTTTGGCTCGAACAGCTTCCGCAGCACGACCGACCGTATCAAGAGACGCGCCAAAGAGGAGAACTTGACGCTGCGTGAAATAGCGCTGCAGGAAGCGACGCCGCGGACGGTGTTTATCGGGACGCCGGAGAAGGTGGCGGATTTGGTGCAGCAGTGGTTTGAGGAAGAGGCCGCCGACGGCTTCATTATCGGATCGGGCGTGCCGGGCGGATTGGACGATTTCGTCGAGCTGGTGGTCCCGATTCTGCGCGAGCGGGGGTTGTTCCGCACGGAATACGAGGGAGATACGCTGCGGGGAAATCTGGGCCTGCCGGTGCCGGAGAACCGCTATACAAAGCAAAAAGCGCTGTCCTAAACGGGACGGGGGCTCTGCCAATCTGCGGAGTCCCTGCACCCTGCATGCAAACGATATTTGGATCTGAAGGGAGTCTGAGAGAGATGAAGTTTTATTCGAAAAACAGGCGTAAATCGGCAGCCGCCGCTCTGCTGGTCATGGTTATGCTGCTGTCCGCTTGCGGAGGCAAGCAGACGGCCTCCCAAGGGCAGACGGATAGCGGGGCGGCACCGGCCGTACAGGGAGCATCCGCCAAGGGCGGGGAGCTCACCTACGCTCTGGCGACGTCGCCGGATACACTGGACCCGCACCGCAGCGGCCTGGCCGTCGCGGTCCGTGTCATCCGCACCATCTACGACAGCCTGGTCGTTCAGCTGCCGGACAATACGATCAAGCCGTGGCTGGCGACGGAATGGACCATTTCAGACGATGGGCTGAGCTACACGTTTAAGCTGCGGAAGGACGTCAAGTTCCAGGACGGAACGCCGTTTAACGCCGAGGCGGTCAAGTTCAACTTCGACCGGATTCTGGACCCCGCCACCAAGGCGGCGAATGCGGCCGCCCTGCTTCAGCCCTACAAGTCTTCCGAGGTCATCGACGAGTACACGATCAAGCTGAATTTGTCGACGCCCTCACGGGCTTTTCTGGGCAACCTGAGCCAGGCGCTGCTTGGCATTGTGTCGCCGACTGCAGCCAAGCAATACGGGGATCAGCTTGGGCAGCATCCGGTAGGCACGGGGCCGTTCAAATTCGTCAAGTGGGATGAGAATGCCGACATCAAGGTCGAGCGCAATCCGGACTACGCTTGGGCGCCGGAGATCGTGACCAATACAGGGGCGCCTTACCTGGACAGCATCGATTTTAAAATCGTACCCGAAGAGGCCACCCGGATCGGCAGCGTACAGAGCAAGCAGGTGCTGGCCGCCGAGACGGTGCCGCCTCAGAACATCCTGACCTTGAAAAAGGATCCGAATTTCCAGCTGCTGCAGGCAAATACGCTCGGCCTGCCGTACACGCTGTTCTTCAACCAGGAGCGCGCGCCGTGGAACGAGCTGAAGGCAAGGCAGGCGGTGCAGCTGGCCGTGGACGTGGACGCCATCGTCAAAACGCTGTACTTGGGCACGTACGAGCGGGCCTGGTCCCCGCTGACCCCGGGCACCTTCGGTTATGACCCGTCGCTGGAAAACTCGGTCAAACCGGATATCGCCAAAGCCAATCAGCTGCTTGACGATCTGGGATGGGTTAAGGGAGCGGACGGCGTCCGGACCAAGGACGGGAAGAAACTGACCTTGCACTACGTCGACGGCACGCCAAACCGGGAGAAACGCAACGACATCGCGGTCATGGTGCAGCAGCAGCTGAAGCAGATCGGCGTGGACGTTGAGGTCGAGATCACGAAGGATGTCCGCACTGTGGTCTACACCAACGGAAACTATGATTTGTACGGCAACAGCCAGGTCAACTCCGATCCGAATGCGCTGTACTCCTTCTACCATTCCTATGATCCAAAGAGCCGGCCGACACTGCCGAGACTCGCCAGTCCGGAAGTCGACAAGTGGCTGGAAGAGGGACGGGTCGAGAAGGACGATGCCAAGCGCGAGGAGCTGTACCAAAAAATTCAGCATTATATCATCGACAACGCGGTCATTCTGCCGATTTACGTCTTCCCGTATACGGTGGCCGCTTCCAAATCGGTACAGGGACTTACCTTTGATTCCCTCGGGTATCCGCTGTTCAACGACGTATCTTTGCAAAAATAGAAAGGAGGCTTGAGGCGGCATGCTGTGGATGGTAACCCGGCGCCTTGTAACGTCGCTCCTCGTCATTATCGGCTCGCTCGTTTTGGTGTTCACGATCCTCTACGTTCTTCCCGGGGATCCGACCGACAACATGGTCGATCCCTCGATGGCGACGCCGGAGGTCATTGCGAACTTAAGGCATCAGCTGGGTGTGGACCAGCCGTTTCACATCCAGCTGCTCCATTATTTCGGGAGCATCCTGCAGGGGGATTTCGGCAAATCCCTGCTGAATTCCGATCCGGTGCTGCCCAAAATCGCCGAGAGCTTCCCCGCCACCTTGGCCCTGACCGGAGCCAGCGTGCTGGTATCCGTGACCGTGGGTCTGCTGCTTGGCGTCCTGTCGGCCATTCACCGGAACGGGGCGATTGACATCATCGCCCGCGTCATCGGGCTGTTCGGCATCTCCATGCCAACCTTCTGGTCGGGCATCCTGCTCATTCTGATTTTCTCCATTACGCTGGGCTGGTTTCCGGCGATGGGATCGGACGGGTGGCAAACGCTGGTTCTGCCCGCACTGGCGCTTGGCACGGTCGGGAGCGGCTTTATTATCCGGATGGTCCGCAACAGCATGCTGGAGGTCATCAGCGAACAGTTCATCGTGACGCTTCGTTCCAAAGGACTGGCGGAGCGGGCGGTCATGTACCGTCACGCGCTGCGCAATGCGCTGATACCGGCCGTCACGATGACGGGCATGCTGATCGGTGACATGCTGGCCGGCACGGTTGTCGTCGAGACGGTGTTTTCCCGCCAGGGCATCGGCCGGATCATTTCGGACGCGATCATGGCCAAGGATCTCCCGGTTGTCCAGGGCGTCATTTTGTTCTCAGCCATCATCTATACGCTGGTTAACCTGCTGGTGGATCTGTCCTATACGCTGATCGATCCGCGCGTGAGACGTTCAACATAAACCTTAGGAGGGAGCAGTTATGAGGGAGGCGGTATCCGCCAAGACGGTCTGGCGCGAGCGGAAGCTTGCAGCCGCGGCCGCACCGAAAATCCGTAAATTTACGGCAAGCGACCTGTTCCTGGTGGCGGCCGGATTAATCATTTTGTTTGTGGCGGCCTGTGCCATCGTGCCGCAGTGGATTGCGCCCTATGCCCCGACGGAGATGCGGACGGACAGCATCATGCAGGCGCCAAGCGGCGCGCATCTGTTCGGTACCGACTATTTCGGCCGGGATATTTTCAGCGTGGTCGTGTACGGGAGCCGGGACTCGCTCTTTATCGGCTTTGCTTCCGTCCTCGTCGGCGGCCTGCTTGGGGGAACGATCGGGGCGCTGTCCGGTTATGCGGGCGGCTGGATCGACACGGCGATCATGCGTCTCAATGACGTGCTGATGACGATCCCGGGCATCCTGCTGGCGCTGGCCATCGCCGGTGCGCTCGGTCCTAGCCTGTTTAACATCGTGCTGGCGGTAGCCGTATCCTCCGTGCCGGGTTATGCCCGGGTGATGCGGGCGCAGGTGCTGAGCATCAAGAGCCGGACGTTCGTCAAAGCGTCAGTATCCATCGGCGCTTCGCCGCTGCGTGTGTTCTGGAAGCATGTGCTGCCGAACAGCCTGTCTCCGCTGCTGGTCATGGCAGCCATCGGTATCGGGACGTCCATTCTGACGGGATCGGGCCTGAGCTTTCTGGGCCTCGGGGTTCTGCGCGAGGTTCCGGACTGGGGGACGCTGCTCTCCCAAGGCAGAGGCTATTTGACCGCGGCCTGGTGGATCTGCACCTTCCCGGGATTGGCCATCACCGCATTCGTGTTGTCCGTCAACATTATCGGCGACCGGCTCCGGGACCATTTCGATCCGAAGAAAGTCACGCAGCGCTAAAGGAGGAGGAACGTCAATGAGCACTTTGCTTGATATCCGGGAGCTGTCCGTCGATTTTACGACCCGGAAAGGGACGCTGCAGGCGATCCGGGACGTGACCCTGTCGATCGAAGCCGGGGAAACCGTCTGCCTCGTCGGGGAGTCGGGCAGCGGCAAGACGGTGGCCTCCAAAGCGATCATGCGTCTGATCGACCATGAGAACGGGCGCATCAGCGGAGGAAGCCTTCTTCTGGACTGGGACGGACCTGGCAGGCCTGCCGGAGGCCGAACTGCGCCGGATTCGCGGCAAACGGATGGCGATGGTGTTCCAGGAGCCGATGGCGGCCTTCGACCCGGTCTTTACGATCGGGCAGCAAATTCAGGAGACCATCTTGCAGCATGAGAAAGTTTCCAAGCGGGAGGCCAGGGAGCGCGCCGTCCGGCTGCTGAAGCGGGTCGGTATTCCGGAGCCGGAGCTGCGGCTGAAGCAGTATCCGGGCGAGCTGTCCGGCGGAATGCTGCAGCGGGCCATGATCGCCATGGCGCTGTCCTGCGGGCCGGACCTGCTCATCGCGGATGAGCCGACCACCGCGCTGGACGTTACGATCCAGGCGCAAATTTTGCGCCTGCTGAAAGAGCTGCAGGCCGAGCTCGGCATGTCGATCCTGCTGATCACCCATGATCTCGGGATCGCCGCTGAAATTGCCGACCGGGTGGTCGTCATGTATGCCGGCGAAATCGTCGAGGAGGCGCCGGCTTCCGAGCTGTTCCGCCTTCCGCGCCACCCGTATACGCGGGGCCTGCTCCGTTCCGTCGCGACGCTCGACACGGTCCGCGGCACGAAGCTGCATTCTATCGAAGGGTCCATCCCGAGCCTGGCCGCACTTCCGCTGGGCTGCCGCTTTCACCCTCGCTGCCCCTTTGCCACGGAGCGCTGCACGCAGGAGGCGCCGGTCTTAACCGGATCCGGCGAGCGCCGGAGCGCATGCTGGCATGCGGAGGAGCTGGTTCAGTCGGAGGGCTGGATGGCCCCTGTCGTGCCGGCGGGCTCCGGTGCAACTGAGGGTTCCGGTGCAGCCGATGGTTTCGGTACAGCAGTAGGTCTCGGTACAGCTGAAGGTTTCGTTGCGGCGGCATCCAATGCGATGGCTGTTTCGGGTGCAGCTGCAGGTTCTGGCGCCCCGGCGGCTTCCACCGAGACGGCTGCTTTACGCGTTACACGGGATGGCGGCGCAGAAGAAGACATTGAGGGACGACGCGAAGCCGGCTCAACTGGGGCAGCGGAAGAAGCGGATGCTTTGTTTACCGTAGATCACCTGAAAAAGTATTACCCGGTGCATGGCGGAGGCATCGGCAAAGCGAAAAAGCTGATCCGCGCCGTGGACGACGTCAGCTTTACGATCCGCAAGCGCGAAACCTTCGGCCTGGTCGGCGAGTCCGGCAGCGGAAAGTCGACGCTGGGCCGGGTGCTGCTCCAGATGGAGCGTGCCACGGCAGGGACGGTTCTTTTTGACGGCAAGGACCTGACGAACCTGGGAGGACGTGAACTGCGCGCCGCCCGCCAGCATATGCAGACGATCTTCCAGGATCCGTACGGATCGCTGGATCCGCGCTGGAGGATCGGCGACAGCATCGCCGAGCCCCTTAAGGTGCACGGTCAGGGGCAGCGCCCCCCGGCCGACATCAGTCGCCGCGTCAGCGAGCTGCTTGAGCTGGTTGGGCTAGACCCGTCATGGGCGCAGCGGTATCCGCACGAGTTCTCCGGCGGGCAGCGGCAGCGGATCGGCATCGCCCGCGCGATCGCCCTGAACCCGCGGTTCATTCTCGCCGACGAAGCCGTATCCGCGCTGGATGTATCGGTTCAGGCCCAGATCATCAATTTGCTGCAGGACCTGCAGCAAAAGCTGGGGCTGACCTACCTGTTCATCGCCCATGGCCTGCAGGTTGTCCGGCATCTGTCGGACCGGATCGGCGTGATGTACCTCGGGAAGCTCGTGGAGATCGCACCGAGCGAGTCGCTGTTTCTCGCCCCGGCCCACCCGTATACCCAGGCTCTGATCGAGGCCATACCGCAGACCACGCCCCGCCAAGGCCAGCCGGCCGGAAGCCTGGAAGGGGAGATTCCCTCGCCGGCCAATCCGCCCTCGGGCTGCCGGTTCCATACCCGGTGTCCGTTTGCCACAGACCGCTGCCGGCAGGAGGAGCCAGCGCTGCGCCAATTGGACAGCGGTCACCACGCGGCCTGCCACTATGCGCTGTGACGGGATGGCCGCCACCTGAACGGGAGGTTATGAATTGTCAGTCACGATGAATGCTGCCGCGGCAAAGGCCGAAGAGGGGCAGGGCAGTCTGCCGTTTTGGCCGGTTCTGCTCACCCTGTTCTGCGGTTCCTTTGTCGGCATGTATCCCATGGTTTCATTAAACGTTTCGCTGCCCGGCTTTATCGGCATCTTTCACACCGGCCTCGGGACGGTGCAGTGGATCATTACGGGCTTTACGCTGGCCTTCGGCATGATTGCTCCCGTCAGCGGCTATCTCTCCAGCCGTTTCGGCGGCAGGCGGATGTTTCTGCTGTCACTGGCCGGAATCACCGTCAGTTCCGTAATGTGTTCCCTGTCCTGGAATATTCATGCACTGATTTTCTTCCGCATCTTGCAGGGCTTATGGTGCGGACTGATTCAGCCCGTGTCCCTGGCCATGATTTATCAGACGCTGCCGCGAGGAAGACAGCCTCTAGCGGTCAGCGTCTGGTCGTTTTCGACGGTGCTTGGCACGGCGGTGGGCCCCTCGGTTAGCGGGTGGCTTCAGCAGCACGACTGGCACCTGATTTTTCTCGTGACGCTGCCGGCCGGTATTCTGGCCTGGTTGGCGGGCCGTATCCTGCTCCCGAAGGATGTTCGGGGTCCGCAAAAGCGTCTGGATGCCGCCGGACTCCTGCTGGCCACTGTGGGCAGCCTTACCATCCTGCTGCTGTTCGGCAATCTGCACGCCTGGGGCATGCGGTCGGCCTGGACGTGGAGCTGCCTCCTGATCGGCGGCGCATGCACCGCTCTTTTCATCAGGCTCGAGCTGCGCGCGAAGGAGCCACTGCTGAACCTCAGATTGTTCGGCAATTTCACGTTCGCCGCAAGCCTCGGTGTATCGCTGATCTTGTCCTTTGCCCTCTACTCCGGCGTATACTTTGTCCCGCTGTTCCTGGAAGAAGTTCAAGGGCTGTCTTCTTTTCAAGTCGGGCTGCTCTTTCTTCCCGCGGCCGCGTGTCTGACCCTGGCCACGTTCCTGTCAGGGAAAGGATACCGCACCTTTGGGCCGGCAGCGCTGATTGCCCTGGGCAGCCTGATCCTGCTGGTGACGACTTTTCGCTTCAGCCGGCTCGGCACGGAAACGACGCTCGTCTCCGTCATGATCTGGCTGGCGATCCGCAACGTCGGTACGGGGCTGTCGCTGACGCCGGCGACCAGCGCGGCGATGGCGGCGGTTCCGCAGTCCGAATCGGGCCATGCGTCGGCCCTGATCAACTGGCTGCGGCAGCTATTCAGCGCGGGAGCGCTCGGCATGTTCACATCGGTGTTTTATGCGCGGATGAGCGTGCACGAGTCCCGTCTGCACGCTAACTATGCGGCGCAGGGCACGGAGTGGATACGCCGCGAGGCGTATACGCGGAGCATCGACGATGCGTTTTTGTTCGCGAGCGCGCTGGTGGCGCTGGCCATTCCGCTGGCGCTCCTTCTGCGCAAACGGAAGGAAGCGGCTGGTGCCGGACCACGCCTGGAGCAGCCGACCGAACTCAACTGATTTTTGAATGGATAGGAGGCCAGATTCCATATGAAAGTGGCTGTATTTAGCCTTATGATGAATCTTCCCAATGCAGTAACAGGGGAGTCCTTGACCGCGCAGCAAAAGTTCCACAACGTCATCTCGCAGGCGGTCCTCGCCGAGAAGCTTGGCTTCGACGCTTACGGTGTGGGAGAACGGCACGGAGCTCCCTTCCTGTCCTCGGCGCCGCCTGTAGTGCTGACCGCCATCGCGTCCCGCACGACCCGCATCCGCCTGCTCACCACCGTGACTGTGCTGAGCGTGCTTGATCCGGTGCGGGTGGCCGAGGATTATGCCACACTGGACCATTTGTCCGGCGGCCGGCTGGAGATGATCATCGGCAAAGGAAACGACCCCCGGCATTATCCGCTGTTCGGCATTACGGAGGAAGAACAGTGGGATTCGATGGAAGAGCGGTACAGGCTGCTGAAACGGTTGTGGACTGAAGAAAACGTCACTTGGGAAGGAAAGTACCGGCCGCCGCTGCGGGAAGTGACGACGTTCCCCCGTCCGTATCAGGCCTCCATTCCGGTTTGGCACGGCAGCGCTTCGAGCACGCGCTCGACCGAGCTGGCGGCCAAGTTCGGAGAGCCGATTTTTTCCTCCAACGCCTTCCATCCGCAGGCCAAGTATAAAGCGCTGATCGATCATTACCGCGAGCGTCTTGCCTATTACGGCCATGATCCCGCCAAAGCGGTCGTCGGCGCGGGCTCCGGGAGCCTGTACTTGGGAAATACGACCGAGGAGGCGATCCGGCAGTACCGGCCGTATTATACGGCCTTCAGCGCAACGGAATCGGCAAAACATAACCAATCGCCTTTTCACAGCCTGGAAGATCAGATCGAGAACGGCCCGGCGCTGATCGGCAGCCCTGAAAAGGTCATCGAGAAAATATTGAATTACCACGAGGCGTTCGGCCATACGGTGCTGAGCATCGGTGTGGATGGGCTGACCGAGTCGGAGCAGCAAGAGCAGCTGCAGCGGTTCGCGGAGGAAGTGCTGCCGGTACTCAGGCGCGAAATTCCTAGTCGGGTATGGGAGAGCGGACCGGTGCTGGCCGGGGAAGAGACAGCGGTTTTGTCCGAATCTTGAGCGGGTTGATAGGCAGTCCATAGACCCAGGGAAAGAGATAGAGAAAAGTGCGTAAGGTGGTTACGCACTTTTTTTATTTTTCTATTCAGTTGGTCATCACAAAGATCGGACGGAGGCAGGACATACGGTATGACGCAGCGAATGTAGTGCACCAAAATAATCGGAGTCAGGAGTGATAACCGTGCCAAAGCCGTCCAGCCAGCATGTGGAGGACTTTCTGAACCAGCTGGATCATCCGCTTAAGCCTGAAATGGAGGAAGTTCGGAAAATCATATTGAACACGGATAAAGGGCTCTCCGAGCATATCAAGTGGAACGCCCCAAGCTTTCTCTTCCAGAATGACGACAGGGTGACCTTTAATCTGCATGGAAAAGGATTTTTCAGGCTGGTGCTGCATCGCGGGGCGAAGTCAAAAGATCCTGTCAACCTTAGGCCGTTTTTCGAACAAGCGCAGGAGCTGCTGGAATGGTCTGCGCCTGACCGGGCAACGATCCGATTTACCGGTATGGATGACGTCGAGTCCAAGCGGGATGTGCTGCAGGCCCTCATCCGCAAATGGCTGGAGGTCTCCGGGTAACAAGTAAAAGTGGAAGAGGGCTCCAATAATGCAGACAGGGGTGCCCGGCCGTCTGCCCGTTACCCTGCCGCGGACACCGAGGTACAAAACTTTTGTAGCAGCTGACGCAGCTCATCCGGGTGGCTCAGCATGGGCAGATGGCCGGACTCAAGTCGTTCGACGCGGGCGCCCAAATTTCCGGCCATCTTGTCCTGCAGGCCCGGCTTCAGCTCCTGATCCTGACCAAGCTTGATGTACAGGGAAGGGACCTGAAGCCGGGAAGCAGCCTCTACCCGGTCCGTGTAGACCCGGATCGATTCGGGGGTAAACCGGCGGACGATTTCGTCGGCCTGCTCCTCGGTGAGATCGCTGCAGAGCCCGCGGCGGATGGCTTGTTCCGGAGGCTTGGTCCCGAACAAGCGCATCATCAGGGGCAGCAGGAGCCGCTGCCCTGAAGGGAAGGCGGACGTGAACGATCCCCCGCTTGCCGGGATCACCGCTCCGATGGCGGCAAAACCGGCGACCCGGTCCGCCATTTCGTCGGCGATGCTCAGACCGAGTACACCACCGAGAGAATGAGTGACCAGAATGAATTTTTCCACATCCCAGCTGCGGATCTGCTCCTTTACATGTGCACAATAATCCTTTAAGGACAGCTTGCTTGTTCCTCCGTTTTTCGTTCCTCTGCCCGGATAGTCCACCGTCAGACAAGGCGCCGGCAGCTCCCCTGTCACCCTGTCCCATATTTGGGCGTCCAGGCCCGCCCCGGGAATGAATACATATCCGATCTGTTTGCGATCCTTGAGAGCTTTTTCCATTTTAAATCTCCTCCATGTTCATTTTTTAATGTAAAGCCGGCAGACGATGCTGTCAGCGCATTGGCATATTTGCGGGCTGTTTGCCCTTCAACCCCATCATACCCCTACTTCACTGACAACTCCGGTCAGTGGAGATTTGTCGAATGGCCGTTTTCCTAAAATGACTGTCGATTCTGCGGCTTCCCTAATTCGCCATATTCCGCGGCTGCTGGGGCTTGCCGCCAAATTTCACGGATTGCGTACATCGTTGTCACAGGTTTGCAATCTCCGGCCGGTAGGATAGGACTTATGGCCTGACTCCGAAAGTTGCGGGCTTGGGGGAAGGGAGGAGGACAAATGTGAAGAAAATGAGCGCACCCGTCATGAAGTGGCTGAAGATCGTGCATATCGTATTGGTGTCCTTGTTTTTTGGCGGCATTCTGAGCTCGGTGACCGTCAACTTTGCACTAGGGTTAGGCAGCTATGAAGATACGCTGAAATCTTATAAAGTCATCGTGCTCATCAGCGACGGTGTGATCCGGACGGGGGCCGTGGGGACGCTCG
Organism: Paenibacillus cellulositrophicus; assembly: GCF_009363095.1. Classification (GTDB taxonomy): domain Bacteria; phylum Bacillota; class Bacilli; order Paenibacillales; family Paenibacillaceae; genus Paenibacillus_AQ; species Paenibacillus_AQ favisporus. Next base: position 4,667,425 of record NZ_CP045295.1, read on the forward strand.
CGGTCGCCTTCGTGTACGGCTTTTTTACGCCATGGGGCTTCTTCAGGCACCGCTGGCTGGCCGTGAAATGGATTTTGTTTCTGCTGCAGACGTTCATGGGCATTTTCGTCGTGGATAAGCTGATGCTTGCCAATCTCTATCTGCTGGAGACGATGGGGCCGGAGGCGCTTGAAGACCCTGGATTTCTCCGTAACCATGGTCTCAGAAATGCGTTCGTCTTCATCCAGATCGTTCTGACGCTGGTCATATTCATCATTTCGGTCATCAAGCCATGGAAAAAGAAACGAAGATAGTTTTCGATACGATCATTCACGCCTTACGCGCGAAATATAACCCCTGTCCCTTCCCGGACAGGGACTTTGCTCGTTGGCAGGAAGCCGCGGGAGTCCGCTGGTCGCTTTTCTCCCCCAACGGTACTTCTGTGATTCCGTGATATAATGAAGGAACACGGCGGATGAGCCGCCAAAGGAATTGGAGGATGCGTATGTCCTACGAAGAACGTTTACGGCAGTATATCCTGGAGAATGATCTTTTACTGAAAGATCTGGAACGGGTGCGGGAGCTTGGGCTTCCGCAGTGCTACATCGCGGCCGGGTACGTCAGGGGGACGGTGTGGGACCGGCTGCACGGATATGTGAACCAGGCGGCCCATACCGATATTGACGTTATTTACTATGATCCGGGAGATCTGTCGGAGGAACGCGAATGGCTGCTGGAGCAAAGACTGATCGAACAAACCGGGAATGATAAATGGTCTGTTAAAAATCAGGCGCGCATGCATATCCGCAACGGCAATCCGCCTTACCGTTCCTCGGAGGACGCGGTCAGCTGGTGGCCGGAGACGGCGACCGCAGTAGGCGCACGCCTGAATACCGGGAACAGGCTGGAGATCTTGGCCCCTTACGGGCTGGACGATCTGTTCGGCCTCGTCGTACGCAGGAGTCCCCGGTTTGAGGATAGAACCTACTATATCAGCCGGGTACGGTCGAAAAACTGGAAGCAGCAGTGGCCGCAGCTGACCATCCTTGAGGATTAGGGATAAGGCTGACTGGAACACACGGCCCCCAGTCCTTGCGGGTGTCAGGGTTGACCGATATAATTAAGGGCAAGTTGCATTCAAGGATTTGGAAGGAGAAGGTGGAATCCCATCGTGGAAAGCAATCATAACGGGAAACCGTTCATCTATTCCTCCCGCAGCCCCGAGGATACGGAGGCGCTGGCCGCGTGGCTGGCAGGCGTAGCGGAGCCGGGGACCGTGATCGGCCTGGACGGCGATCTGGGGGCGGGAAAGACCGCCTTTTCGCAGGCGTTCGCCAGACATTTTGGGGTGCAGGATGTTGTGAACAGCCCCACATTCACCATTATTAAGGAATACGAAGGGCGTCTGCCCTTTTACCATATGGATGTCTACCGGGTGTCTCTGGAGGAGGCCGAGGATCTGGGACTGGACGAGTACTTCTTCGGAAACGGCGTCAGCCTGGTCGAATGGTCGCAAATCATCGAAGAACTGCTGCCGGACCGGCATTTGCATGTCTACATCGAGACTGTCGGCCTCACGGAGCGAAGCATTACGGTCCGGGGGTATGGGCAGCCTTATGAAGAATGGGTCGGCAGTTTGAACAGAAATGGAGTCGTATCAACATGAATAACGAGAATTCACAGCCGCTGCGGCGGTTTTTGGCGCTTGATACCTCGACGGCCTGCCTGGCGCTGGCGGTCATGGAGGACGACCGCGTGCTCCATACAATCGAGGCTTCAGGCGAGCGGAATCATTCGGTCCATCTGCTGCCTTTGATCCAGAAAGGCCTCCGAGAAGCCGGCGTGGAAGCATCCCAAGTCGACGGCGTCGCCGTGGGCGTTGGCCCGGGTTCTTATACCGGAACGCGGATTGCCGTCACGGCCGCCAAGACGCTGGCCTGGGCCTGGAACGTGCCGGTCGCCGGCATTTCCAGCCTGCATGCGCTGGCCTGGAGCGGACTGATGGCCGGTCCGGACACTCGGGCCTCAGGCGGAACGAGCTGGGTCATTCCGCTCGTGGACGCTAGAAGAGGACAGGCGTATACGGCCTTGTTTGCGGCCGGGCAGGCGGTCATCCCGCAGCGGAAGAAGGACGATGCCATCCGGCTGATGCAGCCGTGGGTGGAGGAACTGGAGCAGCTCCTCTTGTCCATGCCGGAGGAAGAATGGCCGGCTGCCGTCCATTTTGTCGGCGAGATCGGCAATCATCAGGAATCGGCGCAGAGGCTGCATCCCATGCTGGGAGACCGGCTTCATCTGACTTCCTGCGATATGAAAGGGGAGCCGGTAGGGCAGCTTGGTGCGGACCGCCTCCTCCGGGGAGAGCGGGATGAGCTGCACGCCCTGGTGCCAAACTATACGCAGCTTGCCGAAGCTGAAAAGCTCCTGCGCAAGCCGTGAAGGGAGTCTTTTGACAATCATGGAGCAGGAGATCAAACAGGATGCGGAAGGATTAACTTTCCGTCCGATGACATTAGAGGATATACCCGCCGTGATGGTGATCGAGCATGACGCATTCACTCTGCCCTGGACGGAGGAAGCGTTTCGGAACGAGCTGACGCATAATCATTTTGCGCGTTATATGATGATGGAATGGAACGGGGAGCCTGTCGGATATGCGGGGATGTGGACGGTCATTGACGAAGCGCATGTGACGAATATTGCCGTTTTGTCCCCTTACCGCGGCCGCAAATGGGGAGAGCGCCTGCTGCTTGAACTGATGAAGACAGCCTCGCAGCTTGGCATGAAACGGATGACACTCGAAGTCCGGATCTCCAACCGGGTGGCGCAAAATTTATATATGAAAATGGGATTCGAGCCGGCCGGACTCCGAAAAGGGTATTATTCGGACAACCAGGAGGACGCGATGATCATGTGGGCCGAGCTGTTTCCGGACCGCAGTCAGAACGCCCGCGGCTAGGAAGGAAAGTACACAAATGAATCAAGCCAACATACAATCACAACCATGCTATATTCTGGCGGTGGAAACGAGCTGTGACGAAACGTCCGCCGCGGTGGTCAAAGACGGCAAAGAGGTGCTCAGCAACCTGATCGCCAGCCAGATCGAAACCCACAAGGCGTTCGGCGGCGTCGTGCCGGAGGTCGCTTCCCGCAAGCATGTCGAGAATATTACGCTGATGCTTCAGGAAGCAGTGCAGGCCGCGGGCATCACCCCGCAGGACTTGTCGGCGATTGCCGTCACCCAGGGCCCCGGCCTCGTCGGGGCTTTGCTTGTGGGCGTCGTCGCGGCGACCAGTCTGGCGTTTGCGCTCTCGAAGCCGCTCATCGGCACGCATCATATTGCCGGCCATATTTACGCCAACAACCTGGTGGCCGACCTGAAGTACCCGTGTATGGCGCTGGTGACTTCCGGCGGGCATACGGAGCTGGTCTACCTGGAAAAAGAGGGCCACTTCGAAGTCATCGGGCGCACGCGGGATGACGCGGTCGGCGAGGCGTACGACAAAGTGGCGCGGGCGCTCGGCTTTCCGTATCCTGGCGGCCCGCACGTGGACCGTCTGGCGCTGGAATCCGAAGAGGCCGTCCCGCTTCCGCGGGTCTGGCTTGAGCCGGACACCTACGATTTCAGCTTCAGCGGCTTGAAGTCGGCGGTGCTGAACGTGGTGAACCAGCGCAAAATGCGCGGGGAGCCGGCCGCGGAGGGTGCGATTGCGCGCGGCTTCCAGGAATCCGTCGTGGAAGTGCTCGTCACGAAGTCGATCCGCGCGGTGAAGTCTTACCATGCGAAGCAGCTGCTGCTGTGCGGGGGCGTGGCGGCGAACAAGGGCCTGCGGGCGGAGCTGTCCCGCCAGTGCGAGCAGGAAGGCATCGAGCTGATTATCCCGCCGTTCAAATACTGCACGGATAATGCGGCCATGATCGGAGCCGCTGCTTATTTGAAATGGAAGGAGCAGCAGTTCGCCGGTTTGGACCTGCGGGCGATGCCGCAATTTTCGCTGGAGGAATGGTCCGTGCGCGCTTGAAAGCTGGCCGTACGTTTTCCCGATCATGAGATCCGGCCTGAGCCGGAGGGAAATCAGTAACATAGACCTTGTGAATTATGAACAGCCTGTTGTCTCGTTGATGAGACGGCAGGCTGTTTTGCATCTTTGACGGTTATGGCGGTTGTTGTCCGACGATAGGGGACGAAAAAGCCGTTATGCCGTCGAAGGCTCCTGTCATTCTTGTCGGAAGAATCGGCGAATCGGCAGGCTAAGGACCTATTTTGGGGCTATATCTTAGGACCTGGTCCTTGTCAAGATGTGGACAAGGTTATCCACATATTCCACCGAAATTGTGCACAACCACCTGTTTCTTAATAAAATCGCTGGTTTATAGAGGGGTGAAAATAGGGGATAGGTTTTTCACAGGTTTCCTGTGGGAATTGTGGATAATGTGGATAATTTGGTGGATAAAGATGGATATTTTACAAAGAGGCGCATTTGCTCAACAAAAAATGGCCCTTAAGGCCATCCTTTGTTGGAAGTTATGCACTTTTTTTGGGGATAAGGCTGTGAATAAGTGGAATCTTAACATCAAAACTTTTTTTGTAAATTTGACAAAAGTTCGAACATTTGAGCTTCCGCCGGCTCCATTTGTTGAAAATCGGCTTACTCCGCGGCCAATGTTTCCCATTCGGCATAAATCGTTTCCAGCTGGTTTTTCTTTTCCTCCTGCTGCTGCTGATGCTCCTGCAGGGCGACGTAGTCTTGGTAGACCTCCGGCTTGGCCATTTCCGCGTCAAGTTCCGAAATTTCTTCCTCCAGGCTCTGGATCTGCTCCTCGAGCGCGGCAAGCCTGCGCTGCCGGTTTCGTTCCTCGCGCTTAGCCTGTTTGTCGGCCTCGAACGAAGATACGCCGGATTTATCGCTGTTATCGTTTGCTGCCTCTGGTTTGGAGGGGCTGTTCTTCGCTCCGGCTCCGCCTGCCTGCTCAAGCGCTTCTTGGCTGAGCTCCTCCAGCTCCTGTTTTTTCGCTACATAGTCGTCATAGTTGCCGAGGTAATGCTCGGTCCCTTCGGGATGAAGCTCAATAATGCGTTCGGCCATTTTGTTCAGGAAGTACCGGTCGTGCGAAATAAACAGCAGGGTGCCTTCGTAATCGATCAGAGCCGACTCCAGCACTTCCTTGCTGAAGAGGTCCAGATGGTTGGTGGGCTCGTCCAGTATAAGCATATTGGCTTCCAGCAGCATCAGCTTGGCCAGCGATACCCTAGCCTTCTCGCCGCCGCTGAGCGCAGCGATTTTCTTGAGCACGTCCTCGCCGCTGAACAGGAAGTTGCCGAGCACGGTGCGAATCCGGGCCTCCTCCATGTGCGGGTAGGCGCTCCAAAGCTCCTCGAGCACGGTATTGGAAGGATTAAGGTTGGTCTGCTCCTGGTCGTAATACCCGATTTTGACCTTGGTTCCCCAGTGGATCGCTCCGGTCTGCGGCTGGCTGGTTCCGATCAGGCACTTGAGCAGGGTCGATTTGCCGATCCCGTTCGGCCCGATGAGCGCGACCGTTTCCCCGCGGCGCAGGTCGAAGGATACGTCCTTAAACAGCGCCTTTGGCGGCTGGAACGACACGGACAAGTCACGCACCTGCAGCACTTCCTTGCCGGACATGTACTCGACCTCGAAGGAGAAGTGGGCCTTCTTCAAATCGCCGAGCGGCTTGTCCATCCGGTCCATTTTCTCGAGTGCCTTGCGCCGGCTCTGGGCCCGCTTGGTGGTCGACGCACGGACGATGTTGCGCTGGATAAAAGCTTCCATCTTGGCGATCTCGTCCTGCTGCTTCTCATACATCTTCATCTGGGATTCGTACTCGGCCGCCTTGAGCTCCATATACCGGCTGTAATTGCCCGTATACCGCTTGGACTGATGCCGCTCGATCTCGACGATGGTCGTCACGAGGCGGTCCAGAAAATACCTGTCATGGGATACGACCAGCAGCGATCCGGAATACGCGCGCAAATAGTCCTCGAGCCAGGTCAGCGTCGCAATGTCCAGGTGGTTGGTCGGCTCGTCGAGCATGAGCAGGTCCGGGGCCTGCAGCAGGATGCGCGCCAGCGCTAGCCGCGTCTTCTGCCCGCCGCTGAGCGTGGCGATCGGGGTCTCCGGCGCAAAGCTGCCAAAGCCCATGCCGTGCAGCACGCTGCGGATCCGCGTTTCCATTTCGTAGCCTCCGTGGTCCTTGAACCAGTCCGAACGGGAAGCATAACGGTCCAGCAGATCCTGGTATTTCTTCGGATTGTCCATCACCGCCGGATCGGCTATTTGTTGCTCCATCACCCGGAGCTCTTTTTCCGTCTCAATTAAAGGGGTGAACACATCCAGCATTTCTTCCCAAATGGTACGGTCGGATTGAAGCCCGCTGTTCTGGGCGAGATACCCGATCGTCGTTTCCTTCGATTTATAAATTTGCCCGCCGTCATAGGACATTTCCCCTGCCAAAATTTGCAGAAGGGTCGACTTGCCCGCGCCGTTGACGCCGACGAGGCCGATACGTTCCCTCTCTTGAACCTGCAGGTTGATGCCTTCCAGCACGGGAGTGATGCCGAATAATTTTTTGATTCCGCTCGCTTGAAGAAGCATGTGACGTTGCAACCTCCATCTATCATCTTAATAAGATCAGTTTACATGAAATACTGAGAATGCGCGACTTGCAGTGCAGGACTTCGGGACAATCTTGGCGAAAGAGAAGCAACAGTGGTAAGATAAGAGCAAATCAACGGATGCAGGACTGAAAATCGAAAGCGTCGTTGGATGCCACAGGGGGCGGCTTGGATGAAAGAAGAGAAGGCGCGTCTTCGCTTTGCCATGCGGCAGGTGCGGGATGGTCTGCCGGAAGAGGAGCGGAGACGCGCTTCCGATCAGGCCTGCCGTCATGCATCGGCGTGGATGGAAGCGGCTGGATGCCGGAGCTTGATGGTGTACGTTCCGTTCCGCAGCGAGCTGGACACGCGGCCGCTGATCGAACGGGCCTGGCTTCGGGGTGCAGATGTGTACGTCCCGCGCTGCCATCCGGGGGATCGTTCCATGACGATTCACCGGCTGCGGCGGTGGGACGAGCTCCAGACCGGCGCATACGGCATCCTGGAGCCGGACCCCGAGCGGGTGCAGGCCGAGCAGGACGGGATGCTGCCGGATGCGGTGCTGGTGCCTGGTCTCGCTTTTGATCTCGAAGGGGGAAGACTCGGGTACGGTGCGGGGTACTACGACAGGCTTTACGAACGATGGAGCGCTGCGGCCGGGGACGGTACCATGCCTGTGTGGGCCGGGATCGGTTTTGCGCCGCAGGTAGTAGACCGCGTCCCCATGGACGAGAACGACGCCCGTCTTCAGGTCCTCATAACCGACCAAGGGATATACACGATGAACAAGGGGGCTGACGATGGATCTGACGCATTTTAACGAACAAGGCCGGGCCAAAATGGTAGACGTCTCGGAGAAGGACGTCACCTCGCGTACGGCGGTGGCCCGCACGACGGTCACGATGGCGCCAGAAACGCTGGCGCGGATCAAGGAAGGTCGGATCGGCAAAGGAGACGTGCTCGCCGTCGCTTCTGTTGCCGGCGTCATGGCGGCGAAGAAAACGTCGGATATCATTCCGATGTGTCACCCGCTGCCGCTGACAGGCATTGATATTCATTTCAGCGATAACAGAAATGATGAACTTTATATAGAAGGAACTGTGAAGACTACGGGCAAGACCGGCGTCGAAATGGAGGCGCTGACCGCCGTATCGGCTGCCGCTCTGACGGTCTATGACATGTGCAAGGCACTGCAGAAGGATATGGTCATCGGTCCGACCCGGCTGGAATCCAAGACCGGGGGCAAGAGCGGCGACTACAGCCGCGAAGCTTGAGTATAGTCGAAGAAGGACGTGCTCGGATCAGACGGTTCACAAAGATAAGAACTTAGGGTTAAAGGAGGAGGGGTGATCTTATGGTGTGGAGAACAGCGATCCTGACGGCAAGCGATAAGGGAGCCCGAGGTGAACGTGAAGATACGAGCGCACAGGTCATCCGGGAGCTGGTGGAGGAGGAATTGGGCGGGGAGATCGTGGAATACCGCATCGTTCCTGACGAGCAGGATGATATTATCGCGTCGCTCATTGAGTTAACCGATTATTTCCAGGCGGACCTGGTGCTCACGACCGGAGGTACGGAGCTGGCGATCCGGGACGTAACGCCGGAGGCCACACGCCGGGTCATCGAGCGGGAAGTGCCGGGCATCGCGGAGGCCATGCGGGCGACCGTCATGCAGAAGAACCGCGCAGCGATGCTGTTCCGCGGCATTGTCGGCATCCGCGGACGGACGCTGATCGTCAACCTGCCGGGCTCGCCCAAGGGCGTGCACGAGCACTTGGCGGCCATTATGGACCAGCTGCCGGAAGCGCTGCTGATGGTGACCGGGCAATACCGCCAATAATCCAGCATTTACCTGACTTTTTTCAAAATTGTCACACTTATTTGATATTGTAATGATCCGTGATATGGTATGATGGCGATGTGGCAATTTTTTGTCATTGCTGTGAACAAGCCCAATCGAATGCAAACATCCATCAATGATCTGCTTTACTCGGACACGGTGTGTTACATATCCGGATTTTGGTTAAGAGTAAAGTACAGAGAGGAGAATACCATATGCTGAGTGGAATCGGTGTGCCAGGCATTATTTTGCTGGTCATTTTGGCATTGCTGCTGTTTGGACCCAACAAGCTCCCTGAACTCGGACGGGCCGTCGGCCGCACATTCCGCGAGTTCAAGGACGGTGCCCGCGATATCATCGGCGAAGACGATCAGGCGCCGCGCAAGAGCGAGCCTAAGCCGCTGGCCGCAAGTGAAACGCAGCAGCCTGCACCTGTGCAGAGCAGCGCTGCCCAAGATAAGCGCCTGCCGGAGTGATTTCGGGGAGAAATCCAGGCAGTCTATATCCATCCCTTCCTTGCGGGGAGGGATTTTGTTTTGTCCGGAAGGCTTAAAGCGAAGGAAGGTGACCTCATCGTGGAAAAACAGGAAGAAATGTCGATCGTTGAGCATTTGGGCGAGCTGCGCAAACGGATCATTTACGTCCTCGTTGTGCTCGTGCTCGGGCTTGTGGTCGGCCTGGTCTGCGCCAATCCCATCTACCAGTACCTGATCAGCGTCGACTCGGCGAAGGATTTCGAGCTGCACGCATTTTCCTTCTGGGACGGGATCGGCATGTACATGAAGATCGCCATGATCGTATCGCTTGTGGCGACGATTCCGTTTACGGCGTACCAGCTGTGGGCTTTCGTCAGTCCGGGGCTCCGCGAAGTGGAACGCAAAGCCGCGCTGCGCTATGTGCCTTACGTATTTCTGCTGTTTCTGGCCGGACTTGCCTTCGGCTATTACGTTGTATTCCCGATGGCGCTGGGCTTTACGACCCAGGTGACCGAGTCGATGGGACTGAAGGAGACGTACGGCATCTCCCAATACTTCAGCTTTTTGTTTACGCTGGTCGTGCCGGTGGCGCTGCTGTTCGAGCTGCCGATCATCGTCATGTTTCTGACCAAGCTGCGGATCCTGAACCCGCTGCGGCTGCGGAAAATGCGGAAGGTCGCCTATTTCGCCCTCGTATTCATCGCGATCGTCATTACGCCGCCGGATTTCATCTCGGATTTTCTCGTGACGATTCCGCTGCTCGTGCTGTATGAGTTCAGCGTGTTTTTATCCTCCGTCGTGTACCGCAAGCAGCTGGCTGCGGATGCGGCGGTGGAGGCCAGATACCGGTTCCCGGCCGAACCGCAATAAGAGGACACAGGCATTCTTTTTCTGGACGGAAAAAGGATGCTTTTTTCTTTTCTTCGAAAATGGGCATTTCTTTTTCAGAAATCAGGGAAAACGGCATATTTCGGATTCCGGTGGATACAATGATGGAGGGTGTCTTATTCGCTGCGGAGGCCTGTGACAGGCTTGTCCGGTGCAGGATGGGACGGGTTCGGCGGAGGTGCTATGAAAAGTGTGAAGTTCTTAGAAAAATGCTTCAAAGAGGACTTGAAATCTGTTCCCAAGTTGAGTATCATAAAAGTGGTTGTTAGCACTGAACGTTGTCGAGTGCTAACAAGAATCGTCAACCAGACTTTAACCGCAGCACAACATACTAAATAAGGAGGCTATTTTTCATGATCAAACCTTTGGGTGACCGCGTTTTGGTAGAACCAATCCAACAAGAGGAAACAACTTCGTTCGGGATTGTCCTTCCGGACTCCGCCAAGGAAAAGCCGCAAGAAGGCAAAATTATCGCTGTTGGCAGCGGAGCCGTTAAAGACGGGGCACGCGTTCCTTTGGAAGTCAAAGAAGGCGACCGTGTGTTGTTCTCCAAATATGCCGGAACAGAAATCAAATATGAAGGTAAAGAATATTTGATTATGAAAGAAAGCGACATACATGCAATCGTAGGCTAAGCGACTTTTTGATCCGGCGAGGATTGAATTTTCGGCGAAGAGCCTGAACATATGAGCAACATCTATATCATTTATGGGAGGTTTTTATCAACATGGCAAAAGATATCCGTTTCAGTGAAGACGCACGCCGCTCCATGCTGCGTGGTGTAGACGCTTTGGCTAACGCTGTAAAAGTGACGCTCGGACCTAAAGGCCGCAACGTCGTTCTGGAGAAAAAATTCGGCAGCCCGCTCATTACTAATGACGGTGTGACGATCGCTAAAGAAATCGAACTGGAAGACGCTTTTGAAAATATGGGCGCTCAGCTCGTTAAAGAAGTAGCAACCAAAACCAACGATGTAGCCGGTGACGGTACGACGACTGCTACGGTTCTGGCTCAAGCCATGATCCGCGAAGGTCTGAAGAACGTAACTGCAGGCGCTAACCCAATGGTTGTCCGCAAAGGGATCGACAAAGCGGTTAAAGCGGCAGTTGCCGAGCTGAAGAACATCGCAAACGAAGTTAAAGGGAAACAAGAAATCGCTCAAGTCGCTTCCATTTCCGCAGCTGACGAAGAAGTGGGCCAACTGATCGCCGAAGCGATGGAAAAAGTGGGCAAAGACGGCGTTATCACCGTTGAAGAATCCCGTGGATTCGCTACAGAGCTTGAAGTCGTGGAAGGTATGCAGTTCGACCGCGGCTACATTTCCCCATACATGATCACCGATACGGATAAAATGGAAGCTGTGCTTGAAAATCCATACATCCTGATCACGGACAAGAAAATCAGCAACACGCAGGAAATCCTGCCGCTGCTTGAAAAAATCGTTCAACAAGCCAGACCGCTTGTGATCATCGCTGAAGACATCGAAGGCGAAGCTCAAGCGATGCTGATCGTGAACAAACTGCGCGGCACGTTCAACGCGGTAGCCGTTAAAGCTCCTGGCTTTGGCGACCGTCGCGAAGCAATGCTGCAGGATATCGCTGCCCTGACTGGCGGCCAAGTGATCACCGAGAAGCTCGGCCTGGATCTGAAGAGCACATCCATCGAGCAACTGGGTAACGCCCGTCAAGTGCGCGTAACGAAAGAAAACACAACCATCGTTGACGGAAGCGGCGAGAAGAGCGACATCAACGCTCGTATCTCCCAAATCCGTTCGCAGCTGGAAGAAACCACTTCCGAGTTCGACAAAGAGAAACTGCAAGAGCGTCTGGCTAAACTGGCCGGCGGCGTAGCAGTTATCAAAGTCGGTGCTGCAACCGAAACCGAACTGAAAGAGCGCAAACTGCGCATCGAAGACGCCCTGAACGCAACCCGCGCTGCGGTTGAAGAAGGTATCGTATCCGGTGGCGGTACAGCTCTCGTGAACGTATATCATGCGGTAGCTGCCGTTGACGTGACTGGCGACGAAAAAACAGGCGTGAACATCGTTCTGCGCGCTCTCGAAGAGCCAATCCGCACGATCGCTGCCAACGCTGGTCAAGAAGGTTCCGTAATCGTGGACCGCTTGAAGAAAGAAAAAGTGGGCATCGGCTACAACGCGGCTACAGACGAGTGGGTGAACATGTTCGAAGCAGGTATCGTTGACCCTGCGAAAGTAACACGTTCCGCGCTGCAAAACGCAGCTTCCGTTGCGGCTATGTTCCTGACAACAGAAGCCGTAATCGCCGACAAGCCAGAGCCTGAGAAGGCTGCTGCTCCAGACATGGGCGGCATGGGCGGAATGGGCGGCATGATGTAATATAAGGCTCCCAAAGCCTGATATAGCAATAAGAGAAAGGCTCCCGAGAGGGAGCCTTTTTTGTATGCCTATATCGCCATATTCGACTTAATTTGCGGCTATTTCTAGGACATCTTCCTGATTTTACATTGCGATAACATTTCGAGATTAATATATGAGAGAAAATGTAGATTTAAGGTGTGGTGAACAGGTTGATTGCTGCAATTGTTGACGTCGGATCAAATACGATCCGTTTGACCGTATACCAATACGAAGGTCAGGATACACAGGTATTGTTTCATCGTAAAACCATGGCCGGGCTTGTCCATTATATCGACAAGAAGCGCATGAGTGACGCCGGCATACGGGTCGTCTACCAGACCCTGAACGACTATATAAGCATGCTGAAGCAGCTGCCCGTTATACCGGACAGCATTCATGTGTTTGCAACGGCCGCCATCCGCAATATCGCCAATACCCGGCAAGTGGTCGATGCGATCCGCGAAAGCGCCGGCATTGAGGTGGAGGTGATTTCGGGCGATGAAGAGGCCAGGCTCAGCTATGTGGGAGCTATGCACAATGTAGAGCTGGAGGAGGGCGTACTCGTCGACATCGGCGGCGGGAGCTCTGAAATTGCCGTTTTTCAAAATAAAGAGATTTGTTACAGCGATAGCCTGCCTATCGGGTGCTTAAATGCCTACGAGAAATGCGTCGAGAAAATTATTCCGTCCGAGAAAGAGCGACAAGCGATTGCGGAACTGGTTCAAAAGCAGCTGCAGGCCATGTCCATCCCGGAACTGGGTCCCCTGCCGATCTGCGGCGTGGGCGGCACGATCCGCGCATCCTTCAAATTGAAGGGGGTTCTTGGCGAAACGGATCATGCCAACCAGATGAGCATCGAAGAGCTGCAAGGGATGATTCGGCGTTTTAAAAACCACAAGAAAAAGCATATCGCTCCCATTTTGATGAAGACGCCGGATCGGATTCACACCCTGATCCCAGGGATGATTCTGCTTAACGAAATCGCCCGTTTTTTTCAAAGCGAAGTGGTGCATATCAGCCGTTTCGGGGTTCGTGAAGGGTTTTTATACGATCGCTTAGCCAAAGGAAGTGAAGAGAAATGACAGCCTCCACGCCATTGAAAACACAAACCTCTTATATGCAGAACCGGGAGCTATCCTGGCTCAGGTTTAATGAGCGCGTGCTTGAAGAAGCGATGGATGAGCGGGTTCCGCTGTTCGAGCGTCTGAAGTTCGTTTCCATCTTCACCAGCAATTTGGATGAGTTCTATATGATCCGGGTCGGCAGCTTAACCGATTTGGCCGGTATGAAGGAAGAGCATCGGGATAACAAAACCGGATGGACGGCCCAGGAGCAGTTGAATTACATTTTTGAGGCCACCGAGCCTTATTATGAGAAGCGAAACGCTATTTTTGCCCAGATCGAACAAGCTTTGGAGAACTATCAGATTTACCGCGTCGGCATGGATGACCTCAGCAAGCAGGAGAAAAAGTTCATTGAGGATTATTATGCAGAGCATATTTTCCCGGTCCTGTCGCCGATTGTGGTCGATTCGCATCATCCGTTTCCGCATCTGATGAACAAGCAGCAGTACGTGATGTGCAGTTTCGAGGACAAAAACCAAACGCTTGGCATTATCCCGGTCTCGCCGTCTTTTCCGGACTTCATCCAATTACCTGGAGATTCCTTTCGGTACATATTGACGAGCCACGTCATCCTGGGATATGCCAAGCAGCTGTTCAATATGTACAAAGTGAGCAGCACCCAATTGGTAGCCGTTACCCGGAACGCCGACATTGCGCTGGATGACGAACATCTGGAATACGACGACGATGACGATATCCGGCAGCTGATGAAGAAGACGCTCAAGAAACGGGCGCGCCTGGCTCCGGTCCGATTGGAGGTCGAAGGCCAGCTTCCCAAACGCGTCGGGCAATTGTTGTGTGACAAGCTGCAGCTGAGCCGCAAACAAGTGTTCAACAGCGTAGCTCCGATCGTGCTGAACTATCCGTTCGAGTTGATCCAGCGCATGCCGAAGCATTTGGAAATGAAATGCACGTATCCTCCTTTCAGGGCCAACAATCTTCTCGATACGCAGGCCTATCCTACGGTGACGGAATGGTGCTTGAAGGAAGATATGATGCTCTTTTACCCCTATGATTCGATGGAGCCTTTTCTGCAGCTGCTCAAGGAAAGCGCCGAGGACCCCCATGTCGTGTCGATCAAGATCACGATTTACCGGCTGGCTCAGCACTCGATCATTACCCAATATTTATGCCTCGCGGCCGAAAACGGCAAAGACGTCACCGTCCTGATTGAACTGCAGGCGAGATTCGATGAACAAAATAACATTGAATGGGCCGAGCGGCTGGAAGAGGCCGGCTGCCAGGTCATCTATGGCGTCGAGGGCTATAAGGTTCACAGCAAGATATGCCTCATTACGCGCAAGGACCGGAATAAAATTCAATATATTACGCAGATCAGCACGGGCAATTACAACGAAAAGACCGCCAAGCTGTACACGGATGTCTCAATGATGACCTCGCATGAAGAGATCGGGCGCGACGCGGACGCCTTCTTCAAAAATATGGCGATCTCGAATCTGGACGGGCAGTACCGGCATCTGCTCGTCGCGCCGAATCATTTTAAGCAGCCCCTGCTTGAATGCATGGACCGGGAGATTGAGAAAGCAGGGCGGGACGAGCCGTGCCGGATTTTGATGAAGTCCAATTCCTTGACGGACAGGGAAATTCTGCAGAAGCTGTTCGAGGCATCGGAAGCCGGGGTTCCCGTTCAGCTCATCATCCGCGGGATCTGCTGCCTGCTGCCGGGCGTCCCGGGAAAAACGGACAATATTACGGTTCGCAGCATCGTCGGACGTTTTCTCGAGCATTCCCGGATTTTCTGCTTCGGTGTGGATGAGGATTGCTCCATCTACATTTCGTCAGGGGATTTAATGACGCGCAGTACGACCCGCCGTGTCGAGACGGCTTGCCCGGTGTATGACCCTCGGCTGAAGCAGCGCATCCTTCATCATCTGGATGTCATGCTGCAGGACAATGATAAAGCAAGGCAAATGTCCAGCAACGGGCAGTACAAACGGCTGTCCTCGCCGTATGAAGCCAACCTGATGGACAGCCAGAAGCATTTCATCGAAGAGGCAATGCAGGGCATGGACCGGCGGCAGCCGAGACATTTGCGCTTTTGGCGCAGGTGGGCCCGCTTGCTGCAGCATTGATTGGGCACAAATTCAGGATTATTAACATCCACGATACCAATGGATTCAAAAAAGATGACTCCCGTATGATACTGGGGTCATCTCTTTTATAGCTGCAAGCCTATTAAAAGAGCTGCCTAGCGGCAGCCTTTCGATCCTCAACATTAGCGTTTAACCTTCCCCTTGTTGAATCCACTCCCCGAACTGTTTCATGGCTTTCTCGCTGTGCACGTATTTGTACTTTTTGCCGTCGTCGTAATGGAAAATCGCCGCGCTGTCCTCGTCGCCTTCGATTTCGGACGTGATCGATAGTATACGCTGGGTGTCGAGCAGCTTGAAATTGCCTTGGTCGTCTTCGGCGGGAATCGCCTGTTGCTTCGGTTCTTCTTCCATATTCATCGTTGCAGCCTCCATAGGTCGTTTGGTTTTATTGTACCCGAACGGAAAGCGATTTGCATGGATGCCACCAGTTTTTCTCATTATGCCTAATTTTCCAACCTTCATCCGGTGACACCGAAGATAGCGAAAAGTCCACTCTCATGATGTGCATTGGACATATACATATGTCATATACACATATTCCTAATTTTTTAAGGGAAGGGTGCCGCAAATGGGAAAAGGAGGAAAAACGAAGCGCACATATGTAAAGAAGAAAATAAAATGCATCGGCGCGAAAAGAATCAAAAGGGCCGTCGTTTGCAAAAAGGTGAACCCTAGAAGAAAACGGAAGATCCGAACTTTGATGGATCAGCATGCCTTACAAGCGGCAATCGAGGAAGCCAAGGCACAAATCAAAGCAGAGCTGGCGCTATTGACCGGGATGCAGGGCGATCATGGTCCTCAGGGGGAACGGGGGGCGGATGGTACGGCAGGACTGCCCGGGATTCCCGGACCGCAAGCCCTACAGGGGGTACAGGGCCCTCCTGGGACGTCAGGTCTGCGCGGGCCGGAGGGGCCGCAAGGCGTACAGGGGCTCCCCGGACAACCGGGTGGCCCTGGCCCCCAAGGGGCACCAGGGATGCAAGGGGCACCAGGCGCACCGGGCATTCAAGGGCCGGCTGGTCCGGAAGGACCCGAAGGTCCGCAGGGCCCGCCTGGACCTGTCGTTATACCAGGAGTAACTGTGCTGCCGACGGCCGCCCGTTATTTTTATCAGCCAGAGACCGATCTGGATTTAACGGCGTCGGCCGCGGTTGCGGCGAGCCAATTCACGAATGATGAAGGCGATGCGGTGGCCGATTTTTCGACGCTTGGTCCCAATAGTTTCAGCAACCTCTATATCAATGGGATCATCCAGCCGGGGAATTCGTACAGCATCAATCCGTCGGAACTATATTTTCCACCGCAAAGCACGACTATATATGCGGGGACTCCTATTGTTTTGGAAACGGTGCAGTTAACGGCGAATATTACAGTCTAGCACTTTTTCGTATTTTCCCCCACGCCAATTCAAACCTTCCTGCATTTAATAGGGTAGAGGATCAAGATGGTTTTCAAAGATTTTGGTTTGAAAATCTATTTGTTCCTCAACCAAGAAGGGAGGAGAGAATATGCCTATCGTAACCCCGTATCAGAACAGCGTGAGATTCACTTCGACCATTGGTGCAGGTACCGGAACCGGAGCGACCTTCGCTATAGCCGCAACGGCCTTCACCAATGACGCTGGAGTGGCTGCTACGGCGTTTCCTGGGACGTTCAACTACTATAACCTTTATTTGAATGGTTTGATGCAGACGGCCGACGTTTCGTCAGTGACAACAACGACGCTTACCATTCCTGGAGGCGATGTGTTGGACTCCGGTACCCCGGTTGTCGTTCAGTTTGTTGTTTCTTGATCAGACGAGGACTAACGGATGACCCGGAGGTCCTCTTTGCCTTTTTATTTGGAATTCAGGGCGATTTTCTCGATCAGTTCCTCACCTTCGTTCCGTACATTTCCGACCGATCCGGGCACGGGATAGGAGTACATGTCCTCTGCCTCGTAAGGCCGCAGCAGCCCCTGCAGCAAGTCCTTATCGGACACGCCGGGATCCAGCCAGATGTTCAGCTCTTCCTCACCAAGAATAACGGGCATACGGTCGTGGACCTTCTTCGTAAGGGAATTCGGCTTTGTCGTTATGATCGTGCAGCTCGTGATTATCTCGCCCTCAGGGCTTTTCCAATCATCGTACAGGCCGGCAAAAGCAAACACGTCTCTCGATTTAATCCGGAACCGGTAGGGCTGCTTATGCTCGCCTTCATGAGTCCACTCGTAGAATCCGTCTGCCAACACGGCCATTCGTTTCTCAGGAAAAGCGGACCGAAATGCCGGCTTGATGTCAATCGACTCCGCACGGGCATTAAACGTATGGTAGGCCATCTTTTTCGTCTTGGCCCAGAACGGAAGCAGCCCCCAGCGAAACCCCTGCAATATCCGCTTTCCGTGATCGCTTCGAACGCCGGCAACCGTTTGGGTCGGGGCTATATTATACCGTGGAGTTATTTCATATTGGACATCATCGATGTCAAATGGCTGGACGAGATCCTCTTCTTCAACCGCCAACGTATACCGACCGCACATGTCATGTCCTCCTAACTTCATCTCCGTTTTCTTTTTATTACCCAAAAAATGAGTGCGGCATAAAATGAAACGAAGATACCGCGGCGGCGTATTATAGATCATTCAAACAGAAATGAGGTTAACGCCAATGCGTTATTTATTATGCTTTCTTCCGCCGCTGGCCGTTCTGAGCTGCGGTAAATTGGGACAGTTCATCTTAAGCATCATCCTTACATGTATCGGCTACATTCCGGGCGTCATTCATGCGATGCTTGTGGTTCATTCATACAAAGAAGATCAACGGGCGGATCGGATCGTACGGGCGATTCGGGAGCAGCATCGGTAAAACGAGGGTCATTCTTATAATATAGAACAGGCGTCTGATATCAATTAAAGGTTCCCAAAGGTGGGGGCCTTTTCCTTTATATAGGATTCAACTATGTTGTTTTTCACCCAGCCGTTTTTTACTGCAACAAAAATTAACATACAGCCCACTTTCCTGTATAATTAAGGAAAAGTTGCGAGGTGGAACCAATGAAGCGTTTTTCCTTAGGGGATAAGATCCTGATTTTTTTCCTGCTCGGGTTGGCGGCACTGTTTATTATCAGTTTTTTTGTGGTGCGTTACATCATCCGGCATGTGTCGTTTGCTCCGTAAGCAGGCAGCCATTGATTTAAAAGGAGTGGCCCTATGAAAAATATGAGGTACAATCAAATCGAACGTTATGCGGATAGATCCACCTGGCTTTTGGATGTGCTGCTGTATCTCCCTCGGTTACTTATCAAATTGCTCAGTTAACTTGCTTATCTTGTAGCGACGGCTGCGTGATCCCGTTCTATCCATAAAGGAGTCGATACATATGCCAGTGCTGATCATGGGAATCGTGCTTGCTGCGATTGGCTGGTTTGCCAGAAAAAAGCCGGAATCGTGGTGGTTTCGAAGATTCGGCGAGGATTGGGATGCGGAGCTGAGTGAAGATCGGCGATGGTACCTTCGCTTTGCCGGCATGATTCTTATGATCTTCGGTGGACTGCTGTGTTTGGCAGGTGTGTTCAGTATTTGAGAATGAGAAAAACCCTCTCTGATTCCAGAGAGGGTTTTTGTCGTAAGCTAAGCCGCTTACAGTGTCAGGCCGCCGTCCACAAGGACTATGGAGCCAACCATATAGCTTGACCGGTCGGAGGCCAGGAAGGAGACCATTTCGGCCAATTCCTCCGGCTGCGCGTAGCGTCCGATCCGCATGTTGCTGACTTCTTCGGGCATATAGCCGCCCGCTTTGAACTGTTCTTCCACGCTTTGGGTCAGCGAGGTCTGCACGCCGCCAGGGCAGATGGCGTTGACCCGGATGCCTCTTTTCACGTATTCCATGGCTGCCGACTTTGTCAATCCGATCACCGCATGCTTGGTTGCAGAGTACACGGACACGCTGTGCTCGCTGCGGATGCCGGCGGTCGACGCCGTATTGATGATCGAGCCGCTGCCCTGCTTCTCCATCACTTTGAGTACATATTTCAGCCCCAGGAAGGCACCCTTCATGTTAACGGCAACGAGGCGGTCGAACTCCGCTTCTTCCACGTCGGCCAGCAGTGAAAATTTCTGGATGATGCCGGCATTGTTGAAAAAGGCGTCGATCCGGCCATAGGTGTCCACGGCGGCATTGACGTAGCGCTGCACGTCTTCGCTCTTGGATACGTCCGCCTGAACGAAAATGCCTTCGCCGCCCTGGTCCTGGACCATCCGCAGCGTTTCTTCGCCGGTTTCGCGGTTAAAATCGACCAGCACAACTTTGGCCCCATTGGCGGCCATCTTTAAACTGCTGGCTCTGCCGATGCCGCTTCCGGCGCCGGTGACCAGCACGATTTTATTTTCCAATTCCATCGTACATTCCCCCTAATCGATGATCATGATCTGTTCATTGACCATTGTACGAGGGTTTGATCGGCAAATATTGTACTTTTCTACGCTTAATTGTATTATTTTAATGTAAAGAAACCGTTATCATTTATGCCGGCAAAAGGGGGAGCGTCATGCGGTTCGCATTGGAAGAAATTAAATACGTGTGCCACCATCTGCATGAGGCCCATGGCGTGTCTGTATTTTACGTCAACACCCGCGGGCAATTTGCATATGAAAGTCCGGCTGCGAGCATCCGCCAGAGCCCGTATTATGTTCCGCTTCAGGAGCAGATCAGGGAACATGCTGTAAATGGCGGGCAGAAGAAGATTCCGGTCTTTTTTTCCATCAACAGGCTGCATTTTTTTCGAATCGGCCTGCAGCATGACGATGCAGTCTTGGGGCAAATCGTGGTCGGACCCTGTCTCGACACCGGGCTGGACGAAACGCAGATCGATTACATCACGGAGCTGATGCACGAATTTTCCAATGTCCGCGTGCTGATTGAGTTTTACCAATCCCTGCCGGTTATTGGCCCGGAGCGTTTTCGTTCCATGAGCCTGTTGGTTTACAGCCTGCTCTACCAGGAACGGTTGGACCCGGCACAGATCGTTGAGACCAGCGGTGAGCAGCCGCCAGAGAATCAGCAGCCGCATGCGCCGGATCTGGAGATTTCGCGGGAACGGATGAACCTGATTTCCCATACCAACCTTTCGCATGAGCGGGTGCTGCTGGATTATGTCCGCAAGGGACGCACCGATAAAGTCCAGGACGTCGTCCGTTATTCATTGATCGGCGAAGACGAGCTGGGCAAGCTGTCCAGGCGCAGCCGGATCCGCAGCGAGAAAAACCTGATGATCACCGGCGTGGCCTTGATTTGCCGGGCGGCGATCGAAGGCGGGCTGAACGAGGAGACGGCCTTTACGCTGAGCGATTACTATATTCAGCAGCTGGAGGAGCAGGAAAGCCTGCAGGCGATATCCAAGGTGATGACCGAGGCGGTTTTCGCATTTACGGAACGGGTGTCCAAGGTTAAGGAGCAGCAGTATTCGTCGACGATTACGGCCTGCCAGCACTATATTTCCGACCACCTCTACGACGACATTACACTCGAGCAGCTGGCGAAGCTGACCTATTTAAGTCCCAACTACTTATCCAGCCTGTTCAAGAAAAAAGTAGGTGTCTCCATCAGCGAATATATCCAGCGCGAAAGAATCGACGAGGCCAAAAAGCTGCTGACGCTGACGAAATACAAGGTTTCGGACATCTGCTCGTGGCTGAACTTTAACGATCAGAGTTACTTCAACAGGGTGTTTAAAAAAATGACCGGCGTGACGCCAAAACGGTACCGGGAGCAGGGCTCAGCCGGGCGAGCCGCGGAAAAAACAAAAGAACCAAAATAACGAATACAGGAAGAACAGGAAGAACAGGAAGAACAGGAAGAACAGGAAGAACAAGAAGAACAAGAAGAACAAGAAGAACAAAAAGAACAAAAAGAACAAAAAGAACAAGAAGAACCGAAGTTCCCTGGTTAACAAAGAGAAACGCAGCCTTGAGTTCCTTTGACGATTCATATGCTGCTGTCTAAGGGCAACAATGAAAAGATAAACAAGCTTCCAGCAGGCGCGTCCTGCGGGAGGCTTTTTTTAATATCCCATGATTTGGCGGTTTGACAATTCGCTGCTTCCATCCTAGAATTATACCCATAGGGGTATACGTATAATACCTCGATAAAAGCAACACATCCGGATTTTACTTTATAAGGGAGGTTTACAAGCATGGCGGATATTTCGGTAAATGTCACTGTGGACTGCAAAGGTTTGTCCTGCCCGATGCCTATCGTCCGAACCAAAAAAGCGATGGACCAGCTTGAAGCGGGTCAGGTCATCGAGGTGTTGGCCACGGACCGGGGGTCTTTGGCGGACATGCAGGGCTGGGCCAAAAATACGGGCCACCAGTACCTGGGGACGCTCGAAGACGGGGAGGTGCTGAAGCATTACCTGCGCAAATCCCGGCCGGAAGAGCTGAAGGAAGCGGCGAATTACCCGCATACCATTTCCAATGAAGAGCTTCAAAGCAAGCTCGCAGCGAGCGAGGACATAGTCACTCTCGACGTGCGGGAGCCGGCTGAATATGCGTTTGGTCACATACCCGGGGCGGTATCTATTCCGCTGGGGGACCTGGAGGCGCGCCTTTCGGAGTTGGATCCTGAAGACAGCATTCATGTAGTATGCCGCACAGGATCGCGCAGCGATCTGGCATGTCACCTTCTTGCCGAGCATGGATTTCAGTATGTAAGCAACGTCGTGCCCGGCATGTCCGCATGGACGGGACCGATTGGAAATCAATAAAACCAAAACCAACAACCAAATTCAATAATTTACGGAGGTATGATCCATGAGTACAAAAGTAGCGATTATCGCCAGCAACGGCGGACAGTTTGATGCCTATAAAGTGTTTAACATTGCCACGGCGGCCGCAGCCACCGAGGCGGAGGTAGCCATCTTCTTTACATTCGAAGGATTGAATCTGATTCACAAGCAGGCCCATCAGCAGCTTCCGCTGCCGGCTGGACGCGAGCAATTCGCCGAAGGTTTTCAAAAAGCTAACGTTCCGGGCATTCCGGAACTGGTCGCGATGGCCCAGGAGCTTGGCGTCCGGATGATCGGCTGCCAAATGACGATGGATGTCATGAATTTGACGAAGGATGAATTTATCGACGGGATTGAAGTCGGCGGAGCGGTGACCTTCCTCGACTTTGCCAAGGATGCCAACGTCACCTTATCGTTCTGACAAGGAGGAATGGAAAAATGACAGCTTCAGCGAATGCGAATCCGGGCGTGATGACAGCCAAGGAGCTGACACGGCGGATTTTGGCCAAGGAAGAACTGTTGATTTTGGACGTCCGCAATGAGAGTGACTTTAACGACTGGAAGATCGAAGGGGAGCGGATAGAGATCGTCAACATCCCGTACTTCGATCTGCTGGACGGTGTTGATGACGCCCTTGCCCGGCTGCCTGAAGGCAAAGAGGTTCTCGTCGTGTGCGCCAAGGAGGGATCCTCCCAATTCGTCGCCGAACAGCTGGCTGAAGCGGGCAGAACCGGCGTGTCCTACCTGGAAGGCGGCATGAAATCCTGGAGCGAGCATTTGGAACCGGTCCAGATCGCCGAATTGGACGGCGGGGGCGCGCTGTATCAGTTCGTGCGGATCGGCAAAGGCTGCCTGTCTTATATGGTGGTCTCCGGCGGCGAAGCTGCCGTTATCGATACGCCGCGCATGACGGGCATCCTGGAAAGCTTTGCAGGCGAACAGGGGGCGGTGATCAAGCATACGCTGGACACGCACCTGCATGCCGACCACATTTCCGGCGGAAAAGCGTTAGCCGAACGCACTGGAGCGTCCTACTGGCTGCCGCCGAAAGATGCGGAGGAAGTTACCTTCTCCTACGAGCGCCTGGAGGAAGGCCGGGAGATTAACGTGGGAAGCACCACCATCGCAATCGAGCCGGTATATTCCCCGGGGCATACGATTGGAAGCACGTCGCTGATCATCGATGGGAAGTATCTGCTGACCGGCGATATTTTATTCGTCGAATCGATCGGCCGTCCAGACCTGGCGGGCCAAGCGGAGGATTGGGTGGACGACCTGCGGAGCACGCTGTACAGCCGGTATAAAGGGCTGTCCGAGGACTTGATCGTCCTGCCGGCGCATTTCGGCAAAATCTCCGAGCTTGGTGAGAACGGGAAGGTCATGGCCCGGCTGGCGGACCTGTTCCGTCACAATCCGGGGCTGAACATTCAGGACGAGGAATCGTTCCGGCGCACCGTTACGGAAAATCTCCCGCCGCAGCCCCATGCCTATCAGGAGATCCGGCAGGCAAACATGGGCAAAATCCATCCGACCGAGGAGGAGCAGCGTGAGATGGAGATCGGGCCGAACCGCTGTGCGGTTCATGACAAGTAACCAGCTTACGAAATGCGCGACAGCCTGTTTTCACTAAGGATGCTTAGGGAGGAGAAAGGAGGGAGGACGCCATGACGGATATGATGCTCTACGCTGTCATGCTGCTGCTGGGTCTCGTCGGATCGTTCTTCTCCGGACTGCTCGGCATCGGCGGGGCGATCATCAATTTCCCCCTGCTGCTGTATGTTCCGCCTATGCTGGGATTGCCGTCGTTCTCCGCGCATGAGGTTTCCGCGATCAGCATGTTCCAGGTTTTCTTCTCTTCACTGGCCGGCGTGCTGGCGTACCGTTCGAAGCCGGAACCGAAAGGAGGGGCGGTGCACAAAGGTCTCGTCATGTATATGGGGGGAGGCATTCTGGCCGGCAGCCTGCTCGGAGGACTGGCCTCCGGAACGATGGACGGAACGGCTATCAACGTGATTTACGGCATTTTGGCGGTACTCGCCGTCGTCCTCATGCTCATTCCGAACCGGGGAACGGAGAGCCGGTCTGAACCGCTAACGTTTAACAAAACCGTAGCCGTCATGGCGGCTTTTCTGGTCGGTGCTGTGTCCGGCATCGTGGGTGCGGGCGGATCGTTTATACTGATTCCGATCATGCTGACGGTGCTGCGCATTCCCACCCGGACGACGATCGCTTCCTCGCTGGCCATCGTGCTGATTTCGGCGGTCGGTGGAGTCATCGGCAAAATCGCGGGCGGGGGCATTCCGCTCGGACCGACCGTCTTTACCGTCCTTGGCAGCCTGATCGGGGCTCCGCTCGGATCGAGAATCAGCTCCAGGATGAACGTGACATTTTTGCGGTATGCGCTGGTAGTGTTAATCGCCTTCACAGCTGTAAAAATATGGGCGTCCCTGCTGTGAGAAAGATCGGGTGGAATAAATTTCAGTGCGGCAGCGGGATCCGTACCAGTGTAGTTTTGTTTTTTTTGCTCTATAATATACCCATACCGGTATATCGTTAGAAAAGGTGGGATCCTGACATGGATTACAATTACACGGATGAAATGAAAACACGTCTGCGCCGCATCGAAGGGCAGATCCGGGGCGTGCTTCGCCTCATGGATGAAGGAAAATCATGTAAAGAGGTCGTCTCCCAATTGTCCGCCGTGCGCAACGCCTCGGATAAGGCGATCGCCCAGATCGTTGCGGAGAACCTGCAGCAGTGCATCCTGGCAGAGCAGGAGGCCGGGAATATGGACACCGGAAAAATGGTGAAGGAAGCCGTGGAGCTGCTGGTGAAAAGCCGGTAAACCCTGGCATTTGACAACCCCGGAGGAAATCAATATACTTTGCTTATCCATTTGAATATTCGGAATATACGCGGAAAGAGCGAAGTAGCGGGAAGTCCCTGTTCTCAGAAAGCCGGGGGTCGATGCGACCCGGCAGCACACGGTCCTGACGAATTACACTCTGGAGTATCTTGGGTAATGCCAAGCGGAATGGCCAACGTTACATGCGCCGTCGAGTGGTGCAGCATGCTTTGAATGAGGCAGCCCTGCGCAATGTGGGTGGTAACACGGTTATTACAATCGTCCCTTAGGTCTGTTTCAGGCCGGGGGGCGATTTTTTGCGTTTCCCGGCTTCATGAAGAAGCCTTGCATCCGGGAGAAGCCCGCCTCGATCCATGTATAACCGATTTTTAACCCCATATATCATGAACAAGCAAAGGAGCTGGACAAGAAAATGAACATTATTGACGAACTGGAGTGGCGCGAGGCCATTAACCAACAGACGGACGCGGAGGGACTCCGCCAATTGACGGAGGAGAAATCGATCTCCCTGTACTGCGGCGTCGACCCGACCGGGGACAGCATGCACATCGGGCACCTGATCCCGTTCATGATGCTGAAACGGTTCCAGCTGGCCGGACACCGGCCGGTCATTCTGATCGGCGGCGCCACCGGAACGATCGGCGACCCGAGCGGACGCCAGTCCGAACGCACGCTGCAGACGATGGAACAGGTGCAGGCGAACGTGGACGCCCTGACCGCCCAAATGAAGAAGCTGTTCCTGACGGAAGGCGACAACCAGCTGCGCATGGTGAACAACTACGACTGGACGCATCAGCTGAACGTCATTGATTTTCTCCGCGATTACGGGAAAAACTTCAGCATCAACACGATGCTGGCCAAGGATATCGTTGCCAACCGGCTCGAAACCGGCATTTCGTACACGGAATTTTCCTACCAAATTCTGCAGTCGATGGACTTCCTGCACCTGTACCGGGAAGAGGACGTCCAGCTGCAGATCGGCGGCTCCGACCAATGGGGCAACATTACGAGCGGCCTGGATCTGATCCGGAAAAAGGAAGGCCCGGAAGCGAAAGCATTCGGCCTGACCATTCCGCTCATGCTGAAGGCGGACGGCACGAAATTCGGCAAAACCGCCGGCGGCGCCATTTGGCTCGATCCGAAGAAAACGACGCCGTACGAGTTCTACCAGTTCTGGGCGAACACGGACGACCGCGACGTCGTCAAGTACCTGAAGTACTTCACCTTCCTGGACAAAGAAGCGATCGACGCTTTGGCGGAAAAGGTGCAGACCGAGCCGCACAAACGCGAAGCACAGATTACGCTGGCCGAGGAAATGACCCGGTTCGTCCATGGCGAAGAAATGCTGGCCCAGGCTAAAAAGATCACGGCTGCGCTCTTCAGCGGCGACATCAAGTCGCTTACCGCGGACGAAATCGAGCAGGGCTTCAAGGAAATGCCGACGTTTGAAGCGCCGAAGGAATCCAAGAACATCGTCGACTGGCTTGTTGATGTCGGTATCGAGCCGTCCAAGCGCCAAGCGCGCGAGGATCTGAATTCGGGAGCCATCTCCATGAACGGTGAGCGCGTCACCGACGCCGAACTTGAAGTAAGCGCCGACCATGCCATCGAAGGCCGGTTTATCATCATCCGCAAAGGCAAGAAAAAATACCATCTCGTGAAGCTGTCCTAGTCTCCGGACTTTTTTCGGAGTCAAGAACTGCGTCAGAACGTCAAACGAAATCTATCACAAAAAAGGCTTTCCTGCCGTCCATGGGGACGAAGGGAAAGCCTTTTTGCCGTACATTCCGACTTGCGTGAACGGGAGTCGCCGTAAACGGCAGAGGGGTTGGGTTATGCCTTTTCCTCAACCGGACGCTCAACGTGAAGCGGTGGAGGAACAAGCCAGCCCTTCTCCTTGTTCATACGCAAAATCCGCACGCCGAGGGCGGTCTTGGTCGTATGGTATTTGGCGAATAATGCGCCGATGTCCTCGCGGATGGACATACCCATAATCGCGCTGCAGGCGGCCAGTCCCGCGGCGGTGTCGGCTGCCAGCTTGGCGCCGATTTCCTGGTCCATAAAGCGGGCCCCGGGCGGTATGTCTTCCAGATGGACGGCCGGTCTATCGGCCATAATCGGCGCCGGGACGACGCCGTTGTCGGTCAGCAGCTTGTCGCATTCCTTGATTTCGGTCTTGGCTTGGTCGATCAGGTCCTCAAGAATTTGTTTGAGGTCTTTGTCTCCGGCATGGTTCAGATATACCTGATAGCAGGAGACGAGTCCTTTGGCCATCATCGAAACTTCCCATAAATTGAAGACTTCGCCGTAATGCATAGGCTGGTGTTTCGGATTTCCGTCGAGAATACCCATCGATTTCATTCTCTCCTTAGTTTTAGGTAGGGCAGTACCGTTACATTATGAGCAATTCCCTTCGGTTTCATGTACGCAGCTGAAGCTTGTAGCTCCGCTACCGGATTGCATATCACGAGTCGCCGGACCGCGTTTCGATGACCGGCTGGCACGATACCGAACCGATCGGCAGATGAGTTTTCAGCACGAAACGTCGTTGGCGGATTGTATATCAAGCTGCTGAAGAATCAGGGGCTTTCGCGCTGGCTTTTCGGCTAAATTGAGTGTAAGCCCTTTAATTATGTGTGCTCCCATTGTAAAATGGTGGACAAAACCATATGACAAGGGGACGATCGAATGAGCACAGCAGCAAGCAGGCTGCCTGACAGCAAGCAGCGCATACCACTATGGGAGGATGTTCCGCTGGGACAAAGCGGGCCGGAGAACGAGGGCTGCCCCAGCATTACGCCTTACCTGCTTGAAGGGGAGGGTCCTTTCCCGATGATGGTGGTATGCCCGGGAGGCGGATACGTCATGCGCGCAGACCATGAAGGCGAACCGATCGCCTTGTGGCTGAACAGCATCGGGGTGTCGGCGGTGGTCCTGAACTACCGCGTGTCGCCGAACCGCCACCCGGTTCCGCTGGGAGACGCCCAGCGGGCGATCCGCACGGTGCGAAGCCTCGCGGCCGATTGGAACATCGACCCGGCGCGGGTAGGCATTTTGGGCTTTTCCGCCGGTGGGCACTTGGCGTCCACCGCTGGCACCCATTTTGATGCAGGCCAGGCGGATGCGGAAGATCCGGTCGAGCGCGAGAGCAGCCGTCCCGACCTGCAGGTGCTGTGCTATCCGGTCATCAGCTTCGGGCCATATACCCACGAAGGCAGCAAGTATTCGCTGCTCGGGGAAGAGCCGGACCCGGAACTGGTCCAGTATTTGTCCAACGAGACGCGGGTCACGCCGGATACGCCGCCGGCCTTTATTTGGCATACGGCCGATGACGGGGCCGTTCCTGCGGAGAACAGCCTGTTCTTAGCCCTCGCTTTAAGCCGCGAGAAGATTCCTTATGCGCTGCATGTATTTGAGGCCGGACGGCACGGACTTGGGCTCGCGGAGGAAGAAGAGGCCGTCAAGGCATGGCCGGACCTGTGCGCGACCTGGCTGAGAGAACGGCAATTCATACAATAATGCTATCACCCGAAAGAAAGGGACGACGCTTATGGAGCGGACGTCCCTTCTTGCCGTTAAGGAGGGGATAAGCACTTCCATCCTCTCCAAGGCATACGCTGGTTACGAACGAGTTGAATTGAAAACCCCCAGGAGGATGATACAGAAGTGATGACCCGTACTTTTGGCATCGGAAACTCAGGCAGGGGATGGGTATGAACACCACGCTCGGCCTAATGTCTGCCAAGACGGCCGGAAGGTCCCATTTTCTTCCCTATGTTGAGGCAGCGAATGAGGCAGGTTTCAAACGGTTGATTCTTTTTGCGCCTGAAGATGTGAACTTGGCCCGGCGAAAAATTACCGGTTACACTTATCAAAAGCATAAATGGGTGCGTACGGTACAGGGATTTCCGGATCTCATTTATGATATAGGCCATTACAGGACGATCCGCGGTTACCAGCAAGCGGAAGAAATCAAATCCTTCAGCCGGCTGCCCTTTGTTGGGGACTGGCTTGGCAATAAGTGGGTCGTCTATCAGGGACTGAAGGCGTCCCCGGAAATCGCGGAGCATTTGGTGGAGACGGAGCTGCTGATTCGGGCGGCCGACGGGATTTCCATGCTGGAGCAGCACAAAGCGCTCATGCTGAAACCGGTCAGCGGAGAATCGGGTACCGGGATCAAACGGATCAGTCTTCGCAAGGACATGCTGATTATTGAGGAAGACGGGGGCGTATGCCGCGGCATCAAGGTGGAATCGGCAGGGAGATATTTAGATCAGCTGGCCGCCAAAGGTTATATGATGCAGCCGGCGCTCGATTTGCGCGTGAACAGCCGAAACCCCTGGGACTGCCGTGCGCTGATTCAGAAAGATGGGCTGGGCAGCTGGAGCTTTACCGGGCTCGTCGTCCATGTAGGACAGACAAGCCGTCTGACGACGCATCCGGAGCACGGCGGGCAAACGTTGGAGGGGTATCCCTTCTTGGCCAAAAGATTTGGGGAGGAGGAAGCGAAGAGGCTGTACGAACAGGTTGGGGACCTGTCACGGCGGATCGCAGAGCAGCTGGAGCTATATTACAACCGGAGCTTTGCCGAATTGGGCGTCGACTTGGCCATAGGCGAAGATCGGTCCCTCTATATTCTGGAAGTGAACCATAAGCCGGGCAAGCCGTTCATGCGAACGGAGCGTGACCTCGAACTCTATTTGAAAAGCATCCGGGTGCCGTTCCAATACGCGGCTTATCTGGCTCATAGGCAAGCGGCGGTTATTCCGGCGGCACCTCCATGGTCGCGGGATACGTCCGGATGCTCCAGAGCGGAGCTCATCGAACAGATCATCCAGGACGGCATGGCATTCTACCGGACTCCATACCGGTTCGGTGCGGTGCCCTGGTCCATCGACGCGTTCGATTGCAGCTCCTTCATGCAATTTATTTTTGCCAAAAACGGTCTGCTGCTGCCGCGTACGTCCAGACAGCAAAGCCTCCTGGGATATGACGTGGCTAGAACGAACCTGCAGCGGGGCGATCTGCTGTTCTTTTCCGTCCACTCCCGAACGCATAAAAAAGGGCTGGAACGAATCGGCCATGTCGGCATTTATCTTGGCGGCGGCCGGTTCCTTCATTCCTGCAAAGCGGGCGGCGTCGTGGTCACGGAGCTCTCGGATCCGTATTGGAATCGGCTGTATATTAAGGGCCGCCGGGTGATTGAAGAGGATGGCCGCTCGTAAGCGGCGTCCTTTTTTCAGCATGTCCTTATCAATCGCTGAGGCGTGGGATATAATGGATTGTGCATGTCCCATATGATAAAGGAGGACTTCCCGAATGAGTGTAAAGATATCGCCTTACATTGTAATGAATGGCAATTGTGCCGAGGCCGTTGCGTTTTATGAAAAAGTGTTGCAGGCCAAAAACCTGGGATTGTCCCGCTTCAGCGATATGCCGGATCCGGATCATCCGCTGCCGGATGAAGCCAAAGATCGCGTACTGCACGCCGCACTTGAATTTGACGGCAACACGCTGCTCTTCTCCGATACGTTTCCGGGAAATCCGTATCAGCTTGGGGATCAGTTGAGCATCGCCATTACATCAAATGACAGCGAGCGTCTCCAATCGGTCTTCGCCGGATTGTCGGATGGGGGACAGGTGCTGATGGAACTGCAGAAGACGTTCTGGAGCCCGGCCTTCGGCATGGTCCGGGACAAGTTCGGCATTACGTGGCAGGTCAGCACAGAGCAATAGGAATTAGGTCAGGCAGGTCGGTACGGACTGCGGATCCAGGCAGGCGCTTCTAAGACAATCTACCAGTTGATTCTCGTCAATCAGAAACAAGCCACGGCACAACCGGAACGCTCCCTTCTTCATTCGAAGGGCAGCGGAAAAGAGGGCCGTGGCTTTTTTGGCTTGGTCTGAAACCTGACATCGCGTGGAATCTTCCTGATTTATACATTCCGGTGACAACATCCGCGAAAGTGTGATATCCTTGTGAAGGATGATACAAACCTGCTTTCCTGTAGGTTGTCGTTAACGATATCCATCATGGGAAAGTTTGTGAAAAATATCATTTGTTTGGCAATACGGCGTTTTCGCCCGAAAATTATACGAACCCATTTATCATGGGTACATTATAAGGAAGGGAGCATGGTGCATGCTCAAACAGTTCATGAAAGCCTCACGCTTCGGAGTTGTACCGGTCATGCTGATTCCGGTCGCGCTGGGAGCGTTGGGGGCTTTTGTATGGAACGGCGTTTTTAACGTCTGGCTGTTTCTGATTACGCTTGTCGGCGCGGCGGCGGCCCACCTGTTCTCCAACATGGTGAACGACCTGTGGGATTACAAGAGCGGGACCGATACGGCTGCCAAAGAGGCAGTGGATGCGGTCTCCACGAACTCGGGCTTTTTGACGGGCGGCGTATGGAGCATTCGCAAGTTTGCGGCGGTCACTTGGGCGCTGTTTGGCCTTGCCGCGGCTTGCGGAATTATATTGGCCGTATTCTCAGGGCCGTGGGCTTTCATTTTCGGCGCACTCGGCGGCTTGATCGCATACTTCTATGTGGCGCCGCCACTGAAGTTCGGATACCGGGGCAAAGGCTACTCGGAAGTCGCAATCCTGCTCTCGTTCGGCGTTCTTCCGGTCATGGGTGCCTATTATGTGCAAACCTCGCATTTGGATCTGCGGGCGCTGCTCCTGTCCCTGCCGATCGGCCTGTTAACTACGCTGATTCTGTTCAACCATCACTTTTTACACTGGCAGGCCGACCGCCAGGCCGGCAAACGTACGCTGGTCGTCGTGTGGGGCGAGCAAAGAGCGCTTGGCTTCTCCCGGTTTCTGCTGTTTCTGTCCGCGCTGATGCTCGTGGTCAGCGTCATTGCCGGGGCGCTTCCGGTGTACGGACTGCTGGCCCTGCCGGGCATGATTCCGCTGTACCAGGTGTACGGCAAGCTGAAGTCTCATAATAACAGTCATGCCTATATTCCGCTGATGGGAGCTTCGGTGAAATCGACCCAGCGGAGCGGGATCATTATGATTATATGTTTACTGATACAAGGCTTGATCTGACCTTACGGCCATATTGACTTAAGCGAGAAAGGAAGTTCGATGCTACATGGTACAACAACGCGTTTTTGGGGATTTTCATACGATTTTGTCGGAGGGCGAGGTTTGGAAAATCGGCGGCTTTCCGCTGCCGGACGGTACGTTCTGGGAATACCGGGAGCCTGATGCGGTAGTCATTGTCCGCAACGGCATTCTGTACGTCCGTGCTCCATTGAGCCGGCAAAACGACCAGATTCAAATTTTGGACAACGCGAAGCACATGTATTATTCAGTGGAAACGGTCAAAGTACCGGATCACGGAGTGGTCGACTTCGAACTGCAGATCCGTGCCCGCTCGGTCAATACCGTGCCGAACGATCTGTACGACGGCTACGTATCGCTTAACCTGCTGGATTTCACGACCGGAGCGGCGCTGGATTTCTTTGCCGGCAACGACAAGTATGCCAGCGTATACGCTGTTCTTCCTTTCCCGGGGGTAGAGGTTCCGCCATCGGACAAGACCCGGTACTTCTGCATCTTTAAAGAAGACACCAACTTTAAGCCACGTGAATTTAATACCTACAAAATTACGTATGACCGCGGAAACGACGAAGCTGTGTTCTATTTGAACGGCACGGAAATCCGCCGGGAGAAGAACATCCCGATCAAGTTCAACGAGTTTACGATCGCGCTCGGCATCATGACTGAGAAGGACATCTCGCCGGAAGGCAGCGTGTCCGTTCATGGGCAGGTCGTGACGGCCGAGTATTCGCCGGTCACCGTGACGATCGACGACCGTTCGGAGAATAAGCGGGCTGCTGAAGAAGAGTAACCGTCAGAGTAGAGAGGCTCACAGCAGAGCCATTCTATAGAATGACTGTACCGGTTCGGTGTCTGGATGACGGACCGGATTCCTCTTCCAGCAAAAAAAAAGGGCTGGGTCCCCAGGTAGAACAATCTACCGGGGCCCAGCCCTTTTTTTGTATGAACCTATAGAGAATGAATTGAATTATTTCTTCAGGTCTTCGATGGACTTAATGTCAACGTAGGACGGCACGACCAATCCGGTTTTGACGCCGGTCATATTAGCGCCCAGATCATCGATCTGGTCTTTGAATTTGGCGAGGTAATCGGCATGGGTCAGCGGCAGCCAGGCTGCGGCCGATGCGTCCACGTCCCCGTTGGCGACGCCGGTCCACATCGGTCCTGCCTCTACCTGCAGGGCGGTTACCTTGTAGCCCAGTTTCTCCTGGAGGATGTACTGCAGCAGGTTGGTGCTGGCGATTTCTGAATCCCAGGCTACGTAGCTCAGCTTCAGCGGGTTGCCGTTAACGGGCTTCAGGTCCTTGGTCCATTCATTGACCCGGTCGGCGTGGCTGTCAGCCCATGCCTTGGCGGCCTCTTCCGGCTTCTTGCCTTCCTGGATCGCTGTCATGATCTCGCCCATTTCATCGGAGGACCATTCAAACCGGTCCAGGAATGCGTAAGCGGTCGGCTCATCCTGCTCCAGACCTTTGCGGGCAATCGTATGGATTTCCTCGGCTTCACCGTATACTTTCTTCGGATCATCCAGATACTTCAGGTCATATTTGGAGAACATCCAGTGCGGTGTCCATCCGGTAATGACGATCGGCTTTTTGGCCTTAATGTCTTTGGCCAGCGTCGCAGTCATCGCCGCGCCGGAGCCTTCAATCAGCTTCCAGTCGGACAGGCCGTATTCTTCGATGGCTTTGTTGGTCGCCTTCATGATCCCGGCACCAGGGTCGATGCCGATGATTTCGTAGTTGACCTGCTTACCGAAGGAATCAGCGCTGCCTTCTCCGCTTGCCGACCCGCCGGATCCGTTTTGGCCGCAGGCGGACAGCATCAATGCTCCTGCCAGGCCCAAGCTGGCCAGGATCGTCCATTTTTTCTGTTTTTTCATGTTATGCACCCCTTTTTTTGGATTTAAATAAGTTTTGCGTAAATCG
Source organism: Paenibacillus cellulositrophicus (assembly GCF_009363095.1). Taxonomy (GTDB): domain Bacteria; phylum Bacillota; class Bacilli; order Paenibacillales; family Paenibacillaceae; genus Paenibacillus_AQ; species Paenibacillus_AQ favisporus. The sequence continues at coordinate 4,701,464 of NZ_CP045295.1, forward strand.
GTCGAGCACGATGGCGAGAATAACCACCGCAAGACCGGCTTCGAAGCCTTTCCCAATTTGGAGCTGGGTTACCGCGCGGTATACCTCAGCCCCGATGCCTTGGGCGCCGATCATTGAAGCGATGACGACCATGGACAGCGACAGCATGATGGTCTGGTTGATGCCGGCCATCAGCGTTGGCATAGCCAACGGCAGCTGCACCTTGAAGAGCTTCTGCGGTCCGGTGGACCCGAAGGCATCGGCTGCTTCCGTGAGCTCGCCCGATACCTGCTGAATGCCGAGCAGGGTCAGGCGGATCGTCGGCGGAATCGCGAAGATAACCGAAGCGATGACCCCTGGCACGACGCCCAGGCTGAAGAAGGTAACTGCCGGCAGCAGATAGACGAAGGCCGGCATCGTCTGCATGAAATCGAGTATCGGCGTAATGATACGGGAAGCTCCTCTGCTGTAAGCACACCAGATGCCGATCGGAACGCCTAAGACGACCGAGATCAGGGCGGAGGTAATGACGAGACTGAGAGTATCCATCGTCTGCGGCCAGTACCCCAGGTTATAGATCAGCAGAAATCCGATCACCGAGAAAAGCGTCAGGGATATCCGCCCGACCAGGAAGGCAAGAATACCGAGTATGACGATAAACAGGAACGGATGCGGCAGCATGAATAGCCAGGTAAATCCGTTAACGATGCCTTCGATGACGCTCGAAATGAAGTCGAACAGGACCGTCAGATGGTCCCCCATCCAGCCGACCAATGCTTCAATCCACTCATCCAGCGGTATTTTCGGCATTTGGGCTCACCTCCTTCGAACTGTTCTCCCCGGCGAGCGCACCAAGCAGGGCTCCCCGGACGATCACGCCAGCAAGACGGTCGTTGTCGTCGACGACGGCGAGCGGTACCTTGGACATGCTGGTAATTTCAAACAGCTCGTTGATTAGGACGTCCGGATGCACTCTTGGACCGTCCGTGATCAGAATGTCCGCAAGCGTTTTGCCGCTGCGCATCGCTTCCGAGGCATCCTCCGCCGTGATGACGCCGAGCAGCCGCTTGCCGCGGTCGATGACGAACAGGTTGGAGATGCCGCGCTCGCGCATCAGCTCGAGCGCCACCCGCGGCCCCCGGTCCGGCATGATCGTTTCCGGACGGCGCATGACATGGGCGGCGGTCAGCACCTTGGACAGGTCGACGTCCTCGACGAACCGCTCCACATAGGCGTTGGCCGGCTGCGTCAGAATTTCTTCCGGCGTGCCCACCTGCACGACGGCGCCATCCTTCATGAGCGCAATCCGATCGCCGATCCGCAGCGCTTCGTCCAGATCGTGCGTGATGAAGATAATCGTTTTCTTCATCGTCTCCTGCAGTTCGAGCAGCTCATCCTGCATGTCACGGCGGATCAGCGGATCAAGCGCGCTGAAGGCTTCGTCCATCAGCAGAATCTCCGGGTCGTTCGCGAGCGCCCGGGCCAGACCGACGCGCTGCTGCATGCCGCCGCTCAGTTCGTCGGGAGATTTGTTTTCCCAGCCCTTGAGGCCGACCAGCTCGAGCGACTTCATCGCTTTCTCCGTGCGCTCCGGCTTTTTGACCTTTTGAATCTCAAGCCCGTATTCCACGTTTTCCAGTACGGTCCGGTGCGGAAACAGCGCGAACTTCTGAAAGACCATACTGATCGTCTGGCGCCGTACCTTACGGAGCTGCTCCTTACTCATTTTTCTTAAATCCTGCCCGTGAACGAGGATTTCCCCCGCCGTAGGCTCAATCAGCCGGTTCAGCATCCGGACGAGGGTGGATTTGCCGCTGCCGGACAGCCCCATAATGACGAAAATTTCGCCAGCTTCAATACTGAGGTTGACCCGGTTCACCCCGACGGTCACGGATTTTTCCTTCGCCAGCTTCTCCTTGTTCCAGCCTTGTTCGAGCAGTCCGACGCTTTGCTCCGCCTGGGCTCCGAACAATTTGCTGACTTGTTTAAGCTGCAAAATAGACAACAGTGATACCCCCTTATTGCTTCTCTATCGTTGATAAGTGCGAACACGATGCTGCGTGAATAACCAACGGGTAACAGTGTAACAATTAATATATATAGTATCAAACGTTTTAACCGTACGTAAAGAACGTACAGAAAAAACTGTACGAAATTTACTGCCGAATGCTCCCCTATCCGCCGTTTTCCTGACGGATCGGTTTCTTTACAATTAAAATACGTTTACATACAATAGACGATGAAGGTTTGGTCTTCTCCATACTTTTTCACTTACAATCACGGGCAACACAAGCGGATTCCGGACCTTGTACAGGCTTATGGGCCGGGGATTCTGCGGAGAATGGTTGAACAAATAAGGAGGTTGCAAGCATGAGCTTGGACCAATTCGAAGATGAACGCGACGCAGCAATCCACAAGGTACGCAAGCGCGTCATTGAAACGATCGGAAGAAACATGGACTTATATGGAATCTCCCAGTCCACCGGACATTTATACGGGCTGCTTTTTTTTGCGGACAAGCCGATGACCCTGGATGAAATGGGACGGGAAATGAAAATGAGCAAGACCAGCATGAGCACGGGCGTCCGGACCCTGCTGGACTTGAAGATGGTCAATAAAGTATGGGAGAAGGGCTCCCGCAAGGACTTATATGAAGTGGAATACGACTGGTATCAGACGTTTACCGACTTTTTCGATATCAAGTGGAGAAAATCGGTAGAGAGCAATATCCAGATTCTGAGCAAGTCCATCGACGAAATGGGCCGCTTGCTGACGGAGTACGAGCATGATCCCGAGTTCACCGAGCTGCTGCGCAAGGATATCGCCAAACTGCACGAGGCGGTTGCTTATTACGGCTGGCTGGACCGGCTCATCGATACGTTTGAGAGCGGAGAGATATTCAAGCTGGTCCCGAAGGAGCCTCCAACCCCACATAACTAAACATAAAAAGCACCGGAGCCGGGCTGCGCTACAGCAGTCCGGTTTTTTTGGATTTTCATGACGCCAGGCGTGGTGATTTTTGTAGTTGACATCCGCCTGCTTTCGGTCATATGGTGTAATTTAGTAAAAGTTAGACGAAGAGCTGAGTGAGGAGAGATGAAGATGGTTACGGGTTATGCCGGATGGCAGGAAGATGAGTTAAGGCGGGAGCAAGCCCGGCTGCAAGCTGAATACGAGGCATACCGGAGTCTTAATTTGAAGCTGGATATGTCCCGGGGCAAGCCGTGCCCGGAGCAACTGCAGCTTTCGAACGAAATGCTGGACGTTCTGCCGTCCGGGGAAGAGCTTCGGGCGGAGGATGGGACGGACTGCCGCAATTACGGAGGCCTTGACGGGCTCCCGGAGGCGAAGCGTTTTTTTGCCGAGATGCTTGGGGTTCAGTCTTCCGAAGTGATTGTTCAAGGCAACTCCAGCCTAAACTTGATGTATGATGCGCTGGCACGGGCGATGCTGTTCGGGGTGCTTGGCAGTGAGCAGCCGTGGAGCAGGCTCCCGTCCGTCAAATTCCTGTGTCCAAGCCCTGGGTATGACCGCCATTTTGCGATCTGCGAGCAGCTGAATATTGAAATGATCACCGTAGATATGACGCCGGAAGGGCCGGATATGGACGCAGTAGAAAGGCTTGTCGCCGAAGATGACTCCATCAAGGGGATTTGGTGTGTGCCGAAGTACAGCAACCCCGGCGGTATCACGTATTCCGACGAAACGGTGGAACGGCTGGCCCGGATGAAGACGAGGGCTGGCGATTTCCGCATTTTCTGGGATGACGCTTATACGGTCCATCATCTGACTTCAAGGCATGACGAGCTGAAAAATATGCTGGAAGCCTGCTCGAACGCCGGCAATCCCGACCGTGTATTCATCTTTGCATCCACTTCCAAGGTGACTTTTCCGGGGTCCGGCGTAGCGGCCTTGGCGGCGAGCAGGGACAACCTCAGCCATTTGAAAAAACAGCTGTCCGTGCAGACGATCGGCCCGGATAAAGTGAATCAGCTGCGGCACATCCGCTTTCTGAAGGATATGGAGCACCTGGGCCGCCACATGGAAAAGCATGCCGCGATCATCAAGCCGAAATTTGACTTGGTACTGAACAAGCTGGAATCCGGGCTCGGCTCTAAAGATATCGCTTTATGGAGTAAGCCCAACGGCGGTTATTTTATCAGCCTGAATACGATGGACGGCTGCGCACGGGAAGTCGTGCAGCGTGCAGCCGAGGCTGGGGTGACACTAACGCCTGCCGGAGCCACGTATCCGTACGGGCGCGATCCGCGGGACCGCAATATCCGAATTGCGCCAACCTATCCATCGCTCGAAGAGCTTGCGCAGGCCATCGATATTTTGTGCGTATGCGTGCAGCTGGTATCGATCGACCGTATTTTGGCGGATCAATAGAGCAGCATTTTTATTGAGACAGGCAGGTCAGGAGGAAGGGGTCAGATATGGTACCGCAGGATCGGTATCCCGGCCCAGCCCCCGGCCTGCCGTTTCTTTTTGCCCGATGACTGGGAAATAAGCGGCCTTCCCCGCCAACGGAAACCGGGCATGATGTTAGACAGCGCCGCGGACACGTCTTGTTCCACGAGGAACGTTTCACGGTCAGCGCATCAGACAAATAACTTTTTTTGGATGATTTGCATGGATTCCCTCATTTGAACCGTCAAACTGAATAGAACGAACTTAATAGAGAAGAGATGTGATGAAATTGATTAAAACGACGGCTTTGAAGACGGGAGTCCAGACGGCATGGATGAAATGGGAGGGCTTGTTCGACCGGATCACGCGGCTGCGGAGCAAGCGGGTGCTGAGTTACGGAATTTGCAAGCTGGTGGTTCGGCCTTTTCACGGGAAAAGCATCCGCAGTGACAGCGGGCAGTGGCTTCATGCCGGCGACTGGATTGGGGAGCTTCATTTGGATAACGGGCAGGTGCTGGAGCTGTCGCGGAGCCTTGGGCCGGACAGGGCGGCGCTGAAAACCGCCAGGCTCCTGAAGCAATCGCTCAGACAGATCCATGAAGCGATGGACCAGGTTCCCGAACTGGCTGAGGTCAAAGCGCTGACCGGAATTACGCTGCTTCACCGGGGACTGACCCATGGGCTGGGCTTTGAGCAGCACCAGCTGAAGGCCGGGTGGTTCCGTCTGCTGACGACGATCTATTTAAGGTTTCTGCTGCGAATGCTTCATCCCGCCGGGCAAAAACGCGTGAAGCACAGCGCTCCCAAGCTGGTTCCGCAGATGCTGCTCATGACAAGGCAAGCGTTCATGGAGCGGTACCGCCGAGAGTCACCTTTATATAACGTCGTATAACAGCGAACTAATAACATTAAATTCAGTAACACGGATTCGGTATCAGGCTTGTCATGCTAGTCTGCATAATGTGACCAAGTCCCTCATAGACATGTATCAATCAGTTCAAACCAAGTGCTAAGGGGGATGATGTCATGCGCCGGATTTCATGGATGCTCGCCATGATCTTGTGCGTTACGGTTGTGTTGGCAGGCTGTGGTGGCAAAAAGGATGCCGCTTCCGTTGTCAAAGACTTGAACAACGTGGTCGATACACTGCAAAGCAAGGATGGCTCTTACAAAGGAACGGGGAAAATGACGCTGTATACCGGGGAAAAGCCGCAGGAATACCAGGTGGAGGTATGGTACCAGAATCCAAACTACTACCGCATCAGCCTGACGAACGCCCAGAAGGACGTTACGCAAATCGTTCTCCGCAACGACGACGGGGTATTCGTGCTGACGCCAAGCCTGAACAAAAGCTTCCGGTTTAAAAGCGACTGGCCGGACAACCAGGGGCAAGTCTATTTATACCAAACGCTCGTCAGGGGCATCTTAAGCGATAACACCCGGCAGTTTGCCGCAGACAAGGACAGCTATGTATTCGATGTTGCGGCCAACTATCACAGCCAGTCTCTCGTCCGCCAGAAAATTTGGCTCAGCAAGGACAATTACGCGCCAAAACAAGTACAAGTCTCCGACTCTGACGCCCATGTCGTCGTTGAGGTCAAGTTCGACCAGTTCCAGTTCGATGCGAAATTCGATAAGGATTCTTTTGACATGAAACGCAACATGACCGTGCAAAGTGATCCGTCGGTCGGAACGGTGGCTGAGGTCGACGAAAACGGCAATCCGGTCGCATCCCAGGACCAGCCGCAGGGCGATAACGGGGAAGCGGCGCAGGAAGTCACCAAGGAACTGGGCGACTTTGGCATGATTATCCCGGATTACCTGCCTGAAGGCGTTACGCTCAAGGACAGCAACAAGTTGGACAACAGTGACAACCATGCGCTGCTGCTTCGGTATGACGGTACATACCAGTTCACGATCATGGAATCCCGTCCGCAGGACCGTGCCGTGTCCCTGATGTCGGGTGAAGTGGTGGACCTCGGATTTACGGCGGGCCTCCTGGCTGGCGATGAGCAGCAGACGCTGACCTGGATGAATGGGGACGGCGTGGAATTCCGTATTACAAGCGCAAACCTGCCGGTGGACGAAATGATACAGATCGCAGCGTCTTTACAGGAACAATCGGGTAAATAATACGCAGACAGGCGGACCCTTCGGGCCGGCGGGGCATGATTCCACCGGCTAAACGAAGGGGCTTTCGCCTATCCATCTTCGAAAACCGCTGTGGTACGGTAAACCAGCCGGATTCAGCCGGGGCGTGGTTCATTGACAGTCACCTTCCTGAACATTACGATTACATAGGATAAACGAAAGGTAAATGACAACAGATTTTCGATCCGATCCATCTATGTCATAGAATGATCGAACGAAAATGACAACTCTCCTTTCAATGACTGTATGTAATGAGTGTGTTAATTCTTAGAGAAGGTGACGAATGAATGCAGCAACAATATAGAGCAACTAGAGCGGAAATCAATCTGGACCATCTTCAGGCGAACGTTACGGCGTTTCGCCGGGCTCTGCCCGAAGGCATGAAATTTCTGGCCTGCGTCAAGGCAGATGCGTACGGTCATGGAGCCGTGCAGGTGGCGCGGGAGCTTGCGAGCATCGGAGTGGACTATTTAAGCGTCGCTTTCCTGGATGAAGCGATTGAACTGCGGCATGCCGGTTTGACGCTGCCCATCCTGGTGCTTGGCTACACGCCTCCGGAAGGCATAAGAACGGCGTGGGAGAATAACATAACAGTGACGGTGTTCAGCCCGGAGGTACGGGAAGCGATCCGGCAGCTCCCGGCGGACGCCGAGTCCAGACCGCTGAAGGTCCACATTAAGATCGACAGCGGAATGGGCAGACTGGGACTTCTTCCCGGCCCGGACGCCATTTCGTTTATCGAGTCGCTCTATGCTCTTTCGCAGGCTGAGGTTGAAGGCTTGTTTACCCATTTTTCCAAAGCGGACGAAGAAGATAAAAGCTATACACTGGAGCAGTACCGGCGTTTCGAGAGCGTGGTGGCCTCGCTCGGGGAGAAAGGATTCAGCCCTCCTCTTATACATACGGGCAACAGCGCCACAGCGATTGATACCCCTCAGCTGTCCTACAATATGGTCCGCGTCGGCATCAGCCTGTACGGATTGTATCCATCGGATGAGGTGAATCATCAGACTGTCGCACTTTCCCCGGTATTGACGCTGAAGACAGAGCTTGTATATGTCAAAACCCTTCCGCCGCATTGGGGCGTCAGCTACGGCGCCAGATATGTGACGGATCAAGATGAAGTCATTGGAACGCTGCCGATCGGCTATGCCGACGGGTACTCGCGGATGCTGAGCGGTAAAGCGGAAGTCCTGATCCGCGGCCGCCGCGTTCCCGTTGTCGGAACGATCTGTATGGACCAGTGTATGGTAACACTTCAATCTTTTGCCGAAGAGGCAGAAGAAATTCATGCGGGCGAGGAGGTTGTGCTCATCGGTCAGCAGTCTGGCCAGTGTATTACGGCAGATGAGCTGGCTTCTCAGCTGGGTACCATCCACTATGAGGTCATCTGTATGATTTCCCACCGGGTACCTCGTGTTTACACGAAGCACGGGGCGCTATACAACCGGGTCAACCCACTGCTCACCTAGTGCGAAGAAAGGCGGAATTTCAGCCTTTTTGCTGGAAATGAAGGAATACGGCACAAGCATCCCGAATAAAGGTAATGACGGAATGACTGTACGTAAATGCCGAGTCTAGTTTATAATGTATGCAGCATACCTGGTATATCTTCGGCATATATATTCCTTTGTATAAATTTCCTTGATTCAAGTTATACTGGGCACAAGGGTGAGAAGGTATTGTGGGGGTGGAACAGAAGGTGGCTAATATGCAGAATACCAAACGAATTATGATCAGCTTGCCAGATCATCTTTTGCAGGAAGTGGATGGCATCGTTGCGATGGAGAATTCGAACCGCAGTGAACTCATCAGGCAAGCCATGAAACTGTATTTAACGGAGCGCAAGAAACGTTATATACGGGAGTCAATGCAGCGCGGCTATATGGAAATGGCCAAGATCAATTTGACGATGGCATCGGAGGCCTTTCACGCGGAAGAAGATGCAGACAGCACTCTAGGCCGCTTAGTGAGCGGGGTGTAGACATTGATCGTAAAACGCGGCGACGTTTTTTTTGCGGATCTTTCACCCGTAGTCGGTTCGGAGCAAGGTGGAGTCAGGCCGGTTCTGATCATTCAGAACGATATCGGCAACCGTTTTAGTCCTACGGTCATCGTGGCGGCTATTACCGCCCAGATTCAAAAGGCAAAGCTGCCGACCCATGTGGAAATCGATGCGGTTTCGCATGGTTTCGACAGGGATTCGGTCATTTTGCTGGAGCAAATCCGGACCATTGATAAGCAGAGACTGACGGACAAAATTACCCACCTGGATGAAGAAACGATGAAAAAGGTGGATGATTCGCTGCAAATCAGTCTCAGCCTGATCGATTTTTAAGCGTTGAACCATAAGGTTGATGATATGGTTGTGAAGGATAAGGCGTACCCGAAAGGGGCGCCTTTTTCTTGTTTTTGAACTTGTTTTTAAGTCACATAAGTCCATTGTAAGGGGTTACGCATCCGCTATAATGAATGGTATCCAACGTATGAGCGGACAGGTGAGTACTGCATCTGCGTCTATCCGCTTGTGATATCAGGGAGGGAATTATGGCGATTCATATCGATACCAAGCAGCAATTATTTCATCTTCAGACCCGCAATTCAAGCTACGTATTTCAGATTCTTCCGTCCGGCTATGCCGCCCATCTCTATTACGGGAAAAGGCTGCGCGACGCTGACCTGAGCTGGCTGCTCGTGACGACCGAGCGGGCTTCCTTCAGCCCGAATCCGGTGCCGGAGGATCGTACGATCTCCCTGGACACGCTGCCGCAGGAGCTTCCGGTGTACGGAACGAGCGATTTCCGTCACCCGCTGGTACAGTTCCGGCTGCCTGACGGCTCAACCGTCACCGAATTCAAGTATGTGTCGCATCGGGTAGAACAGGGCAAGCCGCGGATGGAGGGACTTCCTTCGACATATGTGGAGAGCGAGTCCGAAGCCGAAACACTGTTTGTAAATATGCAGGATCCCGTGTCGGGGCTGCATGTGGAGCTGCAGTACACGGTGATGGAAGCTTATGATGCGCTGACCCGCTCGTTAAAAATCGTGAACGACAGCACGGAGCCGGTGGAACTGCTTAGAGCCCTCAGCGCAAGCGTGGACTTCCCGCGCTCCGATTACGAGTGGCTGCAGCTGTCCGGCGCCTGGACCCGAGAACGCGACGTTGTGCGCCGTCCGGTCGCCTATGGCATGCAGGCGGTGGAGAGCCGCCGCGGGGCCAGCAGCCACCAGCAGAACCCGTTTGCCGCGCTGCTGTCTCCGGGGGCGGATGAAGACCACGGCGAGGCCTACGGCTTCAGCCTGGTATACAGCGGAAGCTTTATCGCCCAGGCCGAGGTGGACCAATTCCGGACGACCCGTCTGTCGATCGGGATCAACCCGTTCGATTTCACCTGGCTGCTGGAACCGGGAGCCGCGTTCCAGACGCCGGAGGCCGTCATGGTCTATTCCTCCGAAGGCCTGGGAGGCATGTCGCGGACGTATCACCGGCTGTACCGCGAGCGCCTGGCCCGCGGCCAGTTCCGGGACAAGGAGCGCCCGATCCTCGTCAACAACTGGGAGGCGACTTACTTCCAGTTCAATGCGGATAAAATTGTCGACATCGCCAAGGCCGGCAAAGAGCTTGGGATCGAGCTGTTCGTCCTGGACGACGGTTGGTTCGGCCATCGCGACAGCGACAATTCCTCGCTTGGCGACTGGGTGGTGGATAAGAACAAGCTGCCGGGCGGACTGGAAGACCTGGTGAACCGCGTGACGGGCATGGGAATGCAGTTTGGCCTGTGGTTCGAGCCGGAGATGGTTTCACCGGACAGCGACCTGTACCGCAAGCACCCGGACTGGTGCCTGCACGTACCGGACCGGCGCCGTACGGAAGGCCGCCAGCAGCTGATCCTCGACTTCTCGCGGCAGGATGTGCGCGAGGAGATCGTACGGATGCTGACGGAGGTGCTGAGCAGCGCGCCGATTACGTACGTGAAGTGGGACATGAACCGCAACATGACGGAAATCGGTTCGGCGCTGCTGCCGCCGGAGCGTCAGCGGGAGACGGCGCACCGCTACATGCTCGGCCTCTACGAAGTGATGGAACGGATCACGTCGGCGTTCCCGAACATCCTGTTCGAGAGCTGCTCCGGCGGCGGCGGACGCTTCGATCCCGGCCTGCTCTATTACATGCCGCAGACGTGGACGAGCGATAACACCGATGCGGTGTCCCGCCTACGTATCCAGTACGGCACGAGCATCGTTTACCCGGTGAGCGCCATGGGCTCGCATATTTCCGCCGTTCCGAACCACCAGGTGGGACGGTCTACGCCGCTCGACATGCGCGGCTACGTCGCCATGTCAGGCAACTTTGGCTACGAGCTCGACTTGACGAAGTTCACCGAAGAAGAGAAGGAAGTCGTCAAGCGGCAGGTGGCGCTGTATAAGGAAATCCGCGGGCTCGTCCAGACCGGCGAGATGTACCGGCTCCTCAGCCCGTTTGAAGGCAATGAGACCGCCTGGATGTTCGTTGCGGAAGACGGCAGCGAGGCCGCGGTCTTCTATTTCCGGGTGCTGGCCGAATCCAACGCGCCGCTGAACCGCCTCAAGCTGAAGGGGCTCGATCCTGCCGCAGATTATGCGCTGGTGGGCACAAGCGAGGTGTACACTGGCGACGCCCTGATGTATGCAGGCATCGCGGTAGGCGCAGAGCGCGGGGATTACCACAGCGAGTTTTTCCGCTTCCGGCGCGTATAAGCCCCGGCCCTTTCCAAAATTAACCGGCCTCCGGCCTGCGTAAAGGTCTATACAGATGGAAGCCGCAGCAGTATGATGAACCTTGCCCTGTTTATGGGGTAAGGTTCTTTTTGCTTTTTCAGGGGAAATCTACCGTGGTATGGAAGCTTTCTCCTGCCAAACATGACCGCTGGAAAAATGGTTAAAAGTTTGTGATAATAAGATATGAAAACTTTGTAGATTTGCCTAAAGTTTTGGTTTGATCTCACAGTTTTCCATAGTGGCTGTCCGCCCGTTAATCGGACTGGCCGCCAGGCAAGCTGACACTGATACCTATAACGCCGCAGGAAGCCGCCCCGCTGATATGAAATTTTCGGTACAGGCGGTTTGCGGGAGCAGGCGTTTATAAACCAGACCAAGCCGATTTTTCGACTCGGACAAGTCTGTGGACCAATCACATGATGACGAATGAATGTTTTAATGACGACGATGATGAGAGAACGTTTGAATACATGGAAACACAAGTACGAATGGGAAAGAGGGATTTCTTTTGACGGAAAAGGAAATGGTTATCGAACAGAACGGTGAAGTACTGAAGGCACAGGAAAAGGAGCGGATCGTGCAGCAGATTGCCAAGGAGCTGCAGTTGTCCCTGAAGCAGATTCGGACGACGGTGGGACTGCTGGATGAGGGCAACACGATTCCGTTTATCGCCCGTTACCGTAAGGAAATGACCGGGGAATTGGATGAGAACCAGCTGCGCGGAATCGAAGAGCGCGTGACTTATCTGCGGAATCTGGAAGAGCGCAAGCGCGAGGTCATCCGGATTATCGACGAGCAGGGGAAATTGACCGGGGAGCTCAAGACGGCGATCGAGAAGGCGGCCAAGCTCCAGGAAGTGGAGGACTTGTACCGTCCGTACCGGCAGAAGCGTAAAACCCGTGCCAGCGTCGCCAAAGAGAAGGGACTCGAGCCGCTCTCCGAGTGGATCATGGCTCAGCCGAAGCAGGGGGATGTGCATAAGGAAGCCGCTAAATACGTCGATGCGGAAAAGGGCGTGGAAACGGCGGACGATGCGATTTCCGGCGCGATGGATATTCTGGCGGAGAACCTGGCCGACGATGCGACCATCCGGGCCTGGGTGCGGCGTTATACGATGGACCATGGGATGCTGACCTCGGAAGCGAAGGATCCCGAGCAGGAGTCCGTGTACGAGAACTATTACAACTACCGGGAGCTGGCGAAAAAAATGCCGCCTCACCGCATTTTGGCCATTAACCGCGGAGAACGCGAAAATATTCTTAAAGTTGGCCTCGACGTACAGCCTGAGTCGATCCACAATTTTATGGCGCGTCAGGTTATCAAGGGCAGCTCGGCGGTGCAGCCGATTCTCACGGCCGTTATTGAAGATGCTTACAAACGGCTGATCGCCCCTTCCATCGAACGCGAAATCCGTGCTGAGCTGACCGAGAAGGGGGAGAATCAGGCGATTTCGATCTTCTCAGGCAACCTGCGCAGCCTGCTGCTGCAGCCGCCGGTCAAGGGCCGCTGCGTCCTCGGGGTGGATCCGGCCTACCGGACAGGCTGCAAGCTCGCCGTCGTGGACGATACCGGCAAGCTTCTGGAGGTGGCCGTGACGTACCCAACGCCGCCGAACAACAAAAAGAAAGAAGCCGCCGCGAAGTTCAACGAGCTGATTAAGAAATACAGCATCCAGCTGATTGTGATCGGCAACGGGACGGCTTCGCGCGAGACGGAACAGTTCGTGGCAGAAGTGATCAGCGACATCGGCGTGCCGGACCTGGCTTACCTGATCGTCAACGAGGCTGGAGCAAGCGTGTATTCGGCGTCCAAGCTGGCCCAGGAAGAATTCCCGGATCTTGACGTTGCGGAGCGCAGCGCCGTGTCCATCGCCCGCCGCGTGCAGGACCCGCTGGCTGAGCTTGTAAAGATCGAGCCGAAGGCGATCGGTGTCGGCCAATACCAGCATGACGTCTCCCAGAAGCATTTGGACGAGAGTCTGAAGACCGTTGTGGAATCGGCCGTCAACCATGTCGGTGTCGACGTGAATACCGCTTCACCGTCGCTGCTGTCCTATGTGTCCGGCGTCAATGCGACGACCGCCAAAAACATCGTGAAATACCGCGATTCCAACGGTAAGTTTTTGAGCCGTAAAGAACTGCAAAACGTACCGCGGCTGGGAGCCAAAACCTACGAGCAGTGCATCGGATTTATGCGCATCTCCGAGGGCGATAACCCCCTCGACCGCACTCCGATCCACCCGGAATCGTACAAGGTGGTGGACCATCTGTTCCGCGAGCTTGGCGTCGGCATGGAGAAGCTGGGTACGCCTGAGCTGTCCGAGCTGCTGGGGCGTCAGGACGTGGAGAAGCTGGCGGAGGTGCTGGAAGTCGGCGTGCCTACGCTGCGCGACATTCTGGAGAGCCTTCAGCGTCCGGGCCGCGACCCGCGGGAGGAGCTGCCGCTGCCTATTTTCCGGACGGATGTGCTGAAGATCGAGGATTTGACCCCAGGCATGGAACTGCAGGGCACCGTACGCAACGTCATTGACTTCGGCGCCTTCGTGGACATCGGGATCAAGAGCGACGGTCTCGTCCACATTTCACAGCTTAGCAACGGCTACGTCAAGCATCCGATGGACGTGGTGTCCGTTGGCGATAACGTCACGGTATGGGTGCTCAACGTCGATTTGAAAAAAGGCCGTGTCGGCCTGACGATGCGCAACCCGAATCAGGGAGAATAACTTGATCGCAAGACTGCAAGTGTACAAGATCGGATCTTAATACGATCAGGATTCAACAAGATCAGTATATAGGGAGTTCCGGCCAACTAGGTGTTCTTTAGCTGGTCCATGATCGCTGCCGGACTCCTTCCCATAGCCCACCCGAAGAATGGAAAAAAATGTTTCCGGTCTTCGGGATTTTGGCATGTTCGGGTTTAGGTTTGGTTATGGTCATGCGGGGTGGCTTTTTTCCGTGTCCGGAATCGTCGAACCTTCATCAGATTCCCGCACATTTTATCATCGCAGTAGCGTTTGGAGCGGTTGCGGGTATCGTCATAATACACCCAGAGGCAGTCCGGATTGTCACAGATCCTGATTCTTGCCGTTTCGCCATTGGCGATCGTTTCGGCAAAAGACGCGGCGATCTCCGACATGACCTGCTGCCAGTCCCAGCGGACCGGATTGTTCCCAGTAGACAAGCTGTCTTCTCGGTAGAACAGCTCCCGAATGACGGGGCCGGCGGACATGACCGCATTTAGCCTGCCGATCGCCTCGGCGTCAAGGGAAACACCCTGGACGATGGAGGTGACCAAGCCATGGATCAAGGAGCGGAGCTCTTTCAGCTGCTGCAGCTCGTGGGGTTTTGGTTCATCGAGTAACGGCAGCTGCTGCTCCTGCAGCCATGCCCGCAGCCATCCGGGCCGGTCCAACCGGTCCTCGGACTTGCCGCTGCCCCGCCAATCATGCCAGTCGCTGTTCAAAAAATCATCCCAAAGCATTCGTTATCCTTCCTTTCAGGAACATTGTAACAACTAAATAATTATTTTGCTAGTTACTTGACCGGCAGAAATGGACTGTGTTAATTTATGGATGTAACTAATAAATTGATTTTAGTTCGTTACAAAAAACCGGACAGGGAGGATTTGCAGATGGGCCAAACTCAAGAGCAGCTGCAAAGATGGGATGAATGTTTCGATCAGGAAGGCTGGTATCCGCCGCTTGTACCGGCATTGGATGGTGTAACCGCCGAGGAAGCGGTATGGAAGCCGGAAGGGGAAGCCGTCAACACGATCTGGGAGAACGTAAACCACCTGCTTTATTACAAGGAATATTACCTGCAGCGGATGCGCGGCGAGGAACCAGACGGCAAGGCGTCCAGCAACGATGAGACGTTCAGCAACGTCGAAGATGGAGACGAAGCTTGGCAGAAGACGGTCGATCGTCTCAAAAAGGCCCATGGCGAGATCCGTAGCTTCCTGTCTGGTTTGAGTGATAGCGAGCTGAACGCGCCGTTTCGGGACAGGCCGCTTTCCGGCTTGATTCACAGCCTGATGATGCATGACGCCTATCATACGGGTCAGATCATTTTGCTTCGCAAGCTGAGAGGGAGCTGGCCGGCTTCGAGAAGCTTTGAGTAAGTAACAAGGAGCACACCAACTATAGAAATCATCAAAACCACACGCAAAAAACAGGCGGGTACACGGTACCGGCCTGTTTGCATGGAGCGGGCTCATTTCAAAATATTTATCGGGCGTCCGAGTTTTCTTCCGGGGCGTTTCGGTAGAAGAACCAGCATTCGTTGAGCAGTTTGATCTGGCGTCTGTCTTTTTTGTGAAACGCCTTCCTCAGCTGATTACAGAGCCATTGCGGCAAGGGTGATCTCCTCCTCTTGCATTCCGTCTCTACGGTCAGCATATGGGGAGAACGCCCAAAGCGTGCAGGTCTCATTTGAATTTCCCGGGTTCGGCAAGGGGACGGGATTGTATTTTTATAAACGTATCCCATTATGCATTCCTTCACGTTTCTCTTCGCTGTGAACTCGGTTCAGTTCATGGCTATTTCCGTAATAACGCTGCGGCCGCCTAGCCCTCCGCTTCCTCCTCATACCACTGTTCCAGTTGGGCTTGAAGGGCACGGATTTCGGTCAGCAGGGCGATGAGGGGATAGCTCTGTTCATCAATCGAAGCAAAGGACTGCTCCAGTGCGTTGATGTAGGCAAGCCCGTCCTGAATTTGCAGATGTTCCTGCAGCAGATCCAGCTGGTCGCATTCCGCCACGGCGAGAGGCAGCTCGGGGACGACGGTAGCCGTCAATTTGTCTATTTCCTTATTGAGGCGCAGGTTCAGCGCGCTGAGCTGGTAAGCATAATCGGCGGGCATTTCCACAAAAAAGAGGTCGGCATTTTTCTGTAAAATTACATATCTCATCTTCGGCATAAGGCGCAAAAATCTCCCTCCATAACATTCTACTTGTCAGTGTAGCGTATGGGGAAGTTATAATTCAAGAGAATGTTTCTTTCGGGACAACCGCCCCGAAGACCGTCAAATTCAGTCAGAGGAGGACCTCATGGACGTCATGAGCAATGAAGAGCTGCAAGCTTGGGTGGAGCGGATTTCGGAGGAAAGCTTCGGCCTGCCTTTCAGGCACCGGGCCACGTTCAACCGGAGATTGTCCACAACGGGCGGGCGCTATTTTATGAAAAGCCATCATATCGAGATCAATCCCCATCAGCTCGAAGCGAACGGGCGGGAGGAAGTGGAAAAGATCATCAAGCATGAGCTGTGCCATTACCATTTGCACCTGACGGGAAGGGGGTACAAGCACCGGGATCCGGATTTTAAAATGCTGCTGCAGCAGGTCGGGGGAAGCCGATACTGCCAGTCGCTGCCTTCGGCGCGCGAGCGTAAGGTTCAGCCTTACCGGTACCAGCTGGTGTGCCGCCAGTGCGGGATGGTATATCTGCGCAAACGCAAGGTCGATCCCCGCCGTTACCGGTGCGGGAAATGCGCCGGAAATCTTCGCTTGAACAAGCTTGACTCCGCTACAAAATCATGATAAATTATTTGGTGTTACCATATAACAACGTTCCCTGATAGCTCAGTTGGTAGAGCACTCGACTGTTAATCGAGTTGTCACAGGTTCGAGTCCTGTTCGGGGAGCCATTTTCTTGGAGAGATACCCAAGTGGCTATAAGGGGACCCTCTGCTAAGGGGTTAGACTGCGTAAGCGGTGCGAGGGTTCGAATCCCTCTCTCTCCGTTTTGAGATACTTCGTAAGAAAGCTCCCACCGCCTTTGCGGCTGGGGGCTTTTTGGTGTGAAAGGGATGAGGACCCTCAGGGGAGGGTTCGTCGGAGCATAAGCTTCGGGGGGATAGGCTTCGCAGTCTCGAACGAAGTGAGAGTATCCCTCTCTCTCCGTTTTGAAATACTTCGTAAGAAAGCTCCCACCGCCTTTGCGGCTGGGGGCTTTTTGGTGTAAAAGGGATGAGGACCCTCGGGGAGGGTTCGTCGGAGCAACAAAACAACCCCCATCCATCATTGGACAGGGGGCTGCTTGGACGAATCCTCAAAGCTTTATTTTTCGTCTTCGTACTCTTCCCGCAAGCCTTCAATCGCTCTTTCGCGCTTGGCGTTTTTGTGCTGAAGGTTGTGTACTTCCTGTCCGGAAATTTCCTCGGCGTGTTCGGCCAAATAGTCGTTGGTTTCGTTAATGTTGTCCTGCGTGTTGATAATGGCGGTTTTGATCTTTTCCGCGTTATCAGAACGGTCGTCTGGTTTAGCCATTGATTTTGTCTCCTTGTCGTGTGTTGATGTCATTGACATGTATAGGATGCCAAATAAGGGATGATTTTATGCCCGGGAATAGGAGAGAAATGGCAACGACACTTTTTTTAAAAATATTACAAAAAGGGCTTGCCAACCTTTTTTGTTCTATGCTATACTCAATCTTGTCGTCAAGAAAGTGATGTTACGATATGGCCCGTTGGTCAAGGGGTTAAGACACCTCCCTTTCACGGAGGTAACATGGGTTCGAATCCCATACGGGTCACCACTTTCATTGCTTGCAGCAGGGATGAGAATCCAATTATGGGTTCGTCGAAGCGCTGCATCGTTAGGATCAGCTTCGCAGTCTCGAACGAAGTGAGAGTATCCCATACGGGTCACCACTTTCATTGCTTGCAGCAGAATGAGAATTCCAATATCTGTACCATCTATAGCTTATGGGCGCACAGGTTGTGGATCATCGAGAGCCATTAGCTCAGTTGGTAGAGCACCTGACTTTTAATCAGGGTGTCGAAGGTTCGAGTCCTTCATGGCTCACCAGTTTTTTAAAATAGAAGTTCCCTTTAAACGTGCGGTAGTGGTGGAATGGCAGACACGCTATCTTGAGGGGGTAGTGGGCGTACGCCCGTGGAGGTTCGAGTCCTCTCTACCGCACCATAATTTGATTAATGACAATCCTTGCGAATGAGCAAGGATTTTTTTGTTATATCCGCATTCTGCATGATCGGACCTGGAACCGGGTTGCGTGGCAAGCGGGTTTCTGGAATACTGGGAGTAACACGCTTTGCAAACGCTGTCAAAGGAGGGGAACATCGTGAACATACTCGTATTATGCGACGAGCAATGGCATCCGGCCGATGTAGTGAAGGGAGGCTTGGAACCGCTTCGGACAGGCGGGTTCAATTTTCACTACATTTTGGAAACCGATGCCCAATGGCAGGACTCGCTGGAAAGGTTGCTTACGGAATATGACTTGCTGATCTTGGCGAAATCCAATCGGGTCTCCGCGGTAAAAGAGCAACCGTGGCTCACAGCCCAAACCGGTGGTCTGCTGCAGCGTTACGTCAGCGGGGGTGGCGGTCTGCTCGTTCTGCACTCCGGTACGGTGGGTTACCGGGACATAGAGGACGTGCGCGGGCTGGTCGGAGGTGTCTTTCATCACCATCCGGAGCAGTGTCCGGTCACGGTCGAGCCTATACAAGAAACAGAGATTACCCGGGGAGTCCAGGCCTTCACTTTGCAAGACGAGCACTATTTCATGGATATGACCGACCTGAGTGACGTGAATATATTTATGGTGACCCGGTCGGAACATGGGGAGCAGCCGGGCGGATGGACCCGAACGGAAGGCGAGGGAAGGGTTTGCGTGCTGACACCCGGCCACAATTTGGCGGTTTGGCTGCATCCGGGCTACCAGCAGCAGCTGCGGCAAGCCTTGACGTGGACCGCATCAGCGCCGAAAGGAGAATAAATCATGGACCAGGTTGTTTTGATTACGGAAGTTCACCGTCCGTGGGAATACGCACTAGTTCAGGAATTCGCCAAAAAGGGATGGCGCGTCATGGGGTGCAGTCCCGTTCCCGAAGAGGAATTTCAGGACGCCTTTGATACGGATAAAATACATATCTTCACGATGGATACAAGATCCAGAGAATCGGTGCAGCAGGCCGTCCGGCGGATTCAGGAGCATACTTGCCGGGTGGATCTGCTCGTTTGCGGAACGGCATCCAGCCAGGGCAGGGAGGCGGCTGGAATCGCCAAAATGTCGGCGGATCTCGTATTGGAAGATTACCAGGCGAATACGCTAGGTCCGATTCGTGTCATCGAGGCGTGCCTGCCACTTATGGATAACGGGCTGCGAAGAATCGCGCTGCTGTCCGATGTCCAGGGCAGTTTGGGGCTTGGCCTTTCGGGGGCAGGGACAGGATATGCGATGTCCAAAGCTGCCCTGCATATGGCGTACACCATGCTGCATGGAGATTTGAGCGGCAAGGGGTTCACGTTCCGGCTGTTTGAGCCTGGATCGGAGCTTGAAACGGGAGATTCGGCTGAAGCGGCGGCGGCTTATTTTACCGGGGCCCGGGAGGATGAAGAGCGGGTGGTTATGCTGGATTGGCGGGGACAGGAGATTTCTTTATAACGGGCTTAAAAAGGAGGTGCTTACGGATGAGCAGGAGCAGAATCGCCGTTGTTACAGGCGCGGACCGGGGGTTGGGACTTGGCATCACAAAAAGGCTGCTGGAGCTGGGCTGGGACGTTTTTGCCGGGAGTTACCTGGCGGATTGGCCGGAACTGACAGAGCTTAGACAGAAAGAGCCGGAGCGGCTGCATGTCATTCCGCTGGACGTAGCCAGCGATGAGAGCGTTCGGGCGGCCAGCAGGGCGGTTGGGGGCAAGACTGATCGGGTGGATGTGCTGATCAATAATGCAGGGATCGCCACGCGTTACCCCAGAACGATTCATGAAGAGCAGGTCGAGGAGGAACTGCTGCGAATTTACAACGTTAACGCGGTTGGGCCCATGAGGATGGCGCAGGCGTTTATGCCGCTGCTGAGAGCGGGGTCCGGAAAGCGCATGTGCTTCGTGTCCTCGGAAGCGGGGAGCATCAACCGCAGCTTTCGCGATAACTGGTACGGGTACTGTATGTCCAAAACCGCGCTGAACCGGGGTGTTCAATGCCTGTTTGACGAACTCCGTCCTGATGGCTTTACCTTTCGCCTGTACCATCCGGGCTGGGTCAGATCCTATATGTCGGGTGAGCTGAATACCGAGGGTGACCTGGATGCCGATGATGCGGCGCGCATGGCGGTGGCCTATTTTCTGCGGGATCGCTATGAAGGACAAGGGATTCAGGAGGAAGACCGGCTGGTCATGAGGGACTGGATGGGCAGGGAGTGGCCATGGTAGGAAGCTGATATGGAAAAAGGAAAAAGCGCACCTTACGGCACGCTGAAAGGGTCGGACCTGATTGGGGTGTCCGCCCGGACAGGCAGCCGGGGGTGCGCTTTTTGAAAATGATTCTTAGATGGTATGTCGGATAGACGATTTCTTGGGTGTCATTAAGGCGTCGTCTGCGGTGCCACGCGGTGGTGAGTGTGCTGCTCAAAGCTGTACGCCAGCTTGATCAGCTCCGGCTCGCTGAAGGCTCTGCCGAAGAAATCGATGCCGACCGGCAGATGGTCGCTGGTGAAGCCGGCCGGTACGGTGACCGTCGGCCAGCCGGTGAATGAGCTTAGTTTGAAGGCGTCGCCCGCCACCTGCTCCTGGCCGATTTTCACGGCTGTTTTGGAGGAGGTCGGGAAGATAAGGGCATCCAGATGGTTGTCCGCCATCATTTTGAGGACCGCTTCCTGTACGTATTTGGTGCGGAACAGGACGATGTCCTTGTACTCCTGGGAGTCCAGCGATTCACGGTTGTTGCGGTCAATCAGGGCCTTTTCAATCGACGGGTCGTATTTGCCCGAAGCGATCAGCTCGTCCAAAGACTTGTAAGGCGTAGCGTCGCCGAGGGACTTCAGGTAGTCGTTGAATTGGAACTTGAATTCCCAGGCGCTTAGGCTTCCGTATTTATTGATGAGATCGAAGTTCGGAATTTTGACGTTGTCCACCAACGTCGCCCCGGCCGCTTTCATCTCTTCGATAGCCTGGGACACGACTGCGTTGACCTGGGCATCGTCTCCGAATACTTCGCGGACGATACCGATCCGGGCTCCTTTGAGGCCGTCCTTATCGAGATAATCCGTATAATCCTTCGGTACGAAGCCGACGCTCTTCGCGGTGGCGATGTCCTTCGGGTCATAGCCGGCCGTCGCGTTCAATATGAATGCGGCGTCTTCCACGGTACGGGCGATCGGGCCGCCGGTATCCTGCGTCAGGGCAAGCGGAGCGATGCCGTAGCGGCTCGACAATCCGACCGTCGGACGAATGCCGACCAGGCTGTTGAACGAGGAAGGAATCCGGATCGATCCGCCGGTGTCGGTACCCATGCCTACGGCTGCCAGATTGGCGGCTACTGCGGCTGCGGTTCCACCGCTGGATCCGCCGGGTACGCGGGTCGGATCATAAGGATTCAGCGTCTGCCCACCCAATGAGCTGACGGTTGTATAGCCAAAAGCGAACTCATGCAGGTTAGCTTTGCCGATAATAATTGCCCCGGCATCGCGCAGCTCCTTGACTTGTGTGGCGTCCTCCGGAGGGATGACATCCTTTAAGCCGATATTCCCGGAAGAGGTCGGCATGTCGGAAGTGTTGTAGTTGTCTTTGACGATCACCGGAATCCCGTGCAGCGGGCTGCGTTCCCCTTTGGCTGCGCGTTCGGCATCCAGCTGCTTCGCCGTTTCCAGCGCTTTATCGTTCAAGGTGATGATGGTGTTCAGCTTCGGGCCCTGGTCATCGTACTTCGCGATCCGGTCCAAATACTGCTGGACAAGTTCCTCTGAGGTCAGCCGGCCGGTTTCCATCGCCTTTTGCATCTCTGTAATGGTCGCTTCCGTCAGCTTGAATGGCTGCAAATATTGATACAGGCGGTAGATGATCGTGGCGGCTTCCCGGTGCGTCAGCGGCTTGCCGTATCCGAAAGTTTGGGAGGAGCTGCCTTGCATCAGGCCGGCGGTATAGACATTGGCGATGGCTTTGCTGTAAGGACTGCCTCCGGCAATGTCTTGGTAGCCTGCGGAAGCGGCGTAAGGGACATGGATGACGGAATCCAGCAGTACGGCGGCCTTTTCGCGTGTCAATGCACCGCTAATATTGGAACCGGACGGGCTTACCGTCGTCCCGGCTTCTTCAGCTGCGAGTTTCATCGCTTCGGCAAACTCTGCGGCGGTAATCGGTTTGCTGCTGGCGGTAAGGGAGGTCAGAGATTTGGGCATCCAGCTCTGGGACAGTGCATCGGCCGTCTCACCGCTTAGAGCTGCTGCGGAAGCGGCTGGTGAGGCAAAGGCCAGCGTCGGGGTCAGCGATAAAGCTGAAACGATTAAAACCGTGAATAGATTGCTCTTAAAACTCTTCAAGTCGTTCTCCTCCAATACAGCGTTATGTATTCTGACTTTTTGGCGGAAGGAAGGCATCGTTTGAAATCTCCGCGGGAGAAACTTCGCAGGATGGAGGACGAACCCGCAGAAACTGGGGATAAACGAATGCCTTCACTCCGTCATTGGAGTCTATTATATTGAAGAAGAGTTAACATGAATTGTATAAAACGGAAGTCGTGTCAGGAAAGTTTACGCAACAATAACTAGATTACGATTTCCGCAGGAGCTGCACCATCCAGCGGGTTGGGCATTCGCTGCTGAATTTTTTGAACTCGTGGATAAAGTGGGCCTGGTCGTAATAGCCGTACTCTGAAATGATGTCGTTAAAAGCCGCCCGCGACGGATGCAGCAGTCTGCCCACGGCCGATTGATACCGGATGATTTGGCAGAACAGCTTGGGAGAGAGGCCTATATATGCCTCGAACAGGGAACGAAAACTCCGTGTTGAACAGTCCATGGCTGTAGAGAGCTCGGTTATGCTGATATTGCCGCAGGACTGAAAAATAAGCCGGATGGCCTGATAAAAGTGCGATGGTACAGAAGCGGCAGTGCATGGCCCGGAATGAAGCAGCTTACGGAGGCCGCTGTGGAAACTGGATATTCTGCGATGGAAAGAGGCCTCTTCCTGCTGGATTTGCTGTATGGCGGCGGCTGGAATGGATAAGGCGAGATCCAGCGGCGTGGATCGGTCCGCCAATTCTTTTAGCGGAATTTTAAAAGCAGGAGCGAGGGGGACGGGGAGCAGCCGGACACCGAAGTATAACGTGCCTGGACGAAACGGCACCTCCCGACGGCAAAGAACGCTGCCGAGAAGCAAGGAATCGGTATGGGGGCCTCCGACCGGGAACAACATATCGACATGTCCCCCAGGCAGCACGGGGCAGCGTCCTGAGTGGCCGCATGGGACCGAGAATTGGTAGAACAGAACAGGCAGCGGAGTGTCTGGTAATAAGTCGCAATGCTCTGTGTAATCGGAAAAATGCTTGGCAAAGCCCGGCTGAACGGGCATAAACGTCTCGAAGGCAGTGGATGCGGCCGGCATGTTCATCGTAATCTCTCCCCCGGAATTGGAATAGGAATATAGCTTATGGTAGATAATATGACTATTTTACTCCTTGATTGATAGATTTGAAAGTATATTTAACATTTTAAGTAATAAAATATGACATTAAATTATGAAGTGATTTTCAATGATGCATTGGGAGAGCCTCTAGAGGAACCCAGGGGAACTACAGGGAGTAGAGTGATCTGTGGACTGGGGGGCATTTGGCTGTGATTGTAAAAAAATAAAAAGCACCCTTCTGCCAGGTGCAGAAAGGTGCTGAATCGATAAAGCCTAAGGGGCTTTATACGGTTGTGGACGTTCCGGTATCGCGGTTTGGCATGTTGTTGTTCTTGGCCCGTTTGGCAAGATAGAACGCGTATACCATGATGAACAGGACGAGGAACAAGGATGCGTAACGGTACATTGCCCCGTAAGTCGAGTATTGGGCGATCTGGCCCAAAATCATGGCTCCAACGGCGATGCCAAGGTCCAGCGAGTTGAAATACATACTGTTGGCGAGTCCCTGCTTTTGCGGAGGAACCTGCTGCAGCATCCAAGATTGAAGGGTCGGCTGAACCGTACCGAATCCGAGGCCGTAACACAGGGCGGCCAGGGCTAAAAATCCGGTGGTATGGGCATAAGACAGCAGCCATAGCCCTCCAATGAGCAGCACCGCCGACGGAATGAGCAGGGCGATATGTCCCTTGCGGTCGTAGATTTTGCCCGAGATGGGCCGAATCAGCACGACGGCGACCGCATTAAACAGAAAGAACAGCGATGCGTTCGCGAGGCTGGCCTCTTTTCCGAACAAATTAATAAAACTGAGCAGTCCGCCATAGGTAATGGACATCAGCAGGTTCATCAGGCTGGGCAGAAGGAGCGCTTTTGGAAAGCCCTGCTTCTGGGGAACCGCCGTAAATTCTTTTGGAATGGCAGGGGCGGCCGGCTTTACCTTTTTGGTCAGCGGAATGACCAGCGGGAAGATCAGGGCAATAACGATTAGTGTAGCATATACCAGCGTATCGAACCCTTTGTTCTCCAGAAGCGCCGTCCCGATGACAGGTCCAAGCGAAAGGGCGATGCTTGTCGATAGTCCGAAATAGCCCATTCCCTCGCCCAGTCTGCGGACCGGTATGATACCGGATGCCATCGTAGGCAGCGTCGTGCTGCCCATGCCGAAGCCCACCCCGAACACGATCCGCATCAGCAGCAGCAGCGCCATCGTGCCGCTCCACAGGTAACCGAAGGTGGCGAGCAGCGCTAAGGCAAGGCCGATATATAAGATTTGATTACGGATGCCTCTCTCCAAAGCCTTGGCGGAATACAGGCGCGCCGCGATCGCAGCCAGCGAGAACAGGGTCGTAAACATGCTGACCATGAAGGCGCTGGCGTGAAAATGTTCTTTTACATAGCCGGACAGAGGGGATACGATCATTTGCAAATTTAAAAATAACAGCAGGTTGCACAGCGTAAGCATAATAAACTCACGCGTCCACAGTTTCTCTCGGGTGTCGTTCATAGGTGACTCCTACTCCATTAAAATTCGATCTATATTTTTATTGATTTGATCCATGATGCGGTTCAGTGACTCCAATTGCTCGTCGGTAATGCCGGCGATCAGCTCGTCATTGAGCTTCAGCTCCATCGGGATCGTTTCTTTCATCAGCTCCTGCACGGCTGGCGTGGCGTAGATTAAATAAGCCCGGCGGTCAGCCGGATCCGGCTTGCGCTGAATCAGTTCTTTCTTGTCCAGCACATCGAGAATGCGGGTGATGGAGGGCTGGTCTTTGCCGGAACGAAGCGCGAGTTCCTTCTGGTTAATGCCTTCCTGGAGGTGAACCTGGTACAGCACGGACCATTGCTCGGGCGTGATGCCGTAAGGCTTAAGCAGGCCTGCAAAAATAGAAGACATTCTGCGGGACATATTTCCGTATCGGAAACCGATCGTTTGGGACGAAGATGAGAAGCGGGTCAGGGAAAACACTCCTTCAAAATATAATTGTCATAACAATTATATGGATATGAACAAAGAACGTCAACGAAAAAAAGATGCGGCGCGTTGACGATGATTTTGAAGAAGTGTTTGGTTGGGGAAGAGACTGGAGGTGGTGCAGCTACTGATGAGTAGGCGTGTCCAATATGGACGAGTACTTGGGATACAGCCGGCGTATGCAGTCCGGGCAAATATCGTGCGTGAATTCGGTGTGGGCATGCTTTTGCAAAAAACTCTCGATGGAATTCCACAAGTCATCGTCATCGCGTATTCGTTTGCAGACGGCGCAGATGGGCAGCAATCCGCGTAGAGTGCGGATCTGAGACAAGGCGGTCATCAAGTCGTTCTCCAGCTGCTTGCTTCGGCTGATATCCGACAGGCAGACGATCATTCCTCGGGGATCCTCCCTGGCGCCGTTCCGGAGGGGGAAAGCCTCGATTTGAAACCAGCGGGAGGGCTGGATGCAGCTCGACCGGAATTCGTTCCTGTAGTATGTAGAAATACCCTGCAAAACCGCCTGGAGTCTGTCCAGGTCTTGTTCGTCTTCTCCTGAAAGGGCGTCGGCGATTTGCATAAAATTAATACCAACCCAGTTAAAGGATTGGGGGACGCCTTCGTCATATGCGCTTTGAATCCAGGCGTGGTTCACTGAAATGATAACTCCTCCGGCATCCACGACGGCAATACATTGCCTCATGGCATGGATCAATTCATGATAAGAAATGTCGAGTGTGTGCAAAAGCGGTCGCTCCCTGTCTTGGTATTGGTCATAAGCGGGCCCGAATCGCGTTGGAAAGGTAATGTCAGATATGAAGTGAATGATTGCAGGGCGGTTGGATTAGAAAAGGGACTAATGATACAATAAGAGCCATAGGTATGGAAATTCCTAATATAAAGAATACTATACACGTTTTTGCGTCATATTGCAAGCATAAAAATTACTTAAATGCGTCGTTTTTTTGCGACATGACTGGAAGGCGGTTTTTTATGCAATCCATTTACGGACGTATTGAGGCATTGATTAAGCAGAAGGGGATGACCAAAAAGTCGTTTTGCGAGCAGCTTAATATCAGCACGGGGAATTTCGGAGATTGGAAAAGGGGGAAGTCCACCCCGAGTACCAATAAATTGATCGAAATTTCGAGCTTTTTCGGCGTCAGCCTTGACTGGCTGATTCTGGGCAAGGAACCGGGGCCGTATATGGTGAAAGAGCAGCAGGATCCTTATTTGTGGGAGAACGGAAGGCAGTTAAACGAAATGCCGCTATCCGATCACGAGAAGGAGTTTATCAAGGAGTACATCAAGTTTGTGGAATACCGGAAGAACCAGTCCCGCGATCAGTAAAATGAAGGTCAAGTACATAGATGGGAACAGAAAAGGCACTTCGCTGCGGCAGGGCAGAGCGGAGTGCCTTTGTGGTGTTGTTAAAGGGGTCACGAGGCGATATGGGAGTCGTTCTTCTGGATATTGACAAGGTCTGTGGGCAGGGAGTCTTTCTCCGCTGTCCATGCGCGCTCCATTTCAGCCGTCCATTTGCCGGCCAACGCTTTGGCGTCGTGAGGCGGAATGCTTAGCGAGCGGGCAGCGAGCTGGATGCATGTGCAGACCGCAGATTGCATATAGCCATAAACGGTGTGGTCGCGGCTGGACCCGAGCTGATAGTTGACATAGGCATGCGCCGTGGCCAGGCAGACGGGAGACAACTCCTTCTGCGCGAGTTCGTCAAGAACCTTCAGATTGAGCCAGGGGTACAGGGCCTGGGCCAGTTTCAAAAGTCTTCTGCCCCGTTGGCGCACTGCTTCATCATTTTCATGTCCGAGGATGTACCGGTCAATTCGGGCGATCTGACGGATATCCCGTTGGTCGGCAGCTGCGTAAATCGCCAGAATGGCCGCGCCGTCTTGGTGGACCAAGCGATTCATCATCGGATGAAGGATGAACCCTTCCAGCTCTTCCTGGCTCTGGATGCGCCCTTCTGCAATTCGGGTTTGGAGGTCAAACACATGGCTGAAGCCTCCAACCGACAAGTCGTTATCCAGCGTTTGCACGTAATCGAGCAGTTTGGTGCTTTTGTCGTTCAACACGGTCACCTCCAGATTATCTTATGATAAAAAATATGACGTGAATTGCAGAATGAAATCATCGATCACTATTATTTGTAAGTTAATATTACATAATTATAATGATTTGTCAATGTAAGAGCAACTTATTCACTGTATTTATTGGTTTTCGTGTTATATAATATTACACAAATGATGTTCTAACGCATTTCCCTTTACAATTCGGATGATTTTGTGTATAATAAAAAAGTTCGCTAAATGAACTTTGGATATGCGGTAGTGGTGGAATGGCAGACACGCTATCTTGAGGGGGTAGTGGGCGTACGCCCGTGGAGGTTCGAGTCCTCTCTACCGCATCTATGAACACAGAAAGAAGCTTCCTTGGAGAAATCCAGGGAAGCTTTTTTTTTGCTTATTGCATTTTCGTATATTTCGGAGTCCCGCAAAGCAAGTGAATTCGATCGCAGCAAGTAGCGTTATTTTATGGGGCTAATTTGCCTATTCGCTTTTTCCGGATGCAAGCAGCTTGCGGATGTCGTTTTCGATTTTGTCGGGTGTCGTTTTGGGCGCGTAACGCTTGATGACCCTTCCCTTGGAATCGACCAGGAACTTGGTAAAGTTCCACTTGACCGCTTTGGATCCGAGCACACCTGGCGCTTCCCTGGTCAGGTATTGAAACAGTGGATGGGCGTTGCTGCCCTTGACGTCGATCTTCTCAAACATCGGGAACGTGACCCCGTAATTCATCTGGCAAAATTCGCCGATCTCCTCGCTGGTACCAGGCTCCTGATTGGCAAACTGGTTGCTCGGAAAACCGAGAATTTGAAAATGATGGTCGCGGAACTCGTCGTACAGCTCCTGCAGCCCGCGAAACTGCGGCGTAAATCCGCATTTGCTGGCCGTGTTCACGATCAGTAGCACGTCACCTTCATATTCCTTTAACGATACCTCTTTGCCGCGTAGCGTGTTTACCTGAAAATCATAGACGCTCACTGCCATCCTCCTCCTTTTGTGCTGCTATGAATCATCATCCAGCCGAAGCATTTACCAAGCACGCAATTTAATTTTAAACGATTGAACTGTAATGTCAATGTGGGTATTCCTGCGAGCCAGTGTCCCCGAATGTCCTGGTTTCCATAAACGCGCCAAATCGGGAGCATAAAAGAGGTAGAAGTCAAAAAGCCGAAATGTAAGCGCTAATAAGAGCCTGGATGTTCCAAAATTCGCTGTTCATGATTTTTAGACTGCCTTTACAGCTTGGAAGGAGCGGGTGTATGATTCAGAGCGTATTCAATACAGTTTCCATTACTAATCGCTGAGTTTCCGCAAAAAAGTGCGGAAATCGGGGGAACCAAACGCGTGCCATGGAGCAGCGAACCGGTGTGAGAGTCGGGGGTCTGCTGCCAGCCGCAGGGGTGAATCCCGGCTACGGATGCCATGGATCCGGCCGGGTAGAGCGACTCTCACCGCTCGAATCCGTCAGCTAACCTCGTAAGCGTCGTTTGAGAGAGGAATGATGAAACTTGCGACCCGAATAAACTTTCGGATCACAGGGGATCAGCTGGCCTCTGTGTTTTTTTTACCCTTTTTTAGCTTACTGGAACAAAAGAGAGCATTCATCACAATCACATACACTTATCAATAACGCTTAATTTCGGCCGGAAACGGCCGGGAGCGGGGGAACCACAGCGGCCGCCTGGAATGGAAGCCGCCGGGGTGAATCTTTCCGGTACGGTAAGTACCGGAAGGTAGGGCGACTCTCACGCCCGAATCCGACAGCTAACCTCGTCAGCGTAACGGGAGAGGCAGCACTTGTCGTGCGCATGTTGAATATAGGACGATCCTATTTATATTCGTCCACATTCAAGAAGCCGCGGGAAAGGTCCTTCTTTCCCTGCGGCTTCTTTTGCGTATTCGCGGCTGCCGCACAGGAGGAGCCTTTGAAATGGACAACGTCGTCATCGTGACCGCGCCGAACGAGGCGGGACGCAATTTTATCAAGCTGCTGATGTATTGGAAGAAGCCCTTTGCCGTTCTGACCAACAGTGCCCGGGAGGAACGCCTCTTGAGAAAAATGGGGGTGCAGCGGATCATCCGGCTGAATACGAATCACGCGGAGGATTGGGTGGTGCCCGAAATAGAGGTCGGCAAAATCTTTCTGTTTGAAAGCAGCCTCAACCTGACCTGCCGCTATTTGCAAATCTGCCGTCCCTGGACGTCGGAACCGGTATATGTCATTACGCAGAGGGGCAGCTCACCCGGCATTTACCGGGGGCTTGGTGCCGATCACATCATTTATACCTTAAACGGCGAAGTCGGATTTTTACTGAAATAAAGATGATTCTAACCATGCAAAGGAGAGACCGGAAACGATGATGGATGTATATATGATACTTGCACTCGCTGCCACTTATGGCGTGTTCTTGTTATTTCTTCATTGGTGCGGCCGAGTGGTGGAAGAAGGGGGCAAAGACCAATGATTGTCGTTGGGGCATTCGCCGTGCTTGTCTTTATCTATTTGGTTTACGCCTTGATCCATCCGGAAAAATTTTGACGGGGAATTTTAAATCTGTAAGCCTCAAGGGGCCAAAGCAGAACATGCTCGTAAGAGGGGGAAGCCAGCCTTGGATATTTTGCAAATTTGTATCGTGATTTTCGTGCTCCTGCTGCTCGTGAAGCCGGTAGGCACTTACGTATATCATATGTTCTCCAATGAACCGAATCGGACGGACCGGATCTTTGGCGGCGTGGAAAGAGTTCTATACCGGATCATCGGGCTGAAGCAGCGGGGCAGCATGAATTGGAAAAAGTACGCGCTCAGCATGATCGCAACCAATATCTTTCTGGTAGCGATCAGCTATATATTGCTGCGAACGATGGGCGCCCTTCCGGGCAACCCGAGCGGCATCGGCAATATGGAGGCGAGCCTGTCCTTCAACACGGTCATCAGCTTTATGACGAACACGAACCTCCAGCATTACAGCGGAGAGAGCGGCATGTCTTATTTTAGCCAAATGATCGTCATCACGATGATGATGTTTACCTCGGCCGCCTCGGGCCTGGCGATCGCGATTGCTTTTATGCGCGGCATCACCCGCAGGGGTGAGGGGCTCGGGAACTTCTTCGAGGATTTTATCAAGGCGCATGTCCGCCTGTTCGTGCCGCTCGCCCTCATCGTGACCCTGGTGCTGGTCGGACTCAAGGTGCCGCAGACGCTGGAGCCTATGCGGGCCGTGCAAACGCTGGGTGGCGGCGTGCAGCAGATTCCGCTGGGTCCTGTAGCCTCGCTGGAATCGATCAAACACCTCGGAACGAACGGGGGAGGTTTCTTCGGCGTCAACTCGGCCCATCCGTTCGAGAACCCGAGCCCGCTGACCAACGTGATCGAAATTCTCAGCATGTGGACGATTTCAGCGTCGCTGCCTTACACGTTCGGACGGTTCGCCCGGAACAAGAAGCAGGGCTGGATGATTTTCAGCGTCATGATGACGCTGTTCGTAGCGTTCCTGTGCCTGACGTATTTCTCGGAGAAAGCCGGCAACCCGCTGATCAACCAATTGGGAATCAACAGCTCGGCCGGCAGCATGGAAGGCAAGGAGGTGCGCTTTGGCATCGCGCAGTCCGCGTTGTTCACAACCGTTACCACCGCCGCAACGACGGGGTCGGTCAACAACATGCATGATACGCTGACGCCGCTGGGAGGACTTGCGCCCTTGGCCGAAATGATGCTGAACGTCGTGTTCGGCGGCAAGGGGGTCGGTTTCGTAAATATGATCATGTATGCAATCCTTGGCGTATTTATCTGCGGCCTGATGGTTGGCCGGACGCCGGAATTTCTGGGCCGGAAGATCGAAGCCCGGGAGATGAAGCTGATCGCGGTGGCGATTCTGATGCATCCCTTCATTATTCTTGCGCCGACGGCGATTTCGTTTATGACGCACCTGGGTACCGACGCCTTCTCCAATCCATCGTATCACAGCTTGAGCCAGTCGCTCTATGAGTTCACCTCCTCGGCGGCGAATAACGGCTCCGGGTTCGAGGGATTGGCGGACAATACCGTATTCTGGAACGTCAGCACCGGTCTGGTGATGCTCCTCGGCCGATATATTTCGATTATCGCGCTGCTCGCCGTTGCAGGTTCGCTGGCGGTGAAGCAGAAGGTCGCCGAGACCCCGGGCACCTTCCGGACCGACAACAAGCTGTTCGCCGGCATTTTGACCGGAACCGTGCTGCTGATCGGGGCGCTGACGTTCCTTCCGGTCCTCGTTTTGGGGCCGGTCGCCGAATTTTTAACACTTAACTAAAGAGGTGGAGCAAGTCATGAGCGGACAACGCAAAAGCATGCTGTCTGGCGGCATTGCCAAACAGGCGCTGAAAGACAGCTTTATGAAACTGAACCCGGCCGTGATGATGAAAAATCCGGTCATGTTCGTTGTGGAGGTCGGCACCTTTGTGGTGCTGCTGATGGTTCTTTTTCCCTCTTATTTTCATACCGAGGGACGGATAGGGTTTAATCTGACCGTGTTTCTGATATTGCTCTTCACCGTCCTGTTCGCGAATTTCGCGGAGGCGCTGGCGGAAGGCCGGGGCAAGGCCCAGGCCGATACTCTCAAGAAGAGTAAAAAAGACACGACGGCGAACAAAATCGTGGGCGGCGAGATCAAGGTCGTCAGCTCGGCCGAGCTGCGCAAAGGCGATGTCGTCATCGTCTCCCAGGGCGAGATGATCCCGGGTGACGGGGAAGTCATTGAAGGCCTGGCATCGGTGGACGAATCGGCGATTACCGGCGAATCGGCACCGGTGATCAAAGAAGCCGGCGGCGATTTCAGCTCGGTCACCGGGGGAACCCGCGTCGTCAGTGACCAAATCAAGGTGATGATCAAAAGCGATCCGGGCGAATCGTTCCTGGACCGGATGATATCCCTGGTCGAAGGGGCGGCGCGCCAGAAGACACCTAATGAAATTGCGCTTAACACGCTGCTTACAACACTAACGTTGATATTTCTGATTGTGGTCGTCACGCTGGCGCCAATTGCCAAGCATTTCGGCATTTCGCTGGATATCCCGGTGCTGATCTCCCTGCTCGTATGCCTCATTCCGACGACGATCGGCGGGCTGCTGTCCGCCATCGGCATCGCGGGCATGGACCGGGTTACGCAGTTCAACGTGCTGGCCATGTCGGGGAAAGCCGTCGAGGCATCCGGCGACATCAACACGATCATTTTGGATAAAACGGGTACGATTACCTTAGGTAACCGGATGGCGAGCCAGTTCATTCCGGTGGGGGACGCGGATTATGAGGAAACCGCCTATTGGGCAGCCGTCAGCTCGGTTAAAGACGAGACGCCGGAAGGCCGCTCCGTGCTGGAGCTGGTGAAGAAGCAGTCGATGGAGGTTCATCCGGAAGCGGCCGCCGCTGGAGAGTTTATCGAGTTCAAGGCGGAGACGCGGATGAGCGGCATCGACCTGGTGGATGGGCGGCATGTCCGTAAAGGGGCGGTGGACGCGGTGAAGCGCTGGGTGCAGGCCCAAGGTGGAAGTATTCCGGCGGATCTGGATATGGAATCCGATAAAATCGCGTCAGAAGGCGGTACGCCGCTGGCTGTCGCCGTGGACAGTCGTATTTACGGGTTGATTCACCTGAAGGATACGGTCAAACCCGGCATGAAGGAACGCTTTGACCAGCTCCGGCAAATGGGGATCAAGACGATCATGTGTACCGGCGACAACCCGCTGACCGCGGCTACGATCGCCCGGGAGGCGGGCGTCGATGACTTTATCGCCGAGAGCAAGCCGGAGGACAAAATCGCGGTCATCCGCCGCGAGCAGGCCGAGGGCAAGCTGGTCGCCATGACCGGCGACGGCACGAACGACGCGCCGGCGCTGGCTCAGGCTGACGTCGGGCTCGCGATGAACAGCGGCACGGCGGCCGCGAAGGAAGCGGCCAACATGGTAGACCTTGATTCCGATCCGACGAAGATCATCGAGGTCGTGGCCATCGGCAAGCAGCTGCTGATGACCCGCGGCGCGCTTACCACATTCAGCATCGCGAATGACGTGGCCAAATATTTTGCCATCATTCCCGCCATGTTCATGGCCGCGATTCCCGAAATGAACGTGCTGAACGTGATGAAGCTCGGCTCACCGCTTTCGGCGATCTTGAGCGCCTTGATTTTCAATGCGGTCATTATCCCGCTGCTCATCCCGCTGGCGATGAAAGGGGTGGCCTACAAGCCGATAAGCTCGTCGCGGCTGCTCAGCCGCAACCTGCTGATCTTTGGCCTTGGCGGCGTGATTGCGCCTTTTATCGGCATCAAGCTGATTGATCTGGTGGTTCATTTGTGGATTTAGATAGAATGAACTAAAGAAATGGATAAGCGATTGATAGATTATGAAAAAAGGGATGATACGATATGAAAACGACGGTGACGACGGCGGTCGGCGAAGAAAAGTGGAACGGTTCCTTGTGGGGTGTCGCGCTGCGCACGAGTCTGGTGCTGATCGTCCTATGCGGGATTGCGTATCCGCTGGTGAGCACCGGCCTGGCCCAGCTGATCTTCCCAAGCCAGGCGAGCGGCAGCATGCTAAAGGACAGCACAGGAAAGGTCGTGGGTTCCGAGCTGATTGGCCAGTCCTTTACGGACCCTTCCTTCTTCCAGGGGCGGGTTTCCAGCATTGATTACAAGGCAGAGGGTTCGGGATCGAACAACTATGCTCCGTCCAATCCCGAGCTGCTGAAGCGGGTTCAAGCCTCGATCGCGGATTGGCAAAAGAACAACCCGGACGTACCGGTCAGCGAGCTTCCGGTGGACCTGATCACCAACTCGGGCTCCGGGCTGGATCCCCATATTACACCCGAATCCGCGAAAGCCCAGGTACCGCGGATCAGCAAGCTGCGCGGCGTTTCGGCCGATGAGCTGAACCGCCTCGTTGAGCGGAACACGGAGGGGCGGGACCTCGGTGTATTCGGCGAAAAGCGGGTCAATGTGCTGAAGCTGAACCTGGCCCTGAGCGAGCTTGGCAAGTCCTGATATTTTAAAAAAGCCCCGTATCCATGGAATCCATGAGATACGGGGCTTTGATTGTATCCATCGCTATTAACCGAAAATGGTCTGAACCAGAAGGTACACGTTCAGGACAATGATAAATGCCGCCACGACCCAGGCCAATATTTTGACCCAAACCGGATTGACGAATTTGCCCATAAGCTTCTTGTCGCTAGTAAACTTGACCAGCGGAACCACCGCAAACGGCAGCTGGAGGGACAGGATGACCTGGCTCAGAATGAGCAGATCCTCGGTGCCGCTCTCGCCGTAGATGGCCGTCACGATGACCGCCGGGATGATGGCGATCATCCGGGTGATCAGCCGGCGCAGCCAGGACGGCAGCCGCAGGTTCAGGAAGCCCTCCATGACGATCTGTCCGGCGAGCGTGCCGGTCAGCGTCGAGTTCTGGCCCGATGCCAGCAGGGCGACGGCGAACAAAATGCTTCCGAGCGTCGTTCCGAGCAGCGGCGTCAGCAGATGGTACGCATCGCTGATGTCGGCGACCGTAGTCATCCCCGCCTTGTGGAATGTCGCCGCCGAGACGATCAGGATCGCCGCGTTGATGAACAGGGCAAGCGTCAGCGCAATCGTCGAATCCCACACGGAAAATTTGATGGCTTCCCGCTTGCCCTTGTCGGTGTTTTCGTACTGCCGGGTCTGCACGATCGATGAGTGAAGGTACAGGTTATGCGGCATAACGGTCGCGCCCAGGATGCCGATGGCGATATAGAGCTTCTGATGATCGGTCACCAGATCGGCCGTCGGGATGAACCCGGTGAGGATGCTGGCGGCATCTGGCTTGGAGAGCCACAGATCGATCCCGAAGCACAGTCCGATCGTCACGATCAGCACGATGACGAGCGTCTCGATCGCCCGAAAGCCCTTGTGCTGCAGCAGCAGCACGAGCAGGACGTCGAGGGCGGTGATCAGCACGCCGTACAGGATCGGAATCCCGAACAGCAGCTTCAGGGCGATCGCCGAACCGATGACTTCGGCCAGATCGCAGGCTGCGATGGCCAGTTCACACAGCACCCACAGACCGATGCTGACCGGCTTGCTGTAATGGCTGCGGCACGCCTGCGCCAGGTCGTGGCCTGTAACGATGCCGAGCTTGCTGCACAGCGACTGGAGCAGGACGGCCATCAGGTTCGACAGCAGGATCACGGCCAGCAGGGAATAGCCGAACTGGGATCCCCCGGCGATGTCCGTCGCCCAGTTTCCGGGATCCATATAGCCTACAGCAACCAGATATCCGGGGCCGACAAAGGCCAGAAATTTGCGAAAAGTCGAGGCGTTCACCGGGACTTTCATAGATTGGTTAACGTCAGACAGCGAAGTTCTTTCCTTCGGTTTCTCCCACGTATTGGACTTGGAAGGATGTATAATTTCGGTGTCTTTCATATGCATCACACCTTATTAAAATTATTGTAATGTAATAAATGTTCTACTATTCATTGTACTCATACAAATTTGTTTGTCTAGGGAAACTTTTGTGTGGTTGTACAATTATTTTTAGGACACACAAGAATGGGATACGCTCTTCTTTCTGAATAGCCATTACCCGAAGGATCCCGTTTCAATTTGGAAGGATCGCTTTAATTAATGAGGGTAGGGTCAAATTTCAGGAAAAGGAGTCGATGAAGATGAAAGCTCTATATACGGCAACGGCAACGGTCCATGGCGGCCGGGAGGGTTCGGTCGCATCCTCCGATGGTGTCCTGAAGCATGAACTCAGTATGCCCAAAGAATTAGGCGGAGCCGGCGGCAATGGAACCAACCCCGAGCAGCTGTTTGCAGCCGGGTACGGTGCCTGCTACGAAAGCGCACTGGCCAATGTGGCCCGCCAGGCCGGCGTGAAGTTGAATGATGTGGAAGTCACTTCCAACGTCATGATCGGCAAAGACGAGAGCGACGGCGGTTTCCGCCTTGCGGCCCGTCTCGATATCAAGCTGCCCGGGATCGAACGCGAACAAGCGGAAGAGCTTGCGAAAAAGGCGCATGAATTCTGCCCGTATTCCAAAGCCACGCGGGGGAATATCGATGTCGAGCTGAACGTTATTTAAATAATGCCAGGATGTATCCGAACGTCTATCGACGTACCTTCATAGAAAACTGGCCGCGTTTCGCGGAAGTTTTCCGTGCGATGATGGAATGGTTCAGTTCCGCTGAACTTTATCATCGTAACAAAAGCCGGGGGCTCACCACGTGGTGGCGGCTGCTTCCGGCTTTTTGTCGTATCATTTTCGGCATAACCTTATCCTTGGAACGATTTCCACCGCCCTGGCGTAAAATAGTTAGGCACCAAAGGAAAGGGGAGATCAGCTTGAGCATTAAGGACATCATTGAGGATCGTTTTGTTTGCGTTAAGTGCAAGGGGCGGATCTGCGACATCCGTGAGGTTTCCATGACGGGAGCCGGCCTCAGCAAGATGTTTGATATCCAGCATATCCATTATTTATTTGTTTCCTGCAAGCATTGCGGGAATGTCGAGGTGCTTAATCCCGATATTTTGGAAGGGAAAAGGAAAGATCAGCTTGGTACGATTCTGGATATTTTCTTTGGGAGTTAGGCATCCTTTATATTGAAGAGAAACAAAAGAGATCGGTACTGTAGAGACATATTGGGGCCAAATACATGAATTACATACCCTTCTTTGTTGACATGATATATAAAATTCATTTAATATGTCTAAGTACTTGTTACGTACTATTTGTCCGAGGCAAGAAAACTAAATAAACGGGTGATGCATATGTCTTACAGACCGATCATTACGAACGTCAGAGAAGCCAGCAGCAATGAAAAAAGCGGATTGTACGAATTCATTATCAACCTGGCTGACGGAACAGAGTGCCGTGCGTTCTATAACCGTTTTCCGGAATGGAAAATGACTAACATCAGCCGATTGCAGAAAACTCCTTGTCCTGTATGCCGCAAAGACTTTATTTGCAAGTGCATGGAGAGCTTTACAGGCGAGCTGGAACAGCAAATCGTTGAGAACCAATGGATTGATAAGGCGCTTGCCCACTAATATCATCCAGGAGATACAGGTGCGGGATTATGAATCCCGTGCTTTTTTCTATTTTCGGGGAGTAATAAGGTGGCTTGATTTACGAGGCAATAAGGAAGATACTGGAGGTAAGGGAGGGCTCGCCGATGACCATGCAGCAAGGAAGCGCAGGTAAGCCAAATGCCATTGTTCTGATTGACGGCGTCTGTCATTTATGCCAGGGGCTGACCAAGTTCATTCTCCAACGGGATCCGGCAGGAATATTCCATTTTGCCTCACTTCAGTCCGAGATCGGAGAGAAGCTGCTCCGGGAGGGCGGATTGCCAGTCGGAACCCTAAATACCGTCGTTCTGATTGAAAACGGACGCTATTATACGGAATCTGCTGCGGCTTTGCGGATTGTGCGGCGTTTAAAGCAGCCTTGGCCGCTTCTGTATGCTTTCATCGCTGTGCCTGCGCCGCTCCGGAACGTGATCTATCGCTGGGTCGCGCGCAACCGGTACCGCTGGTTTGGCAAGGAGGAAGCCTGCCTGCTGCCCACGCCAGAGATTAGGAACCGTTTTCTGTGAAAAATGAACCGTTACCGGATCGATTTTTTCATGTCAAAGTGTATTGTGTTTCCGGTCCGGATGTGATAAATTCTAAATTAAGTAAATACTTACCAATAACGGAAGCACCGTTTAACACCCGCCAGGCGGGTTGTTGGACGGTGCTTTTTTGCTGTCTGAAACAAGGAGGGATCATTCGTGATGGTACCATACCGAATTACGCTCGCGGTCAAGGAGGCGCAGTATCTGGAGGGTATCCTGCACTATGTTCACAGCAGCGAGTTTGGGGACAAGATGCACATATCCGGATTCACTAAATTGGACGCTTTTATGAAGTATATGGACGGCGAGGAGCTGCCCGACGCCGTCGTTGGGGAGGCAGCCTTCCTGGAACCCTGGCTTGCCGGGAAGAACGGCGATATACCGAACTGGATTTTGCTCGGACATGGGGAGGCCGCCTCTATACAAGGACCGGTGCTCCCCAAATATCAGCCCCTTCCAGAGTTGATGGCTTCCATCCTCGGCTTATGCCGGAGGGAAGGTCAGCGGCGTACGCTACCGGTGGCGGACGGAGAGGCCGTGACGATCGGCTTCGTCTCCGTTGTAGGCGGGAGCGGGAAGACGACGGCCGCCGTTAATATGGCCAAACAGCTGGGGGCGGCCGGCCTGTCGGTATTTTATATGAACCTGGAAACCGTGAACAGCAGCGGAATTTTTCCCAGGCAGGGGGGCGGTGCGGAGAGTGCCGAGGGGCTGCCCGAGATGCTGTATGAGCTGAAAGCGGCCCACGAGGAGAAGCATGTGCAGACGATGGTATCTCCGGAGCCGTACACCGTCCATCATCCAGGAATTCGTGCGGATTGGTTCAAACCCGTCACCAATTTGAAAGAGCTGGTTCAATTGGGTAAGGCCGATACGCGGAAGCTGCTGCAGAGCATCGCGGCAAGCGGCCGGTACGACGTGGTAATCGCCGACACGGATTCCGGGCCGAACGAACGCCTGGCCGCCGTCCTGGAAGGATGCCGCCACCTGGTCTGGCTGATGCTGGACGATATCACCAATCTGTACAAAAACGGCCAGTGGTTTGCGTTTATGGAGCGGAGCCAGCCGGAGCTGTTCGCCGAGCTTGCCGGAAAGAGCCGGTACGTGGTCAATCGGTTCACCGGTCAGCTGGCCAATCCGCTGCCCGCGTGCATTCCGGAGGTGGACGGCGTTCTGCCGTATATCCCTTCCTGGAAACAGAACAGCAACGAAGAGCTGCTGCTCAGCTCGCCGATCTACCAGCGGGATATCCTCAAGCTGTGCAAGTCCCTCTTGGGGGACTCATTCGTCAGTGGTTCAGGGGTGAGGGGATATGGATGAAGAGCTGTTCCGCGAGCTCCGTCAAGAAATCCGGTCCGGACTGGACGTGACTTCTGCGCTGGGCAACCGGGAGCTGATGCAGTATATCGAGCGGACGGTGTTCAGGAGACCTGAGCTTCGCGAGCTGACCGCGCAGGAGAAGCGCAGCCTGATCCGGCGGATCTTCGATTCGTTCCGCGGGCTCGACATTTTGCAGCCTTTGGTGGACAATCCTGCGATTACCGAAATTATGATCAACAGCCACGAGGATATTTTTATCGAGCAGGACGGCGTGGTGTCCCGGCTGCCGCTGAAGTTCGAATCGAGGTCGAGGCTTGAAGACATTATCCAGTCGATCGTTGCCGGCGTGAACCGCGTCGTCAACGAGTCTTCGCCGATCGTGGACGCCAGGCTGAAGGACGGCTCGCGGGTCAACATCGTCCTGCCGCCGGTTGCGCTGAAGGGGCCGACGATGACGATCCGGAAGTTCCCCGAATCGCCGATGACGATGCAGGACTTGATCGTCCGGAGAGCGCTGAGTCCGGAGGCGGCTGAGTTTCTGCAGCAGCTGGTGGTGGGGAAATACAACATCTTTATCAGCGGCGGGACGGGTTCTGGCAAAACGACGTTCCTCAATGCCCTGTCGCAATTCATCCCGCCGGACGAACGGGTGATCACGATTGAGGATTCGGCTGAGCTTCAGATTGTCACGGTCCCCAATCTGGTCGCTCTGGAGACCCGTAACGCGAACACGGAGGGGAGAGGGGAAATCGCCATCCGGGATCTGATCCGCTCCTCCCTTCGGATGCGTCCCAATCGGATCGTGGTCGGCGAGGTCCGGGGGAGCGAGGCGCTCGATATGCTGCAGGCGATGAACACCGGCCATGATGGAAGTTTATCAACCGGCCATGCGAACAACACGCGCGATATGATCAGCCGGCTGGAGACGATGGTGCTGAGCGGAGCGGATCTGCCTGTGCCTGTCGTCCGCCAGCAGATCAGCTCGGCGATCGATATTTTTGTCCATCTGTCCAGGATGCGCGACCGCACGCGGAAGGTCACTGAAATCAGCGAGGTGGCCGGGCTGGAGAACGGCGAGGTGGTCCTTAATCCGCTGTTCCGTTTTCGGGAGACGGGGGAGAAGGAAGGAAAGGTTGAAGGGGAGCTGGAGCCGACGGGAAACGGATTGATTCATGTAGCAAAGCTTCAGGCTGCCGGAATCGCCGCCGCAAAGAAGTGAAGCGGACATTTTAATTCAAATATGAAGAGATTGGGGTCGCAGGCTGCTTGATTCAGCATCAAATTTAAAGGCCTTAATAAACCAGTTGGGTACTGTCACTAAGGAGGGGAGGTGAAGCGATGTTACGTCACCAGGGAGGTGAAGCGAAGTTACACGAACAGCAGGGAACAGGGAGCAGCGGTAACCGGCGGGAGGCCGTTCCTCCCAAGAAGCCAGGTAGGGCGCTCGGGAGGCAAGGCATGGACGGATCTCCCCCACCAGAGGGTATAGGGCAGAAGCTTCCGGATTACCAGACTTATGAGCTGAACGGGCTCCAGCGTACGGCATGCATTGCTATTGGGGGCTTGTTATGCTTCGGAATTGGCTATTTGTTCTATCATCAATGGCTCGTAGCTATAATCATGGCATCCGGCGGATGGATCGTTCCGCGGTTTTGGAGGGCTCATCTTCTGGAGCGCCGGAGGACCGCGATGAATCTTCATTTTAAGCAGGCACTGTATTCGCTGTCTTCCTCCCTGTCTGCGGGCAAATCGGTGGAGAACGGTTTTAGGGAGGCTATTCAGGACCTGCGGATGCTCGACCCGGATGCGGAAAATGACCTGATTACCGAGCTGGGCATTATCTGCGCGCGGATGGAGTATGGCGAACCGGTCGAGGATGCGCTGAATGACTTCAGCCGCCGTGCGGCAATGGAGGATATTACGAATTTTGCGGATGTGTTCACGACGTGTAAGCGCACGGGCGGGGACCTTGTCGAGGTTGTGCGGCATACCTCAACTGTGATCGGCGAGAAGCTGGATATCAAACAGGAGATCTCGGTCATGATCGCCCAGAAAAAGTTTGAATCCAGAGCCTTGTTGGCTGCGCCTATCTTGATGCTGATGTTTATGAATTTTACGGCCGGAGACTATATGCAGCCGCTGTACAGCGGGATGGGCATCGTGATTTCGACAGGTGCATTGGCGGGACTGGCCGGGTGCCTGCTATGGATTATGAAAATGATGAATATCAAGGTGTGAACGGGGTGAAGTCATGAAATTATTGGCTGCCGTGATGTTGGCTCTGCTGGCGGGAGGTTGGGTGGTGCAGAACCAGCGCTGCGGCGACAAGTATAGGCGGTTGATGACATTGCCGATGGAAGGGATTCGGCTGAGAGCGGTGATGCGGCCCATGCTGTACATCATCGACCAGTACAAGCTGACTGCGCGTTTTCCGCTCTTCTTCTTCAGGCTTCAGCGCTCGATCCAGAAGATTTACGGGCAGCGGCACAGCGTGGAGATGACGCTCCTGTATGCCGGAGAGATGCTGTGTTACAGCTGGCTTATGCTGATGCTGGGCTGCCTGCTGACGCTTGCCGCCGGGGGGAACACGGGGCTTATTATTGGAGGGCTGCTGGCCATCCTTCTGCCGGCCGCGATCATTAAGGACCTGCACACGAAGGTTGATAAGCGGGACCAGGATATTACGATCGAGCTGGCGGAGCTGCTGAACAAGGTCGTCCTGCTCGTCGGAGCCGGCGAGACGGTGCAGAAGGCCATCACGCGATGCGCACGTCAGAAGGAAGCCCAAAGGGATCATCCGCTTTATAAGGAACTAATCCGGATGATCGATGATCTGGAAGGCGGATATTCCTTTCAGCAGTCGTTTGAGAATTTTAGCAAACGCTGTGCCGTGCAGGAGGTATCCGCGTTTACGACAGCCGTGCTGCTCAATTTGCGGCGAGGGGGCAGCGACTTTGCCATGGCTCTGAACGACTTGTCCCGGGGATTATGGGAGAAGCGCAAGGCCATTACCCGGACACGAGGAGAGCAAGCCTCGTCAAAGCTCGTTTTTCCAATGATGGTCATTTTTATGATCGTGATTGTGCTGGTGGGCACACCGGCTTTTATGATGATGAACATGTAGGAGGGGTATAAATGCTGACAATGATAAGACGAAGCGGCAAGAAATTATGGAAGGACGAGGAGGGGCTCGGAACGCTCGAAATGCTGCTGATTATCGTCGTGATCCTCATTATCGCGCTTCTGTTTAAGAAGCAAATTATGGAGCTTATCAACAAACTGCTGGCTAACGTCAACAAAAAAAGTGAAGAATTTACGAGCTAGGTTAAAAGAATGCGAGGGGAGCTTTACGCTGGAAGCCTCCCTCGTCATGCCGATCGTTCTGTTCACGACGATGATTCTGCTGTTTCTGTCCCTGTATATGTATCAGCAGAGCATGCTGCATCAAGCGGCGTCTGCAGCCGCGGAGCGCACGGCCTACAGCTGGGATAACAGCCATAAAGAAGCGCTTGACGGCTCGGTGCCGGTCAACCAGTATGATTCGCTGTATTGGCGAATGACAGACGATCAATGGCTTGGTGCGTTGTTTGGCTGGGCAGGAGCCGAAAACTCACAGACGGTACCTGTTCCAAGTACCTCTTCCACGCAAGGGGCGCTGACGGCGATCAAGCTGAGCAAAACCGGCTCGGCGATTCCGGCGGGCATGCAGGGGGATATGACCTATAAAAATGCTCTGCTGCAGCGGAAAGTAACCGCCAGCTTGAACCAAATGATCTCCCTCCGGCCGCTCGATGCCATGCTGGACGAAGGGAGCGAGCTTCGAACCTCCGGGAGTTCATTGGTCGTGGATCCGGTAGAATTTATCCGCAGCATCCATCTGATGAGATACTACGGCTCGAAGTTCAAGAAGAATGATGCTGGTGAAGGGATGGATCGAGGCAGCGCGGCTGGGGTGCTGCAGCAGCTTCAAGCTTCCGGAAGCCAGCCTTAGGACCCGAGAGGAGGATTGGCGGGTGTTCGGTAAGAGACGCTCGGAAAGTGGCTCGGTATCCATCTTTCTTATTGGGGTTTTGGCCATGATTTTTGCGTTTGTCGCATTATTTATCGACTACGCCCGGATCGCGGCGATGAAGGCGCAGAGCGAGCGGTTGGTCCGTGCGGCGGTCCGGTCGGTCATGTCGTCGTACGACCCTGAACTGCAGGAAAGGTATGGACTTTTTGCACACGGCAGCACGAGCGGCGATCAAATTATGGCTGGCGTGCTTAACAGCACGATGGACAAGGGAGACCGCAGCGATCGGTTTGATCTGCTTCCGCTTCAGTTGGACACCTCATCGCTCAAGATGGAACGGATGCTGGGGGAGTATGACATTTTTAATAGGGAAGTCAGCGAGGAGATGAAGTATAAAGCGCCCATCGACTTTTCCCTGGAACTTGTCAGCAGGTTCAAGCCGCTGTCCGAATCCATGAAGGAAGCCTCGGATACGGTGGATGTCCTGGGCAAGCTGCAGAAGCTGTATGACAAGCGCGAGGAGGCCCTCGATCAGATGCTTGCGGCCCAGAGAAAGGCCGGTCAAAGCCTGAAGGAGGCTCCGGGTTTGATCATGAGCCCTGCCGGTGGGGCGATTCCGGACCAATCGCTCGGTTCTTCGGAAGTGGTCACCACGGCCGACATTGCCGCACAATATGAGGACTACGTAGACAAGGTCAATCAGGATGCAAACCGTGGCGAAGACGAAGAGGAACAGTACAGCTCGGAAATCCGGGAGTATAACCGCAGCTCAGGAAAGGTCATTTCCCGCCTGCAGGGAATCCAGTCCTCGGCGGCCAAGAGCCATGCAAAGGAACTCCAGAATGCCCTGGAGTACTGGGAGGAGGCCCGGAGCAGCAACGATAAGATGAAGGAAGTGATTGCAGAAGCCGGAAACCGCGGCGGGAC
Organism: Paenibacillus cellulositrophicus; assembly: GCF_009363095.1. Taxonomy (GTDB): domain Bacteria; phylum Bacillota; class Bacilli; order Paenibacillales; family Paenibacillaceae; genus Paenibacillus_AQ; species Paenibacillus_AQ favisporus. Next base: position 4,746,063 of record NZ_CP045295.1, read on the forward strand.
CGAAGGCTACGATCAGGTCGGGAGCGCCATCATCCCGGGGGCGGCACCGGAAGCATCCGGAAGTGATCCAGCGGCGATTCATGGCATCCGGGACGGCATAGACCAACTGCTGCTGTCTGATAGTCTGCTTCAGGAACTGAATGATGTAATTAAGACCCAAAAGCAGGATTATAGTGCATTTAACAACCGGTTATCTACCCTTTTATCTTCCCTTGCCGAGTCTTCCGGGGTTCAGGGAAGCAGTGGGCGCATGAAAAATGAGGTGATCCGGGGAGTAAGCGCCGCTGACCGTTATGTCCATGATTACGCCGTGTCAGGCAGCGGGAATAAGCTCGACCGGGTAGCAGGTCAGCTGCAGGAGCATCGGGGATCCGACAAGGAAAGGAAAGAAAAAGAGAAACAGAGCAAGGCCAAGCTGTCCGAAGCAGCGGGCATTTTGGAAAGCATTAATAAGCTGGACCAGAAAGTGAAGCAGCACAATGAGGAATACCAGGAGCTTCAGCAGTATTACGACGATAGCTTGACCTTTAATAAGGAAGACGCAGGCAGCGAGTACAAGGGGACCGATCTTGATCATGACCCCTATGATGCGGGCAAATCGGCCATGAAGCAGACGGACTCGGTGTATGGATCCATGGCGGGGATGATGTCGGGCATCAAGGATGAACTGTTCCAGAACGAATATGCAGCGCTGTATTTTACCCATTTTGATCTTGGACTGCTGAAAGATGCGGCGGCAAGCCCGGGAAGCCGGCTTGGGGATGCGGTTGCCGATGAGATGAGCGTAAGCCATCAAGAGCTGGAGTATATCGTGTACGGCTTCCATAACCCGGTGGGTAATGTGTCAGCGGCCTATGCCGAAATTTTTGCGGCACGGCTGGCGGTTCGGACCATGGAGGGGCTCGTGAAGAACAGCAAACTGGGAAATCCTCTGCTCGTTCTAGCTGCAGCGCTGCTGTACGGAGTAGAGATGGCCATGGCCGACATGGTGAAGCTCTGCAGGGAAGGATCCGTAGAGCTGTCCAGTTACGTCAAGATTCAAATGACATACCGCGACTACTTGAGATTGTTCCTGCTGATCCACAGCGACAATGAGAAGAAAATGTCCAGAATGCTGGCGCTGATTCGTCTGAATACGGGAATTAATCCCGCCGAACGAGCCACGTATGCGTCAGGAGAAGTCCGGATCGGAATGAGGCTGTGGTTTCTTCCCGGCGTGATCCAAATGGCGGGTTATGCCGGAGGCAGTCCGGATAACGTGGAAGGAAACCGTTACTATGTTACGAAAAAAGCGGATTTTGCTTATTGATCGGCTGCACCGCATGAATTGGGGGAGAGCTTCTGCTTTCGCCAAGGCGTTTCCGAAGCGGGGGAAGCGGGAGCTGGGCAGCATCGTCCTGGAAGCCTCATTGGTGCTGCCCGTCTTTTTGTTCTTCGTCATTTTTCTGATTTATATCGTGCAGATGACACTCATTTCTACGGCGCTGCAGAGCACCGTTTCGGATACCGTCAAGCTGGTATCTTCCCACATTTATCCGGTGGCTTTGGCCATCCAGCCGGAAGCATCCGCAGGGACGGGAAACGAATCCAAGGAGCGTGACTCCGGGAGCTGGTCGGTTCCCGAGCTGTCGCTAAGCGATTGGGCTTCCCAATATACGGGGGCTCTTCCGTCTCCCCTGAAGGAATGGACGAATGAGGCAGTGGGGCGGGCCGAAGCCCCGCTCCAGGATTTAAAAAATCAGACGGCAGAGGCGGTGCTCGATCCGGTGGTCAAACCGATATTGAAGCCACAAATGCAAAGCCATTTTCTAAGCTACGAGCGAATTCATGTTTCCAATATTCAAATCCCTGACCTCAAGAACAGGACGGATCCATACTTTGGCATTGAAGTGAGCTACGAGCTACCGATAAAGGTCCCTTTTATCAATAGAAAAATCGTGATTCAGGCCAAAGCACAGGAACGCCTGTGGATCGGCGCCACTGATGAAGAAGGCTTTGGAGAGGGAGAAGGGGATGTTGATGGACGCACATCCATCAGCATTTTATCCAAACCAGATCCCGCGTATGTCGGCAAAAAGGCCAAGGTGCGCGCCAAGATCGCTCCAAACGGATCGGCAAATTTATCCGTGTTTTATAAAAGCGGCCAAAGCACCGCCAAATACTTGGGGGAAAAGCAGGCGGACGCGGACGGAACCATCGAGTGGGAATGGTGGGTCGGACCTAACACGACACCCGGAACCTGGCCCTTCGTCATTACGACTTCGGACGGCCAGCGGCTGGAGGTTATGTTTACCGTCGTAAAGGGATAGCTCATACCTCAAATGGTGTGGTTTTACCTCAATTGGTGTACTAGCCTCGTTTGGGTCGTGAAAAACCTCTTTTGGCCTGCTTAACCTCATGTGTCCGATACCTTACCGTAATTACGGTAACAGTTAGTTTAGTTCAACTACATAAAGAAGGGGAAAGGAGGCGGTTGTACCGTGAATCCAGCTATATACGGATGTGCAGTGCTGATTGCCGCTGCTTTTGTGACCGATATCCGGACGATGAAAATCCCGAATAAGCTAAATTTCAGCGCAATTATCGCGGGGATAACCTTCCACGGAATTTGGGACGGCTGGTCCGGGCTCGCGTTTGCAGGGAAAGGGATGGCTGTCGGATTCCTGGTGCTGCTCGTCATGTACTGGATGGGCGCGGTCGGAGCCGGTGATGTGAAGCTGTTTGCCGGGATCGGTGCCTGGATGGGCGCTCTGTTTGCGGTTCAGTGCGTGGTTTATTCGGTCATCTTTGCGGGAATTATCGGGCTGTTGATCTCCTTGTGGAGGAGGGACGCAATGAAGCGACTGCGCCAAGCCGCGGGAAGCCTGTCCGGATTTTTTGTATTAAGGAGTCTGACCAGCTTGAGGGGAAATCGGAAAGAGCAGCTTCATTTTCCGTTTATGCTCGCCGTGCTGCCTGGCTTTATATGCGCGTGCATGTATTTATGATTCTCGTGTTTACGAAGTGATAAGTTCCTACAGATGGTTTTTTGGAGGTGAACACCGGTTTGGAGTCCCTGACGCGTGACTTTATTCAACGTGACGGAACCTTTATGGTCATTGGCCCTGCTGAAGGGTACCGTCCCGACGAATTAAACAATATAGAGTTATCTATGATTTCGGCCTCCCGGATTGCCAGATTTCTTCCGCTGCGCCTGAAGGAGATGGATCTCCGGGTAACGCTCCAGTATGACATTACAGGCAAGAAGATGCTGTCCCATATGCTGAGGGGAGAGAGGCTCAGCATGCCGGATTATTACGGGCTTTTGTGCCAGGTGGCCGGGACGCTGGAAGAGAGCAAGTCTTACATGCTGCAGCCGGATAAGTATGTGCTGGACGAGGATTACATCTTCATTGACGGGTCCTTGCACTCGGGAACGCTTTATTTTACCTATGTTCCACTGGAGGAGCCGTTTCAGGACAAGCCGCTGCGAATCCGATTGAAGGAATTAGTCACCCGGCTGATGGCCACGGTCCAGGAGCTAAAGGGAAACGGTGTTCAAAGACTGCTTCAATTCACCGGAGGCGAGGACTTTTCGGTCTCCGGCTTTAAAAAGCTCCTGCTCGAACTGTTAACCGCCGAGGAGGATGATGGACATGGATATGCTGACCATCCGGGAGGCGGCCAGCCGTTAGAAGGGTATCGAAATCATTTTCAGCAGGCTGACAGGCAAGGGTTGCCAGGTGGCAGTCGTGTGCCGGGAAAAGGAATAAGAGAAGCAGAAGATTCTGCAGCGGGCAGCGTGGCACCGTTTCATAAGGCAAGAACGAATGCCCGGGCAGCCGAAGGGGATCGGCCGCGGTCCGTACCACTGAAGCAGGAAGACCGCCCAGGCCTCGAAAGGGACTCCTTTCCGGGAGTGGGCGGGCTTCAGGAAGCGTTTGACCATTGGAACCGGAATCCGGACCGTGACGATGTCTTATACGCAAACGATGAGCGGGAAGCAAACGGAAAGTCTGGTGGAAAGATTTATATTGCTTTGGGATGTCTATTATGTGCCGCCGTCATCTGGCGGATGATTTATATGCCGAAACCCACGACAAGCTCGCTGCTGATCAGTATCTTATTGACGATTCTGCTTGGTGCGGCGGCTTGGCTTAGCTGGTCTGGAAAGCTAAAGCTGGGCCGTTCTGCGCAGCAAGTGCTGGAAGGGGAAATCCCGGATTTCGGATCGGGTGAAATCGATGATGATCGTCATTCGGCTTCACGAAAGAGAATCCCACGGTTTCAGGTGGAGCAGCTGACCGGCTGGTTCGGCAAAGGCAGCAGACGAAAGGATTGCGATGATGACGATCACGGAACAGATGATGTGGAACCGGATTGGAAGTGGAAGTTTTCGCAGGATTTACTTGCAGCATCAACAGGTATTGAGCTGAAGGGAGGAGGGCAGAGGACAAGCGAGACAAGTTGGCCAAGCTACTCGGCGGTAGGCTCTAACAATAAGGGGCTAGGACTGGGGAGCGGAGTTGGGATCGGACAGGAAGGACGGGATGGTCGGGAAGATAGGGAAGATAGGGAAGATCGGGAAGGTCGGGAAGGTCGGGAAACTCCGGCCGACCGGGAACATTATTCGGACATCCGGCAGCGTCTGTGGAGCCATCTCGAGGCTACCCATGCAGCCGGGGTTGAACGTGCGGCTAACGAGCATGCTGGATCGGATGGAAGCGCCGGGCACGATTTCCGTTTGAAGGAAGAACAGGCTATGTCCGGCACCGGACGAAGTAATGCGACTGTACTTCTATCTGCGCCTGTGGATGGTGCTGCCGGAGGGAAGAGCCATCGCTCCGGCAGTCCCGGCTATTATTTGATTCGCGAAGGGGAGCAGGGGCGCCCCTCTGAACGGATCGAGCTGAAGCTGCCGCACTTCGTGATCGGAAGGTCGGAAGAGGTTGCCCAGTATGTAGAATCCTCCACAGGCACCTCACGCGCGCATGTCGAGCTGGCCAGAAGCGAGGACGGCGGCTACCTGATCAAGGATCTGGGCTCCCGCAACGGAACCAAGCTGCATGGAGAGCTTATGGTGCCCTACAAGGAGTATCCGCTGAAGGACGGGGACACTTTTACTATCATCAGCGGAGTCTATACGTTCAAGGTATCCTGAGATCCCTTGTAGAACGTTCAACCCTGCTTGTTGGCAAGGTCGTTCAAAGCCTCCTGAAGGCGGGGATACCGGAATTTAAAGCCCAGCTCAAGCGCCTTGGCCGGAAGAATGCGCTGGCCTTCCAAGATGATCAAGGATTGTTCGCCAAGAACGGCCTTCATCATCACGGCGGGTACCGGAAACCAATGAGGCCGGTGATACGCGCGGCCAACGGCTTGTCCGAATTGATCATTAGTAACCGGTTCAGGTGCCGTTGCGTTCACCGGACCCTCTGCCTCCGGATGCGTCATGCAAAACTCGATCAGCCGGACGATGTCTTCCAGATGAATCCAGGACAGCCACTGCCGGCCGCTGCCGATTTTGCCGCCGACCCCCAGCCTGTAGGGGAGGCGCATGATCGGGAAGGCTCCCCCCTGATTTCCAAGCACGACGCCGATGCGCAGCTTAACGAGCCGTACGCCCTGGATGCTGTCGGCAGCGTCTTCCCACCGGCTGACGACATCCGAAGGAAAATCCATGACACGCTTCGGACTGTTTTCGTCAAAGGTGTCGGTCCATGAGGTGCCGTAGACGGCAATAGCTGAGGCCTGAATGACGACCCCTGGCTTGCTGTGCAGCTCCTCCACGAGCTTGTCGACGGCAGCTACGGTAGTGAGGCGAGAGCGGATAATGCTGTCCTTTGCCTTGGCGGTCCACCGCTGGCTTAATGAAGAACCGGCCAAGTTGACCAGCGCATCCATGCCCTCCATCAATTCAGGATGGCTCGCAATCTCATCCCACGTATACAACACCAGCCTAGGATCGCGTTTATGATCGGGCGGAAGCTTGCGGGTGACAACAGTCACCTCGTGTCCGTTCTTGAGCAAATGCTCCGACAGCGCGCTGCCGATAAAGCCGGTACCTCCGCAAATGGCGACTCTCATCCGATCCTCTCCTCTCCTCCGAAGTTGATTTCATTTTATGATATGTATATAAATAACCCCCGGCAGAGATCAGACTGTCGAAATGAACCCATTTCTTCAATGTGAGCACTCCTGCACGGGGGTGTTCCTTCTATAAAGCGCTATTCTATTTCCCGTTCCCGGGTCTTCGGAAAAGGTCCTGAAAACCCGGTCCCAGCTGCGGATTATTCGTCCATCAAATGCTTGTAAGGCGTATAGTCAATTTGGTTCTTGTTCAGAAAGGCCACCAGGAATTTATTATCCCGTTTTGGCGTTGCTTTGATATATCCTTGGATGCAGTGATCCTGCGTCACTTCCTTGGCTCCGCTCTCCACCGCAATTTTTCCGATTTCGGCTGCAATCGAATGCTTGGCGATATCCCGGAAGGGACCCGGTACCGGCTTCACCAGTTTGTCCAGAAACGCCTTGGATTCGTCCGTCCACAGATGCCGGCTGGTTTCGACCCAGTAATTCTGCCAGTCCAGCTTGGACTTGCCGTCATTCTTCGGCAGCACCTTCAGAAATTTGCGGATCATAAAATATCCGCCGATCACCATGCACACAAGCAAAATGATGGCCCACACAAATATGGAATTCATAAACGTGTTGGACGGCGCCGTTGCAATCAGCAACTTTGTGCCCAGTGAACTATGCATATTTTCACCTCTATAAATCGTTTATCGCAGTTATATTCCATTCTTTAGAATTATAACGCATTTATAGATTTATTTCATTATCCACGATAAAATAAGGGATAATTCGTTTAAGGGGGATAAACCATGCTCAAAATTGGTTCTCACGTGTCCTTTTCGGACAAGGGCCTGTTAACTGCAACCAAAGAAGCGGACACCTATGGATCGAGTTCGTTTATGATATATACGGGCGCACCGCAGAATACGCGGCGTAAGCCCATTGAATCGATGTACATCGAAGAAGGCAAAGCTCAAATGAAAGAGAGCGGTATCGACGAAATCGTCGTTCACGCGCCTTACATTATTAACCTCGGCTCTTATAAGTCGAATACGTTTGAGCTCGCCGTAAACTTTTTGCAGGAGGAAATCCGCCGGACCCATGCCATCGGGGTCAAAAACATCGTGCTGCATCCCGGCGCTTACACCGACATGGATGCCGAATACGGCATTCAGCGCATCGCCGACGGTTTGAATGAAGTGCTTGACGGAACCAACGAGACGGAGGTTCATATCGCACTGGAGACGATGGCCGGCAAAGGCACGGAGATGGGACGCACGTTCGACGAAATCGCCCGCATGATCGACAAGGTGAAGCATAACGAACGCCTGACGATCTGCATGGACACCTGCCACATTCATGACGCAGGTTATGATATCGTGGACGACCTTGATGGCGTGCTGGAAGAGTTCGACCGGATCATCGGTCTGAACCGGATCGGCGTTGTTCATATCAATGACAGCAAAAATCCGCGCGGCGCCGCCAAAGACCGTCATACGCCAATCGGATCCGGCTGGATCGGCTTTGACGCCATCAACCGCGTTGTCCACCACGAGAAGCTGCAAGGGCTCCCGTTCATTCTGGAAACGCCGTGGATCGGCAAGGATGCGAAGACGCAGCGGCCGATGTACGAGGTGGAGATTGCGCTGCTTCGCGGCAATGTCGGCGAACGCTTCGGCTCTGAGTTCCTCGGCCAGGTTGAACAGCTGCATTCCTTCTTTGGCAAACAGGAAGTCGATCCACGCCAATATGTGCTGGACGTGTGGAATGTGCTGAAAACCGACGCCAAGGCGAAGAAAGCCGATCCGCGCGAGCCGATGGAGCGACTGTACGACATGATTATGGAAGCGGGACTGTTCCCTGAGCTCAGCGAGGAGCAGATCAATCTGCGCCTGACCGCCTGGTTTGCGGGTAAAGGGATTTTGGCGTAAGCCGAACGGAATCACAGAGGGGCCATACGGTTCAAGAGAGAGAACACGAGAGAGAGGAATGGATTTACACATGGAATTGCATGTCAAAAAAGAAAACAACACGGGAAGTGCGCACGCCAACCGCGCAAGAATGCTGATTTCGTGTCCGGACGGACCGGGAATCGTGGCGGCGGTATCGCATTTTCTGCATCAGCACGGCGCGAATATCGTCCAATCGGACCAATATACGATGGATCCGGAAGGCGGCATGTTCTTTATGCGCGTTGAATTCGACCTGCCGGAACTGGAGAAGAGGCTGCCGGAGCTGGAAAGCCAATTCAGCGAAGTGGCATCGACCTTCCGGATGGATTGGAAAATGCAGAACGTCAGCCGTAAGAAGAAGCTGGCCATTTTCGTATCCAAGGAAGACCACTGTCTGGTCGAGCTGCTGTGGCAGTGGCAGGCTGGCGACCTGGATGCCGAAATCGCCATGGTGGTCAGCAACCACCCGGATATGAAGGAATATGTGGAATCGTTCGGCATTCCGTACCATCACATTCCGGTGACGGCGGATACGAAGAAGGAAGCGGAGCAGCGCCAGCTTGAAGTCGTGGGCAGTGACATCGACGTGATCATCCTCGCCCGGTATATGCAGATCGTTTCACCGTTCTTTATCGAGCATTACCGCAACCGGATCATCAACATCCACCATTCGTTCCTGCCGGCCTTCGTCGGCGGCAAACCGTATGCCCAAGCCTATCAGCGCGGGGTGAAGATCATCGGGGCGACTGCGCACTACGTGACGGAGGAGCTGGATGGAGGACCGATCATCGAGCAGGACGTTCAGCGGGTCAGCCACCGCGACGATGTCAGCGAGCTGAAGCGGATCGGCCGGACGATCGAGCGTGTCGTACTGGCGCGTGCGGTGAAATGGCATATCGAGGACCGCATTCTGGTGCATGAGAACAAGACGGTCGTTTTTAACGGGTAACCCGCAATAGACAGGCACCCTTGGCGCGAACGATAGCGCAGGCAGCCAGTATCTATGAATCATTGAAAAAATGAATAAAGGCTTTTTGCGTACGAGAAACGGCTCGCTAGTTTTCAGGAGATGTGACGAGGATGCAGGGTTTGACCCCATCGCGTTCGTCAATAGGATGAATGACATAGAGCTATGGGGATCACCGTGCGCATCAAGCTGTAGGTATGTCCGTCCCGCTCTTCATGGAGCGGGATTTTTTTGTCGATTTAGCCCAGTTCGGACAATTTATCCAAAATTATGAAAATATTTTACCAATTTCGCCGCATCCCTATAGTAGAATGACCAAAGAAGCCTGAGAGAAGAGAGGAGACAATCATGCAATCATTTCGACGTTACATAAGGCGGATCGTACTTCCAGTGCTGCTTACCATATGGGTGCTGCTGCTCCTGCCTGGATGGGGCGGCACCGCGCATGCGGAGGATGCCCCTTCCATTTCGCTGAAAACCGAAATCGGCTACAACGGCAACATGAAAATGGGCAGCTGGAATCCCGTCAAATTCACCCTCACCAGCAGCCAGGATATTTCTGGAGATCTGGTTATCCAAATCGACACCGGAATGGCTCCCGCCACTTACGTCCAGCACGTCGAACTGCCGAAGGGTACGGCCAAGGTCGTCGTCATGGGCGTTCCGGGGGACAACTTCACCAAGGATACGAATGAAATCCGCTTTTATAAAAATTCTTTCCAAAAGGGCAAGCGGGTCAGCTTCAGCTCCGGTACGCCTTATTTGAAAGGCATGCCTGTGACGGCCTCCAATGTGGCTGTTCTGTCGGAGGACCCCGACACGATGAATTTTTTAAACGTGCTGCGGAGCAGCGGGTATGACTTGAACGTTCTGCCGCTGAAAGGTACGGATTTGCCCGAGGATCCGATGCTGCTGGACAGCCTTGACGTCATCGTGCTGAACCGTTTTGCCTCGGACACCTTGTCCAAAGGGCAGGCCGCAGCCGTAGAGCAGTGGGTGCGTTCCGGCGGCGAGCTGGTCCTTGCCGGCGGTGCGGCATATCCGAAGTCGGCGGCCGCTTTCGAGCAGATTGCTCCGGTTCAGTATACGGGCACTTACACGGCATCATCCCTTCCGGAGCTCGCCAAGCTGGGCGGCAAGCCGCTGGAGCTGGGCGGTGAGCTCACGCTCTCCGACGCTTCCCCGGTAGAAGGAGGAGAGGTCATGTATCAGGCCGGCGGCAAGCCGCTCATCGCCTCCCGCCAAGTCGAGCAGGGCACCGTGCTGTATGCAGCCTACGATTTGTCGATGGAACCGCTGGCTTCCTGGAGCGGTCATCCGTCGGTGTGGTCGTATCTGCTTCGCGATCACCTGGCGCTGTCCAATCAGCCGAACAACAAATTCAACATGATGCAGAACCAGATGTACAATCTCATCAACGTACTGGATTATTTTCCTTCGCTCAAAATGCCGTCTTTTCCAGTCATGGCCTGGCTGCTCATCGTTTATGCCGTGATTGTGGCGCCGGTGCTGTACTGGATTCTGAAAAAGGCCGACAAGCGCGAATGGGCCTGGTGGATCATTCCGCTCATCGCGGTTATCGCCAGCGGCACTGTCTACATGATCGGAGCGGCCGATAAAACCAAACAGCTCGCCCATACCATCAACATGCTGGAGATGGACGGCAAGGGCAATGCCTCAGAGGTCAGCGCTTCGGCGTTCTTTACGCCCCGGAGCGGGGAGTTCACGATTGATTTTCCGGCACATACCTATCTGACGGTTGATCGGACCAACGGGGCTTTCAGCAGTTCGAACCGTTCGAACAGCTTTGTGGAGGTCGGTGATCAGTCGACCCGATTAACCTTGAGTGATATGCCGCAGTGGTCCCTCGCGAAGGTATGGTCCAATCGCCGGGAGAACCGGAAGGTCGGCCAGTTCGATGTGAAGATCCAGCTGGATGCCAAGGGGAACATCGGAGGGCAGGTGACGAACAACACTTCCTATAATCTGAATCATGCGGTGCTGGCGCTAGGCGGAAGCCTGTTTGAGCTCGGCGACTTCGGCAAAGGGGAAACCAAACCGCTGTCGGCTGCCAGTAAACCGACCGCCGTTAATCCGTACAATATGGCCAACCAAATCTTTGGCAATCTTACCGGAGGCCAGGCGGACGAATTTACGCGGGAACGCGAAATTCTGATGAACACAGTTCCGAACACGGCATGGTATCAGTCAGGCTCCTACGTGATGGCCTGGAGCAAGGATCCGCTGGTCAGCTACACCATGGAGGGCAAGAAGCTGGAAGGCAATCAGCTGAACCTGTGGGCACAGCCCGTTTCCATCGACTGGGCGCAGAACGGAAAGCTCAACATTCCTTTTGGGTTTATTCAGCCGAAGGTTACTCAGATATCGTCACCGGGATGGTATGAAGATCCGAGCGGAACGACCGAAATGGACCAAGGCAGCATCACCTTCGAGTACACGGTGCCTGCGCTGAAGCAGGGTGCCTCTGCCGTGCTGACTCTCCGTGCGAACAACCCCGGAAAGAAAACGCAATACCAGATTTTCAACAATGACAAACAGACTTGGGACCCGGTAACCTGGGATGCCACCAAGCAGTGGAAGGCTGAAAAGAACGTCCAACAATACTTGGCGGGCGGCCGGATTCGTCTGATGCTGACAGCCCAGGAGCATGTCCAGTTGAAACTTCCGGAGATCAGCTTGAAGGGAGCGGAGAAGCCGTGATCGAGATTGAACATTTAACGAAAACTTATGGGAGCTTTCAAGCGTTAAAAGATATTAATATGTACATTCCGCAGGGAACCGTTTTTGGATTCGTCGGTCCGAACGGGGCCGGCAAATCGACGACGATGTCGATCCTGGCCACGCTTATGCTGCCCACTTCGGGCACCGCGCGGGTAGACGGCTTTGAAGTGACCGAAAACCCCAAGGAGGTCCGCAAAAGAATCGGCTACATGCCGGATTTCTTCGGGGTCTATGATCAGCTGAAAACGACGGAGTACCTGCATTTTTACGGAGCCAGCTACAACATCCCGCGCGGGGAGCGGGACAAATTGATTCCCCAGCTGCTGGAGCTCGTCAACCTGAGCGACAAAGCGGACACTTACGTCGACAGCCTGTCCCGGGGGATGAAGCAGCGGCTGTGCCTGGCCAGATGTCTGGTACATGACCCTAAGGTGCTCATTCTCGACGAACCAGCATCCGGGCTCGACCCGCGGGCGCGCATCGAAATGCGCGAAATTTTGAAGGAACTGAAGCTGATGGGCAAAACGATCATCATTTCCTCGCACATCCTGCCCGAGCTGGCGGAAATGGTCGATGAAATCGGCGTCATCGAGCACGGGCAAATGGTCGCCCAAGGCCGGGTGGCCGATATCCAGAATCGTCTTCGCGTTAAAAAAGTGCTGCACATCCGTTCGCTGGACAAGGAAGAAGAACTTGCGGCACGGCTGCGGGACGAACCTTACGTCAGCGGCGTGCTTGCCGACAACACCGGCATCCATGTTCATTTCGGCGGTGGGGATGAGGATCAGGGGGCCCTGCTTCAGAGAATCGTCTCATGGGGTTACCCCGTACTGTCGTTTCACGAGGCGCAGACCAATCTGGAAGACGTATTCCTCGAAATTACGAAAGGAGGGCCCGCGACATGAATTGGACGCGCAAATGGATCAATCCCGTGCTGGATAAGGAATTCCGGCTGCGGATGCGGACCCCCCGGTCGGCGATTTCCCTGATGGTGTATATTTTGGTTCTCGGGCTGATCGCCCTGGGCTTTATTTATGTAAGCATGTACCTCGGGAACGGCGGCGGGCAGACCCGATTCAACTCGGGCATGGGCCAGATCATGTTCTATGTGCTGAGCTTTGCCCAGCTGGTGCTGATCGCATTCATGGCACCGGCGCTGACGGCGGGCGTCATCAGCAGCGAACGGGAAAAGCAGACGCTCAGCATGCTGCTAACCACCCAACAGAGCTCGTCGACGATCATTTTGAGCAAGCTGGTATCCTCGCTCAGCTTTATGGCCTTGATCGTGGTAGCAACGCTGCCGGTATACAGCATCGTATTTATGTATGGCGGCATTTCCCTGAATCAGCTGGTCTCACTGTTCCTGTTCTATCTGTTCATTATGCTGATGCTGGGATCGCTGGGGGTTCTTTTTTCCACGCTGCTGAAGCGGACGATGATCTCCGTGATCGTGACCTATGGCGTTGGTTTGTGCATCTTTTTGCTGACTGGACTGCTGTATCTGTTCGCCCTAAGCTTGGTTCAGAGACAAAATGCACAATCAGTGCTGCAACCGGATTACTCCTGGGTTGGTTATATCCTGGGCTTGAATCCGGCGGCGGCGCTGATCAGCTTATTCGAACCGAGCTTTTCCAAACAGGCTTTCCTCGTCCGGGGAACGACGCTCAACGCGGATGCGCCGATTCAGCTGTGGCAGGAGTTTGTGGTGGTGTACAGCGTGGTCATCATCGTGTCGCTCTGGATCAGCATCCGCCGGATTCGCCCGGTTCGCCGGAGAAGGAAGCAGGCAGAGACAGACGGCACGGATGGCGGAGCAACGATGGAGCCCGTGAAGTAAGTACTGGACGGGATTTAAAAAAAGCAGAACGGGATTATAAGCACACTGGCCGAGTATTTTATCCGTAAAAAAGGAGGTGGAAACCATGGACCCGATCATGCAGGCGATTCACCGGGCCCGCACCCGTCTGCAGGTCTTCAGAATGCTGAGGTATTTGGCATACGGGTTGTCCTTCGGTTTGACGGCGGCGTTGCTTCTCCTGCTCGCCGCCAGGCTGTGGCCGATTCCTTTCTATCAGCTGGCGGCTGCCGGGCTTGCGGTAGCAGGAGCGGCAGCTGGTCTGGCTGCCGGGCTGCTGCACCGCATCCGTGTGAAGGAAGCGGCTGAAGCGATGGATCTCGCCAGCGGCAGCGCGGAGCGAAGCGACATGATGGTGACCGCATTGTCTTTTGCCGGGAACGATTCGGCGGCGGCGCGATGGCAGCGGACCCAGGCGGCCGATTACGGACGCCTGTTTGCGGCACAGATGAAGACAAGGCTGAGAATGCCGAAGTTGACGAAGTGGTGGGCTGGCTGCGGCGGGGGGCTTGCCGTATGCCTTGCTCTGGCGCTGCTGCCAAGCCCGATGGATGACAAGCTTGCCCAGGCGGCGGAGCAGAAGCAGTGGGTTCAGGAGCAGCGAAAGAAAACGGAAGATCTGGTGAAAGAGCTCGAAACGAAGAAACTGGATCTGACGGCGAAAAAACCGCTGGATGACCACCTCAAGACGCTGCAAAAGGAACTGGACGGGACCAAGGATCCGGACCGGGCCCTGGAGCAGCTGGAGAAAACGATGAAGGCGATGGAGCAGACGGCCAAACAGCAGGAAGAGAAGGCGCGGAACCTGTCGGAGCTGGGCCGGAAGATGCAGCAGACGCCCCAGCTGTCTTCCATCGGGAAGAGCCTGGAGCAGAAGGATCAGGCTGCGATGAAAAAAGCGCTGGACCAGATGAAGCAGCAGATCCAGAAGCTGTCGCCGAAAGAGAAGGAGCAGCTGCGGGAGGCTCTGAAGAAGATGGCCGAAGAGGCCGGGAAGAAACAGGACACCAAGGCCCTTCAGGAAGCGCTCAACAAGGCGGAGCAGGCGCTGGCCGGCACGGACTCTTCTAAACTGGACGAAGCCCTGAAGGGGTTGGAGGATGAGCTGGCCAAAGCGATTGCCGCGAGCCAGGCGTCTTCCAGCCAATCCGACGCTGCTTCGGCATTGGCCGCAAGCCTGGCATCGCAGGGGCTCGGCCTGGCTTCGCAAATGACGGCGGCCGGCATGCCCGTATCGGATGCATGGGCCACCGGCGGCGCGGCGGAACAGCTGGCCCTGGCGGATTCGGCCGGGATGGGCGAGCCTTCGGACAGCGGCGGAGGCGATCCATCGGAGCTGATTGACGGGGCGGGCCAAGGTAATAGTCCAGGCCAGGGATCCGGCAGTGGATCCGGCAGTGGATCCGGAAGCGGCTCCGGTTCCGGCGCCGGACAGGGCGGATCCGGACGCGGCGGGGCCGGCCAGGGGCAGGGTCCTGGTGCAGGCCTTGGCCAAGGCGGACGCGAGCTCGTGACGACGCCGCGCGAGTTTGCCGGCAAAGGGAATGTGAAGGCGGACACCGGTCCGATCCAAGGCGGCGGCGGAACGGTCCAGAAAGGCGGCGTCGCTCCGGGAGTCGAGGGGGCGAGCCGACCTTACGAGGAAGTGTACAAACAATATGAGGCCGAGGCCAAAAAGTCGCTGGGGCGCAGCGACCTGCCGCAGCAGATGCAGGGTCTGGTCGAGGAATATTTTACGGGAATCAATCCGAATCCCTGATCCACTATTGAGGAGGAAGGTTAATGCTGGATACGCAAATTCAACCGGAAGCTTGGAAGGAGACGATATCCCGGGTACGGGGGCAGATCGCCGAGGTGATCGTGGGCCAGCAGGAGGTCGTCGAGCAGATGCTGTGGTGCATCTTTGCGGGAGGCCACGCCCTTCTGGAGGGCATTCCCGGTCTGGGCAAGACGATGCTGGTCCGCACGATTGCCGATACGCTCGACTTGTCGTTCTCGCGCATCCAGTTTACGCCGGATTTGATGCCAAGCGACATTACAGGCACGCAGGTCATCTCTTTCGGCCGTCAGGGGGAGACTTCGATGTCCTTTCAGCGCGGGCCGCTCTTCAGCAGCATCGTGCTGGCGGACGAAATCAACCGGGCGACCCCGAAAACGCAGAGCGCTTTGCTCGAGGCGATGCAGGAGAAAACGGTGACGGTTGGCAGCGAGACGCACGTTCTGCCGAAACCGTTCTTCGTCCTGGCGACGCAAAACCCGCTTGAAAACGAAGGGACCTATCCGCTACCGGAAGCCCAGCTGGACCGGTTCCTGCTCAAAATTCTCGTGCCGTATCCGGGAAGCGAGGAGCTGAAGGAAATCGTCCGGCGGACAACGACGAACCGCCAGCCGGAGGTGCGGAAGCAAGCTGGTGCCGCTGAGCTGCTGGAAATCCAGCAGGGAGCCAGGGAAGTGCTGGTCGCCGATGAAGTGCTGGATTATGCGGCCAGGCTGCTGATGATGACCCATCCGGAAGAGGCGTCGGCGCCGGAGGGCGTCAAGAAGTACGTGCGCTTCGGTTCGGGGCCGCGCGGCATCCAGTCGATCATTTCGGCGGGGAAGGTCCGGGCGGTCTGCCAAGGCAGGATGCACCTGTCCACCGGCGATATCCATGCCGTCGCGGTGCCGGCACTGCGGCACCGGATATTTTTGAACTTTGAAGGCCAGGCCATGGGAGTTACGACAGACCAGGTGATCCGCGAGATGCTCGAGCGGGCGGAGGCGCAGGGATGAGCGCGGAATACCTGCTGCCCCCGGACTGGATGGTCCGGCTGGAGCGGATGAGCCTTGGCTCTGCGAAGCGTGTGGCCGGTACCCTGCAGGGCAAGCGGCGCTCCAGCCGGCTCGGCTCTTCTCTCGAATTCGCCGATTACCGGCCTTACGCTCCCGGGGATGACATCCGCCGGTTCGACTGGGGCGTGTATGCGCGGACAGGCAAGCCGTTCGTCCGGCAGTTTATGGACGAGCAGGAGCTGATGGTCAGCCTGTACGTGGACTGCTCGGCATCGATGGATTTTGCAGGCGGGACCCGGGGACGGGAGGGGAATGGGAATGAAGCGATTCCCTCCAAGCTGCGGTATGCAAAGCAGCTGGCCGCCAGCATCGGATATGTTGCGCTGTGCTCTTACGAACGGCTGCAGGCCTGCTGCTTCAGCGGCCAGATCGACGCCCGCCTGCCCGTGCTCCGCGGGCGCGGGGCGGCCCACCGGCTGTTTCGGTTTTTTCAGGACGCGGCCCCCGGAGAAGAAGGAAGCCTGGCGGCCGCCTTCGGCGCACCAGGAGCGATGCCCAGACTGCCGGGGATGACCTGGATCTTCTCGGACTTTTGGCTGGATGAACGGGAGGAGGATCTCGGGCTGATGCTGAGCCGCCTAAGAGGGGCGGGGCAGGAAGTCGTACTCGTTCAGGTGCTAGCCCCGGAGGAAATCGACCCGGCCTACAGCGGCGACTTAAGACTGATCGACAGCGAGCTGGGTACCGGGAAGGATATCGCCTTCACCGGCAAAGTGTTACGGGCCTACCAGGACGAGCTTGAACGGTATCAGGAATACCTGATGAAGCTGGCTGCAGATCGCGGCATGACCTTCATCCGGGTTTCGACAGATATGAGCCTGCAAAAGGCGGTGTTTGGCGTAATGGCGGAGGCAGGTCTCGTCATCGCCTGACGAGCTTGGCGTACAGAGAAAGGGGGAAGCATTGTGGGAATCGGTTCATGGGCAGGGCTGTGGTTTGCGCTCAGCATACCGGCGATTCTGCTGATGTATTTGCTCAAACGCAAGTTTATAGACACCACCGTGCCCAGCCACCTGCTGTGGGACCGGGTGCTGAAAAATATCGAAGCCAACCGCCCATGGCAGAAGCTGCAAAATCGCCTGCTGCTGTGGCTGCAGCTGCTTGCCGCTGCGCTGCTCGTTTTTGCCCTGCTGCAGCCTTATCTGTGGGTATCCGGAAATAGCGGGGGGCATATCGTCTTCGTTGCCGATACATCCGGGAGCATGGGTGCAATAGCGGCGCCGCCAGCCGGCAATGCAGAACAGTCTTCCCAGGACCCGCAGGAGACGCGGATCGAACGAATGAAATCCGAGATGAAGCAGTACGTGAAGAAGCATGCCCGCGGCAGCGAGGTTACCCTGCTCAGCATGAAATCCGAGCCCGACGTGATCATTTCCCGGGAAAAGGATGCGAAGCGCATTCAGGATGCGATCGACGGTCTCACGCCTTACTACGGTCAGGCGGCGTATAATGAGACGCTTTCGCTGGCCTCTGCGCTTACGCGGGAGGAGCAGAACGCGGAGGTTGTTCTTTTTACGGACGGCGAATGGAAGGGCGCCAGCGACCAGGTGACGTTTGAAGTTCCTGCACACACAGTCCTGGTTGGAAACGGTCCGGTGAAAAATGCCGGCATCCAGCAGTTTGGCATTCAGCAGGGCAAGGAAGGTAATGATGCGGTGGCAGTGCTCGGCTCGAGCGGGACATGGGATGCGCGGGTCGATGTACGCATTTATGGGGACAACAAGCTGCTGCGTACCGATTCGGCCGATCTTACCCGGCACAGCGCCACGCTGGTTCTGCAGTCTCTGCCGCCGGCTGACGTGTACCGGATTGAGCTGGATGGCGATGACGGATATGCCGCGGACAACGCAGCTTACGCTTTTGGGAAAAGCAGCCGGGAGCCGAGCATTCTGCTGCTGACGCCGGGCAATCTGTTTCTGGAAAAGGCGCTGCAGCTGACCGGAGCGCAGGTGACCCGGATGACAACGGAAGAGGTGGCATCCAGCAATTCCGCGAAAACGGCGGATTCAGGGAACGCTGCGTCTGTTCCACAGGTTCCCAAGGATCCGCCGGATTTGATCGTTGTAGACGGGCAGGCGCCTGATTTTACGAAGGAAGGTTCCTGGAAGCAGCTGCTTGAAGAGACCCCGCTGTGGTCGATCGGCGGCAGCGGTCCGGAAGTCAAGGTGAACGGTCAGGAGCCTAAAGTATCCGATCATCCGGTGAATCGGTACATCACGCTGAAAGGCCTCTACGTGGGCGAGCTGCACAAGGAACCGCTGCCGGCCTGGGCCGAGCCGCTGGTGACAATCGGTGGTACGCCTGCGGTATATGCGGGCAAGGAAGCGGGACATCCGCGGCTGTCGTTTTTGTTCCGGCTGCAGGACACGGATCTGCCGCTGTCGGCGGAATTTCCGATCCTCGTCCATAACGCGGTTTCTTGGCTGAACGAAGGCGAAGGTATGGGCCTCGGCAGGGTAACAGCCGGATCGGGCATGGAGGTGCCGATCGCAGCGGATGCGGAGCAAGCGGAATGGAAGGTGCAGCATACCGGGGTGCCTGGTGCGGGAGCGTCGGTTCCAGAGGTGCAAAAACGGGAGCGGGCGATATCCTCCCTGCAGATGGCGCCGCAAGTACCCGGATTGTATGCTTTTGAAGAGCGAAACAGTCAGGGGAACACCACCAGCTATCTGGTGGAGGCGACTGCCGATCCTTTTGAGGGGACCTTTGCCTCCTCTAAACCGGTTGTTTTGAAATCGGGCCAAGACGATACAGGCAGGGCTGAGGCAGGTGCCGGAGAACAGGCAGGGAATCCGGGAACGGATGGAAAAATCGGTCAAAGCCGCTACTCGCTCATGTGGCTGGCCGCCGCCGTCGTACTGCTGATGATCGTGACCGAATGGGGGGTGTACCAGCGTGGGCGTTCAATTTAATCACCCTTGGCTGCTGCTCTTGCTCCTTCCGCTGGCGCTTCTGATGGTGTATGCGTACAAATCGGACTTTCGCCTGGCCGGCCGCCGCAAAACCTGGGCGATCGCCATCCGTTCCGTGATCCTGCTGCTGCTCGTGCTGATGCTGTCCGGATTGCAATCTTATACTGTATTGCACCAAAAGAAGGTCGTATATGTCGTTGACCGCTCGATGAGCATGACGGACACGGAAAGCGCCGAAGCGTTTATTGGACAATCGGCCAAAGGCAAGGAAGCGAAGGACACCATCGCGGTGGTATCCACAGGTCTGGACGCGGCTGTTGAGCAAAAAGAGACCCATGAGCTCCCGGGCTCCCTTCGGCTGAATGCGGACCTGAAGCGGGAGTACACGAATCTGGAAGCCGGCATGATGCTCTCCGGGAGCATGCTGGACAGCCGCTCGGATTCCCGGATCGTCCTGATCACCGACGGGGAGGAGAATGTCGGCAGCATGCTGTCGGCCGGACGGCTGTTGAAGGACCAGGGCATCCCGGTTGACGTGCTGGAGATGCCTTCGTCCGAACAGCAGGACGTCTCCGTGGAGGAAGTCAAAGTCCCGGAAAAGCTCTACCAAGCAGAGTCCTATTATATTGAAGTGCTGGTGCGGAGCACCTATAAAGGCAAGGGTGAGCTCCGACTGTATGAAGACAACGCCGAGATCGGCCGCGAGTCGGTGGACGTGACCCCTGGAGACAACCGATACGCCGTGAAGGGGCTGGCGAAAAAAACGGGGCTTCACCGCTACCGTGCCGAAATTTTCATGGACGGCGACCGCCAGTCGGCCAACAATGCGGGATATGCCTTTACCCGGGTGGAAGGTCCGCCCAAGGTGCTGATCGTGGAAGGCGAGAAGGGAAACGCGGCCAATCTTGCGTCGGCTCTCTCATCGGGCCTGGTTCAGTATGAGCGGATCGATCCGAGTGTTCTGCCGCTGGAGCCGGCGAAATATGCTGCGTACGACTCCATCATTTTTAACAACGTTTCCGGTGACCAGGTGGGCGAGCGGCGGATGGCAATGATCGAACAGGCGGTCCGAACTTACGGGGTCGGCTTTATGATGGCCGGTGGCGAGGACAGTTACGGCATGGGCGGCTATTTCAAGACGCCGATTGAAAAGCTGCTCCCCGTCTCCATGGAGCTGGAGGGCAAGCGGGAGATCCCGTCCCTCGGTCTGATCCTGGTCATTGACCGTTCGGGCAGCATGAGCGGGGACAAAATGGAGCTCGCCAAGGAAGCGGCGATCCGTACGGTGGAAATGCTGAGATCCAAGGATACGGTCGGCGTGCTCGCCTTTGATTCCCAGCCGTGGTGGGTCGTGACCCCTCAGCCCCTGGCGAACGGCAAGGAGGATGTCATCTCACAAATCCAATCCATCCAAAGCGAGGGCGGTACCGATATTTACCCGGCCGCCGCGTCCGCCGTGGAGGAGATGCTGAAGGTCAAGGCCCAGCGGAAGCATATCATCCTGATGACCGACGGACAGTCGGCCGGAAACGGCGGATACAGCGATTTGATCGAGCAAATGAAAGGCGGCAAAATCACGATGTCCACGGTTGCGGTCGGAATGGACGCGGACGTCAATCTGCTGCAGTCGCTGGCGGATGAGGCCAAGGGCCGATACTACTTTGTGGATGACGCTTCGTCGATACCGTCGATTTTCAGTCGCGAAGCCGCGATGATGTCCAAGTCCTACATCGTGGACAAGCCGTTTGTGCCGGCACTGCAAAACGGCGGGGACTGGACGTCTTTGTTCGAAAATGGCGTGCCGCAAGTTTACGGCTATGTCGCCACGACGCCGAAGCAGGGGGCGCAGACGGTGCTGACCAGTCCGGAGCCCGACCCGCTGCTGGCGAGGTGGCAGTACGGATCCGGCCGAACCGTCGCCTGGACAAGCGACCTGATGGGCAAATGGTCGAAGGACTGGGTAGCTTGGCCCGCCTTCTCCAATATCGTGACCCAGATGGTGAAGTGGACCTTCCCGCAGTTTACGGCTTCCCCGTATGAGGTAAGCACACAGATCGAGGGGAACCGGGTCCGTTTTGAAGTCAAAGCGGATACGGCGGGCGTGGATCAACTGCAGGCGGTCATTACCGGGGAAGATCTGCAGGAGCATAAGGTGGATCTGGTTCAGGAGGCGCCGGGAAGCTATACCGGAGAGCTGCCGGTGGACCAGTCCGGTTCGTATCTGATGACGCTGCTCGATGGCAGCGGCAAGCCGGCTGCGCCCGGCACCGGACTGGTCGTCCCTTACTCTCCGGAATACCGGATTGCGGACGGGAATGCGGATCAGGGGCTTCAGCGATTGGCTGAGCTGACCGGCGGCCGGATGCTGTCGATGGACCATCCGGAGCAGGTATTTGCCGCCAAAGCCAAGCCGAGCCGCCAGCTCCATGATTGGAGCTATGCGCTGCTGGCGGCGGCCCTGGTGCTGTGGGTGGCGGACATTGCCGTCCGCCGCCTGGCGCTCCCATGGGGCGCCATCGCTGCGCGGGCCGCCGCCATCCTGCGGCGGCGGCAAGCACCGGCCGGCGGGGCGGAGGCCCCGGACGCCGGCCTGGGCCGGTTGGCGGCGCGCAAGCAGCGCACCGCCGCCTTCTACGGCGGCCGCTCTGCCGGGCCGCCGGCACCGGCGCCGCAGGCGCGCGCGGAGCGCGGCGCGGCCGGCGCCAGCGGGCGCAGCCCGCAGGAAGCCGGAGCGGAGCGTCCGGCTTCGGGGGCGTCCCGCCCGGCGGCTTCGCCTTCGCCGCCGCGCGGGGCGCCAACAGCCCGGCCGCCGGAGGCCGGGCCGGGCAAGGAAGCTGCGGCGCAAAGCCCGCCGCAGCCGGAGGAAGAGCGGTCCGCAGCGATGGACCGCCTGCTGGCCGCGCGTAAGCGGAACTCGCGCTAGGGCGCGGACCACGCCAAATTTACTCAAACCAAAGAACCCCTTGGAGGCCGGAGGGCTGAAGCCCGCCAGTGAATGCCATTCCAAGGGGTTCTTTTTCATATGAATTTTTAATTACAATATGTGAATTTTCAATTATAACATCTTCTCTCAGGTAACCGACGTTCCCTGCGAACTCCCGTCGGCAGTGAGCTCCCAGCGGCATGTCATCGTCAGTACGTCCCCGCTCAGTTCGGCGGACAGCCGGCCGCCCATCTTCTCCATCAGGCTGCGGGCGATGGACAGGCCGAGGCCGGTCCCTTTACCGGAGCGCGTTTGGTCGGCTGTATAGAACCGGTCAAATAGCAGGGAGGGATCGGTGCCGGCGAGATGCGGGGCATCATTGCGGATGACCAGCACCGCCTCGTTATTTTCCCGCTTCAGCCCGATGCCGACTTCGCCGCGCGTGTGCTTGATCGTATTGAGCAGCAGGTTTTCGATGACCCGTTTGACGGCCGACTCATCCGCGAACCCGATGATCTCCTCTTCAGGAAACTCCAGTAATGGGGTGATACTGCAGTCGGTGAACTGGTCATACAGGCTCATGATCACGTCCTGCAGCACCGGGACGAAACGGATGCGCGCCGGCTTCAGCTCGTAATCGGTGGACTCGATCACGGACAGCTCGAAAAAATCGTTCAGCAGCGCCTGCAGACGCTGCGAACGGTGTTTGATTACACTTAAGTAGGCATGCTTTTCTTCGGGACTGAGGTCCTCGGCCTCAAGCAGCTGAATATAGCCGAAGATCGACGTCAGCGGCGTGCGGATATCATGGGACATGTTGGCGATCGCCTGCTTCAGCTCGTTTTCCGTTCGGCGCTGCAGGGCGCCGCTCTCGGTCACCCGGTCGATCAGACGGTTGATTTCAGCCGCAAGCGATTCAAGATCTTTTTCGTAATAGGACAAATCGGTTTTTTTGCCCGACCTGCCTTCGTTGTAGCTCTTCAGCTGGGCGGTTACCCGCCGAAGTTCCCTGCGCATCCGCAGGAGGCGGACGACGAGCAGAGCAATAACGGCGACAGCGATAATGGTGATGTAGAGCATCGTTTGTCCGCCTCCTTTGGTTAGATGGTTTCCCACGAAAATAGATTCACTACCTTGCAGCTCATTATTTGTATGGGGTTGCCTCTTACTTAATCTCCTTCTTCCGGAAGGCCAGAATCCCCAAAGCTCCAAACATCATGAACCAGACGACCGGAACCACGACCATGGCGCTGAGCTGACCGCCGCTTTGTTCCAGGATCGGCACGTTGTTGACCAACTTAAATACGGAGTAATCATAAATGGTGCCTATAAATGGAACGTACTTTCCAGCCATCGCTAGCATGGAATCCATCAGCAGGAAGAAAATGAACAAAAATCCGATCGATTTGCCGCTGTCGGTCAGCAAGGTGGAAAACAAGGCGGCGATGCCGGCGAATCCTGCCGCATAGAGGACGGTAAATCCCAGGGCTCGCAGTACAAAAGGCAGCGGTAACGATCCCGCGTCCCCATTTGCGATCACCATCACGGCTGTCGCTACCACAGGCAGGGTGAGCGCAAGCAAGGCCGTACCAACGGTGAAGACCAGCAGCTTAGCGGCGAACAGCCGGATCCGGCTGTTGCCGGAAGAGGCGATGCATTTCATGACGCCGGTCGAATATTCGCTGGAAATAAAGAAACCGGCCAGCAGGGCGGCGGAAAACTTCAGCACATAGGCGTTGCCGGCCAGCACATTTTGCATAAACTCCAGGCTCGTGACTTCCGGCTCGCCGGCGGTATGGTCCATGATGACGAGCAGGGGATACACGATGGCGGCTGCCGCAATGCACAGGAGCAGGGTCCGGAACGAGAGGTCCTTTCGCAGCTTGAACCATTCCGCTTTGATGACGTTGCTCATGGCTGCACACCTCCGATCCGTTTCGTGAAAAACGTCTCCAGGTCTTCGCCTTTCGGCATAAACTGCTCGATCTCCAGGCCGGATGCGGCTAATGCGGTCGATACGCGCCCGGGATGCTCCAAATGATCGTAGAGCTGGATGGACCCGTCCGGCATGACCTCGAATTCGGTGGTGTCCAGACGGTTCTGCAGGACCGATGCCGCCGCGGCGGGGGCGTTGACTTTGATATGAATGAACTGCCGGCATTTCTCCTGCAGTTCCTTGGCCGTCAGTTCCTCGAGTAGGACGCCGCGGTGAATGATGCCGTAATGGGTGGCCAGCAGATGCAGCTCGCTTAAAATATGGCTGGAAATCAGGATGGTGATCCGCCGTTCCTGGTTCAGCCGCTTGAGCAGCTCGCGCATTTCGACGACGCCCATGGGGTCAAGCCCATTAGTGGGCTCGTCCAGAATGAGAAACTCGGGATCACCCAGCAGGGCGATCGCCAGGCCCAGACGCTGCTTCATGCCCAGCGAGAAGTTTTTCGCCTTCTTCCGACCGGTCCCTTCCAGGCCCACTAGTTCGAGCGATCGCTTGACGATATCTTTTCCGGGAATGCCCCGCAGAAGCCGATTGGCTTCGACGTTCTCCTCCGCCGTCATTTGCGGGAACAGCGCCGGACTTTCAATGATCGATCCGATGCGTTTGCGCGCCTCGTTTGTTTCCGCAGGACCGCTGTATCCGAACAGCTCCACCGACCCTTCCGTCGGAAAGGCCAGCCCCGCGGCGATGCGGATGAGCGTGGATTTGCCGGCTCCGTTTTGCCCGATGAATCCGTAAATGGCCCCCCGTTTGATCGAGAGATTCACCTTGTCCAAAGCGATCCCATTTTTGAACGTTTTGGTGAGATTTGTAGTGCGAAGAACATATTCGCTCATGATTTTCTCATCAGCCTCCCTCCAGTGATAGGCTCAGTGTATTCCGGAAAGCGTAAGAAAAGTTTAAGGCAATTCTTAAGAAAGGCTTAAGCCTGAAGGGCCGACTGCGGCCGGTACAAGACTGCAGCGGATAACGCTCTGCTGTTGAAGATGCGGCTGCACAGCCCTAAAAGGCAGCGGACCTAAGCTCCACCTCCTCACGGTTTCAGCCGGTAGCCGATGCCCCAGACGGTTTCGATCCATTCCTCGCCGGGGCAAGCTTTGGCCAGCTTGCTGCGCAGATTGCTCATATGTACGTTGACGGTATTGTCATCCCCGAGAAACTCCTCGCCCCAGATGCTTTCATACAGATTGGATTTGGAAAATACCTTTTTGGGCGATGCCATGAACAGATGGAGGATATCGAATTCGCGGGCGGTCAGGGAAATCGGCTCGCCGTCGGCGTGTACGGTTTTAGCTTCCGGGTCGAGCAGCAAATTTTTATGCGAATAGATGACCGGCTTGGCGGAGTTCGCGGCACGATGGACCCGTCTAAGATGCGAGTCGATGCGTGCAGATACCTCCTCGATGTCGAACGGCTTCGTGATATAGTCGTCGGCACCGCCGCGTAGGGCGGCGATCTTTCCGGACTGGTCGCCCTTGGCGGATATGATCATCACCGGCGGAGCGCCGTGTTCCCGAACTTCGTTCAGCACTTCCTCGCCGGATAAGCCGGGAAGCATCAAATCCAGAAGGACCATGTCCCAGGGCTGCTGCTTCAAATAAATGAGGGCCTCGGTTCCGGAAAAGGCGGGCTGTGCGGTATATCCGCTGCGGCGGACGATGCTACAGAGCAGGCCGCTGATGTCGTTGTCGTCTTCCACGACCAGAATGTGCGTATTTCCGTTCATTTGACGTTTTCACCTCGTTACATGCAGTTGAGTTACGAACTATCATACTCGAAGAAACGGCTGTTTCCAATGGTTTTTGCTGTTTCAGGACCGGATCATGCGGGTCATAGATGGAAGACGCGTCAACCCGCAGGGGTACATGAAAGAAGTTTGAAACTATTGCCAGACGGAGGGAGGGCGAGACTTCGCTCAATACCGCTCGGCTCTTGGCTTCGGGCGGTATCTGCTGCCCCTTTATCCGATCTGATTTGCTCCGCATAATGACCTTCTTCATGGGGAATGGTGATAAAGGTTATGGAAAAGAAGAAAGGCAAGTGTTATAATAAGTCAAAATGAAACATTCAAGCGGATGTTCTTCTAAGCCGCCGGGTTTTTCCGTGCTTTCAAGTGTGCCCGCTTCATGTTAATTTCCCAGAAATACTGAGGAGGATAACCATGACTGACAAGAATCAAGCGATTGACAAGGCCGAGAACGCGACCATCGATAATCTGTCGATTACGACGATCCGTACCCTCGCGATCGATGCGATCGAGAAAGCCAACTCCGGACATCCGGGTATGCCGATGGGCTCTGCACCAATGGGATACCAGCTGTTCGCAAAGACGATGAACCACAATCCGGAGAATCCGACTTGGATTAACCGCGACCGTTTTGTTCTCTCCGCTGGGCACGGCTCTATGCTGCTGTACAGCCTGCTTCACCTGAGCGGATACGATCTTCCAATGGAAGAACTGAAACAATTCCGTCAATGGGGAAGCCTGACTCCAGGTCACCCAGAGTTCGGTCACACCGCTGGCGTTGACGCAACGACAGGTCCTCTTGGACAAGGCGTGGCTATGGCCGTTGGTATGGCAATGGCTGAAGCTCAGCTGGCTGCAACTTACAACAAAGACAACTACAAAGTGGTTGACCACTATACGTACGCGATCTGCGGCGACGGCGACCTGATGGAAGGTATCTCGCATGAGGCTGCTTCTTTGGCGGGCCATCAACAGCTCGGCAAGCTGATCATGCTGTACGATTCCAATGACATTTCCCTCGACGGTAAACTTAACCTGTCCTTCTCCGAAAACGTACAAAAGCGTTTTGAAGCATACGGATGGCAAGTGCTGCGCGTGGAAGACGGCAACGATCTTCCGGCCATCGAGAAAGCCATTGCGGAAGCGCAAGCCGAAACGAGCAAACCGACCCTGATCGAAGTGAAAACCGTCATCGGTTACGGAAGCCCGAACAAACAAGGTAAAGGCGGCCATGGCGGTACTCACGGATCCCCGCTGGGTGCGGAAGAAGCCAAGCTGACCAAAGAATTCTACAAATGGGTATACGAAGAAGACTTCTACGTGCCTGAAGAAGTTCGCGCTCATTTCGCGAAAGTGAAAGAACACGGCGTGAAAGTCAACAAAGAATGGAACGAGCAGTTCGAAGCTTACAAGAAAGCTTATCCTGAACTGGCCGCTCAATTCGAAAAGGCTGTTGCCGGCGACCTTGCTGAAGGATGGGATAAAGACCTTCCGAAGTATTCCGTGGAAGACAAAGCCGTATCGACACGCGTTGCTTCCGGTAACGCCCTGAACGGTCTTACAGGCGGCGTACCACAGCTGCTGGGCGGATCCGCCGACTTGGAAAGCTCCACGATGACTCACCTGAACAACCTGGCTAACTTCACGCCTGACAGCCGCGAAGGCCGCAACATCTACTTCGGCGTACGCGAATTCGCGATGGCTGCCGTGATGAACGGCATGACGCTGCATGGCGGACTGAAAGTATTCGGCGGTACGTTCTTCGTATTTACCGACTACCTGCGTCCGGCGGTTCGTCTGGCTTCGATCATGAAGCTGCCTGTCACTTATGTTCTGACTCATGACAGTATTGCGGTTGGTGAAGACGGTCCTACCCATGAACCGATCGAACAGCTGGCATCGCTGCGCATCATTCCTGGATTGACTGTGATCCGTCCGGCTGACGCCAACGAAACATCGGCTGCCTGGGCTTACACTGTTGAAAATAAAGAGAACCCGGTAGCGCTCGTATTGACGCGCCAAAACCTGCCAATCCTGGCCGCTACGGTTGAGGGTGCACGCGAAGGCATCAAGCGCGGTGCTTATGTAGTAGCTGACGCGAAGAACGGCAAACCTCAAGCGCAAATCATCGCAACGGGTTCCGAAGTACAGTTGGCTGTGAAAGCCGCCGAAGCGCTGTCCAAAGAGGGCATCGAGGTTCGCGTCATCAGCATGCCAAGCTGGGATCTGTTCGAAAAACAAGATCAAGCTTACAAAGATTCCGTCCTGCTGCCTGACGTCAAAGCGCGTCTTGCCATCGAAATGGCTTCGCCATTCGGTTGGGAACGCTATGTCGGCGACAAAGGCGACATTCTCGGCATCTCCATCTTTGGCGCATCCGCTCCTGGCAACCGCGTCATCGAAGAATACGGATTTACGGTGGACAATGTAGTCAGCCGTGTCAAAGGGCTGCTGTAAGGTCATAGCCGTTTAATTCATATTTTGAGTTCAAAAGGAGCAGTGAGCACATGTCGCAGTTCAGCAATGCCACCATCGTCAAAGCAGCCAACGTCTATTATGACGGCCAGGTGACCAGCCGCACCGTCATTCTGGAAGATGGTAGCAAGGTTACGCTCGGAATCATGCTTCCGGGCACGTATGAATTTGGGACGGACGGTCCTGAAATTATGGAGATCCTGTCCGGCCACCTGAAGGTCCTTCTTCCCGGTGAAGAATCCTGGCAAGAAATTCAGGGAGCACACACGTTTCACGTGCCTGCCCATTCCAAATTCGCTCTGGAAGTGTTCAGCGTAACCGATTACTGCTGCTCCTACCCGGCGGAGTAACGAAAAAGGGTAAGTCCGTCATCTTGGCGGACTTACCCTTTTCTCTCCGGTTAACTCAATTTTCTGCATAATTTGGAGCCGTTCCATTCAACCTATGGCTGTATATGGAAGGAGCCTGTCCATTATTGCAGCGGCTTGCCGCCGATCGTCTGTCCGATCCATGCTTCATAGCATTTGACGACAGCGGAAAGGTCCTCATCTCCGAAGCCCTGCGTCTGCCCGGCTTGAAACAGGCTTTTTGCCAGGTTCAGCATTGGGGACGGTACGCCAGTTGCGTCGGTGAGGGAGGAGGCAAGCTTCAGGTCTTTGAGCATCAGCGCAAGGGAGAACTGGTTGCTGAAGTCGTGGTCGATGATCTTCCGGCCTTTCAGGTCCGCGGCCTTGCTTCCGGCCGAACCGAGCTGCACCAGCTCGAGGAAGCTGTCCGCAGGAATGCCGGATTTGGCGGCGATGGCGAAGCCTTCCGCCAGGGCCAGGTTGTTGATGCCGACCATCGTGTTATGGGCAAGCTTGGCAACGGAACCGCTGCCGCTTGGTCCCATATGGATGACCTTCTTGCCCAGCGTATCAAACAGGCCGGATGCGGCTTCCAGCACGGAAGCTTCTCCGCCGACCATAAAAACGAGTGTGCCGTCGATGGCCGCCGGCTTGCTGCCGGTAACCGGTGCGTCGAGGAAATAGGCTCCGAGCTTGTGAACCTCGGCGGCCAGCTCTTTAACGAGCCCCGGGGAAATGGTGCTGCTGTCAATGACGGTGGTGCCTTGAGCCAGCGTTTTCAGAATGCCGTCCTCGCCGTAAAACACCTCGCGGATGGAATCGTCATTGCTGACCATCGTGATGACCGCATCCTGTCCTGAGGCTGCTTCGGCGGGAGTGGCCGCTTGGGACGCACCTTCCCGGACAAGCGCTTCGGCCTTGGAAGCCGTGCGGTTATAGACGGTTACCTCGTAACCTTGTTTTAACAAATTGGAAGCCATGGGCGCTCCCATGGTGCCCAGTCCGATGAAGCCTATTTTTTTCATGAGAATCACCTTTTCCTGTGAGATATAAGCATTCATTAAGTTTACCATGAGGCCATGCGACAATCCATGGGGGGAGAAGTGAATTTGTGGGTGGATAAGCTTCATATTGTCCTTGCCAAATGCAGTCAAATTACAGTATCCTATTCTAAAGCTGTTTTTTTCGGAGCGTAATAGAATAGAGATGAAGCCAAACTAGGAGGTTTACATTAGATATGTCTACCAAATTAAATTTCGATTACAGTAAGGCGCTCTCCTTTATCGGTCAGCACGAAGTGGATTATCTGGCAGAGCCGATCCGACTCGCTCACGAGCAGCTTCATAACAAGACAGGCGTAGGTTCTGACTTCTTGGGATGGATCGATCTTCCTACCCAATACGACAAGGAAGAATTTGCACGCATCCAAAAAGCAGCAGCGAAAATCCAAAGCGATTCTGACGTTCTGATCGTCATCGGAATCGGCGGATCTTACCTCGGCGCACGCGCGGCGATTGAAGCTCTGTCCCATTCCTTCTATAATGTATTACCAAAGGATAAGCGCAAGACGCCTGAGATCTATTTCGCCGGCAACAACATCAGCTCCACTTACGTGGCGCATTTGCTCGATCTGATCGAAGGCAAGGACTTCTCCGTGAACGTCATTTCCAAGTCCGGCACAACGACGGAACCTGCAATTGCATTCCGTATTTTCAAAGCCGAGCTGGAGAAGAAATACGGCAAGGAAGAAGCCCGCAAGCGTATCTATGCAACAACCGACAAGGAAAGAGGAGCCCTCAAGAAGCTCGCGAATGAAGAAGGCTATGAGTCCTTTATCATTCCGGACGACGTGGGCGGAAGATATTCCGTACTGACTGCGGTTGGCCTGCTGCCGATTGCTACTGCCGGAATCAACATCGAAGAGATGATGCAGGGTGCCGCTGACGCTTCCAAGGAATTCAGCAACCCGAACGTGCATGAGAACCTCAGCTACCAATACGCTGCCGTGCGTAACGCACTGTACCGCAAAGGCAAAGCCATCGAGATTCTCGTGAACTACGAGCCTTCTCTTCACTTCGTATCCGAGTGGTGGAAACAGCTGTACGGCGAAAGCGAAGGCAAGGACTACAAAGGCATTTATCCGGCATCCGTCGACTTCTCGACCGATCTGCACTCCATGGGACAATTCGTTCAGGAAGGCAGCCGCAACATTTTCGAAACCGTCATCCAGGTGGACAATGTAGCGAAGCAAATTACGATCGAAAGCGATCCGGACGATTTGGACGGCCTGAACTTCCTGGCTGGCAAAACGATGGATTTCGTCAACAAAAAGGCCTTCCAAGGCACGATGTTGGCACATACAGACGGACAGGTTCCTAACCTGATCGTAACCGTACCGGATATGACTCCGTATTCCTTCGGATATCTGGTGTACTTCTTTGAAAAGGCGTGCGGTATCAGCGGCTATCTGCTTGGCGTCAATCCGTTTGACCAGCCTGGCGTGGAAGCCTATAAGAAGAACATGTTCGCTTTGCTCGGCAAACCGGGCTACGAGGAAGAAAAAGCGAAGCTGGAAGCAAGACTGTCCGAATAA
This sequence comes from Paenibacillus cellulositrophicus, assembly GCF_009363095.1. Lineage (GTDB taxonomy): Bacteria > Bacillota > Bacilli > Paenibacillales > Paenibacillaceae > Paenibacillus_AQ > Paenibacillus_AQ favisporus. The sequence goes on from NZ_CP045295.1 coordinate 4,777,455, forward strand.
GAATAACATCAGCAACTTTTGAATAGACTTACAAAGCTAGGGAAGCAGTTCACCGGTTAATCAACAGCGGGGGACTGCTTTCTTGGCAAATAAGAAAGGGCATGAACATGATTGATCGCTATCGAACCGTCCGGGGGGCGGGATCCAAGGAAATTGTCATTAAGAAGTCCCGTTTTATCGGCCATGTGAAACCGGTGGACAGCGAAGATGATGCAAACGCTTTTATTGAAGAGATCAAGAAGCTGCACTGGAATGCCACGCATAACTGCTCCGCCTACATGATTGGGGAGAGGGATGAAATCCAGAAGCAGTCGGATGACGGGGAGCCGAGCGGAACGGCCGGCAAGCCGATTCTCGAGGTGATCCGCAATCAAGGGTTGAAAAATGTGGCGATCGTCGTGACCCGGTACTTCGGCGGCATCATGCTGGGGGCGGGGGGACTGATCCGGGCTTACACGGACGGTGCTGTGGCGGCGATTGAAGCGGGGGAAGCGATCACACGCGTGCTTCACCGCGAGATTTTTGTAGAAATCGACTATACCTGGCTGGGGAAGGTCGAGAACGAGCTCCGGGGCCGTGAGGTCCGAATGGGGGAAACGGTGTTTACGGATAAGGTGCGGCTGACGTGCCTGCCGGAAGACCGTGAAGCGGAGACGTTTATGTCGTGGATGGTGGATTTGACGCAGGGGCAATCCCTGATTACGGAGGGCGAAAAGCTTTATTTTATTGAAGGGGAATAAGGTCTATGGCAAGAAGAGCAGTGGAACAGGAGTTGTCGAGGGAGAGGATTCTGGAAGCGGCCAGGCATTTGTTTGTGACCAAGGGATACCGGGCCATTTCTATGCGCAGTATTGGTCAGCATTTAGGTTACAGTCATGGTTCCTTATACTATCATTTCAAGGAAAAGGCAGAATTGTTCTACGCCATCGTGGTTGAGGATTTCAACAATCTCGCTGTACAGCTGAATAAGGTGCTCAAAGTCGCTCCGACCCAGGACTTGACCAAGGTGGAACAGCTCATGCTGGAGTTCATCCGTTTCGGCCTGGACCATCCTTATCAGTACGAGATCATGTTCATGATCCGGGACGAAGAACTGCTGTCCTACTGCCGTTCTGAGCAGGGGCGCTGCTTCGAATTGTTTGCCTCCATGGTGCGCCGTTATATGAACGAGGAGGAGCACGGCCCCGATCATTGCCGCAATCTGCCGTTAACGTTATTTTTGTCCATGCACGGATTCATATCGTATTACATCCAGGATCGCGTGACTTTTGAGGAGATCAAACCCGCGGCCATCACGCATGTGAAGATATGCTGCCGCAGTCTGCGGTAATTTTTTTAGATACTTACTTTATAACGGTGAATTGGTATTGCGCCAACGTATAAATGCTGTGGTGAGTGTGAGCGCAGCTGAAAAAAATAAGGTGAAGGGGAGGGCATGCAGAAATGCCTCACACCCCGACACCTGTTTTGTCATGCGTGCTTTTGGGGATACGGCGGGCTTCTTTATCCCTCCATAATTTTTACATGGTATTGTCTGCGGCGCGGCCCGTCGAACTCGCAAAAATAAATCCCCTGCCAGCGTCCGAGCAGCAGCTCACCTTCCGTAATGATCACGGTCTGCGAAGGTCCGCAGGTGATCGACTTCAAATGGGAAGCTGTGTTGCCTTCGGCGTGGCGGTATTTTGGATGCTCCCACGGATACACCTCATCCAAACGCAGCAGCACATCATGCTTCACGTCCGGATCGGCGTTCTCATTAATGGCGATGCCGGCGGTCGTGTGCGGGCAGTAAACCAGCACCTTCCCCTCCTTGACCCCGCTCTGATGAACCAGCGAGATAATCTCGCGGGTAATATCCCTCATTTCGTCCCGTGACGCCGTACTTAATTCAAGGGTATGCAGCATGTCGTATGTCTCCTTTCCTAAAGTGTATTTTACCTAATATTGGACATGTTATAAGGCTATGATACAGCTGCTGCGCCGTAAGCACAATGAACGGGCTGGCCTATTCCTCCACAGGATAAAGTGAATCTAGAAGGTAGCTGGAGAGGGAACGGCAATCAGCAGCGTCTCCCCCTCGGCGATATTTTTGTAACTATGCGGCGTTCGGGCATCGTAATAAATGCTGTCGCCTTCTTCGAACGTGAACCGTTCATTTCCAAGGATGAACTCCAATCGTCCGGTATGGATAAAAAGAAACTCTTCCCCTTCGGGATGGCCAACGCTGACGTCCCCTGATGTTGCGCCTTTTTCGAGAACTCCCCAAATCGGTCCCATCTTATTGCCGCTTCCATGACTGAGAGCATACCAAGTTATTCTGGAACCTTCGGAGTGAACGAGAGGTTTTCGTTCGTTTTTTCTGATGACGATACTTCGTTTCTCCTCGCCAAACAGATCGGTAAAATTCACACCCAGAGCGTTTGCTATACGCTTGAGAACGCTTAGGGATGGATTCACTTTGTCGCGTTCGATTTCACTGAGAAAAGACAAAGAGATGGAGGCCATGGTGGAAACCTCTTTGAGCGTCAATTTTTGTTTTTTTCTCGTATTTCGAATGGTATCGCCGATTGAATTCATCTGAAGTCCTCCTCACCTGAAAATTTCGCTGTGAACGTAATTTTTACGTGTATCATATCGGATATTTGCAGTGGTATCAAGCACTTTGAAGCAGAGCGAATTACGCTGTAAAACCGTTGAAATATCAGGGGTTAAGAACTACTATTATATCAAGGTTGATGTTCAGTCTCATACCCGGGTATTTACGAATTCCTTCAACCATTTCCATATTGAGCGAAATTTTTGGGGTGCTTTCAGATCCCATTATAATAGTTGTCTCGAACGATCTACGATTTAGAAAGAAAACCGGAGGATTTCAAATGAACAAAGTCTATAAAGTAGGCGACGCAACCGTAACCCGTGTCACGGAAATGACGCTGAGCGGCGTCCCGCCGGAAGTTTATTTTGCGGGCTCGTGGGATCCGGCGTTTCTGGAAAAGAATCGGGATATCCTGCCCGCCGGTCTAATCGACAGCGATTCTCAGCTTGTCGTTAGTATTGGAACTTGGGTCGTGAAGACTCCGGACCATACGATCCTTATTGATACAGCCACGGGAAATGATAAAAATCTTCCGTATAATCCGGAATTGTCCAATCTAAAGCTGCCGTATCTTGATCGTCTCCTGGAGGCAGGGGTTACGCCGGAAGACGTGGACTATGTCCTGTTGACGCATTTGCATGTGGATCATGTCGGCTGGAATACAAGGCTTGCAGGCGGTAAATGGATACCGACGTTCCCGAACGCCACCTATGTATTTCCGCTTTCGGAACAACTATATTACTCGAGCCCGGCCAGCCATAATAAAGAAAACGAACCCAACTTTAACGCATATGAAGAGAGCGTTCTGCCTGTTGTCGAAGCTGGAATGATAAAGACGATCTCTCCCGAGGGGGAGGAGTTCCTCGATATGTTCAAATTTATTCCGACTCCCGGCCATAGCATCGGTCAGATGTCGATCAGCCTTACGTCCGGCGGAGAAGAAGCTTTGTTCGGTGCTGACGTGATGCACCATCCGTTTCAGGTATATCATCCCGAGTGGAATTCCATGTATTGCGAATTCACGGAACAAGCACGCGTTTCCCGGCGCAGGGTATTGGATTATGTCGCGGATCGGCCCATCATTTATTTCAGTACCCATTTTCCGGGGAGTTCTGCGGGGTACGTGACTCGTGACGGCAACGGATTCAAATGGGAATTCATCTAATAAACTACCCTAATCACATTGAAAGGTGCTGACAACATGACGACAAACGATTTTAGGCACGATATACCGATTTTGACCGAAGACCACTGTATCCCCAGCGATACGTCCGGAATCGAACTATATGTACGCAACAAACGTCCGGCTTCCATGAACACGTTCACGAACGAAAAAACGATTGTCATGGTTCACGGCGCCACATATCCGATTGGCAGTTTGTATGACGTTGAATTGGATGGCTTCACGTTCTTGGACTATTTGGCAAGTCATGGTTACGACGTGTATGCCGTGGATGTACGCGGCTATGGAGGCTCGACGAGACCCCCTGAGATGGAGCAGCCCGCTGACTCCAACCCTCCGCTGGTTCGCACGGAGACGGGGGTTCGCGACCTGGGCTCGGCGGTAGACTTCGTTTTAAACCATCGGAACTTATCGAAGGTCAACATTCTGGGAATGTCCTGGGGCGGAACGGTCGCCGGGGCGTATACGAGCCGAAACAACGATAAAGTAAACAAGCTTATCCTTGTTGCGCCTCAGTGGCTGAGCACGAGACCGGTCCCTATCGATACCGGAGGTGCACTCGGCTCCTATCGTCTCGTCCCGGTCGGAAGCACGAAGGAACGCTGGCTAAGCGCCGCCCCTGAAGATAAACGCGGCGATCTGATTCCGGAAGGCTGGTTCGAACAATGGACCGAAGCGACGTTAGCTTCCGATCCGGGAAGCCAAAGCGTCCATCCGGGACATATTCGGGCGACCAATGGGCCGATTCTGGACATCCGTGAATACTGGACGGCTAACAGAGCTTTTTATGAGCCCAAGGAGATCACGGTGCCTGTCCTTCTTGTTCACGCAGAATGGGACATCGATGTGCCTCTAGATTTGGCGCAAAACTTCTTCACGTCACTGACCGGCGCCGTTTATCGCCGCTGGGTAGAGATTGGGGAAGGAACGCACATGGTGCTGCTGGAGAAGAACAGGATGCAGGCTTTTCAAGCGATCCGCGGCTTCCTGGATGAATCGTACATCCCGGCGAAATAACCCGGGTGCAGTGCCCAAAGTTTCATATGCCTAAAACGAGGCCTGCGGCATGCTGCCGCAGGCTTTTTTCGTACCCACTTTTTTTGAAAGAAGGCGAATCGTTTGCGATCCTATCTGCTTCTATTGTTTTGCGGATCACTCTACGGTAGCAACTTCGTACTGGGCTCGCTTTTGCTGCAAGCATTTCCAGCGCTGCATCTATCGGCCTATCGGCTTGCCGTCTCCTCGGTGTTCCTGCTGGTTTATTTGAAGATTATAGAATTTATAAATTTCAGCGAAGCTGAACCATTCTATAATCGCAAGAAAAACTTCCGCTAAACGCGGTCTGTCTTCTTGGAAGGTACGTCGATAGACGTTTTTCTTATAGGCACCCGCCGATTAGTTCGGGTTACGCTGCGGGATACCGTGTATTTAATACCTTATGCTCTAGTGGGAATGCTGCTGCATCAAGTCTCCTTCTTTACGGGGCTGCGCACGGTCGATGCGACGACGGCTTCATTGATATTATCGTTATCACCGATTTGCACTGCGCTGTTTGCCCGCTTGTTTCTGAAGGAATCGTTTACGCTTCGGATGACGATGGGGTCGGTCGTCGCCTTTGCCGGTGTCTTTTTCGTTGTGGCGAATGGCGCAGGTTTTATGCTTCGCATCTCGTCCGGGATTGGATGGATGCTGATTTGCATGCGGGCATTTTCAGGGTCTGTCATTCTCATGAAAAAGCTGACAGAGCGCATCGAACCGCTTGTAGCAACGGCCTACTCTACGATGCTGGGGTGTATTGCGGTATTCCCGGTATCGATCTGGAGCGAACCGCATGCTGAGATTCGTCCACACTATGGGTGGTGGCTTGTCTTAATTGGATCCGCGCTGCTTATCCAAGGATTATGCGCCGTCGTCTGGAACGCTCAAATTCGCCGGGTAGGTGCCGCGACCGCGTCCCTGTTTCTGAATTTGCAGCCATTTGTTGCAATGGTGTCAGGCTACTTCATTCTAGGTACGCCGATCAGCTACATGCAAGTTGCGGGTTCGGTGTTGATTATTTGCGGCGTCATCCTGGCAACCTTCCAAAGACGTTCGAAAAGAACTGCGCATGCCGATCAACTCCATATGTCCGTGGTGAAGCGATAACAGAGTGGAGTGCTGGGAGTTCCATCGCCGACGGTCTCGATGAGGCAAAGGATCATCACGGTTAGACCTTGGCTTTGCACCGAAACGTGCCGAATGTTTTGGACTGAAAAATGCAGAGCCTGCACTCGTGCAGGCTCTTTTTTTTGCGGCGTAAACGGAGACTGGAAATAAATCTATTTTTGTATTGACGGTGTGAGACAGTTTTTGGTAAAGTACTGATAAGCAAAAACCAAGTAGTCAAATAGGAATAATTTAATCTCTAATGGAAATCATCAATCGTCAAGCGCCGACCGGGCCGATTCCCGGAGGCAGGGAGGGGTCAAGTGAATACACTGCTGCGACATAAAGGCTGGACCTGGGGTTTTCGAAGCACCGTTCTTCTTTATTTTGTACTGCTGGTCGTGCTCCCTTTGCTGGGAGTGTATTATCATTCGTTCTCGCTGGGATGGAGCGCTTTTGCGGAAAGCGTGAAAGACCCGATCGCGTGGAAATCCGTGCTCCTTACGCTGAAATTGGCCCTTGTGGCCACGATGATTAACGTTCTGATCGGTACGATGATCGGCTGGGTGATCGTCCGCTACCGTTTTCCGGGCAGATCGCTGCTGAACAGTCTGGTGGATCTCCCGTTTGCCTTGCCGACCGCGGTCGGGGGCCTCATGATTCTGCTTCTGCTCGGACCGGGCAGCCTGATCGGCGGAGCCGCCGAAGCGCTCGGCTTTGAAATCGTGTTCCATCAGCCGGCGATCGTCATCGCTATGGTATTCGTCACGTTTCCTTTCGTCATCCGCGCGGTGCAGCCGCTGCTGGAGGAGATCGATCCTTCCGAGGAGGAGGCGGCGCGGACACTGGGGGCTTCGGGCACCAAAATCTTTTTCCAAGTCGTGCTGCCGTCCATGCTGCCGGGCATGCTCAGCGGAGGAATGCTGGCCTTCTCCCGGGCGCTGGCGGAGTTTGGGGCCGTCGTACTCGTCGCCGGCAACATTCCGGGCCGGACGCTGATCGCCTCCGTGTTTATTTACGGGGAGGTTGAGAGCGACAATACTGCCGGGGCCGCTGCCGTGTCGATTCTGCTGCTGACGCTGTCTTTTGTCATACTCTGGGTCGTGAATTTTGTGCAGACGAAGGGGAAGAGAGCATGAAGAAACTGTGGATTACGCTGACATACCTGGTCTTTTTCCTGCTGCTGATCGCTCCCCTCGGCAAAATGGTCATGGGTGCCTTCGAAGGTGGTTTGGGCGGTCTGGGCGATGCCCTGGCAAGGCCTGAGGCGCTGCACGCCCTCATGATGACCGGACTCATCGTCGTCACCGTGACGGTGCTGAACACACTGCTCGGTATGATGATGGCTATCTATCTCGTTCGCGGCAGCTGGATGAGCGGCGGGCTCCGGCGGTTTCTGAACAGCATTGTCGACCTGCCGTATGCGGTGTCCCCCGTGATTGGGGGGCTGATGATCGTGCTCCTGCTGGGGCCGGGAAGCGCGGTGGGGGCCTTTTTCGAGGATATTGGCTTTAAAATCGTATATGCCTTTCCGGGGATGGTCATTGCCACGCTGTTCGTCACTTTTCCGCTCATGGTGCGCGAGGTGATGCCAGTGCTGCAGGAAATCGGGGCTCAGCAGGAGGAAGCCGCCTCGACGCTGGGGGCCTACGGCTGGACGACGTTCTGGAAAGTAACCTGGCCATCGATCCGCTGGGCGGTCATATACGGCATCGTGCTGACGGTGGCCCGCTCGCTGGGCGAGTTCGGAGCGGTGCTCGTCGTATCGGGTAATATCATTAACAGGACCCAAACGGCGACGACGCTGGTATACCAGGACGTGGAAAATTTCAATGTCATTTCGGCCAACAGCGTTGCGCTGGTTCTGGCTGCTTTTTCGGTAAGTCTGCTCCTCCTGATGGAATGGGCCAAAAAAAGAAGGGAAGTGCGCTGATATGCATGTGGAAGTTCGCGGATTGAACAAGCATTTTGGTGATTTTCATGCCGTAAAGGATGTGCATTTTGGGATTGAAAAGGGCCACCTAATCGGTCTGCTCGGGCCGAGCGGCGGCGGCAAAACGTCGATTCTGCGGATGCTTGCGGGGCTGGAGACGCCGGACAGCGGGGAAATCCGCTTCCACGGAGAGCTGGTCAACGCGCTTCCGCCGCAGGAGCGGGGCATCGGGTTTGTGTTTCAGAACTACGCGCTGTTTAAGCATATGACGGTGTTCGACAATATTGCTTTTGGCTTGAAAGTGAAGAAAACGCCGAAGTCGCAGATCAAGGACCGGGTTATGGAGCTGGTCGAGCTGACCGGGCTGGCGGGTTTTGAGAAGCGTTATCCGCAGCAGCTCTCTGGCGGGCAGCGTCAGCGGGTCGCCTTTGCCCGGGCGCTCGCGCCGGAGCCGCAGCTGCTGCTGCTGGATGAGCCGTTTGCGGCGATCGACGCCAAGATCCGGCAGGAGCTCCGCTCCTGGCTGAGAGAGCTGATCGAGCGCGTGGGCATCACGTCGATCTTCGTGACGCATGACCAGGACGAGGCGATCGAGGTAGCCGACGAAATCATGATCATTAATCAGGGACGCCTGGAGCAAAAGGGCACCCCGTGGGATATTTACAAGGAGCCGAAGACGCCGTTCGTCGCGACCTTTATCGGGGAGTCCACTGTGGTGGAGAATGCGCGTGAGCTGAAAGGCTTCGAGGAAGCTGCCGGGGGCAGCGGCACCCGGGCGCTCATCCGGCCGGAGTACATTGAAGTCGGCGGGCCCGACGAATTCCGGGTGCTGTCCGCGACGGAGGAAGGCATCGTGCGCCATCTGCATTTCCGCGGGAGCGAGTGGATGGTGGAGGTCGAAGTCGGCAGCCACAAGCTGATGACGTACCGCTCGCTGGAGAAGGATACGCTGCAGCCGGGACAGCCGGTACGGGTGCTGGTGCACCGCGCGTACCTGTTCAACGACGAGCGCAGCTGGATCGAAGAAAACCGGCTTAAGGTCGACCCGATGCCGGTCATTATTTAAAGAGATCGGAGTATCGCTTATTTGAAATCTTATATTTGTCCTCGGAAAATACTTACTTTTAGCACGGATACTTCTGTAATTTAGAGATGACACAGCCATACCGCTTCTGTGAAGATCATCCGTATTACGATTCCAGCCTGCCCTCCGGCAGGCTGATGCGGCAAACACGGCAAGTTTCAGCCTAAAGGAGTGGCAGACGATGCGAAAGCAGACGATGCAAAATCACGATAGAAAGCCGGCACTCCGCCCGGGTCTTCTCGGCGCTCTGCTGCTGGCCTGCATTCTCGTCTTTACCGGCTGCAGCAAGGATGCGCCGGTGAATGGCTCCGTATCGGCAGCGGGCGGCGACGTCACCCTGGTGATCGGCGCGTACAGCGTGGCGAAGGATGCGATGGCCGACATCCTGCCGAAGTTTCAGCAGGAATGGAAGGAGAAGACCGGGCAGACGGTCAAATTCCAGGAGTCCTATGAGGCGTCGGGAACCCAGGCGCGGGCGATTGCCGGCGGCTTTGAGGCCGACGTCACGATGCTCGCGATGGAGGGGGACGTCGATAAGCTCGTCAGCGCGGGGCTCATCGATAAGGACTGGAAGACGAAACATCCGGACCAGGGCATGGTCACCCGCTCCATCGTCGTGCTGGGCACGCGGGAAGGGAACCCGCTGGGGATCAAGGATTTTCAGGACCTGACCAAGCCGGGGGTCAAAGTGCTGTACCCCAACCCGAAGACTTCGGGCGGGGCGCAGTGGGACATCAACGCCATTTACGGCGCAGGTCTGAAAGCTTCGGAGCAGCAGGGACACAAGGATCCGGCCGCGGCCAAAGCTTTCCTGGAGCAGGTCCACAAGAACGTGGAGTCGCTCGACAAGAGCGGCCGGGCGTCTATGGCGGCGTTCGAGTACGGCGTGGGCGACGTCATCGTCACGTACGAGAATGAGCTCCTGGCGCGCATCCAGCAGGGCGTCAAATACGACGTCGTCATTCCGGAGAACACGATCCTGATCGAGAATCCGGCCGCCGTCGTGGACGCTTTTGCCAAGAAGCACGGCACCACCAAGGTGGCCGAGGCGTTCGTGAAGTACCTGTGGAGCAAGGAAGCGCAGGAAATCTTCGCCGCACACGGCTTCCGCCCCGTCGACGACGAGGTGCTGAAGGCCAACGCGGCCAAGTACCCGGTGCCGAAAGGGCTGTTCGATATCAACTATCTCGGCGGCTGGGGTGAGGTGCGCAGCACGCTCTACTCCAAGCGGGGTGTGTGGTACCAGGTGCTGGCGGGGATTTGAGTGACAGGAGTCGGAGCAGTGTTTAAGCAGGTGACCGCTTGGCGGGGCCTGCTTTTTTGTGCTTGGCTGCAAGAATGGCCAGTAGGCGGACGAAAGTGCACTCCCCACCATGAAAAAAAAGCCCGGCCATCAGCCGGGCATTTCAACGTTCATCTCCTGCTGCTGGTGCCTGCGGCTGAGCGAAGGCAGGACGGCAAGGTAGTAGACGCTGACGATAAAGATGCTGGCCGCCAGGATCCAGTACAATGCGGTGACGGATACCAGGCCGGGGAAGGCGACGGCCAGAAATCCGAGCGCGATCGCCTGGCCGGTCGTGTTGAGCGGCTCGATCCAGGCGCTGACGCGGCCCATGCTTTGGGGCTCGACGAGCTCCGGCAGCCATCCGCCCAGCACGACGTTGATCGGAGCGAGGATCACACCGAGCAGCACCATCGTGCCCAAATACAGCTGAATGTTGTGGAAACCGCCGGCGACCAGCGTAATGATGCCGATGAGGAACAGTCCGGTGATCAGCACGCCCACTTTACCGATTTTTTTGATAAGCAGGGTGCTGATTGCGCTGCCCACAAGGTAGCCGATCCCAAGGAACACCATTACCAAAGGTGTGTATACCTCGTAGTGTTCCGGGCTGAGCTTGTATTTCATCGTAAAGAGGGGCAGGATCGAAAACACGCCGTTGACGATGCCGAAGAAGAAAAAGCCGAGAATAATCGCCAGCAGCAGGCGCGAACGGACGATGTATTGAAAGCCCATGCCGAAGTCGGCGGCGATGCTTTTCAGATTCAGGTCTTTCAAGCGTACTTTGCCGTTGGGCTGGGAGACATGCTGCGGGAAACGGCATGACATGAGAAGCAGGGCTGAGATGACGAAGCTGGCCATGTCGATCAGAATGGCGCCTTCAATGCCGAGGTAATAGTAAGCTGCCGAGCCGAGACTCATGCCAAAGAGCATGAATACGCCCGAGATGGACATGTTCAGGCTGGAGGCCTGCACGTACTGTTCGGGTTTCATGACCCCCTGGAGCAGGCTCATTTCGGCGGGTGCAAAAAACTTCGAGATGGCGCTGCGCAGAAATAGAAGGGCAAACGCGCCGACGATCCAGTTTTCATAAATCGCGAGCAGCAGGACCAGGGAGAGGACCGCGCGGATCCAGTCGCTGTTGACGGCGATACGTTTGCGGTCCAGTCTGTCGGCAAGCACGCCGACGAACAGGAACACGACCAGCGTCGGCAGAGAATACATTAGCTCGGCTAATGTGGCGTAGGCGGGCTGGTTGCTGAAGCGATCAACGAGATAAAAGGCGAAAGCCATGCTGCCAACCATCGAGCCAAGCTGGGACGCGAAGTTGGCCAAAAACATTTTAACAAATGTGGCATTGCGGAAAAGCTCCATGCGGGTGACCTCGTTTCTTTTAAATTTTACGGTACAAATATGGCGAACTTGGAGTGGTTGATGGACTTCACCCAGGCACCGGGCACCCGCATCATGCGGTTCATCCGATCATCTGTGTCCGGCTTGCGCCGGTCAGGGGCAGTTTTAACAGCGGTGCCTGATGCGTCCGTCGTTCGCAGCTTTGATCTCAGTGTACTCGAATTAGCGGCCGGCATAAATCGCCGCTGGTATGATTTTGCAGTCGGTCTCTAGACCGAGAACTCTCGGAAAGGCGAATATGGTATCATATTATAGATTGAACTCAAGTTTCGAATTGAACCCCCTGTTGTAACAGCTTATCCAAGCCCTTCAACATGAATTTCTTGAGTTCATTTTATATAGCTGTAACGAACCTGGAATATAACCACCACCCTACATACATAGGAAAAATAAGGAGATGACCGACGCAATGGACGCATTGATCTTTTTGGGAACCGGGGACGCGATGGGCGTCCCGCGCGTGTACTGCAGCTGCGAGGTGTGCGAGGAGGCCCGGACGACGGGGATGAACCGGCGCTTGCGTTCTTCCGTGCTCGTCCAGGGGCAGGGGGAGGCCGACGGCTTTATTATCGATTGCGGCCCGGATTGGCGCAGCCAGATGGAAGCGATCGGGCAGCGGGCGACGGCGCGGATGCTGGTGACGCATGCGCATTTTGACCATATCGGCGGGCTGCCGGAGTGGGCGGATGAATGCCGCTGGCGGCAGGCCAAAGGGGAGCTGTATGCCCCGCAGGAGGTGCTGGACCAAATTCAGCGGCAGTTTCCGTGGATACACCGGCAGCTTCAAATGATTCCCGCTGATGCTGGAATCGAGCTTGGCGGCTGGAACATCACCACGTGGAAGGTGACGCATGGGGCGAACGGTTATGCCTATGCATACCGGCTGGAGAAGCCGGGCTTCCGCTGGGTGTACTGCTCGGACTCGATCGGTCTGAACGAGGAGGAGAAAAGGCCGCTGCACGGCCTGGATCTGCTGGTGCTTGGGACGAGCTTTTTTCATGAGACGGCCCCTTATCCCACCCGGTCCGTGTACGATATGAAGGAAGCGGCAGAGCTGCTGCAAGAGGTGAAGCCGCTGCGAACGGTCTACACCCATATGTCGCATGATATCGACCTGAACCGGTCTTATCCGCTCCCTCCGCAGGTGACGCTAGCCGTGGCCGGGATGAAGGTTGAGCTGGGCTGACCGTTAAGGGAAAAAAGGAGGTTCGTATCCATGGCAAACGTCAGCGGATGGAATGGCAGCGAATTGGACGGATGGGAACCCGGCGGATTATTTCCCCAAAAGCTGATGCTGGCGGACTGCCGTCCGGAGGTGAGCGCCTACTATTTTAAAGAGTGGAACGGTTTTGACATGGCACTGCATACCCATGACTCCTCCGAAATCATGTATGTCATAGACGGGAACTGCTCAGTCGGGGTGAAGCCGTTTGGAGAAAACGAAGCGGTTGTGCATCTGACCAAGGGCGGCTTTATCCTGCTGGACGGAACCGTTCCCCATCGTCTGCTGGTGACGGGGCGCTGCCGGATGCTCAACATCGAATTCCGCTTTGTCGAGCGGGATGGGGTGCTGCCGTCGACGAAACAGCTGGCCGAGGGAGAGGAGGCGCTTGCGGCGCTGTTCCAGAACCCGGCTCCCTATGTCGTGCTTAGGGAATTTCATGACGTGCATCAGCTGCTGAAAAATCTTGTTCTGGAGCTGGACGCAGCCGAATCCGGACAGGAGCTGATGCCGCAGCTGATGCTCGCCGAGCTGCTGATCCGGATTGCCCGGCTGCATCAGGAATACGTGGAGGCCGGTCCCGATACGCAGAGTATGTACGTGCGGCAGTGCATCGAGTACCTGTATCAGAACTACGATCGCAGCATCCAGGTAAAAGACGCCGCCGAGCATGTCCGGCTTCACCCCGGGTATTTGCAGCGGGTATTCAAGCAGAAGACGGGCATGTCGATCATGGAATACCTGAACGCCTACCGAATGGACAAAACGGCGATGCTCCTGCGGCAGACGGAAATTCCTGTGGCGGATATCGCGGATTACGTGGGGATCGGCAGCCGCCAGTATCTGCATCTGATGTTCAAAAAGCATACCGGCCAGACGCCGGTCGAGTACCGGAAGGCTTCCCGGATCGCAGGGTACGTGGATTCCCGGGACGTGCAGTAATCCAAATCCAAAAAGTGAGAATTGTTGACACTTTTCCGGCAAAGAGGTCATGAATTTGATAACGTTTTCCCAGGAAGGGTTGCTACAATACCTGTATCAGGGTGAACCTGGCGACTATTCTTGAGGGAGGCGGTTTTTGCCGTGTCATTTAAAATTGCTTTTATCGGGGCGGGAAGCATTGGCTTTACCCGTGGACTGCTGCGCGACCTGTTGTCCGTTCCGGAATTTCATAACGTGGAAGTTGCTTTTACGGACATCAATCCGCACAACCTGGACATGGTAACCGAGCTGTGCCAGCGGGACATTCGGGAGAACGGGCTGGACATTAACATTCACGCGACGACGAACCGCCGCGAGGCGCTGAAGGATGCCAAATACGTTATCTGTACGATCCGCGTGGGCGGCTTGGAGGCGTTTGCGACGGATGTGGACATTCCGCTGAAATACGGCGTTGATCAATGCGTGGGCGACACGCTGTGCGCAGGCGGCATCATGTACGGACAGCGCGGCATTGCCGAGATGCTGAACATCTGCAGGGACATCCGCGAAATGGCGTCCAAGGACGTGCTGCTGCTGAACTACGCCAATCCGATGGCGATGCTCACGTGGGCCTGCAACAAATACGGCGGGGTCCGCACGGTCGGACTGTGCCATGGGGTGCAGGGCGGTCACTGGCAAATTGCGGAAGCTTTTGGCCTGAAGCAGGAGGAAGTGGATATCATTTGCGCGGGCATCAACCATCAGACGTGGTATATCCAGATCCGCCATAACGGAGAGGACTTGACCGGCAAGCTGCTGGAAGCGTTCGAGAAGCATCCGGATTTCAGCCGGACGGAGAAGGTACGGATCGACATGCTGCGCCGCTTCGGCTATTACAGCACGGAATCGAACGGACATCTCAGCGAGTATGTTCCGTGGTACCGCAAGCGGGCGGACGAAATCAACGACTGGATCGACCTCGGCAGCTGGATCAACGGGGAGACCGGAGGATACCTTCGCGTTTGCACGGAAGGGCGCAACTGGTTTGAGACCGATTTTCCCAACTGGATGAAGGAGAAGCCGTTCGAATACAAGCAGGACCAGCGCAGCCATGAGCACGGATCCTACATCATCGAAGGCTTGGAGACGGGACGGGTGTACCGGGGGCATTTCAACGTGGTCAACAACGGAGTGATCACCAATCTGCCGGATGACGCGATCATCGAGGCTCCGGGATACGTCGACCGCAACGGCATCTCCATGCCGGTGGTCGGGGATCTGCCGCTCGGACCGGCGGCGGTCTGCAATGCGAGCATTTCCGTGCAGCGGCTGGCGGTGGAAGCGGCCGTGCATGGCGACGACAAGCTGCTCCGCCAGGCGTTCATGATGGACCCGCTGGTTGGCGCGGTGTGCAACCCGAACGAAATTTGGCAGATGGTCGACGAAATGCTCGTGGCGCAGGAGCAGTGGCTGCCGCAATACGGGGATGCCATCGCCGAGGCGTCGGTACGGCTGGCTTCCGGCAACCTGATTCCGACCCGGGAAGGATACCGCGGCGCGGCACGCCTCAAGGTGAAGACCGTGGAGGAAATGCAGCAGGACCGGGAAGCCGCCAACAAAAACGCCGGCGAATCGGATAAAGGCAAGGACCGGGCCAAAGCGGTTCAGTAAACGGTAAACCAGCAGCCGGGAAATATCAGCCGGCAAACAAAAAGACAGCTTGGGAACTAGGATCGGTGATCCTGATTCGCGGCTGTCTTTTTTAAACCTTGCTTATCGCTAAATATTCGACCGAATTAAACGTTCAGCACAAACTTCTCGATCGCGGCCTTCACGCCTTCGTCGTTGTTGCTTAACGTTACGTAGTTCGCAATGTCCTTCAGCGCCGGGATGGCGTTGCCCATCGCAATGCCCAGGCCTGCCGCTTCCAGCATCTCATGATCGTTCCAGGAATCGCCGATGGCGATCGTCTCGGACATGTCGCAGCCAAAGTGGCTGGCGAGGAAGGTGAGGGCATGGCCTTTGGTGCCTTCGCGGTGCATGATTTCGAGGAAGTGCGGCTTCGATTTGGTGATGTGCACTTCGTCTCCCAGCAGGTCGCGCAGAATCGGGATCAGCTGATCCAGGTAGGCCGGATCGTCGATGATGAGCATCTTCGGCGTCTTCTGGGCGATCAGCTTTTCAAAATCCGGCTCGATATAGTAAGGCGTGCGGTTGAGTTCGCTGTAATCCTTCAGCTTCTGGTTCTCTTCGCGGGCATACAGCTTGTCGTCAATATAAACCTGCAGGTGAAGGTTATGCTCGATGCAGTATTGGAACAGCTTGTAGCCCGCATCCTTTGGCACGTAGCGCTCGTAAAGGACTTTTTCGTCCATCAGGTTTTTGACCAGTGCCCCTTGGTACGTAATGATCGGCACGTTCAACCCGGTTTGGCGGGCAATGGCTTGGGCAGAGGCATAGGCCCGGCCCGTGGCCAGCGTGACGACCACGTCTTTGGCGACCGCCTGCTCCAGCGCCTGCTGGGTGCCCGGGGTCACCTCTTTATCGTCGTTAATCAGAGTATCGTCGATGTCGATCGCGATCAATTTGTACATGGTTCTCTCTCCTTTAATCATGGCGAACCTTTCAGCCTTTAAATGCGCTGAACAGCTCGTCCATGTTCTCTCTACCGCAGGAAGGGTATTTATCTAAACGTTCCTGCACAGTATGGCTCTTATCTACATAATAGAATCTATCGTTTTCAGCGAAGCTGAAGCATTCTATTATCGCAAGAAAAGATTCCACTAAAAGCGGTCTGTCTTCTGTGGGTTACATCGATCATACTTCTCTTTAGAGATCAGAAAGTCCAACCTCTATTGGGAAAAGCATCTTGATCTCGCAAGAAAAGTTTCCACTGAAAGCGGTCTGTCTTCTGTGAAAGTACTTCGATCATACTTTTCTTATTGTACCTCACGCGGGGCAGATTTCAATTCCGCGAGGATCATTCCGGCAAAAATACAAATACATCCCAGTCCCGCCGCAGCGCCCAGCACCTCTCCGCCGAAGGTGACGCCCGTCAATGCCGCAAAGACCGGTTCCATGGCAAAAATAACGGCAACCCGCGACGGGTTCGTATATTTCTGGCACACGGTTTGAATCCAAAAGGCGAACGCGCTGGTCGGACCGATCGACACCAGGAGCGCCCAGATCACTTCCGGCTTCAGCAGACGATCCGCCACCTGCGTCAACGGGCCCACATCCTCAAATAACAACGAGGAGAGGAGGCTGAGCAGCCCGACGACTGCCATCTGCATCGCAGCCAGAGGCAGCGCGGAATAGCGAGGCGCAAACACGCCCGTATACGCCACATGCAGAGCGAACGCCACCGCGCACAGGAAGATGAGAAAGTCGCCTTTATTCAGCGTCAGAGCCGTGCCGGCGAAAGCCAGCAGGTACAAGCCGGCGGCGGCCAGCAGCGCGCTGATCCACGTATAGCGGGATATGGGGCTTTTCAGCAGCAGGAGCGCCAAAAACGGAACAAACACGACGGACAAACCCGTAATAAAACCGGCGTTTGAAGTGGTCGTGTACAGCAGTCCCACCGTTTGGAAGGCATAGCCCAGAAACAAAAAAAGGCCCAGCAGGCACGAGTGGAGCAGCATTTTGCCGGAAATGTCCCGCCACTGGCTGCGGTAGAAGAACGTAATGATCAGAGCCAGCAGCACAGCCGCACCCAAGAAGCGGATGCCGTTGAAGGCAAGGGGAGGCAGGACCCGGACCGCATGCTGCACGATCAAAAAGGTACATCCCCACATCATCGCCAC
Source organism: Paenibacillus cellulositrophicus (assembly GCF_009363095.1). Lineage (GTDB taxonomy): Bacteria > Bacillota > Bacilli > Paenibacillales > Paenibacillaceae > Paenibacillus_AQ > Paenibacillus_AQ favisporus. The sequence goes on from NZ_CP045295.1 coordinate 4,795,037, forward strand.
GATGAGCAGGCTGAGGTCGGCAATACGGGAGCGGTTCAAATGAAGTCATTCCTTTCACGGTTCGTACGATCGGCCTGTGCAAAACAGGCAAGCGACCAAATTGTATCGTAAAACCCGAGGGAGAACAAGGATCAAAAAGGCGCTATGGGCGGCTTCAGGGCATGACGGAGCCTGGGAAACCTGCTATAATGTGGGTGGAAACGGAGATGATACGATGGCTAAGAAGAACCGAAACCAAGCCCCGAGCAAGCCGCAAGTCTCGGATAAACCGGCGACGCTGAAGGATCTCCTGAGCAGCGAGGTGCTGGATAAGCTGAAGCAGCAGTCCAACGAGCTGAAGGCGGAGCAGCAGAAGCAGAAGGAAGAGCAGGAGAGACAAGCGGCCGAAGCGCGCAAAGCGGAACAGAAGCGCCTGGATAACGATTTTGAACATCTGCTGGAGAACAGCAGCATGGACTGGCGTAAATATAAATGAGAAAATGATATCTATAAGAAAAGCTGCCGGTTAGCGGCAGCTTTTTGTGTGCTTATTTTTCACTGTCCATATTTAGCTTCTTTTCGAATAAGATGTAATCCTGCCCCGGACCGGCATAGTCTTTGGCCATCGTCAGCTTAAAGCCCATGCGGGTGTGAAATTTCATGGACGTTTCGTTCACAGCTGAGGTAATGCAGCGCACCGTGTCGCAGCCGAGCTGAAGGGCTTTTTCGAAAAACAGCTCATACAGCGTCCGGGCCGTACCCTGCTTGCGGTAATCCGGATGGACGCCGACAAAATGGATATACGCCTCGTTCTGATGCGTCTGGGACTGGAAACCGATCAGGAAGGCGACAAGCTTCCCACTCTCTTTTTCCTCCATCACAAAACTGGTATTTTGAAAGTGCTCGAAAAACAGCTTCGGCAGCAGATGCGTCATTTGGCGCCCGCCCCACCAGTCGTTGACGACCGGGATCACGCGGTCATAGTCGGTTTCCAAGATCGGCCTGATTTCCATCGAAAAACCTTACCTCCGTTCATGTGAGCCTGAGCGGTGAGGGAAAGACACCCGTCTGCAAGCTTTTGCAGCCGATTATACCATAGGATGAGAGGGTTCGAGCGATAAAAAAGAGAGGTCCATGGAATTCATGGTGCCTCTCTTTGCTGTATGTCACTACTACCATAAGGACGAATTCCGGGTCCGACTATTCTTCCAAGAAGATCAGACCGATCAGGTCATCTATCCCGATGTTGCCAAAATAGTGCTTCACGTCGATGTCCGCGAGGGCTTCCCGGACTTCGGACTCTTCGTAACGCTTGCCGCGCAGACGGTCCTCAATATCCGCCACATCGCCGACACCGAAAAAGTCACCGTAAATTTTGATTTCCTGAATCCGCGCGTCCTTGATGTCCATCCGGATGTCAATGATACCGACCGGGAACCGCTTCGTATGCTTGACGTTGGACTGCGGAGACTGCCCGTAATTCCATTCCCAGTTCTGATACCGGTCCTTGGAAATTTGGTTGATGATCTCCCAATCGGCTTCCGTCAGCTTGTACTGCGGCACTTCGTTTGGTTCCATGCCGAAAATGTAGCGGAGCAGCTCGGAGCGGAACTCCTCGATCGCCATCTTCTGGTTCATCAGCTCACTGATGTTAGCAACGCGGCTGCGTACGGACTTGGTGCTCTTCGACTTGAATTTCTCCGGATTGGCGTTCAGGGAAGCCTGAACATCGTCCAGATTCAGGTTGAACATGAGCGTGCCGTGGCTGAACATCCGGCCCCGGGTCGAGAATTGGGCGTTACCGGAAATCTTTTGCTCGCCGACCTGCAGGTCGTTGCGTCCACTCAGCTCCGCATTAACACCCATATGGTGCAGCGCGTCGATGACCGGCTGGGTAAACTTCAGGAAATTGTGGAACGATTCCCCGTCGTCCTTGGTGATGAAGCTGAAGTTGAGGTTGCCGAGGTCGTGGTACACCGCACCGCCGCCGGAGAGCCGGCGAACAACCTTGATATTGTGGTCTTTCACGTATTCCTGGTTGATCTCCTCGATCGTGTTCTGATGTTTACCGATGATGATCGAAGGACGGTTAATGTAAAACAGCAGGTAGCTGTCGTCCATGGGCAGATGTTTGAGGGCGAATTCTTCAATCGCCAGATTGACGGCAGGGTCGGTAATTCCCTGGTTATCGATAAACAGCATATTTGATTCCTCCGTTAAAAGGCCTTAATTAATTCAGTTCCTTGTCTATTGTAAACCAATTGCGGACAAGAAACAAAAGCGAAAACCGAATTGACGCGCACCGAAATTTGGCGTAATAATGGGGTCATTCGCAAGCGATGTAAGACAGAGAACTGCTGGGGGGAAAATACATATGCTGGAACGATACGGACATGGCGGGGATCTGGAGAGCGCTTCGGAACTGTACGGTGGCGATCCGGCGTCCTTTCTGGATTTCAGCGCCAACATCAATCCGCTGGGTCCGCCGGAAGGCGTCATGGCGAAGCTGGGACAGGCACTGCCTTCCATCCTTCGTTATCCGGATCCAGGACACCGCCGTTTGAAATCGCTGCTGTCCCGCAAACTGGGCGTGACGCCGGAACATTTAAGCATCGGCAACGGGGCAGCGGAATCGATGGCGCTCCTGCTGCTCGGGCTGGCACCGTCGAGGGTCGGGATCGTGCAGCCCTGCTTTTCGGAGTACGGGCAGCTGTCGGAGCAGTTCGGCGCCGAGGTGCATGCCGTCTTCGGCAGCCGGGTGCGCGACTGGAGAGCAGAGGTTTCGGACATTGCCGGACTGATGAAAAAGGTGGACCTGCTCTTTCTGGGGCAGCCGAACAATCCGAATGGTGTGCAGTATCCGCTCGAAGAGATTCGGGAATTGGCGGCGGAGGCGGAGCGGACGCGGACCTATTTTGTCGTCGATGAGGCGTTCATCGACTTCATCCCGGAAGGGCGGCGGATGACGCTGCTGCCGGAGCTGGAGCGGTTTCCGCGGACGATCCTGGTCCGCTCAATGACGAAGTTTTATGCCATTCCGGGGCTGCGGCTGGGCTATGCGGCCGCGCATCCGGACGTGATCCGGGCGATGACGGGCAAGCAGGTGACGTGGAGCGTCAACGGCTTGGCCCTGCTCGCCGGGGAATTTTGCCTGGAAGGCGGTGAGGCGCATGAGCGCGAGACGCTGGAGCTGATCGCCGCAGAGCGCGCCCGACTGAGGGCTGGTCTGCGGGATCTGGGCTGCCGCGTGAGCGGCGGCGAAGCCAACTTCCTGCTCGCGGAGCTGCCGGCACCGTGGAGTGCCGGGGAGCTGCAGCGCGAGCTCGGGCTTCGCGGCGTCCTGATCCGCAGCTGCGCCATGTACCCGGGCCTGGGGCCGGGACATGTCCGGTTTGCGGTGAAGGGAGCGGACGCCAACGCGTGGCTGCTGGCGGTGCTGGGCGATGTGCTCGCCAGCCGGGGGGATTGATCTGCACTGATCTGCACGAAAGGACAGGCTGTGCAGGCCCAAGACGCAGGGCTGGTACGGCTGCTATGCCGGTAGGCGTCGACGCGGGATGTGCACATCCTTTGCGGACCGGATTTTGGAGTCCGCATAAACACAAGATCGATATGGGGGATAAGAAGCGATGACGACACCATTTATGGACGGATTGCAGGATACGTACCGTTCCACCGTGTGGCCGGGGCTCGTGCTGACGCGGAAAGAGCGGCATTTGCTGCTTGAGGCGCCGGAGCTGCTGGACAGCCTCGGAAGCTCCATTCACGGAGGCGGCATGAGCAGGCTGCAGCGGGTGACCAATATATACGTGGACCGGACGTACGACTGCAGCGATCCGGTGCGCGATGCGGAGGAATGGCTCACGGCGTGGGGATACCCGCTGGATTCGACAGCGGGGCTGCTGACGGCGGTCCAGCTGCGCCATGCGGCGGTGCATGAGGAGAAGAACGAACAGGCCGCGGTGTTCTGCTGCACGACGGCGGGCATATCCAACGCGGCCCGCGCGGGCTCGGAGCGGCGGACGTTCGCGGCTTATACGCCGGGAACGATCAACATCATGCTGGCCATCGACGGCCAGTTGACGAAGGCGGCCATGCTGAACGCCGTCATGACGGCGGTGGAGGCCAAGGCCGCGGCGCTGGCCGACCTGGATGTGCGCGACCCGGACAATGGGCTGGTCGCCACGGGAACGACGACGGACGCCGTCGTTCTCGGCGTCAGCCAAAGCGCCGCTTACGCCGGGCTGCACCGCTATGCGGGCACCGCGACCGACCTCGGCGCGATGATCGGCCGCGCGGTGTACACCACGGTGAAGGAAGGCCTGCTGGCGGCCTGGAGCGAGCGGAAATGACCGCAATATGGATCCTTGCCGCGGCTTTTATCATCGATTGGATCATCGGCGATCCAAGGTGGATTCCCCATCCGGTCATCGGCATGGGCAAGGCGATTAAAAAGGTGGAGAACGCCATTCGGGCAAGGGTCACCCGCCCGGCAGGACTCAAGAGAGCGGGAATTCTGCTCCCGGTCATCGTGGCGGGCGGCTCTATGCTGCTGACATGGTTTGTTCTCTGGGGGCTGCATCTGGTGCATCCGTGGCTGGCCTGGGCAATGGAGGCGGTGCTCATCGCCACGACGATCGCCGTCAAGGGCCTGAAGGATGCCGGCAAGGAAGTGCTTGGCCATCTGCGGCGAGGCGATCTGCCCGAGGCGCGCAAGTCGCTCGGCATGATCGTCGGCCGGGACACGGCCCATCTGGACGAGCCGGAGATCGTCCGCGGCACGGTCGAAACGGTGGCGGAAAATATCGTCGACGCCGTCGTTTCGCCGCTGTTCTACGCCATCATCGGCGGCGCGCCGCTGGCGTTGGCCTACCGGGCGGTGAACACGCTCGATTCCATGGTCGGCTACAAGAACGACAAATATTTGCATCTTGGCTGGGCGTCGGCGAGGCTGGATGACATCGCCAACTTCATTCCCGCCCGGATCACCGCGGGCATCCTGGTGCTGTCCGCCTGGCTGCTGCGTCTGGACGCCGCCAGAGCCTGGCGCACCGTGCGCCGGGACGCGCGCCGTCATCCGAGCCCGAACAGCGGCTTCCCCGAATCCGCGGTGGCGGGCGCGCTCGGCATCCGGCTCGGCGGCGAGAACGTGTACCACGGCGTCGTCTCGTTCCGGGCTTACATGGGCGAGGCGCTGCGCCCGATGGAGGCGCGCGACATCACGATGACGATCCGGCTGCTTATCACAGTATCGGTCATCTTTATTCTGCTGGGCATCGCCGTGCTGTGGGCGGCAGGGGGCAGCTTATGGACGTCCTAGTGAAACAGGACGATCTTGTGTTGGTCCGGCACGGCACGACGCCGTGGAACCGGGAGAAGCGTTACCTCGGGCATACGGATATCCCGCTGGATCGGGGCGGTAGGGACGAGCTTGCGCCGCTGGCCCGGGAGCTGGCCGGGAAGGCGTTCCACGGCGTATTTTGCAGCGACCTGGCCCGATGCCAGGAGACACTGGCGATCATCAGTCCGGCGCACGCAGATACAGCGATGTATGACCCACGGCTGCGGGAAATGGACTTTGGCGCCTGGGAAGGGCATACCTATGAGCAGCTGCAGCATGAGCCCCTATACCGCCAGTGGATCGATTCGCCGCAGCAGGTGACCCCGCCGGGCGGGGAGTCATGGGCGGATTTTGCCGGGAGGATCGACGGGTTTGTCGGCAGCTTGTTGAAGGACGTGGAAGAGGCATGCAGCAGACCGGCAGAGGCCCAGACCGGCGGCGGGTCGGAACTTTCCCGATTGCAAAGGATCGAGACCGGTAAGGCGGCACTGCCCGGATCGAAAGGAATCGGTGACAGGAAGGAGGCTCTTTCCCGATCGCAAGGACCGGAAGACACCGGCCCCGAATCTCAGGTTCCGCCGAAAATGCTGATCGTCGCCCATGGCGGCGTCTTGCGGCAGCTCGCTGTCAGCTTCGTCCCGGGGCTGTCCTTCTGGGACGTTCACGTTCAGCCCGGGAGTTTGCTGCGGATCCGGCTGAGCTTCACTGAAGAAACCGGCGGTTGGGACGGCATGCTGGTGAATGAAGCTTGAGAGAGGATGCGAGCGAGGTAATGGTCGTCATCGACTGGTCCGAGCTTTTCTGCACTCCGGCAATGGGAAGCGGCGAAAGGGCTAAGGCCGCCGGCATACAAGGACGAGCTTCCCGAATCGTCCGTTCCCCCGGGTTTGGCCATGCTCGCGGGCCCGCGTCCGGACATGCTCCCGGGCACGTGACCGGGCATGCACCCCGGCGCGTGGGTGGACACAAAAATTCCATTGTCACCCGCAGGCTTTTCCCCTATAATCAGGACAAAAGAAGCATGGCCAGGATAATTGAATAGGAGTGCTTGTGAGGTCCCGGAAGCTGTCTGCCGTATAAGGCGAGCGTTGATCCGGGTGAAAAGGGAAGCCGGTGCAACTCCGGCACGGTCCCGCCACTGTAAACAGGTATGTCCCCAGGAAGCCACTGTTCCGCCGCTACACGGGATGGGAAGGCGGGGACGATTTTACCCAGCCTGTAAGTCAGGAGACCTGCCTCACGAGAGGAAATGACGGTCCTTCGAGGAAAGGATTACGTTTCACGTGCCCTTCATAACGCATGTTCGCCGCGGCTCAAGCAAGCATTGGCTTGAACTCTTGGCCTCGCAGCATGCCACAAGGCACACCGGTCCATCGCGGCGATGCCGCGGGATGTTCCGTGCAGACGTAATCCCTGATTCTTGATCGAACAAGAGTCAGGGTTTTTTAGTTGACAAAGAATGGAGGGCAGACGCCATACACCTGCTCATGGTGAGCAGCGGCGCTGCAACTCTAGTATTTCCGTCAGGTTTATTCCGTTTTCGTATACCGGTCAGGCCTCTTTTGTGAAAATTATTCGATAGACAAAGAGGGAGAGAACGAAATCATGAACGTAACGTTGAAACGCTGGTCCACAGGCCTTGCGGCGCTGCTGCTTGCCTTATCGCTGAGCGCCTGCGGCGCCAAGAATGAAGACAGCTCCGCCTCGCAGCAGCCTGCTGCCCAAACGGAGCAAAACACGGATAAAAGTGCGTCGCAGACAAAGACAGACGAACTGAAAACAACCTATCCGCTGACCATTCAGGATGCGACGGGAGAGTCCTTTACTTTCAAGGAAGCACCGAAGCATATCATCTCGGTATCTCCGGCGGAAACGGAGGCGCTCTTTGCGATCGGACTGGACAGCGAGATCGTCGGGGTGTCCGATTATGACGATTATCCGGAAGCAGCCAAGTCCAAGGCGAAAATGGGCGGCATTACTAAACCGAACGAGGAAGCGATCATTGCGGCCCAGCCGGACATCGTATTCACGGGCATTTCGATGAGCGAGGAAGCGGTAAAGAAGCTGCGCGACCTCGGCATTCAAATTTTCAAGACCGATCCGAAAACAGTCGATGACGTCATCAAAAATATCGAAACCTACGGCCTCATCACCGACCATCAGGCGGAAGCCAAAGCGGTGGTCGACAAGATGAAACAGGAGGAAAATGAGGTTACCGAAGCAGTCAAATCGCTGACGCCGGAGCAGAAGAAAAAGGTATACATCGAATTTTCTCCGGGCTGGACGGTCGGCAAGGGGGAGTTCATGGATGAGCTGATCACCCTGGCCGGCGGTGTGAACGTGGCGGCGGACACCGAGGGCTGGAGTGAAATCAGCGAAGAGAAAATCATCAAGGACAATCCGGACGTGATTTTGTATGCCAACAGCGTCATCGACGAGAAGACGAAGAAGAGCCTTGGCGACATCATTAAAGGCCGCAGCGGCTGGGACCAGATTACAGCCGTGAAGAACGATGCGGTCATCGGTCTTGACGACAATCTGCTGAGCCGTCCGGGCCCGCGCGTCACGCAGGGCTTGAAGGAAGTGGCGAAAGCCATTTATCCGGACCTGTTTAAGTAATGAGCAAAAAGCTGGCAGGCTATGGAGGAATCGGCATCGTCCTGCTCGTCCTGACCCTGCTGATCTGTCTGGGGATCGGCTCGGTCGCGCTGCCGATCCGGGACATCGCCCTCATTCTGCTGCACCGGATTCCATGGATCGGGAGCCATATCGACCCGACGTGGAACGCATCGTTTGAGCAGATTATCGTGAAGGTGCGGCTGCCGCGTATTCTGCTGGGCATGCTGGTCGGCGCGGCTCTGGCCGTGGCCGGCTCGGGGTTTCAGGGCGTGCTGCGAAATCCGCTCGCCGATCCGTTTACGCTCGGGGTTTCCTCGGGGTCTGCGGTAGGCGCATCGTTCCTGATCTTTTTCGGGCTGCAGTATTCGTTTTTCGGCGGCTGGACGCTGCCTGCGGTCGCTTTCGTGACCGGAATGCTGACGCTATGGATGGTTATCGCGTTGGCCAGGGAGAGTGGAAAAATTCCGACGAACAGCCTGATTCTGTCAGGCGTGGTGATGCAGTCCTTTCTCGGAGCGGTCGTATCCTTCCTTTCGGCGATGTCGAACCGGACGATCAATGAAATTATATATTGGACAATGGGCAGCCTCAGCCTGCGTGGATGGTCGTATACGGCCATCCTTTTGCCGTATTTTCTGGTGGGATTTGCGGTGGTCTGGAGCCGGGCCCGGGCGCTGAATCTATTGTCCTTAGGTGAGCGGCAGGCGGCCCATATGGGGATGAACGTGGACCGGGTGAAGCTGGGGGTGCTGCTCGTCAGCACGCTGCTCACGGCTGCCGCGGTATCGGTTGCGGGCATTATCGGGTTCGTCGGTCTCGTCATTCCACATGTGATCCGGCTGATCACGGGTCCTGATTACCGGCTGATCGTGCCGCTGTCGGCCATCGGCGGGGCTGTTTTTATGGTCTGGGCCGACACGATCGCCCGCTCCCTGCTGGCGCCGACCGAGATTCCGCTCGGGGTGGTGACTGCCTTCGTAGGCGCTCCGTTTTTTGCCTATTTGCTGTACCGGAACAAAAAGCAGCGGAAGGGGAGATGGACATGATCGAGATCAGGGAAGCAGGGAAGCAGTATGGCGGCATCACAGCTCTCCATGGCCTCAACTGGTCGGTCCAGGAAGGCGAATGGTGGGGGATTATCGGGCCGAACGGCAGCGGTAAGTCGACGCTGCTGCAGCTGGTCTCCGGCGTGGAGAAGGCCAGCAGCGGCGAGGTGCTGATTCACGGCAAACCAGCCTCTGCCTATAACCGGAAAATCCTTTCCCGCATGATGGCCGTTCTCCAGCAGGACGGCCTTCCTCCTGTCCATTATCCGGTCAGGGAAGTGCTGGAGATGGGACGTTACCCGTACCAGGATTGGCTCGGCCGGGACGAGGGCGGCGATCCTGACGCCTTGATCGAGAGCATTATGGAGAAGCTGCAGCTGCACGAACTTGCCGACCGCCCCTTGGATGAGCTGAGCGGCGGGCAGCGCCAGCGCGTCGCCCTTGGCAAAGTGATGGCGCAGGAGCCGCAGATTCTGCTGCTTGACGAGCCGACAACGTATCTGGACATCCGATACCAGCACCAGTTCATGGAGCTGGTGGCGCAGTGGCGAAAGGAAGAAGGCATCACGGTCGTCGCAGTCCTGCATGATTTGAACCTGGCGGCGCAGTTTTGTGATAAACTGCTGGTATTAAGGGACGGGCAGGCGGTCGGAATGGGGACGCCGGAAGACATGCTTACCGAGGAAACGATCCGTCTGGTGTACGGCATTGAGCCGGTCATCGTTCCCCATCCGGTCAGCGGTATTCCGCAGGTGCTGGTGACCAGGCAGCGGTAGGATTAAAGCAGCCCGGAGACGAGTGCGGAAAGTAGGCGGGCCGTGAGTTGATCGGTTTGAAGGCAGTTTTACGAGAGAGGGAGTAGATGCAAGATGAACGAACTTTTGAAGCAGTACGTGGAGCGGATTCAGCCCCTGGATGAGACCGCATCGAAGGAGGCGGCAGCCCATATCGCCAACCTGACGGTGCCGCCGGGCAGCCTCGGCAAGCTGGAGTCGCTGGCAATCCGCCTGGCCGGCATAACCGGCGAGACGAAGCCGCTGTTCGAGCGCAAAGAGGTTATCATCATGGCCGCGGATCATGGGGTGTGCGAGGAAGGCGTCAGCGCCTTCCCGCAGGAAGTGACGCCGCAGATGATCCTTAACTTTCTATCCGGAGGTGCGGCGGTCAACGTGCTGTCGCGGCTGGCCGGCGCGGACATCGTCTGCGTCGACATCGGAGTGAAGAGCGACCTGGCCCATCCGCAGCTGGTCTCCCGCAAGGTGCGGTACGGGACGGCCAATATGGCCAAGGGACCGGCGATGACCCGCGAGGAAGCGGAGCAGTCGATCCTGACCGGCCTCGCCGTCGTCGAGGAAGCGGTGGCGCAAGGCGTCCGCATCTTCGTTACCGGCGAAATGGGCATCGGCAACACGACGGCCAGCTCGGCCGTCATGTGCGCGCTGACCGGCACGCCGGTCAAGGAGGCGGCCGGACGCGGGACAGGCCTGACCAACGAGCGCCTGCTTCATAAGATCGGCGTCATCGAGAAGGCGCTCGCCGTCAACGCGCCGGACGCGGCCGACCCGATCGATGTGCTCGCCAAGGTCGGCGGGCTTGAAATCGGCGGCCTGGCCGGCGTCATCCTCGGCGCCGCCGCCCATCGATGTCCCGTGGTCATCGACGGATTTATTTCCAGCGCCGCCGCTCTGCTTGCGCGGGCCATCTGTCCGCTGGCCGCGGAATACATGATCGCGTCCCACGCCTCGCATGAGCAGGGGCACCGCCTGCTGCTGCAGGAGCTCGGGCTGGCTCCGATGCTCGATCTGGACATGCGCATCGGCGAAGGCACCGGCGGCGTGCTCGGCCTGACGCTGGTGGACGCGGCGTGCCGCATCGTGCGCGAGATGGCCACCTTCGAAAGCGCCGGCATCTCCGGCGGCGAGGCGGTGACGTCCGAGTGAGCGTACTCGTAACGGGCGGCGCCCGCAGCGGCAAGAGCTCCTTTGCGGAGCGCTGGATGATGGCCCACGCCGGGCAGGCGGTGTACGTGGCGACGGCGCAGGCCTTCGACCGTGAGATGGAGGAGCGGATCGCCCTCCATCGGCAGCAGCGCACCGAAGCGGCGTATCCCTGGGAGACCCGGGAGGAGCCGCTGCGGCTGGTGGAGCTGCTGCAGGCGCTGCGCACCGGGCAGGCTGATCCTGCTGGCGCAGCTTCATCCGCGGAAGATCGCGCGCCGGCCGTGCTGGTGGACTGCCTGACCTTGTGGCTGTCCAATACGCTTCTGGCCCTGGAGGGCGAGGAGGATATGGAACCGCGCCTCATGGAAGCCATCAACCAGCTCGTGGAGCAGATTCAGGCGTATCCCGCTCCGCTGGTGCTGGTCACCAATGAGGTCGGTGACGGCATCGTGCCGGAATACCGGCTGGGCCGGGTGTTCCGCGATTACGCGGGCATCTTGAACCGCAAGGTAGCGGCCGTCAGCGACCAGGTATTTCTGGTGACGGTCGGCATTCCGATCGAGCTTAAGAGCAGGGAGTATCACCTATGAAAATGAACGTTCAGGCGGCTGCGGCCGCTTTTCAATTTCTGACCCGTTTTCCGGTCAAGATGACTCTGGATTATACGCCAGAGCTGTTTCGGCGGAGTACGCGCTTCTATCCGCTGGTCGGGCTGGCGGTCGGCTTGACCGTCTGGATCGGCGGAGCGGCCGCTTCGTATCTGCTCCCGCCGCTTCCTGCCGCCGTGCTCATGCTGATCCTGTGGGTCGGCCTGACCGGAGGCCTGCATCTCGACGGCTGGATGGACACGGCGGACGGCCTGCTCAGCTACCGCTCGCGGGAGCGGATGCTGGAGATCATGAAGGACAGCCGGGTCGGAGCCATGGGCGTCATGGCCTGCGTGGTGCTCCTGCTGCTGAAGGCATCGCTGATTTACTCGCTGCTGCTCGGCGGCCTCCCGCCGCTGCTTCTGCTGCTGCCGCCTGTGTGGAGCCGCTGGTTCATGGTCCATGCGATGGCCTCCTGGCCGATGGCGCGGGGCAAAGAGGGACTGGCGGGCAGTTATTTCAACGGCATGACCCGGAAGCAGAGCATGGAGGCCTTCCTGCTGGCGGCAGGGCTCACCCTGATCGCGGCGCTGCTGTCTCCGCTGCTTCCCTACGGACCTGCCGGGATCTGGAATTATAGAGGCATCACCTGGCTTCATGCCGGATTAGCCTGGCTGCTGCTTCCTTTGGCGGCATGGGCTGCCGGATGGTGGGCAGGGCGGCGGATGAACGCCAAGCTCGGCGGCTTAACGGGCGACACCTACGGCGCGCTGAACGAGGGCATTGAGACTGTGCTTCTGCTCGTGCTGACCATACTCATCTACCGTTTTTGACTAGGAGGCAGACGCGATGGAATTAACCGATACAACACGGAAGGACGGCTCACCGGGAGCCGTGCTGATGCTGCAGGGAACGGCTTCGGACGTCGGCAAAAGCGTCGTGACCGCGGCGCTCTGCCGCATCTTCGTGCAGGACGGATACCGCACGGCACCGTTCAAGTCGCAAAATATGGCGCTGAATTCCTACGTGACGGCGGACGGCAAGGAAATCGGACGGGCGCAGGGTATGCAGGCCGAAGCCTGCGGGATCGAGGCGACCACCGATATGAATCCGATCCTGATCAAGCCGACGGGCGATATGCATTCGCAGATCGTCGTTCACGGACGCCCGCTGGCACACATGAGCGCGACCGATTACCGCAGCCGCTTTTTGCCGGAAGCGAAGGACACGGTGTTGGAAGCCCTCGACAGGCTGCGCGGGCAGTACGACATCGTCGTGATGGAAGGCGCAGGCAGCCCGGCCGAGATTAATCTGAAGGATCGGGACATCGTCAACATGAACCTGGCCGGCTGGGCCGATGCGCCCGTCCTGCTCGTTGCGGACATCGACCGGGGCGGCGTGTTCGCGTTCCTGGTGGGTACTTTAGAGCTGCTGGAGCCGCACGAGCGGCAGCGGGTGAAAGGTTTTATCATCAACAAGTTCCGGGGGGACTTGTCCCTGCTGCAGCCAGGGCTGGACTGGCTGGAAGAGCGGACCGGCATTCCGGTGCTGGGCGTGCTTCCGTACATCCCGGACATCCGCATCGAGGCGGAGGACTCCGTCGTGCTGGATGAGCTGACCGCCAAAGGGCAGTCCAGCCCGGAAGCGGACATCGACATTGCCGTGATCCGCTATCCTCGCATTTCCAATTTCACTGACTTTGACCCGCTGCAGGAGGAAAGGGACGTCCGGGTCCGCTTTATTACCAAGGCTGCCGATCTCGGTCATCCGGATGTGATCATTCTGCCGGGGACGAAGGATACGATCGGGGACCTGCAGTATCTCCGCAGCCAGGGCTTCGATCTGGCGATCGCCGCAGCCGTCGAATCGGGCGATGCGCAGCTGGCCGGCATCTGCGGAGGGTACCAGATGCTTGGCAAAATGCTGCATGATCCGGACGCCGCCGATGGCGGCGTAGCTCGCGAGGAGGAAGGACTCGGCTATTTGCCGGTCGCAACGACGTTTGCGAAGGAGAAGCGCACAGTCCGGGTGACCGGCCAGGTTGCGGACCATTCCCCTCTGCTGCTGTCCGCGGAGAGCCGATGCCTGCTGGCCGCCGGCGAACCGATTCCCGTCGAAGGGTACGAAATCCATATGGGGCAGAGCCGCAGCCTGAAAGGGGAGCAGATGGCCCCGGTGTTTAAGCTGGGGCCAGACGGAGAGCAGCCGGCAGCTGAAGGCTGGGGGACGCTGGACGGGCGGATCTGGGGCACTTATCTGCACGGTGTGTTTCATAACGACCGGCTTCGCCGTTTATGGCTCGACCGGATCCGCGAGAGTAAAGGGCTCCGCCCGGTAAAGGAGACATTCTCCGCGTCGGGGCTGAAGGAGCAGGAGTTTGACCGGGTTGCGTCGCTCGTCAGAGAGCATCTCGATCTGGAGAAGGTGTATCAAATCATGGGAATATCCGCCAAGACGGTATAGTTTTGAGCAGGATACGGGTAATAAATAGAAGTCATTCCGAAGCACACTTGGCGAATGGCTTCTTTTTTCTTTTTTTACAGCAAATTGTAACATGAAATTAACCCTACCCAAATAGTATGAATTATGCTACACTAAAGTCCAGTTTCACAGATTGCCCAAAAAAGCAAGCGACCTGCCCGCGGGCAAGCCGCAGGGACAGGCGTTAACATTATTGTTACAAGAGGGGAGAACGAAAGAGAGATGGACACACTTTGGACTGTGGTGAACGTCGTTGTGATGCTCATCCTGATCGGCCTGTTGATCTGGATGCAGAAGAAGCACGTATCGTTCACGAAACGCGTATTTACCGGCCTTGCGCTCGGTATTATTTTCGGATTTATCCTTCAATGGGCCTTCGGCACGCAATCGGAGGTCATCAGCAAGTCTACCGACTGGTTCAGCCTTGTCGGCAGCGGCTATGTCGGCTTGTTACAAATGGTCGTCATCCCGCTGATCATGGTTTCGATCATTTCGGCGATCATGAACCTGAAGGGCAGACAGAACCTCGGCAAAATGAGCGGCTCGATCATCGCTGTTCTGCTCATCACCGTAGCGATTGCAGCTTCGGTAAGTATCGTAACCAGCTTGTCCTTTAACCTGAAGGCGATTGAGATTCAAGCGGGAGACCGCGAGCAAGCCCAAGGTCAGAAGCTGGAAGAAAAAGTGGGAGACGTGAAGGACAAATCGATCCCGCAGCAGGTGCTGGAATTCATTCCGACCAATCCGTTCGCGGATATGACCGGAGCACGCCGCTCCTCAACGCTGGCTGTCGTTATTTTCTCGGCCTTTATCGGAGTTGCCGTTCTCGGCATTGACCGTAAAAAACCGGAACAGGCGGCTACCTTCCGCAAAATGGTTGAAGCGGTCTATGCGGTGGTCCTGCGAATCGTTACACTGGTGCTCAGGCTGACGCCATATGGCATCCTGGCCTTGATCACGAAGACGACCGCTACCACGAATATCGATGAGATTCTGAAGCTGGCCAAATTTGTCGGCGCTTCGTATGTGGCTCTGATCGTTATGTTCATCATTCATCTGATTCTGATTACACTGTTCGGGTTCAACCCGATCCAATACGTACGCAAAGTATTTCCGACGCTTGTCTTCGCATTCACTTCCCGTTCCAGTGCGGCAACCATCCCGCTGAACGTGGAAACCCAGACGAAGAAGCTTGGGGTATCGGAAGGGATCGCCAACCTGTCGGCAACCTTCGGTGCCACAATCGGCCAGAACGGCTGCGCCGGTATTTATCCGGCGATGCTGGCGGTGATGATCGCACCGACGGTCGGCATCGATCCGACAAGCTGGGATTTCATTATTAAACTGATTCTGATCGTAACCATCAGCTCCTTCGGGGTTGCCGGCGTCGGCGGCGGTGCTACCTTCGCATCCCTGATCGTGCTGTCCACGATGAACCTGCCGGTGGCGCTCGCCGGTCTCCTGATCTCGGTTGAACCGCTGATCGACATGGGACGCACGGCGCTGAACGTCAACGACTCGATCACGGCCGGTCTGATCTCGAGCAAAATTTTGAAAGAGAACGACCAGGATACGTTTAACAACAATCATGTCGAACTTGACTCGGCGCATGCGTAAGCTTGCGGACGCGTCCGAAGAAACCAAAGCCTTTGCGGGCTTTGGTTTCTTTTTTTTTGATATGAGAACGTATAGCTTGAGAGGATCGGCATTTTTAGATTGCAATAAAAATTTAGACCATTCGACGTTATTTTCTGCGACCAAAGGACTGGCTGGCGAGCCCAATTGACCTGTCCTCAGGGCGGGGAGGGGCGCGGAGAAAGGATACGTGCCGCAGCAAGCCTTAACAGCGCTGAGATGTTTGAGAGCCCCGCACCATCGGGCAAAATAGATTCGTCACGAAACAATCCCAAGAAATGAGCCTTTGGCCGCAGTCCCTAAAAAAAGGAAAACACCGCACCTTCGCGAACATGTTAACCATCCGAAATGACATCCCACGATCGCCACCTGGAAGGATACTCTTACAAATTCAGGAGGGAATGAGCATGAAAAAGACGAAATGGCTGCTGAACATCGGCCTGCTGGGCACGCTGCTGCTGTCCGGATCGGCTGCGGCTTTTGCGGACGACGCGGAGCTGGTACCGATTGAGACGCTGAAACCGGCGGTCCCCATGGTGAAACCGGTGCTGACGGGAACGGGCGGATCCCTGATCCTGAGCGACTCCCCGGAATCCCCTAAAGTTGAAGGCGCTTACTACAGGGATGCGGTGACCGGATCGTTCCGCGTATTTTGGCATCATCAAAATATGACCGGCGAGCCGCTGACCGTAGCCGTGGCTGTGACCAACACATCCGACGAGCCTGTCATGCTGTTCTCGGAGGGGATCGGGCTTGCGACGGATTATTATCCGGATGTCGCCGGTCAGATGGCCTTGGCTGATTTTATGAGCAATCGTGCGGCCCAGAAGAAGGAAGCAATCCTGCAGCCGGGAGAGAGCTATTACTTGACCGCCCTTGCAGAAAATACACACACCGCCAGCGGCATCGCCAATTTTGCCGCGTACACGCAGCAAGGGCATGGGGACGCGACCGTCACGGTCACGACGCTGGGCTATAAAGAGCAGCCGGCCAACCCATTGGACGTACCGATTCTGCCGAAGGATGTGCACGTGCGCGGGACATTCCCTCATGCGGACCGTACCGGTACATTGGACTACAATACGTCGAGCGGCAATTCGCTGATCCGCATTTCCTCAGCGGCGAGCGGTCCGTGGAGCGACAGCATGCCGGGTGAATATGAGGAAGGCTGGAACACGGTGGACGGCGGAACCGTCATCAACAACGGCAACTATGGGGTCATGTACAACCTCAGCGTGGCCATCAACAACGATTTGGACGTCAAACGGACCATTTCCGTGTACGATAACCCCTCCGGCGGCGCAGGCCACTACGTGATCGGCTGGGGCAGGGATCTGCTGCAGTCGCCGTTCGTAAACTATCAGAACGCATGGAAGTTTACCGAATTTACGGTGAACAAAAAGGGTAAAACGATCGCGGCCGAGCTGAGCCTGACCGGTGGAGCGGCCGGACCGCAAACGCTGTATTTTACCAATTCGGACGTGAAGTAAAGACGTGCCTTGTGCCTTGTTCAGGTTGATGAACGAGTGTGATCCATTTTATATGAAATATTGAAAACACTGCCCACGCCGGCCGCGAACGCCGGAACGTGGGCAGTGTTTGTTTGCAGCAGTGTCTCCCGGTGGTTCCGGAGCCTGCCCAAGACATTTCCAGTCCCAGAAAAAAACATGGAAACTTCCGTTTCCGTGTGATACAGTAGTACATGTTTTGGGTTTGAAAGAATAGACAAAGACCCCAAAACCGCGGTTCGTAACCATCCCGCGTAATCAAAACTAGGAGGAACACGAGTGTACAATTTGTTGTGGGGTATTTTGTTCGTACTTGTTAATTTTTCGCTGTATCTGCTGTGCTACCGTTTATTCGGCAAAAAGGGGCTGTACGCCTGGATCGGGGTCGCGACGGTGATCGCGAACATTCAGGTGACGAAGACGATCGATATTTTCGGCATCGTCTTGACGCTGGGCAACACGATGTATGTCAGTTTGTATATGACCAGTGACCTGCTGAACGAAAAATACGGCCGGAAGGAAGCGCAGAAGGCGGTGTGGTTCGGCTTTTTCACGCTGCTGATGACGACGCTGCTGATGCAGATGGCGCTGTTCTTTACGCCGGACGAGAGCGACCTCGCGCAGGAATCGCTGCAGAACATCTTCGGTCTGATGCCGCGCCTGGCGCTGGGAAGCTTGACGGCTTACTTCGTCAGCCAGTTCCTGGACGTGCGCCTGTATGCCTGGCTGCGCAAGCTGTTCGGCGCGCGGAACCAATTCTGGATC
The DNA here is from genome assembly GCF_009363095.1 of Paenibacillus cellulositrophicus. GTDB lineage: Bacteria > Bacillota > Bacilli > Paenibacillales > Paenibacillaceae > Paenibacillus_AQ > Paenibacillus_AQ favisporus. The sequence goes on from NZ_CP045295.1 coordinate 4,812,938, forward strand.
CGCAACAACGGCAGCACGATGATCAGCTCGCTGGTGGACACACTTATTTTCTGCACGATTGCTTTTGCCGGACGTTACGAGCTGTCGGTCTGGATTGAAATTTTCTTGACGACGTATCTGATCAAGTTCGTGCTGACCGCGGTGGGAACGCCGTTTCTATATATCGCCCGCGATTTCAAATTCAAGGACGAGGATTAAGCAGAGCAGACGGCCACTGTAATGATTGCCGCTGTTCATTAGATAAGCTGAATGGTTGCAGCACAAAAAAACCGGAAGATCCATCTGTCGATGGGATCTTCCGGTTTTCCTGTTTCATAAGGCATTAACCGCCGATAACCGTTAATTCTTTCGGATACGAGGTCAGGACTTCAACGCCGTTGTCGGTGACGACGATATCGTCTTCGATCCGCACGCCGCCCAGTCCCGGCACGTAGATGCCCGGCTCCACGGTGAAAACCATTCCCGGCTGCGCCAAGTCGGTATTGCCGCCGTGCACAGACGGATACTCGTGGACATCCATGCCGAGGCCGTGCCCGAGACGGTGCATGAAGTACTGGCCGTAGCCTGCGTCCTCCGTTACTTTGCGGGCGGCCTGGTCGATGGAAGCCAGCGTCACGCCCGGCTTGATCGCCTGAATGCCCTGCAGGTTGGCTTCCAGCACGGTGTTGTAAATCTTCGTCAGCTCCGGCGAAATGTCGCCGACCGCAAACGTCCGGGTGATGTCGGAAGCGTAGCCGTTGGCATAGACCCCCATGTCAAACATGAGCAGGTCGCCGGACTGGATCTTAGTCTGACCTGGCGTGCCGTGTGGGAGCGCCGTCTTCGGTCCGGTCAGAACCATCGTGTCGAACGAAGGACCGTCCGCACCGAGTTTCTTCATTAAATATTCGAGCTCGGCGACGATTTCGATCTCGGTCACACCCGGCTTCACGCGGGAGAGGCCCTGCCGCAGCACTTCTTCAATCAGGTCAATCGCATGCTTCATGCGTTGAATTTCTTCCGGCGACTTGCTGACGCGCATCGCGCGCAGCAGCGGGCCGATATCTTCGTACTGCCCGGCGCCAACCGACTGCTGCAGCTGTTCGTAGCGCGCCACGCTGATTTGTTCCTTTTCGATGCCGAGCGTGCCGATCGTGTTCTTGAACTGCTCCCGAAGCAGGTCGTACGGATTGTCTGTGTCGGCATGCGTGATGATGTTTTTTACCGAAGATGCGGCTTGGGCGGCCTCGGCATCGAGGGCGGGCACGATCAGGAGCGGCTGTTCGCCGCGGGTCAGCAGCAGGCCGAGAAACCGTTCATGCGGGTTGCTAGCAAAACCGGTCAGGTAATAAACATGCTTAGGGTCGGTAACGAGCAGGCTGTCGAGGCCGTGTTCGTTCATGGCCTTTTCCAAGGCGGTGATTCGGTTGCTCATGGTTATTCATCCTTTCTTATGTAGAGGGGGCTGGTGGGCAGGCAGTGTCCGTCAATGTTGTTGTCCGATTGCCCGATGGCTCGATTGCTCGTTGATCGAACTGCCCGATCCAAGCTCCCCGTGTCACTTCAATCATATGGTTACGCGGTCCGAAAACTTCCGTTAAACGCGGTCATCTTTAACGCAATAACGCTGATAGACGTATGGGTTACCGGTGACTTTGAATGATCTCCCGGATGCGTTCGTTCGGAGACTTGTCGTACAAGCCGCCGTGGTAGCAGAACACTCCATCCAGCGGCAGATCGGCCAGCTTGCCCATGCTTTCGATGGCCTGCGCCATATTCGGCGTGAAACCGGGTACCGGTCCCTGCAGTTCGCCCTCGCGAATGGTCAACTCATCGGCTGCGAGCAGCAGCTTTTCTTTGGGAAGGTACAGACAAATATGTCCCGGTGTATGCCCTGGTGTATGGATTACTTGAATGCCGCCGTGCAGCTCCAGATGATCCCCGTCATGCAGCACCCGGCTGATGGAAATGGAGGAACGCTCGTCGAGAACGTTTTGAATCGCCTCCCGGGCCGCTTCGGGCATTTGGGCGAGGCGCTCCGGCGTGACCTTGATCAATGGCTCTTGTCCGGTGATGACGGGAATATCGTCTTCATGGGCCCAGATCTCGATGCCGGGATTGGCTTCAAGCAGGCGGGATACGTTGCCGATGTGGTCAATGTCCTGGTGCGTGAGGATGACGCGCTTGATATCGTTCAGGGTGAGACCGGCTTCGGAGACTGCTTTCTGGACCTGGTCGAACTGGCCGACATTGCCGGTGTCGACGAGCGTGGCTCCGGTTTCATCCCACAGCAGGACCGGCTGGTAAGCAGGCTGCTCGGCCGTCGGCTGGGCAAACAGCTCAATGGATACGATCTGATGTCCGATTTGCATCATTTCCCGGATAAATCCGGTACACCTCCTATGTTTTTTAATGTGAAAGCATGGATTGCTTCTATTATAAACCTCTCATCTGCAAAAAGAAAAAGCAGTTCTTGAAAGTGCCTCGGGTCTTGGTGCTGCAAAATGCTGTCCGTTATGGCCCGGTCCTGCAGGATGCCACTCTAGTATGAGCCTGCGGAAAAGCCGTATATAAGGGCGCTGCCTATGCGGAAAGAAGAGGGGAGGAATTCAGCAGGACCATCTACGCTTTCCCATGCCTGTGTGCTAGTATTTTAGAAAAAGCAGTACGCATAAAGGGAGGGATCAGGGTGAGCATGGAGCAAAAAACGGTAGTCGTGACCGGCGCCAACTCCGGCATGGGACTGGCGACGACGGTCGAGCTGGCGAAGCAAGGGGCACGGGTCATAATGGTGTGCCGGAGCGAGTCGCGCGGTCAAGCTGCGCTGCAGGAGGCTATCCGCCGGAGCGGCTCGGAGGCGATTGAGCTGATGCTGTGCGATTTGGGCGATCTGGCGAGCATCCGCCGCTTTGCAGAAGAGTTTAAGGCGCGTTATCCGGTGCTGGATGTGCTGGTCAACAACGCGGGAGTAGTTATGCTGAAAAGACAGCTAACCCGCGACGGCTTCGAAATGGACATTGGCGTGAACCACCTGGGCCATTTTCTGCTGACCAACTTGCTGCTGGACCGGCTGACCGCGGCGGAGCAGGGAAGAATCGTGGTCGTTGCATCCGGAGCATATAAGGCCGGCAGCATCCATTTTGACGATCCGTTTTTGTCTCGCAGCTTTAATCCGATCAAGGCGTACGCCCAGTCGAAGCTCGCGAACATTTTGTTCACGGTGGAGCTGGCTGAGCGGCTGAAAGACACCCAGGTCACCGTGAACTGCGTCCATCCCGGCGCTGTCGCAACGCAGATCGGGGTAAACCGCGATACGGGCTTTGGCAAGCGGGTGCTGGCCATGCTGAAGCCCATGTTTTTGACGCCGGAGCAGGGGGCGGATACCGCCATTTACTTGGCAGCTTCGCCGGAGGTTGCGGGCGTGAGCGGGAAATATTTTTACCGGAAAAAGCAGCAGGCACTGAAGTCCAAAGCAGCCGACCGGGAGAGTGCAAAACGCTTGTGGGCTTGGAGCGAGCAGATGGTGGGACTGGACAGGTGAGTGAAGCGTCAAAAGCTTCCTATAGCACAGATTCCCGGATTCTTTTACAATAGAAAATAACGATTCGTAGACAAGCGGTAGGAGGCTGAACAGGGCAGATGACGACGCAACAACATTACATCATTGAAGACGCCGCGCTGGAGGATTTGCAGGCGGTGGTCGATATTTACAACACGACGGTGGCGGGAAGAATGGTGACCGCGGATCTGGAGCCCGTGACGGTAGAGAGCCGGCTGGCCTGGTTCCATGAGCATAACAGCCATCACCGTCCGCTGTGGGTCATGCGTTCCGAAGGGAAGGTTGTTGCCTGGCTCAGCTTCCAGTCTTTCTATGGGCGGGCAGCCTATAACGCGACGGCGGAGATCAGCATTTATGTGGCGGAAGAGTGCCGCGGGGCGGGCGTCGGCCGGATTTTGCTGGAAAAGGCGCTGGCCGAAGCTCCACGCTTCGGACTGAACCGGCTGGTGGGCTTTGTGTTCGGGCATAACGAACCGAGTCTGAAGCTGCTGCGCCGCTATGGCTTTGAGGATTGGGGCGTGCTGCCGGGCGTGGCCGAGCTGGATGGCGTGGAACGGGATTTGGTCATCGTCGGCCGCAAAGTATAGTAAGCCCGGAGGTAATGACGGCTCATTATCCATAATAAAGGCAGGAATATCGAAAAGGCGCTCTGCATGCAGCAGGCGCCTTTTGTTGTGAGTGATGATGAGGGCGTTGGTCCAATCCGTACGTATTAAAGGTCCTCGTCGCAGGCAGGCTTCGCTTCGCAGCACATGGCAGCTTCGGCGGGCGTGGAGTCCGCATTATCAATCGTGACCCATTGCTCGGACCAGAGCTCGATTCCCCGGATGACCGGTTCGAGTGCCATGCCCTTCTCGGTCAGGGAATATTCGATTCGCACCGGCGTTTCTGGAAAAACCTCTCTCCGGACGACACCGTCCTGCTCTAAATCCTTAAGCCGCTCCGACAATAACCGGCCGCTGATCGGCAGGGAGGATTCAATGGTGCAAAAACGCTTCGGGCCGCTCAGCAGCTGATGGATGATCAGGCTGGTCCAGCGCCGGTTGATAATTTCCATCCCTTTTTCCAATTTGGGGCACAAAGGACTTGATTGCATGCTTCTTCACCTCGTTTATGATGTTCATTATATCGTAAATGCCGCGTTAAATATATACGGTTTGAAATGTTCTTTACATCCGGTGTTACCTGCTGGCATACTATATAAAATGGAATTTTTTCCATACATACATAATGGGGAGGTAAACTGATGAAGAAGCGTTTCAAATGGGGATTGGCGCTTGGACTGGCCATCATGCTGATTGTGCTGGCAGGCTGTCAGGCCGTTGGCGGCCTGGACGTCAACAAAGCGGTGCTCAGTACGCTGGATGTCAAATCGTCCGAAGCGAAGTCCTCGCTGTCGCTTGAACTGGTGCCTGCGGATAGCGGCCTGACGGCAGAAGATAAGCAGATGATCGACCTGATCAACTCGATTTCGCTCACGATTGACTCGGCTCGTACGCAGGATCCAAACACCGGATCGATTGAAGGCGCCGTGAAGGTTAACGGCAAACAGATTCCTTTCCACTTGTCCGTAGATAAGGACAACCTGGCCTTGTCTCTTGAAGGCATGACCCAACCTGTCGTGATTCCGCTGAACGGTATGGAAGGCATGGAAGGGCTCACGATGACTGGGCTTCAAATGTCCAACGAAAGCGCGTTGAAAATGGTGAAGGATGTCGGCGGCTTCCTGATCAAGCACGCTCCGAACCCGTCCTCGATCGCACTGTCCTCCGTGACTGACAAAGTGAACGGTGAATCGCTGTCGCTGCAGAAGCTGCACATCGACATTCGCGGGGATGAGCTGGCAGGCTTGGTTAAAGGCTTCCTGACCAGCGTATCCCAGGACAAAGAAGGATTGAAACAAATGATCGCGGCCGTCTACGACGTCTACTATCCGATCTTTGAATCTACGTTTAGCCAGTCCGGTGAGGACATGGGCGATATGGCTGCAGCGTTCGGCACGCCGGAAAGCGTGCTGAAGGATAAAGACGCGGCGGTGACTTATTTTACCGATGAAGCGCTGAAGGCGCTGAACGAGTTCATGCCGAAGTACGACGACACCGTCAAGGAATTGACAGCTGACCCGGATCTGTCCGTACTGCTTGGCAAGGATACCGTGCTATCCCTGGACTTCTTCCTGGACAGCAAGCTGCAGATCCGCAAGCAGAACATGGACCTGACGATCCAAATTCCGCAGGGTGAAGGCGTGCCTGTGAAGCAGGTGAAAGTTCACTCGCAGTCGGAGACGTGGAACGTCAACCAGCCGGTGACCGTGAACAAGGTCGACACGTCCAAAGGCGTGTGGGAACCAAGCTTGATCGGCGTGACGCCAGGCGAAGTGATCCGTCATCTCGATGCGAAATCCGACCTGTACCGTCTCTTGACGGAAGACGCGAAGATTACGCAAAAGCAGATTTCGCTGACAACGCGCCAAAATGCTGAAGACGACGAAGACTACTGGTACTACCCGGAAGCCATTATCGTGAACAACACGACGATGGTGCCGATCAAGTATGTGGCCGGTCAACTGGATGCTCAGTTAAAATGGAACGGGGCCACGAAGCAGCTGACGATGGTGGATGACCTGAAAGGCACTCAGATCGTCATCAAGGAAGGCTCCAAGCAAGCGACGATCGACGGCAAAGCCGTTACCTTGACCCAGCCGGTGATCAACCGCGACAGCACGCTGTACGTGCCGCTGCGTTTTGTGGCCGACGCTTTCGGCACGAAGGTGAACTGGGACAAGAGCGAGCAGTTGGTGACGATTGAGCGGGAGTAGATTATTAATGGGTTTGAAAGCTGGAAAGCTTGAAAAACTCGGATGAAGCGGATGAAGAATGTGGAACGTATGAGAAGAATTGAAGGCAGCCCTGAGAGGCTGTCTTTTTTAATGGGGATAAGGGACATAGGGGGCGAGTCGACTAACAAAAAAGTCAAAGAGGCGAGGGAAATGATAAGCCCGCCACGGTACATACACCGAAGCATTCTTTCACCACACATCTTCTTGAATCAGGTACTGATCTCCGGTACATTCAAAAATTATTAGGGTATGAAAGCTCTAAAACCACCGGAATCTATACCCGTGTCAGTATCAAAGACGTCCGCCGTAAACTGAGTCAGCTGGATCGATTATTGAATTGAATAATTTGGTAATTTCGCATACCATGGGAGATACAAATGTAATACGAATATCGCATACCCGGTGGGAAAGGAAAGAGTATGCGATATTCGTAGATTGGGAGTTATGCACCATTACCGGTAAATATTAAAGATAATATTTAAGGAGATCATTTATGAAAGGTAAGATACTCTTATTATTTTTTATTACGATAGTGTTTTCATCTTGTCAAAATACTAGTCAATCAGCTACCTTGAACAGCGAAACTAGATCAATAAGTAACTCTGAACTGCCTCCTGATGTAGCGAGTACAGGTAATGGAGCAGAATCGGAAGGAATAACTGAAGATCGATCAGATCCTTCTAACCATGAAGTGTTTTCCATGAGCATTGGGAACTATGATTTGAAAGGAGAATTTTATGATGAAATGCTTCGAAATCCTATAGATCATGATTATGAAGTCGAATTAAATGAATTAATAAATTCCAAAGAGATTAATACAACATTGGGATGGGGGGCGTTGGAAGGCAAATATACAGAGATTTGGGATAAAGAGTTGAATCAAATATATAAAAAGCTTCTTTCTAAGTTGGATAGAGAACCAAGAGAAGCACTCATTGAATCGCAGAAAGAATGGTTACAGTATCACTTAAAGGAAACAACATTTGTAGAGAAGACATTTATTAATAATGGTTACCTTGGATCACGAGGATCGGTAAGCCTGGCCAAGGATGAGCGAGAGAGAATTAGGGAAAGAACAATGCAATTATTTGAATATCGATATTTGCTAGATCGTGAAGTTGAGTTTATATACCAAAGTAAAAAATAGAGTTGGAATCTTGAACAATGGTTTTTAGGTGATGCTTCGAAGACAGTAAAGGCGCATAACAATGTATTTACTCTTCGGGCTATCGCCCTCGGTTGTCAGATGAATGATCATAGAGGTATCTCAGACAACAAATGACCCATCCTAGGATAAGAGCTATCTAAGGTTGGGTCGTTTCGTGAATACCCAAACGTTACCCGAAATAAAAGAAAGATTAATAGAAAAGTGAGGTAGAAGGATGAGTTATAGATCTATTCTCATAGACCAGTTAAAAGCCTGTTATCACGATAAGAGTTGGTTCATTCCACTCCATGAAATCTTAAAAGATTTAAATGCTACACAAGCTGCATGGGAGAATGAAAGTAAACAATCCATTTGGTCGATCGTGAATCATCTCATATTTTGGAATGAGAAGTGGCTTGAGAGATATAACGTTGAACAATTTGAATTAGAGAGTTCAATAAACAATGATGATACTTTTTATGTGAATCCACATACAATAAATGATTTTGAGTGGAAGAAGACCTTACAGAGACTTGAAACAGTCTTTGAAAGTTGGAATAGGGCACTTGAGGAAAGCGAAGATCTTAAACTTATAAAAGAAATCCCCTCATATTTCAATGCTCCTTGGTGGGGAGTAGTATCAAATTTATGTATTCATAATGCATATCATATTGGTCAGATCATGCTGCTCAAAAAACAATTGATAAGTGTAGGTTAGGTAATATTTCAGAGGAGTCAGATGCAGACTCAGCAGCTGACAACCCTGCGGACCTAAACGCATTGCGGCCGGCAACTGATGCTGCCTTAAGGTACTCGGGTCCGTAGATACAACAACGTTATACGCAAGTTCGTTCAACCTTTATGAAATAACTAATTTCTCAAAATCGATTTTCAACCCATATTAGATAGAGGGAGAGAAACAATAGGCAGACCATTTACAAGATGGATTTTCATCGTAGACCTTTGATTCCGGTAAAGGACTGCTCAATGACTTCAATATACTCATTTCCGGTGTAGAATATATAGAGTTCCCTAGTAGGCTCTGACAAATGAAGTTTTTTATATGAAGCCCATGCATCCTTAGGGTCATCATATTCAGAAACAATCGACATTTCTTCAATAGTTCTTTGGTGATTGTTAGAATGAGTGGCAAGAGCTTCAACTAGTACCCACCGATTAGGGTAGATATTACGAACATTACTCCACTTCATGCAGGAACACCCCTGGTAGACTTATAAATTAATTGTACAGTAAGAAGTCCTCAACAGGGGATGATATTTGTACGAGCCGATTTTAGACGCAGCATCTTAGTGGACCAAGCCGAATATGCAAAAAATTTCATAGTTGGCAAAGGAACTTACTTGGTTGCTTATCTTAACGAGGGTTATACTAATATTATCTATAAAAGATGTAGAGAAGTATATGATCAAGCTATTGCACAGATTGAAGAATAGGAGCAGCTTGAATCGACAAAAAAGTGGTGGTTGAATTGGGGTAACCGTTAAAGATGTACTGCAGCTGCCTTCATTTAGAGGAGCTCAGGTGGTCACTGGAACAAGCAGGCTTCATCAGACCGTATCCTCTTTATCTGTTTTAGAGGTGGCGGATGTTAATTTCTTTTCGCAAATTATTCAGACCGTTCAAGAAGAGTGGTATGCCGAAGAGCTGGTCATCAGCTCTTTTTATTCCATAAAGGACAGCGTGGAGCAGCAGTGCAAAACCATTCAGTACCTGCATGACCTGGGTGAAGTGGGGCTGATTCTGTACTATGTTGGCATTGTAATGCCAGATATCGCCGATGAAGTGCTCGAGCTGGCTGAATCTTTGAATTTTATTATCATTTGCATGCCGAGAAACGATTACTCTCTTCGATATAATGAAGTCATTTATGAAGTCATGGAGGCGATCGTCAGCAATCAGAATGTGAATGAGCATTTCGTGAATGAATCACTGGAAAAGGTATCGCTGCTGCCGGAACATTTGCGGAGCGTGGAAATTACCCTTAAACTGCTGTCGGACCGGATGAAAGCGAACATCGTTCTGACAAACAGCAACCTGGATATCATCAATCGTGTCATGTGGCCGCGCAATTCATCGCTCCCTGTTGCGGATCTGATCCAGTCCATGGCGCCTTCCATTTTGAACGGCAGAACGGGAGAAGGAGAGCTGGATTCGTCCTGCTTTGTTGAATACAAACGTGTTCAGCAAAAAAACGGCGAGTCCCTGTACCTGTTTATCATTAAAGAAAATTCGAAGCTGCCGCCGAAGACGATGGATCAAATCAGCGAGGTGGTGCAGGTGGCCATCAATTTGTGGGGAGATAAGCATAACGAGGTCAGCGAATACGCTTTGGTTAAAGCCATCGTGAATGATGAAAGCGAAAAAATGCGCAGATTGGCCAGTTTGCTGTATATCGACGTTTCCGCCATCCAAATGATGTGGCTCGTGTACATTCAGGATTTGTCGGAGGAACGAAGGATAAGGGAAGACTTAAAAGCGTATCTCTCGCAATATTATAAAACCGCGGTCATTCAAACGATCGATCACGGCATTGTCGTTTTGCTAGGGAATTGCTCCTATAAATACAATGAGTTTGAAATTGCAGCGGAATATATCGAAACCACGAGTCTCATCGCTGAAATATCGAGCATCGTATATTCTCCGAGGATGCGGAACACACAGGACGTACGCCGAATGTACCAGCTCGTCAACGAAGCCTCTAAAGAGGTACACCGCATCTACCATCACCGCAAATTATACACCGCGGCTGAAGTCCGTTCCATGAAACGGGCGATCGACCTCAGCAAACAAGGGGAAGAGATCACTGAAGAATGCTTGTCTGTCCTAGAGCCGATATTGGACGACCCTGACGCACTGAAAACCCTGATGACTTTTCTTCTGGATGCGAAGGGGAATATGGATGACTGCAGCAAGCTGTTGTTCGTCCACAAAAATACGGTGAAATATCGCATCAAAAAAATTTGCGAGCTCATCGGATATGATGTGACCATCAATTCGGAATCGTACGATGTTTATACCGCCTGCATGGTCTACCGTCTCATCCATAACTAAAAAGTTCCGATGTTTTGTCCAATCAGACAAAAACATCGGATTTTTTTTTGTTTTCTGAAAAAGACGCTGCCCGGCTTCATCTTTTACAATAAGAAAAAACAATTCGAACGAACAAGGTTGAGGAGGGGAGATCATATGAAAGCCGTTAAAGAGCATCAATCCTGGTTCAGTCTCGGGATCATCTGGGCCGGCGCGGTCATCAGCATCCCCAGTTTATTGGTGGGAAACACGCTGGTGGCAGGCATGGGATTGTCGAAAGCGCTGCTCGTCACGTTGGTGGGTTACTCCATCATTGTATTGCTCATGATTTTGCAGGGGATTCAAAGCACGGAGCTGGGAAGACCGACGGTTCAGGTTGCGGGTCAGGTGTTCGGCAAACAAGGATCCCGGACGATTCTTTCGATCATCCTCGCCATTGCGTGCCTCGGATGGTTCGGAATTCAGGCGAATGTGTGCGGTGCGGCCTTGGCCAATTTGTTAGCCGTAGGTGGAATGAGTGTCCCGGTTCCGCTGGCTTCTCTTATCTGCGGTCTTGTGATGGTGGTCTCGGCGATCTATGGCGTTAAAGTGCTGCGCGTCATCAGCTATATTGCCGTTCCTTTATTGATTGGGATCAGCGTATTTGGTCTTATCAAAGCATTGACCGGTGACTCCCTTCAGATTATTCAGAATTTTAAGCCACATGGAGCTATGAGCTTTACGGACGGACTGGCGGTAACCCTGGGTTCGTTTGCCTTGGGAGCGGTTGTCGCGGGAGATTACTCCCAATTTTCGAGAAAACGGTCCGATGTCCTGAAAGCCGCCCTATTCGGAATTATCCCAGCAGGCTTGCTGATGATCGGTGCAGGAGCCGTCCTGACGATTGCTTACCAGGCCAGCGATATTACAGCAACCTTTTTGAGCATCACGACTCCGTTTATTGGCGGTGTGGTTTTGATCCTCGCTACATGGAAGACGAACCTCGTGAATGCCATTTCAGGCGGTTTTGCCTTAATAAACGTGTTCAACGTATCGAAGGAAAAAGAAAAATGGGCCGTCGGCATCGCCGGAACGATTGGGACGGTACTGGCTGTCGTTGGCATACTCAACTATTTTACGCCGATTATGTCCATCCTGTCGGCCATGATTCCGCCGGTGGCAGGCGTGATGATCGCATCATACTGGGTGCTTGGCAAAGGGGATAAGAGCCGCTGGCATGAGGTCGAAGGCGTGAATATACTGGGCGTTATTTCCTGGCTTGTGGGCGCGGTCATCGCTTGTGCCCCTGTTGTGTTATCCCTGTTCCCAAGCCTGCCGCAGTTACCGAATCAGCCGTTGATCGGGATTGTCATTTCTTTTGTCATCTATTATGCAGGCTATCGTTTATCGGCTCGGAAAACAGTCATATTGGAGGAAACGTAAATGAGATATTTAGATCAAGCAGCTGTTGAAAACATCGCTGTCGGCGCAGCATTCTTAGGAACCGGGGGAGGGGGGGACTCTTACATCGGCAAATTGATGGCTCTCTCGGCCATTGAGAAGTTTGGACCTGTAAAACTGTTCTCCGTCGATGAGATTCAGGATGAGGACTTTTTTATCCCGGCCGCGATGATGGGGGCGCCTTCCGTACTCGTGGAGAAATTCCCTAAAGGGGACGAGTTTGTGAAGGTTTTTCAAAAATTAGCGAATTACTTGGGAAAAGAACAGATCGCCGGCACGTTTCCGATGGAAGCGGGGGGCGTCAATTCTATGATTCCCATCGTCGTTGCAGCGCAGCTGGGATTGCCTCTGATCGACTGTGACGGTATGGGACGGGCATTCCCGGAGCTGCAAATGGTCACGTTTAACCTGGACGGCATACCGGCGACACCGATGGCGATTACGGATGAAAAAGGGAACATCGGCATCTTTGAGACCATTGATAACAAATGGACGGAACGGCTGGCGAGAGTGGCTACGGTTGAAATGGGTGCCAGTGCTTTAGTCAGCCTGTACCCGGCAACGGGTGCGCAAATCAAGCAGAGCGGCGTTCATCATATCGTGACCCTGTCCGAACAGATCGGAGCCATCATTACATCGAAGAATCGGGACGCGGGCGATAAGCTTCAAGAACTGCTGAAACTGGTGTCCGGCTATGAACTTTTCCAAGGCAAAATTGTGGATGTCATCCGGGAAACCAAGGGAGGATTTAACCTCGGCCAAATGCATCTTGAAGGAATCGAGGCGTTTAAAGGCGGCGAGATGAAGGTTCATTTTCAAAATGAAAACCTGATTGCTGAAAAGAACGGTCAAGTGGTAGCGATGACCCCCGATTTGATCTGTCTGGTTGATTACGAAACCTTGTCGCCTGTAACTACGGAGAGCCTGAAATACGGTAAACGCGTACGGGTGGTTGGACTGCCTGCTCATGAAAAGTGGAGAACGGAAAAGGGAGTCCAGACGGTAGGACCAAGATACTTCGGATATGATTACGATTATGTTGCTATTGAGGAACTGGTGAAAAAGGCGGTGGCTGAGAATGTATAGAATCGGGATCGATGTAGGCGGCACCAACACAGATGCCATCATATTGGATGAGAATCATCATTTGATTCATGCGGTTAAATCCCCAACAAGTCTAGATATTAAAACAGGGATTGAAACTTCGCTCCGGAATTTGCTGAAGGAATCGAATATTGATAAAACCCAAATCACGCATGCCATGTTAGGCACGACGCAGTGTACTAATGCCATTGTTGAGCGTAAAAAGCTGGCCCAAGTCGGAGTCATTCGTCTGGGTTATCCGGCAACGGCCTCCGTTGCTCCGTACACGTCTTGGCCTGAGGATATGGTTCAGAAGCTGTCGGGTAAATATGCTCTCGTTCATGGCGGATATGAATATGACGGCCAAGTGCTTGGAGAAGTTGATAAAGCTGAAATTACAGCTCTTTTAGAAGAATGGGGGAGCAGTGTCGAGTCCATCGCAGTCATTGGTGTGTTTTCGTCCATTAAAAATGATCAGGAGCTCCAGATTCGCGATCTCATCCATCAAGTATACGGACCTGAATTCCCTGTTTCCTGTTCTTCATTGATTGGTTCTGTCGGCTTAATTGAACGGGAAAATGCGACCATACTGAACGCAGCCTTATGCAAGGTGATTGAAACGACGACCCAAGGATTTGTGCAGGCGTTAGAAGAAGAGGGCATCACGGACGCAGCGGTGTTTTTATGCCAGAATGACGGTACCCTGATGTCAATCGATTACGCTAAGCAATTTCCGATCCTAACCATTGCATGCGGGCCGACGAACAGCATACGTGGTGCCTCTTATTTGGCGAAGATCAAAGATACGATGGTTCTCGACGTGGGAGGGACGACATCGGACATCGGGGTGTTGCAGGACGGCTTCCCGAGAGAATCTTCGGTTGCGGTCGAGGTTGGCGATATCCGCACGAATTTCCGCATGCCGGATATTATCTCCGTCGGGTTGGGCGGCGGAAGCATTGTGCGTTCGGAGAACGGCAAAATTACAGTTGGCCCTGACAGCGTAGGATACAAGATTGGACAGGAAGCGCTGGTCTTTGGCGGGCATACGCTGACGACAACAGACATTGCCGTTCGGCTGGGTCTCGCGGATGTCGGGGATAAGAGCTTGGTAGCGCATCTGGATGAAGATTTCGCTAAAAAGGTGCAGTCTGAAATTGCAGCCATCATTGAGCAGGCCATTGATAAAATGAAGACCTCCTCGGGAGACGTTGAGCTTGTTTTGGTAGGCGGCGGCAGTGTCGTTATCCCGGACACCATTCGCGGGGTATCCCATATGATTAAGCCTGAGAACGGGGGCGTAGCCAACGCCATTGGCGCGTGTATAGCTCAAATCAGCGGACAATATGAACAAATTTATATCTATTCTACAGAGCCCCGTGAGGATTCATTAAGAGATGCGCAAGAAAAAGCCGTGAAGCAGGCGGTGCTGGCTGGCGCTGATCCGGCTACGGTGGAGCTTGTGGAAGTGGAAGAAACCCCGCTGGCTTATCATCCGGGAAATGCGACGAGACTGAGAGTGAAAGTAGTAGGAAACATGAAGTAGATGAGAGGCTTCACGCGAGTTCATACGACTTGTGTGAGGCTCTTTTTTTGTTAAGAGATCAGAAAGTATAAGTTTCGGAGCTTCACCTTCCTGATCTACAAGAAAAGCTTCCGCTAAACGTGGTCTGTCTTCTTTGAAGGTACGTCGATAGACGTTTTTCTTATCCATAAGGTGCACCGAGATGAGCAAAAATGAGATCTCACGCATTCTATAAGAACCTTGAGCGTAAATATGATAAAAGGTAAAATATAATATATTATAGCTACAATTCAATCTTAGGCGGACATGGTCTCCCTTCGTAAGGAGGTGGAGCCATGAAAGTGAAAGATGCATTAACACAACAAGAGAAAGTAAAACCCACCCAAAGGTTGAGGCCAGAGGTGGGTTTTGTTCCTGTACGACTTAGAGTGGGAATAAGCCATCCAAGCCAATTATTGCTTTTTTATTTTGAGGGAGATATGAAATAATTTCTGAAGGTGATCAATATAAAGTTGTTATTTATCTGTAGTAGAAATAGATGGAGAAGTCTTACAGCAGAGAAGATATTTGAACAGTACAACATGTATGATGTAAAATCTGCCGGTACAGAAGAGAACGCGAGAATCAAAGTTACTGCCGGCCATATTGGATGGGCTGATTTAATATTTGTAATGGAGAAAAAACATGAAAGAAGACTGAAAGAAAAATTCAGCTTAGATCTAAACGGAAAGCGAGTAATAAGACTTGATATAGAAGATGAGTATAGATATATGGATGAAGAACTAATTGAAATATTGAAAACAAGAGTATCAGAATACATTGAAGTACCTGAATAAATGAAGAGAATATGGAATGGTCTATTTTTGAGATTATTCAAGAATGCCCCGACAACATATAACAGCCACGCTGCGGTTAAGTCGGTGGGACGTCGTAATAGAGGAACGTTAGATGAAATTATTGCTTGCCGAAAGAAAAATAAATCAATTGGGAGGTATGAAGTAAATGTACAAATATATTTTTGTAGAGACTGATCTTGGTGGATTTTTTAGAGAGGCTACACACCATGAAACAATAGCTGAATATGCCAAGAATGGGTGGAGATTAGTTCAAGTTCTACCAACCAACTATAACGGTCAAGGCAAGCCCACGGATTATGAAATCATCTTTGAAAAGCTTGTAGACGAATAGAAGAATTGAAAATTAGGTGGTTACATAGGAAAGGCATATAAGATCAGATGTAGGAATGTAGATAAGAGCGAGCTATTTTGAAAATAGATTAATGTAAGACCTTTGGAACCCGCCATATATTCATCCAGCTGAAGAGACTATTGAAAGTTGATCAAGAAACCGTTCTTCGCGTAACAACCCATTCAATTCGTCGTCCCTTTGTCCGCCTGTCGCATTTCGAGAAGCTGATTGGCCGGACAACCCTGCATTTAACCGCAGTGAAACAAGAAATAATATAAATCTATTTACAAATACTCACTAATTGGAGTGCAGAATGAATAAATGGATCGCTATATTAATATGTTTCCTTCTATTTTCAGCAGGGTGCAGTACAACTCACAGTGTAGATACCGATTCAACCAAAGAATTAACAAAAGATTTGAAGGATCTTTCTCCGTCGATCGAAAAAGTCCAATTTACATTCACTCGTCCCAACCTTTTTTGCAGAATAGATATGAGCAAAGAATCGAGTAAAGAAGAACTGGAATCGATTCTTAAAGAAATTGAGAAATTTGCAACAATGGATAACATCAATGATATTGCTCGGAGTGTCAAATGGGGATTGGAAATATCAAATATATATCTGGATATTAATACGGATAAAGATAAAAAAACAATTGAACATGCGTATTACGCTAGGTACTTCAAGACATCGGACGCTAGTGATCACTCAGAAACAAACATTGAGGGTTACAGAACTTGGTATGAAAGAACTGAAAGATAATAATAGGATAGTTTTCAAGGAAAGTTATCCGAAACCCCTAAGATATTATGATGAGTGTAATTCTTATCTATAACCACTCACAGGAAGAGGAGACAGATGGATAAAGGGAAAATTATCTTTTTGAATGGAGTAACAAGCTCTGGAAAAACTTCTATCGTTGATGCAATTCAATCGTACACGGATCCATTTTTTTATGTAGTTGCAAATGACCTTTTTGAACAAATGATAGGGGATAAACATCTGCATGAAGATTATTGGAAGTATCTTAGCGAAGTCATTATTATGATGTACCATACAGCAAGATTATTTTCAGATAGTGGCAAGAACATTCTAATCGATGGGATTTTAGTTGAAAGACCCGAGTTAGTTCCACACTATGACAAGGTTAAAGGCATTTTTATGGGGTATCCATTAGAAATTGTTGAGGTGTATTGTCCTTTAGATATATGTCGCAAGCGCAATATTGAGCGTGGGGATAGATCAGAGGATCAGTCAGATTGGCAAAGTGAATTAATGGCGGAGAACATTCAATATAGTTGCTCAGTCGATACCAGTTTAAATACACCAGAAGAGTGTGCAGAAATTATAATTAGCACACTATTTAAGTAATCGTAAAACAACACAAGATATTATTGGTAACTGTTCGAAGAAGTCGGGAGCATCGGACGCTGCCGGCCGTTCGGCCTTGGTTCACAAGAAGTACGGTAACGCTATCCGAACTTCCGGTTTTGATTAAAAATACAGATATATCGGCACTGAATATTATGTGTAATTTGGGGTGATCTCCTTGGAGAGATGGGAAAAACTTATTCAAATTGTGAAAGATGAATCAGCTCGATTCGATGAAAGAGATGATGCAATTATTGTCTTGGCCGAATTTAATAACAATGAAGTTATCGAAGCTCTATTTAATATAGCAAAGAATAATCAGATCGATATAATGCTACAAGCAAGTGCCGGAGAGGTTTTGACTGAAATCTGGATAAGAAATTCGAATATTGACTTCAAAAAACTAACTATATTTACAGATTCAGCATTGAATGAAGCTTTAGGATTATTAAAAACTCATAAAATAGAATGGTACAACGAATATGAAAAACTAAAAACAAGTTAGCTTTTCAAGAAATGCTGACCTCGGTGCGCCAGGTGGATTACGGAGAAGTGACGTTAAGGCGGACATATCCAATTGAGGACGCTTGTACGCAAATGCCAATAAAGGTAAAATATAACTAATCGAATCTTAGGTGGGCAGGGTCTTCATTCTTGCTCTATTAACATACATCTATAAAACAACTAGAGAAAGTAAAAACCCACCCAAAGGTTGAGGCCGAAGGTGGGTTTTCTTCCTGTACGACTTAGAAAGGAATAAACCATCCAAGCCAATTGTACTGACCAAGTGTTCGCAGCACTTGGTCTTTATTACATATATAATAACACTAAGAAAAATCGTACCCAAGCGAGAAATAGAACTGAAAGTGCAGCCTGAATTGATTAACCAATGATGAGAGGGAGGAAATGATATGAGCGCAAATGAGGGAAACGATGTAGAGGAAAGCCTGGAAGACATTACGGGGATCACTTGTATTTACGTGCCAGTAAACGATGTTTACGAGTCTATTCAATGGTACCAAATAAATTTAGGGTACCAACCTGCAAACAACGATCTTGTTGAGCCTGGAATGAAGACGGCTGTATTGAATCTTCCCGATCGCAATGGAAACATGCCGTCACCTGGTTTAAGGCAAGTCGTACCTGCATTGTTCCTTCACCAATCGGACGAAGAAGGCGGTCGATTGCGTTTTTCATGGTCATTGGACAACGGCAAACCCCATGCAATGGCATGCTTTATTACTCCCAGAATTCAAGAACTGTCTAAACGATTCAAGGAAAACGGAGTGAACATTTTAGGTGAACGAGTAACAAGCGGACCGAACATAACGTTCGCAGATCCTGATGGTAACATATGGGAAGTGTGGCAACCTTAATTGAAGAACGAATATAAGAGAGCTGCTTCGCGAATGACAGCAAGTTTTTTGTTTAAGAAGGGGATTTCGTATAACACCATATTCGTGCTGTGGGGCGTTCGCTCTTCGGTTTGGCCGAGGGGTATCGAAAGAAGAGGAGGACAATAGATTGAATAAGCATCATGTTCATGAAACAAACAGCTTCTATTGGGATACGAAAGGAAATGACTTTTTAAGAGCCATCGTGCTTCCTTATTATGGGGCCTTTGTTTCAGAAGAAAAGTGCCAACTTTTTGGCGATGTTTCCGGAAAAAAGTTATTAGAGATTGGTTGTGGAAACGGTCACTCCTTGCAATATCACGGGGATCGCAAAGCATCTGAACTATGGGGAATCGATATATCAGAAAAACAAATTGAAAGGGCAAAGCAGCATATGACGGCGTGCGGCCTGTCAGCAAAATTGATCTGTTCTCCCATGGAAGAAGAGTGTGGCATACCCGCAGATTATTTTGATGTTGTTTATTCAATTTACGCCATAGGCTGGACAACTGACCTTGAAGGCACTTTTTGCCGGGTCGCTTCTTATTTAAAAAAAGACGGCATATTTATTTTCAGCTGGTCTCATCCTATACACCGATGTGTTGTTCAAGAAAATAATAGATTTGCTATGAACAAGCCTTATTTCGATGAATCCTGGTATTCGGTATCTCCAGATTTTTGTCAAGGCGAACTGACCTTATCTGATCGTAAACTATCAACCTACATCAATGCTTTGGCGAAAGCAGGTTTTGTTATTGAACAAATGATTGAAGAAACTGACAATGAAATCATACAATTGCACGATGCAAATGATGATTTGGTAAAAAGAGCGAAGATGTTTCCGGTAACCTTCGTGATCAAAGCAAGAAAACTTTAAAATAGGGGTTGATTAAAATAAACATCAATCGTTTAGATCATTTAGTGTTGACTGTTTCGAATATTGATCAAACCTGTGAATTTTATTCTCGGGTCTTAGGAATGCGAACAGTTACGTTTGGAGAAGGACGAAAGGCATTGCATTTTGGGCAGCAAAAAATAAATCTACATGAAGCAGGCAAAGAGTTTGAGCCAAAAGCGAAAACGCCTATGCCAGGCACTGCTGATTTATGTTTTATAACTGACGATCCTATACCCGATGTCATACGCCATTTAGAATATTGCAATGTAATGATTGAGGAAGGTCCTGTATTTAGAACAGGGGCATTAGGATCGATCACGTCTGTTTATCTAAGAGATCCAGATGGAAATTTAATCGAAATCTCTAATTACAACTAATCCTAAATGATAGTTTTATAAGGAATCAAGGGGGAGGTATTTATGGAGATGAATGACAAGTGCATTTTTCCGGACCCTTCAAAACATCCGGATTGGATCACCCCTCATACTCCGGAATGGTATTCGCAATTAAATAGTAGTGTTGGTGAATATCGATACCCATGGAATTCCACATTTGAAATGCCGACTGCAGAAAGGATTTTTGCTGAGCATCTATCTTCATTCATAACTCCAGACTCTCGAATGTTAGATGTTGGTTGCGGGCATGGAGATTTTACAGGTATCTGGGGAAATAAAGTGAAAGAAGTAATCGGGATTGATAATAGAGAAAACTTTATTAAAAGGGCGAATATAAACAATAACCATGAGTCAACTAAATATTTAGTAGTTAACGCAGATGATGAATTGCCCTTTCCAGATCATTATTTCGATATTGTTTACACCAAGAAGGGTCCATGGTTATACCAAGAGGCATCTCGTATTTTAAAGCAAGACGGATTTATTTTGGGATTATACCATGGAGGAACGGATGGGGGATTAAGAGACCTGTTTCCCGGATTGTTTTCTCCGTTACCTTATGATCCGTACAACCTGGATGCAGTAGAAGAACGGCATAAATTAAATCAAAGTGTGGGTTTATCTCAAATGAGTATTCGTCTACTAGAGGAAGTGGAGTATCTTGCTGCACCTGAAGATGTTTTGATCAAAAAGTGTTTTGGTCAGAGCGAAGAACTAAAAGATTTTGTCTGGAGTCAATGTCTTAAGGGAGTAGAAGAAATCTTCTATAAGTATGCAACTGAGAAAGGGCTAAGAGTTATCAATTATCATTATTTAATAACTGCGAAAGTAGAATAAGGGGGCTAATTTGATTTAATTTCCAAGAAGGGATCTTCATCATATAACAAAGTATTCACCGTCGGGCCAGACGGCCCTTGGCTACGTTGCGATATGCCTTAAGCCGAACGAAGCGATATATTAAAACCTTTAGAAGGAGCATTGATATGATAAAACGATTTCACCATGCCCAAATCACAATTCCCAAGGGAAAAGAAGAAGAAGCCAGGAACTTCTATTGTGGCATTCTGAAACTGGAAGAAATCCCAAAACCGGAATCATTAGTTGGTCGAGGCGGCTTTTGGGTTCAGGTAGGAGAACAACAATTACATGTTGGAACTGAAGATGGAGTGGATCGTTTACAAACGAAAGCCCATCTAGCGTATGAAGTGGAAAACTTAATAGAAATGGAAAAGCTGCTTAACAATAATGGTATTGAGATACTGGAATCTGTAGCAATACCAGGATATGAAAGATTTGAATTCAGGGATCCATTTGGCAATCGGGTTGAGTTTATTAAACCAATTTAAAAATATGTAATCTCAAAGGCATTTTAAAGGTGAAAATAAGAAGTACATGATTTGAGGTGTTACAAAGTTCCTTCTTTTAACAAAGTGCTGCAGCGTCGATTTAACAAAAATAAGGAGTTAATTTATGAATAATAGTGAGTTCACTGTTGGCTGGGGAACACTTGCATTAATTAATGCAGGATTAGCACAAGGAAAGAACAGAAGCGGACTTCATTGGTTTCTAATATCACTATTAATTGGACCATTAGCAACGCTGTTCATCGTGGTGTGGGATAGGAAAGATTAATGGCTTTGTAGGGAATATCGAGAAAGTCGATTCATCCGATAGCACTGCATCGCGGCCGGCTCCTGGCTGTCAAGCAGATCGGCATTCCATCATGAATATTGAGCTACTGGAAGTATATCGACACCGATTCGTATTCAAATGCCAAAGAGGTGCACGAAGCGGCGCCGTATCCACTGATTATCCTAAGCCATGGGATGGGCACGGGGATGGTACTTCACGCTTCACAGGCTGAAGAACTGGCAAGCCACGGCTACGTCGTTGCCGCGATCGACCATACCTACAGTACGTTGGCGACGATTTTTCCGGATGGCAGGCTGACGGACTACAGAGATGTCTTGGATGAGGATCTTTTTTTGGAACAGGGACGGAACATCGGGAAAGTATGGAGCGAATCGATATTATGGGACATTCCTTCGGTGGGGCTTCGGCGTTTGATGCGTCCTACACGGACGACCGGATCAAGGCGGGAATCGATATGGACGGGACGGTTTGCAGTTCAACTATGAAATACACGCAAAGTAAATATAAAATCATATCAGAAGGGAGCATCTATATGATCTGTAAGGTTAGTGATTTATCAGATCAAGTTCTCTATGAATTTTTATCCTATTGTATGAGCCCGGTTGCTGAAAGGATCGAGACCGAATGTAGTAAATACAAAACAAAAACAAACAGAGAACTGTATGGAATATATTTAAATAACACATTAAGAGGGATTATTGGATTAATTCGAGGTGAATCAGCAACAGAGTTAAAACATATTGCAATACATCCTGAATTTAGAATGCAGGGGTTGGGAAGTAAGTTAATAGAATACGTAATTAAGTCAACAAAAATCAATAAATTAGTAGCGGAAACTGATAAGGATGCAGTGAATTTTTATAAAAAGAAGGGCTTTAAGATTATAAGTTTAGGAGAAAAATATCCAGGGGTAGAACGATTTAAATGCGAGTATAGTAACAACTCATTGTAGGGACTCGTGGAAAGATATGAACATTCCATAACAATGTATCCACGTTGCATCGCTAACAGTATAAAGCGTCTTCAGGAGAGTAGACTTAGCAGCAGGCAACCCAGAGAACCTATCAGAGTTTCGGCGACCATTACAGACCTTTAAGTTTTCGGGTTCGTAGATCATAAAGAAGCACTGGTTCGAGGATCAATAGTTAGAAACAAGAAAGTAAACTAAGTGTCTTAGAATTATTAATAAATGACGATGACGAAGAAATTAGGAGCATAGCTAAAGAAAGAATATTAAAGGGCGAATATAAAGAATAGCTATGATTAGTCCAGTCTGACCGGGCGACAAAGTCTTGATATCTCCTACAGGTCAAATTATGAACCACATTCCTTCACTTTTCCATTTTTTATTCCTTTTTTTTAAAGAAATCGTACTTGATCACAAAATCAAAGAGAGCCGTATTTGCAATTGCTCCAAGCGGAATCATTAAGTATGCCCATGGCGGATTATTTGGAACTTCACCAGGGGGTGCTTCAATTAAAATCCCATAAAGGACAATACAGTAAATAATGGCCACCACAATACCTGTTACGTTTCTATTTTTCATAGCTGTTTTTCACCTCCAGGCTGAACATCATTTCATGTCTCGGTGGGGCATTCGTCATGCCGGTTACAGAGTATATAAGAGACGATCAACCCTGTCGTATCGGTACCCTTTGCTTTTGTACGATCGCTTTTGGCAAACTATACTTATATGAACGGATAAATAAGAGGGACAAAGGGATTAGACTCGGCTCGTATAAATAACTTGGCTTA
This sequence comes from Paenibacillus cellulositrophicus, assembly GCF_009363095.1. GTDB lineage: Bacteria > Bacillota > Bacilli > Paenibacillales > Paenibacillaceae > Paenibacillus_AQ > Paenibacillus_AQ favisporus. The sequence goes on from NZ_CP045295.1 coordinate 4,836,217, forward strand.
CTGAGAGCTTAATATATGAATATTAGTAGAATTCCAAGTGCAAAGAAAAATGAACCAATCACGATCGCAATAAACCCACCGAATTTTCGGGCTTCAATGTAGGCATCACTTGGCTCGGAGTCATCTTTTACTTTCCACGCTTCATTCATATTCCAACCAAACGTGGGTTTAATGCGACTAAGGATACCGAGTGCAATAAATATAGCGCTGAAAATAATTAAGGTTGCTTGAACCATGGGTAAATCAGCTCCTTTATTATAAGACGCTTAGGAGTTACTCGAAGTTCCGCCCCATATCACTTACGATTCTTAACGTAAAACAATCCACTTACTATAAAATACCTATCACAAGAAATATCCAATATGCGATTCCCATAAGCACTACCAGCAGGAAAAATTTTTTACCACTCATGTTATCACCTCCCAATAGACTAAGACTATTACAGGGGAATATATTCAGGGAGAGTGGATGGAAGCAGAAGTTAGATTTTCGAGGACGCCGGGGCCGATATTTATGAATTAAAAGCAAACCATATGATCAAATAAATTAACCCATAGATAGCGATTAATCCAAATGCACAGATAAGCACAATCAAGAGCACAAGTTTTTTACCATTCATGGATGCACCTCATTATAGACCTTAGCACAAAATAAGGGTTTTAATCCATAAATAACCACTAACGATCAATCATCAATAAGAATAGAGGTAATGACACAGTAGAGTCAGAAGTCAGAAAAAATACTATTCGTTCTTCTTCTGTATCCGCTTCTCAATGTAAATCCAGACATAGTAAGTAATCCAAAAGGCAATCATGGCTAGTAATGCAAAAGACTTTTTATCGTCTGGAAGAGTGAAAGCCAGGATGATTGCGAGAAGGAGGAACAGTGGTAAAAGGGTGAAGTATTTCTTTTTATGCAATTTAACTATCTCCTTATTATTAATTAGTTATAAATACATTATCACTATTAACAAATTCTGGGAAGTGCATGATAACGATATGTCTGATGAATTCTAGAATGACATTGTAGGTTTAAGCAAATAGGCACGTCAGTGCCTAACATTTGGGACTGACGCCCCTCGGTCACCCAATGTATAATCATGGAAGATGTCCCAGATGACACAAGAAGCTTTAAAAACCCATAAACCGGAGGATCCAATATGCCTTTTAAAGATGCATTTACTTCTTTCCCTAAGCTTGAAACTGAAAGATTTATATTGAGAGAATTACGTTCGGAAGATGCCGAGGCATACTACAGTTATTTCTCAGATCATGAAGTAACAAAATACTGGGGATATCCAGGGCCCAAAAATATCGAGACAGCCTCAAAGACATTTACGCGCTTTCAAAACGCATTTACCAGAAAAGAAATGATCACTTGGGGAATAGCTACGAAAGATGAGGATCAAATTATTGGGACATGCGTATTGAACGATTTTGTTAGAGGATCCATGGTTAACTTATCCTACAACTTATCAAGAGATTATTGGGGAAAAGGGATCATGACCGAAGTGCTCAATGCGATTATTCCTTTTGCATTTAATGAGCTGGATATGAACCGAATACAAGCTAAAGTAATGCCGGAAAACCATTCGTCTGTAAATCTTTTAACGAAGTTGGGTTTTGTGCAGGAGGGTTTGCTTCGGGACTATATATTTGGTGAGTTCATCATGGATACATTGATATTCTCGATGCTGAAGAAAGATTCTATTACAGCTGCGTAGCTGCGGCTTTTTAGTTTAGAACATATATCGTTTGCAGAAAATGCTCAACTTCAAGGGAGCAGCTCAACAGACAACCCTGCACCGACTACCCGCTCTGCTGCCGGCCAACTCGCTCTTATTCACCCCAAAGATCTTCCATGTGTATATTTCATTCGCGACATTCTGTTGCTTGAAGGGGTTTAACCATTTCCTTTATTATGTTTATATAACTCATAATTTTTTGTAGATAGGAGATTGATCTTATAATTATCAGAGAAGCAAGTATAATAGACTACCCTGAGTTAAGACAAATATATCTTGAATCGCGTCGCAAGAGCTTTCACTGGGCAAATGCAGAAGAAATGAATTTAGATGATTTTGATAGAGATACAACTGAGGAATATATACTATTAGCTGAAGAAAATTCGCGAATCCTTGGTTTCGCATCTTTATATTTACCTGAGAACTTTATTCATAATTTATTTGTACACCCCGATTTTAGCGGTAAAGGGGTTGGTACTCAATTAGTTAACCATGCTATAGAAAAAATGGGTAAGCCCGTAAAATTAAAGTGTGTATCTGAAAATCATAAAGCATTAGGTTTCTATGAGAGAAGTGGATGGAAAAAGGTTGTTGAAGAAGGAAAACCCGGAGAGAAGTATTGGGTTTTAGTATATGAATAATAAAAATAGAGGTCTTCAGTAAAAAGATCGTTTAGCGGGCCGACGTCTTGTCTTTATTCGAAGAAGCGGGCCCATTACATCACATTTCGGGGCTTACGCCTTTTGTTTGTCAGATGTATAATTATGGAAGATGGTTCAGACAACACACGACCCGGCCTAAGATAGGAGTTATCTAAGGCCGGGTCGCGTCGTTCATTTCGGGAGACGTTATATGAAACAAGTATGATCCACTATTAAACATCATTGAAATTCACATACAAACCTAAATTGAAAAGGAGAATGAGCATGGGATTGGAAGTTACAAAGATGGAATTGGAGATGAAAGATATTTCAGGATCTAAGTTCAAAGAAGTTAATGCGGAGGGTTTAGACTTTGATAATGTTAATTTATCAAAGTCTAAGATTAATAATGCAAATATGAGTGGAATGATCTTAAATGACGTTAATGCTAGTGAAGTTGATATTAGAAATGCTAACCTATCCGCGACTTCAGTTCAGCATGCAAATATGAGCCATATGAAGGTAGATCATGTACATCTATTCGGGACTGAGTTTGTAAATATTGTTTTGCCTCAGGAAGGTGACAGAAATTATGATCCAAACGGAGATTACAAGCCTATAGTGTTTCATAATTGTAATTTGAGCAATATGGAGATAAATAATTGTGACATTACCGGCTTAAAGATCAACGGGATATTGATAGAAGAGCTGCTTAAGAACAAATGATAAACTTTTTGTGAGTAACTCGAAGACGGCACTGGCACACAGATAACATAGTATTCACGCTGCGGATCGGCTACGCTGATCTTTGCTTCTCCCGGGGAGATGAGCAGGGGAGCTGAATCAGGTGGAAACATCGATCTCCCTAAGATAGGAGCAATCAAAGGGAGATCGACGTCGTGAATACGAGAGCCTTAGGTAAAAGAAATGCATATACATAATAATTTATTGAGGTGTCATAGATGATTAGAAATACTGTCCGGGCACTGATTATTCAAGACGGACGTTTACTCGCAATTAAGAAGGAACGTCCTGAAGTAGGAGTTTATTATGCTTTGCCAGGAGGGGCACAGGAGATCGGCGAAACCCTAGAGAAGACATTACAACGTGAATGCTTAGAAGAACTAGGAATTGAGGTCGCAGAACACAGGTTTATTTGTATTAGAGAATACATATCCAAAAATCATGAGTACTCTTTTATCATGAAGGAAGTACATGCAGTAGAGTTTATTTATGAATGCAGGATCAAAGCGACTGATACTTTTATCAGCTCACAGGCTGATGTTGGACAAATTGGAACAGAGTGGATACCCATTGAAAGTATAAAACAATCTGTATCCGAGCCAGACCAATTATCAATCGCATATCAATTCCCTATAACAACAAATGACTTTTTAAAAGAATACTTCAACGATCAGATCTTAGATCCGTATAGAAATACGACTTATGAAAGCTAATCACAACATCAAAAGGATTCTGGATTATAACGCTTTTACAGGTATACAGATCTCGCAATAATGGTTATACAACATATCACCAATGTATCTTTCGAATATGGGTTTGTTGTCTATTTGATATCCACTACTATTTAACGCAGGAAAAATATCAGCCCACGCTTTTTGAATATCCTCGGCTGTATGCTTCACCTTATAGGTAACATAATTACCGCCAGCGAGTTTAGTTTCGAAAATGTTATTATCCGTGTCTTCTATCCGATAATCGTCGGGAATAACAATACAAGCATCATAACGACAGTTCTCGGGAGACGTAGTTTCCGGATTATCTTGGGCAATTCCAAGCAGTATGGATGATTCGTTAAGTAAACTTTTTTCTGCAGCCCATTTCTTTAACGCTTCCATTGCTTGGATGTTCTGAGGACCGTACGGACCTACTTGGCGCACAAAAGCAATGCGGGTTTTTGGCATCATTTCAAATTTTATAACCATGATTCATTCCTCCCTGGATGATATTGGATACACAACGCATGCTAACATGATATAAAAATATATTCATTAGTTTTTTCGAGTACCCATCAGGTTTAAGCGCAAGCGGGAGGAAAATCAGGCAATCAATCGAATATAGTGAAGGTATTGAAGGTATGCGCAATAAGATCGCAGATCAAAGAGTCAATGACTTCGCCTAACATAAGATTCACGCTACGATCGTTTGCCTTAGATGGGCAGCAGAGAAGCGCAGTGAAATCGCTCATCATCACAGACGCCTACCTGAGATAAAGCTATCTAAGGTGGGCGTTCGTCGTAAATCCACAAAACTTATCGGAAATTGCCGCACAATCATTTGTGTAAGGGGGTTGCATGATGGAAAGATATAAGCATCCATTAGGTAAACAACTGATTTATGATTCGTATGACTTATTACTGGATTCATGGGGAACGAAATATGAAGAAAGAGACGTAGATACTACGTACGGTCTAACCCATGTCATTACTGCGGGTGATCCGCAAAGTCCGCCTTTGTTGCTTTTCCATGGAACAGCCGATAATTCAGCCATGATGTGGATTTATAACGTCAAAGTGCTGTCAGAGAAATTCTATATCATTGCTGTTGATGCGATAGGTGGTTCAGGGAAAAGCGAACCCAATACTCATTATTATAAAAGCTTCAACCAAGCCACTTGGATTGATGACATTTTAAGTAACTTACAAATACATGCTGTAAACATCTGCGGAGTGTCATATGGTGCTTACTTGGCTTACCACTATACGATGAAAAGACCAATGAACGTCAACAAGGCCGTTTGTTTAGCAGGTAGAATTCCTTCCAGCCAATTTGAGGTCATTACAAAGATGATGGCAGCGTTTTTTCCTGAGGCATTATTTCCATCTGAACGTAATTGCAAAAAACTATTGCGAAAACTGAGCGGAACCAATTTCTCGACATTTGAAGATAACGATGTGTTGATGAAGCACTGGTATTATTTGTTGAAGCATTTTAACAATAAATCCATGACGCAGCACAAGATTGAAATTAATGCGGATACAGAATTATCAGTTCTGAAAGACAAAGTCGTGTTTCTGATTGGTCAATATGACAGGTTAACCAATTATCCAAAAGCAATAAAGAGATTAGAAGATAACAAACTAAATTACAAAATCATTAACAATGCAGGACATGCAATTAACCATGAGCAAGCTGATGTAATTAACAAAGAGATTATTAAATTTTTGGCATAAAGATCATTAGTATATTTGAAGATGTTGAGACACATTGACCCAAATCGACAGTAATGGATCCAGGGGGATTTAAAATGCTAAAATTGATGAGTGAACTTCCGACAGATTTCCCAATTGCTGGAGTTCACTGTGTACCCGTTTTTGATAACGGCAATCTTATGATGGTTTGGGATCGGGAAGAGAAAGTACTTACTACCATTGGTGGAAGACTCGAAGAGAATGAATCCATACAAGAGGGTTTAGAGCGGGAAGCTTTAGAAGAAGCAGGAATAGAACTAGCTGAGATAAGAATACCGTTTGCCAGCTGGTTTTGGAAGGAAACCAATTCGTATACCGTATATTTTCTAACTCAAGTTAATAAATTCGTGAGTATACCTGAAGGATTTGAAAAGACAGGCTACATCATAACAAATTTTGAAACGGCGATAGACATGATAATGAACATCGAAGGAAGAGGAGAACGAATTGAAATCATCAGAAGAGCAGGTATATTGGCGGGTCATCTCGATCAAGAAAGCAACAGCAGATAATTCTTGCTGTGATTCAAACCGTTATCATAAAAGGAGACCTATACCATGAATCCATTGATTAAAGATGCTGTAGTAAAATTAGCTGAGGATCTCCAATTACCCGAAAGGGTCTTTGATATTGAAGATTTACCTTGGGTTCCTTTTGATGAAGGGAAAGAAGCAAATTGTTATTTTAAACCTCTTCGATTTGACCTTGCCACCGGCACCTGGATATACCTCTTTAAGATAAAGAGTAATCAAGTGCTGACACGCCACCGGCACACTGGAGGATCTGTCATAGGATACAACATTCAGGGACAATGGAGATATGAAGGACGCAATTGGATGGCGAAACCAGGAACCTTTATTTTTGAACCGCCTGGGGATATTCATACGCTTATTACTGAAGATGAGGAAGTTATTACTTTATTCATTCTGGGTGGATCCTTGCAGTATTTCGATCATGATAATGTATTTATTGGTCAAGACGATATTTTTACAGTACTCAAAAAATATAGAGATTATTGTGATGAGAATGGAATCGAAGTGCGTGAAGATCTTGTTTATTAGGAGTTAAGGTGCTTAAGACAATGAACCAACTTCAAATGAAGCTGGGGATACGTTTTATAAAGATAACAGGAGGGGAATTACTATGCAGCAATTAAACAGAGCATTGGAAAGTGACAGGCTTTACCTTCGGCCGCTTGTAAGTGAAGATTCCGATACGTATTACCCGAACATGTTGAACGAAGAAGTAAGGAGACTGACGGGAACCCAAAGAATATTTTCAAAACAGATGATCGAAAATTATATTGAAGAAATACAGAATGAATCGGATCGTATTCATTTATTGATCGTTCTTAAAGAGGAAGACCGTATTATCGGAGAAGTTGCATTACAGGATATAGATTATGTAAATCGCAATTCCAATATACGGATAGCCTTATTTAATCAAGCGGATTTTAGCAAGGGATTTGGAACGGAGGCTCTAAAATTATTACTGAATTATGGCTTTGGGGTGCTGAATCTACATAGAATTGAACTGAACGTGTTCTCATATAATGCAAGAGCCATAAAAGCATATGAAAAGTTAGGATTTATACAAGAAGGAATCCAGCGAGAGGTTCTCTATTATAACCATGAGTATCATGACTCCATTACAATGAGTATTTTAGAGAACGAATTTCGAAAAAGCGAAGAAATTAAATAACACCTTATTCATGCGGATGGGCCGTATGTGATCGCTAGAGTAAAGAGCAGACCCATTAAGGAATTGCTCCAGGGGAGTGTTTATGAAAACCTATATTGATATGGTGAGGCATGGCGAATCACCTAAGCTCGAAGGAAGCGAAAGAACACGTGGGTTGACTGACAAGGGAAAGTTGGATGCGATTCGGATTACTGAAGTATTGATGAATGAGGGAATCGATACGTTTGTTTCAAGCCCGTATAGCAGAGCGATGTTAACGATTGAAGATTTAGCACGTTCTCAAGGCAAAGAGATCATCGTTTATGAAGATCTGAAAGAACTGGTCTTTTTAGACGAAGACCAAATTGTACCTGAGCAGGATTTGATGCCAACGGTAAGGAGGATGTTTCCTGAGCCGGATTTTTCGCTACCGGGAGGAGAGTCCCTTCGCAATTGCCAAAGGCGGGTAATCGCGATTTTTAAAGACATCTTAAACCAATATAATGGACATAAGGTTGTAGTCGGAACCCATGGGTTGGTCATGACGTTAATGATGGAGTATTTTGATCCACAATACAACTTGGAATTTTTATTAGGAACTTCAAAGCCGGATATTTACAAGATGGAGTTTGACGAAGGCATGTTTAGAGGAGCCGATAGGTTGTGGAAAGACCCATTTTGAGGCAACAAGGGAGTGCTCAAGTTCATGAATCAATGACTAATGAGACACTCCTTTTTACAATACAACGGCAAACTCTGCATTCGTTTCAGATCGGAAATGAGCAGGCCTGCATGTATCGGATCGGACGAGCTGCACCAGGGCAAAGGCAGGTTTTCCAAACGCATTGCAGACGACGGTGAAGGCGTAACACGAAAACAATGAAATGAGGTGAATACACTGACTGTTGTTGGTGTTCTAGGAACAATACATAATGAAGAGCTAAGACAGAAATATAACTGTTCGCTCGATCTGTATAAAGAAATTATTGAAGAGTTCAATCCAGACATCATTTGTGGCGAAGTTCATCCTAATGCTTGGGACAAATATTGTAAAAATAAGAGCGAGAGGGGATATTGGGGAGAGCCGGCAAGTGAGTACTGGGAGCTGATCTTCCCTTTATGCGAAAATAACAAGATCAAGTTCGTTCCGATCGATTGGTTTGAACTCGATGTATGGAATAACTTCGATCCCTTTGCCGAGCTTCCTGAGGGAGTAAGGGAGAACATCATGCGAATGGATGATGAGTGGTTTGACAAACAAATGGCCACGCAATCATTTGGAAGGATTCCCTTTAATTCATTAGAATTTGATACCATCACAAGAGCGAAATACGAGTGGCTGGAACAATTGAACCCAAGATCGTTTGATTTTCGATGGAAGATCCGGAATCAAATCATGATAGAGCGTGTAAGAAATACCGTCAATTCTAGCCAGGGTAAGAAAATTCTTTGCATTATAGGTGCTGATCATAACTATATATTTATTGATGAATTAACATGGCAAGACATCGAACTGAAATATCCATTAAGATAACTCAATGAGTTGGAGGTTAACATGGATAAAAATGTTACATATAGGAAGCTGCAAGTAGGTGATGAATCGATTTTTTTTGATTTAGTATTGCTGTTCAATGAGGAGTTTGAATCACCTAATACGGACTTCGTCAATCATGTTAATATTGCGGAGCTTTTATCAAATCCTTTATTTATTTGTATCGTTGGAATAAAAGGTAACGAGGTTATTGGCGGATTAACCGGATATGAGCTGCCCATGTATGATCGAATGGGTTCCAGTTTGTATTTATATGACATAGCGGTAGAAGAAAATAACCAACGTAAGGGAATAGGAAGCTGTCTGGTCAAGGAATTAGTCGAGTATTGTAAATCAAAGCAAATCAATGAAATTTTTGTTCAAGCAGATGCTATTGATCAACACGCGGTTGAATTTTATAAAAAACTTGGTGGAGAAATATCCAGTGTTTATCAGTTTACATTTACTATAAAAGCATAACAGCTAAAAGCCCTTGTGAATTTTAATTCGAGAAGGGGATAGTCACACATCCTAAAGGGAGAATTCGGTTCTCCCTATATTTAGGGCATAACACCAACAGTCTATATACCCCTACTGCGGACTCCCCTTCACAATGTATGATTTGAAGGAAAAGTAGAGTTATGTGACAAACTTAAGGGAAAGCGCAAAAAAGTATAACATTGAATTCACGCTGGGTGGCTTTAGTTAGATCTAGGATAAGAACTATTTAATCGTTTAATACTGGAATGTGATGTGAAATTTCCGGAAAAATGATAATAATTTAAAATAAATTTATTAAAGGTGAGTCCTTGAAGAAGTCTCTTTTTATATTCCTGATTGCTATTTTTGCATTTTTTCTTATGGGAAAATATTTAATTAATAACTTAGAATATATAGAACCTGCTAATGAGCTAAAGGGAGAGTGGCTGGAACTATCAAGTATAAACCGAGCATTTAATTCAATTGCACATGGTAATGATATGTTTGTTGCTGTGGGCGAAGGAATAGTGGCTTATTCTCCAAATGGACGCGACTGGGTATATACTGAAAATGAATCTATTGGAATTATAAATGATGTAACTTTTGCAAATGGACGATTTGTTGCAGTAGGTAACGACAAAATATATTCTTCTATAAACGGATTAACATGGACCGAAACGGACATCGGCAAGGATAACAATCTTTTTAGTGTTGCATATGGGAATGGTACATTCATTGCGGTAGGCTCAGTTGGAGTATTTAGCTCTATTGATGGGATAACATGGGAACACGATAGAAACAATTTATATTGGACAACTTTTTGGAGTGTATGTTTTGGCAACAATAAATTTGTTGCGGTAGGTCCATATTCTGTTGCCTCATCAGATGACGGGCAAACATGGGTAAGTAATGACATTCCATTTAAAAGTGGCATGGGGTATTTAACATCAGTTGCGTATAGTAAAGGCAAATTTATAGCTTTAGGAGGTCTCGATGATAATGGATCCATGATTTGGTCATCCGGTAATGGTCAAAACTGGAAGCCTGTTGCTAAGGTTCGGGGACTCGGATTTAAAGGGAATATTATTGATGATCAGTTTTTCTTTGCGGGGAATTCTGGACTCCTATATTCTAGTAATGGAAATGAATGGTTACTAAAAAGTTTGCCACCCGATAAAAACTTGCATGATATTGTAAAAGGTAATAATAAGTTAATTGCAGTAGGATTATTGGGTTGGGATGGTAGTTCACCTGTACCGTCTGCCCCTATCATGTTAATTGATATAAATGATTTCTAGGTACTTATAGATAATAAGGAGGCCACCGCATGCTGAAACTATTCGAGTATAACTGGCAGGTTCGTAAAGATTGGTTAGACTGGTGCGATACGGTGAGTGAAGAAGAGCTGCTGAAAAAACGCACCGGCGGGTTAGGCTACTTCCTTCCCACGCTGCATCACATTGTGGCGGTCGAGTATGGCTGGATATGCGGCGGAATCCAGGAAAAAGCAGTTGAAATCCCTCCGTTTGAGAAAGTGGCCAGTGTGCAGCAGATCAAAGATTTTTCTGCACGCTGCCACGAGGAGCTTGCTCCATTTGTCTATGATTGGAACGACAGCCTGGAAGACCGTATTATGATCGATATTACGGACGAAGGGGAACGAGAAGCCCATACATACGGCGAAGTCATGCGGCATCTGATCGCCCACGAAATCCACCACATCGGTCAGTTGTCTATATGGGCAAGAGAGATCGGAAAGAAGCCTGTTACAGCAAATTTGATTGGCAGAGGATTATTCGATATTAACAATCCCAATTTATAAGTGGAGGTATTCGATGATGAATCAGGCTGCATTTTCCGGACCATCTATGGTCTTACTTGTGAGGGATATTGAAAAATCAATCGATTTTTACAAGAAGCTGGGTTTCAGTTATGAACTAGTCGGCGGTCCGGTTGTCCAACATGTACATATGACAAGAGATAAAGTAACCTTTATTCTTCATCAGGCAGCTACTCCGGAAGATGTAAGACCCTCTTCTTCAGTTAAGGGCGGACTCTATTTTGACGCTTTTTGTTATACTGATGTTCGGAAATTGCTGGAAGAGATCAAGGATAAAGGAATCCCTATTGTGCAAGGTCCGGATTTGAATGATTTTTTTAGTGAATTTACGATTCAAGACATTGATGGGTATAGAATTGCGTTCGGGGGATAAGTTACGTTACTCAAACTGAAGGGAGAAGACGGGATGACCCCATTTCCCATATTAGAAACGGAAAGATTGGTTCTAAGACAGATTACACCAGAGGATTCAGGCGACCTTTTTCATTATTTCTCCCTGGATGAAGTAACAAAATTTTATGATGTGGAGAGCTTTACGAATGTACAACAAGCCGAGGAATTAATTGATAGGTGGCAGCAAAGATTTGAGAAAAATCTAGGCATTCGCTGGGGGATTACTTTAAAATCTGAAAACCGTGTCATTGGCACATGTGGATATCATGGTTGGATGAAACATCACTTTAAAGCCGAAATTGGATATGAACTGACACCAGATTACTGGGGTAAGGGCTTTATGACCGAGGCCATTCAGAAGGTGATTGAGTTCGGGTTTCGCGAATTTGGATTAAACCGAATCGAAGCATTCGTTGAACCGGGGAATGTGAATTCAAGGAAGGTGCTTGAGAAAGCCGGATTTAGCGAAGAAGGGATATTAAAGGAACATTTTTATTGGAGAAATCAGTTTGTTGATACTGCCATATTTGCATTGCTTAAGAAAGATTATCAAGTAAGTTAGCAGAAGACATACATCAATAATAACAACAAGAGAAAGTAAAAAACCACCCAAAGGTTGAGGCAGAAGGTGGGTTTTGTTCATATTCGACTTAGAAGGGAATAAACCATCCAAGTCAATTGTACTGACCAAGTGTTGCTGCACTTGGTCTTTATTACTTATATAATAACATAATGAAAAAAAATGTATCAAAGTGTGAATTAATTTTAGGAACAGAAAGTTGGATTGAAAGATAAACAAAAATGGCAATTTCATCACATAATGGCGTCTCAATTTGCGTGCTTAAGCCCTGGTTTGCGAATTCTCTTAATACGTTATCTGAAAGGCGGTTATCCATGTTTAAATACAACATTTGCTTCCTTAAACAAAACGATCAAATCCTGCTCCTTAACCGGGAAAAGCCGAGTTGGATGGGAAGGTGGAATGGCGTGGGCGGAAAAATCGAAGAGAACGAATCGCCAAGAGAGTCTGCACTAAGAGAGATCGAGGAAGAGACAGGGATTGCCCTAGATTCCATTGATTTTAAGGGTATTGTAACTTGGATTGTAGATGGTGAGTTAACCGGCGGGATGTATGCTTATTTCGCTGAGTTACCGTCCGATTTCATCTATGAGACTCCCATAAAGACACCAGAAGGAATCCTGGACTGGAAGAGCTTGAAGTGGATTATGCACCCGGAAAATAATGGGGTCGCGGATATCATTCCGAAAAGCATACATCGTTTTATAGACGACGCAAACTGCTATGAACACCGTTGTTTTTATGAAAATGACAAATGGACACATGATATATTGATTGAATTGAACAAGGACATGGATCAAATGACAGATAAAGAAAAGATACATGATTGGTATTTTCGTGAGCAGTTCAGAAAAGGTCATACATCAGATAACATGGTTTTCGCGCTGCAGCCCGACTGACGCCGATCCTTACTTGGGCTATGGAACATATGATCTTCCTATGATGTTGAAATCAAAAACTTAATCCGTTAGGGAGTAGAATCATGAATTATAAAATCCTGCCTTTTTCACAAATCAAACATTTGCTGCCAGTGGACAGTTGGGCCTATGTTCGCAATGAACGAAACGACGGCGAATTCGAAAACGAATCCGTCATATTACTCGAGGGAGATATTCGGCTCGATAGCTTGAATCTGGATAAGCCTTTCGGTGAGGAATCTGTCTTTATCGTACTGGTGTACGGCAATCTCGTCGTTGATTCCTATATTTATAATGAGGACACCGATGGTGCGACGGGACTTATCGTATTAGGCGATCTCCAAGTGAGAAATATGGTGGTTGGTGGTCAGGAGATTTATGTGACAGGCAATTTGCAGGTGTCGGAGTTGTTCTGGGGGGATTATAATCACGGTGATTTGACGGTAGCAGGAAATGCTGCTGCCCTTCTTTTCATGGACACCGAAGAGTATCATGTATCGATTCATGGTGAGAAGAATTTTAAGCTTCGAATCAGCGAGTGGGACGAATTCGGGAACGGGTATGACCTTGACGAAGACTTGCTTCAAGAGGTGTTTATGCAGGACTGCCTGATCCAGACCGATGAAGAAGTCATGCTGTACAGGGAGAGAATGCTGGAACATTTCGAAAAAGGACGTTCGGCCATTGTGCCAGATAAAGTCACTGCCGCAAGCAAAATCGACATCCCTTTCCTGTTTGAAAATGCTGAAATCAGCATCGTGAACCTGTGTCGGCTGACAGACTCGATCTTGATGTCGTCCGAAGTTAACGCAAACGGAAACCTGAAATATGAGTTTTGGTTGCAGGACGATTTTTATCGTGTTATTCGTTCGCAGGCGCCATCGCCATATCGGGCGGTTTATTTGCAGCAAGATTCTTTGGCTGTCATCATTGATATAAAAGAGACTGAGCAGGAGGATCGACGACTAAGCAGATGGGTCCGGCGTTCGAAAAAACAGGATTTGAGCCTGAACATCAGGTGGCGCTACATTGAAGGGGAAGATACAGAATGGCATACGCTGGACGATCATTCTCCGAACCCTACTCAACTTCTTCTGCAAAACGGTTGGCGCACATTGCTTACGCAAGTGTCCGTGTTTGAATACTATCGCCGATTCATCCGTCCGGAACGAATCAGAGCGCTCCTTTCTTTGCCTCTTGCTGAACCGTATGATGACTTTTATGACGATGATAAAAGCGGATTCTGGAGCGGCAGCATATACACTGCGTTTCGGCAGCCTGGCGTGGTGCGCGATGGAGAGGAAAAGTCGCCCTGCTTTCTTGTCGCAAGAGAAAAAGGAGAGGAGATGGATATCTACCATTTTGTACTTGAAAAAGATGCGGATGGAACGGAATGCGTCCATATCCTTTACCAGGCTGAAAATGGGTATGAACATAAAGCTTTTCCCCTCTGGGATCCGGACAAGCTGAAGACCGCCTGCTGGCTCTTTCGTATGGCCGAGAGAACGCTGCTTTCGCTCAATCGGAGCTTGCTTGAAGGGAGAGCTCCCTACGAGGCGGAAACATTTGCCATTGAGTATTGGAAACAAAAAGGCTATCTGAGATAGTCGAAGACCATTCAGATCTCAAGATTTCAGTAGAACTCATCAACGATGAACTGTGGATCTTTGGGAACAAAAGGTTGAGGCCGAAAGACACTGATCAATTTTATCTGGATGATATCTGCGTAACTGTAAGATTTATTACAAATCAAACGAATGTCACTGGTTTACTGATAACCGAAAAGGATTGGTATGCTAATCGAAAAGATGAGGGGACTGTTTTTGAGAGGATCTCATAAAAGACAACCCTGAAAACGCATCGCGTCTATCTCTTGGGAACGCTATATGAGAAATCAAGCAAATTGAATATACTTATAGGACAGAACGATCATCTTCATTTGTTTTAGGTATTGGTATACATCTTCCTCTATATGGTAAATTCACAGTCAAATGATCCTTCAGGAGGGTGTATATGAATCATTTCTCTATTTCAGCGGGTGGTATTTTATTTAACAATCATTCCGTTCTGCTGGTAAAGGTTGATTATGGTGCTAATCGAGGAATGTGGATGATTCCAGGTGGCTTCGCTGAACAAGGAGAATCCATTGAAGAAGCTGCTGAAAGAGAGTTTAAAGAAGAAACGGGTTTAGTAACCAAATCAGGTCGAGTCGTATGTCTCCGCTCCGGAACACTAGAACGAAATGATGAAATACAAGCGAGTTTGTACATTGTTTTTGAAATGAAACTTGTCTCAGGATCCATGATAAAAGATGAAGCAGAAATAGCTGACATGAAATATTGGCACATTGAAGATGTGAAAAGCTCAAATGAGATTATTGAGTTGAGTAAGAGCATCATTACGACAGCGTGGGAAACCAAGAATGGTTTATATGCTGGGAATACAATCAGGACAAACAACAATTATAGAACTTATCATTACTATCTACCAAACCCATTGTAAGATTCATTTATGGTAGACTTTCTCCCCCTGTATCAGACACCAGCTTTCTGTAAACAAATATGAATATATACCAATACCGCTGCGAGAAAAGGAACGAGCATAACTATGGAAAATAAAATGAACCCCAAAGTAGATGCATTTGTAGGCAGAGCCACGATGTGGCTTGAAGAAACGGAGAAATTGAGAGAGATCCTTCTTGACTGTGGGCTTACCGAAGAATTGAAGTGGGGCAAACCTTGTTACTCGTCACAGGGGCGAAATATCGTGATCATCCAAGGATTTAAAGCCTACTTGGCGCTTCTGTTTTTCAAAGGTTACATGTTACAAGATCCCCATGGTATTCTGGTTAAAACCGGTGAGAATACGAAAGTAGGGCGCCAGATCCGGTTTAATGATACCCAAGAAATCGTCGAGCTGGAACCCATCTTGAGAGCTTATATTGCGGAAGCCATTGAGGTCGAACAATCCGGTGTGAAAGAGGATATCATCAAAGAGACACACCTCGATATTCCCGAAGAGTTTCAAATTAAACTAGATGAAAACCCTGCCTTGAAAGCTGCTTTTGAAGCACTGACGCCGGGGCGGCAAAGAGCGTACGTGTATTATTTTTCCGCGCCCAAGCAATCCAAAACCCGGGAGTCCCGGGTCGAAAAATGTACACAGCAAATCCTCGATGGGAAGGGATTAAACGATCGGTAAAATCCGCTGCGCAGGGCATAGCCAAATTCAGTTTTTAAGACGGATTTTACATCTGGAAAATGCAGCATTCATCCAATCCTCTAAGTCCTTTTATATACTTAATTCTGAGTATAGCTAATCACAAGGACTAGGGTGGCGATGACATGTTAAAACAACGTGAGTTGCACGAATGCCATGTACTGTACAACCTGATGACGGATCCGGCCGTTTTTCCCTATGTCCGTTATCCATGCCAATCGTATGAGGAATACTTATTCATCACCAAGCAGTTGATCGTTGAGGAAGAGCAGGGGACGTGCATCTCCAGAACGATTCTTGACGACATCGGCCATCCCATCGGCACCATCGATCTATATCATATCCATCATCGAACAGGCTTCCTGGCGACTTGGATTGGGGCCCCTTATTTTGGAAAAGGGTATAACCAACGCGCGAAGGAAGCATTTTTGGCTGAATTGTTTCTTAGACAGGATATTGAAACGATCTTTTTGAAGATCCGCACTCAGAACATCCGGTCGAAGAGAGCAGTGGAAAAGCTGCCATACGTCAAATTAGCCAACGAGCGGTACGAGCAGGTCTATCAATCGATTAATCGTTCGCAGCAGCGCTATGATTTGTATGGTGTGGAGCGGTCTGATTTTTTGGAAAGTAGTGGAGGCTTACAGCATGGGGTTGCGACATAACCGATCGTGCAAAAATGTTCTAACATATCATGAAGACCGTACTGTCGGGATGCTGCAGGCGATTTTTCTTTTTCAGGAGGTTTTGGCAGGGACTATTTTAAGAGATCAGAAAGTATAAGCTTCGGAGCCTCCGCTTCCTGCTCTCGCAAGAAAAACTTCCGCTAAATGCGGTCTGTCTTCTTTGAAGGTACGTCGATAGATGTTTTTCTTATAGTAAGCTGGGTTTAAAGTGAATTTAACCATGAAACAGTGAGGATACGAACATGACGAAAAAGCTATATTACGAATCTGCATATACCCGGGAATGGGAGACGCGTATCACGCGCAAAGTGGAGAGGGAAGACGGAACTTATGTGGTCCTGGAAGAGACGGCTTTTTATCCGCACGGCGGTGGGCAGCCCTGTGACCTGGGATGGATCAATGCGATCCCGGTGCTGGATGTCGTTCTGGAGGAAGGAGAAATCCTGCATAAGGTCGAGCGTTTTCCTGAAAAAGATGACGTTCGCTGCCGATTGGATTGGGACAGAAGGTTCGACCATATGCAGCATCACAGCGGCCAGCACTTGCTGTCGGCGATGTGTCTGGAGGTGTGTAAAGCGGAGACGCTCAGCTTCCACTTAGGTGAGGATTACGCCACCATTGATATCGCAAGGTCCGATCTGCCTCCGCACGAACTGATGATGCTGGAGCTGGAAGTGAATGATCAGATTTACTTGAATCGAAAAGTAACGAGTTATTTTGTGAATCAGGAGCAGGCGGCGGACCTGCCTCTGGTGAAGCAGCCGAAGGTAACCGATAATATTCGGATCGTTGAGATTGAAGGCATCGAGTATAACGCCTGTGGCGGTACGCATGTCTCCGCAACGGGAGAGATCGGGATGATCAAACTGCTGAGAGCGGAGAAGCAGAAGGGGCATACGCGTGTTTATTTTAAATGCGGCTATCGTGCGCTCAGGGAGTTTAATGCCGGCGTGGAGATTCTCGGCAGCTTATCGACCCGGTTCAATACCGCCAAGGAAGAAATTATGGACCGGATTACAAAATGGGATCAGGAGCAGAAGCAGCTCCAGGCTGAATTAACCGCAGTAAAAGCTGAGAATGACGCTTACCTGGCTGAGAAGCTGCTAGCTGACCGTCAGGGCAGCCTGATCAAGCATGCATTTGCAGACAAGCCGCTGAAAGATATGCAGAACCTGGCGGCCAAGCTTACCGAGCAAGCGGATGTGATCGTGCTTTTCGTATCGGGGGTAGACCATAAGGTGCTTCTCGCCCGGGGAGGGGACAGCGAACTCGCCTGCGGTGCGCTATTCAAGCAGCATCTGGCCGATTATCGCGGTAAAGGCGGAGGCAGCGACAAAATGGCGCAGGCCGGTTTTGCCAACGGGGAGGATGCGATAGCGTTTTACCATTTTGCGGGGGAGTTATTGGAGTCGGTGGATGAGTAAACTAATAGGCGCCCAAACCACTTTTAAATACCGAACAATCGTTCTTCATACTAATGGTAGATGATGGTATGATAGGGAAAGACAATTGAATCTTGGGTGGGCATGGTTTCCCTTCGAAAGGAGGTGAAGCCATGGAGGTTAAAGATGCGTTGACGATCATGTTTTTATTTGGATCGTTTATCCTTGCACTTTTAACATACATCAATTCGAACAACAAGAGAAAGTAAAAACCCACCCCAAGGTTAGCGCCAAAGGTGGGTCTTTATTCTAATCGCTTAGAAGGGAATAAAACCATCCAAGCCAATTGTTCAGCCGAGTGTTCCCGCACTCGGCTTCTTTATACAGTATGATAACATAATTGGAAAAAGAAGTGAACCCAAAAGAGTCTTATATAAGGGAATGTTGAATAAAAATGACCTTCAACGAAAGGACGATAACCCTTGACGAATCGAATCGCGATCATCGGCTCAGCCGGCTCCGGTAAATCTACCTTATCTCAAAAGTTAGGCGAGATTCTATCATTGCCTGTTGTTCATCTGGACCGATTTTATTGGAAACCGAACTGGACTCCAACCGTAAATGACGAATGGGATGAATTTGTGAAGGATGCTGTAAGCGAAGATCAATGGATTATCGATGGAAATTACACCAGAACCTTAGGTATTCGTTTGAGTGAAGCGGATGCCGTCATATTTTTAGATATGCCCAGACTCTTATGCATTTATAGGATCATGAAAAGACGAATCCGATATCATGGAAAAACACGACCCGATCTCAACGAGGAATGCCCCGAAAAACTGGATTGGGCTTTTTTTATTTGGGTCTGGAATTATAAAAAAGAAGCCGATCCAAGGTCATGGAAGCGCTCGGACAGGTAAAGGGTCGAAAACAAGTCGTCATATTAAAGTCGAGGAAAGAGGTACAGGAGTTTTTGGACCAGGTGAAGAATGATGGGAAAATTTAGGTGAATTTTGTGTTATATATGCGGTATCATCAATATATATGTGGGAAACCAAATGTAAGGAGGCAGGTCATTCCTTGCGATCGAAGACGATTATTTTAGTTATACTGATTGTCCTCGTATTTACAGGGTGCAAAGAAGAAAAGAAAGAATATATGCCGTTTTATAAGCCAATGCACACAGACTATTTGCAAAAATTTGGCTGGCAGGCGGAACGCTTTGCATCGGAAACAAAATATGAAGCAAAAACTTTGCAGAGTTATAAGGATCATGTCGATACTATCCGAACGGAAGGGAACATTGATTTGGCACCGTTTTTTAACAAGGAGGTTGTAGAGACGGGTTATGTCCTTAAGGAAAAAACGGATCTATATAATCAGATTGTTGCCTATATTTTAGAATCCGAAGGAAAGGTCATCGGAGGCTATCTAGATTTTAATCATGAGGTGCTGCAACCGGATGGAGTGATCGAAGTTCACCCTGGCCAAACTACACCGATGTTCAATCCCAATGATTCCAACAAGCGATTTGTGATTGGACGTATTATAGAACCGGACAGTAATTGAGTAGTGGCATTTTACTTTTGAAAATCAAGGAGAAGCTGTTCAATGATTACTATAAGAGAAGTCACCAAAGGCGATCTGAAAGACCTATGCCGTCTGTACGAGGAGCTCATGGATCATCAGCCTACCAATTACGAAAAAATAGTAGAGGTATATGAAGTCATGCAAGCAAGCGGTAACTACCATGTCCTGGGGGCTTTTAAGGATGGAGTACTGGCAGGGTCTGTTATGGGAATTGTCTGCCAAGATCTTGTCGGAGAGTGCAGACCCTTCATGGTCATTGAGAACGTTGTCGTTTCAGATCATTTTCGCAGGCTTGGCATAGGGAAGCAACTCATGATGAACCTTGAAGCCATAGCACGGGAGAAAAATTGTTCTTATGTTATTTTTGTATCTGGTGGACAGAGAAAGGAAGCCCATGCCTTTTATGAGAAATTAGGATTTAAAGATGAGAAGGTCGAGGGGTATCGGAAGCATTTGTCTTGAAGAAGGGATGACAAAAAATCTGAAGGATGTGTCGCCATGCCGCAACTTATTGGTAGCCGGATTGTTCTGCGAGAGTACAGAAAAGAAGATTTAATTTTTATGAGAAAGTGGTGTAATGACCCAGAGATCGTCGATAACCTATCGGATATTTTCTTATTTCCACATACCTTAAATGGTACAGAGCAGTACTTAAATTCAATACTTGAGGGTAAAACGGAACAAAAAGGATTTATTATAGCAGACAAAGATACCGAGGAGTATATCGGGCAAATTGATTTGTTTCGATTAGATTGGAAAAATAGATCGGCTGAGCTTGGCATTGTCATTGGAATAAAAGAGCATCTTGGCAGGGGATATGGTACGGAGGCTATAAAGTTGCTGCAGGGATTTGTTTTTAACAGATTGAATTTGAATCGATTGCAGTTAGAAGTACATGACTTCAATGAACGGGCTTATCAATGTTATTTGAAATGTGGATTTAAGGAAGAAGGAAGGTTACGGGAAAAGATTTTTATCCATGGACGTTACTCAGATACCATTTATATGAGTATTTTGAAAAGAGAATACGAGGAGCTAAATCAGCCATGACCAGTAAGATCTAGCGAGAGCAGGCTATATGACTACAGCTGGTAAATGTTCTAACACAAGGAGATAAATATGTATGAAATTGTATTTTGTGATGTCGACGGAACTCTATTAAGTGAAATTGACAGGACTTTGCTGAACAGTACGAGAGAGTCGATAAATAAATTGCATGATAAAGGGATTAAGGTGGCAATCGCAACAGGAAGACCACATAATCCATGCGAAGAGCTTATAGAGCTCGGAATTGATACTATTATCTCAGCAAATGGAGCTCTTATTAAATCCGGGAATAACGTTATTCACAAGTCAAGCCTTTCAGCAGAAAGCGTTCGTGATTTATCGGAATTTGCGCAAATAAACGGACACAGCGTATCCTATTTCACTGATGTGATTTCGATGAACGGACTTGGGGCAGAAGATGATCGTGTAAAGAAGGCGTTAGAAGAAACATTAGGTCTGACTCAATATCCCGAGAAAATAGCCTTATTGTTAGAAGAGATATATTGTATTTGTTTGTATGCGGATGAGAGTAAAGCTCAAAAATTTATAGATCACTTTCCTAGCCTACGCTTTGAACGTTTTCATAATTATGTCCTGAATGTTCTCGAACAAACAGATGTTTCTAAATTAACGGCTATCAAAAAAGTGCTGGATCATTATAAAATCGATAAGGCTAATGCTATCGCATTTGGAGACGGTGGAAATGACATTGAGATGATAGAATACGTAGGTATGGGAATTGCTATGGGAAACAGTGTGGACAAGTTAAAAATGAAAGCAAATTTCGTTACGAAAAAAGCAAGTGAAGATGGAATATATTACGCTTTATCGAAATTTGGCATTATTTGATTTTACAGGGGATTGGAAGGATCTAAGAACAACATTGAAGACGGAAATGATGGATTTTGGGACTCCGCTAGAAAAATGAAGGGAGAACATTATGCATATCGGTGTCGACTTGGATAATACCCTACTTGATGCAACTACTGCCCATTTGCAATTTTACAATAAAGCATCTGGATTAACCTTAACCCATGAAGATGTTAATGATTTTTATCTGTACAAAATGTACGGCTGGGACAAGACGGAGAGCGATATGATTTATCATAAACATGGATATGATATTCACTGGAATTCATCCCCGTATCCTCAAGCTATACAAACGCTGGCCTCGCTTTTTAAACACCATACCATTTCAATCATTACCGCAAGACCAGCACAGTTTCGGGATGTTACCGTTAAATGGCTCGAACACCATAGCGTTCCATACAACAATATCGTATTTATTGAGGATAAACTTAAGGAATGCATGAAGCTCCAAGTCGAAGTAATGATTGATGACGGGCCTCATTATGCAGAAGAATTTGCACAAAAGAGTATGCCTGTCATTTTATACGAGCAGCCCTATAACCGATTCGTAAGACATGAGCTTGTTTATCGTGCTATGAACTGGAGTGAGGTCAAGGCGCATATTGATTATTTACAAAAGAATTCCCACGCAAAATCGAAACCATCGTAATCGCCCTGCTCCAGTCTGCTCCTAAATTCGCAAAAAAGATAAGAGTTAAAAAGGAGACATCATCTTGACCCAAACAAAATTAATTCTAGTGGAAGGTATACCCGGATCGGGTAAAACCTCTACAGCTCGATATATTAAGGGGCTGCTGGATGCTCACGATAAGGACAATCACTTGTACCTGGAAGGGGATCTAAATCATCCGGCGGATTATGAGTCCGTGGCTTGTTTGGACTTTAAAGAGTATGAAGTGTTGAAAAATAAGTACTCTGAATTAAGCGACACCATAGATTCATTTACTCAAAACGTCAGACAATATCAATTGATTTACTACGGCAAATTACAGCAGCATATACCTATCGACCAATATAAAAGCCTCATCGATGAGTTAGCAGGATTAGATGTATACAATGGACCGCTGGATCGATATCAAGAGCTCGTCATTGAAAGATGGGAAGAGTTCGTTAGCGATGCTCAAAAAGCGGAAGGAACCGTCATATTAGAATGCTGCTTTTTGCAGAATCCGCTGACTATGATGTTCGGGAGGTTCAATCAGTCACAACAAGTGATTACTGATTTTATAAAGAGAATAGAAACGATTATTCAACCTTTACATCCTAAAATCATTTACTTTTATCAAGACGATATAAGGTCAACCATCAGCAGAGTCACTCAGGAACGATCGGATGATTGGCTGCGCCATATTACGTGGTATTTCACAGAGCAGGGATTCGGTAAGGCAAAGGGATATCACGGTGTGGATGGCCTTTGTGAGCTGCTGAAGGTACGCAAGGAATATGAATTAGACATCATGGATCATTTGAAAATCGATAAATTAACGATAAATAATACTGAATTTGATTGGGAAACCGTGTTACAGGAGGTAAGGGGGTTCTTGGGAGTAGCGCGTTGAAAGGGGAATACATATGAAGCTGTTTCATTTTAGCGAAGAACCCGGCATCCAAGTCTTTGAACCTCGGACCATATACGATCAAACCGATGCGAAAGTCTGGACGATTGATGAGTACCATGCGCCGCATTATTATTTTCCACGAGCATGCCCCAGAGTCTGCATTTGGCCAAAGGATGATACAAGTGATATGGATAATGAACGTTTTTTTGGGATGTCGAAAACTAGCCGGATGATAGCCATTGAGACCGGGTGGTATGAACGGGTAAAAAAGGGTTCTATCTATCGTTACACTTTGGATGCGGCATATTTCGAGTTGGAAGAAGAGAATGCGGGATACTATGTATCAAGACGTCCGGTTATACCAATGGAGGTAGAGAGAATCGACGATTTGATAACTGCGATTTTGGATGAGGGTATAGAGCTAAGGATCACTCCATCGTTACAACCCCTGCGAGAACAAATATTGAAGTCCACCGTCAACTTTTCCATGATCCGTATGAGAAATGCAAGACAAGAATAATAGGTTGAAGAGATTTCATCCACCAGGGGGCTTTCTCCTATTGGTCATCTGCATGTATAATCATGGAAAAAGCGTCAGACAACACACGACCCAGCCTAAGATAAGAGTGATCTATGGCTGGGTTATTTCATATAGAAGAGCGGAAGAGGAAGAAATCGTTTAAAGAATGAACGATTATGCGAAGGGACCGAGGTAATGAAAGTAAAGGCAATCTTTCTTGATTTTTATGGAACGTTGGTTCATGAGGATGACGATATTATTCCAAACATCTGTAAAGAAATTAAAGAGAATGCTAGTGAAAGTTGTGAAATCAGCGATATCGGAAGGTATTGGTGGAAAGAGTTTTCTACAATGTTTCAAAACAGTTATGGAGAAACTTTTCAGTCCCAACGAGAACTTGGGCTTCTTTCGTTAACCAACACGATCACAAAATACAAAGCGAAATGCGATGCGCATTCGATCATCCAAAGTCAATTTGACCACTGGAGACAGCCTACTATATACGAGGATACCCTTCCTTTTCTGAATGAATTCAAAAATTACCCCGTCTTAATCTTATCGAACATTGATTCATCTGATGTACTAGCTGCGACGCAATATCATGGTATAGAAGTAAATGACATCATTACAAGTGAAGATATGAAATCCTATAAGCCAAGACCTGAAATGTTTCTAGAAGCATTAAGGAGACATAACTTATCTGCTGATGAAGTTATACATATTGGAGATTCTTTTACGAGCGATGTTGGTGGAGCAAGCGATGTGGGCATTAGAACCGTATGGTTAAATCGCCTAAATAAGAAGAAACCAGATGGCGCTGAACCAGACTTTATCTGTAGGGACCTATGGGAAGTAAGGGATGTCATTAACGGGCTCGAAGAAGGCAGTATCGTCAAGGAGGAGCCAGGATGCTCTACGACTTAAAAGGTGGGGCCAACATGGCTCCAATGGTGGGAATCTTATATTCTGCGGTAAAAGAGAACATCCGACGACTACAATCTATCACGAACGGTATGCTGCAAGAAGAGATGGATTACAAGGGGCCCGATAACAAGTTTAACAGCACAGCTCAGTTAATCAGTCACCTCATGTACGTGGATCTGAACTGGGTTTACAGAATAAAGGGGCTCCCGCTTCCACAGTCGCTTCAAAAGCAGTATGGCCCCATGATCGATGAGCATGGCAGGCTACCGATGGTCCAAGGGGTGTCTTTGAATACACTTATGACTCAATATGATGGTGTATTAGGCATGCTGGAAGAGGCATGTACGCAATTAACCGATGCAGATCTTGAGAAAACCGTTTCTTTTGGACATGAAAATGAGAAGCAGGCAACGATACGCTGGGGGATATGGCATATGGCCGACCATAACCGCTATCATCAGGCGCATATCAATCTGCTTCGAAAGTGGTATAAAGAAAAGTGAATTCAAGGCAAAGCAACTGGTGGAGAGAAATGTTCTAACAGTCTAAGGAGGTATGATGAATAATGTTATGAAGGGGGCCCTTGGCCTGGCTGGTGCTGCATTGATAGTTTTAGTGATGACCTGTCCAAATGAGGAAGATTACACGAAATGGCTTTCCACGGAACACGGCATAGTATGCGTGAATACCGGATCGGACATGGGGTGCAGGAGACAAGAAGCCGAGGTGAAGTGGAATTCGAGATATATTATGCACGCGGGGATTTATATGCAAGTAAAGGATAAGTATGCTGAAGGAAATATGGATTATGAAATAAAGGCCTTCGGGATTTTTAATCACTTTTTTGATTATTCTTCTATCCCTAATCGCGACTAAAAACCATCGAAAACGAAGGAGTGTATCCAATGAGTCCAGCGTTTGCTTTCTCCCGTATTGGCTACGTATATGTTCCGACAACCCGTATTGATGAATCTATTGCGTGGTACACGGAAAACCTGGATTTTAAGTTAATGAATAAGTTCCAGGACCGCGGGTCTTATATTGCCGTGCTGCATCATCCTCATCAACACTCTATCGCTTTGCTGCTCATTGAAACAGAAGACAAGCAGCCGCTTGAAATTATGAGGAACGGCAAGCCTTTTCCGATCATGGCGATAAACTGTCCGGACATTGAATACACCCATCAATTCATGAAGGACAAGGGGCTGATGGTCGAAGATTTGCAGACTCTCGGAGCTGGAGAAGCTAAATATTTTTACTTTAGAGATCATGAGGGGAATCTGCTGGAGGCCGCTTGGTCCATATGGGATCCACAGGACGAATTGAAAGAGGATTTTGTAAGGAGTTAACCCATATCAAGAGAGGAAGGCGATGTTTAATGGAATTGTTGAGTGGCTACATTTATATCCCTGTAACGAATCTAGAACGCTCCGTAGAATGGTATGCCAAATATCTTCATTTTGAAACTGCGTTTGAAGACCCTTTGTACGTGGAAATGAGGTCAACAACGGGAGTTCGGATCATGCTGATCGTAAGTGAAGAAGCGGTAAATTCACAGATGGCGTATTCAAATGGTCCGCAAGCTGCGTATGGGTTTGTCGTTTCCGATATTGATCAAGCCAGGCAGTGGCTGATAGATCATGGGATTGAAGTCAGACGGATTTCGAATTACCAGGGGAAGTCTTTTGGATTTTATGATCCGGATGGGAACATCATCGAATTATGGAGTGACTATCCGAAGGCATAACCCATGCCTGAAAGATTTACCAAAAGGGTGATTGCAAAAATGATAAAGAGATTAGCGCTAGTTCCATATAATGTGCTGATGCTGCTCGTGTGGATGTACTGGTACAGTCTTTTTTATTGGTGTATGGAGGGTTATGTGCCAGCCTATCTCATCATTGGAAGCTGCTTGTTCCTCGCTCTGGTGTGGATTTGCGGTAATGTTTTTTGGATACGAAGGGCTCAGCTTGCTTGGGGAAGTTCCGTCTTCATCATTGGATTAACCCTAATTTTGATGTGCTTCGACCCTGTATTAAAGCCCGTTTATTTTGAAAAGATCAATTCGAAAGCGATGCATCAATCTTTTCAAATACTAGCGTATTTTAGAGATTGGAAATCATGATTTAGCAACTGGAGTGACTAAGATGTTCAAAGATCAGAGTAATAAGAAGTACTTTTTGTCAGCGGATCAGATCGTACAGTTCGTCGACTCGAATGAAGGGTGTATTGCAAGCGATCGAATCACGGTGGATGGCTGCAAGGTCGGATTTATGTATCGGGAAGAAGTTTCGGGTAGCCCATATCCGGACAGCGGATGGCGGTTCATGGCCGGTGACGAAGACGAAGAATATATGGACAATGCCGATAACCATGCCATCTATCTGGTGAACACCATATGTAATTACGATCCAGACATCATCCCTTTTCTTCACTCGCCGCCAGGGACGGCATTCATACGGAATGAACGTGGCGCATTGGTGCTGGATGAGTAAGGGACGCAGCGAAACACTTCAAGTTCTTGATTGAGAATTTTTGTTGATATAATTCACGGTTCACAAATCTATTTAAATTGAACTTAAGAATAGGATGAAGGCAAGGGAGTAAAAGGATTCTGAAGAAGCGAAGCGGTCGTATTTGGCTTTCGGGTTTCCACCTTAAATAGGGCCTGTACCATCAAGAAATCCGAAAACAAGAGCGATCGTAGGAACATTTTACGTACTTGCCCCATCATCCATTACTTTTAAGGAGTTATTAAATGTCAACCCAAGATCCTATCTATACGAATCAATCTAACATGTATGACGCCATGGTCAGCCGTCAGCCTGATCTATATGACATCATCAATACAATCAGAGTTTTCAAAAATTTGGACGTGCTGGATTTAGGCGCAGGGGCGGGGCGATTATCGACGGTGATTGCGCTTGAGGCGAAATCTCTAATCTGCACGGATATCTCCCGTCCGATGCTGGACATCTTGGAGAGCAAGCTGCAGGGGATGAACGGTCCGCTGAATTGGAAAACCGTGGTGTCGGACCATAGGCAGCTGCCCATACCCGATCAGAGCGTTGACCTGGTTGTTTCGGGGTGGAGTATTTGTTACCTGGCCGATACGTCGGATACTCATTGGGAACAGAATCTGGAACAAATCATGGCCGAGCTGCAGCGGGTATTAAGGCCGAATGGAACGATTATCATTTTTGAAACGATGGGAACAGGATATGAGACGCCGCATCCCCCTGGATTTTTACAGCCGTATTATGCATTACTTCAAGACAAATACGGATTTGACCATCAATGGATCAGAACCGATTATGACTTTGGAAGTATCGAAGAAGCCATTCATCATACGGAGTTTTTCTTCGGACCAGAACTCGTTGATCGGATCCTTCAGAATCAGTGGGCATCGGTTCCGGAATGTGCGGGGATCTGGTGGAAGCATTTTTGAAGATGAGCTTTTACATAGCTAAAAGGAGTGTTTGATATGAACTTCCATTTGAATGAAGCCCTCGAAATTTTGGAGCGCACACCGCAAACCTTGGAGCGCTTCTTGTCCGGTCTATCCGAGGGATGGCTGCATAGCAATGAAGGGGAAGGAACCTGGAACCCGCTTGAAGTCGTTGAGCACCTCGTTGAAGCGGAGAAGCATAACTGGATCCCGCGGATGGAATCCATTCTTGCGGAAGGGGAAAACAATCCTTTTCCCGTATTCGACCGCTATGCCCACTTGAAAGACACGTCTGAGAGAACCGTTGAAGAGGCATTATCAGAGTTCCATACCATCAGAATGGCGAACATATCCAAACTGAGGGCGGTCGTCAGTCCTCTCGATCTGGAAAAGACCGGTCTGCATCCGGAATTCGGTGTCGTGAAGTTAAGGGAGCTCCTCTCTGCATGGGTTGTTCATGATTTTACGCATATGGCGCAAATGGTCCGGGTGATGGCGGAGAGATACCGGGCTGATGTTGGGCCGTGGAATGCCTATTTAGGTATTTTAAAAAGGAGCTGATCTCTTCTGCTTTCGAAGAGCTGCCTAGCTCGCCATAGCGTTTAGCCCTAATTTGAAGGTAGGATGGTGTCGGCCATGAAGACCGGGATCGAGACGAAAGAGTATCAAGCAAGTTTAGGAACAGGTACGATGAGGGCGCTTGTCTATGAAACTTACGGACAGCCGGATGTTCTTCGGATTGAAGAGGTGGAAATCCCTAAGCCCAAGGAACATGAAGTGTTGATCGCGGTCCACGCCGCATCTGTAAACTCCTGGGACTGGGATCTCCTGCGTGGAAAACCGTTTGTGAACCGTATTGGTGGGATGCGGAAGCCCCGTTACCGCATTTTAGGTGCAGACATTGCAGGAAGGGTTATCGCTGTGGGGGCGGCCGCCAAGCGGTTTCGTCCCGGCGACGAAGTGTTCGGAGATATTTCCGGCTGCGGCTGGGGAGGGTTTGCAGAGTACGTCTGCGCTGACGAAATAGCACTGACGCCGAAGCCGGAAGGGGTGAGCTTCGAGCAGGCAGCAGCCATCCCTCAAGCAGCGATTCTGGCCTTGCAAGGACTACGTGATAAAGGAAAGCTATCGAAAGGCTGTCACGTTCTCATCAATGGAGCCGGCGGCGGTGTAGGCACGTTCGGGATTCAATACGCCAAGCTGCACGGGGCAGTGGTAACCGGCGTAGATCGGGCGGAGAAGCTGGAAACGCTGCTTTCCGTGGGGGCGGATCATGTTGTGGATTACATGAATGAAGATTTTACTGCAGGTGACAAGCGGTATGATCTGATCCTCGATGTGGTCGGAAACCGATCCGTATTTGCGATCCAGCGCGCACTCCAACAGGGCGGCACCTATGTCATGGTGGGTGGTTCCTTTCCGCGTATTTTTCAGACATTATTGACTGCACCGTGGACGGCTAAGCTTCAAAAAAAGAACTTGGGATTGCTCATCCATAAGCCGAACCATGAGGACCAGTTGATCTGGAGGTCTTTGGTGGAAACGGGTCAAGTCAAGCCCGTCATTGATCGGGTTTATTCGTTGGGGGACGCGGCCAAGGCTTTTGAGTATTTCGGCCAAGGTCGAGCGATAGGCAAGGTGGTCGTTCGAATAGACAGAGGCGTTCCTGAGAAATAAGGATGTTTTAAGGAAAAACCTTGTAAATTTTAGGAATCCGTATAAAATGAATTCAATGTTTTATGGGACGTTACAAAATATCAGAGGAGAAGAGGATATGATTCAATCCATCGTGCACATCGCGCTAGTAGTTAAGGATTACGATGAGGCTATCGATTTTTATACGAAGAAGCTTCATTTTACGTTAGTTGAGGATACGTATCAGCCGGAACAGGATAAGCGCTGGGTCGTCGTTGCTCCTCCGGGTTCGGCAGGCACGACCATTTTGCTCGCGAGGGCATCGAAACCCGAACAGGAACCATTCATTGGCAATCAGTCGGGCGGAAGGGTGTTTTTATTTCTGAATACGGATGATTTCTGGAGAGATTACAACGATATGATCGCCAAAGGGATCGAGTTTGTGAGGGAGCCGAAAGAGCAGCCCTATGGAATGGTCGCCGTCTTTAAAGACCTGTATGGGAACCTGTGGGACTTGCTTCAATTGAAAGAAGGCCATCCGATCATGGAGCGAATGAAAGCGGGTTATTCCTAAGAAGAGAAGGAGTAAGACGATACGAACCCAACAGGAGGATACGATGCCCGAAATCTCCAAAATACGAAGAGGAACAGCCGATGAAGCGAATTACGTAAGAAATAAATTGATTGAATTTAACTCCAAGCAAGTTCCCAATGGCGTTTATGAAGAAGTGAACCTGTGCATAAAGGACCAAGAGGACCGCATCATAGCCGGCCTAAACAGCGTGATATGCTGGAACTGGATGGAAATTGATATTTTGTGGGTGGATGATGAGCATCGTGGAAGCGGACATGGGAAAAGGTTACTGGAGGAAGCGGAAGAAATTGCATGCTCAAAGCAGTGTACTTTCATTAAATTGAACACCTTCAGCTTTCAAGCTCCCGAGTTCTATAAGAAGTACGGATATAAAGAAATGGCTGTGATCGAGAACGCACCTCTAGGAAATAAGCATTACTACTTCATAAAAGAGTTAATCGATCATCAAGTTTAGGAGCATGATTGGAGTGACAACAAGATCAGGCAACGTAAGGGCTTGTTTTTTATACAAGTATTTATTGGTGAGCGGGTGATGTCATTCTGGACAGAACCCATCATCCCAAACCAGCAATTAGAAAGCAGGTCGACATTAGCTCATGAGATACAAACATCTTTTATTTGATCTGGACGGCACGATTACGGACCCTAAGATAGGGATTACTAAGTCGGTACAATATGCACTGAACAAGTTGGGGATCCAAGAGGATGACTTAGATAAGCTGGAGCCGTTTATCGGTCCCCCGTTGAAAAATTCGTTTATGGAAATCTATTCCTTTTCCGAGGACCAGGCGCTGCAAGGCGTTGAATATTATAGGGAGTATTTTAGGGAGCGCGGAATGTATGAAAATGAGCTGTATCCTGGGATGCAGAGCGTGCTGAAGCAGCTGCAGGATGATGGATTTACGCTGTATGTCGCTACCTCTAAACCGAAAGTGTTTGCGGATGAGATCCTCAAATATTTTGAAGTAGACCATTACTTTGAATGGGTCGTTGGCAGTCATCTGGATGGGACGCTGTCCGACAAAACCGAAATCATTACATACATCCTTCAGAACAGAAATCTTGTTAAAAGCGAAGTGGTTATGATCGGCGACCGAAAGCACGATATGATCGGGGCCAAAAACAACGGGATTGACTCTATTGGAGCCGAGTATGGATATGGAAGCGACGGAGAGCTGCTCCGTGAAAATTGCACTTATTACATCAAGAAGATTGAGGACATTCTGGGAATAGTCTATTAGGAATGGAGTGTCGCGGACGGTCAGACGATAAAACAAATGTGAATGAGGAGAGCAACCGAGATGAATGTACGATTAATCAAACCTACGGCAGAACTGCAAGAGGAGTACCTCTCTTTTTATCTGGACTGGAAGGAAAGCAACGAACCGATTGTGCCTTGGGTAGTTTCGAAGGATCCTGCGGATTTTGCAGGGATGATCCGATTTTTAGAGGACAATGAACAAGGCAAGGACCTGCCGGATGGATATGTAAGGAACTCCACGTTGTGGCTGGTGACGGAGACGAATCGGATCGTTGGAGCCGTAAATATACGACATGAGCTTAATGAAAAATTATTGGAAAGCAGCGGACATATCGGATATGGGATCCGTCCTTCGGAAAGGCAAAAAGGCTACGCCACTCAATTGCTCTCCTTAGCCCTTCAAGAAGCAAAGAAGCTTGGAATACATAAAGTGTTGGTGGTCTGCGATGCCTATAATATAGGCTCCAAGAAGACGATCCTCAACAATGGCGGGATTCCAGACCAAGACTTTATTGAGGAAGACGGAAATGTCTTGAACCGATTTTGGTTCGAGGTCTAAGGGCAGCACAGACCGGAAAAGAATACTTTCGATGACATGGCTCACACCGTCAGAGGAAGAAGCGGATTTTCACCCAGTAGACTTCAGTTGAGAGGGAGTGGGATGACAGTGTTGGTATCCATATCGGCGATGGTATTCACTATTTTGACTTTAATTGTGGTGCTTTTTCAACTGGCTTTAGCACTAGGAATGCCATGGGGAAGTTATGCGATGGGTGGAAAGTTTCCGGGGAAATATCCGCCGGGTCTGCGAGTGGGGGCGATTGTCCAGGCTATCGTTCTTCTCGCCATCGCGTCGATCGTGCTGAGCAGGTCGGGCTTCATCTTCACGGCTTGGGATTCATTTGCCAACAAAGCGATCTGGTTTGTGGTTGCTTTTTCAACGATTTCAACCATGCTGAACCTGATTACTCGAAGTAAATGGGAAAGAAGGATCTGGTTGCCCGTCTCTGTGTTATTGCTCGTAACGAGTGTGATTGTTGCGGTGGGGTAGCTATGTTAGATCAGGCGGATGTGGAGGTAAGAGAGAGGCTCAAGGAGCAGCTGTTTGGGGAATCTTCATAAGATTCTTAAGGATTCACAATCCTGGAGAAAGTGACGGGAACGCTTGTGCGTATATGTGTTAAAAGGTAAAATATAACTACAATTGAATCTTGGGTGGGCATGGTTTCCCTTCGAAAGGAGGTGAAGCCATGGAAGTAAAAGACGCATTAACGATCATGTTCCTATTTGGGACGTTCATTCTTGCTCTTTTAACATACATCAATAATAACAACAAGAAAAAGTAAAAACCCACCCAAAGGTTGGAAGCAAAAGGTGGGTTTTTTCCTTTATACTGACTAAGAAGGGGAATCCCATCCAAGCCAATTGTATGGACCAAGTGTTACCAGCACTTGGTCTTTATTACATATATAATAACACAAAAAAAATATGTATCAAAGATGATGCAATTTAGGATTTGATCTTTTTGTAGGTGCGCATTTGTAGGATTGTAAGGAACGCGAACAATTATAAAGATCCGAAAGAGATTAAAGGAAATGGTCCGAATCATTTTGAAGTAGCGAGACGGATCAACGAGTATATTGAAAAATTTATTTAATGGAGGCTTGTAATGGCCAAATTCATCAAAATTGAGGGAATCGTCGAAGTTCGAGATGATGAGGATAACGATATTTTTATAGACGAATTTTTAGAATTCATAGAGAGGCATCAATGGTATTTCGGTGGCGGGAGCAGAGAAGTGAATGAGTCGGGAGAGGATCTCTAATTCTAGTGAAGGGAGGAGGAAGTATTTGAACATATTATGGGACTTCGATGGTACCTTGTTTAATACATACCCGGCCTATACGAACATTTTTTATGAGGTGTTGGAACAGCAAAGACCCACAGAAGAAATCCTGCAGCAACTGAAAATCTCGTTTACTCACGCAGTTAAGTACTTCAATCTAACGGAGTTTCAAATCGAAGAAATTTTTAGAAGAGAAGAGAGCCTGCAACCGGAACAAACACCACCCTTCCCCGATTTAGAGAACATTCTACGGACAGCAGAAAAGAATGTAATAATGACTCACAAACCTCGGAGAGAAGTCATCCAAATACTGCAACATTATCACTGGGAGTCTTATTTTGTGGATATCGTGGCCGGGGACGACGGCTTTCCCAGAAAGCCGGATCCGGCGTCATATCTACATTTGCACCATAGAAACCGAATCGATTTCATTATCGGCGATCGGGAGATCGATATATTGCCTGGTAAGGCTTTAGGAATTAAAACCTGCTTGTTTCAAAACGAAACCCCAGGCGCCGATTTTTACCTAACCAACTACAGAGACTTTTTCAACGTTATACCCTTAGAGAAATAACGACTCAGGCGCCGGTCAATATTCCTATTAAAGTATGCGGATGTGATCTGTTTTTAGTGGGTAAATCGAGTGAATAGGAGGAGGGCGTTATGTTTTTCGTTAATGCGAGGGCCATCATTGAACGCGTTCACCGCAACCAAACGGAAATCATTCTTCAGACCCGGAACAAGCCGGGCGAAGAATCGTTGGAATTGCCGGGAGGGAGACTGGAACTCTTTGAACCGATCCTGGATGGATTAAAACGCGAAGTGCGAGAAGAGACAGGGCTCACGATCGTCGAAGTCGAAGGCGGCGAGAAAAGGATCGATACGGCCGGGATCAACCCAGGGTTTGAGGTGGAGTGCGTCGAACCCTATTGTGTATACCAGACCATCAAAGGTCCGGTTGATTCCATTGGCATGTATTTTTTATGCAGAGCGGAAGGGACCTTGCTTCGAAATGGCGATGAAACGGCGGATGCCGGTTGGAGACCGGTCGAGGAAATCCAGAGGATGATGAAAGAGGAACCAAGACAGTTTTCCGATGTGGACCGGGCTGGGATCATGTATTATTTGAAGCATAAGTTTGGGTTGTTACAGTAAAGTAAAGCAGTATAACTGCAGGTTGGGCGAAAGGGAGGAACTTCATGAACAGCGCATTTATTTTTGATATGGACGGCGTCATTATTGACAGCGAACCGATTCATTTTGACGTGGATATTAAGACATTGGATTACTTTGGTGTGAAAACGACAGAACAGGAGCTGGAGCGGTTTGTCGGGATGACGAATCCCGAGATGCTGGGCATTTTCAGGCAGGAGCATAACTTGGTGCATACGATTCAGGAAATGATTGAGTATCAACTGAATTTGAAAATGAATATTCTCAATAATCTCGAAATAGAGCCTATAGAAGGCATTCGGGAGCTGATTGCTCAACTTAAGCAGCGGAATATTCCGATGGCGGTCGCTTCGTCTTCTCCGAGGATTTTTATTGAAGGTGTTCTTGGAAAATTCGGGTTGAGCCATTTTTTCAAGACCGTGGTCAGCGGTGAAGAGGTTCCAAAAGGAAAACCCGCACCAGACATTTACCTCGAGACAGCAAAGCAGCTCGGAGTCGACCCGCAGAATTGCGTCGTCCTTGAAGATTCAAGAAACGGGGTAATCGCCGCCAAGAAGGCTGGCATGATGTGTATTGGATATCTGAATCCGAACTCGGGGAACCAGAACCTGGACCAAGCGGATATCACGGTTCATTCCTATGATGAGATCAAGCTTGGGGAGATTTTTTAAGCGGATGGAGATTCTGGTTACAAAGGCAGCCGATTCGCAAAAAGAATTATTAGCAAACTTACTACAGTTCTATGTATATGATTTTACCGAATTCACTAATATCGCTATTGGCGAAGACGGGTGTTATCCAAAATTGCCTGAACTGGATGCTTACTGGGATCCTGCCAGTGGACATCATCCCTATCTGATCAAAGTGGACGGTGAAATAGGCGGGTTTATTTTAACAATAGAAATAGAACATCCCAGAAAGTACAGCCGATTATGCCATTTTTTTATTCTTCGCAAATTTAGGAGGCTGGGAGCCGGTACAGGGGCTGCTGTGGACTTTTTGAAAAGTAGTTCGGGGGAATGGGAGCTAAGCCAACTTAGCAGCAATATTCCAGCTCAGGCGTTTTGGGATAAGGTCATAGACAAAGTAGCCGTTGAGGGCCAAGTCAGCGTAAGAATGGAGAAGGGCAGAAGGTATCAAAATTTTATTGTGAAAAAAGGATAAACTCATGCGCTAAATGAGTATGGCTTCCAGTGAATATTTCGTTATATCTCATGAAAGGGAGGATCAGGATGCCAATTTGTATCAATCAAAATGGGGATGTGTTTGACGAATTTCTGCCCGTGTCCGAAGAGGAAGCAGCCCAAATGAACCTG
Source organism: Paenibacillus cellulositrophicus (assembly GCF_009363095.1). Classification (GTDB taxonomy): domain Bacteria; phylum Bacillota; class Bacilli; order Paenibacillales; family Paenibacillaceae; genus Paenibacillus_AQ; species Paenibacillus_AQ favisporus. Next base: position 4,872,306 of record NZ_CP045295.1, read on the forward strand.
GATTTTCCGATAACTCACGCCTTGGTCGTTGCCAGGAATAAGGACGGATTTTTGCTGCTCCATAATACATGGAAAAATCACTGGGAATTACCCGGCGGAATATTGGAGCCTGGCGAATCCCTTCGGGAATGCGCTATACGCGAGATGGCTGAGGAGACCAATCAAATCTCGGATCGTGTTGCGTTTAGAGGAATGATGAAGTTCCGGTTAAAGGACGGCAGGATTGAATACGGTGGATTATTTTGCGCGGATATTGACCAGGAGAGGCCTTTTGTCATCAATAATGAAGCGAGCAGAATTGTATTCTGGGATGGTCAACAAGACATCGGTTATATTGATGAGATCGACAAGGAATTATTGAAATATTATGAGGCTACCTAATTCAAAGGAGAGTTGCGGTTGAAATCTCCAGGAGGCTCAACCTATCCCTATTACTACAAAGGCGGGGAAATCCATTGTTTGAAGTACGGAAACAAATACAAAAACCACGATCAGCTCTTTGCCTTAATGAGGCAGGAGGAAGCGTTTATTTTTCAACACAGCAACAAGAAGCTGAAGATTTGGGTCGATTTCTACAAAACATCCGTGACGAAGTCTGTGATTCAAGAACTGATCCATAACATGGATCACTTGAACCCCCGCATTCAGAAGCTTTCGTTTGTGGGATTGTCCGGGTTTAATCAGTGGAGGGTCAGACGGGGTTTGAAGAAGCTAAAGGCGGATTATAAGGTTTCCTTTTTCTCAGACCCTGAGGAAGCCAAAACCTGGTTGATCCGTGAATAGTGAAGGGAGGAAGTATTTTGAACCATCTCGTAGAGAACGTCGATCACGTGCAATTGCCGGTGCAGGATATTCCGCAAGCGGTTGAGTGGTATAACAAAGTGCTGGGTCTTGAAGTGATGACGGTGTACGATCACGCGGCTTGGTTAAAATTTAGCTCTGGTCCGGTTCTCATGCTGCACCGCAGCACAAAGAATGAGAGGACATTTTGGCTGGCGGAAGATGAATTTCCGATGCCTTCTTTTATGTTCATCACCCGGCAGATCGAACGCCTGCACGATACCCTGCAGGACAACGAAGTACATATCAGGCAGTACGAAGATCACGGATTCGGTTGGGTCATCAAATTTGTCGATCCGTTCGGAAATGAGCTGGGAGCTTATCAGCCTAAGGAGCAGCCGCAGTGAAGAGGCTCGTCATCCTGACTGTAGGGGTAACCCACAGCGGTAAATCGACGTTTGCCCAAGCCTTGGAAGGACAGCTGCCGAACTCCCTGGTCATTGATCAGGACAACCATGCAGACTTTATCAATACCCACTACCGGGCTTTGCTGCCAAAACAAGGACCTAATCGGATCAAATACGCTGTGACTCAAACCATTGTGGATTATGCGGTAAACCAGACCTCCTATCATCTCATCCTGTGCAACTCTAACCGCCATCGCCATGCCCGCCTCAAACTGATCGATTATTACAGAAATCACGGGTTTACAACAGTTATCGTTTATTTTGACCTTCCGGATGCGGTTCTTCAAGAACGGGTAGCTCACAGCAAGCGCAGCACTTCCATCTTCAGTAAGGCTTCTTCCTTTAAAGCAGTTTTGGATCGGCAGCAGGCGGAATCTCCGGCCAGCGGCGTCATAGAGCCTACGGCAGAAGAAGCGGACCATTTCTTTGTGATCCGGAACGGTGATGATGCCGGTGACGTGATTCGTCAGGTTGCTGAACTGGCAGCACCCAACTTCGACTGAAAAGGGGCGGCGTTCCGATGAGAAAGCCCCTTCTGCAATCTATCGTTTTCTCGGCAGTCTACGATCATCATTTCAACTTTAGTTATCCCCCACAAGGAGGACCACGAATTTGAATACAGACACGCTATTCGACACCTTTCCTACCTTACACAACGACAGCATTGAACTTGGTAAAATCGAACCGCCACATTTAGATGACCTGTACGCGATTTATTCCAACGACCGCGTGTTTGACTACTGCGGGATCATCCCCAAGCACAATAAAGATACGGTGAAAAAGATGATCGGGCATTTCGAACGCGACTATAACAAAAAATCGAGAGTGAAGTGGGGCATCTTTATCCCGGACTCCTCCCGAAAGCTGGTCGGTATTGCCGAAGTGTATGATATCAATTCCAAAGTGAATATGATCTCCATCGGCTATTTTTTAAATGAAGATTATTGGGGGCAGGGCATCGCCACGAAAGCGGTGCAGCTGCTGACCGACTATTTATTTGAACAGGTGGGGGTCAATCGGCTGCAGGCCGAAGTGATGCCGGCGAACGATGCTTCCAAGCGCGTGCTGCAGAAGAACGGTTTTATACTGGAAGGGACGCTAAGGCAGGCCACCGTCTGGTCGGGTAAAGGCGTTGTCGATTTGGAGATCTACGGCTTGCTGAAAGAAGAATATGCTGCCTCCCATACGGCGTTGAGCAGTTCAAAAAATATAGAAGAGCCCGGGGTTCGTTTCAGATAGCTGTAACCTAGGCTGCCCTTTCTGAGAGGATGATTCGTTTGAAAATTGCGCTGGTATTGTTCGATGGCGTTACGTTTCTGGATTTTGTCGGCTTTTATGATGTCATCTACCGCTTGCGGCAGTTTGAGCCAACGAAAGATACGACATGGGACATTTGCGGTTTAACGGAGGAAGTGACGGATGAACTGGGGATGCGGGTCAGCGTGAATGTAATCTGGCCGGATTTATCGGCGTATGACCTGGTGTTCATTCCTGGGGGAATGGGAACGCGAAAGCTGCGGGAGGATGCGGATTTTATCGACTGGATTCGAACGGCTGAATCGGCGGAATTCAAAGTGTCTGTATGCACGGGTTCCCTGCTGTGGGGAGCTGCGGGGTTTTTAAAAGGACGGAAAGCGACGACCCATCCCAACGTCTACGACTTGCTGCAGCCTTACTGCGAAGAGGTGGTTCAGGCCCGGATTGTAAAAGATGGCCATTTCATCACGGCCGGCGGGGTAGCTACCTCCATTGATCTGGGCGTATACGTCATTGAACGATTCGCAGGAGCAGAAGCGGCGCAGCTCGTGAAAAAGCAGATCGACTACCCTTACCAAGCCGCCGGTATTATAGAGGTATAACCAGGACAGCGCGGGTAAGCGGCCTGTCTTAGGTGCTTCACGGGTCGCATGGATTGTTTTTATTTTCCGGAAATGATAACTTGAAGTAATGACCAACGGAGGAAGTTGGATTTTATACTCAGGAGTGTTAACGGAAATGACAATCGCCAAGAACTTAACTGAACTTATAGGAAATACGCCGCTGCTGGAGCTGGGCCATGTGATGGAGAAGCACGAGCTTCAGGCGACCCTCATTGCCAAACTGGAGTATTTTAACCCGGCAGGCAGCGTAAAGGACCGCATCGGTTATGCCATGATCAAGGATGCCGAGGAGCGCGGACTGCTGAACAAGGACTCGGTGATCATCGAGCCGACGAGCGGAAATACCGGGGTAGGCCTGGCTTTTGCGGCAGCGGCTCTCGGTTACAAGCTGATTATTACCCTGCCGGAGAGCTTTAGCCTGGAGCGCCGCAAGCTGCTGCTTGCGCTTGGGGCCGAGCTGGTGCTGACACCGGCGAATGAAGGGATGAGCGGTGCCATCCGTAAAGCCGAAGAAATCGCGGCATCCACCCCGAACTCTTTTATTCCGCAGCAATTTAACAACCCGGCCAATCCGGCGATTCACCGGATGACGACAGCAGAAGAGATTTGGAGAGATACCGGCGGAGATGTGGATATTTTCGTCAGCGGCGTCGGTACAGGTGGCACCATCACTGGCGTTGGCGAAGTGCTGAAGGAAAGAAATCCGTCCGTGCGGATCGTGGCGGTGGAGCCTTTTACCTCGGCGGTTCTGTCCGGAGGGAAGAAGGGTGCACACCAAATTCAAGGCATCGGAGCGGGCTTCATACCGGATAACTTCAATCCGTCCATCGTAGATGAGATCATCCAGGTCAAGGACGAAGACGCGCTGGAAACGGCCCGGTCGCTGTCGAGATGGGAAGGACTGCTGGTGGGCATCTCGTCCGGGGCTGCCGTGTACGCGGCCATTCAATTGGCCAAAAGACCGGAGTATCACAATAAAAGGATCGTCGTCCTGCTGCCCGATACAGGGGAAAGATATCTCTCGACGCCTCTTTTTCCTAACGTATAACCCAATCAGCGTCCCGGGATGATTCTATTTCATGGAAGGGGAGAGACGGATGGCTCAAATTAAAATTTTCGGTCTGCGTTCCACGCTGAAGCCGATCCAGAGCGCTTTCTCGGATGTGCTTCATGCCTGTGCCGTGGAGGCACTGCAGCTGCCTCAGGATAAAAGGTTTCACCGGTTCTTTTTCATGGATCAAGAAGACTTCATTTACCCCGGTGACCGCACCGACAAATATACGATTATTGAAATCAGCATGTTCGAAGGACGATCGGCTGCTGCGAAAAAGCAGCTGATCCAGCTCCTGTTCGAAAAAATTCCCGCCTTGGGGATTGGCGTTTCGGACCTGGAAATTACGATTTTTGAAACACCGAAAGCGAATTGGGGAATTCGCGGCCTTCCGGGGGACGAGCTGCATCTCAATTATCGGGTGGACGTGTAGAGCAAGGGGAGCGGCAATGGACAGGGAATTTGAGTCGGACTTCCCGGAGGAGGCAAGCAGTGAAAGAGATCATAAAGCAGAGTTTAGTGGATATTGAACAGAAGCATCAGGTGAAGATTCTTTTCGCTGTGGAATCAGGAAGCCGTGCATGGGGTTTTCCTTCCAAAGACAGCGACTACGATGTTCGTTTTGTCTATGTGAACAGACCCGAATGGTACCTGTCTATCGATGATAAAAGGGACGTTATCGAGCTGCCGATCAACGATATGCTGGATATCAACGGGTGGGACATCCGAAAAGCGCTGAAGCTGTTTAGAAAGTCCAATCCTCCGCTATTGGAATGGCTCGTTTCTGACATCGTTTATGATGAAAACTATGGATTTAAAGACGAATTGTTAGACATCAAAGAGAAGGTGTTTTCTCCCAATGCATCCATGCACCATTATCTAAGTATGGCCCAAGGGAACTTCCGTGAGTATTTGCGCGGTGAGCATGTGAAGATTAAAAAATACTTCTATGTGCTGCGGCCCATTCTGGCATGCAAATGGATCGAAAAGTATAACACGAGTCCTCCAATTCTCTTTCAGGATCTCGTTTCGGATTTAATTTCGGATGAGTCCCTTTTAGAAGAAGTTCATTCGCTCTTAAGCCGCAAGATGGCTGGGGAGGAACTGGATTATGAAAAGCGGATCGATCGCATCAATGACTTTATCGAAGCCGAAATTGAGCACGTTATCGATTTTTTGAAGGACTTTAAGACAGAACTCCAAGATCCGACGCCGCTGCTGGATGAATTATTTCGGAAGTACTTGAAGGTGGTTTGGAGCTAATGTAAGCAGTTATAACGATTGGAGGACAATCGCATGCTATTTCTGTTTGTCATCCTGCTGATCGCTCTGGTTGCCATCATCAATAACCAATATGCAAGCCTGAAGAAGATGGACGCGCTGCAGCAAACCCTGCGGGAGATCAGCGCAAAATTAAGCGACCGCAGAAGGGAATAACGCCGGCGCGCATCCGATCCCAATGAAGACAGAGAGGCGTCCGCGTGGATTCCTCTCTTTTGTGTCGCCAGGAAAGGAGCCAGATATGGAAAACCAATGGAGAATTGCGCCGTACGATCCGGCGTGGAGACATCTCTTTTCTGAATTGGGGATGAAACTAAGAGAAGCCTTGGGGGAGGCGGCCGTGCGCATCGACCATTTGGGATCGACCTCTATTCCCGGGATGGATGCGAAACCGATCATTGATGTTCAGGTGTCGGTAGCGGCATTGCAAGATGTTGCGCGTTACCGGGACAAGATGGAGTCTGTCGGTTTTATGTTCCGGGAGGATAATCCAGACCTGACGAAAAGGTACTTTCGTGAAGTTCCCGGCACCCGCAGAACGCATATCCATGTGCGGCAGGCAGGGAGCTGGTCCGAGCAGCTGACCCTATTGTTCCGGGACTACCTGCGCGAGCATCCCCAAGACTGCCGGCTTTATGCAGCCTAGAAGCACCGCCTGATGCAGCGGTTTCAGCACGAACGTGAGAAATATGTGGAGGGAAAGGGTCCTGTCGTATGGGAGATTCTGCAGAGAGCGCATGATTGGTCGCAAGCGACCGGCTGGACGCCGCCGAAATCGGATGCATAGCGAAGCGGAAGATCAGCATGCCGCAGCATCGTAAGGTGGGATCACGGTCAGACTCAATCTGTAGAGCCTGCTTTCTTCACGGAGTTTCTGTAAATGATTTTGCCTTGAACAAGAACGCGGCCGAAGCGCATTTCCGGCGAGCTGATTTTCTTCAGCAGGGAATGGACGGCGGTCTGGGCCATTTGCGGCGTATCGACCTCTACCGTCGTCAGGTGCGGTTCAGTCAGGGTAGCGAACACATCATTATCAAACCCGACCACTGAGCAGTCCTCGGGTACACGGTAACCCTGCGATTTGAGCTTGAGGACGAGCAAATGGGCAACCCGATCACAGTTGCAGACGAAGGCGGTAGGCATATCCTCCGGCAGTTCCATATCGATCAGCGTTCCTTCCTCATCACGGTCATTGACGATCCAGCGGTCGTTCAACGGGATTCGGTGCTCGAGCAAAGATTTATAGTAACCCAGGTACCGGTCCTGGATGCTGCTGGTCGAATACAGATTGCCGACGTAGCCGATCTTCCGGTGTCCCTGCTGGACCAGATAGTTCGTGATTTCATAGGCACAGTAGAAATTGTCAGTCGTCACTGAGTCGATGTCGGAGTGCTCGTCATAAAAGTCGAGAAACAGCTTCGGCTGTTCCATATGCTCCAGCGCTTCGATATAAGGCTTGCTGATCTGGCCAAGGAGGATGAATCCGTCCACTTTGCGGTCATAGTAGATGCGCGGCAGGTGGAGCAGTTTCTCGTCTTCGGCGGACAAAATATGTAGAATGCCGTCGTAGTCGTATGGCTCAAGGGCCATCGAAATCTGCTGGTATACTTTCAGGTAAAAAGACTGCGTCTGTCCGGTAAAACGCTCGGGAATGACGACGCCGATGTTATAGGTTAAGCCTTCTTTCATCGATTTGGCGACTTTGTTGATGCGGTACCCCATTTCGTCCGCGAGCTGTTTGATCCGCTCCTTTAATTCGTCGCTGACGCCTTCCTTGTCATTCAAAGCCTTTGAGACGGTGACGCTGCTGACGCCCATTCGCTCGGCGATGTCCCGCAAGGTGATATGCTTGTTCATTCCACCATCTCCTTACAACAATTGGTTATTCGAAAAAGGTCCGTTACATTGAACGCCGGCTGCCTTGCGGCAGCCGGACGCTCCATACATCATATAGTACAAGTATAGCCTGCTTTGGCCAGCGAATAAAGAAAGATGTATCTAAATAAGGCCGGGGATATACTGTGTTCGTTAAAACTTAAGCGCGCTCGCCCAGCAGCTGTTCGTTCTGTGCGATCAGCTTGGCGCGCTGGGCCGCATTATCCAGCGAGCGGAACTCATCCGCCGGCGTGTTGAACGTGTAGTCGACCAGCCGGTCTACCGTCGTCGTGGCCACATGGATGCGGGTATCGCTTGAAGCATAATAAATAAAGACCTCATTTTTCTCGTTGACGACGGCTCCGTTGCAGAAAATCACGTTCGAGACGTCTCCGACGCGTTCGTCATCGTACGGTGCGATGAAGTGGCCGCCTGGCTTAGCAATAACCTTGGCAGGATCGTCTAAGCTGGTCGCAAAGGTATACAGGACATAGCGAAGACCCGCCGCCGTATTGCGGACGCCGTGGGCGATATGGATCCAGCCGCGATCGGTTTTGATGGGAGCCGGCCCCTGGCCGTTCTTCACTTCGTACACCGTATGATACCGCCGCTCGTCGATCACCGTCTCCTGTTCAATGACCGGATTCAGGATGTCCTCGCACAATCCAAAAGCGATCCCGCCGCCCGAACCGGTGGAGATGAAGCCGTCCTGTGGACGCGTGTAGAACGCATACTTGCCGTTTACGAATTCCGGATGAAGCACCACGTTCCGCTGCTGCGGTGAACCGGTCTGAATGTTCGGCAGACGCTCCCAAGTTATGAGGTCCCGGGTGCGGACAAGTCCGGCCTGCGCTACAGCGCTCGACGTATCGTAAGCCGGAGCCTCCGGGTCCTTCTGCTCGGAGCAGTAGATCCCGTAAATCCAGCCGTCCTCATGCTTGACGAGGCGCATGTCGTACATATTCGTTTCGTTCGGGTCGACATCGTCCCAGACCAGCGGCTGATCCACGAAGCGGAAGTTATCGATTCCGGTCTCGCTTTCAGCCAGGGTGAATATCGACTTGCGGTCCAGGCCCTCGGTCCGTACGACCAGAATATATTTACCATCGTGATAAATAGCTCCCGGATTCAGTGTGGCGTTAATGCCCAGTCGTTCCATAAAGAACGGATTGCGCTCGGCATCCAGGTCAAATCTCCAGTGGATCGGCACGTGGTGGCGAGTGATCACAGGGTACTTGTATCGGTCATAGACTCCGTTGTAAAACTCCGTATTCCGCTCATTGGGCCGGGACAACAGTTCCTCCTGGCGGGAAGCCAGCTCGGCATATTTTTCATGGATCATGCTTCATTCATCCTTTCGATCATTTCGATACAAAATCGGCTGTTATGATAAGGGCACTTCCAAGGTCCGGCTATTTCACGGTCATCCGGCTGCCCGTTCGCCTGAACGGACCAATACCATTCGCCGCCGCCCCTGGCGTCAACGATATGGGTCTTCGTATACGTCCACATCCGGTCGATCAGATCCAGAAAACGGGTGTCGCCCGTCCGCTGATAGGCGTTGTAAAAACCGACCATAGACTCGGCCTGCACCCACCAAATGCGGGTATCGTCGATGCGGTCGCCGTGCTGCTCGTTCATCAGGGAGCCGTCTTCCGATACTGCGGTATCGGCGATCTGATAAGCGATGTCTACCACCATCTTTGCGTAATCGGCATGGTCGGAACCGATGGCTTTCATCGCATCGTCAATGAGCCAGCTGGCCTCAATGTCATGACCGAACGAGGTCAGGTCCAGCAGGGAGTTCCAGCTGCGGTCAAAAAATACGTTCAGGCGCTTTTTCTCGGGATCATAAATCCGGTTGTAGAGCATGGACAGCAAATTCTCCAGTGCGGAGCGAACCCGGGGATCCGGCCATACGCGATACAGCGTCGTATACGCCTCAAGCACATGAATGGTGGTGTTCATCGTGATGTCCGCGTTCAGCCCATTTTCGCTGAGCATTTCGTTTGGCTGCTCATGCCACTCGCGGTCAAACTCTTCTTTATAAGCCTGAATGCCGGTATCGTAGCCCTTCTCTTCAATCAGCCCGAAAAGCTCGCGTGCCAGTCCAAGCGCCCCCGCATCGCCGGTGGCCCGGCTGTATTCGCTGAGCGAGTAGACGGCGAAAGACTGGGCATACACATGCTTGCGCGTGTCCAGCGGCTGTCCCTCATGATCGACCATCCAGTACATGCCGCCGTGCTCCCGGTCAATGAGCTGGTCCTTCAAAAACGAATAGGCATGCTTTGCATGGGATGCCCACACTTCTTCGCCCGTTACCCGGTAGGCTGCGGAAAAAGACCATAGCTGGCGCGCGGTGGCGATCCCTCCCTTGGGAGCTAGAGTGTCCGTTTGCAGGTCTACGCTCACTTCGCCGTAATATCCCCCATGCCGGTCATCCCGTAATCCGGCCCAAAAGGGGAGGATATGCTCAGTCCATTCCCTGTGGATTTCCTGTTCAATGGATTTCAACGCTCAACACACTTCCTTTTATTAAGTTATCGTTAACTTTACAAATTAATATTAATAATCCGGGAACGATATTGTCAATGAGAAAAGAGGAATGGCGAAGCTATACAAGAAGCCGCAGCAGATAGAGTGGGGATGTTCCCTTTTTTTTAATATAAGGTGATACAGAAAATGATGTCTGTTACTCTGTTCTATAACCTAAACGATTAGGTAACGGAGGACGAACTAAGCCGCACGGGCGTAAGGTAAAAATTTCATGCTGGCAAACGGGAAGAGAACCTGTTTAATATTTTTTCATGCGGTTAAATACATGTCGTGAAGGAAATTCCCAAAAATTCAGAGGAGTGATTGATCATGGCAAATAACCAAAATGGCAAAATGAGTCCGGAAGAACGAGGCCGTATGGGTGGAGAAGCCACGGCGAAAAATCATGACAAAGAATTTTATCAGGAAATCGGCCGCAAAGGCGGAGAGGCTACAGCCGAGTCGCATGACAAGGACTTTTACCGTAAAATCGGTGAAAAAGGCGGCGAAGCCCGTGCGCGTCAGCGTGACAACGATTAATACGATGACCCCCTAAATTGGAATATGACATTAGGATACGCGGCGCTTAAAGCCGACTTTTCGAAAGAAAACCGGACCCGGCGATCCGTAGAACCCAAGCCTAAGAATAAAGCCCGAGAAATCTCGGGCCTTATTCTTTTTGTTTTGCAAAAAACGATTGAACTTTGGAATCTGACTTGATACTATTGCCCTTAAATACATAAGGGGTGGATATATATGGAAAATATTGACGGAGATTTGGTGATCAGCACCGACAAGTCGAAACTGGACGTGGATAAGGTTTGCGATTTTCTGTCGCGGAGCTATTGGGCGAATAAACGGCCAAGGGAAAGAATCCTGAAGTCGATCGAAAACTCGATTTGCTACGGGGCTTATATCGGAGACAGGCTGGTCGGTTTTGCGCGGGTCGTGACCGACGGGGCCACGATGTATTGGTTGTGCGACGTGTTTGTGGATGAGGAGTATAGGGGGCACGGCATCGGGAAAAAGCTGGTCGGCACGATTGCCAATGCCGATGAGTTCAAAGATTTGAACGGCCTGCTTGGTACCAAAGATGCGCACGGTTTATACGAACAATACCATTTTACAAGAATGGAAATGATGCGGCGCATGGCGGATTACATCAGAAATATGGATAAGGGCGGCTCGGTATAAAAACGGTCCATATCGATCAGAAAGGGTGAGGGGAATGGGGGAAAACGTCTATCAAGACCTCCCCGTGCTGGAAGATTCAGGCCGAAAGGAGAACGATGCATGGAACGAAACTTTCAATCTACCGTGATTGAATTAATCCAAGGAGACATTACTCGCGCTGAAGTGGATGGCATCGTGAATGCTGCGAATTCGAGCCTGCTGGGCGGGGGCGGCGTCGACGGGGCCATTCATCGTGCCGGCGGGAGCGAAATTCTTGAGGAATGCAAGAAAATCCGGGCTAGACAGGGAGGCTGCCCCGTAGGCGAAGCCGTGATCACGACGGCTGGCCGGCTGCCGGCCAAATATGTTATTCATACTGTGGGGCCCGTGTGGAACGGTGGACAGCATGAGGAAGAGGCCAAGCTGCACAGCTGCTATATCCAATCGCTGGCGATGGCTGATCAGTACGAGCTGGAAAGCGTAGCTTTTCCAAACATTAGCACGGGAATCTATGGTTTTCCCAAGGCGTTGGCAGCGCCGATTGCCATCCGTGCGGTAAAGGAGTTTCTATCCGCTCATCCGCAGACCTCCATCAAGAAGGTGCAGTTCGTTTGCTTTGACAAGGAAAATGAAGAGATTTACCGGAAACTGTTAGAACAGGATGCCGAGCTGCTCATTCACCGTTATATCGAAGCTTATAACGCATTTGACATCGAGGGGATGTTAAGTGTGCTTCATCCGGATGTCATTTTCAGAAATATCGTCGGTAACGAGGTTTCGGTGGAAACGAAAGGACTGCAGCCATTTCGGGCTTTGGCGGAAAAGGCGGCAGCCCTGTTTTCGACCCGGCTGCAAACCATCTTAGAGCTCCGGGAGATAAACGGCCGGATTGAGGCGGACATTGATTACACGGGTGTGCTGGCGTCAGATCTTCCTGACGGAGTAAAGGCTGGGGATACCATTCGGTTACAAGGAAGGTCGGTCTTTACGATCAAGGATGGAAAGCTGTCTCTTATTGAGGACTACAGTTAATCCAAAAAGCAGAGCTCTAACGATTTACTATAGAAAGAGATGGTAAACATGAATTTTCAAACATCCAGAAAGGCACTGGTCATCATACTCCATGAAATCTATGGGCTTAACGAGCATATTCTTGCTTTTGGCGATAAGGTCTCCCGGGCGGGTTACAAGGTGCTGACCCCGAACCTGCTGAAACGGGAGCCTTTTCCATATGAACAAGAGGAAGAGGCCTACTCCTATTTCGTGAGCCAGATCGGCTTTGACCGGGCCGCTGATGAAGTGAGGCAAATGGTACGAGATCACCGGGATCCATACGACTGCATCATGATCGTCGGCTTCAGCATTGGAGCAACCATTGCCTGGCTGTGCAGTGCATCCGAAATCGACGGGATCGTCGGATTTTACGGATCAAGAATTCGCAATTACGCCGAAACGGAGCCGAAGTGCCCGGCTTTATTGTTTTTTGCAAGGAACGAAAAATCCTTTAACGTATCAGAGCTCGTTGTAAAATTGGAGCATCGTCAGAACACGCACGTCCACGTCATCGAAGGGGAGCATGGTTTCATGAACCCTTACTCCAAAAGCTACCTTCCCCAAGCCTATCAGGCATGTCTGGAGAGAAGCTTTGACTTTTTGCAGTGGATAGCGAAGGGGAAAATGTAGTCGAGGCTTCGGCAGATGACAGCGAGCCGAGTATGGATCGGGACCACAGATGGATATCTAATATTTTTGCTTTACATGCGAACATACATTCTTGTAAAATGTATTTGGGCATAAATTCCAAATGGAGGTTCAGATATGGAATCTGGGCGAATTCTAGGGATTGCTTATAATGTTATCCCGGTGAAAGACGTGGAGAAATCGGCGGAATGGTTTGTGAAGCATTTCGGATTTAACATTCGCAATAAGCGCGACGGTTATCTGAGTTTGTTCAGAGAGAACCGGCCGATTCTTGATCTGATCCAAAGTGAGCACGACTCGAGAGCGGTGTTCGAAGTGAACGGTAGAAAGCGCTGGGTCATCACCTTTTTTTCGGACGATATCGGGTCGCTGCACAGGCGGTTACAGGCTGAGGACGTCAAGGTCGGCAGCCTAAGCGACGAAGGGAAGTACGGGAAGTTTTTCGTACTCGAGGATTTAGACGGCAACCTGTTTGACGTATGGGAGCATCAGGATTGCGAGCTGGTTTACTAGAGCCGGTCATGCGGCCATCTTAGAACGGGTCAAAACGCAAACAAGCACGACCCCATAGTTAAGGGATCATGCTGCTAGAACACTGTTCATAATCTGTTCGTTATCTTTCACACGCGATGAAATCTTTGTCCCGGTCTTTGCTTTTGTTGGCGTCATAGAGCTCCTTAGAAACATAAGGCTTATTTTGGTCTTGCCGCCTTTGTTTTTGACAGAAGCCGAGCGGGCGACGCCCCCCTTGTAATCTTTGTTTAATTCAGCGCAGTTCTGGTACTTCTTCACTTGACCTGCCGCTTGCGCATGACTGATGGTGCCCAGACTGATCCCGGTACATAGAATCACACTTAGAGAAAGTAAAATGCTTTTTTTCATTCTCCAAATCACCCCTGTTCGTCTATTATGGTTCATAGGCCCATCGCTATCATAGCATGCGGTATCGGGAATTTGGAGGGGAAAATTGAACATAAACGGAGAGATGGAATGAGCTCAGAAGAAAACATCATTGTCGCCAGCGTTTCCGTTCTGCGGAACGAAGAGGTGTTCATGATCCAGGAGAAGAAGGCCTCCGCGTATGGTCTGTGGAACTTTCCTTCAGGGCGGCGGGAGACGGGGGAAGATTTGGCCGAGACCGCTGTTCGGGAAGTTAAGGAGGAGACTGGACTGGACGTACGGCTGAAGGCTGTTACTGGTGTGTACCCGTTTCGAAGCACCAGTGGTCAGCAGGTGATCCTGTTTCATTTTGTCGGCGAAGCAGCGGGTGATGCATTAAGAATACAAAATGATGAAATTATGGATGGCCGGTGGGTTGCCATCGATACGCTGCTCCATCAGCCGGATGAACAGCTGCGGGAAGCGAAAGTCATCAAGCAGATCACCAGGCGGTTGTTACGGAAAGAGTTCTACCCGCTTGACGTATTTCATGGAATGATTCGGTGAGTATCATGGAAATAGAGTAGCATAGTAGTAATGAATGAAAGAGCCTGTCTTTTGACAGAACCATCTTGTAACCGTTAGGAGAACAGCATGAAATTAATGCCTGAATACGCCCACAATATTATCGTCGGTGTGGTTTTTCGAAACCAGTGGAGCTGGTACATAACGGAGAGGGAATACTGGTTTTTGAATGTGGAAATGGAAGACCGCTTCGGTATTGAAGTGCTGGATGAAACCACGGCAGCTGAATTTTTTCGTCTTATCGCGGACTTTCGAGTGCCTTCAACGGAGCTCTCTCAAATGCTCGTGGATTTGGAGGACTCTTTTCGGCACCAGGATGAGGTTCTCGAGTTTGTTCCGGCGCTTTACGTCCATTTCGATGACCGCGTGCTGTATTCGCTGTTCCCGGAACCGATGTCCTTCGAGCATTATGTCCCCGAGGGATGGGCTGGGGAATATCGTGATTTTATGGAACTGGTGCCGGAAGCGGAACGGTATTGGATGATCCAGGGGGAAAACTTTTTTAATACGATGCCGCAACGGTAAGCAGGGGAGGGAGCTTTTGATATACATTTTAGAGGAACCCCGCGGCAGAGCTTATGAGGGTTTGATCTCGATGGCATTCCGTGTGTGCAATGAATTCATTCTGGTCAAAAAGGATCAACTAACGCTAACTCCTGCAATGGAGGCTCTGGCCGAACGATTAAAGCCTTACGTCAAAACGGTCAAGAAGCAGGACGCTTGGCCGGGAACCCAACTGTTTGGGCATTATGCCGACGTATATTATTTTGATTGCCAGCCGCCATTGGAGAAGCTGATCTTGGAGTCCGCTGATGGCCTGTATGACTGGGTGTGGCCGAATTTGTTGGAGGATCTATGTTTTTTAAAGGCAGTCAGCCTTGGCTTGTTAATATCGCCCATGAGCATGAAGCGTGGATCAAGACGGATGACCGTGAGGAAATTTTGCAATTTAGAGAGATCGAAGGATTGATGGTGTACTAGCTTTTAGGAATTCAGTTCAGTACACTATTTTAAACCATCAAGACAGGATGAACGGTATGTCGACGATACGAGAAGAAATAATGATATATGCACCGATCGACGTCTGCTTTGACGCCTCTCGAAATGTGGATGACCACTCCCGGACGGTCTGGCCTCACACCCATGAGCGGGTCGTCGCGGGAAGGATGAGCGGTTTGCTCGAGGCCGGGGACACGGTGGTGTTCGAAGCAAGGCACTTTGGGATTCGGCAGCGGCTGACCTCGAAGGTGACCGAGATGGATAAGCCCTATTCTTTTACCGACGAGATGCAAAAGGGGGCCTTTCGCCATTTGACTCACTGCCATGAATTTGAGGAGGTTCCCGGAGGAACGCTGGTCAGGGACATTCTCGATTTCAGCGCTCCGTTCGGATGGGTTGGGCGGCTGTTCGATGTGCTCGTGTTGGAAAAATACATGAGGGCCTTTATCCGCTACCGTCAACGGACGCTCAAGGCACTCATCGAAAACGAAAACAGCCCCAAGTCGTCGACTTGAGGCTGCTTCTGTTTTGCCGTCCGTACATACGAGCGGCCGTTATGCAATGATTTATGGCAAAATGTTACCGGCTGCGCGGTAAATTTCGTACCATTCTTCGCGCGTCAAGGTCACATCGCTTGCTTTGATGCAGTCTTGAAGACGCTCAAGGTTCATCGTGCCGATGACCGGCTGCATGTTGGCCGGATGGCGGAGGAGCCACGCAATAGCGATGGTCGTATTGGTTACGCCGTATTTACCGGCAATTTCGTCGATCTTCTTGTTCAATTCCGGGAATTTGTCGTTTCCAAGGAACACGCCTTCGAAGAAGCCGTATTGGAAAGGCGACCAAGGCTGAACCGTAATGTCGTTCAGTCTGCAGAAATCCAGCACGCTGCCGTCACGATTCACGGCCGATTCATTTTCCATGTTCACATTAATGCCGGCGGAAATCATGGTGGCGTTCGTGATGCTGAGCTGCAGCTGGTTGGCTACAATCGGCTGCTTCACGAATTTTTTCAGCAGTTGGATTTGCATCGGGTTCTGGTTGGATACGCCAAAATGGCGCACTTTGCCGGAGGATTCCAGCTGCTCGAACGCTTCAGCAACCTCTTCAGGTTCAACCAATGCATCCGGGCGGTGCAGCAGCAGAACATCCAGGTAGTCGGTTTTCAGTCTTTTCAGAATGCCGTCCACCGAATTCAGGATATGCTCTTTGGAAAAGTCGAACATGCCCTGACGGATGCCACATTTGGATTGAAGAATGATTTGCTCACGGACGTCGCTGTTCATATGGATGGCGTCTGCGAAAATTTCCTCGCAAGTACCGCCGCCATAGATATCGGCATGGTCAAAGAAATTGGCTCCTTGCTCCAGTGCCGTTTGTACGAAACGCTCCGCTTCGTTTTTGTCCAGGGAGTTGATGCGCATGCAGCCTACTGCAACTACAGGTACTTCCAAGCTGCTGCTGCCAAGCTTAATCGTTTTCATGAATCCTGTCCTCCGTATTCATATGGGTTTGGATGTTTCGACTCCAACACGAAAGTTCCGGCTTCCTGCTGAAGTTTCCTCTAGTAAGCGTGATCTAGTGATGAATAGTTTTGCAGACAGTCCCCTGTTTATAATGACACCGCGTGTGGCAGGATTCAAGTCTTTTTATGAATAAATAGCAGATTATGAGTTTATGGCGGGAAACTGGAGGGAATGAAGAGATAAGAAACCTTTTCCAGTGACTAAAAGCTGGGATCCGAAGTGTATTCGTAGACTAGAGAACAGATCGTCACTTAAACAACTTGAACAAAGGAGAATTGAAGATGAGAAAACTTGTTTTATTTTTGCATTCATCGCTTGACGGTTTTGTAGAAGGGCCAAACGGCGAAATGGACATTGGCTGGGTTTCCTACGATGCAGATTTGGAGAAACACGCGAAAGAAATTCTGAGTACTGCCGACACAGTCATTTGGGGACGTGGGACTTATCAGATGATGTACAACTACTGGCCGACTGTGCCTTCGAATCCAACAAGTACACAGCATGAACTGGATCATGCCGAGTGGATCGAAAAGACAGCCAAAGTCGTCTTTTCCACGACGCTGGAGAATGTCGAATGGAACAATTCCAGACTGGTGAAAGAAGATGTCGAGGAAGAGATCAAGAACCTCAAACAGCAGCCAGGCAGAGATATGGTCATCCTTGGTAGTCCTAGGTTCGCGCACTACCTTATGGGGCTTGATTTAATTGATGAGTATAAGATCACGGTTTCTCCTGTCCTGGTCGGCAGCGGGCTGCGGTTATTCCAAGGCATCAAAGAGAAGACCAATCTTAAACTTATCGAGAACAAAACTTTTGATTCTGGGGTGATTGGTCTCGTTTACCAGGCGGTTAGATAACCTTGTTTCGTAGATTAGCATGCTTTTTTTTAACAACCCCCTTCCATTTGGAAGGGGGTTGTTGTATTTAGGCTTGGGCTTCCTTCAATTCCACTGTATGCGCCGTTGGACAGGGCTGCTCGGCCCACTCCCGCATGGCGGCAAAGATCGGCTGAAGGCGCCGGCCTTTATCCGTAAGCTCATATTCTACATGCAGCGGCACTTCTGAAAAAATGGTCCGCGTGACGATGTGATTATCCTCCAGGAGGCGCAGCCGGTCGGTCAGCGTTTTCGGGCTGATGGGATGCAGGGACCGTCGCAGCTCCCCGAAACGATTTAACCCGTTGAAGAGGTCGCGCAGAATCAGAAGCGTCCATTTTCCCTCCAGCAATTCGATGACCGGGGTAATCGTATCCGGACATTTGGGATCGATCATGATGAAACCCTCCTAGTTCATTTTTTGAAACTAGTGCACTTAAATGTAACTACTTTTCAAATGTACCACAGTCGACTAATCTTAGGAAAGGGAACGGATTCCATAAAATTCCGTTCCCGACCCATAATCGATTATCGGGCTTGCTGGATCCAAGTCTTGGAATATACCAAATGAGAAGATAGGAGAAATATGATGCAAAGGCCCTTTGAGGTAGACGTTTCGGAATATCCGTTTCTGGATCATTGGCTGCCTTACCGGGACGGTGCGATTCATTATATCGATGAAGGCGAGGGGCCGGTTGTCGTGCTCCTGCATGGCAACCCCACATGGTCTTATTTGTACCGGCATGTGATCAAAGAGCTGAGCGGCCAGTGCCGGCTGATCGCGCCGGATTATCCCGGCTTCGGGATGTCGAAGGCCCCTACGGGCTATGGCTATACACCCCAGGAGCATTCGGAAGCAGTGACGACACTGATCAAGCAGCTGGATCTGCAAAATGTAGTCCTCGTCGTTCAGGATTGGGGCGGACCGGTTGGGCTCCATTATGCGGTGCATCACCATGACAACATACTCGGCATCGTCCTCATGAATACATGGGCCTGGCCGGCCAAAATCTTGCCGATGAAGCTGTTTTCGATGGCCATGGGAGGCTGGCCGCTCGGATATTGGCTTCAGACCAGGCGGAACTTTTTTGCCAACACGATTGTGCCCGGCGGTATTCACCATAAGGAGAAGGTCACGGCAGCCTTGCGGAAGGCGTATACCGATCCTTTTCCTACCCCGGCGCTTCGCAAACCGACCTGGGTGTTCCCCAGAAGCATTCGCAAAGCCGGACCTTGGCTGGCTGAAATTGAATCCAGACTGCCTCTGCTGGCGGAGATTCCTGCGCAAATTTTGTGGGGACTGAAGGACAGTGCCGGTTTTCCGGTAGAGGAAATGCAGCGCTGGCAGGGCATTTTGCGAATGCACGAAACGGAAGCTTTGAGCGATGCATCCCATTATGTGCAGGAGGATCGCCCGGGCGGAGTGGCGGCGTCCATCCGCAGAGTGCTGGAAAGAACAAATGGCGCAGGGAAGCGGCCAAATACGATCAAATATACGGAAACGAAATCGAGGAGGATATCCATATGAAAACGATTCTTTGGGCGGCGCTGTCCGCCAACGGAAACTATGCGCAGTCGGGGCCTGACAACCCGCCGAAGCCGGAAGCTCTGGCCGATTTTGCGGCCCATGCCGGACGATCGGGTAACTTTATCGTGGGGCGCAGAACCTTTGAGGGGATGCAGGCCGGTGGCGGTGGAGCGGCCTTTGAAGGGCTAGATATCGTGGTTGTCACCAAGCGTGTCAAGGAGATCGCAGGCGTGACGGTCGTGAGTTCTCCCGAAGAAGCACTGCAGTATCTCGCGAGCCGGGGGCATTCCACCGCGCTTTTGGCGGGTGGGGCCGAGTTGCATAATGCTTTTCTGGGAAGCGGGCTTGTCGACGAGCTGGTGTTCAATGTAGCTCCGGTGCTGGAAGGAAAAGGGCTTAACTTGGTCACGGACCAACATGAATATCAATTTAAAGATGTGGAGCTGCTGGATTGTAAACCGCTGGGATCCGGTGTGGTGCAGCTGCATTATGCGGTCACGGGTTCGTTATAGATGCAGTGTAATTGTAAAAATAAGCGGACGATAAGGAAAGCTTCTTCCTGATGCATCGGGAGGAAGCTTTCTCTTTTTTGTAGGGACGATAGTGAGGCAGGGACATTTTACGTACTTGCCCCCATCATCAATTTATACAAGCAGTTTTTGTTTAAAATGGTGAGTCTGCGCCCTAAAATCCATGCTAAAATAGATCCACATCACAACGGACATCGGAGAACGAAATATAAGTGTAAGCTCATATTCTTTTTTTAGAATCGGGGGAATCAGAGTGGAAGTCGTATTTGTCCGTCATGGGCACGGGGAGCATTTGCTGGATTATCCTAACCAACTGAACATGCTGCATCCCGGGTTAACGTTGTATGGAGAGTCACAGGTGAATGAGCTGCGGGGGCGTTTATTGCTGAACGGTAATGAGCAGGTTGTCGTCAGCCCGACTAAACGTACCATCGAAACGGCGAGGATCTTACTGTCAGACGGTCCTTTTGTGATCTCTCCGCTGGCAGGGCCGCGCATGTTCCCGCAAGATCCTTCGTATTCGCCCTTCGTCTGCGATCAAATCTATTCGAAGGAGGAGATTCGCGAGACGGTTCCAGATGCCGTGATCGTGGATTTTGGCTTGGACCTTTGGGAAGAAGGGATCAACCGTATCGGACAGGAAGCCTTCGAGACCTATGGGAGGCGGCTGCTGGATTGGTGCAAGGCACAGGCGGAACGTGTTATCATCATTTCCCATGACGGGACGATTACGAATTATCGCATGCTCCTTGGCGAACAGGGGCTGACCCGGAAGGACTTTCTGGGAGAAGCGGGCGTATACCAGGCGAAGTATGAATAAATCAGCAGAATTGCTCACCTGAAAAAATTCATGTGGGAGGAATGAGGATGAATCCCAATCATCTTATCGAGTTGGATGGCTTACATGTATCACCGTCTATCCTAAATGCGTTTGAGCACGTCGACGGAGCCAAGTTTCTCTTCCACCAGGACGGTTCCCGGGTCATTCAAAGCACCAATCCTCGCTTTATGGCGGAAATGCTTGAGTGTCTTCAGGTTCAGAAGGGACAGCGCGTCCTTGAAATCGGAACCGGAAGCGGATTCAATGCGGCACTAATCTCCAACTTGATCGGACCGGAAGGGACCTTGCATACGGTCGAGGTGGATCCTTCTGTTGCCAAACGGGCAAAGGCGAAGCTGGAAAGTTCGGGAATCAGAAATGTAAAAGTCATTTGCGGCGACGGGTTTTACGGATATCATCAGTCAATTCCATACGATAGAATTATAGCGGCAACGAAGCCGCCGTTTCTTCCGCAGCCTTGGATCGATCAGTTAGCCATAGGCGGAATATTGGTTACGCCGCTCGATCTTGAGGCGCTTGGTGACGCCTACGTGGTCGCTTTTAACAAAGTGTCGGAGCATTCACTAGTCAGTCTTAGTCTTATGAAAGGCAATTTTATGAGGATGGCGCCATCCGTTGAGCAGCTTGTTCTAAAGTCAGGCAAGCCGAATATGGTCCAAACTGACTTCGACATCGATCGTTTACAAATCAGGGCTCGTCGGAATCCGAACCGAAAAAATAAATGGACGGACCAAGCGAGCTTTGACGCATGGGACTTCGAATACATCGGTTTGTAAACAAGCCGAAGGGGGAGTTTTTAATGTACAACCTGAGCCAATTCGTTTTGCCGAACGGAACGCTGAGCGAAGAGGGGCTGTGGAAGCGGGAGGCCTTGTACCAAGGCATGAACGGCAAATTCGTGGAACGGTTCTACCCGGATCGGCAGCACAGCTACATTTTCAAGCCGCTGACCAACGGGGAGAGCGTGGACCGGGAAGCCTGGATTTACCGGCATGTGCTGTCCGGCTTTCCGGACATTTACCCGGCGCTGCTCGCCTCTTCGGAGGAAGGAGCCGGGGAGGAGGGATGGTCGATTTTTGAAGATCTTGGCCCCCTTCGCCATGAGTACGATGTAGAAACCGCCATGAAAGTGGTACAGCAGATCGCCTGGTGGCATGCGCTGCCGGAGGAGCGCCGGGAGGGTTTGAGCGGGTCGGGGCCTAAGCCGCAGATTGAGCAAATCGCCGCCGATCTCATGAACAGACGGGATGAGGCTGTGGCGGTTATGAACGAAATCGGCGAGCCCTGGGAGCTGGACGGCATGATACTCAGCTTTGCGGAGGGCCTTGCACTCCCGAAAATAAAGGTGGTATCCCACGGGGACCTGCATCTGGGCAACTACGCTGTTGCGGCTGACGGCCGCTTGTACATCATGGATTGGGAGCATGCCCACCTGAATACCCCGTTCTGGGACTTGTATCATCTCATCGACATGTCGCATCCCTTGTTTCCGAAACAGGTGACCTCTGCAGATCGGGAAAAGCTCCTGACCTATTATGTAGCTCAGTCGGCGCTGTATGGCGTGGAGTGGGACCTTGGCGATTTTATCCGCGATTACTGCCGCTTTGCGACCGTGTTTTCCATTTGGATGCTGCTCCTGATTTCAGGTGACTTGAAACGGGGAGACAGCGTCTGGCCGCAGGAACGGCTGCTGGGACAAAAGGAAGAAGCGGTAGCTGGCTTAAAAGGGTGCCTGACGAGCCTGTCGCTCGAGCGGGACTCGGCTTAATGTGCTGCTCCAAGGCTTTCCCCCTGAGCACAACACAACTGCCGGTTCCGTTCATGTATCTTATTGAATCAACGTGAGAATCACCTCAACCGAATGATCGACAAAGGAACGCTCCGGGCGGGCTTTCATCATCACTGTCAGACCGATCAAGGAGACGACCAGGGTCTGTGCCAGGGACTTGGCGTCCACACCGGTGTGCAGCTCGCCTGAACGGAGCCCGCGTTCGATCGCCTCCTGAAAAATCGCCGCCAAATACATCTCATGCTCCCGTGTCAAAATCTCAAATTTTTCATCATGTGGAGCCATCTCCACCATCGTATTAATGCAGAAGCATCCGCGGTTCTGCGGATCGGCATACGACTCCTCGACAATCCCCTCAAAATAACGTTTGAACGCTTCCTTAACGGATTCGCCGTGCAGAAGCACGGATCTGGCCTGCGCCGCATGCGCGGCGGTATATTTCCGCAGAGCCGCTTCAAACAGCTCCTTCTTATCCCCGAACGCGGAGTAAATGCTTGGGCGCTGAATGCCCATTCCCGCCGTCAGATCGCTTAAGGACGTTGCCTCATAGCCTTTACTCCAAAATATATGCATGGCGTCTTCCAGCGCCTGGTCCACATCGAATTCACGCTGCCTAACCATTTTCGGCACCTCATTTCATATCGATCGGTATGCTTAGATTGTAGAAGATTCATCCCCTCCTGTCAATTCGGTCAGCCAAGATCAGTGATCGGACTAGCCTATAAATATTTTTCGTAATCCGTTAAATTCAGGCTCGATAACAAATTTGATCCAAGTACCTCTTGACAGCACTTTGCTCGGGAAGGTAAGGTAAGCACAAATCATTGTGTACCGATTGGTATGTTATGATAATTGAAGGATCGGGAGGGGTTCGTTGTGAACAATCTGCAGGAAACCGAATCGATGGTAACCGGAGAAAGGACGGGGGAGGAAGAGGGAAAAAAGGCCGCCGTTCCAACCACCGCAACGGCTGCATCCATGCAGCCGATAACCCGCTGGACGGCGCTGCTGTTTGCCGCGGCGTGCGGTTTGGCGGTCGCCAACGTCTATTACGCCCAGCCGCTGCTGGATTCTTTGGCGGCGCAGTTCGGGATTTCGCATTCGTCGGTCGGGGTGGTCATTACCGTTACGCAGATTTGCTATGCCATAGGTTTGATTCTGCTCGTTCCGCTGGGAGATTTGTTGAACCGCCGCAGGCTGATTCCGGGCATGATGCTGATATCCGTGGCTGCACTGGTCGTCGTAGGAACGGCGGCTAACCGGGGCATCCTGCTTGGAGGGATGGCGGTCGTCGGGCTTTTGGCCGTGGTCACGCAGGTTCTCGTTGCTTATGCCGCGACGCTGGCGGCCCCCGAATCACGGGGGAGGATCGTCGGCGTAGTAACGAGTGGGGTGGTGATCGGGATTCTACTGGCCCGAACATTCGCCGGTCTGCTAACGGATGCAGCCGGCTGGCGCTCCGTCTACCTGGCGTCTGCAGGTCTGATGCTGATCTTGGCCTGCATTCTGCTTAAGGTACTGCCGGGGAAGGATCCGGAGAAGACTTCGCTGAAGTATCCTCAGCTGCTTCGGTCGGTGCTGGGCCTGTTCGTGCAGGAGCGGATCCTGCGTGTTCGCGCCATGCTGGCGCTGCTGATTTTTATGGCGTTCAGCATATTGTGGACCTCGCTGGTGCTTCCGCTCAGCAGCCCGCCGCTCTCCCTGTCGCACAGCGCCATCGGGGCGTTCGGACTCGCCGGGGCCGCCGGAGCGGTCGCAGCGGCAAGAGCCGGCCGGCTGGCCGACCGGGGGATGGGACAGCGTACCACAGGTGTCGCCTTGGCGCTGCTGCTCGTTTCATGGCTTCCGATCCGATATACGGAGCACTCGCTGCTGTCCTTGATCCTGGGCATCCTTCTGCTCGATATGGCGGTACAGGCCGTCCATGTGACGAACCAGAGCATGATTCTGAGCGTACGCCCGGAAGCACGCAGCCGATTGACTGCGGCTTACATGACGTTTTACTCGATCGGCAGCGCCACGGGTTCCATCGCCTCGACGAGCATTTATGCCCGATTCGGCTGGGACGGGGTGTGCATGCTCGGGGCAGGCGTCAGTGCGTTTGCGCTTTTATTCTGGGCATGGACCCGGCGAAGCGGGGAAAGCGTGAGGTCCTACTAAGCTCCAAGCGGTTAGGCACAAACGACATTGCCGCAGTACTCGCATTCTTTTTCCCGCTCCGTACCCAAAAACACCCTTGCACCGCAGCCGGGGCATTCGACGGTTTTCGGAGAAGAGGATTGACCCGAAACAGGGGACTGAAACCCCGAAGGCCGTCCATGACCGTTTTCATCAGAGGCAGAGTCCTCTTCATCATACTCGTCATCGTACTCATCGTCGTACTCTTCATCATTTTCTTCATCGTACTCGTCATCGTATTCTTCTTCATACTCTCCGTTGAGGTAATCCTCAAACGCCTGTTGTTGGATGTAGACGGTTCCGTTGATAACTTTGCCTTCCGGGAGGAGCCCTTCCTCAAACATAAACGTCAAATCCCGGGTGACATCGGCGGGGGACGTCTGTGAAAGGCTGCGAATCTGCTCAACGGAGGTCAGGCGCATGCTCACAACGGCTTCCTGATAGACCTGAAGCAGGGAGCCGAATTTTTTATCGAGCCTATGGCCGACCAGGAAAAAGATCAGGGTAGGAAGAAACCAATATATCGCCAGAACGATCCCTGAGGTCAAATAATCAATCTGTTCCTCTTCTCCAAACGTATCGTAGGTCAAATAGAGAATGATCATGATGGAGATATAGGAAAAGACCATAGCCCATCCCAATAGCCGTAAGTTTCTGCCTTTGGCTTTGTTATGATGGTGGGTCGATGCCAAGCGGATGAAGGCGAGCAGTCCGCCGACGGGAAATACGAGCAGGGTGAGGATTATAATCCACGTGTCAAATGTCGAAAATCTAACTTTATATGGAACCGGGATCTCCATATGATGGTCTCCTTTATGCATGATGTTATTTATGTATATAGAATGAACTAAAGAAATGGTTAAACTTTAGTTCATTTTATGTAGAACCAGCTTTTGCTTGAAGTAACTGTGAATTTCTTTCTAATGCTGTACGCTCGATATCTTGGATCAGGAGTAAAGCTTCATTGGCTAATTGTTCACGCTGGTCCGGCACAGCGGTAGCGATCAGGCTCACCTGATCCTCCAGCAGCGATATTTTCTGGAGAAGCAGCTGCTCCACTTCGTATAAGGCCGGAACCGAATTGGGGTCGCTGTACCGGAGCGTATCCTCCAGGCCGCGGATTTGCTCTTGAACATGACCGAGCCGGCTCTGCTCCGGCAGCGATTGAAGCTTCTGACGGATGGTTTCCAGCCGATTTGCCGTATCCCGCCCCTTGCTCCAGCTGCGGTGATCCCGCCGCTCCTGCCTGGCAGCATAGGTTCCGGACAGTTCCACCGTCCCCGTGAGGATGATGAATCCGATCAAGGTGAGAATCTGGCTCCATACATAGGAGGTAACGGAGAGTGTGGTCCAAAGACTGAACAACAACATCTCCAGCAGCACAGCCCCGGCGTACAGTCCAGCTGCGATACCGGAGCCAATGTAAAAGGGAGCAGACATGCCTGGACCCTGACGGCGGTTCAGCAGGCGATATACAAACCGAAGAACGGCTGCTGCCGCGCAGCCCGCGCCGGCACCGGAAATCCAGGACCGGCTCTCGGCCCAGCCGCCGCTCCACCCAAACCCAAAGACAACAATCAAGGGAATAAGGATGACAGCGGTAAAAAACCAGCTTTTATGCATCAGTGTGGTTCCCCTTCCTTTGGCCTCGTTATCAGGTTTGGGCATGGCCGCATTCCATGCAGAATTTCTGTCCTTGCTGTACCTCCGCCTGACAGTTCGAGCATTTTAGAATACTGCTGGTTCCGCAGCCCGGGCAGAAGCGGGCCTTCGGGTCCATCCATTCCCCGCACTCCCGGCACAGCTTCGGCAGCAGGGTTCCGCAGCTGCTGCAGTTCACCGATCCGATCTTGAAGTCATAGCCGCACGCAGGGCAGGCGTTGTACGGATCGCCGCAGTTCAGGCAAAACTTGGCGTTCGGCGGAAGCGGTTGTCCGCAATCGCTGCACACGATTTTTTTCGCGGGGATGCCGGCTGCGCCTAACGTCAAACTCTGGCCGCAGGCAGAGCAAAATTTCGAATCGGCGGCGTTCAGCTGCCCGCATGTCACACAGGCTTTTTGCTTAACGTCCATATCGCTAGTAGTTTGAACCTTCACATTTCCGGCCATTTGCTGGACGGCGTCGTACATCGAGCCTGCCATGCCCAACCCCATGCCGAGTCCGCTGCCGACGATGCCGGCGGTGCTGCCCGGATTTTTGGCGGCGCTTTCGAGCGTATCGTAGGAACGTTCTTGCTGATAGGTGAAGCCGATAATGTCCATTTCCGCTTTTTTGGCCAGTGCTTCCTTAATGCGCTGCGTAGACGGATCATTTTCCGGAAAATTAATCGAATCGATAAAGAAATTCACAAGGGATATGCCCATTTCCTCAAAAGACGGTGCGATCGTGTCCCGGACATGCTTGGAAATTTCGGCGGCGTAGGCGTTAATTTCAACCACGCTGATTTTTTTATGGATAATGTAAGAGGAAATCATTTCGTTAATGTTCGAGGTCAGAACCCCGCGGTAATATTTCACGAGTGTTTCTTGATCGAACGATGGAAGCGTGCCGACCAATTTCAGCAGAAACTTGCGTGCATCTTCAATCTCCACCCCGAATTGGCCGAAGGCTCTGAGCGATACAATAATGTTAAACTTCGGATCCTGCAGTTGGATGGGAGATGCGGTTCCCCACTTCACATCCAGCGACCGGAGCTTATTCACAAACCATACCTCTGCGGTAAACGGCGATTTGCCGCCGAATGGCAAATTAATGAGGTTGGAGAGGATCGGAATATTCGCCGTGCTCAAGGTGTGGCGTCCTGCCACGAAGGAATCGAGAGCCCTGCCGCCTTTAAATAATATGGCTTCCTGCGTTTCATGAACGATCAACTGGGTCCAGGTCCCGAGCTCCTGGTTCGGGTAGCGCCAGGCGAACACCCCTGGTGGTCCTTCGTATTCCACTACTTCAATGATAGCCATTTGCTGCACTCCTTTACTGACACGGTTCGCCTTCATCCCATAACATTCCATGGAAAAAGGTACTAATTGACTACTATTGTATACGATATTAGCCCTATTTGGGGGTCAAAATTTGGAAAAAACATGTTCGAACAAGGAAATTTTGCATAGAAATTCGAATTGTATTTTATATGAGGTAAACAAGTTGAGGAGGAATCCATTTGAAACTGGGTCTGCTGGTCATCGATATGCAGAAGCATCTGCTGAACGGGTACGTGGAGCAACAAACGATTGACGGGGCCTGCGAGTATATCAATTATACCGCCGGTCTGCTGCGCTCGAAGGGTCATCCGGTCATCCATATAAAAGATGTGGAGGGCACGGAGGACGTGAATGACGACGGAATCGGATTTATCCCGGGTATTCAGATTGAGCCTGGCGATACGGTGGTTCATAAAACCTTCTCCAATGCGTTCTGGAAAACGGAACTGGAATCTATCCTTGCGGAAAAGGGCGTCGATCTGCTGGTGGTGTCCGGTTTTGCCGCGGAATACTGCGTCCTGTTCACCTATAACGGTGCGCTGGAAAGAGGGTTCAAGGCAGCCATTCTGCAAAGGGGGATTGTGAGCACGAAGCAGGGCGCGGTGCAGGACATTTACCGTGACCGGCATCTCATTTCGTATCCTGTCATCGAGGCATTGGTGGAACTGGGCTAGGTCGGGAAAAATAAAACGAAGACCCGCATGGAGGGAGGCGATCCCCGCTGCGGGTCTTTTGGTTTCCATTCAGGTGGTTTCCTATTCGGATAGATCCACCTTCTTTGCAGGAGGGGCTGCCTTGGAAGCGGCCATTTTCTGTGCTTGAAAAGGAGCCACGAACCATTGAACGACGATGAGCGCCACCGTTACTACCATCAAGCCGTAAATGGCAAACGAAAACGGACCTGCGGCATCATGGATGAGGCCGATGAGAAAAGGTCCGGCGGCCCCGATCAAATAACCGGCGGATTGCGTCATGGCGGCCCATGATGCGGCTTCGTGGCTGGTTGCGGCTGCGTCCATCGGGAGGAGCAGGCCCAGCGCAAATAAAGTTCCGCTGGCCAGGCCGATCACGGCCGCGGCCAGCCAGGGCAGAGGCGAGAACAGCAGGATCAGACCGGCCAGCTGCGTAATCGATGATACCCATAGCCACAGCAGGCGGGAAGGGTAGCGCCGCAGCAGCCGCTGCAGGATCGTACCGGCCGGAATCTGCGCGATAGCAAAGATGGTGAGCATGACGGCTGCTTCCGACGTAGTGTACCCCAGGCTTTGCATCACGGGCGGCAGCCAGGCGAGGAGGGAATAGAAGCAGGCGGCCATAAGGCCGAAGTGCAGGGTGAGCAGCCATGCTTTGGGATTCCGCCAAGGCAGGCTGGCGGTTGGGCCTTCGCTAACCTTTCGCGGACCGGAACGGCTCCCCCGGTGCAGAGTCCACCAGACGGCAGCTCCGGCCGCCCCGAGTGCCGACCATACGGCTAAGGCGGCTTGCCACGAATTGGAGTCCGTCTGCAAGGGGAGGGACAAGCTCGAAGCGAGCGCAGCCCCAAGAGACAAGCCGGCCGAGTAGACGGCGATCATCGCAGGGACGCTGTTGGGAAAATGCTGCTTAATAAATCCGGACAGCAGGGGACCCATGGCTGCAATGCCAAGCCCGGCAATCAGGGCGGTCAGCAGCAATACGCCGGCCGAGTGCACGAACAGCCGCAGAATCGTTCCGAATCCGATAAGGACGAGTGACCAGCGAATCACGGGTTCAGTCCCCACCCGCCCGGCCAGCTTGGCCGATACGGGGGATAACAATCCCATGCACAGCACAGGGATGGACGTCAGCAGGCTTGCCGCTGCGGACGTCATGCCCAGGTCGTCCCGGATGAGCGCGAGCAGCGGGGATACCGAGCTGATGGCAGGGCGCAAGTTCAAAGCGGCCAGAAAGAGAGCGGCGGTCATGAGGCCGCCATGGGTTGGTTTTGGAGACCGATACATAGGCGTCACCTTCCTTCCATTCATTGCAAAATCCATCCTACCATGCTAGATTGGCTGTAATAAGCACCACTCTGAGGCGATTTTGATCATACCAATTTGAAAAGGAAGGGAGTGAGGTGTATTGGCACAGGACCCTACAGGGGTGCAGGCAGCAGACACCAAAACGAGGCAAATCTACTCCTTGCTCAGAGAGCGGATCTTCCAGGGACAATATTTCGCGGGTATGCGCCTGCCGTCGAGCCGGGAGCTGGCACAGGAACTCGGCGTGTCACGCACGCTGGTCGTCAGCGTATATGAGCAGCTGGTAGCGGAGGGGTATTTGGAAGGGCGTCTCGGATCGGGGACGTATGTGGTCGATTTGGAGAACAGGAAGCCTGCAAGATTCGAGAAGGCGGATCAGAGCTTTCATTTCTCCCGGGAACAGCCTGATGACGGTTATGGTTTCGACGGAGTCGATTTCCGGCCGAGCTTTCCGTCGATGGAGCATGTTCCGCGCAAAAAGTGGCGCGAGGTCGCCTATAAGGTATACGACCAGCTGGACGACCGGGAATACGGATATGCCGGTCCCGCGGGGCACTGGGGGCTGCGCCTGCAAATATGCGACATGCTGCTGAATACGAAGGGCATCCTATGCGGTCCCGAGCAGGTGGTCGTTACGGCCGGTGCGACGCAGGCGATCACGCTGGTGTGCAAGCTGCTGCTGCAGCCGGGAGAGACGGTCATCTCGGAGGACCCGACGTCTACGTTCATCCATGGGATTTTTCAGACGGCCGGCGCGGACATCGTGCCGGTTCCGGTGGATGCCCAAGGGCTGCGGGTTCAGGATATTCCCGGCCAGGCCAGGCCCCGCCTTGTTTTTGTCACGCCGTCGCATCAGTTTCCGTTCGGCAGCATCTTATCCATCGGGCGGCGAATGGAGCTGCTGGAGTATGCGCGTAATACCGGCTGCTACATTATTGAGGATGATTATGACAGCGAGTTTCGGTATGCGGGTATGCCAGTCCATGCGTTAAGGGAGCTGGATGCGGAGCGGGTGATTTACATCGGCACCTTCAGCAAAAATCTGTTCCCGGCGCTACGCATCGGCTATATGGTTCTGCCCCGGGATTTGGTAGCGCCTATGGAAGGGATCAAACGTCTTATGGATATGCATACGCCTACGCTGGATCAGGCCATCCTGGCGCGGTTTATCGCGGATCAGCATTTGCAGCGTCATGTCACCCGCATGAAGCGGGTATACAGCCGGAGAAGGAAGCTGCTGATCCGCAGTCTGAGCGAAACGTTCGGGAACCGGGTTCAGGTGAGCGGCGATGCCGCGGGCCTTCATTTGATCGCAGAATTTTCAGGGCATATTTTTGACGAGGAACGGGTCCGAGCATTAGCGGAAAAGGGCGTCCGGATTTATCCGGCCGAAAAGTATGCCATCGTGAAGGGGAGGTTCGGATTCGAGGACAAGCTGATTATGGGATTCGGCGATGTAGCCGAGCCGCAGATTCCAGAGGGGGTCCGGCGAATTGCAGGGGTGCTGAGGGAACTGGGAGAACAATGAAAAAGCCCGGGAATGACCATAAGGTCGTTCCGGGCTATTTTTGTAAGGCGTGAGCGTTTCTAATCTCGCTGGAAAAGCTCCCGTTAGATGCTCTCCGCGAATTGCACCACTTCCTCCGGCTCAGCCCGCGTCCGATAATCCGGATCTACGCTGGCATAACGGATCACGCCCTGCGGATCGATGACGTAAGTGGCGGGAACGGGAAGCTCCCACGAATCGTCACCGTTGAATTGGTCCAGGGGAAAACCGAGTGACCGGTACACCTGCTGCACGTCTTCTGCCAGAGGGAAGGTCAACCGGTACTTCTCCGCCACCTTGTTGTGCAGGTCGCTCAGGACATGATAACCGAGCCCGTTCTTCTCCTGCATGGACAAGGAGTGATCCGGTGTTTGGGGACTAATGGCCAGCAGCCGGGCTCCTGCGTCATGAATGCGGTCCAGGAGCCGCTGGTAGGCCCTTAATTCCAAATTGCAGAACGGGCACCATTCTCCGCGGTAAAAGGTCAGAATGACCGGACCGTGCGCGAATTCTTCAGATAACGTAACGGGGTCGCCTGTCTGATTGCTTAACGTAAAATCGGGTGCGTCATCTCCAACCATCAGGCCGCGTGCGGCACCGGATGTGCGTAAGTCCTCGACGGAGCGCTCGAACGCTTCGGTCACGGCTGCGGGCAGCACTTCCAGGCCATGCCGGGTTGTGGCCGCCAGTTCGTCATTCAGCTTCAATTGGGATGAATCGGACATATCTTCACTCTCCCTTGTCGGATATGCGCTCATCATATCGTGGCAGGGGAATGAAGCACTACCAGTAGAAGGAGCCGGATGCTGGTTGGCGGGATTTTTTTGTGAGGCGTTACGATTTCCTGATCAGCGTACCCGGGTTCATGCCGTACTTCCCGCGGAACGCCTCGGCAAAATAACTGGGATTGGAATAACCGACCGACACGGATACGTTGATGACGCTGGCATCAGGCTCTTGAAGCAGGCGGTATGCTGTTTCCAGCCGAGCCTCCCTCAAATATCCGAACACGGTGCTGCCGTACCGGTCCTTAAAGCCGGTCTTCAGCTTGAATTCGTTCAGGCCGATGAGGCGGGAGAGCTCCGATAAGGATGGCGGGAGGCTCATTCGATCCAGTAGGATTTCCCTCGCCCGTTCCAGCTTGGACAGATCCGTTCTGGACAGGCCGGAGGGCCTCTTTTCCCTGCCCAAAAGCATCGAACGGAATGCATGGGACAGCAGCTCCAAAATTCGGCACTCCATTTCTAAGCTCAGCGAATCCGGCCGCGCAGAAGCTTCCATCATCTGCTGCAGGAGGTAGGCCGAAGCAGGATCATAGGCTTCCTGGAACACCCGATATGGCAGCGTTCCGATAATCTGATGAAAATCCAAGGCCCGGGCGCCCTCGCCATTTTCCATGAAATGATGGAAGGCGGTGACGGGAATGGCGATGCTCATCATTTGAAACGGCTGACTTTTGGAAAAAGGCATGCGGGCTTCCGCCGGGTTGGCAAACTGGAGGCTCCAGCTGCCCGGCTTCATCTCGAACTCCCTGCCGGACACCTCAACTCTCCGGTAGCCTTGAACACAGCAGCTCAGCTCGACCATCGGCACCCTTGTGTGCAGGGATACAGTATAGTCATCGTTCAAACGAAAATCGACTGCCGCCATCCCTAAATCCTGCCGGGGAGCCAGGCGCTGCACCGTTCCTTCTCCCATCCATGAATGAAGGTTCATGCGTTCGTACCGGCGCCCTGATGAACCATGCATCTGCAATCCGTCAAAGAACTGCCTAAAATTGTGGTGAACGTCAGGCAATGCCATTTCCTTTGCACCCATTTCCTGTATATTTGTGATACCATTATACGGCTATAGCGTTGGGATCTCTATATGGTGGATGGTGCGGAGAAGAGGAGAACAACGTGAGAACGGATGGACGGAGGGGGAGAGGAATGGAACCGATCGAGGAGCGGATTCGGAAGTTACTCGCCGAAATCAGGGAGCAAGTTGGGTATGACCGGGCTGAGCCACTTGAGAAGGGATTTTCGGACGCGCGGAAATTTGTGTTGTATCAGGCGGATACCCCGGTGTACCTGCTGCGGATACATGAAGGAAGCACGTATGCCAGACAGCGGATGGAGTTCGAGCTGCTCCGAAAGCACGAAGCGAATCAGGTCCGCTGCTCCAAGCCGCTGGTGTCGGAGCTGGCCGGGCATCTTGACCTCTGCTATTTGCTGCTGTCCTACATCCCTGGCGTTAGCGGGGATGAAGTTTTGCCCGGATTAGCGCCGGAAGCTCAACTTCAGCAGGGGACGGCGGCCGGAAGAGAATTAAGAAAGATCCATCAGGTCACCCCTGAGGTCCCTATAAACTGGGCGGCGCGGCGTGCAGAAAAATACAAGCAGAAAAGGGAGAAGGTGCGGGAAATAGGCCTTCGTTTTCATCGGCAGAACGAATTGGAGAGCTACATAGGCAACCAACTGGAGCTGCTTGAAAAGAGTCCGATAACCTTCCAGCATGACGATTTTCACCCTTCCAACCTGATCTTTCAACATGGGTGCCTTGCCGGTGTGATCGACTTTGGCCGGTTTGACTGGGGAGACCCGTGGGAGGAATTTTTCAAACTGCCGAAGTATACCTGCCAGGTCAGCCCGTATTTTGCCAAGGGCCAGGTCCACGGATATTTCCAAGATGGCATTCCGGATGACTTTTGGCCGAAATACAACCTGTTTGTGGCGCTGAACCAGCACGCGACCTTGATCGGGGGCATCCAACATGATAGAGTTCAGGAAACGCTGAAAAAGATCGAGCGGACGATCAACACGCATGACTTTCAAAACGGGGGGCCGCCGGCGTGGTACCGCCTGCAATAAGGAGGACGGGGCGGGCCTCTACGTCGAGGAAGGATTTAAACATATGATTTTCTGATGGAAAGGAGCAGATCGATTCATGCTGGATGCACGTTCATTATATTTGCGGAGCGTGATGCTGAGGAGAGAGGAAGTGCCGTCCTTTCGCGCGTATCCCTTCAGCCTGCCGGCTGTCCATGACTTTCACAGCTTGTCGTTTCAGCAGCCGGTGACGTTTATCGTCGGCGAAAACGGATCGGGCAAATCCACCCTGCTGGAAGGGATGGCGGTCGCCTGGGGATTTAATCCCGAAGGAGGCACGATTAATTTTTCCTTTGAGACGATGTCCTCCCACTCGGATCTGCACCGGTACATGCGGCTCGTGCGCGGCGTCGTCCGACCGAAGGACGGTTTTTTCTTCCGGGCGGAAAGCTATTATAACGTGGCGACGAATATCGACCAGTTGGATGCGGAGATGAGCTATGGTCCTCCGATCCGGGATTCCTATGGAGGCAAGTCGCTGCATGAGCAGTCCCATGGGGAGAGCTTCTTTGCGACGTTTATGAATCGGTTTGGAGGAAGGGGCCTGTACCTGATGGACGAGCCGGAGGCCGCACTTTCTCCCTTGAAGCAGCTGTCCATGCTGTCGCGGATTCATCAGTTGGTGAAAAAGCGGTCGCAATTCATTATCGCCACGCATTCGCCGATCCTGATGTCATACCCCCATGCGGAAATTTGGCTGCTCGACGATCAAGGCATGCGTCCGGTGAAGCTGGAGGATACGGACCATTACATGATCACCCGAAAAATGATGGAGAGCCCAGGGCAGATGCTGGACATTTTGCTGGAGGAGGATCCGGAATAGAAGATAACAAAAGCCGCCCCCGATTACCGGAAGCGGCTTTTCATATACCAATCTTAAGCCCGCTTGACCCGTACAGGAAGGCTTACCAGCCCTTGGCCGGCGGCGGAAGGTGTCAAATTCTCTTCCAGCTGGAAGCCGGGAACCGGCTCGATCATCTCAAAGTAATCCATAAACAGCTCCAGCCCGATATTCGCCTCGAGGCGTGCCAGCGGCGCGCCCATGCAGAAATGCGGACCATTCCCGAAGGTCAGATGCCTTTTGGCGTTCGGACGGTGGATGTTCACGGTGAAGGGGTCTTCAAACACCTGTTCATCCATGTTGGCGGCGCTCATCCAGGCGACGACGACATCGCCCTTTTTCAAATCGACGCCGAGCACGTTGTTATCCTGCTTGACGGTACGGTCCATTTTGGAAATATTGAAGCGGTAACGCAGCATTTCCTCCACGGTGTTTGGAACCAGCTCCCGGTTCGCCCGGACTTCCCCGTAGATCTGATCGTTATCGTACAGGAACGAATAGAACGAGTTGGCGAGCAGATGGCTTGTGGTTTCTACGCCAGCGCCCAGCAGGAACATCGTGGTGCGGACGATCTCGTCATCCGTGAACCGTTCTCCTTCCACATCGGCCTGGATCAGATCGGAAATAATGTCATCGCCGAGCTGGGATCTTTTCTGAACAATATAAGGAAAAAGGTAAGTATAGTACTCTGTGGCTGCCTTGCGCTTCAATTCGCCGATTTCGGCTGCCTTGTCTTTGTTATACGGAAGAAACAAGGTGTCTACCCACTCTTTGAACAGCAGGCGGTCTTTGGAGGGCACCCCGAGCAGATCCGCCATCACAATGACGGGCAATGCGCCGGTAAAATCCTTGACCACGTCGATGACCGGAGCATCTCCCATCTCATCTAGCAGCTGGCGGACGACTTCGTGAATCCGCGGCTCCCACAGCTTCAGGCTTCGCGGCGTAAAAGCGGCGGACAGCAGGGAACGGCGTTTCCGGTGCTCCGGCGGATCGGCATTGATCGTGTTGATTTTGTCGTTTCCCTGGCCTTCGTCATTGTCGGCGCCGACGCTGATCGTCGTCCGCGTTCTCACACTGGAGAAATACTCATAGTCGCTGAGCACCCGTTTGACATCATCGTAGCGGAATACGTTCCAGGTATTCGTGGCTTCATTGTAACTGATCGGCTCGTTCTGCAGCTTGTCCCGGTACCAATCGTACGGGTTGAATTCTTCGGATCGTGATCGGAACTGGGTGATATCGGCCAAAGCAATGATTTCTTGCATTCCATTCCCTCCCGTGTTGAAGAATAGTAGGTGACTTCATGCTTAAAATATCATATGTTAATTTAACATATCGGTCGAAGGGGAGCCACTGCCCAACGCCCCATGACTTTGGGTGCATAGGAAATGCGGAGTTTGTCGGAATTCGTTGAAGTACCATAACCGAATTGGTATGCTATTAAATACATAAACCCGGACAGCGGTCAAATCAGACGAGAGGGCAGGATCTATGTATATCGACTTACTCATTTTAATCCAGATTGAAAAATCCCCCAAACACGGGTACGAAATCAAAAAAGAGATCCAAAAAGACCTCGGCTATTTGATGGATGTGAATCATAACCTGCTATACCCGGCGCTGCGCCGATTTACGTCGGAAGGGGCCATTATCCGAAAGCGTAATGAGCAGGAAGGCCGGCCCAGCCAGTACGTGTACGAAATTACCGATGTGGGCAGAGCGAAAATCTCCGAGCTGATCAACGCTTTTACCGAAAAGGACGCCAAGCATGAAATTGAGTTCATGATCCGGGTATCCCTGTTTGACCGGATTTCCCGTGAGAATCGGCTTAGAATTCTGGATATGCGCAAACATGATCTCGAATCCCTCTTGGCCGGCATTCAGCAGCGCCAGGAAGGCAGCGTGGCTAATGACATGTTCCTGAATGAGGTTCTTCAGCAAACGATATCGCGGGTTGTAGGGGAGATCCGCTGGATCGACGAGCTGATTCGTAAGACGATGAGTGATGAATGAAAAAATTATAGGACATACCTTCGGGAAGATCAGAGGCCACAATTGGGGCAGGGCAGATATCCTGATAACTTTAGATTATTTGGTAAAAAAGGGTGGGGGCGTGTGAATACCGAAACCATAGCGGACATTCTCGGGTTGATTGCCTATATCTCGCCACAAGCAAGGGATTATGTGGAGCTGGCTGTCCGGAATGAAAAGCTTGATGTTATCTATCATAAAGCAACAGAGCAGGAACATGGTGTTTTTTGTATCGTCGAGGATGATCAATGTGTTATTGCATATTTTTCATTCATACAGGAAACGGATTCTGATGCCCTCCTTGATCTCATTGCGAATACCATTACTCCTTACCTTCAGCAGACCGGCACCAAGGAGCTGTGTTTCAATTTATTCGGAGAGAACGTCCGGGCGATCCATTTCGTCCGTCAATTGGGTTTTCAAACGGATATGGAGGGCTATCATTTGTATTATGACGGGCCTCATGAACCTGATCTATCCAATACGGATCTCATTGTAAATACATATGAAGCGAGTATGCTGACTCCTATGGCCGACTTATTTGACAGGGCATACGCCGCATTGAATGCAGAAAACGGCTGGCCACTGGACGAACACCGCAAGAATATAGGTTTGTTTCATGAGAGGTTGGAGGATAAGGTCCGAAATGATGAGTTCCGTTCGTTTTGGAAAGAGGGAACTCTGATTGGGGCTTATATTATTTCTGGTGGATATATCCAGGACATCGTTGTAGCACCGGATCAGCAAAACCGCGGATATGGCAGTGCCATCCTTACTCACTGCATACGGCATATGCTGGGTAAGCAGATCCCCAAAATTTATTTGCGCATCGCGAAATCCAATCAGGGTGCCAAAAGGCTGTATGAGAGGCATCAATTTAAAGTAGTGTCTAGCTTTGCGGAACATACCTGGAGAGTAACAAAAAAGGATAGCGTATAAAAACCAAAGGCAGCCGGATTCACCGGCTGCCTTTTTTTCTTATCTTACGTTTAATAGGGATACGTCCGGATTCGTGTCCTTGCCGTAGTCGATGTCGTCCGTCTCAAATCCGAACAGCTGGAAAAACTCGCGGCGGTACTCTTTCAGATCCGTCAGCTCATATACATTATTCGTTGTGACCTGATCCCAGATCCGGGCCACTTCTTGCTGGACATCCGGACGCAGTTCCCAATCGTCGATGCGGATTCGGCCCGCCTCGTCTACAGGCGTTCCACCCTCGTGGTACAGCTTGTCGGCAAACAGGCGGTACGACTGCTGGATCGTATTTTCGTGAATGCCCTTTTCCTTCATTACTTTGTAGAGTGCGGCAATGTACAGAGGGAAGACCGGAACGGCAGCAGCGGACTGGGTGACCAGGGCTTTGCTGACGACGACGAAAGCTTTTCCGTCTAAAGCGGACAGCTCACGGGTCAGCCGCTGCGCGGTTGCCTCCAGATCCTCCTTGGCTTTGCCGATGGTGCCTTCCCGGTAGATGGCCCGGGTAAGCTCCGAGCCGATATAGGAGTAGGCAATGGTCATCGCTCCGTCGGCCAAGAGGTTCGCCTGCCGAAGTCGGTCGATCCAGCGCTGCCAATCGGCTCCACCCATCACGGCAATCGTCTGGGCGATGTCGTCACCTTCCGCCGGTTCAGTCGTGACTTCGTCGGTCACTTCGCCGGTATGAAAGTTCACGGCTTTGCCGGTGAAGGGAGCTCCGATCGGCTTCAGGACCGAGTTGTACGTCTTGTCGCTGTCCGGGTCGGTACGCCGGGACGAAGCTACGCTGTACACGACGAGGTCCACTTGGCCGAACTCCTTGGCAATCGTGTCCATGACGCGGTCTTTCGTCTCATCCGCAAAGGCATCGCCTGTAATGCTGACGGATGTCAAGCCGGCTTCGGCGGCCCGCCGCTCAAACGCAGCCGAATTGTACCAGCCCGCCGATGCGGTCCGCTTGTCCCGTGCGGAGCTGGGCCGGAAGACGCCGATGGTGGCGGCTCCCGCCCCAAAAGCGGCGGTGATCCGGGCCGACAGGCCGTACCCTGTGGAGGCTCCGATAACCAAGACCCGTTTCGGGCCATTCAATTTAGGCTGCTGCTGTATGTAATCGATCTGCTCCTGCACCTGCTTGGCGCAGCCTTCCGGATGCGCCGTCGTGCAGATGAAACCGCGTGTTCTGGGTGTAATGATCATAGGGAGTGCGTCCTTTCTTTGCGAAGATAAGGCTTATATAAGTTGAACTATTGAAATGGATGATAGCGGCAAGTACGTAAAAAGTTCCTACGATCGCTCTTGTTTTCGTATTTCTTGATTTTATGCATCCTACACAAGGCAGAAATCCGAAAGCCAAATGCGAACGCTTCGCTTCTTCGGAATCGTTTTACTCCCTTGCTCTGCATCCTATTCTTTTATTCAACAATATTGTACCTCTCTTGTTTTGAAAAGAAAAACGGGTGTCATCCAGTATGTCCAAAAGGCAATTTCCCACGCCAAGGGAGGTAATTGGCTGGTGAGGGCGAAGCAATATACGAAGAAACATGGATAAGTTCGTCCGATGTCTATACTTTTTAAAACGCAGATTTGGAGGTTGAATAACCATGATGGATGAAATGACGCAGCGAATGAAGGTATTGACCGAGTGCCATGGGGTGCCCGGACACGAAGGCGCCGTCCGCGCCCAAATGAAAAGCTATCTTGAACCGCTCAGCGAAGAGCTCGTTATGGACCGGCTCGGGAGCGTGTTTGGGGTGAAAACCGGCCTTGCCGGGGGACCTAAAGTCATGCTTGCCGGCCATCTGGACGAGATCGGGTTTATGGTCACCCAGATTACGCCGAAGGGATTTCTGCGTTTTAACCAACTGGGCGGCTGGTGGGCGCATAACGTTCTGTCCCACCGGGTGAAAGTAAAGACGCGCAAAGGCGAATACATCGGCATCATCGGCTCCAAGCCGCCCCATGTGCTGGAGGCCGAGGAGCGGACCAAGGTCATGAAGCTGAAGGATTTGTATATCGATATCGGGGCCAGAGATGAAGCGGACGCCAAAGAAATGGGGGTTCGCCCCGGCGACTGGGTCGTACCGGTGAGCGAATTCTTTACGATGCGCGATGGCGAGCTGTGGGCAGGCAAAGCGCTCGACAACCGCTCCGGCTGCTCGCTGGCGGTCGAAATCCTTTCACGTCTGCAGAATGAACAGCATCCGAACGTCATTTATGCGGGAGCGACGGTGCAGGAGGAAGTAGGTCTCCGCGGTGCGGGAACGGCCGCCAATCTCATCCAGCCGGACGTGGCCTTTGCGCTGGACGTCGGTATCGCGCATGACACACCGGGCAGCGAGTCGAACCCGATGAAATGCAATATGGGCGACGGACCGCTGGTGCTCATTTTTGACGCTTCGATGATTCCGAATACCGCCCTGCGGGACCTTGTAATCGACACGGCGGAGGAACTGGGCATTTCCGTGCAGTTTGAGGCCCTCACCGGCGGCACGACCGACGGCGGCCGGATTCATACGAGCGGCATCGGCTGCCCGACGCTGACCGTGGGATTCGCCACGCGTTACATCCACAGCCATAACTCCGTGATGTCCAAATCCGATTTCAGCCAGGCAGCCGACCTGCTGACGGCGGTGATCAAGAAGCTGGACCGCGAAACGGTGGATAAGCTGATCGGGTAGGGCGGTGGAACGCGTTATATACTATTATTTTCAAGGGTGGCTGAAAAGAGCCCTTTTAATGAGCACAGAAAGAAAACGGACAGTAGTGATCATTGCGGTGATCATCGTCATTGTGGGCGGATACCGGATCTATGCATTGAACTATTCGGATGAAGGCATTATGGATCATGTCATCGGCCATAAGGGATACGCCGTAAATCTCGTAAAGGAGCAGGTACCCGTCAAAATTTTTGTCAAATCGGAATGGATCGCATTCGGGCAGGACGAACGGAAAGAATTAAAAGTCGAAGTCCTTGAGATGAATCATACGCGTATCCTGCTTAACGATGTGTTGAACCGGGGCAATGACATTTATTTCAGTTTTGAGGCGTTCCCCGGGTGGGAACATCGATCGGGTGAATTTATGTATAACGGGGAGGTTAATCCGGACGGTTCCGTCTCTCTACAAGGCCCACACCTGAGGTTAACCGGCATGAACGGAC
This sequence comes from Paenibacillus cellulositrophicus, assembly GCF_009363095.1. Classification (GTDB taxonomy): domain Bacteria; phylum Bacillota; class Bacilli; order Paenibacillales; family Paenibacillaceae; genus Paenibacillus_AQ; species Paenibacillus_AQ favisporus. The sequence goes on from NZ_CP045295.1 coordinate 4,913,188, forward strand.
ATGAAATCCCCGTTGGGCAATGTGGAGAAGGCCCCGGGATTTCGTTTTCCTTTGGAATAAACCAGGAAGACTACCATTTGATCCGTGAAGGATTTTATGTGGAGTACAGCGATTTTAATGTGTATCGTTATGCGAAGAAAATCAACGAAGAGTGGCTGGGCTATAATTCAATCTTCCAATGAGGGATTATCGTGTTTCAAAGCGCCTTTCCGGCGGAGGAATCCTTTTAAACTAAAAACAACAGTTTTCGTTGAGAAGGATGTTCCTTTTGACTAAAATGGAATAAAACGTAAAGCGTCAGACATCATCGGTATGTTCTGATGCTTTATTTTTTGAGTGGGGCTAAAGTGCAACAAAGCTGCCGGAAGGGGCGATGGCCATGACGCTGGTGTTGTATCACTACTATGAAGCAGCACGGGGTCCTTTTCGAAACCTGTCGTGTCTGCCGCTGGAAGAAGCCTGTGAGATTTTAGGGCAGATCGCCCAGGAAGGAAAAACGTTTGCCAGTAAAAGGGCAGGCGATTATATGGATATCAGGCTCAAACTGGAGGGCCGGGCCAGAGAGGCGTTTATAGCCAAAGGCGGCCAGCCCGCAAATCTGTATCCGCATTATATGACCCTCGGACCTTGCGATTGGCTGTGTTCTTGGTATATGGAACCAAACGTGGTTCAAATCGATTGGGATGAATTCGATGATCGTTCGGTCAGTTTTACGTACGGCGATCTGTTTCCGACAATGCGGTATGAAGATGGCAAGCCCTATCGTAAGCAGGTGTATACGAAGGATGAAATCCGGGAAGTCATTGCCAGGTATGGGCTCCCGCAGGAATGGAACAAGCACGGGGACCGGGGGCCAGAGCGATACATTGAAGCACAGATTTGGGATGAAAACGTGATTGAAAGGTATTATCCATCTATTTATGGAGGTTTATAAGCCATGCCTAAGGATAAGCAGGATCTGACGGAAAGCGGTTTGCCCAAGCTGGCCCAGCCGGCGGTACGCGCGCTCCGGAATGCGGGTATTACCCGGCTAGAAGAGGTCGCGAAACTCACCGAACCGGAGCTGAAGCAGCTTCACGGTATCGGCCCCACAGCGGTAGAACAGCTTCGGCGGGCAATGGCCGACAAGGGACTGGATTTTTCCAAATAAGGAACTGTCCAAAAAAGGAGCAATGATCGGATCGGAGGAACTGATGGGTATTGATGAAATCATTGAGCTGTCATCTTATCAGGATGAATGGAAGGACATCTACGAGCAAGAGAAGAAGAAGCTGGAGCCAGTGTTTGCGGAACAAGCGGTGGAGTTTGCCCATATCGGTAGCACGTCTATCGAGGGAATGACGGCCAAACCGATTGTCGATATCCTGATCGGCCTCAAGGAGCTTCATATTGACGAGTGTACAGACCGGCAGCTGGTTGCTTTACAGTATGAGAGCATGGGTGAGGCGGGAGTGCCGGGGCGGATACATTATCGCAAACGCATCGGGCAGAAGATCAATCTGCAAATTACCGAGTGGGACTCCGCCATTTGGCGGGATAACCTGCTGTTCAGGGATTATTTGCGTACCCATCCGGAGCAGGCGAATGCCTATGCACAGGCCAAACGGAACACGTTGGCCAGCGGCATCAACACGCTGCTGAAATACTCGGATGAAAAGTCCGGAACGATTGCTGAGCTATTAGAAAAAGCGCGGGCGTGGGCAAAAGGCTGATTTTCGTGGCTTCAGCTTGAATTCAAGTCCATGGATGAAATCGAACAGCTGCCGATCAGTTCCGTTCAGCGGCCTGTTTTTGAGGATTTAATGCAAAAGAAAATTTCTATATTAAGGAGCTGGAATTATGAGTCCAATCACTGTACGGACGTATCAGGAGAAAAATATCCCTGCCGATCAAGTGAAACAGCTGTATGATCACCTGGGCTGGTGGCCGGAAAGAACGTTGGCCGATATCGAATCCATGCTCGGCTCATCCATTGCTGTGGGCGCCTGGGATGAGGACAGGCTGGTCGGGTTTGCGAGAGCGGTCTCGGACGGCTTGTTCCGTGCCTATATCGAGGATATGGGCGTGCATGAAGATTACAGAAAACGCGGCTTGGGGCGGGAGATCGTCGACCGCATCACAGCCGAATTGGGAGATATCCACGTAGTCAGCTTATTTTGCGAGAGCGGCCTGGTAGATTTTTATCAACAGACCGGCTACAAGCCGACCCGGCAGGTCGTCATGCACAAGAGTCACGAGGCAGCGAAGGTGACAAAAGGGGAAAAGAACGATGAGCGCGCTTGATGCTTTGCGATTTCCGATAGGTTCTTTTGAGCAGGTGAAAGACCCCTCCCGTCAGCAGCGCGAAGATTGGATCGGGCAAATTCCGGAATTGAGCGGCAAGCTGCAAAGCGTTCTAAACCATTTTCAGAAGGAGCAGCTCGATGTTCCTTACCGCCCTGAAGGCTGGACGGTCCGGCAGATCGTTCATCATTTGGCGGATAATGATATGAATGCGTATATTCGTTTTAAAAGAGCCCTGACCGAGCAGGAGCCTCTGGCAAGTTCATACCGGGAAGACCTGTGGGCCGAGCTGCCGGATTATATGGATCTGACCATCGAGCATTCAGTGTCGCTGATGGAGCTTTTGCATCAACGCTTTTATAGACTGCTGCTAAACCTGACTCCGATGGACTATCGTAGAACGATGCGAACTGAGGTGCTCGGAACGATCACACTGGACACGGCCCTGCAAAGGTTCATCTGGCATCATCGTCATCATACCTCCCAGGTTGCCGCTTTTGCCGAGAGAATATAGAGATCAATCAACGACGATCAAGCCCGAAAGGACGTCATAATATGTACATAAGCAAAGAACTGGCCGATCTGATGGAGCAATCCGAAATCGATTACATGATCGACCGAATGAAGGCGATTCAGGAGCGGCCCGGCAATCCGATGGGGATCGACATTCAAACTTTTGGCGGTGCTGCCGCGTTCTATAGTCAAGCGATGCCGTGGCCGCAGTTTAATACGGTGAAGGGAATTGGAGAGCAAGAGGCTGAGCGCCTGGATGAAATTCTGGCATTTTATCGGAAGCGGCAGGGCCGATGCCAATTTGAGGTGGTTCCTTCCAAATCTCATCCTAAGCTGATGAAGGCTCTCTTTGATCAGGGCTATTACCAGACCGGGTATCATGCGACTTTATACGGCGAACCGCGCTCTTGTGAGATAGTAAAAGAGCATATTACGATCCGGGAACTCACCACAGACGAAATGGACTTGTATGCCGAAATTCACTGCTTGGGCACCGGTCTGCCGATATCCGGCAAACACCACATCGCCGACAACAACATCGTTCTTTATGACAGGGATGGATGGAAGTTCTATACGGCATGGGTCAACGGCAGACCGGCCGGCGTAGGCGTGATGTATATCCAGGATGACACGGCTTCGCTGACGTTTGCCACTACACTTGCGGAATACCGCAACCAGGGGGTTCAGCAGGCGCTGTTGGAAAAAAGGATCACCGAAGCGCATCAAAGCGGCTGCCGGATCGTGGTCGGCCAGGCGGCCTACGCCTCGACCAGCCACCGCAACATGGAGCGGGCAGGTCTGAAGCTGGGCTATACCCGGGGAACATGGGTTCAGGCATAAGCTGGCGGCTGACGGTCGTTGTGTAAAAAGTCACGGATTCGCGTTTTTGCTGATGGCTATTTTTTTCGGAGGAGGAATGTCATTTGAAAAGAGTGCTGCCTCTATTCCTTGGTTTCATCCTTCTTTTTCCGCTATCTATTGCCTCGGCAAGCTGGGCTTATCCATTTGTCGTATACTCCGGCCATATCTACCAGGTCACGGAACAAGCCGTTCAGCCCGAGGACGTCGGCCAAAAAATTGGCAAAGTCACGAAGTACTCGGACCGGGAAGGGACGTATCGGGGGAATTTCTCCAATATGTATCTCAAAGGAACAGGTTACTACGCCATTCAAGGGCGGAGCAGCCAGGAGGCCATCGCGGTTCGAACCAGTGACAATTCGTACATTTTGGCGATTCAGCAGGGGACTTATTCTGGAGGGCCGGAGATGCGAACGATATGGTGGTTGTACGCGGGGATCGGCATCGTCTCAGTCGCTTGCTTAGCGGTGGCGGCCAGAGTTATGCAGAAGCGGGGAGCTCGGGAGGGGAGCAAGTGAAGCGAAAATATGCCGACCGTCAGGATTGGCGGCGGGTGCTGGAAAGAGACTTTGCCTGCCGGCGGCTCCAATCCGAAGAATTTAATGGGCATGTGACACTCATCTCGATTCATCAAATCAGCGAACCTCTTGTGGTACAGGTGCAGAGCCGGGACTTGCGCCTGGCTGATCAGGGATACGTTTGGATGCAGCACTTTCCGGAAGAGGAGCACTACGCGGTTACCACCATGTTTAATGCGGAGCGTGAGATCGTCCAGTGGTACGTAGATATAACGAAACGGAACGGCCTGAGCGGGGAGGGCATTCCTTACTGGGATGACCTGTATCTGGACTTGGTCGTCTTTCCTGACGGCAGCTATGTGATCCAAGATGAAGACGAGTTGAGCGAAGCGCTTCGCAGTTCGGCTATTACGGAGGAGGACTTCGTGCTCGCGCACCGAACCCTGAATGGGCTGCTGCCCCAGATCGAGACGGGGACCCATTGGATATGGAACCATAGTAAGAAACACCTGGATTGGATGCTGGAAAGGAATTAGCGAAGCGGAGCAGATTCCGAGGGAGGTGATTACGCGTGAAAAAGGGCATACCCTATTTCCTGATGATTCTGGCCGCGCTGGTCCTTTTGGTGCAAAATCATCAGGATGTATCCGTGGGGGACATGATATTCTCAAGCCTTGGCCTGAATCCGTGGACAGGGGGGGCAACCGGGTATCATTTGCCGGTCATCGCCGGTTTGGCATTGCTCGTGGCGGGCATATTTGGTACCGTGAGACTGTACCGCGCCAAGTATCCGCGGATTCTCAGCTGGATTTTGCTGGCCTGCATCGGGATCATTTATGCCTTTCCTCTGATCACGAGGGCAATCGGTTCGTTATGAAGATCATACAATTTATAAATAGATAAGGCAGGGGATGTTATTGACAGATTTTCAGAAGCAAATGGAAAAATACGCGGAGCTGCTCGTCCAAGTGGGCGTGAATGTGCAGCCGGATCAAGTGCTTTATGTGGAGTCACCTATAGAGTCGGCTGATTTTGCGCGGCTGGTTACGGCCAAAGCCTATCAGGCAGGGGCCAAATATGTTCAGTTGAACTGGCGTGACGAGACCGTGGTGCGCATGCGCTATGACCTGGCGGGGCCGGAGTCATTTGCGTTCTATCCCCCTTGGACGGCGCACATGATGGAGAGCATCGCGGAGTCAGGGGGAGCGGTTCTCCTGCTGGACGGGGAGAATCCGAATTTGTATGAGGGCGTGGATCCGGCGAAAATATCGGCTTCCCGGAAAGCCGCTGCCGCCGCCCGCCGGAACTATCTCGGATACGTGCGCACCAATCGGATCAGCTGGTGCATCGTCAACGTGCCGAGCCAGGCGTGGGCGGATCAAGTGTTTGCCGACCGCCCGCAGGAAGAGCGGGTGAACGCATTATGGGAATCGATTTTCCTTATGAACCATATCGATGAAGAGGATCCGGTGGCTGCCTGGCAGAGGCATACGCAGCATTTACGAGCCGTCACCGATAAGCTGAACGCGAAGCAGTACCGCAGGCTGCATTACAAGGCACCCGGCACCGATCTGACGGTAGAACTCGCTCCCGGCCATATCTGGCTTGGTGGCGGCCAGGTTAATCAGAGCGGGATTCCGTTCGTGGCGAATATGCCGACCGAGGAAGTGTATACGATGCCGCACCGCGCCGGGACAAACGGAACGGTATCGAGCACCCGGCCGTTTGTGCTAAACGGGCAGCTGGTGGACCACTTTTCCCTGACGTTTCGTGAGGGGCGTGTGGTGGATTTTGCGGCAGAGACCGGATATGAGGCGCTGAAGCAGTATTTGGATGCCGATGAGGGGACACGGTACTTGGGCGAAGTAGCGATCGTACCCCATGATTCTCCGATCTCCCGTCTGAACCGGATCTACTATAACGTGGGCATTGATGAGAACGCGTCCTGCCATTTTGCGCTCGGGAACGCGTATCCGACCAATTTGCAGGGCGGGGCGGGACTCAGCGATGAGGAGCTGCTTGTCCGCGGAGCCAACGTCAGTATGCAGCACGAAGATTTTATGGTCGGGTCGGAGGAACTGAGCATCGATGCGGAGCATGAGGACGGTACGATCGAGCCGCTGCTGCGGAACGGAAGCTGGGTGTGAGCGATGATTAGCTTTTCGGAAGGGCAGAACAAATTTAATTTCCGGGTTGCGGGAATCGCCGTTCACCGCCATCGGATATTGATGCACACGACGCTGCAGGACGACTTTTGGAACCTGCCTGGCGGGCGGGTAGAGTTTCAGGAATCGACGGACCAGGCCCTCATCCGGGAGATCCGGGAGGAGCTGGGTATCGATATACAGATTGACAAGCTGTTGTATGTCAATGAGGATTTTTTCGAATACGCCCGAATGAAATACCATGAAATCGGATTTTATTACACGTTTTCTTTTCCGGAGGGCCATGAAATTCTGGATCGGGAGGGCGAGTTCCCAGGCATTGAGGATGGCGGCAGACTGATCTTCAAATGGTTTACAATTGAGGAATTACAGGGCTTGTCGGTATATCCGGTTGAGTTGAAAACAGACATCATGTCAGTGATTGACGGCAGCGCTGACTTGAAGCATCGGATTCATCAACCGTAGTGTTACTACATACAGACAGCGGGCAGGGAAAGATCCCTGCCCGCTGTTTTGCTAATTACTTAACTGATCTCGATTCGCTCTTCTGGACGCCATCGGTATGCCGGATAATCGCATCCAGAATGGCATCCCAATCGTCCTCATGCAGCTCATGGCCGGTCCCTTCCAGGGTCAGCAGCCGGGCGCCCGGGATCTCCCGGGCCAACGACTCACCGTGGGCATAAGGGATGATCGGATCCTCCGTGCCATGGATGACGAGGGCCGGCACCCGGATGTCCGGTACCCCAGCAATCAGATCCTCTCCGCCGGCCAGCAGGCCATGATTGAACATGCTCGCCGCCCAATTGCGGGTCCGCTGCAGCTCCCGTGCGGCCAGCCGGCGGACTTTATCCTCGTCCGGAGCGTGCTTGGACCCGCGGAGCAGGTTCCATTTTTGAACGCTAAAGTCCAGGATCGCCTGTTCATTCTCCCAATTGACCTGATCGGCTGAAGCAAAAAAGGCAGCTACCTTTTCTTCCATTTCCGGCAGACTCGGGTCACGGAACGAAGAGGTCATGATCAGCGTATCGCTCAGCACCCGATCGGGATACTTGACCGTAGCCATCAGCGTCAGCAGGCCGCCGAGCGACATGCCTGCCACATGGGCCCGGCTAATTCCGTAGGCGTCCAGAACGCGGATGGCGTCATCGGCCATGTCCTCTAAGCCGTACTGCGGGTTGCCGGGCTCATCATTCATCGATTGGCCGACGTCGCGGTTATCGTAACGGATGACAAACCGTCCCGCATCAGCAAGTCGCTGGCAAAATTCGTCCTCCCACCAGATCATCGAGGCGGTGGCGCCCATAATGAGCAGGATTGCCGGATCTTCCTTTCGTCCAAAGCTTTCGGTGCACAGTTCAATACCATCCACTTTAATGAGTTGTTCTGTCATTTATGTTTCCTCCTTAGATTTCAATTCACGTCTACCTGGCGCTCTTTTTCTTCGTTGGTGCTTTCGGCCAGCGATAAGAGGGGACCTTCTCCCGCATCGTATCAAATACGGCTGCCCAATCCCGCTCGCGCAGCAAGCATACCGGCGTATTCCGTTCTATCCGGATGTGCTGCAGCAGGTGCCTGATTTGCACCGGTGTAAAAATCCCCGCGAGCGCCTCGCACACCGGCAGTGCCGGATCGTTCAGCGCGTATTCGGCCAATCCGCCGAACGCATGATGATGCCGCGTCTGCACCCAAGGTGTCTTCCGTCTCCGAATGCGGAGTACGGCTGCGTCCACCTGAGGTGGGGGTGAAAAATGCCGCCGGGGCACCACCTTCACCAGCTCGAAGTCAAACCACATCCTCCACTTGAGCAGACGCGGGCTGCGAATCTGCCTTGCCGTAAATCCCTTGGCTGCTCCGTGCTGCACAATCAGCACCGCCCCCTGGAACGCAGACCCCGGCGGGTCGAGCAGCTTCTCGAGAATGAATGTCGTCATAAAAAATGGAATGTTGGCTACAACATGAAACGGCTCCTTCGGAAGATAAGCCTCGCGAATGTCCCTCTCAATAACGGCTACATTGGAGCCGGGAACCGCCTTTTGCCGAAGGGCGGCGGCGAATGCGGCGTCGTTCTCAATGGCCAGCACTCTGCCTGCCTTCTTCGCAAGCGGGAACGTGATGGCTCCCCGTCCGGCACCCAGATCGAGCACGGTGTCGGCGTTTGTGACGCCGGCCATTCCGATCATGTCGTGAATGACCGGCTCGTGGTGCAGTAGGTGCTGTCCTTTTGCTGCGGGTTTCTCTATGTTCAAGTACGTCTTAATATGACGTTGTCGATGTTTATGCATCCATGAATCCCTCCGTAACCAGCGATGGTTTCTTGCCCATCGGCTGTGCTGTGAAGTGGAGAGACTCAGGATAAGACCGCGGGATCCGGCGGATTTCACCGAATGAAAGGCACCCGCGCGGGCCGGACGTACTGCATGAACGAGCAGTTCATCGGCATATAAGCCCGGCATTGAAGCGGCGGGTGGCGGCACATTATGCATCGACCAAGCGATATTTTTTCCTGAGCAGAAAGGAGGTAACTGGCAAAAAAAGGCAGACCTATCCTGAGTTTCTCTGTACACAGCAAAGCCAACGGCTTTTTTTCTTAGCAGCTGTACACCATGCGAACCCGGATAAACTGATCTACCACACGTAACCCTCCTCACCAGAATCATCGTTAATCTAAAAATAAGCACAAAAAAACACAGGCTGTCTGCCTGTGTCAGCGTTTCGCGAAAGGACCGACCTGTCCAAGGAACAACCGTTCCTCGGCCGCAGGATATGAGGTCTTACATGAAAGCCGGAAGCGGCCCAAGGGCAGGGAGAGACTATCCTTCCTATCCCTTGAGGGTACGATCCCGCAAATGCGTTCATGTGAGATGAATTTTTAAAGGCAGGCTGGACATGATCATGCGTGTTCCTGCAGACGATGCTTCAGCCATAGTCGTTATAAAACCTGGGTTACCTTTAAAAAATGGCAGACCAATCCTGAGTCCTCCGCGTACAAGCAGAGAATTTTGCAATATGTTAGTTGCAAAACGTGCGAACCCGGATAAACTGATCTACCACACGTAACCCTCCGTTCTTCGTAAATTACTAACAGGCTACCATATCGATCCATTTTTAGCAAGTACCCGGCGAAGAAAGGGTATGGCGTTTTCCCGTCGAATAGGTAAATTAACATCGCTTGCGGCAGTTTTACTTGGAATTTATGACACGTTACGGAAAGGAGGGCGTCAGCATCAAACAAATTATCGCTATGGGTGGCGGAGGATTCTCAATGGAACCGGATAACCCCTTGCTGGATCTGTACATTCTTCGGCAGGCAGGCACCGGCCGCCCCAAGATTTGCTTTGTACCAACGGCGAGCAGTGACGCGCAAGGGTATATTGATCGTTTTTATGATGCGTTTCAGCGTCTGGAATGCACTCCCTCTCATCTTCCCCTAGTCCAACCACCAACCGTCGATCTGGAGGATTTTATTTTGGACAAAGATATCATTTATGTCGGGGGCGGCAATACGAAATCGATGCTTGCGGTATGGAAGGAACGGAGTGTGGATCGATACTTAAAGACGGCCTGGGAAAATGGGGTGATTCTATCCGGGCTAAGCGCCGGTTCCATTTGCTGGTTTGAGGAAGGCGTGACGGATTCCATCCCTGGCGATCTGACCCGGCTGGAGGGCCTCGGCCTGCTTTCAGGAAGCCACTGTCCCCACTATGACGGGGAAGCGGACCGAAGGCCCAGTTATCACCGGCTGATCCAAAGCGGACAAATCGGTGGGGGAATAGCCGCAGATGACGGGGCGGCACTGCATTATGTAGATGGTGTTTTTCATCGGGCGGTAAGCTCTCGTCCTGAGGCCAAAGCCTACGAGGTGCGAGCCGTGGAAGGGCATGTGGTGGAAACGGTCATTCCAACCGTATATTTGGGGGAAGCGGGACGGGCTATGATATAACCGGAATCCCGAATACCGAATACCGATAAGGAGGATGCCGCTTGGGCACGAAAGCCGTTTTGTTCGATTTGTTCGAGACCTTGATCACCGAATATGCGGATGGCCGGCGGATATCGGGGCGTCGCTACGATTACCCGGGTCTGCTTGGTCTGAGCCAGGAAGAGTTCAAGCTGGAATGGAGAAGCCGGGTGGAGCGGCGGATGCGCGGGGAGCTGGCAAGTTTTCCGGACGTCATCCGGGATATTTGCCGAAGCAGGGGCTTGGATGCGGACGAACAGTCCGTTCAGTCACTCTACCAGGCTAGGATCCAGGAGAAGCGGATTCCTTTTGAAGCCGTTCGCCCTGACATTTTGGAAATGCTCGAAAATCTCCGTACCCATGGCTGGAAGCTGGGACTGATCAGCAACTGTTCGGAGGAAGAAGTCCGGGGCTGGGAAGATTCCCCGCTGGCCGGGTATTTTGATGACGTTATTTTTTCATACGAGGTACAATGCTGTAAGCCCGACCCTGCTATCTATGAACTCGCATGCCGACGGCTGCAGGCGCTTCCGGAGGATTGCGTGTTTGTAGGTGACGGAGGCTCCGGAGAGCTGGATGGGGCGCATCAAGCAGGGATGAAGGTCATCCATGCGGTCTGGTTCAATCCCTATGTGGAGAGCCGGTACGCTCAACTGTCGGCACCTATGCAGCTTGACGCCGCATTGCCTATACGATAGCCGGGCCGGGCATAAGTTTGGATTACCTTTTAGAGGAGGATAAGTGATGAAGAAGATAACACCGATCTTTCGGATTTTCGATGAGGACAAGGCCAAGGAGTTTTACGTGGATTTCCTGGAATTCCGGATTGACTGGGAGCACCGCTATGAAGACGATCTTCCCTTATACATGCAGGTGTCCAGCGGGGATTGCGAGATCCATTTGAGCGGGCATCACGGCGACTGCACCCCCGGCTCGGCGATCCGTGTGGAAGTCGAAGACATCCAGAGCCTCCATGCCAAACTGATAGCGAAGAAGTACAAGCATGCGCGCCCTGGGCTTGAGGATATGGAGGTGAGCGTGATCGATCCTTTCGGTAACCGGATCACGTTTTTTGAGAGGAAGGATGCATGAACCCGGCGAACAAGCTGACGCTGGCCAGAATCATGCTGATCCCCGTGTTTATCGTTTTTTTCGCAGAGTACCCCGTACGGCTGGCGGATTCCAACGCGTTCATTCAATTTCTGAATCAGTACGGAACTTATATGGCGGTGGGCGTATTCATTCTTGCTTCCGCTACGGACAAGCTGGACGGGTATATTGCCCGCAAATACCACCTGGTTACCAATCTCGGTAAGCTATTGGACCCGCTTGCGGATAAGCTGCTTGTTTCCGTGGCGTTGATCATGATGGTCGAAGCCGGGATGGTTCCGGCCTGGATGGCTTTCGTGATGATTGGCCGTGAATTCATGATTACAGCTTTGCGAATGGCGGCGTCGGCCCAAGGGATCGCTCTGGCGGCAGACCGGTACGGCAAGTGGAAAATGGTGTCCCAGGTCGTCGCCATTACGGCCGTGCTGCTGAATAACTATCCTTTTCAATGGCTGACCAGCCTTCGCGTCGATTCCTTCTTGATGGTGATCGCTGTGATGATGACCGTCATGTCAGGGTACCACTACGTGGTCAAAAACGTTAAGTTTTTCATATAAAAAGGCTCAAACGCTTCGTGCTTGAGTTATGAGGGAGGAGGCGTAATATTGATTCTTTGGAGCAAGCAGGGGGTCAGCGTAAGGAGACTGGAGGCGGGCGATGCGAACCATTTGGTCCGTTGGCTCAGCGATCCGCGCGTCCTCGAATATTATGAAGGCCGGGACCGTCCGCATGATATGGCCATGGTGCAGGAGCACTTTTACCGAGATGATCAAATCGAAGCCTGCATCATTCAACTGGACAACCGCGATATCGGGTATATTCAATATTATCCGGTCGATCCGGAGGAACGCGAGGTATATGGCTATGGCGAAGGGGACGGACGAATTTTCGGCATGGATCAGTTTATAGGGGAGCCCGACTGCTGGAACCGGGGAATCGGCACAAGGCTGATTCAAGGCATGGTTTCTTATCTAACCAACACGCTTCAAGCCGATAAAATTGTCATGGACCCGCAAACCTGGAACGCCAGAGCCCTGCGCGTATACGAAAAATGCGGCTTCCGCAAGATCAGGCTGCTGGAAAAACGCGAATGGCATGAAGGAGAGTACCGCGATTGCTGGCTGATCGAATACAGTGCAGCCAATGGAGAGGAGAAGCAGGATGAATCATAGTTATAGTCAAACCTTGAACCGTTTAGTCGGATATTTTGAGAGCGAACTGAAAGCTGTGCCCGAAGAGGTGTTCAGACACAAGCCAGGACCCGCCAAGTGGTCGAAGCAGGAGATCGTAGGCCACTTATGCGATTCGGCGGCGAACAACCATCTTCGTTTTGTCCAAATAAAACTGTCGGCGCATCCGGTATCCCTTGAGGGATACGATCAGGACCGGTGGGTGGACCTGCACGGGTATCAGGAGCAATACAACCTGACGGATATCATTACGCTGTGGGTTATGCTGAACAGGCAAATTGTCCATGTTCTCGAGCGTTTGACCGCAGAGGATTACGGCAAAACCTGCATTCTTCCCGGCGGCGCTGAAGCGACGCTGGATTGGCTGGTGAACGATTACCTGGAGCATATGCGGCACCACTTTAGACAGATTCTCGGTCCGGAGTCGGTCGAGCGGGCGGATGCCGGGACATAGTCCTGGCGCGGCTTGCTTCATTGAATATAATACGTCGATATGCGTTTGTTCTTAAGATATAGGAAAAGAATAAGCTTCGGAGATTCGAGCTTCGATATATCGCAAGAAAAAGCCCCGCTAAATGCGGTCTGGCTTCATTGAATATACATCGATATACGTTTGTTCTTATCAATGACTGGAGGAAACTAACATCATGGAAACACTGCGAGAGCTGTTAATTGAGGATTACGAACAATGCATGGAGCTGTGGGGCAATACGGAAGGGATGGCGCTGAGCGACGCCGATTCGAAAGAATCGATACACCGGTACCTGGTTCGGAACCCGGGCATGAGCTTTGTCGCCACCGAGGATGATCGGGTGATCGGCACCATTCTGTGCGGCCATGACGGCCGAAGGGGGTATATCTACCACGTTGCGGTCGATCCGGCCTGCAGGGGCCGCGCCATCGGGCAAAAACTGGCGAAAGCCGGGCTGGATAAGCTCCGGGAAGAGGGCATCGCCAAGTGCCACATCATGGTGATCGAGGAGAATGAGATCGGCAATTATTTTTGGGCCAAATCGGGCTGGAGCCGGAGGGACGGTATTCTGCTGTATTCCTCCAATACTTAGGAACATAACGCGGTAGTACCGTCCTTTTTTTGGTCCCAGGATGTGAAACTTAAAATTACCGGCTGATCACCGGATTAGGCTTGTTATGATGAGGCTGCCTCCGGTTCGGAAATAACGGGGAGCGTCACGGTAAACGTAGTGCCTTCCTGGAGAGCGCTCTGGACCGATATGTTCCCGCCGTGATTATGGATGATGTTGTGTGTGATCATAAACCCAAGGCCGGTGCCTGATTCCTTGGTCGTGAAAAAGGGCTTGCCCAGCGCCTGGATCTGCTCCGCAGTCATGCCGCAGCCTTCGTCCTGAACGCTGATGAAGGCCTCGTTGTTCCGGGAGAGGGCGTGGATCCGGATGATGCCGCCTTCCGGCATGGCTTCCATCGCATTTTTGAGCAGGTTAATGAAGACCTGTTTCAGCTGGTTGGCCTCGCCGGCAATCCAGATGGAAGGTTCGGAGAAGGCGGAAACGATCTCGATATTTTTTAATGCGGCCTGGCCGTTCATCAGCGTGATTACCTGGTCCAGCAGCGGCAGAATGTCCATTGGCTTGCTCGCATGCGAAACCTGGGGTTTGGACAGCACCAGCAGCTCATTGACGATAAATTCGATCCGTTTCAGCTCGGATTCCATGATCGCAAAGTACTGGTCGTTGTTTTGGCTGGAGGTGCGGAGGAGCTTCAAAAAGCCGAAAATGGCAGTCAGCGGATTGCGGATTTCGTGAGCGATGCCTGCGGCAAGCTGCCCTGCCGTCGATAGCTTCTCGGACTGCATGAGCCGGTCTTCCTCAAGCTTCTGGTCGGAGATATCTTTAAAGATCCCGATGACGCACCGCTTTTTTTGATAGGTAATCTTCAGTGAAAATCCTTCCACATGCCTCAGCTGTCCATTGAGACAGCGGATGCGGTAGCGCACTGAGCCGATGGGCCTGTTGTTGTAGTGCCGCTGCTTGCGCTCGGCCAGAATTTCGTGGTCGGCGGCGTCGACCAAATCGTCCGTTGACATGCCAATTACGGCTTCAAGGCTGTCTGCTTGAATGAGCCTGAGTCCGGCAGGATTGGCATACTGAATCTGGCCGTGGTTCGTAATCAGCACGGAAAGGGGGAGGCCATCCAGCAGCTGCATGAAGGAATCCTCCCGCTCGTGCAGATGGGTTTCGGTATAATGCAGCCTGGTTTCCATTTGCATCATCTGGGTCCTGTTCTCGAATTGGGTGAAGTAAATCTCAGGTTTCCCGGCCTCATTTCGAATCAAGGAGATGCGGATATCAAGGGATAACCGTTGTCCTGAAGGATGATAGTAATGTTGGTCGATCCGGTGCTGATCCCGTTTCATGGACTGCAGCCACTCCCCGCACTTAACGATGTCGCGGGACAGTTCCTGAATCGCGGGAAGAAGAAGATCCGGCAAAGTGAAATGGTCAGGTGTATAACCGAGGAGGGTGCATAAAGCGGGGTTGACCTTTAGGAAGGCTCCGTCAGGCGCGATAAGGGCCATGCCGATCGCGGCCTGCCTAAAGGCAAAGTCGTAATTATGGACTTCAGCGGATCGCATGGCAGTTCCCCTCTCTACTTTCAAGCCGTGGCATATTTATACATATTATAATCGCGAATCTCTTTAATCATCAATGCTAAAGTAAGTGAACATTAACTTTTAAAAGAGAGCCGCGGAACATGGGGACAAAAATATATTCGATATGGAGGTGCTGTAAATGAAAATCACGCTTACTTTGCTCACTTCAGAGGAATTAAAGCAGCAGTGGAAGCAGGCTTTTACCGAACAGGACATCTTCCGCCCTGATGAGTACTACGACAAATGTCTCGCTGAAAACGCAGCGGGTGTCCGTGAAACGATCATCGCCTATGCAGATGACCAGGTCGCCGGGGTATGTCACCTGAAATACGAATCGGACTACCCCCCTTTCCAAGAGCAGGGCATTCCGGAAGTGAATGATCTCAATGTGTTCCCTGTCTTCCAGCGCCAAGGAATCGGCAACCGGATCCTGGAGGAGTTTGAATCGATCGTAAGCCGCAAGGGCAAGCGGATCGGCATCGGTGTGGGCTTGTTCAAGGACTACGGCAAGGCACAGCGCATTTACTGCCGCAGAGGTTACATTCCCGATGGCAACGGCATCGTGTATAAGAACCAGCCGGTCGTGCCGGGCGAGATGGTCCGGGTGGACGATGATCTGAATCTCTTTTTTATTAAGGAACTTCAATAAAAAGGAACGTTGGAGGTGCACGATTGGGATTGGAACTGGAAACCGCACAGCCGGAAAGCCACGGCCTGTCGTCCGGCGATGTACTTCGGTTCTTGGAACGGATTGAGGAACTGGAGCTTCAGGTCAACCGTTTGATGCTGCTTCAGAATGGAGAAGTTACGGCCCGTTTCAACCGTCAGCCGTATCGGGAAGAGGCACCCACGTTATTATTTTCGCTTAGCAAAAGCTTCACTTCCATTGCGGCGGGAATTGCCAGGGACGAAGGATATATCCGGCTGACGGATCCGGTCGTTTCGTATTTTCCCGATAAGCTTGCCGATGACGTCCCGCCCTACTTATCCCAGATGACCATCCACCATCTGCTTTCGATGAATACAGGGCATCATGACAACATCTACGGTCGGGTGATGGAATCCGGGTCAGACTGGGCCCAAACGTTCTTATCCTTGGCGCCGGAGCATCCGCCGGGAAGCCATTACGTGTACAACACGCATGCGACCTATATGGTTGCCGCCATTTTGGAAAGAGCGACCGGGATGAGCCTCGTCGAATATGTAAAACCGAGATTGTTCGAGCCGCTTGGAATTGGCTTGGTGGATTGGGAGACCTGCCCGATGGGAGTGGCCGCAGGCGGCATGGGGCTGAGCATTCCCATCGACGGCGTGGCGAAGTTCGGTCAGATGCTGCTGAACGAGGGCGTGTATGGCGGCCGGAGAATCGTATCGGCGGAATACATCCGGTTAGCCACCGCGGAGCAGAGCGATAACCGCCGCAATGAGACGAGGGCCGATTTTTCGGAAGGATATGGCTACCAATTTTTTCGGTGCCGGCAGGGGTGTTATATGGGAAACGGCGGGTTCGGGCAGCTCTGCTTTGTTGCTCCGAAGCACGGCATTGTCATTGCAGCCTCTTCCGGCATGAGCCATATGAAAAAGCAGCTGCCGCTGCTGCTGGACCTCATCTATGAGCATATCGTGGACCGGGTAGACCGATCGCAACAAGTCAGCTCCGAAGCGTACCCGCTGCTTCTGCGGCGGATCGCGCGAATACAGGAAGACGCTGAGCACCGGGTACCTTCTGCTTTGTCTCCCATGCCGGATGATTGGGCAGGGCAATACCGTGTCCAGGCTCCAGAGCCAGGCGGCGTTGCCGAGATTACGGTGTGCAGCCTAGATGAGCGGTCCGAGCTTCGGATCCGTTATGCCGATGGCAGCCGGCGCGAACTTCCCTTTGATTTGACGAAGAGGGTAAGCACCAAGGACATCTTCCGGAAGGATCTGGCCATGCATCGGCAGGAAGCCGTCATTTCGGCCCGATTTACCGGGGATCTGCAGCTCGAGCTAACCGTGGTGTACATCGAGACACCCTATAGGGTCACGCTCACCCTAACGTTCGCGGAGGGGCAGGTTGAGCTCGCGGAGGAGGTCAACGTCTCTTTTGACAAGAAGACGACCCGGGTCACGGCTGTAAAGCAGGAACAGCTGGCGGAAAGGAGCGGAGCATGATCAAGGGCGTGCTGTTTGACCTGGACGGTACACTGCTGGACCGGGATACCTCGCTGCTGCGCTTTACGGAGGATCAATATGAACGGTTTCCGGAGCTTCAACGCGTGGACCGGGATCAATATATCCGCCGTTTTGTAGAGCTGGACGCACGGGGGTATGTCTGGAAGGACAAAGTTTATGAACAGCTTGTGCGGGAAATGGACTTGGAGTTGTCCTGGGAGCGCCTTCTGAAGGACTATATCGCCGGTTTTCGCCTTCACTGCATAGGTTATCCGCATCTTCGGGAAATGCTGACTGCTCTCAAGCGCCTTGGAATGAAGCTCGGGATCATTTCCAACGGCTTCGGCGAGTTTCAATGGGGCAGCATTCAAGGGCTCGGCATTGCTGATGATTTTGACGCCATTCTCATTTCCGAGCTGGAAGGGCTCCGCAAGCCGGACCCGGCTATTTTCCGTAGGGCTTTGGACAGGCTGGAGCTCCAGCCGGAGGAGGCTGTGTTTGTCGGGGATCATCCCGTTAACGATGTCGAGGCGAGCCGGAAGGTCGGGATGATGGCGGTATGGATGAAGGCGGCTGCCGGAAACACGAGCTGTGAGACGGATTATTCGATCACCGACTTAATGGAACTGAAGGACATTTTGAGTAATTAAGCCATATGCAATATTTGGACAATGGGACCATGAGTTCCATTGTCCTTTTTTCGTGAGATAAGACGGAGAAAAGGGAAAAAACTCTTTACAATGAAATTGAGAATCATTATCATAATAAGTGTGTATACATACACATAAATTGAACTTTTCCACGCATAATGTGTCAACAAAGGCAATCATGCGTTAGACGATACGGCATTTTCGACAACGTTGAACATAGCATAAGGCACCCTGCATGCGGAGCGGCGAACCCGCCGCGAAATACAATCCCTAAAAAAGGATGATACGGTATGGTACAAAACACATTGGCTTGGCCGGAGCAAGAGATTGCCACGGAGGATAAACCGCAGCTCCAGTCGAGGCTCGGCACCGAGCAGCTGAACATCGGATACGCCGATACGCTCATTGTCAACAATTTGAACCTGAGCATTCCGGCGGGTAAAATTACGGCTTTGGTCGGCTCCAACGGCTCCGGCAAATCGACGATTCTCAAAACGATGGCCCGCTTGATGAAGCCATCCTCCGGAGCGGTGCTGCTCGACGGCAAATCGATTCACAGCCAGCCGACCAAGGATGTGGCGAAGCAGCTCGCGATCCTGCCGCAAACCCCCACGGCCCCGGATGGGCTGACCGTAACCGAGCTGATCGGCTTCGGCCGTTCGCCGCATCAGCGGGGATTTGGCAGCATCAGCGCACAGGACCGTGAGGTTATCGAGTGGGCCATTGACGTTACGGGGCTTGGGGCTTTTAGGGACCGGGCGATCGACCAGTTGTCAGGCGGCCAGCGCCAACGGGCATGGATCGCCATGGCGCTGGCTCAGCAGACGGATATTCTGTTCCTCGACGAGCCTACGACCTTCCTGGATATGGCGCATCAGCTGGAAGTGCTGCAGCTGCTTCAGAAGCTGAATGAGGAAGAGGGCCGCACGATCGTCATGGTCGTTCACGACCTGAACCATGCCACACGGTATGCGCAGCATATGGTGGCGATCAAATCAGGCACAGTCGTGGCAGAAGGAACACCCGGCGAAGTCATGACCCGGGAAGTGCTGCGGGAGGTCTTCGCTATTGAAGCCGACATCCTCGTCGACCCCCGAACCGGAGTCCCGCTGTGTCTGCCTTACGAACTGGCGAGAAGAGCTTAAACCGTTATTATCTTCATATAAGCACCCGTGAAACTTTCAGATATGTCAGCGGCAGGATCGCTGGTATGATGGAGCTGAAGCGGGTGCTTTTCTCTTTTAACCCAATAAAATGGAAAGGTTGCTGGTTCATGACTGCTAATTCAGTACATCACTTGAAGCGGAACACGATTCTTTATTTTGTCCGGCATGCCGAATCGCTTTATGAGGAAGGCAGGGAACGAACACGGGGGCTGTCCCGTCAGGGGCCGGCAGACGCGCTTGCGGTCAAGGACAGACTGCTGGGTGAAGGCATTGACTTGTACATTTCCAGTCCCTACGAGCGAGCCGTGCGAACGATTCGGGATGCCGCCGACTCTGCGGGCAGGGAAATCATCATAGAAGAAGATTTGAGGGAACGGGAAATCGGGCAGATCGGGCGCCTATCGTTTCAAGAAGCGAAGCAAAAAGTATACGGCGATGCCGCTTTTGCTTTTCCGGGGGGAGAGTCGAGCATGGAGGCGCGGCAAAGAGCGGCCCAGGTAGTCCGGAAACTGCTTGATGAGCATGCCGGAAAGCGGATTGTCATTGGGACTCACGGTGATATTATGACGTTGATGCTGGGCGAATTTGACCCGCGGTTCGATTACGCCTTCTGGGAATCCACTTCCATGCCGGATATTTACAAGACGGAGTGGGAGGGAGAGAACCTGCGGCAGGTGACGAGGATGTGGCGGGAGTAGGAAATCATATGTATCATTGTTAAAATTTATGATAGACTGAAAGCGCTGTATCTGCCAGTTTCATAGGGCAACCCTTCGAGCTCGTCCATTGGCCTTGAGGCCAATCCAGGAAGAGGCTGAGCGAACGAAGGAGAATCGACCATTCGGAGGATGATGTTCATTTGAGTAAAGTTCACTTTTCGGTTCAGGTCCGATTGGTTTCGGATTTAGAGAGGTCCAAGCGCTATTATGCGGATGTGCTCGGCTGTGACGTGTCGGACGTTTGGGCGGTAAGGGATGATTTTGCCCTCGGCTTCAAATTGATTCAGGCGGCAAAGGCGGAAGATGTCCGTCCCAACCCCTCCGGGGACAACAAGATGGTTCCATGGGACACTTACGCATATGTCGAAACGCATGAAGAGCTGGATCAATTGTACGAGCATTTCAAAGCTGGAGGAGCGCAGTTCATTCAGGAGCCGGTGCTGGAACATCAGGAATGGGGGGACTGGAAAGACTTCGTGCTGATCGATCCGGATCGGTATGCGATTGCTTTCGGATCAGGCAAAAAGGGGTCATAGTGCCGAAATGACAGCTGTTCCCGGTAAGGGGGCAGCCATTTTTCTATATTGGAGGAAAGTGATGAATACGCAGCAGGTGCTGGACCGTTTGACAAAACTTTTTATTACCGAGCTCGGAGCACCGTTGACCGGCTTATATCTGCACGGTTCGCTGGCGATGGGGTGTTACCGTGAAGACCGGAGCGATATCGATCTCCTGGCGGTCATTGAAGAGAAGCTCGACCCCGAGGTTTGGACTCGGCTCGCCCGAGGCCTTATTGAGCTTCACGGGCTGATGCCGGGGCACCGCGGGATGGAAGTCAGCGTCATCCTCAGGCAGTACGCCGGGGAGCCGCTGCACCCAACACCGTTTGAATTCCATTATTCGGAGGCTCACCGGGAGCGGTATGAATCTGATGCGCAATATGTATGCGGCGGTTATGAAGACCCTGATCTTGCGGCCCATATGATGGTCATTTACCATCGTGGGATAACGCTGTATGGGGAGCCCGCACAGTCCGTGTTCAGGCCGGAGAAAGAGATGTACATCCGGTCGATCTGGTCCGATGTCGAGCATGCCGAAAAGAAGATCGCCGAGGCGCCGGTATATTACACGCTTAATCTGTGCAGAATTTTGCGGTTTTTGCGGGAAGGCGAAGTTTCCTCCAAAAAGGAAGGCGGCGAATGGGGGCTCGCGGCCCTTCTGCCTGCGTATGAGCCGCTCCTGCGCCAGTGTCTTCTTCAGTATGAAGGAAAGACGGATGAAGTGAGCGTTGAACCTCGGATGATTCAGGCTTTTGCCCGGGATATGCTGAACGCGATTAAGCAGCGGATGACGGAGGAGGGGATTCGTCCCTGATCATCCGATCGTGGGCACACACATGTTACGCACTTGCTTCCATCATCCATTTCAATTCGTTATTGATAGATTCATAGGCTTTTGTGCAGGCCGGGTTCAATGAATACTGGACGGAACGTGGAAGTAATGGTTAAATTTTCATATGAATGGTTCACACCCCGCTGCCGGAGGAATGACGATGAAGCGATTTTTGATCGGGCAATACGGCTCGTTTGACGAGCAAAAGATGGAGCGCGATTACAGAGACAGCTTTTACGGAATCGAGGCCTGTCTGTTTGAAAATGAAGCGGACACGCAGAAACTCTTGAGCGCCTCCAGAGTGCGGGACTTCCGGATCGGCGTACATTTTCCCCTTCGTGCGGGGAGGTCACTGCTTCGGGACGCCCTGTTTCTGGATGTGGACAAACATGTCCGTGATGAAGCGCTCCGGCTGATCCGGAACGAGCTCGACTATTTAAGGAACGTACGGCCGGATTACGTGTTGTTCCATTATCCGAAGCCCGTCATCCTGGATGACCGGGTGAACTGGGACAAATGGCATTTTTCCGACAGAACGGAGTATGTCTATGATAGCGATTATTCGCTTGAATTGTTTGCGGAACGCAGCGATCAGCTTTTTGCCTGGCTTAGCGCCGCTTCCCGAGATTACGGCTTCACGCCGGTTTTGGAATTCGATGCGCTGAATTCTTATATTTATGAGCATGACGTGCTGGAAACACTGCTGAAGAAGTACCCGGACATCCGGCTGTGCCTGGATACGGGAAGGCTGTTTTTGCAGCAGAACGTAGACCCTTCCTTTCAGGCCCTGCCGGTCATCCGCAAATATGCGAAGTATGCGGAGGTTATCCACCTGTGGAATCTTCAGTACACGAAATCGTCCGTCAAGCTGCGCTACCCAGTGCTGCCGGAACAGCGCCCGGAGGACGGATGGGCCCCGATTGGAGATTATTTAACCGTTATCCGCGAGGAAAACCCGCAAGTCAAAATTCAGTTCGAGCACCGCTCCGACCTGGTCAGCCATGAGGATCTGCAGCGCTGTTATGAATGGGTAGACGAATGTCTGCGCAGCACCAATCCCAGCTGATGATGACTGGAAGCTTGGAAGGGGGAGGAGCCGATGAACAGACCCCAGCTTATTTTGGATGTCGCCGGTGTCATTGCAACGAACCTCTCGCCTGGATTTTGGGAAGAGGCTGCTGCCATGGCGGGAAGCACGACCTATCGTCAGTTAAAAGGCAGCTTCAGCCGGGAAGTTCGCGAGTCGTTCTGGACAGGCGGCATCACCATTGAGCAGTTTAGGGACTGGCTTGCCGGGCATGGACCAGATCTGAGCATGGAACGGCTTAGCGCGCTGGCGATGAGGTATTTGCAACCCCTCCCCGCTTTGGGGCGTATTGCCACATGGAGCAGGGACGCGGATATTCACCTGCTGAGCAATCACCGGGAGGAATGGCTGAGCGGGCTGCTGGCACCCGTCAAGGAGCAGGTGAAGAGCCTTACCATATCCAGCAGAGCAGGGTATTGCAAGCCGGATCCCCGCATTTATCAGCTCGTATGCGAGCAGCTTGGCGATGGGGGAGGACCCTGCATTTATGTGGACGATCAGGAGAAAAATTTGATCCCTGCCAGGGCATTGGGCTGGCATACGGTGATCGCGGATCCCGAAGGCCGCTGGATGGAGGAAGTTTCGCAGCTGCTGAAGCAGCTGCGATAAGGAAAGGGTGAGCGGCGTGTCGAACGATTTTTATTGCGACGAGGTGCTAAACGGCAAAACGCAGGTCAACCGCGTGTATGAGACAGATCGGGTGCTCGCTTATCATCATACGCGCCCTTATTATGAGCATCATGTTGTGGTGATCCCGAAGATTCATGTAGGATCGCTGATATCCGGAGAAGCGGAGAATACCGAACAGCTGCTGATCGAGGTTTTAAGGGTAATTAAGAAGGTCGCCTCGGACATGGTGCGGCAGACGGGAGCAGCCAAGGTCGTCACTAACTTAGGAGACTACCAGGAATCCAAACATATGCATTGGCATGTCGTGAGCGGCCAAACGATACGATGAAAGGAAGCGTAAAATGATGGAACAATGGTCTTACAAGACGGTGAAGTATAAAACAGGCGGCTTTTTGGGCGGCAAGGTGGACGAGGAGGAATTTGAGGATTTGCTGAACAGCTACGGCTACGAGGGCTGGGAGCTGGTATCGTGCTTTGACACGAGCGTATCCCAGGGACAGTCGCGGGACGTCGTCGCCATTTTCAAACGGAAAGTATAATGATTGACATTAAACCCTGACGCGCAGGGTTTTTTCTTTCTTGAAGGAGCGAAGGCGGGCGCAGCAATATGAACACTAGGCAAAAGGAGTGGATAGTACATATGGATCAACGGATCATTGAAGAGGCGAAGCAGCTGGCGGTCGCCGCAGCCAAGGAAGCGGGAGCCATCGCGAAGGCGTATTTTGACAAGCTGGAAAAGGTTGACCAAAAAGGGGATAACGGCGACCTCGTCACGGTGGTGGACCATTTGGCCGAGGAACGGATTCTCGAGCATATCCGCAGCACATTTCCGGATCACCGGATCCGGGCCGAGGAATCGGGAGATCATGGCCAGTACAGCGACTGGCTGTGGCTGGTGGACCCTTTGGACGGAACGAACAACTATGCGATCGGCCTGCCTGCGTTCTCCTGCTCGATTACGCTGATGCATCAAGGGCAGCCGGTCGTGGCCGTGGTTTATGAACCGATGATTGACCGGCTGTTCGTGTCCACCCGTAACGGTGGAACTACCTGCAATGGGCAGCCCGTAACGAACGGGCCTGCACCGGCGTTCAATAAAGCAACGGTCGCCTGGATTCAGGGACATGTGGTAGGCAGCGATGACCGCGCCACCCGGCTTAGAAACCATATCGACCTGCATACGAAGCGAATGATGCGGCTGTGGGCGCCGACCTTGCAGTGGTGCATGCTGGCGAGAGGGAATATCGATGCCATCATTCTGTATAACTCCGAAGGGGAGGACCTCTATTCCGGCGTTCTGATCGCGAAGGAAGCGGGGATGCTGGTCATGGACTTTGAAGGCAAACCATTTGACGCCATGACGGAAGAGCCTTACCTGATCGCTTGTCATCCGGAGAACCGAGATTACTTTTTGAATATGGTATTGGAAGGATTGGGCGCCCGATAGAAGCTTGCCGCAGCGGCAGTTAGCAGCCCCTAGGTGACGCATACTGAACCGGCGGCAGAAGGGAAGTGGGCAATGGTTTATTTTATCATGGGAATCGTCGTGTTTCTTGCCGGGGGGCTGATCGCAACCTGGGTGTTTGGCCCCTGGGGGACCGTTCTGGCCCTTCTGGTTATGGTCGGCCTGCTGAGCTATTTGTACGGCATGGTGGAAGACTTGAGGGCAAGGGTGAGCTTTTTGGAAAGGAAGCTGGGCGTGTCGGAAGAGGATGATTACCAGATGAGCGACGAGGACATTGAAGCGGAGCTCGAGCGGGAGCTGGATGCGGAACCCGGCAGTGCGGAAGAAGCGGAAAAGGGGCGCAATCCTACCCAGAGGGAGGAATAACGGGCATGCGATTGATGGGAATAATGCTTCTCGGAGCAGGATTGCTGCTTGTCGGACTCGGCGGTTTTGAAAAAGTATTGATTTATGCAGCGCGGACCCAAAATATTAACGATGTGTATACACTAAAGGATTTAACGCCGGATTATATTTGGAATATCACCAATATTACGCTGGTTGGCGGTATCGTGATTGCCGTCCTGGGCTTGTTCCTGTTTTTGTATAAACGAATTGCCTCAGACATTCAGCAGCAAAATCGGGAATTTGAAGATAGAATAAGCCGAGACCAACCATAAAAAGGAGTTGAACGGATGGATCAACCGGTTACAATCAACATCGACGACGTAACATTTCAATTGAAACAGCCGCATCCGCTGGAATGGCTGCCCGCCTGGGGCAAAGTGTTTGCGGTGTTTGAAAAGCAGGACTCCGGCAACCTTTCATTTGGCGTGGAAAAGGACGGGGTCAGACGGTTCATCAAGTACGCCGGAGCGGCTACTACGGAGTTTGAGGGTGAACCGGCGGAAGCCATCCTGCGTTTGAAGCAGGCTGTTCAAGTTTACGAAGATTTGGATCATCCGAGCTTGGTGCGGCTGCTGAGCCATTTTGAAGCCGGAACCGGCTACGCCGCCGTGTTTGAATGGTTTGACGGGGAGTCGCTGCATCCTCATTGGGCATTTCCGCCTCCGGCCAAATATGAAGACCCGAGGTCCCCATTTTATCGTTACCGCCGGCTGCCGCTGGAGAAACGGCTGGCATCCTACAGAGCTATTCTTGATTTTCATGTCCACGTCGAGGAAAAAGGGTACATAGCAGTTGATTTCTATGACGGAAGCGTTCTTTACGATTTTGCTGCCGACACGACGAAAATCTGCGATATCGACCTTTACCAGAAAGGCTCTTTTGAGAACCGGATGGGCAGGCTGTGGGGATCGTCCCGCTTTATGTCCCCCGAGGAGTTTGAATACGGCGCTGCGATTGACGGCGTGACTAATGTGTATAATATGGGGGCGACAGCCTTTTTCATCTTTGGCGGGGAGATGGACCGCTCCTATGACCAATGGGATGCCGGCAGGTCTCTGTATGACATTGCGCTGAAGGCGGTTCATGCCGACCGGGCCGGGCGGTATGCTTCTGTGGCCGACTTCGCGTCTGCCTGGGGTAAGGCTCTCCAAGAGCCAGATGGCAGATGAGTCCCGGGGAATCGCCCATTCATTTGGATTTGGGCCACGGACGTAGAAGCAAGCAGGCATTTTTGGCGGCATGGTACAATAGAAACGCACAAACCAACCGGATGATGCCTTGCATGACTTTGATTGAGGCACGCTGACGCCGTTTTATCACTTTACTGAAAGAAGGGTACATCTTGTCGTACGAATGGATTTTGTTTGATGCGGATGAAACGCTGTTCGATTTTAAAATGTCGGAGAGCCACGCGCTGAACCAGCTGCTCACCAGCTGCAGCCTGGACGCGAATGATACGGAAATAACGGCCTGCTATAAAAGGATCAATGAGGAGCTTTGGCGTGAATTTGAGCAGGGTCTGATCAGCTCGGCGGAGCTGCGGGTCGAGCGCTTTCGCCGATTCGGCCGCGAGCAGGGGCTGAGCGACGACGCCGAGGAATTGAGCAGACGTTACCTGGGATCGCTCGCCGAAGGCGCGTTTATTTTGGCGGGTGCGCTGGATATCTGTCTCTATCTTAAGGAGCACGGTTACAAAATGGCCATCATCACGAACGGCATTAAAGAGGTACAGTTCGGACGGATCGGCCGCTCCGACCTGAAGGACTTTTTCGAGGCGGTCATCGTCTCCGAGGATACGGGGTTCCAGAAGCCGCAGGCGGGTATTTTCGAGCATGCCTTCCGGGTGATTCAGGAGGAACGCAAGGATAAAATGCTGATGGTCGGCGATTCTCTCACCTCGGACATTCAGGGAGGCAACAATATCGGCATCGACACGTGCTGGTACAACCCGAATCGCCTGCCCAACGAAACCGCCATCGTCCCGACTTATGAGATCCACGATCTGGCGGAGATCAAGGACATTTTGGAGAAGAAGGATTGACCGGGCTTGCCGGCTCCTTCATTCACGAAAGCGCTTGAAGAATTTACAACAATTTGACTCGGCTGTAACGAATTTGTGACGATTTGGGTCCCGGCTGTGGCTTACAATAAAGTTACATCACAGAGCCCTCTCGCAGCGTTTGAAAACAATCCCGCAGGGTAATGGTTGATATGGATAGAAATCATGATTCCATAAAGGAGATATTTTCAAATGAAAAAAAAGATGACCGTATTCGCTTCCCTGATGATCGTTTTTCTGCTGGGGCTGGTAGTGACTTCAACGAGTGCAGTCGGGTCTGATAACGAATATAAGCCGGTTCCGCAAACCGAGGACACGGTGACGGCGATGCTGTCCACCATCGGGAACAAGAACGGCCACCTCTACGTGACGGTGGATCCGATCGAATGGTATGAGGGCGCGGCGGCAGACAAGAAGTTCCTTGAGCGGGAGCCGGATGCCGAAGAGCTGGGCGGCGCTCCTGACGGGTATTACATCGTCAACGACGATGAGACGCTGGAGACGTACGAAATCGCTCCGGATGCTGAAGTGCTGATGCAGCTGTATGATCATGACGGAACCTATGAAGGAATGAACATTCAGTGGAACGAACCGGTCAGCCTGAACAAGTTTTTGGCGATTTACCATAACGACAAGCTGCTGGACATTCGCTCTTTTCCGTTTCATTTGACGGTGAAGGACGGCAAAGTCGTCAAAGTGGTGCAGCAGTATATTCCATAAATCTCGGGTAAAAAGAAAATCCAGTGCCGCCGAGGGCACTGGATTTTTTGCTTTTTAAGGGCAGTCTGCATGGCAGCCGGGCGCGAGGCGCGGCAAGCTCCGTTACAGATGCGTTCCGCCGCTGGCGTCCAATAGCTGGCCCGTGATCCAGCGGCTGTCGTCCGAAGCCAGAAAGGCGGCGATATCGGCGACATCTTCAGGCTGTCCCCACCGCTTAAAGATCGAGAAGTTCGCGCCAAACTCGCGGCCTTCCGGCGTCTGCAGCGTCTCGGCATTCATCTCGGTCTCCACGAATCCCGGCATGATCGCGTTGATCGTAATGCCGCGGGAGCCAAGCTGAGTCGAGAGGTTCAGGGTCAGCGTATTGATCGCCCCTTTGGACATGCTGTAGGCGGGAATCACCGGCAGCGAGATCCGGGTCGTCGCGGAGGAGATGTTGATGATCCGCCCGCCGTCCCGCAGCCGCGGCAATGCTTGCTGAATGACGAAAAACGGTGCTTTAACGTTCACGTTCATCACCTCATCGAAGGATTCCTCCGTTGTCGCCTCAATGGGAAGGGAAAGTCCGATGCCCGCATTGTTCACAAGAATGTCCAGGCCGGGGCGGCCTGTTTGATTCTGCAAAAGGCCATCCAAGGTTTCATACATCTCCGGGATGCCGCGAACGGATCTGAAGTCCGCCGCGAGGAGCAGCGCCGTTCCGCCCTGCTGTTCGATCTCGCGGGCGACCGCCTCGGCGGCGGAGCGGTTTTGTCCATAATGGAGAACCACCAGCGCCCCTTCGGCGGCCAGGCGCAGCGCAATGGCCCTGCCGATGCCGCGGCTCGCTCCGGTAACCAGTGCTGTTTTTCCAGTCAATCTATTCATGTATTGTCAACTCCTCATCGGTTTAACAGGCAGTGGCCTGCTTGAGTCATTTATAGCATGAGAAGGATTTTGAGATGTTGCTCTCCCATTCGGGCATATGCCCGTCTGTCTCAACCGATGAACACAAAAAAGGCATCAGCCGGGTATACAAACCGGTTGATGCCTTTCGATGATTTGCGCACGACTAAAAAATGCCCATGCTCAGATACCGTTCTCCGGTATCCGGCGCAATGCACAGTACCCGTTTGCCGGGTCCCAGACGCCGGGCTATCTGCAGCGCGGTCCAGACGGAAGCGCCTGAGGAGGGGCCGACCAGGATGCCTTCTTCGGCGGCAAGCCTGCGCGTCGTTCCGATGGCGTCTTCGTCACTGACCTGAAAAATTTCGTCGTAGACGTCCGTGTTCAGGATCGGCGGGATGAAACCGGGGCTGGTGCCCACCAGCTTATGCGCTCCCGGCTGGCCGCCGGATAGCACGGGCGAGCCTTTCGGCTCGGCGACATAGATGCCGATGCCGGGGAGTCTCTCCCTCAGCACTTCGCCCGTGCCGGTAATGGTCCCGCCGGTGCCCGCCGTAGCGACGAAGGCATCCAGCCGCCCTTCCATCTGCTCTATAATTTCCAGCGCCGTCGTGCGGCGGTGGATATCCGGGTTAGCCCGGTTCTCGAACTGCTGAGGAATGAAGCTGCCTTCAATTTCCCGTTGCAGCTCCTGCGCCTTGCGGATAGCACCAGGCATCCGCTCCGCTGCCGGCGTCAGCACCACTTCAGCTCCATACGCCTTCAGCAGATTGATCCGCTCCTTGGTCATGTTGTCGGGCATCACCATAATGGCGCGGTATCCTTTGGCCGCCGCGTTCATCGCCAGCCCGATGCCGGTGTTGCCGCTCGTCGGCTCGATAATAGTCGAGCCCGGCTTCAGCAGGCCGTCCTGCTCCGCCTGCGCGATCAAATTATAAGCGGCCCGGTCCTTGACGCTTCCGCTAGGGTTGAAGTATTCGAGCTTCACGTACACGTCGGCATCCTGTTCTCCCGCCAAACGGCGGAGCTTGACCGCCGGGGTATCGCCGATGAGCTCGGTTATATTTTGCACAACTTTCGGTTCAGTCATGGGGTCCATCTCCTTGTCAGTTCATCAGCCGGTTCACAGCTTCTAAGCTTTCCGTTCATTATAGAACTTCGGCAGGGAGATCACAACGTAGAGGCAGCGGAAGGAGATACCGGCGAGGGCAGCGTGAAAGGCTTTATGGCCGGCTTAAAGAACGCTTTTGTCCCTGGCTTTAGCTGCCGCGGACGCTTTGGATATTTTCGCGGGCAGGACAAAGAACAGCAGCTGCATCAATGCGAAAATCAGCAGGGCGATTCCTTCCTCCGCCAGCAAATATAAGGGGTGTGGACCGAGAAAGTCCAGAATCGAAGCGGTCGGCGGCTTGTGCATCAGAAACATGTAGTTGGACCCCAGCATCCAGTTGATGACGCCAACTCCAAGTGCAAGAACGTTCAGAAAAATCATTGTCCAGCCGATAGATCTCCAGGTGGGCTGAAGCTTTTCGACCCAGGTCATGTACAGGGATGCCAGAATGATGAGCATATGAGCCGCGAAGAATTGAAAGAACCGGAAATGAGGGTAGGCAAAATCCAGGCTTGGGGTGATGAGGGCCTGAAGGGCGCCGCCGATCCCGGCGAAGAACAGGATTTGATAGAGGAAGCGGCTGCGGACGGCCAGCATGACTACCGAGAGCAGCAGCGTAATGCTGCACAGCTCGAGCGGCAGCGTGGACTTGATGTTCCAGTAGCCTTCTGTTATGTTCCATATGTCGAGTGCGATTTCGGAGGCGATCAGACAGGCGATGATCAAGTAACGGACCGCCTGCCTGGCCGACATGCTGTCCTGAAGGCGGATTCTGCCCAGGAACATCAGGATGCAGGCGAGCACGAAGACCGTCAGCGCAGCAAGGTGCGGGCCGGAAAACATGACGAACGAATGGCTCATACATTCATGCTCCTTTGCTACTAAAGATCGTAAAGCCGACGCATATCTCTTATCATATCCACTTTCTGGAATATCGCAAGATCTGAAGGACGCCTCCTTCAATCGGGTATAGGTATGGTAAGCGGATTTATACTTGGAAAATTATTGTTGGTCAATACTATGGATGGAGTCGATGGCTATGGATGAGACGATAACCCCCGCCGAGCGGGTTCGAATCGGACTTTCCGGCTGGGGGGATCATGACGACATTTACGAAAAGGGAACCAAGGCGGGGGAGAAGCTGGGGATGTACGGCAACGTGTTCCCCATCGTGGAGATGGACAACTCCTTCTATGCGACCCCCTCGCCAGAGCGTATGGAGAAATGGGCTGCCCAAACGCCGGATTCCTTCGGTTTTGTGGTGAAAGCCTATCAGGGAATGACTGGACACGCCCGGGGTAAAAGCCCTTATCCTGATTCCAGGACGATGTTTCAAGCGTTCCGGGAGTCTGCGGAAGTGCTGCGCCAGGCCGGCAAGCTGAGCGCCGTGCTGTTTCAGTATCCGCCGTGGTTTGACTGTGAGCGCAAGCATGTGGACATTCTGCGCCGGACCCGCGAGTGGATGGACGGATTTCCACTGGCGTTAGAATTCCGCCATCAGAGCTGGTTTGCCGGGGAGATGAGGGAGAAGACGCTGGCCTTTATGAAGGAAGAAGGATGGATTCATACCGTCTGCGACGAGCCTCAGGCCGGAGAGGGATCGGTGCCGCTCGTTCTGGAAGCGACCCGTGAAGACGTGTCGCTTGTGCGGCTGCATGGCCGCAATGCGGCGGGATGGCATTCCAGCGGTCAGCCCAATTGGCGGGAGGTCCGGTATTTGTACAGGTACAGCGACAAGGAGCTTGAGGAATGGAAGGAGCATATCGGGAAGCTGCTGGAGAAAACCCGGGAATGCTGGGTCATTTTTAACAACAATTCGGGCGGGGATGCGGCGGACAATGCAATTCAGCTGATGGACAAGCTCGGCATGAAGACCCCGGAGAAGCCTCCGGGACAGCTGTCGCTTTTTGGCGAAGGGGAGCTGTAAATATTGTCATATACGAGAATGGGTGACAAACTTAATCCATCTGTTTTTTAGATGATAACTATATTAAATGGTTATTTCAGGTCTGGCTCCGATTTGTTTATAATAGAAATTGAGCCGCTTACATTATCGTGAAATGGCTTACATTGCATTGATTGTTCAGATTTCCGTCCAAATATAGATTGAACAATGAAGCGGTTTATTCATTCTATATGACTATTAAAAAATCAAGGCGGAGGTATCACGTTAACGATGATAACCAATAAGAGAGACGAGCAAGCGCAGGGGGCTTGGGAATCGTATTACGGGCCCAATCTGGGGTACGTCCAGGAACAGTACGAACGTTATGTAAATGATCCGGAATCGGTGGACGAAACGTACCGTAAAGTGTTCCAGCTGTGGGGAGCGCCGCCGATGGCGTCTGCCGAGCTGGAACCGGCTGCGGCACCGAAATCCGTCGCTTTGGATGGCAACCTGCTGAAGAAGGGCGTTGACGCAGGCAAGCTGGTGTGGAACATCCGCACTTATGGACACTTGGCGGCAGACATTGATCCGCTGGGCATTCTCCCCAAAGCCGACACACGGGTTCTTGAGCCTGAGCAGTACGGGCTGAGCCAATCCGACCTGGAAGCATTTCCGGCTTCATTGATCTGGGACGGAGCTCCCGATAACGTGAGAACTGGCTGGGAAGCCATCCAGAAACTGCGTCAAACATATACAGGCACAATTGCTTATGAATTCAGTCACGTCCATGAAGTGGAGGAGCGCGTATGGCTTAACCGCCAGGTCGAGAACCAGTCCGTGGCTCCTTTGAACGCAGAGCAGAAAAAGGCGCTGCTTGAAAGACTGGTGGAAGTAGATCAATTCGAAGAGTTCCTTCACAAAACTTTTGTCGGGCAAAAGCGCTTCTCCATCGAAGGAACCGACACGATGGTTCCGATGCTGGATGAGCTTGTCCACCACATGGTGGACGAAGGCGCGGAGCATATTTTGATGGGCATGGCCCACAGGGGCCGTCTGAACGTGCTGGCTCACGTGCTCGGCAAGCCTTACGATAAAATTTTCGCGGAATTCCATCACTCCCCGAACAAGAAGATGTTCCCTTCAGAAGGATCGATGGGCATCAATTTCGGCTGGACCGGAGACGTGAAATACCATCTTGGCGCGAACCGTACCGTTGAGGGAGCGAGCGACGTCAAAGCGAAGATCACGCTCGCGAACAACCCGAGCCATCTGGAGTACGTTAATCCGGTGGTCGAGGGCTTTGCCCGCGCCGCCCAGGAGGACCGCACCGAGCCGGGATATCCGCAGCAGGACGTAAACAAAGCCGCGACGGTGATCATTCATGGGGATTCCGCATTCCCTGGCGAAGGCATCGTGGCCGAGACCTTGAACTTCAACAAGCTGCCGGGCTTCCAGAACGGCGGAACGATTCATATTATTGCGAACAACAACATCGGCTTTACGACGGAGAGTAAAGACTCCCGTTCGACGCATTACGCAAGCGACCTGGCGAAAGGTTATGAAATTCCGATCGTTCACGTGAACGCCGACGATCCCGAAGCGTGCGTCAACGCGATGCGCCTGGCCAGCGAATACCGCAACAAGTTCAAGAAGGACTTCCTGATTGACTTGGTCGGCTACCGCCGTTACGGCCACAACGAAACGGACGATCCGGATACGACCCAGCCGCTCGTATACCAGAAAGTGAAGGCTCATCCGCGGGTTGCCGCCATTTATGCGGATATCCTGATCAAGGAAGGCGTGATCAGCAAGGAAGAATCCGCGCAGATCATCCAGCAGGTTCAGGAGCGCTTGAAGGCGGCATACGACCGGATTAAGGACAAGGAACAGGATCCGGCCAACTCGCATCACCAGACGCCAGCCGAAGAGCGGATCGCTAAGATCAAGACAGCCGTGCCGATTGGCAAGCTGCGCAAGATCAATAAGGATCTGCTGAGCCGTCCGGATGACTTCAACGTCTATCCTAAGCTGCAGCGTATTCTGGAGCGCCGGGAAACCGCGCTGAACGAAGGGGAAAAGGTGGATTGGGGTCTTGCAGAGACGCTGGCTTTCGCCTCGATCGTCGCGGACGGTAAGCCGATCCGGCTGACCGGTCAGGACGCCGAGCGGGCCACTTTTGCACACCGCAACTTGGTGCTGCATGATACGAAGAACGGCTCGACTTACTGCCCGATTCATCATCTGCCGGACGCCAAGGCATCCTTTGCCATTTACAACAGCCCGCTGTCCGAAGCAGCGGTGCTCGGATTCGAATACGGCTACAACGTGTACTCGCCGGAGACCTTCGTCATTTGGGAAGCCCAGTACGGTGACTTCTCCAACGTGGCACAGGTGATCACCGACCAGTTCATTTCGGCCGGCCGCTCTAAATGGGGACAGAAATCGAGCCTTGTGATGCTCCTGCCTCACGGCTACGAAGGCGCCGGACCGGAGCACTCCAGTGCCCGTCTGGAACGGTTCCTGCAGCTCGGCGGGGAAGAGAACTTTACGGTAGCGAACGTTACGACGGCAGCCCAGTACTTCCACTTGCTGCGCCGTCAAGCGGCACTGACCGAAAGCGAAGATGCGCGTCCGCTGATCTTGATGTCGCCGAAGAGCCTGATCCGGAATGCCCGCGTGGCTTCCAGCCCGGCCGAATTCGCCGAAGGCTCCTTCAAGCCTGTGCTGGAACAGCCAGGTCTGGGCGGACGTCCGGAGCGCGTTGAGCGCATCGTCCTGTGCAGCGGCAAGATTGCCGTTGAGCTGGAGGAGGCGATGGAGAAGAGCGGCGAGGCGAACGAATGGCTGCACATCCTTCGTGTGGAGCAGCTGTATCCGTTCCCTGAGAAGGAAGTCGCCGGCATTCTGGCCCGCTTTACGAACGTGAAGGAAATTTTGTGGGTACAGGAAGAGCCTGAGAACATGGGAGCATGGCGCTACATCGAGTCCAAGCTCCGCAAGGTGGCGCCGAAGGATACGCCGGTGAACTACAACGGCCGTCCGGAACGCTCCAGTACGGCGAGCGGCTTCCAACAAGTACACGCCTTCGAGCAGCAGCAAATCGTTGCGGCAGCATTGAATCAAAAATCCATTAAGCATAACATCACTCTGGGGAGGTAGCGGCAGTGAGCGATATTACAGTACCGGCAATGGGAGAATCCATCACAGAAGGAACGATTTTTAAATGGCATGTGGAGGAAGGCCAGGCAGTCAGCCAAGGCGACGTCCTCCTCGAACTTGAAACGGATAAGGTCAATTTGGAAATCAGTGCCGAAGAAGACGGCGTGGTGGAGAAGATTCTGAGAAAAGACGGGGATACGGTTCAAATCGGTGAAGTGATCGGACGTATGGGCACCGGCGGCGACGCCAAACCGGCATCCGCACCGGCAGCGAAGGAAGAGACGCCGCAGGCTCAGCAGCCTTCTGCACCGGCAGCGGCACCAGCCCAACCGGCAGCAGCCGAGCCTGCACGTTCCGGCGAGGGCGAAGGTTACCTCGCCGCGTCGCCGGCGGCACGCAAGCTGGCCCGCGAGCAGGGCATCGATCTGGATCAGGTATCGAGCCGGGATCCGAAAGGCCGCATTTATCCGGACAACGTGAAGAACCATACAGAAGCTCCGGCAGCGCCTAAGGCTGCTGCACCGGCGCCGCAGGCAGCCGCTCCAGCAGCAGTATCCCAGCCGGGCAAACCGGCGGAACGCACACGCATGTCCCGCCGCCGCGCGACGATCGCCAAACGCCTGGTGGAAGCACAAAGAACGGCCGCCATGCTGACGACCTTCAACGAGGTGGACATGACAGCGATCATGGACATTCGCAAGCGCCGCAAAGATGCTTTCAAAGAGAAGCATGAGATTGGCCTCGGCTTCATGTCCTTCTTCACCAAAGCGGTGGTGGGTGCGCTGAAGAAGTTCCCTCACCTGAACGCGGAGATCGACGGGGAAGACATTATCGTGAAGAAATACTACGATATCGGTATCGCCGTATCGGCCAAGGAAGGCCTCGTCGTACCTGTCGTACGTGATGCCGACCGCCTCAGCTTTGCCGACATCGAAAGAGAGATCGCCACGCTGGCCGGCAAGGCGCGCAGCAATACGCTGGCGCTGTCCGAGCTCCAGGGCGGAACGTTCACGATCACGAACGGCGGAACTTTCGGTTCCCTGCTGTCCACGCCGATCCTGAACGCACCACAGGTTGGTATCCTGGGCATGCACAACATCCAGCTTCGCCCTGTTGCCATCGACGCCGAGCGGATGGAGAACCGTCCAATGATGTATATCGCCCTGTCCTATGACCACCGGATCGTCGACGGCGCTGATGCCGTACGCTTCCTGGTGACGATCAAAGAGATGCTGGAAGATCCGGAATCTCTGCTGCTCGAAGGTTAATAACATATTTTACCTGAACGTATACAACGAAACGGACTGCCTGCAGGCAGTCCGTTTTTTCGTGCGTGTGAGGAGAGACAGCAGTAAGCATTTCATTCCAAAATGAGGGAGGAAATTAGCATGTGGCCATCGATTCGATCATTTCTGGCTATTCCAGACCATTTAACGGGGAAGAACGTCAATATCGCCGTCATTGACGGCATTTTCCAGCACCATCCTGACATTGCATCAAACAAACGGCGGGACACATATCTGGTCCGCACATCAGACTCTCAGGCACTGCCTGAACTTCTAGCTGCTGACCAAGGGCCTTGGGATCGAGGGCATCACGGATTAATGAGCGCAGCCGCTGCTGCCGGATCCGGGGAGCTTTCGGAAGGAGAGTACGCTGGGGCAGCGCCTAAAGCCCATTTATTTTTGCTCGAAGCAGGACCGCTCCACACTCCCAATGATCTTGAAGAGAAAATTGGAGGGGCACTCCTCTGGTTAAAAGTGAACTGGCGCAAATACCGCATTCGCGGAGCTGTTTTGACCGTGAGCGCTTCAAGAGACACCGGGCTGCTGCCTTGGCAGGCTGATCCCGTTCGCAGATTATGCGAGGAGCTGGCCGGCGAAGGGCTGCTGTTGGTCTCGGCCTGCGGGAATACCCGTGAGCTGATTAGCAACGCACCCGCAGCTGCCCCGTCGGTTTTGTCGGTAGGCGGTGTGATCATTCCGAAAGATGGGAAGGCGGAGCATGCGCTCCCGTATCCCAATAGCAGAGGCGTGACGTTTGAAAATAAGTGGACTCCGGAAATTTTGGCCCCTGCTGCTAATATCGTGCTGCCCACTCCGTTCCAGTCCAAAGAGGAATTTCTGAATCATTTCACTGCCAAATCCGATTCTTTGCCTTGGGGCTATGCCAGGACAGAAGGAACCTCCTTTGCGGCCCCGATGATCTTGGGAGCTGCCGCTTGCATCTGGGAGGCTAGACCAAACTGGTCTTCCCGGCAGGTGAAGTCTGCTCTACTGGCGACCAGCCGAGCTTCGCTCCCGATATGGAACGAACTGAAGGCAGGTGTTGTTGATGTCTATGCAGCTGTGAACTTTGATCATGGAATCGAGCAAATACAGGGGGAGGGGGCTTACGCATGTTGGCAAAGGTGGAGAAGAAAAGGATTGGCCGACAGGCTGCAAGCGTTGCAGAGTGGTGATACAGATATAGTGATGAAGTCGCTGCTCTCCTTTTACTCCGATGCCTCCCTAATCGAACTGAGACAACCACTGTATAAATGGCTTCAGCATCCCGATGAAAAAGTTCGCTGCGTGTCTGCCCTGCTGCTGTCAGAACATCCGGAGTGGTATACGACCGAGTTGGTACGGGACGTGCTGCGGGACCCAAGTCCCCATGTTCGCATGGCTGGGGTGTATGCGATCCAGAGGCACCCAGAATGGTGGGATAAAATCACAGAAGAACTCGTTCCATTGCTCGGGGATCCGAGCTTGGATATTCGGTATTGGGCTGTCCGTCTCGCTGCGAACATCAACGATTCACTGTTTGTCCGGCCCTTGATAGCGGGGTTAGCTGAGGAAGCGAATCATCAACGGGCTTCCACCTTTGGCGAGCGCTGCAGTGCACTGGAACGGATTACAGGGGTACAATTTCCACCCATACCGGAATGGAGGGAAGGACAAGGCACCTATTCCGAGCGAAGCACTGAGGCACGCTTGTCCATGACCCGCCGGTGGGAAAATTGGCTGAAGACGCAGCGTGATCAACACAAATAAAGCAGAAGCACCCTCTGGGGCACCCCTGCTCAAATACGCTCAAGGTATACTTTTGGAAAATATGTTCAGATTCCCCCGAAGGCATGGTACTATCAAAATACGCGCCCCGCGGTCTTCTATGTTAACAGGACAATGGATGGATCGATGTATTGTTGAGGCGTTCGAGCTTGCGGATAATTTCCTTCTGCCACCGGGTGTCTTGCAGCTGCTTCGCCAGGTTTAAAAGGTCAAGATAATCGTCAACCCGTAAGGAAGCGTATTTTTGATCAGGGGCTTTCACCATGGTCGTCGACTCCTTATGATATGTTAATGAATGATAACTCGAGATCATTGTATCACACATTCATTCTCAATGATAATCTTTCTCACTAATTTTTTATGAAAAAATGTTGAATTCGATTCACAAGAGGAGACCTGCCGATGAACAAACCGTTGAAATGGCTGGAGTGGGCCAAACAGATTCAAGCCGTGGCCCAGACAGGATTGGCATACTCGCGGGACGTATATGACCTGGAACGCTTTGAACAGCTTCGGGCGCTGAGCGTAGAGATTATGCGGGAGTACACCAATGTTGAGACCGAACTGCTGACGGCACTTTTTGCTGGGGAAGACGGATACGCCACACCGAAGGTGGATGTGCGAGGGGTGATTTTTCAGGAAAATCAAATTTTGCTTGTCCGCGAAAAGGCAGAAGGGGAATGGTCGCTGCCAGGCGGTTGGGCGGATATCGGGCTGTCCCCTTCCGAAATTGCCGTGAAGGAAGTACGGGAGGAGTCCGGATTTGTGGTTACACCGACCCGGCTCCTGGCCGTGCTCGACAACCTGAAGCATAATCCGCCGGGCCCGTATCATGTGTATAAAATATTCATCGCCTGCGAAATCACCGGCGGCGAAGCGGCTGAAGGGGTAGAGACGAGCGGCGTTCAGTTTTTTGCAGAGGACGACCTTCCCGCCCTGTCGCAAATCCGTAATACGGATGAGCAGATCAGGCTGATGTTTGAATTGATGCGGCATCCGGAGAAGGCCCCCGTCTGGGATTAAACATCGCATAAAGACAGGAAAGGATTACATATGCTGCAGACGTTTGTGACTACAGTGTACCAGGTGTTCCTCCCGATATCGCTGCCGGTAATCGGAGGGGCGCTGATCAAGCATTTTAAGCCGATCGATACCAAGCCAATCTCTACACTGTCCCTGTACCTGCTGAGTCCGGCTCTTATTTTCGAAACGCTGATTGGGGCTGACATCAGCTACGGTGAGATTACGGATACGGTTCTGTTCACGGTCCTTAATATGCTGCTGCTGTGGGGGATTGCCGTAGGGATTGGACAAGCTTGGTCGCTCCCGGCCGCCGAACGGTCAGGCCTCACGCTGACGGCGCTGTTTACGAACTGCGTCAATTATGGTCTGCCGCTGGTGCTGCTGGCCTTTGGTCAAGCGGGGCTGGATAAGGCATCAGTGTACGTTATTCTGCAGATCATCATCGTCAATACGCTGGGCGTGTATTTTGCCGCACGTTCGCAGTTTTCCGTAAAGCAGGCGGCGCTGTCGATCTTCAAGCTGCCGTCGATCTACGCGGCTGTGCTTGCCGTGATTTGCCGGACAGCGCATGTGGAGCTGCCGCAGGAGCTGAATCAAGGAATATCGATGATTTCGGGCGCGTATTCCTCGGTGGCTCTGTTTATTTTGGGGGCGCAGATGGTCAGTGTCAGGAGCGGGAAGACAGCTTATACGGCAGCGATGAACAAAGCCTTCTACGCCGGTTTGGCAATGCGCCTGGTGATCTCGCCGGTGGCGTCCGCGCTGCTCTTATACCTGCTCGGCATTCAGGGCGTATTGTTTAACGTTATGCTGGTGCTAAGCTCCATGCCGGCCGCAGTTAACGCGGTCATATTGGCCGAGCAGTTTGATGCGGCACCCAAAGTTGTGACCCGGTGCATATTATGGACGACGCTCGCTTCCTTTGTATTGCTGCCGCTGATGATCGGATGGCTGGGTTGATGGAGAAGATAGTATGCGTTAGTATTGCGCTACGGCCGCTTGCGGTATTTTAAAATGCAGCCGATCATAATCAGCATCAGCACCAGCGACAGCGTATTGGTGATCAGAAACGGAATGCCGACACCGTCCTGCGCGATATGAATGGCATAGACCTCCATCAGGCCGATGCCGGCTACGAGCGATCCGAACGTTTTCAGGCTCAAATCCGCGACCGATTTGGTCCGGATGACCTGAATAATTTGCGGAATCCAGCCGAACGCCAAAATAAATCCGCCGATGAGCTGCATGACTGCGTAAATCATGGCCAACGCCTCCCTTTATGAGGCTATTATATGCCCGGCGGGCTCGTGTCCGTGAATGGACCGGGACAGGTCTGGTACAATAAAGAATAGGATAGATGAATGAAAGGATGACAACATGCTGACGATAACGGAATACGAAGCGGAGAAGATCAAGGACCCGTTCCGCATTTTGCAGGGAACCCGCTATGAATTCAAGCTCGACATCGAGGTGCCTGATGACGATGAGCTTTATACGGAGAATGGACTATATGTCCGGGTCATTTACAAGGTCGACGAGGACCAATCCGCGATCGTGAAATACGAAATTTATGAAAAAACGACGGGGCAGTACCTCGATTTTGACCTGGAGGAGGACGAAGTGGAGCTGCTCGAAAACTTCTGCCGGGATCACCTGGACGAGGTCGACGAATAACTCTGCGAACCTCCGCAACTTGGAGTGGAGTGATCACGTCATCCGCTGCCGGGTACATTACATATAGGATGAGTCTGGGGAGTGATGAGGATGAAGCATACGGTACAGACGGTTCCCTACGGGTACGTGCCTCCGGTGCAGAAGCGTAAGGGGACGCTCATTTATTACGATACGTTTGAAGAGACTGATGAAGAAGGTCTGAATGAAGCGGAGTCGCTGGCCGGCGTGCTGTCCTTTTCCAAGCTGGTGCTGTATCCGCTGCATGAGGAGACGGTGCGGAGAATGACCAAGGAACCGGTCAGCCCGTTTTATAAACGGGAGAAACGGCTGGAAGCCTGGAGATCTGAAGGACACGGGAAGACGGTCATCGAGAACTGGGAGGGACGCCGAAAAAAATACACGCCGGTGGAAGCCGCCCTTCGCCATCTGACGGAGAAATATCCTGCGCCGCATTTTCTGCTGTTGACGCCGGATATGGCGAATCGGTTTGCCAGCTACAGTACCTTTGGGGAGTGGATCGTCAAGCTAAGGCTGCTGCTGACGGAGGAGCCGGAGGCGGTGCATCCAAAGCTTGAGCAGTACAGCCACCGCTGGGATACCGCTCAAGGAGCAGTCTCGAAGCAGCGCTGACCTGATTAGCCGCGCCGGATCCATCCGATGTTTAACGAACTTTTTACGAGGCGCAGCTCCACAAAAGCTGAATATCGCCGCTAAGCGGCAGTCCGCCGGTGCATATGGCCCCATCGATCATGGGAGGCGCCTGGCGGGCTGCCGACTTCTTTTCGGCCATGAACAAGCGTCCCTTAGTCATAACCGCCTTCAGCTGCCGGCAAGGCCTGATAGGCCTCTTTGGCGTTTACGATGGATTGAATGAAATTTCTTAATTCCAACAACGCGATTGCATCGTCGGACAGTTCGCAATTCCGGTCCGTCCACGAGAATGACTCCGTTTTACCATCGACGGTTACCGTCCACGCATCTTCATTGCTTGGCGACTGGGAGCAATTTCGGCTTGTAGCAAATTTCTTCGGTGCTATGATGTTTATTTCTCTCATTTTGCCGTAAATCTCCCGCATTTCATCTTGGGTGAATTTGAGATGAGCCGTTGCGGTACCTTTCGTAATTAAATCTTTCGTTACGGTCCCTTGAAAGGTGTTTATCTCATTTTTAGTGACATCGCCATAACCAAAACGGACAACGAAATTAAAATCATCCGGCATGTCTGCGGGCATACCATCTTCCTGATTTGCCATCTCTGCTGACGGTGCAGCGCTACCTTTATCCAAATCAGAATCCGGAGAGCACCCGGCCAGAAACGTCATAGCGATAAGCAGAGATAACAATCCTCTTTTCATTGCACTCCCTCCCCATGTATCTTTTATGACGAGAACCGGTCGGCAGGAGTTGCATCCCATTCTCCGCTTAAGCTGCAACCACTGCTGGCACATTCTGTTTTACCAACAAGAAATGCACTCCCAGCACGGGCAGAATCCCTTTACCACGGTTGCTCATTCCCGGAAACCCCGGTAAACTTATAATTGGACTGAATCAAGTCATTCTCGAAAGTCATCATGTATCTATTCCCTAAAGTCAAAGGTTGAGTTTACAAATGTGGCGCAGCCTTGGAAGCTGCTTGGTCCGCCGCTGAATTTGCATTGTTAGGAGTTCTTATTTATGAGTGTGGAGACCCTTTCTTTGGAACGGGCACAGGAAATGCTGCAAAAATATTACGGCTACCCAGACTTTCGGGAAGGCCAGAAACATATCGTAACCAGCCTCCTGAAGTATCAGGACACGCTGGGCATCATGCCGACGGGCGGGGGCAAGTCGATCTGCTATCAGATTCCGGCGCTGTTGCTGCCGGGCCTGACCTTGGTCGTATCGCCGCTGATCTCTCTGATGAAGGATCAGGTCGACGCGCTGACAGCGATGGGCATCGCCGCTGCATACATCAACAGTACGCTCACCGGCAAGGAAGTGAACGAGCGGATCCGCGCGGCCAAGCGGGGGGAGCTGAAGCTCCTGTACGTGGCGCCGGAGCGGCTTGAGCTCGACTGGTTCCGCGACGAAATGGCCCAGCTGGAAATTTCCTGCGTGGCCGTCGACGAGGCCCACTGCGTGTCGCAGTGGGGGCACGACTTCCGGAC
Source organism: Paenibacillus cellulositrophicus (assembly GCF_009363095.1). Taxonomy (GTDB): domain Bacteria; phylum Bacillota; class Bacilli; order Paenibacillales; family Paenibacillaceae; genus Paenibacillus_AQ; species Paenibacillus_AQ favisporus. The sequence continues at coordinate 4,955,784 of NZ_CP045295.1, forward strand.
GAGCTACCTGTCGGTAGCTCCGTTCGTGGAAGGGCTGCCTGAGCGGCCTATCCTGGCAGCGTTCACTGCGACGGCTACCCCGGAAGTGACCGAAGACATGGTCCGCCTGCTGAGGCTCCAGGAGCCGGAAGTGTTCGTCACCGGGCTGGGCCGGGACAATCTGGCCATGTCGGTGCTGCGCGGGGAGAACAAGCGCGATTTTGTCATGAACTACGCCGAGGCGCATAACAGCCAGCCGGGAATTATTTACGCGGCGACGCGCAAGGACGTGGACGATTTGTACCAGCGTCTGAGCAGCGTGGGCTTGGCCGCAGGCCGCTATCATGCGGGGATGAGCGATGAAGAGCGCGCCGCCAACCAGGAGGCTTTTCTGTACGACGACATCCGGGTGATGGTTGCCACCAACGCGTTCGGAATGGGCATTGACAAGTCCAACGTCCGGTACGTCATTCACTACAACATGCCGAAAAACATGGAGGCTTACGTCCAGGAGGCCGGACGCGCCGGCCGGGACGGCGAGCCGAGCCAATGTATTCTGCTGTTCAGCCCGCAGGATATTATTACGCAGAAGTTTCTGATCGAGCAGAACCCGCAGGAAACGGACCGCAAATCGAACGAATACCGCAAGCTTCAGCAAATGGTCGATTACTGTTATACGACCCGCTGCCTGCGCAGCGCGATGCTGGACTATTTCGGCGAGTCTCATGAAGACAAGCCCTGCGGGATCTGCAGTTCCTGTACGGATGATCGCGAGCTGGTCGATATGACGGTCGATGCCCAGAAAATTTTCTCCTGCGTCCACCGGATGCGCGAACGCTTTGGCGTATCGCTGGTGGCGGCGGTGCTGAAGGGATCGAAGAATAAAAAGGTGCTGCAGTACGGCTTTGACAGCCTGTCCACTTACGGGACGATGGCGAACCGGACGGAGAAGGAAATTTCCGAGATCATTAACGTACTCGCCTCGGAGGGGTACCTGGCGCTTTCGGAAGGCCAGTACCCCGTGCTGCGGCTGCAACCGCTGGCGGCCGAAGTGCTGAAGGGCCAGCGGCAGGTGCTGCAGCGCACCGCGCGCCCGGCAGCGGCGCAAACGGGTGGCCGAAGCTCCCGCAGTCGCGACGTCTCGCCGTCGGCGGTCAACGAGACCGTGTTCGAGCAGCTGCGCCTGATCCGGCGCGAGCTCGCGGGCAAGGAGCATGTGCCGTCGTATATTATTTTCAACGATGCGACGCTGCGCGAGATGAGCGTGGTATGCCCGCAGACCGAAGATGAAATGCTGAATATTAAAGGCGTCGGCGAAGTGAAGTTCCGGAAGTACGGCAGACCGTTTCTTGATTTTTTCCAAAATCAGAGCGATGATGCCTACGCCGGCGGATATGATGAATAAGAAGAAGGTCGTGAACCGATGAAAGTCCTGTTATCCACCCTGAATGCCAAATACATCCATACCTGCCTGGCCATCCGCCTGCTCAAGGCATACAGCCAGCATGAATTTGATATCGAGCTGGCCGAGTATACGATCAAAGACCCGGTCATGAACATCGTGTCCGACCTGTTTCAACGGAAACCCGACGTCATCGGGTTCTCCTGCTATATTTGGAATATCGAAGAGACGCTGAAAGTGATTGAGATCGTGAAGAAGGTCATGCCGGAAGTCACGATCGTGCTCGGCGGACCGGAAGTGTCCTATGACACCCAGTACTGGATGGAGCGGATGCCGGCGGTCGATTTCATCGTCATGGGCGACGGCGAAGAGACCTTCCACCATTTGCTGCAGGTGATCGAAGGAGACCGCAAGTTCCATTTTGTCTATGGTGTTGCTTACCGGAAGGGCGACGAAGTGATCATCAACCCGCCGCGGCCGAAGAGCGATCTCAATACGCTGCCCACGCCGCACCGTTTTCCCGAGGATATCCCGAATTTGGGGAAGCGAATCGTCTACTTCGAGACGAGCCGCGGTTGTCCGTTCCAGTGCCAGTTCTGCCTGTCCAGCATCGAGAACGGCGTCCGGTATTACGACATCGAGCGGGTGAAGTCCGATATTACGTATTTGATCGACCACGGCGCAAAGATCATCAAGTTTCTGGACCGCACGTTTAACATTAACCATCAGTATGCGCTGGAGATGTTTGATTTTCTCATTAAAAATAACCGCGGCTGCGTGTTCCAGTTCGAAATTACGGCAGACATCATGCGTCCCGAAGTGCTGCAATATCTTGCCGACAACGCGCCCCCGGGGATTTTCCGGTTCGAAATCGGCGTACAGTCGACGAACGATCCGACCAACGTTATCGTCAAGCGGCGGCAAAATTTCGAGAAGCTGTCCCGGACCGTCAGCATCATTAAAAACAGCGGCAAAATCGACCAGCATTTGGATCTGATCGCCGGTCTGCCGGAAGAGGATTATGAAACGTTCCGCAAGACATTTAACGACGTGTTCGCCCTGGGACCGGAGGAGCTGCAGCTCGGTTTTCTGAAAATGCTGCGTGGCACCGGCCTGCGCCGCGATGCCGGCAAGTACGATTACACGTACATGGATCAGGCGCCTTACGAAATTCTTGGCAGCCACAAGCTGCCATTTGCCGACATCGTCCGGCTTAAGCGGCTGGAGGATGTGCTTGAGAAATACTGGAACGCGCACCGGATGGATCATACGCTGAACTATCTCATGACCCATGAATTTCCGTCACCGTTCGATTTCTTCCAGGAATTCGGCGACTATTGGGAAGGGCAGGGCTGGCAGAAGATCGGCCATCAGCTCGAGGACCTGTTCACGCGTCTGGCCGCCTTCCTGAAGCAGCGAGAGACGAAGCGCATGGATGTGATTCTGGGGCTGATGAAGCTGGATTATTTCCTCAACCATAAGTACAAGCCGCGTAAAATTTGGTGGGAGCAGCCGCTCGCCAAGGACGATTGGAGCAGCCTGATGCGAAAGGTCACGGAGCATCCGGAGCTCGTCTCGGGGAACTTCGCTTCCCTGGGCTTGTCCGAACGGGAGCTGCAAAAGCATGCAGTGCTTGAAGTGCTGCCGTTTGCGCTGGATGACTTGCTGGCCGGCAGAGACAACGGAGCGGAGGCTTCCGGGGGGACGGTGCTGATCGTGCTGTACCAGCAGAACGAGAGCGAGCTGCCTGTGTTCTACACGATGAAGCTGCAGCCGGCGGAGTTGCTGTAGTTGAACGCGTTAAGATCGGCAAATTTTGAGCGTCGATAATATGCACAGAAAAGCCGCTGCACGGGGTTATGACCACCGTGCAGCGGCTTTTGTTCATTCAGGCCTTGAACCTGCGGGTATTTCTTCGAAATAGGGGAAGGGCACTACACATGCCGCTCCAGCCAATCGAGCAGCTCGGTCATGACCTCGTCCCGGTTCATCTCGTTCAGCATTTCATGGCGTCCGTTCGGGTACAGCCTGCATTCCACATCCTTGATGCCGATGCTGCGATAAATGTCCTCCAGCCGCCGGACGCCCTTGCCTCGTTCCCCGACCGGATCGAGTTCCCCGCTGAAGAGGTACACCGGCTTATCCCGGGGAATGCCATCATAGCTGCCGGGATTCTGAATATCCTGCAGCAGGCTGAAGAAGTCGTAGAAGAATGAGGTCGTGCAAATGGCTCCGCAGTACGGATCTTCAATGTATTTATCGACTTCCTTCGGATCCCGGGAGAGCCAGTCAAACCGCGTCCGGGTCGGGGAAAAGCTGCGGTTGTAGCTGCCGAAGACCATTGCGTTCAGCAGGATGCTGCGGTGCGACTCCCCCTGGAGTGCTCCTTGCAGCCTGGCGACCGCTTTGCCGGCGTTCAGCATGCTCCGCGGCCCGTTCGTACCGGACAGAATAAAGCCAGTATACGGTCCGCCGTCCGTCTCCATCACCCGCTGCACGAGGAACGACCCCATGCTGTGCCCCATCAAAAAATGGGGAATATCCGGGTGCCGGTCACGAACGATGCCGCCGAGCTGCTGAATGTCCTGGAGCATATGCCGGAAGCCGTCCTTGCCGGTATGGCCGAGCCGCTCCACACTGCCGGCGGTCAGGCCGTGCCCGCGCTGGTCGTGGGCATATACGGCATAGCGGAACCGCGTCAGCAGCGCGGCGAGCCGTTTGTAGCGTTCGGCCGTTTCGCACATGCCGTGGGTGATCTGCAAGACGGCCTTCACTCCAGCCGGCTCGTCGGGAAGCCAGGCATAGATATGGATCTGCGTGCCCAGCGGATCCGTCATCGTAAACGTTTGTTCCCGCAATGGAGGTCACTCCTTCATTCTTTCGTGAATGACAGACCAATCAGAAGAAATGCCCCGTGCCTTATATCAGGCTTAAGGCAGGTAGGAACGGAGAACGGTAGCATTTCCTCTTAGCTCATATTGACCGAGATTAGCCGGTAGCAGGAAGCATTGGCCGGCTTTGTAGTCCTGTGAGCCGCCGTCCCAGGCGATGAAGCCGCTGCCGTCGCATACGACCAAGATGGTGAAGCTATCTGGAGTGGTGGAGAGGCTCCAGGATCCGTCCACAATTCCCTTTTCCACGATGAAATAAGGGGACTTCGCCAGCTGCAGCCATTCGCCCGCAGCGCTGCCGGCGGTCTTCATCGTTGTGGCCCCGGATCCTTCGTAGGCGATGACGTTCAGCGAATCTTCAATGTGCAGCTCCCGCGGCTTGCCGTCCAATCCCGGACGGTTGTAGTCGTAGAGGCGATATGTCGTATCGGAGTTCTGCTGGATTTCCGCTACGACTACACCGGCGCAAAGCGCATGCACCGTGCCGGCAGGGATGTAGAACGTGTCTCCGGCTTCGACGGAAACTTCCTGCAGGCTGTCCATGACGGTTCCGTTCTCGAGCGCTTCTTTCATTGCCTCGCGTGTAACGCCTTCCTTAAGGCCATAGATGATTTTGGCGTCCGGCTTGGCGTCCAGCACGTACCACATTTCCGTCTTGCCGAGCTCGCCTTTCGGCAGCCCCTCATAGTCGTCGGTCGGATGCACTTGGACCGACAGGTCGTCATTGCAGTCCAGCAGCTTGATCAGGAGTGGGAAGCGGCCGTTTTTCTCGGAAAATCCCTTGGCGCCGAACCACTCCTTGCCGAATTGTTCGCGGACTTGGTCCAGGCCTTGGCCTTTCAGCTCGCCGTTAATCACGGTTGTCGTGCCGTTCGGATGATCGGCGATCATCCAGCCCTCGCCGATATGTCCCTCCGGAATCTGCAGCCCGAACTGCTCGAGCGCTCGGCCTCCCCATACGCGTTCTTTAAACTCCGGCTGAAATAATAATGGATAAGGTTGTGTCATGTCTTCATCGTTCCTTTCTTGGGTTCGTGTGATCGCTTGGGATAAACCGCTACTATGTAAAACAATACCTTGGGCCGGGCTGATCCCCTTGGACCGGAATCCATCCGGATGAAGAGGGCGGCCGGGCCCCGGGCACAAACGGTTTCAATGTGTTCAGCATGCCGCGCCGCCTGGTGGGAGGAAGCTCGCGGCACGAGCCGCACAAGCGGCCAGCGCGCTATTTTTTCTCCAGCGCAATGACATAAGGGGCATCCGCGCGCTGCAGCTGCCTGTATATGACGGCCTGAGCCGACGACTGCGGCAGGGTGGTGGCCCAAGCCGTTACCTCCTGGGCCTCCAGATCGCCGCCGGCATGGCCCGGATACAGCACGGCCGTCATAATGCCCCGCCGTCTCAGCAGGGACAAGCCGGCTTCCAGCGCTTCAATCGTGCTGTCCGGCGTGGTGATGACGGCTTTGTCCGCCTCCTCGGCAGGCAGGTAGCCGAGGTTGAACATCACCGCCCCGACCCGGCCGTGCACGCCCTCCGGCAGCGCCTCCCGCATCGCGGCATGGCTCTGCAGGTACAGCGTCACCGGAGCGATCCGCTCCGGTGTTTCCTGCGCCAGCCGTTGCCGGGTCAGGGTCAGCGCCTGCTCCTGCACGTCAAAGCCGTAGACGTGCCCCTTGGGACCGACCGTCTTGGCCAGAAAGTGCGTATCGGCCCCTGTACCGATCGTGGCATCCACGGCAATATCCCCGGGACTCAGACGCTCGGCGATTTGTTTGTGGGCAAAGCTAAGAACGGAAAGAAACCCCATGCTATACTTTCCTCCAATACTTACCCTGCCAGCTGTCCCGTGCCTCGAGCTCGGCGTCGATGCCGTTCAGCACTTCCCATTTTTCCTGAGACCACATTGGGCCGATCAGCAGTTTCCGCGGAGCGTCGCCCGTCAGGCGGTGAACGATCATTTCGGGCGGCAGAAATTCAAGCGTGTCCGCAACCAGCTTAATATATTCATCCTGTTCCAGGAAGCGGAGCAGATCCGCTTCATACTGCCTGACCATCGGCGTACCCTTCATCAGGTGAAGCAGATGGATTTTGATGCCTTGAACGTCCATGTTCGCCACGGCACGCCCGGTCTCCAGCATCATTTCGTGGGTTTCCTGCGGCAGGCCATAAATGATATGCGCGCATACCCGGATGCCATGCCTCCGCAGCTTCTCCACGGCGTCGATGAAGCACTGGGTGTCATGCGCACGGTTGATCAGATGGGATGTCTCCTGGTGAATGGTCTGCAGCCCCATTTCGACCCATAGATAGGTCCGCTCGTTCAGCTCGGCCAAATACTCGATCACATCGTCCGGCAGGCAGTCCGGCCGCGTGGCGATGGACAAGCCAACAACGCCCGGCTGTTCCAAAATGACTTCATAATACTCGCGCAGCACATCGACGGGGGCGTACGTGTTGGTATAGGCCTGGAAATAACCGATATATCGGGCGTGCGGCCACTTCTCATGCTGTTTGTCCCGGATGCTGTTAAACTGGGTGATCAGGTCGTCGCGCCGGCTGCCGGCAAAGTCGCCCGAGCCCCGGGCGCTGCAGAAGGTGCAGCCGCCCCTCGCAATTGAACCGTCGCGGTTGGGGCAGGTGAATCCGGCATCCAGCATGACCTTGAACACTTTATCGTTAAACTGTTCCCGCATCTCGTAATTCCACGTATGGAATCTTTTATCGCCCCACAGCAGGGGAGAAGAAAGGGTTGGGCTGTTCATGGATGGTACTCCTTTATTGTGCATTGCAGCTTACGCTTGCTCTATTGTAACAAAAATCAGGCCTAAAGGGTATGAGGAGGCCCGTGGGAAACACTGAGACTTACGGGCTTTTCTCCCCTTGGATTTTGAGCCGTTATTTAATATAGAGGTTCTCCATGATTCGGGGCGAAATACCCGGATATTTCAGGTTCATAGACTGCAAAAAAATGTTTCAAAAACAGCGCCGCTATGCCGCTAATCAGGCGAATATTCCATTGATAAAACTTACATGAAGTGTTATATTTTAATTAGCGTCAGCACCCCGTTTTCGGGGTAAATATCTTATAGAATTCATAAAAGATTGACGTCATGGCCAACATATTAACCGTGAGGTGATAATGATGAATTCTTCAACTGCTGAGACACAAGGTAAAGGCAAGATTTCTGTAGAGCTGACTCCTGATGAGGCGCTTGCCCTGACAGGCGTAGAGTTTAACGGCAATCCGGAAGTGAAAGCGGCTGCCCGCCGCAAAATTCGCAACGCCTTCGAAAAGACATTTGATTTTCAGCATCAAGATGCGGTAGACTATCAACAATGAAACCGTTGGACCCCAATTCCAAATAGATAATGGAAAAGAATTCCGAATTCCTCGTGTTCGCATGAGAGAGACCGGGATTCTTTTTCTTTTGGGGCAAGTCAAGCTTTGCCTCTTTACATTTCGGCTTAAGTTCGGCACAATATTGCAGTAGCCGCAAGTGCCGCGGCAGGACGGAAGTATAACTAGCGGAGGTATGAGATGCGTTTACGCGGAAGAAAAGGAATCCGGGAAAGTCTGGAAGAACAGCAGGGCTTCGTTGTTCTGGACCCCCGGTCGTATAAAGGAAAATGGTCATCGCTCTTTGGCAACGACCGGCCGATCTACGTGGAGTTTGGCATGGGCAAAGGACAGTTTATCAGTCAGATGAGCTATCGCAACCCGGACATTAATTTTATAGGCATCGATATGTATGATGAACTCATTCGCCGGGCCAGCGAGAAAGCCAAGCTCGCCTGGGCCGAACGGGAGGTCGAATATCCGCCGAATCTGCGGCTGGCGCTGGCCAATGTCGAATATGCGGAGGAAGTGTTTGCGCCGGGAGAACTCGAGCGCATTTTCCTGAATTTCAGCGATCCTTGGCCGAAGGCCCGACATGCCCGCCGCCGTTTGACACATCCCCGTTTCCTCGACAAATACTGCGGTCTGCTCAACGATAACGGTGAAATTCATCTGAAGACCGACTCGCAGACGCTGTTTGAATTTTCGCTGAATTCCTTTGCGGATTACGGTCTGCAGATGACGAACATCTCGCTGAATCTGCACCGCGAGGGACCGAACGAAGAGCATGTCATGACCGAGTATGAGACTAAATTTGTAGGTCAGGGCATCAACATTCACCGCTGTGAGGTGATTGTGGGCAAGGAAGCGCTGAGCCGGTATCAGAAACAGCGGCTGGACAAATACGGACTGCGGCCGGACAAGCCGGGGCAGCCGGAAGAGGCTTTCAGCGACCAACCATAAATACAAAATAAGGTGCCTTCCCTCAGGAAGGCACCTTATTTGATTCCAGCATGTCGATGATGCTCTGGGCGCTTTGCATCGGCCGGTAGCGGTCAATGCTCTTCAGCTGCTCTTCGCGGCGCTGCTGGATCGAATCGTATTCGTGAATCAATTTGTTCATCCACTTCGTGATGACCTCCAGAGAGGAGATCGGCTCTCCAAGGCCCTGGGCTGTGAAGTACTGGCAGTTCTCTTCTTCCTGTCCGGGAAGCGGGTGATGGAAGAGCATCGGGATGCCCTTGGCCAAACCTTCCGTACAGGTCATGCCGCCAGGCTTCGTCACGAGCAGATCGGAAACTTCCATCAGCTTATCGACCTCGGGGGTAAACCCGATCAGCCGGATGTTGGGATGGTTGTAGCTCGGATCCTGTTCGAGCTTGCGGAGGACCTTCTCGTTGTTGCCGAGGCAGAACACGATTTGAATCTGGTCCCTCCAGCGGGTCAGGTAATTGTTGATGACTTCGTCATTCATAATGCCCCAGCCGCCGCCCATGACCATCACCGTGGGCATGTTCTTCAGCCCGAACTTCTCCCGGATCTCTTCCTTGACCGGATGCTCCCAGAAGTTCGGATGCACCGGAATACCGGTGACCTCGATTTTGGATGCGGCGACGCCCTGCTCCAGCATCTTCGATTTCACTTCCTGGGTGGAGACTAGGTAGCGGTCCACTTCCGGGCTGATCCAGGTGCCGTGGGCATCGTAATCCGTGATGACCGTGCACAGCGGGATCTTGGAGCCAAGCCTTTTCAAGCGGGAAATGACCGCGCTCGGAATCGGGTGCGTGCAGACGACGATGTCGGGCCGCAGCTGATTGACGATATTTTTTGTATGTGTATAAAAAATGCGGTGAAGCGCTAATGTCGTAAACCGGTTCAGTGACTTTTTATACTGGTGCCTGTACATCATTCCAACCAGCCTCGGCTGCGAAAGAACGGTCTTCTTGTAGGCGGTAATAATGAGCGGTGCGACCTTGGGATTCAGGAAGCTTCCGAGCTCAAGCACTTTGGTTTGCACACTCGGCGACAGCTTGCGCAGACTGCTTGAGAGTGCGTAAGCAGCTCGAGTATGTCCCGCACCGAAGCCTTCAGATAATAACAATACTCTTTTTTTCATCACTCTCAATTCACCTGTTCCTGCATGTTTTTCCTTATACCCACCATATCGACTTTAGGGCCACAATGCAACTGTTGCTGTAGCTACGGAAGTACCAATTACAGCTCCCGCAAGCACATCGGATGGGTAATGAAGTCCCAAATACATCCGGGAAAATCCGACCACGAGGCTTAAAGCCAAAAAAAGCGCGGTCCACTCAGGATGCCCGATCATCATAGGAACTGCCAAGGAAAATGCTGCCGTCGTATGCCCGGATGGAAACGAATGGTCCACCAGCGGCTTGCGAAAGGTGCGGGTTCCCGGCAGGGCGAGATGCGGCCTGACCCGGGGGTACATCTTCTTGGCTGCCGCCACCGGAATGTGGCTGACGGCCAGAGCGACGGCGGCCTGGGCGCCTTGGGTGCTCCATGACGGCGGGGCCAGGCCCCAGCACAGGAGGCAGGCACAGATCGTAAACGTAGCCCCTCCGAGATGCGTCAAATAATACAGCCAAAAATTGAAAAAACGATTATGAAGACGTCCGTTGATCCATTGGAAAAGACGCCGGTCCCATAATTGAAGTTTCTTGAACAAACGTCTCATTCCATCCCTCCGTGTACAGCCAATCTTCTATGAAATAATGGCAGATCATGGACAACTCATGCGATGTTTTTCTAAATTTTATCATATTTCCGAAGGGAGCAGAAACTATAACTTCGTAAGTCCCCTTCTTATAATATATAACCCAATTCAGGGTCGTTATTTGACACCGCCCGAGAACTTTGTCGGGAATCGGCCGATCTTGTCCAAAGCCATTTTTCGCGGAAAAATGGGGCCCGGCAAGGAATTGGCCAATTTTGACTTCCCCCTGAGGAACCTTTACAATGATTCAAACGGGTGCAATCCGTTTATAAAGAATTGATGTTTAAAGTATAACTTTTCTTGGCTTTATCTCGTTTATTTATAAAGTATGCCGATAATCATGGAAACTGATGACTAAAAAAAGGGGGGACCTGAGAAATAAAAACCCGGAAAAGAGATGAAAATAAGAACTAACAGTCATGAATAGGAGCCCGTAAGGGGCTGAACCGTCAGGAAACCGCCTCATTACCGTTTTTTTAGACGATTACGAGGTTTTACGGTTTTGACAAATGACTGAAAAGTGTGGAAAATCGATAGGGTCATCCGAAGCGTTAACAAAACGTAAAAGAATGTAAAAGGTCAAAAGGGTCATAAAGAATTAGAAAAGGGTAACGGCTTTACCGTAATCTATATAGAATGAACTAAAGAAATGAACATTACAGGGCCGTACTGGACCGTTATAACAGGAAGTTCAACAAACTTTAGTTCAATCTATCTACAGAGAGAAACATGATTATGAGGGGTAAAAAAGGGGGGTTCTGAGAGTCATGTTAGACGCCATTTTTATCGCGCTCCAGGTTTTGCTGGCCGCGATCGGTGTGTACCAGTTTGTATTTTCCGTTTTGGGACTGTACAGGAAAAAGAGGAAGCAGCATTTTGAACCGACCAAGTCCTTCGCTGTGCTCGTTGCAGCGCACAATGAAGAGCAGGTCGTCGGGGCTCTGATGGAGAACTTGAAGCAGCTGAATTATCCGAAGGAGCTGTACGACGTGTTTGTTATCTGTGACAACTGCACGGACGGTACGGCACGCATCGTGCGCGAGCATGGCATGAACGCCTGCGTACGCACCAACAACAACCTTCGCGGCAAGGGCTACGCCATCGAGTGGATGCTGAAGGAATTGTGGGCCATGCCCCGCCAGTACGATGCGGTCGTCATGTTTGACGCCGACAACCTGGCAGATACGAATTTCTTGAGAGAAATGAACGACGATTTGTGCTCCGGCGCACGCGTCATTCAAGGATATATCGACACCAAGAATCCTGAGGATTCCTGGATTACGGCTGCTTACGGGATTTCGTATTGGTACATCAACCGTTTGTGGCAGCTGTCGCGCCATAACATGAACATGGCCAACTTCCTCGGCGGTACGGGGATGTGTTTTGAAACCAACCTGCTGAAGGAAATGGGCTGGGGGGCCACCAGCTTGGTTGAAGACTTGGAGTTTACGATGCGCAGCGTGAAGCGCGGCGTCTATCCAAAATTCAACTACGACGCCAAGGTGTTCGACGAGAAGCCGCTGACGTTCAAGGCTTCCGCAAGACAGCGCCTGCGCTGGATGCAGGGACACTTTACGGTGGCGCGCCGCTATTTCTTCCCGCTGATCTGGCAAAGTATCAAGGAACGCAGCATCGTCAAGCTGGATTTGGCGCTGTACGGGGCGAACGTATACATCGTTCTCTTGACATTCCTGATGACGGCTACGATTTGGGTGGACAATACGTTCTTCGACGGTCCGAACATCGCCAACCTCTACGGCTATCTGCCGTTGTGGCTGAGCTTTGTGGCGATCGGTGCCAACGTCTTTACGTTCCTGGCTGCGATGATTTTGGAGAAGGTCACCTTCAAGAAGGTCTATTTGTACCTGGTGCTCTTCCCGATTTATCTGATCTCCTGGTATCCAATCACGTTCTATGCGTTCTTCACGCAGAACAACAAGCAGTGGAGCCATACCCAGCATACCCGCGTGGTAAGACTGGAAGAGGTGCAGAGCAAGCAGGGGTAAACGCATGGAACCGGGTTGACATTGTCCGGGCCCTGTGTTAAATTATTTGAGTGCTTTAAATACGAAATGGATTCAAAGCAGAAGCTCCAGCTTCTCACCTGACCGACGAAGGTTGGCGGGTTACTGATCCAATGATTTGTGAATGCGATATTTCATGAAGAGTTGATCATAGGGATGCTGGGTGCTGATACCCGCATCCCTTTTTATTTTGCTTCTGCACACGGAAATACCTATTAGATCTGGAGGTGGACGGTTATCAGTAAGGAACATATGATCAATGAGGAGATCCGGGCGAAGGAAGTTCGCTTGGTAGGCGCTGAAGGCGAACAGATTGGCATCAAGCCCCTTCGTGAGGCTCTGCAGATGGCAGCGGATTTGAATCTGGATTTGGTGAATGTGGCGCCGCAGGCGAAGCCGCCGGTGTGCCGCATCATGGATTACGGCAAGTTCCGCTACGAGCAGCAGAAGAAAGAGAAGGAAGCCCGGAAGAATCAGAAAATCGTTGATATTAAAGAAGTATGGTTCCGAGCAAACATTGATGAGCACGACTACCAGACTAAGCTCCGCAATGTCGTCAAGTTCCTGAAGGAAGGCGACAAGGTCAAATGCTCTGTTCGTTTCCGCGGACGCGAAATCGCGCATGCGAGCATCGGCCAGAAGATTCTGGAGCGTGTAAGGGAAGAAGTTGCCGAGCACTCCAGCGTTGAGCGTCAGCCGAAGCTGGAAGGACGCAGCATGATTATGATTTTGGCTCCAAAAGCCCAATGATCCTGAGGAGGAAGTACAATGCCTAAAATGAAAACACACAGCAGCCTTAAAGGCCGCTTCAAAGTTACCGGTTCCGGTAAAGTGACTCGCTACAAAGCTTACAGAAACCATTTGCTTTCCCACAAGTCCAAGCGCGCTAAACGCGTATTGGCAGGCAACCCAGAAATGGCGCCGGGGGACGTAAGACGCTTGAAACAAGGCTTGGCGAACTTGAAATAGTTAATCACACATTTTTGGGAGGTTTATATTATGGCAAGAGTAAAAGGCGGATTCGTCGTTCGTCGTAGACATAAAAAAGTATTGAAACTTGCAAAAGGTTATTTCGGTTCCAAACACCGCATTTTTAAAACAGCTAACGAGCAGGTTATGAAATCCCTCGTGTACGCATACCGTGACCGTCGTCAGACGAAACGGAACTTCCGCAGATTGTGGATCGTGCGTATCAACGCTGCAGCCCGCATGAACGGACTGTCTTACAACAAACTGATGCATGGTCTGAAACTGGCTGGCGTGGACATCAACCGCAAAATGCTGGCTGACCTGGCCGTTAACGACATCAACGCGTTCAACTCGATCGCATCGGTTGCCAAAGAGAAAGTCAACGCGTAATATACTTGTAATGCATATTAAAACCGCCCTAACCGGCGGTTTTTTTAAGATATAAGAAAGAAAATACATCAGAGACTAAACTACCTTATATCGCAAGAAAGACCTCCGCTAAAAGCGGTCTGGCTTCATAGAACGTACACCGATAGACGTGTTTCTTTAGATATAAGAATCATATCCCCAACAAGAAAAAGCCCCGCTTGCTAACATAAATCAGAACCTAGAGTCGCTGGTGCCGGGTGCCGCACTCATGAATGGGTATGAATGTTAATTTCACGCATCTTTTCATTCGAGAATCGACATCAGGTGAGCTTATAGACAGCTACTCTTCCATGGAAATAACAGGTTGTGTGATTTATGGCAAAATAAAGCGTTTTCCCTTGATTTTTCACTAAAAAAGTTTTATTTTCTGACGTAAATTTGCTGGATTTTGGCGTAGGTAAAATGTATAATCTGTTCTGTGGAATGTCCGACATTTGAACAAGCCTTCACAAGCAATTAATTGACCATAGATCAATTGCTGAAGGGCGAAGACAGGTGCAAGGATATAATTCATTCTAGGGGGACTATAAGTTAATGAAGAAAATGTTCAAATTGTCGCTGATTATGCTGCTTGCATTTTCAGTTGTACTGGCCGGCTGCGGTAAAAAGAACGAAGATACGAGCAGCTCGTCCGGCGGCAGCGAAGAAGGCGGCGCAGCAAAATCTAGCGTGAAGGTCGGTCTCGTGACTGACGTGGGCGGGGTTAACGACAAATCTTTTAACCAATCCGCTTGGGAAGCATTGGAAGCATTGAAGAAGGACAAAGGGATCGAAGCCCAGTATCTGCAAAGTAAGTCCAAAGAAGATTATGTTCCGAACCTGAACAAATATGTCAAAGGCAAATACGACCTCACTTGGGGGATCGGTTTTGACCTTGGCGTTGATATGAAAACGGTAGCCGATCAAAATCCGGATGCCAAAATGGCCATTATCGATGCTGAAGTCGATGCGCCTAACGTTCATTCCGTTACGTTTGCGGAGAACGAAGGGGCATTCCTCGTGGGTGTAGTAGCAGGCTCCATGACAAAAACGAACAAAATCGGTTTTGTCGGCGGTTCCGAAATTCCGGTTATCAAACGCTTTGAAGCCGGCTTTAAAGCTGGCGTTGCCGCAGCGAATCCGGATGCGAAAGTGATCATCAACTACACCGGCGCATTTGACAAGCCTGACCAAGGTAAAGCGGCTGCAGCCACGATGTACAACGACGGCGTTGACATTATTTTCCATGCTTCCGGTGCAACAGGTACAGGCGTGTTTAACGAAGCCATTGCCCGCAACAAAGCAGGCCAAAAAGTATGGGTTATCGGCGTAGACAAAGACCAATCCCTGGAATTTGGAGACGAAGTAACGCTGACATCTATGGTTAAAGGCGTAACGACAGCTGTAGACAAAGTAACAAGAGAAGTTATCGACGGCACGTTCAAAGGCGGTCATGAGACACTTGGCCTGAAGGAAAACGGCGTAGGTTTGGCCGACACTTCGAGCAAAAATGTCCCTGCAGATGTCCTGAAAAAAGTGGATGAGTTCAAGCAAAAAATCATCGACGGCGAGATCAAAGTTCCAGAAGAATAATTCCATAACGATAATTTGAACTGATATAATTCATGTGTACCAAACGGCAAGGCTGGTTATTATGACTAGCCTTGTCTTACGTTATGGCCCAAACAGAGGCCGCAAAATATGTGATAAGGGTGATCTCATGGATGCAGCGACCCCTGTCGTTGAGTTGAAGCAAATTACCAAACGCTTTCCCGGCATCGTTGCCAACGACTCGATCAGCTTGAAGCTGCACAAGGGCGAAATCCATGCACTGCTCGGTGAGAATGGTGCGGGGAAGTCGACCTTGATGAATATCGTGTTTGGCTTGTACCAGCCTGATGAGGGCAGTATCGAAGTGAACGGCAAGCCCGTCATCATTGACAGTCCTAATAAAGCGATCGAGCTGGGCATCGGCATGGTGCATCAGCATTTTAAATTGGTTCAGCCGTTTACGGTAACCGAAAATATCGTACTGGGGATGGAGCCCAAAATTGCCGGGGTGCATCTGAACTACAGAGCTTCGGTTGCCAAGATCAAAGCCCTCTCCGACCAGTATGGTTTGAGGGTTAATCCGCATGCCAAAATTCATGACATATCCGTCGGGATGCAGCAGCGCGTCGAGATCTTGAAGACGCTTTACCGCGGCGCTGACATTCTCATCTTTGACGAGCCTACGGCCGTGCTCACACCGCAGGAGATCGGCGAACTTATGGGCATTATGAAGCGGCTGGTTGCCGAAGGTAAATCGATTATTTTAATTACGCACAAGCTCAAGGAAATTATGCAAATTTCCGACACGGTGACGATCATCCGGCGGGGGAAAGTCATCGACACCTTGAAGACGTCCCTGACGAATCCGAACGAGCTTGCCGAGAAAATGGTGGGCCGCAGCGTCTCCTTTAAGGTGGACAAGCAGCCGTCTGTACCGAAGCAAACCGTGCTTAATGTAAAAAATCTGGTGTCCAAAAACAAAGAGGGGATTCCCGTTCTGAACGGGCTTGATCTTGAGGTGCGTGCAGGGGAAATTCTCGGCATCGCCGGCGTTGACGGGAACGGGCAGAGCGAGCTGATCGAAGCGCTGACGGGCCTGAGCAAGGTTGACAGCGGCCTGATCGAAATCAACGGCAAAGATATTACCAACAAACCACCGCGATTCATTTCGGAAAGCGGAGTGTCGCATATTCCGGAGGACCGTCATAAACACGGTCTTGTCCTTGATTTTTCCATGAGTGAAAATATGGTGCTGGAAACGTATTATAAAGCCCCTTACAACAAAGGCGGCTTCTTGAACAAAAGCGCCATTGACGACCAGGCGAAACGCCTGATCGAGCAATTTGACGTCAGAACGCCGAGCATTGAGACGAAGGCTCGTGCTTTATCCGGCGGTAATCAGCAGAAGGCGATTATAGCCCGGGAAATAGATAAAGATCCGGATCTGCTCATCGCAGCGCAGCCGACGCGGGGACTTGACGTCGGTGCGATAGAGTTTGTGCAGAAGCAGCTTGTTGCTCAGCGGGACAAGGGGAAAGCCGTGCTGCTGATCTCCTTCGAGCTGGACGAGATCATTAACGTGTCCGACCGGATTGCGGTTATTTACGAAGGACAGATCGTCGGCGAAGTGCGGCCGGAGGACACGAATGACCAGGAGCTGGGTCTGATGATGGCGGGCAGCAAGGTTGCGGGAGGTAAGGCCTAATGAATAAATTATTTAAAATTTTTACCGTCAACAGCCTGTTGACGCCTCTCGTATCGATTGTGCTTGGACTCATCGTAGGGGCCATCATTATGCTGATCGGGGGGTACGATCCGATTCTGGCGTACAGTTCCCTGTTCAGCACCGTATTTGGAAACCTGTACGATTTCGGGGAAACGATCCGCGAAATTACGCCGCTAATTATGACCGGTCTTGCTGTCGCATTTGCGTTTCGGGCAGGCCTGTTCAACATCGGGGCGGAAGGGCAGTACATCGTCGGTATGACCGCCGCGACAGCAGTCGGGATCAAGCTGACCGGGCTGCCGATCGTTTTGCATGCCATCGTCGCGATCATTGCCGGCGGATTGGCCGGAGGGATCTGGGCGGGAATTACCGGCTATCTCAAGGCCAAACGGGGCGTGAACGAAGTTATTATTTCGATCATGCTGAACTGGACCGGCCTGTATTTGAGTAACTATATCGTGAGAAACTTCCTGCTTCTCAAGGGCCAACAGCGCTCTGAGGACATCCAGGATACGGCGTCGATTTCGATCGGCTGGTTGTCCGACATGTTCAGCGATGCGCGTATGCACTGGGGAACCGTCATTGCGATTCTAGCAGCTGTGTTTTTCTATGTGTTCATGTGGAAGAGCAAGCAGGGGTATGAGCTGCGGGCCGTAGGACATAACGGGGATGCCGCGAAATATGCGGGCATGAACGTGAAGAGCAATATCGTGAAAGCCATGTTCATCAGCGGTATTTTCGCCGGATTGGGCGGTGCCTTTCAGGTGCTTGGCGTATTTCATTACCAGGCGATCTTCACGGGGTCTCCGGGCGTCGGCTTTGACGGAATCGCGGTCGCGCTGATCGGCATGAACCATCCATTCGGCATTCTGCTGTCCGCCGCCTTGTTCGGTACGCTGACTTACGGTTCCGCGGGCATGAGCTTTGGTGCGGACGTTCCGCCGGAAATTATCCGGATCGTTATCGGATCCATCATATTCTTTATTGCTGCACAAGGCATTGTGCGCTGGGTTCTGAAGCCCTTCTATCTGAAGCGCAAGAAAGAGAAGGTGTTGTAAAATGGATTGGATCACAACAATTGGCCAGCTGCTGAATACGACGCTCGTTTTTTCGACAGCGCTTATCTTTGCTGCCATGGGCGGCATCTTCTCTGAACGCTCCGGTGTAACGAACATCGGGATTGAGGGTTTGATGACCTTCGGTGCGTTTGCGGCCGGCGTCGCTTCCTATTACGCGGAAGATGCAGGCATGGGGGCAGCATCCCCCTATATCGGCATGCTCGCTGCGATCGTGATCGGGCTAGTCGCTTCGCTGATTCATGCCGTTGCCTCGATCACCTTTAAGGCGGATCAGGTGATCAGCGGCGTCGTGATCAACTTCCTGGCAACAGGAAGCACGCTGTATATGGTCAAGCTGATGTTTGAAGGTGCGGGAGAAACTCCACTGCTGATGGAGAGTCTCCAAAAGTGGAAGATTCCTCTCCTTTCCAAAATTCCGATTATCGGGGAAGGCATATTCAGCAATTACCCGACAACATATCTGGCTATTATTGTCGTCATCGTCGCTTCGTATATCTTGTACAAAACCTCCTTCGGCCTTCGTCTGCGCGCGGTCGGAGAGCATCCAAGCGCCGCCGACACGGTTGGCGTCAAAGTGCGCCGGATGCGGTATATCGGGGTCATGATCAGCGGTGCATTGGCTGCGCTTGGCGGAGCCACGGTTACGCTCACGACGACGAGCACGTTTTCGCATAATACGATTTCAGGCCAAGGTTTTATCGCGATCGCTGCGATGATTTTCGGGAAATGGAATCCGCTTGGTGCGTTCGGAGCAGCTGTTTTTTTCGGCTTCTCCCAGGCCATCGGAAACTACTTCCAGCTCTTCGATTGGGCGCATGACATTCCGCAGGAATTTATTTACATGCTCCCGTACGTACTCACCGTTATCGTTCTGGTGGCGGCCGTGGGACGCTCGTCTGCGCCGGCTGCGCTGGGGGAACCGTACGATCCGGGAAAAAGATAACGATCGAACCGCAAAAAAGCTGCATTCCATTCAACTGGAGTGCAGCTTTTTTTTGATTAGCATCCAGCAAAGCAGGGCGGCATGACATTGAAAGCAGCGGATTTCTCCGGACAGGTGTATATGCTACCAATGCTGGCACCCGCGATACCTGCTTCACCCATCTTCCCGGGAACCGGGCTATGGAACAAGCGCCGTGCGGGGCATTCGAATAGATTGATGTGAAGACCATTGGAGGAGGGATTACATGCAACAGTCTGTGACTCGTAAACACGCCCAGAAGTTTGTTGGTAAACATATTGTAGCTGCCAAAAAAGACGGAAGCTTGGTGACCGGAAAATTGCTGCGCATCTCGGGCAACCGCCTAATTATGCAGCGGGATAAAGGGAAAAAGGTTCACACCAAAGCGATCATTCCGCTCGTCTTGTTTGACCTGCTGGCGATCGGAACGGCTCCATACGCCTACGGCCCTTACGGGGGATACGGCGGGGTTCCTTATGGCGGCTACGGCCCTGGATACGGCCCTGGTTTCGGCCCGGCCGGATATCCGAAACCTTACGGCGGTGGATTCTGGTAAACCGTTATAATCGGCACGCATGTTAAAAGGGTTGTAGGGTATTTCCACCGCGATGCTAGGAAAGCCGCTTTTCCAATTCGTGGCACTGGTTTTTGGCGTGGTACTTGATGTTGAAATATCCCAATTTTTGGTAGAATATCATTCCATTCGCATTCCCGGAATCAACCATGACTTTCGACCGTTTGCACCCGCGTGACAACGCAAATCTTTCCGCATGGGCCATCAAGAGGTTTCCCCATCTTTTGCGTTGTGATTCGGGTGCAACGGCCAACATATCGATATAGAGCAGATCGCCGTGAAGCATAAAGTGGACAAATCCTACCGGATCCCCTTCGTAGTAGGGGGAAGCGATAAGTGTCACGCCGCGGTTCATGCGCCCGGGAAGATCCTTTCGCACCTGCTCCAATTGGCTTTTGGTCATATGGGACAGCGGGACAAGCTGGGTCTCGATTAAATGCATGATGACAGCATCGTCCTGCTTGGGTCTGCGGTATCTAATCATAGAGTCTGTCCTCCGTTCTGCTGCCCAATTCATCCATGAGCGACATACGTCATCATATGAAAATAGGGGTGGGCGGTGTGCCGAAAGTTCCCGGAAAAATGGAGGACAAAAGCGGACATGTATTTTTTTATCCGAATCTGGGTATTGACTATAGAATCGATGGGTCATATAATGTGTCTAAACATTTTATCGAGTATACAGTCATCGGCAATGAAGAGGACGAAGTTTAAAGGGCTCTTTTGAACAGAGAGTGAGAGGATCTGCTGCAACCTCCGCCAAAACCCCTTTTATACGAGCTCACCTCGGAGCTGTTCTCCTGAAAAGCGCTAAAGCCTATTAGGGAGAATCGTCAGGTCCACGTTACGGACTCAAGGTATGGAAACGGATGAGCCATCGATGATGAGGCACCGTTCCTGATTTTCTATACCTGCTGAGGCTGTGCACTGTGAAGTGCGGAGCAAATATGGGTGGTACCACGGAAGAACAACCTTTCGTCCCTCACACAAGAACATTGTGTGATGAGGGATGGAAGGTTTTTTTGTTTACCATCACAAAAAAATGAACGTATTCTTGAGAGGAGGATGACTGATGAGCGCGCAAATTCCTGAAGTGCGGTCTACAGAACAATTACGTGAGAAATGGATGAAGCCGGAAGTCATTTCCGGCTCGGAAATACTGCTTCGCAGCCTTCTGCTGGAAGGTGTCGAGTGTGTTTTCGGGTATCCGGGCGGGGCAGTGCTTTACATTTACGATGCGATGTATGGATTTAAGGATTTCAAGCATGTGCTGACTCGTCACGAGCAGGGAGCGATCCATGCAGCAGACGGTTACGCACGGGCAAGCGGCAAAGTCGGCGTGTGTATAGCAACATCGGGACCGGGGGCGACCAACCTGGTCACAGGAATTGCCACCGCTTATATGGATTCCGTCCCTCTGGTTGTTATCACGGGTAACGTCGCAACGAGCCTGATCGGAACGGATGCTTTTCAGGAGGCCGACATTACCGGTATCACGATGCCGATTACGAAGCACAGCTATCTCGTCAGAGATGTCAAAGATCTGCCGAGAATTATTCACGAAGCATTCCACATCGCTTCGACCGGCCGCAAAGGTCCGGTGCTGATCGACATTCCGAAGGACGTATCGGCGGCACTTACACTGTTCGAACCGGGAAACAGCATTAACCTTCGCGGATACAATCCGCGCCTGGTGCCTAACAAGCTTCAGCTCGACAAGCTGGTTGCAGCGATCGAAGAGAGCGAGCGCCCGATGATCATTGCCGGCGGCGGCGTGATCTACTCCGGCGGACATGAAGCACTGTACGAATTCGTGAAGCGGACCGAAATTCCGATCACGACCACGCTTCTCGGTCTGGGCGCATTCCCGAGCGGAAATGAGCTCTGGACGGGCATGCCAGGGATGCACGGAACTTACGCCTCCAACATGGCGATTCAGGAGTCGGACCTGCTGATCAACATCGGCGCGCGGTTCGATGACCGGGTAACAGGCAAACTGAACGGATTTGCCCCGAAAGCGAAAATCGTGCACATCGACATCGATCCGGCGGAAATCGGCAAAAACGTGCCGACGGACATTCCGATCGTAGGCGACTGCAAGACGGTGCTGGAAATGCTGAACAACGATGTGAAGCGGGCCGGCAAGGCTGAAGCCTGGAGAACCCAGGTTCAGCAGTGGAAGCTGGAGCATCCGCTCCGCTACGCTGATTCGGATACAGAGCTCAAGCCGCAATGGGTTATCGAGCTGCTGAACGATACGACGAAGGGCGAAGCGATCGTCACGACCGACGTAGGCCAGCATCAAATGTGGGCTGCACAGTACTATAAGTTCAATCAGCCGCGCTCCTGGGTGACCTCAGGCGGCCTCGGAACGATGGGATTTGGACTTCCTTCCGCTATCGGTGCCCAAATGGCCAATCCGGAAAGGCTCGTCATTTCGGTGAATGGTGACGGCGGCATGCAGATGTGCTCTCAGGAGCTTGCCATCTGCGCCATCAATAACATACCGGTGAAGGTCGTCATCATCAACAACCAGGTGCTCGGTATGGTTCGTCAGTGGCAGGAACTGATTTACGATAACCGTTACAGCCATATCGACCTGGAAGGAAGCCCGGATTTCGTCAAACTGGCCGAGGCTTACGGAGTGAAGGGACTTCGGGCGACGAACAAGGAAGAGGCCAGAACAGCCTGGAAAGAAGCGCTCGAAACACCGGGACCTGTCGTTGTGGAATTTGTGGTCAGCAAGGGTGAGAACGTGTATCCGATGGTAACTCAAGGCTCGACCATTGATCAAATGTTGATGGGGGATGCATAATTATGAGCATGAGACATACCATTGCCGTTCTAGTGAATGACCAGCCGGGCGTGCTGCAGCGGGTATCCGGACTGTTTGGACGCCGCGGGTTCAACATTGAGAGCATTACGGTCGGGCAGTCGGAAGAAGCGGGGCTCTCCCGCATGGTCATCGTCACGATCGGTGACGACATGACGCTGGAGCAAATCGAGAAGCAGCTGTACAAATTGATCGATGTCATCAAGGTTATCAACCTTAGCTCCAAGCCAATGGTAGCGCGGGAGCTGGCGCTGATCAAAGTCAGCGCGGAGCCGGCGGAACGTCCGGAAATCCTCGGCGTCGTGGAAACGTTCCGCGCTTCGGTCGTCGACATCGGAAGCGGCAGCATTATGGTTCAGGTTGTCGGGGATTCCTCGAAAATCGACGCCATGATCGAGCTCTTGAAGCCGTACGGAATCCGGGAGCTGTCTCGCACCGGAGTCACCGCCATGATTCGCGGAAATGCATAATCATACACAACAACATATTCATTAAATTCCCGCTAAAGAGCGGGGGTTTGAGAGGATCGTATCCCGAAAGCGGGACAAACCGGGTGCAGGGTCCTTTGAAACACCCGCTCTTTATGAAGGGTTCTTTTTAAAAACAAAGGAGGATTTATTCACATGCCAGTTACAACTTATTACGAGCAAGACGCAGAACTCAGCGCTTTAAAAGGAAAAACCGTTGCCGTTATCGGATACGGAAGCCAAGGCCACGCACAGGCGCAAAACCTGCGTGACAGCGGTGTCAAGGTCGTTATCGGTCTTCGCGAAGGCAAATCTTTCGATAAAGCCAAAAACGACGGTTTCGAAGTTCTGTCCGTTGCCGAAGCAACAAGCCAAGCGGACGTGGTACAAATCCTGATGCCGGACGAAACTCAAGCATCCGTGTATAAAAACGAAATCGAGCCTAATCTGAAAAAAGGCGCTGCGCTCATGTTCTCCCACGGCTTCAACGTCCATTTTGGACAAATCGTCGCTCCTAAAGATTCCGACGTGCTCCTGGTTGCTCCAAAATCCCCAGGTCACATGGTTCGCCGTACGTATGTCGAAGGCTTCGGTGTTCCTGGCTTGATCGCCATCGAGCAGGACGCTACTGGCAATGCGAAGCAAATCGGACTGGCCTATGCAAAAGGTATCGGCTGTACCCGCGCAGGGGTTATCGAAACCTCCTTCCGCGAAGAAACCGAAACCGATTTGTTCGGTGAGCAAGCCGTACTTTGCGGCGGCGTAACTGCGCTGATCAAAGCCGGATTCGAAACGCTGGTTGAAGCTGGATACGCTCCGGAAATGGCTTACTTCGAGTGCCTCCACGAAATGAAGCTGATCGTTGACCTGATCTATGAAGGAGGCATGGCTAACATGCGTGACTCCATCTCCAATACGGCTGAGTACGGTGACTATGTAACTGGACCTCGCATCGTAACGGAAGAAACGAAGAAAGCGATGAAGGAAGTGCTGTCCGACATCCAACAAGGTAAATTCGCCCGCGACTTTATCCTTGAGAACCAATCCAACCGTGCATTCCTGAATGCAACGCGCCGTAACGAAGCTAACCATCCGATCGAAGTTGTCGGCGGTCAGCTGCGTGAAATGATGCATTGGATCAAGAAATAACATACGGCACTCATCCATAAATATAAAAGGCGGATCCCCGGATATAGAGGGGATCCGCCTTTTGCATTTCGGGAGCAGCGATGTAAGCCGTTATGCCCGTTTACCAGGCATACGCCTCGGGAGCGGCGCCGCCCGGTCCCGGGAAAATTTCGTCCAGCCGCTTCAGCACGGCTTCATCCAGCTTGATTTCGAGCGCGCCGAGGGAGCTTTCGAACTGCTCCAATGTACGCGGCCCGATAATCGGCGCCGTCACCGCCGGATTGCTCAGCAGCCAGGCAAGCGCGACGTTGTCCTGCGGCTCGCCGAGCTCATTGCACAGTTCGGCAAACGCCTCGAGCTTGGCGCGATGCTTCTCGATGCGCTCCGCGCTTCCGCCGCTGCGCGTGCCTTCCAGCTTCTTCAGCGCGTTGCGTCCGAGCAATCCGCCGTCGAGCGGGCTCCACGGGATCACGCCGAGGCTGAGGCTTTGCGCAGCCGGCAGCACTTCCAGCTCCGGAAGGCGGCAGTTCAGGCTGTATTTATGCTGCTCAGACACCAGGCCGAGGAAATGGCGGTTCTTCGCTTCGCTTTGGGCGATGGCCAACTGCCAGGCAGCAAAGTTGCTGGAGCCCACGTAGCCGATTTTGCCCTGGTTCGCCGCGATTTCAAAAGCGCCCCACAGCTCGTCCCAAGTGACATTCGGGTCGACATGGTGCATTTGGTACAGCTCGATATGGTCGGTCTGCAGGCGCCGGAGTGATCCTTCCAGGTGTCTGCGGATTTTGTACGAGGACAGGCCGCGCGCTCCGTTCGGACCGTCCGCCGGGTCGCTCATGTCGCCATGAACCTTGGTGGCGAGGACCACCTTTTCGCGGCGGCCGCCGCCTTGGGCAAACCAGCGGCCGATAATGGTTTCGGTCAAGCCGGAATTTTCGCCCCAGCCGTAAATGTTAGCGGTATCAAAAAACTGAACGCCGGCGTCAAGCGCCGCGTCCATGATGCGGAACGCTTCCTTCTCGTCCGTCGCCGGACCGAAATTCATCGTTCCCAGGCACAAGCGGCTCACTTTTAAACCCGATTTTCCCAAATACGTATACTGCATGAATCCGTTCAACTCCTTTGCGATTGAAGAGTATAAGTCCAAACAATACCATTGTACCCGGATTAATCAGGAAAAGAAATGTGCCTTGTTAAGGCAGGTATAGAATAATTTAATCCATTCGGTCAGCTTATAGGAAAATACTATTAAGGTCATAGATTCTATATCTTGGTCAATGCTCTCCTTCATGTGTTACAACAGTATATAGAGAATTAGGACAGTGAAAACGCAGGTAACTGAAGGAGTGACTGAAATTATGGCAGAGGTTAAAAAGATTGCAGTAATCGCAGGGGACGGCATCGGGCCGGAGGTTGTCGCAGAAGCGGAGAAAGTGCTCAAGCGCACGGAGGAGCTGTTCGGCTATTCGTTTGAAACGGAGCATGCGCTGTTCGGGGGAATCGCAATCGACGAGAAGGGAACCCCGCTTCCGGAAGAGACGCTGGCGGTATGTAAAAATGCAGACGCGGTGCTGCTTGGAGCGGTAGGCGGACCGAAATGGGACAACAATCCGAAGGAACTCCGTCCGGAGACTGGCCTGCTCGGTATCCGCAAGGCGCTCGGATTGTTCTCCAACCTGCGTCCGGCCGTGGTGTTCGACTGCTTGAAGGACGCCTCGACGCTGAAGCCTGAGGTGCTGGAAGGCACGGACCTGATGGTTGTACGGGAGCTGACCGGCGGCATTTACTTCGGTGACAAGCTGAGACGTCAAGGCGAGCATGGCGAAGAAGCGGTGGACACTTGCGTGTACAATGTGGCGGAAGTGGAACGGATCGTGCGCCAAGCCTTTGAAATCGCCCAGAAGCGCCGCAAGAAGCTCGCTTCCGTCGATAAGGCGAACGTGCTCGAAACTTCCCGCCTGTGGCGTGAAGTGGTGAATCGGGTCGCTCCGGATTATCCGGATGTGGAGCTGGAGCATGTGCTTGTCGACAACTGCGCCATGCAGCTGCTGCGCCGGCCAGCCAGCTTCGACGTCATCGTGACGGAGAACATGTTTGGCGATATTTTGAGCGACGAAGCGGCCATGCTGACCGGGTCAATCGGTATGCTGTCGTCCGCTTCGATGGGAGAAGGCGCGTTCGGCTTGTATGAGCCGGTTCACGGCTCCGCACCGGATATCGCGGGTCAGAACCTGGCGAATCCGATCGCCACGATTCTGTCACTGGCGCTGATGTTCCGCCTCACGTTTGGATACGGCGATGCGGCAGACGCGATTGAAGCAGCTGTGGCTGACGTGCTGAATGCCGGACATCGCACAGGCGACATCGCTGTGGATAAGAGCAAGGCGATCGGCACACGGGAGATGGGCGACCTGATCGTGGCTGCGATGAAGAAGTAATTTTCAACATAATATTGAGGTCGTTTTAGCGCTATATAAATGAAGGGATTTTTTTGGAAAGGGTGCTGCCGGGTGATCGGCGGCCCCTTTTTTAACATCCGTCTGCTGAAGATTCGTTGAAAAGTTCACGATATTATCTTATTTATAATTATTATAAATAAATAACGTATATAATCTTGACTTTGATTTCGTCGAATGATACCATTTGAAATGTAGATTCCACTTGGGATGCAATACGATACTTAATCTAGAACAGAGCAGTTGTTCTTTATATTAAAGGAGGAATTTTTGACATGGCAGAACGTTTAGTAGGTAAACCGGCTCCTGAATTTACGATGGAAACTGTAACAGGTGACGGCGCGGATTTCAGCAAAGCAAGCCTGACTGACTATCGCGGTAAATGGCTCGTATTTTTCTTCTATCCACTCGATTTCACTTTCGTATGCCCTACGGAAATCACTGCGCTGAGCGATGCTTACGAGCAGTTCAAAGCGCTTGACGCTGAAATTCTGGGTGTGAGCACGGACTCCATCCACAGCCACAAGGCTTGGATCAACACACCGCGCGACTCGAACGGTCTTGGAAAAATCAACTTCCCGCTGGCTTCCGACATCACGAGATCCGTTGCAAAAGACTACGGCGTGTACATCGAAGAAGAGGGCGTTGCTCTTCGCGGTCTGTTCATCATCAACCCTGAAGGCGAGCTGAAATATCAAGTGGTTAATCACAACGATATCGGCCGCAGCGTTGAAGAAACCCTTCGCGTCCTCCAAGCGCTGCAATCCGGCGGATTGTGCGCAATGAACTGGAAACCAGGCGACAAAAATCTGGTAACCAACTAATTTTTAAATATTCGGACAAGCCCCCTTTGCCTTGCTTGATGCAGGCCAAGGGGGTTTTTCATCAACTGTGGTTTTGGGTTTAGAATGCCTCGGAGAAGTTGAAATATGGCTATGAGCGGCATAACGTCTTGTTTTGGCATTAATATAGAATGAACTCATCTATTTAGCAGGATTTGAACAGGGCGATATAGAAAACCAAAGAGCAGGCATACATGATAAAACTTGGGTCCCGTCAGGGTTGAAAAAAAGGAATTGTCGAGCTTGGAATCGAATACATTATGAAGAAATACGGTGGAATCCAGAGGAGGGTGAACTGGAATGAGTTATTGCTGCGGAGCAAGTATGGTTGGAACGAAAGGTACACTTAAACATTATCGCACTCAAGTCCATAATGTTCCCCTGTTGTTCTGTCCCGTGTGCCACCGGGTTGAGGTTCATTACAAGGTTGAGAATGAATACGAAATTTTGGCCGAATATGCGCATGGTGACGGGGCGGCAGAAATTGACTTTCAGGATTATGTGATCGAGGACGAAGAGACCATTTTTGAAAATGTGGTCAACTGTGAGAAGGAAGATCCGAAAGACATCATTCAGAGCCAGATTGACATGGCCCTTGATTTGTTGACGGTCGCCAAGCAAATTCAAGACGAGAAATGGCAGAGCGAGCTGAAGAAAAGACTCGCGGTCATGAGCCAGCGCCGGCTGCGTCTTCAGCATAAATCATAAAATTTCATCGGATACCCGGGCCTGCCGTCGAATCGGCGGAAATCGTCCCGGCTGAGCGCCCGGTCACGACATAGCATCAGGTACAAAAATAAATTTTTTGTGTCTGATGCTTTTGTTTTAAGATTCGCTTTCGCAAGAGACGACATCCTTATTTTTACAGGAGAAACTTCTGCATAAGCGGGGACTTTCGGCTAAGAAGGAGCACCGATTGACGGCCATCATTTTCAGGCTGGGACCATTTTTTCTTTTTTCGACAGTATCTCTTGTTGAGTTTTCCGGCGAGCTTGTCTATGATTAAACTAATCTTTATTACTGGCCAAAAGATGGAATATCTGCCTGCTAACGATTTGCCAATTCCGTCATTTCCTTATAAAGGGGGGGCATCGTGTGAGCGAAATCCAAGAGACGTTGTTGCAGTCCCTGGAGGCGTTTCAATCTACGCAGCTTGTGAAGAACAAGTACGAGAACATTTTGGAGCACTTGGACAGTGGGGTAATTCTTTTCGACAGTGAGGGCGTTTTGACCTTTATTAATGTGCAAATGGCGAGGTTGTTGGAAATTTCCCGTAAGTCGTTGACTGGCCTAACCTTGCTTCAAATTTTGCGTCATCCCCAGTTAAGCCGGTATAAGAAGAAGAAAATATTACGTATTTACCGCGAAACCATTTTTCACCGAAAAAGATACCATGAGCTAAGTGATGAAACCGGACGCCAGTGGCTTCTTACGGTCACCTACGGCGATCAAATGGACGGTGATTTTTTATTTAGTGTCAAGGATGTATCCGATTTCAAGCAGATCGAACAAACCGCCTACCGAAACGACAAGCTGGCGATGCTCGGCAAAATTTCAGCATCGATCGCCCACGAAATCCGCAACCCGCTCACGGCCATCCGTGGATTCATTCAGCTGCTGAGACCTCATTTGACCAAGCTCGGAAAAGACGAGTATGCCCGCATTATATTGACCGAGATCGACCGGGCGAACGACATTATTTATGAATTTTTGAATTCGTCCAAGCCATCTGCACCGCAAACGACCGTCATCCCGGTTTCGTCTTTGCTGAAGGAAGTTGTTCTCCTTACGGAGAGCGAAGCGCTGATGAATGGCTGCGAGGTTGTTTTGCTCGATGAGTCTACGCCCCTTCATATTTCCGTCGATGTGAAGCAGATTAAGCAGGTTATTCTCAACATCATTAAAAACGCCATGGATGCGATTGCTGATCAGGGACATGAGCATACCGGGAGGATTGAAATCCGCACGCGCAAGGACCATAAAAACGTGAATATATGTATTTCGGATAACGGAAAGGGTATGGATCATATCACGCTGAGCCATTTATTTGATCCTTTCTTTACGACCAAGGAAAGCGGGACAGGCCTTGGTCTGTCCGTCAGTTACCGGATCATCAAGAATCACCGGGGATATATCTCTGTGGACAGCAAAGTAGGGAAGGGAACAGAGTTTGTGATCTCGCTTCCGATCGTTGAAATGTCCTGATTCGGCACAGCAGGAACATTTTGTCTTTGGAGTTGCTTTGGACAACGGTGGAATAATATATATGACTATCGTCCGAAAACTTGAAGACAAAGGAAGATGACGCCGATGAATGGACATCCGTTTTCCGAAGGACAAGATATTACGGTCACATGGAAGGATCATACGGAAGCTACTCAGCTCAGTATGGATGCGCTTGTTGTTATGGTTTCCCAAAAGGACTTTGAGGATAACGCACTTTCTCCCAGTCTTGCACCCATTGTGCAGCAGCTCAGGGACAGCCGCCTGTTCGGTGCTGCCTTCAATCAAATCCACGCACTGCCTGTGCCTGATTCAAGCGGCCATCGCGCCGTTATTCTAGTCGGGATCGGCGAACGTTCGCTGACCTCCGAAGAACTCAGGCTTGCTGCCGCCCAGGCGGCTAAAACCGCGCTCAAAATCCAAGCCCACAGCCTGGCATGGGAAGTGCCGATGACCATGATGCGATTTACTGCGGAACAGAACACGATAACTGCGGCCCAGGCCCTGACCGAAGGGTTCATTCTGGGCGCATACCGGATCAAGCAGTACAAACGAAACCATCCGACGTACCTTGGAATTAAAGAGCTGGTGCTTTTTCGAAAAGGAAACGCAGATCCCCGGGAAGCTGAAGAATGGCGTCAAGGCATTGTCCGTGGGAAAGCGGCAGCCGAAGCTACCTGTTTGGCGCGGGATTTAACGAACCTCCCTGGAAATATGCTGGTTCCAGAAGATCTGGCGAAGCATGCGCAGCGGATTGCCCGGAAGCATGGCATGGAATCACACACGCTGGATGTCGAAGAGCAAAAGGCGCTCGGTATGGGTGGATTGCTCTCGGTTGGCCGGGGGAGCATTCAACCTCCGCGGATGATCGTGATGAAGTATCAAGGAAGGGACAGCTGGGATGACGTTATAGGGCTTGTCGGCAAAGGCATTACGTTCGATACTGGTGGCATCTCTCTGAAGAAGCGGCTCGGCATGGAAGAGATGATCAGCGATATGGCCGGAGCCGCTGCGGTGCTGGGTGTCATGAACGCACTTGGAACGCTGAAGCCGAAGGTAAACGTTGTGGCTGTCATTCCGAGTGCTGAGAACATGCCTGGAGGCGGTGCCTTTAAGCCGGGGGACGTGATCCGGTCGTTCAGCGGGCGGACGATCGAGGTGCTGAACACTGATGCGGAAGGCAGAGTGGTGCTCGCCGATGGCATGACTTATGCCAGGCAGCTCGGAGCGGTCCGTCTGATCGATGTGGCGACGCTCACAGGCGCCGTCGTGACGGCTTTAGGGGATGTGGCGACTGGAGCGGTAACGAACGATGACACTTTTCTCCAGGAGCTGATCCTCGCTTCGAAAAGATCCGGTGAAAAAGTATGGCCGCTTCCTGCTTACAAGGAATTTTGGGATATGCTCAAGAGCGACGTGGCGGACATTCGTAACAGCACCGGAGGCAGGGGGGCTGCGATTACGGCAGGCCTGTTTATCGGAACCTTTGCCGAAGGGCTGCCGTGGGTTCATCTCGATATCGCCGGAACGGCCTACGCCCAAAAAGAGCGGGGTGTGAATCCCAAGGGAGGCACCGGGGTGATGGTCCGGACCCTGCTGGAGTGGATTTTGTCTCAAGCAGCATCCTCATAATACCATGAACGTAAAGCGGAATCCTGAGCGGGATAGCCGCTTTATTTCGTATGCCGTCATTTTGCGGTCATAACTGTCAGGACAATTAACCTTTACTTTTCTGGTCACCTTCAAGTATGATGAAGGAATAAATTTTATGCCGGAAGGAGAAGCTTGTTGGATGAAAACGAACCCTTGTAAAATTGTCGATTGCACGATTCGCGATGGGGGACTGGTTAATAACTGGGACTTCAGCGTCGAGTTTGTACAAACTTTATACGCCGGACTGAATGAGGCCGGTGTTGACTATATGGAAATCGGCTACAAAAATTCACCCAAACTGCTGAAGGGCGCCGAATCTGCCGGACCTTGGCGCTTTTTGGACGATTCCTTCCTGCGTGAAGTGATCCCCCAGAAGGGCAAAACCAAGCTGTCCGCCCTCGTGGATATCGGCCGTGTCGATGAGAATGATATTTTGCCCCGCGAAGAGAGCATGCTGGATTTGATCCGTGTTGCTTGCTACATCAAGGACGTGGATAAAGCGCTGGAGCTGGTGCAGACGTTCCATGAACGTGGTTACGAAACGACGCTGAATATTATGGCTTTGTCCAACGTCATGGAGAACGAGCTGCTGGAAGCCTTCGAAATGATCCGGGAGAGCGTGGTCGATGTCGTCTACATCGTCGACTCCTATGGAAGCCTTGACCACAAAGACATGGAGTACTTGGTCGAGAAGTTCAAGAAGCACCTGCCGAACAAGCGCCTTGGCGTTCATACGCATAACAATATGCAGCTGGCCTTCTCCAACACGCTGACCGCCGCGGAGCTGGGCGTAGAGCTGCTGGATGCGTCTGTATACGGAATGGGCCGCGCGGCTGGCAACTGCCCGACCGAGCTGCTCGTCACTCATCTGAAAAATACCCATTACAACCTTCGTCCGGTGCTGGATTTGATCGAACGCCTGATGATTCCGCTTCGTGAGAAGGAGGAATGGGGCTACCTGATTCCTTACATGGTTACGGGAACGCTGGGGGAGCATCCACGTTCCGCCATGGCGCTCCGGGCATCGGAGGATAAGGACAAGTACGTGGATTTCTATGACAAGCTGACGACTCCGGAAGTCAACTTTGATCCGAAACACAAGTAAACCGCTTCATTTGATTCATTGGAAAAAGGGCTGCCCGTCACAAGTATCGGGCAGCCCTTTTTTGGCTTCAATCGAGTCTGATATATTCGCGTTCACCGGTACGGTGATTATAATAGACCTGGTATTTATGACCGTCTTTCGGGTCAATAAATACTTCCGAAGTCGGCGTAAACGATCCGTTCATGATGTCCCTGCTGCCCCCGCTGTCGTCCCGGCGGCGGTATCTCTTGTCGAAGAAGCGCCAGCTTACCCATAACAGCAGCAGAAAAGCGACCAGCTCCAAGGCGTATATGAGCAGAATAATGACCATACCTCCCATCAGCTAACAGGACGGGTTCTAACGACCGTGCCGTAGGCAACAATTTCGCTCATGTTATTGCCGATATCCCCGCTGTCAAAGCGCATCATCACGATGGCGTCACCGCCCATGGCATGCGCGTTCTGCACCATCCGGTCCACCGCCTGCCGCCGCGCATCCTCAATCATCTGGGTGTACTGCTTCACCTCGCCGCCGACAAGGCCCTTGAGGGAAGCCATAATGTCCCCGCCGATGCCTCTGGCTCTAACGACGACTCCAAACGTGGTGCCGAGTACCTCGATAATTTCATGATTGGCTACATTTTCGGTTGTTGTAATGATCATACAATGCCACACCCCTTAGGTATTATAATCTACAATACGGATGAAGGAGGATAAGGATTCATTTTTTTTGCAAAACGACTCATGTCGAACGATGGCCCCAATGCAAAATTATTGTCTAATGTTAGCAGGAATGTCGGCATAAACGTGGAATTATTTAGCATGAAATTCATATATAAATATTTCAGAAAAAGCCCGGGGGTCAGAGGACTGCATGCATACCAGAGTAGAGAAAAGACGAACAATCAGGACTGCCTTGGTGGGAATCTTGTTTTTTGTTGCGGTTCAGATCGTTCAAACTGCATTTTTATACAGTAATGATGGCGCCGGCTGGTTCAAGACGGTTTATGTCCTTGCCGGCTGGAGCAGCGTAGCTGTCAGCTTTGCCGTGTTCGCCCAAGGATGGCTGTTATTTTCGCACAAACTGTCGCGGCATAGGCTGTATACGGCTGCGCTGTTTTTGTCTCTGGCTGTGTTTGACTTTTTGCAGACGGTCAGCTTGCTCGGAATTCCTCTATTCGGCTATGCATTAAACCAGGACGATGCCATGTGGCTGCTTATCATCTCCAAGGGGGCGTGCGCCCTCGGGCTCCTGTCGATTTATAATCTGAAAGACACGATGGTGTCGATTACCCATAAACGCTTCGCATTTATGATCACGTCGGTCGTGATCGTATTTGGTGTGCTTGCCTTTTTCCTGTGGCATCAGAAACTTCCTTTGCTGATGAACCATGGTAGTATCAATTGGCTCAAAAAATATTTGGACCTGGCGATCATTGCGGTATGCCTGATTGGCATCGGATCGATTATGTACCGGGGCAGAAAGGACCGGGCCCCATCGCTGCTTATTATTATCCGGGCGCTGATATACTCCGCTCTCGGACAGGGGCTGATGATGACGGCGAATCATACATACCAGTGGAATTACCTGCTTGGCACCCTTTCCGGAGGTGTGGCTTACTATCTGATGCTCAAAGGGGTTTACCGCCTGACGATCGAGGATCCATTCCGGGAACAACAGCGGGTGGAGGCGCGGATGAACTATCTGGCGTTCCATGATGACCTGACGGGACTTCCGAACAAACGCCGGTTGACTCAGCGGATTTCCAGTAAGATCAAAAATGCAGGTCATGAAATGACAGGGGTCGTCGTTTTTAACGTCAACCGCTTCAAAAATATCAATGATTCTCTTGGGCATCAGGCGGGGGACCGGATTCTGCAGCTTGTCGGCAACCGTCTCAAACGGAATACCCGGTCCAGGGAGGAAGTGTTCAGTATGGGCGCCGATGAGTTCGCCATCATCCTGCCTGCGCTTGCCGGCGTGGAAGAGGGGATGGAGCGGACCCGCTATTTGCTGAAGCTCTTTGAAAAGCCCGTCGTCATCGAGGAAAATGATTATCATATCACGCTCTGCGCAGGGATGGCGGTCTTTCCGCAGGACGGAGACACGGCCGAGGAGCTGATTCAGCATGCGGACACCGCCGTTCATCATGCCAAAGACTATGGAGTCGACGTCCGTCACTTTGTCCCATCCATGCAGATGAAGGCGAAGGAGCGGCTCCGCTTGGAGAACGACCTGCGTAAAGCAATCGAGCGGGAAGAGTTTTACCTTGAGTACCAGCCGCTCGTTCATTTGGAGAGCAGCGAGATCGTCGGTATGGAGGCGCTGCTGCGCTGGCGGCATCCGAAACGGGGATTCGTTTCGCCGGCCGAATTCATTCCGCTGGCAGAGGAGAGCGGTCTGATCGTTCCTCTAGGCGAGTGGGTTCTCCGCACGGCTTGCATGCAGAATAAAAAATGGCAGCAGGCGGGGTATAAGCCGATCTGCGTATCGATTAATCTATCCATGCGCCAGTTTCTTCAGCCCCAGCTGGCTGAACGCATCGGGTCCATCCTGGAGGAAATCGGCTTGGATCCAAAGTACGTCGAGCTGGAAATTACGGAAAGCATGACGTTTGACAAGGAGACGGCCTTTGACCAGCTTCGGCGCTTGAAGCAGCTCGGCGTCTTCATCAGTATCGATGACTTCGGGACGGGGTACAGCTCGCTGCATTACTTGAAAAACATGCCGATCGACCGGCTGAAAATCGACCGTTCCTTCGTCCACGAAGTGATGAGCGACCATAACGATGCGGCGATCGTCTCCACGATCGCATCAATGGCGCATCATCTGCAGCTCAAGGTAACGGCCGAAGGCGTAGAGAATGAGGAGCAGCTCCATTTCTTGAAAGAACAGCGCTGCCACGAGGGACAAGGCTACTATTTCAGCAAGCCGATTTCGCCTGAGGATTTCGAACGGACCTTTCTGCTGAATTAAAAAAGTATTGCAATCCCGCGGCATCCGTGGTATATTATTTCTTGTCTTCACAAGATGATATATCTTGAATGCAACGGGATGTAGCTCAGCTTGGTAGAGCACCTGGTTTGGGACCAGGGGGTCGCATGTTCGAATCGTGTCATCCCGATACTAGACATTCACCCTGAGAAAGTACGAGATTCGCCTTGGCGGCTTTGCTTTTACAGGTGATATGCGGGTGTAGTTCAATGGTAGAACTTCAGCCTTCCAAGCTGATAGCGTGGGTTCGATTCCCATCACCCGCTCCATATTAGTTAAAACAAACAACGCCGATGGCGTTTTTTTATTTTGGAGCGGTTGTGTGGGAGAGAACCCACGCGCGTGGGTGCGACCGTCCGTGTAGGCATCTATGAAGGGACTGATCAGGACGCGCGTCAACATCTACCTTGAGGGCGAGCTGAAGGCTCGCTGTTGGATCGGGATGTTGAGTATTCCCATCACCCGCTCCATAAACAAAAAGGGTAACGCCGGAAGGCGTTTTTTTGTTGTTGAGCGGTTGTGTGGGAGAGAACCCACGTGCGTGGGTTCGACCGTCCGTGCAGGCATCTATGAAGGGACTGATCAGGACGCGCGTCAACATCTACCTTGAGGGCGAGCCGAAGGCTCGCTGTTGGATCGGGATGTTGAGTACCGTCCGTGCAGGCTCCCTTTTTTATGCTATATTTTTCCTTGCTTTATCCAAGTCCAAATTCGATATGAACCAAACAATGCCGCAAATAGTATAAGAAGCAGCATGAATACCCAAATGCCAAGTCGATTGATATCTCTTAGACCATCTGCATTAATAAGTATAAAGGTTCCAACACCTAAAAAAAGAAGATACATAAAAACGTTTGGAATAATCCAGCCAATCCTGAGTTTAATGTTTTTATTGTTCAACATATCCACCTCCATATGACACCATCTTACGAGCTTTTGAGTAATCTGGATATTATAAAAATTAGCATCTTACATGCCTCTACAGGACGCGCGTCAACTTCTAGTTGAGGGCGAGCTAAAGGCTCGCTGTTGGAACAGGATGTCGATTACCGTCCATGCGGACATTTACCCCGCACCATAGATGAAAAGGGCCGGAGATCCATGGATCTCCGGCCCTTTTTTATACCCTCGGTTACAGCGTGACGCGCGCGTGGCCGAGAAAATGCATGACGGCGGCGAAGCCTGCGCCGATCATCGTTCCCCGGCTGCCAAGCCGGGAGAAGGTGATCTCGAGCTGCTGCTTATGGTAAGGCAGCGTCCGCTCCGCGACGACCGCCTGCATCGGTCCGGCCAGCCAATCCCGGGCTTCGGACAGCGCCCCGCCGATCACGATGAGCTCGGGATTGAAGCTGTTGATGAGGTTGGTTACGCCGATGCCCAAATATTTGCCCATCTGGGCGAATTGTTTCCGGGCAGCCTCGTTTCCCTCGGAAGCCAGGCGCACCAGCTCCGGCGTATTGTGGGCCGGCAAGGCAGTGCCGGCCGTATCGTACGTTTTCTCCGAGGCGTAGAGCTCCCAGCAGCCCCGGCTTCCACAGGTGCAAGGCCTTCCGTCGGCTTCGATGCACATATGGCCGGTCTCGCCGGCGTACCCGCGCGCGCCTTTGTACAGCTCTCCTCCGATGATAATGCCGGAACCAATACCGGAGCCCGCACTGATGTAGAGCAGGTGGCGCACATCTTTTGCTGCCCCGAAATTCAGCTCGCCCTGCGCGCCGGCGTTCGCTTCGTTATCAATGGTGACAGGCACCGAAAAGGCTTCCTCCAGCAGCTGGCGCAAATGAACCATTTCCCAGCCGAGGTTGGGAGCAAATAAAACGATCCCGTTCTCATCCACCATGCCGGGCACACCCACCCCGATCCCAACGGTGCCGTATGGCGTGTCCGGAGCCGTTTCCATAAGATTGGAGATCACCTTCTTCATGGCTTCAAGCACATAAGACAAATCGTGACGCGCAAGCGTATGATCCCGCTCTTCCAGTACGTTGCCTCCCAGGTCGCACAGCACGGCCGTCAGCTGCTTCACCCGCAGCTCAATGCCGATGACGGTGCCGGCCATCGCGTTAAAATGCAGCAGCAGCGGCTTACGCCCACCGCTGGACTTGCCCGGCCCGACCTCGGTGACCAGCTGCTGTTCGCACAGCTCGGCTACCAAATTGGAGACGGTCGCCTTGTTCAGACCGGTCATTTCCGATACCCGGGCTCTGGAGAGGGTGGAGGAATGCTTGCGGATCGTGTGAAGCACAAGCGAGCGGTTTATTTTTTTGACCAGAGCCTGGTCGCCGGTGACTTTCATGTATATCGCACATCCTTCGAGTTATCCCATTAGCACATAATCAATTAGTCTAGAGCCATCCGCGGCAAAAAGCAACCCGAAATCACCTTTTCAAAAAAACTTTGTTTAACCAATATACAAAGTCAAACCGATGTGTTACTATGTTCCTGTAAACGTTTGCGACAAGCAAATTTTGAGGAGGATTATACATGGCATACTTTGAGAACGTTGGGAAGATCGCTTATGAAGGAAGCCGTTCGACCAATCCGTACGCGTTCAAATTTTATAACCCGCAAGAAGTGGTAGCAGGCAAAACGATGGAAGAGCATCTTCGCTTTGCGATGGCTTACTGGCATACGCTGACTGCCGGTGGTTCCGATCCGTTCGGCGTAGAGACCGCTGTCCGCAGCTGGGACAAATACGACGGCATGGACAAGGCCAAAGCCCGTGTGGAAGCCGCTTTTGAATTTTTGGACAAAATGAACCTGCAGTTTTTCTGCTTCCACGATATCGACATCGCACCGGAAGGAAGCAGCCTGCGTGAGTTCTACAGCAACATCGACACAATCGTCGACCTGATCAGCCAAGGCATGAAGACCTCTGGCAAGAAGCTGCTGTGGAACACCGCCAACATGTTCACAAACCCACGCTACATGCACGGTGCCGGTTCTACTTGCAACGCGGACGTGTATGCCCATGCTGCAGCCCAAGTCAAAAAAGGCCTCGAAGTCGGCAAACAGCTCGGTGCGGAAAACTACGTATTCTGGGGCGGACGCGAAGGGTATGAAACCCTGCTGAATACGGACCTCAAGCTTGAAATGGACAACATGGCCCGCCTGTTCCACATGGCTGTGGATTATGCGAAGGAAATCGGCTTTGACGCCCAGTTCCTGATCGAACCAAAACCGAAGGAGCCGACGAAGCATCAGTACGACTTTGATGCGGCGACGACGATTTCATTCCTGCAAAAATACGATCTCGACAAGCACTTCAAGCTGAACCTGGAAGCCAACCATGCAACGCTGGCCGGACACACGTTCGAGCACGAGCTTCGCGTAGCCCGTATCAACGGTATGCTCGGATCCCTGGACGCCAACCAGGGCGACATGCTGCTCGGTTGGGATACCGACGAGTTCCCGCTGAACATTTACGATTCCACGCTTACGCTGTATGAAGTGCTGAAGAACGACGGTCTCGGCAAAGGCGGCATTAACTTCGACGCCAAAGTACGCCGTCAGTCGTTTGAGCCGGAAGATCTGTTCCTGGCGCATATCGCAGGTATGGATACTTACGCAAAAGGCTTGAAGGTAGCCGCTAAGCTGATCGAAGATCGCGTGTTCGACGACTTCATCGACAAGCGCTACGCCAGCTTCAAGGAAGGTATCGGCGCAGACGTCGTATCCGGCAAAGCGACCCTGGCTTCCCTGGCCGAGTATGCGCTGAACAATGAAAATCCGCGCCGCAACGAGTCCAGCCGCCAAGAGCTGCTGAAAGCTCAGTTGAACCAGTACATCCTGGCTGAGTAGAAGCAAGCATCAGGCACAGCTGTTACAAAACCGATCATGAAATCTCTTTGAAATGCAACGAAGGTTGCCTGAAGAAAGCTTCTTCGGGCAGCCTTTTTTTGAACCGGATTTCCATGCGGAACATCCTTGGTTAGTCGTTGATATCCATTCGATCCATACAGGAGGAAAAAGTATGAAATACGTTATTGGTGTTGATTTGGGAACAAGCGCCGTCAAGACGGTACTGGTGAATCCCCAGGGAGAAGTCGTGCACGAGCACTCTGAAGCTTACCCGCTGAGCAGACCTGAGCCGGGCTGGAGCGAGCAGAATCCGGAGGATTGGGTGGACAAGACGCTGGTCAGTCTCCGCAGACTATTGGAAAAGTCGGGTGCCGACCCGCAGCAGGTGGAGGGCCTCAGCTTCTCCGGCCAAATGCACGGCCTCGTGCTGGTGGATGCGGAAGGCAAGGTGCTGCGTCCGGCCATTCTATGGAATGACACGCGCACGACAGCGCAGTGCCGCAAGATCGAGAACACGCTGGAATCAAAGCTCCTCGGTATTGCCAAAAACCGCGCCCTGGAAGGCTTTACGCTGCCTAAAATTTTGTGGGTGCAGGAAAACGAACCGGACGTTCTATCCCAAGCCAGCTTGTTCCTGCTGCCGAAGGATTACGTGAGATACCGGCTCACCGGCGAATATGCGATGGATTACTCCGACGCCGCGGGCACGCTTCTGCTGGATGTCTCGGGCAAAACATGGAGCCAGGACATTGCCGCAGCATTTGATCTGCCGCTGTCGCTCTGTCCTCCGCTCGTGGAATCCTTCGATCAAACGGGCACGCTGCTGCCTGACATCGCCGAGGCGTCCGGCCTGCTGCCGTCGACCAAGGTATTCGCGGGCGGAGCGGACAATGCTTGCGGCGCCATCGGTGCGGGCATTTTGCAGGAAGGGCAAACGATGTGCAGTATCGGCACATCAGGCGTCGTCCTCTCTTTTGAAAGCCGCAAGGAACTGGAGGTCGACGGCAAGCTGCATTTCTTTAATCACAGCGAAAAGGACGCGTACTATGTTATGGGCGTCACGCTTGCGGCCGGTCACAGCCTGACCTGGTTCAAGGAAACGTTCGCCAAGGAAAAAAGCTTCGATGAGCTGCTTGAAGGCATCGGGTCCATTCCTGCAGGCAGCAGCGGCTTGCTGTTCACACCGTACATTTCCGGGGAACGAACCCCGCATCCGGACGCGGATATCCGCGGAAGCTTTATCGGCATGGACTCCGGCCACACGCTTTCCCATTTTGCCAGAGCGGTGCTTGAAGGCATTACGTTCTCGCTGCGGGAATCGATCGACATCGTACGCGAATCCGGCAAAGAGATCCATGAGGTCGTGGCCATTGGCGGCGGTGCGCGGAACGAAACGTGGCTGCAGATGCAGGCGGATATTTTCAACGCGACGATCATCAAGCTCGAAAGCGAGCAAGGCCCGGCGATGGGAGCGGCGATGCTGGCTGCATACGGCTGCGACTGGTTCCCGTCGCTGACGGACTGTGCGAAGGCGTTCATCCGCCCGGCCAAAACGTACGCGCCAAATGCGGAGCGGGCCGAATTGTACAGCGGCTTGTTCAGCCTGTACCAGGAAGTATACAGTCAAACCCGCGAGCTGAACCGCAAGCTGGTTCCTTACCGAAACTAGGAAGCCGGTGCCTCCCTTGCGCGGATGAGATGCGGAAAGCCCTGCTTAATGTCTAATTTAGACATGATTTTTTATCGAATTTTCGGGGTACTGCAATCGCTTTCAGAACTTTAGAATAAGGTTAGATCATCAATACCTTGCCTATATGGCGGTAAAAATAGCGGGGAATACCCGAGACTGCGGACCGGAAGGCTCTGTTCGGCTTGGCGTGTGCTGCCAATAACGTTTTGACAGATCATTCAATTAAAATGCTGAAAAGCAAATAGGGCGGGAAGTCCGATCCAACACATCGGGCTTCCCGTAATTTCTTAAGAGATCAGAAAGTATAGACTCCAGAGCCATTGCTTCCTGATCTCGCAAGAAAAACCTCCTCTAGAAGCGGTCTGTCTCCTTTGAAGGTACGTCGATAGACGTTTTTCTTCAGAGATCAGAAAGTATAAGCTTCGGAGCTTCTGCTTTCTGATCTCGCAAGAAATACCTCTTCAAGAAGCGGTCTATCTTCTTTGAAGGTACGTCGATAGACGTTTTTCTTCAGGCAGCCTGATATACGAAAGCACACGCTTCGGCCGCCGGTCCGGCAAGGTACTCGACG
The DNA here is from genome assembly GCF_009363095.1 of Paenibacillus cellulositrophicus. Lineage (GTDB taxonomy): Bacteria > Bacillota > Bacilli > Paenibacillales > Paenibacillaceae > Paenibacillus_AQ > Paenibacillus_AQ favisporus. Next base: position 4,997,162 of record NZ_CP045295.1, read on the forward strand.
AAACAACCGTTCATCGCGGATAAAGGGAGAGATAAGCGTGGAGCAGAGCAGCAAACGCACCGTCAATAAAAGGCTGTGGTACCGCAAGCCGGCCTCCGTATGGGAGGAAGCGCTGCCGATCGGAAACGGACGGCTGGGAGGCATGGTGTTCGGCGGGGCGGAAGAAGAGAAAATTCAATTGAACGAGGACACGCTGTGGTCCGGATTTCCCCGGGACACGGTTAATTATAATGCTCTGCGGCATCTGGAGCCGGCCAAGGCATGGGTCGCCGAGGGCCGGTATGCCGAAGCGGAGGCGCTGATCGAATCCGGGATGCTGGGACGACGCACGGAATCCTATCAGCCGCTCGGCGATTTGCATTTTGCGTTTGGCCGCATGGATCAAATTAACGATTACGTGCGGGAGCTGGATTTGGAGCATGCGGTCGCATCGGTTTCTTTTCAAACCGGCGGGGTGCGCGTCATCCGCGAAGCTTTTGTCAGCCGGCCGGATGAGGTTATCGTCGTCCATTTCCGGGCGGAGCCCGCAGAGAGCGGGGGTTCGGCCGGGAAGGCGGAGCTGCCGGAGTTGACGGCATGGCTCACCTCTCCGCATCTTAGCAATGTGAGCGCGGAGCCGGCGTCTTTGGTCCTGACAGGACAAGCTCCGTCGCATGTCGCGGACAATTACTTGGGGGATCATCCTCAGTCGGTTCTCTATGAAGAAGGACTGGGACTCCGGTTTGCAGCCGTGCTGACGGCGCGGACCGACGGAGAGGTGCAGACGGAAGAAGGGCGGCTGCGGATCGAAAAAGCGAGCACGGTCACCTTTGTGCTGGCTGCGGCGACCGATTTCGCAGGCTTTGACGTCATGCCGGGCGCATCCGGCATCGATCCGGTACGCTTGTGCCGGGAACATGCCGACGCGGCGGACAGTGATTATCTGCATCTGAAACAGCGGCATTTGGATGATTACCGCGCGCTGTTTGACCGGGTGGACCTGCAGGTGGGGCTGAGCCCACAGCTGCCGCAGGCTGAAGCGGAAATGCCGACGGACGAGCGCCTGCAGCTGTATCGCCAAGGAGGAGTCGATCTGGCCCTCGAAACGCTGCTGTTCCATTATGGACGCTATTTAATGATTGCCGGTTCGCGTCCGGGTACGCAGGCGCTGAATCTGCAGGGCATTTGGAATCCGCACAAGCAGCCGCCTTGGAACAGCAATTATACGACGAACATTAATGCCGAAATGAACTATTGGCCGGCCGAGGTGTGCGGTCTGGGAGAATGCCATGAGCCGCTCTTCGACCTGATCCGGGAATTGAGCGTCACCGGCAGCCGGACCGCGGCGATCCATTACGGTGCAAGAGGCTGGACGGTACATCACAACACCGATTTGTGGCGGATGTCGACGCCTTCGGATGGGCGGGCCATGTGGGCGTTCTGGCCGATGGGCGGCGTGTGGCTGTCCAGACATCTGTGGGAACGGTATGCGTTCCGGCCGGATGCGGCCTACCTGCAGGAGGTGGCGTATCCGCTGATGAAAGGAGCCGCCTTGTTCTGCTTGGACTGGCTTGTCCAGCTTCCAGACGGACGATGGACGACGGGTCTCTCGACTTCACCGGAGAACGTCTTCCTGACCGAATCGGGAGAGCCTTGCAGTACGGCTGCCGGATCGGCGATGGATATGGCGCTCATTGACGAGCTGTTCGGACACTGCATCAATGCAGCTGAAGTGCTTGGGATTGATGAGGATTTCCGGCAGGAGCTGTCTTCAAAACGGGAGCGGCTGGCACATCCCGGCATAGGTCCGGACGGGCGGATGCGGGAATGGGAGCGAGATTTCGGCGAGAATGAGCCGGGGCACCGCCATGTATCCCATCTGTACGGAGTGTACCCGGGAGACGCTGTAAACGAGAATACGCCGGAGCTGATGCAAGCCGCCTCCTTGTCGCTGAAGAAGCGGATTGAGGCGGGAAGCGGGCACACGGGCTGGAGTGCGGCCTGGATCTTTAACCTGTACGCGCGGCTTAAGGAGCCGGCGAACGTATACCGCTCCATCCGGCGGATTCTCAGCGACTCCAGCCTGCCGAACCTGTTCGGCAACCACCCGCCGTTTCAGATTGACGGCAATTTCGGTTATGCGGCCGGCGTTGCGGAAGCGCTGCTGCAAAGCCACCAGGGCGAGATCCGGATGCTGCCGGCTCTGCCGGAAGCCTGGAACGAAGGGGAAGCCAAAGGACTGCGGGCGCGAGGCGGCTTCGTGGTGGACATGAAGTGGAGCGCTGGAACGATCGAGGAAGCAGGAATAACCTCCACGCATGGCGGGACCTGCCGGATCGCGGACCATTCCCTGTACCGGGTGCAAGGACCAGATGGGCAGGAGCTACCGGCTGACGGATTTATTACGGCAGCAGGCGAAACATACCGCATTACACCACGGGACAAGGAAAAGGTATCGGTGAGTTGAAGCTGAGGCTGAAATGAAAGCTAAGGAAGCCGAAGGAAGCAGGAGATAACCGAATAAAACCGAAGAAAACCGAAGAAAGCCGAAAAAACCGTAGGAAATCTTCTACGGTACAAGAAGCCGGTGAAGACATTTTATTTGTTACGGGCTAAGAGTTACAGGCTAAGTCACGAGCCAAGGTTACGGGCTATCGACGAATCAACAAGAGAAAGGAAGTGGGTACGTGATTAACGATAAGCTGCCTAAGATTTGGTATGGCGGAGATTATAACCCTGAACAGTGGGGGCCTGAGGAATGGAAAGAGGACCAGCGGATGTTCAAGCTGGCCGGGATCGACGTGGCGACGATCAACGTCTTTTCCTGGGCGTTAAACCAGCCTGACGAGGACACTTACGATTTCGGGTGGCTCGACGAAACGATGGACCGTCTGCACAAGGACGGCGTTGGCGTCGTACTGGCGACGAGTACTGGGGCGCATCCGGCCTGGATGGCCAAGAGGCATCCGGATGTGACCCGTGTCGATTTTTACGGACGGAAAAGAAAGTTCGGCGGAAGGCATAACTCCTGCCCGAACAGCCCGACTTACCGAAAATACTCCCGCTTGATGGCGGGCAAGCTCGCCGAGCGCTACAAGGATCATCCGGCGCTGCTGCTTTGGCACGTATCCAATGAATACGGCGGTTTCTGTTACTGCGACAACTGTGCCGCCGAATTCCGCGTTTGGCTGCAAAAGCGTTACGGCACCCTTGATGCCGTCAACGAAGCATGGAACACCCGCTTCTGGGGCCACACTTTTTATGACTGGGACGAAATCGTGCTTCCGGACGGGCTGAGCGAAGAGGGGGAAGGCAACGTCAGCGCGTTCCAGGGCATTTCCCTGGATTACCGCCGGTTTATGTCCGATAGTCTGCTGGAATGCTACAACATCGAGGCGGAAGCGATCCGCGAGCATTCGAAGGACGTGCCGATCACGACCAACCTGATGGGTTTGTTCCCGCTGCTCAACTACTTCGACTGGGCGAAGCATATGGATATCGTCTCGTGGGATAACTATCCGTCTCTGACGACGCCGGTCAGTGAAACCGCCATGACGCATGACTTGATGCGCGGCCTGAAGCACGGGGCGCCGTTCATGCTGATGGAGCAGACGCCGAGCCAGCAGAACTGGCAGGCATACAACTCACTCAAGCGTCCCGGCGTGATGCGACTGTGGAGCTATCAGGCCGTTGCCCGCGGCGCGGATACGGTGATGTTCTTCCAAATGCGGCGCTCCAAGGGCGCCTGCGAGAAGTTCCACGGTGCTGTCATTGAGCATTCCGGTCATGAGAATACGCGGGTATTCCGTGAGGTGGCGCAGCTCGGTGAGGAGCTGGGCCGTCTTGGAGACACGCTGCTGGATGCTGTGACGGAAGCTAAGGTTGGCATCGTGTACGACTGGGAAAACCGGTGGGCCATGGAGCTCTCGAGCGGTCCGACCGTTGAGCTGAATTATGTGCGCGAGGTGCATAAGTTTTACGACGCCCTCTTCAAGCAGGGCATCGAGGCGGACATGATCAGCGCCCAAGCCGACTTCAGCAAATACGACATCGTGATCGCGCCGGTCATGTATATGGTCAAGCCGGGCTTTGCCGAGAAGTTGGAGGCTTTCACCGCTGCCGGCGGCACGTTTATTACGACGTTCTTCAGCGGCATCGTGAACGAGACCGATCTCGTGACCCTCGGCGGATATCCGGGCGAACTTCGCAAGCTGCTCGGCATCTGGGCGGAGGAAATCGACGCACTGCCGCTCGGACAGTACAATGAAATCGTCATGAAGCAGCCGTACGGCAAGCTCACGGGCAGCTATAAATGCGAGATGCTGTTTGATCTCATCCATGCCGAAGGCGCGGAAGTGCTGGCCGAGTATGGCTCGGACTTCTACAAAGGCATGCCTGCGCTCACAGTGAACCGCTTTGGCGAAGGTAAAGCGTACTATGTGGCGACCAGCGCGGACAGCGACTTCATGGAAGGTTTTCTCGGGGCCGTCTGCGCCGAGAAAGGCGTTCAGCCGCTGGTGCCGGAGCTTCCGGCCGGCGTAGAGGTTGCCCGCCGCGTGAAAGAAGGACGTTCGTTCCTGTTCGTGCTGAACCATAACGCGGAGAGTGCGACAGTCCGCACGGGGGACGTCAAACGCCGGGATCTTCTCAGCGGCGTAACCGTGGACGGGGTGGCCGAGGTACCGGGACGCGGCGTCCTGATTCTGGAGGAAGCAGAGTAAAGACAAGGTATCGCGGCTAAAATACGGTTCCACTCCAATACAAGCAGGCTTTGCGGGACATCCCGGCAAAGCCTGCTTTTTTGTAAGGGCAATTTACTGCACCCATTGATTGCGTATGGCCAGCACGACGGCCTGGGTGCGGTCCTCGGCCCCGATTTTTTGCAGGACGCGGTGAACGTGGGTTTTGACCGTGCTTTCGCTGATGTGGAGCTTGGCGGCGATATCTTCGTTTTTCAGGCCGTAGGCCATTTCCTGCAGCACTTCCAGCTCACGGTCAGTCAGCGGGTCCGGCAGGGACAGCCGCATGTCCTGCCGGTCTTGGAACGATTCCGTCTGGCGCAGCGCCTCCGAAATCATCCGGGCCGCGGCTCCCGTCCGGTAGATGGCTTCGCCGCGGCTCGCCGCTCTGATGGAATGGAGCAGCTCCTCCGGCGCCGCATCCTTCAGCAAATAGCCGACGGCTCCGGCCCGAATGCCTTCGTACACGTATTCCTCGAGATCGAAGGTGGTGAGGATGATGACTTTGCACTCCGGCACCTGCCGCCGGAGCTCCCGTGTCGCCTCGATCCCGTTCATGCCGGGCATTTGCACGTCCATCAGGGCGATATGCGGCCGCGTTCGGAGCGCAAGGTTTACGGCTTCGCGGCCGTCACCCGCCTCCCCGCACCATTCCATGTCCGGCTGCGCCTTAATAATAAACCCGATGCCGTGTCGGATCAGGGGCTGGTCATCCGCGATGATGGTGCGGATACGTTCTGGGTCCATATTAGCATTCATTCCCCTCTGTTATTGGGTGTCGCTGTGGAAAACGGCAGGCTTGCGGTAATCTCCAGGCCATGGGGAGCGAGGGAGGTGACCGTCAGGCGTCCGCCGGCTTTTGCACATCGCTCCCGCATGGCGGTCAGTCCGAATCCCGGCTGGATTGGACCTTGCGCCACGCCGTTATCCCGGATGGTCAAGACCAGGCCTTCCTTGTTACCTATAAGCCGGACCTCAGCTTGGGTGGCCTGGGCATGGCGCATCATGTTGGTCAGTGCCTCCTGAAGGATGCGGTAAAGGACGTACAGCTGCTCCGGGGCGATGGTGCCGGGGATATCCATGGTAAAGGCCACCGGAATCCCGCTTCGCTCACTGAAGGCGTCCGCCAGCTTCCTGAGCTCCTTCAGTCCTTCACCGGGCCGGACGAGCCCCATTTCGTGAACGACCGTTCTGACGTCCTGAAGGCATCCACGGGCCACATCCGTCACTTGCTTGAGCGTCGAGCGGGCTTCGTCCGGCGCCGCTTCGATCATATACGGCAGCGCCTGCAGCTGCACGATCACGGAGGTCAGGCCGTGACCGATGCTGTCATGGATATCGGCTGCGATCCGGCTGCGCTCCTCCAGTACCGCATAGCGCAGAGCCTGCTCGGAAGTCTCCTCCAGCTCTTCGTGAGCTTGGCGCAGGCTGCGGTAAGCCGCCTCCAGCTCCTGATGAGCGGACGTCAGCTCCTGCAGATGCGTTTCTTTCATCGTTCGGGTCGTTCTGCGTAGCCTGCCGGCCAAAAATAGAAGATAGACCGCCGCGAGAATCAGGCATTGGGTCATCACTGCTTCCAAAGTCTGATGCTGATCCAGCAGGATCCACGCTGCGGCAGCTATATTTAGAACGGTATATGAGGCCGAGTACGATGCCGGCAGCCGGTAGCTCACCCATCCCAGCAGAAAAAAGACGATAATATACAAGCTGCCGTCAAGCCCCAGGATGACCCCAATGGAAGAGATACCAAGCAAAGCACACACGGCAAAAGCGGGAGCCGGCCCCCGGCGGGTAAACCACCGGGAACGCCATTGCAGGCATAGCGCGGCCAACGTCAACAGCACGCCGGGAACGAACGCACGGGGCTCACCGTACATGCCGTTCTGAATCGCGGAATACACGATTAACAAACTCAGCAGCGCCCTTCTGGCCGGATTGGAAGACAGTATTGTTCGTTCATCGTTGCCTGTTTCCATAGCAGGTCTCCTTTAGCTGGCACATGGACGCCGGTGTTTCAGTTCTTTATGCCCGTTGTCCCATCATCGCCTGATATCTCCGGTAAATGACGTACCGGCGTGCGCAGATGGAACCGAGCGGCATGAACATCAGCGCATTGGCGATGTGGTAGAAGGCGTGTGACTGCCCCCAGGACTGTGCAAGCACCCGCAAAACCAGCACGGCGAGAAACAGCAGGATGCTAGCAATGGACCCCTGCACGGTAACTTGGCCGTCCGTTCCCATGCGCATTTTTTCCATTTTACCCCGGATGATACCTGTTGCCAAACCGGCAGCGGCAAACACGGCGAACAGCACGACTTCAACCGGACCTACCGATGCCCACGGGATGGACGAAAGGGCCATTCCTCCCCATAACAAGGGAACGATCCACATGCTGGAAGGGCGGAAGGTTCTTTCCCTTGCGGTAAGCCAAATGACAAGCAGAATGATAATAATATAAGTTGAGTATTGATCCATCGCTAACACCTCATTCATTTTTCGTGATGAGTCCAGCATACCAAGGAGGACCGGCCGCGTAATCGAACCGTGTGGTGATTTTTTTCTGCCGATGTACATCCGGAGATGTACATGACTACGGACGAACAGGTTTGGGCTTTTCTTTTTTCGATAATTTTGTTAAAATGGCAGCAAGCATTTCATCCTGAAGAAAACGAGGTAACCACACAGCCGATGGATAAACATGACTGATCTCTCTAATCTGCAAACCAACTTAATGTTGAAACCATGCAGTTTCTGCGCCTGCCGCAGGGAAGAGAATCGTTATGTCTATTTTCAGAGACTGGATACCTCACCGATGGATACGGATAATGCTTTTTTGTGCGTTTTTGACGTGTTCATGGGGTAATATCGTGCCCGGATCATCATGTTCGGGGCGATATTTCGAACGGGTAAACCCTTTTTTGACATAGACAATGATAACGAATTTCCTGCCGTAGGCGATGCTGCCTGCGGCTTTTTTGATTCGTGAAATGGATCAGAGGCCGGGGCTGGACTGAAACGGCTGGTTTGTCTGAAACGACGGAAATTCAAATTTATGTTTTAAAGGGTGATGCTTAATGTTGAATATCGTAAAAACGAAACATATAGCCAAAGAATTTAAAGGGAAGTCCGTTTTTGAAAATATAGACCTGGAAATCTATGAAGGCGAGAGGTTGGCGCTGTTCGGCGTCAATGGCGCGGGGAAGACGACGCTGCTGCAGATTCTGACCGGGCAGCTGGAGCCGGACCGGGGCACCGTGGAACGCGGGGTCCCGCTGGAGCAGTGGGGATACATGACGCAGACGTCGGAAGAGTTGATGCATCTGACCGCACTGGATGCGGCGGGGCGCGAAAGCGGTGAGCTGTGGCAGATCAAGCGCCGGCTGAAGGAACTGGAGCAGGGAATGGCGACGGGCGAAGTCGGTCCTGAGCTCCTGGAGGAATACGGCCAGCGGCTCGAGCAGTATGAGCTCAGCGGCGGTTTTGACTGGGAGACGGGGCTGGAGAAGCATTTGACCATGCTCCACATCGGTCCCGAGCTGTGGCAGGTCCCTTTTGCCGATCTGAGCGGCGGCCAGAAAACCAGGGTCAGGCTGGCGGCACTGCTGGTCAAAAGGCCGGAGGTGCTGCTCCTTGACGAACCGACCAACCATCTGGACGAGGAGAGCATGAACTGGCTGGAGGATTGGCTCCGTCACTACGAAGGCACCGTCATTGTCGTTTCCCATGACCGGACCTTTTTGGACCGGGTGGTGACAGGAGTCTGCGAACTGACCGAGAGCGGACTGAAAAAATATAAGGGCGGATACTCCGATTACCGGCGGGAAAAGGACCGCGAACTTCGGGAGCAGGAGGCGCTCTATAAGAAGCAGAAGCAGGCCCGGGAAGCGTTGGAGGAATCGATCCGCAAATACCAGGAATGGTTCCACCAGGCCGAGAAATCGGCGGATAAAAATACGGAAACGAAGGCGGCGCTGCCGTACTACAAAGCTAAAGCCAAGAAAAACATCTCCAGGTATCACGCCAAACAAAAAGAGCTGGAGCGGCTCGAGAGTGAAAGCGTGGAGAAGCCGAAAAGCGGACCGAAGGTCAACCTGCAGCTGGGCGAGGGCGGGTTCTCCGCCCGTGTGCTGGTGCGGCTAGAGCAGCTGTCCTTCGGCTACGGGACGAAGAGGCTGTTCGACAAGTTCAGCCTGATCCTCTCCCGCGGCGACCGGCTGGCCGTGCGGGGCCCGAACGGGGCGGGCAAATCAACCCTGCTCAAGCTGATTATGGGCGAGCTTGTGCCAAGCGAAGGAACGGTATGGCAGCATCCGGCCCTGAAGATTGGTTACTTCTCGCAGGAGCTGGAGGTGCTGAACGAAGAGGAGACGCTGCTGGACAGCCTGCTCCGCCTGCCTTCGATGACCGAGACGCATGCGCGGACGCTTCTGGGCTGCTTCTTGTTCAAGCGGGAGGACGTGTTCAAGCGAATCGGGGATTTAAGCATGGGGGAGAAATGCCGTGCGGCTTTCGTGCAGCTGTATTTCTCCGGGGCCAATCTGCTCGTGCTGGATGAGCCGACGAACTATTTGGACATCTCGACGCGGGAAGTGATCGAGGAGGCGTTATCCGCATATCCGGGTGCTCTGGTCGTCGTGTCCCATGACCGGATGCTGATCCGCAAGCTCGCGGACCGGCTGCTGACCGTCTCCCATACGGAAGAACCGCATCTGTTTGAGGGCACGGTTCAAGAAGAGGAGGAGCAGCTGGCCAGGCATAACGGAGCGTTGAAGGAGGATACTGACCGGGAAAACGCCCGGCTGGCACTGGAATGGGAGCTGACCCGGCTGCTGAACGAAGACGGCGGGAGCGACGAGGAGGCTGCGGCACGGATTACGAATATCCGCAGGCTCCGGAGCGAGCTGGAACAGCTCTAATTTGAGGAATGAAGTCTGGTTCCGCCAAAAATGGGCATGCTGAGAAGGGGAACGCCTATTGATTTAGGCGATTCGGACTTGTCAATACAGCTTTTTTTGCCTATAATTATTGACTATAGTCAACGGACTGATCCCGGTGAATGAATGACCCGTATGGATCAGCCATTGCAATCCAATTTATGTGTCAAGATAAATGCGTTGATGGAGATAAGTAAGCAGTGCCTCTTTACAGGGAGGGGACGCCGGAGATTGAGAGCGTCTCTACAGAAACAGGCTGCTGAAATTCCCTCCGGAGCAGTTCCTTGAACGAATCCACGCGCCAGCATGTTTGCTGACAGGATTCCGCGTAGGGGATAACGGTTTTCGATCCGTTACATCGAGTAAGAGTGAGATCAAGCTTGCCAGAGGTGCGCGTGTGCGTATCAAACGGCTTTTCGCTTGTCTAACAAGGGTGGTACCACGGTCTTTTCGTCCCTTTTCGGGAGAAAAGGCCTTTTTGTATTTCTTGGGAATTTTTTCTGAGGATCCCCGCCAAGTACCTGAGCAGTCACCCGGGGCAAAAGCCCTGCTTTGCGGGGCGTTGTTGGTCAAAAATGTATTGGCGATTTCAAGAAGGAGGCAGGAAGTTCATGAAAGAAAAGCTGGAAGCATTGCGGCAGGAAGCGATCGCGCAGCTGAATGACGTGGCTGACGTACAGACGCTGAACGATTTGCGCGTGAAGTATCTGGGAAAAAAAGGGGCGCTGACCGAGATTTTGCGGGGCATGGGCGCGCTTAGCGCGGAGGAACGTCCGCTGATCGGCCAGGTGGCCAATGATGTGCGCGGAGCGATCGAAGGACTGATCGAGTCCAAGCAGCAGGCTTTCCAAAAGGCCGAAACCGAGCAGCGCCTGCAGGCGGAGAAGGTTGACGTTACGCTCCCCGGCCGTAAAATGACCCAAGGCGGCACCCATCCGCTCAACAAAGTCATCCAGGAAATCGAGGAGATTTTCATCGGTATGGGCTACCACATTGCGGAAGGACCGGAAGTGGAGACTGACTATTATAACTTTGAAGCGCTGAACCTGCCGAAGAACCACCCGGCCCGCGACATGCAGGATACGTTCTACATTACCGAGGAGCTCTTGATGAGAACGCAGACGTCGCCGGTGCAGATCCGGACGATGGAGAGCATGCAGGGCAAGGTGCCGGTGAAGATCATCTGCCCGGGCAAAGTATACCGCAGAGACGACGACGACGCGACGCACTCGTTCCAGTTCTACCAAATTGAAGGCCTGGTGATCGGCGAAAACATCCGTATGAGCGATTTGAAAGGCACGCTGCTGCAATTCGTCCGCGAAATGTTTGGACCGAACACGCAGATCCGCCTTCGTCCAAGCTTCTTCCCGTTCACAGAGCCGAGCGCGGAGGTCGACGTAACCTGTGCCAGATGCGGCGGCAGCGGATGCCGGGTGTGCAAGCATACGGGATGGCTGGAAATTCTGGGCTGCGGCATGGTGCATCCGGAAGTGCTGCGCAAGGGCGGCTATGATCCGGAAGTGCACAGCGGCTTCGCGTTTGGCATGGGGCCGGACCGGATTGCGATGCTGAAGTACGGAATCGACGATATCCGTCATTTTTATGGCGGCGATGTGGCATTCTTGAAGCAGTTTGCCCGCATGTAAGCGTAAGGTTAGCGAATACGGGAAGAAGGAAGGGAACGTAAGTGAAAGTATCAACTGAATGGTTATCCGATTATGTATCACTGGAAAATGTAACGGCCGAAGAGCTGGCCGAGCAGATTACGCGCGCGGGCATCGAGATCGACGAGGTTGAGCACCGCAATCACGGCATTTCGAAAGTCGTCGTGGGTTTTGTAAAAAGCAAGGAGAAGCATCCCGATGCGGATAAGCTGAACGTCTGCGTCGTTGACGCGGGACAGGGCGAAGACCTGCAGATCGTCTGCGGCGCGAAAAACGTGGATGCCGGACAAAAAGTACCCGTTGCCCTGGTTGGCGCTCTGCTGCCCGGCGGGCTGGAGATCAAAAAAGCCAAGCTGCGCGGCGTCGCTTCTCAAGGCATGATCTGCTCCGCCAAAGAGCTGGGCATGAACGACAAGCTTCTGCCGAAGGAGCAGCAGGAAGGCATTCTCGTCCTGGAGGAGAACGCGGAGATCGGAACGCCGATCACCTCCGTGCTCGGCCTGGACGACAAGGTACTCGATTTTGACCTGACGCCGAACCGTTCCGACTGCCTCAGTATGCGCGGAGCGGCTTACGAAGTGGCGGCCATTTTGGGCCGTGACGTTAAGCTGCCTGATCCGGAAAGGGAACTGGTTGAGGTCGCTGACGCGGCAAGCAGCCATATCTCGGTCAAAATCAGCTCGCCTGAGCACTGCAGCCATTACACCGCGCGTTATATTACGGGCGTAAAGATCGCGCCGTCGCCGCAGTGGATGCAGAACCGCCTCATGGCTGCTGGCGTCCGTCCGATCAACAACATCGTGGACATCACCAACTATGTCATGCTTGAATACGGTCAGCCGCTGCATGCATTCGATGCGGACCGCCTGACAGGCGGGGCCGTTGACGTCCGCCTGGCCCGTGAAGGTGAGACGCTCGTGACGCTGGACGGCCAGGAACGCAAGCTGGAGCCGCATATGCTGCTCATTACCGACGGCGTGAAGCCGGTTGGATTAGCCGGCGTCATGGGCGGATTGGATTCCGAGGTTACGGACAGCACCGTGAACATTTTGCTCGAATCCGCCAAGTTTGACGGAGGCACCATCCGCAAGACTTCCCGCCAGCTCGGACTGCGCTCCGAAGCGAGCCAGCGCTTCGAGAAGGAAGTCGATCCGGGTGCGGTCATTCCGGCGCTGAACCGGGCTGCGTCGCTGATCGCCCGTTATTGCGCAGGAACGGTTCATAAGGGCATCGTCGAAGCCGGTGCCGCGCAGGCGGAAGAAAAGGTGATTGTTCTGTCCTTCGACAAGCTGAACCGGTTCCTTGGAACGGAGCTGTCGATGCTGGAAGTGAAGACGATTTTTGGCCGTCTGCATTTCCACGCTGCGGATACCGCCCAGGGCATCTTGGAAGTGCAGGTGCCGACGCGCCGCGGAGACATAACGAAAGACGTCGACCTGATCGAAGAAATCGCCCGCCTGTACGGATACGACAATATCCCGACGACGGCGATCGAAGGGCCTACAACGCCGGGGGGCTATACGAAGCCTCAGGCGATCCGCCGCGAAATCCGCAGACTGTTCACCCATGGCGGATGGCAGGAAGTGATCAGCTATTCCTTCACCCATCCGGAGCTGGCCGCGCTGTTCCCGGCCTTGACGGAAGGAAGCGTGCCGGTGAAGTTGTCGATGCCGATGAGCGAGGAGCGCAGCGTGCTGCGTACGAGCATTCTGCCGCAGCTGCTCGATATCGCGGTGCACAACGCGAACCGGAAGCAGTACGATCTGGCGCTGTTCGAAGTGGGCAACGTGTTCTTCTCGCAGGAGGAGACGCTGACGGTTCAGCCAAAAGAGCTGAACGTGCTGTCCTTGCTGCTGTGCGGCAGCCGCGGGCAGAAACAGTGGAACCATGCGCCGGAGAAAGTCGATTTCTTCGACCTGAAGGGTGCCCTGGAGACGCTGTTCGGGGATTTGGGTCTGGAGGGGGCGATCCGGTACGTGGCGAACCAGCCGGCCGGATATCATCCCGGACGTTCAGCTTCCGTCTACCTGATCAATGGCGGCGGAGAGCAGGTGCTGATCGGAACGCTCGGTCAGGTGCATCCCGAATTGCAGCAGGAGCGCGGACTCGGCGATGTGTACGTTGCCGAAATTCTGCTGCAGCCGCTGTACGATCACGCCGATTTCGATATCCGATATCAGGAGCTTCCGCGCTTCCCGGCTTCGGAGCGGGATATTGCAGTCGTGGTGGACAGCGCTGTGGAAGCGGGCTCCCTGCTTGAGACGATCCGCGAAGCCGCGGGCGAGCTCCTGCAGAACGTACAGGTATTCGATGTGTTTACCGGAAGCAAGCTCGGCGAAGGCAAGAAGAGCGTCGCGATTTCGCTCGTCTACCGCCACAATGAGCGCACGCTGACGGATGAGGAAGTCACCGCGGCGCATGCCGGAGTCGTCAGCGCCCTTGAGCAAAAGTTTCAAGCGGAATTAAGAAAATAGCAGGAATTGAATCCAATCACATCGAATCCTTAGACACAGAGATTCGATGTGATTTTTTTATTGGAGAGAACAAGACATCTTAGAGTCAACACACATATGAAGGAGGGCACAACTGTGACTACACCTGATCGTACACGCGTCTCCGTGGAAATCTACGGGACTTCTTATAAACTGGTCGGCAGCAGTGCCGATTATATGCGAAAGATTGCTAGTTATGTCGATGAACGGATGAATGCCATTTCCAAAAGCAATTCCCGGCTGGACACCCCTAGGATTGCCGTTCTGGCCGCGGTTCATATGGCTGAGGAAGCCGTGCAGATGCAGGATCTCCGCAACGAAGTGAAGATGCTGACTGGCGAGCGCAGCGAGCTGAGCTCGCAGCTCACCAGGCTGCAGTCCCAGCGGGACGAGCAGCTGGCGGAAGTCAACAAGCAGAAGGAAGAAGCGCAGCAGATCAAGAAGGAGAAGGAAGAGCTGCAAAAGCGGTTGGAGCAGGAGAAGGCTGCGCTTGCGAAAGAGCTGGAGCAGTCCAAGTCCGAGCTTACGGCGCGGCTCGAGCAGACCCGGAATTCTTTGACGAAGGAGCTGGATCAGCTACGCGCTTCGCTGAAGCGGGAGACGGAACAGAAGGAATCTTTGCTCCGCAAGGAGAAACAGGCCGCTGAGCAAATGCAGAAGGACAAGCAGGCTGTGGAGGAACGGCACAAAGCTGCCGTGCTGGAGCTGGAACGGAAGCATGCGGCAGCGCTGCAATCCGCCGAACAGAAGCGGGTCGGAGCGTTGAAAGAGGCGGAGGAGAACAACCGCGCAAAGATCACCGAGCTGGAGCAGAAGCATCAGGGAGCCGTCAAGGAGCTCGAAGAGAAGCATGCAGCCTTTATTCAGGAGCTGCAGGAGCAGCTGACCGAGCTTCGCGGCAGCAGCGGCGAGCTTCAGGAGAAGCTGCAGAACATGGAGCAGGAGCTGAAGAACGCCAAGGAGGCCTATTCCAGACTGCGGCAGCAGCATCAAGTCGTGCTGGTGCGCGAGGAGGAGGCCAAGGCGCAGGTGCAGGCTTTGACCGAGCAGGAGGAAGCGCTGAACGGACAGATCAGCAAGCTGAAGGACGAGGCGGCCGCTTCGGAAGAGGAACACCGCCGCATGCAGAAGCTGCTTGAGGATTACAGCGAGGCTTCCAAGAAAATGACCGGCGAAATCGCCCAGCTGACGGCCGAAGCCGAAACCCTTCAAGGCACGATCGAGAAGCAGAAGGAAGAGATCGGCGAATTGGAGCTGCAGGTGCTGGAAGCCGGCGAGCAGAACGAGACGCTGGAGACGGGCATGGCTTCGCTGCATGACGAGCTGAGCGTGCTGAAAGAGCAGGCGGACGGCGAGAGTAAGCTCCGCGAGGAAGCTGAGCAGCAGCGGGAAGTGCTCCGGCAGGAGCTGGCCGCGAAAGAGGAACGGCTGCAGCAGCTTGCTCAGGAGCTGGCAGATAAACAGCAGCAGCTCGTAGCCCAGGTGCAGAAGCTGCAGGCGCAGGAGCGTTCTTCCTCGGAACAGGGAGAGGAACTTCAGCGTTTGGAGAAGCAGCTGGAAGCCCAGCAGGAGATGCTGGCCGCGAAGGAGCAAGAGCTGGAATCGCTGAAGCAGGCGCTGCAAGGGCGGGAGCAGGATCTGCAGGATTACGGCCGGCAGATCGAGGCCAAAGAGGAGCAGATTGCAGGCCTGGAGCGGCAGTCGAGCCAATATGCGCAGCAGCTCAAGGACCTTCGGCTTCAATTGGAGGAACAGCAGGAAATGTATCTCGAGCTCGAAATCCAATCGGAGGAGCAGCAGGAGAACGTACAAAACCTGCAGCAGGAGCTGGAGAGAAGACGGGAAGTACAAGCGGAGCTGGAGCTTCAGGCGGAAGAGGAACGGAAACGTTATGCCGGCCTGAAGGAGCAGTGGGACGAGCAGCAGGCAAGGTATACCGAGCTGCAGAGCCGTTCAGGCGAATACGAGCAGCACTGCGGCGAGCTGCGGAAGCAGGTAGCTGAGCATGAGGAGCAGTACGAGCTCGCCCAGCTTCTGCTCGAAGAGCAGCAGGAGCAGTATGCGGCGCTGCAGCAGGAGCTGGAAGAGCAGCGTGAGCAGCAGCAGACAGCCGCTCGGGTGCTGAAGGAGCGCGAGGAGCAGAATGCAGCGCTGCAGCAGGAACTGGAAGAGCAGCGGAAGCAGCAGCAGACGGCCGCCCAGGCGCTGAAGGAGCGCGAGGAGCAGTACGCATTGCTGCAGCAGGAGCTGGAAGAGCAGCGTGAGCAGCAGCAGACAGCCGCCCAGGTGCTGAAGGAGCGCGAGGAGCAGTACGCATTGCTGCAGCAGGAACTGGAAGAGCAGCGTGAGCAGCAGCAGACGGCCGCCCAGGCGCTGAAGGAGCGCGAAGAGCAGTATCGAGCGGTACAGCGGCAGCTGGAAGAGCAGCGGCAGGAGCACCAAACGACCCGCCAGGCGCTGGAAGACCTCGAGAATCAGTACCTGGAGGTTCAGGAGCAGCTCGAGGAACAGCAGGCGGAGCATCGGACGGCCCGCCGGGCGCTGGAAGATCTCGAAGAGCAATATTTAACCTTGCAGCAGCAGAGCGAAGGTCATCAAGAGGAGTATCATGCGCTGCAGCTCCGGCTGGAAGAACGGCAGGAGCAGTATCACGAGCTTCGGATGGAATATGATGACCACCAGGAGCTGTATCAGGAACTGCAGCAGGCGCATGACGCCAGAGCAGAGCAGCTGGCGGATTTGGAGCAGCAGCTGGAGGACAGCCGGGAAATGATCGGGCGCCTGCGGCTGCAGTCCGAGGAATATGCCCGCGACAGCGGCACATTGCGCCAGCAGCAGGAGCAAGCTGAAGCACGGTTTGAAGAGCTGGAGCTTCAAGCCAAGGACGTTCAGGTTCAGTACGAAGAGCTGCAGCGGGTGAACCGGGCAGCTCAGGAGCAAAATGAACAGCTGCGGAGCCAAACCGAAGCCCAGCGCGAACAGTACAACAGCTTGAACCAGCAGTATCAGGGCTTGCAGCGGCAGTATGAGGAGCTGCAGCGCCAGGTGAAGGAGGCGCAGAGCCGCCAGGAGGATACCGAAATCGAATACCTGCTTCTGCTGGAGGAGAAAGAGGCCGCGGTGAAGAAGCTGGAGGAAGCATCGCTGCAGCTGGATGAAGCGGCCGACCGGGAGACCGAGCTGCGCGGACTGCTGCGCAGTGCCGAGCAATCCATGCAGTCTTATCAGGATAAGCTGAAGGATATGATGGACCAGCAGGAAGCGTGGGGCAGCCGGGAGCTGGAGCTGCAAGAGGAGCTTGAGGCTTGGCAGCAGCAGATCGCTGCCGGTGAGCAGCAGCTTACCCGGATCCAGAGCGAGAAGGAGTCGGTCGCGGATGAGCTTCGCCAGGTGGGCGAAAGCTTTGAGCTGGTGACGCATCAATACCGCCTGCTGCAGGCAGAGCATGAAATTCAGCTGGAGAAGACCGGCAAGCTGGAGGAAGAGTACCGCTTGCTCAAGGACGAGTATTCCAAGCTGCAGACCGAATATAACGAGTGGATCGAGCTGATAGAACAGGATCAGAGCTGACCTCTATAGACCACCCACATTTCACACTTAAATGAAAATCCCCTCGGAGTAAGCGGCAGGACGGATCATGCATCATCCTGAAGCATACTTCGAGGGGATTTTAACTTTTGGGTTCAAGTCTGCCTAACTTTTATTCCACAATGACTTTGGCAATCATGCCGGAATGTCCCGCTCCGCAGAACACTGAGCACGCCATTTCGAACGTGCCGGCTTTTTCCGGCGTGACGACCGCGGACTTGTTTTTACCGTCAAGCTGAAGCTCGAGACCCGGAATGAGAACGCCGTGGTTTCCCTCATCGTTTTCAAGCGTAATTTTGACAGGTACGCCCTTTTTGAGATGATATTCTTTTTGATCGAATGCATAGTTTGTCGCCTTGATCACCAATTCCTCGCTCGGGGCTACACCGGTTTCGGTGACTCCGCTGCCCGATGCGGAATCGCCGCTCTTGGATTGTCCGCAAGCAGCCAGCACCAGAAGCAGCACGCAGGAAAGGACGACAGCCAGGGTCTTCTTCACTTGTGATCCTCCTTTATGTATACCTTCATCATTTTAATTGGTTCCATGCCTTATCATACCTTAAATTGGATATGTCTGGGCGAGGCTCATTTGAAAAATTGGTGAACGCAGCACCCGCTGATTTTGCCGCGCCCAGGAAAAGGATCAGCTGGAAAAAAGATAGTGCTTATCTTGGATTTAAGATATAATGAGCATTGACGATGTACGAAACCCGCAAATATTCTTGTTTAGAAGATTAGGGGAATGACATTCCAATGAATCGCACGGGGTTGATTTTGGAAGATTTATGGCATCGCAAAATATTGAACGCCTATTGGATTGTGACGCTGATGTTTTTCGCGGCAGAGGTGGTTCTGCTGCTGCTGGGCTGCATTCCTTCCGTGACCGCCGGGGACGGGCCGGAGGACTGGCTGCGTCTGGGCATCCCGGACGGCTGCATCCTGCTGCTCATGCTGGCGGCACAGACCTGGCTGCGATTCGAACCTAAATACCGGAAGCAGGTTGTGGTCGGCTGCGGATTTTTGCTCTCCTACCTGTTCTATTTCATCATTCAGCCGATCGTGGACGGGGCACAGATGGCGCTCCTTCTGCCCGTTCTGATTTCCGTCGTTTATTTTGACCGCAAACTTCTATATGGCTTTGGCTCGTTAACGATCCTCCTTTACTGTCTCATCTATCTCACCGAACGCTCCCTTTATCAGAAACCCATTCAGGAATTCATCCAAATCCAAAGCGTGTTTATTGTCAGCATCATGATTGGTCATACGATTTTGGTCCGGGTCAAGGAATTTATGCGCCATCTGGAATCGGTCATGAAGTCGGAGCAGCAGCTCCTGGTGGAAAGAACGATATCGGACAAGCTGCTCAAAATCGATGCACTGACCGGGCTATACAATCACAAGGCGTTTCACGAATACCTGGAGGCTTTGCTGGAGCAATGCGAGAAGTATCAGCTTCCGCTGCAGCTGGCAATTATCGATATCGATAATTTTAAAAAGGTCAACGATAATTACGGGCATCGGGTGGGCGATATCGTGCTGAAAGAGGTTGCTTCGAAGGTGATGTCGACGATGACGCCGAATGATTTTGCCGCCCGCTATGGCGGAGAAGAATTTGCCATTATTATGGCGGATAAGACATTGGAAGAAGCAGAACGCATGGCTGAGCAGCTGCGTGAACGGATCGCCAGAACCGAGCTGCCGCATACGGTGAAGCCGGTTACGGTGAGCATCGGACTTTGCAATTTTCAGCAGGGGGATGACAAGGAATCATTATTTCGAAAAGCAGACATGGCGCTGTACCAGGCCAAACGGACGGGAAAAAATAAAGTGGTAACCGCGGGTGAAGACGCAGCCGATTATGCCGGATAAAAAAGGAAAGACCCCTGTCCTTAGGCAGGGGTTTTCATTCGGGAAACGGTTTACCGCTTGTCCCTTCCGGCATTAAATGCGGACACCGGGATAAACAGGTCGATAATACCGATGACGAGGGCGGCGAGAATGGCGCCAAGGATGGTAACTTCAACGCCGCTGACAATAAATTGGGCGATGTATATGACGAGGGCACTGACGATGAAACCGACGATCCCGCGTCCAAAGGGAGTAACCCTTTTGCCGAAGATTCCTTCAATAATCCACCCCAGCAGTGCGATAACCAAAGCGAGCAGCAGAGCGCTCCAGAACCCTCCGACGGAAAACTGGGGAACGATCCAGCCTACGATCAGCAGGACGATGGCAGACACGATAAAGCGAACGACATGACCCAGAAAATGCATGCAACTGGCCTCCTTTACACATGGTTACTGTGTTATGCAAACCTTATTGTATTCAATTTTCGCCATGTTATGTATGGAATGATTTAGCGCTGCAAATGGCGAAGCGGCAAACATTTCGTATATAATAAAGGCATTGCACGAGAGGAGTAGTGAATACTGTTGGACGACAAGATTTTGCATACGCTCGAATACCGCAAGATTTTAGATAAATGCGCTGCCTATACCCAAACCTCGATGGGGAGGGAAGCGGCCGAATCGTTGAAGCCCGATACCGATCTGGAATCGGTAAAGCGTTTGCTTCAGGCAACCGACGAAGCGTATACCGTGGACCGGCTGAAGGGAAATCCGTCCTTCGGCGGCATCACGGACATCGCCGCTCCGCTGAAGCGCGCCAGAATCGGCGGCACCTTAAGCCCGCATGAGCTGCTGGCCATCGGCAACACCGTGAACGGTTCGAGACGGATCAAGCGGTTCATCGCGAATGTTCACGAAGACGAGCCGATTCCCCTGCTGGAGGGGATCAGTGAAAATTTATCCGAGCAGAAGCCGCTGGAAGATGCTATTAAAGCATGCATCGACGAAAGCGCCGAAGTGCTTGATTCTGCCAGTCCGGGGCTAGCCCAGGTTCGGCGGGAGCTGAGATCCGGCGAGGTGCGGATCCGGGAGAAGCTCGATTCGATGATCCGTTCCTCCAGCGTGGCCAAAATGCTGCAGGACCAGCTTATTACGATCCGGGGGGACCGGTTTGTCATTCCGGTTAAAGCGGAATACCGTTCGTATTTCGGCGGAATCGTGCATGATCAGTCCGGTTCGGGGGCGACGCTCTTTATTGAGCCGGAATCGATCGTGGCGATGAACAACAAGCTGCGCGAAACCCGGATGAAGGAAGAACGCGAAATTGAAATTATTTTGCAAAAGCTGACGGCGCTCGTCGGTGAACAAGCGGATCTTCTTCTGCTCGATATCGATCTGCTGGGACAGCTCGACTTTATTTTTGCCAAGGGGCGTCTGGCGCATGTCATGAAGGCCAGCCAGCCGAGAATGAACGACCGTGGATACTTGAAGCTGAAGAAAGGACGGCATCCGCTGATCGACATGGAGAAGGTTGTGCCGATCGACGTGGAATTGGGCAACTCGTATACTTCCATTATCGTGACCGGGCCGAATACCGGCGGTAAGACCGTCACGCTGAAGACGATCGGATTGCTGAGCCTGATGGCGATGTCCGGCCTGTTTGTTCCCGCGGAGGAAGGAAGCCAGCTCTGCGTGTTCGACGCCATTTACGCCGATATCGGGGACGAGCAGAGCATCGAACAGAGCTTGAGTACGTTCTCAAGCCATATGACCAATATTATCCGTATTTTGAACCATATGACGCCGAAGAGCCTGGTGCTGCTTGACGAAGTGGGGGCCGGAACCGATCCGGCCGAAGGCTCGGCGCTGGCCATTTCCATTCTGGAGCATATTCACAGCCTGGGCTGCCGGATGGTGGCTACTACCCACTACAGCGAACTCAAGGCTTATGCCTATGAACGCAAAGGCGTCATCAACGCCAGCATGGAATTTGACGTCAACACGCTGAGTCCGACTTACCGGCTCCTCGTCGGCGTTCCCGGACGAAGCAACGCGTTTGCGATTGCGGAGCGGCTCGGACTTCCGCATGTGATCCTGGATTATGCCCGCGGGGAAGTGAAAGAAGAAGATCAGCGCGTCGAGCATATGATCGCCTCTCTGGAGGAAAACCGGCTGGGCGCCGAAAGCGAACGCGAGAAGGCCGAGAAACTGCGCCAGGAGATGGAGCAGCTCCGGAGCCGGCATCAGCAGGAACTCGAGAAGCTCGAGGAGCAGCGCGACCGGCTGATCGAGAAGGCCCGGGGCGAGGCCAAGGAAGTCATTGCCAAAGCCCGCCGCGAAGCGGAGCAGATCATCGCCGATCTGCGGCAGCTGGCCAAAGAGGAAGGGGCTTCGGTCAAGGAACATAAGCTGATCGCCGCCCGCCGCCAGCTGGATGAGGCTGAACCGCAGCAGCGTAAGAAGGGAGCGGCCAAACCGAAGGCCAAGGCCCCGCGCCAGATCGAGCCCGGCGATGAAGTCATGGTCTACAGCCTGAACCAGAAGGGCCATGTCGTGGAGCTGTCCGGCGCGAAGGAGGCCGTGGTGCAGCTCGGCATCATGAAGATGAAGGTCAGCCTGGACGACCTCGAGCTGGTGAATGCGAACAAACCGGCCGAGAAGCAGGTGCAGCGGCATGCGACTACGGTCAAGCGCACGCGGGATGACAACATCCGCAGCGAGCTGGATCTGCGGGGTGCGAATCTGGATGAGGCGCTGATCGAAGTCGACCGTTTTATCGACGAAGCGTTTTTGGGCAACCTCGGCCAAGTATACCTGATTCACGGGAAAGGCACGGGAATTTTGAGACAGGGAATCTCGGAATATCTCCGCAAGCACAAGCATATTAAAAGTTACCGTCTGGGAAATTACGGCGAAGGCGGAACCGGCGTGACGGTGGTTGAGCTTAAATAATATGGGTGTGAGCCTGAATTTCGGCCGGGAACAGGGGGATGTTGGGAGTGAAGAACGGGGCTGATCTGTTGTTGGCCTATCCGATCGGTACGCTGATTGGTTATTTTTCCGTAGCGATTCTGGGCTTGATCGTCTTTCTGTACTGTTTTGAAATCGTGGCGAGGTACAAATGCTGGGATGAAATCGGACGAGGCAATATTGCCGCCGCTTTGGCTACCGGAGGCAAAATATTCGGCCTTTGCAATGTGCTGAGGTACAGCATCGAGTCCAAAACGTCGATCTATGACATGATGAAGTGGGCCTTCTACGGCTTTCTGCTGCTGTTTATCGCCTACCTGCTGTACGAATTTTTAACCCCGGTGTTTTCCGTGGACGAAGAAATTAAACGGGATAACCGGGCGGTCGGCCTGATCTCTATGCTGATCCCGGTGTCCCTTTCATATGTGATTGGAGCCTGTTTAATGTAGGAGGAACACATGAAAAATTTGGCGAGGATTTTGTTCGTCGCTGCGGTCGCCTTCTTTGTTGTGGGCGTCGTATATTTGATGAAACATTAAGGAGATGGATCATATGGAAACCACGGTTTGCCCTTGGTGCCAGACGGAAATCGTATGGGACGAGGAACTGGGCCCCGAGGATGAATGCCCTTACTGCCACAATGAGCTGAAAGGTTACCGGACGCTGAGCATCCAGCTGGGTGCGGATGAAGAGGAAGCGGACGTAGACGAAGAGCATGAGGGAATCGAAGGTACGGATTGGGAGCTCCCTGAGGATGACGATAAAGCCGTTCCTTTTTGGAATGAGGAAGACATGCAGCAGCTGCCGCCGTCGATCCGGACGCTCGATAAGTATGAGGACAGCCATGACCTCATGAACTACGAGGAGACAGTGGAGCAAATTCTGGATGAGCAGGAGGAAGTGCCGGAATGCCCGAAATGCCGGGATTACATGGTGCTTGCCGGCACGCATCAGGTGGGGGACCCATTTCAGCCCGCGGCTTTCGGCGTGCTCCAAGGTCCGGTATTGACTCCGCCTTTTCAAGTTCAAATGTATATTTGCACGGGATGCTTCCATGTCGAATACAATCTGGCCGAGGAAGACCGGCTGCGGATGGTCGACCACTTGAGCCAAGAGAAGAAGAATTCGTAAAAAAAGCAAACCGATCGATGATTTGCCCCCTTTTAGGGAACTACTAATGAGGTAGACCCGGATATGAAGGGGGTAATTATGAAATCAAAATCATCTGCGCGGCTGAATCGGCAAACGATACTGCTGCTTGCCGTTAACGGGCTGATCGTTTTATCCGGCGCCTTGTCGGGCACGTTTCTCAACGTATATTTATGGAAAAGCAAACAGGATTACGCGATGATCGGATGGTTTACCGTCGCCCAGCAGCTGGCCGTCGGGCTCACCTTTTGGCTGGCAGGCAAATGGGTGAAGGAGTATAACAAAATGAACGCCCTCAGGCTGGGGATCGGGCTGACGGGCCTTTTTTATTTGCTGGTTCTGTGGGTTGGGGAAAAGGCAATTTATTATATATGGCCGCTCGGAATACTGCTTGGGATTGCGATCGGGCTGTTCTGGATTGCTTTTAACGTGGTGTATTTCGAAGTCACCGATCCTGAGAACCGGGACCTGTTTAACGGGTGGGTCGGCCTGCTCGGCTCCATTACGGGCATTGTCGGGCCCTGGTTTTCCGGCCTGCTGATTTCCATGCTGAAGGGCGACCGGGGATATCGGATCATTTTTACGACGTCCCTGATCATTTATGCGCTCGGCGTGGTGCTGAGCTTCTTTTTGAAAAAGAGAAAAAAGGGCGGAACCTATGCCTGGCTCGAGCCTGTGAAGCAGCTGAAGGACAAAGGCAGCCCCTGGCGGCTTATGGCCCCCGGTCTAGCGGCGCAGGGGATTCGGGAAGGGGTGTTCGCCTTTCTGATCAATCTCCTTGTGTTTGTTGCCACGAAACAGGAGTCGAAGCTGGGTCAGTTCTCGCTCATTACGTCCGCAGTCTCCCTGGCCACGTACTGGCTGGCGGGCAAATGGTTCAAACCGGCCTACCGGAGCGCGGGCATGCTGGTGGGCGCCCTGCTGCTGTGGGTGGTCATGGTGCCGCTTATCTGGAAGGTCAATTATTTCACCCTGCTGTTGCTCGGCATAGGTACGGCTATCTTTATGCCGCTGTACATCCTGCCGATGGTCTCATCCGGCTTCGACTTGATGGGGACCAGCGACGAAAACGTGGAAAAGCGGGTCGAGCTGGTCGTTCTACGTGAGCTCAGTCTGATGGTCGGCCGCCTTCTCGGTACGATGATATTCATCATTGTGCTGTCCTTCAGTAAAGACCAGAGCACTATTACCGTGCTGATGCTCGTGCTCGGCGCATCACCGATCCTCAGCTGGATCTGCGTGAGACGGCTGCTTAAGCCGGGGAAATCGGCACGCACTTGAACAATCGCGTTACACAACAAATCCCCTGATTCCTTCATTCGGAGTCAGGGGATTTTTCTGTAGGGAAGAGATCCAACTTCTGGAAGCCCAGACTGGCTGCGTGGTTAACCCGCCAATCAGGAGCCGGGAACCTGAGCATTGGGGGACGGTTTGGAGGTCCGCTCCAATGAGAAAATTTCCAGCTCGGGGCGCGTTTTCCCGCAAAGAACATCGCTTAGCAGATCCGCCGCAATCATGCAGTAGACGGTCCCGTTGCCGCCATAGGCTTCTATAAAATAACTATGAGGAAACCGGGAATGTGGACCGATCATGGGCAGTCCGTCGTGGGTGAGCCCGAACAGGGAAGCCCATGCATAGTCGGCTTGGATGCCGGCGTAACGGGGAAAAAGGGCTTTAATCTCGTTCAGCAGCATTTCGCTTTTATGCCGGATCCGGCCTTCCCTCTCCTCCGGAGCGACCGGGTGCTCGTCCAGGCCCCCTGCCACGATGCGGTTGTCCACGGTGGTCCGCATGTAGAGATACGGCCGGGCCGTCTCCCAGATCAGGCAGCGCTCGTGCCATCCGGTAAAATCGGGTACAGGGCTCGTGACGATCGCATAGGTCGTCTGAAGCAGCGCATTGCGGTCCGGTTTCTCTTCCTGTGTTTCATAGCCGCTCGCATGGACGACTTTACGGGCGAAGATCCGGCCGGTGCGTGTATAACAAACCACGCCGTCTTCTTCATATTCCAAATGAATGACCGGGCTGTTTTCGTACACCCGTACCCCATGATCCGCCGCGTATTGAACGAGGCCATGAACGAACCGGAACGGGTTGACTTCGGCATCGCCGGTCATATACAACGCCGCGGGTTTGGAGAAGGGAAAGCGTGACGCGATATCGGATGAATTCCAATAAGTCGGTTCAAAACCGTGCTCGCGAAGGGTTTCATATTCCTCTTTCAGGTAAGGCATGTCCTCGACGCTGCTGGCATAATATAGGCTGCTGCGCGGAATTAGCTCGGGTTCCAGCTTGAGCCCGCCGGCTGCTTCCTTGAGCTTACGCATCGCGTCCCTGCACATTTGGTAAAAGGTGATGCCGGTCTGTTCGCCAAACGTATGGATAATGGAGGTCAGCGATTTATCGTTGGAGCTTTGAAGCAGTCCGGTGTTGGCTGAAGAGCTTCCTTCAGCGATCCGTCCCTTCTCGAGCAGAACCACCTGAAGATTGGTCCCGGACAGCTTGTGGGCGAGAAGGGCTCCACCCATCCCGCCGCCAATGATCAGTACGTCGCAGGTGAGATCCTCCGCAAGCTCCGGATAAGCGGGTGCCGGCTTCAATGTAGACGGCCATGCCAAGTTCCCTTTATTCAGAATCATATGTTTGTTTCGCCCCTTATCGGTAGTATTCAAAGTATTTGCTCCGCATGCACAATTTATAGCTGAGTGGAAGAGGCCATGCCTGACAATACATAGAAAAGCTTTCCCGGGACATAATACGGATGGAGTTAGAGATATCCAGAGGAGGAATACCGATGCAGTCCAATCAAATGCAGGCGATTACCGGCAAGGAGCTGGAATATATCGTCGATTCGATTTCCAATGAGGATCTGCTGATCAAGCAGTGTGCGGCAACGGCCGCTGCTACGCAGAACCCGACGATTCAGCAGGTGTGCCAGCAATACATCCGGTCGATGGACCACCATATCGATTTGCTCGTACAGGCCATTCAGCAGCACCAGCCGCTGGCACCGACGAGTCCCCAACAATGATAGCTTAGGAGGCATTTGCGCAATGTATTATCAAACTTCCAATAACTCGCAGTTCATGCAGGACGAGGACCTCTTGTACACAATCCTGGCCGATCTGAAAAGAACGGTCCGCGAATACACCACGGCAACGACGGAATCCTCCTGTCCGACCGTGCGGCAGATGTTTACGCAGCTGACGAACGATACGCTCCGCATGCAGGGAGATTTGTACAATCTGATGAGGCAGCTGAATATGTACTCCACGTCATCCAAGGCGCTTCGCCAAGATGTGGACAAGTCGATTCAGGATGCGCGAAATTTACAGCAAAAGAACCGTCAGTTCGTGCAGCAAAAAACAAGCAGCATGGGCCAATATGCCCAGGCATCCAATCCGTACCAGCAGCAGCAAAGCTCCCAAAACCCGTATTACATGTAATTTGCCGGAGGTGAAGGCGCCGTTTAGTTCTCATGTGTGGCGTCACCAAGCGGATAACAATAAGTACCCAAAATCCTGCTTCTATGAAGCATGGACCCATTTTGCCGTCTCCATTTCGGCCCACGCCGGGGAGACGGTTTTGCTTTGCATGCATGATAATTTCATGTAATATTAGTATTAATCTCGAACCCGGGTCCTTTGTCGTAATAGTGAAGAAGGCCCGTGGAACAAGCGCTGGAGGATGCTGTATGAAACAACTGACGGATTTGAAACTGAAGGTCCTCGACCTGTTGAACGAAGACGCGAGACGGTCCCCGGCCCTGCTGGCAACACTCATCGGTGTTGAAGAGGAAGCGGTCAAGGAAGCGATCGCGGAGCTGGAACAAGACCATGTCATCGTAAAATATGCGGCGGTCGTGAACTGGAGCAAGATTGAAGACGAGACGGTAACCGCCTTGATCGAAGTGCAGATTACGCCCGAGCGCGGGCGGGGCTTTGAAGGGATCGCGGAGCGGATCTATTTGTATCCGCAGGTCAAATCCGTGTATCTCATGTCGGGAGCCTACGACCTTCTTGTGGAAGTGGAAGGGCGCAACCTGCGGGAAGTGGCCAACTTCGTTTCCGAGAAGCTGTCGCCGATTGATTCGGTATTGTCGACGAAGACAAATTTCATTTTGAAGAAATATAAGCAGGACGGAATTATTTTTGATGACCGTGAAGAAGATAACCGTCTCATGATCTCACCGTAAAGGAAGATGTGTCATGATCGTGAATGAAGAAACGAAGAAACAGCAGAATTCGAAATCGATGCAATCGTATTTGGCTCCTTTGGTCCGCGATATTCCGCCATCCGGAATCCGCCGATTTTTTGACCTGGCCGAAGGAAGCAAAGACATTATTACGCTGGGCGTAGGGGAACCGGACTTCACGACTCCATGGCATGTGAGAGAAGCCTGTGTGTATTCCCTTGAGCGGGGGCGCACGGCCTACACCTCCAATGCCGGGATGATCGAGCTCCGGGAAGCTATCGCCCAGTATTTGTATGACAGCTTTCAGGTCTCCTATCAGCCGTCCAACCAAATTCTAGTGACGGTCGGCGGCAGCGAGGCGATTGATCTGGCGCTGCGTGCGCTGATCGTGCCTGGGGACGAGATTCTCATCCCCGAGCCCTGCTACGTATCCTACTCCCCTATCACCTCGATCGGCGGCGGGGTTCCGGTTGGCATCGAGACGTTCGCAGAGAACGACTTCAAGCTGACGGCAGAGGCGCTTGAGGCCAAAATCACGCCGAAGTCCAAGGTGCTGATTTTATGCTACCCGAGCAATCCGACCGGCGCCATCATGACGTATGAGGACTGGCTGCCGATCGCCAAAGTGGTGGAGAAGCATGATTTGATCGTCATTTCCGACGAGATCTATGCCGAACTAACGTACACGCAGAAGCATGTCAGCTTCGCCTCGATTCCGGGCATGATGGACCGGACGGTTCTGGTCAGCGGCTTTTCCAAGGCGTTCGCCATGACCGGCTGGCGTATGGGCTATGCTTGTGCCCATCCCGACCTGATCGCCGCCATGCTGAAGATTCACCAGTACACAGTGATGTGTGCACCGGTGATGGGGCAGGTGGCTGCGCTGGAGGCGCTGACCAACGGGCTGGAAGAGAAGGACCGGATGATCGAGTCCTACAACCAGCGGCGCCGTTTGATCGTGCAGGGCTTCGTCGATATCGGACTGCCGTGTCATGAGCCGCAAGGTGCCTTTTATGCCTTCCCTAGCATCGCTGAGACCGGGCTGTCCTCGGATGAGTTTGCCCAGCGCCTGCTGATGGAAGCAAAGGTTGCCGCAGTGCCTGGAACGGCATTCGGACAAGGGGGAGAAGGCTTTCTCCGCTGCTCGTACGCCACCTCCGTCGCCCAGCTGACTGAGGCTCTGGAGCGTATTGGAGAATTTGTCCACAAACTGAAAACCAGCTGAACAATAATTCCCTGTTTCTAGTAGAATTTAACATAAATTTCACTTTTATTTATTTATTTGTATGTTATAATTCTATTTTGGGAGCAAAAATTGACTTGCCAAGGAGGGATGACCTTGTTTTGCGCTGAATACGATTTGCCTGCATTCCGCGGACATTACGCAGCTGAAGGCAGCAATAATGTAAAATGGTCAACCAAAACGACAGATCAGACGAAAACTTTATCCTTGGAAGACGAAATCATGATGCTCCGCAAAAAAATGGAACAGATCTTTATGCAGGAACAGTCTTTTACATCGGAAATCGTAATCGAAATCAGCAGTTTGCTGGATTTGAAAATAAACGAATATATGAAAAGCTGCCCGAAGAAGAAGTCTTAATCGGCAGGCGGAAGACCCCGGAACGGGGTCTTCTTTTTTTCTCTCATCAGGTTGTGATATATTGAACCTATCGGAGAAAAGGGGGAGCAGGAGTTGAAGGTATACGGGAAGCTGGCGCTGCTGGTTGTCTTTGCCGTTTTATTGCTGACGGGCTGCGGCAAGGGAGATAAAAACGCGTTATCGGTCTTTATGATTGACAATCAATCCGATCCGTCTCAGGTGTATGAGAAGGTGCAGGACAAGCTTCAGGAAGTGATGGGGCCCGACCTGAAGGTCAAAGTATCGGCAAGTCCGATTTATAACCCGGAGAAGCTGATGGTTGAATATGCTGCCGGCGGGCATGACATCATTTTTCTGCCGGAGGACGATATGAAGAATTACGCCAAAATGGGCGGCCATACCGTGCTCGATTCGTATTTTGACCCGAAAAAATATCCGGACGGCGTGTTCGCGAGCAACGAGGAAAAAGAAGACGGCACGACGGATACGACCGAGCACCTATACGGCATTCCTGTCCGCGAAATGAAGTTTTTCAAAGACCAGAAGTACGTTCCGGAAAAGCTGTACGCCACGATCCCGATCTCGGCCAAGTCGGTCGACAATGCGGTAAAGGCGCTCAAGGCATTGACGGAGTAAAGAAGCCAGCACAGGGGACGCGGCTTCCGCGATTCCTTTGATGTATGATAATACGCGATAAAGGGGAGAAGAAGCCCGTGAGAATCTACACACGCACAGGCGATGAAGGCGAAACGTCCGTCATTGGCGGGCGCGTTCTGAAGGACGACCTGCAGGTCGAGGCCTACGGCACGATTGACGAGCTGAACTGCTTTGTGGGCCAGGCGATCAGCCTGATGGAAGCGGAGTCATTGCAGGACCTGAAAGAAAATATGATCGAGATTCAGCATGAGCTGTTTGACTGCGGCTCCGATCTGGCATTTGTGAAGCTGAGCGAGAGCAAATACAAGGTCGGTCCCGACAAAGTGACGCGGCTCGAGCAGTGGATGGATGCTTACATGGAGGAGACGCCGGAGCTGGAGCGCTTTATTTTGCCTGGGGGCACCCTGCTGGCATCCACGCTGCACGTATGCCGCACGGTCTGCCGCCGCGCAGAGCGCAGAGTCGTGACGCTGGGGCGGGAGAAAGAAATTAATCCCGACGTACGCAGGTATTTGAACCGTCTGTCGGACTACTTCTTCGTTGTGGCCCGGACGGCCAACGCCCGCAGCGGCGTGGCGGATATCGAATACGTGCGCAGCAAAAAGGTATTCGGACGAAAAAAATGAGCGAATACTATCCCCCGATTTCATATACCGTCCCGCCTTCGGAAGACGGGTGGCTGCTGAAGACGATTCTGCAGAAGAGACTCCACGTATCCCGCAAGCTGCAGTCCCGCCTGAAGCTGA
This sequence comes from Paenibacillus cellulositrophicus, assembly GCF_009363095.1. Classification (GTDB taxonomy): domain Bacteria; phylum Bacillota; class Bacilli; order Paenibacillales; family Paenibacillaceae; genus Paenibacillus_AQ; species Paenibacillus_AQ favisporus. The sequence continues at coordinate 5,027,725 of NZ_CP045295.1, forward strand.
CGGAACAGGGGATTACCGTGAATGGCCAAAGAGTGTACATCAGCGTTCCGGTCAGGGATGGGGATGTGGTGGAAATCCGGATGGAGAAAGAAATTTCGGATGATATTCTGCCAGAGCCCATTCCTTTTCGCATTTTGTACGAGGATGAGCACCTGCTGATCGTGAACAAGGAAGCCGGCATCATCGTGCATCCGACGCACGGACACTATACGGGAACCTTGGCGAACGGCGTGGTTCACTATTGGCGGGACAAGGGCGAGGCGTTCCGCTTCCGAGCCGTGCACCGGCTGGACCAGGAAACGTCGGGCGTCATCGCTATCGCCAAAAATCCGTATGTCCACCAGCATATTTCAGAGCAAATGATCGCAAACGAGGTGGACAAAAGGTACCTGGCCCTCGTTCATGGCGTTCCGTCTCCGGAAGAAGGGGAGGTGGACGGACCGATCGACCGCGACCCGGAGGAGCCGCATCGGCGTATCGTCACGCCTGACGGGTATCCGTCGCTGACGCGGTATAAGGTTGTTGAGGCGTACGGCTCGTCTTCTTCGCTCGTTCAGCTGAAGCTGGAAACGGGCAGAACCCACCAGATCCGCGTCCATATGACCAGCATCGGCTGCCCGCTGATCGGCGATAAGCTGTATCGGCATCCGGTTTACCAGGTACTTCCGCCTGAGGAAGAGGGGGCACCGGAGACCGTTCTGCCGCAGGGATTAACCCCATCCGAGCGGACCGTGGTGCTGCTGGATCACAGCATTTCGCGGCAGGCGCTCCACGCTTGGGAGTTATCCTTCCAGCATCCCGTCACCCGGGAGCGGATGACCTTTCAGGCACCGCTGCCGCCCGACATGACCCGTCTGATTGCCGAGGCGAAGCAACATGAACTTGATCAATGAAAAGAGTGAGTAACGATGAGCAAATTGAAAGTATACCATTATCCCAAATGCGGTACGTGCCGCAGTGCGGTTAAATGGCTGGAAGCGCACGGCCACGAGCTGGAGCTCCAGCATTTATGGGAGGAGCCGCCGGCTCCGGACGAGCTGTCCCGCTTGGTCGAGAAGAGCGGGCTGGATTTGAAGAAGTTTTTTAATACCAGCGGAGAGGCGTACAAGGAGCTGGGTCTGAAGGACAAGCTGCCGGCCATGAGCCGGGAAGAGCAGATCAAGCTGCTGTCCAGTAACGGCCGGTTGATCAAACGTCCGATCGTAACCGACGGCAGCAAGGTGACGGTCGGCTTTAAAGAGGACATGTACGAGGAGAACTGGGCGTAGCCTGGGATTCCGTAAAAAACGGTGGCATGACCGACAGGGGAGGGTCCTAGCATTTCCCTGAGGCTTTGCCACCGTTTTGTTTGTTGTTCGGGGATCTATTCCGAAGGGAGCTCTACCCATTGATAGGGAGTTTCCTTCGCCTTGAAGCCCTGTTCGATGATCGTGATGACTGCTACCGTCTCGGCCGGATCGACAGGCGGAACGCCGGTTTCGAAGAAGCGGACGAGCGCTTCAGCGAACAGCCCGAAATAATCGGAGTCCGCTTTCAGCATGTTCGTCTCACCGGATGTATAGCTGACCGTCAGCGAAAAGGGACATTCCCCGCCGAGATGATGGATCTCGGCCTGGCGGCCCCCGCTGAATCCGATCAGCCACGATGGGGCGTTAGGCGTTCCGGTATACATCATCCGGCGGACGCCGGGGCCCAGCAGCGAGACGATCGGTTCGATCTGGTGGATCGAATAGTTGTCGTATCGCCCCGGCCCGAAGCTGATGATGTTTTCGATGCGGGCGCGCTCGGCCCCGGCGTACTCCGCGGCGAAACGAAGCGCCGAGCTGGAGAACAGCGGCGTCCCGTGCTGCTCAGCTAGGTTGAACAGGCGCCGAGCGGTCTGGCGGTCCGGGGCAAAGGTTTTGTCAATATAGGTAGGCTTGCCGGATTGAAGCGGAAGCTGGGCGAGCGGCTCGTGGTATTGCGGATGGTCGGGCGAAAGGACAATGATGTAATCGCTTCGATCCACGACCTCGGCAATCGAAGGAAGCAGCTCGACCCCTTTGTCTTCACTCCACTGTACGTTGGTGCGCCCGGAAGGCGAATCAGCCATTCCATAGGCATAGGCCACCTCCATGGTGCCGCCCGATGCCTGTTCAATCCACTTCGGATAATGCTCGGCATGCCATTCATCGAGGTAATAATCGATAAAACCGATCGTTTTCAAGCAGCAATCCCCCTCAGTCGCTTATTACAGCTCGATCTCCCTGCGCTGCTCGGAAGAGTCGTAGATTGCCTGAATCATCTTGGAGGTGACGATGACGGTATCGATATGGGACGGCAGCTTTACGCCGGTCTGGATGCATTCGAGAAAGCCGTTGATTTCGTTTTCGAAATGGTCGCTCGATGAATACTTGGGCTTCGTTTCCAGCAAAGCTCCGTCCTTGGCCCCATAAATGGTGAAGTCGCCTCCGTATTGTAGGCGGATCCCTGCTTTGTCGCCCAGAAAATCGATGTAGGTTTCGGGCGTGCCGATGTTCTGCGCCCAGGCGCCGTTGATCGTAATGCCCGGCCCTTCGGTGCGGATCATGGCCGTGACAAAGTCGTCGACATCATACGTACCGGCGTAATTCGGGGGTCCTGCCCACATGTTCAGGTAGGCGTAATTCGGCAGGTCCCGCCCCAGCTTGGAGTAGGCCTGGCCGGATACCGTCAACGGACGCGGATCTCCGGCGCAGTACATGACGATGTCCAGATAATGGACGCCCCAATCGATAAGGACGCCCCCGCCGGCAATTGATTTGGTGGTAAACGCGCCGCCAAGTCCCGGGATGGAGCGGTGAGCGCGGAAGCTTGCATAGATATGGTACAGTTCGCCAAGCTCGCCGCTTTCGATCAGGTTTTTGATCATGTTCACGCTTTTGTTGAACCGGTTCACGACCCCGATATTCAGCACTTTGCCCGTTTCGTGCTGTACTTTCTGCATCTCCAGCGCTTCCGCGTAGGTGCGGGCCGCAGGCTTTTCGCACAGGACATGCTTGCCCGCCCGCAAAAAATCGATGGAGATGGCGGCATGAGCATCGTTAGGGGTACATACGGAGACGGCATCGATCTCGGGATCGTCCAGAATGTCACGGTAATTTTCCACGGCGGTGCCGCATTCATAATCCTTGACCGCCTGCTCCGCCTTCTTCTTGTCCGAGTCGCAAAAATATTTGATTTCGGCGTCCGGATGTTTCAAATAGTTGGGGATATGCGCCGCTCTGGCAATGGTCCCGCAGCCGATGACAGCAACCTTGATCGTTTTTCCCATATTCATTCCTCCTGCTTGTTAGGTGGGTTTATCCTTTTCAAGATTCGATATTTGGAGAATAACTCCTGCCGGATAGTTCAGGATGAAGGGAGATCTTCTTCACAAATTTTATGTTACAGGCTGTCTGGTTTATGACTTGAACGGGCGGGACAAAAAGCAGGAATAAGCCGGGAATGGTGATATCAGGAAGGGCCTCATGCCCTGGCGGATATGCTATACTAGAGGAAGCAGTGCCGAACCTTGGAATCCAGGGGAAACAGGCAGACAAGGGGAGAAACAAGAAGTGACAGCAAATGAACAACGCCAATCCGTGATGCTCGTGGATGGCATGGCCTTATTATTCAGAGCTTATTTCGCTACCGCGTCCAGCGGCTACATTCGCCGAACGAAGGCGGGAGTTCCGACAAACGCGATCTACGGCTTTATTCGTTATTTTTGGGATGCAGTGCAAACGTTTAATCCGACCCATGTGGTCTGCTGCTGGGATCTCGGCGGCGGTACGTTCCGCGGACAGCAGTTTGCCGCTTATAAGGGCAACCGTCCGGACGCCCCGGACGATCTGATTCCGCAGTTTTCGATGATCCGCGATGTGATGGACAGCCTCGGCGTTCCGAATATCAGCGCGGAAGGGTATGAAGCGGACGACTGCATCGGGACGCTGGCCGACCAGTTCGGACGGGAGATGGATGTGATGGTCCTGTCCGGCGATAACGATTTGCTGCAGCTCGTCAGCGATCGGACGACGGTCATTATTATGAAAAAAGGGCACGGCAATTACAAAGTGTATACACCGGAATCCCTGTATGAAGAGAAGCAGCTGCGCCCGCGGCAAATTATCGACGTGAAGGCGCTCATGGGCGATACGAGCGACAATTACCCCGGCGTGAAGGGCATCGGCGAGAAGACGGCGATCAAGCTTGTGCAGGAATACGAATCGGTTGAAGGGATTCTCGAAAATCTGGACCAACTGTCCAAGAGTGTCCGCGCCAAGATCGAGGCTGACCTCGACATGCTGCACCTTTCGCGCAAGCTTGCCGAGATTCACTGCTGCGTGCCCGTCGCCTGCTCGCTGGATGTGTGCCAGCTGTCTCTCGATCACCATCAGGTGATCAGCAAGTTTGAAGAACTGGAAATGAAGAGCCTGTGTTCTCTTATGGGACTGGCCATCAGCTAAATGGGTACAGAGTGCTGGCGTTTTTGGAGCGCCGGTTCTTTTGTGCTCTATTCGATTGACTTTCAAGGATTAACTGGGCTATAATGCCCGTGATTGTTTTGATATAAAGATAGAAGGTATATGGCATTTATACAGGGCTTGGGAGGCCCGCTGCAGGAGGGAACGACTACGATGAGTCTATTAGGAGCAATTGAAGCAGGGGGAACGAAATTCGTATGCGGAATCGGCCAAGAGGACGGTACCGTTGTGGAACGGATCAGCTTCCCGACAACGACACCGGAGGAAACGATGGCCCAGGTGGTCGATTTCTTTAAGGGCAAAGACATCGCGGCGATCGGAGCAGGTTCATTCGGGCCGATTGACCCGGTGAAGGGAAGTCCTACATACGGACGGATTACGACGACGCCGAAACCTTATTGGAGCAATTTCGATATGGTAGGACATTTGCGCTCTCACTTCGATCTGCCGATCGAATTTGATACCGATGTGAACGGGGCCGCCTTGGGCGAAGCGACTTGGGGAGCAGCCCAGGGGCTCGAAAGCTGCCTGTACATTACCGTTGGCACGGGCATCGGCGCCGGTGCGGTTGTGGGCGGCGAGCTGATCCATGGCCTGTCCCATCCGGAAATGGGACATATTCTGGTCCGCCGTCATCCGGAGGACAAGTTCGAAGGCTTCTGCCCATATCATGGCGATTGCCTGGAGGGGCTGGCAGCCGGACCATCCTTATCCAAACGCTGGGGCGTTCCGGGTGTGGAATTGACGCCGGACCATCCGGCTTGGGCGATGGAAGCTTACTATCTCGCTCAGGCGCTGATGAACTACATTTTGATCCTGTCTCCGCAAAAAATCGTCATGGGCGGCGGCGTCATGAAACAGCTGCAGCTGTTCCCGCTGATTCATGCCGAGCTGCGCAAACAGCTGAACGGCTACGTACAGGTTCCAGCCATCATGGACGATATCGAGAATTACATCGTTCCGCCTCAGCTTGGCGACAACGCCGGCCTGTGCGGCGCGCTCGCGCTCGCCAAGAAGGCGCTGGCTGCGGGTTAAGCCGAAGGCTTGATCGACTGACGGGTTTTCATGAGATGGTGAATAGAAATAAGAAAAGAGGGCTGAAAGGCCCTCTTTTTTTGCGTTTATGCTGAAGTTTGCACCTAACCTGAAAATAGCAAACGCAGCAGCTTGCTCTATGCTGTGTCTAAGGGGAATTTCGTAGACTTAAGCGCTTAGCCCCCCGTCAACCGGCAGTATCACCCCGGTAACATAAGCTGCGCGGTCGCTTAGGAGCCACGCGGCGGCCTCTGCAATTTCTTCCGGCTCCGCAGCCCGGCGCAGCGGCGTCCGGGCATTCAGATGATCGATGACCCCAGGCTGCTCCGATTCCCATCCCTGAATCATTTCGGTCATCGTCGTACCTGGAGCGATCGCATTGACCCGGATGCCTTCCGGGCCGTATTCGATCGCAGCCGTTTGCGTAAGGCTGTTGACCGCACGCTTCGCCGCACCGTAAAGGGATAACGCGGGGTTCCCCTGCAAGCTGCCGACGCTGCTGGTATTCACGATCGCCCCACGGCCTGAGGTGCTGCGGATCGCCCGAATTTCGGCAACCATAGCCCGCCATATGGCTTTGTAGTTTACGTCCTGAATAAAATCAAAGCCTTGCTCCTCCGTCTCGGCGAGCGGTCCCGGAGGAATGGCAGCTCCGGCATTATTAAAGGCGATGTCGAGGCGGCCGTAACGGTCAAGCGTCGTCTGCACTGCGTGCTCGATGCTGCCGGCTTCCGCGAGGTTCGCAGTGACGTAATCCGCTTGTCCGCCTGCAGCCCGGATCTCCTCCGTCAAGGCCGCGAGGTTGGACTCGGTTCTGGCGATCAAGGTTACGGTTGCTCCTTCCCTGGCGAACAGCCTGGCGGCTGCGGCGCCGATCCCGCGGCTGGCCCCTGTAATGATCGCCACTTTATCGTGGAGCAAACCCTGCCGGTTTTGAAGATGCTGAGAAGTGATCTGATTCATGTTTTTGCCTCCTTGGATTGATCCAGAGCTCTTTTTCAATGGCCCCATGCTGTCTTAACGGCAGTTAGATGACACGGCTCTGAAATTGACTCACGTTCTAAGGCTGAGTATACTTTGGGTGAATTGGCGTGAGAAGAGGCGGCTTGAACATAGGTTTCGGAACACCACGATGAGGAGTGATCGATATGAACGACCAAGATCGTCGCACAGCGCTCGGCCAGTTTTTACGGGGCAAAAGGGAGAGCCTGTCCCCGGAGGATTATGGGCTGTCCACCGGTTCGCAGCGGCGCACCCCTGGGCTGAGGCGGGAGGAAGTGGCGCTCCTGGCCAATATGGGGACATCGTGGTATATATGGCTGGAGCAGGGCCGGGATGTACACCCTTCCGTACAAATTTTGGACAGCTTGTCCCGGGCGCTCCGGCTCAGCGCGAATGAACGCCGTCATCTGTTTCTTCTCGCGGGCGAATCCCTGCCGCCGCTTGCCCTGCCGGAAGAAGTCGTGAGCCCGACGCTGCAGACCGTGCTGGACGACCTGAATCCGATCCCGGCCTACGTCATGGGCAGACGGTGGGACTTTCTGGCCTGGAACGCGATGGCCGGCGACATTTTTGCGATGGATATCCCGGCTCCGCCGCATCATTACAACTTGGTATGGAGGCTGTTTACGCTCCCTATAGCGAGGCAGCGTTACCTCGATTGGGAGTGGGTGGCCAGAAGCGTCATATCGGAATTCCATACGGCGAGAGCCCGTTATATGGAGGATGAAGGAATGGATGCACTGATCCGGGACCTGAAGGAGGCAAGCCCGGATTTTTCCCGGCTTTGGCTTCAGCACGATCCAGCAGAAAAAATGGAAGGCCATAAAGAAATCGAGCATTCGGTCATGGGACACCTGGAATTCGAGCATATTACGCTCCAGGCGCCCGAAGATCCGGATTTGAAAGTCATGATTTACAGCCCTTCCCCGGAGACCCGGGTAAAGCTGCAGGAATATCATTCCGCGCTGAGCCGCAGCTGAGCGGCTGCTCGGCTATTTCGGAAATTTGGCGAAAAACCCATTGACCATTTTACATAATATGGTATGATCAACTATAACAGCACATCTGCACGAATGGGGAAGCACCTCTCTTAATTTAAGAGAGGTGCTTTTTTGCGTTGTGCTGATTACCCTACGTGGATGGAGGAATTGGTGAACATGCAAATCGTTTTTATGAACCGGCTTGTGAAGGATGCGGGAAGCGAGGGAGAAAAGCTCGCGCAGGTATGGATCGGCGAAGAGGAGGGAACCTGGCATCTCGGATGGAGAGATCTGGATATGACTGGGGAAGCCATAGATACCGCTTGGTATGAAGGCGGATCCTGGAATGAGATGCTGTACATTTACAGACACGGCCTGGCGGTCAAGCTCGGCGAAGGATTCCGCCCGCTGATCGACGGCACGTTCCATGAGGAGGAGGAGCTGAAGGGCCGCAGCCATGCTGTACAGAAGCTGTACTGCTATAGCGAACTGCACAACAACGAGGAGCTGTACGCCGAACTCACCGCCTGGCGGAGAAGGAAGGCGGCCAGCGAACGCAAGGCTCCTTATTTTATCGCCAGCAACCGGGTGCTCCGTCTGATCAGCGCCTTCGTGCCGCATACGATCGAAGAGCTGCTGCAGCTTCCGGGCGTGGGAGAGAGCAAGGCGTCGGAGTACGGAGCCGACCTGATCGAGATTGCGGGAACGGTGCAGCGCAGCCACGAATTTCCGCTGGATTGGGTAAATGACGCCCTGGATGACCAGTCATATCTATCGTGGACCTACAAGCAGAAGGAGCATAAGTACAAGCAGGACCTGGATAAATACCGTACCCGGCGCACCATGCTGAAGGGAATTTATGAAGGGATGAACCTGCAGCAGCTGGAACAGGAATGCGGTCTGCCGCGCAGAGATTTGGTGGAGGCGCTGGAGCAGCTGGAGAAGGAAGGGTATGATACCGAGCGGCTGATCCAAAGCGAGCTGGAGGAGGTGCCGAACGAGGAGCAGGAGCGGGTATGGGCCGCGTTGGAGGAGCTGGGCGATGCGCTCTTGAAGCCGGTGCTGCTGCAAGTATACGGCGAGGATGCCGCCGCGGGAAGCGGCATGGAGCAGCGTTATGAGCGGATCCGTCTGATCCGCATCCGGTTCCGCCGGCAGCCCGGCAGCCGTAGAAGCGTGGGGTGAACGGGATGCTTCCCGGCCGGAGTTACGGATGGTGAATATGCAAAAAGGACGAAGGCTCTAACCGCATGCGGCCGTCTCCTTCGTCCTGTTTTCCAATGCATGATGATGGGGTGATGCGCTGACTTTCAAATCCAGTCTTTTTTCTTGAAAATGACAACCATGCCGAGACCAAGGACGAGCATGATGCCGAGGATCATGAAATAACCGTATTTCCAATGAATTTCCGGAATGTTATCGAAGTTCATGCCATAGATTCCTGTAATGATCGTTAATGGCATGAAGATCACGGTCATGGCCGTAAACACTCTCATGATCTCGTTCGCGCGGTTGGCGATACTTGACTGGTAGGCCTCGCGCAAGTTGCTCATCAGATCGCGGTACGTATCGAATGTTTCGGAAATTTTGACCGCATTTTCGTAAATGTCGCTGAAATATTTTTGCAGCTGATCGTCAATCAGCCGGAGGTCTTTTTTATTTAACGTATTGATGACATCCTTTTGCGGACCCAGCACTTTTTTCAGCCACAGAATCTCGCTTCGCAGACCGATAATTTCGTTCAAATGGGACTTTTTCGTGTGCATGAGAATGTCTTCTTCGAGCTTCTCGATTTTGGCTTCGATCCGGTCGCCGACCACAAAGTAGTTGTCAACCACGAGGTCGATCAACAGGTACAGAAAACGGTCCGGTCCGCTGACTTCCTGTTCCCACAGGATCGGCTTCAGCGACCGCAGCTCGTTGATTTTCTGTTTCGTCACCGTAATGATGAAGTGTCTTCCGAGGAAAACGTTCAGTGCGCGCAGAAAAATCTCCTCGTCGTCAAACCGGATGCTGTTGACCACGATAAAATAGTGGTTTTCGTAAATTTCGATCTTCGGGCGCTGCTCCTCGTCGCTGAGACAGTCTTCAACCGCCAGATCATGCAGCGAAAACAGCGGCTGCAGCTCCACGAGGTCGTCGACGTCGGCGTCGATCCAGTAAAAGCCGGCCAAAGGCGGGGTTAGTACAGTTTGCAGGTCATCGATCGGAGTAAATACTCCTTCGTTTACCAACCGGATTTTCATATGACTTCACTCCTTGCTCAAGATGTTTGAGCATAGAAAAGAAATCAGCGCTGCCGGTCAGCGGGATTTGGGGGAGTACTGAATAAACGTACGGGCATGAAAACGAAAACTTCCCTCTGCCGGCAAGCTGATCTCAGGTCTATGCAGTTGTGTTTTCCATGCATTCAGCTTCGGGCTCGGGTCGCCTTCCATCTTTCATGTCACCTCAGTCATATCGGGGTATGAAACACTTGTCTAGTATAACGCCGGGTTTTATTCCTTTCAAGAACAAAATGGCGGCCGGCAGGTCCCGATAACAGGGTATGGAAGCGACCTTCGATCGGTGCACGAAATGCTGCCGAAAATGACAAATCCGCGTCTTGACGAAGGATGGGCTTATGATTTAAAGTAAGGAACAAGGCAATGTAAAATTGAATACAGCGAAATCTTATCAAGAGCAGGTGGAGGGACTAGCCCGATGAAACCCGGCAACCGGCGGTATTTACGCACGGTGCTAATTCTTGCAGGAACATGGCAGCGGCCTTTAGGCGTTGTCTCCTGACAGATGAGAGAGGCGCGGTAATGAGCGTGTAATGACCTTTCTCTTTTGTGTGGGAAAGGTCATTTTTGTATACTCGGCTTCTTCTCAAGCTACGATTTTCGCGGTCTTCAGAAAAAAGGAGAGATGATAACGATGCCGATCAAGATTCCCGACACTTTACCGGCGAAAGAAGTTCTTACCCGGGAAAATATTTTCGTCATGGACGATACCAAAGCGTATCACCAGGACATCCGTCCGCTGCGCATCGCGATTCTCAATCTGATGCCGACTAAGGAAACGACAGAAACCCAGCTTCTCCGCCTGCTTGGGAACTCGCCGCTGCAGGTCGACATTGTGCTGCTTCATCCCGGCTCTCATATTTCCAAGAACACGCCTTCGGAGCACCTGAAGTCGTTCTACAAAACGTTCGAGGAAGTGAAGCACCGCCGTTTTGACGGTATGATCATCACCGGCGCACCGGTCGAAAAAATGGATTTTGAAGATGTGAACTATTGGGATGAGCTCCGCGAGATTATGGACTGGACCAAAACGAACGTCACTTCGACGATGCATATCTGTTGGGCCTCCCAGGCCGGATTGTTCCACCACTACGGCATTCCGAAGTGGGACCTGAAGGAGAAATGCTTCGGCGTATTCCCGCACCGGGTGATGAAGAACAACGTGAAGCTTCTCCGCGGCTTCGACGATGTATTCTATGTACCGCACTCCCGCCACACCGAGGTGCGGCGCGAGGATATCGAGCATGTTGAAGAACTGGAGATCCTCTCGGAGTCAGAGGAAGCCGGCATTCATATGGTAGCAAGCAAGGACGGCAAGCAGATCTTTGTGGCAGGCCACTCCGAATACGATCCGGATTCGCTGAAATGGGAGTATGAGCGCGATATCGCGAAAGGCATGGACATGAAAATTCCGGTCAACTACTACCCGAACGACGATCCGAATCAGGCTCCGCTCGCCATCTGGCGTTCGCATGCCAACTTATTATTCGCAAATTGGCTGAATTACTATGTATATCAGGAGACTCCTTATGATATCGGGGAGAGTCTTGAAGTCTGGCCGCAAATTTAGTCGACCCTACAGGAGGATACGCACATGGAAAAGGAACCATGGAAAATTGAAAGCAGATTGGCCCAAATCGGCTCCGTCGAAGAACCCGTGACCGGAGCGGTAAACTTCCCGATTTATCAGGCAACCGCCTTCCGCCATCCGAAGCTTGGGCAAAGCACCGGTTTTGATTACGCCCGGACCGCCAGCCCGACCCGCAAAGTGCTCGAAGCCGCGGCAGCGAAGCTGGAATCCGGGGACGCCGGCTTTGCCTGCAGCTCAGGCATGGCTGCGCTGCAAACCATCTTCACCCTATTCAGCCAGGGCGATCACCTGATCGTTTCGCTGGACCTGTACGGTGGTACATACCGCCTGCTGGAAAGAATTCTTTCCAAATACGGGGTTACCGCGACGTATGTCGACACCAACAATCTGGACGAGCTGGAACAGTCCAGACGCCCGAACACGAAAGCGGTGTTTATCGAGACGCCGACGAATCCGCTCATGATGATTACTGACATCGAGGCCGTCTCCAATTGGGCCCACCGCCACGGATTGCTGTCCATCGTGGACAACACGCTCCTCACGCCGTTCTTCCAGCGTCCGATCGAGCTCGGCGCGGATATCGTCGTGCACAGCGCAACCAAATACCTGGGCGGACATAACGACGTCCTTGCAGGCCTGATCGTGACCAAAGGCAAAGAGCTGTCCGAGGAAATAGCGTTTCTGCACAATTCCATCGGGGCAGTGCTCGGGCCGACGGATTCCTATCAGCTCATGAAAGGAATGAAGACGCTGGCCCTGCGGATGGAGCGCCATGAAAGCAACGCCACAGCGATGGCCAAGTACCTCCGGACGCATCCTGCGGTTGCTGAAGTATTCTATCCGGCGCTTCCGGACCATCCGGGACATGACATCCAAAGCCGGCAGTCCCGGGGGAATACGGGGATCTTCTCTTTTAAAGTGAAGGATGCCCGTTACGTAGAGCCCGTGCTTCGCCACATCCAGCTGATCGCCTTTGCGGAAAGCCTTGGCGGCGTCGAGTCGCTGATGACCTATCCAGCCGTGCAGACGCATGCCGATATACCGGAAGAAATCCGCAAAGCCGTCGGCGTCGACGACCGCCTGCTCCGTTTCTCGGTGGGCATCGAGCATATCGATGACCTGATTGCGGATCTGGGCGGCGCATTGGATGCCGCGATCAAGGAAGTGGAAGGGAGCAGCCAAGGATGAGTGATTTGGGCAAAGGACATCAGGACAAAGGCAAGCAGGAGCGGAAATTCGCGACCAAGCTGCTCCATTTCGGCTCGGAAATCGATGGTGCGACGGGAGCCTCCAGCGTGCCAATCTATCAGGCGTCTACGTTCCACCATGCAGATATCTTCAATCCGCCGGTGCATGATTACAGCCGTTCGGGCAATCCGACGCGCCAGGCACTGGAGGACTATATCGCCCTGCTCGAAGGCGGGGTGCGCGGGTTCGCCTATTCGTCGGGCATGGCGGCCATTTCGAGCACGTTTATGCTTCTGTCGGCCGGCGACCACATGATCGTGACCGAGGACGTATACGGCGGAACCTACCGCCTGCTTACAAGCATTTTGAACCGGCACGGCATTGAGAGCACTTTCGTCGACATGACCGACCTGGATCAGGTGAAGGCTGCATTGAAGCCGAACACGAAGGCTGTATATATGGAAACCCCGTCGAACCCGACGCTGAAAATTACCGATATCGAAGCCGTCACCAAGTGGGCCAAGGAGCATGATCTGCTCACCATGGTGGATAACACGTTTATGACGCCGTATTACCAGCGTCCAATCGAGGTGGGTGTGGATATCGTACTGCACAGCGCCACGAAGTTCCTTGGCGGACACAGCGACGTGCTGGCCGGTCTGGCCGTCGCCCGTACCGAGGAAATCGGCCGCCAGCTGAAGCAGCTGCAGAACGGCCTGGGAACGGTGCTGGGCGTACAGGAGAGCTGGCTGCTGATGCGGGGCATGAAAACATTGCAGGCACGCATGAAGCACAGCGAAGAGAGCGCGGCCGTACTGGCCGCTTGGCTCAAAGGGCGCCAGGATATTACGCAGGTCTTTTACCCGGGGCTCATCGATCATCCCGGCAGAGAAATTCACGAGAAGCAGTCCACCGGCTACGGGGCCGTCGTCTCGTTTGACGTGGGCTCCGGCGAGCGGGCCAAGCAGGTGCTGAACCGCGCGCAGATCCCGCTCGTGGCCGTCAGTCTGGGCGCGGTGGAGAGCATTTTGTCCTATCCGGCGATGATGTCCCATGCGGCAATGCCGGCAGAGGTTCGGCTGGAGCGCGGCATTACCGACGGGCTGCTCCGCTTCTCGGTCGGCCTCGAAGACGTCGACGATCTGATCGCCGATCTGGATCAGGCGCTTCAAGGTTAAATCATCAAGCAGGCACCGCTTCGGCGGTGCCTTTCCTTCGTCCAGCCCGGGACGCCCGCGTCAGCCCGCGTTCGGCCAACGGATTCTATGAATTTCGTTTGCCCTGTGCGCCAATTGTGTTAAGATGGTATTGGTCATGTTTTAATTTATGTTACAAAATTCACATATGATAGGAGGCTGCCAAATATGAGTGCGGTTGACCGTATTCTGGATAAAGCACTGCGGGGCGAACGCCTGAATTTGGAAGACAGCGTGACATTGTTCGAAAGCAATGAAGTGGAGAAAATGGGTCATGCTGCCGATATCATGATGAAGAGGGTTCATCCCGATCCAATTACGACTTTCGTCATCGGACGGAACGTCAATTATACAAACGTGTGCGATACATACTGCACATTTTGCGCATTTTACCGTGTTCCTGGGCACAAAGAAGGGTATACCTTGCCGGACGAAGTGATTTTCCAAAAAATCAAGGAAACCGAAGACGTGGGCGGCACGGAAATTCTAATGCAGGGCGGAACGAACCCGTACCTGCCGTTCGATTACTACACGAACCTGCTGAAGGGCATCAAGCAGCGGTTCCCGAACATCACGATGCACTCCTTCTCGCCGGCGGAAATCCGCAAAATGGTGGAAGTGTCGGGGCTGTCTCTGGAACAAGTCATGCGCGAGCTGAAAGCGGCGGGACTGGATTCCCTGCCGGGCGGCGGCGCCGAAATCCTCGACGACCGGATCCGCTCCAAGATCAGCCGGCATAAAGGAACCTGGCGCGACTGGATGGACGTTATGCAAATGGCGCACAAAATCGGCATGAACACGACGGCCACGATGGTCATCGGCTTCGGTGAATCGATGGAAGAGCGCGCCTTGCACATGCTGCGCATCCGCGACGCGCAGGACGAATGCATCGCGAACGGCTACGACTCCAAAGGCTTCCTCGCCTTTATTCCGTTCACGTTCCAGCCGGACAATACGGGCTTGAAGCGGGAACGCGAGACGCCGGAAGCGTATTTGAAGACGGTGGCGATCGGCCGCCTGGTGCTGGACAACGTGCCGAATTTGCAGTCCTCCTGGGTCACGATGGGACCGGAAGTGGGCAAATTGTCGCTCAGCTACGGCTGCAACGACTTCGGCAGCACCATGATGGAAGAGAACGTCGTGTCCTCCGCCGGTGCGGTGCACAAGGTTAACATCACTTCCATCCTGCAGCTCATCCGCGAAGCAGGTAAAATCCCGGCGCAGCGGAACACGAGATACGAGACGCTTCGCGTCTTTGAAGAAGGTTCCCAGGTGGAACGCGACTTCGTCATGCAGAACTAGAACGGATCTCATATATTTCTTGATACGACCGGCCGCCTCGTTTATGCGAGGCGGTTTTTTGTTGTTGTACAAAAGGCCAAGGGTACGTACCGGTGCAGGGTTCCATTTATTCTTCCTGAGGATTCTTATAAAAAAGCCCTGCCGGGCAACGCACTGCTCGTAAAGGTCAAGGCTGCGGGCCGGCTGGCTTGACAACCCATCGATTTCAGATATGAATAGGGGCTTCTTCCTTTGTTGTTCAAAGGGGGAGGCCCTTTATTATTTCCCGGCAAAAGGCACCTTTTTTATTCAGCGGAAACGCCCGTTTACCAAGCATTTCATGTCGATTTTAACTGAGAAATGTTAGCCTGTTTTCCATCGATCCCTCCCGTATATCCCCCCGGCTAAAACATATACTTTGTAAGAAGGAATTTGAAAGGAGTGTTCTCCATGGAACTGTTCAGCATAGCAGCCCGAACCTTTAGTCCGCGGGAAGCGGAGGAATATAAGCGCATGGTTTCGGAAGCGAACCAGGTTTTACATAACAAGTACAAATCACTCGCAATCAGCTGTACGGTCCATGAGGAGATGATGCTGTGGAGCTGCCGGGAGGACGATCCGCGGTTCTTTAAGGAGCATCATCTGCAGCAGGTGTACGCCGCTGCCGCCAAGACGGTGGCCCATTACATTTTGCAGGAAAAGGAGCAGCGGCTGATCGAGAAGATTCTGGCCGATGATTTCGATTTTCCCGATCCGGAGGAAAAAGAGCAGATTTTGAAGCACTGCCGGATGAGCCTGGAAAAAAGTTCCGAAGGGGGCGCATGGTCCCGTCGTTACGATATGCTCGTTCGCGGCATCAAGCAGTGCCTGAGCGAACGGCCGCTGCTCCATGTCGACGGATTTCTGACCTTTCGTGCCGCTGCTTACATTAAAGAGCTGAAGGAAGTCGTGGAGTACGCGGTGGATGAGTTTTTGATGGACCGGCAGTATGAGGAGTTTGTCAGCATTCTGAAATACTTCGTCTATTTCCAGCAGCCGCAGGTGCCGATCGCCCATGTCATTCATAAGGGAGGCCAGGATTTGCTCGTGCTGGACGGTGACTTAAGACCGCTGGAGTACCGTCATGACGAAGGTGTTGTGGTAGAGCGACTGGATCAGCAGGATCTGCAAATGGAGGATACGGTCGTCACGACGCTGATTTCCGTGTCCCCTGCCAAAATCGTCATTCATACGCGGGAACCGCATATGACCGTCGTTCGCACGCTGATGCAGATTTTCGATGAGCGGGTGGAAATTTGCCGTTACTGCCCGGACTGCCACGCCTATTTCCGCGAAACAGGGAAGATATAGCTTGACTCGCCGCTGGACAGGGATTTATAATTACACATAATTCGATAAAAGCGTCGACAGAGACATGGACCTGAAGATACGGACGGTCAGAGAGAGGGAACTTGGCTGAAATTTCCTCACGAATTCCGGCTTCGGTCTACCCCTCTACAGCTGCGGTTTGGAACCTGTTTACCCGGATTCTTGATCAGTCGGGGAAGCTCAGTATAAGCCGCCGGGTCATTCCGTTATCTGATGCTGAAGGACAGCAATCTCGTATTCACCTGGAACAGGGAATATGGAGGGCTGTCGAAGTTGGGTGGAACCACGGGTACAAACACTCGTCCCTTGTATAGGGATGGGTGTTTTTTTGCGTTGCCTGTACGATTTTGAAAAGGGCGGCTGTCCGCCGAAATGCCAAGGAGGAATACAACGTGTCAGTAAGCATCAAACTGCCAGACGGCTCGGTTCGCGAATATGCGGACGGAAGCACCATTGAAGACGTCGCCGCTTCGATCAGCAGCGGCCTGAAGAAAAATGCGGCCGCAGGGAAATTGAACGGCATCGTGGTCGATTTGTCCACCCCGCTCGTGGAAGGAGCCGCGGTGGAAATCGTTACGCTCGATTCGCCGGAAGGCCTCGAAGTGATGCGCCACAGTACGGCGCACTTGACGGCCCAAGCCGTGAAGCGCCTATTCGGGGCCAAAGAGGTCAAGCTCGGCGTCGGACCTGTCATCGAGGACGGATACTACTACGACATGGATTTGGAGCATCCGCTCAATCCGGAAGATCTGCAGAAGATCGAAAAAGAAATGGAGCGTATCGTAGGCGAAAACCTGCCGATCGTCCGCAAGGAAGTCAGCCGCAAGGAGGCGCTGGACATTTTCGGCGAGCTCGGGGATCCCTACAAGCTCGAACTGATCAACGCGCTGCCTGAAGACAGTGTCATCACCATCTATGAGCAGGGCGAATTTTTCGACCTGTGTCGCGGACCGCATTTGCCTTCCACCGGCAAAATCAAGGTGTTCAAGCTGATGAGCGTGGCCGGTGCCTATTGGCGCGGTGACAGCAAGAACAAAATGCTGCAGCGGGTCTACGGAACCGCTTTTGTCAAGAAAGCGCAGCTGGATGAGCATCTTCACTTCCTTGAAGAAGCCAAGAAGCGCGACCACCGCAAGCTCGGTAAAGAGCTCGACATCTTCACTTTCTCCCAGTTAGTGGGACAAGGCCTGCCGATGTGGCTGCCGAAAGGCGCCAAGCTGCGCCGCACCCTCGAGCGCTACATCGTGGATCTTGAGGAAAGCCTGGGGTACCAGCATGTCTACACGCCGGTTCTCGGTAACGTAGAACTGTACAAGACCTCCGGCCACTGGGAGCATTACCAAGAGGACATGTTCCCTAAGATGGAGCTCGACAACGAAGAGCTGGTGCTCCGTCCGATGAACTGTCCGCACCATATGATGGTGTACAAGAGCGAAATGCACAGCTACCGCGATCTGCCGATCCGGATCGCCGAGCTTGGCATGCAGCATCGTTACGAGATGTCCGGGGCACTGACAGGATTGCACCGCGTACGCGCGATGACGCTGAACGATTCCCACATTTTCTGCCGTCCGGATCAGATCAAGGAAGAATTCCTGCGTGTTATTCAGCTGATCACGAAGGTGTATGAAGACTTCGGCATCCACGATTTCCGTTTCCGCCTGTCCTACCGCGATCCGGAGGATACGGAGAAGTACTTCCCGAACGATGCCATGTGGGAAATGTCCCAGCGGATGCTGCGCGAGGTTGTGGAAGAAACAGGCATCCCGTTCTTCGAGGCCGAAGGCGAAGCCGCTTTCTATGGTCCGAAGCTCGACGTGCAGATCCGCACCGCCCTTGGCAAGGAAGAAACGCTGTCCACCGTACAGCTTGACTTCCTGCTGCCTGAGCGCTTCGAACTGGAATACGTCGGCGACGACGGGCAGAAGCACCGTCCGGTGGTTATCCACCGCGGCATTCTGGGCACGATGGAACGCTTTACGGCCTTCCTGCTGGAGAATTTCGCGGGCAACCTTCCGCTGTGGCTGTCTCCGGTGCAGGTCAAGGTCATTCCGGTCTCCATCGCTTTCGAAGGCTATGCCAAGGAAGTGGCTGAGAAGTTGAAGCTTCAGGGCGTATCCGTGGAAGCGGACGTGCGCAACGAGAAGCTCGGCTACAAAATCCGCGAAGGCCAGCTTGAGAAAGTACCGTACATGTTCATCGTCGGCGATAACGAAATGAACGCGGGAACCGTGTCGATCCGCAAACGCGGCGAAGGCGACATCGGGGCCAAAACCGTGGATGAGGCGATTTCGCTGCTCCGTGAACAAATCGCGAAACGCGAAATTTTCTAAGACACAAACTCGTGTAAAACGATAACTTGATAAGCTTGCACAATCCTCTGCAAAGTGAGACGACTTCACTTTTACATGTATAAACGCCGAAACATATGGACATCCTCGCAAGTAAAGGGGGAGGATTTTATATGAACAAGGTGAAAACATGGCAGAGGATTTTGTGTTGTATGTTTCTGTTTGGCATGCTTGCAGGGGCGCCCAAGATGTATGCGGCATCCTTCTCGCTGCTGGAGAGTGACGGGGTTACGGGGAATGAAAGTGCAAAGAGTCCGATGCTGGCGGCGAATGACTATTATCAAAAGCCGTTAAAATATGCAACGAAGCCGGAAATGTTTCAGGTGGTTGATTTGAAAAAGCGGGCGGAGCAGAACGTATTTAAGCAAAATGAGTTCATGCCCAAATATACGGCCAAGGCGGCTGTTCCCGCGATCGGCAAAGCCGAGGTTAAGCCGCAGCAGGAGGCAGGTGCCGTTAAGGAGCCGTCCATGCCGGTCTTGATGCCGCGTCAAGAGCAGGTCATCCGCAAGGTCAAAGTCACGGCGACTGGATACACCGCGGGTTATGAATCCACGGGCAAACATCCGAGCCATCCGTCATACGGCATTACGTATTCCGGCGTAAAGGTGCGCAGGGACAAAAATACGATTTCGACGATCGCGGCCGACCCGAAATGGTTCCCGCTCGGAACGATCCTTTATGTGCCAGGCTATGGTTATGGTGTTGTTGCGGATACCGGTTCGGCCATTAAGGGCCGTAAGATCGACCTGTATTTCTCCACGACCAAGCAGGTGTATAAGGAGTGGGGAAAAAAAGAGGTGGACGTGTTTGTGATCAAGCGGGGGAACGGCAAATGCAGCGAGGAAATGCTGCAGACGTTGGGGAAAGCGATCCAGACGTATAAGACCGTCCCGGCTTCGCTGCTGGATGAAGCGGTTTAAACTTAATAAGGAAGCCCTGGGCCCGAAATTCGGCGCTCCAGGGCTTTTATTGTTTTTCGGTGCCATACATGTATCGTTTTCCATTCTTCAAATTTGCCGTAGAACGGTATAAATTCCAGGAGGCTTCACATACTACGACAGGGGTAAAGCGATGCTTGGATCCCCGGCCAGACAAGCTACAGGGAGGTGAAACCAAATGCAAAAGAAACAAAGCAGCAACTTTAAAACGCCAAACCAAAAGTTTGACGAGGAGTTTGCCGAAATCGGAAACGAAAGCGCAACTTCCACGCAAAAGCAAAAAGTACAAAGCAGCAACTTCAAAACACCTAACCAAAAGTTTGACGAAGAATTCAAACAAAACGATCAACAATAATCATTCTTTCGTCAATTTTTCTAAAGCACCCGCTGAAAAGCGGGTGTTTTATTTTTATATGGAAAAAAAAGTAATGCGCCTCGGTCTGGGGACCGAGAACAGGATCATTCCGCCGCCGCTGTCGGCCTGGCCGCCATTATTGTACACTGATATCAGATTCGCAAGCGAAGCGAAACTTTATAGGATATGAACAATGGAGTTAAAGGAGATACGGTTATGCAAAAAAAATGGGTGGACCGCCTTTTTGGAGGCCTGGTGCTGATCGCGATCGGAGTTGTGTTTTTGTTGAATCAGCTCGGATATATCGACGTCAGCTTCTGGGGACTGGTCGGAGACTACTGGCCGGTGATTCTGGTTGTTTTGGGGCTCAAAGAGCTGGCCAAGGGCCGGCGCTCATTCTTTGGCGGGGCGATCCTGCTCCTGATCGGGGCTTATTTCCTGGGCCGTAATCTGGGATGGCTCTGGATCTCGCCAGGCAATCTGTTTAAAATCATCATTCCTGCGCTGCTGATTATCGGCGGGCTGTATGTCATTTTCAAACCGAATGACCGGACCCCTCCGCCAGCCGACAAGCGCCGTCCCGAGGAGCCCGTGTTTACGCCGGAACCTCCGGTGCCGCCGGAGCCGGTAGAGCTTGACGGTTCGTCCCTGGACCGGCAGTTCGAGGAAAAATTCGGCATTCCGTACAGCAAGGAGAAGGGACCGCAGGGCGTTCCGCCGAAATCCTCCTATGAGGAAGACGTTGATATGGACGATTTTGATTCGGAAGATGACGACGAAATGGACCGGATGAAGAAGCACTACAAGAACAAGTACAAGCGGCACTACAAAAGATACTACAAGCACTACGCCAGAGAGGAAGCCCGCCGGGGCGGACCATTCCGTGAACCGGATGATCATGATTGGGACCACCACGGTCCTTTCAGCGAATCCGACCACGACGGGAAAATCAACAAGTCCTCTTTTATCGGGGATATTTATCTCGGACACGATTCCTTCCAGCTGAAGCCGACCAACTTGTCCCAATTTATCGGAGACACGGTACTGGACCTGACCCGGGCGCATATTCCTTATGGGGAGACTAAAATCAACATCTCCGCGTTTATCGGCGATATCAAGGTGTACATCCCGGACGATACCGATCTGGGCGTCACGGTGAACACAAGCTCCTTTATCGGGGATATGTCGGTGCTGAACGAATCGCGGAGCGGATTTGCGGGCAACATTTCGACCCGTACGCCGTATTACAAGGAAGCGCGCAAAAAAATCAAAATTAACGTCAGCGCGTTTATCGGTGATATTAAAGTAAACAAAGTGGGTTGATCGTATGAAAAGTATCATGAAAAATACTAAATGGATGCTGCTGTTTTACTTTCTGCTGACCGGCCTTCTGATGACGGCGATTTTCTATATCGGCAGCGACAGCGGATATCTCGTTATTAAAGGAACCTGGGTATGGATTTATTCCTGCCTGGGGTTTCTGCTGTTGTCGATCATCATCGGATACATGGCCGGACAGCGGATCCAGAGGCGCATCGATGTGCTGGAGTTTAACATGCTTCAGGTTTCCAAAGGAAATCTGTCGGTGCGGATCGGCGAAACCGATGACCCGACGTTTGCCCGGCTCTATCATGAGTTCAACAATGTGATGGATTCCATTGAAAAGAAAATGGAGCTGCTGCAGCGGATGGGCGAGCAGGAAGTCATCGAAAAGGAAAAAGCCTCGGAATCGGCTGTTATCGAGGAGCGCCGGCGGATGGCCCGGGATCTGCACGATACCGTCAGCCAGCAGCTGTTCGCTATTCATATGTCGGCGTCGTCGCTGCCGAGGGTGCTTGAACGGAACGAGGAGCAGGGCAAAGTCGTTATGGAGCAGCTCATCACGATGTCCCAGATGGCCCAGAAGCAGATGCGGGCGCTGATTGCGCAGCTCCGCCCCGTCGAGTTGGAGGGCAAGAGCCTGGCTGAAGCGCTGGAAGTGTGGTTTCCGGACTATTGCCGGCAGAACGGCCTCAAGGGCATGAAGGAGGTCGAACTGAGGGGCAGCCTATCGGAAGCGATCGAGCATCAGCTGTTTCTGATCATTCAGGAAGCGGTGGCGAATATTGTGAAGCATGCCCATGCCAGACTGGTCAGCATGTCGCTTCGCGAAGAGAGCCGGCAGGTGGTGCTCAGCATCAGCGACGACGGCCAGGGGTTTGACTCGATTCCGCACAGACCGGGATCGTATGGACTTTCAACGATGCGGGAGCGGGCCGAGAAGCTGGGCGGACAGGTCGAAATTATGAGCCGCCAAGGCTCAGGCACGACCATCCGTGTACATATACCGAAGTTTACATAAGTTTATCTTGAACGGTTCATCAATACAGGCAGGGGGAAATCGAAATGGCAGAGAGCGTGAAGGTGGTCATCGTGGATGATCACGATATGGTCAGAATGGGACTGAAAACATATTTGATGCTGGAGCCTTCCTTTGAAGTGATCGGGGAAGCAGGCAATGGCAAAGAGCTGCTGGACTGGCTGGACCAGCGGCCGCAGGAGGAGCATCCCGATTTGGTTCTGATGGATCTGATGATGCCGGTGATGAACGGTGCCGAAACGACGCGGGCCGTTCTGACGAAATACCCTTCGATCAAAATCGTCATTTTGACGAGCTTTCTCGAAGACGACCTGGTGGTGGACGCGGTGGAAGCCGGAGCTGTCAGCTACGTGCTGAAGACCGTCTCGGCCGACGAACTGATCTATGCGCTGCAAGGGGCCAACCGGGGCATGCCGGTCATGACGGGGGATGTGTCCCAGGCGCTGACTAGAGGCATCCGCCAGCGGACCGTTCAGGGGGATTCCACCGGGATGACCGAACGCGAGAAGGAAGTGCTGCTGCTCGTCGCCGAAGGCAAAAGCAACAAGGATATCGCTGAGGAGCTGCATATCAGCATCAAAACGGTTAAGACCCATGTGAGCAACCTGCTGATGAAATGCGAGCTGGAAGACCGGACGCAGCTGGCCATCTACGCCCACCGCAAAGGATGGGTGCAGTCATAGCCTTTCCCGACATGTTTTATCTGCTTTTTAATTGTTTTTAATCTGTCATTAAGGTTTATAGTACATGATATAAACAGTTAAACAATATCCCTTACGGAACGCTATAAATCAGGGAAAGCAGGAGGCATGAATCACATGGACGAAAGAAACAGATTTGGCCAGCCGGAAGATTCGTTTGATCAAGAGCCAACAAAGCGTGAACAGCCGTCTTCCGATTCGAATAATTCATCTTATTACTATTCCTACGGGCCGTTTAAGTCCCTTGGAAAAGACAACAATACAGAGCATCCAGGCAGTGAGTCCTCCGACAGGCCGCACTCGGAGGAAGTGGAGATCACTCCTCCGAATCCGGTCAGACAGCTTCCGGTAACCTCCAGCCAGTACCACAGCTCCGGCGAGTCCGGCAGCCCCGGACGCAGTGGAGGTTCAGGTGGCGGTGGCGGTAACAATGGCGGCGGTAACGGCAGTAACTGGCAGTTTAACCAGCGTCCGAAGACATCGGTTAAAACAGTGCTGATTTCCTTCCTCGCCGGCATGGTTGTCATCACCGGGCTGATGTTTACGGCGGATCGCATGAATCTATTTACGCCTAACACGTCGCTCACGTCCGAACAGGCTGCCACGACAGTATCGGCTGCAGCCGACAACAGCGAGACTACCGGCAAGGCGAATACGACTTCGCTGCCGCTTTCGAAGCCGACGGATGTATCCGGGGTAGTACAAGAAGCGGGCCCGGCGGTCGTTAAAATTGAAACGCTCGTTAAACAGAGCAGCCGCACCAATTCTCAAAGTAATCCTTATCTGAACGATCCGTTCTCCTACTTCTTCGGAGACCAGTTCGGCGGCGATTCGGGTTATGGCGGATCGGGGTCGGATTCCCAATCCCAAGGCTCGGGTTCAGGTTCGGGTTCGAATTCTTCGCAGCTCGTTCCTTACGGCATCGGTTCCGGCTTTATCTACAACAAGGAAGGTTATATCCTGACCAATCAGCACGTGGTCGAGAACGCCGACGTCATTCAGGTAACCATCGAGAACGATGAGAAAACCTACGAAGCGAAGCTTCTGGGCAGCAGCAAAGATCTCGACCTTGCCGTTCTGAAAATCGAAGGCAACAACAACTTCCCGACAGTACCGCTCGGCGATTCTTCGAGCCTGAAAGTCGGTGAGCCGGTTGTAGCGATCGGTAACCCGCAGGGCTTTGACCATACGGTAACGACAGGTGTACTGAGCGCCCGCGAACGTTCCATCGATATCAGCGAGGAATCGGGCAGCGGCACACGCAAATATCAGCATCTGCTGCAAACCGACGCTTCGATCAACCCGGGTAACTCCGGCGGACCGCTGCTCAACCTGAGCGGCCAAGTCATCGGCATGAACGTAGCCGTCAGCGCCGATTCCCAAGGCATTGGTTTCGCGATTCCGACAAGCACGATCAAGAATGTCGTCGACAAGCTGGAGAAAAACCAGGAAATTCCGAAGGATCCGGTTCCGTTTATCGGTGCGTCCTTGATGACGATGACTGAAGAAGTGGCTAAGCAAATGGATTCCGATGTTAAAGAGGGCTCTGTCGTCGCCGAGGTTGTTTACAAATCCCCGGCTTACGAAGCGGACCTCCGCCCTTACGACATTATTACCGGCGTGAACGGTACGGCTTATAAAACCAATTCCGATCTGACCACATTTATCCAGAAGCAAAAGGTCGGCACGAAAGTGACGCTGAACATCGTCCGCAACAACAAGAAGATGGACCTGCAGGTCACCATCGGCGACAAAAATAAATTCACGGACAACAGCGCGGTCAGCGGCCAGTAAACCATACGCTACGAGATGACAGCGGAAGGGAACTCCCTTCCGCTGTTGTCGTACCATGGTGCAAAGGAAAATATTCACTGCTACAATAAGAAGCAGAGGCTTGTGCCATGATACAAGATAAAGAGATAAAGGAGTAGTCCGTTGATGCGATCGAAAATTTTGATTATTGACGATGATGAAAAGATCATTTCCATGCTGCGCAGGGGGCTGGCATTTGAAGGGTACGACGTCATTACCGCTAACAATGGGGCAGAGGGACTGAAGGTCATTTTGAACGGGGAGCCCGATATCGTCGTGCTGGACGTCATGATGCCGCAGGTGGACGGATTTGAAGTGTGCCGCAGGCTTCGGGAAGGCGGAAGCCAGGTGCCGATCCTGATGCTCACCGCCAAGGATGAAATCGAGCACCGGGTCAAAGGGCTTGATCTCGGGGCGGACGATTACCTCGTCAAGCCGTTTGCGCTGGAAGAACTGCTGGCCAGGGTGCGCGCGCTGCTGCGCCGGAAACCGGGGCAGGAGGAAGCCGGCGACCACCGGTTGACCTATGAGGACATCGTGCTGGACGTCGACTCCCGGGAAGTGCTGCGGGGCGGCAAGCGCCTGGAGCTGACGGCCAAGGAATTTGAGCTTCTTCATTTGTTTATGCAAAATCCGAAACGGGTTCTGTCCCGCGACTTAATAATGGATAAAATCTGGGGTTACGATTACAGCGGTGAGTCCAACGTGCTGGAAGTGTACATTGCGATGCTCCGTCAGAAGACGGAAGAACACGGAGGGAAGCGTGTCATTCAAACGATCCGCGGCGCAGGTTATATCCTGAGAGGGGATTCATAAGAGATGTCCATAAGATTGCGCTTGACCGCCTGGTACACCGCCATCCTGGCCGTAACGCTGATCGTGTTCGGTTCGGCGGTGTATGGGGTCGTCCATTTTAATACGTATAATTCCGTGAGGGAGCGGCTGGTTCAGCAATTTGATAAAATCAAGCCGGGAGTGGTTTTGAACTGGAATGATAATTATTTCAGTTTCCAAGCGACCTCCGATTTGACCTCGCAGACTTACGTGCAGATGATTGATTACGTCAATAATAAATTATCCGTGTCCGAAAACCTCGGGGACCTGAACATTAAATTTCCTTATCCCGATTACAAGCATGCGGTGAAACAACAGGGTTTTAAACCTGTGTATATCCAAGGAAATCCTTTTTATCTATACCAGCGTACCATTACGGAAAGCAATACCGGCCAGATTATCGCATTACTCCAGGTAGCCATTTATACGGGACATGAAGTGGAGCTGCTGACCCTGCTGCGGAATATTCTGGTCATCAGCGCAACAATCATGATCATTGTGGCCTCCTCGCTTGGCCTGTTCCTGGCCCGTAAATCGATGAGCCCCATCGGCAACGTCATCGAAGCCGCGAGTCAGATTCAGAACGGCCAGGATCTCAGCGTCCGCATTGATTACGACGGGCCCCAGGATGAAGTCGGGCAGTTGATCGACACGGTCAACAGCATGCTGGGGCGCATGGAGGGCTTTTATAAAAATCTCGAGGAATCTTACGCGACGCAGCGCCGGTTTGTATCCGATGCTTCGCATGAGCTGCGGACACCGCTGACGACAATCCGCGGCAACGTGGATCTTCTTGAGAAAATGTGGTCAGACGAGGAAGGAGACCGTCCGAAGCTGGACGAAACGACACTGAAGCAGATGACCCGGGAGGCCATCAGCGACATTGCCGACGAATCCAAGCGGATGAGCCGGCTGGTCGGCGACATGCTCTCTCTGGCCCGGGCCGACACGGGACGGACGTTTGACAAGCAGCCGATTCCGCTCGAAATTCTCGTGGAGGAAGTGGCCAGAAGGGCCCAATTCCTGGCGCGGCAGGCCGATTGGATTACCGGTGACTTTTCGATCCTGAACGGCGTCTATGTCAACGGCAATAAGGACTATATGCAGCAGATGCTGTTCATTTTTATTGAAAACGCATTTAAGTATACACCTGAAGGCCAAGTGACGTTTGACGCTTTGCTGTATGAAGATCAGGTGGGCATCCGGATTGCCGATACGGGCATCGGCATGGACAAGGACGAGGTGCCGTATATCTTTGACCGGTTCTACCGTGCGGATCAGTCCCGCGGTATGACGGAGGGCATCGGGCTGGGCCTGTCCATCGCCAAATGGATTATCGACGAGCTGAACGGCTCGGTCGAGGTCGTTACTCGTCAAGGAGAAGGTACGACCTTCATTATCTGGCTGCCGGTCGTCTTTCCCGTCCCTTTGGAATAGGGTATAATGGTTAGGTTAAGGCATGCCAGAGAAAGCAGGTGAAAGTCATGGAAGTGATTAAAATTTCGCCCCGGGGGTACTGCTACGGTGTGGTCGATGCCATGGTGCTGGCGCGCCAGGCGGCCCAGAACCTGGACCTTCCCCGGCCGATTTATATATTGGGCATGATCGTGCACAATAGTCATGTCACGAATTCTTTTGAAGACGAAGGGATTATCACGCTCGACGGACCGAACCGGATGGAGATCCTGAACCAGGTGGACAGCGGCACGGTTATCTTCACCGCGCATGGCGTTTCGCCGGAAGTCCGGAAGCTGGCCCGGGACAAAGGTCTTACGACCGTTGATGCGACTTGTCCGGACGTCACCAAGACTCATGACCTGATCCGCGAGAAGGTGGCGGAAGGGTATGAGGTGATTTATATCGGCAAGAAGGGCCATCCCGAACCCGAAGGCGCCATCGGCATTGCGCCGGATCACGTTCATCTGATCGAGAAGGAAGACGAGGTTGCCAATTTGCGCATATCCGCCTCCCGCATCATTATTACGAACCAGACGACGATGAGCCAATGGGACATTAAGGCCATTATGAAAAAGCTGCTGGAGCTGTACCCGTCCGCCGAGGTTCACAATGAGATCTGCCTGGCCACTCAGGTACGGCAGGAAGCGGTCGCGGAGCAGGCTGGACAAGCGGATCTGGTGATCGTTGTCGGCGACCCGCGGAGCAACAACTCCAACCGGCTGGCTCAGGTCTCCGAAGAAATTGCCAACGTCAAAGCTTACCGGATTGCCGACATTACCGAGCTGAGACGTGAATGGCTTGAAGGCATATCCAAAGTCGCTGTTACTTCCGGCGCTTCCACGCCGACCCCGATCACCAAGGAAGTGATCGCATATTTGGAACAATACGATCCGGAGAATCCGGATACGTGGGAAACCAAGCGCACGGTCAATATGAAGAAACTGCTTCCGCCGGTAAAAAGCGGCAGGTAGCACCAAGGCGTAATTACGAATGAGATGAAGCAGGCTTCCTTTAATGGAAGCCTGCTTCTTTTTTGTTTCTAGACCATGATGATTTGCTGTGACTGATATGAACTGGCCCTACAGAAGAAAATAGACCAGATCGGTAGGGGATGATGCCTATTTTAGATTTAGGGTTGACGGAAAGGTAGATTTCCGATATAGTTGCTTTAGCAGATAAAAGCTTAAAAGCGAAAACGCGTTTAAGCGTATTAGTGAAGTGAGAGGCGAGAACGGTAGACCAGATAAAGATACCGAATCATTTGAAAATATACGAGAAGCGTACGCTGAAGCGAGGCGCTTCACAGGAGGAATGATAGCCATGATCGTAATTACATCCAATACGACTCCGGAAGAACAAATTGCGGATATTGTGCGTGTGATTGAGAAGGAAGGACTGCAGGCTTCTGTTTCCAAAGGCGCAGACCGGACGGTCATTGGGCTGATCGGTCAGGTCAACCCGCAGCTTGCTGAGCACCTGCGTCAAATGAAGGGAGTAGAGAATGTAGTGAAGATTACCAAATCGTACAAATTGGCAAGCCGTGATTTTCATCCGGAGAACACGGTGATCAAGATAAAAGGTGTGGAAATCGGCGGCGATGAGCTTGTCGTCATGGGAGGACCCTGTGCGGTTGAATCCCCCGAGCAGATTGATGAAATTGCGGGGCTGGTGAAGGCTGCCGGCGGACAGGTGCTGAGAGGCGGGGCTTTCAAGCCACGGACAGGACCATACAGCTTCCAGGGGATCGGTGTCGAAGGTCTTATTATGATGGCTGAAGCCGGACAAAAGCACGGCCTGCTGACTATTACGGAAGTCATGACACCGGAATACGTGGATATCTGCGCCGAATATGCTGATATTTTGCAGGTGGGTACGCGGAATATGCAGAATTTTGACCTGCTGCGCAAGCTGGGAACTTGCGGTAAACCGGTACTGCTCAAGCGCGGGTTCAGCGCCACATACGATGAGCTGCTGAATGCGGCTGAGTACATCCTTGCGGGCGGCAACCCTGACGTCATGCTCTGTGAGCGCGGAATCCGTACATTCGAAAGCTATACCCGCAATACGCTGGACTTGTCGGCTATTCCTGTCCTGCAGCAGCTGAGCCATCTGCCTGTCATTTCCGACCCGAGTCATGGCACGGGCCGCAGAGAGCTGGTTGAGCCTATGTCCAAAGCCTCGGTTGCGGCTGGTGCTAACGGACTGATTATTGAGATGCATACAGATCCGGACAACTCGATGACAGGTGACGGCGTGCAGTCGCTGTTCCCGGACCAGTTTGCCGCGCTTCTTAAAGACCTGGAGAAGCTGGCTCCGCTCGTCGGGCGTACATTCAGTACGTCCAAGGCGCCTGCTGAAGCCTTTAAAGTAGGGGTATAATATTTCCCCGGTAATACCGGATAGACATCGAAGCCTGCCGGCTGATTTTCCCCTGAAAATCAGTCCGTGCAGGCTATTTGCAATTAGTGCAAATAATGTGTTGAAAAGTGTAAGGATACCTCACACCATTTTTAAAAATACCTTACATACATATTGACGATGTCAGGTTTGAAGTTTTATAATGACGACATAAATCATTAGATACTGAACGTTTACGTTTTAAATGCGGGGAAATGTTCGGAAATTGGGAGGAAGAGAGCATGTCGGTTGAAAACGTATTAAAAACAATTCAGGAGAAAGCAATTGAGTGGGTGGATTTCCGTTTCGTAGATTTGGCTGGCCGTGCGCATCACATTTCTTTGCCTGCCACTGAAGTGGATGAAGAAACGTTCGTGAACGGGGTTGCGTTCGACGGCTCTTCCATCGCCGGTTTCCGTGGAATCGAAGAATCGGATATGGTTATGATGCCAGATCCGGAATCGATTTTTGTCGATCCATTCACCGCTCATCCGACACTGAACATCATGTGTAACATCAACACGCCGGACGGAGAGCGCTATGAGCGCGATCCGCGCAGCATTGCAGCCAAGGCCGAAGAGTATCTGCAACAGTGCGGCGTTGGTACGGCAGCCTTCTTTGCACCTGAATCCGAATTTTTTATTTTTGACGACGTCCGTTACGAAAGCGGCATGAACAGTTCTTCTTACTTCGTGGATTCCGAAGAAGCTTCGTGGAACACGAACCGTAAAGAAGAAGGCGGCAACCTTGGCTTCAAAGTACGCGTGAAAGGCGGATACGTTCCTGTTGCACCAGTCGACACCCAACAAGACATCCGCAGCGAAATGTGTCGTTTGCTGGAAGAAGCCGGCCTTCGCATCGAGCGTCATCACCATGAAGTGGCCACTGCTGGCCAAGCGGAAATCAATTTCCGTTTCGATACCCTGAAGAAAACAGCGGATAACCTCTTGCTGTACAAATACATCGTTCATAACACAGCCCGTCAATACGGTAAAGTGGCTACTTTCATGCCAAAACCGATCTTTGGCGACAACGGAAGCGGCATGCACGTTCACCAGTCCATCTTCAACGGCGACGAGCCTTTGTTCTATGAAAAAGGCGCTTATGCGAACCTGAGCGAAATGGCGCTGAACTACATCGGCGGTATCCTGTACCATGCTCCAGCCTTGATTGCCATCACGAACCCGTCGACAAACTCCTTCAAGCGTCTGGTTCCTGGCTACGAAGCACCGGTTAACCTCGTGTTCTCGAAAGGTAACCGTTCGGCAGCGATCCGTATTCCAGTCGCCGCTGTTACGCCTAAAGGCTGCCGCATCGAGTTCCGTACGCCGGACTCCACGGCGAACCCTTACCTGGCCTTCTCGGCTATGCTGATGGCCGGTCTGGACGGTATCAAGCGCAAAATCAATCCGGTTGAGCTCGGATATGGACCGATGGACAAAAACATCTATGAGCTCTCCGACGATCAAAAAGCGGAAATCCGCAGCGTACCGGGCACCCTGGACGAAGCATTGGACGCTCTGGAAGCTGATTACGACTTCCTTCTGGAAGGCGGCGTATTCACCAAAGAATTCATTGATAACTTCGTTAGCCTGAAGCGTGCTGAAGCGAAAGCCGTTTCGATCCGCGTGCATCCGCACGAGTACGGTCTGTACTTCGACTGCTAATTCGTATCAAGAAATGGCTGCCCTCTCCGGTCAGGGATGACTGGAGGGGCAGCCTCTTTGTTTGGGGGAGGGACGCTGCGCGTCCACCGCATTCCTCCACTCGCGTGTTGGTGGGGGGACGCTGCGCGTACTCCGCATTCCTCCACTCGCGTGTTGTTTTCCCGTTTCCTGAATTTAGCCGCTGTCCGCGGTAGAAACGGGAAAACAAAGGCGACCGCTGCGCTGTTCCGGAATTGCGGTGTCCGCTCCGCTAAGCAGGGGAGTAAGTGTGGGCGGCTCAGGGAAGTAGTTGTGCTGGTGCTCAGGGAGAAAACACGTCAGCAGCCTCTACGAAGAGGGTGATGTGTCTGCCAAGGGGAGCCAAGCCTGCCTGCGGCAGCATATGCAATGCCGTGCCAGCGTGCCGTACACCCGCATTCTGGGGGAGCGCTCCGCGTCCACCGCATTCCTCCACTCGCTGTTGTTTTCCCGTTTCTTGAACTAGCCGCTGTTTGCGGTAGAAATGGGAAAACAAAGGCGACCGCTGCGCTGCTTACGGAATTGCGGTGTCCGCTCCGCTGGGCGGGGAAGTAAGTGTGGGTAGTTCGGGGGCAGCGAGCAGGAGTAGGACTGTTGGGAAAACTCCGGTGATGACGGCTATCGAGCTGGTTCTGCCGAATGCTGGCGACTTTTGATCTGCATTTCCTGCAGTGCTTTACTCCGTTAAATAAATTGTGTTAAAGTAATAGATAAAAACAAACGTCCACAAGGCGTCATACTATGTGCTTTTTTGTACTTGATGGCCCTTGGGAATACTGCTATCATTGCCATATTATCATTCGCTATAAGAGAGAGGATGGGGAGTTGTTTTGACAAAGAGAGCATACAATTTTAACGCCGGCCCTGCTGCATTGCCGCTGGAAGTGCTGGAACGCGCACAAGCTGAATTCGTGGATTTCCGGGGGACAGGGATGTCCATCATGGAGATGTCGCACCGCGGCAAGGTCTACGAGGAAGTCCATAACGAAGCGCAAAGCCGTCTGCTGTCCCTCCTGGGCAATCCTTCGGGATACAAGGTGCTGTTTCTGCAGGGGGGTGCCAGCACCCAGTTTGCGATGGTGCCGATGAACTTTCTGACAGCCGGCAAGACCGGAAGCTATGTCTTGACAGGCAGCTGGGCCAGCAAAGCGGAGAAGGAAGCGCGTTTGATCGGGGAGACACATATTGCCGCTTCTTCGGAGAACAATAAGTTTATGTCGATTCCGGATCTGAGCAGCATCGAAATTCCGGAAAATGCCGCATACCTGCACGTAACGTCGAATGAAACGATCGAAGGCAGCCAGTACCATCAGTACCCGGATACAGGCAGCGTACCGCTGATTGCGGACATGTCCAGCGACATCCTGTGCCGCGAGTTCGACGTGAATCAGTTCGACTTTATCTATGCAGGAGCGCAAAAGAACCTGGGACCTTCCGGCGTAACGGTCGTCATCGCCCGGGAAGAGCTGCTGGCTGAGTCGCCGAAGCATATTCCGACGATGCTGCGCTACAGCACGCATGCGGCGAATAACTCTCTTTACAACACCCCACCATCCTTTTCGGTATACATGGTCAACGAAGTGCTGAAGTGGATCGAAGAACAAGGCTCTCTAGCCGGAGTGGAGAAGAACAACCGGGAGAAAGCCGGCTTGATTTATGATACAATAGACAGCAGCGAAGGCTTCTACCGCGGACCGGTAGAGGCGGGCAGCCGCTCGATTATGAATATTACATTCCGTCTTCCTTCCGAAGAGCTGGAGAAGCAGTTTATTAAGGAATCGGAACAGGAAGGTTTTATAGGTCTGAAGGGACACCGCAGCGTCGGCGGTCTGCGCGCTTCGATTTACAACGCCGTTCCTTACGAGAATGTTAAAGCACTGGCTGATTTTATGAACCATTTTCAAAAGAATCATGGGTAATAAAGCCTGAAGCCAGAACATCCATGAGTGAGCGCCTTTCGCCGTTTTTCGGCGAGAGGCTTTTTAAACTTTAACAATATAATTTGAACTAAACAGAAGAAGCAAGATTAAACGTTAGTTCATTTTGTATAGAAAATGAATGGAGTGGAAAACGATCTATGGCATTGCACATCGTACTTGTTGAACCTGAAATTCCCGCTAATACCGGCAATATCGCCAGAACCTGCGCAGCGACGGGAGCTCACCTGCATCTCGTGAAGCCGCTTGGTTTTCGCACCGATGACGCGACGTTGAAGCGCGCGGGCCTGGATTACTGGTATGCGGTTCATATTGAATACCATGAATCTTTTGCAGAGGTGCAGGAGATGTACGCCGGCCGGCGTTTCTTCTATGCAACGACAAAAGCCGACAAACGATACACGGACTTTCAGTTCCAGGATGAGGATTTTCTCGTGTTCGGCAAGGAAACGAAGGGACTTCCGGAGGAACTGCTTGCCGCCAACCCTGATACGTGTATGCGCATGCCGATGACGGATAAGGTCCGGTCATTGAACCTGTCCAATTCGGCGGCGATCATCGTGTACGAAGCGCTGCGGCAGCTCGATTATCCGGGGATGGAATAAGGACTGTATTTAGATACAATACACGGAAAAATTCAGCTTCTAAAATAAAGTAATAAAATTTTAATCCGGAGCAGGATTCGACATCGTCACATCGAACTATTAGAAAAGACCCATATTTCTGGATTGGAAAGTATGAATAATGATCACAGGGGGTACTTTCTAATCACTTTACATTTGATTAGTCATAGGGAGAGGTGTTGAACATGAAACCTGCCGGTGTTGTACGCAAGGTAGATCAGCTCGGAAGAATCGTCCTGCCGAAGTCGCTTAGAAAACGTTATCAGATGAACGAAGGAGATCCTGTCGAGATTCTGGTGCAGGGGGACCACATCATTCTGGAACGTTACCGTCCGAAATGCGTGTTTTGCGGATCGATGGACGAAGTGACGGAATTCAAAGAGCGGTATATTTGCGGCCAGTGTCAATCCGACATGCTGCAATTGCAAAAGCATGCATAACTTTCATTTGGGCATCACGAGTTTTCGTGGTGTTTTTCTTTTATAGCCAGGTCTGTTTATAACCTGGTTTGCTTTTATGGATCAGGTTTCCAAGAAAAAAGGCTTCCTATACAGGAAGCCTCTTCGGCCTTACAGTCCTTTAGTTTTATCATCGTTATAAGCTGCGGTTAGGATGCCGACCAGGAACATTAGCAGCACCACCATACAAATCCAAAAAGTTAATGAGAACGACATTTAAGGCCACCTCCCGCTGAACTACCATTGCTCAATAAGCCTATTATACCCACACTTGCTGGAAAAATAAATGAATTCGTCATTTTGTTCATAATTTTTTTGCAGCTTAAGGATACATTATTTATAAAATAAAAAGTTGGTCGGGACCGGGCGCATGCTGCCGTCCGACGGGTGGTTGACCACCCTGCCGTTCAGCACCAGGGTCGAAGAGCCCCCGCCATCTAGATTATAGGCATCGATGACGCCGAGATGGAACATTTTACTCTGCAGCTCTTGGAGGGTGGCTCCCGAGCTGCCGTTTTCGTTGCGTCCGTCCACGACGATGATCAGCAGCTGATCGTCTTTGTATTTGCCGATCACGGTCCGCGGCGCACGGTTGGGAGACTGCTTCCATTTGAGCGGGATTTCAACGGGCTGGCCGTTTTTTAGCAGCATCGGCACGAAGGTCGCCCCGAATTTGGGCTGCAGGCGGTCCAGTTCGGATTGATTCTGGAACTTGCCGCCGATGAGCTTGCCGGATTTGTTCAGCCCCACGAAGAAGAGATCCTTGAAGCTGGACTGGAATCCCGTAAGATACTCTCCGTTCATGACGGTGGTGCTGAGCGGATAACGCTTGCCGCTGTTGTCGGCAAATCCTCCACCATTGATCCCGGCCACGGCGCCATGCCGGCTTACGGCCTGCAGCGTCGTTTCGGAGCTTCCCAGCTTGTCCTTGGCAAGGCTCATCCCCATGGCAGAGGGATCCTTGAGCTTCACCTTCATGGCATATCCATTATACACACCCGGGTTGACCTTGTAGAGCTCGATCCGGATTCGGTCGCTATCGACGCGTTCAATAGGGACGCCGAGCTTGGACGTAATCCGTTTATTGTAGATGAACTCGGGACGTCCGGCTTGTGTCTTGGCCGTTGCCTCGATCGCATTCATCGCTGAAGTCGTCTGCTTGTACAGCCTGGACGTCTTGCTGATGGACGAAATGGTTACTTTCACGGTTTTGTCGGCCTTGTCCAGCTCCTTCAGCAGCGAGTCGGTATGCGGCTTGAGCGTATCTTCCGGAACGTACGCTGCGGTATCGACCTGGATATGTAGGGAACCTAGGCTGAACAGCAAATAGATGAACAATCCAACGAACGGAGCGGTCACGAGCAGAAAAAAACGGTTGATCTGTTTGATGCTTACATTCATTTGAGCAGATCCATCTTTTTCTGCAGCGTGTCCAGCTGTTTCTTCACTTCGTTCAGCTGGGTGTACAGCTTGTTGCTGTTATCGGTTTTGCTCGTGGCGTTATCCTTGGTGAACGTCAGCAGTTCGTTAAAGGACTGCACCTTGCTCTCCAGCTCCTTAACTTGCCCCGCCAGTTCGTTAAACTGAGCCTCGTAACTCTTTTTTAAATCGTTCATCTGGTTTTCCGTACTTGCCTGAAGCTGCTTTATCATTTCCTGTTTCACATGATTGCTATATAAATAGGCAGCGCCGATGCCCAGTACAATCAGCAGTATCCATATCAGGAGCACGAACTTGACGGAGGGTTGCTTCTCCCTCTTGGGCTGGTTTCCGAATGGTGCGGAAGGCCCTGTCGAAGTTTGCAATGTCATCACCTCGGTTTTCGTAGAATTTTTTCCAGTCCCCATTCTATCATTACCCTATTATTTTCGCAAAAATGAATACAAGTCATAAAAATACCTAAAAATAGATTGCACGAAATAATAGGGGTGCGATACAATCTGTTTAAGACTGATAGATTTATATTATACATAACCGTTTAGCGAGCCTTGATATGAAAATAGAAACGTCTTAAAACAAGCGTTTAACGCGCTTGTGAGCGGAGGAGAAACGCTGCTGTACTTTATATTCAATACGATCAGTACCAGGAGGTTACCATTGAAATGACGAGAGTTTGGCGGGTTGTGATTATCGATAGCCACCCCACAAGTATGCTGGGCACCAAGTTGATACTGGAGGAACGGGAGAATCTGAAGGTAACGGGGATGGCCTCAACCTGGGACGAAGGATTGGTG
This sequence comes from Paenibacillus cellulositrophicus, assembly GCF_009363095.1. Classification (GTDB taxonomy): domain Bacteria; phylum Bacillota; class Bacilli; order Paenibacillales; family Paenibacillaceae; genus Paenibacillus_AQ; species Paenibacillus_AQ favisporus. Next base: position 5,064,280 of record NZ_CP045295.1, read on the forward strand.
CTGGTGATCGAGCACCAGCCCGATCTGGTTCTGTTGGACTACCAGATGCCCGAGGGAACAGCGGAACCGCTGCTGGAAAAACTGAAGAGCAGTTCTCCGGAGAGCCATGTCCTCATCTTGACGGATCATGACGGTTTGAAGCTGCTGCATCCGATCATTCATCACGGGGGGAGCGGGATTTTGTCGAAACAGGCCTCGGCCTCCCAGCTCATGCTGATGATCGACGGGCTGCGCGAAGGCTTTGCCGCCCTGCCGATTGAATGGCTGAAGCAGGGGATCTGGCAGATGCAGGCGGCTCCCTCGGCGGAAGGGATGTTTGATCTGACCGAGACGGAGATTTTTATTATGGAACGGATCGTACAGGGGATTACCTACGATAAGATCGCAACGGAAATTACCGTCAGCCGAAGATCCATCGATAACTACCTGCGCAAAATTTACGTCAAGCTAGGGGTGTCCACACGGGCCCAGGCCATCGAAAAATTTGCGCTTCATTCACGCCAGAAGCGAGCGATGTACATTTGAATACGGCATAATTCCATGCGTCTCGGAATACATACTTTAGGGTTGTAAATTATATAGAGAGACCGAACCCAATAAGAGATAAATGGGAGGAGAGACCATGCAGTATTCCTTTGCAGCCCGTACGGAGGTCATGCTGTCGTCACCGCTTCATCTCATCCGGTCCTTGGCAAATCGGGAATCCTTCATTTCTTTTGCAGAGGAGCTTCCGGCCGAAGAGTTATTTCCCGTATCTTCCCTGGAGGCAGCAGCGGCAGCAGTGATTTCGAATAGTCCTACGGCACTTCAGTATGGGGAGCCGCAGGGCTTTTTGCCGTTGCGCGAATGGTTGTCGGAGGACTGGAAGCGCACCAAGCGTATTGATGTGGGTCCGGATCAAATTTTGCTGACGACCGGCGTGCAGCAGGCAATGGATCTGCTGGCCCGCGTCTATGTGGAGCCGGGGGACCGCGTGCTTGTGGAAAGTCCGGCTTCGCCGGGATACTTGCAAGTGTTCAAGATGCAGGGGGCCGTCGTCATTCCGGTGGACAGCGACCAGAATGGCCTGCTTCCGGAACGTTTGCTGGAACAGATTGAGCGGACGCAGCCGAAGCTGCTGGTAGCCTCACCGAATTTCTCCAATCCGACGGGGGTCCTTTGGAGCTTAGACCGGCGCAAGGAAGTGCTTGACCTGTGCAGGGAGCACAGTATCCTCATTATAGAAGACAATTCATACGGGGATCTTCATTTTGAAAAGTTATCGCAGCGGGAATTCACCAGTCTGTATCCCTCCCTGTTTGCGCTGGACGGCTCGGGTAGCGGACAGGGGGTGCTCTACATCGGTTCGTTCAGCAAAACGATCGCCCCGGCGCTGCGTACGGGCTGGGCCGCCGGGAGCCGGCCGCTGATCGACATGCTGGCCGCCGCCAAGCAGCTGGCCGATTGGCAGTCCAGCACGCTGAACCAGCGCTTCCTGCACAACATGCTGGAGTCCTCCGCTTTCGATATTCATGAGCATATCAAAATGCTGAACCGCGAATACGACACCCGCCTGAAGCTGATGAACGGGCTGCTGCAGCGGCCGGCATGGCAGGATGCCAGCTACGTCATCCCCAAGGGGGGGATGTTTATCTGGCTTCAGCTGCCGGATGGGCTGGACAGTCTGGCCCTCTTGAAATGCGCCTTGGGTAAGGGCGCAGCTTTTCTCCCCGGCACGCTGTGCTACCCGGACGGGCGGGGAAGCGGCTGGATTCGGCTGAATTTCACCCACCCCGGCCGTGATGAGCTGCTGCTGGGCATGAGTCTGATCGGCGAAGCGATCGGCGAATTTACGGCGCGCAGCTAAGTCTTTTTGCGGCGTGAGGCGCGCGCCGGCGTGGCCGTTTCCACAAGAGCGGGCAAACTGGATGCCCCCGTCTCCAGGATGCCGGCATAGCGCTCCAGATCGGCGGTGCCTGCCGGCGTCAGGAGGTAGCGGCCGCGGGAGATCCGCTGGAACCAGCCGTAATAGTTGTTCTGCAGGATGGCCGCTGCATTCGGCACGCCGCTTTTCTCCCTTAAATGCGCGGGCGACAGGCCGCCTTCCGGTGCGCCTGCGAGGGCGCCGGCGACGCGAAGCGCTTTTTCCCGGTAAGCCGTCATCAGCTTCGCCCGGGTGGTGCCGCCGACGTTATAATCGCCGCTGCGTTCGCGGAATTCGTAGAGCAGCCGGGACTTGCGGACTTTCATCCTGCGGGTTGGCACGTAAGGCGTTCCCGGCTCGCAGAGCACCTCCACCAGCGGCTTCTTGGTTTTATAGAAGGTGACGGTGATCAGACCGACGCCCAGCCTGCGGCATAAACCGGTGATGTCATCCCAGCGCTGGTTCACGGCACCCCGCTTGCTGCGGTTGCGCTCCACCGCCAAATATACATGAGGGCTCAGCTTGAGACGTTCGACTCCCTGCAGCAGCAGGGAGAGGTTGAACGTCTTTTTCATTTCGACGATCAGCGGCTCTTCCTCGTCCGGATGCAAGCCCACCAGGTCGCAGTGGCGAACTTCGCCTTTGACCTCGTAGCCCTGCCGCTCAAAAAAAGCCTTCAATGGCTCGTAAAGTTCGGTTTCATGCTGGACGGACATGTTCAGGCTCTCCTTCTGCGGTGATCCGCTTCTGAATTCTTTGTTCATTATATCATTTCAAATGAAGAACCCGAATCCTAAGGGGCAGATATCCGCCGGGAAAGTCGCAGCGCCCTTGCTTTTATAGAAAAAGACAATCTGACATGGGCGAAAAAAGAGGTCAACTAATCCCACGGTCCCGCATAGGTATGTAATACACTTTTTAAGAATCGATGGGAGCAGTTGACCCTTGACGCATTTTGTAGGAGTAGCTTGCGATTTCATAACCGAGTCATAGGAGGTACTTGCATGGATATTTTCGAACGCGTAGCGGCATATCGGGCAGAGAGCGATCAACTGGCATGGAATGGCACCTTTAAAGAATACATCGACCTTCTTCGTCAGGACCCATCACCGGCGATGACGGCGCATGCCCGCGTCTATGACATGATCAAATCATACGGCGTGGAAGAGGTCAACGGCCATAAACGTTATAAATTTTTTGAGCAGGAAATTTTCGGCCTGGATCGTGCCATTGAAAAGCTGGTGGAGGAGTATTTCCACTCCTCGGCCCGCAGGCTCGACGTCCGTAAACGGATTCTGCTGCTGATGGGGCCAGTCAGCGGCGGGAAATCGACGATTGTAACCCTGCTGAAGCGGGGACTTGAGAAATTTTCGAGAACGCCGCAAGGCGCTGTATATGCCATTGACGGCTGCCCGATGCATGAGGAGCCGCTTCATCTCATTCCGCTGGAGCTGAGGGCAGAAGTAGAAAAAGAACTGGGCGTGCGGATCGAAGGTAATTTATGCCCTTCCTGCCAGATGCGCCTGAGAACCGAATACGACGGCGATATCGAGAAAATGCCCGTTACCCGGGTGCAGATCTCGGAAGACAGCCGTGTCGGTATCGGTACATTCAGCCCTTCGGATCCGAAGTCCCAGGATATCGCCGACCTGACTGGCAGCATCGACTTTTCTACCATTACGGAATACGGTTCGGAATCTGACCCCCGCGCCTACCGTTTTGATGGAGAGCTGAACAAGGCCAACCGCGGCCTGATGGAATTTCAGGAAATGCTCAAATGCGACGAGAAGTTTCTGTGGAACCTGCTCTCGCTCACGCAGGAAGGCAATTTCAAGGCAGGCCGGTTCGCGCTTATTTCCGCCGACGAGCTCATCGTTGCCCACACGAACGAATCCGAGTACAAAGCCTTTATCGCCAACAAGAAAAACGAAGCACTACAGTCCCGGATGATCGTCATGCCGATTCCTTATAACCTGAAGGTATCGGATGAAGAGAAGATTTACGGCAAGCTCATTTCGCAAAGCGACATGAAGCATATCCATATTGCGCCGCATGCGCTGCGTTCGGCTGCGATTTTCTCCATTCTGACCCGTCTCAAGGAGACGAAGAAGCAGGGAATGGACCTCGTCAAAAAGATGAGAATGTACGATGGAGAGGAGATCGAAGGCTATAAAGAAGCCGATTTGAAGGAAATGCAGTCTGAATATTTGGAAGAAGGCATGTCCGGCGTCGATCCGCGGTATGTCATCAACCGGATTTCCAGTGCTTTGATTAAGCAGGACCTTCAATGCATTAACGCGCTGGATGTGCTGCGGGCCATCAAAGACGGGCTTGATCAGCATGCCTCCATTACGAAGGACGAACGGGAGCGTTATTTGAACTTCATCGCGGTGGCCCGGAAAGAATACGACGAGCTGGCGAAAAAAGAAGTGCAGAAAGCCTTTGTTTATTCCTTTGAGGAGTCGGCCAAAACGCTGTTTGAGAATTACCTCGACAACATCGAGGCGTTCTGCAACTGGACGAAAATCCGCGATCCGCTCACCGACGAAGAGATGAATCCGGACGAAAGGCTGATGCGTTCCATCGAGGAGCAGATCGGCGTTTCCGAAAATGCCAAAAAAGCGTTCCGCGAAGAAATCCTCATCCGGATTTCGTCTTATTCCCGCAAGGGGAAAAAGTTCGAATACCATAATCATGACCGTCTGCGCGAAGCGATCGAGAAGAAACTGTTTACAGACCTCAAGGATATCGTAAAAATAACGACGTCGACCAAAACGCCGGATGCCGCCCAGCTCAAGCGGATTAACGAAGTAAGCAAACGACTGATCGACGAGCACGGCTACTGCCCGGTATGCGCGAACGAGCTGCTGCGCTATGTAGGAAGCTTACTGAACCGGTAATCAGCCGAAACTCCAATTATTCCAGCGTCAAATGGCTCCCGATTCATTTCGGGGGCCTTTTTTTCTGCTTTTTTCCTTTTCGGGTCTTGAACCTCACGTAATGTAAAGGTTCTTCATTTTAGAATGGACCGCGAGTTATACCCATTCATTCGTAAAGCTGTACTAAAAATATAAGTCGGATGCACTATATTTTAGTTGTTTAGTCGTCGATATAGACTATAATAGACAAAGTTAGATTGTTTAAAATTGGTATAATCAGGGAAATTCTAAAGGAGCCATTCTACATGATTCAAGTATCGGAAGCGCGGCATAAGCAGCTGAAATTTATTGGACTGACGGAAAAGGATTTGGAGATTCTGCGGACGCACCAGCCTGTATTCAGCAAGGTGGTCGATGAAGTCGTGGACCATTTTTATCGGCATATCACTTCGGAGCCGGAGCTCATGCGCATCATTGAACGGAAAACGACGATCGACAGGCTGAAGACGACCCAGCGGGAATACTGGATGTCGCTGGCTGAAGGTGTAATTGACGAGCCGTTTCTGGAGAAAAGAATCGCCATCGGACTGGTACATTCGCGCGTTGGCTTAAATACGGATTATTATCTCGGCAGCTACATGGTTTATTTGGACATCGCCGTTGAGCTGTTCAAGAAGGCCATTCCGGACCGCTGGATTGAGGTGATCCATCCCCTGACCAAGATGTTCAACCTCGATTCGCAATTGGTTCTGGAAGCTTATGATATGAAGGAAAAGGAAAAGATCCAAGAGCTTGCCGACGGGCGGGAGCAGGTGCTCCGTGCTGTAACCGAAGTCGTTCAGCAGCTGACCGGCATGATTGCCGAGCTGAACGAGAGTGCCGGCCAAATCGCCGAGACGGCGAAAGTGACCGCGGCTTCCCAGGACCTGGCCCATTCGCTGATGGACGAGCTGCAGGAGGATGTCACCCAAATCGAGAATATGGGCGGCTTGATCAAGGGCATCGCCGACCAGACGCATCTGCTCGGACTGAACGCGGCAATCGAGGCGGCGCATGCCGGGGATTCCGGCAGAGGTTTTGCCGTCGTGGCCGGCGAGGTGCGCAAGCTCGCAGCCCATTCGCGGGAAGCGCTGGAGACGATCCAGGATAAAGTGTCGGGCATCATGGTCCGGCTGGAGAGCGTGCAGCAGGAAACCCGGCAGACATCGGTCCATGCCCGGGCACAGGCGGAGAGCTCCCAGGAGCTGGCGGCTTTCGTGAAGACGATCGAGAAGCTGACGCTGGATCTGGCGGAGATTCAGAATCACCATTAAACGCCGACGAGGAGCGTCAAGGAAGCTTCATTTGTTCCAGTACCTCATCATTCGCCATTCAGGTATAATAGATTCGTCATCATGAATATTAGAAATCGTAAATTTTTGAATTGATCGGCAACTGATTTGTATTTGAGGTGATTGTATAGTGGCTTCCATTCATGATGTGGCGAAAGAGGCTGGAGTATCTGTCGCAACCGTTTCCAAAGTCATTAACCATTATCCGGACGTCAGCGATAAAACAAGGAAAAAAGTAAGATCGGCGATCGAGCTTCTTCGTTACCGGCCCAATGCCATTGCACGCGGACTCGTCACCGGGAGATCGTGGACCGTGGGTGTGCTGATCAACATTCCCTTTACGAACCCTTATGTGGCCGAGCTGCTGGAAGGCATCAAAACGGCGCTGGAGAACAGCGGCTATGATCTCATGCGCCTCTCTGCCCGGCTTAACGACGAAAGCTATTCTTTTATCGACCACTGCGAGAGCAGGAACCTGGATGGGGTCGTCATCTTCGGCGTGGAACGGGACCATCGGATTATCGGCGAGCTGATCCGCTCCGATATTCCTACCATGTTTGTGGATACGGACGTCATGGGAAACCGGGTCGGAAATATTACGTCGGATAACGTGAACGGCGTTCATATGGCCGTCTCCCATCTGTACGGGCTGGGTCACCGGGATATCGCCTATATCGCCGGTACCCTCGGCCATACGGTAGCCGAACGGCGGCTTCAGGGATACAAGCAGGGCCTTGCGGACTGTTCCATCGAATACAGGGACAAGTATCTGGAAGTGTGTGATTATTCTTTTGAAGGCGGCATGGTCGCCATGAGGAAGCTCCTTCATCTTCAGTCTCCCCCGACGGCTGTCGTGTGTACTTCGGATATGGCTGCGATGGGGGCGATTCATGAAATTGAAGCATGGGGATTTTCCGTTCCCGGGGATGTTTCGGTTGTCGGCTTTGACAACATTTTTGAGGCCAAGGTGTTTAAGCCAAGCCTGACGACTGTGAACCAGAACATACACAATATCGGCGCAAAGTCGATTGAGCATCTGATCTCCATGATCGAAAATCCGGAATACTCGCCACCGGAAATTATGGAGCCGGCCAGCCTGGTTATCCGCCAATCGACCGGCAAAGTGAAGGTTTCTGAAGATCAATCGCGTTAAAATAGGGGGAAGGGATGTGCCGGGCAGGCATGTCCCTTTTTGCGTCCTGTCTGGTCATTTAAGATCGCATTTAATTTCCGCGTGTTGCAAAGGGCAGGTGCTTAGGTCAAGAAATGTTGTGAATGGTGCACAATATCTTATAATGATAGAAAATCAGGCACCGCTTATAATCAACGGATGAAAGTGACGTGATAGTCGATGGAGGAAAAAAGAGTTCTGGTGGCCGACGATGAGCCGAGCATCCGCAGCGCGATTTCCTATGCGCTCAAACGGGAGGGGTTCGCCGTTGAAACGGCCGCGGACGGTGAGGAGGCGCTGCAGCAGGCGGATGCCTTCCGCCCGGATATGCTGGTGCTGGACGTCATGATGCCCAAGGCTAACGGCTATGAGGTGCTGCGCCGGCTGGAAAACCGAAAGGGACTCGGCATATTGATGCTGACCGTTAAAAACGATATCGTCGACAAGGTTCTGGGGCTGGAGCTTGGGGCCGACGATTTTATGACCAAACCGTTCGATATCCGCGAGCTGGTCGCACGGGTGAAATCGATCGTCCGCCGGCTGGATAAAGTGGAAGAACCCGCGCCTGCGCCGGACGGGAAAAAGGCCGTGCTTGGACAGCTCACCGTTCATGCGGCCAAGCGCACGGCGGAAATCAGCGGCCGGCTGCTGGAGCTGACGCCGAAGGAATTCGATCTGCTGTCGCTGCTCGTATTTCACCCCGGGCGGGTGTACACCCGCGAGGATCTGCTGGATCTCGTATGGGGCATGGAGTATGCGGGAGGCACCCGAACGGTGGACATTCATATCCAGCGGCTGCGGAAAAAGCTGGGCGACGCCCACTATATGCTGCAGACGGTATACGGGATCGGCTATAAGGCGCTGGAGGAGGGCACATGAGCCTCGGCCTGAAATGGAAGTTTCCGCTGTTCCTGGCGGTGCTGCTGGTGTTTACGACCAGCGTGCTCAGCTGGCTTGTTCTCAGCGGAATCAAGACCAATCAGCGCGAGCAGATGGAAGAGAGCCTGCAGCGGCAGGCCGACGTAGCCGAAATGAGGGTCAAGCAGGATTATTTGACGGGAGAACGGCTGAAACCGGTGGATTTTATGGGAAAACAGGGGCAGGAGCTGTCCGTGGACCTTGGCATTTCCACCAACATGCGGGTGATCCTGTATGACGCCAAGGGCCAAGAGGTGGGCAATTCCCTGCCGCTGGCGGAAAAACCGGATGTCGGAGATGCCCTGTCTTATGCGCTGAAAGGTAAAATCGCCTACATTACCGAAGCGGATTCCCTGATCTATCTTGCGCCGATGCAGGGGCCTGACGGCATGCTGGGGGTTGTTCAGCTCCATACGTCGCTGAAGTCGCAGCATGAATTTTATAACCGGATGGCGTATCGGCTGGTCTGGACAGGCGGCATCGTATTGCTGCTGAGCTTTATTCTGGGATTTATTTATGTATACCGTCAGGTCAGGGACATTGTGAAGCTGAAGGCGGAGGCGGACCGGATCTCCCGCGGGGAGTATCCGGAGCGGTCCCCGCTGCGGCGGAAAGACGAGCTCGGGCAGCTCGGAACCGGCATTCTGCATATGAGCCGTGACATCAAGGGGCACATGGCTGCGCTCCAGGAGGAAAAGCACCATCTGCAATTGGCCGTGGAGAAGCTGCAGGCGCTCGAGCAGCAGCAGAAGCAGTTTATCAATAACGTGAGCCACGAGTTTAAAACGCCGCTGACGTCGATCCAGGCTTATACGGATTTGCTGGGCATGTACGGCGACGATCCGCAGCTGATCGAGGAAGCGCGCAGTGCGATTGCCAAAGAGTCCGAGCGGTTGTATCAATTGGTCGAGGACGTGCTGCGCTTGTCGCTGCTGGAGAAGTACGATTTTGAATCCCAGGCGGAAGAAGTGGAGCTTGCGGATCTACTGCAGGATGTCGTATCCCGGATCAGCGCCAAGGCCACCAAATACGATTTAACGATACAGACCGACTTCGTACCTGCCCGGGTGTGGGGAGACCGGGACCATTTCATTCATATTTTTATGAATCTGCTGGATAATGCGATCAAATACAATCAGCCCGGCGGCCGGATTGTCATTCAAAGCAGGGTTTCGGGAGACGAAGTAAGCGTATCGGTCCGCAACACGGGACGGATCATTCCGCGGGAATGGTGGGCGCATCTGTTCGAGCCGTTCTCCACGCTGCACCAAGACCGTGCCCGCTCTACCGGCGGAACCGGCCTGGGCCTGCCGCTGGCGTCCCAGCTCGCGGAGAAGCAGGGGGGCCGGCTTGAGCTCGTCCGTTCGGATGCGGAGGAGACCGAATTTACCGTTTCGTTTCCGCGGCACTCCAGCCGGGAGAATTAGGAAGGTATAGCCTATGTTTTTCTAAAGGGAATGAACTGAGCTTTAGCTGATGCTTTTTTCAATAAAAGTTTACAACTTGGAAACATTTCGACGTATGCCGGATATCATTGGCGTGTAGGATGGGGGTAAGAAATCAGGAAGGGATGAAACTCATGATGAAACGACATAAACTACTTCCTCCAGTGATCGGCGTGATGATGGCAGGTGCGCTTTTGGCGGGCTGCGGTTCGCCGCAGAGCAATGCAAGCCGGGAGGTCATCGACAAGCCGGGCAAGCAGATCACCGTTATAGATACGGCCGCCGAAGGCCGGAAAAATACCGGAGAAATCCAGGTAGAGCAAATCGAAAAACTTAAAGACGTGTACGGCCGGACCTGGCTGTCGGACCACGAAGCCATCGTGGAACGAAATCATGTGCTGATGATCCATGACTTTGCATCCAATATCGAACGCAAGTTGACGGAAAATCCGGCCACGGCCGGTCAATATCTGGCCGCCGCGTCGCCGGATGGGGAGCATGTCTTTTTTACGGGGGGCAACCCGAAAGACAAGTATGATATCGGGGGTTATCTCCTGGATGCGGCTTCCGGAACCGTAACGAAAACAGGCGCATTCTCCATGCTGTCCGATATGTTCTGGGCCGATCCGCAGCATGTCCTCGTCAGCACGGATGACAGCAAGCTTCAATTGATCGACCTGCAGGGTAAACGGACCCCGGTCCAATTCTCGGATCCGGAGCTGTCCGACAACGTGCCTCGCATGGCGAGCAAGGCGGGCGACCGTTATTACTATTTGGGCGTCCACGAAGGCTACACCGTGTTGAAGTCGTTTACGGCATCAGCACCTGAAGCCCAGACGATCCAGGAAGGCGTCGTCACATTCAGCTTGTCGCCGGACGGCAGCGCGATCGCCCTGGAGAAACGCGAGTGGAACACGACCAAGGACGCCGAGCTTCAGCTCATCGATGCCAGCGGCAAGAAGCTGGGAACCGTGGCCAAAGGAACGCTCCTCGGCCGGCCGAGCTGGTCGCCGGACGGCAGCAAAATCGCCTTCTCGGTGTACACCGAGGGCGAGCAGGGCATGAAAGGCATGTACGTGTTCGACAAGGCGAGCGGCAAAACGACGCCGTTGTCCACGGAGATCCAGGCCTACGACTCCCCGGCCGTCTGGAGCCCGGACGGCAAGTCGCTGATGGTGTACCAGACCGTGTACGAAGGCGAGAATTCGAACAATGTGACGTATGTGGTCCATCTGAAGTGATCGCCGCGGTCAGCGGCGGAGCGTGTGCTGTGCGTGCTTGGGAAGCCCGCTGCGCGTGCGGATCATGCCTCCGATCGCTGTTGCCCCCGAATTTTTTGGGAATGGAATCGAAGGTAAAAATTCGGGGACAAAGGCGACCGCTGCCGCTTCTCCGGCATGATTCCGCCCGCTCCGCTGCTGCCAGCGGCGAGTGGGGGAATAAGGTCCTTGCGGTGGCTGTGCAGCACCGCAAGGACGGGAGTGGGTGCGGGCTGTGCTTCGATGCAAAGCATTCGGCTGGCGCGTGCTCTGCGTGCTGCTGAGCAGGCTTCGTGTGGGCGACGGTGAGCGCGGGCCGTGCTTCGAGCGTTGGCGCTTCGGAGCAGGTTGCGCGTAGAGTGTTTGACGGATGAGCGCATGTGTGCGGGGAAGCCCGCTCCGCGTGCGGATCATGCCTCCGATCGCTGTTGCCCCCGAATTTTTTGGGAATGGAATCGAAGGTAAAAATTCGGGGACAAAGGCGCCCGCTGCCGCTTCTCCGGCATGATTCCGCCCGCTCCGCTGCTGCCTGCGGCGAGTGGGGAGTAAGGTCCTTGCGGTGGCTGTGCAGCACCGCAAGGACGGGGGCAGGCAAGGGGCAGTGCTTTGTAGCGGGCATGTTAGCAGGGGAAACTTGGAACGTGCCGATCAGGCTTTATGCTCGAGGCTAAGGCGGTCATATTTAGAAAATAAGTCACCACTCAATGTGGTGGCTTTTTTGTATAGTTAGCGAGCCCCGGCGATCAGTCCGCCTGGACAACTTCAACGAATGGAGGTAGAGGGCGATTCTTGATTTTTTATAAGAAAAAAATGTAAAAACCGACTTGACCTTGGAGTCTGCTCCAATGTTATTGTGAACTCATGGAAAAACATTATTCTATACAAGAAGCTTCACGGATGCTGGGGATCCCGAAGGATACACTCCGCTATTATGACCGTACCGGAATTGTTTCGCCGACCCGGGAAAACAATCGGTACCGCAGGTACTCGAAGAACGACCTCATCGATTTGATGAACATTCAAATTATGCAGTATGCGGACTTTTCTCTTGACGAAATCAAGGGGAAGTTTGGGTTTCACAGGATGGAGAAGGTAGACCCTGCTTACTGCCAGGAGGTTGCTGAGTTCCTCAATGCCAAGAATGCCGAGACACGCAAAAAGATTGACCATCTTCAGAAGGTCAGTCAGCTGCTCGACGTAGCCGCCGATACGTTAAGAGACTTCAATTCAGAAAAAGACCAGCGGCTGGCGGAGATCGTGCGCGAAATTTATCAGGATATCCGTAAGAAGGAAGCGGGAATTTTCGAGGAGGGATGTGATGATCATCAAGGTTAGCAATTTTTATTACCTGATCGCAGGCATTTTTGCAGTACTGTTTGCCGCTACGCACGCATGGAACGGGCAATCCGCTGTTCTTCCAGAGCTCCAGGTAGGTGCGATCACGATGGAGACCCGGACGGTATTCATGTATGTTTGGCACATCATCACGGCGGAAAATCTGGTTTTCGGGGTCATGTTTATTTGGATGTCATTCCAAAGCGATCGATCGAAGGTCCGGTTTGCCGCTTGGATGGTTGTGTCGCTTCTGATCGTACGGCTGATGGTCATTCTTGGCGTAACCGCATTTCAAGACGCTGCGTCCCTTATGGATACGTTAGTCGACTCGATTGCGATCGTCATTTATGTGGCCTTTATCATTTTGGGTATCAGGATGAAATCTAAAAAAGCAGGGACGTCAGAAGCTACATTTTAATAGGAGGAATGAAGGTCATCAATGGGGGTTAGTGATCGAGTTGTCGGTTGTTCGGGCTTTTCCTTACCAAACCAAGAACCTCTCAAGCGTGCATAGGGTTACCCATGCAGCTCGGGAGGTTCTTTTGACGTAGAGCTTTCTTTTGGTCCTGAGGTATTTGATGTTAATTACACGTAACAGGATTGCACGCACCCGCGGAGAAGACGGAATCTTTCTGGAGAAGCGGGCAGCGGTCGCCTTTGTCCCCGGATTTCCACTTAGGCATGTTACCGATCAGGAAATCTGGGGGCAACAGCGATCGGAAGAACGATCCGGCATCGGAGCGGTCATCGAAGCTCAACATTTACATGATCTGCACCAATGAGGGGCTTCAAGGCTCATCGTATGCATTTACGAGATCTGCTCCTAAGAGCAGCTTAGAGGCAGGGGTCAGCGGAGAGGACGGAATCGTTCTGGAGAAGCGTCAGCGGTCGCCTTTGTCCCCGGATTTCCACTTAGGCATGTTACCGATCAGGAAATCTGGGGGCAACAGCGATCGGAAGAACGATCCGGCATCGGAGCGGTCATCGAAGCTCAACATTTACATGATCTGCACCAATGAGGGGCTTCAAGGCTCATCGTATGCATTTACGAGATCTGCTCCTAAGAGCAGCTTAGAGGCAGTGGTCAGCGGAGAGGACGGAATCGTTCTGGAGAAGCGGGCAGCGGTCGCCTTTGTCCCCGGATTTCCACCTTGGCATGTTACCGATCAGGAAATCTGGGGGCAACAGCGATCGGAAGAACGATCCGGCATCGGAGCGGTCATCGAAGCTCAACATTTAGCATCGGTAAGATCCGCTTCTTTGATCATGCAATAAGAAGACAGCTACGAGTAAAGTGTCCAACGGAGTATGCTGCAACGGGCGAGAGAACCTCCCTCACACGAACCGCCGATGCAGCTTCTTGCCGTCGTAGGAGAACATTACCTTTTTGTCCTCGACGATGGTCTCGAGATGCACGGTGCGGCCCCACAGCTGGTATACATAAGGCAGCGTGCGCTCCATGTACTTCAGGTCGAGCTCGATGCCCTCGTACATATGCTTGATCACCATCTCGCCGGTCCGCAGGTAATCGCCGTCCTCGACGACGAGGTAAGGGCTGCCGCCGTTGACTCGGGCGAAGACGAGCTGGTCGCGGATGTTCTCCCAGCTTTTATCGGTGATTTTCCACTCAGGGCCCTTTTTCTCGAAGACGTACAGGTCCAGATCCTCAGTCAGCTGCTTCGTCATATAGTTGCGGATAAAGGAAATGTCCGAATCGAATTCGCGCACTTCGAAGATTTTCTCACGGCCTTGGCCGGGTTTGCGGCCGCCGAACTCGATTTCCTCCTGGGTCGGATGGTCCCAGCGGCGCTCGATGTCCTCAAAGATTTTCAGACCCAAATAGTATGGATTCAGGCTGTGCCGGGACGGCTGCACGACGGAAGAGTTGAGCTTGGCGAATTCGATCGTCTCGTCGCTCGTCAGATCCAGCTCGCGGATGATCCGCTGATGCCAGTACGAAGCCCAGCCTTCGTTCATGATTTTGGTCTCCATCTGCGGCCAGAAATAGAGCATTTCGTCGCGGAGCATCGTCATAATGTCGCGCTGCCAGTCCTCCAGCACTTCGGAAAATTCCTGGATGAACCAGACGATGTCCTTTTCCGGTTCAGGCGGGAATTTACGGTTAGCCGCGCTTTCCTTGGCCTCCGGCTCGGGTGTGTGATCGAGACTCCACAAGTCGTCGTACTCGCCGGGCTGGGTTTGCATCTTGCCGGACTCCTTCTGCGCTTTCAGCTTCATTTCCATGTAGCGCTGTTTATCCAGGTGCTGCGGCTTGATCAGCTGGGGATCAACATGCTCCTGGACGGCCAGTACGGCATCGATGAAGCGCTCCACAACTTCGGTGCCATGCTCGAGTTCGTATTGGCTGATCCGCTCCGCGGTGGCCGACATGCTCTCGACCATGTTGCGGTTGGTGGCGGAGAAGCGGTAGTTGTTTTTGAAAAAGTCGCAGTGCGCCAAGACGTGAGCCACGATGAGCTTGTTCTGGATCAGGGAGTTGCCGTCGAGCAGAAAGGCGTAGCACGGATTGGAGTTGATGACCAGCTCATAGATTTTGCTCAGGCCGAAGTCGTACTGCATTTTCATCTTATTGAACGTCTTGCCGAAGCTCCAGTGCGAAAAACGGGTAGGCATCCCGTAAGCACCGAAGGTGTAAATAATGTCCGCCGGACAAATTTCGTAACGCATCGGATAATAATCCAGGCCGAAGCCGTCAGCGATCTCCATAATTTCACTAATGGCGTATTCCAGCTGTTTGATCTCGTCGCTCATTCGTTCATTGCTCCTTCCTTCTGCGGAAGAATAAAATATGATATCGGGACTATATTTCAATATATTCAGCAGCACCTCAAGTATGAACTGACATGGCTGGCCGAAAGTCCGGATTCTGTCCCGGATCATGTTGTTGGCAAATCCCAGCAGCCCGGAAATTAATGCAGTCTTCATGTCGATTTATGTTAGAATATAAGAGCATGACTCTAAGGTTTCCTATTTACGAAAGCGTTTTATATTTTTGCGGGCGGTGACTGCGTTACCATGTGGAAGTACTTTGTGCAAGCAACCAACAACATGAGGATCCGGAATAAATTGATCTTTTCCTACCTGTTCGTCGTCATGATCCCCGTGCTGATCGTGGGGGGCATCATTACCGCCTATTTCAGACAGGATGCACTGGACAACGCCATAGAGCAGACTTCCAACGATGTGGATAAAATCAAAAGCCAGCTGTCCACCATGCTGTCCGTGCCAATCTCGATTTCCAACAAGCTGTATTTGGACGATAACCTGAAGGACCTGGTCAATACAAATTACACGACTATTCTCCAAATGGTGCAGGCCTATTCGAAATACAACGATTTTGAAGAGCTTCCGCGGCTCTATAACGAAATCAGCAACGTCCGCTTCTACCATTACAACAGGACGATGATCAACAACACCCAGTTTATTAACGTTACCGCCAAGATTGAGGGGGAGGAATGGTTCCAAACGGCCATGAACAACCCGCGGATCGGCTGGTTCTTTATGGAAGGCAGCGACATCGGCACCGAAAAGAAGCTGAGCCTGGTGCGCCGGATCAAGTTCAAGGATTACCGAACCCCGGGAGTGCTGGTCATTACGCTCAATCAGAGCATGCTAAACTCGATCCTGAGCAAGGAAACGTTCAACACGCTCATTGCGGATGACAGCGGATACATTGTGGCCGCCAAAAATCCGCAGAACGTCGGTAAAACGCTGAAACAGCTGGATTTGAACATCGATATGCATCAAGGACAGGAACAGACGATCAGCCGGCGCGTAAATGGGGTGTCCTCCAACATTATCGTGGACAAGCTGACGCCGCAAACGAGCTTGAATGGCCTCAGCGTCGTGTCGGTCTTTTCAACCCAGGGAATTGTCCAAGACGCCAAAAAGGTCGGATGGATCGGCATGGCGCTGGTGATCGGTGTGCTGATCCTGGCGCTTACGCTGATATTCGTCGTATCCAAGCTGACGACCAACCGGCTTCTGCATTTGAGCAGACAGCTGAACAAGGTGGCCCGGGGGAACTTCGATACGATTTCCTTCTTGGATGGCAATGACGAAATTGGGCAGCTCTCCCGCCAGTTCAACTATATGGTCCGTAGCATCAACGACCTGCTGAACCAGGTGTATGAGAGCAATGAGAAGAACACCAAGCTTGAGGTTGCGCAAAAAGAAATCAAGCTCAAAATGATGGCCAGCCAGATCAACCCGCACTTTTTGTTCAATGCCCTGGAATCGATCCGGATGAAGGCTCATCTGAACGGGGAGAAGGAGATCGCCAATATCGTGCGGCTGCTTGGCAAGCTGATGCGCAAAAACCTCGAAATCGGCAGTGTGAAAAAAACGCTGAAAGAGGAAATGGACATTGTCCGCGCGTATTTGGAAATCCAGAAGTTCCGCTATGAGGACCGCTTGAGCTACGAACTGATCGTCGAGCCGGAAACCGAACGGGTGCTGCTTCCGCCGCTGATCATTCAGCCGCTGGTGGAGAATGCGATTATCCATGGCCTGGAAGGCAAGGAAGTGGACGGGATGCTGCGCGTCCGCTGCTCGATGAAGGAAGATATGCTGCATGTCGAGGTTATCGATAACGGGGCCGGCATGTCGGAGGAACGCAGGCAATTCGTTCTGGCGACGCTGGATGCGGAAGAAGGGGAAGGCAACCGCATCGGCTTGCGGAACATCCATCAGCGAATTAAGCTGACGTATGGAGACGACTTCGGACTGCATATTACGAGTATCCCGGGACAGGGAACCAA
Source organism: Paenibacillus cellulositrophicus (assembly GCF_009363095.1). GTDB lineage: Bacteria > Bacillota > Bacilli > Paenibacillales > Paenibacillaceae > Paenibacillus_AQ > Paenibacillus_AQ favisporus. The sequence goes on from NZ_CP045295.1 coordinate 5,081,302, forward strand.
GATGGAATTCATGATACCAACAGGGGGAGAAATGCATGTTTAACGTTTTGATTGTGGATGACGAACCGATGATCCGCGAAGGTCTCAAGACGATCATCGACTGGGAGAGCTTCGGGTTTACGGTGGTGGATACGGCGGCCAACGGCCGGGATGGGCTGGATAAAATCAAAGAGCTGAAGCCCGATCTGACTATCATCGATATCCGCATGCCGGGCATGACCGGTCTCGACGTCATTGAAGAGGCCCGGGCCGCCATGATCTCGACGCATTTTCTAATTTTGAGCGGATATGCCGATTTTGATTATGCCAAGCGGGCGATCGGTTACGGCGTGAACGGATACCTGCTGAAGCCGCTGGATGAGGAGGAGCTCGGAGAGGAGCTGCAGCGGATCGGCGCGATTCTGACCCGGGAGAAGCAATCGCACCGTTCCGCGGAAGAGGACCATGTCTTCCGTGAGCACCTGCTTGAATCCTTTTTGCTGCAGGAAGAATCGCTTCGGGATCCGGCGATGGTCATGCAGCTGGGGCTGGACTGGCCGAGGTATCAGATCGTCCTGCTCGAAATCCATGGATCGGCGGACGATGCACCTTTAGCCGCCTTAAGACGAAAGCTGTCGGTCCATTTTGAAAGTGCGGAGCGTGTCATTGTGTTTTCGGCGGGGCCGTTTGCGGCCGTGCTGTGGGACCGGGGCATGTCCCGGGAAGACGATGCTGCCCGCTATTACGCGGAATGGGGTGCGCTGCTGCCGGATAACAAGGGATGGTTTGCCGCCGCCGGGGGAGCGGTCACCGATATTTCGCTCATCGGACAATCGTATGCGGAGGCCGCCGAGCTGCTGCACCATCGTTTTCTGTTCCATGAAGAGCGTTTGATGCTGCCCGGGGATTTGACCCTAATGGCAGAAGCTTACCCGGAGAAGGCGCCGCTCGATCCAACCGGAGAAATCGAACTGTCGGATATGCTGTATTATGCGCTGGACATCCGCAGCATGGAAGCGGTCGGCCGCTTTTTTGACGAGCTGGAGGAGCGGGTTGTCGGTTTCGGGCAGGCCGAGCAGGCGGTGAAGTCGGCGGTGACCCATATTTTGACCATGGCCATCAACAAGCTGTCGGGACAGAACCAGGCATTGTATCCACTGCTGCAGGATGCGCCGCTCTTCTTTACGGAGGCGTTCCGCCAGCCGACATGGGAGCAGCTGAAAGCGGTGGCGGCCGCCCATTTAAGCAGCCTGATCGAGAGGATCGGCGGCGGGAGCAAGGATGCCGTGCTGAAGCAGATGATCGATTTTATTCACCGGAACTACAAGGAGAACCTGAAGCTGGAGCTTCTGGCCCAGGTGTTTAATTACAACAGCGCTTACCTGGGGAAAATGTTCAAAAACTATACGGGTGAGAATTTCAACGCGTTCCTGGACAACGTGCGGATTGAGCACGCGAAGGAGCTGTTATCCCAGGGATTCAAGGTGCATCAAGTGGCGGCATGTGTCGGGTATGCAAACGTGGACTATTTTCACAGCAAATTCAAGAAATATGTCGGGGCATCCCCGTCGTCATTCCGGAAAAAGGAGCCTTCCGAGTAGTCTCTTGACTTTCGCTGATCCTGCGGGATGATTTTGGCTATACCGTCTTTCAAAAACGTTTTCGAGGCGAAATTCCCCCTGAAAATTAGATTTTTGGGGGAATTTTTGTGTAAAGTCATGTCAAATTTCGACTATGAAAGCGTTATATCTAATTTTTATATGATTTTAGGTGAAATCCGATGGGTATTTTTATAAGCGCTTCATTTAGTAAGATTGAGTTATCAATTAGAGGAGGGGTTATTGAATGGAAGCGCTCACACCTAACACCATTCCCCGCAGCGGTCAAGATACTGCTAAAGCACCAAAGCGTAAACGAAAGGGTGGCTTCTGGAGTACGGTGCTCCAGCAAAAATATTTATATTTAATGTCGCTCCCTTTTGTCATTTGGGTGTTCGTGTTCAGTTACCTGCCGCTTTGGGGCTGGACGATGGCCTTTCAAAACTACAAACCGGCAAGGTCATTCTCCGAGCAAAAATGGGTAGGATTTAAATATTTCCACGAGCTGTTCCAAGACGACCGGTTTTATCTGGTGCTGCGGAACACGCTGGCGATGAGCTTCATGGGCCTCATTCTGGGATTCGTGGTTCCGATCTTCTTCGCGATTCTCCTTAATGAGCTGCGGGGCATGTTCTTCAAGCGGTTCGTGCAGACGGTTTCTTACCTGCCGCACTTTGTATCCTGGGTCGTTGTGGCAGGCATTATTACGAAAATGCTTTCAATTGACGGTGGTGCGGTCAACCAGATTTTGATGGCGCTCCACCTCACGGACGAACCTATACAGTTCATGGCGAAGGGTAACTGGTTCTGGTACATTGTAACCGGTTCCGATGTCTGGAAGGAAACAGGCTGGAATACGATCATCTATTTGGCAGCAATCACAGGGATTGACCCGGAGCTGTACGAAGCATCCCGCGTCGACGGTGCGAGCCGCTGGAGACAGATGTGGCACATTACGCTGCCGGGCATCCGCTCGACGATCTCGGTTCTCTTGATTATGTCGATTGGCCACTTGATCAGCATCGGCTTCGAGAAACAATTCCTGCTCGGCAACAACCTGGTGACGGATTACTCGGAGGTTCTCGATCTGTACGCACTGAATTACGGTCTGAATATGGGCAGGTTCTCATACGGTACCGCCATCGGCATATTCAACTCCGTAGTCAGCATCATCCTGTTGTTTACGGCTAACGGCATTTTCAAAAAGGTTACGAAAGAAAGCATTATGTAGGAGGCGAGAAATCGAGATGCCAAACAAAGCGTTTAATGCGACCAGATCCGATAAGATCTTCGATATATGCAACATCATCTTCATGGCGATCGTGCTGATCGTTACGCTGTATCCGTTTCTGAACGTGCTCGCCATATCGCTGAACGATTCCATCGATACGGTGCGCGGAGGCATCACTATCTGGCCGCGTGCGTTCACATTTGAAAACTATAAGACGATATTTGCTTATGACACTTTGCTTCAAGGCTTGAAAATTTCCATTTTGCGTACGATCGTCGGTGCTGTTCTGGGGCTGCTCAGCGCATCGATGCTGGCCTATACGCTCAGCCGGCCTGATTTCCAGGCCCGGAAGTTCGTATCGACATTCCTGGCGATGACGATGTACTTCTCCGGCGGCCTGATCCCGGGATACATCCTGATGCGCGACCTGAACCTGATCGGCACGTTCTGGGTCTATGTTCTGCCGGGTCTCGTCAGTGCATTCAACGTATTTATCGTCCGCTCCTTTATCGACGGCTTGCCTTATGCGCTTCAGGAATCGGCCAAGCTGGACGGAGCCAACGATTTTACGGTATACTGGCGCATTATCCTGCCGCTCTGTAAACCGGTTCTTGCTACGATCGCGCTGTTCCTTGCCGTAGGTCAGTGGAACTCCTGGTTCGATACGTACCTGTATAACGGCAGCAACGCCACCTGGACCACCCTGCAGTACGAGCTGATGAAGGTGCTTCAGAGCACGCAGCAGGGCGGCGGAGCGATCAACGCCAATGATATGGCCAAGCAAATGGCCCAGATTTCGCCGGAATCGATCAAGATGGCCATTACCATCGTCGTGACCGTGCCGATCCTGATCGTCTATCCGTTCCTGCAGAAATATTTTGTCAGCGGCATGACGCTGGGCGCGGTCAAATCGTAAAAAACGCTTTTTCAGAAGTTACATTCTTATATAGAGGTATCAGCAGGCTAGCCTGTTATACAAAATAGATAAAGAAAAAGATTAGACATCATGGGGAGGGTTTACGCAATGCCAAAGAAAGCGTTCAAGGTAACCGCGATTTCTCTGATCATCGCATCAATGCTAGCGGTTGCGGGCTGCGGCGGAGGCAAGGAGGATACCGCGGCCAAAGATACAGGCGATACGACATCGCCGATCACCTTCAGTTTTTTCGGTGCGGATGCGAGTCCAAACTGGAACAAAATGCAGGATGAAGTCGGCAAGGAAATCACTGCGAAGACAGGCGTTACGATCAATGCGGAGTACGCTGTATCCGGCGGAGGGCAGGATAAGATTTCCCTGATGGCCGCAAGCGGCGACTATCCGGATCTTATTTTCGCTAAAGGTGACGTTAACAAGCTGGTGGATGCCGGCGCAATGCTCGACCTGACTGATCTGATCGACAAGTACGCGCCAAACCTGAAGAAGGTATATGGCGACTACATGGATCGTCTGAAGTACAGCAATGATGACCAAGCCATCTATGTGCTGCCGACCAATGCGGCGGTGAACCAGCAGTATTTTGACGCCGGCGGCGGATTTGAAATCCAGAATGCCGTGCTGAAAGAGCTGGGCTATCCGGAAGTAAAAACCGTCAAGGATTTTGAGAACGTGCTGAAGGCTTATAAAGAGAAGCATCCGACGATTGACGGCCAGCCAACCATTCCGTTGACACTGGATGCGGACGACTGGAGAATCATGATTACCGTTACCAACCCGGCGTTCCTCGCAACAGGAGCACCGGACGACGGCGAATATTTTATCAATCCGCAAACCTATGAGGCTCAGCTGCACTACAAGCGTCCGGAGGAAAAAGAGTACTTCCGCTGGCTGAACCATATGTACAACGAAGGCTTGCTGGATAAGGAAACGTTTGTACAGAAGAGCGACCAGTACAAGTCCAAAATTTCGAGCGGACGCGTGCTTGGCCTGATCGACCAGGAATGGGGTTATTCCGACGCAGAGAACGCGCTGAAATCTGCGGGCAAGGATGAAAGAACTTACGCTCACCTGCCGGTAACCTTGTCGGAAGAATATAAGGATCACTCCTTCCAGGATACAGGCTTTACATCCGGATGGGGCATCGGCATCACGAACAACTGTAAAGATCCGGTCCGGGCGATTAAATTCATGGATTGGCTCGCTTCCGACGAAGGGCAAGTATTGATCAACTGGGGTATCGAAGGCAAGCACTACAATGTCGAGGATGGCAAACGCGTCATTCCTCAAGAAATTCAAGATAAGAAAATCAACGACGCTTCCAACTTTACGAAAACATCGGGTATCGGCCTGTACACGATCTTCTCCGCTCACTATGGTGACGGCGTGAAGGATCCATCCGGCAACTACTATACGACGAACTTCCCGGATCAAATCGTAGCCAGCTACACGCCAGCCGAGAAAGAAACACTGAAAGCTTACGGCGCTACGACCTGGAAAGACCTGTTCCCATCGGAAAAGGATTTCCCGGTTAAGCCTTGGGGAGCAGCGTACAACATTTCGGTTGAAGAAGGCTCTGATTACACCGTAACGTACCAGAAAACGCAGGACATTATCCGCAAGCGTATTCCGGAAGCAATCCTGACGACGCCGGACAAATTCGACGCAGTCTATGACAACATGATCAAGGAACTGAATGCCGCCGGTGCGGAAAAAATGGAACAGCAATACACCGAGCTGGTGAAGGACCGTGTCGAGTTGTGGGGCGGAACGACCGAAGCGAAGTAATCCGAATTTTTAAAAAAGTGCAATAAGTTCATCAGGTAGGGCCTGCTCATAGCAGTAGGTCCTATTTGCGATGGATTTTTATGACTTTATTCAACTTCATACCTTATATAATATAAAGGTGTTTATTCACTGTTTTATCAACGTTTTTTTAGAGAATTATTGATCGTAAACGCATCAAAAATTAAATTTAAAAATATGTATTAAAATGACTTGACAGTCGTTTTTAAATCTTTTATGATTCAAATATGAAAGCACTTTCATTACACATTTTCCCTGCAGGCTGTTTTCGAAAACGTTTTAAACAAAGAGGTGGAGTCGAACAAGAAACCAGAGATGTGAAGTGAGGAAGTTTAGTTATCTGAGTTTTGTAAACGTATTCAATTCATCTAGGTTTCGGCACAACATGCGGCAGTGCCCAGCGTCCGTACGATGTTGATGCAATGCCGGCTCTTGAATGCAGCACGAAGTAATTCCATTAGTAATGAAGGGGGATATGATTCACATGAAGGGAAACACAAAGAAGAAGTTTGGAATGCTGCTCCTCGCTAGTGTGCTGCTCGTTTCCGCAGGCTGCAGCAGCTCAGGGGGCGACAGCAAATCCGCCGATTCCGGCAGCTCGTCTTCCAATGCGGCGCAGGATGCGAAGGCTGACGATACGAGCCCGATCACGTTCTCGTTTTTTGGCGCTGACGCCAGCCCGAATTGGAACAAGATGCAGGATGAAGTCGGTAAAGAAATTACGAAGAGAACTGGCGTGACTATCAATGCGGAGTATGCCGTATCCGGCGCAGGCACCGATAAAATATCCCTGATGGCTGCGAGCGGAGAATATCCTGATTTTATCTTTGCCAAAGGCGACGTCGACAAGCTGGTGGAAGCCGGCGCGATGATCGACCTGACCGATTTGATCGACAAGTACGGCCCGAACCTCAAGAAGGTATACGGCAAGTACATGAACCGTCTGCCGTACAGCAACGATGATAAAGCCATCTATGTGCTTCCGACGAACGGGGCGGTGGATCAGCAGTACTTTGACGCCGGCGGCGGATTTGAAATCCAGAATGCCGTCCTGAAAGAGCTCGGCTATCCGGAAGTAAAAACCGTTAAGGATTTTGAAAACGTTCTCCAGCAGTATAAAGACAAACATCCGACGATCGACGGCAAGCCGACGATTCCGCTGACACTGGACGCGGATGACTGGAGAATCATGATCACCGTAACGAACCCGGCCTTCTTGACGACAGGCGCTCCGGATGACGGCGAATACTTCATTAACCCTGAAACCAACGAAGCTCAGCTGCACTACAAGCGTCCGGAAGAGAAAGAATACTTCCGCTGGCTGAACCATATGTACAATGTGGGGCTGCTGGATAAGGATACGTTTGTGCAAAAGAGCGACCAATATAAATCCAAAATCGCCAGCGGCCGCGTCCTGGGTCTGATCGATCAAGAGTGGGGCTATTCCGACGCCGAGAATGCGCTCAAGACCGCCGGCAAAGCGGAGCGCACTTATGCTCACTTCCCTGTAACGCTGTCGGATGAATACAAAGACCATTCCTTCCAGGATACCGGATTCGTAGCTGGTTGGGGCGTAGGCATTACAACGGCATGTAAGGATCCGGTCCGCTTGATCAAGTTCCTGGACTTCCTTGCATCCGACGAAGGCCAAGTGCTGCTCAACTGGGGGATCGAAGGCAAACACTACAACATGGTGGACGGCAAGCGCGTTATTCCTGATGACGTACAGGACAAGAAAGTCAACGATAACGCCAACTTTACGAAAACGTCCGGCATCGGTCTGTACACCACCTTCTCCGCTCACTACGGCGACGGCGTGAAAGATCCATCCGGCAACTACTACACGACGAACTTCCCGGATCAAATCGTAGCTTCCTATACGCAGCCGGAGAAAGATACCTTGAAAGCGTATGGCGCAACAACCTGGAAAGACCTGTTCCCGTCTGAAAAGGACTTCCCGGTCAAACCTTGGGGCGCAGCCTACAACATGGCCACTCCTCAGGACGGCAATTATAATGTTATCTATCAAAAAACGCAGGATATTATCCGCAAGCGGATTCCGGAAGCCATCCTGGCGAAGCCGGAACAGTTCGACAGCATTTATGACAATATGCTGAAAGAGCTGGATGCTGCAGGTGCTAAAGAAATCGAAAAACAATATACGGAACTGATCAAGGAAAGAGTCGAGCTCTGGGGCGGAAGCGCTCAATAAGCCGGTCTGATCAGAGGAAGGGTCCCGGGATGTATCCCGGGGCCCTTTTTTGTTTTTTTTTCAAAAAACCATTGCTTCCGGGAGAACATCCTGCTAAGATGTAAACAACAAATTGATAATATCAAATTGATATTATCGATATCTCATCATTATTCTCATCGGTTACGGTGATCTGTGAAGGCGTAATGGAGCAGCTGGAGGGAACGGACATGGGAAAATGGTTTAAAGGATGGAGCGCCTACGAGCTGGTATGGCTCGGCGTATTTTGCGGAATTGCGGTCGGGCTTACGGCGATCATGAAGGATAGCCTGTTCGGGTTTACCGTGTTTCTGACCGGCGTGCTGTGCGTGGTGCTGGCGGCGAAGGGCAACCTGATGAGTTATGTATTCGGGATGTACAACACGTTCGGGTACGCGTACCTGGCTTATACGAACGGGATTTACGGGGAGATGCTGCTGAATCTGCTGTTCTTCGTTCCGATGAACGTGGTCGGCTTCTTCTTGTGGCGGAAGCATCAGGACGGCGGTAAGCTTGAGATGCGCCGCATGAACCTTCGAGGGATTCTGTGGACCGGAGCGGCCTGCGTGCTGGGCAGCGTGATGATCGGTTTTTTCCTGTCGCTGATACCGACGCAGAACTCGCCGTACATCGATGCGATCACCAACGTGCTGTCGGTTGTAGCAACCTTCCTGATGGTATGGCGTTATAAGGAACAATGGCTGGTGTATATCGTGCTGAATGCTTTTACCGTGCTGCTGTGGGTGCTGCGTACCTTGGACGGCAGTCCTGACGGGCTGCTCATGATCGTCATGTGGAGCGCGTATCTCATCAATGCGGCATACGGTTATTACACTTGGAACAAAGGGGCAAAGGAGGCTTACCGATGAAAAAGCTGGGACTGACGTTGGGTAAATTCGCCCCTTTTCATAAAGGGCATCAATACATGGTGGAGACGGCGCTGAAGGAAGTGGATGAACTGATCGTGGTCATTTACGATACGACGGTCACGACCATTCCGCTGCATATCCGCGCCGGCTGGATCCGGAAGCTGTATCCGGGCGTCAGGGTGATCGAAGCGTGGGACGGTCCGGACGGCTATTCGAATGACCGGGAGCATGAAATCCGGGAGGAGCAGTATATTTTGGGCCTGCTTGACGGCGAGCAGGTTACGCATTTTTATTCGAGCGAGTTTTACGGCGAGCACATGAGCAAGGCGCTTGGCGCCGTGGACCGCCGCGTCGATGAGGCGAGGGGCGTGGTGCCGATTTCGGCGACGATGATCCGGGAGGACCCGTATAAGCATCGTCAATTTGTAAGTGACATCGTATACCGTGATCTCATTACGAAGGTGGTCTTCGTCGGGGCGATGTCAACCGGCAAGTCAACGCTGACGGAGGCGCTGGCCGGCAAATACAACACAACTTATGCCAGCGAGTACGGCCGGGATTATTGGACGGAGCATCAGGTGGACCGGCGGATCAGCTTCGAGGCTTTTGACGAGATTGCGGCGGGGCACATCGAGCGCGAAGAGAAGGCGCTGCTGGAAGCGAACCGGTATCTGTTCGTGGACACGAACGCCATCACGACGTATATGTTCGCGCTGGATTATCACGGCCGGGCTCCGGAGCTGCTGGCCCGGCTGGCGCTGGAGAACGCCGGCAGATACGATCTCTTTTTCCTGTGCGAGGACGATATCCCATATGACGATACGTGGGACCGCAGCGGGGACCAGAAGCGGCATGTATTCCACAAGCAGATTATCGCCGATTTGAAGGAGCGCCGGATTCCTTACATCCCATTGAGGGGATCGCTGGAAGAGCGGATCAAGCGGGTCGAGGAGGTACTGAAGGCGTTTGTTCCGTACAGCAACTATTTTGGAAGCCTTGTTTAAGCCAGTCCATTTATTGGATTAAAGAGGGGGCTGCTGGTAGAATAGAGAACGGATTGCTAGATTGGCCTGGAGCCTAAGGCTCGGGCTGGCTAATGAATAGGCAACATTCAACAGGAAAAGGGATCGGCCAGTCTGGATACCTGAGACGGTGATCAACGGGCATGCGGGTCACAGGGCCTTTAGATTGCAGGGCTTAAGTACACGGGATCTCTTATATAGGGGGGAATTGGATGTATACCTTGGAAGAACTCCGGAAGGCATTCCGGAAAGGGACCAAGCTGAAATATGTTTTTTTCTGGGGGCACCAGCCCGCGGCGGATGGATCTATTACGAAGAGCTGCTTCAGCCAGTGGTGGGAAGCGAAGTTTACCGTGGACGGCGTGGAATATGTAAGTGCCGAGCATTATATGATGGCCGAGAAAGCAAGGCTGTTCGGTGACGAAGAGATCCGGGAACAGATTCTCGCAGCCAAGCATCCGAAGCAGGCCAAAGATCTGGGGCGGAAGGTGAGAGGATTCGATCCGGCCGTTTGGGACCGGGAAGGGTACTCCATTGTGGTCCGAGGAAACGAAGCGAAGTTTTCCCAAAACGACGATTTGAAGCAATTTCTGCTGGGCACCGGGCAGCGGGTGCTGGTAGAGGCAAGTCCCGTGGATTCGATCTGGGGCGTGGGGTTGGCCGCGGACGACGAGGCGGTTCTTAACCCGCTGCTGTGGAAAGGGAAGAACCTGCTTGGCTTTGCCTTGATGGAGGTTCGGGACCGTCTGCAGGCGGAAGAAGCCTAGCGGAAGTACGAAACATGCGTGTCGTGCGTGCGGTACCTAGCGGGAGTGAAGAACTTGGCAGCAGTAAGGAGCACGCTGGCAATGATGAGCACGTTGGAGCATGCTGGCAATGATAAGCATGCCGTCAGTGAGGAGCCTGGCAGGAGTCAGGATCAGTCGATTGTGGGAAAAAGGCTGCAAATCGAGGGTCATGCTATATAGAGGTCACCCGGCCATGCAAAAAGGTCGTTGACGGTTACTCAGCGTAACCGGACAGCGACCTTTTTTATATGCCATAATTTTGCGTTCCAGGAGACGATCCTTCGGCTTAGGTCAGTGCGCCTTCCTGCTTTTTAAAGAACGTACGCAGCGCTTGGTAGACCTCGCCCTTTTCCTTGATGACGTAATACATGAACTGGTCGAGTTTGATATTACGGTACGCGGACATCAGCGTGCTGCTCCGGTTGTACTGGTTGACTTCCCCGTAGCCGAACATGTTGCTGACTTTAAGCAGCTCGCCGATCAGCCGCACGCAGCGTTCGTTATCGGAAGTCAAGTTGTCGCCGTCCGAGAAATGGAACGGATAAATATTGTACTTGGCGGGCGGGTAGCGCCGGTCGATGATTTCCAGCGCCTTCTGGTAGGCGGACGAGCAGATCGTGCCCCCGCTTTCGCCACGGGTAAAGAAATCCTCTTCGGTGACTTCTTTGGCCTCCGTATGGTGGGCCACAAAGACGATATCGACCTTTTCGTACTGGCGGCGCAGGAAGCGGGTCATCCAGAAGAAGAAGCTGCGCGCGCAGTATTTTTCAAACGTACCCATCGACCCGGAAGTATCCATCATCGCAATGATGACCGCGCTGGAATGGGGAACGACGACGTCCTCCCACGTTTTATAACGCAGATCGTCGGGGCTGATATGGTGAATTCCCGGCTTGCCGCTGGTGGCGTTGCGCCGCAGATTTTCCAGGATCGTCCGCTTCTTGTCGATGTTGGACTGCATGCCTTTTTTGCGGATATCGTTGAACGTGATCGATTCAGTTTCGACTTCCTGCTGCTCTTTCGGCTTCATATTCGGCAGCTCCAGCTGATCGAACAGCATGTTCTCCAAGTCTTCGAGGCTGATCTCGGCTTCCATAATGTCCTGGCCTGGCTGGTCGCCGGCTTTTTCGCCTTGACCCGGCTTTTGCACCGGATCCCTGCCCAGCACGTCTCCCACCTGGCTGTCGCCGTCGCCCTGACCGACATGCTTTTGCTTCTGGTAGTTATAAATGAAACGGTATTCATCGAGGCTCCGGATGGGTACCTTGATGATTTGCTTACCGTCCGACATCACGATGTTTTCTTCTGTGATCAGGTCGGGCAGGTTCTGCTTGATGATTTCCTTAACCTTCTCCTGATGGCGGACCTGATCCTGGTACCCTTTCCGGTGCAGTGACCAGTCCTCCTTGGACACCACAAACAGCGAATGATCGTCTGATGGCATGTTCAGGCACCTCCCATGTTCCCATACTCAGCACAAACTTTGGCTTGTTAAACATTTATATTCACGGGCGGGGACGATATGTGATGACGCAAGAGATAAAATAAGAAGTTCGCCGCACCCAAATATATGAAATTTTGCGAGAATCGCTGCTATGGATGAGATAAGCGTTCCGATGCCGGTGATCTCACTCTGGCTATTGCCAAAAGTCAGCAGTTTGGGCTATAGTGGTTGTGAAATTAAATAGGAATGCGGGTGCTGGATGAAGTCCGGCTGAGATGGCAGCCTTATGCTGCGGACCGTTAATCTGATCCAGGTAATGCTGGCGTAGAGAATATCATTCGAATTGCGGTGCCATTCGTGTATTTCTCGAATGGTTTTTTTGTGTTAACCGGGTAAGAGGGCGCTTTCGCAAAATGAGGGCTTACCCTTCGCGATGATAGAAGCCGGCATGAAATGGAGGGAAAGGTAAAGGGAAGAGAGGAGAAGCAGTCATGGTTGATTTTCGTCTGTATGCGATTACCGGCGAGACGTTCCATCCGGGACGCCGGCTGGTGGACGTGATGGAGCAAGCCATTCGGGGAGGCGCGGACATCGTTCAATTCCGCGACAAAACAAGCGGCAGGGAAGAGCTGCTGCGCAAGGCGGCGGAGCTGCGGGAGCTGACCCGCCGCTACGGCGTCCCTTTTATCGTGAACGATCACGTTGATATCGCGATGGAGGTGGACGCGGACGGGATTCACCTCGGTCAAGGCGATATGCCGATCGCGGAAGCCAGAAAGCTTGTCGGCTCCAAGATCATCGGCATATCCACCCATGCAATTTCGGAAGCGCAGCTCGCCGAAGCGGAAGGGGCGGATTATATCGGCGTCGGGCCGATCTATGCGACGGCTACGAAAGCCGATGTGGTGGATCCGGTCGGTCTTTCGTACATTCGGGAAGTCGCCGGCGTCATCCAGATCCCTTTTGTGGCGATTGGCGGCATCAAGCTGGGCAACGTGGACGAAGTGATCCGGGCCGGTGCGAGCCGCGTCTGCGCGGTGAGCGAAATCGTCGGCAGCCCTGACCCGGAAGCGGTATGCCGGGCGTTCATTCACAAACTTGAAGGTAGAGGAGGAGCGGCGGATGGAACTGGTCATTAACGGAACAAAGCGGGAGCTGGCGGCCGAGACAGTAGCCGATGTCCTCCGCCTGCTGGGGCTGTCCGGCAGGCCGGTCATGGTGGAAGCGGACGGACAGGTGCTGAAGATCGAGCAGTGGGAGACGACTCCGGTTGTACCTGGAATGAAGCTGGAGCTGGTCCATTTCGTAGCGGGAGGTTGAGGGGGAAAATGAACAGAGATAATTGGCAGGTTGGCGGACAGGAACTGTCGTCGCGGTTGTTTTTGGGGACCGGGCTGTTCCCCGATCCTTATGTGCAGATGGAGGCGATCAAAGCTTCGGGAACCGAGGTGCTGACGTTCGCTATTCGCCGGATCCATCTCGATTCGGTGGAGGATGACTCCATTCTGCAACATGTGGAGCCCCAGAAATACATCTATCTTCCCAACACGTCCGGGGCGACAACGGCCGATGAGGCTGTCCGGATAGCCCGCCTGGCGCGGGCGTCGGGACTCAGCGACTGGGTTAAGGTGGAGATTAGCGCCAATAAGCGGACGCTCCTGCCCGATCCGATTGAAACGTTAAGGGCAACGGAAATATTGGTCAAGGAAGGCTTTACGGTACTGCCGTATATCTCTGACGATCCGGTGATCTGCAAAAAGCTGGAGGAAGCCGGGGCAGCCGCGGTTATGCCCGGCGCAGCGCCTATCGGAACCGGCCTCGGGATTCTGAATCCGTACCATCTCGGATTGATCGTGGAGGAGCTGTCGGTCCCTGTCATCGTGGATGCGGGGCTGGGGACAGCCAGCGATGTGGCACTGGCGATGGAGCTGGGGGTCTCCGGCATTCTGATGAATACCCCGGTGGCCAAAGCCAAAGATCCCGTGATGATGGCCCGGTCGATGAGGCTGGCGATTGAGGCGGGGCGTTTGGCTTACTTGTCCGGGCGGATTCCGAAGAAGAAATATGCTTCGGCCAGCAGCGGCCTGGAATCGCTCGTCATCGAATAAAGATGGATGGACAGGGGGCTGTAACAATGAGCGGAGACATCATCGTCATGGGAGGCGGCATTATCGGATTATCCTGCGCGCTGGAGCTGCGCCGCCGCGGCCTGAACGTCGCGCTGCTTGAAAAGGGACCTTGCGGCGGGCAGGCCTCCGGCGCGGCGGCAGGGATGCTCGCTCCGTATTCGGAGAACGTGGAGTCGCCGGACGAATTCTTCCGGTTGTGCCGTGAGAGCTTGTCGCTGTATCCGCAGTGGCAACAGGCGGTGAAGGACATCTCCGGCGTTCCTTTTGAATATGCCGAAACCGGCAGCCTATACGTGGTGAGGCATGAGGCGGATCTGCTGGCACTGGAGAGCCGGCTGGAATGGCAGCGGAGCTGGGGCTCCGGTGGCGAAATATTAACGGGAAGCGCGCTGTTCGATGCCGAGCCGGGACTGACCCGCGAAGCAGTAGCCGCCCTGCGGACACCGGTGGAGAGCCATGTGTATGCCCCGGATTTGACGGAAGCGGTCAAGCGGGCCTGCCTGGCCTCCGGCGTGCAGATTCATGAGCATCTTGGCCGGATCGAGCTGGCTGAATGGCGGGAGCGGGTTGCGCTGTGGGCGCAGAATGGCGAGCGGTTTGAAGCGGACCGGCTGCTGATCAGCACCGGTGCGTGGGTACAGGAGATGTCGGAACCCCTCGGCATCCGGATTCCTGTACATCCGATCCGGGGACAAATTTGCGCCTACACTTGGAACGAGGAGCGCGAGCGGCTTCGGCATCTGGTGTTCACCAGCCAGGGGTACCTGGTCCAAAAAGCAAACGGAACGCTCGTGTGCGGAGCCTCGGAGGATATCGCCGGGTTCGATACGTCCGTCACGGAAAAAGGGATCCGGCGGCTGACGGAGTGGAACAAACAGGTGCTGCCGGTCCTTGGCGAGGTGCAGCCGTTCCACCGCTGGGCGGGACTGCGCCCGGCGGTGCTGGACGGCCGGCCGCTGATCGGGCGGCTGGACGATGCCGGCCATATTTTTGTGGCCGCGGGTCATTACCGCAACGGCATCCTGCTCAGCCCGGTCACGGCCGCGCTGATCGCCGATAGCGTGGAGGGCAAGCCGCTGCCGGAGTGGTGTGGAGCGTTCCGGCCGAACCGGTTCGGTGAGGTGCAGGCGGGCGCTTTTTCGGGAAAATAAAGGATTGACGTCGTTAAACATTGCTTGTTCTAGCTGATAAAATTACGGACAATATAAAGTTATTCATTTGGCATGAGGCACATGGCAAAGCAGGAATGCATTCCTGCTTTGTTTTTTTTGTGTCGGGCGTCGCAGAAGCTATTTGCAGCATGTGCATCTTATATATCCATTAAACCCATATAATTGAAGTGATGATGCATAGTGACAATTAATGACAAATTTTGCGAAAATCCTGTAGTATACTGCAAGTAGTCCTATGCTAAATAGGAAAGAAGTTTCACAGGAATACATAAGGAGGTGTGGCTGCTTAGGGCCACGCGTGGGCAAGCAGTCCCGTCGGTTAAGAAAACATATTTTTTAGCAAGAGAGTTTAGGTTTAGAGCTACAAAGGGAACAGCAGCACCAGACGGTCGGGGAAGAAGTAGAAAGTTAGATTGTACCAGAATGTCAGGGAGGATAAGGAAGTTAGAGGATCAGTGAATTTATGAGGTAATAGGAAATTCAAGAAGCTGCATATTTTAAAAGATTGGAGCGGAAGAAGTATGTTCAAAGCGATGTTGATGACCATTTTTGCCGGGGCGATGATTCTTGGGACGGCAGGAGCAATCGAGCAGCCGGTGCCGGCCGCAGCGGCGGCGGCTTTTAAGGACGTGTCTGTGTCCCACTGGGCGTATCAGGCCATTAACGATGCGGTATCCAAAGGTTATCTCAAAGGTGACGGCAGCGGAAAATTCAGACCAAACGACCCGGTTACACGGGCTGAATTTGCGGCGATTTTGGCCAGGGTGTCGACGAACGAAAACGCTGGCGGAGCAGCGGCATTTTCCGATTTGACCGGGCACTGGAGCGAAAAGGAAGTGAGCGAGGCAGCGGGGAAGGGCTTTTTCAGTCCGTCCGATTACACAAACGGCTTTAAGCCGGGCACTCCGCTGACGCGGGTGGAAATGGCGAAGTGGATGGCCTCGGGACTGGCGGCCCGCGACGGAGAGTACAAGCAGGCGATCGAGGATACGAAGGACACCATCGTTCCGGTGACGGAGTATTACAAAGGCGGTTTGAACAAGGCCGACTATCCGTATGTGTCGGTCATGCTGGGAACGGGGCTGATGTCCGGGTATCCGGACGACAGCTTCGGCGGCGGCAAAACGACCACGCGTGCGGAGGTGGCGGTGATTATTCAGCGTTACGAGACGACGCAGACGAAGGCGCCAAAAGCGTTCAAGGGATTGAACGAGCTGCGGGAAGTGGGGACGACGGGGACGAATCTCCGGGCGGTGATCCCGGCGTATCAGTATACGGAGGGGCATGATTTAAAATCAATTCTTGGGAAAAGCTCGAGCCTAAGGAATGGAGAAGGTAAAGTTAAAGTTTATCATTATATTTTTATGAGTGGTTTGAGTGCAGAACAAACCGGGAGTATTTATGGCAGAATGTTTGTAGATAAGGCGACTAAGTTCTATAACGATTATTATCTGGTATTTATAGATACTTCTGTCGAAAGGATTAGCAAGAATTTTAATAATCGTAGCTACTCCAATGGAATTAATGCCTCACTTCAAGGTGGCTATAGAGTATTCGGAGAGAGTCCTAAAAAGTTTGGATATAAGACCCTTTTGACTGATTTTGGAGACACATTCTTTTTAATAAATAAAGAAACAAGATTTTGGACTACTTCAACTGTTCCTAGATTTATAACGAACGGCTATAGCGCGGGTGAGAGTTTTTTTGCTGATGATGGCTCATACGGCGGAATCCTTATGAAGAAAGAGTAAGGGGCTGTTGTAGTGAGAGGATATCGAAATAAAACTATTAATATTGCCTTCCTGGCAATGCTTTATTTAGTTGGAAATATTATTGCCTTTGATGCAGATACGGTGGTTGCAGAGAGCTATCCATCTGACAGCACTGTTGCTCCAACTGGGCCACAGATTAGACAGGTAGTAACTAAAAAAGTATCAGGAAGTGCAAAACCACACCCGGGTGTTTATTGGTATCAAGTAGATGATGGTTCGTTTCAAGCAGACATTATTGAAGAAGGTTTACATTATACAACAGACAATGCAGGTGATAATTTTAATAATCCGTATCCAATGGAGAAAGAAACAGCAACAAAAATTAACTCATTAGATTATAAGCCTAGTGATTTTCTAGATATGGATAAGGTGAAAGTACCATCCGAGGCGGTAGAGGAGATTAAGTTAGTAAAAGATCAAATTTCCTTTGGACCACAGACTAATTTTATGCCAGGAAAAACTCTTCCGAATTTAATTGTTCTCCCTGATAATTTAAGCATTAAGATGTATACGATAACTGGTGGTCCCAATTTCACAAATCGTAAAGAACTCGACATCAAGCACCGACCAAATGGCTTCCCTAAATACCTGGTCGAGTACGACATCAACCTTAACCTCACCTGGGAAGGCACCGCCAAAGAAATCAAGGAAATGCGGGTGACTCCCGCGAGTGCATCGATGAAACCCGGGGAGAAGAAGAACTTTAAGGCCGAGGTGCGCACGAAGCCTTTCAGCGTGAAGGGCGATACGAGCTTCGGCGATTTCGTTGACGTGACCACGCGCTCCGAAACGGTGTGGAGCTCCGACAAAAGCGCGGTGGCGACGGTGGACAGCAGCGGGAACGTGACCGCCGTAGGCAAAGGCACGGCCAAAATCACGGCCGTATGGAAAAGCGGCCTCTACTACCTGTACGGCACAGCCACCGTGACCGTCGGCGATGGGGGCGGGGACGGACCGCCGCCGGTCGATCCCCCGGATCCCGCGGTAAGCTGCACCGAGCCGGCGCCGGGTCAATCGATGACCGGCAAATACATGGACCCCGTCGTGACAGCCAAAATCAAAGCTGATGCCCGCGGTAGCGAGCGGTTTGACGTGCTTCAGGGCATTCCGACCTCCGAGAGCTTATACGGCAATGTGCTCGCCCGGAATCACCTGTACCAGGACAAGTTCGTACAGATGACCGGGACGTGTACATATACGGTTAACGTAACCAAGGAGTACACGCTGAAGTGGGATCCGGGCAAGGAAGTGCCGAACGCCGACGGCAAAGGAACGCATATCGAGCCGGACCCGCAGAGCGAGACCGAAAGCAAAACGTATACCTACCAAATTGAGCGGCGGTATGCTTTCTGGAAAATTGATAACCTGGAAGTCTACCAAATCCGCGAGGCGATTCTAGACAATTACGCCCTGCCGGGCGGCCGGATTGCCATCCAGCCGAGTGGGTACAGTCCACCGTATTATGCCGCTGCGACGACTGGAAATTACGATCCGCCTGCTCCGCCCGGAGAGCTTACGGCTGCCGGACAGACGCTGACCGGGGGCAAGTCCAAGCCGTCGGTGCCGAATGACGAAAGCGCCCTGAAAGGGGAAGCGGAGAAAGCCGTCGGCAAAATCCAGGTGACGAATGACTCGCTGGTCTTTAACGGACAGACGATGATGAACAACCAGAAGGTTGAGGAATCGGGCCCGACACCGTCACAGATTCCCGAGCCGCCTCAGATCGGCGATAACGTGCTGTACAGCCCGGGAAATCTGATCGACCGAAGCAAAACCAATAAAAAGGATACGCCGAGCGCGGGCAAAATCGAATATGACCTGATGCCGGGAAATATAAACGGCGGGCAGAATCAGGAGTTTCCGATCTACGGCATCAACACCGTGACGGTCCATACGCCTGTGGTCAACTATTCCTCCGTGTCGGACGATGCGGCGCACAACCAGAAAACGAATCCGGACGCCGACCGGTCCGCCCTGATTCTGGAACGCCCGTTCACGGTCCGTATTCCGACGAGCGGCCAGCATGTCAACTATCCAGGTTACGGCAACCGGGATTATGCCAAGTATTTCCGCACTAAGCAGGTCAAGTTCCCTTTTGACGTCTATGATGGGAACCGGACCACCTTTATTCCGAAAAATACTTGGGTGGACATTCCGGTCGGCCAGCTGGACACGACCTTTTATTTGCCGGTATGGGTGGACGAAGGTCCATATCAGATCGCGTTTCGCAATATTGCCGAAAATGCCCCGGCCGACTATACGCAGCAAGATGACGCCAATACGAGCCTGGTGTATCATGCCGCATACGATGAGGTGGCGGTTGATGTCATTGGACGGCTGTATGACTTTCATGTGACCGATATTGCCGATTACAATTGGGAGACCGTGTTCCGGTCTCAGAAGGGCAGCGCGATCCAGACGGGCGTCTCTTATTGGGTTGGTCAGAAAGGGATCGATGGCGATCCGCGGGGCAATGCAGCCGTCTTTACGCTGCCGATCCGTCCGGGAAGCAGCCCGCTGCAGGGTTTCAAGAACGTGTCCGTCAAGACCGGATACCACTTCAAGTTTGATTTTAAAACGAAAGGGAATATGTTCGGCCCGCTGGACGGCATCCGCATCACGCCAACCTTCTATTATGTCAGAAAAGACGGGAAGGCCGTCAACGGCCGCGGGGATACGCGGATTCCGGTGGATCTGTACTACAGCACCAGCTCGAAGCATTTTGTGAAAATCGGCTCGTCTGCGGATCAGGTCCAGCGTTACGTCATCTTAAATGACCGGCTCCGGAACGTGCCCGCGCAGGAGCTGCGGGATACGGCAGGCTACAAGTTTAATCATGGCGGCACAGCCGGGGGGATGAACCGGAACGAATACATCAACAGCTATGTAAACAAGTATACGAAGCAAAAGACGCCGGTCGGAAGCTACAGCCTGCTGATGCTGCCTGAGCAGCTGCGGACGTTTCTCAGCCTGAAGGACCCCGTACCTGAATCGGTGAACCGCGAACGGGCGGACGTATCGATCCAGAAATGGTACGGCGAGTACAGCCTGCCGGCCGATCCCTATGTGGTCGAAGCGGGCACGAATGTGGCGGAATACGGGCGCACGCACGGCGGGCTGGACGACAAGTCCCCGATTTTTCTGAAGAACGGCTACATCGTCGTGAACTTCAATATCGAGTCTATTCAGGCGGGCGACTTGAAAAATCCGCATTTGCAGTACATTTACGCCCCGCTGATGAATCAGTGGCAGATGGAGGGCTTTAACCGGAACATCCAGGATGCCTACGGGAACCGGTTTGCGCTAAAAGACGGCGACGTCGTCTTTTACCAGACCGATCAATCCAGCAGGGATGACTTCAGCGGCCAGGTGCCGCATTAACGGGAAATCAGTAAAAAAGGGCTGCCCTTAGGTCAGTTTTGACCTTTGGGGACAGCCCTTTTTTTTGTGCGCTAAATGTATCAGCCTTTGACCGACCCGGCGGCGATGCCCTCCACGATCCGGTTGCTGAGCACCAGGAAGATGACGAGAATCGGCAGAATGCTGATCATCAGCGTCGCCCCGATGGCGCCCCAGTCGGTCGTGTACTGTCCGACGAAGTTCTGGACGCCGACCGTCAAGGTCTTCAGGTTGTCCGAGCTGATGAAGGTGTTGACGAAAATAAACTCGTTCCAGTTATAAATCATGTTGATGATCGCAGCCGTGGCAATAACCGAGAACGTCATCGGCATCACGATCCGGAAGAACATGCGGTTCACGGAGCAGCCGTCCATAATGGCGGCCTCTTCCACTTCCCGCGGCAGCGCGTAATAGAAGCCGAGCAGGATCATGATCGTAATCGGCAGGTTAAAGGCGGTGTAGGACAGGATGATGCTGAGCTGGTTGTCCGTCAGCCCCACTTTTTGAAACAGGATGAACAAGGGAATCAGGGTCGAATGCACCGGGATCATCATGCCCACCATGAACAGGCCGAGGACGAACGAGCTGAGCTTCCAGCGCATCCGGGTGATCGCAAAGGTCACGAAGCTGGCGAGCAGAATCGTCAGCACGACGGCAATGACGGTGATCAGGACACTGTTTATAAAATAACGGCCGATATTTCCCTGCTGCCATACGTTTTCATAGTTCTCCCATTTGGGATGGCTGGGGAGGGCGAAAGGAGGAAGATTGAATACCTCCTGGTTATTCTTCAAGGAAAACAAAAGCAGCCATACCAGCGGCAAAATTTGCAGGACCGCTCCCGCAATCAGCACGACATAGAGCAGGCCGGAGCCGATTCTGGCGCCGACAGGCCGGGAAGACCGCATCACGGGAACGGATACGGCCGGACTTGCGGTTCTCATCATAAGCACCTCCTCTTATCAGGAATATTGAATCGTGTCTTTGGAGGCGGTTGCCTTACGGATCGCCCAGGTGGCGACCATGCAGATGATCAGCAGGAAGAAGCCGATCGCACTGCCGTAGCCGAAATCGAATCCGCGGAACGCCTTTTGATACATATATGACGCCATCACTTCGCTGGCCCCGTTCGGCCCGCCGTCTGTCATGACGTAGATCAAATCGAAATATTTCAGCGAGCCGACGACAGCCAGCACAATCGTGACTTTGACGACCTCGGAAACGAGCGGCAGCTTGATTCGGAGGGCAATCTGCCACGGATTGGCTCCGTCGATCCGGGCTGCTTCAATGAGCGATGCCGGAATGTTTTTCAGGGCGGCGTAGTAGATCAGGATATAGAAACCGGCGTACTGCCATAGAATCGGAATGAACAAGGCGTACAGCACGAGCTTCGGATCCGACAGCCACGCAGGGGGATCCTCCACGCCAAGCGACACGAGAAACGTATTGAGGATGCCGTTTGTCGGATGGTAGATTTTCAGCCACAGCTGGGCAATGGCTACCGAAGAGAGCAGCATCGGAATCAAATAGATTTTCCGGAGGAGTCCCGCCCCCTTGATGTTCCCGGCCAGGATCAGTGCAACGATCATATAAACGGCCAGGCTCACCGTCGATAGTACCGCGAATAATAATGAATGGTACACGCTGTTCCAGAATGCGCTGTCCTTCATCAGGTTGGCGTAGTTCTCCATCCCGATAAAACTCATGCTGCTGACGCCATCCCATTTCATCAGGCCGTAGTATCCGGTAAGAACGATGGGAATATAAATGATAGCCATAATCAGAAGCAGGGACGGCAGCACGTATAGGGCGATGATCTTTTTGTTCGACATCACTTTGTCCATAACTAGGAAGCCTCCTTACGATGCTAGTCGGAGAAGAAAAACGTCTATCGACGTAAATTCACAGAAGACAGACCGCCATTAGAGGAAGTTTTTCTTGCGATATAAGGAAGCCGAGTCTCCGAAGCTTATACTTTCTTATATCTTAGAGAAAAGGACGCCCCGTCGGAGCTCGCCGGTTCGTCCTTTCATCCCCTACTATGACGGTTACTTTCCGGTCTTTAACGCCTCTTCCTGCTTTTTGGCGAATTCCTCCGGTGTGATGGCATTGCCGAGCAGTGCCTGAATCAGGTTGTAATGTTCTTCTGCGGCACCCGGTTTCATTTGTACGTCCAGATAGAGAATGACTTTGCTGGCGTTATTCAGTTCGTTCAAGACGTCAATGAACATTTGTGGCAGCTTGACACTGGAGGTGTCGACCTTTGTTCCCGGGATAATGCCTGCGTCAACCACGGACAGCTCACCCCATCTTTTGACGAAGTAGTTGACGAACTTCTTGGCATCCTCTTTGACCTTGGAGTTTTCGGAGACGAACATGCCGACGCCGACGCCGCCGACCCAGTCGTTAATGTTCCCCTTGCCGCCTTCGATCGTCGGGAATTTGAAAAAGCCGATCTTGTCCTTGAATTCCTGCGGGATATCCGGATTGGTCGTATAGTTTGGCACTTCCCACGTTCCCATAGCGTACATGGCCGCTTTCTCGTTCATAAATTCGGATTTGGCCTCGTCGTTGGACAGCCCGTTAAAGCCTTTTACAAAGGCATTGCTTTTCACCAAATCCTGGGCTTCCTTGGCGGCCTGGATCAGGCTTGGATCGCTGAATGTGCTGCTGGCTACCGCCTGATCCTGCACGTCCGGACCACCGAGCCGGTCAGCCAGGTACATGTACCAGAAGGAGCCGGTCCAGGCGTCTTTCGATCCTAGCGCGATCGGGGTAACTTTGTTGTCGTTCAGCGTTTTGATGATAATTTTGAATTCTTCATAAGTTTTCGGCGGCTGCAGATTGTATTTGGCAAAAATCTCTTTGTTGTAATAAACAGGCACGATGTTCAGCTCGACAGGCAGCGCGTATGTTTTACCGTCCACGGCGTAGGCTTCGGTCGTTCCCGCCACAAATTTGTCTTTCAGGTCGCCTTGAAGCAGGTCGTCCAGCGGGGCGAACATGTTGCCTTTAACGTACGGCTCCAAAAATCCAGCAGCCCATGTAAAGCCGACGTCCGGCAGGCTGTTGGAAGCGGAGAGGACCTTCAGTTTATTTTTATACTGCTCGTTCTCAAGCACTTCCGTTTCGATTTTGACGTTCGGGTTGGCCTGCTCGTATTCGCTGATGATTTGCTTCGCCAGCTTGTTCTGGGCGGAATTGCTGCCGTCCGGCCACAGGTGCATCATTTTGATCGTGACTTTATCACCGGAACCACCGGATGAACTCCCGCCGCCGGCGGCCGTCTTGCCGTCGTCCGAACTGTTTTTACTTCCGCCGCAGGCCGACAGCACGAGTGTCAATGCCAGCAGCAGCATGGATGCGGATAACCATTTCTTTTTCATAAATGCCCGTTTCCCCCTTCGTATCATCGCGAGAGATGTATGCGCTTTCCCTCTGAAGCCAAGTGTAGCATCCCGTATTAGGAGGACATAAGGGCACAGCGTTTGGGTATAGTTCCACTTTATTTGGGTGCTGCCTGACCGCCTTTGCGGTAGGCGCCAGGGCTTGCGCCTTCGTAGTCCTTGAAGACCTTGTTAAAATACTTGGTTGTCTGATAGCCGACGCGTTCGGCGATTTCCGAGACCGGCAGCTTCGTCTGCAGGAGAAGCTCCTTGGCCTTCTGGATTCGGAGTCGGGTGACATATTCGATGAAGGTCATTTCCATCTGCTCCTTAAAAAGGACGCTGAAATAGCTGGGGTTTAAATGGACGTGATCGGCCACTTCCCGCAGACCGAAGCCTTGATCCAAATGCTGCGACACGTATTGAAGCGCTTCCTGGACCGGCTCTGCCAGCGTATTCACATCCCCGGTGGCGTCAAGGAGCTTGCTGTCGACCATGCGCTGGATTTTGCTCATCCGCGAGCGTTCCTCCTGAACCTGGAGTGCCTTCTCTACAGCATCGAACAGCTTGTCCTTGCGGATCGGCTTGAGCAAATAATTGACAACGCCTAACTGGATCGCCTGCTGCGCATACTCGAATTCGGCGTAGCCGGAAATCAGAATAATGGCCAGCTGGGCGGCCGGTGATCCGGATTCCAGCTGCTGCACCAGATTGAGTCCGCTGATCTCCGGCATGCGGATATCGGTAATAAGCAGATCGACCGCCTCGCGCTCCAGCAGGTCCAGGGCGTCGCGGCCGTTGTCGGCCGAAATGACGCTACATGCGCCGTTCCCCCAGGTTTCCAGCATGCGGGTCAATCCTTGCCTCGTTCGGGGTTCGTCATCTACGACTAAAATCGTTTTCGATTTAACCATCGTTACATCTCTCCTGTCTGGATCCCTGTCTGGATCGGAATGGTTAAGCTTACCCGGGTTCCCCTGTGGATTTGGCTGTCGATCGCCAGCCCGGATTCATCCGGCCGGTCCCCGCCGTAGTAGAGCTTGATCCGCTGCTGGACGTTAAAAATCCCCATGCCGGAGCCTTTGAAGGGCGGCGTTATTCCGGTCTGGAGCGCCGTGACGATCCGGCGGAGGTTATCCTCGTCGATGCCTTTTCCGTCGTCGGTCACCGTGACGACCAGATGCATCTGATCCGCGGACAGGGAGACGCCGACCGACACCTTGCCAGGGCCGATCCGGCCCTCAATGCCGTGCAGGATGGCGTTCTCCACCAGGGGCTGGATCAGGAGCTTTGGCATCGGCACCGATGCCAAGGCCGGTGGCGACGAGATCGACCAGGACAGCCGGTCGCCAAGCCGCATTTTCATGATAAGCAGGTAGCGCTCGATATGCTCGAGCTCATCTTCGAGCCGGACCCATTCCTCCTTGCCCGGCCCGGTGATCGTATAGCGGAACAGATCGGCCATCGCCACGACATATTCGGCCAGCTCGTCTTCGTCTTTTTCCATGAGAGACCAGTACAGCGCTTCAAGCGTGTTAAACAGAAAATGTGGATGGATTTGGGCCTGCAGCGCTTTCAATTCCGTGCGGCTCTGCAAAATCTCCTTCTCGTAAACGAGCCCGATCAGCTCGTTCATATGCTCAACCATTTGGTTGTAGGAGTGATTCAGCTCGTTAATTTCGATGGTGGACGAAATTTGCACCGTCGGCTTGAGGCCGCTGAGCCGGGCGCTGCGCATCGTCTTGATCAGGCGGAAGACCGGCCGCGTGATCAGGGTCGACAGCAGGAAGGACAGCAGGATGAACAGGATGCTGCCGATGCCCGCGGAGACCAGGATCGCGGTGCGCAGTACCGAAATGCCGCTTGTGATCGCGCTGATTGGCGTCAGGATCAGCAGTGTCCATCCGGTCAAGGCGGACTGCTGCTTGACGAGCATGTACTTTTGTCCGTCGATGGCGACGACCGCGTCGTTCGTATCCACCAGGGACTTGATGCGCCAGGGCGTGACCTGGTCGTCGTTCACAGCGATGAGGCTGTAGTTCCGGTCGGCAAGCAGCATCGTTTCGCGGCCGCCATCCTCGTTCAGCGCCTCGTCGATTTGAAAAATCTCACGGTTCATCCGGATGAGGAGATACCCGCCCGGCCTGAACCATTGGTCCATCAGACTGACGCTGCGGATCGCCAGCACGGAATTCGGATCCAGCGGATCGATCCCGATCCAGACGATGCGCCCCTTCTCCTCGCGGGCGTTATCGATCCACTTCTGGCTGATCCTGCTGTTCAGATGGCCTTCATCCAGCGGGAACAGCCTGCGTTTGCTGCCGCTGTACAGCTCGACCGAGTTGACGCCGTCGGCATAGGTCTGAACGATTTTGATGCTGTTCAGCAAGGACTGGCGTTCCGAGAACGTGGCGTGCCTGCCTGCCGACTCGTTCAGCAGAACCTGCTGAACGTAGGTATTGGTGGCGACCTGAGTGGTCAGGGAATCGATTTGGTTCAGAACGGCCTCAAGCCTTCCGCTCGCCTGAATGGCCGTTTGTTGAATGTGCTTCTCCGCGTTGTTTTTCAGCAGCCTGGAGACTGTATCGAAGTTCACGATCCCAACGACCGACAAAATAATGAGCATCACAAACAGAAAGCCGAAGAGCATTTGATTCCGGAGCGTGTTGAACCGGTTCAGTTTCGTTCGCATCAGGGTCAACCTTTCTGAACGGAGAGTGGTATGGAAGAGGAATGACATAGTTGAAATGTAACCTAAGTCAGCGGTTTCTGTCATTATCCTTTTTCAGGCGGGTATGGCGTAAAGATGCAGAAAGAGAACGGTTTCTTTTTTACAACTCTTTTGCTAAAATCAGGCTAACTTAGAAGGTAATAGAGGGAAACCTGCCATACACACCTTTGTGAATGCGCTTACAACGGGTGGGTCAACGAGTAAGGAGCGAGGATCATGTTGAACGTACTTTTGGTGGACGATGAGCCGTGGGTTCTTGAGGGCCTCCGGACGATGATCGACTGGAACAAATACGGTTTTCAGGTTTGCGGGGAGGCACAGAGCGGACCGGATGCGCTGCGGTTCATTCAGGAGCATCGTCCCGAGCTGGTGGTCACCGACATCAACATGCCGGTGCTGAGCGGCATTGAATTGATCGAGCAGTCGAATCAGCTGCTGGCCAAACCACCCAAATTCGTTGTGCTGAGCGGCTATGACGACTTTTCGTACGCCCAGGCAGCGATGCGGCAGCGGGTGGCTGAATACCTGCTTAAACCGGTGGATGACGAGGAGATAGGCGAACTGCTCGTCAAGCTCAGCCGGAAGATCGGCGATGAAATTGAAGCAGAGCATCATCAGGCGAAAAAGGAGCTGCTGGCCGTCAGCCATATGATGAACAGGCTGATACAGGGAGAGTACGGCGAAGCCATGGAGGAGCAGATCAAGCGCTCCCTGAAGCTGGAGGGCAATTCAGAATTGCAATGCTTGCTGGTATGGATAGAAAACGTATTCGATCCCGCTGAGATAAGTCCGCTGCTGACTCGAGAATTTGAAGGAGAAACAGGCTGTCTTTTTCAGGACGGATGCGGAAGAATGGGATTTGTCGTGCAGTCCGGCGCCTCAGTTTCGGGCCGTCTGCAGGACGCCGCAATCCAGATTCACCGGGAGCTGACTGAACGGCTGGACGGGCCGGTCATTATCGCTGTCAGCGAGCCGAAACGCAGTCTGCGCTCGATCCGGGAGTTGTATGCCCAAACGGTGGAAGTCGTGGAGCGGAAGCGCTGTCTGGGGAAAAGCGGAGTGTTTTTCTACCAGGAGTGCATCCGTCCGGTAAACCGGGAGCGGCTCCTGCAAACATTCAAAACGCTTCTGGAAACGGTGCAGGAAGGGGATCCGGAAGGCATCACCGCTTGTGTAAAGGAATCCTTCGCATGGATTGCCGCGGGTCCTGTGGAGCTGGAATGGGTGAAAACCCATGTGGCGGATATAGAATGGTCCGTCTGCGGCCTGATCAAGGACCTGAACGGCGACCCGGCCGCTTTGATGAGGGCGCAGGAAAGGCAGCTTGGCACGCTTGGTGAAATCAGGGATTACCGGGCACTTCAGGCCTATGTAGAGCGTTTCTGCCTTCAGGCGGGGGCCCTTCTGTCCGAGCTGAAGCTGAGCAGCGAGAGCAACACCGTTTACCAGGTCGTGCAATACGTCGACCGCGAGTTCCGCGGAAAGCTGCAGCTGCAGGATTTAGCCCGGCATTTTCATATGAATGCGACTTACTTGGGCCAGCTGTTCAAGAAAACGACGGGGAAGCCGTTTAACGAATACCTCAATGACAAGCGGATCGAAGAGGCGAAAAGGCTGCTCAAGCGCTCCCCGCTCAAAATCTCCGACGTGGCGCTTCAGGTGGGCTACCCGAACACGGACTATTTTATTAACAAATTCAAGCTGAAAACCGGCATGCTGCCTTCGGCCTACAAGCAGGATGCCGGAAATTCGCCGGATGGACCGATGGGGGAGCGATGAAATGATGTCCACGCGCAAATTCAAGCTCCGGAAGATCGTCAACGATATTCCGCTGAATTATAAATTTCTGCTCATCTTTATCGTCGGCGTGCTGCTCCCGGTGATCGTCATCAACCTGGTGGTGACGGACCGCCTGTCGGATCTGATCAAAGCGCGGGAGGAGCAGAACCTTGATATCTCGATCGAGCGGGCGAGAAAGGATATTCACGATTTCATCGACGGCGGGGTAGCGGTCAGCCATGCCTTAAGCAGCGATAAGACGCTGTATGAAATACTCGACCGGAAATATGCGAGCCAGATCGATTTTTATGACGCCTTTGACGAGCAGCTGCGCAACCGGGTGACCAGCTACATTCCGGTGAACAACCAAATCGAGCGCATCAGCATTTTCACGGATAATCCGACGATCGTCGACGGAGGGAACTACCACGTCATCGATGACGAGGTCCGGGCGAGCGACTGGTATAAATTGTGGAAGGACTCGCAGAATCCGGTGTTCGTCGCGGCGTACCGAGCCAACCAAGCCAGCAGCAGCGTGTTTATGGCTCCTTATTTGAGCGTGATCGAGCGGATGGATTATTTTGATAACTACGACCACTATCAGAAGCTGCTGCGAATCGACATCGACCTGAACAAAATTTATGACGTGATTGTCCGGGAAAAAGATTACCTGGATCTTTACCTGGTCAATGAGCGGAACCAAATCATTATGTCGGCCCAGAGCGGATACCAGACCGGCACGACGGACGCGTACCCGGTGTTCAAACTGTCTGCTGAGGACAAGGAACAGGACGTTCATTCGGTCAATATCGGCACCGCCAAATACGTCAAGGGATGGCGGCTGATCGGGATCACCAAGGGTGTGCGCATCACCAATGCGATGAACGAAATGAGATTGTACGTCGGAATCGTTGCAGCGGGGATTACCCTGTTCACGACGGGATTTATTTTCATTATGCTGAGATCCTACAATTACCGCGTGAAGCGGCTGGCACGGCATATGCAGAAGGTGACGAATGAGAAGTTCGACCTGATCCAGATCGACGAGGGGCGCGATGAAATCGGCGGACTCATCCGCAATTTCAACAAGATGACCGGCCGGATCAAGTTCCTGATCAACAACGTCTACAAGCTGGAAATCCAGCAGAAAAACCTGGAGATGGAGCGGGTGCGGGCCGAACTGAACTTTTTGCAGAGCCAGATGAATCCCCATTTTCTGTTCAATACGCTGAATGCGATCCTCGTCGTCTGTACGAAAAACCACTACACGGACGTAACCGACATCGTCAAAAGCCTGTCCAAGCTGCTGCGGCGGCTCCTTAGCTGGAAGGAAGACATCGTGACGCTGGAGGAAGAAATGGTGTTTATCGACATGTATCTCAAAATCGAGAAGTTCCGGTTCCGTGACAAATTCGAATACCGCTTCGATATCGATCCGGACGCGCTGCAGTACAAAATTCCGAAAATGAGCATTCAGCCGCTCGTGGAAAATGCCTGCAAACACGGGCTTCAGGCGATCGACGGACAGGGCATCGTAACGGTCAGCGCTTACGTTACCGAAGAGCGTCTGCGCATCGTTATTGCGGATAATGGCAAAGGCATGGAGCTGGAGCGGCTCAAGGAAATTAAAAAGGCGGTACAAACCGAAGACGAGTCCGGCGCCAATATCGGCATCCGCAACGTGTACCGGAGACTTGAGCTGTACTATCACGATCAGGTGCGCTTTGATATCGTAAGCAGCCCGCAGCAGGGCACGACCGTATTTTTTGAAATTCCGATCAAGTTTCTAAGCGGTATGGCAGGCTGATCGATCCGTAATACAGGAGGGGAACCATGACATTTAAAGTGTTGTTGATCGATGACGAACCCGCTGCCCTGGAGGGGCTGGAGCTGTGGATCGACTGGGAGGAGCTGGGCTTTGAGGTGTGCGGCCGCGCAAGCAACGGAAAGGAAGGGCTGCATTTAATCCGGGAGCTGGCGCCGGACCTGGTCATCACCGACGTCCGGATGCCGCTGATGGACGGGCTTGAAATGATCGAGGCGTGGAG
Organism: Paenibacillus cellulositrophicus; assembly: GCF_009363095.1. Lineage (GTDB taxonomy): Bacteria > Bacillota > Bacilli > Paenibacillales > Paenibacillaceae > Paenibacillus_AQ > Paenibacillus_AQ favisporus. Next base: position 5,111,619 of record NZ_CP045295.1, read on the forward strand.
CCGGGAGGGGACAGTGCCGGTCAAATTCGCCATTGTCAGCGGATATGGCGAATTTAAATACGCCCAGAAGGCGCTGCGATACGGCGTCAATGCGTACCTGCTCAAACCGGTCATTCCGGAGGAGGCGGCTGAGCAGATCCGGGACATTCGGCGGGAGCTGGTGCGGGAGCGGGAGGAACAGAGCCTGACGAGGATGGCTTCATACGAAGAGGCGGTTTCAATGATTAAAGATCTGCTGAATGGCGGCGCGAACGCCTTGGACGGCAGGGAGAATGAGGTCACCCGCCTGTCAGATGCCATGCCGGCATGGAACATGTGCCTGGTGCAGGCTGCGCCGGATGCTCTTGCCAGGCTACGGGCGAAGGCTGCTGCAATGGCAGAGGTGGGCGAATACATATATCTGGTCGATCTGGAGCCTAGCAGCTTCGGGATCGTGTACGGTTGGAACTCGGCAGAGGATAACGATAAGGCAGCTTACGCGATGGCGGAGGAGCTGCTGGCGGATTGCGCGAACGGACAACGGGTGTTTATGGCATCAGGGCAGGCGGAGAACAGCCTGCACCGGATCGGCTGCTGCTGCAAGGCGGCGAAGAAGGCCATACAATATGCTTTTTACCTTGATCACGCTCCGGGCTTAATCCTCTACGAGCAGGTGCGGCACATCAAGTTTGAAGATCAGTTTGAGCGGCTCGATCTATTTGAAGATATGCTCCAGGCCGTATCGCTGCTGGACAAGCCGGCTTTGCGAAAGGCGGTACAGTTAGCGGATTCCAGTCTGCGGGAGTCCATGCCGAATCCGGACATCGTCAAAAAACTCGCCATCCATGTCATGTATCAAATCATGAGCCATATGCGCGAAGCAGCCGGCCAGGCAGCGGAGCCCTGGATCGAAAAGTACAACATTCCCCGGATATCCGGCACTGTGATGACACTTGGCGACGTGATGGGCGATCTGCTGTCCTGCGCCGAGGGCTGCATTGACTTTTTTATGCGGGAACAGCAGCGGCAGTCCCAGGGCATTGCCCAGGAAATTATCGACTACGTCCGCGAGCACTACCGGGAGCCGCTAACGATCCGCAAGCTGGCTGAGGTCTTCTACCTGCATCCCGTTTATCTCGGCCAGCTGCTGCTGAAGAAGAACGGCATCGGCTTTAACGAAATGCTGCATAATCTGCGGATTGAAGAGGCTGTACGCCTGCTGGAAAACAGCAGTTTGAAGAACAGCGAAATTGCGGAGCGCGTCGGGTACGGCCATTACGGCCAATTCCTCAAGCAGTTCGAAGCGAGGCATGCGATGTCCCCCAATGAATACAAAAAAAGGATGTTCTAAAGTTTTGAAGGTGACTCCTTTAATTCCGATATAGTTTCGGCTATGGCAGCGCTTTTACAATAAAGACAGTTACATGAAAAGGCTTACAATAAAAAGCTTGGTGTGGCTAAAATTTGACGGAGGTGCTTTACATGGGGGGAAGATTTAAACCGCTGGTTCGTCTTGGCATACTCATGGCGATGACGTTCAGCGTAGTCCTGTCCGGCTGCGGCGGCAGCAAAGACAACAGCGCAGACAACGGCAGCAGCTCTACAGGGCAGACAGCGACGGGCAGCAGCAGCGACGGAAAGGTGGAGCCGTTCAACGTGAGCGTTTTCATCGGGGAAGCCGGGCAGCAGCCCACTCCGGACAACAAGATTTACAAAAAAATCAAGGATGAGACGGGAGCCACGTTTAATTTCGAGTTTTTGGCAGGCGACATTAACCAGAAGCTGGGCGTCATGATTGCCGGCTCCGACTACCCGGATCTGATGACCGGTAACACGAAGCTGACGGCGGCTGGAGCCTATATTCCGCTGGAGGATTTGATCGAGAAGTACGCGCCAAATTTGAAGAAGCATTATGAAAAATACTGGAACATGATGAAGGACCCGAACGACGGGCACATTTATATTCTGCCGAACTATGGAGTATACAACGGCAAGCTGAACAGCACCTGGTATTCCGGGCCGGCGTTCTGGGTTCAGAAGGACGTGCTGGCTGAGGCCGGCTATCCGAAAGTGAAGACGCTGGACGAGTACTTCGACCTGATCGCCAAGTATAAGGCGAAGCATCCGACCATCGACGGCAGCCCGACGATCGGTTTTGAGATTTTGAACTATGACTGGAAAAACTGGGGTCTCTTTAACCCGCCTCAGCATCTGATTGGTCATCCGAACGACGGCGGCGTTGTTGTGAACAACGGCGTAGCCGAAATTTTTGCCGATAAGGATTATGCCAAGCAATATTACCAGAAGCTGAATCAAATGAACGAGCAGGGGCTGATCGACAAAGAGACGTTTGTACAGAACTTTGACCAGTACCTGGCCAAACTGTCCAGCGGCACGGTGCTCGGCATGTTCGACCAGCACTGGAACTTCCAGAATGCCGAGAACTCCCTGATTACCCAGAAGAAGTTTAACCGGACGTATGTGGGACTTCCGCTCGTATATGATACAAGCACGAAGGACTATTATCGCGACCGGGCTGTGCTTAACCTAAACAACGGCTTCGGAATCAGCGTGAACGCCAAGGATCCGGTCAAGATCATTAAGCTGCTGGATACGCTGATCACCGAAGACTGGCAGAAAACATTTTCTTGGGGCATTGAAGGCGAGGATTATATCGTTAATGACCAAGGCCGGTTCATGAGAACGCAGGAACAGCGCGATAAGCAGTCGGACGGAACATGGAAGCTGGCGAACAAAGCTGACGCCCTTTTCGGAAACCTGCCGAAAATCGAGGGAAGCTTCAGCGACGGCAACTCCACCGACGCCGCTGCACAGCCGGAAGAATACAAAGCGGGCCTGAACGATTACGACAAAAAATTCCTGGAAGCCTACGGCTTTGACAGCTACGTCGATTTCTTCAGCGAGCCGCCGGAGAATCCGATTTACTACCCGGCCTGGTCCATCGATCTGGTCGAAGGATCGCCAGCCAAAGTAGCGAACACGAAGCTGAACGATCTGTCCACCAAGTATTTGCCGAAAGCAGTTTTGGCGAACCCGTCCGATTTTGATTCGGTCTGGAATGAGTACACGTCACAAATTCACAAGGTCGATGTCAAGGCGTACGAAGACAAGATCAACGAGCAAATCAAGTGGAGAATCGACAATTGGAGCAAATAAGGGTTCACAGAAAGTGGGAGGCGCGAATGAGCGCCTTCCGCTTTATAGATACCCGCTCCGGAATTTGAATATGGTGAGGAGAGCAAACGTATGGCTGTGACTGTAACCAATAAGAAAGCTGTCCGGAAACCAGAGAAGAAACGGAAGCTGACCTGGGCTGTGCTGAAGAGCCAGCAGCAGTTGATCTGGATGTCCGTGCCCTTGACGCTGTATATCATTTTATTTGCCTACGTTCCGGTCTGGGGCTGGACGATGGCATTTCAGAACTACAAACCGGCGCGTTCCTTCAGCCAGCAGGACTGGGTCGGATTCAAGCAGTTTAAATTTTTGTTTACCGATGACGATTTTATGCGGGTGCTGCGCAATACGCTCGGTATGAGCATTATCAATCTCGTGCTTGGTTTCGTAACGGCAATCGTGCTCGCGCTGCTGCTCAACGAAATTCGAAAGGTCATTTGGAAAAGGACGGTACAAACGATTTCTTACCTTCCGCACTTTTTGTCCTGGGTTATCGTGACTGGGATCGTAGCCACCTCGCTGGCTTCCGACGGCATTGTCAACGATATTTTGATGAAGCTGCATTTGATCAAGGAACCGATTTTATGGCTTAGCGAAGGAAAGTATTTCTGGGGCATCGTCGGTGCTTCCCATGTGTGGAAAGAAGTGGGCTGGAATACGATCATCTATCTGGCCGCCATGGCGTCGATCGATCCCGCGCTGTACGAAGCGGCGGAGATGGACGGAGCCAGCCGCTACCGGAAGATGCTTCATGTAACCCTGCCGGGGATCAAATCCACGATTGTCATTTTGCTCATCATGTCCATCGGCCATATTTTGGACGCTGGCTTTGAGGTTCAGTACCTGCTCGGCAACGGGCTGGTCGTGGACTGGGCCGAAACGATCGATATCTTTGTCTTGAAATACGGGATTGCTCAAGGAAACTATTCACTTGCCACAGCCGGCGGGATCTTTAAAACGGTCGTGAGCGTCGCCCTGTTACTGGTGGCCAACTGGACCGCAAAGCGGCTTGGGGAAGAGAGGCTGTTATGAGTATGGAAAATCATCAAATCAGCCCGCAGGGAGCGGCTGGTGTTACGATAAGAAAAAGCATGCGCTCGAGCAAGGTTGAGCCGGTGCTGTTCAATACGTTTAATGCGATTTTTATGATCTTTTTGGTGGTTGTCACGCTGTATCCGTTTTTGAACACGATCGCCGTGTCGCTGAATGCGGGTAACGATACGATCCGCGGAGGCATTTATTTATGGCCACGGCAATGGACGCTGCAGAACTACAAGGCGGTGTTCGCATCGGGCACGATTTATGACGCATTCTGGATCTCTGTGGCACGGACCGTGCTGTCCACGGTGCTGAACATCTTCCTGACAACGATGCTGTCGTATACGCTGAGCCGGAAGGAATACGTCTTCCGCAAGCCGATCACCGTCATTTTCGTGCTGACGATGTACTTCAGCGCCGGCCTGATCCCGGGATACTTCCTGATCAAGGATTTGCACCTGCTGAACAGCTTCTGGGTGTACATTTTCCCGTCCATGATCAGCGCGTTCAACATGATCGTCATACGCACCTATATCGGAACGATTCCGGACAGCCTGGTCGAATCGGCCAAGATCGACGGCGCCGGAGATTTCAAAATTTTCCTGCGGATCATTTTCCCGCTGTGTACACCGGTGCTGGCCACCATCGCACTGTTTGTGGCCGTAGGCGCATGGAACTCCTGGTTTGACGCATTCCTGTACACGTCCTCCAGACAGGAGCTCAGTACACTGCAGTATGAGCTGATGAAGCTGCTCTCGTCGAGTATGAACTCCAACAGCAATCCGAACGTGGCGGCAGGCGTCGGCGTGAACCAGGAAACCGCGGTATCGATGGTGACGCCGCTCTCGATCCGCGCAGCTATAACGATTGTTGCCTCCGTTCCGATTCTGGTGGTCTATCCGTTCCTGCAAAAGTATTTTGTGGTCGGGCTCAATGTCGGCAGCGTGAAAGAGTAACCGAGTCAAAGAACGGACAAGCGCAGTGGATAGCGGTTTTTCGAACCCTAAGGGAACCGCATAGGGGCCTTTTAGTGGCCTCCCAAGCAGTCATGGTAGCGGCCGCCGGATTTCACTAAAGTCCAAATTAACACCCATAGGCAGGAGGGAGTCTGTCATGAATTCAACGGGTACGCATACCGAGCAGACGCTGAAGGATCTTTTCGCGCAGTTTTTCCGGATCGGAGCGGCGGTCAATCCGCGGACGATCCGGTCGCAAGAGCAGCTGTTGGCACACCATTTTAACAGCATTACCGCGGAAAACGAAATGAAGTTCGTCAGCGTTCATCCAGAGGAAGATGTGTATACGTTTGAGGACGCTGATCTGCTGGCCGATTTCGCCGGCAGGCACCAAATGGCGATGCGCGGGCACACGCTTGTCTGGCATAATCAGACCCCGGACTGGCTGTTCGAGGACGGCCAGGGACGGCCGGTAGGCAAGGACCTATTGCTTGAACGGCTGCGCTCGCACATCGATACGGTGGTGGGGCGGTACAAGGGCCGCCTCTATGCCTGGGACGTGGTCAACGAGGTTATCGCCGACGAAGGTGACGCGCTTCTGCGTCCGTCGAAGTGGCTGGACATCGCCGGGCCGGAGTTTATCGCCAGGGCGTTCGAATACGCCCATGACGCCGATCCGGAAGCTCTGCTCTTTTACAATGACTACAACGAATCGCATCCCGCCAAGCGGGATAAAATCTATGCGCTGGTGAAGTCCTTGCTGGAGCAAGGCGCGCCGATTCACGGCATCGGCCTGCAAGCCCATTGGAACCTCTTCGATCCGTCCTTGGACGATATCCGCGCGGCGATCGAGAAGTATGCTTCGCTCGGCTTGCAGCTGCAGCTCACCGAGCTGGACGTGTCGGTCTTCCGCTTCGATGACAGGCGGGCCGATCTGACTTCGCCGGAGCCGGGCATGCTCGAGCGTCAGGCGGAGCTGTACGAGGGTGTGTTCGGTCTGCTTAAGGAGTACCGCGACGTCATCAGCGGGGTGACCTTCTGGGGGGCGGCCGACAACTATACATGGCTGGACGATTTCCCGGTGCGCGGCCGCAAAAACTGGCCGATGCTGTTCGATGCGCAGCACCGTCCGAAGCCGGCTTATGACCGGATCGCTGCGTTGTTTGCGGAGTAGGCGGAAACGCAAAATAGCGAAGAAGCGGAATCTTGCAGCTTGCAGCAAGCAACCTGGTATTCGATGATGCCGTTCTCCTATGATCTACGGGGGACGGCTCATTCCTTTACCAATTGGATGTTCTAAATCGGAATACATTCGTTGCATGGAAACTTCGATGGGGTTCGGGCAGAAACGTCATGCGCCTTACCGACAGGGAAGCGTTGATATCAAAGAGCGGCTGGCTGAGTAAGGGATTGGGGTCTCGCCCATCGATGGTTATCCGAATCTGAGATGAAGGGGAAATCAAGACTTGAACAGGGGGGTGAGAGGAAACCGAATTTTTGATCCGGCAATATAGAATGAACTAAACAAAGAATGTTATAGGCCGTATTGGGCCGTGATAACAGGAAGTTTTAGTGCAACCCTTTTGTTCAATCTATATAGCTAAATGATTCTATCAAGAGAATGGAGGTATTGATGGAAATGCACGCAGCGTGGTCACGTTTGAAAAAATCGGTTTGCGGATTGTTAGCCGGTATAACGGCCCTGTCGATCGTACTGGCCGTGCCGGGGCCGGCTCAGGTGTCGGCTTCAAGTAACGCCACCATCAACTTATCGGCGGAAAAACAGGTCATTCGCGGTTTTGGGGGAATCAACCACCCCGTCTGGATCGGAGATTTGACGGAAGCCCAAAGAGAAACGGCCTTCGGCAATGGGGACAACCAGCTGGGCTTTTCCATCCTCAGAATTCATGTGGATGAAGATCGGAACAATTGGAGCAAGGAAGTCGAAACGGCCAAGAGTGCGATTGCACACGGAGCCATTGTGTTTGCATCTCCATGGAATCCGCCGAGCGATATGACAGAGACGTTCAACCGGAACGGAGATACGTCGGCCAAACGCCTAAGATACGACAAGTATGCCGACTACGCCCAGTATCTTAACGATTTCGTTACTTTCATGAAGAACAACGGTGTGGATCTATATGCGATATCCGTGCAGAATGAGCCTGATTATGCCCATACCTGGACGTGGTGGACCCCTGAAGAGATGCTTCGTTTTATGAAGGAAAATGCAGGCTCCATTAACTGCCGGGTTATCGCGCCCGAATCGTTTCAATACCTGAAAAACATGTCCGACCCTATTCTGAACGATCCGCAGGCCCTGGCCAATATGGATATTTTGGGTGCCCACCTGTACGGGACGCAGATCAGCGATTTCGCGTATCCTCTCTTTAAGCAAAAGGGAGCGGGCAAAGAACTGTGGATGACGGAAGTATACTATCCGAACAGCGATGCAAACTCTGCAGATCGGTGGCCCGAGGCGCTTGACGTGTCCTATCATATTCATAATGCGATGGTAGAGGGAGATTTCGAGGCTTACGTATGGTGGTATATCCGCAGGCAGTATGGTCCTATGAAAGAGGACGGTACGATAAGCAAGCGCGGATATAATATGGCTCATTTCTCCAAATTTGTCCGCCCCGGTTATGTCAGGGTCGATGCAACGAAGAACCCCGATACCAACGTCTACACTTCTGCATATAAAGGCAACAACAAGGTCGTGATTGTGGCCATTAACAAAGGCACCTCAGCGGTAAGCCAAACCTTCACCTTGCAAAACGGCAAGGCGTCGAAGGTCGCCCCATGGGTAACGGACGCCAGCAGAAATATGACCGCCGGATCTTCGATTAAAGTAAAGGGCGGTTCTTTTACGGCCCAGCTTCCTGCCCAAAGCGTGACAACCTTCGTAGGCGAATTGGCGCATTAAACGGTGTAAATTAAACGTATGGCGGACATTCCCCGGCAACTTTTCACGGTAAGGGCAGCAACGGAGCAAATGAGGCAGACAACCGCGAAAAAAGCAAATTTATTCAGAAGAAAGCCGTTAATAGCGCCGTGTGCGCCGTTAGCGGCTTTTTCGTTTCTTGCTGCAGCTAGGGACAGGGTAAAGCTAAAGGAATAACGCGAGGTTAAGGTGGGGCGGAGATATGATTTATTTGATAATGATTATCAATTTCGTTAAATGGGGATGGATGATAACGAAAATATCCTTGTAAACTAAGGAAAAATGATTATTTTTAAAAAAACATCATTGATATTGATAATCATTATCAATGATGTTAAACTGAAATCGTTACCTGGTAAACAATATTTTGATGAAATTGGAAAACGGGCAAAAATGGCGCGGGGTGGATTTGACCAAGGAAAGGAGCCGTAGTGAAAGTGGAGCATGCCGATGATCTTAAAAAGGCCATTTTCGGACTGCACTGGAAATTCATTCATTTGACGGAAGAATACGAAAGCCAGGAACATGCCAATTTGGCCGAACAAGCCCGGGCGTGCGGGATTACGGATTGCCCGGACAGCGTCACGAGCATTCACGTCGTCGACTGCATCGGCAAACATGAACCCATTAACAATACCGCGATTGCGGAACGCATGGAATTGTCCAAGGCGAGCATTACCAAGATCAGCGCCAAGCTGGTGGACCACGGTTTCATTACGCGGGCGCGCATGCCCGACAACAAGAAGGAAATTTATTTTCACCTGACGCCGAAAGGGAAAAAGCTTTATGTATTGCATGATAAGATGCACCGCGCCGGGGAAGATCGGTTTAACCGTTTTCTTAGCCGTTATTCCGGAGCCGAGCTCGATTTCATCAAAACATTTTTTGAAGACGCCGTAAACGAAGTGGAAAACGCCATTCAGAAGGAGATGTAAATATGAACACGACACTGCGAATTGATCAGCTGCGGGCATCCGTTGAGGGAAAGGAAATTTTGAAGGGACTGAGCCTCGAAGTGCGGGGCGGCGAAATCCATGCGGTCATGGGACCGAACGGAACCGGGAAAAGCACGCTGGCTTCGACGCTGATGGGGCATCCCAAATATGAGGTGTTGGGCGGATCAGTAACTTTCAACGGGGAGGATTTGCTCGAAATGGACGTCGATGAGCGCGGACGGGCAGGTTTGTTTCTCGCCATGCAGTATCCAAGCGAAATTACGGGCGTGACCAACTCCGATTTCATGCGCAGCGCCATCAATGCAGGGCGCGGGGAGGGAATTGAGATTTCCCTGTTGAAGTTCATCCGCCTGATGGAAGCGAACATGAAGACGTTGGAGATGAACCCCGAGTTTATGCACCGGTATTTGAACGAGGGGTTCTCCGGCGGCGAGAAAAAACGGAACGAGATTTTGCAGATGATGATGCTGCAGCCGAAAATCACGATTCTCGACGAAATCGATTCGGGTCTGGACATCGATGCGCTCCGCATCGTGGCCCAGGGCGTCAATTCGCTGCGCAGCGCCGACCGCGGGTTTCTGATCATCACGCATTACCAGCGGCTTCTGGATTATATCACACCCGATTTTGTCCATATCATGATGCAAGGCAGAATCGTCAAATCCGGCGGGCCCGAGCTGGCGCAGCGGCTGGAAGCGGAAGGTTACGAATGGGTGAAGGAGGAGCTCGGCATCGAAAACGAGACGGTCGGGCAAGACGAAGACGCGTTTCAAATGCCGATGAACACGACGGGCCCAAAAATCCGATAGATGCTGGAGGAATCGAAAATGAATACGATCATGATGTCTGTGGACAGGAATCAGGTGCTTGAATCCTTCCGCGCGGACCAGGAGCCGGAATGGGTGACGGTGCTTCGGGAGCAAGGTTTTCGGCTGGCGGAGGAGCTGCCGCTCCCTAAGCTTGAGAAAACGAACATCGAAAGATGGAATTTGGGAACGTTCGGCGAGATCAGACGCCCGGCGCAACGCGATTCCTTGAAGGACGCAGGGGGAGCGACTTCGGAATGGATCGATTCGGATAACGCGCTTGTGCAGCGCAACTCCGGGATCGAGTTCCATCGGCTCACCGAGGAGCTTAGGGGACAAGGCGTTATTTTTACCGGCCTCGAACAGGCGGTGCGGGAAAATCCGGAGCTTGTCAAGCCGTATTTGATGCAGGCCGTCCGGGCGGACGAAAACCGGATGACGGCCATTCATGCCGCGCTGTGGAGCGGAGGGGCATTCCTTTACGTTCCGAAAAACGTCCAAGTCGCGCAGCCGCTGCAGGCGCTGTTCCTGTTGGATGACGAAGAAGCCTGCTTTATGCCGCATGTGTTGATCGTGGCGGAAGAAAACAGTTCGGTGACCTTCGTGGAAAACGCGGTGTCCGCGGTGAGCCGCAAGCATGACCAATTCGGGATCATGGAGGTGTTCGTCAAACGCGGAGCCGAGGTCCATGTCGCGTCCGTGAGGGGCCTTGGCAAGCAAATAACGGACATGACCTACCGCCGTGCGCATGTCGAAGCGGACGGCCGCATCCGCTGGGTCGTCGGCGAGATGAACGCCGGCAATGCCATGGCGGACACCGCGTCGATTCTTCAAGGGGACGGCGCGGATTCGGACGCCAAAGTGATCTGCGTCGGAGCGGGCGAGCAGCACATGAATTTGACTACCCGCGCGGTGCATATCGGGCAATTTTCCACGAGCGACATGGTGACCCGCGCCGTGATGCGCGAAGACGCGACGGCGATCATTAACGGCATCACGAAAATCGAAAAAGGGGCGAGCGGCACCAACGGCCAGCAGACCGAAAAAGTGCTGATGCTGAGTCCGAAGGCACGTGGCGACGCCAATCCGATTTTGCTGATCGACGAAGACGACGTGCAGGCAGGGCATGCCGCCAGCGTCGGGCAGGTGAATCCGGAACAGATCTTTTATTTGATGTCCCGCGGCATTGCCCGGGCGGAAGCCGAGCGGCTGATCGTTTATGGATTCCTCGCTCCCGTCATTTCGGAAATTCCGAACGACCGTTTGCGGGATCGGCTGCAGTCGCTGGCGGAACGCAAGCTTGGACAGGCTTGAACAAAGGAGGGAATGGAATATGGCTAAACAAATGCCTGAATTGGATGATTATAAATACGGCTTCAAGGATGCGCACCAATCCGTCTTTCAAACGGCCAAAGGGCTCAGCCGCGACGTCGTCGCCGCCATTTCGGAGATGAAAGGAGAGCCTGCGTGGATGCGCGATTTCCGCTTGAAGGCGCTGGAGCAATTTTTGGCGATGCCCGTGCCGCAATGGGGAGGGAACCTGAACGACCTGGATTTCGACGATATCCATTATTACGTGAAACCGGCCGAGCGCCAGGGGAAAACCTGGGAGGAGGTTCCTTCCGAAATCAAGGAGACCTTCGACAAGCTGGGGATTCCCGAAGCGGAGCAAAAATACCTTGCGGGCGTATCCGCGCAATACGAATCCGAAGTGGTGTATCACAGCATGAAAAAGGAACTGGAAGAGCAGGGCGTCATTTTTACGGATACCGATACCGCGCTGCGTGAGCACCCCGAGCTGTTCAAAACGTATTTTGCGACGGTCGTTCCTCCAAGCGACAACAAATTCGCAGCGCTGAACAGCGCCGTCTGGTCCGGCGGCAGCTTCGTTTACGTGCCGAAAGGCGTGAAATGCGAGGTGCCGTTGCAGGCTTATTTCCGGATCAACTCGGAAAACATGGGACAATTCGAACGCACGCTGATCATCGCGGACGAAGACAGCTTCGTGCACTACGTGGAAGGCTGCACCGCGCCGATCTACAGCACGAATTCTTTGCACAGCGCCGTGGTGGAAATCATCTGCCGGAAAAATTCGCGCGCGCGGTATACGACGATCCAGAACTGGGCGCCGAACATTTACAACCTGGTGACGAAACGCGCCGTTGCGGAAGAAAATGCGAATATGGAATGGGTGGACGGCAACATCGGCTCCAAGCTGACGATGAAGTACCCGTCGGTGCTTCTGAAAGGCCGCGGCGCGAAAGGTTCCGTGCTGTCGATCGCCGTTGCGGGCAAAAACCAGCATCAGGACGCCGGAGCGAAAATGTACCATCTTGCGCCGGACACCACGTCGACCATCATTTCCAAATCGATCAGCAAACACGGCGGCAAAGTGACCTACCGGGGCCTTGCTTCCTTCGGCCGCAACAGCGAGGGTGCCAAATCGAACGTTAAATGCGATACGTTGATCCTGGACAAAGAGTCGACTTCCGACACGATCCCGTACAACGAAATCAAAAACGACAATATTACGCTTGAGCATGAGGCAACCGTATCCAAGGTTTCCGAGGACCAGCTGTTCTATTTGATGAGCCGGGGCCTCAACGAAGCCGAGGCGACGCAGATGATCGTCATGGGCTTCATCGAGCCGTTCACGAAGGAGCTGCCGATGGAATACGCGGTGGAAATGAATCGGCTGATCAAATTTGAGATGGAAGGTTCTATCGGGTAAAAGAGGGCGGCCTATGTTGGTATCGGATATTATCGTTCGGGATGTTGTGAAAGTGAAGGAGAGCGAACGGATCAGAGACGTTCTGGAACGTTTTTTGCTCTATCAAATAGGCGAGCTTCCGGTCGTGAACGACCGCAATGAAATCGTCGGATGGATCACCGCGCGGGAGATTATGAAGCGGATCGGCAGAACGGGCCCGGTGATCGTGCCGGCGATGATGTGCAACGTTTTGTTCCCTTATGCGGCGCTGCTCGACAATGAGGACATGGACCGGAAGCTGCATCGATTAATGGATTGCAACGTCATGGATATCGCTGCCCGCAAAGCGCCGGTCATCCGGTTCGGCTCGGAGCTTGACGAAGCGGCTGCCCTCCTGGGCCGGGTTCATGCCCATTCGCTGCTCGTCGAAAAAAACGGCATTCTGGCAGGGAAGGTAAGTCCGTACGATATCCTTCGTTGCACATGCGTCGAGCCGCCAGACTTATAAACATCGATAAAGGAATGAAAACCGATGGCAAGAATAAGTATTTCGGAGATCATCAAAGACGTGTGAACCGGCCTTCGTCCGAATACGGGGAGCGGTATTTGCCGACCGCTTTTCTTGTGTTCGAGCATCCGGAAGAAGCGAACAACCCGAACATTTGGGCCAGTTTGAATCCGAAGGACATCGATCCCGGGAAAAAGTAAGCCGTTGCTGCATGCGGCCCCAGCCTGGTATTGTTGAACGGCAAAATAAAGGACAGCCTGAGGGCTAGAACACCTCCCTTCCAAGGGAGGTGTTCTTTGGTTTATCACTATAATCTCCGGTATATGCTCAAAGTCCGGTCTTACTTGCTAACCGTCCCCGCCACCGGAACCGTCTGCCGTCTGCGCTCCTGCATATAGACGGCCAGCACAATCAGGAAGGCGAGCCCGACGAGCAGGGCGCCGATCCAAGGCAGGGAGGTGAGCCCCATCTCGTCGATGACCCATCCGCCGAAGAAGGCGCCGAACGCGTTGCCGAGGTTGCCGGCCGAGTGATTGGAGGTCGAGGCGAGCGCGGGCGCCTCCTGCGCCAGGTTCATGATTTTCACCTGAATGCCCGGCATGACCGCAAACGAAGCGGCTCCCCACAGGAAGATAGTAACGACTGCACCAACTGGGTTTTTGACGGTAAATGTGAAAATCGTCAGCAGCACACAGATGGAGAGAAAGATGCCCAGGATCGCGGGCATCAGCTTCCAGTCGGCGAGCTTGCCGCCCAGCATGTTGCCGACCGTGACCCCGATGCCGAACAGGACGAGAATCCAGGTGACGCTGCTTTCATGGAATCCGGTCACCTGCTCCAGCAGCGGGGCGATATACGTAAAGACGGCGAACAAGCTTGAGTTGCCGACGGCGCAGGCCAGGAGGATGATCAGCAGCTTGGGCTGGGCTACCGCCCTGAACTGCTTGCCCAGGCTGGCCGACTCATCGCGGCGGATCCGCGGGATGAACAGGACGATGCCGATCAGGGCCACGATCCCCATCACCATGATCGCGCCGAAGGAAGCGCGCCAGCCCAGGTGCTGACCGACAAAGGTGCCCACCGGTACGCCGATAATGTTGGCGATCGTCAGGCCCGCCATCATGATGGATACTGCGCCGGCTCGTTTATGCGGCTTGACGAGGCCGGAAGCGATGACGGCGCCGACGCCGAAGAAGGTGCCGTGGCACAGCGCCGTTATGAGGCGGGCTGCCATCAGCACGGTATAGTTCGGTGCGATGACGGCAATGCCGTTGCCGAGAATGAACAGCGCCATCAGCAGGCAGAGCAGCAGCTTCTGCGGAAGCCGGTGAGTTAAGATGGTCAGGATCGGGGCGCCGACCGCCACGCCCAGCGCGTAGCTGGTGATCAGCTGCCCGGCTGTGGAGATGCTTACGTTCAGATCATCGGCTACATTTGGCAGAATGCCCATGATCACGAATTCGGTCATGCCGATCGCAAAGGCGCCCACCGTCAGCGACAGAAGGGAGACAGGGAAGGGTTCCTTGCCCTTTGCCGCCGTACGGGGATGCAAATCTGGAGTAGAAGTAGAATTCATGCTGCAGCTTCAACCTTTCTGAAACCAGACGTTCGCCGTCCGGATCATGTTCTTCCTCCATAGTAACAGGAAAACAAGAGATTTTCAGAAAAAGTTTCACGGTTACTGGTTAGACAGGGTGCTTGTAAAGGGCTGAAACGTTCTAATCTTTGAAAGAAAAAGTTGACACAAAGTGTTATAGTAAGCGGTTTAATTGGTATTTTCATTGAAAACCCAAATCTGAAAATTTGCATTTCATTTGATGAAATTTCCTCAAAAACGGAAAATCAGACGAATTTCGACAAAAACATGACATATATATTGACACGAAATCTCAATTCTATTAAAGTTCAATTAATAACATCACTGGAGAAATTATAAGACCAAAGTCGGACGCCAATTCGGGTAATTATCCCTAAATGCCGAGTTTCAATCCACTATGTTCCATTTTCCTACCAAGATTTTCTCCATAGGTGAAATTAATTAAAATGGAGGACCGTCTCCGATGCAGAAGCACGATCAGGATTATATCCGGAGGAAAAACAGAAGTACGGTGTTTGAACTGATCCGTAAACACTCGCCCCTGTCCCGTGCTGAGATCGCCAGACTGACAGGAATGAGTCCCACGACAGTCAGCCGGATCGTTTCCGAGCTGTACCAGCAGGACTTTATGCATGAGATCGAGCAGACGACGACCGGCGTCGGACGGAAAGCTGTGATGCTGCACGTGAATCCCGGCTCGGTGCTCTCCGTGGGTGTTGAAATCGACCGCAGCGGCATCCGGATCGGCATTGTGGACCTGGATGGGAAGGTGGTCCACAGTACGCAGGTGACGCGCGATTCCCGCGAAACGCCGGAAGCAACGCTGGGGCGTATCGCCTCGGCTATAGAGGAGCTGATCCAGGCGGAGGACATCGACCGCCGCAAGGTGGTCGGTATCGGCGTCGGACTGCCGGGCATTGTCGACTACGCCGGGGGCAGCGTGGTACTGTCCGCGCAGCTTGGCTGGAAGCAGACCGACATCGCCGGGGAGCTCCGGCGGCTGACCGGATTTGAGGTCGCCGTGGATAACGAGCTGAAAGTCCGTGCTCTTGCCGAACACCAATATGGCTCGGCGAGAGGATCGAGCCGCTCGGTGCTGATCGGCTTCGGCAGCGGGGTCGGCTCCTCCCTGATCATCGATGGGGAAATCTATCGCGGGGAGACGAACAGTGCCGGGGAAATCGGGCATACGGTAGTAGACCCGGGAGGCCTTCTGTGCGAGTGCGGCAAGGTCGGCTGCCTGCAGACCTATATCGCCGAAGCATCGCTTGTTGAGCAGGCCAACAAAATCAAACCGATCGGATCGCTGGAGGAATTGTTCCAGGCGAGGAAGGACGGAGAGTATTGGGCGGCGAGCATTGTGGACCGGGCCATGACTTTCGTAGCGGTCACGGTCAGCAACATCGCCTGCGTATACAACCCGGATACGGTGATTCTGACCGGCAAGCTGGTGGAAAGCTTCCCTGAAGTCCGGGACTTCATTTCGGACAAATGCATGGATCAATTTGTGTGGGAGCCGCTGCGCGGAACCTTCCAGATCGTCTACTCGGCTCTGGAGAGCGACGGCGTGGTGATCGGATCGGGCATACTGGCCCAAAACCTGTTCCTGGACATCGACAGACAGATGGAGCAGGCAGACTAAATTTAACGAAGCGGGTGTTGACGTATGAAATTGGAACCGTTGGTGGAGGAATACCGCGGCGGCGTGCTGGAGAACGTGCATCTCGGTGTGCTGTGCGGCGTATCGGATCAAGGAGAAGTCATCTATGAGGTGGGCGATGCGGAGCATATGACCTTCCTGCGTTCGGCGGCCAAGCCGTTCCAGGCGATCCCGGTCATGAAGCAGAACATCGCCGAAAAGTACGGGCTGACGGATGCGGAAGCCGCCATGTTCGCCGCCTCCCACCGGGGCGAAACGTATCATATCGAAGCATTGGAATCCATTATGGCCAAAACCGGTCTAAAAGAAGAGCAGCTGCTGTGCTGCCCGACCTATCCGCTGAACGATGAGCCGAAGTTCGCCCTCATGCGGGAAAATAAACCGCCGCGCAAGCTGTATCATAACTGCTCCGGCAAGCATCTCGGCATTCTGGCTGCGGCGAGGGAGATGGGCTTGCCGACCGAGACTTACTGGCAGCCATCGCATCCGCTGCAGCAGGACATTCTTCACACACTCGCAGACATGGCCGAATATCCGGTCGATCAGATTAAAGTAGGCGTTGACGGCTGCGGATTTCCGATCTTTGCGCTGCCGCTGAAATCGATCGCCACGGCATACCTGAAGCTGGCCTGCCCTGAGCTGATCCGTGATGCCGGGACGCGGGAAGCTGTGCAGCGTATGGTCCGCTATATGCACGCGGCGCCGGACAGTATCGCGAGCCATCAGTTTATCTGCTCGGAGCTGCTGCGGGACGACAACATCGTCGCCAAGGGAGGAGCCAAAGGCGTCTACTGCTTCTCTTTAATTCGGGAACGCGTCGCTTTTGCGCTGAAAGTGATCGACGGCTCGGAGACACCGTGGCCGATCGCCGTTGCTTCGATCCTCGAGCAAATCGGATACAGCAACCAGGCCACGATTGACCGTCTGTATACGGTCGTTCCGAAGGAAATCAAGAACGACAACCACATTGTAGTCGGCGAGCGCAGAGCCGCTTTTACCCTGGCAGGTAAGTAAACGCAAACTTCTAATTGAAGTAATACTCTCCTTTTTCGAAAAATTCTTCGATCTACGAAACTAGCATTTCTTGGCAGTAACGAATAGAGGAAGCAGGAGAGACCGAGCACCTGATTGCCATTGACACGCAGTACCGGAAGTTCTTCAGCATGAATGAGCACAAGAGATTCGGATTCACCCGCGGCTTCCTTCGGAAACGGCGGTGCAATCATACATTCACAAAGGGGACATAAAGGAGTGGGACATGCAATGAAAAGGAAAAAGGTAAGCTTGCTGGCGACGCTGCTTGTCGTATCGGCCATTTTCACAGGATGCTCGTTCAGCGGCGGCGACAGTAAAGGCGCGAGCTCGGGCACAACGGGGGACACGGGCAATACCGCACAGACGGCGTCCAAAGAGCTGAGACTGTCCGTAGAAAGCGAAATTAAAGACCTGAATCAATGGGCGGCATCCGACGACGTATCGTTTACGGTGCTGAACAATATCGGAGAAGGGCTGTACCGCCTCGATCCGAAGAACGAGCCCCAGCCGGCCATGGCAGAGAGCTCGGAGCTGTCCGAAGACAAGCTGACGTATACGTTCAAGCTGCGCGCTGACGCCAAATGGAGCGACGGATCGCCGGTAACGGCAGCCGATTTCAAGTTCGCCTGGCTGCGTGAAATGGATCCGAAAACCGGAACCAACGGCTATTCCTTTATTATGACGGACTACATCGTTGGTGCAGCCGAGTACGCAGAAGGCGGATCGGCGGACAAAGTCGGCATCGAAGCGAAGGATGACAAGACGCTGGTCGTTCATTTGAAACAGCCGACGCCTTACTTCCTGAGACTGACTTCGCTGGCTCCGTACTTCCCGATGAAAGAGGAATTCGTGAAGTCCCAGGGCGAAAGCTATGCGCTGAGCCCGCAAAACATGCTGTTCAACGGTCCTTATACGCTGACTTCGGTCGATGCCGCCAGCGGTGCGGTGCTCGAGAAGAATGCCGGCTACTGGGACGCTGCGAACGTCAAGGTGGACAAAGTGGACCTGAAAGTCATCAAGGAAAAGAGCACGGCGCTGAACGCTTACAAAGCCGGACAGCTTGACCGCGTGCTGCTGCAGTCTTCCGATGTCAATGCATCCAAGTCCGACCCTGGATTCGGAACAGGCATCAACTTTAGAACGACGTACTTGCAGTTCAACCTGAAGGCGGACGGCGTGAGCAACATCAACATCCGCAAAGCGCTGGAATACAGCTTCGACTCCAAGCTGCTGGCGGACCAAGTGCTGAACAACGGTTCCAAAGCCGCTACAGGATTGATTCCGGACCAAATGAGCGCAACGGGAGGCAAAAGCTTCCGCGAAATGCAGGGCGACCTGATCACGCCGGATGCGGCCAAAGCCAAATCCTATTGGGAGCAAGGGGTTAAAGAGCTGGGTAAAGCGCCTAAAATTACGATGCTCGTAGCGGACACCTCCGAAACGAAGGACGTCGCTACCTTTATGCAGAGCGAGTTCAAGAAAAACCTCGGCATCGACGTGGCCATCGACACCAAAACGGCGAAAGCCCGCGGACAGCTGATGGACAATAGCCAATATCAAATGGCGATTACCGCATGGGGCGCCGATTATGATGATGCCATGACGTATCTGGATCTGTGGGCAAATCACACACCGTACCGCGGTAACTATGAAAATCCGAAGTACGACAAGCTGATCACTGACGCCAAGAAAGAAACGGACGAAGCAAGACGGATCGACATGCTGCTGGCTGCCGAAAAAATCCTGACGGCAGAAGATGTCGTGGTCGTTCCAATCTACTTCGGCGGATACTCCTACCTGCTGAGCGATAAAGTCGAAGGACTGGACTACCATCCATACGGCAACCCGGTTGACTTTAAATATGCAAGCATCAAGTAATGCCGCTTCACATGGGCATGTATCGGGAGAGGAGAGAAGCGCGGCTTCTCTCTTTCCCTTTCCTGGATCAAGCTCCGGGACGTAATGAAAATTTTGAAGGCCCCGCGTATTGGGAGGTGCAACATTGAAACGGTATATCGGCATCCGGATCGTATACTTACTGCTGACGTTGTTTATTATTACGACCGCCACCTTTTTCCTGATGAAAGCACTGCCTGGCACTCCGTTCGATGAAGAGAAGCTTCAGCAGCTGCCGCAGGAACAAAGACAGATGATTTATGCCAGCTACGGCTTGGACAAGCCCGTTGGTGTGCAGTACGTGAACTATTTAAAAAATATTGTCAAAGGCGATTTGGGAACGTCGTTTTTCTACACCGGTCAACCTGTAAAGGACATCATTATGAGCCGGATCGGACCTTCGGCCTTGATCGGTCTGCAAGCGGTTCTGCTGGGACTGGCCATCGGCATGATCCTCGGGATCATCGCCGCTTACCGCCATAACTCCGGCTGGGACTACGCCACCATGATTATCGCCGTTCTCGGCGTGTCGGTGCCGAATTTCGTGCTTGCGGCGCTGCTGCAGTATTTTGTCGGGCTCAAATGGGGGCTTCTGCCGGTCGCATTCTGGGAGAGCTATCCCAGCTCCATCCTGCCGTCCATTGCGCTCTGCGTCGGCGTCATCGCCTTGATCGCCCGGTTTGTACGGACAGAGATGCTGGAGGTGCTTGAGCAGGATTATGTCACGACGGCTAAGGCAAAAGGGCTCGGGTTCGCGCGCATCATGTTCCAGCATGTGATCCGCAACTCGCTCATTTCGGTCATTACGATTCTTGGTCCGATCGTAGTCAATTTGCTGACAGGTTCGCTCGTCATTGAGAATATTTTTGGGATTCCGGGGATCGGGAGCCTGTTCGTCGACTCGATCAAAATGAACGATTATTCCACGATTATGGGGATCACGATTTTTTACAGCGCCTTCTATGTATTCGTCATGCTGATCGTGGATCTGCTGTACGGCCTGGTGGATCCGCGGATCCGTCTGGCATCGGGAAAGGAGTGAGGACATGACGCAAATGGATAACGTGGATGCGCTGTTTAAGCCGGCCGCCGCAAGGCCGGACGAACGGGAGAAGATTTCGGGCAAATCCTTGACTGCTTTTCAGGACAGCTGGAGACGGCTGAGACAAAACAAAGCAGCGATCGTCAGCTTGGTCATCCTGGTCATCATGCTGCTGCTTGCGATCGTTGGTCCGTGGATCGGACATCACGACTATTACTCTACCGATTATAATGCCGTCTATCAAAAACCGAACGCCGATCATTGGTTCGGCACCGATAAATTCGGCCGGGACCAATGGGCCCGCGTATGGCAGGGAACGCGCGTGTCGCTCCTGATCGCCGTGCTCGCCGCCGCGCTCGACCTCGTCATCGGGGTTGCCTACGGCGCCATTTCCGCCCTGTTCGGCGGAAGAGTCGATAACGTGATGCAGCGGATCGTCGAAATTTTGACCGGGATTCCGAGCCTGATCATTATCATCCTGCTGATGATGGTGATGAAGCCGGGGATCGTGACCATCATGGTCGCGATGTCCATTACGGGCTGGGTCAACATGGCCCGGCTGGTCCGGGCACACATTATGAAGCTGAAGTCGCAGGAATTCGTCCTGGCGGCCCGTACGCTGGGCACGTCCACCGGGCGCATCATTACAAAGCATTTGATTCCGAACACGATCGGCATCATCGTCATCAACACGATGTTCACGATTCCGTCGGCGATCTTTACCGAAGCGTTCCTGAGCTTTATCGGCCTTGGACTTCAGTCGCCGATGTCTTCGCTCGGGGTGCTGATTAACGACGGATTCGCATCCTTGAATACGCAGGCATACCTGCTGCTGTACCCTTCGATTGTCATCGTCCTCATTATGGTAACGTTCAATATTCTGGGTGACGGGCTGCGGGATGCGCTGGATCCGAGAATGCGGAAATAGGGGGAAGAGAGAATGGACAACTTGCTCGAAGTGCAGGATTTGCAGGTCAGCTTTTTCACATATGCGGGCGAAGTGCAGGCCGTGCGCGGCGTCGGCTTTTCCCTGGGCCGGGGCGAGACGCTGGCGATTGTGGGGGAATCCGGCTCCGGCAAATCGGTGACTTCCAAAAGCATCATGAGGCTGCTGGCGAAGTCCGCAAAAATTAAACACGGCTCGATCCGTTTTGAAGGCAAGGACATCGCGTCGCTGCCGGAAAAGCAGATGCAGGATATCCGGGGCCGGGACATCTCGATGATCTTTCAGGACCCGATGACGTCGCTGAACCCGACGATGACGATCGGCAAGCAGATCACCGAGGTGCTGAAGAAGCACCGCAAGCTCGGCGGCGCGGAAGCCAACCGGCGGGCGGTGGAGCTTCTGGACCAGGTCGGCATTCCGAATCCGGACAAGCGGCTGAAGCAGTACCCGCACCAACTGTCCGGAGGCATGCGTCAACGCGTGGTCATCGCGATTGCACTGGCGTGCAACCCGAAGGTGCTGATTGCTGACGAGCCGACGACCGCGCTCGACGTGACGATCCAGGCGCAAATTCTGGAGCTGATGAAGAAGCTTCAGCAGGAGCTGGACACGTCCATCGTGCTGATCACGCACGATCTGGGCGTAGTCGCGAATATGGCGTCGCGCGTAGCGGTCATGTACGCCGGTAAAATCGTGGAAACCGGTACGGTAGACGAAATCTTTTACGAAGGCAAGCATCCGTATACCTGGGGTCTGCTTGCTTCCATGCCGAAGCTGAATGAGAAATCGGAGGAGCTGACGGCTATTCCCGGCACGCCGCCGGACCTCAGCGACCCGCCCAAGGGATGCCCGTTTGCGGCACGCTGTCCGTACGCCATGGAAATTTGCCACGAATATATGCCAGAATATACAGAGCACTCGGAGACGCACCGCGCGGCCTGCTGGCTGCAGGACAGCCGGGCGCCGAAAGTACAGAGTCCGCTTGCGGGAGGTGATCGGCCATGAAGCACGAGAAGGGGACAAAACCGCTGGTCGAAGTCAAGCATTTGAAGAAGCATTTTGACGTGGGCCGCGGACAGATTCTGAAAGCGGTGGACGATGTCTCGTTCGACATTTATCCGGGGGAGACTTTCGGTCTTGTCGGCGAGTCGGGCTGCGGCAAGTCGACGCTGGGCCGCACGCTGATCCGTCTCTATGAAGCGACGGAGGGGACGGTCAGCTTTGACGGCGAGGCGGTGCACGGCCGTAAATCCAATGCCGAGCGGAAGAAGCTGAGCCGGAGCATCCAGATGATCTTCCAGGATCCGTATGCGTCGCTGAACCAGCGGATGACGGTGACCGACATCATCGCCGAAGGCATTGACGCCCACGGCATCGCCAAGAACCGCAAGGAGCGCCAGCAGATGGTCTACGACCTGCTGGAGACGGTCGGACTTAACCGCAGCCACGCTGAGCGGTTCCCGCACGAATTCTCCGGCGGCCAGCGCCAGCGGATCGGCATCGCCCGGGCGCTTGCGGTTCATCCGCGGTTCGTGATCGCCGATGAGCCGATTTCGGCGCTGGACGTATCGATCCAGGCACAGGTCGTGAATCTGATGAAGAAGCTGCAGCAGGAACTGGGATTAACGTATTTGTTCATCGCTCATGACCTGTCGATGGTGAAGCATATCAGCGACCGCATCGGGGTGATGTACCTCGGGGGCATGGTGGAGCTTACGAGCAGCGACGAGCTGTTTGAGAATCCGCTGCATCCATACACCAAAACGCTGCTTTCGGCGATCCCGATCCCCGATCCGAAGCTGGAGCGCGGCCGGGAACGCATGGTGCTGCAGGGAGACCTGCCAAGCCCGATCAACCCGCCGAGCGGATGCCGATTCCGGACGCGCTGCCCGTTTGCCACGGAGCTGTGCGCTGCGGAAACGCCGGTATGGCAGGAAGCGGAAAAAGGGCACTGGGTAGCCTGCCATCTGTATGATCCAAGTAAAAATATGACTGTAAATAAGGAGGGAGCCGGCCATGAGCTGGTATGAAATGGCCGAAGAGCGGGAAGAGGCCTTGATTGAAGATCTGTCCGGACTTCTGAGAATCGACAGTGTGTATGATCCGGACACCAGCGGCCCCGGGCAGCCGATGGGCCAAGGTGTTGCGGAGGCACTGCAATATATGCTGGACCTGTGCGCGGCCGAAGGCTTCCGTGTCCGGAACCTGGACGGATATGTTGGATACGCCGAATTCGGCCCGGAATCGGCCGAGAACTATGTGGCCGTTCTGAGCCATCTGGACGTCGTTCCGGCATCCGGGAAGTGGACGACCCCTCCGTTCGAGCCGTCCGTCCGGGGCGGCAAAATTTTTGCCCGCGGCGCCGAGGACGATAAAGGCCCGGCGATGGCTGCGTTTTACGGACTCAAAATTGTCAAAGACATGGGGCTTCCGCTGAAGCACCGGATCCGCCTTATTTTTGGAACGGACGAGGAGCGGACAGGGAAGTGCATGCAGAAATATAACGAGCTGGAGCCGGCACCGATTTGCGGATTTACGCCGGATGCCGATTTTCCGATCGTTCGGGCCGAGAAGGGACAGATCAATACCCGGCTGCTCTTTAAGCCGATCGAGGAGAGCGATTCGTCCGGCTACGAGTACCGGCTGCGGTTGTTCACGGCCGGCGAGGTGGCCAACAGCGTGCCAGAAGGGGCGCGCGCCGAGGTAGCCGGAGATGCAGGCAGCCTGAGTGCGATGCAGAAGGCTTATGAGGACTACTGCGCGTCGGAAGGGCTGAAGGGAAGCTTTGAGATCGATGCGGACGGGCAGACCGCGAGCCTGTCGCTAACCGGTAAGACGGCCCATGGCATGGAGCCGCAGCTCGGCATTAATGCGGGCCTCAAGCTGATCCATTTTCTGAAGGAGTTCTCGTTCCCTTCGGGTGCGGAGCATTATCTCCATACGGTCGATGTGCTGATGTACGGCGATATCCACGGGCGTGCCTTCGGCATTGCAATGGAAGACCAGATCACCGGACCGCTGACGGTCAACACAGGGCTGCTGCAGTATGATCCGGAAGGAGAATCGTATTTTCACATCAACCTGAGATATCCGGTTTGCGGAAATCAAGCGGATATTCTGGAGAACATCGGGGTCCGGGCCTCGGCCTGCGGCCTTGAGATCGAACCGCCGAGCTTGAAACATCCGCACTGCGTGCCGGACGATCATCCGATGATTGAAGCGCTGCAGCGGGTCTACGAGGCGGAGACGGGGCGGCCGGCCGAGCTGCTGTCCACCGGCGGCGGAACTTATGCGGCGTATATCGCAAACGGCGTCGCTTTTGGCCCGGTATTTCCGGGTATGGCCAATTCGGCACATCAAAGGAACGAACATATCGACATCGATGCACTGATTCGCTCGACGGCAATCTATGCCCGGGCGATGCATGAGCTGGCCAATCTGAACCTATAATCTGCGGCTTAACCAAAATTCTTGTAAAGGAATGTACAGCTGATGGAATTGATATCAGGAACAGGGCAACCGGCGGATGTAACGATCTTTCCGGTGTTTGAGGACAGCGAAGGCGAACCCGCCGGGCTCACCCTTCGCGAAGGGATGGGCGGCCGCGGCGCCGTCCATTGGTTTTACGGACGGCACGGGGAGCAGGATATTCTCGTCGTCGGTCTGGGCAGACGGGACAAATTCGGCATGGAGGCGCTGCGGGAAGCCGCCGGCGGGGCGGGCCGCGAAATCCGTAAAGCGTCCTTGAGAACCGCGTCGATCGACGGTACAGCCCTCCGTGACATTTTCGGGGAAGGCGAATGGCCCGAACAGGCGGCTGTCGCCTGGGTCGAAGGATGGCTTCTGGGCACATATGTGTTCGATAAATATACATCCCGCTTCAAGAAGGGGCAGGTGGATTGGATTCGGATCGAGTCCGCCGCCGAGCGGAGCTATGCGGAGGCGGCCTGGCTCGGACGGGCGCGGGCCGAGGCGGTCGCCTTTGCCCGGGACCTGTGCAACGAGGCGCCGAATGATCTTCATCCGGCCAGCTTCGTGCAGCGGATCAAGACGGTCTTCGCCGGCCGGAACGTGAAGCTTCACGTGTACCAGGGCGAGGAGCTGAAGCAGCGGCAGATGAACGGCCTGCTGGCTGTCGGAAGCGGAAGCAAGCATCCGCCAGCCATGGTGGAGATCGAATACTTCGGCGATTCTAACGCCCCGCATCTTGCGCTGATCGGCAAGGGGATCACGTTTGACATGGGCGGCATGAACCTGAAGGTCGCCCGGGATCTGAGCGACGCCCGCTTTGACATGGGCGGGGCCGCGGCCGTTCTTGGCGCGATGGATCTGCTCACCCGGCTGGAAGTGAAAGCGAAAATCACGGCGCTCATTCCGATCGCGGAAAACGTGCCAGATGGGGACGCCATCCTGCCGTCGCATGTGATCCGCTATCCGAACGGATTGTCCGTTCAGGTGGTCAACACGGATGCCGAAGGACGGCTGATCCTGGCTGACGCCATCCTGCACGCCGCCCGGAACGGGGCCGAGCGGATCATCGACATTGCGACGCTGACCGGTGCGGTTGGACACGCGCTGGGGCTGCGGGTGGCCGGCATCTGGGGCGATGCCGGGTTTGCCGAGCAGCTGATGCGGATCGGCAGCAAGAACGGCGACCCGATTTGGCGCCTGCCGCTCGTCGATGAGGACGAGGAGCTCCTGGGCAGCCCGTACGCCGACTTGGCGAACCTGGCCTCCAGCCCTTATGGGGGAGCCAACATGGCGGCCTTGTTCCTGCGGCGGTTTGTGCCCTCTAAGGCGCGCTGGTGCCATATCGACATGGCTAATACGTCCCAGGTCCCGGCGGACCGGGGGTATAAAGCTGCCGGGGCTACCGGTTACGGAGTCCGGCTGCTGGCCGATTTTGTGACGGAACAGGCCAATTCTGGAAATGGAGGCACTGCAGAGTGAAGCTGGAAGTGATCGCAACCAATTTGTACGACGCGCTCGTCGCCGAGAACGCCGGGGCGGACCGCCTGGAGCTGGTGACGGGCATTATGGAAGGCGGATTGACGCCGGGTCCGGGCATGATCCGCAAGGTCGTCGGCTTGATGAGCATTCCGGTCCATGTCATGGTCCGGCCGCACAGCCAGTCGTTCGTCTACGACCAATACGACCTGCTGACGATGCGTGAGGATATCGCCTTTATCAAAGAGTGCGGGGCGGCGGGAATCGTGCTTGGAACGCTAAAACCGGACCGCACGGTGGATATCGAAGCGCTGGAAATGCTGCTGAAGGAGGCCGACGGTCTGAACGTGACGTTCCACCGGGCCTTCGACGAAATCGACGATCAGCTCGGCGCGCTCCGGACGTTATCGGCATATCCGCAGATTAACCGGATTCTGACTTCCGGAGGGCCGCGGCCCGCGCCGGAGTCGACGGACCGCATCCAAGCACTGGTCGAGGCATCAGCCGGAACCGGCATCCGTATCTTGGCTGGATACGGTTTGACCGTACCTGGGCTATCGGAGTTCGTCCAGAAGACGGGCGTGCCTGAGGTCCATTTCGGCTCGGCGCTGAGAGCGGAAGGGAATTACCTGCTGCCGCTCGATTCCGAACGGGTGAAGGCGGCGGCACAGACGGTGAAATCCATCGCAAAGTCAGCAGGGTAACAACAAAATACTCGATTACTGTGGTGAAATCATTGGACAAACAACCTAAGATGATCGTCGGGGTTGATCTCGGCGGAACGAAAATCGCAACAGGGCTTTTGGACGCCAGCGGACGAATGCTGGCCCGGAGCCAGAAGGCGACCGCAGGGCTGAAAAGCTCGGAAGAGGTCATTCAGGCGATCGTAGATACGATAACGGAAGTGAGTGGAGAACACGAAATCGCCGGTGTCGGCTTGGCCTCCCCGGGGGCGGTCGACACCGGCCGGGGAATCATCCGCAACGGGGTGAACCTGCCCGGATGGAACGGCATTTCGCTGCAGGCGGAGCTGGAGAAGCGGCTGCAAGTGCCGGCCAAGCTGATCAATGACGCGAACGCGGCGGCATGGGGAGAATACGTGTACGGTGCAGGACGCGGGGCACAGAGCATGGTTTACGTCACCCTGAGCACCGGCATCGGCTCGGGCCTGGTTCTTGACGGGAAGCTGTACCTGGGGACAAGCTCCTTTGCGGGCGAGCTCGGCCATACGGTGGTCGACCCGAACGGGGCGCTGTGCGGCTGCGGCCAGCGGGGCTGCTGGGAGACCTACGCTTCGGGGACGGCCATCGCCCGCCAGGCATCCGAGGCGGCTGCAGCGGCGGCGGAAGGCATGACGCAGATGACTGTGCTGGCTGAAGCGGAAGGCGTGCCGCTGAGCGCCAAGCATGTGTTTCAAGCTGCGGCGATGAACGATAAGCTGGCCCAAGAGACGCTGGAGCAGGTTATACATTACACGGGCCTTGGACTCATGAACATCATTCACAGCTTCAATCCGGATTGCATCGTCATTGGCGGCGGCGTCAGCCGCGCCGGGGCTGCCTTCTTCGAACCGCTCCGTGGGAAGACCGGGGAGCTGGTCATGGAGCCTTATCGGGGCACTTACGCCATCAAACCCGCTGAGCTCAAAGACGATGTGGGCATTATCGGGGCTGCAGCGCTGTTCGTGGAATAGATGGCTGAAAAATTAGCTGCCATCTTATGCATTATGCGTGCATTTTAAAGAGGCAGCATGGATATGAGTTAAAAGGGAAGGGCAAATCCATCATGTTATGGATTTGCCCTTTTTTTGTTGGAGCTGCTGAGTTTTGAAGAGGGTGCGTCGATCCTAATTGGGAGCTAATTTTGAAATTTTACATCAATTTAATGATTGAATATTTCAATGTATTGCAATATAATGCCAATAGAAACAACCGCAATACTACCAATATGATGAGATCGGGGTGGATATTCATTGGCACAGACTCAAGGCGTACTGACGTATCCAGAGATCGGCGGACAATCCGACGCGCTGGCGGCTGCCTGGAAGCAGCTAGAGGCGCAGCAGGAATGGATCTCCCAGTTTATCGGCAATTCTTCGTTTGATGAAGTGATTTTTATCGGGTCGGGGACTTCCTATTATTTGGCGCAGACCGCCGCATCCACGTTCCGCAAATGGACGGGGCGCAGCGGTGCGGCCTATCCGTCATCCGAAATCTTCTTGTTCCGGGAGCAGGCTGTTCCGCCCGGAAAACGTGTGCTGCTCGTCGGGATTTCCCGTTCGGGAGAGTCGACGGAGGTTATTCTCGCACTGGAATCGGTGAAGGATTTGCCGGATTGGACGATCTGCAGCATCACCTGCGATGAGGAAAGCACAATGGCTAAGCTCGCTCCATACTTACTGTCACCGCTCGGCAAGGAGAAAAGCACCGTCATGACGAAATCTTTTAGCAGCATGACTTTTATGCTCCAAGCGGCGATGGCTCGCGCTGCCGGCAAGACGGAGCAGCTCAAGGAACTTCAGGAAGCCGTGGAACTCAGCGCAGGCGTGGTATCCAAGGCGGACGAAACTGCCAAGGAATTGATTTCCGGCCATCCGGAGCTGAACAAATTCATATATTTGGGCATGGGATCCTATTACGGGCTGGCGCAGGAGGCCTGCCTGAAGATCAAAGAAATGTCCTGCGTATGGACGGAAAGCTTCGGCACGATGGAATTCCGGCACGGACCGAAATCGGTCGTCGAGCCGGGAACGATGGTCTGCCTGCTGCTGTCGGAAACGGCAAGGGACTATGAGATCAAGGTAGCGCAGGAGATGAAAGAATACGGCGCGCATGTTGTCATCATAACCGCGGACAAGGGCGGAGACACCCGCTTTGCCGATCTCGTGTTCGAGACCGGAGGCCGGGCGCTGTCCGATGAGGCGAGAGCGGTGCTGTACATGCCGCTGGTTCAATATATCGGGTATTACACCGCACTGCGGGAGGGGAGAAATCCGGACAGCCCGCGGAATTTGACCCAGGTGGTCAAAATTTAAACCATAAGGAGAGAATCGCTTTGAGTGAACGAAATGGATCGAAAGAAGAACGCCGGGAACAGATATTGGACTACATCCTGCAGCACGGCTCTATTTCCCTTCAGGAGGTGACGGCCCGCTTCAAATGCTCTGAGGCTACGGCACGCCGGGATCTGGAGGCGCTTGAGAAATCGGGACGGGTCATTCGCACGATGGGCGGAGGCGCCAAATCCGCGGGAATCACCGCCGGAAGGGAAATTCCATTTCACGAGAAGCAGAACAAGCTGTACCAGGAAAAGGAAAAAATCGCCGCCATGGCGGCTTCCCTCGTGCAAGAGGGGGACGTGGTCGGCCTGACGGGCGGGACCACGACGTATCTCATTGCGAGGGCACTTAAGAACCGCCGCAATATTACGGTGGTGACCAATGCCGTCAATATTGCGATGGAGCTGTCGGAGAACGAAGACCTTCAGGTTGTGCTGACTGGCGGCATGCTGCGCAGCAAAAACTTCGAGCTGTGCGGACCGCTTGCCGAGCGGACGCTGGAGGCGATCAACATTCACACGATGTTTATGGGGATCGACGGTTTTTCGGCGGAACAGGGGGCCAGCACTTATTCCGAGCTTGAAGCGAATACGGCGATGATCATGATGAAGCGCACCAACCGCACCATCGCCGTATTTGACCATACGAAGAACGGCCGCAATTCCCTGTTCCAGGTGGCGCCCGTGGCGGCCCTGCACGGAATCATTACGGATGAGGACCCCGGAGAGGAGCTCCGCAGCCGGTTGAAAGAATCCGGGGTGCAGGTGCATGTCGCGCAATAACATTCTGTGAAATAAGGGCAGGTGCTCAGCATGGAAGTATTTGCGGGAGTCGATGTCGGCGGAACGAATATCGTATGCGGTCTGGTATCTTCCGCCGGACAAGTGGTTCATAAGCTGAAGCGGCCGACGGAAGCCGGACGCGGTCCGGATGCGGTACTGGAGCGAATCGCCGCAATGATCGAGGAAGCGGTCGCCTCGTACCGCGGGGAAGACGGACAGCCTGTAACGCTCGCGGCAGCGGGAATCGGACTGCCGGGACTGGTCGATCCCGAGGAAGGCATCGCCAAGTTTGCCGGCAACCTCGGCTGGCGTGACCTTCCGGCCGCCAGCCGCCTGAAGGCCAGGCTGCAGCTGCCGGTATTTATCGATAACGATGTCAGAACGTATGTGTTTGGCGAGGCGCTGTATGGGGCCGGTGCTGGCACCGGCCACGTCATCGGCGTGACGATCGGCACGGGCATCGCCTCGGCCATGGTGAATGAGGGGAGCCTGTTCTACGGCTTCCGCCATATGTCCGGGGAGCTGGGGCATATCGTCATGGAGGGGCTCAGTGATCCGTGTCCATGCGGCTTGACGGGCTGCCTGGAGACTTACGCCTCCGCCTCCGGTATGGTGCGGCAGGCCCGGAAAGCGATAGAGTCCGGCGAGCCGACGGTGCTCCGCAGCTGGTTTCCGGGCGAACGCCTCGCGGAGCTGACCGCGGCGGATTTGTCGCGGGCGTACGATCAGGGTGATGCGCTGGCCGTTTCCATTCTGGAACGGGCGGGTTCGCTGCTCGGCCAGGCGCTGTCCTATGCCGTTTCGCTGAACAGCCCGGAGATGATCATTATCGGTGGCGGCGGGGCGCTGGCGGGAGACCGCATTTTGAAGCCGCTGGAGCGGGAGCTGATGAGCCGGATCCTGCCCGATTACCGCGATCAGCTCAAGATCGTTCCTGCCATGCATAACGACGATGCGGGCGTGACCGGAAGCGCTATGTACGCAAAGCATAAATATACCGCATTGAGCGGATTGATACAGGACAGCAAGGCATAACAAACGGGAAGGGGAAAACACCATGTCACTCGTTTCGTCTACGTCTTTACTGCAAGAAGCAAGGGCCAAACATTACGCCATTGGGGCCTTTAACGTGCATACACTGGAAATGCTGCAGGCTGTGGTCGAGGCGGCCGAAGAAGCACAGTCGCCGCTCATTATCCAGTCTACGGTGGGGACCGTCAAGCATCTGGGGGCCGATTATATCGCTGCTGCCGCCCGGGTGGCGGCGGACCGCGCCAGCGTGCCCATCGCACTTCATTTGGATCATTGCAACGAATTTTCCGTCATTATCAGCTGTATCCGGGCGGGCTATACGTCCGTCATGATCGATGCGTCCCATTCCCCATTTGAGGAAAATGTGGCCATGACCCAGAAGGTGGTCGAAGCCGCCAACGCCGTTGGCATCAACGTGGAGGCGGAGCTCGGCAAGGTCGGCGGCGTCGAGGACGACATCGTCGTCGACGAACGCGACGCCTTGCTCGCCGATCCGAAAGAATGCGCCGAATTCGTAGAGCGCACCGGCGTGCATACGCTCGCCCCTGCGATCGGCACCGCCCACGGCATCTACAAGGGGACGCCGAATATCGATTTCGACCGGATCGGGCGCATTGCCGAAGCGGTTGATGTTCCGCTCGTTCTGCATGGAGGCTCCGGCATTCCGGAGGAGCAGGTGAAGCGGGCGGTCAGTCTCGGCATGGCCAAGATGAACGTGGCTACCGAACTGCGCATCCTGTTCTCCGACGCCATCAAGCATGTCTTTGCCGAGAACCCGGATGAGAACGACCCGCGGAAATACATGGTTCCTGCCAAGAAGGCGCTGAAAGCGGCGGTCATTGAGAAAATGCAGCTGTGCGGCTGCGCCGGACGGGCGGGGGACTTTTAAACGCCAACGCCATTCACAAAATAAATGAAACAAGCCTGCTTAGGGCCCGGGGAGCCGGGGAAGCAGGCTTTTTAAATTCATGGGATGTTATAAATCTGAACTGGCGGATCCCGGGTTGCGCAAATAGTCGAGAAACATCCGTTTCAGCAGGTCCAACTGGACGTCCGCGCTGACGATGGACTCAAACATGACGATGCTGCGCTGCAGCGACAGCTTTTTCGAAAAAATGCCGAACGTATTAACCACGGTCGACAGGGTTTCCTCTATGGGGAGATCGGAGCGGACAGAACCGTCCCGGGTGCAGCTATCAATGATTTCGGCGAACGCATCGGATACCTTGCGGTGGACGTCGTTGTACTGCTGGATATCCTCCAGCGGCTCGGCCTGCTGGGCGGCATAGCTCTCAAACGCCTCAAGGAACCGGCTCCTGCTGCTCAATTCCGGCAGTTGGAGATTCAGGAAATGATCCAGCAGCGCTTCAAGCTTCTCGATGCCTGTCACCGGCGTAGCGGCAATTGCCCGGAATGCCTCTTCCTCCAGGCTGATCAAATGCGTGGCGACCGCCACGATCAGCTTGTCTTTTTTGGGGAAATACCGGAACACCGTAGCAATGCCCACATTATCTTCCGCAGCGATATCCCGCATCGTCGCCTTGTCGATCCCTTTGCGGTTAAAAACCCGTTCCGCTGCCTCGATAATGCTGCTCTCTCTCGCTTTTTTACCTTCCAGCCGTTCCTGTTCCCATCTTGTCTTCGGATCCATAATTGTGAGTCAACTCGCCTTCCGGGTGTAAAGATAAAATCGTAAAAAATGCTATCAAAACCACCCGGAGAAGTCAACGCTGTCCAGGTGCAGGGTCCGGGAATCCATGGGATGACCGCGGGAAAGATTGAAGGGAAAAACAAACGGTGATATAATTGGTCTTGTCATGATAGTTCAACTATCACGACTTCCGATTTTACAAGGTCATGCCCGCCCAACATGGGCTGGATGTTGCCTCGTTCGTAATCATCTTGGAGCAAATAGGGGAAGGGAGTCTTAACAATATGGGCAGAGTACAGGGGAAAGTAGCGATCGTCACCGGCGCAGCCGGAGGCATGGGCAAGGCGGACGCCGTTCTGTTGGCGCAGGAAGGCGCCAAGGTGGTCGTCACCGACATTCAGGAGGACAAAATCCAGGCTGTCGTGGAAGAGATCAAACAGCAGGGCGGAGAGGCTATTGGCTTCCGTCATAACGTTACCTCCGAGGAGGAGTGGCAGCATATCGTGGACGAAACGGTCAAAGCGTTCGGCACGATCGACGTTCTCGTCAATAATGCCGGCATCTCGCTGGCCAAATCACTCGTGGACACGTCCATGCAGGATTGGGACAAGGTCATGTCCATCAACCTGACAGGCAGCTTTCTCGGTTTGAAATACGTGGTACCGGTGATGCAGCGCGGGGGCGGAGGCTCCATCATCAACATTTCTTCGATTGCCGGGCTCACGGGAAGCAACGGAGCAGGACCTTACACCGCGAGTAAGGGCGCTGTCCGGATGCTGACGAAGGCGGTGGCTGTGGATTACGGCAAGGACAATATCCGCTGTAATTCGATCCATCCGGGTTACATTGAAACACCGATGACCGAAGGATTGTTTGCCAACGACCAGATGACGGGCTGGTTCCGCTCCAAAACGCCGCTGCCTCGCTTGGGCAAACCGGAGAACATTGCGGCCGGCGTGCTGTTCCTGGCATCCGATGAATCCTCTTTTATTACCGGGGCCGAGCTGGCCATCGACGGCGGCGTATCCGCGACCTGATTTTTTGATCTATCGAATCCATACACATGAATGAAGCATAGAAGCCTTTCGGGGTACACCCGAGGGCTTTTTTTCTTTTTGGAGCCGCAACCTTCGGAGTCTTCCTGACGTTAGATAGGAAAATATAAAATATTTTCCATTTCTGAGGAGGAATGAAGTATGCGCACTTGGGGGTCATGGCTTGCTGCATTCATGTTTGTCATTCTGTTGGTAACCGGCTGCTCGTCCGGGAGTTCAAAGGACAGCGCCAGCAGCGCCGGCGGGACCGTGGAAAGCTCCGCCGTATCAGACCATGCGGCGAACACCGCAGCGGATCAGGACCAGCAAGCATCTACAGCATCAACGGCTGATGAGAAGTCATTGCAGGCAGCGGAGCCGGAGCAGCAGGCCGGTGCCGTTAAGGCTTCCGAGGCAGACACTGCGCCTGAAGCCGGGTTCACCGCCCAGGACTTGGCCGGCGGGCTAAACAAGAAGCTCATCTATAAGGCGCATCTGGTAATGGAGATTCAGGACTATGCCAAGGCGCAGACCGAAGTGAGAAATATGGTGACGCTGTCGGGCGGTTATATCGTCAATTTTTCCGAAACGGATTCGGCCAGCGAGCGGGGTGGTACCTTTATCCTCAAGGTTCCTGCATCGGGCTTCTCGTCCTTTTTGAATCGGCTTGAGCAGATCAAGCACGATTCGCTTCAGCGCAGCATTGAGGGCCAGGACGTGTCCGAGGAATACGTGGATCTGCAGGCGAGATTGAAGGCTAAGCAGGTGATGGAGGAGCAGTATATCGCTTTTATGAAAAAGGCGACAAAGACGAGCGACCTCGTGGCGTTTGCCAAAGAGCTGGAGAGGGTTCAGGAAGAAATCGAGCAGATCAAGGGCCGCATGCGTTATATCGATCAGAATGTAGCTTATTCCACGGTGGAGCTGCGCATTTACCAGCCGGAGAAGACGCTGCCCAAAGCCGAGCCTGATCGCCAGCAGGCCCCCCTTGGCAAGCGTGCGGGAGATGCGCTGCAGGGAAGCATGGACGTGCTGACGCAGATTGTCCAGTGGATCATCGTCATCCTGTCGGGAGCCGTTCCTGTTCTGATTCTTGCTGCGATCGTGCTTCTGATCGTCTGGTTGGTCCGCAAAGGCCGGAAGCAGCAGCGGGCTGAAGCCGCCGAGCGGAGGAAGACATGGAAAGAGGAGCGCCACAGACCTGCCGGTCCTACAGACGGTCCTATAGAACAGCAGCAGGAAGAATCGGATCCTACACGGGCGGAACGAAGCGAGCAAGCTCCCAAGCAACCTGATCCCGACTCTGACCCCGATTCCGACCCCCATAAATAAGGCCCTCCCATGGATGGAAAGAATGAGCCGGACGCACCTGATTGCGCCCGGTATCTTTTTGGGTATATACCTCTTAATAATGACGCAAGATGAAATCAATTGAATTAACGTAAGCGTTGCACTATGATGAGAAGGAGAGAGCTGTCATGTTGTATACAGCCAATCACACCAACCAAATCGCGGCATTTACCGGCAAGCTGTTAAGGGACAGGTTCGGCAAAGGACCGGAATCGGTGCACGTCTCCGTCGGGAACTATGCGATCGCACTCCATATCCGCAATTTCATCGGGCCGGTCGAGAAGTTCCTGTTAAACAAGGAAGAGGAGAAAGCTTTCCGATATACCCGCGAACTGCTGATGGAATCTTTGCTTCCCGAACTGAAGGCGTATTTGGAGAAGGAAATGGACATCCGTTTGGAAGAGGTATACTACGACTGGGGATTACATAACGCTTCGGGGATCATTGTCGGACTTAAGGCAGACCAGACCATCGAAGCCGAGGATTATGCGGGTCGTGAAGCTCTACATAACGAAGTTAACCGGATCACCGGTATCGTCCAGAAGGTTCCCAGGAAGGTGTACTCCTGGTGGATGAACCCCAAAACTTTAATTGTCGTGCGGGAAGGATTATTGCTGCTGATCGAGAAGGAATTAATAGATACCGGTTTTGATGAAGTATTGCGGACAACGAAGAGAAAGCTTGAGAAGAGGTATTTTGAGGAAGAAACCCAGCTGGGGGGAATTTTGGGCCGGACCCTGGCCGATTTTTACGTGGACTGGGATTTTAATAGGGATAAAAGCGTGATCGCCTGCACATTCCAGGATTAGGCGGTCACCAGGCGGTAATGGGTCAGACATGATTGGAACATGAGCTGAACATAAGCCAAAGAAGGAGCGGGAACGCTCTTTCTTTGGCTTTTTTTCATGGTAGGAGGTTTAAAGATGAAGAGCAATTATGACATTTTATGTGTGGAGGACGACGGAATTAATATGTCTCTCATGCGGCATATTTTCAAAAAAATTCCTAACGCCACCATGTGGGAGGCCTGTACGGGGGAAGAAGCGGTAGAGATCGCCACGGCCAGATGCCCCGATCTGATCATCATGGACATCCAGCTGCCCGGAATGAGTGGATACGATGCTCTAGCTTGCCTCCAGGCCAATGAGAAGACAAAGGCAATCCCGGTGGTGGCCGTCAGCTCTTATGCGATGGCGTCGGATATCGCCAAGGGGAGACAGGCAGGTTTTATCGAATACATTACGAAGCCATTCTACATTAAGCACTTTATTCAGGTGATCGATTCCATTCTCCGGCCGCTGCCATTTTGACAATATCACATAACTTTGCATCGGATGTGGCATATTACGTTATAGCTTTTAGTGCCTATAATCCAACGCAGGGGGAAATTTCAAGATGAAGCGTTTTGCGTTTGCTGCGGTTGCCGCACTGTTACTGTGCTGCGGATTTTTCCAGGAGACAGCGGCTGCGGACAGCCCTTATCATTTTGGCTTTAAGAAAAGCAGGAACGGTCAGCTTCCTTCCATCAACGAAGAAGGGTTTAAAGACATTCTGCAGAAGAACGGCGCGATTTTCCTGGGGGATACAACCCAGAAAGAGCTGTATTTGACGTTTGACAACGGGTATGAAAACGGGTTCACCCCTAGAATACTGGATGTTTTGAAAGATAAGAAAGTGCCGGCGATCTTTTTCCTGACGGGACATTATGTAAAGGACAAGCCGGAGCTCGTAACCCGGATGGTCACCGAGGGACATCTGGTGGGCAATCATTCCTGGACGCATCCGGATATGACCCAGATTTCCAACGCGCAGCTCAAGGAAGAGCTGGATAAGGTCAAGCAGAGCGTAACCGGGACGACCCGCCAGAAGGAGATGGCATACGTGCGTCCTCCCCGGGGGATTTTCAGCGACCGCACGCTTGCGGCATCACGCGCAGAAGGTTATACGACGGTATTCTGGTCCGTAGCGTACAAGGACTGGGACGTGAACGATCAGAAGGGGGCTGACTATGCCTACCGTCAAGTGATGGCGCAGCTGCATCCGGGGGCGGTCATTCTGCTGCACTCCATTTCGAAGGATAACACGGAGGCGCTGGCCCGGATCATCGACGATGCCCGTAAGCAGGGCTATGAGTTCAAAAGCTTGGACCAACTGAAGCGGCCAACTTACTAATCCGAATAGGAAGACGCCAGGCCAATGGGGCTTGGCGTTTTTTGTGCTTTACGGCAGCGGTAATGGAAAATATTTGTATAAAATTGTTGATAATGCCCGAATATATGAAACCTTCCTCCCTGATTTCGCGTCTATTCTACGTGGGACTTAGGACCCGAGTTTATGAGATGGGGGAAGTAACCATGGAGCAAGCATCGCTGCCCAAACGTTCAAGCGTAAGAAACCAACGGTCCGCTCCAAAAGGGACAAAGAAAAGGAAAAAGAAAAAGGGAGGTTTCCTGCGATTCAGTATACGCTTGTTCTGGAGCCTGGTTCTGGTCGGTGCCGCGGCAGCCGTGTGGTTGTTCCTGACGGTATCCGGCAATCATTTTCGTTACCTGATAGCGGACACGCTCATAACGACACAGCATCGCTATTTGGCGAAATATATTATTGGGCAGGACGAGCTGAACAAGCGCGTAGCGGAATACAACAAGCGGTTTGAAGCCATGGGCGTCGAAAAAGATACGCACCAAATCAAGCTGCCGGTGCAAACCCAAACGGCTTCCGCCGAAGCTGGCAAGGAGACGGAGAAGCCGCCCCTTGTGGAGATTGAGGAAGTTTCGGGTAAAGGGTATCACGGGTACGTAATGACCGTTCACGATCCGAAAAAAATCCGTCTGGGCGTTCCCTCAAAGCGCGGCAAAGGCGAGAAGGTCTCGAGCATGGTCAAGCGCTATGGCGCGATCGCCGGCGTGAACGGAGGCGGATTCGCCGACCCGAACTGGAAAGGGAATGGCTTTAAGCCGATCGGCATCGTCATATCGCAGGGGAAGCTGTATTACAACGGATTGGGAAAAAATGCGACCACCCAGGTGGTAGGCATTGACCGGGACGGCAAAATGATCGCCGGCAACTATTCGCTAAAGGAATTGGACCGGATGGGGGTTCAGGAAGCGGTGACGTTTCAGCCGCGGATCATCGTCAACGGCAAAGGACTCATAAAGAATGCCGCCGAAGGCTGGGGCATCGCGCCGCGGACCGCCATGGGCCAGCGTGAGGACGGGGCCATCCTGTTTGTCGTCATTGACGGAAGACAGCCGACGTACAGCGTCGGAGCCAATTTATACGATGTCCAGCAGATCATGCTGAAGCACGGGGCGGTGATCGCTGCCAATCTGGACGGAGGATCCTCCACCGTCCTCGTCAAAGATAATGAAATTGTGAACAAACCGTCATCGGAATACGGGGAACGGTATTTGCCTACCGCGTTTCTGGTGTTTGAACACCCCGAGCAGGCGGACATCCCGAATATATGGGCGGGCCTCAATCCGAGGGATATCGACCCTTCGAAGAAATAGGAATCGTTTATATGTAAAAGAAAAAAAGCCTGAAAATCAGGCTTTTTTGGAATAAATGATTCCGATCGTTTTGGCACCGCAGTGGGAGCTAATGACGCAGCCGGCATCCGAGAGGGCAACCTTGCGGGCGCCGGTTTTTTGTTCCAGCAGCCTTTTGATCGCTTCCGCGTCCTCAGCCGCCATGGAATGGGTGACGAAGATGAGGTCGTTGTCCATCTCGTCCTTCTTGTCCAGCGCATTGTTGACCATCTGCTCCAAGGCTTTTTCCCGCTTGCCGCGGACCTTGTAGGCCGGAGTCATCTTACCGTCGATCACCTTGATGACCGGCCGGATCTTGAGCAGGCTGCTCATGAGGTTCTGCATGCCTGTGCAGCGTCCGCCCTTGTACAGATATTCCAGCGAATCAATGACGAATTCGGTCTCTACGAGCGGCTTAACGGTCTCCACGATGCCGGCGATTTCACGGGCGCTTTTCCCCTGTTCTGCCGCGGCCACCGCTTTCATGACCAGCAGGCCGATGCCGGTGGTCAGATTCCGTGAATCCACGACCGTGATTCGTCCCTCCGGGAACTCCTCACCTGCGATCAGCGCGTTCTGATAAGTCGAGGATAGCTCGGACGACAGGCTGATATAAACGATATCCCGTCCTTCTTCCACAAACGGGGTGAATGCCGCGATAAAATCGGACGGAGACGGAGCGGCCGTCTTGGGAAGGCTGCCCGTCTGCTCCACCTTGGCATACAATTCGGGTGTCGTTAAGTCGACGCCGTCCCTGTAATTCTGGTCCCCGAACGTAACGTACAGCGGAATAATGCCGATGTCATGGGCTTTGATCCAATCGTGAGGAAGGTCGCATGTGCTGTCGGCAAATATTTTGACTTGAGACATAAGATCACCTTTTTCTTCTAATAGACTGCTGGACTGCGGGTAAAGACCGCTAGACTGCGGCAGAGGCCATGAAGTATATAAAGAACAAGCCGATACTGAGCACGATGACGGCATTCACAATAAGCCCGATGATGGCAAAGATCTTTTTGCGGTTCTTGATGGCCGTCCCCACGATGCCCAGAATCGTTCCGACCACGTTGATGACAACCAGTGCGATCATCAGCAGACCGACGACGCCGAGGCTAAGGACCGCATTGGAATTCGGACCGTCCAGCATGCCTTCTTCGAGATAAGGAGCCATAATGGCGCCTGCTGCCGCGGC
Organism: Paenibacillus cellulositrophicus; assembly: GCF_009363095.1. GTDB lineage: Bacteria > Bacillota > Bacilli > Paenibacillales > Paenibacillaceae > Paenibacillus_AQ > Paenibacillus_AQ favisporus. Next base: position 5,151,463 of record NZ_CP045295.1, read on the forward strand.
ACTGATGATATAACCCAGCAAACTGACCAGGCCCATGACAAAGGATGCGATGCCGGGCCCGGAATGCTTCAGCGCAGCAGCGGGAACGAACTGAGCATGGGGCGAATGGGGCCCCGGGTTCTGCTGGAATCCGTCCGGCTGGTGCGGAGGCTGGTTTGAATCCATGAAATCACTCTCTCCTTCGAATCGATAGATATGCTTCTTACTTTTTCATAAGATCCCGTAAAAATCAAGCTGATTTGGGCAGTCTTGTGCCATGGTGGTGGAAAAGGCGGCGTCCGATCGGTTAAAATAGTTAACAGTTTGTTAGTAGATAGAATGAACTAAAGAAAATCATATTCTAACGGGCTTTAGTTCAATCTATATAGATTAGGAACATCCAAAGGAGTTGTCGATGTGCAGCGCAAATTTATATTGACCGGCGCCCTGATGGCGATGCTGTCCGTGGTGATCGGAGCATTCGGAGCCCACATGCTGGAACCTATCGTCGGAGAGTCGGCGATGAAGGTTTATGAAACAGGGGTTCAATATCATATGGCGCACGCCTTGGGGATCATACTGATTGGGGTCGTTGCGGGGTTATGGGGGGATTCGCGCAAGCTGGCCTGGGCGGGATGGCTGCTGCTGGTCGGGATCATTCTGTTTTCCGGAAGTCTGTATGTTCTCGCCATCACTGGGATCAAAGTGCTTGGCGCCATTACGCCGCTTGGAGGCGTTGCCTTCATCATCGGCTGGATCTGCCTGATTGCGGAAGCCGCATCGCGCAGACGAGCCTGACCCCTCCATATCGGAGGAGAACAGAAGAAAGCCCGTCTTCGGCTTAGTGAGCCGGGACGGGCTTGTTTTAGTGTTATACGCTTCGGAGAAACGGCATCCTTATCCTATTAGATGACCTCGTCCACTTCGTTCAGCTTAAAGGTATAAACCTGTTTCTCATCCACGTGATATACGTTCAGCATCTGCTGTTCCTCATCATAATTCAGGATCCGGCACGGCATATGAATGTGCTGCCCGCTCCGGTTGGCCGTCAGCCGGATCAGCCGGTTGTCACGGATGTATACCTGAATCCAATCATAAATGTCCGAACCGCCATGCACCGGGTTTCGGGGCGGCTGGCTTTTTGCATTTTTCCCTACGGCCGCTGTACGCAGTTCCGCTTCCTTGATCGGAGCAGGGGGAACGGACGGGCGGGGAGGCTCTTCTTTGGAAAGGAGAGATTTGCGCTTGTCCTGAAGCATCGATTCAATCATCCGCCCCAGTTCAATTCCCGATTTGATGCGAAAATCCGCAATATGCCCGTTGCCGTTCAGCATGCCGAGGAGTTCTTGAAGCGCCAGGGCATTAGAGGGACTTTTCACTAAGATGTCGACGTTGAATAAAAAACCAGATTCGTCATTGGATTGATTGTTGTCCATGGATCCCCCAAACTATACGTTCAAATTAGATATGAAAGTGACTAAATAATATCATGAATGTGAATAGAATCATAGTCCTAATGTCGGAGTGGAAAGCAACTTTCTTCCTATTTATTTCGGCGCATTTTGGTTATGGACGTACGCACAGTCACCCATTCCCCAGGGCGAATACAATGATGCTGGATGGATATCACGCCTGGGGAGGTGTACAGCTGAATGGTGACTATGGTACCGATTACCGTCGGGGGCCACAGCTTTGTCGGGGTAGAGGTCAAGCTGCCCAAGACGACGCTGCTCACGATCAACTCGCCGAAAGGGTACATTATGTGCGGGGCGCTGGACGTAGGCCTGCTTAACACGAGACTGGCGGAGCGAAAAATCATTGCGGGCCGGGCTGTCGGCGTCAAAACGCTGCAGGAGCTGCTTGAAGCGCCGCTGGAGTCGGTGACGACCGAGGCCGAGGCGCTCGGAATCGTTCCGGGCATGCCAGGGCATGAAGCTCTGTTAAAAATGGTGTAATGGCCTCACGGCCGCCGACTGGAAAGCAATAAAAAGCCAGCCCTGCCAGGGCTGGCTGAGCCGGTGGCATTTCGGCGATTAGAGACACTAGCCCGAAACGAAGCCACATTGGCCAAGTTCATTAAGCTTGGAAGAGGGCGGCGAGGTTCTCGGCGAATGGCGCCTTGACGATCCCCTTTTCCGTGATGATGGCTGTTACATATTCGTGAGGCGTGACATCAAACGCCGGATTGTAGACCTTGATGCCTTCGGGAGCGGTTCTCTTCCCGAAGCCCTCGGTGACTTCCTCAGCCGGCCGCTCTTCAATCGGGATGTTGTCCCCTGTAGGGGTGTTCAGATCGATGGTCGACAACGGGCAGGCGACGTAGAACGGAATGCCATGGGCCTTGGCCAGCACGGCCAGGCTGTAGGTGCCGATCTTGTTGGCGACGTCGCCGTTGGCGGCCACCCGGTCGGTGCCGACGATCACCGCCTGCACCCATCCCTTGGACATGACCATGCCTGCCATGTTATCGCAGAGCAGCGTCACGTCAATTCCGGCCTGCTGGAGCTCGAAGGCCGTCAGCCGCGCGCCCTGCAGCACAGGGCGCGTCTCATCGGCATACACTTTCAGCTGTATGCCCTGTTCCTGGGCCAAATACATCGGCGCGGTCGCCGTTCCGTATTTGGCCGTAGCCAGCCCGCCTGCATTGCAGTGGGTGAGCACGCCCATGCCGTCCCGGAACAGGGGCAGTGCATTCTCCCCGATGCGGCGGCACACTTCCTCGTCCTCCGCTTGAATCGCGTTGGCCTCGGCGAGCAGGGCCTCGTTCAGGTCGGCAACGCTGCCTCCCCGGCCGGCCAGCTCATGCGCTTTCCCTTTCATCCGGTCCAGCGCCCAGAACAGATTGACCGCCGTCGGCCGCGAGGTGGCCAGATAGGCGCTGACCTTGACGACATGGTCGTCCCAGGCGGCGGCATCGACGCCTCCATACTGGCGCGCCCCGAGCACCACGCCGTAAGCGGCGGCGATGCCGATGGCCGGTGCGCCCCGGACTTTCATCGCATGGATGGATTCCCACACTTCTTCCGGCGTGTATAAATCCAGATAGACGATGGCGTCCGGAAGCAGGCGCTGATCCAGCAGGATCAGCTTGTCGCCGCCCCATTGGACGGAAGTTAACGGTTCACTGCGTCGTTGTGTTTGTTCTTGGTTGTCATTACTCATTTTACGGCTCCTTTAAGCGGCTCGGCTTCCTTCACCAGCCGGACGATGTCTTCGCCGGACTGGATGGTCCGGTTGAATAGAACGAGCTGTTTGCCGATAGCCAGCGCCGTACGCTGCGCCTTCTCCCGCAGCTTTACGTCCGCGATCGTGTCGATGTCGGCCACATGGGACAAGCCGACGATGCGCCGGATCATTTTGCAGCCGGCGAATCCGCAGGCATCCCGCAGTACTTTGGCCACGTAGGCGTCCTGGTAGCCGGGTGCTTTCGCAAGCGGGTCCCTGGCATCCTCATCCCACAGCTTGCGGAAGCGGATTTCAAATTCGGACCATACGTCCGAAGCCATGCGCAGAAGACGCTCTTGATTGCCGAGAACCTCCGATTCTGCGGCATCCCAGCCTGGCCGGGAAGCGTAGTTCAGCAGCAGGTTGCCGATGATGGCGCCGAGGTCGAAGCCCATCGGCCCGTAGTAGGCAAACTCGGGATCGATCACTTTGGTCGATTCCGGTGTGACGAAAATGCTGCCGGTATGCAGGTCGCCGTGAACCAGCGCTTCGGTCCGGGTCAGGAAGGCTTCCCGGAGCAGGGCGACTTCCAGATGGAGCTTGCCGTTCTCCCGCAGCTCCTTCGCCTGATCCTCCAGATAGTCCGGATAGTTGTTGTTATCGGAAAACCGGTATGGATCGTCAAAGATCAAATCCTCGGTAATTTTGCACAGATCCGGATTGATGAATTTACGTACCTGTTCTTTCTTTTCCTGCGGGTTCAGGAACAGCTCCGAGGTATAGAACAGCGTTCTTGCCGTAAATTCGCCGATATGGCGGGCAAACAACGGATAGGCTTGTCCTTCGATCAGCCCTTTGCGCATAATCGTATGGTCGCTCAGGTCTTCCATGACGGTTATCGCCAGGTCATCGTCGTAGGAGAACACCTGCGGTGCCAGTCCGGGACACAGGCGGTACTGCACTTGAAGCGCCTCGCGTTCAATGCGTGCCCGGTCCAGGGACAACGGCCAGGATTCCCCGACCACCTTCGCATAAGGAAGGGCTTGTTTGACAATGATACTTTTATCGCTGTTCCGGTCCGTAATATGGAACACTAAGTTCAGGTTGCCGTCCCCGATTTCTTTGCATTCCAGCTGCGCATCAGGCGTGAAATGCCCCGGAATGCCGCGGACGAGAGAAATGGCGTCTTGGACGGTGAGCGGGTGATATGTGGACATGGAAGTCACCTCCGTATAATAAGGAAACGCGAATAAAGCCAACTTGTTCACTTGGTTATAAAACAGTATATCGGATTGCCGACCTCTTTTGAATCTTTTTTTCAGTGAGAGCGTTTGAAAACGAAAGACCCTGCCATTTATGGGCAATTGTTTCGTGCAGCGGGTTGAAGGGTAAGATAAGGGCAGGGAGGCACGCAGCCCAGATTACTCTCGGAAGAGCCTCCCCATACTTATACGAAAACTCCAGCCGGACCCCGAAGCTGCCGTTGTATGCGGCAATGGAGAGGGAAGGCCATATACTTAAAAAAGGAAGGGATATTCATGGCAAAAACGTCATCCAAATCAAAAACATCCACTTTGGAGCAAATCCTAAACCAACAAGTTGCGAACCTGAACGTCCTGTATGTCAAAATCCATAATTACCATTGGTATGTAAAGGGTGAGCATTTCTTTACCCTCCACGTAAAATTTGAAGAGCTGTACGACGATATTACGCTGAAAATGGACGAAGTGGCTGAACGGCTGCTTACGATTAAAGGAAGCCCGGCTGCGACGATGAAGGAGTACCTGGACATCGCAACCATTCAGGAAGCTTCCGGTAATGAAGACCAGCGCAAAATGGTGCAGACCCTGATCGAGGACTTTGCCACCGTTGCCGAGGAAATGAGCGAAGGAATCAGCCTGGCGGAGGAAGCCGGCGACCATCCAACGGCCGATATGTTTATCAAGATCAAGAGCGATCTCGAAAAGCATATGTGGATGCTCCGTTCTTACCTGGGATAAGGGATGCTTCTTTCGCGAAAGCCCGGAAGTGCGCTGGCCGCCAGCGCACTTTTTGTGTCCCGGATCAACCTTTGACGGCATAACGTATAAGACCGCGTTGCCTTTTTGATTAATCAGACATGAATCGGACGTACGGGAAATTGAGAAATGGGATCCGGTCTCTGGCGGCTGTTCCCGGTCATGAATCCGAGCGTCTGCGCGGTTGTCAGGATCCTCCATGCTGCTGTTCCTTGGATGTGAAAATGCAATCCATAACATATCGCAGAATGTTCACGAAATGCCAGCCGGTGGTGAGAACGATAGCTCCGTTGCCGGATGCTGCAGAACTTCCGCGAAACCGTTCGTCATGAACAGCATCCATGGAAAAATTTGATATTGTAAGGAAACAGGCTTGGCTGCAACCGCGGCGAAGCCTGTTTCTGTAATGAAACACCAGGTTTACTCCGACGGGCGGTTGATATGATTCGCCATTTATTATAAAATTGTGATAATCATTGAGAATCAATTTAGACTCATTACAAATTGATAATAATGATTGATTGAAATCGGGGAGCGCGTCCCTGTTGAAATAGACTTTCTGATTTCGGCAAAACATTTAACGGAGGGAAAAACGAATATGGCTACTAATTTCACCATTGAAGGACTTAAAGCGACAATCGAGGGCAAGGAAATCCTGAAAGGCATCAACCTGGAAATGAAGGGCGGAGAAATCCACGCCATCATGGGACCTAACGGTACCGGTAAAAGTACACTTGCTTCCGCTTTGATGGGACATCCTAAATACGAAGTAACGGACGGCAGCGTAACCCTGAACGGCGAAGACGTTCTGGAAATGGGCGTTGACGAGCGTGCGCGGGCCGGCCTGTTCCTGGCTATGCAGTACCCGAGCGAAATTACGGGCGTGACCAATTCCGACTTCCTTCGCAGTGCCATCAATGCACGCCGTGAAGAGGGCAATGAAATTTCGCTGATTCGTTTCATCCGTCAAATGGAAGCGAAGATGAAAGAACTCGATATGAACCCTGAGTTTGCCCATCGTTATTTGAACGAAGGCTTCTCCGGCGGTGAGAAGAAGCGGAACGAAATTTTGCAAATGATGATGATCGAACCAAGCATCGTCATCCTGGACGAAATCGACTCCGGTCTGGATATCGACGCTTTGAAAATTGTTGCCAGCGGTGTAAACGCGATGCGCAGCGACGACCGCGGTTTCTTGATTATTACCCACTATCAGCGCCTGCTTAACTATGTGAAGCCTGATTTTGTACATGTTATGATGCAGGGCCGCATCGTGAAATCCGGTGGTCCTGAACTGGCGGAGCGCCTGGAAGCGGAAGGTTACGATTGGGTGAAGGAAGAGCTCGGCATCGAAGACGAAACTGTAGGTCAAGAAGCGTAAAGATAACGGAAGGAGGAGAACGAAGATGACAACACAAACCATTCTTCCGGTTAACGCTGAAGGCCTGAGCGCGCTGTCGAAGGGCAGCAACGAGCCGGCCTGGCTCACGGAAAATCGTCTGAAAGCATTGGAACTCGCGGCAACCCTCGAGCTGCCGAAACTCGAAAAAACGAGAATCGAACGCTGGGACATTCAAAACTACGGAAGCTTCAAATCGGTAAGCCCGATTGCATCCCTGGCTGAAGCTCCTGAATCGATTCAGGAACTGATCAAGGACCAGGAAGCGGGCAACCTGATTATCCAGCGCAATTCCGGAACCGTGTATACGAAGCTGTCCCCTGAGCTTGCTGCTCAAGGCGTCATTTTCACCGATCTGGCGACGGCGGTGAAGGAGCACGAGGATCTCGTTAAGGCTCACCTTCATACGGCTGTTACAGCGGATGAGAGCTCCGTAGCCGCACTGCATGCCGCATTGTGGAACGGCGGGGTGTTCCTGTATGTTCCAAAAAATGTGGAGGTATCCGTACCGCTGCAGGCCGTTCTGCTGACAGATGACGAGGAAGCTACTTTTGCTCCTCATATTCTGGTCATTGCCGATTCGAACAGTTCTGTAACCTATGTAGATAACTATGTATCCGGAACATCCGGTAAACCGGTCACTCATAACGGCGCCGTTGAGGTATTCGCCAAATCGGGAGCGAAAGTCCGGTTTGCGACCATTCATCAAATGGGCACGAACGTGACGGACATCAGCTACCGCCGTGCCGTGATCGAGAACGACGCGTCCATGGAATGGATCGTCGGCGAAATGAACAGCGGCGATACCGCCAGCGATACTTACTCGATTCTGAAAGGAAACGGATCGACGTCCGATTCCAAGATCATCGCCGTCGGCTCCGGTTCTCAGAAGCTGAACTACACGACTCGTGCGAACCACTTCGGCAAGAGTTCCGAGAGCCAAATGATTACCCGTGCGGTCATGCGTGAAGAAGCACAGGCCATCATCAACGGCATCACCAAGATCGAGAAGGGCGCGACCAAATCCGACGGACAGCAGACGGAGAAAGTGCTGATGCTGAGTCCGAAAGCACGCGGTGACGCCAACCCGATCCTGCTGATCGACGAGGACGACGTTAAGGCAGGTCATGCAGCATCCGTCGGCCAGGTCAACCCTGAACAAATTTACTACCTGATGTCCCGCGGGATTTCCCGCGAAGTTGCCGAATCCCTGATCATTTATGGATTCCTGGCACCGGTCGTATCTCAGATTCCGCTTGAAGGCCTGCGCACGCAGCTTCAATCGGTCATCGAAGGGAAGTTGGGACAATGAACCGCGACATTCTCGAGCAGTTTCCCATCCTGAATCAGGAAATAAACGGCCACCCGTTGGTATATCTTGATAATGCGGCGACTTCCCAGAAACCGCTCGCTGTGATCGAGGCTGTCAAACGCTATTACGAGCATGACAACGCCAACGTGCACCGCGGGGTGCATACGCTTGGAAGCCGTGCAACGGATGCTTATGAAGGCGCGCGCGAGAAGGTAGCTAAGTTCATTAATGCGAAGAGCACGAAGGAAATTATTTTTACGCGGGGAACGACGACAGCCCTGAACCTGGTGGCTTCCTCGTTCGGGCGCTCGATTTGCCAGGAAGGCGATGAAATCGTCCTGACCCCGTTGGAACACCACAGTAATCTAATTCCTTGGCAGCAGGTGGCAAAAGCCACCGGCGCCACTTTGAAATATGTTAAACTACAAGAAGACGGTTCAGTCACTTTGGCCGAAGTCGAGAAAGTCGTCACCGAGAAAACCAAGATCATCGCGATGGGCTATGTGTCCAACGTCATGGGCGTGGTTAACCCGGTGAAGGAAGTTGCCGAGCTGGCGCACCGCCACGGCGCGTATATGGTCGTGGACGGCGCCCAGAGCACGCCTCACATGAAGATCGATGTTCAGAATCTGGATTGCGACTTCTACGCATTCTCCGGCCACAAGATGTGCGGTCCTACCGGCATCGGTGTACTGTACGGCAAAAAGGCGCTGCTCGAATCCATGGAACCGGTGGAATTCGGCGGTGAAATGATTGACGATGTCGGACTATACGATTCTTCCTGGAAGGAGCTGCCCTGGAAGTTTGAAGGGGGCACCCCGATTATCGCCGGAGCGGTTGGGCTTGCTGCAGCCATCGATTTTCTCGAGGAAATCGGCATGGATCAAATCGAGGAGCATGAGCAGAAGCTCGCGAAGTATGCGATCGAGCGGTTATCGGAAATTGAAGGCCTGAAGCTTTATGGTCCGCGTGTGCGTAAAGTGGGCTTGGTCACCTTCAATTTGGGAGATGTGCATCCGCATGATGTGGCTACGGTTCTGGATGCCAGCGGGGTTGCGATCCGCGCAGGCCATCACTGCTGCCAGCCGCTCATGCGTTGGCTTGAGGCCAGTGCCACCGCCCGTGCAAGCTTTTATCTATACAATACCGAACAAGATGTAGATCGTCTGATCAGCGCCTTAATCCAGACAAAGGAGTATTTTGGATGATGGAACTTGACGACTTGTACCGGCGTGTCATAATGGATCATTATAAAAACCCCCGCAATCGGGGCAAATTTGAAAATGAAGCCGTGACGGTGGATCTGAACAACCCGACCTGCGGCGACAAAATTTCGCTTCAGCTTATTGTCGATAATGGCATGGTCAAAGATGCCAGATACACAGGAGAGGGCTGCTCCATCAGCATGTCCTCTGCCTCGATGATGACCGAAGCGGTCAAAGGCAAGACGCTCGAGGAAGCGAAGGAAATGGCTTCACGCTTTTCTTCGCTGATGCAGGGTGAGGACGTTCATTTTGACGATTACGAAGATATCGAAGCCCTGTCCGGAGTTAACAAGTTCCCGGCCCGCATTAAATGCGCAACGCTCGCTTGGAATGCACTGCGGAAAGGTATTGACGAGGAACGCATTAACCACTAACGATAGGGAGGCTGAATACTCATGGCCAAAAAAGCGCCTGAAATAGAAGAGTATAAATACGGATTCCGCGACGAACATAAAGCGGTATTCCAAACCGGTAAAGGACTTACCCGTGAGATTGTTACCGAAATTTCCAAAATCAAAAACGAGCCGGAATGGATGCTTGAATTCCGTCTGAAATCATTGGAGCAGTTCGAGAAAATGCCAATGCCTCGCTGGGGCGGCGACCTGGATGAACTGGACTTCAACGATATCCAGTACTACGTAAGACCTTCCGAGAAGCAAGGAAAGACGTGGGAAGAAGTACCGGCTGAGATCAAAGAAACCTTTGACAAGCTGGGTATTCCGGAAGCCGAGCAGAAATTCCTGGCCGGTGTATCCGCCCAGTATGAATCCGAAGTTGTGTATCACAACATGCAGAAAGACCTGGAAGACCAAGGGGTTATCTTCATGGATACCGACACGGCGCTGAAAGAGCATCCTGAAATTTTCAGAGAGCACTTTGCGACTGTCGTTCCTCCTACCGATAACAAATTTGCTGCACTGAACAGTGCGGTATGGTCCGGCGGAAGCTTCATTTACGTTCCAAAAGGCGTTAAATGTGAAATCCCGCTGCAGGCTTACTTCCGGATCAATTCCGAGAACATGGGCCAATTCGAACGTACGCTGATCATTGCGGACGAAGACAGCTTCGTGCATTATGTCGAAGGCTGTACCGCACCAATCTACAGCACGAACTCGCTGCACAGTGCGGTTGTTGAGATCATCTGTAAGAAAAACGCACGCGTGCGTTACACGACGATCCAAAACTGGGCGCCGAACATCTACAACCTCGTTACCAAACGGGCGGTAGCTGAAGAGAACGCCACGATGGAATGGGTAGACGGCAACATCGGCTCCAAGCTGACGATGAAATATCCGGCAGTGCTGCTGAAAGGACGCGGCGCGAAAGGCATGGTGCTGTCCATTGCGGTTGCAGGCAAAGGCCAGCATCAGGATGCAGGCGCCAAGATGATCCACTTGGCTCCGGATACGACGTCCACGATCGTATCGAAGTCGATCAGTAAGCACGGCGGCAAGGTCACCTACCGTGGTCTCGCTTCCTTCGGCCGCAACGCGGAAGGCGCGAAAGCCAACATCAAGTGCGATACGCTGATCCTGGATAACGAGTCCACTTCGGATACGATTCCGTACAACGAGATCAAGAACGACAACATCGTTCTGGAGCACGAAGCGACGGTATCCAAGGTATCGGAAGATCAGCTCTTCTACTTGATGAGCCGCGGACTCACTGAAGCCGAGGCGACGCAAATGATCGTTATGGGCTTCATCGAGCCGTTCACGAAGGAGCTCCCAATGGAATATGCGGTCGAAATGAACCGCCTGATCAAATTCGAGATGGAAGGCTCCATCGGTTAATAGTAAGCATACAAAGCGTGTTCCGCGCAGCCGTTACGGCGGCTTCGCGGGGCGCGCTTTTTAGATATAAGGAGAAAGGTATAAGCTTCTGAGACGTCTATCTTCTATGAAAGTACGTCGATAGACGGTTTTTTCTGGCCACATTCAAAAAGAAGCCCTCAACCGAGGGCTTCTTTTGCATTGAACGGGTTACATATAAATTTGATCGATGGCAATATTCCGGTCAGAGGACAGATCGATGAACCGGTCCTCGGTCTTCACAAGCGGACGGAAGAAATCCGCCGGATTGGTCATGATAATGGTGCCGGTTTCCCCGGAAGTCAGGGTGACCCGTTTGCCGATAAAGTTCGGGAGCATATGGCTGATAAACGCCTGAGTTGCCCGGGGGCTCAGCTTACCGAAGCTGAGGCTGTACAGTTCGCGGAGCACGGTCAGCAGTTCCTGCTTCGTCTGATACACACGGTTCGTTGTCATCGCGCTAAACACGTCGGCCACCGCGGTAATCCGCGAAAAAGGATGGACTTCAAGCTCGCCGCACTGGTGGGGATAGCCGCTCCCGTCGTCACGTTCATGATGCTGCAGCGCGACCAGCGCGGGAATTTCATCGTTGGTGGAGCTTCGGATGATATCGTAACCGTAGACGGTATGACGCTTCATTTCTTCGAATTCTTCCGGCGTAAGCTTGCCGGGTTTGTACAACAGCTCGGCGGGGACGAGGCATTTGCCGATGTCATGCAAAAAACCCGCTTTTCCGGCTGCGAAGGCCTCCTCGGGAGCATACCCGAGCCAGGTAGATATGTAGTAGGAAAGAATGCCGACCTGAACGGAATGTTGGTATGTATATTCGTCTTCCGGATTGATGGACAAGAGGAGGGAGACCACGTCGGTATGGGTGCTGAGCCGGTCCACCAGCGGCTCCATAATGTCATTGACGACGGTCGTGTTGATCCGGCCTGTCGAAAGGGCTTCCAGATACAGCGACTCAAACCCTTCCACCGCTTGTCCAACCTGTTCTTCCACCTTGGATGCAGGTTGACCGGAAAGGAACGGTGATGAAGCGGTCGGCTCAACCGGCCGGGAGGGGTCAACCTCCACATAAGCGATGCCATGTTGAATCAGCTTGCTGATCTCTTCAAGCTTCAGTTCCTTCCCTTTGTGGAGCACATGAAGCCCGATATCGTTAAACGTATCGGCTTGAAGCCGATCACCGGGCCGTAATTCCGTGACATGAACTCTCAAAACTGATCGTCACCTCATTGTTCAGATTGGAACCTATTGTTTTGAAATCTATATTAGCAAGAAAAATATGGATTATCAACGAACTCTTCTTAGACGGAGGGGGGGAGCGTCGGGTCCCATGGCCCCTTTTGATGTCCCTTCCATTCCGACCCGTCCTCCCAAATTTCCTTCTTCCAAATGGGCACGGACTGCTTGAGCTTCTCAATCGCATACCTGCTCGCTTCATAACAAGCCTCCCGGTGCCCGGTCGATACCGCGATGATGACGCTGATCTCTTTCACATCGACTGTACCGATCCGGTGTGAAATCGCACAGCGCGTGCCCGGCCAACGTTCGGCGATTTCACGGCCGATCAATTCAAGCTGCGCCAGTGCCATCGGGATATACGCATCGTACTCCAAGTGAACGGTGCGCTGCTCACCCGTCATCTCCCGGGTTGTCCCGACAAAAGACAGCGTGGCGCCATGGTTGTCGTCCAGCACCTTGGACGTCACCTCATCAACGGACAGCGGCTGATCGGTAATACAGTATAAGCCGTCTGCTGATGCTTCCTGTACTGAGCTACTTCCGTCTCCGCCCGATACGGGCGGAATCAAGGCGACTTCGTCACCTTCCGTAATAAGCGCGTCACCCGGCGCATAATTCTGATTAACGGCAACAAAAGAAACGGAGATCTGCGCGGCAGCCTCCGGGTACAATTCGGTCAGCTTTTGTTTCAAGCCGTCGGCTGTGATGGATTCCCCTTCGACGGACAAAGGTAAAACAGAGGTTTGGAGCCGTTCTGCAAGACCGGCAAACAATCGAATATCAAGCTGCATTTCTTTCTCTCCTCGGGCGTGGTAGTTCATGTCTTCAATATACCATATCCACCTTGAAAATGTTATGCTTATCCCTAGGAGCATTTGGGCCTAACAAGGCGAGAACAGTGAAAGGGGAGGTTACCCAATGATGCTGCAGAACCAGGCAAAATCGATTACAATCCTGCATACGAATGATATACACAGCCACTTTGAAACGGTTAGTTCCATTGCAGCCCTGGCTGCCGCCGAACGCGCTCAGGCGGCGGAGAGTCCTCTTTTACTGGTGGATATAGGAGATCATATGGACCGGACGGCCGTCGAAACCGAGGGGACGATGGGCCAGACGAACATCGACATATTGAATTTAACGGGATATGAGGCGGTGACGATCGGGAACAATGAGGGGCTGACATTTACCCCGGACGTGCTGGAACGCCTATATGCGGGCCTGCAGTCCCCGGTTATTTGCTGCAACATCCATGAGCAGCTCAGCTCGGCGCCGCCCGCATGGATGAAGAAACGCGTCATTCTGGACAAGGACGGGATCCGGATCGGGCTGACGGGAGCTACGGCCCCGTTCGCCGACTTCTACAAACTGCTCGGCTGGGATGCCCTGGAGCCGCTGCAAGCGTTGCAGGAGCAGGTGGAGGCGCTGCGTCCGGAGGCCGACATCGTGATCGTTTTATCCCACCTCGGGCTGACTACCGACCGGCTGATGGCAGAACGGATTCAGGGTATTGACCTGATTCTCGGCGGGCATACCCACCATCTGCTGGAAGAGCCGCTGCGGATTGGTGATACGGTGCTGTGCGCAGCGGGAAAGTACGGTCAATACGTCGGTAAGGTCGTCATGACTCAACAGGATGACGGCCGTTTCCGTGTCATCGAGGGAGGATGCCAGCCGGTTGATACCGGCCTTTTGGATGAAACCGTGTCCCGGGCCCTTGGAATTCATCGCGAGCGGGCCGAAGAAGCCCTGAAAGAGCCTGTGGCGGTTACGGACCGGCCGCTGTCCCTGACGCATACGGGAGAGTCGCCGTTCGGCAATTTGCTGGCGCAGTCGGTCCGTCAGTTTACCGACGCGGAGCTGTCGCTTGTCAACACGGGGCAGCTGCTGGGCGATCTGCCGGAAGGGGAAATTACGGCGGGACTCCTTCACGAGCTCTGCCCATCTCCGATTAACCCCTGCGTGATCAGCCTCAAAGGGGAGCATATCCGGCGAAGCCTGGAGGAGAGCCTCCTGCCGGAATATTGGAGCAAGGAAATTCGGGGATTCGGGTTCCGCGGCAATGTACTCGGCAATATCGCGGTGGACGGAATTGAAGTCTTGTACGATCCAAGCCGCATCCCTTATGATAGGATTGTTCAAATTTCGCTTCAGGGGGAGCCGCTGCGGGACGACCGGATGTACACTGTTGGAACGTTGGACATGTTTACATTCGGGACGGGATATGAGCAGATTTCTCGGGGGGAAGATCCGAAATATTTGCTTCCCGAGTTTTTGCGGGACCTGCTGAGACTTGAGCTCCAGCGTCCCGGAAGTCTGGATACCTGCGGCAAGCACCGTTGGATCGAGGTTGTTTAAGAAGGACCAGAGGAGGAAGAAATGGATACCATTACTGCAATTATCTTGGGGATTGTGGAGGGGGTTACGGAATTTATTCCGGTCTCTTCAACGGGGCACATGATATTGACGTCCAAGCTCTTGGGCTATGATGAACAGGACCCCATCATGAAAACCTTTGAAATCGTTATTCAGCTGGGGGCCATTCTGGCGATCGCCCTCGTCTATTGGAGACGGATTCTGGATCTGCTAGGCATCAAGCGGACCATGCCTGAATCCGGAAGTCTGCGATCCGGCAAGAAACTGAATCTGCTGCATGTTATCATCGGGATCGCCCCTGCGCTCATTGTGGCCTTTTTTGCCAGGGACTTTATCAAGAGCCTGTTCAGCGCAAATACGGTAATCTGGGCGCTGATTGTGGGCGGGATTTTCATGATTTTTGCCGAGTGGTTTAACAAGTCCAAAGCCAGAATCACCGCCGAAACGATGGATGACCTGTCGTACAAGCAGGTGCTGTTGATCGGGCTTTATCAAATTTTATCTGTCGTATGGCCGGGATTTTCGCGTTCGGGATCCACGATTTCCGGAGGGATGCTGAGCGGGGCAAGCTACAAGGCGTCGGCCGATTTCTCGTTTCTGATCGCCATTCCGATCATGTGCGCCGCTTCCGGCTATGAGATGCTGGATTCGTACAAGTATATGACCAAGGATACGATCGGCATGTTCGTCATCGGATTTATCATAGCTTTTGTGGTGGCCTATGTCGTTGTGCTTGCTTTTATGAAATTAATTCAAAAAATTCGTCTGACCCATTTCGCCATTTACCGGTTTGTGCTTGCCGCCGTGTTCTGGCTGTTCGTTATGCGCTGATCCAAGAACCGTAATGTGATGGACTAATTCCGCATAGCGTGAATGGGCTACATAGGATGGCATGGGGAAACTAGGTAAACGGACCTGGGAAGCAATAACCGGGCGGCCGTGATTTTAGGCAGGAGTGGATCGTGTTGCGTTTGGTACCCGTTCCGATGCTGCAGCAGGGAATGAAAATCGGCAAAAAGATATACAGCGACGAGGGTGTTGTGCTTCTCGCGGAAGGCGTGGAGCTCACCTCCTTGCTGATCAGCCGCCTGCAAAAGCTGGACATCGGTTATATTTATGTGGAAGATCATCTGACGGAAGGCATCGATATTCCCGAAATGCTCCGGGAGGAAACGAGGCGTCAGGCTCTTCAGAAGATTCGCGTCAATTTTCAGCGGTTATCCGAAGCCTCTCCGATTACTGGAGGGTATCACCATCTCGGAAAGCAGTTCTCCAAGGTGATGGAGTCCATTCTTGAGGATGTCAGTTCCCAGGAGGACTGCATGATCATGCTGATGGACATGAACACCGCAGATCATTACTTATATAAGCATTCCTTAAATGTGTGCGTATATTCACTTGTGCTGGGGATTGCGAGCGGTTATACGCAGGACCAGCTGATGGTGCTGGGGCTGGGTTCGCTGCTGCATGACATCGGAAAAACCCAAATTCCCCAAAAAGTGCTGTTCAAGCCGCAAAAGCTGGATGATGAGGAATTCCGCCTCATGCAGGCGCATGCCCAAATCGGCTTTAAAATCCTGAAGGACGAGCCGAATATTCCGCTCCTGGCCGCGCACTGCGCCTTTCAGCATCATGAAAGGATTAACGGATCAGGTTATCCGCGCGGAATCAAGGGCGATGATATCCACGAATATGCCCAGTGGGTGGCGCTCGCCGACTCCTACGATGCGATGACCTCGCACAGGGTGTACCGGCCTGCGATGCTTCCGCATCAGGCCGCTGAAGTGCTGTACGGCGGGGCAGGTACCTTGTACGACCAAAAGAAGCTGGAGCTGTTCCGGGATAAAGTGGCGATCTATCCGCCCGGCTTGTCGGTCAAGCTGAGTACCGGGGAGACTGGAGTGGTGTCGAAAATTCACGCCCATATGCCCCATCGTCCCGTGGTCCGCATCTTGCAGGATCCGGAAGGGGTGCCGCTTAAGGCACCTTACGAGGTGGATCTGTCCCAGTCGCTGTCCGTTATTATTGACGGCGTTCTCGGGGATTAGAGAGAGCAGAAATTAGGATTTGTCATGACCGGAAGACCCATAAAGCGAGCGGTATCGGGCGGTAATGGATGCGGTGGAAATTCGATTTCCCTGCTGCCCGCAGGAGCCGCCGGTTTAGGGGTCTTTTTTCTTCTTGTCCCGGCATACCTATTCAGACAGAGAGATTTTTCGCGCTTCATGGTATGATAGAAGGAATGACATATTCATCCTGAGACAACCGGACTGCTCTCGGTCTGGAAAATAAAGGTTACACAAAAACCGTGTTTTGGGTTAAATAAAGAAATAAGGTGAGTAAATAATGAATACTGTAAATACCCGGGGAGCACTTGCCCCCTTATCTCCGAGCAATGACCCATGGGATCCGATTGAATCCCTTCGTACATATGGCCGGCATGTGCTGACCAGTGTCGAAATGACGGTGACGCATTTGTGCAATATGCGCTGCGAGCACTGTGCGGTCGGCGATATGCTCGTTATGAAAGAGGCAGAATTTCTTCCGCTGGATTTGATGCTGCGGCGTCTGGACGAGGTAGAGCATCTGCAGACGATCAGCCTGACCGGAGGCGAGCCCTCCTTCCGGGAGAAGACGGTGAAAGAGGTCATCGTCCCTCTGCTCAAATATGCTCAGGAACGGGGAGTCCGCACGCAGATCAACTCCAATTTGACGCTGGATATCAGCAGATATGAAGCGATGCTGCCATACCTTGACGTGATGCATATTTCGTTCAACTATTTGAACGGAGACGATTTCCATGAGGTGGGCTTCGCCAACAGCAACCATCCGGTTCCGAAGGAAACCGCCTACCGCATGTATGACAAAATGATGGAGAACGCCCTGAAGCTGAGCGAAGCGGGCATGTTCATTTCGGCAGAATCCATGATTAATTACCGGACGCATACAAAGCTTGCAGGAATTCACAAACTAATAGGGCAAATGGGCTGCCGCCGCCATGAAGTGCATCCGATGTATGCCTCCAATTTTGCCACGGAGCTTCCGGTGCTTTCTTTGGATGAGACGCGCAGGGCGGTCCACAGCTTGCTGGACGTTCGCGATCCGCAGATGTGGATGCTGTTCGGAACGCTCCCGTTCTTCGCGTGCAGCGATATTCACGAGGATCTGAAGCTGATCCGCAGGCTTGCGGATGCGCCGAACGTTACCGTGCGCAACGATCCTGACGGACGCAACCGCGTCAACGTCAATTTGTTCTCGGGCGACGTCTACGTCACCGACTTTTCCGATATCCCGGCGTTTGGCAATATTCAAACCGGCCGTCTCGACGACATCTTTAATGCGTGGCAGACCGGGCATCCGCTGAACAAGACGGTGAACTGCCATTGCGACGCTGTGGGCTGCTGCGGTCCGAATCTGCTCGTGAAGGACATGTATTATAAAGATACCGATTTTACCGTGAAAAAAGCGAACTTATTATAGAAATGGGGCGTTGTCATTGGACGGGGAGTTAGAAATAGGCAAATTGCTTTTAAACCTCTTTTTTGTTCTGCTGCTGGTATTTTTTAACGGCGTGTTTGTGGCCGCCGAATTTTCGCTTGTAAAAATGAGGCAGTCCCGGCTGACGCAGCTGGTCAGCGAAGGCAACCGGCTGGCCGGCTATGCGCTCCGGGTGAACAACAAACTGGACGCTTATTTGTCCGCTACCCAATTCGGCATTACGCTGGCATCCCTCGGTCTCGGCTGGATCGGGGAGCCGGCCATTTCGGAACTACTGGTAGAGCCCTTGATGTATAAAATGGGAATTACCGACAGAACGCTCATCGCCACCGTATCCGTGGTACTCGGGTTCTGTGTCATTACTTTCTTACATATCGTGCTTGGGGAACTGGCTCCCAAGTCGCTTGCCATTCAGAAAACGGAAGGAGCCGCACTGCTGCTGTCCGCACCGCTGATGGCCTTTTATAAAATATTTTTTCCTTTCATTTGGCTGCTCAACGCTTCCGCCAACGGATTGCTTCGCTTGTTCGGCGTTCATCCGGCCAGCGAAGCAGAAGCTGCGCATTCTGAAGAGGAAATCCGCATATTAATGAATCAGAGCGCCAAAAGCGGGGTCATCGATAAGGACGAGATGAAGCTGATGGACAACATCTTCGAGTTCTCCGACCTGCTGGCGCGCGAAATTATGCTCCCACGGACGGATATGGACTGCCTGTACACGACGAATACGCTGGAAGAGAACCTGCAGATCATCAGTGATACGAAGCATTCCCGTTATCCTGTCGCCGTGGAGGACAAGGACCAGATTATCGGATTTGTGCATATTACCGATTTTCTCCTGGCCGACGCCGAGCACCAGAAGGAGCTGACCTCGCTGGTCCGTCCGATTCTGAACGTGCCGGAGTCGATGGAAATCAGCCATGTGCTGCGCCTTATGCAGAAGAAGCATGCCCAGCTGACGCTGGTGGTCGACGAATACGGCGGCACAGCCGGCATGCTGACGGCCGAAGAGATCCTCGAAGAAATCGTCGGGGAGCTCTATGACGAATTTGAGGACGAGCGTCCCGATGTCGAAATCCAGGAGGATGTCATCTCGGTTGACGGGCGGATGCTGATCGAGGATGTCAACGATCTGACCGGCGTCATCATTGAGGATGACGAGGTTGATTCGATCGGCGGCTGGCTGTTCAAGGAACTGGAAGGCAACCCGGTAAAAGGCAAAAAGGTCCAGGTGAGCAATTTCGTGTTTGAGGTCGAGGAATCGACCAAGCTCCGGATTACCCGGGTTAACATTCACCGCGTTGCCGATACGGAAGTCATCGACGAGGAGGAACAGGAAGGGACGGATAACGGGGATTAAGGAGTGAAGCATGACTGGCAAACAGCTGGTGTTCGTCGGTGTGGGACTGCTCCTGCTGTATTTGCTGTTTACAGCAGGCGCCCCTTTTGTACTGGCTGCGCTCGTGGCCGTTTCACTGGAGCCGATCAACCGGATGCTGATCGGGAGGCTGAAATGGAATCGTGTCGCTGCCGCTTCGCTTACATGTACGTTGTTTATGCTCATGATTCTTCTTTTGGTGTACATGCTGGGTTTTCAGGTTTTCGCCCAGCTGCTGGAATACTGGAAGAATGCGCCGGCATATTTTGCTTCGGCCGACGATTTCGTGCAGACGACGCTGATCCAGGCGAGAGGGCTGTTTGACCGGTTTCAGCCGGAGCTGGCCGAGAGCCTGAGGGAAATGCTGACCAATCTGACGTCATACGCCGAGTCGCTCATCAACTCGTTGTCGTCAACCTTTTTATCTTTTGCCAAGGGCATCCCGGGCACGTTCGTGTTTTTGGTGGTTTTCTTTGTCGCCGTCTATCTGTTCAGCTTTGGACTGGAGACGATCAAGGCAGGGATTCTATCCCTGTTCGAGGAGGAGACCCAAGACCAGATCAACGAGGTGCTGCACAGCCTGAAGCGGTCCATCTTCGGCTTTATTCAGGCCCAGATGATCCTGAGCGCTTTTACCTATGTATTGACGCTCACGGGGCTGCTCATCCTCGACATTCATTACCCGCTGGCGATCGCCCTGCTGATCATGGTCGTCGATATTTTGCCGATTCTGGGGGTCGGTTCGGTCCTGATTCCCTGGGCAGTATACCTGTTTATCGTGGGCGACTCTTATACCGGCTTTGGGCTGATGCTGCTGTTTGGGGTCATTACGATTGCCCGCCGGGTGGTCGAGCCCAAAATCATCGGCGATTCGGTCGGCATCGGCGCCTTGTCGGCTCTGGTGAGCATGTATATCGGCTTCAAGCTCGTCGGCGTGATCGGCGTATTTATCGGCCCGCTGGTGGTCATTATTTATTCGGCGGTCCGGAAAGCGGGACTGTTCCAGATCAAGATCAGATTTTAAAAGTTCATCATCTTATTGAAGGCTCGCGCTTCATCCAGTGCCTCGACAGGAGCTGCTAGAGTCCTTTACACTGACCCCTTGGCGGTAAATCGACCGCAAATCAGGGGTCTTTTTGTTGTCCCATGAACTTTTTTGTTCAGATTCCGCGGATGGGTCATATGTTTAATTACGAAGAGTGTCTGATTTTTCGCCTTCTCGAGGGAAATCAGCGACTTTAGTATGGACAACAAAAAGGAGGAGCAAGTGGTGAACTCACAGGTACGAGTGTATAAGCCTTTCATTGGCCCGTTTGATCCGTGCCCGCCGCTGCCTTACAGGACGTACGTCGTCCCACCCAACCAGTATATCGTGTTCCAGCCTCTGGACTGGCCGCAATTCAGCCTCGCCGAGGCGCTGAAGCTGGGAACGCTTTGGCCGAACCTTTACAGCCCTTATGAATCTAAAAGCAAAAGAGTGGAGGAGGTGGGGAGTGATGGAGAACCAGTCTAAACCGGCGGTGGATCAGCGCTATTACGAGCTGCTTGAAAAGCTGCAGATGATCGATTTTGCCTTGATTGAGCTGAATTTGTTCCTGGATACGCATCCGGACGATTTAAAAAGCATCGAGCAGTACAACCGGCTCGCCCAGGAGCGGATCCCGATCGTCCGGGAGTTTCAGGAATCCTATGGACCGTTAATGCATTTCGGCCATGCCTATTCAAAGTTCCCGTTTGAATGGCCGCAGGCCCCGTGGCCATGGCAGGTGTAACCGGCAAAAGAATCTAAAGGAGGCGAATGTCCCGCATGTGGATATATGAAAAAAAGCTGCAGTATCCGGTCAGGGTCGGCAAGTGTGATCCATATATGGCCCGGTTGCTGCTGGAACAGTACGGCGGTGCCGACGGGGAATTGGCCGCTGCCTTGAGATATTTGAATCAACGGTACACCATCCCGGATAAGGTCATCGGCATTCTCAACGACATCGGCACCGAGGAATTTGCCCACCTAGAAATGATTGCCACCATGGTTTATAAATTGACAAAAGATGCGACGCCAGATCAGCTGAAGGCGGCCGGACTCGCAGACCACTATGTCAGCCATGACAAAGCTTTGTTTTACCAAAATGCAGCCGGGGTCCCATGGACGGCGGCGTACATTCAGGCCAAAGGCGATCCGCTCGCCGATTTATATGAGGACATCGCCGCAGAAGAAAAGGCCAGGGCTACATACCAGTGGCTGATTGACATGACGGACGACGTCGACCTGCAGGATGGACTGAAGTTCCTTCGGGAGCGGGAAATCGTCCATTCGACCCGGTTCCGGGAGGCCGTGGAGATCATTAAAGATGACCGGGGTAAAAAACGGTTCTTCTAAAGGTTAACCTTTTTTATGAATGACCGAAGTTTACAAGGCTTGGCACTTCCCTTATCATAGGCATGTAATTGGGTGATACTGAGTATTACGCATTAAAGCAGGCAATGAAAGGGAAGATAACCGATGGACAAAGAGAAGACATTGAACAAGCCGCAGGCGATATTGTTCGACATGGACGGCACGCTGTTCAAAACGGAATCGCTGCTGCTGCCGGCCCATCAGCGGTTGTTCGACAAGCTGCGGGAGGAGGGGCTGTATACTGCACCGACGCCCCCGGCGGAACGGATGATGGGCAGTCTCGGGATGCTGCTGGAAGACATTTGGAAAGTGGTCATGCCGGACGGCAGCGAACGTGCCCATGCGCGTGCTAACGAGCTCCTTCTCCAGCTGGAATTGGAGGGGCTCAAGGCAGGGAACACCGAGCTCTATCCCGGCGTGAAGGATACGCTGGCACGGTTGAAGGAGCAGGGCGTGCGCCTGTATGTAGCAAGCAACGGGCTGGAGCATTACGTAAAGGGGATCGCGGAGGCCCACGGCATTCTGGACCTTTTTGACGGCCTGTATAGTGCCGGGGAGCACGGAACCAAATCGAAGGTGCATCTGGTGGAATTACTGCTTCAGCGCGAAGGGGTAAGCACAGCCTGGATGGTGGGCGACCGATCTTCGGATGTGGAAGCCGGCCGGAAGAACGGCCTCGCCGTCATCGGATGCCAATACGCCGGGTTTGGAAACCCTGATGAACTGGCAGGGTCCGACGTCCTCATCAGCTCGTTTGACGAACTTCTGGGGCTGTATGCCTCATCGGTGTAAGTCGGCGATGAGCCGCCTAAGAAGGAAATAATCATAGCTGCATATAAAGAAAAACAAACCGCGCTAGAGCTGCGGTTTGTTTTCTTTAGTGTCGGCGGTTTCCGTCTTCTGCTTGTAAACCCACAGGGCGTACTCCAACGGTCTGGTGATGGCCGTGCGGTACAGTTCGGGCTCGCCGATCTGGGAGAATACTTCCCTCGCGGGCTTAGGATTGACTTCGAGCAGGTAAATCCGGCCTTTCCGGTTGATGGCGAGATCGAGCGCCAGCTCGCACAGCGGCCCGTACTGGTGCTCAAGATAGGCGGCGATGTCCACGCCCATCTTGCCTGCCGTCGAGATGACTTCCTGCCGCTGCTCCTCATCCGTGATCCAAGAAGACAGCATTTGATGAGCGGGCACGGCTCTTCCGCCGCCGTGCAGGTTGGAGGTGACGCTTCGCGGCGCCCCCACCCGGCCGGCAATGCCAGTCAGCTGCCAATGCCCCTCCTTGTTTTTCTGCACCAGCATGCGGTAGTCATGAACCCGGCCGTCAGGAAGCTCCACGGCGATGCCTTCCTGGATCAAATACCGGTCCTTCATATTCCAGCCGCTCAGAATGGCGCCGAGCCGGGAAGCGTGGATTTTTTGCGGAGAGATGATTTTCCGCTGCTGATTCCGTCCTTGAATGTAGTACTGGGAAGCAGCCTTCAATTTTTCAATCCGTAAAATACCCCGCCCGCCGGTTCCGTTGATCGGTTTTAAAAACACGACAGACCTGTTCTTCAGCATTTGGTGGACGTCTGTCAGTCCATGATACAGGCGCGTTTCCGGCAGAAACTTCCGGAATTCCGCCTTTTTGGACAGCACCTCGTGAATGGTCCATTTGTTGCGGAGCGGTTTGTTCAGAAACAGCATTTTGCTGTACCGGCTCCGGAACTGCAGAAGCTGGGCAAAGCGGGGGCTCTTCTGGATGCGGCACCGGTCGTAAATCATATCCGGGAAGTTTCTCCATCGCCGGGTCCACTTCTTTTGCTTTGCGTCGTATTCCATGGCAAAGATTTTTTTCTTGCTGTCGCTGACGTCCATCGGGGTAAACACAAATACGTCAAGTCCCAGCTTGCCGCCTTCAACGATCATTTTCTGATAGATCGGTTTTTCCTCCAAATGCTTATGCTCGTTCAGATACAGCGTCAAGATGCCTAACACGGGTAGCGGCACAGGGGATCACCTTCTTGGGTCAGAGTAATGGATGCACCATCCGGATCTCCACACGGCCCCTCCATGACCAGGGCAGGCTCTCCGGCAGCCCCCTGGTGGACGGCGACGGCGTGAAGTCCGGCGCGAAAGCACATTTTAACAAAAGGAAGCCGGCTCAGAAGAGCCTCGCATCGCATGGTGCCTAACTGCCGCAGCTGCGAGGCCAGAAGGGAGGTGCCGATCCCTCTTCCGCGGTACAGCGGATGGACGACGACGAGACACCCCTCGGTCCCGTAGCCCGATACAAAGCTGACACCGGCCAGACGTTCCCCGTCTTCGCACCGGACGGTTGCGGCCATAAGCGAGGTTCCCGGCGCAGCAAGCTGTTCCGCCGTCAATCGGGCAAGAAGAATGAACTCCGCGCGCGCCGCCTGATTTCCGCCGTGTTCAAACACAAATTTGAGAATTTTGGCGTGCTGGCGCAGCCAATCTTCACGGGTCGGGGTTATCGTTAAGATCTGCACCTGTCAATCACTTCCCTTGCAATTACATTTTAGGTTGATTGGAGAGATATTCGCTGTATTGGAAAATTCGCTTGAGAGACCGCTTCCGGATATGCGGTTCATCGAATTTCATCGGCTTGGCGTTTGCCTCAAAGAACCAGATATTTCCTAACTCGTCAATCCCGAGGTCCATCGACATCTCTCCATGTTCGTAGCCGGAAGCCTTCTCAATCTGGCGGGCGATGATGATCGCCGTCGTTCGGACGCGGTTCAGAATTACGGCCGACATCTCGGATCCGAATACATCGGACAGGAGCTTGCTGGGATCCTCGATCGTGCCGCCTCTTGGCACATGGGTCGTAATGCTCTTAGAACCCGCCATTCTGGCTCCGACACCGGTAACGCCCCATAAGCCTTTGTTGTTTTTTTGCAGCAGCGCCCTTAGGTCAAAGTGCCGGTTGTTGACGGATGCGAGCTCGATGCCCTGTTGAATAATGTAGCGTGCGCTGCCGGTTTCGCTTTTGATCCGTGCCCAGAGGCGGTACAGATTCCGCGTTTTGTACGTGGTGCTGGATCGGTGGTGCTGAACTTTGAGCCGGTACGGAAGCAGTTTGTCCCTCTGGTATCTCAGCATCATAATGCCTTTTCCGGCTTTTCCGCTTTCGGGCTTGAGGTAGAGGCAGGGATAACGCTCAAGCATTTTCTGCAGCGTGCTCACGTTTGTGAAGCGTTTGGTTTTCGGTACCAGATGCTCCGTCGCTTTGGAGCTTCTGAGCCATTCGAACAGATGCCATTTGTTAAAAAAGTGCGGATTGAACAGCGAAATGGATGGATGTTTCATGCATTCCTTGATTTTCTGGCGCACAGCGGGCCGGAGTTCGTCTTCACGCTGCGGAATCCGGTTATAGATGACCTGGGGCAGCGGAAAATACTGCTGTTCCCAGGTCTCCTCGTCATTCAGCGTAAATCCCTTGATCCGATCCTCCGTCAGCTTCAGATCTTTAGCTGTGACTACATAGACAGGAAATCCCATTTTCTGTCCTGTCTTGACAATATCTTCAAAGTTCTGCTGATTTCCCCGGAAATAACCGTGGGAATCCGACATGGTCAGGATGGCCACTACGGGTTTGTTGTCGGTATGACTCCGGATGTTCACTCCACATCCCTCCTGCGGAACTTGCTCAAATACAGGCAGTGTTCAAGAATATGCTCTACAGATGCCTTGCCTTCCGCCTTGAGGGAAGGATGGCTGAAAATGGAACGGCCCGGCTTGGCGTTCGCTTCAAACATCCACACTTTCTCGTCTTGGTCGATACCCAGGTCAAAACCGATTTCTCCAAGGAGGTGCTGGTGATGGAACTCAATCGCTTCGGCCAGGGTAATCGCGACTTTTTTGGCGTTTTGCAGCACCTCGTCGGATCTGTCGCCAAAAGTCCGGCTCAATGCCTGTTCAGGAGTAAGGAGGGAGCCGCCATTCTTCAGGTGGGTCGTTACGCTGCCGCGGCCGGCCTTTTTGGCGCCGACACCGACAACAACCCATTTGTTATTGCCGTTCTTATGCATATGGAAGCGGAAGTCGATCGGGCAGTTGTCGATTTCGACCAGCCGGATCCCCTGCTGAATGACATACGTTTCCAAGGTGCGGCCATGTCTGGATTTAAGCATCCGCATCAAGCTGTTGAAGTTGCTGAAACGAAGCAGGACGTTGCCGCCTCCCTTGCGGTAACGGGCGAAATATCCCCTTTTCGGGAGGTAAGTCAAACGATAGATGCCTTTTCCCAAACTTCCTGCGGAAGGCTTATAGTACAGAAATTGATGCCTTTCAAGCATATCCTTGATCCGTTCCGGGGAAGGATTGATATGGGATTCGGGCACGTACCGGTTCACCGTGTTGTCGTCTTCAAGCAGCCGGTAGATGTCGGATTTGTTGAAGAAGCTCCAGTTAAAAAACGGGATTCTCTTGCGTGTCAGCCGCTCTCTGAGCTGATTGATGGAAGAGGAGGTTTCCGCTTTCCGGCTCGGGAGGCGGTTGTAGACGACATCGGGCAGCGGAACGGTTTTGCGGTAAAAAGTGCCGTTGTCGTTCAGAAAATAGCCCCGGACCGTCTCCTGCTGCCAGTTGATGTCCTTGGGCGTAAAGGCGAAAATATACGATTTCCTTTTTCCCTCGCGGAGAAGCTGTTTGATAAAAGTCGTCCGGGAAGCGAACGGCTGCGATGGCGACGTGCTGGGGCCATCCGAGAGCACGCCGATCAGAGGACCGAGTTGGACTTCGTCCTCCTGGAGGTTTCTCAGCATGACCCCGCCGGCGTTTGGAACATGGATGCCGCTTCGGACACCGGAGCTGAGGAACAGATGCTTACCCGTCTTTTTAATGGGCTTAACGGTTGCATTAACCATGTCTTTTCCCAGACGGAGCTGAATATTCTTTTTGCCGGACAGCTTGAGGCTTTTCATCAGCGAATTCGAAATGTAGACGACTTTCTCGGGCTGCTGCGAAAAATGAACATTACAAAATGTCAAACTCATCAATTTACCCTCCTAAGTTGTCGAAGCAATAAATAGCGGGCATAACGGAGCGGATTTTCCGTAGCGAGAACATCGCTGCCTGGTTCCCCAATGTGCCGGAAGGAGGTGCGCCCCGGTTTGGAATTGACTTCAAGCAGCCAGATTCTCCCTTTCGTATCAATGCCAAAATCGATACCCAGTTCTCCGAGCCGGCCATAACGGCTTTCCAGAATCGGCGGAATCTTCTCCGACAGATTATGAAGACGATCCCTTATGTGTTCTGCCCGGTCAGCCCGGAATTGTTCGGTCAGAAAAGGCAGGACAGACAGAGGTTTTCCTCCGCCGTGAAGGTTTGAGGTAATGCTGTCCGGGTTGCCCAGGCGCAGCGCCATGCCGGTATGCATCCACGAACCCGTTTCATTTTTTTGCATCAGCACTCTAACGTCAAAAGGGGCGCCGTCTGCGCTGTACAAATGCAGGAAGGGCTGAATCAGGTACGAACGCTCCCCGGTAAACCGCCGGATCCATGCCAGGCCGCATCGCGTATCGTCGAAATGCTTCACAAACGGCAGGTTGCTTGCGCTTCTTCCCCGGATCGTCAGAGATCCGTCTGCAGCATGGCGTGTGACGCGAAGCGTATTTTTTCCCTGGGATCCGCTCATCGGCTTCATGAACAGCTCGCCGTCATATTTCTCCAAGGAGCGCAGCAATTGGCTGCTCCCGCGATAGACGGCAGTCGGGGGAAGAAACGGCAGCAGGCCGGGCTCCTTCCGGAGCACTTGGTCCACCTGCCCTTTCCCGGGAAGTCCGCGGGACCACAGGATCCACCTCTTCCCTGAAGGGGCGTCCGCCAACAGCCTCGCCGCTGCCCGGTATTCGCTGCCTCGCTGCGGAAAACAGCGGTCGTAGACGATATCCGGAAAGGGGACCGTGGTTGCGTGCCACGCCCCATTGCTGAAGATATATCCCTGGATGTTCTCCTGTCCCTCGGGCACGCCGTCAGGGCAAAAAACGACGACCTGAATACCGTATTTCCTGCCGGCCAGAGCCAATCGGCGGGCGTATCCTTCTCCCGAGAAGGGAGGGGAGCCCGGTGTGGAGGAACTTAGGATCCCAATGGTTCCGATTGTGGTTGTTTTCATCGCGGCACCTCCTAAAACCCTGACAAGAAGGCGCAGTATTCCAGCAGGCGTTTGACGGAAGGCCTTATTTTCTGTTCATGGAGCGGCGTATTGTCGTTTTTGGAAGGCTTGGAATTGACCTCGAGCAGCCATATTTTACCGGAGGTATCCATGGCCAGGTCGATGCCGAGTTCGCCGAAATGGGCGGGCAGCAGCGCATCCAGGCCTTTGGCAATGTCCAGCGAAGCCCGCTGCAGCTTGGCGTGTGCGGTGCTTTTCA
Source organism: Paenibacillus cellulositrophicus (assembly GCF_009363095.1). Classification (GTDB taxonomy): domain Bacteria; phylum Bacillota; class Bacilli; order Paenibacillales; family Paenibacillaceae; genus Paenibacillus_AQ; species Paenibacillus_AQ favisporus. The sequence goes on from NZ_CP045295.1 coordinate 5,179,687, forward strand.
CGGCCGACGGGAGAGCGCAGCGGTTCACAGCTTCCTTTACGCTGCTGAGGGTTCCCCCTCTGGCGAGGTTCGAGACAAAATGATTCCCGCCCGCGATCCTGGCCACGACCGAGGTCACGCTCCATTTACCCAGTCCGTTCTTCTGGACGAGCGCACGGAAATCGATGGGCCGTTTGCTGTGGTCGATGAGCGTCAAGCCCTGCTGAATTTGGTAGCGGGTGCTTTTCATCTTTCCGGAGACGTTGGTAAACAGTTTGTTAAGGTTGGGATAGCTTTGTTTTTTGGGTCCGCCCACCGATGTTTCCAAAGTTTGGTAGGTGCCGTCAGACTGCCTGGAGATCCGGATGATCCCTTTGCCGAGGCTGCCCCGCACCGGTTTCAGAAAAACAACCGGATACTGGCTGCACATCTTCTTCAGGATGGAATAGCCGGTCAGCAGGTGCGATTCCGGCATGAGCCGGGATAAGGAGGAGTCCTGCTTCAGCGTGTCGAACACTTCATTTTTGTCCAAAAACTTTTCGTTGAATATGTGGCTCCCGTAGCGGGATTTTACTTCTTTCATAAAATGCTGTACGCTAGGTTTATTCTCCATTTTGCGTGTCGTCAGGCGGTTATTGATGACATCTGCGATAGGCATCGTTGTCTGGCGCCATCCGCCGTCATAGATCCAGCCCTGTATGCTGCTTGCACTCTCGGTGATGTGATTCGGAGTGAAGAAGTATACGTATGCACCCTGCTTGCGGCAGGCGTTGACGAGTTCCCTGCAGAACATGGAAATGGAACCGAACGGCTTTTCCGGTGTGTCAGGATAATCCCGGCTGATCAGGACACTGATGAGCGGACCCAGCCTGAGCGTTTTGCTGGATGAGCTGTATGCCGCTCGGAGCACGGGACGGGACGCTAAGCCCATTTTGCGGGCCAGTGGCTCGCTGATGCGCAGGCCGGAATATTTTGCTGCGGAAATAACGGTGATCTCTTGTCTAAAGGAACCAAAGGACAGCTGCAGAGGCCGGTCGGTGGGAATCTTCCACTGTTTGATCAGTCTCTCGCCGAGCATGACGGTGTTTTCTTTCACAATGCCCGGGCTGAACGTTTGGACCGGTAGCTTTTTTTTGGACATCGTGGATCTCCTTCCAACAACAACTTGATGTCTACAGGGCAGATAAGGAGCATCTGCAATATTGCATGTAATGCATCATATGAGGACATATATCCCTTGGTGATTGACCCACTTTTATAAAAACCGGGATTTCAGCCCTTCATTTTTCCGGAGACGGTCGGATTGATAAGCTGTGAGCGAAGCAAAAGCTTGCGATTATCGCAGGATTCACTTCCGCGGGAGCCAGCGGTCCGTCTTCCATAAACACGTCGATTGGTGACTGCCCAAATTTAAGGAGGAAATGACAACCTATGAACATTTATGACAAAGCGCACGATTTGGCCAAAGCCCTAAAGGAAAGCTCGGAGGTCCAGGAAATCAGCTCGGCGATGAGCCTGATTGAAGCGGATCCGGAAAGCAAACAAATGCTTGAGGATTTCCGCCAGCGGCAGATGGAAATTCAGCAGCGGATGATGTCCGGGGATATGCCATCCCAGGAGGAGATGGAGAAGATGGAGAAGCTCTTCGACGTGCTCAGCCTGAACCTGAACATCCGCCGGTTGTTTGAAGCGGAGCGCCGCCTCAGCACGATCATTGAGGACGTGAATAAAATCATTTCGGACAGCCTCCAGCATCTGTATGGTGGACAGAGTCTGTAGGTTGTACAAAACTTTTCTCATATTTTTGCAGACCCCTTCATAGAGTAGAAATATAGAGTTACCAAATGAAGGAGCTGCGATGAGATGAAAAAAAGAAGCAAACTGAAGCATTCCATTTACCTACTTCTCGCTCTGGCGATGCTGGTGTACGCTCTGCCCCGGATCAACTTCAGCGGCGGATGGACCTGGGCTTCCGGGTTCGGAGCGGCCTGGGCCGTGTTTGCCTTCCTGATAATCGGCTCGCACCTGCATTATTTGCTTGGGGTGGACGAAGAGAAGCAAAGAGCGCTGGAGCGCATCCGCAAGGCCAAGCTGCAGCAGTGGCAGCTGAAATGGCCGGAGGAAACACAGCAGCGTCAGGAAAATGTATAAATGCGATAAAAAGCTGTCTTGCGCAATGTTAATGCGTGGAGGCAGCTTTTTTTGCGTTGTTATTTTCCGGCCTCAACCATGATATAATAGTACAGTATGGTACAGATAGAAACGTGGGGGTGTAACAGTTGGAGGGCCGCGATGAAACGATTACGAAACATGAGCAGCTGCTGCAGCATATCGAAGGGCTGAAAATTGGCACCAAGATTTCGGTCCGCAAGCTGGCGAAGGAAATGTCCGTTAGCGAAGGGACTGCTTACCGGGCGGTAAAGGACGCCGAAAACCTGGGCATCGTTGTGACCAAGGAGAGGATCGGCACCGTCCGGGTCGAGAAGAAGCCGCGGAATATTTCCGAGCAGCTCACCTTCGCCGACGTGGTCGAGATCGTGGAAGGCCACATGATCGGCGGAGCCGATGGACTTAATAAACATCTGCATAAATACGTTATCGGCGCCATGGAGGTGGACGCCATGGCCCGTTACATCGACGCGGGCAGCCTGCTCATCGTCGGCAACCGCTCCGACGCGCATTCGCTGGCGCTGGAGCAGGGAGCGGGCGTGCTCATCACCGGCGGATTCGGAACGAGCCGGGAGGTCAAGGAGCTGGCCGACACGCTCGACCTGCCGATTTTTTCATCGCGCCACGACACGTTTACGGTGGCGTCGCTGATCAACCGGGCCATTTTCGACCGCCTGATCAAGAAGAAAATTATGATCGTCGAGGACATCGTCAACACCCGGGCCAAAATCCACGCCCTCAAGCTGTCGAGCACCGTGGCGGATTGCAAGGCGCTGGCGGATCAGACCGGACAGCTGCGGCTGCCGGTCATCGACGAGTGGAACCGGGTGCTCGGGATCGTGAACCGGAGCGATATGAAGGACCTGCCCGATGGGCAGAGCATCGAGAAGCTGCTGGTCCGCAATCCGGTCACGGCCGGACTACAAACCTCGCTCGCGTCCGCAGCGCAGCTCATGATGTGGGAAGGCGTGGACTTTCTGCCGATCGTGGACCGCAACCGCAAGCTGGTAGCTACCGTGTCGCGGAAAGAAGTGCTACAGGCCATGCGCGACGCCCGCAAGCAGCCGCAGCTCGGCGAGACGTTCGACCATTTGATCTGGAACGGATTTGCGGATGAGCGGGATGAGGAGGGAAGGCTCTTTTTCCACGGCTTTATTACGCCGCAGATGGCGACGGATCTCGGTACGATTTCGGAAGGCATCCTGACCACGGTGATGACGCAGGCGGCGCTGCGGGCGGCGAAGGATATGACGGGGAACGACTTTGTCCTGGATAACATGTCAACGTATTTCGTCCGCCCGGTGCAGATCGAGGACCCGGTGACCGTCATGCCGCGGCTGCTGGAGGCGAGTCGGCGGACGTGCAAGATCGAAATCGAAATGCTGCATGACGACAGCCTGGTGGCCAAAGCCGTGCTGACGCTTCATTCTATCGAGCATGGATAACAGGTAACGGGCATGGCTGGATTGGCCATGGTCTTAGCCAGACATAAATATAACCGGCAGCATCTTTGATCAAAGATACGGCCGGTTATTTGTTGTGTGTGGCCCCGATTATCTCCTGCACATTAAAGTTTGGGTCTTGTCCACGCTTGGAAGATTCAGATTACTCTGCGCAATTGCAGCATCAGGTTCAAGCTTTCGTATCTGAGGATTTCATGCGGCTGAAATGGCCCCGATTGCGGATGCCCGCGAAAATATTGAACGCCCCGAGGACGAGGAACAGCCCCTCGATAACGACCGCGGCGGTCGATCCATGGAAAATAAACATGCAGATCAGCGCAAGCACGATCAGCATTATTCCAAGGCAGATATTCATATTCGAGCCGTACAAGCCCCGGTCACGGACATCGGCGGAACGCCGGGCGCGGTAGCTGTAGTAAGCGGAACATAAACAGGTAATCACCAGCAGCGCAAATAGGCAATAGCGGATGACGGAAATCATCGAATGCTGCAGCTCCTTTACTGTCAATAACTTCAATATTCCTCATTGTATCACGATTTGCCGACCGAAGCGACACTTTGAGGCTCGATGTCGATCCAGATCTGGAGCACACCCTCCGCCACCAGCATCGTCTTGATTTCGATGGAATATTCCTTATCGCGCACCCTGTAAATTTTGCGATTGAGGAGGTTCCGGGCGATTTTGCTGTCCTCGTCGATATCGAAAATGTTCCGTCCCCGCAGCACCTCCAGATCCTCGCCGAGCTTGCGGATCACTTCCTTGACGATGACCGGATCGAGAGGCGGGTCCTGCTGCTCCGCGCGGATTTTAATTTCCTTGATCACGGTCTGCTGATTGTTGTACTTTTTCAGCGTTTTGATGTCGTCCTCGTACTGCTGGATCCGAAGCTCCAGGTCCTGATTGGACGCCCAAAGCATGTCAAAGCTGGAGTGGAACACCGAATTATACACGACGCTTCCGATAACGGCGCCCAAGACGAAGACGGCGGTCAGTTGGGAGAAATGGCGGTATCGGCTGAACGGAGGAATTCGCATCGGCTACTCCCTGCCGCCGCAAACCCATTTGACCAGCTCGCTGCCCATGTGAGCGCCGAGGAAGGCGAAGAGGAGGAAGAGAACCTGCTTGATGGCGGGGGAAAGATTGCCCCCCATAAAATTGCTCTCGATGACCCGCATCGGATCGATCGTGCCGCCGATCGCAGCCGCCATCGCCCATATTTTAATCCGATCGGCCACCTCGAGCATGGTGTGTGTCGGTGATTGCAGCGAGATGACCGCACCGATCCCGCCGACCATCGCACCGCCCAGCACGATGCCGAAAGCGATAAAGAAATCCAGTATGGCTTTGGATAAAAACACGCTCATGATTCCCAGTCCTTTCCCAAGGAGGTCGGAAACGCCTTGTCCAGCGGTTTCCTTATTCCATTCTATGGGCGGTCCTAGGCGGATTATGATAAAATAATAAATAGTGCATGAAACGTTAAAAACCAGTGATCACTGCGGCGAAAAGGAGACGAGACATGAGTTCATTTGTGCATCTTCACGTGCATAGCGAATACAGCCTTCTGGATGGAGCGGCACGGATCTCGGACCTTGTCCGGCGAGCCGCGGAGAACGGAATGAAGGCGCTGGCGCTGACTGACCACGGGGTCATGTACGGCGCGGTGCCATTTTATAAAGCCTGTGTGGCGGAAGGCATCAAGCCGATCATCGGCTGCGAGGCCTACCTGACGGCCGGTTCCCGCAAAGAGCGCGGCAGCCGCAAGGATCAGCCGATCTATCACCTGATCCTGCTGGCCAAGAACGAGACGGGTTACCGCAATCTGATGAAGCTGTGCTCCATCGGGCATTTGGAAGGTTTTCACTATAAACCGCGCATCGACATGGATGCGCTCGCGAAACATCATGAGGGTATCATCTGCCTGAGCGCCTGCCTCGGCGGGGAGGTACCCCAGCATCTGCTGCACGGCCGTACCGAGGAGGCTCGCCGGGCGGCGCTCCGGTACCGGGACATTTTCGGCGAAGATTTTTACCTGGAGCTGCAGGACCACGGGCTGCCCGAACAGAAGCGGGTCAATCCGCAGCTGATCGAGCTCGCCCGGGAGCTGGACGTTCCGCTCGTGGCGACCAACGACGTCCACTATCTCGTCCGTGAGGATGCCTCCATGCAGGACGTGCTAATCTGTATCGGTACAGGAAAAACGGTAGAGGACGAGGACCGGCTGCAGATTCAGACCGACCAGCTGTACCTGAAGAGCGGCGACGAAATGGCCCGCTTGTTCCCGCATGTCCGGGAAGCCCTGGACAATACGCTCCTCATCGCGGACAAATGCAGCCTGGAGCTCGAATTCGGCCGGTCCATTCTGCCGGAATACCGCCCGCTTCCCGAGGGGCAGACAGCTGCCGAATACTTGCGGGCCCTATGCCTGGAAGGACTGGAGAGCCGCTACAGCACGACCGGCCTGTGGGACACCGAAGAAGGAAAAAGAGAGCTACTCCAGCGCCTCGACTATGAGCTCGGCGTGATCGGGAGCATGGGGTTCAGCGATTACTTCCTCATCGTATGGGATTTTATCGCCTATGCACACCGGCGGGGAATCGTGACCGGTCCCGGACGGGGTTCGTCCGCGGGCAGTCTCGTCGCATACGTGCTCCGCATCACGAACGTCGATCCGATCAAGTACAACCTGCTGTTCGAACGTTTCCTGAACCCGGAACGGGTGACCATGCCGGATATCGATATCGACTTCAGCGATGAGCGCCGTGACGAAGTAATCGAGTATGTGGCGGATAAATACGGCAGCGAACACGTCGCACAGATCATCACCTTCGGGACGATGGCTGCCCGCGCGGCGGTACGCGACGTGGGACGCGCCCTGAACGTATCGTACGGCGAGGTGGACAAGGCGGCCAAGCTCATTCCGAACGCGCACGGGATCAACATCCGCCGGGCGATGGAAATCAGCGACGAGTTGAAAAAGCTGTACGAGCAGAGCCCCAAAACCCGCGAGATGCTTGACATGGCCATGAAGGTCGAAGGCATGCCGCGGCACGCGTCGACCCACGCCGCGGGCGTGGTCATATCGCGCGACCCGCTGACCGATGCGGTTCCGCTGCAGGAGGGCAGCGAGCGAACCGCACTGACCCAATATCCGATGGAGCAGCTGGAAAGCATCGGCCTGCTCAAAATGGACTTTCTCGGTCTGCGCACCCTGTCGATCATCGAGCGGTCCATGCGCTGGATCGGGGAAATGACCGGCAGCGCGCCGGACTTCGCGCAGGTTCCGGACGATGATCCGCTGACCTATGAGATGCTGGGGAGCGGAGATACGACCGGCGTGTTCCAGCTGGAGTCCGCAGGCATGCGGCGGGTGCTCAAAGAGCTGAAGCCAAGCGTATTCGAGGACGTCATCTCGGTCGTGGCGCTGTACCGCCCGGGTCCGATGGAGTTTATCCCGAATTTCATTCAGGCGAAGCATGGTACCATCCAGGTCGACTACCCGCATGACGATTTGAAGCCGATCCTGGCCGACACCTACGGTATCATTGTGTACCAGGAGCAGATCATGAAAATCGCCTCACTGATGGCGGGCTTCTCACTCGGAGAAGCCGATCTGCTGCGGCGCGCCGTGTCCAAGAAAAAGCGGGAAGTGCTCGACCGTGAGCGCAGCCACTTCGTGGAGGGCAGCCTGAAGCAGGGATATACCGAAGAGGATGCGAACAAGGTATACGACATGATCGTGCGCTTTGCCGATTACGGTTTTCCGAGAGCCCACGCGGCAGCGTACGCCGTTCTGGCATTCCAGACCGCTTATCTCAAGGCGCACTATCCGGTGCAGTTCATGGCCTCGATGCTGACGGCCGTCATGGGCAGCCACCGGAAGGTCGCGGAATATGTGGTGGAGTGCCGCCGGATGAACATCAAGGTGCTGCCGCCCGACGTCAACGAGAGCGGTGTGCTGTTTACACCGGTGGCGGTAAGCGACGAGAACGGGCAGCCGGCCGAAGGGCCGGGGCATATCCGTTTCGGGCTGGGGGCCATCAAGAACGTGGGTACCCAGGCGGTGGAAAACATGATGCGCGTCCGGGAAGAGAAGCCGTTCGAAAGCCTGCTCGACTTCTGCCGCCGGATCGATCTGCGCGTCTGCAACAAACGGGTGATCGAGTCGCTGATCCAGGCGGGCGCCTTCGATTCGCTGCCGGGCCACCGCGCGCAGCTGCTTGCCATGCTGGACGAGACCGTCGATGCCGCCGTCAAATGGCGCAAGGAACGTGAGGATCTGCAGATCCAGCTGTTTGATTTTGTCGAAACGCCGAATTGGGAGATCGAATATCCCGACATTCCGCCGTTTTCCGTTTCCCAGCAGCTGGAGCACGAGCGCGATCTGCTCGGTCTATATCTGTCCGGCCACCCCCTGGACGACTTTGATGAAGTATTGGACGAACCGGGCGTGGAGCGGCTGATGAACCTGGCCGAGGCGGCGGATGAAGCGAAGGCGGTCGTCGCGGGCATGGTCGTGTCGGTCAAGTCGATCACGACCAAGCAGGGCAAAGCGATGGCCTTCATGGAGCTGGAAGACCAGATCGAACGCTGCGAAGTGGTGCTGTTCCCTGAAGTTTGGAAGCGAAGCTCGAGCTATGTCGGCAAGGGCGAGCTGCTGGCACTGCGCGCCAAGGTGCAGCAGCAGGACGAGGGCTTCAAGCTCCTCGCCGAGGAAGTGCTGCCGCTGGCCGGGGCCCCGCTTGCCCAGATGGTCAAGCGGAACCAGGCGCCAGCCGGCGGCAGATCCTTCGCCGCGGGGCCGGGGCCCTCGCGGCGGCAGGGCGCGGCTGCGGGCCGCCCCGCTCCGCAGGCAGCCGCCGGCGATGCTGCCGCGCCGGCCGACGCACCGGCGCGCAAGGAGCAGGGCGGCGGCGCACCCGCCCCGGCGAAGGAACAAGCGCGCCGCCCCACAACGGCGGAGCAGCGCGTCTTCGTTAAGATTACGCCGGAAGCGGAGAACCCGGACCTGCTCGCCAGGCTGAAGCAGCTGCTTCAGGAGCATCCGGGTCCGGTGGCCACGGTGCTCTTTTACGAGCAAAGCCAAAAGCTCCTTGCGCTCAGCGACAACTATCGGATCAAACCGTCGCCCGAATTTTTCGAAATGATCGAAAACATGCTCGGCAAAGGGACGGTCCGGATTAAATAGAAGCAAAGGGCGGTTGGCACAACCGCCGGCAACAGCTCAATAGTTCAATGACCCTCCGGGCTTCTGCGGAAATGACACAGATTTTACGAACGTTTCCCGAGCCTCCCGCATACACTTAGGAACACCTAGGGACAACATTATCATGTGCCGCCCGGCTGCCTTGGGCAGACGCATCTTTTCGAAGGAACCGGGCGCGGGCGTGCCGTGCGGGAGGAATAAACATGTCATATGATGCAGCGATTGCCATGCTGAGCCGCAGGGGAGTCAAAGTCGGGGACATTGCCGATATCGTGTATAAACTGCAAATCCCGTACCATCCGGAACTGGAGATCGACGAATGCGTGGAGAGCGTGAACGCCGTCCTCGGCAAAAGGGAAGTACAGTACACGCTGATGACCGGGATGGCGCTTGACGAACTGGCGGAGAAAAAGCTTCTTCCCGAGCCTTTGCAGGCGATCATGGAGGCGGACGAACCGCTGTACGGAGTGGACGAGACGTTGGCGCTCGGCATTACGAGCGTGTACGGCATGATCGGACTGACAAGTTTTGGTTTTTTGGATAAAGAAAAAATCGGTATTATCGATACCCTGAACAATAAAAAGGACGAGATCCACGTTTTTCTCGATGATCTGGTCGCCGGGCTCGCCGCCGCGGCATCCGCGAGGATCGCCCACCGGTACAAGGGAGCCAAGCAGTATCCGTCCACTTCCGGAAATTCCGGGTTGTAACACCCGAAGGCCTTGAACGAACCCTCTGATCGGCCAGCCCGCGTCCCATCACTTTGTTGCGGGAAAAAACGGAGTTATGTTATCATTACTCTATTATACGTGCTCAGAACATGAGATTAGGGGGTTCTGCAAGGAATGTGGACGGTCATCTATATCGCACCTACCGCCAAGGTAGCGGAAATGATCACGACCAAATTAACGGAAGAGGGATTTTTGGTTAAAAGCCGTCCGATCAATTTATCCAAGCAGCAGTTCGAGATTTTGGTTCCCTCTGGTGAGCTGGAGGAAGTCCAGGAAGTGCTTAATTCCATTTTGCATCCTTAATTTTTAAGGAAACAAAGTGACGTTTATAGAGGCAGAGTGAAGAGCGGCTGGGCAAATTAACGGCTGAGAGGTGTAGTTGTGTTTAAAGACTTGTTCCAGAAAAAAAGAAAATACGCGACCATTCCTTCAGAACGTGTAGGAAGAGGCAGCGAGCCGGGTGAAGAAAGACCGCGCCGGGAAATTCCCGAAGGCTTGATGAATAAATGTCCAAAATGCGGCAGCATTCAATACAGCAAAGAGCTGGAGAAAAATCTGAAGGTTTGCCCCAACTGCGGACACCACATGCGTCTGAATGCGTTGGAACGGATCCAAATGACGCTGGACGATGCAGGGTTTGAAGAGTTCGACAGCGGTATGGTATCGGTCGATCCGCTCCAATTTCCGGGATATGCCAACAAGCTGGAGCAGCAGGCGCTCAAGTCGGGTCTGCGCGAAGCGGTTGTTACCGGACAAGGCACCATTGAAGGACTCCCGGTTGTCGTGGCTGTCATGAGCTTCGATTTCTTTACGGGAAGCATGGGTTCGGTCGTCGGCGAGAAAATTACCCGGGCGATCGAAATTGCGACCGAAAGGGATCTCCCGCTCATTATTTTCTCGACCTCCGGCGGAGCGCGTATGCAGGAAAGTATTCTGAGTTTGATGCAAATGGCGAAGACAAGCGCTGCCTTGTCTCGTTTTAACGAAAAAGGCGGCCTTTACATTTCGGTCATTACCGATCCGACGACAGGCGGGGTTTCGGCCAGCTTTGCTACGCTCGGCGATATTAACATCGCGGAGCCGGGGGCTGTGTTCGGTTTTGCCGGACGGATCGTTATCGAGCAGACCATCCGCCAGAAGCTCCCGGATGATTTCCAGACGGCGGAGTTCAATTTGGCGCACGGACAGCTGGATTTGGTCGTCCACCGGAAAGAGCTGCGCCAAATGCTGTACAAGCTGATCGAGATGCATACCGTGAAAGGGGGATATTAAGTGGCAGGAGAATTGCCTTTTGAAAAGCCCCTTGTGGAAATGCGGCAGAAGATCAATGAGCTGAAGCAGTTCGGAGCGGACAAGGGTATTGATTTTAGCGACGAGATTGCGAGATTGGAAGAAAGATACGCCCAGTTGGAAGAAGAGGTGTATTCAAATATTACGGCCGCCCAGAAAATGCATTTGGCTCGGCATCATCAGCGTCCCACTTCGCTCGATTTGATCCAGCTGATTTTCAGCGATTTCATCGAGCTGCACGGGGACCGTCTATTTGGTGATGACCTCGCGGTCATTGGCGGGCTGGCCAAGCTGAACGGGACTCCGGTCACCGTGATCGGCCAACAGCGCGGGAAGGATACGAAGGACAACATTGCCCGTTTCTTCGGCAGCGCGCATCCGGAAGGCTTTCGCAAAGCGCTGCGGCTGATGCATCAGGCGGACAAATTTAAACGCCCGATTATCACTTTTATTGATACAAAAGGTGCGTATCCGGGTAATACAGCAGAAGAGAGGGGACAATCCGAGGCAATCGCCCGCAATTTACGGGAGATGGCCGCGCTGGGTGTTCCTGTTATTTGTGTGGTCATCGGCGAAGGTGGAAGCGGCGGTGCTCTTGCGATGGCCGTCGGCAACCGTGTGCTGATGCTGGAGCATGCGATCTATTCAGCGATTTCGCCAAACGGAGCGGCTTCGATCCTCTGGAAGGACGCGTCCAAAGCGGATCAGGCGGCCGAGGCCATGAAGATTACGGCCAAAGACCTGCTTGAATTCGAAGTGATCGAAGAGATCGTGCCGGAACCGAAAGGCGGAGCGCACCGGGACTACGAAGCGACGGCTGCTGCCATTAAGGACAGCCTGGTACGCCATCTGGGCGAACTGTCGGGACTCGACAGCGCCGCCTTGAAGGAAGACCGGTATCAGAAGTTCCGCAAGATCGGCAAGTTTGCCTATGAACAATCTTCGCATGTCGGTGTGATAGATTAGTTCCATCTGGGCAATGATGTATTATGACAAACTTTCAAACTTCCTATACAAAACTTTCGTTTTGTAGTAAATTTAATCTTTGGATAAAGATATGTAGGGTAGAGAGACTTAAAAGAATAAAACGGAGGAAACCCAAATGCGTAAAACAAAAATCGTATGTACCATCGGTCCTTCCAGTGAATCGTTGGAAAACACCAAAAAATTGATTATGGCCGGCATGAACGTTGCCCGTTTGAACTTCTCGCACGGCGATTTCGAGGAGCATGGACGCCGGATCAACAACATCCGCGAAGCCTGCCGCGAGCTGAACAAAACCGTTGCCATCCTGCTTGACACCAAGGGACCGGAAATCCGCACAGGCAAGCTTGCCGTGGAGCCGATCGAGCTGGTACAGGATGAGTACATCACGCTGACGACCGAAGAAATTCTGGGCGACAAAGACCGGATTTCGATCACGTACAAAGATCTTCCTAGTGATGTGCAGCCGGGTTCGACGATCCTGATCGATGACGGATTGATCGGCCTGACGGTTGTGGAAGTCGAGGGCACTGAAATTAAATGCCGTATTGTCAATGGCGGTACGATCAAGAGCAAAAAAGGCGTGAACGTACCGGGTGTGGCGATTTCTCTGCCGGGCATCACAGAGAAAGACGCGAACGATATCGTATTCGGGATCGAACAGGGCATCGATTTTATCGCAGCTTCCTTCGTACGCAAAGCAAGTGACGTTCAAGAAATCCGCGAGCTGCTCGCCAAGCACAACGCAGAGCACATCCAGATCATTTCCAAGATCGAGAACCAGCAAGGCGTGGACAACCTCGATGAAATTTTGGAAGCGTCCGACGGTCTGATGGTTGCCCGTGGCGACCTCGGCGTGGAAATTCCGGCCGAAGAAGTACCGCTGGTACAAAAGCGCATGATCGAAAAATGTAATGTTGCCGGCAAACCGGTTATTACGGCGACGCAAATGCTGGATTCCATGCAGCGCAACCCGCGTCCGACACGCGCCGAAGCGAGTGACGTAGCGAACGCGATCTTCGACGGCACGGATGCAATCATGCTGTCCGGGGAAACGGCTGCCGGTAAATATCCGGTGGAATCCGTTCTGACGATGTCCCGCATCGCCGAGAAGGCTGAATCCGCGCTGAACTACCGCGAAATTTTCCTGAAGCAGCGGATTGCCCAGGAAACGACAATTACCGAAGCGATCAGCCAATCGGTGGCGATTTCCGCACTGGATCTGAACGCTAAGGCGATCATTTCTTCAACGGAATCCGGCCATACGGCACGCATGGTATCCAAGTACCGTCCGGAAGCTCCGATCATCGCAGTGACTACGCAGGAGCGCACGCTGCGCCGTCTGGCTCTGACTTGGGGCGTTACGCCGGTCCCAGGCAAGACTGCTACATCGACGGATGAAATGTTCGAGAATTCCTTGAAGGGCGGCCTGGAGTCCGGTCTCGTAAAACCGGGCGATCTGGTTGTGATTACTGCAGGGGTTCCGCTGGGACAATCCGGTTCGACGAACCTGGTGAAAGTCAGCCAAATTCCAAACGAATAAGAGGACTGCGGCGCAGACCGCCGCGGGCCTACCGATAGATCCATTTCATAGAAAAGCCTGTCAGGATTCACTCCTGGCAGGCTTTTTTGCTGATACCGGGCAAATTTCAGAAGCAGGCATCCCTTATGTTATACTAAATTGAAGGACATTAATTACAGCAAGAAAGGGAACAGTGGAGGATGGGAAAAGATAACGGCATTCAGCTCAGCCGCTGGTTTACGACGTCACTCCGGGTACGCTATCAGGAAAGCGACAAAATGGCTGTCGTCTACCATGCGAATTATTTAAACTGGTTTGAAATCGGCCGGACCGAAATGATCCGCGAATTGGGCATTACTTACCGCAGTATGGAGGATGAGGGCTTGTTTCTGCCCGTCACGGAGCTTGACATGAAGTTTGTGCAGCCGGCGCGCTATGACGACATGATTACGATTTTTACGAGAATGACGCGGTTCACCAAACTGCGGATTGACTATATCTATGAAATCCGAAGACGATCCGAACAGGAGCAGGCGACGTTTGCCGGCAGCGGGTATAAGATCGGCGAAGAACTGCCTGGAGAAGTGCTCGTCACGGGTTCGACGCAGCATGTGTGGCTGAACCGGGACTGGCAGCCCGTAAGGCTCGACAAGCACTCGCCTGCGCTGTATACGGCCCTGTCCAAGTCGATTACAGGAGGAGAAGCATGACCGCGTTCAGAAAATGGCTGCTGGCCCTGATCATTATCGTTCCGGTGGTCGAAATATTCGGCTTCGAATGGGTGGCTACCCGGGTAGGAGCGGCCAATACGCTTCTGCTGACCATCGTCACTTCCGGAATCGGCATGCTGATGATGCGCTTTGAGGGGCGCAAGGTGCTGGAAGATTCGCGGGCCAAAATGAATTCGGGCCAGGTTCCCGGCCGGAGCATGGTGGATGGCTTATGCGTGTTTATCGGAGGGATGCTGCTTGTCCTTCCTGGCTTTGTAACGGACCTGATCGGGTTTACGATGGTATTTCCGCTGACTCGGCCCTTGTACCGCTATGTCATTTTGAAGTGGATCGAGCGGAAGATGAAAGACGGAAACATTAAGATTTACCGCCGTTAGCGGAAGGAAGCGTATGCCCGATAAAAAATTGTTTATTCGGCTGATAAAACAATTTGATGTTTTCTGTCACCGTGTAATTGTTCACATAGACGTCAAAATACTTTATGATAATATATGGTTCCATTACTTGGCGATTGGTGTCAGGTAGAGTAGCGGACAACGGTTTTGCGGGATCCGAACAGGAGAGTACAGCCCGCCCGGTTCCGCGTTAACGGCATTATGGCACGGCCTGTCTGCTGTGGATTGCGTCGATGGACGTTTTTCTTTTCAGTAAAATGTAACTGTTTTCACGGTTCATGCATGTTGTTAAAATTCCGTTATACGAAGGAGAGATGTACGATGACAGCTACCAAAGGTCTGGAAGGAATTGTTGCCGCAGCTTCTTCCATCAGCTCGATTGTCGACGGTGTGCTCACATACCGCGGTTATAACATTGATGACCTGGCAGCGAACGCGAGCTTCGAAGAAGTGGCTTTCCTGCTCTGGTTCGGAAAACTGCCGAATCAGGACGAATTGAGTCGTCTTCAGCAAGAACTCAGCGACTATGCTGCAATTCCGGATGCTTTGATCGAACAAATGAAATTGTACCCTAAAGATATGAGCACGATGGCAGCTCTCCGTTCCGCCGTATCGGCCTTGGCGCTGTACGATGCGGAAGCCGACGATATGAGCCGTGAAGCCAATGAGCGCAAGGCGATCCGTCTCCAGGCGCAGCTCCCTACGATTATTGCGGCCATGGCCCGCCTCCGCAAAGGCCAGGAGCCTGTCGCACCGAAAGCAGGCTTGTCGGTTGCCGAAAACTTCCTGTATATGCTCAGAGGTGACACGCCTGAAGAGACTTCGGTGAAGGCTCTCGACCAGGCGCTCGTGCTGCATGCCGACCATGAGCTGAACGCTTCGACGTTTGCTGCGCGCGTAACGGTGGCGACGCTTTCGGACATCTACTCCGGCGTTACATCGGCGATCGGCGCTCTGAAAGGCCCACTGCACGGCGGTGCCAACGAAGCGGTCATGAAGATGCTGAACGAAATCGGAAGCATCGACAAAGTTGAGCCTTACATTCAAGAGAAGCTCGACAATAAAGACAAAATTATGGGTTTTGGCCACCGCGTATACAAAAACGGGGATCCCCGCGCCAAGCATCTGCAGAAGATGTCCCGCGAACTGGGTGAAATGAAAGGGGATACAAGCCTGTACGAAATGTCCGTCAAAGTGGAGGACATCGTGACCGGCCAGAAGGGACTGAAGCCGAATGTGGACTTCTACTCCGCTTCCGTATATACTCAGCTTGGCATCGAGCAGGAGCTCTTCACGCCGATCTTTGCGATCAGCCGCGTGTCGGGATGGACGGCGCACATTCTGGAACAATATGAAAACAACCGCATCATCCGTCCGCGTGCCGAATATGTCGGCCAAACGGATCAAAAATATGTTCCGATTGAGCAGCGTTCTTAAGGTATAATAGAAAAAGGGGGAACACCGTGAACGATCAACCCGGGCACGGGCGGTTCCCTCTGGCTTTGTGCTTGTCCCGGCAGAAATCTGATGCCCGACGAAAACTATAAGGAGGAATTTATTCATGAAACTCGAGAAATTTGCACTCCCTACCGAAGGTGAAAAGATTGAAATAACGAACGGCAAGCTGCAGGTTCCGAACAATCCAGTTATTCCGTTCATCGAAGGCGACGGCACCGGCCGCGACATTTGGAGAGCTTCCAAGCGTGTTCTGGATGCGGCTGTTGAGAAAGCTTACAACGGCGAGAAAAAAATCGCCTGGTATGAAGTATTTGCCGGTGAAAAAGCCTACAATACATACGGGGAGTGGCTGCCGAACGATACACTCGAAGCTATCCGCGAGTACATTGTAGCAATCAAGGGACCTTTGACTACGCCGATCGGCGGCGGTATCCGCTCCCTGAACGTAGCCCTGCGCCAAGAGCTCGATCTGTACGTCTGCCTGCGTCCTGTGCGCTACTTCAACGGCGTGCCATCTCCGGTTAAGCACCCTGAGCTGGTCGACATGGTCATCTTCCGCGAGAATACGGAAGACATCTATGCAGGTATCGAGTACAAGGAAGGCTCGGAGGAAGTGAAGAAGGTCATCAAATTCCTCCAGGAAGAAATGGGCGTTAACAAAATCCGTTTCCCTGAAACTTCCGGTATCGGAATCAAGCCGGTATCTTCCGAAGGCTCCAAGCGCCTCGTTCGCGCTGCAGTAGAATACGCCATCAAGCATGGCCGTAAGAGCGTGACGCTCGTTCACAAAGGCAACATCATGAAATTCACCGAAGGCGCCTTCAAAAACTGGGGTTACGAAGTGGCTGAACAGGAGTTTGGCGATAAAGTGTTCACTTGGGCGCAATATGACGTCATCAAGGAAAAAGACGGCGTAGACGCTGCGAATGCCGCCCAAAAAGCCGCTGAAGCCGAAGGCAAAATCATCATCAAGGATGCGATTGCCGACATCGCTCTCCAGCAGGTGCTGACTCGTCCGACGGACTTCGACGTGATTGCAACCCTGAACCTGAACGGTGACTATCTGTCCGACGCCCTTGCTGCCCAAATCGGCGGTATTGGTATCGCTCCAGGAGCGAACATCAACTATGTGACAGGACACGCGATCTTTGAAGCAACGCACGGAACAGCTCCGAAATATGCGGACAAAGACGTTGTGAACCCGGGTTCGGTCATCCTGTCCGGCGTTATGCTGCTTGAGCACCTGGGATGGAAGGAAGCGGCTGATCTGATCTACAAAGGCATGGAAACGTCGATTAACAATAAGACGGTAACTTACGATTTCGCCCGTCTGATGGAAGGCGCGACGGAAGTCAAATGCTCCGAGTTTGCTGACGAAGTTATCAAAAACATGTAGGGGAGAGATCCGATCATGGCCTTGACTCGTAAAAAGATTACCGTTGTGGGTGCCGGTTTTACCGGTGCCACGACGGCGCTGATGCTCGCGCAAAAGGAACTTGGCAACGTGGTGCTGCTGGATATTCCTCAACTGGAGAACCCAACCAAGGGCAAGGCGCTGGACATGCTGGAAGCGAGTCCTGTTCAAGGCTTTGACAGTCAGATCATCGGTACCTCGAATTACGATGATGCGGCTGGCTCCGACATCGTGATCATTACGGCCGGCGTTGCCCGCAAGCCGGGCATGAGCCGTGACGACCTCGTGAACACCAATGCAGGCATCGTTAAATCGGTCTGCGACAACGTAAAACGCGTCGCGCCGGAATCCATCGTGATCATCTTGAGCAATCCGGTGGACGCCATGACGCATGTCGCTTACAAGACACTCGGTTTCCCTAAGAACCGCGTGATCGGCCAATCCGGCGTCCTTGATACGGCTCGCTACTGCACGTTCATCGCGCAGGAGCTGAACGTCTCCGTCGAGGATGTGCGCGGCTTTGTGCTTGGCGGACATGGCGACGACATGGTGCCTCTCGTGCGGTATTCCAGCGTCGGCGGTATTCCGATCGACACGCTGATATCGCCGGAGCGCATTCAGGAAATTGTGCAGCGCACCCGCGTCGGCGGCGGCGAAATCGTCAATCTGCTCGGCAACGGCAGTGCGTATTACGCCCCGGCGGCCTCATTGGTGCAAATGGCGGAAGCCATCCTCAAGGACAAGAAACGAATTATTCCGGTCATCGCGCGCCTTGACGGCGAATACGGCTACCATGACATTTTCCTAGGCGTACCGACGATTCTAGGCGGCAGCGGCATCGAGAAAGTATTCGAGCTGGAGCTGACGGCCGAAGAAAAAGCGGCGCTGGATCAATCGGCCGATTCCGTCCGCAATGTCATCGCTGTAGTGAATGTATAAGCGGGACCATTCGTGTCCAAACTTTGAACAAGAAAACCTCTAATGTGTGACAACCATGGAGGTTTTCTTTTCTTTTCAAAGGTTTATAAGTATAATGAATGTTATGGAAACACAAGCACGCGGGGAGGAAATGGAATGACCACTGTGATGTTTTTCGTACATATTTTGGGAGCGCTGGCTCTCGGATTCTATCTGGTTCTGCCATTCGTTGTAGGTAAAGTGGCCGGTTTGTCACTCCCTGCTCAGGAAGGCAGCGCGGCAGCCATCCGCAGCCTCAATACGTTTGCTCAGGTAGGCCTTGTAATCCAGCTGCTGACAGGCGGCTATCTGATGAGCCAAGGCGACTATTCCGTACCGTGGATGATCATTATTGTCATCCTGCTGCTGGCGCTCGGCGCAATCAGCGGAATCATGGGCAAGCCGCTCCGTCTGGCGATCAAGGGCATTCAGGAAAAAAGGGATATTTCCGTAGAAATGGGAAAAATCCGTACGCTTAGCGCCCTGCTGGCGATCTGCCTGTTGATCATGACCTTCTTCATGGTCTACAACCACATTATTTAAGCTAGAAGGTATCTATCGTTTGCAGATGACTCCGCATTGCGGGGTCATCTTTTTTTTGCAATAATGATCCATGGGCTGCTTTTTCTTGATGGAGAGCGGTCTTCTTCTGTTTAACTCCGGGAGCGATGTGGTAAGTATCAACGGTAGAGAATAATCCATCCGTCATATGCCATCCTAATACGGAATGTGATGGCATGTGCACCGATGAAACCCATCCGTGAAAGGAGAATGAATGATGTCAGGAAATTCGCAATCGCAATCTAAACAAACTCTGCCTCCTCAGCATCAGAATCATCAGCCGGGGACGGAATCGGAAATGAACCCTCTACCGAAATACGAGCCCAAGGATTACAAAGCCGCGGGCAAGCTGCAGGGCAAAAAGGCGATCATCACCGGCGGCGACAGTGGAATCGGCCGTGCGGTGGCCGTAGCTTTCGCCAAAGAAGGTGCCGATATCGCGATCGTATACCTGAATGAGCATGGGGACGCCGAAGAAACGAAGCGCCAGATCGAGCAGGAAGGACGCAAATGCCTGCTGATCCCTGGCGATATCGGAGACGAGTCCTTCTGCAAAAACGCCGTCAACCAGTCGGTACAGGAGCTGGGCGGACTGGATATTCTAATCAACAACGCGGCGGAGCAGCATCCGCAGCAGAAAATTGAGGACATTACGAAGGAGCAGCTCGAAAAGACGTTCCGTACGAACATTTTCGGCATGTTCTTTATGACCAAGATGGCGATGCCGTATCTGAAGAATGGCAGCGCGATCGTCAACACGGCCTCTATTACGGCCTATAAAGGCAACCCGACGCTGATCGATTACTCCTCGACGAAGGGCGCAATCGTCAGCTTCACGCGCGCGCTGTCCATGAACGTGGTGGAGAAGGGCATCCGCGTGAACGCGGTCGCTCCGGGGCCGATCTGGACCCCGCTCATTCCGTCCACGTTCGACGCCCAGCAGGTGAGCCAGTTTGGCGCATCGCAGCCGATGAAGCGTCCGGGTCAGCCGGAAGAGCTGGCGCCGGCCTATGTCTATCTGGCGTCGGATGACTCGTCCTATGTCAGCGGACAGGTGATCCACGTGAACGGCGGCGAAGTCGTAAACGGCTAAGCCGAGCGGAACGTTAAAAAAGGGCAGCGATGCCTTGTAACGTCTGGCAGCCGCAGCCCATATTTGGATCGGTTGTTATCCATAGGGATGGACTTCAAGCATCCCTTGAATAAAAGGTTGTACCCGGAAGAAGGAACCCGGGTACAACCTTTTTTGGTGGTGGCGTCAGAGGGCTGCTTCATTCCGGATTGCTACCGTGATTTCCAGCGTCGGCAGTGTCAGCTGGATTACTGCCGACTTCATCGTCGGCGGACAGCTCATCCAGCGACATTTCGAAGCTCGGCGCCATATTTTCCAGGAAATAATCCGCCTCGGCGAGCTTCATCTGGCGGATCTTCGCCAGTGTCTGCTCCTTGGCGGCGGCGAATTCCCGGTTGCCTGCGGCAACCTCGCGCGTGCACTTCAGGTACGCGTCCAGCCGGTCGGCGGCTTTGACATAGAGCAGCAGCTCGGACTCCTGTTCATCCACCTTATCCGGATGAAGGAGGGGGCCGTAAACCGCCTGCAGCTCCGGAGGTACCATGCCGGCGAGGCGCTCCGCGGCGATCTGCTCCATTTCGCGAAAGCTTCCGAGGAGCCGCGGGTTGTTATGCTTCACCGGCGTGGCGATGTCGCCGGTGAACACCTCCGCCGCGTCGTGAAACAAGGCGAGGGACGCGGCACGGTCCGCGTTGAGCCGGCGCCCGAAGAAGACGTTGCCGATATGGCAGAGCATATGTGCGAGCAGAGCGACGTGATACGAGTGCTCCGCCACGTTTTCCGGCGAGGTGCTGCGCATCAGGCTCCAGCGCTGGATATACTGCAGACGGTACATGTACGCGGAAAAATGATAGTTCAACGTTCGGTTCTCCTTTCGAAGCTGGATAGATTGAACTCAAGATTTGCATTAGACTTCCTGTTGTAAAGGCCCAGCAGAGGCCTATAATTTCATTTCTTTTGTTCATCCTATCTGGATAATCCTATTATATCCGGGAAGAGGCACCCCGGAACAGGGCTGTCCATTTTCCACTGGTCAAAGGGCCGGATTCACGTTAGGATTAGGAATAGAAAAAGAGGAAACTTGAGGATAAAGGAAGGGACCCATGAAACCTTTTCGGATCAGATTGACGCTGATTCTTATGGTGATGATCGGCGTATCCATGCTCGGGGCAGGCATCACGATGGCCCAGGTGTTCAAGAAATCGCATATTACAGGACTTGAAGAGAATATGGTCCGCGAAATAAAGCTGCTCAGCACCACGTTTGACTTCATACCGATGCAGGAGGCGGATGCGGTCAGCTATTATACCGGCGAAGCCGGGAAGCTCGGCAAGCTGACGGAAGCGCGGGTGACCTTTATTAAAAGGGATGGCACCGTGGTCGGTGATTCGGAGAGCAATCCGCTGGAAATGGACAACCACAGCAGGCGGGAGGAGGTTGTAACGGCTTCGAAAGAAGGCGTGGGGCACGCCATCCGTTACAGTGATACGCTCCGTCAGAATATGCTGTATGTGGCGGTGCCGGTGACTTCCGGCGCGAATTTCGACGGCTTCATCCGGCTGTCGGTCAGCCTGAAATCCGTCGATGAGGGTGTCCGGAACGGCTGGATGGTCATGGCCGTCGGCCTAGTGATCCTGTTTGCCGCGGCTGCCTTGATCAGCTACCGCATCGCATCCGGGATGACGTCGCCGCTGGAGAAGATCACCCGGGTGGCCAGACGCATTTCGCAGCAGGATTACGACGCCCGCGTGGATCTGCGCAGAAAGGACGAAATCGGCCTTCTGGGCAACGCGATCAACGGGATGGCCGACAGCCTGCAGACACAGCTGAAAACGATCCAGGACAATGAGGATCTGCTGCAGAGCGTGCTCGACAATATGACCGGAGGCATTCTGCTTGTGGATGCCGAAGGGAAGATCGCGCTGGTGAATCCGGCTGCCGAGAATATGCTGAGCGTGAATGCCCAACACATTACCGGCCGCTCTTATGATGAGCTGAAGCAGTACTACGAACTGACGAAGCTGATCAAGGAAGGGATCTCCGAGCGCATCGAAATCCACGAAGAGCGGAAGGTCTACATTCCGCAGGAAACGATCCTCCGCATGGACGGGGTCCCGATGTTCCGGGAGCAGAGCGGCAAAGAGTTCAGCGGCATGCTATTTCTGCTGCAGGACGTTACGGCGATCCGCAGGCTGGAGAATATGCGCAGCGAATTTGTGGCCAATGTGTCCCATGAGCTCAAGACGCCGGTGGCAGCGGTCAAGGGCTTTGCCGAAACCCTGCTGAATGGCGGCGTCCATGACGAGAAAACGGCCAAGTCGTTTTTACAGATCATTTTCGATGAAAGCGAGCGGCTGAACCGTCTGATCAGCGATATTTTGGATTTGTCCAAAATCGAATCCAAGCAGTCGCCGATGGATTACGCTCCCGTCGACGTGTCCACGTTTTTTGGGACGATGATGGAGACGCTCGGCACGGTCGCCAGGAAAAAACGGATCACGCTGCAGACGGACATTCCGGATGAATTGTTTATCGAAGCGGATGAGGACAAGCTGCGGCAGATTTTTATCAATCTGCTCTCGAACGCGATCAGCTATACCCAGGATGGCGGCAGAGTCGAGCTGTCCGTACGCGATCAGCAGGACGCCGACGGGAACGAACAAGTCGTATTCGCCGTTTCCGATACCGGCATCGGCATTCCGAAGAAGGACCTGCCGCGGATCTTCGAACGCTTTTACCGGGTGGATAAGGCAAGATCGAGAAGCTCGGGAGGAACCGGGCTGGGGCTTTCGATCGTGAAGCATCTGGTTGAACTCCATCACGGAGCGATTTCCGTGGAAAGCGAGCTCGGCATTGGCACCACGTTTACCGTTAAGCTTCCGATGCTTCAGGAGCAGGACGGTGTGTAAACGGGGGAAATGGAATATCCCCCCTTTTCGTTAGAGACAATAGGCTTATCTTTTCGAAAAAGGTAAACATCATGTATTCTTTTACACAGCGTTAACAATCAGGTGATAAGATGTTGCTTGTCAGCATTCATTCATTTGATACAAGAAACAGGGGGACCGGTGAATATGACTCAACGATTGTTGGTAATCGAGGATGAGCCCACGCTCGCCAGATTGCTTTCGTACAACTTGACGCAGGAAGGCTACGATGTCACGATTGAAGACCACGGCACGTCCGGGTACGAGCGGGCCGCCCATGAGCCTTACGACCTCATTATTTTGGATTTGATGCTGCCGGGAATGAATGGATTTGACATTTTGAGCAAACTCCGCAGCAAGGGAATGGAGACGCCGGTGATTATTTTGACGGCCAAAAACGCGGAGGAAGAGGTCGTGCAAGGCCTTAAGCTGGGTGCCGACGACTACATTACAAAACCGTTCGGGGTTTCGGAGCTGCTGGCGCGCGTAAGCACCGTGCTTCGCAGAGTGTCCGGTCCCGGAGAGGAAGCGGCGGCCGTTCCGGAATCGCCTACCTCGGCCATCACGCTCGGACAGCTGGAGATTTATCCGGAGAAATACGAGGTGATGCTGGGCAGTACCAGCATTAATCTGCGGCCGAAGGAATTTGAAGTGCTGCTGTACCTCGCCCGCAAACCCGGCGTTGTCCTGACCCGGGATGATTTGATGAACGCGGTGTGGGGCTTTGATTACATCGGGGGTCAGCGGACGGTGGATGTGCATGTCAGCTCCCTGCGCAAGAAGCTGGAACTCGACCCCGAATCCGTTCATATCGATTCCATCCGCGGCGTTGGCTATAAGCTGGTCGTCAATAAAAAAAGAAGCTCTCATCCTGTGGAATAAGGAGAGAGCTTCTTTTTTTGCATGCATTAGACCTAAGGAACTAGTTCTTTGATCATAGGTTTACATACAATTTACATTGTCCGCATATTCTCTTAACGCTCGGGAGGTATGATGCGGCTAAAGACTAGAGAGCCGAAGAGGGGGAGGGCCATATTGTCCACACTGTACGCCGATCTGGAACAAAGCATTCGTGCAAATGGAAACCCAGCTCAAGAAGGTAACGCTTCCGCGCAAGGCCATACTGAAGCCAGCACGCTAGAGGTAGGGGATTCCGGGGATCGCCCCACGCCGGCGGAATACTGCCGGATGGTTCCGCTGCTGGACGCTCAGACGAGCTGCCGTGAAGTTCTGGAGCTGATCAAGGAGCAGCCGGATCTTCCCTGCGTGGTCATCGGAGGGAAAGAGGGCGAGCCGTTTGGGCTGGTCATGCGGGACACCTTTTACCGGAAGCTGACCGGCCGGTTCGGCGCCGATTTGTACTTTGGCCGTCCTGTAGAGAAATTTGCGGATATGCAGCCCCTGATCGCCGACATTGGAGCCGATCCCGGACTGCTGATCCAGCAGGCGCTGGACCGCCCCGAATCCCAATTTTATGACTGCGTCATTTTGACGGATCACGGGCAACTGGCAGGCGTATTGACGGTCCTGGATTTGATGATCATGTCGGGCCTGCTTCAGACGGGGGCTGAGCAGCGGCGCAAGCAGACGGTAGCGGAGAGCTTCAGGCATGTCACCGGGATGGAGGAATCGCTGCAGCAGGTAGCGGAGGCGGCGAACGCCACGCTGATAGAATGCCGCCAGATGAAAGAATGGTCGCTGAACGGACGCAGCAAACTGGATGAGGTCAGTCAGTCCTATTCTAATGTGGTGGAACGGATGAACGAGAATCAGCAGCAGGTGGCCCGGCTTATCCAGGATGTCGACACGATCTCGGCATTAACCCGGACCATTTCGGAGCTGGCGGATAAAAGCAATCTGCTGGCCATGAACGCATCGATCGAGGCGGCGCATGCCGGTGAGCACGGACGCGGCTTTCAGGTCGTCGCTGCTGAAGTCAGATCGCTCGCAGGACAGACCCGGCAGCTGGCGGCGGATATTTCCGGACTGCTCGGAAGCATCAGCCGGCTGGCGAAGGAAACGGGGGCTTTAACTACGGCCGGAGTGGGCGAGATCACGGCCAGCGCGGAGCTGCTAGGTGAAGGAAGCCGGATGTTCGGTGAGCTGGAAAAGGCGGTCGAGCACGTGGCGGGGACCGGTGAAACCGTGAACCGGTTGGCGGGAGATACGGCCATACGGGCCGCCGTCATCAGACAGGAACTGGAAAAGGGAAGTTCTTTTGCTTAATATTGGATCTGCTAGTTTACACATTTTACACTGCGTTTACAATTGTGGGACACAGCATTTACATAACGGCATTACTATAGATAGGTGCCATATAGATGAATTGAACTTCATAGACCCTTTTTGAAAAAAGGAGAAGCGATTGTAAATGGAAGATATTATCGATATTGAGCAGTTGAATTTGTACTACGAGCAGTTTCATGCGCTTAAAAATATAGACCTGGACATTCCCGAGAAAACGATCACTGCCTTTATCGGCCCTTCCGGATGCGGCAAGTCGACCCTGCTGCGGACGCTGAACCGGATGAATGACATGATCACAGGCACGCATATCGAAGGCTCCGTCAAGATCGGCGGCAAAGATATTTACGGCAATGACGTGCACGTGGAAGCTCTTCGCAAGCAGGTGGGCATGGTGTTCCAGCAGCCGAATCCGTTCCCCAAATCGATTTACGACAATATTGCCTACGGCCCTCGTCTGCACGGCACACGCGATAAGAAGGTCCTCGACGAAATTGTGGAGCAGAGCCTGCGCCAGGCCGCGCTGTGGGAAGAGGTTAAGGATTACTTGAAGCGTTCGGCTCTCAGCCTCTCGGGCGGACAGCAGCAGCGTTTGTGCATTGCCAGAGCATTGGCGGTTCAGCCGGACATTCTTCTGATGGATGAGGCGACCTCTGCGCTCGATCCGATTTCGACGCTAAAGATTGAGGAATTGGTGCAGGAGCTCAAGGAGACCTATACCATCGTTATGGTGACTCACAATATGCATCAAGCTGCCCGGATTTCCGGCCGCACGGTATTTTTCCTGAACGGGGAAGTCGTCGAAGCCGACGATACCAAGGAGTTGTTTACCAACCCGAGGGACTCCCGTACCGAAGATTATATTTCCGGGCGTTTCGGGTAACCGGCAGCAAGATGAGCATTAAATATATCCTAGGGGGAACAGGGCAGCGATGATTCGGAGAAAAGAGTTGGATCAGGATTTAGAGGTACTGCGCACATTGCTTCGCCAGATGGGCGCGCATGTGGTTCATGCTTTGGAAGAGGCGGTTGTCAGCCTGAAAACGCTCGATGCGGTGAAGGCACAGCAAATCGTCAAGGATGACGCCAAGCTGAACGCGATGGAAGAGGAGATCATGGACATCGGCTCTCGCCTGATCGTCACCCAGCAGCCGGTAGCCAAGGATTTGCGGAGAATTCTTGTAGCCTTTAAAATTTCGAGCGATCTGGAGCGCATGGGAGACCTTGCCCTTGATGTTGCCAAGGTGACGCTGCGGCTGCAGGGGCAGGAGCTGATCAAGCCGCTGATCGACATTCCGCAAATGGCTGAGCTGGTGCAAGTGATGATCGAGGAGTCCATTACGTCTTATTTGGACGAAAATACCGACCTTGCTTATAAAATGGCCAAGGACGACGATCAGGTGGACCAATTCTACAGCCGGATCATCACGGAATTGTACGGCTATATCGCCTCGAATCCCGAAACGCTGTCGCAAGCGATGCTGCTCACACTGGTTGCCCGGTACATCGAGCGGATCGCCGATCACGCCACGAATATCGGGGAGAGCACGGTGTATCTCGTCACCGGCCGGCGTCCTGATTTGAATCAATAACATCATCATACATGAGATCAAGGAGCTGACCCGCACAGGCGGGAAGCTCCTTTTTTGCCGTGAAGGAATTGACAGAAATTACGCTTAGGAGATTTGCGGTAAAACGGCCTAATTTTTTCTCGAAAAGGGGCGTGTATGGTATCATAAATGAAGGACGTTTGATAAAGGGAAGGTGCCCAATGAACAAGCTGATTTTGATAGATGGAAACAGTATTATTTACCGCGCATTTTTCGCAATGCCCCCGCTGACGAACACCAAGGGTCTGCATACGAATGCTGTGTACGGATTTACGAATATGCTTCTGCGTTTAATCGAAGACCATAAGCCGACGCACATGATGGTTGCGTTTGACGCCGGAAAAATGACGTTCCGCCACGAAGGCTACCAGGAATACAAGGGCGGAAGGGAAAAGACGCCGCCGGAGCTGTCGGAACAGTTCCCGCTGCTCAAAGAGCTGCTGCAGAGCTTTGGCATCGCTCAATATGAGCTGAGCGGTTACGAGGCGGATGATATCATCGGGACCGTTTCCCGCATCGCCGAGGAGGAGGGGCAGCAAATTCTCGTCGTGACCGGGGACAAGGATATGCTGCAGCTGGCTTCGGACCATGTTCAGGTGGGCCTGACACGCAAAGGGGTAACGGAAATCGAAACCTACGCACCTGAGCAAATCAAGGAGCGGTACGGACTGACCCCGCTTCAAATCATTGACCTGAAGGGTCTCATGGGGGACCCGTCGGATAACATTCCGGGAATTCCGGGCGTCGGCGAGAAGACGGCGCTCAAGCTGCTGCACCAATTTGGATCGGTCGAGGAAGTGCTGGCCAATACGGCCGAGCTGAAGGGGAAGATGAAGGAAAAGATCGAAACCCATTCCGATGACGCGGTTCTCAGCAAGAAGCTGGCGACCATTTACCGCGAGGTGCCGCTGGACAAGTCGTTTAACGAGATGGTATTCCCGGGCTTGAAGGAAGAAACGGCAGGCCCTGCCCTCGCCAAGCTGGAATTCAAATCGCTGCTGGAGCGGTTGTCCTTCCATGCGGACGGTAACACGCACTCGGATGAGGAGCAGGCCAAGGCTGCCGAACGGGAGATCGAGGTCACCGTCGTTGACGGCGAAAATGCGGACGAGCTGATCGCTGCATTGGACGCCGTGCAGCTTATTCATGTCGAGACCAGCGGGGAGAACCCGCATCACGCCGACGTGATCGGGGTCATGTTCTCCACCGAGCCGAAGCATTACTACGTTCCGTTCGAGCGAATGAACGAGTCTTGGGCGGAGCCGCTGCGGACGTGGCTGGGGAACCCGGATGTTCCGAAACGGGGATATGACCTGCACCGCACGGATCTGGCGCTTCACTGGAAGGGCATCGCGTTTGCCGGGGCGTCGTTTGACGTGCAGCTGGCCGCGTATTTGCTCGATCCGACGGAAGCCAACCAGAATGTCAACGCGCTTGCTTCCAAATACGGGCTGCCGGTGCTGGCGGCGGATGAGGACGTATTCGGCAAGGGCGCCAAATACAAGGTGCCGGAGCAGGACGTGCTGAGCGGGCATCTGGCCCGGAAGAGCGCCGCGCTGCTGGAGATCATTCCGCTTCAGGAGAAGGAGCTTGCGGACAATGAGATGAGCTCTCTGTTCCATGACCTGGAGATGCCGCTGTCGCGGATTCTGGCGGACATGGAGAAGCAGGGCATCGCAGTCAACAAGGACGATTTGAAGGCGCTCGGAACGGAATTCGAGTCCCAGATCAAGTCGCTGGTCGAGCAGATATATGAAATTGCAGGCACCGAGTTCAACCTCAACTCGCCGAAGCAGCTGGGAGAGATTCTGTTCGTCAAGCTGGGCCTGCCTGTTGTGAAAAAGACCAAGACCGGCTATTCTACTGACGCCGAAGTGCTGGAGAAACTGGCACCGTATCACGATGTCGTACGCCTGATTTTGCAGTACCGGACCATCGCCAAGCTTCAGTCGACGTATGTGGAAGGCCTGCTGAAGGAAATTTCGGAGGAAACGGGCAAAGTGCACACGTATTACCGCCAGACGATTGCGGCTACAGGACGTCTCAGCAGCCAGTTCCCGAACCTGCAGAACATTCCGATCCGTCTGGAAGAAGGACGGAAAATCCGCAAGGTGTTCGTGCCATCCGAACCGGGCTGGTACATTCTGGCCGCCGACTACTCTCAGATCGAGCTGCGGGTGCTGGCCCATATCTCGGGGGATGAAGGCCTGAAGGAAGCCTTCCTGCACGATATGGACATCCATACGAAGACGGCCATGGACGTGTTTGGTGTCAAAGCCGAAGACGTTGACGCCAATATGCGCCGGTCCGCCAAAGCGGTTAACTTCGGTATCGTGTACGGCATCAGCGACTATGGTTTGTCCCAGAACCTGAACATTACCCGGAAGGAAGCAGCCCAATTTATCGATCAATACTTCGACGCCTTCCAGGGTGTTCGCAAATATATGGACGATATCGTCAGAGACGCCAAGCGCGACGGTTATGTCACCACGCTGCTGGAGCGCAGACGGTATCTGCCGGAAATCAATGCGAGCAACTTCAATCTGCGTTCCTTCGCCGAGCGGACGGCGATGAATACGCCGATCCAAGGCACCGCCGCCGACATCATCAAGCTGGCTATGGTTCAGATGGATGCGGCGCTGGCCAAAGAGAAGCTGAAGAGCCGTATGCTGCTTCAGGTGCATGACGAATTGGTATTCGAAGTCCCTGAGGACGAGCTGGAGCTTATGAAAAAACTGGTGCCGGAGACGATGGAGCATGCGCTGGCCCTGTCCGTACCGCTCAAAGCCGAAGTGAGCTACGGAGTCAATTGGTACGAGGCGAAATAAAGGGCTCCGTAAGCGCCCGTATTCAGATTTACGGGATCCCCGCGAGGTACTTGAGCAGGCTTCGAAGAAAAAGCGCCGCTTTGTGGGGTTGTCTTACGCTATAATAGAGGTTGAGGTGAAGTCATCATGCCGGAATTGCCGGAAGTCGAAACAGTCAAAAGAACACTCAATCAGCTCGTGAAGGGCAAGGTGATTGACCGCGTTAGTGTGAACTTGGCGCGGATCATTCAGCGCCCCGATGATATAGATCAGTTTGCGTGGATGCTGGCCGGACACACCATTGAAGGTGTGGAGCGGCGCGGCAAATTTTTGCGGATCCTGCTGGACGGGCTCGTGCTCGTCTCCCATTTGCGGATGGAGGGACGGTACGGGGTATACCAGAGCAGTGATCCGGTGGAAAAGCATACGCATGTCATTTTCCACTTTACCGACGGCACCGAGCTGCGGTACAAGGATGTGCGGCAGTTCGGAACGATGCATTTGTTCCAGCCCGGAGAGGAATTCCAGCTTCCCCCGCTCTCCAAGCTGGGATTGGAGCCGCTGGATCCGGCGTTTACGCTGGAACGTTTCAAAGAAACGCTGAATGGGAAGAAGACCAAAATCAAGGCTGTCCTGCTCAACCAGGCATATATCGTCGGCATCGGGAATATTTATGTGGATGAGTCGCTGTTTCGGGCGGGCATTCACCCCGAGCAGCCGGCCGATACGCTGACGGATGGGCAGCTCGAAGCGCTCCATCAGGCGATCGTAGCCACGCTTGCCGAGTCGGTTGAGGTAGGGGGATCTTCCATCAAGTCTTATGTCAATGGACAAGGTGAGATGGGCATGTTCCAGCACCAGCTGAAGATTTACGGCCGGCAGAGCCAGCCGTGCGTAAATTGCGGCACCGCCGTGGAGAAGACGGTCGTGGGCGGGCGCGGAACCCATTTCTGCCCGTCCTGCCAAACCCTGAAATCGTAACAATTCGAACTGGGCGTGCACCCCTTTTTTGTACCCTCCATATACTGAGGTAGAGATATCTTATGAAGCGGGGCTTCCGAATGCCTGATCCATACTGCAGGCTTTTTCGGGGCACCGCTTCTGTCACAGGGAGGGAACGGGGTGCTCAGTCATGTTCTTGCACTGCTGCTGCTTGCGTTAGCATTAAGTTTGGACAGTTTTGGTGTCGGCATTACATACGGCCTTCGTCAAATGAGGATTTCGCCGTTATCGATAGCGATTATTTCTTTATGCTCCGGGGTCATCATCTATGTGTCCATGCAGGTGGGCGTGCTGCTGGCCCAATTCGTATCCCCTTCGATCGCCTCCATCATTGGAGCGGTCATCCTGATCATTATGGGCTCGTGGTCGCTGGTACAGATGTGGATCCAGAAGGAGAAAAGCGGGGAAAGCAAAGAAGTCTTGGAAGCCAAAGACGCAGATGTCGCCAAGCAGGCTAAAGACGCCCAAACCAGCGGGATAGGGGGGCATGGCTTGCAAAGCTCCGGCGGAGAAGGTACACTGGACCCTGCCCAGCATGAAGCACCTGAACAAACGGTGTTTTCACTGGAAATCCGGAAGCTGGGCGTCGTGATCCGCATTTTGCGGACGCCATCTTCCGCGGATATGGATAAGTCGGGCAGCATCTCCGGATGGGAGGCTATGTGGCTTGGTATCGCCTTATCCCTTGATGCGTTCGGCGCGGGTCTAGGCGCGGCATTGCTCGGATTTTCGCCGCTGCTGACCGCCGTCGTGATCGCTCTCTTCAGCGGCACCTTTTTGGTCGTCGGAATGAAGACGGGACTGCGCTTTGCGTCCCGAACGTGGATGCGCCGGTTTACGGTGCTGCCGGCAATATTATTAATTGTAATGGGAATAATGAAGCTGTTATGAGGTGAGTTAAGGATATGAACATCGGGTTAACCGGAGGAATAGCGACAGGAAAAAGTACCGTATCCGCCCTCTTAGTCAGCAAGGGGGCGCTGCTTGTTGACGCCGACGTCATTGCCCGGGAAGTCATGCTCCCGGGTCATCCGGTTT
This sequence comes from Paenibacillus cellulositrophicus, assembly GCF_009363095.1. Classification (GTDB taxonomy): domain Bacteria; phylum Bacillota; class Bacilli; order Paenibacillales; family Paenibacillaceae; genus Paenibacillus_AQ; species Paenibacillus_AQ favisporus. Next base: position 5,211,248 of record NZ_CP045295.1, read on the forward strand.
TGGCTGCGGCCGTCGAGCATTTTGGACAAGTCATCCTCCTTCCGGACGGAACGCTGGACCGCAGACGCCTGGGGGATATCGTGTTTCACGATCCAGGCGAGCGCAAAGCTCTGAACGATATTACGCATCCTGCGATCCGTCAGGAGATCCGGGAGCAGATGCAGACCTTTGAACGGGAGCACCCGGACCGCCTGGTGGTGGTGGACATCCCGCTTCTGTTTGAATCGGGTCTGGAAGCGATGTTTGAGCAGGTCCTGCTGGTCTATGCCCCGTTTGAGGTACAGGTGGAACGCCTGATGGAGAGAAACCGGCTGACGAAGGACGAAGCGGTCGCGCGGATTCGTTCCCAAATGGATATCGAAGAGAAGAAGAAGCGGGCCGACGTTGTGATCGACAACAGTGGACAACCTTCCGAGACGGAGCGCCAAGTGGATGAATTTTGGAACCGGAAGGGCCTGCTATGAAGTTTTTACGCAAAAAAAGAGTGCTTCTTCTGTTGTTTTTAGGATTTGTCGTCATCCTGTTTTTTAATACGAACTGGATGTCGTGGTTTTACCCGATTCATTATAAAGAGAATATTCGTGAGCAGGCTGAGCGTTATGACGTCGACCCGTTCCTGGTGGCTTCGATTATCCGGGTGGAATCCAATTACAAGCTGGGCAAGGAGTCCAAGAAGGGGGCTCTCGGCTTGATGCAGTTAATGCCGGATACGGCCAATTGGGCGATGGAAAAGGCCAAGCTTCCCGAGGTGACGCTGGACCATATTAAGCATGAGCCGGAGGCCAGCATCGAAATCGGCACCTGGTATCTCAAAACGCTGTCGGAGCAGTTTAAAGGAAACCGGATTGCCGTGATCGCCGCATACAACGCGGGGCCTGGTAAAGTGGACGGTTGGCTGAAAAGGGGCGTATGGGACGGCACCTACGACTCGGTCAAAAATATTCCCATCGGGGAAACCCGGCACTACGTCCAGCGGGTCATTTATTACTACAATCAGTACACGCGGATATACAGCGAGTTTTAAAGGGAGTACTGTTCTGTCGCTAAACATAACAAAAGAAGCATTGGAGAAGCTAGGTTAGCGTCTCCAACACTTCTTCGGGTATCAAACCGAATTAGAATTGACCAGCCAGTTGTTGTTCAGCCAGGGTCACCAAACGTTTAGTGATAAGTCCCCCGATCGAACCGTTCTCATATGCAGTCATGTTGCCTTGGTATCCGTCTTGTGGGATGCTGATACCCAGTTCTTGAGCGACTTCATATTTCAATTGGTTCAGGGCTGCGGTAGCTTTAGGTACTACCAGGTTGTTGGAGCTGTTGTTGTTGGAAGCCATTGTTGTTCACCTCCTCGCTGTTTGTAAATGTATTATGTCTCGAAGCTCAAAAGTTCATTACTCTTTTTGAAAAGTTTTTGTTGGAAATTTAATACATTTCGGCGAGGCGGCAAGCTAATCCCTGACGGGATAAGGGTTCGCGATATTCGGACCCTGTGAATGTTCGTGATTTTGTTCTATATACACCGTGATTTGCAAAGGAAGGGAGTTTACCATGAAATGTCCGTACTGTGATTATGCCGGCACGAAAGTGCTGGACTCACGGCCCGCTAACGAAAATAAATCGATCCGCCGCAGGCGTGAGTGCGAGAAGTGCAGCCGGCGCTTTACAACGTTTGAGATGGTGGAGGAAACGCCGCTGATGGTCATCAAGAAGGATGGAAGCAGGGAAGAGTTCAGCCGGGATAAAATCCTCCGCGGCCTGATTCGCGCCTGCGAGAAGCGCCCGGTATCTGTGGAGCAGCTCGACATGATTGTCTCTGAGGTGGAGAAGTCGCTGCGCAACACCGCCGTGGCGGAGGTGGAGAGCCGCCAGATCGGCGAGCTGGTGATGGAGCAGTTGTATCCCGTGGACGAGGTGGCTTATGTCCGTTTTGCGTCGGTTTACCGCCAATTTAAAGATATCAACATGTTCATGAAAGAGCTGAAGGGGCTGCTGTCCAAAAATACGGTGGAGGACTAACCGTAAGGGAGCATGCTGCTTTGCCGGTCCGGCAACCATCTTAAAGAGCAAAAGGGCCTTCCAGGGTCTCTTTTGCTTTTGGCGGTGGTCATGTCATGAGAGCATAAGGCTGAACACTTGCATGAGCTCCAAAATCTTTTTTGAATTTTTTTGTTGACACATGCATAAATCTTTGATAAATTATAAGAGTCGCTGATACATAATAAATCAGTAGAAAATGATAAGGGGCCTTAGCTCAGCTGGGAGAGCGCATCGCTGGCAGCGATGAGGTCAGGGGTTCGATCCCCCTAGGCTCCATAGAAGAAAACCCTTGGGAATCAAGGGTTTTTTGTTTTGTCTTTTTGATATTAAGTCCTGGCCCACTTCTTCCGATACTGGTGGGGCGTAGTGCCCATACGCTGTTTGAACAATTTACAAAAATAAGAGCTGTTCGCCAAGCCAATCTCCTCAGCAATGAGCAAGATTGGTTTTTTCGTGGTCGTTAACAGCAGAACGGATTGATGGACCCGGCGGGCCATGATGTATTCGGAGATGCTGATGCCTGTCGCCTCTTTGAAGAGATGCGATACATGATAGGGAGATAAATGAAGCGACTTGGCCATGTCGTCCAGCCGAAACGGTAACGTATAGTTGGCCTCGATCCATGTCAATATGTGCTCCACCTGATGATTTTGGCGAAGGGCCGGTTTGGGCGGCCCGGCTTCGGTCCGCTGATCCCATACGTGTCTAATCGAACGGTACAGCATAACGAGAAATAAAGAAAATTCCTCATATCTTTCTGCCTCTGAAAGCGCGGGTAATTGATCATCCAAGCTTTTGTAGACAGCGTCCAGGATGTGAAGTTCATCGCTGGTGTCATACAAGCACGGAACAGGAAGTTCACCTAAATACATGAATCGATAAAAGGTATGAAGCGAAGGCCATTTTTCAAAATAAGACTCAAACATCGTCGGTTCAAAGGTCACAAGGGAACGTTCGAAGCATTGGCCTTCGTCGTATTCGAGCTTGAGATGATGAAGCTGATAAGGCTGAAAAATGCAGAGCATGCCCGGTTTGATGGGGTAGCGGTTGTTATTGACGATCATCGTCCCTTTCCCTTGATGGATCAACAATATTTCCACCCCGAGGTGGGAATGGAAGGTTTCTTTATGCTCATAGTTGACGCTTTTTCGTTTATAGGCAAAATGCAGGGGCACCTCGCTATAGTTACCCGCTACAAAAGACATGGCCGCTGCCTCCTTCTTCCCCGTATGTACTCGCTTCCGAATCTATTCTATCGCAGAACCGCAACCCAGTGTTATTTTTTCCCCCACAGCGAAGCACAATGTTCTCGCAGCTTCAGTTAATATCCTTATATACCAATGAAGAAAGCTAGGAGGTTAAATGGATGATCAAGGTTGCGATTATAGGGACCGGGGCGATTTCGTCCGCTCATATCGAAGGTTATCTGAAGTTGAAGGACCGCTGTCAAATTGTCGCGTTATGCGATCTTTATCCCGAGAAAGCCGAAAGCAAGCGGGATCAATACGGTTTGGACGCTGTCATCGTCAAGGATTACAAGGAACTGCTTGATCAGGAGATCGACCTGGTTTCCGTTTGTATGCCTCCGTTTGTTCATGCGCCTGTTACTATTGATTTCCTGAGTGCAGGCAGTCATGTGATCGTGGAAAAACCCATGGCTTCCTCTCTTGAAGAATGCGACGCCATGATCAAAGCTGCGGAACAAAGCGGAAAAGTATTATCCGTCATTGCCCAAAATCGCTTCAGAAATCCGATTATGAAGCTGAAGCACATTGTGGACAGCGGATTGGCCGGCAGAATTCTTCATGCCCAGGTGGATTCGTTCTGGTGGCGGGGCCATTGCTATTACGATCTATGGTGGCGCGGCACGTGGGAGAAGGAGGGAGGCGGTCCGACGCTGAATCATGCGGTTCATCATATCGACGCCCTGCTCTGGATGCTGGGTCAGCCCAGCGAGCTTCAGGCTTATATGAGCAACGTCGCGCATGACAATGCTGAAGTGGAGGATCTGTCCATCGCGATTTTGAAATATCCGAACGGCAGCTTAGGGCAAATTACAAGCTCCGTCGTTCATCATGGTGAAGAACAGCAGTTTATTTTCCAGGGTGAGCATGCCCGGATCTCGGCGCCGTGGCGGGTCACGGCTTCCAGGTCACTGCCGAACGGCTTCCCGGAGCGGGAACCCTCTCTCGAGGAGAGAATCCAGCAATACTACAGCGAGCTGCCGGATCTGCCGTACGAAGGCCATACGGCGCAGATCGATAATGTGCTGAATGCGATTGAGACGGGCGCGCCGGTACTGATTGACGGAGTCAGCGGACGGAATACGCTGGAACTTATTATGAGTATTTACAAATCCGCAAGCACCGGGGAAAGGTTAAGCTTCCCCTGCAGCAGGACGATCCTTTTTATACGCGGGAGGGTCTGATGAAGAATGCACCTCATTTTTACGAAAAGGGCAGCAGCATTGAAAATTTTGCGGATCTGAAAATAACGACAGGAAGCCGTTACGGCGGCGTAACGAACGGACAAACGTCAGGCGAACAGTAAACCCCAATCATCGGGATGGAGAACCTTATACGCGAAAGGGATGAAGGAGATGCAGAAGAACGACGGGATGAATTATGCCCCGAAAGGCAAACCCAATCCGGTGGTCAAGCCGGGTGAATTTGTGATCGCCGCGGTGGCGCTCGATCATGGGCACATCTATGGAATGGTCAACGGACTGATCGAGGCAGGAGCTACATTAAAGTGGGTTTATGACCGTGACCGGGCCAAAGCGGAAGCATTCGCACGAACCTATCCTCAAGTAACGATTGCAGCCTCCGAGGAAGAGATTTTGGCAGATCCGCAGGTTCAGCTTGTTGCAGGAGCAGCCATTACTTCGGAACGCTGTGCGCTGGGGCTTCGGGTGATGGACGCAGGCAAAGATTATTTTACGGATAAAGCTCCCTTTACCACGCTTGAGCAGCTGGAGTCGGCCCGCGCCAAAGTGCGTGAAACCGGAAGAAAGTATATGGTTTATTACAGCGAAAGGCTGCATGTCGAATCGGCGGTTTATGCCGGGCAGCTCATTGAGCAGGGCGCGATCGGGCGGGTGCTGCAGGTGACGGGCTTCGGACCGCATCGGTTAAACGCTTCGTCCCGGCCGGAGTGGTTTTTTCAAAAGAAGCAATACGGAGGAATTCTATGCGATATTGGCAGCCACCAGGTCGAGCAGTTTCTTTTTTATGCGGGTTGTAAACAAGCGGAGGTTCTGCACAGCAAAGTGGCAAACTACAACAACCCTGAATATCCGGAGCTTGAGGATTTTGGCGATGCCACCCTGCTAGGGGACAACGGGGCCACGCAATATTTCCGGGTGGACTGGTTTACGCCGGACGGCTTAGGTTCATGGGGAGACGGACGCACCCTGATACTGGGAACCGAAGGTTATATTGAGCTAAGAAAATATATCGATATCGCCCGCGACCGGACCGGCAATCATGTCTACCTGGTCAATCAGGAAGGTGAATATCATTTTCATGTTGACGGACAGGTTGGATATCCGTTCTTTGGAGAACTCATTCTTGACTGTCTGAACCGGACCGAAAATGCCATGACGCAGGAGCATGCGTTTATGGCGGCGGAATTGTGTTTGAAAGCGCAGGAAATGGCGATGGACGTGACCCGAAGCCGCAGCTGATTGCATGAGTAGTCCATGAAGTTAATGGAGCAGCTGCTTATAATGCATCTGTTAAAAATAACCTGGGGAGGGCCTCGTATGTATCATACATCCCTCCCTTATTCGTTATTTAGGTTGATTTGTCAGTTGTTTGACCATGAGGATATGAGGTATGCCATCTTCCATAAATTCCTCCGAAGAAGTTTGATACCCAAGTTTCTTATAGAACCCTTCCGCCTGACTTTGCCCGTGCAATTTAACCTGCTGTACCCCTTTGTCTTTAGCGATTTCTTCTAACGATGCAATGATCCTTCTCCCGATTCCAAATTTGCGGTAAGGCTGCAGGATGCAAATCCGCTCCAGCTTTCCGGATCCTTCGTGAATTCGTACCCGCCCCGTTCCTACGGGCTGCTCATCATAATAGGCGATGATGTGCTCACATGGTCCACCCAAAGTATCAAACTCATCGAATTCATCATGCAGCGGCACGCCCTGTTCCTCAACAAATACGTTCCTCCGGATAGCAAATGCAGCCTCTAACTCTTCAGGCAGATTAATTCTTTGGGTTTTCAATCGTTTTCGTCCCTTTCATGATGTATTCAATGATCGTTATTCAAATTATGGGATGAATTATGTTGTAAATGCAATAAAAATAAATCTCTGCGGTTGAAAACACCAACGAGGAGCAAAAAAGCCCCAAATAACGGGGCTTGAAAAAATCATATTGGTTGGTCTGAGGACAAAAATGCTGTGACCATCTCAAGCTCAATTTAGCTCTGTGCGCTTGTCTTGATAAGATCTTTGGCATGCTGCCTTCCTGTCGATAATAGACTGTCACTCAGCTCGGCATCACTAACGGAACGCGCCAGTACAATCGTGCCAACCATAAGGCTCAGCAAAGCTTGGCCTGTCATTGGATCGACTTCTGCCAGGTCGGAGATAAAATCAATCATACGCTGCAGCTCCTCGGTAAAGACTTGGCGCACCTCTTCGGACATTCGGGATACTTCAGCGGAAAGGGCGGGAAGAATGCAGCCCACATCGATTTGGTCGCGATGCTGCGGACTCAAATAAAAATGAATGACCGCGTGGATTTTGGGCGCTTCCTTTTCCTGGTCCGCCGCCTTCTGCAGCAGGGCAATGGTCTCGCTGATCGCAAAGCGGCAAGTTTCAGCGACCAATTGCTCTTTATTGTCAAAATGTGAATAGAACCCCCCGTGCGTCAGACCGGCACCTTTCATAATAAAGGGAACGCTGATGCCCTGTACTCCGCTGGCTCGAATTGCTTTGGCTGCACTTTCAATAATACGGCCGCGAACCTTTAATTTGTGACCTTCCGGATAAGGCAAAGCAATCACTCCTACTGGCAAAATACGCATTTTAAAATATTATAGGTATCATAATAAAACCTGTCAATTTCACTCGGTCCAATCGTTAGGTTTTGCGGCAAATGAGCAGAGAATATTGACTGTTCTAAAATATGATGATTATAATATATTACGTTCATCATATTTTATTTCGGAGGTGCAAAGTTATGAATGACCTTAAATCGGTAGACACCCTGGTAATAGGATCGGGTCCAGGAGGTTATGTGGCGGCGCTTCGGTCAGCACAGCTTGGAATGACAACGGCTGTCGTTGAGCGCGGCCGGATCGGTGGAGTGTGCACCAACATAGGCTGCATTCCTTCCAAAGCGTTGATTGGGGAAGCGCATCGCTTCAAGCAGCGTAAGCAATGGAATCAGGCAGTTGCTGCTGCTGCTTCCTTTGAGGATGCTCAGGCCTTCAAACAAGCCGTCGTGAACAAGCAAGCCGGTGGAGTTCAATATTTGTTAAAGACGGCCGGAGTATCGGTTCTTGAAGGAGAGGCCCGCTTAATCGACGAGCACACCGCTTCCATTCATCAAGCGGGAGCCGAACAAAGGATTTCTTTTAAACACGCCATCTTAGCAACCGGTTCTCGTCCAATTGAGCTTGCGGCTTTGCCCTACGGCGGACGTATTATGTCTTCCACGGAAGCGTTGTCCCTTTCACAAATTCCATCGACCCTGGTCGTAATCGGCGGCGGTTATATCGGCGTTGAACTGGGGCAAATGTATGCCAAATTCGGAACAAAAGTTACGATTCTGGAGGGAGGAGGACAGGTGCTGCCCGGATTTGAGGCGGACCTTGTGGCTCCGGTTGTACGGCAGTTAAAAGAAGACGGTGTAACTATCATTACGGAGGCTATAGCCGTCCATGCAGAACAGGATGCGGACGGGCTGACGCTCCGCTATATGTGTCAAGATGAGCAGCGTACTGTTAGAGCAGAATATGCGCTGGTCACTGTCGGAAGAAGACCGAATACGGACGGCGGATTAGGGCTCGAGAACATCGGCTTGCAGACAACGGGCAGGGGGCTGATCGAAACGGACGCTCAGTGCAGAACGGCAGTTCCGCATATATTTGCGATCGGTGATATTACGGAAGGTCCGGCTCTGGCCCATAAAGCTTCTTACGAAGCTAAAGTCGCGGCAGAAGCTATCGCCAGCAAACCTTCTATCGTGGATTACAGAGCCATTCCGCTTGTTGTATTTTCCGAACCTGAATTGGCCAGCGTTGGTCTGACAGAGACAGCATGCAAGGAGCAAGGCATCCCGGTTATCGTGGGCAAGTCCTCCTTTAGTATTAATGGCAGAGCTTTGGCGCTGAAAGAAGAGCCAGGATTTGTGAAAATCATTGCGGATCAAGCGTCGGGGATCGTTAGAGGAGCGCAAATCGTAGGCATAGAGGCGTCAACCCTCATATCGGAGCTTGCCTTGGCGATCGAGATGGGGGCGACCGTAGAGGATCTGGCGATGACGATTCATCCCCATCCTACGTTAGGGGAAGTCATTATGGAGGCGGCCGAGAACGCGGTGAGAAAAATGAGGATTGTAAAATAAATAATGAGAATGGCAAAATAAATTCGGACTTTTGCCCAAAAGAAAAGCCATTTGCGTGAGCAAACGGCTTTCACGACGGCGATTCATACTCAGCTCATCCTGTCTTTCTCGTTCTTCATCTTATTCATCTCGGTTAAAGTCATCTCATTGCACTGCCGAATGAAGTTCAAAATCAGCTGCAGTTCCTGCTCCGTATACTGCGAGATGATCTCGAGCGTCGACTGCATGATCGATTGGAACAAGGGAGAGATGGATGCCGAGCCTTCCGGCACCGGTTTGACGACGACACGTCTGCGATCGTTCGGATCCTTATCCCGGATGACATAACCCGCTTGTTCGAGCCGGTCGATGACACTGGTCACAGCACCGGTTGTAAGCCCGGTTAACTGGGCCAGCTGGCCGGCCGTGACAGGTCCGGCTTGATTCAAGTAATCCAGGCATTTGTGGTCGGTGGCGTTCAAACCCAATCGTTCCGAAATGAGCTGATGGAACATCACGGCACGGGTGCTGTTCTGGCGCAGCTCGTGCACCATTTCCTGCTGTAAGGAAGCGAGTTCGGGTGACACGCGGTCCTTTTCTTTTGACATCTTGATTCCTCCGCGTATGCGACTTATGTCTTTTCTCGTTAAGATAAACATTATATTAAGATGATTTGCCGATCAAGACTTATTTACTCTGCATAGTGACATTAAGGCGTCTACTTTGACCCAATCCACGAAAAGGACGGGTTTTACGCAATGTGAAGGAGGATTAAAGATCAGCAGCGGAGGAACTGCAATTAAACAGAAAGAAAACCCTTGATAAACAAGGGTTTTCTGGTTTCTCTCTGCATGTTTAATAAATACGATATTTTCCGCTTAGCCCGAGGAGGCTAAAGAAATAAAGGCAGTTGTCGTAATATCGGCGAATGCCGGTTCTAAGCGGCGTGCTCCAGAAGTTGTGAACAAAGGGGAGCGCATCTTCACCGTCGGCGGCCAGCGATGCCATCGCGTTGGTAGCCAACAGCCCAATGGGGTGCAAGGCAGGCTCTTCGAAAGGGCTCCCGCCGATGCGGTATCTTCGGTATTCGGAAGGCTCGATCTCCCGGAAAAACCGCTGAATCCGGTTGGACTGCCCGACCTGCCATGGATCCTGGCGGAACCATTCCCAGTCGAGGGCAATGTTGGCCGCCACCCGGTACGCATCGCTGAAGAAATGGCGGTAATCGCCATGGGGCTGCGGTTCAGCCGGCGTGCCGTCATAATTCGCATACTCCGGAGACAGTCCTGTTTCGGGGTGACAGGCCAGATGCAGATAAGCCCGGCTGGCGACGGCAGCTTCTTTCCAAAAAGTCCGATCCCGTTCGTCGGCACGCTCGGCGAACAGCTCATAGAAATGGGGAAGGTGATAGGATGGATCGCTGAAGGGAGACTCCGGGATGAACTTGATCAGCTTGGTTGCAGGGTCCCACATCGGATCTCCTTCCTGGTCCCGGCCTTTATGGACGCAAGCGCGAAGAATCGTCCTCGCCTGCTCGGAGTAATCGTACGGCGGCAGTCCGTCGCCCCATCGGCTTGAAGCAAAGAACAGGGCCATTGCGAAATATTCTTCCCCGTCAGGAGCGGGTCCAGGAGACAGGCGGGTGCCGTCCGGCTTGCAGTGCCAGGCGAAATAATCCTTGTAGCGTCCTTCCTTATGCTGCATATACGATTTGGAAAAATTCCAGAGCCGGTCGAAGATGTCTTTCTTATCCATCTGAACGGCCATCATCATGCCGTATGACATGCCTTCGGTGCGGACGTCCGAGTTGCCTGTATCCAGAACATATCCTTTATCCTCGCCAAGAGGAAAGTAGATTCGAACCTCAGGTCCACCGTCAAACAGGTCGTTCCACGCCTGGTCAAGCCTGGCGTCGATCTCCTCTGGCGAATAACCCGCTTCCAGGAATACATTCCGATATTGGCCGGTATAAAACGCTCCTTGCATCGTTAGAGCCATAATCAACCTCCAGCTGTTAGTTTAAGCTTATCGTACCATAAGCGGTACTCTAAAAATTAAAGCGTTTACCCTTCAAATTATAGATGTTCGTGTTACGATGTATAAAAATAATACTTTACCGATCGTTCCCGAAATGTTATGCTGAATTCGTAAAGCAGAGGGTTCACATCGTTCAAAGTAGAATGTGCATTCTCAAAATAGGCAAAGCTGTTCTAAGATAAGCGAAGGGAAAGGGAAGCGGAAAGGACAGATTTTCTATACCGATGATTCCCGAAATGATGATATAACGGAAGGAGGTGTTCGGGGTGGCCAGAAGCAAAGAATTTGAGGAAAGCGCCGTTCTCGAGAAAGCGATGAAGCTGTTCTGGGAACAGGGCTATGAGAAAACATCCATGAACGACCTTGTCGAGCATATGGGCATACACCGCAGAAGCCTGTATGATACGTTCACCGATAAGCATACGTTGTTCCTGAGAGCGATCGACCGCTTTGGGGAACGGTTCAACGCCAGAATGTCCGCAGGGGTTAAGCAGTCGGAAACGGCCGAACAAGCGCTGAAGTTTGTTTTCCAATACATGATCCATGGGGATGAAGACGTGCCGCCAGGCTGCATGGTCGTGAACTCGGCCGTGGAATTGGGAATCCGTGATGAAGAGGTGGACGCAAAGGCGACGGAGGCATTTGCCAAGGCCGAGCAGCTGCTGAGGGAAATCGTGTTTTGGGGGCAGCAGAACGGCGAGTTTACAAGGGAATACGGAGCGGAAGAACTGGCGGAGTACCTTCATAACGCTCTGGTGGGAATTCGAGTGATGAAACGGACGTCCCTTCCCCAAGAAAAACTGGAGCGGATCGCAGACGTATCGATACGCTTCGTCAAAAAATAAAAACATATTTTTTTTAATAATAAAAGAATGATCGTTCTCAAAATGACCGTGCTAAAACTTTTTAATGAGCTTAGCATGACGCATTGTTAATAGAACAATCATTCCCGAAAAAGGAGACGATCATTATGAAGACGTTAATTATTGCTGCACATCCCGATTTGCAGGCCTCCCGGATCAACCGGGCCTGGACCGAAACGGCACAAAAGCAAGCAGAGACGACCGTACACCTGCTGTATGAAGCCTATCCGGACAAAAAGATCGACGTCGCACGGGAGCAAAGTCTGCTGGAGAGCCATGACCGCATTATTTTTCAATACCCGCTGTACTGGTACAGCACGCCGCCGCTCCTCAAACAGTGGTTTGATGAGGTTCTCACATACGGCTGGGCTTTCGGTCCTGGAGGGGACCGCATGAAGGGGAAAGAAATCGGTATTGCCATATCGACTTCAGGCACCGCGGCTTCGTATCAACCGGGAGGATACAACCTGTTTACAATCAGGGATATCGCAAAGCCGGTGGAAGCGCTGGCCAACTATGTCAGCGCCCGCTATCTCCCGCCCTTTGTACTGCATAACGCGCATCATGTGACGGATGAGCAGATCGCCGACAGCCAGGCCGCGTATGTCAAGCACTTGGTTGAGGCGCAGCCTGTACGATACGAAGCACTTGAAATCCATTGACCATTTCATAACAATGACCATTTTCTTCAAAACAATAACAGGGAGGAAATAAAGATGAACAACAGCAAAATTGCACTTGTGACGGGGGCCAGCAAAGGAATCGGATTTGAGGTGGCCAAACAATTGGGGCAGCAGGGCATTACGGTATTAACAGCAGCACGGACGAAGGAAGCGGCGGATCAGGCGGCGTCGGAGCTGCGTCAGCAGGGGATCGAAGCGGTCGGCGTTCAGCTGGAGGTGACGAATGAAGCCCATATCGCGGAGCTTGCGAAGTGGATTGAAACGGAATACGGGCGGCTCGATATCCTGGTCAACAATGCAGGCGTTTCGTTGGAAAAGCCCGGATATGAAGGGGATGCTTTCAGAGATACGTTTGAAGTGAACACGTTTGCGCCTTATTTTATTACGGAGGCACTGCTGCCATTGCTGCTGAAGAGTGAGGCGGGGCGGATCGTGAACCAAAGCAGCGCGCTCGGCTCGATTCAATTCATCCTGACGAACGAGCTGGCGCAGCGTATTGCGACTCCGGCCTATTCGGCCTCGAAAGCGGCGCTGAATATGCTGACAGCCTATTGGGCGCAAAAGACCGGCGGGACGAACCTGAAAGTTAACGCGGTGCATCCGGGGCTGGTTAAGACCCGCATGGGCGGTGACAAGGCCGAACTGACGGCCGAAGAAGGCGCGGTAACGGCTGTTCGGCTGGCAACGATACCTGAGGACGGCCCGACCGGCGGATTTTTCTACATGGATGACAAGCTTCCGTGGTAAATACTTCTATATATCGGACAAAGCCCTTGGAGATCAAGGGCTTTTTCTCATTCTTTCGTATTTTCGCTTTGCATATGACATCTCATGTCATATAATCAAAAGGATAATCAGAATAAGTGGAGGGACATAAAATGGCATCGAAAATCAGAATTGGAATTGTAGGCTATGGTAACCTTGGACGAGGCGTCCAGCAATCCATCGCGCAGAACGAAGATATGGAATTGGTGGCGGTATTCACACGGCGTGACCCGTCGCAGATGCCTGCGGAAGCAGGCGTCAAATTTGAGCATGTATCGACGGTGGAACAATATAAAGGATCGATCGATGTCATGATTCTGTGCGGAGGATCCGCAACCGATCTTCCCGAGCAAACACCGGCCATTGCCGCTCTGTTTAACACAGTGGACAGCTTTGATACGCATGCCAAGATTCCTGAGTTTTTTGCAAGCGTGGATGCAGCGGCTAAAAACGGACAAACCGTCAGCGTCATTTCGACCGGCTGGGATCCGGGCCTGTTCTCCATGAACAGACTGCTCGCTGAGTCGATTCTCCCGCAGGGTAAGGAATACACATTCTGGGGTAAAGGCGTCAGCCAGGGCCACTCGGATGCCATTCGCCGCGTTCCGGGCGTCAAAGCAGGAGTGCAGTATACCGTCCCAGTAGAAAGCGTCATCGAACAAATCCGCAGCGGCGAAACGCCAGAACTGGCAACCCGCGAGAAGCACGAACGGATTTGCTATGTCGTTGCTGAAGAGGGTGCGGACCGTGCCGAGATTGAAAAGACGATCGTGGACATGCCTAACTATTTTGCAGACTATGACACAACGGTCCATTTCATTACGGAAGAAGAGCTGAAATCCGAGCACAGCGGGATGCCGCACGGCGGATTTGTGATCCGCAGCGGAGTGACCGGCCAAGGAACGAAGCAAATCGTCGAATTTAGCCTGAAGCTGGAGAGCAACCCGGAATTCACCGCAAGCGTATTGACCGCTTATGCCAGAGCAGCCGTCCGGTTGGCCAAAGAAGGAGCCGTTGGCGCCAAAACGGTATTTGATATCCCGCTCGGTTATCTATCCGCGAAAAGTGATGCGGAGCTGCGCCAGCAATTGCTGTAATTTTGCACCGATAAATGCATTTAATCGACTAAAAAAATATTTTTTATTGGAAAAAACCCCTAAACCTGCATTAGAATTTAGTGAAGCAAAGCGTTATAGTGCAAAAAAATGTGCGAATTGTGCAAAAGGGGTTGGGTTATGAATAGTGTAATGGATACGAAGGGTTTAAATACAGCCGAAAAGTATGTTAACGATGTGTATAATTTAGTCGTTTCCCGGAATCCTTCCGAGGATGAGTTCCACCAGGCCGTTAAGGAAATTTTTGACTCGCTGGTACCTGTTCTTGCAAAACATCCGGAGTACATGGAAGAGGGCATTCTAGAGCGCATAGTCGAACCTGAGCGTCTCATCACATTCCGCGTGCCTTGGGTGGACGATAACAACAAGATTCAGGTCAACCGGGGATTTCGGGTACAATTCAACAGTGCACTCGGTCCATATAAGGGAGGACTCCGGTTCCATCCTTCCGTCAATGCAAGCATCATCAAGTTTTTGGGTTTTGAGCAAATCTTGAAAAACGCATTGACCGGCCAGCCGATCGGCGGAGGCAAGGGCGGCTCCGATTTTGATCCAAAGGGCAAGTCGGACCGGGAAATCATGCGGTTTACCCAAAGCTTCATGACGGAGCTGTATAAGTATATCGGACCCGATGCGGACGTCCCTGCCGGCGACATCGGCGTAGGAGCCCGGGAGATCGGGTACATGTTCGGGCAGTATAAGCGGATCCGGGGCGGCAACGAAGCCGGCGTGCTTACAGGCAAGGGCATCGGATACGGCGGAAGCCTGGCGCGTACGGAAGCGACCGGCTATGGATGCGTGTATTTCGTGGATGAAATGCTGAAAGACAACGATCTGTCCTTTGAGGGAAGCAAAGTCGTCGTATCCGGTTCCGGAAACGTATCCATTTATGCTATGCGCAAAGCGAAAGAGCTCGGTGCTACGGTCGTCGCGTGCAGCGATTCCAACGGCTATATCTATGACGAAAAGGGACTGGACATCGATACGGTTCAGCGCCTGAAAGAAGTAGAGCGGAAACGGATTAAAGAGTACGTCAATGAACATCCGGATGCCGTTTATGTCGAGGGCTGCCGCGACATTTGGACCGTTCCATGCGATATCGCGCTGCCTTGCGCCACGCAAAACGAAATCGACGAGGAATCGGCCGCTCTGCTCGTTAAGAATGGCGTGAAGGCGATCGGTGAGGGAGCAAACATGCCGTCCACTCTTCAGGCGATCGAAATTTTCCAGAAGAACGGTGTCCTGTTTGCACCGGCCAAAGCAGCGAACGCAGGCGGTGTGGCCGTATCCGCGCTGGAAATGGCTCAAAACAGCATGAGAATGTCCTGGAGCTTTGAAGAGGTTGACGCAAAGCTGAATGATATCATGAAAAATATTTATGCGAGCTGCGTTCAGGCAGCCGATGAATACGGATATCATGGCAATCTCGTCGTAGGCGCCAATGCTGCCGGATTCCGGAAAGTAGCGGACGCTATGATTGCACAGGGGATCGTCTAAGTCCTCCCCGCAGTTTGGTAAACCAATCGAAATGAACTCATATCACGATAAAAACCACGGATAAAAGATGGGATGCCCATCCTTTTCCGTGGTTTTCTTTTTTATACGTTACGAACCAATCGGAGTACCGCGGCTTCATCCCGCATATGAAAAAGCCCTTGGGTCCCAAGGGCTTCACATGAATATAGATTTAAAAGGCCACAGGCAGGGCAGCCAGCCCTTGGGAGCTGAGCGTAAAGTTCCAAGGGACCTCATCTCGGGGAATGCTCAGCCGCAGGTTCGGCATGCGCTTCAGCAGCGTAGTAAAGGCGATGTCCCCTTCGATGCGGGCCAGCGGCGCTCCCAGGCACATATGGATGCCGTGGCCAAAGGCGAGATGCCGGTTGATCTGGCGCGTAATGTCCAGCTCTTCGGGCTGGTCGAACTGGCGCTTGTCCCGATTGGCCGATTTCAGCACGGGGATCACGGCATCGCCTTTCTTGATGGACTGCCCGGCGAACACGATGTCCTCCGTGGCAAAGCGGGGTCCGGCAATGGTGGCCGGCCCGTTGAAGCGCAGCAGCTCCTCAACGGCGGAAGGCACCAGGCTCGGCTCGGCCTTGAGCTTCTCCAGCTGCTCCGGATGATCCAGCAGCATCAGGCTGCCGGTGGCGATCAGGTTCGAGGTCGTTTCGTGGCCGGCAAAGATGAGCAGGGTGATCATCGACACGAGTTCGGTTTCCGTTAGCCGGTCCCCTGCCTCTTCGATCGCGATCAGCTGGCTGATGAGGTCGTCCGCAGGCTGCCGACGTTTGGAAGCCACCAGCCGGGCGGTATACTCGCCGAAGGCGCGCATATTCTCTTCAACGCCCGGCTCGCGTCTTCCCAGTCCCAGCCCATGGGCGAGAGCGGCCGACCAGGTATGTATCTGCTCCCGGTCTTCCTGGGGAACGCCCAACATTTCGGAAATGACGTTGATCGGGAGCGGGTAGGCGTAGTCCTTGACGAGGTCCATCTCGCCTTGTGCCTCGACATGGTCCAGCAGTTCGTCGGCGATTTCCTGCACGCGGGGACGAAGGCTCTCCATGTATCGCGGCGAGAACGCCTTGGATACGAGGCTCCGCAGCCGCCGATGGTCCGGGTCATCGACCGTGAGCATGGAGTGTCCGGTGAAAAAGGTGGGAGGTGCGGACGGATCCGTACCGCCGGCCAAGCTCTTTCTGAAATCTTCATTCCCGTCGATCGAAGCGGGGTCCACCGTGAAAT
The DNA here is from genome assembly GCF_009363095.1 of Paenibacillus cellulositrophicus. Lineage (GTDB taxonomy): Bacteria > Bacillota > Bacilli > Paenibacillales > Paenibacillaceae > Paenibacillus_AQ > Paenibacillus_AQ favisporus. Next base: position 5,228,056 of record NZ_CP045295.1, read on the forward strand.
GGGCATGGTCTTTGAGCACCTGCATCGCTTCCTCCATCCGGGTGACCATCCACGCTTGACGATCCGGCCCGCCCATCGGAAACGGGATCGGAATGACGGCATTCAATTCTCTCATCTGGGCGAATACAGGGAACGGATTGTCCCCGCTGGCACCGCTGAATAGATTCAGCGCTTCCGGGGCAATGGGATCTGACGGATTCATCAGCAAACCATCCTTTCATAAGCAGAGTATTTTGGCCTTGCCGTAGCAGGACGGAGCTGTCTTTAGGGATGATCGAATGATTGAAATAAGCTGTGATCTCAGGTGGAATCATGAAATGGCCCGTCCCGAAAGGCTTGGGCGTACGTCTTCGCGCTGCTGTGTTCGTATTTTGCATTGTGGATTGCGCTTAAATTTAATATAATGTCACTGAGTGACAAAAGTCAATGAAGGAAGAATTCGAGATGAATCCTAAAGAAAACATACATCCCATAGAAGCGCCGGCAGGTTTAAGGGAGCGAAAGAAGCGTCTGGCCCAGGCGGCGATTGAGGAAGCGGCGCTGCGGCTTTTTCAGCAGAAGGGCTATGAGCAGACCTCGATTCAGGACATTGCCGATGCGGTCACGATGTCGTCGCGCACGTTCTTCCGGTATTATGCATCCAAGGAGGAAGTGCTGTCGGGACCGATCCGCAGCACGCAGCTGGATGGCATCCGATACCTGCTGGAAGCGGAGCCTCCGGCATCACCCCATGCCGCCTTACAGTCGGTCTTCGGTTACCTGGCCAGCCAATACGAGAAGCAGCGCCCGGGTCTTGTGCTCCGGTACCGCATAGCCGGGCAGACGCCCTCTATCGCGTCCTTATTTTTGTATACGCTGATGGAGGCGGAGCCGGCTCTCTGCGATGCGCTGTGCTCGAGGCTCGAAACCGGGGCGGACCGTGATGAAGTCCGGTTTCTGGTGGCCGTCTATATGGCGGCTCTGCGTGTCTCCATCGAGGAATGGCTGGAGCAGGGGGACGATGCGGATCTGGTGAATGTGCTGCATCGCCATATGGACCGGCTTTCATCTATGCCGGATTGAAGTCATACAGGTAAGCGAAAAGATTCCGCGGCTTCAGCGGAATCTTTTTTTGTTGATATAACTGAAAAACGGGGTTTGCCGGTCCGCCAGATTGCCGAGCGCCAGTACACCGTCGTGTATTGGTCGGAGATCGACCGGGGCGGCCATTTCGCCGCCATGGAGGTACCGGATCAGCTTGCCGAAGATCTGCGCTCCTTCTTCCGGCAGTTCAGAGACTAATCAATAAACAGCAAGAACACACCTTGAAGCCTCAAGGTGTGTTCTCTATTGAAGGCATAAGAGCATATAGGATTTTTCTTTTCAGACTGGCGCTTATTTTCAGCACTCGGAACATGTCCGGAAGGCCAAGCGCAACTGAATAGGATGAGTTCGATCAAACAAGCTTTCTTTTACTGCGGGTTACCAAGCGTAAGCCCGAGGGGCCTCTCCGCCGGGACCCGGGAAAATTTCGTCCAGACGCGCCAGCACGTCTTCGCTCAGCTCAACCTCAACAACCCGGAGCGTCTGCTCGAACTGCTCCAGCGTCCGCGGTCCGATGATCGGGGCCGTCATCGCCGGATGCACGAGCGTCCAGGCGAGCGCCACCGTCGCTTCGGATTCGCCCAGCTCCTTGCACAGCTTCGAGAACTGCTCCAGCTGCGGGCGCAGCTTCTCAAGCCGCTCGGTCTGGCGCGCAGTCCGCGATCCTTCCTTCGGGTTCAGGTTGCCGCCAAGCACGCCGCCGTCCAGCGGGCTCCAGGCGATGACGCCGATGCCATGCTCTTCCGCAGCAGGGAGCACTTCAAGCTCCGGCAGCCGGCAGAGCAGGCTGTATTTGTGCTGCTCGGACACAAGGCCGAGCAGGCCGCGCTTCTCCGCTTCGTACTGCGCTTTCACCAGGTCGCGGCCGGCAAAGTTGCTGGCGCCGACGTATCCGATTTTCCCCTGGTTCTGATGAGTTTGGAAAGCGTTCCAGAGCTCATCCCAGGACACGTTCCGGTCCACATGGTGCATTTGATAGAGCTCGATATGGTCCGTCTGCAGCCTGCGGAGTGAGCCTTCCAGGTGGCGGCGGATCTTGTACGCGGAAAGTCCCCCTTGCTCATTGGGATCCACGATAGGATGTTCCATGTTGCCGTATACTTTCGTGGCGAGCACGACTTTTTCCCGTCTTCCGCCGCCTTGGGCGAACCAGCGGCCGATGATTTCCTCGGTCCATCCGCGGTGCTCATTACCGCCGTAGACGTTGGCCGTATCGAAGAAATTGACACCTGCGTCGAGGGCTGCATCCATAATCTTGAAGGCTTCCTTCTCCTCGGTGCTTGGACCAAAATTCATCGTACCGAGGCAGAGACGACTGACCTTTAATCCTGTTTTTCCCAAATAGGTATACTTCACGTTTCAATTTCCTCCTTTTCCTGGTGGATTCGGTAACATTATAATTCTTCTTTCGGTTTCTGGTAAGCACTGAAAAAAAGTATACTAAGTGAATCTCGTGTTACTTGAGCCTGTTTGGACCTTATTTGTACTAACCTGCGTTGACCTCATTGGACCCTCCGGATCCTTCACCTCTTCGTCGTCATCCCCTAAACAGGCTGTAAGCCAAATAAGCAGCCGTAACCCACATAATAACGGCGGACAGCAGGTTCATCCACGATCTGAGCCTGCCTGTCGAATCGAGTTTTCTGGCGGCCCGCCCCGCCGCGGCGAGTCCGGCGAACCATACCCAGGAGACGATGACGCATGCCGCGCCGAACGCCAGCTTTTCCCAGCCGGCATAGTTTAACGAGCTTGTGCCTACCACGCCGACGGTGTCCAGAATCGCATGGGGATTGAGCAGGGATACCGATACGGCAAAAGCGATTTGCTTTCGAGTCGATAAAGACCGGGTGTCCTCTTCGTTATGGACGGTCGGTTTGCTGGTTAACGTGACGTAGCCCATGTACAGCAGGAAAGGAATCCCCAGCCCCAATAGGACCGTTCTGATCCAGGCATATTCGAGCACGACGACGGAAACGCCCATGATCGCCAGGGATATCAGCAGCGTATCGCAAAGGGAGGCGGCAATGACAGCCGGCAGTGCCCGGCTCAAGCGGGTGTGGGCGGCGCCTTGACCGAACACAAACAGGTTTTGAACGCCGAGCGGCAAAATCAGCCCAAAGGCCAATATAAATCCGTTAAATAGGGCGTGTATCATATCATTCCTCCTGTAATGTCCCTATTTTATCGAAGGCGCCACTGCAGGTCTCCATCCAATTGGTTGGTTAAAGACCCAACCAATCTGTTAGAATAAACGAAATCAATCATGATAGGAAGAGGGTCTATGCGTTACGAGGAATGGCATTTGGACAAGTCGTCTCCGGTGCCGCTTCACCGGCAGATTTACGAATATATGCAAGGGAAAATCATGAACGGGGAATGGCCTGTCGGCACGAGAATCCCTCCACAGCGGGAACTGGCTGCCCGGTTTCAAGTGAACCGCAGCACGGTGGTCTATGCGCTCGGAGAGCTTGCGGCCAATGGGCTCATCGAATCCAAGGTTGGACAAGGAACCGTGGTGGTCAACAATACGTGGAATCTGCTTGCGGCTGGTCCGGCTCCCGACTGGAACCGCTACGTCCGGGCAGGGGCTTATCCGCCCAACATCCAGCTGATTCAGCGAATTAACCAGGCCGAGGCCAGGGCGGACATCATCCGGCTTGGAACGGGGGAGCTGTCGCCTGAGCTTCTCCCTGCAGCCCATATGCAGGAAGTCATCGGGAAGGGGAGCGGCGGGCATTTGTCGCTGGGTTATTCCGAGCCGAAAGGAAGCCGGTTTCTCCGGGAAACGCTCAGCGAATATTTACGGTCCAAGGGAATCTCCGCTTCCCCGTCGTCGATTCTGATCGTGTCGGGTGCGCTTCAAGGATTGCAGCTGATATCGGTCGGTCTGCTCCAGCCCGGTTCGACCGTTCTGACGGAAACTCCGTCCTATCTGAACTCGATCCACGTGTTTCAGTCGGCAGGGATCCGGCTCGCCGGCGTTCCGATGGACCTGGAAGGGATTCGTCCGGATGCGGTGGGACCTGCCAAGCGTCAGCATCAGGCGGGGCTGCTTTATACGATCCCGAGCTTCCATAACCCAACCGGACGGGTCATGTCAGGGAAGCGCCGGGAAGAGCTGATGAAGGCTGCGGCCTTGGAGCGGCTGCCGGTAATCGAGGATGACGTATACGGAGATTTGTGGCTGGACGCGCCGCCGCCCCCGCCGCTCAAGTCGGCCGATCCGCAGGGCCTTGTCCTCTATATGGGCAGCATGTCCAAAACGCTTGGCCCGGGACTGCGGATCGGCTGGGTGGCCGGGCCGGAACCGGTCATCGACCGGCTGGCCGACATCAAAATGCAAACCGACTACGGCGCCAGCTCGCTGTCCCAATATGCTGTAGCGGAGTGGCTGAGCACAGGCCGGTACGAGCTGCATCTTGCCGATATCCGGCAGAAGCTGAAGCTGCGCAGAGATTTTGCCCTCTCGATCCTTCAGCAATATTTTCAAGATATGGCAACGTGGGAGATACCCGGAGGCGGGTTTTACATTTGGCTGCGGCTGCATGCTCCCATCCCGGTTCACCAGCTGTTCGAGCAGGCGCTGAAAGAGGGGATCCTCTTAAACCCGGGGCAAATTTATGACCGGCATGACCGGCAGCATCTGCGCTTATCGTATGTATATGCGTCCCTTCACGACCTGGAGCGGGGATTGATTCGACTGGCCGGAATGATTCGAGCGTATAGGTGAGGGTTCACCCTTGCGGTCCTGGATTTTGATTCCATCTTTCGAAAGGAATGGTTAATCTCTTGTCCCGAGGGATGAGTTTAGTAGTATAATGAAGTTTAGTGTCGAACGATCATCTTTCAAATTTAATTGAAAATAACTCTGTGTATACGGGAGGAAGCAACATGGACCATCAACAGATTCTCGTCCGTAACAACGTTCAAGTCACCGGGAGCGGCACGCAGTATTTGATTTTTGCCCATGGGTTCGGCTGCGACCAAAACATGTGGCGTTTTGTCGCACCTGCATTCGAAGATCATTACAAAGTGGTCTTGTTTGATTTTGTCGGATCCGGCAGGTCAGACATTCGGGCGTATAATCCGGTCCGCTACAGCGGTCTGGACGGCTATGCCCAGGATGTGCTGGATATATGCGAGGCTCTGGGGATAAGGGACGCGATTTTCGTAGGTCATTCCGTAGGTGCCATGATCGGCATTCTCGCTTCCATCCGCAGACCCGAATATTTTGAACGGCTGATTCTGCTAGGCCCTTCCGCACGGTATTTAAACGACCTTCCCGATTATATCGGAGGCTTTGAACGCGAGGATTTGCTCGCTCTAATGGATATGATGGACAAAAACTATCAGGGTTGGGCCAGTTATCTGGCCCCTGTCATCATGGGCAATCCCGGTCGTCCCGAGTTGTCCGGCGAGCTCGAGCAGAGCTTCTGCGCAACCGATCCGAAGGTGGCCCGGCGGTTTGCCGAAGCGACGTTTCTCTCGGATTACCGGGATGCGCTTGGAAAGGTAACCGTGCCTTCCTTGATTCTCCAATGCGCCGAGGACGTGATCGCGCCTCTGGAAGCAGGGGCTTATATCCATACTCACATGCCGGGTAGCGAATTTCAGCTCATGGATGCTACCGGCCATTGTCCGCACATGAGCCATCCCGATGAAACGATTCAGCTGATTCAAGCCTACTTGACTTCGGCCAAAGCCGGTCAGACAAGCGAGTCCAAACGGTAGTATGGACGAACGATTGGATCAGGCGCCTTGCGGGTATGTGTCCATGGCCGATAATCGCGTTATCCAGGACGTCAACGCCACGCTGTGCCGCATGCTGGGATATGAGAAACGGGGAATGTGCGGGAGCAGTTTTGAATCGCTGTTGACCCGTTCCAGCCGGATTTTTTTTCAAATCTATTTTCTTCCGCTTATAAAGCTGAACCGGAGCGTCGAGGAGATGTATTTGACGTTTAAAACGAGCAGCGGCGAAGCCCTTCCCGTGCTTCTTAACGCTTCGGCAGTGGAACGGGATGGCGAATGGGTCTACGATTGCATGCTGATGCCCATGCGCCGGCGGATGGAATATGAACAGCAGATCCAGCAAGCCGAGAGCGCTTCAAACCGGGCGCGGGAAGAGCTTGAGCGGACCGAAAACCTTCTCCGGCAGAAACGCGATGAGCTGGAGCGAATACAGGGAACGTCTTCAATGGAATAAGAACAATACTTCATATTTCAGTAAAAACGGTTTGAAAAAAGCCGCCGGACTCTTGTCAGAGATCCGGCGGCTTTGGTGTTTCCGGGGCGGCATGGCCGTATTTGCGCTTGTAATGACTCAGCGTGAGAAGCGGCCAAATGTACCGGTAGCTGTGGTAACGAGAGTAGAAGGTGCCGGGAAGGCCGGCCCCCGTCGGATAGGTCGTCATGCCGCCGTCCTGCTGCAGCAGGGAAGTCAGCCTTTGGACGCCCCGGTCCACGGAAGGCGACGGCTGCTCCTGCACGGCGATGAGCGAGTCCAAAGCCCAGGCCGTTTGCGACGGTGTGCTAGCTCCGAGGGGGACATAGCGCATGATCCGGTCGCTCCGGCAGGATTCGCCCCATCCGCCGTCCGGGTTTTGGATCTGCTCAAGCCAACGGACGCCTTTTTGGATCGCATCATGACTGGCCGGTACACCGGCAGCCGCCAGTCCTGTTAATGCCGCCCAGGTGCCGTAGATGTAGCATACTCCCCAGCGCCCGTACCACGAGCCGTCCTTTTCCTGGTGCCGGATCAGCCAGTTTGCGCCCCGCCGGATGAACTCATGCCGCTGCGTCAAACCCGCAAAATGGCCGAGATACTCCAGCGTCCGGCCCGTCAGATCCGCCTCGGAGGGATCGATGGCCGCGGACTTGGCCCCTTCGATTGCGAGCCAGGTCAGAATGTGTTTGTCGGTATCCTTCTCGAACGCCGGCCAGCCTCCGTCCCGGTTCTGCATCGACAGCACCCAATTCAGCCCGCGGTTCCATGCTTCCCGGTACAGCGGGTCTGTTTCCGTTAGGCGGGATATCGCGCGCAGCGCCGCCGTTGTGTCATCCACATCCGGGTTGATCGTGTTCGACTCGGAGAATCCCCAGCCTCCGGGAGCCGTATCCGGGTTATGGAGGCTCCAATCGGCCGGTTTGTCCTGCTGCCGGGACAGCAGGTAGGAGGCGGCCTGACGGATGGCCGGATGATTCTCCGCAACCCCGGCCTCCTGCAGGGCATCGGCGATCAGGGCGGTGTCCCAGACGGTGGAGGGCGAATTCTGGATCGTAGTCGTCCCGTCCGCCTGACACTGCAAGGCAGTCAGCCCTCTGACGGCATCGCTAATGACGGGATGCTCCCGCTCATAGCCCAAGGCAAGCAGCGCCAGAACCATCAGAATCGTGCTGCTTGCGTAGCTGTACTGGGTGCCGTCCGGCTCAATTCGATCCAGCATAAACCGCTCGGCCCGTTCCACGGCGGCTTCATGGATGAAACGCGGCGTCCCGATCAGCCTATTCATCCCCTGGCGGAGTTCCGCCTGCAGGTTCTCGTACTCCCGCGGCAGCGGATCATCTTCGTCGGCATCCAGGCGCGGGGAGGCAAGGTCGGAAAGGTCGGGAGCATCCGGCGGAGAAACCGAAAACTTCCGGTCCGCCATGATCAGCAGCGGCGTGAGATGGACCCTGGAATAGCCCGAAAATTCGAAAAAGTTGATCGGAAAATACGAGGGGAACAGCAGCACCTCCAGCGGGATCATGGAGATCGATCGGGGCCAGGGGCGCTGGCCCGTCGCTGCCAGGATCGCCTTGGTCAAAATGCTGTCGACCTTACCGATTCCTCCACGCGAAAGGATATACCGCTTGGCGCGCTGCATATGCTCCTCCTCCGGCCGGCTGTAACCGGAGCAAAGCAGGGCGTAGTAAGCCTCCACCGAAGCGGATAAGCTGCCCTCTTCCTCATCGGGATACAGCCTCCAGCATCCGTCAGGCTGCTGCTCTTTGCAGATCCGGTCGTGAAGCTGCCGGATGAGACCTTCCGGATCCGCCTCCAGAATACGAAAGAGGATGATAACGAAGGCGTCGATGCCGATTCCGTTTTCAAAGCAAAAACGCCAGGATCCGTCAGGCTGCTGCGTCTTCAGGAGATAGGTCGTCAAACGCCCGATCTCCTCATCTACCGTACTTAGCCTATTGCTCATTTTGCCGCTTCCCTTCGTTTGTTGACCATTGATAGCAATATATGTCGGCAGGGAAGGAGAAATGAGAAAGCCGCTGATTATACCAGGGTTTGCAGAAATCTGCGGATATCCTCGTAAACAAGGCGGCCGTCGTCGAACAGGTCGGTCATGGCGTAAAAACCGTGGATCATGCCGGGATAACGCCTGAATGTGACTAAGACCCCGGCCTCCGTAAGCCGTCTGCCATACGCTTCCCCTTCGTCGCGGACCGGATCATACTCGGCCGTGATGATTAGTGTCTGCGGCAGGCCTTCAAGCCGGCCCAGCATCGGCGATGCGAGCGGGTTCGAAAGGTCGGTGCCCTCCTTTAAGTAATGCTTCCTGAAGTAATCCAGCACGTTACGGTTTAGAAAATAGCCTTCGGCAAATCGATCTTCCGATTCATAGCATTGCGAATAATCCGTGAGGGGACAAATTAATATTTGCCCAGCAACATCGACTTGTCCCAAATCGCGCAGCTGTTGGGCAACCACGGCGGCCAGATTTCCACCGGCGCTGTCCCCCGCTAGGGTCAGCTTGGAGGGGGTAAATCCGAGCTCCCCGGCATGATCCGCCACCCACTTGGCGGCGAAGACGGCCTCTGTCGGGGCGACGGGAAAAGGATGTTCAGGAGCCAGCCTGTAATCTACGGATACGACGGCACAACGGGTTACTGCCGCCAGCATGCGGCACATCGGGTCATACTTCTGCACATCGCATATGACGAAGCCTCCGCCGTGATAGAATACGATAACGGGCAGCGCGCCTTCCCGCTCTGGCCGGTAGATCCGCAGCGGCAGATCACCGTAAGGCCCCTCGATGCTCTTATCTTGAACCGATGCCAGCTCGAACGTATCTGAAATGACGGTTCCTGCGGCTATTTTGCGCAGCTCCACAGGATCCAGTGTGTGGGAGGGCGGCAGGGATGCCGTATCCTGTATAAATTTTTCGGCTTGTGCATGCAGTGTCATAGAATTCGTTCCTTTCTTTCCTGATATTTGGTTAGGGGACATCATGGCTTGAAGCGAGATTAACATGCCGTTTATACTGAAGGCAGTAGCAAACGTAACTAGCATAAAAACTACCTGGATAGGAGTGAACTCGACCGATGGAAGCCGGTTTGAACCGAAAAGCGATCGGAGATTTCCTGAAAGCCCGACGAGCGCAGCTGACACCGGAGCAGTTTGGGCTGCCGCAGGGACATACGCGCCGCAGAACGCCAGGACTCCGCCGGGAGGAAGTGGCGCAGCTGGCCGACTTAAGCATTACTTGGTACACGTGGTTAGAGCAGGGCCGGGAAGTATCCGCATCGCCCGAGGTACTGGAACGCCTGTCTTCTGCGCTCCAGCTGAGCCCTACGGAGCGTGAATATTTGTATCTTCTTGCCGGGAGGTATCCTGTACCATCCAGGGATATGTCGGCATACAAGCTGTCGCCCGCCTTTATGAATTTGGTGACGAGCACGCCGTATCCCTTTTTCGTCATCGGACCGGAAAATCGCCTCATCGCCTGGAACGAGCTCGCCTGCGAAATTTTGACGGATTTTTCAGCGATACCTCCCGAGGACATGCAGATGCTCCGCCTTACTTTTATGCACCCCGCATTTCGGACCAAAATTATCAATTGGGAGCACTCAACCAAAATTGCGCTTTCTTTCTACAGGAAGCTGTACGACCGCTCGGCCGGTCAGCCTTGGTATACCCGGCTCATTGAGGAACTGACCACTAGCAGCAAAGAATTTGCCGAATGGTGGCCTCTTCATGAAGTAGCCGAAAAGAACGGCCTGCGAATCGAAGTGAAGCACCCGGCAATGGGGCACCTGCACTTTGAAATCATTACGTTTACCCAAATCAATGATCTTGAAAATCTGATGTGCTGCATCTATATGCCGCTGCCGGAGACACGTACGCCCGAAAAGCTGGAGGCATGGTTGAAGACTCGCCCGGCTGCCCGCATGTAAGCGAATTTTTTCGCCGAAGTGCGGTTTTTTTGCCCTGAATGTTCCTGTTAGTTTTTATACTAGTTAAAAATTTGATCTGGTTCCCTCTGCCTCCTTAACGTAATGTGATTTACCGAAAGGAGGCGTCTGTATGAAACCATCACCTGAAGTTCCCCGGCCTTTATCTTCTCCGTTACGCCCTCTATTGGTGCTTTCCTTGTGCGCATTTGCCATCGGCATGGCTGAATTCGTCATCATGGGCATACTGCCCGACATCGCTTCGGACCTGCAGGTCACGATATCGGATGCCGGGCTGCTCATTTCAGGCTATTCGCTTGGCGTTGCCATTACTGCTCCGCTCATCATGATCTTGACGGGACGTTTGCCCCGGAAAACGCTGCTTCTCCTCCTTATGCTGCTGTTTGTCATCAGCAACGCTTTGGCCGTATCCGCTCAAGACTTCTCCGTGCTGATGACAGCGAGGATCTTGATGTCCTTGACGCACGGCTCGTTTTTCGGCGTGGCGACGGTCATGGCGGCTGAGATGGTGACCGCTGATAAGAGGGCCTGGGCGATATCCGTTCTCGTCAGCGGCTCTTCCATAGCGAACATCGCCGGCGTTCCCTTTGGTACGTGGGTTGGCCATGCCCTTGGCTGGCGTTATACGTTTGCAGCGATTGCCGTCATCGGGGCCGCGGCGCTGGCGGGACTCTTCCGGCTGCTTCCCGACCATCTGAGCACCCGGACTGAACCGCTGAAACGGGAGATCGGCGTTCTGGGCAAACCGGAAGTATTACTCGCGCTGCTGGTGAGTGCTATATGTTTTGGCGGCGTGTTTATGACCTTTACGTACGTAGCTCCGCTGCTGGAGCAGTTGGCCATGTTTGACGGCCGCTCCGTTTCGTGGATTCTGATTTTGTTCGGCATTGGCGTAACCTTTGGGAATGTTGCGGGAGGGAGGTTGGCCGATTGGCGCTTGAGACCTGCGCTGATCGGAATCACCGCGGGGCTCGCAGTATGCCTCTTTGCCTTTACCGTGACGCTGGAAAGCAAGATTTTTGCCGTGGCGGATATTTTTCTTCTGGGGGTGTTCAGCTTCGGCATTCTTCCCTGTCTTACCGTCCTCGTAATGAGCAAGGCAAAGGAAGCGCCAAATCTGGCCACCACCATGAACGTATCTGCGCTGCATATCAGCAACGCAGTGGGGGCCTGGCTGGGAGGAATGGTCATCGACAGCCGGTTTGGGCTTCGAGCAGTACCGCTCTTTTCCGGAGGGGTTACGCTATTGGGATTGACGCTGATCGTCTTCATGATCCTGCTGGAAACGAGGCGCAGAAGGATTAGGCGAAAACAGCAGCAGGCGATTCCAGTGAAAAATTAGGAAGGGGAGTACACCTGATGAAAGCTCTAATCGTAGAACAACCGGGGGAGGCGCTGGCCTTTCACCTGAAAGAATTGGAGGATCCGGCAGCAGCACCGGGCAGATTGACTATCGACGTCGCGTATGCCGGCGTAGGCTTCGTGGATGTGATGCTGGCCAGAGGGGAATTTAACCACGTTCAGCCGCCTTATGTCCCCGGTTTAGAGGTTGCCGGCTATGTACGGGAGATAGGCGAAGGCGTCAAGGGCTTCCGTGTAGGCGAGCCGGTTGCGGCGATGACGCTGTCTGAGATTGGGGGATTTGCTACGGTGGTATCGGTCAGACCCGAACTGACCGTACGGCTTGCAGAACTCGATTCCACTCTGGATCTGGCAGTGGCTGCCGCTTCCATCGTCAATTTGACTACGGCTCTGATCGTGATGAAAGACGTGATCCGCCTGCAGACAGGCGGAAGCCTGCTGGTCCATGCCGCCGCCGGAGGGCTGGGAAGTTTCCTTGGCCAGGTCGCCCGCCGGCTGGGTGCCGGCTTGGTGTTGGGCACAGTTGGGTCGGAAAGTAAAAAGAGCCTCGCCTCCTCCCTTGGGTACGATGAATTATTTATCCGCTCCGGATTCGTCGAAGAGACGATGAGGGCTACTGGCGGCCAAGGCGTTGATGCCGTACTGGATCCCGTAGGAGGTACCATGAGAAGGGCGAGCCTTGACGTCATAAAGCCGTTAGGTCAGCTCGTTGTGCTTGGTAACGCCGGTGGGGAGCCGGATACACTGCAATCGACCCAAGAGTTGTGGTTTAAAAATCTGTCCGTCGCCGGATTTCAGCTGGGTACATACAGCGATGCTAACCCCGAGAGGGCAGGCCAAAGGGCCAATGAAGCGCTGCAAATGCTGGCCAAAGGAGAAGTCCATGCCGACATTCTCGGGATTTACCCGGCACATGAAGCCAATGAAGCGCTTCGTCTTCTGGAGACCGGATCCACGCGCGGGAAGCTGCTGCTTAAGATGGATGAGTGAACATGCGTTTCGTTTAAGCAAAAAAATAGATTGGCTTCAACCAGCCTGCATGCTAAAGTGAAAAAATGGATGAAACGATCCAGCAACACCAGTTCCTATCAAGCAATGGAAGGTGAATGAAATGGCAGTCAATCCATCAAGCAGCAGCTTGACGTACGAAGTCTTGATCGCAGCTCCGCCCGAGCGGGTGTGGGCGGCCATTGCCACATCGGAAGGAACACGCGCCACGTTGTTCGGGTCCAGCATCGAATCGACCTTTGAGCCGGGAGCTCGCGTTGAATTCCGGGGACCGGGGCCGGATGGGGACCGGACGCTTCATGTGTACGGATTCGTGAAGTCGTACGAGCCGAACCGAGAATTTTCGTATGAACAGCATCCCGCTCCGGCTTACAATGAACAGCATGAATCCGTATTTTGTGATATGACTTATCAATTGACGCCGGTGGGGGATCAGACCAAGCTGGAGCTCACCTGTGCATGGTCCGAGGGCAATCCGGGATACGAGCACGCCAAGCAAGAGTATCCGGCCTCGTCCTATATGGACACGATCCGGAATTTTGCCGAAGGGACAGCGTAGACCCTGACGGCAGGGACACCGCCGGCTGATCTGTCTCTCCATTTCGTGATTTCGGGACGGCGCTGCAAATCAAAAAAGGCTTATCTCCATTTGGTGGAGGTAAGCCTTTTCATTTTGCCTCGAGCGTGTCACATGCAATTACTTCCCGTACGGATCGATCGTTTCGATCGTACCGTCTTCGTGGATCGTCAGCTCGGTGAATTTGACGCAGCGTTTGTTGTCCGCGCCGCCTGACAGGGAGCTGTCGTGATAGAACAAATACCATTTATCCTGGAACTGCACGATCGAGTGGTGGGTCGTCCAGCCGATGACCGGCGTCAGGATTTTTCCTTTGTACGTAAAAGGACCCTGCGGGTTCTCGCTCACAGCGTATACGATGTTATGGGTCGTGCCGGTCGAGTAGGACAGATAATACAGTCCGTTATGCTTATGTACCCACGGTCCTTCAAAATATCTCCGTTCCTCGTCTCCTGCCAAAATCGGCTGGCCGTTCTCGTCGAGAATGGAAATTTCGCGTGGCGCCTCCTTGAAGGTCAGCAGGTCGTCGCTCAGCTCGGCCACTCTTGGCCCCAGTGCAGGTTCGTCGGCCGCCGGACCTTCTGCATTCGGATCAAAGGTGCCCGTCTGCCATTTTTCCAACTGGCCGCCCCACAACCCGCCGAAGTACATAAAAGCGATTCCGTCATCATCCATAAGAACGGCCGGGTCAATGCTGAAGCTGCCCGGAATATATTCCGGCTGCGGAGTGAACGGCCCTGCGGGCGAGGAACTGGTGGCTACGCCGATCCGGAAAATGTCATCGTGATCCCGTGCCGGAAAGAAGAGGTAGTACGTATTGTTCTTATAAGCCGCATCCGGAGCCCAGAGCTGCTGCTTGGCCCAAGGGATATCGCGGAGATGCAGCGCCTCGCCGTGGTCCTGGCATGGGGAGTTCGCATCGTCCATGGACAGGATGTGGTAGTCCTCCATATCGTACTGGTCCCCGTTATCGTTGGACGTGTGCTCATGGTCCAGGTCGTGGGAAGGGTAAATATACAATTTGCCTTCAAACACGTGAGCCGAAGGGTCGGCGGTATAGATGTGGGTGACCAAAGGCTCGCGCTGCGTCACAGGCTGAGTCATCTCGTTTCCTCCTTAATCAGTGGTTGGATGGATGCTGCAATAGGTGCTCCTTTCCATTTTAACAAACAAACCGGGTCAAAAACCTACAAGATTTATAGGTCTTTTCCTCAAAATTTTAGGTTTTTAAGAGAATGGATGGTTCCCTTATTGAGACGATCAGTTCTATGGGGGCACCTAAATAAAAACAGGCGCCATTTCTGGCGCCTGTACTGCTCTTTCTACCAAGGCGTTTCCGTTTTATGTTCAATCACTTGCGATACTTTGGGTTCAACCATTTGTTTCAATTGTTCCAGCGCACGCTCGTCATCGGAAGCTCCTCCGTACGAATCGGCCTGGATTTGTTTTTTAGCCTGAGTACTTGCAATGACGTCTATGACTTGTTGCTTGGAGATCTTTTTGGATGCTGCGATCTCGATGACAGATGCACCTTTTGCCAATTCTTGTTTCAATTCTGCTGGGCTCATGTGAAGCAAAGCAAAGAGCTTTTCATCGTTTAAAAAGGCATCCGCAGTATAGTCAGGCTTGCCGTTTGTAGTGAAGAAGCCTTCCACAGTTGCGGCAGGGCCGCCTCCGATCAGCGAAACGCTGATCGTATTCCCTTGAACCATTGCCTGATAGAACGGCGTTGCTGATCCCTTTTCCGTATAGTTCAATATCAACGTTTTTGAGTCCGAATTCTGCATCGGCTCCATGCTGTATTCGTACTTACCGGTGCTGCCGTACAGTTTGTTAATGAGATCATCGACCTTCGACTTGATTTCTTGATCGGTTAAGGAGATGACCGGCTTCTCCTGAGGCTGCCAGTTTTCTTGGTTTACATGTTCGATTTCACCCGTAATCCCGTTCAGATCAAGCCGGATCTTTTTGCCGTGAGCTCCCTTTTCCTGCAGCACGATGCTGATTTGGATAGCTTTCCCCTGACTTGCATTCGCGGGATTTCCTCCAAGCTGGCTGGCGTCGACGATTTCAAACGACTTGGTTTCCGGGTAAGAGCGATACAGCTTGTCAAGCACTGCCTGGCCAACCGCATCCACCTTGACTTGTTCAGCCGTCATCGGTGTTCTCGTCGCCATTTCAATCAGGGGAGGGGCCGCGAATGCCGCGGTTGGAATCATAATTGCGGCAGCAACGATGCCGCCGATCCATCTTTTTTTCATCGTTTTTTTGCTCCTTTGTCGTTGTACGTATTGTGAATAGGATTGCTCGATTCGTTTGGAAACAGCCGGGGGGCATTCCATGGTCTCTGCCTCTCGGGTCAGGTATTCACGGATTTGGCTTTCAATAGGCATTGTTCTTTTCCATCCTTTCCAGGGGGAGGTTTCCCAAGTGTTTTCGAAGCGACTGCAGGCCGGCATGATATCTGGACTTGACGGTTCCCAGCGGAATATCGAGTAATGTTGCAATCTCCTCCAGCGTATAGTCGTGGTAAAAGCGGAGAATGATCACCGTTCGCTGTTTATCGGTCAGCTTGTGCATGGCCTTTGATATCTCGGGGTCTGTCCCATCCGTCGTCACCGCGGGCTGATCCCAGTGATGCTCTTCCCGGGAAAAGACACGGATGCGTTCGAAAATTCGAAACCTCCTCCAGCTTTTCATCCGGAATCTCTGCACTTGGCGGATGACCAAGCCGTGCAGCCAGAAGTGGAAAGGACGATCCGGATCATAATTGGGAAGCGAGGTCCACATTTGCATGTAAATCTCATTCATGATATCTTCGCGATCCTGCGGATGATCCACCAGAAAAGAGACGGTCCGGTAGACGTCCCGATAGGTGGCATCATACAATGTGTGAAACGCCTGCTGATCTCCTTCGATCATTTTTGTGAGCACGTGGTACATGGATTCGTTTTGCATTCAGAGGGCCCTCCTGGGTAAGCAGCTTACACCCTATATTGTCGCTCGATGGAAAAAAGGTTCGGTTTTTATATCATCCTATAAAAAAATATTTGGGCAGTATAGGAGGTGGTGCTTTTACAAAGCGCTGAATTACAACGTCGCCTTGGAGGAATTATACCAATATAAGGGCTGGGGAAGTATCCGGAAAAGTAACGGTTTGCAACCATGCGCTACACGAACCGTATTAGGATACAAAACGCGAACGCGAATATGGAGGTAATGAGAGATGAATGAACAACAGGGATGCGTGAAATGCGGCAGCCGCAACGCCAAAACGAAAGAGGTGGCCATGACAGGCACAGGCCTGTCCAAAATGTTTGATATCCAGCACAACCAATTTGTCGTCGTCTATTGCGAAAATTGCGGCTATTCCGAATTTTACAATAAGCAGTCGTCGACGGGATCGAATATTCTCGACCTGTTCTTTGGCTAAGCCGTGGAGGGGCGTCCTCCACAGGCTTAGATAAAAGATCGCCTTTTCCAGGGCGGTCTTTGTTGAATACATCGTCAGTCTCCTATTTTTTTCGTCAACAGCAGCTCATCGTCTTTAACATAATGGCAGTGTTCATACGTTTTAATGGCAGCGTCATTCCTCTTGCCAGTCAACAATTTTACGCTTTTTACGCCACGTTTCCTAAGATTTTCTTCCAGACATGAAATGATTGCACCCGCAATTCCTCTTCTTCGTACGGCTTTTTCAACATACAGTTCCGTAATTTCTCCCTGCGGCTCTTCGTAACAAAATGAATGAAAACTTTGGGCACAACCAAAACCAACGAGTTTGCCCCTTATTTCCGCCACGGCAATCAATTCGTTGTTGATCTTCAGGCTCTCCATGATTTGCTGGGGAGGCCGCTTGTCACCTCCGTTAAACGCTTGGTTTAGCCTCGAGAGTTCCTCTGCATCGGTTACTGATGCCAGCCTTACCTTGATATCCGCATTCATTCTTTTCACCTGACCTAACAAGTAATATGATTACATATTCTACCATAATGATGCGGTTCACGGGTGAAGATAACAGGCGTTTAGCCCCTTAACTCCAGTCAGCCGCGCCTCGATTTGACATCTAACTCTAAATTTATTACTCTAATTAAAGTATATAAAACAAAGTAAAGAGAAAAGGTGGAGTGGAGTTTGAAAGCATATTTTAAAAATAAAGCCGTCCTCGGCGGCATTTTCATGATGATTTTTTATCAAATTATCATGATCGGAATCTTCATGTCCGGTTACAGCGCGCTTCCGAAAAACGTGGACCGCTTGACGATGGCGATCGTGAATGAAGACCAGCAGTCGGGCGCACAATTTGTAGAGCAGCTGCAGAAGCAGCTGCCGCTGCATGTCGTCACGGACGAATCGCTTGAGCAGGCGCAGAAGGACCTGGATAACCGCGATATTCAGTTCATCATGCATATCCCGCAGGATTTTACGCAGAAGCTGGCCGCCCAGGGCGAACAGGTGAAGCTGGACTTTTTCATCAACGAATCCAATCCGGCCTCGGTCAACAGCACGATGCAGAGCATTGCGACACAGGTTTCCTCCAAGATCAGCACGCAGATTCAGACACAGAGCTTTGAAGCCATGCTGCAGGGCATGAAGGTGCCCGCGGAACAATCCAAGCAGATGGTCGAAGGCGTGATGTCGAAGGTGACGCCGAATATCGTGTCCACGAACACACCGCCTGCCGGCATGCATAATCAGATGGCACCGATGTTCCTGACGATGGCGTCCTACGTAGGTGCGATGATTTATTCGATGATCAGCTCCGGCGCGCTGAACCAGCTGAAAGCCAAAGTAGGCAAATGGAGAGCGTTCCTGTCCCTGCAGGGCGTCCATGTGGTGCTGTCCGTGATCGCGCCGCTGGTCGGTTTGGCCATTTACTTCGGCTTCCACAACTACGGGGCGGAGACGTTTCTGAAAATGTGGATGGTGCACTCCCTGGAAATGCTCGTCGCCATCGAGTTCACCAGCATTTGCGTGCTGCTGCTCGGCCAGGCCGGCATGATGCTGAATCTGCCGCTGCTGCTGTCGCAGACAGTTGCGGGCGGAGCCGTACTGCCGCAAGAGATGATGCCGGGATTCTTCAAGGCTTTCAGCCACATTTCGCCGATGTTCTACACCATTCATCTGGATTACAACCTGCTCTTTGGAGGCGGGAAAACGGCGGAATACGTCCTCGGTTTGGCCCTGGTGGGTGCAGGTGCGCTCGTCATCAACCTGTTCATTCACCAGTTTAAGCCGGTCAAAACGGCCAAGGCGGAAAAGGAGCCTGCAGCGGAACCGCAATTCATGTAAAATAAGATCGGATGGGCTGACAGGAAAAGGTCCTGTCGGCCCTTTTTTCATATGATGAGGAGGATCGCAATGTCGCTTCAGATCTTTATTCTCGGCTTGCTCAGCGAGGGGGAGCACCATCCGTACGACATCAAAAAACAGGTGTTCAAGCCTCTGGAAAATACGATCACAATTAACGACGGGACGCTGTATTACAATTTTGAGGTCCTGCTGAAAAAGGGCTACATCCGCAAAATCAAAGTCGTCCAATCCGAAAACCGTCCGGAGAAAACGACATATGGCATTACCGACGAGGGCCGCAAGGCGCTGGAAGAGGAAATTTACACGGTATTTCAAAATTTCACGAGCATCACGAGCCTGTATTCATCCCTGTTGTTTCTGGATAAAGTAGATAAGCATAAGCTGGCTTACATCATCGAAGAGTCCATCGCCCGTCTGGAGAAAAAAATCCGGCTGATCGAGGAGCGGCCCGGCTTTTCCGAGGTTCCGGACAGGTACCGGGATTCAGCCCTTTTTATTAGCGAGCACGCCTACCACGCCCTGTCGAATGACGCCAACTGGCTCCGGAAGCTGATGGAACATCTCCGTTCTGCTTAACCTCCTGGCTTCAACTTTTTGGGAAATCCAGGGTTGACAAAAGCAAATGGATGCCATAATATAATTAACAATTTCATACCTCATAAAGGTTTCGATTAGAAATAGTAGAAGTGAAGTGACTTTTCAGAGAGCCGCTGGGTGGTGCGAAGCGGTATGGTCGATCATTTCGAACTCGTCTATGAACCGCCACCTGACAATGTAGGGTCTGCCGGAGTTCCACCGTTACAGGGATAGATGGTGATTGCCATCGAAGAAGATCATTTTTGCTTTGCTGAAAATGAATTAGAGTGGTACCGCGGGTTAAACCTCGTCTCTAGCGTAGAGACGGGGTTTTTTTGTTGGCCAAATTCCGGGTTTGGCCGGCACCGCTTTTATATATATATAAACTACACTCATTTGGGAGGAATAGCAGATGAACCGCAAAATTATCGTTTTGGACACGACGTTACGCGACGGAGAGCAGGTGCCTGGCGCCAAGCTCAACACGCAGCAGAAGGTTGAATTCGCGCAGCAGCTGAAGCGCCTCAATGTAGATATCATCGAGGCGGGCTTCCCTGCGTCGTCGGCGGGGGATTTTCAAGCTGTGCAGGAAATCGTCAGAACCGTGGGGGACAGCGTCTCTGTGACCGCGCTCGCCCGCGCAGTGAAAAGCGACATCGAAAGCGTGTATGAAAGCATCAAGCTGGCACAAAATCCGTTTATCCATATCGTGCTGGGCACGTCCAACATCCATGTGGAGAAAAAGTTCAGCCGCTCGAAAGACGCCGTCATGCAGATGGGGGTGGATGCGGTCAAATTTGCGAAGACGCTGCTGCCAGAGGTGCAGTACTCCACGGAGGATGCGTCCCGGTCAGAATTCGAGTACCTGTGGCAGACGATCGAAGCGGTGGTCAAAGCCGGCGCGACGATCATTAACGTTCCAGACACGGTAGGCTATGCCGTTCCGGAAGAGTTCGGAGAGCTGATCCGCAAAATCAACGACCGGTTGAAAAACCTGAACGACAAGGTCGTCCTGAGCGTGCACTGCCATAACGATCTGGGGCTGGCCACGGCAAACACACTGGCCGCAATCAAGAACGGGGCCGAGAAGGTGGAGTGCACCATCAACGGGCTTGGTGAACGCGCCGGCAACACCTCGCTCGAGGAAGTGGTGATGGGGCTGAAGGTGCGGGAGAACTATTTTAACTGCCATACCCAGATCCAGCTGAAGGAAATACTGCGCACCTCCCGGCTGCTGACGCATTTGACGGGCCTGGACGTGCAGGTCAACAAGGCGATTACGGGCGAAAACGCCTTTGCCCACTCGTCCGGCATTCATCAGGATGGACTGCTGAAAGATAAAAACGTGTACGAAATCATGTCGCCGGAAGAAGTCGGGGCTGAGAGCATGGAATTGATCCTGACCGCGCGTTCCGGACGGCATGCGTTCAGAAATGCGGTGGAAAAGATCGGCTTCGACACGAGCAATCCAAACGATTTTGAGGAGCTGTTTGCGAAATTTCTGCAGCTGGCCGACGCCAAAAAGGAAGTGTACGACCATGACGTATTCTACCTGGTGACCGAGCACCGCAAGATCGATCAGGGCACCAGCCATCTGTATGAGCTGGAATCCTTCCAGGTCGTGACCAACGACCTTGTGCCGACGGCGACCGTCCAGCTGAAAAAAGGCGGCGAAAGCTATACGGACAGCAAGGTCGGGGACGGACCGATCGATGCGCTGTACAGCGCGATCAAGGCCTTGGTCGGACTTGACGTGCAGCTGAGGGATTATAAGATCAACAGCCTGTCGCGGGGCAAAGAGGCGATTGGCCGCGTCAACATCCGGCTGGAATATCAGGGCAAAACTTATTCGGGACGGGCGATGGATACCGACATTATCAAGGCGAGCGCGCTGGCGTTCCTCAACGGCATCAACGCCGCCGTTCTGGACGCGCCGGGCGAGCCGCAGGCGGCTGTGCAGGGTGCAAGCGAGTAAGGAAAGACAGACGGCAGCTGGACTCAGCCGAATGCGAGTATAGTAATGAACTTTTCCGAAAGAAGGGGGCATATATCATGCCATTAAAAGAGAGTGCAGAGCGGGTGCAGGCCCATCTCCGTGATATGGGTTTTGATCATCGGGTGGTGGAACTGCCGGACAGCACTCGCACCGCGGAAGAAGCCGCGGCGGCGATTGGCTGCGAAGTGGCACAAATTGCGAAGTCCATTATTTTCCGTCTGAGCGGTTCAAATGAACCTGTACTTGTTGTAGCAAGCGGCGTAAACCGCGTCAATGAAAAGCTTGTTTCCTCCTCGCTTAACGTCAAGCTGAAGAAGGCGGACGCAGATTTCGTGCGGGAACACACCGGTTTTGTCATCGGAGGTGTAGCGCCGATTGGTCACTTGGAGAGAATCACGACGATTATTGATGAAGACTTGTTAAAATTCGGCACCATTTGGGCGGCGGCCGGTCATCCGAAGGCGGTATTTTCTTGCACACCGGAGGAGCTGATTGCAATGACAGCCGGACAGGTAATGACCATTAAATAAGGTATGGGGCCGAGGTTATGGGTAGAGCCGGAGACGAACGTATTTATGCGGTTGGGAACCAGTTCGGGCTCCGCATTTAAGGTCCGTACCCAGAAGAAGCAGCAGGATGTGCTGCTTCTTCTGTTCTTATCATTTTTCGTATAGTCCTGCCGCGGATCTGCCGTCATGCCTTGACAAAAGGAACGATTTTGATGAAACTAGTGATATATGAAAGTTTTTTTGATGTTCAAAATTATTTTTAGATGACAGATTAAAGAGAGTGGGATCTATGGAACATATCAAGGAAGAGCTGAATGTGCTGCTGCCTGTTATCCGGGCCATCGCCGCCCAGTTTGGGGAGAAATGCGAAGTGGTGCTTCACGATTTGACGCAAGGGTACGAAAGTACGATCGTGGCGATTGAGAACGGCCACATTACCGGGCGGAAGGTCGGGGACTGCGGCAGCAATCTCGGGCTGGAGGTGCTGCGCGGAACCGTGACGGAGGGAGACCGCTACAACTACATCACCCAGACGAAGGACGGCAAAATATTGCGTTCCTCCTCAACCTACTTTAAGAACAGCAAGGGTGAGACGATCGGAGCGCTCTGCATGAACCTGGATATTTCCGATCTGCTCGTTGCGGAGAATACGATCCGCTCGCTGACGATGCACAGCCTCGATCAGGAAGTGAAAGAGGTATTCGTCAACGACGTGAACGATCTGCTTGATTACCTGCTGCAGGAATGCCAGAAGGAAATCGGCAAGCCGGTCTCGCATATGAGCAAGGAAGACAAGGTGAAGGCGGTGCAGTTTCTGGATATGCGCGGTGCTTTTCTCGTGAAAAAGGCGGGAGATAAAGTATGCCAGTTCCTCGATATTTCCAAGTTTACACTGTATAACTATCTCGACGAAATTCGGGCAAACCAGGACAAAGGCATGCCGAAAAACAGGGTATAGCTAGAAGAAGCCGCCGGACCAGGGCCGGATGGATTTTCGAATAGCAAAGTGACAGACAAGGGCAGAAGGAGTCCGCGCAATCACATGAATATGAGTAGAAACGGTGCTGCATAGGAGTAGGCCTGTGTTTTGGGCTTTTCTTTGTCATGAGTTGAAAGCGTATTCAGATTTGTGATGAATTATAGAAATGATATTGACATTGCGCAGCAACGGGATTCATAATGTGAACAATCAAAAAAATATTTTTTTGATCTAATTATTTTTTTGTAGTTATGGAGTTTGATTGTCTCAGCGGGCCTATCACAAGGGCATACCCATGCCCCAGATCTGTGTCATTCAAGGAGGGAGCAAGATGGTTCAAACCGTATCAACGCCTGCCGTCATCGTCGATTTGGACATTGCCGAACGCAACATCCGCAGCATGGCGGAGGAAGCGAGAAAGGCCGGAATCCGGCACCGTCCCCACATCAAATCGCACAAGTCGGTTTATTTTGCCCGCAAGCAGCTGGAGGCCGGAAGCACCGGCATCACCTGCGCCAAGCTGGGGGAAGCGGAAGTGATGGCTGAAGCGGGGATCGACGATATTTTGATCGCTTTTCCCATCATTGGCGAAGACAAGCAAGAGCGGCTGTATCAGCTGGCGCAAAAGGTGAAAGTAACGACGGTCGCCGACAGCATCGAAGGCGCCACGGCCGTGTCGGTGGTGGGCGAGCGTCTCGGCCGCCGCATACCGCTCTACATCGAGGTTGACGGAGGGATCGGGCGCTGCGGCCGCCAGCCGGGGGAGGACACGCTGCAATTTGCGCGGCGGATCCAAAGCCTGCCGGGGATTGAAATTACCGGACTGCTGTCCTACGCGGGGCAGATTTACGGCGAAGAGAGCCGGGAAGGGATCCGCAGCATGGCACGCCAGGAGGCGGCTACCCTGAAGAATACCGCCGATCTGCTGAGGGAAGCGGGGATCGACGTTCCGGTCGTCAGCGGCGGTTCGTCGCTGTCGTCCAAGTTCGCAGGGGAGCTGGAGGGTGTAACCGAGATCCGCGCCGGAAATTACATATTCCACGACGTGGGCCAATTGTCGATGGGCATGATCACGGTGGACGATTGCGCGCTGCGGGTGATCACGACGGTCGTCAGCGTTCCGGCTCCGGGCCGTGCGATCATTGACGCGGGATCCAAAACGCTCACCACGGACACGATGCCGTTCTCTAAAGGTTTCGGCTACATCGTGGAGCATCCCGACATCGAAATTTTCAAGCTGAATGAAGAGCACGGGTTCCTCAGCTATGATCCGGCTTCCGTATCGCTTCACATCGGCCAGCACCTGACGATTATCCCGAACCATGCCTGCGTCCTTCCGAATCTGTGCGATGAAATCGTCGGCTTCCGCGGAGGAGTGCCGGTTGAGAAGATCCGGATCGACGCAAGGGGCAAGAACAGCTAAGCGCTACAGGGAGGAGGCTGGGATTCATGGGAAAGGACCTTGATTCATTTCACGAGCAGGAGCTGCTGGATATCGTCTGCGGACTGATCCGCATCCCGAGCGAAAATCCGCCGGGGCGCGAAGAAACGGCGGCCCGGTACGTCTTGCAGCTCCTCCGGGACGAGGGGATCGAAGCCGAGCTGCAGTGTGCCGCGCCGCAGCGGCCGAATGTGGTCGCCCGATTGAAGGGCACGGCGGAGGGGCCGTCGCTCCTGTACAACGGCCATCTCGACGTTGTCCCGGCCGGGGAAGGCTGGAGCGAGGACCCGTTTGCCGCCGTCATCCGGGGCGGCGAGCTGATCGGCCGGGGTGCGGCCGATATGAAGTCGGGCGTCGCGGCCATGCTGTACGCGGCCATCCTGCTGCACCGGCGCGGCTGCCCGTTCGCCGGGGAGCTGATCCTGCTCTTCAACGTGGACGAAGAGCGGGAGAATGTCGGCATGCGCCACTTTATGCGCAGCGGCGTACACGCCGATTTCGCCGTTATCGGCGAGCCGACCGATCTCGGCATCTGCACCGCCCATAAAGGCGTCGGCCGCTACCGGATCCGTACGGCGGGCGTCGCCGGCCATGCGGCGAAGGTGCTGGAGCCCGACAACGCCATTCCGAAGATGGCGGCGCTCATCTCGGCGCTGGAGCCGCTTCGTAGCCGCCTCAAAGCGAACGCCGATCCGCTCCTCGGATACGCGACGCTGAACGTCACGCAGATCAAGGGCGGGACGGCGCCGAACATCGTGCCGCAGCACTGCGAGATCGAGGTCGACCGCCGGGTTATTCCCGGCGAGACGGCGGCGCAGGTGCTGGAGCAGCTGAAGGAGGCGCTAAATGCGGCTGCAGGCACAAGCTCAGGCGAAGGCTTAAGTGCCGGAACTGGTGAAGTCACCTATGAAGTGGACGACTACTTGTTTATACCGGCGTCGACCCTCCCGCAGGACCATGAGCTTGTGCAGGCGCTGGTGGAGGTCACCGGTAATGTTCTCGGGAACCCGTCATCCATCGGTATTTTCGAAGCGACCTGCGAGGCGCCGTTTCTGTCCGTTGACTTGGGCATACCGACGGTTATATTCGGACCAGGATCGCTGGACCAAGCCCATGTGAAGGATGAGCGTGTTTCTGTCCGTCAGATCACGGACGCAGCCGAGGTATATATGCAGCTCGCCATGCGGCTGCTTCAACAACAACCATTACAGGAGGAATGATGATGAGCATTCAAGAGAGATTGAAAGAACTGAACATCGAGCTGGAGCCGGTTGGCGAGCCGAAGTTCTCGTACGTTCCCGTAAATCAGGTAGGAAATCTGCTGTACACTTCGGGTCATGATTGCCGCAAGAATGGGGAGCTGATTCTAAAAGGCAAGCTTGGAGAAGATCTGACGATCGAACAGGGGCAAGAGGCGGCGCGCCGGTGCATCGTGAACATTTTATCGTCGCTGCAGGCCCATCTGGGCAGCTTGGACCGGGTGAAAAAAGTGGTGAAGATGCTCGGCTTCATCCAAAGCGCTCCGGGATTTAAAGATCAGCCTTACGTGCTGAACGGGGCGTCGGATCTGCTGAT
This sequence comes from Paenibacillus cellulositrophicus, assembly GCF_009363095.1. GTDB lineage: Bacteria > Bacillota > Bacilli > Paenibacillales > Paenibacillaceae > Paenibacillus_AQ > Paenibacillus_AQ favisporus. The sequence goes on from NZ_CP045295.1 coordinate 5,253,661, forward strand.
CGAGGTGTTCGGGGAGAAGGGCAAACATGCGCGTTCCGCGATCGGGACAAACGAGCTGCCGTTTGATACGCCGGTCGAGGTGGAGATCATCGTCGAGATCGAATAACGGCGGTAGAGCAGGATCTTGGGGCTATTTCATTATACACGGCGCTTCGTGCCGGGAACGTCCAGAAGATGGACTTCCCGGTTTTTTTATATGTATTGGGAGGTTATTAGAACCTGGAGAATCATGAACCTGTACGGGGCAAAAAGAATGACCTTTTGGATGAAATAAAATCTGTTAATTCCGCCTGCTTTAAGGTTCATTTAATATTGACCGGGTATACTGGCCCTGACCAAGAAGAAGGAGGACCTCATGCTCATGGGCAAACCGCGAATCGAAGAATGGACGCAGCTGCGTGGCCTCGCCTTTCTGGCGATCGTGATGCAGCATTCCATTGCCGAGTACATCTACAGGCCCGACATTGTGGCCGCGGATTCTACCATGCTGACGATGATCTACCACCTGACCCGTTTCGGAACGCCGACCTTTGTATTTTTGTCCGCCGTGCTGCTGTTCTACAACTATGGTGAACGGTTTCGGTACGGTCCGTTTATCCGCAAACGGTTCGGGGATGTGTATGTCCCTTTCCTGTGCTGGACGGTGATTTATTGGCTGTATGTCCACGTATTTACCCCATCCTTCTGGCAAAAAGGAGGACAGGACTGGGGAGCGCTGCTGAAAGAGATGTTCGTTCCTCAGACGGGATACCAGCTGTGGTTTATCCTGATGATCTTTCAGTTCTACCTGCTGTTTCCGCTGTTTGCCTGGGCGTTCCGGGCGGCGCGGCGCGTGATCGGTCCTATGGAGGCGAAGAAGCGGGCAGGGGTGCTGTCCGCGATCCTGGGCGGTTCTTTTATGATCTACGCTGCTCTGCTATATCTCTCCTATTACCGGATGGGGAGCTGGGCCGAAGGGCTTGACGGACTCTGGTCCGTTTTGCTGCAGTACCGCAGCTATTCGTTTGTGATGTACGGTTTTTATTTTGTGGCCGGTGCGGTATGCGCGGCATCCGTCTCCAACTGGCGGAAGTGGTGCACACGGCTGCTGCCTTGGACCGGACTCCTGTTCCTGGCTATGTACATCAAGCTGGGCTATGACGTGCTGCAGGGGTCGGGCGAGGTCGTGAATTTAAATATATCCACTTACCTGCGGCCATCGACCTTTGTCATCATCGTCGCGCAGATGCTCCTGCTGTACGGGCTGCTCATCATGATGCAGGGGCGGAGCCAGGCTTTCCTGCGGCTGCTGACCTGGATCGGCCGATATTCATTTGGTGGCTATCTTGTGCACGCCCTGATCATTTACGTGATCGCCTTTTTTACGCGACCGATGGATCTGGCCGGCAGCCACGTGTCTTTTACGCTCCTGACCTTCGGCCTGACTGTGCTCGCTTCGCTCGGCATCAGCTACACGCTGTCGCATCTGCCGGGCTCGCGCTGGATCATTGGCGCAAAGCGCCGTGACGTGAAGCAGGGCAAGCCGGACGAGACCGGTTTCCGCAAGGAGTCCCCGACGGTGTCTTGATGCCGTGATGCCTAGATGAAAGTCCATTAGAACAAACCAATGATGCTCCAATTATCCCGCAGCGAAAAAGGGTGCCATCAATCCAATGATTGATGGCACCCTTTTTGATTTCGAAGGTAAATTAGACCGAGAGGACGATCTTTCCGCGGCCATGGCCGGATTCGATCTCCCGGTGGGCTTCCCGGGCCTGATCCAGCGGCAGCACTTTGCGGATATGGATGTCGACCTTTCCTTCGTTGTAGATGCGGACAAGCTCGGCAAGGCGTTCTTTGCTGCGCGTGCCGGTCAGCTGCCGGATGCCGAGTGTTTGGGCCTGAACACTGGGGACCATTGCTACAATTCGGCTGAGGTCCTGGACCAGGTCCACGGATGCCTGCAGGGCGAGGTCATCTCCGCCGCCGGCATGCAAGGCGGCGTCCACTCCAGCGGGAGCGATGGCGCGTACGCGGGCGGCGAGCCCATCCCCGTAGCCGAGCGGAATGGCGCCCAAACGCTGGAGATGATCGTGATTGGCCTCGCTGGCCGTGCCGATCACCCTGCCGGCGCCCCAGGCCAGCGCGAGTTGCACGGCAAAGGTGCCCAGCCCCCCGGCCGCCCCGTGGATCAGCACGGTATCCCCGGGCTGAATCCGGATCGCTTCCAGTCCCATATGGGCGCCCTGTCCGTTGCCGGTAAAGCCTCCGGCGGTCTCCCAAGGCATGCCCGCCGGTTTGCGGACCAACTGGTCGCTGCTGACGACGACATATTCGGCATAACCGCCAAACATCGTAAAGCCGATCACTTCGTCCCCGCGGACGAATTCGCTGACGCCGTCTCCCACCTCGTCGATGATCCCGGCAAATTCATTGCCCGGGATGATCGGAAAAGGGTGGGACTGCGCGTACGGAACGTTTCCGCTGCGGACCTTGGCGTCGATTGGCATGACGCCGGCCGTTTTGACGCGTACCCGGGCGGTTCCCGGTCCGGCTGACGGGACGGGCAGCTCAGTCAGCTGCAGCACATCGGGCGGCCCCAGACGGTTGAACGTTATGGCTTTCATTGGACTCACTCCTTGAATTATCCTGAATTGTAGATCCCATTGATTTCCTTTTCAAGTTATTTTATAATCAGGCTGCGATAAACGGAAATATATATTTAATTATGACTCTATATATTCAAGTATATAGAAAACGGAGGGAGAGCTATGGAGCTGCTGCAGCTTCAATATTTCAGGACGGTCGCCAGGCTGGAGCATATGACAAAAGCGTCGCAGGAGCTGCGGATCGCCCAGCCGGCGCTCAGCAAGACGATTTCCCGGCTGGAGGAGGATATCGGCGTTCCGCTGTTTGACAGGCAAGCGGGTAGAATTCGGCTGAATTCCTATGGGAAGGCGTTTCTGACAAAAGCTGAGGAAGCGCTTCGCCTGCTGGAGGAAGGAAAGCGGGAAGTAGCGGATCTTGCCGGGCTGGAGCGTGGCAGCATCCGTCTGGTCACGGCGACGCTGGAGCGGATGACGGGGCCAATCACCGAATTTATATCGGCTCATCCGGAAGTGAACTTTCAAATTTCCCAGGCTCCCATTGAGCAGATGAGCGAATTTCTTACTTCGGGTGAGGCCGATCTCGGCTTTACGCCGCTGCCGCTGGATCAAGCGGGATATGCCTATAAGGCGGTGCTGAGCGAGGAATTGTACTTGGCCGTGCCCTCGGCGCATCCGCTTGCCGGCCGCCGTCAGGTTTCTTTGAAAGAAGCGGCGGCGGAGCCGTTTATCGGATATCGGGAGGACTTTGTCTTCCAGCAAATTAATGACGGCTTCTTTGAGCAGGCCGGGGCGGCTCCCCGGTACATTTGCCGGGTCGACGAACCGCCGGCGATCCTAAGCCTCGTACGCGCGCGCGTCGGGGTAGCGCTGTCCGGCTGCAAAAAAGGAGATAAAGAAATACCCGGTGTCACTCTAGTGCCCGTGTCCGATCAAGCGTGCCGGCGCCAATATTACCTCGTATGGAGCGAGCAGCGCTATTTGTCGGCCGCCGCGTGCGAATTTAGGGACCACGTGGCCGCATATTTTGCTGAGTAGACGTGGCCTAGGAAAAGTAATTACAGCCGCTGTACTTGCCAGCAAGCAGGAGACGTCTGCAATCTTTGCCGGATGGAAATCAAATAGTAAGGAGCAAAAGGAGGCTTGTGGATTTGGTGGATTTTGAATGGTACCGCAGCTTCTGTGCGATTTATAAGCATCTTTCGCTGTCGGAAGCCGCCAAGAGCCGCATCATGACACAGCCGGCGATGAGCCAGCATCTGGCCGCGCTGGAGGCGGAAGTGGGCGAAGCATTGTTTATTCGAACGTCCAGAAAAATCGTGCCGACGGAGCGGGGGAAAGAGTTGTATTCCCGGGTTGCTCCCTTGATCGAATCGCTGGAATCGACAACGCATGATTTTAAATCGGCATCTTTGCCTTCGATGGCGGTGACGAAGATCGGGACAGCCCATGAATTTTTTAAAGAAAAGATACTTCCCACACTTCGAGATTTCCCTACCTGTACGGTCACCCGTTTCGGGACAGCCGATGTCCTGTTGGACCAGTTGAAGGATGAACAGCTGGATATTGTCGTCACGCCAAAAAAATACCCGATTCCAGGCATTGGATTTACGAAATCCATGGTCGAGGAATTTGTCATCGTTGCGCCAGCGGCTTTAGACGTTCCGGAAGTGCGGAATCCGGAAGAAGCCGAACGGTGGCTTTCCGCGCAGCCCTGGCTCAGCTACGGCCTGGAGCTGCCGATCATCCGCCGGATCTGGCGGGAGCATTTTCATAAACGCCCACTGATCCGACCCATTCATGTCATCCCCAATCTGCATATGATTCTGAGCGCGGTCGCGAGTGGAGCAGGTATCAGTGTGGTGCCCACGTATATGCTAACGCATGAGCCTGAATCACCGGGCTATCGAATACTGTGGGAAGAATTGAAAGTAAGCAACGACATTTTCTTGGCTTACCAGCTAAAGCATAAACATGTGCCTCACATTCAGGAAACGTTGTCCCTTCTGCAAGGGGTTGTTTGAGCGCCGCTTTCAAGTGGATGTTCCCTCTTCTATTGATAAATAAATTTATGATGTATTAGATAATTCATAATTTGTTTTCTGGATAAGTCCGTGTTTACAATGGAATAAAGAATCCTCGATCAGCCGTATAGCACGGGGATTTAGGACTGTGATCGTGCCCGGGTTCAGCCCGTTCGCAGGATCTGGTTCGCAAAAGGAATCCAGAGAGATGGGGGAGAGTTGATGAAGATTTTTATCACAGGAGCATCTGGTTATATAGGCGGATCCGTAAGCAAGACGTTTGTAGATCAAGGGCATATCGTCTACGGTTTGGTCCGAAATCCGGACAAGATGGAGCCACTCCGGCAGCTCGGTATTGAACCGGTGCTGGGCACGCTGGACGACGCACAGCTGCTGACAGACTATGCCCAATCCAGCGATGCGGTCGTGCATACGGCCGACTCGGACCATCATTTTGCGGTTGGGACTTTGATCGCGTCTTTGCGCGGCACCGGCAAGGCGTTCATTCACACCTCCGGTTCCAGCGTGGTGGGAGACGACGCCAGAGGAGATCATCTCAGCAGCCATATTTACGATGAGGAAACGCCCTTTGTCCCGATGGACATCCGGGCGGACCGTGTGAACATTAACAAGCGGGTTCGCCGGGCCGGCGTAGATGAAGATGTAAGAAGCATTGTTATCGTCCCGTCCATGATCTATGGGGATGCGCTTGGGCTCCCGGTCGAAAGTGATCAGCTGCCGCAAATCATCCGCAAATCCCGGGAATTGGGAGCGGGCGTACATGTCGGCAAGGGTGTGAACCGTTGGTCTAATGTGCATATCAGAGATTTGGCGCAGCTCTATGTGCTTGCACTGGAAAAGGCTCCGTCGGCCTCTTATTTCTACGCTTCAGACGGGGAGGAATCCTACGGGGATATTGCCCGGGCGGTGAGTGACGCTTTAGGTTTCGGCGGCAAAACAATCAGCTGGCCGGCGGAAGAGGCGATAGAGGAGCTGGGAGACTGGGCGCGATTCGCTATTGCCTCCAACAGCCGGGTGCGTTCGGTTCATGCCCGGAATTTGTTAGGCTGGCAGCCCAAGGAAGAGGGGCTTCTCAGCTGGATTCGGCATCATTTGAAATGAGGAAAGGCGTTGAATTTCACCATTTCACTACATTAACGCGTTACCTTGTGATCTTGCATCCCTTCCACCGATTGTAATACAATGCTTTTAAATTTTAGTTCGAGCTAATTCATAGGACACAAGCTGTGAAGGAAAGAGTAAGCGGAGAAAGCTCCTGCCAGGGACGGTATGCCGATAGACTGGAAGCATCCGAGGGACACTGCCCGCCGAAGTTCATTCCTGAGCCGGTATTTTGATTCCCTGCATGAGTAATGCAGGACGTAGGAATACCCGTTTCCCTTGCGTTAAAAGGTTCAAGTGAGATGTGCAGCCTACACGTGTGCATGTCTAATAAGGGTGGTACCACGACTCCTCGTCCCTTGGCGGACAGGGGTCTTTTTTGTTTGATTTTTATATTTTTTAACACTAGGTGAGGAGAGATGAGAGATGAGTCAAGGGCGCTTGGAAGAACTGCGCAATCAATTGGATGAGGTGAATCTTCAGCTGCTGTCACTGCTGTCCGAACGGGCACGGATCGCACAGGAGCTTGGTGTAGAGAAGGAAAAACAGGGCGTGCCGAAGTTTGATCCGGTCCGTGAAAAGGAAATGCTAGAGAAGCTCGTGGCCAGCAACGAAGGACCGTTCGACCATGAGACGGTTCGGCATCTGTTCAAGCAAATTTTTCAAGCGACGCTGACGCTGCAGCAGGTCGATCATAAGAAGCACCTGCTCGTCAGCCGCAAGAAAAAGGCGGAGGATACCGTCATTCAGCTGGGCGATGTGACGATCGGCGGCGGCAAGCCGGTCATGATCGCAGGGCCATGCTCGGTTGAGAGCTATGAGCAGGTCCGCACCGTGGCGGCCGCTTTGAAGGAAGCGGGCATCACGGTGATGCGCGGCGGCGCCTTCAAGCCGAGAACCTCGCCTTATGATTTCCAGGGGCTTGGCATCGAAGGCCTGAAAATTCTGAAGGAAGTAGCGAGCGAATTCGGGCTGAAGACGATCAGCGAAATCGTGGATCCGGCTCATATCGAGCTGGCATGCGATTACATCGACGTCATCCAGATCGGGGCGAGAAACATGCAGAACTTCGAGCTGCTGAAGGCGGCTGGCGACGTCCGGACGCCGATTCTGCTCAAGCGCGGGCTGGCAGCGACCATCGACGAATTCGTGCACGCGGCCGAGTACATTTTATCCCGGGGCAACACGCAGATCATGCTGATTGAGCGGGGTATCCGCACGTACGAAAAAGCGACGCGCAACACGCTCGACATTTCGGCCGTACCGATCCTAAAGCAGGAAACGCATCTGCCGGTACTGGTCGACGTGACCCATTCCACCGGCCGCAAAGACATCATGGCTCCTTGTGCTAAAGCGGCTCTGGCTGCCGGCGCGGACGGCGTGATGGTCGAGGTTCATCCGGATCCAGCTACGGCGTTGTCCGACGCGGCCCAGCAGTTCAACATTCCGCAGTTCCAGGAATTCTACAACCAAGTTAAAGGTTCGGGACTGCTGTAAGCACCGGATTCCATGATCACTTTGCCTGAATAAATGACGTTAGCAAGGCACAACAAAAGCCGGGTCTCCTCTAGAGCTGCATGAGAGGGGATCCGGTTTTTTAGATATTGCAGTCTGTCTGCGATGAGTTTAGACCGATAGTCATTTCTTTATAAAAAATGACTCGTTTCCACAAAGCTTTTTTCCAGGGGGGACATCTCATATCCCGTTCGAGTCACCAAATATTTGTCCACATAGCGGAACGGCTCGGGCAACTGGGCATATGCCGAAAATCCGTGCTGCATCACGATGTTTTTGGAAATCAAGGAGATGCCCATCCCAAGGGAGGTCAGCTGAAGGAGGGTGTCCAGAATCCCCACTTCGGTGCTTTCTCCTTTTTCCAGGCCAAGCTCGGCGTAAAGCCGCTCCAGAATCGCAGCGTACAGGCAGTCTCGGGTCAAAATGATCCAGTTCTCCCCGTGGAGGGCGCATTCCAGGCTTTGTCCGCCGGCGAACTTTTTGCCGATGAGCACCATCTCCTCCGTACCCAGTTTTTTGTAACTCAGCTGCGGCGAATCGGTCCTGCCGATCGTAAAGGCCAAATCGATGTTTCCTTGGAGCAATTCGTGCTCCATCGACTGCGTCGTCCCGGTCTTTAGCGTGACGGACAGATCGGCGTGATTTTCATATAAACGGGTCAGTGCATCCGTGAGCTCTTTGCCAAAGACGGACTGCATGGTGCCGATCCGCAGCTTCATCTCCCTATAGCTCATATCCAGCTCGGTTTCTTCCCATAAAACAAGCATTTTTTTATATTGGCGGTAGAGCTTCCGCCCCTCCGACGTCAGCTCCATGCCTTTGGCACTCCGGATGAAAAGCTGCTGTCCGTAATGGGCTTCGATTTTTTTGATCTTGGCCGTCATGTTGGACTGGAGATGGTTCAGCTTGACGGCTGCGGCCGACAGGCTTTTAAGCTCGGCAACGCTGACAAAGGCTTTCATATTATCGATATCCATGTCGACCTCCAAGGTATCAAAAATGATGATGACTCTATTGATAACATGCATTATTCATGATGTCTTAATCCCAGTATACTGGAACCGTACAGAATCATAAAGCGAGGAGGAGAAGAGAAATGGAGATAAAGGGTTCTGAAAAAATACGCACCGGGATCATTGGGGGGTCGTTAAACAATCAGTGGGCCAGCAAAACACACATTCCGGCTTTGACGCGGAGCACAAGCCATGAAATTACAGCCATTGCCACCTCGAATATGGCTAGCGCCCGGGAAAGCGCGGCCAAGCTGGGTGTCGCCCATGCTTTCGACGACTATCGTGAACTGGTGCAGTCCGGGAATGTGGATTTGGTGGTGGTCAGCGTCAAGGTTCCCCATCATTACGAAATGATCAAGGAGGCCATCGCCGCGGGGAAACATGTGTACAGCGAATGGCCGCTTACCGTCACGCCAGAAGAGGCGGAGGAATTGGCGGACCTGGCTTCTAAGCAAGGGATTCATCATGCCGTTGGCCTTCAGGCCAGGCAGTCTCCTGCCCTGATCGATGCGAGGAACCGCATTTCGCGCGGAGACATCGGCCGGGTGTTATCCGCCAGCATGTCGGTGTCTACGCCGGGCAAGGGAGGGTACACGGAACGGAACAACATTTATCTGCTTCAGGAGAAGTATGGAGCAACGCTGCTGGCGATTAACGGGGGACACTCGCTCGACGCGTTTGGATTTGTGCTGGGAGATCTGAAAGAAGTCTACGCAACCATGCACAGCAATTATTCGGAGGCCAAGGTACTGGGAACCGGGGAGACGGTACCCAAAGATACAGCCGACCAGATTATGGTTCATGGCACGCTCGAGAACGGCGCGTCGGTTTCAATCCATATTCAAGGCGGAACCTATCCGAAATTTGAATTGGAGATTCAAGGGGAGAAAGGGGTCATCTGCATTTCCCAGCCCCAGTCGCAAGGACATGTCCAGTTTGGTGGACTGGTGGTCGAGCAGGCGCTGTACCCGTCAGGACATATTGAGGGTTACGGAGATCAGGAGACGTTTCAAAAGGTGTACGACGAGACGGAAGAACCTTCAGTCATCGTGAATCACGTGATGAAGGCACATCAGGTCATGGCAGAGGATATTCGTCTCGGGACGTTCCAGGCCCCTGATTTTTACGAAGCCGCCCGCCTGCACCGGCTGCTGGAAACGATCCGGCAGTCTGCCTTAACCGGCAAACGGCTAAGCGTAAACTAATCGGAACAAGCATGGCGGTGTGGTAGGACTGAGACCTAAAAAACGGCGGCAGCTAGGACAGAAAAAAGGTCCTGGGCTGTTGCCGTTTTTTGAACCAAGCGTGGGCACTTCATGAAGCAGCGCTGCTTGCCTCATCGGATTCGGCGGTTTGCCCGTTTTCGCAGTTGTGGAAAATAGCTCATCTCCTCGACGGAAATGGGCTTTGCACCGTCGTCCGGGTTTTGGTCCGAATATTCTCCGCTTGGGAACCCATCTTCCAGTCTAACGTCAATGAAATCAACGAGCTGCTGAAGTGAGGAAATTTGCTCGACGATCTGTTCACGGTGGTTTTTTAAAGTCCGGGTCAGCTCAATATATTCGGCGGGATCAGGGTTACCGGATGCCTTCAGGAACGGCTTCATGGCCTCCAGGGAAATCCCCGTTTTTTTCAGGCAGGATATTAATTTGGTTGTATGGATATCCTTCCGGCGGTAGACGCGATGCCCGTTGTCCTTTCTGTCCGGCGGAGGGAGCAGCTTGATTTTTTCATAATAACGGATCGTGTCCTCGGAAAGTCCAGTCAGCTCCGCGGTTTGCTTGATCGTGAACGTTTGCTCGATCATCATCCTGCACCTCCTGTAATGGAAACTTAAAAGCATTATACATCTTGGAGCCGACTCCAAGTCAAACGGGGTCAGCTCATCTTTTTTTCGGACAACGGCTTTGTCCACATTGCCTTGACTTCGATTCGACTCCAACTTTTACAATGGGCTCTATCAGGGAGACATATCCCTGGCATATGAAGGAGGAGACGCACATGAACCCTAAATATCAACCTATAATGGAGCCCTATCGTTTCAAAAATGGCGTCGAAGTCAAGAACCGTGTCGTTCTTGCGCCCATGACGATTTCTTATTCCCGGCAAGACGGTACGATATCGGATGATGTCATCGCGTATTATGAAAGCCGTTCGAACAGTGTTGGAATGGCGGTCACGGGAAGCGCGATCGTCACATCGAGCGGCAAAGTATTCGGAGGAGAAATCGCGGCGGACCATGACGATCGGATTCCCAGCTTGCAGCGCCTGGCTGCAGCCATGAAGAAACGCGGGGCCAAAGCCATCTTGCAAATCTTTCATGGGGGACGGGAAGCTCTACCGGAGGCGGTACCCAACGGTGAGATCGTAAGTGCGAGCGCGATTGCAAAGGAAGGCCAGAGCTTGATCCCCCGGGCGCTTGAAGAGCAGGAAATTTTAGAGATCATCCGAGCGTTCGGCGCCAGCACCCGGAGGGCGATCGAGGCGGGCTTCGACGGGGTAGAGATTCACGGGGCCAACCGGTTTCTGATCCAGCAGTTTTTTTCGCCATACACCAACCGGCGCGATGATCGTTGGGGAGGAGATCTAGACAAGCGTATGGCGTTTCCGCTTGCTGTGGTCGACGAAGTGAACAGAGTAGTAGCTGAACATGCTAAACGGCCGTTTCTCGTAGGATACCGGTTTTCGCCGGAAGAAGAAATGACGCCTGGCATTACGATGGCGGATACACTAAGGCTGGTGGATGCCCTCGCCAATAAAAACCTGGATTATTTGCATGTTTCTTTAATGGACTTCTGGTCTAAGCCTAGACGTGGAGTAGAGGACAATCGCTCCAGGATGGAGATGATTGATGAGCTCGCCGGGCAAAGAGTTCCCGTGATCGGTGTAGGATCGATCCGCACACCTGATGAGGCGCTTAGAGCGCTGCAATCGGGAGTCCCGCTCATAGCACTGGGACGTGAGCTGATTATCGACCCGGATTGGGTTGAAAAGGTAACGCAGGGCAGGGAAAACGAAATCCGCACAGAGATCACATTACGCGATCAAGAAAAACTGGGGATTGCCGATCCGTTATGGCACAAAATCGTCCATACGCCAGGGTGGTTCCCGATCGCGGGCCAGGGTGTAACCGGCTAAAACGGGATTATGGTTATGCGAAAAAGCGCGCCCAAGGCGCGCTTTTTCATTCGTATTGGAACAGTTCCCCTGCTGCGCCAGCTGTTCAGCCCAGCATGCCGATCAGAACAATGCCGCCAAAAATAATGACGGAGCACAGCATCCGCCGCAATCCCTGCTGCTCCTTCAGAAGCAGGACGCCGAGGAAAGTGGCGAAGATGGTGCCGATTTCCCGCAGCGGGCTGATATGGGCCATCGGCGCTTGAGACATGGCGAACAGAAATAGCAGATAGGAGCCCGGGTTTAAAACGGCCCCAAGCAGCAGCGTAGTTTTGTTGGCCTTCCATTCCTCAACAATTTTTCCGGAGGCGATCACGGCCGGGGTCAGACCGAGCACAAATCCGATGTTGGTCACCTCCAGCAGCCCGATAGGAGAGACATGCTCCAAATTCAGCTTGTCGACGAAGACGTAGCAGGTGGTACACAGCCCGACGCACAAAGCCATCAGCACGGGCTTCAAGCCTTGGGCCTGCTGCCCGCCGCTGCGGCTGTTGGAGCCGATGCCGCTCAGCACGGCGAATCCGCCGAGCATGCAGAGGATGCCGAGCCAGCCGAAGACGGACAGCGATTCGTTCAGAAAAAGGACGCCGATCACAGGGACGAGCAGCGTGCTGGTGCCCCGCATGATCGGATAGATTTGCGACAGGTCGCCCAGCTCATAGGTTTTCGACAAAAGCCAGGAATAGACGGCCTGAAGCAGCATCGACAGCAGCAGCAGGCCGTAGGAAGCGGCGTTCATCGGATGTTTCCAGAGCTCGGTGATCAGCACCGGCAGCAGCAGAATGGTCGCGACCATCATGATAGACCACAGAAAGACGCTTTTGCTGCGGCTCCGCTTGGTGAACATGCTCCACACGGCATGGGCCATGCCGGAAGCAATAACAAGGACAATCGGTAATAACAAAATGAGTCAGCCCCTTGGTTGTTTAGTTGGTTCCTTGGGTATCGGGTTCATGAATCGGCTGTTCCAGAGCGGCGGACCCGTCCTCCAGCCGGAGCCAGGTATCGAAGCCCTTCTCGCCAAGGGACAGGCGGATGACGCGGGCACCCCGCATAAATCCTTCTTTGCCGTATGTGTTGCAGCCGGTGGCCCGCCCGTAACTCAGGCGGATCCCGTGCAGCGTTCCGCTGTAATCGTTGATATGATCGTGTCCGCAGAACGTGCCGATGACGTCGCCCATTTCGACCAGTGCTGCAAACAGTCCGGAGTTGACCGGAGGGCTGCAGACCCGTTCGTATTTATGCCCATAGCAGACTTGGGTGTCCCATACTTCCTGATATTCGGGAATCGGGATATGGAAGAATGCCAGCGCAGGCAGCTTCTCCGCCTGCCCGTTCGGATTCAGCCTGGCGGATTCAGCGGCGAGCCAGTTGATTTGGTCCCGCTGGATCCAGTTGTACCCGGGAACCTGGTCGAGGCTCGAATAATCCCCGGAATCGAGGAAATACAGGTTGGCGGCCGGACGCCCCTCCGCGTCAACCAGCTCCAGCGTGTAATTGCCCGACCCGCTTAAGTGCGCCGGACCGGGCTCCGTTACCGTATGCCGGTGCTCCAGCACGGTCTGCATCAGCTCTTCCCGGCTGATCCGGTTTTCCGTATCATGATTGCCGAAGACGACCGCCCACGGGATACCGCGTTCTTCAACGGCAGCGACCGCATCCCGGAAGGCTTCCCGGGGATTCTCGCATTCTTTATTTCCCGGGGACACAGGTCCGGTATAAATGACGTCTCCGGTGATAACGACCAAATCCGGTTTCTCAGCATCCATGACCCGTTCCATGATTTCCCGTGTGCGCTGGTCCTCAGGTCTGCCGTCCATCCAATGCAAATCGGTAAACTGTACAATCGTAAAAGTGCCGTCCTTTCGAAAAGACAAGCTCTTGCTCATCTCACGTGTCCTCCTCGTTATTTTACGTTAATTTAACAAACCACATATATGTATGTTGTATTATGTGTATTTATGTGGTTTTAGTTGATTTTAGTCCTGGTCAAAGCTGCTGTCAATTCATTTTTTCGATGTTTGACATTCCTCTCCATCGCCAACTACACTTATAAGAAACAACAACAAAACACATGTAAGCGATGAAAAACCACATGTGTCCAATACTAAGCCTTTTGGTATAAAGGGGGGGTTCGATATGTCCTTAACCTATGAGGAACGGCGGGAGACCATTCTCGGCCAATTGGGGATGGAAGGGAAAGTCCGCGTGCACATGCTGGCGGAGATGTTTGGCGTTTCGACAGAGACGATCCGCAGGGACCTCGACCGCCTGGAGAAGGAAGGCAAGCTTCGGAAAGTTTACGGCGGCGCGGTCCGGGTCCGTTCCGGCTTCACGGAGCCGACGTTTACGAACCGTTCCCTGATGCACCGCAGCGAAAAGCAGGAGATCGGCAAACTGGCGGCGTCCCTGATTGAAGACGGGGAGACAGTGCTGCTGGACAACGGCACCACGACACTGGAAATTATGCGGAATGTGATGGAGCGCCCCCAGGTCACGGTCATCACCAACTCCGTGCCGATATTAAACCTTGCCCTTGAGGGGTTCCGGGGGAAAATCGTGTTTGCTGGGGGCGAGATCAATCCGGAGCATCAGGCGGCTACGGGGATGATCAGTCATGAACTGCTCGATCGCTTCAAGGTGAATAAGGCGTTTATTTCCGCAGGGGGCATCTCGCTGGCCGACGGGATCACTGATTATCATCTGGAAGAAGCGCTGCTGTCCCGCAAAATGATCGAGCGTACAGAAGAGGCCATTCTCGTCGCGGACCATTCTAAGTTCGGGGTCACCACCTTCGCCCAGATCGCACCGCTTACGCAGATCTCGATGGTCGTCACCGATGCGGGCTGCTCCAGGGAATGGATCGACGCCTTGAAGCAGCTGGACATTGAAATCATTTCGGGAGAGGCCCGGCTTTAAGAGGATTCTAAGTGGCGGGTTCCTCTACGGAACTGCCTTTAAATAAAGGGGCGATCCGGTCGATGCGGTTCGTCCAGATGCCGCCGCTGTAGTGGGCGCGGTTCTGTTAGCGCTACTAATGATTTCTTTTGGGATCTCCTTCTACGGATGCGCATATAAACAGCCCTTTTGGCGCATGGTAATAAAAATGAACGATATTCTGCAAGGCAGTTAATAGTTTTAAAGCACCGAACCTGTTTAAAGCTTACATGCAAAACAATCCAAATGAGGAAAGGAGGTCAGGGATATGGGGAAATTTGCCGTTAAATTGGTGGCTCATTTGGTTGTGATCACGGCGATGCTGTTGGTACTCTCTACGGCAACGATCTGGGGGGCATTGGCCACGGCGCTGGCGATCGGCGTCATTTCCTATTTGGTCGGCGACCTGCTGATTCTCCGCGCTTCCCAGAACAATATCGTTTCCACGCTGTGCGATGCTGTTCTGGTTTTTCTCATGCTTTGGGCGGTGCGTGCATCGAATCTGTGGTCCTTGTCTTATACGGATATGCTGGTTATCACCATCGTGGCGGGGATTTTCGAATACTTCTACCACATGTGGCTGCTGAGCGACGACCGTTCGGCCAGAAGACAGCGGGCCTAATGAGCCTTTCTGCTTATCTTTGATTTAAAATGAATAGATGAAACGATGGAACCCTAAGACCCTCTGCCAACAGGCAGAGGGTCTTCTTTTAGCGGTTCTGCTTCAGCTCGGCAAGCCCGACCAGGAACATGAGTACGCCGATAAGAAGCGGGGAGAGCAGGGTGCAGTACAGCAGCGTCTCGTATTCGCCGGTCAAATTCATATTGTAAAAAAATATATTCCTGAAGAAGAAGTAACCCATCGGCGCACTGAAAAAAATGAACACAAACGATAATGCGAACCATGCCGTCGACCTTTTCACAGATGTATCATCCCTTCCTGATATCTATTCTCCTTTTTACCATTCTTTACATAGATTGTCATCCAAAAAATCCACTTCGTCGTGGACGGATCCGAAAGAAAGCCGATAAATGCAGTGCTGGAAATCGATAGTATTCATTTTTGCACAAACCGGACTTCCAGGAATTGAACTGTCATTCGCAGCAGGGCCATAGGTATAATCGAGTCACAAGGAACGACATATTTCGTCAATGACAGGAGGGATGCCGGAATGCTTGATGAACGCAGTACCGAAATACTGAAGCTGCTGGTGCAGACGGACGATTACGTGACGCTGGATGAACTGACGCAGAGGCTCGGCATCTCCCGAAGAACCGTGTATTACGATATGAACAAAATCAATGACTGGCTGGAGACTTTGGAGCTGCCCCCTGTCGAGTACGTGCGCACGGCCGGTTATTCTCTGCCGGAGGCCAGCCGCCGGGGGATCCCGGACACGGCAGGAGCAGAGAGCTCTGCGGCCCAGCAGTATTATTTGTCCCAGCGAGAGCGGCTTGCCTGGATCGCGATCCGGCTGCTCACGGCAAAGAGTCCCGTCTTTATCCACCGACTAACCGAGTTGCTCCAAGTCAGCCGGGGGACGGTACTGAAGGATTTGAATGCGGTTCGCGCGCAGCTGGAGACGGCCGGCCTCGAGGTGGTGTATGACCGGAAGCGGGGCTACGAAGTGCACGGCGAAGAGGCGAGGATCAGGAGAGAGCTGACCCGCTGCTGCGATCAGCTTGCCGGCAGCGTCAGCTGGGAGCAGGCGGTCAGCCGTACGGGCTACTGGGGAGAGCAGGATCCGCTGCGGGACATCATGCCGGAGAATACGGACGAAGGCATCCGGCGTCAGATCTACCTGCTGATCGCGGCCAGCGAGCGGATGCTGAACGTGGAGCTCACCGACGAGATGCTCTTTCATTTGACTACCCGATTTTTGCTGTTTATCCGCCGGATTCAGTCCGGCCGGGTGATCCGCGTGGATGAGGACGAGCGGGAAGTGCTGCGGCAGACGCCCGAATATGACGCGGCTTCCCGAATTGCGGACGGCCTTGGCCGCTTGTTCGGCAGTCCGGTACCGGAAGAAGAAAACGCTTACCTTACGATGCATCTGCTTGGGGCAAGGGCGAACCGGATGGAGCAGCTGACAGGCTCGGATGAAATTATCGGACGCCTGCGGGACGCGGCCCGGGAGATGACGGATGCGTTCCAGCGCAGCGCCTGCGTCTGGCTTGGCGGCCGGGAAGCCGTGGAGGAGGACCTGCTGGTTCACCTGAAGCCGGCGTATTACCGGATCATATACGGTTTGGAGCTGGTCAATCCTCTTCTGGAGGACATCCGCAGTAAATACGGCGATTTATTTGAGCTCACCCGGCGCTCGGCATATGCTTTCGAGGAGCTGGTAGGCCGGAAGCTGAGCGACGTCGAGATCAGCTATCTGGCCATGCATTTCGGCGGATGGCTGCGCCGGGAGGAAGTGGAGCCGGCGGCCCGGCGGAGGGCGGCGATCGTCTGCGTGAACGGGATCTCGGCATCGAGAATGCTGAAGGCCCAGCTGGAGGGGCTTTTCTCCACTCTGGACATTATCGCGATGCTTTCCCTGCGGGAATACGAGCAGTTCCAGGAGCGGGTCGATTTAATTTTCTCAACAGTCCCGCTGCCGGACAGCAAAGTGCCCGTATATGTCGTCCGTTCGATCCTCAGCGACAAGGACAAAGAGAATCTGCTCGGCAGGGTGAACAAGGCGGGCGGCAGAGGCCAGAGGACACAGGCGAGCTCGGTGCAGGCACTGCTCGATATCGTCCGTAAGCACGCCGACGTGACCGACGAAGCGGGCCTCGCCGACGAGCTCGGCCGCTACCTGTCCGGCGGCCGGAGCAAAGTATGGCTGGGCGAGCGGCCCAAGCCTTCCCTGGCCGAGCTGCTGCCCGCGCCGATGATCCGCCTGCAGCGGGAGAGCGCGAGCTGGCGTGAAGCGATCCGGGAAGCAGCCCAGCCGCTGCTGGCGGAAGAATACATCGACAAAGGCTACATCGACGCCATGATCGGCAAAGTCGAGTCCCTCGGCCCATACATTGTGGTCGCGCCCGGAATCGCCATCGCGCACGGCCGGCCAGAGGATGGCGTGAAGCGTCTGGGGATGAGCCTTCTGCAATTAGAGCGGCCCGTGGCTTTTTCCGGGGAAGCGCGCCACCAGGTGAAGGTCGTTCTGGTGCTGGCGGCCATCGACGGAGAGTCGCATCTAAAGGCATTGTCCGAGCTGACGGGCATGCTGAAGGACGCAGCCGGCCTGAACCGGCTGAAGGAGGCGCATACGAAGGAGCAGATTCTGAAGCAGATCGGGACGGCTTCAAGTTCCGGCTAAACTATCCGAACGGGAGAGATGAACATGAAATTTCTTGAACCTCCGCTCATTGCGCTGGATGCGGAAGCGGCATCCGCCGAGGAGGCAATCCGGCTGGCAGGTGCGCTGCTGACGGAGGCGGGTGCTGCAGAAGCACGCTACGCCGACGCAATGGTAGATTCCTACCGGGAGAGGGGCCCATATTTCGTCCTTGCCCCGAGTATTGCCCTGCCGCACGCCCGGGCGCAGGACGGCGTGATTGAGGCTGCGGTGTCTTTTGTCCGGCTGAAGGAACCGGTCGTCTTCGGCCACAGCGCCAACGATCCGGTGCAGCTGGTATTCGCCCTTGGCGGGTCTGACAGCGGCGAGCATATCGCCCTGCTGCGCCAGCTGACGACGCTGCTGAGCAATCCGGCGCATCTGGAACAGTTCAAACAGGCGGCCGATGTGGAAGCTATCCAACAAATCATTAGGGGGAATGAGCAATGAAAGTATTATGCGTATGCGGTTTGGGACAAGGAACGAGTCTGATTCTGCGGATGAATGTGGAAAATGTGCTGAGTGCGATGGGCGTCAGCGCCGACGTTGAGCATACGGATGTCTCCACGGCTTCGGGTACGGCGGCCGACTATATTATCACTAGCCATGAGCTGGCGCAAAGCCTGGAGGGCCATTCCGCCCGGATCATCGTCGTCAATAACTACTTCGACAATGACGAAATCAAGCAAAAGCTGGGGGAAGCCTTGTAAGCCCTATCTTGACCTAACCGAGGAGGTGTCCATCCATGGACGTGCTTTATTGGATCGCAACCAATATTTTCGGAACACCTGCCATACTGCTCGGCTTCATCGTTCTGGTCGGCCTCATGCTTCAGAAAAAATCGACCAGCCAGCTGGTGAGCGGGACGTTCAAGGCGATCATCGGCTTCCTCATCATCGGAGCGGGTTCTGACGTCATCGTGAATGCGCTGAACGTGTTCGAACCGATGTGGAAGGAAGTGTTTGGCCTGAAGACCAGCTCGCTCGGCAGCTTCATGGGCCAGGAAGCCTTCAACGCCAAATTCGGCAGCGCCGTCACGCTGGCCATGCTGGTCGGCTTTCTGATCAACGTGGCGCTGGCCCGGTTTACCCGGTTCAAATACATTTACCTGACCGGACACATGATGTTCTGGACCTCGACGATCTTTGCGGGCGTCATCGTCCATGCGGCAGGCACCGGCGTTCCGGTCTGGAAACTCGTGATCGTCATCGCCGTCATTCTGGGCCTGTACTGGACCTTCCAGCCAGCCCTGGTCCAGCCGTTCCTGAGAAAGGTTACCGGGAATGATAACATCGCTCTGGGCCATACCTCAGCCTCCGTCGCCCTGCTGGCGGCGCTGCTGGGCAAGGTGCTCGGTAACAAAAAGAACGATTCCGAGAAGATCAAAGTGCCGAAGGGATTCGAATTTCTTCGCGACTCCAACGTTATTACGGCGCTCAGCATGGGCGTGCTGTTCCTGATCGGAGCGATCATTCTGTCGACCAAGGGGACTCCCGAGGCTGCTGCCCTGATCGCTAAGGCAGGAGACCAGAACTTTATCATTTATTCCATTATCCAGTCATTTACGTTCGCCGGCGGCATTGCTATCGTGCTGATGGGGGTGCGGATGTTTGTCGGCGAGCTCGTGCCGGCCTTTAACGGGATTGCGACCAAGCTGGTGCCCGGGGCCAAGCCGGCGCTGGATGCCCCGGTTGTGTATCCTTACGCGCCGAACGCCGTTGTGCTTGGTTTCCTCGGCGCCTTCGCCGGAGCTATCATCTGGCTGCTCGTGCTCGGCAGCACGGTGTCCTACATTTTCGTACCGACGATGATCGTGCTGTTCTTCCATGGGGCGACGGCCGGCGTATTCGGCAACTCGACGGGCGGCGTGCGCGGAGCGGTAATCGGGGGCTTTGTAACATCGACGATTGTAGCCTGGGGGCAGTTTGTCATGGTAAGCTTCCTGATCTCTTCAACCGTGCCGGACACGGCCATGTGGGCCGCTGACTCGGATATGTTCATCATCGGTCCGATTTTGCACTTTATCGCCAAGCTGCTCTTTTAAAATGGATATTTGAAACCGGCCAAACGGAAGACGGCGAGCGGTCGGAGCGCCGTCTTTCCTGGGCCGTAGCGGGTCTTGTATGCAGCCGGATCTTACCAACGACACCAACCACTCACCAAGAATGGAGGAGAAACGATTATGGGCTTTATTCGCACACTTCACGGGGACATGGATCCGAAGGAGCTCGGGTTTACGTACTCCCATGAGCATATCGTATGCCGCCCGGCCTATTGGCAGGAGCGGAGGGAAGACGATCTGCTGCTGGACGACAAGGAGAAGTCGAAGCTGGACGTGCTGGATTTCAAACGGTACGGCGGGCAGTCGATCGTGGATGCAACGGCGGTCGACTATGGCCGGGATGTTCATGCCGTAGAGGAGATCGCCCGCGAGACGGGCATCCGGATCGTCGGGACGGCCGGATTCAACAAAAGCTTTTTGTGGGACGCGGGCATCAAGGAAGAGCTGAAGCCCCTTATCGGGCCCTATGATACTTACGCCCAGTGGATTGAGGCGAAGACGATCAACGAGCTGGCCGATTTCGTCATTCGCGAGGTCGAGGAAGGGCTGGAAGGGACGCCGTTCAAGGCAGGCCAGGTCAAGTTCGGAACGGGCTACAACCGGATCACGCCCTTGGAGGAAAAGACGCTGCGGGCCGTGGCAAGGGCGCATCACGAAACGAAAGCTCCCGTCCATTCCCATACGGAGGTCGGCACGATGGCGCTGGAGCAGATTGAGCTCTTGAGAAGCGAAGGCGTAAACCTGTCTTATTTGAGCCTCGGACACATGGACCGGAATCCGGATCCATATTACCACGAGCAAATCGCCGCAACCGGCGCGTTCCTTAGCTTTGACGGCATCGGCAAGATCAAATACGCGCCTGAAAGCACGCGGATCGCGCTGATTCTGAATCTCGTACGCAAAGGGTACGAAGACCAAATTCTGATCAGCGGGGACACCGCCCGCAAAACCTACTACAAGCATTACGATCATGGACTGGGGCTGGAATATATCATTGCCAAATGGGTTCCCCGATTCATCGACGAGGCGGATCAAGCAGGGTTTGACGGCAAAAAGCTGATCGAGAAGTTTTTTGTCGCCAACCCGGCCCGCTGCTTTACATTCAAAAAGTAAGGGGGCAGGGTCATGAAATTCGAGCATGAAAACTCGGCTGACGTCATGGACAAGATCCGCCTGCACCGCACGGCCATACTGCCGGTTGGCGCCGTGGAAGCACACGGCCCGCATCTTCCCCTCGGCACGGACAATCTGCTTGCCGAACGGCTCGCGGACAAACTGGCTGCGCGCACCGGCGGATTCGTGCTGCCGACGCTGCCTTACGGGCAGGTGTGGAGCCTGCGTCATTTTCCGGGGAGCATAAACGTGTCTAACGAGGCGTTGATTCGGCTCCTTGCCGATATCGGGGAAAGTCTGCACACCCAGGGCTTCCGCATTCTGGCTATGGTCAACGGCCATTTGGGAAATGCCGTCGCCCTGAAGGAGGCCGCGAGGGTGCTGTATGAACGGGTGCCGGACCTGAAGGTATTCTATTTCTTCTATCCCGGAACGAAGGAAGTGACCGCAGAAGTCCGGGAAACGCCTGCGGTTCATGGCACCTACATGCATGCTGACGAAATCGAAACGTCCTACATGCTGTATTTGGCTGAAGAGCATGTGGACATGGACCGTGCGATCGACGGGAAACCGCATATCCCGGCCGACGCAGACTGCACCCCCACACCATGGGAAGAGATGACGTCTTCGGCGGTGCTGGGCGACGCCACCCGTGCCAGCCGGGCGAAAGGGGAAAAGATCATCGAACGCAGCCTGGACGCGATGGCGGACATGGTGCTGCAGGCCAGAAGGAAGCTGGATTTTGAAGCGAAGGGGGAGGAATTATGCTGATGAACGCGTATTTCAACATTATCGGCGAGCTGCTGCATAAGGTACGGACGAAGCAGGCAGAGGAGATCCGGAGAGCTGCCGTCAAGGTCGCGGATTGCATAGAGCAGGGTGGCATCATCCATTTATTCGGCTGCGGGCATTCGCATATCCTCACCGAAGAAGTGTTCTATCGGGCCGGCGGGCTTGCTCCTATCCGTCCCATCTTCGTGGAGAAGCTGATGCTGCACGAAGGCGCAGTGCGCTCATCCGAGCTGGAGCGGCAGAACGGCCTTGCGGCAGACTTCATGGATGAGCAGGATATCCGGGAAGGCGAAGTGGTATTCGTGCTGTCTACCTCCGGGCGTAATCCGGTACCGGTGGATGTTGCGCTAATGGCCGGGCAGAAAGGTGCCTTTACCATCGGCATAACTTCCCTGGCGTATTCCAAGAGCCAACCATCCCGCCATGAGAGCGGCCGGCATCTGGCCGATGCCGTCGATCTGGTCATCGACAACTTTTCCGTTAAAGGGGATGCGGTGCTTCGGTATCCAGGCATGGAGGTCGCCTTTGCGCCCAGCTCGACGGTGATTGGCGCGGCGATTCTGAACGCCGTATTCGCGGAGTCGATCGGGATCATGTTCGACAAGGGGCTTACGCCGCCGGTATTTTTGAGCGGCAACATCGATGGGGCCGACGCGCATAACGAGGCATTGATCGAAGCTTATAAGGGCCGGATCGCGCTGCTGGCGTGACCGGCTTCATAAAGGGGAGGAGCAACATGATTACACAAACGGTGACCATACGGAATAAACAGGGCTTTCATGTGCGGCCGGCTCAGCAGTTCTCGGACCGTGCGGGACAATATGAAGCACAGGTGGCGGTCGTAACGGAAGATGGGCGCCGGGCCGACGGCAAAAGCATGCTGGAGCTGATGACGCTTGGGCTCGAAGCGGGATCGGTCGTCACGATCGAAGCCGCCGGACCGGGAGACGAAGAAGCGGTCCGCGCTTTGGCGGAGCTCGTGGACGGCAAGTTCGGTGAGGACTGATGGACACGCTGTATGTTCAAGGCATCGGCGTGTCGGAAGGGGTACGGATCGCGCCGGCCTTCATCTACCGGCGGAAAGAGGCCGGTGGTGCGCCGGCTCCCGCGGAGCTTCCCGCCGACCCGGAGGCGATTCGGGCTGAGCTCTCCAGGCTGGGCGAGGCGAAGCGCCGGTGTGCCCGGCAGCTGGAGGATCTGTCGGCAAAGGCGGCGGAGACGCTCGGCGAAGACCAGGCCGGGATCGTGACGGGTCAGCGCAGGCTGCTGGATGACCCGGCCTTCTATCCGAAGATGGAGGCCTGGGTGCAGGAGAAGCGGGTGCCCGCGGAGCAGGCCGTTGCCGGCATCGTGGAACAGGTAGCCGGCGTGTTCGAGGCCATGAGCAGCGACTATATGAAAGAGCGGGCCGCGGATATCCGCGACATTGGCGGACGTCTGCTGAACGCTTTGGCGGCGAAAGAGGACCGCGGGTTAACCGCGATTACGGAGCGGGTCATCCTCGTGGCGGACGACTTGGCGCCGTCGGACACGATCCAGCTGGACCCGGAGCGGGTGATGGGGCTGATCACCCGCGCCGGCGGTGCGACGTCGCACACGGCGATCCTGGCGCGCTCGCTCGGCATTGCCGCCGTCGTCGGCGCCGGCAGCGCCATCGACGGCATCGCGGACGGCGATCTGATCGCCGTCGACGGGGCGGCCGGACGCTGCATCGTCCGGCCCAGCGAGGCGGAGGCGGAGCAGAGCCGCCTCCGGATGGAGGAGGGCGAGCGGGAGCGCGCCGCGCTCGCCCGTTACGCCGCGCGTCCGGCGGTAACCGCCGACGGGACGCGCGTGGAGCTGGCGGCCAACATCGGGACGGCCGCCGAAGCGAAGGCCGCCGCCGCGCAGGGCGCCGGCGGCGTGGGGCTGTTCCGCACGGAGTTTCTGTTCATGAACGCCCCGGCGATGCCGGGCGAGGAGGAGCAGTTCCGTGCGTACCGGGAGGCGGCGGCCGCCATGGATGGCCGCCCAGTGATCATCCGCACGATGGACATCGGCGGTGATAAGGCGCTGCCGTATCTGGATCTGCCGCGGGAGGACAATCCGTTCCTCGGCTATCGGGCGATCCGGATCGGCCTGGGCAGGCAGGATCTCCTGAAGGTCCAGCTGCGCGCGGTGCTGCGGGCCAGCGCATTCGGGAACGTCAAGGTGATGTTCCCGATGATTTCCGGGTTGCAGGAGTGGCGGGAAGCCAAGGGCGTGCTGGAGGAGGCGAAGGAAGAACTGAGGCGCAGCGGGGCGGCATTCGACGAGCACATCGAGGCGGGAATCATGGTCGAGGTGCCCTCGGCAGCCGTCATGGCAGGGGCATTTGCCCGTGAGGTCGATTTCTTCAGCATCGGTACGAACGACCTGGTTCAGTACACGCTGGCTGTGGACCGGATGAACGATAAGGTCGCTTACCTGTACGATTATTTCCACCCGGCGGTGCTGCAGCTGATCCGCCAGGTCATCGAAGCTTCCCATCGGGCGGGCAAATGGACCGGTATGTGCGGCGGGATGGCCGGCGATCCGTTGGCCGCCCCGCTGCTGCTTGGGCTCGGCCTGGACGAGTGGAGCATGGAGGCAGGACGACTGGGCGTCATCAAAAAAGAACTGTCAACTCTCGACCGGGAAGCCTGCCGCTCGCTGGCCGACAGCGTTCTGACGCTGGATACGCCCCATGCGGTTCGTCAGGCGCTTGAAGAGTTTCGCCGCGCCATCGGGCATACGCTATAGGTATAACGTTTAAGCATCCGACCGCTGAATTTGCAGGAAAAGGCAGAGCGTCCTCTCTGAGAGGATTCTCTGCCTTTTGGATTTGCGGCATGGCGGATTGCGATATTGCTGGAACTGCTGAATTGCTGTAATTGCTGTAATTGCTGAATTGTAGTAATTGCGCAATACGGTAATGTGCAATACGGTAATGCACAATATGGTAGTGCGCAATGCGGTGATGCACATTACGGTATTGCGCACTACGGCACAGCGCATTATAGCATTGCCATATGAAGAATATCGCCTTACTGCGGTCAGCCGGAGTGCCTTTTGTTTTTGCTGGCTCCTATTCTCGTACTCACTGTTAAGGGCCATTTATATTTTCAGCACGGGCCACAGCAGCACCTCCAGCCGCGGGGTATACGTCAGCAGCGCCGGCTCCGGGTCGTGGACCAAGCCGAACGAGGCCGTCAGGCTGTTCTCCTCGATCCACAGTCCGGCCTCCTGAAGCGGCCAGGGAAGGTGGTGAATCTCCCCGATTCGGAGCTCACCGTCGGTTCCCGCGGAATACAGACAATACCGCTCGGTCAGCCAATGGACAAGGGTCCCGGGCTCGGCATGATAGACCTTCGGATTTACCGCACGATACCGGCTTTTCCATACCGCTGGGGACTCTCCGAGCCCGCGATCCCTTTCGCTGACATATTGGATGAATCCTTCTTGATGGCCCTTTTGCATTCGGGCGTAGCGGTAGGGCAGGCGGGCCAGCATGCGGGCTCCCGCGACCGCGAGCGGATTCGAAGCCTCCAGCGTCAAAAACCAAATGCCGGGTTTCCCGCTGCAGTTCACGTACGTTCTAACGTTCAGCTCCAGGAACTTCCGGGTCCCCGGTGCGGGCGGCATCCCCCGCAAACGGAGCGGATCCAGCAGAAACGGGGCGACGCTGATCCACGGCCTTCCTTCCCATCGCTCAAGTTCAAGGCCGGGGGGAATATGGGGAAGCAGGCTGTGTTCTTCTACCGGCCAATGGGCGAAAAGCAGGTCGTTCCAACCCTGCTTCATGACCCAAGGCCCGTCAGGCATAGGTATAGGTCGATGGCTCGTTTGTTCCAGGATGCTGCGGTTTTTCATGGGTCTCTCCTCTCGGCGGTTTGGGCAGGGGCTACGTATCGTTATTACCCATCTATGCACAAATACGATGTTTCATAACCTGGGGCACGGGTAAGTAATGAATGCAAGCGCAACACTCAAAACCCTAGAAGGAGTGATTCGAAATGGCAAATAACAAAGATAACCGTAAGATGACCGTCGAAGAAGCCGGACGTATGGGTGGCGAGAAAACCGCCAAAACGCATGACAAGGAATTTTATCAAGAAATCGGCAGAAAAGGCGGCGAAGCGACGGCTGATTCCCATGACCGTGAGTTCTATGAGGAAATCGGCCGTAAGGGCGGCGAGGCGACATCAGACTCGCATGACCGCGAATTTTATCAGGAAATCGGCCGGCAAGGCGGAGAAGCGAGAAACGATAGCGATGGCAGGGACGGCAAAATGAGCCGTGAGGAAGCCGGCCGCAAGGGCGGAGAGGCCCGGGCCCGTCAAAGAGACAACTCTTAATCAGTCGATACGATAGATGACCACAATAAAAAGGACCTTCCTTCAGGGAGGTTCTTTTTACTGCATGGGCGTCAATCTATGCCAGCGGCCGTCAGACCGGCGAGTTTGGCACTTGTCATCGCGGTATCGGCAAGGCGCCCTTCGCGTCCCACCCAGTCGCCGGCGACGTACAGCCCGCGAATTTCCGGAACGGCCGGCCCCGGTGCGGGAGCATCCCCGCTTCGCAGCGCAGGCCGGGATGCATGAGCGGCAAGCAGATTCGGTGAGAAACGGACGGCGGCGGCTTCCCGCTTCCAGCCTGGCTGAATGGCTTCAAGCCTTTCCTTCAGCCGCCCCAGGACCAACTCGGGATCACGGGAAGGACTGGAGCCGTGGTATGTCATCACATGGATCACTTGGGAACCGTCCTCCGTGAGCGGAATCGCTGCCGAATGGTTCGAATAATAGAACGGCTCATCCAGTCCGAGTACAAACGCCCGATCCGGATGGGACACCTGTTTCAAAGCGACGTCCAGGCAGGAAACGTACAGCGGGTGAGCGTGCTCTATCCAGGCGTCCAGCGAATGGCTGTGCAAGCCGGAACCCTCGAGCCATCTGCTGACCGCATGAGGACCGGCTGCAGCGATAATGCCGCCTGCTCTGAGGAGGGTCCCTTCGGACAGAAGGATACCGGTGACCGCTCCCTGCTCATGCACAATTTGTGCAGCTTCGGCACCTGCGGCGATGACGACGCCGGCACGGACGGCTTCCCGCTGCAGGCTGTCGATGACCGTCTGCCAGCCCCCAAGCACATACCGGACGCCTTGACTGGCGAGCTGTCCTTGTTCCAAAACGTAGCCTGCGCTTAACCGCTCCATGTCGTCATCGTAGGCCCACTGTCTGCACATGGCGTAAAAGAATTGGCGGACGCGGTCGGAGCGGACATGCCCCAAAGCCCATTCCTTCATGCTGATCGAGCGGACCGGCTCCGGATCGATCCGGTTCAGATTTCCCATGAGCGTACTCCATTCCGTCTGCTCTTCGGGACTCAGCTCTTCGGTGGCATGGATCAGCTTCCCGTCTAGAATGCCGTACATGGCATTTTTCGTCCCGCTGCCCAAGGAAGGTTTGCAGCCGAGCTCATCCAAGATCCGCAGCGCAGCGCTGCCTTCGTACATGGCACGGGGGCCGTAATTAAACAAGGCTCCCCCAATTCTGGCGGTTTGGGCCAAGCCGCCAAGGCGGCTTTCTTTTTCAAGCAGTATGACGGATCGCCCGGACCGAGCTGCATAAATCGCTGCGGTCAGACCGGTCAGCCCGCCGCCGATCACGACAATATCATAAAATGGGTGTTCCCTAGTCATGTTCATATTTAGTTTCATATAGAGTACGCTCCCTTCAAATACGTTACTTATTAGTCACATATAATATATGTTACTTTATGGTAACGTGTCAATAGGGTCAAGGGGATTTTTGAAAAGCCTCAGCAAGTATGGTACGGCTTATCGGTTGAAAGGATAGAGGGGACGATAGCATTTCTGCAGCATAAAAAACCCTGCTTCCAGCAATGGAACAGGGCTTGGTCATGGATCGGCGATGGCGATACCCGGTATGAATTTGGATTGCTCAGCCTCCAATAACACCCAGAACCATCTCGGTCAATCTGCCGATCGTAGGCTGATCCAGGGGACGCTGCAGCTGATACATGTTCACGGATCCCGACAGGCGGGTTGTGCATTCAAAATGCCACGGGGTTAGACCGCTCTCCGCGAGGAGCGAGCTGCGGTAGGTATGGCGGTAGAGAAGCGGAAGGCGCTCCAAGCCCCCGATTTCCCGGATCTCGGGCTGTTCGCAGTCCGTTTTGACCAATTCGAACACGCCGGCCAGCGGAATCGGTCTGGATGCAAACTTGGCGAGAACCGGGACCGCATACTTCGTTTCCCGGTCGAACAGAGGACGAAGACCGCCCGCGTCCATGCCAAACGTGTCAAGGCTGTCCTGCCATAGCTTCTGCTGCGGATAGGCGGGGGCAACAAGTGGAAGCTGAACTGAATCCATCGTAACGGCGATGACATCGTCGGTCAGCAGTTGGCATCCCTGCTGCAGCAGGGCGGAAGCCAGCGTAGACTTGCCGTGTCCGGAATGGCCGACCAGGGCGTAAGCCTTGCCGTTCATGACGACGGCGCTTCCGTGCAGGGGCAAAATTCTTCTCTGCATCAGAATAGCTCCCATGCAGGTCCCTAGGACATACAGCCGGATCTGATCCTCGTCCGCGTCTGCCTCCGGCGAGACGTAAATGTCGGTTCCGTTCTCTGCGCTGAACACGGCCAGCTTCGGAATCCGGAACATCACCTGCTGCTCACTTACAGCGAATTTGTTGACGGGTGTTTCCCGCTGTGCCCAGGCATCGTCAAGGTCGGCGAAGCCGATCCGTACCTGGATATCTTGGCCGAAATGCAAGGCCGGCCGGAGCTCGGGCAGCGGGATTTCACTTTCTATCGTAAGCCAGAAGGCTGTATATATCGCTGGTTTGATCATATATTTTCTCCGCTTCGTCAAAAGAATGTGGATATAAGAACAGCCCTTACCCCATATCATTGGGACCAAGGGCTGCTCCTGATCGCTCGGTTATGAATTGGAATTAGCTGTAGAAGACAGGATCATCCGGGTCCGGTTGGAAAGAGTCCGGTTTGCCTTTTCCGGGGCCAGCCATCGTCATGCTGACTTCCAATACTTCCAGTTCAGGTGTAGTCCATTCTTTTTTCATCGATTTCACCTCCTTTCAAAAGTTTCGCTCCAGAAAGCGGCACACGATCAAGCTTCGCATCAGCACCTTGATGGCCGGGCTGTAGGCCTGGCTTGGGTGCATCCCGTTTCTGGCTTCGTCAAGCGCTTTGCGGACGACAGGAATGTTCAGCACCTGCTGCATGCGGGAATCCCGGCACAGTTGGTCCAGCTCTTGGATCATTTGCGACCAGTGCGGAGCCATCCGGTGGAGGATATCGGCCGCCTGGATCCCCTTGAGCCGCTGATTCAGCCGGACGTTGTCGGGAAGGTAGCCTTGGGCAGAGCGTCTGATCAACGCGCGGTCGAGGCCGTTCTGCACATACTGCTCCATCGGTACCGACAAGCAGAACCGGATGACGCGCAGGTCGTTGGTCGGATCATGCGCCCAGAGGGGATACTGCAGCGACAGCTTGCTGAAGCTCGTTCCTGTCGTGCTCCAAACGTTATAGCTGTCAAAATGATACTTTCTCGCCTCCACCGGGTCGGAGGGAAGGTCTTCGCCCGATCCGATTTCAGTGAACTGCCTGTCCGTCAGCTTGTCGTAAACGCCGGCCTGTCTGGCGAATGCCGGGTTAACCAGCTGCGGAAATTCATTGGCGGACGAGGCGGCATGCCTGCGCTTCAGAAGCGGAAAAGCCTGCTTGCACAGCTCGGCTATGATGCGCTTGCGTCCTACGCCAATGTTCATACTGTATTGATTAATCTCCCCGCGCAGGCGGACCCAAGCCAATTTCTTCATCAGCTTGGCGTAATAGTCCAACGCGTTGCCCCAGGAGATGCTGTAATTTCCTCTTGCGCCATTCAGCAGAATGCCCACCCCGCGCTCATGCGCCTGTTCGTAAATTCCCCGAAGCCAGAATGAATTTTCGAAAAATTTGTAGGGTGTCTCCATAATATCCAGCCAGTGATCGATATCCGTATACGGGCTTCGGCCGTTAAAGCTGAGGTAGCTGTCCTCGATGTTGCCCGCATGCTGGACGGTCTGACGGATGAGCGGCCTTTCGTCAGCGAGTCTTCGCTTGGGGGTCCAATCCTCAAAGCCGTCTTCGGGTACGTAGCTGAACGTATGCAGTTTCCGGTGATCACGCTCCAGCGCTTTGGCCGCAAAGCCGGCAACCGAACCGGAATCCAGTCCCCCGCTTAAATGAGCCCCCACCATCCGGCTTGTCCGCTGCAGCCTTGAGGTAACGGCCCGGTTAAACACGTCGCGGAAAGCTTCCTGATATTCTTCTGAAGATTTAAGCTGCAGGGGGGAAGTCTCCGTCAAGCTGTAGTATCTGGAGACGGACACCTGGCGGCTGCGGACCGTGAGCGTATGCGAAGGCGGCAGCTGCTCGATATGCCGGTAAACCGTCGCAGATAAGTCCGGCGGCTCAAAAACCCCGCTGATGGCCAGAAACTCGGCCAGCCAAGCTTCGTTCAGCTCCTGGTGAACATACGGCAGGGCTAACAGCGGGCGAATGGCCGTGCAGAAGGACAACTGTTCCCCGTTCCGGTGGTAATAAAGCGTTCGTGCACCCGAGAAATCCCGGGCTCCGAACAGCATTTGCTTGTTCCCGTCCCAGATCATAAAAGCAAAGTCGCCGACTAAACGCTCCGGCATCGACTCTCCCCATTTTTCGTAAGCGAGCAGCAGAATTTCCCCGTCCGTCATAGCTTGTCTTGCACGGGAAGGGACCTGCAGCCCATCCATCAGCTCATCCCGGTTATCGATGATGGCGTCGGCGGTAATGGCCAGCCTGCGTTCTGCGCAATAGAA
This sequence comes from Paenibacillus cellulositrophicus, assembly GCF_009363095.1. Lineage (GTDB taxonomy): Bacteria > Bacillota > Bacilli > Paenibacillales > Paenibacillaceae > Paenibacillus_AQ > Paenibacillus_AQ favisporus. Next base: position 5,284,207 of record NZ_CP045295.1, read on the forward strand.
AGGCAACAATTCGTGGGCAGACTGCTGCGTGATCCACTGGGCGTGACAGCCGAACCACACATGGCCCTGCTGCCATCCCGAACTCCGGTCTGCCGGATACCGTTTCAGCGACTCCATAATGGGCGCTCCGGCGCTGACGTCTAAGGGGTCTTGGCTAAACCGGTAAATCCCCGCAATTGCGCTCATGACATCTTCCTCCGTTATGTACCGTTCAAACAATTTGCGACAATATGTATCTAGTTCTTCTGTATCATACTACATGTATACATATTGTATCAACATTTTTTTTCAGTGTGCGAAATTTAGTGAATTTGGATGAGGAAAGATTACCTGGTTTGCTTTTTGTCGGATGGGAGAGCTGAACGCGGAGGCCGCGCTTCCCTTCTGGCACGGTTTGTCCGCTTGATATAAGCCTGGAGCATAAGGCAGAACAGGTAAGCGCAGAGGATGCCGAACGTATCGTTCACGATGTCGTAAATCCGTCCGCTTCGAAAAAAATACAGCTGAAGAACCTCGGTTAACGCTGCGTACAAGATCGCCGTCATGACAGCAAGCTTCGAGCCGCGCAAATTGGACAAGAGCAGCTCCAATAGAAAGAAACCGATAAAATGCCCGATTTTTCGGTTGATCCAGGCCTCGCTCGACCATTGTAAATCAAGCTTGAGCAGCTCACTCCAATCGGGTGAGGGGTTCAGCCGGAAATCCGCCTGGTGATGGTGGAGAAGGGCGTTGAAATCGAAAGAACAAGTAAAGACGAACAGGCAGACCGCCCACGTCACGGTGAGAAAAATGCGCATAATTCCTCCTTCATTTAAAGCGCTTCCATTATATATGTGTTTGTTCTGAGATGAGAGAAGGCGTGTTTTCGATACAAAGTGTAACTTTTTTCGGCAAGTATATAGCAGCATTTTTCGGATTTCAAGTTTGCAGGCCGTCAATTTTTTTAACGCCAGAAAGGGAATGCGGATTTTAACTGTCTGAATATGCATGGAAATGCGGATGAAAGCGGTTTTTCGCTGCAAAATCATGTCGCTTTTCGAAAAAAATTAGAGTCATTTGCTTGACATGATACATTTTGTATCTTAAAGTGTAGGATGAATAATACATATTGTATCGGTAAGGTATGACCCACAACTGCAGTTGAAAAATGATTAGCGGGGGTAGCGTGTTTATGGAGCTTAAACAGTATTTTCGAATCATTGTAAAAAAGTGGTGGTTAATCGCGGCGATTGTCGTTATTGCCGTTGCGGCTACCGGAGTCAAAAGCCTCTACCTCACGACGCCGGTCTATGAGGCCAACGCCAAACTGATCGTTAACCAATCCGCCTCCGCGGACGGCGGGGCCAGCTTGAATGCCGGAACGATCCAGACCAGCATTTTCCTCATTAACTCCTATAAAGAAATTATCAAGTCGTCCGCCATTATGAACAAAGTCGTGCAAAAATACCCCGACCTGAAAGCATCGCCCGGTGAACTTGCAGCGATGATCTCGGTCACTTCAGCCAATGATTCGCAGGTCATGAACCTGGTGTATCAGGATCCGTCCTATACCCGGGCGGCCAAAATCGTTAATGCCGTCTCCATGGTGTTTAAGGAACAGATTCCCCGCATTATGAACGTGGACAACATTACGATTCTTAGCGAAGCCGACACCAAGGCCTCCCCTGGACCGATCAACATTAATCCGGTCATGAACATGCTGATCAGCTTTGTCGTTTCCCTGATGCTCGCCATCGGACTGGTTTTCCTGCTTGACTATCTGGACGATACGGTGAGAACGGAGGCCGAGGCTGCGGAAATTTTGGACATGCCGGTGCTTGCAGTCATCAGCAAAATGAACCGGGCGGATTTGAAAACCCGAAGCGGCACAAGTATACCAAATCAAAAAGTAGGTGAAGGCAAGTATGCGACGCTCAATCAATAAAGAAGCCCTGGTTGTATCCGGGAATCCAACCTCCCGGGTATCCGAGGCATACCGGCTGCTCCGGACCAAAATTCATTTTTCCCCCAAAGATGCGGCGCATCAGGTCATCATGGTCACATCGACGCGCTCTTCCGAAGGTAAGACCACAACGGTCAGCAATTTGGCAGTGACTTATGCGATGGAAGGCCGGAAGGTGCTCCTGATTGATGCCGATATGCGCAAGCCGGTACTGCATGACATCTATTCCCTTTCCAACCGACACGGGCTGAGTACGGTGCTAGCCGGGGACGTGCTGGTGCAGCAGGCCGTTCAGGAGACGGGCATCAACCATTTATCCCTGCTGACGGCCGGCCCCGTGCCAGCCAATCCGGCGGAGTTGATGGACTCGGCCGCCATGCAGGACATGCTGTTGCAGCTTCGGCAGGAGTACGACGTCATCCTTATCGATACGCCGCCGGTGCTTGCGGTATCGGACGGCGTCATCACGAGTGCGTTATGCGACGGTGTCATCATGGTGGTTGCCGCGGGCAAGGTCAAACGGAGCCACCTGAGGGCGGCCAAGGAACAGCTGGATCATGTGAAGGCCAACATGCTGGGGCTGGTGCTTAACCGAAGCGGCCGCGACCAGCAGGCCTTTGCTGCGGACCATTACGGTATGCAGGCCCAATAAAGACATGGTTTTCAAGAAGGTAATGCCTACTGCACCTTTATCACTGGAGGCACTCGGTCACGCTGTGGGTCCTATGGACCTTAGACATTCATTGTCGAGGGTGTGATGTGAGGACGGGTTGAATGCCCTGTTTTTAGAAAATGGAGCTATGGTCTTTTCCCTGTTTGCGAAGAGCATATAGCTAGGTTTTCTACATACACAGCATGCATCTGGGGTACAAAGAAAAATATAAAAGATGGGTAGTGAATGAGATGAGGAAAGTGAAAAAAGCGATTATTCCCGCCGCGGGGCTTGGAACCCGGTTCTTACCCGCGACCAAAGCGATGCCGAAGGAAATGCTGCCGATCGTCGACAAGCCGACGATTCAGTACATCGTAGAAGAAGCGGTGGCGTCCGGAATCGAGGACATTATTATCGTGACCGGCAAAGGCAAGCGCTCCATCGAGGACCATTTCGATCATGCGTTTGAGCTGGAGAACAATCTGTTCAGCAAGGGGAAGTTTGACCTTTTGGACGAAGTCCGCCGGTCCTCCAACGTGGAGATTCACTACATACGCCAGAAGGAAGCCAAAGGGCTGGGGCATGCCGTGTGGTGCGCCCGCAACTTTATTGGCAATGAGCCCTTTGCAGTGCTGCTTGGGGATGACATCGTGCAGTCTGAGGTGCCCTGCATCCGCCAGTTGGTGGAGCAGTACGAGCAAGTTGAAAAGTCCGTCATCGGCGTGCAGACCGTTCCGAGCGAGCAGACGCACCGGTATGGGGTGGTTGCGCCCTTGGAGAAGCTCGGACGTTTACACGAAGTGAGCTATTTTGTGGAGAAACCGCCGGCAGGACAGGCTCCGTCGAACCTGGCCATTATGGGCAGGTATGTTCTGACGCCGGAAATTTTCAGCTACCTGGAGCTGCAGGAAGAAGGAGCCGGCGGGGAAATTCAGCTGACTGACGCCATTCAAAAGCTTAACGAGAGCCAGGGTGTCTATGCTTACGATTTCGAAGGCACGCGTTACGATGTCGGCGAGAAGCTGGGCTTCATCATGACGACACTGGATTTTGCGCTGCAGTATGAAGAACTGCGCAACCCGCTGCTGCAGGGGATGGAGCATATTCTCGAGCGGGAACAGCTCGGCAAAATAAATCGCTAGTGAGGTGATAGGTGGTGATCTCTCCCACACCGCAAAGAAACGAGTCGGATGTCGCATTCGAGGGTACGCCGGCGTACTCGCCATATGTTCTGGAGAACGACAATCCCCGGGTCATCTATCAAGCGTTTAAAAGAGCGACGGATATCGTCCTTGCGCTGATCGGCCTTGTCGTGCTCTCACCGCTGTTTCTGATCGTTGCGATACTGATTAAACTGGAGGACCCGAAAGGGTCCGTTTTTTTTGGACAAACCCGTATCGGTAAAGACGAAAAGCCGTTCCGGATGTACAAGTTCCGCTCCATGGTATCCAATGCCGAACAGCTGCTGGATGGACTTCTGGAGCAAAACGAAATCAGTGGCGCCATGTTCAAAATGAAAAAGGACCCGCGCATCACCCGGGTGGGCGCCTTCATCCGCAAAACGAGCATCGACGAGCTGCCGCAGCTCTGGAACGTGGTGCGCGGTGACATGTCGCTCGTCGGTCCCCGGCCGGCCCTTCCCCGGGAAGTGGCGGAATACAGCAGCTACGATAAGCTGCGCCTGAGGGTCATCCCGGGATGCACCGGCCTCTGGCAGGTGAGCGGGCGAAATGAGCTGAGCTTCAGCGAGATGGTGGAGTTGGATTTGCGGTATATCAAAGATCAAAGCTTTACGTTCGATTTTAAAATCATGATTAAAACAGTCATGATGATGATCAGAAGTAAAGGGGCTTATTAGACTTAATCCATGGGAGTAATTAAAATGGCTGAGAAATTAAAGATCATTTTTGTTAGTCATACCTATATGGGAGGTACGTACGTTGTAGGTTCCCACCATTTGGCATCTCAATTGCGGAAGATGGGGCATGATGTATTGCATATTAGCACACCTGTCACCCCGTTTCATTGGCTGAATAAAAAAACGAGAAAAGAAAATCAAGATCGATTTCAACTTTGGCGCAAATGGAAAAGCTTTAACCGGGATGAGGTGAAAAATATCGTTCCATTATCCCTGCTTCCATGGAAAATCTCAAATAAAATTTATCGGAAGTTCAAAATTAACTTGACGACCGAAATGATATGTTTTCCCAGCTTAAAAACTATAACGGATTATTATGAGTTTCGTGATGCAGATGTTGTTTTTATAGATCAGCCTAATTTTGTTGGCATTGAAAAGAAACTCGAAGGTAAAGTGAAAATTTATCGTGCAACGGATCTTTACAGCCAGATGTCAGAAGATGACTCGATTACTATAGCTGAATCACAAGTTCTCAGCCGGATGCATGGATTAATAGGGACTTCAATGCCCGTTCTTGAACATCTGCAATCTTTAAGTCTGAATTTACCTGGACTATTAATGGAAAATGGAGTTGAATATTCGCATTTTAATGTTCAATCAGAAGAGCCGGAGGACATGAAAGCAATTCCTCATCCCCGCGCTATTTACATTGGGGCGATGGACAAGCGGCTGGATGTTGATTCGTTGATACGATTAGCATCTGCCAAGCCCGACCTCAGCATTATTTTGATTGGTCGCGATCATCTAAATTTTGCAGAACGAGTTTCAAATATAAAAAATATATATTTCTTAGGGCAGCGCTCCTATCAGCATATCCCATATTATTTGAATGCCTGCGAGATAGGCTTGCTCCCTTTATCATCTCATGAATCCAACCATGGCAGAAGTCCCATGAAGTTATATGAATATGGGGCAGCTGGGTTGGCTGTTGTTTCTAAAAAATCTGCTGAAATCGAACGCCGTAAAGAGGAGTTTATATTCCTTTATGATAATGACACAGAGTTCAATCGTAAAATATCTGAAGCATTGGTATATCAAAAAAAACACAGGAAGATTATTAAGACAATGGTCTCGAAACACTCATGGGAATATAAGACAGAAGAGCTCATGCAATTTGTGGAACAAATAAGCTATGGGTGAATTACTTAAAGAATGAATCGGGGATTCTATGAAAAAAACGATATGGTGGTTAAATCCTGGCGTTGTCTTTACATTTATGATTGTCCCTAATGTTGTAATAGCTAATCACTTGTCCTCAAATTCTTTCGTAAATAACTGGGGAACACCCAAATACTTAAGTAAGGAACTTTTTCAAGTTTCTATATTTTCAGTCTTGTTATTTTTAATAGGTTCGGCCTTTATGGTAATTGTTTTAAAGGGAATTTACGACAAGAGAAGTATACCTCGGCCTCAATCAATTAGAAGAAGAGAAAAAGATTATTCATTCTTGATGTTTTTTTTAAATGTTTCCTATTTATTTACTTTCTTCGGGTATATCTATTGGTTTTACGTTGCATTGACTCGAGGATTAAGTTTTTCCGTATTGATTGGAATGCTACAAGGAAGCAAGGGGGCCATGTATGATTTAAAGCATTTGTTCAGCACGGTATCCGGCATTACAACATTTACCCAGTTTGGAATCGTTGCATCAATTTTAAGCGTATATGTGGGGCTGAACTATGGCTGGTCCAAAATCAAAAGTAAAATGATCATCCTTTTAGTTATTACTTTTTTCAGAGCCTTTTTTCTTTCTGAACGATTGGCTGCCTTGGAGCTAGTTATCCCGATTATTGTTTGCTGGTTGGGGATCAAGGCTCAATCTGGACTAAGTGGAAAGACAAGGGTTATGGTAAACCTTTCCCCGTTAATTGGTTTAGTTGTGTTCGCAGTCTATTTTTCTGTTTCCGAATACTTCCGTTCTTGGAGTAACTACTATGCTCTGAAGGAGAGTTCATTCATAGAATTTTGTGTTACACGTATCACTGGCTATTATGTGACTGGATTAAATAACGGTTCTATGCTAATCGATGTATTTAGAAAGCCGTTATCTTTTCCCTACTTTACGACGACATGGTTGTGGGACTTTCCTATTCTAGGTTCTTATCTTGATGCAAATAAATTAACTGGGGTTCCAAGCGATTTTAACTTTGCTGGGACATTAGCTAGCATGGGTAACCCTGAGTTCAATAATCCGAGTGGACTTTTTCTTCCTTACATCGATTTTGGCCACGTGGGTGGCTTCTTTTTTTGGCTCATCGCAGGAATGGGATGCGGCTTTATCTATCACTTGTTTTCTTATAATAATATTTACGGCTACTTGTATTACCCTATTATTTTTGTAGGCTTACTAGAATCTCCAAGGGTTCTTTACTGGTCAGAGGGCAGGGCTTTTCCAGCGTGGTTACTGGTATTTTTTATTTCATTCTTTCTATTTATTAGTAGCAAGCACGGCTTATTATCTAATAACAACAGTTATAGAATGCGCAGCGGGAAAATGGAGGGATCGTTACGAAAACGATATACATCAATGGAAGATTTTTAGGTCAGGTAACCACTGGAGTACAGAGGGTGGCTACGGAAGTTTTGAAATCATTTGACGAACTAGCATTATCATCCCAATACAGATTTGTCGTGCTCACACCTGGTAAAACAGATGTTCCAAAGTTAAATTTGAAGAATATTGAAATTAGACAGGTTGGTTTTCTAAATGGGCATGCCTGGGAACAAATTACTTTGCCATTCATCGTTAAAGGTTCCTTACTTATTAATCTTTGCGGACCGGCTCCAATCCTTAAATCCAATCAAATGGTCATGATTCATGATGCTGCCGTCTACACAAATCAAAAAAATTTCTCAAAGACTTTTTTGATTTGGTATCGAATAATGTTTAAATTCATTAAATCGTTCACGAAAAGAATTTTGACGGTTTCACACTTTTCCAGAAGTGAATTGATTAAATACTGCAGAATGAAAGATTCGAAAATTACTGTAGTGTATTTGGGGACCGAACATATCGTGAACAAAGAATCTAATGAATCAATCTTGGATCGTTTTGATTTGCGGGGGAAGAAATACTTACTAGCAGTTAGTAGTAAAAGTCCAAATAAAAACTTCAGTGCCATCGTGGAAAGTCTGAAATATTTACAAAATAATGAGCAACTTGAGATCGTGATCGTTGGTATGCAAAATAGCCAAGTTTTCAAAACAGATACGGTTTCGAATACAAATAATCAAGTTAAATTTACAGGCTATATTACTGACGAAGAACTCAAATCACTTTATGAGAACGCGGCATGCTTCGTGTACCCTTCAATATACGAAGGTTTCGGATTACCCCCAGTTGAAGCGATGGTATGCCGCTGCCCGGTAGTTGTTTCTTATACCTCCTCACTTAAGGAGGTTTGCGGTGAACATGCTGTTTACTGCGATCCCTTTGATCCCGTTGATATTGCGAATAAGATAGAATCAGTTATTAAAAATACTGATCAAAAGACCATGAGAGACAACAACTTTGAACATTCGTTAAAGTACAGCTGGGGAAAAACCGCGCAAGATATTATGGTGCAGATTGACTCAATGGTGAGGAGGTCAAAGAACCATGAAGAAGAAAGTTCTGTATATTTGTGAAGCAACTGCTGGTGGGGTCAGGAAGCATATTATTGATGTTCTAGATCATATCGACACGTCCAAATATGATATGTCAATCATCTACAGTGAAATTGGTGCAGATGAAGTGTTTAAGGCTAATATTGATACATTTAAAAAAAAAGGAATTCAACTTTACTCAGTAAATAATTTCGTTAATCATATCTCCTTGTTTGATGATCTGAAGGCTCTTTACCAAATTGTTAAAATTATCAAAAAAGTGCAGCCAGAAATTGTCCATTGCCACAGTTCAAAGGCAGGGGCTATTGGAAGATTAGCTGCAAAAATCTGCAGGATTAATCAGGTAATCTATACACCACATGCATATTCCTTTCAAAATCAAACCTTGAACAAAAATAAAAGGAATGCCTACATATTCATTGAGAAATTTTTAGGCAAAATAACTACACTAACCATCAATGTATCAGAAGGGGAAAGACAATATGCTATCGAGAAAAACATCGTAAAAGAAGATAACTCGGTTGTGATTTTTAATGGAATTACATCAAACTCTATTTCAGTAAACCCCATTCAAAATAAAACTATTCGAATTGGGACTACCATGAGAATGGAAATTCAAAAGGATCCTCTGACTTTCGTAGAGATTGCTAAAAGAATTGTTGAAAAATATTCAAATGTAGAATTCATATTCGTGGGCGATGGACAATTGAAAGAGGAACTATACAAGCGAATTCGTATGTACAAATTGGAGGGAAAAGTTAAGCTGTTAGGCTTTAAAAAAGACGTTATCGATATAGTCAGTACATTTGATGTTTACTTAATTACCTCTCTATACGAGGGATTGCCCTATTCCGTAATTGAAGCCCTGAGTCTTGAAAAGCCTATTATCGCAACGAATGTGACTGGTAACAATGAGATTGTTATCGATGGCTATAATGGACTTTTGTTTGAACCGATGAATCCGGAAAAAGGTGCAGAGAAGATCGAAATCCTTATTAATAACCGAACATTAATGAGACATTATGGTATAAATAGCGGGAAATTATACGAAGAGTATTTCATAATAGAAAACATGCTGGATGCACTGGATAAAATCTACCACAATGTAAAGCCCAGCAGCAAAAGGATTGAACCGGTTTTTACTCAAGCGGTTCAATCCTTTTTTTAATAGTTTTATTATTAAACGTAAAGCCGGGATGAAAAAACATGATAAAGCATGGGTTGATTTACTTTGTAGCAAAGCTGTTTGCCGGAGCAGTCGGTTTCTTGTCTATCGTGTTCTATACCCGATTGCTTGTACCGGAAGAGTACGGCCGATATGCGTTGATTCTTGTTTATGTTAACCTGATCAATTCCTTGTTGTACCAATGGTTCCGGCTGGGTTTGATTCGATACATTCCGAGATACCACGATGATAAGAACAAATATAACAAACTTCTCAGTACTGTGATCGTCTGTTACCTCGGATGCTGCCTGTTCACTCTTTTAGCAGGAGGCGTCCTTGTGCTCGTGGGCATCCAATCCGCAGTGCAGATGGCAGTGACGCTGTTTTTCCTGTGGGCGGCGGCCTGGTTTGAGCTGTCGCAAGCCGTGCAGCGCTCCAATTTAAAACCGGTCCGCTTTACGTTGATGACTGGGTTGAAATCGGCGGCAAGCCTCGGCTTTGGGGTGCTCGCCTTGGCGATGGGATACGGCGAAGTGGGCCTGCTGATTGGGATTTCACTTGGAACCCTTGTGGCTAATGTAGTATTCATCCGGGAATGGGACATTCGAGCAGGATGGTCGGTAGACCGCTCCATTCTGGTAGAGCTGGTGAAGTATGGGCTTCCGCTGATCATTAGCGGTGGAATGGCCTACATCATGCAGTCGATTGACCGAGTGATGATTGGTTGGTTAGAAGGTGAGTCCGCTGCCGGGATCTACTCCGTCACATTCGATTTTGCACTGCAGACTGTGGGAATGCTGATGATGATTGTGAATCTGAGCGCGCTTCCATTAGTCATACGACGGTTGGAGACTGAGGGATATGAATCTGCGCAAGGGCAGTTGACACAAAATTATCAGCTGCTGCTAGGTATTTCCCTTCCGGCGGTGCTGGGATTAACGATCCTATCGAATAATATTACAAGCGTGGTATTTGGTATAGATTACGCTCTAGAGGCCACTGTCATTTTACCTCTCATCTCGTTTGCCATGCTCTTTCAAGGTTTAAAAGCATACTACACTGACAACTCCTTTCAATTAGGAAGAACAACCTATATGCAGGCCATCCCCGTATTAATAGGCATCGTGCTCAACGTCATTTTTAATATTATACTCATTCCCCGACTTGGGCTCACTGGAGCAGCGATATCCTCATTTACGGCGTATTTATGTTCGTTCCTGGCGAATTGGTTTGTGGCCAGGAGCGTTTTTTATTTACCGCTCCCCCTTGCGGAAAGCGCGAAAATTATTGGATCTTCTCTCGTGATGGGGCTAGTCCTTTTCCTGCTGAAGGGACAGACCGGATTGCTGGCTTTAATCTGCCAAATCGCCGTAGGAGCTGTCGTATATGCGGCCATGTTCGTCATCTTGAATATCATGAATGCTCGCACGCTCCTGATGCGAAAGCTGTCAGTTGTAAGACAGAAACGGCTGGCCAAGTCGGATACTTGAACGAAACGAAATGGGACCAATTTGGAAAAGGGGTGTGAATGAGTATGAAAATCGTACTGTTGTCCGGCGGCAGCGGCAAGCGGCTGTGGCCCTTGTCCAATGACGCCAGATCGAAGCAGTTTTTGAGAGTGCTGGAAACCGGATCCGGGGAGCGAATTTCCATGCTGCAGCGAGTATGGGAACAGTTAGCGGCTGAAGGTTTGAGACAGGACTCCTGCATTGCGACAAGCAAAGGGCAGGTCGACATGATCCAAAGCCAAATTGGAAGCGAGGCTGAGATCGTGATCGAACCGGAGAAAAGAGACACGTTTCCGGCGATTGCTCTTGCGGCGTCTTACTTATATTCGATGAAGGATATGCCGCTGGATGAAGTCATGATCGTTATGCCTGTGGACCCCTTCGTGGAGCAACCCTTCTTTAATCGGCTCCGGAAGCTGGAGAGAGTGGTACAAACCTCGGGTGCAGATCTGGCGTTACTTGGAGTTCTTCCAACGTACCCATCCGAAAAATACGGGTATATCGTTCCTGGGAGCATAGAAGACAACACTTCTGAATATTTACAGGTACACAGCTTTCGGGAAAAGCCCCGCGAAGAAGAAGCCGCTGATATGATCCGCCAAGGCGCGCTTTGGAATTGCGGGGTTTTTGCTTTCCGGCTCGGATTTATCATCGACATGTTAATCGAGAGAAAGCTGCCAATTCACTACGAGGAAGCTGTTAGGCAATATGGCCGTTTCCTGAAGACGAGCTTTGATTATGAAGTGGTGGAAAAAACGGAACAGATCGTGGTCATGCCTTATGACGGTGAGTGGAAGGACTTGGGGACTTGGAATACGCTGACAGAAGAAATCGCCTCTCCACTGATCGGGAAAGGAACGCTGTCACCGGATTCCCAAAATACTCATGTTATTAATGAGTTGGACATTCCCGTCACAGCGATCGGTGTATCCAACCTTATCATCGCGGCTAGTCCAGACGGCATTCTTGTATCCGATAAAGAGGCAAGCCCGAGAATAAAAGAATTGGTGAGCTCGGACGAGCTCCGGCCAATGGTTGAGGAACGACGCTGGGGTAGATATCGCGTATTAGACTTTTTGAAATACGAGGACGGACAGGAAGTACTGACGAAGCGTATTTGTATTCAGGCCGGAAAAAATTTGAGCTATCAATACCATCACAAGCGGAAGGAAGTATGGACTGTCATTGCCGGTTCCGGTGAAATGATACTGGACGGACAATATCGGCGGATTACCACTGGCGATGTCATTGTCATACCGGCTCAGAGCAAACACAGCCTGAAGGCCGCAACCGATATGGAGATTATTGAGGTGCAAACGGGAACAGAGCTGGTGGAGGAAGATATCGTAAGGCTGGCAATGCGATGGGAGGAAATTCTTCAGTTTTGTTTTATCTGACGAAGAATTCATTAAGAGTGAGGTGTATGAAATGAAAATTACAGTCGTCGGGACGGGATATGTCGGCCTGGTCTCCGGGGTTTGCTATGCGGAACTTGGTCACGATGTCATTTGCGTGGACAAGGACGCAGAGAAAATTCGAAAGTTGGATAAAGGGGAAATTCCCATTTACGAGCCTGGGCTCCAGCCGCTCGTTATCCGGAATTCTGCCGAAGGCCGACTGCGTTTCCAAACCGAGTTGAGAGAGGCAGTTACCGCTTCAGATATTATCATTATTGCTGTTGGCACCCCGTCATTACCGAATGGGGAGGCCAACCTTTTTTATATTGAGCAAGTGGCTCGTGAAGTCGCAGAGGTCATTGACTGTTATAAGGTCATCTGCATTAAGAGCACCGTTCCCGTTGGGACTAACGAGCGCATCCGGTATTTGATTCAGAGCCAGTCGCCGGTTCATTTCGACAGTGTCTCGCTGCCTGAATTTCTTAGAGAAGGAACAGCTGTTCAGGATACGCTTCATCCTGACCGAATTGTCATAGGCGCGGAGAGTGAGCAGGCAGCTGAGATTATGCGGAAACTTCACCAGGGGCTGACCGAACATATTCTCGTGACCGATATCCGCAGCGCGGAGATGATCAAGTATGCCTCCAATGCTTTTCTTGCGACGAAGATTTCCTTTATCAACGAAATCGCGAACATTTGCGAAAAAGTTGGAGCGGATATCACCAAAGTGACGGAAGGCATGGGATACGACAACCGCATCGGCTCCTCCTTTTTGAAAGCGGGGATCGGATACGGAGGCTCTTGTTTCCCAAAAGACACCCAAGCTCTGATTCAGATTGCTGGGCAAATGAATTACGACTTCAAGCTGCTGAAATCGGTAGTTGAGGTCAACCGGGGGCAGCGCTTTAACGTGATCCGTAAGCTGGAACAGCTGCTTGGCGATCTCTCCGGAAAAACCATTGGCATTTGGGGGCTCGCCTTCAAACCGGAAACAGATGATGTTCGTGATGCGCCTTCTATCGAAATTATCCAATCGCTGATTGATCGAGGGGCAGTCGTCAAGGCTTACGATCCAATTGCGACCAATAACTTTAGAAGCGTGCTCGGCTACGCCAACGTGAAATATTGCGAAACAGCGAGAGAGGCAGCTCTGGAGACGGATGCCCTGTGCATTCTGACAGAATGGCAGGAATTTAGGCAGATCTCGCTTTATGAGCTTGAAACCTGGATGAAAACTCCGAACCTCATTGATGGACGGAATATTTACTCGGAAGAAGAGATTGCAAAGACACAATTTGCTTATTACTCCATTGGCCGGCCCAACCTGAACAAAGGGATTCGCGAGCAGAGCCCGGTCTTTATGATGCAGGGATGAGAGGAAGAAATGTGAATGAATAACTCGCTGAATACGAGTGATTTTTCCAGGGAATTGTCGCTGCTTCTCCGAATTATTGGGTCTGGACCATGGGAGGAAGAAGATTTAGAAGGGATAGACTGGAAAGAATGGATCCGCCTTGCTTATCATCACCGGGTCTATCCGTTGTTGTACATGCGCTTAAAGGAACGGGGCTATGAGGGTATTCCGAGCTCCGTAATGGATTCGCTGTATTCCAAATATTCCGCCAATGTGATCAGCATGCTGCGTCTTAGCTCTGAAATGGAGAAAATCAACTCTGCATTGATGGAACATCAGGTTGAAGCGATTTTTCTGAAAGGACCAGTGCTAGCACAACAGCTATACGGGGACTTGTCGCTTCGGACCTCCAAAGATCTCGATGTTTTGGTTTCCCCCAAACACTTGGAAAAAGCGGAAGGGATTTTGTCTGAGTTAGGCTATGTTACAGAGGACGAGAAAACTTTGGGCTCCTGGAAACGGAAAAAGCACCATATCAGTTACGTACATCCGCTCTATTTTACTCAGGTGGAGTTACACTGGCGGATGAGCGCGGAACTGCCCGGGGCCTCTTTCAGAACACTGTGGGATCGGCGAACAACGGTCTCCTTCTCCGGGCGGCCCATTCATTACTTAAGCGACGGAGATCTGTTTATGTACTTGGTGTCGCATGGCGCAAGACATGGCTGGTTCCGCCTTCGCTGGTTATGTGATATAGACCGGATGATTCAAAAAAAATCATTCAATGTACAAAAGCTAATGGAACACTACCGTCAGCGGAAGGAGCCGGATCTAGCAGGGCAGGCTGCCATTTTAACGAATCGGCTGTTGTCAACGCCATTAGGCGTTGAGCTAGAAGAGCTATCCCGTAATATGTACGCAGAGGAGCTTGCAAGAGCATCGCTGTATTTCATCAAGAACCCTGTTGACTTATCCCCTAATGGTGATAAGGACACATTGGCATACTACAAGCGCTATTTACATTCTTTAATGTCGAGAAGAGAAAAGCTGTCGTTGATCATGGATTATCTTTACCCCAGCACAAAGGATGTTTCGCTGCTGCCACTGCCTAAATTACTGCATTTCCTCTATTTTCCCCTTCGTCCGTTTCTGTGGTTTTGGCGCTATGTATTCAGTAAAGAGCCCGTGAACAACGGCTGATCCCAAAACCGATAGAAAAGAGGAGAGGCATGCAAGTGAATCGACGGTTTAAGGACAACCCCGCCATTTTGGTTACAGGCGGTGCGGGGTTCGTAGGGGGGAACTTTCTGAGGCTGATGCTTCCGAAGTATCCTTCATACCGCTTCATTAATCTCGATAAGTTGACCTATTCGGGGAATATACAAAATATTGCCGCCTTGTCAGACTATGACCACTATACCTTTATTCAAGGCGATATTTGCGACCGGGATCTGGTAGATGCCGTCACAAGGGAGCACCAGATCGATGTTATCATCAATTTTGCCGGCGAATCCCACGTGGACCGGAGTATAGTGGATCCGGTGACATTCGTCGCCACGAATATCAATGGAACGCAATCTCTGCTTGACGCCGCAGTCCGCTACGACATTGGGCTGTTTCTGCAGATCTCAACCGACGAAGTCTATGGTTCTTTGAATGACACGGGCTATTTTACGGAAAACTCCCCGATCGCTCCTAACAATCCGTATTCGGCCAGTAAAGCTGGAGCCGATATGCTGATTCATTCCTACAGCAATACGTATGGATTACCGTTCAATATCGTCCGGTTCGGCAACACATACGGCCCTGCACAGCACCCGGAGAAGCTCATTCCTATGGTCATCATGAACGCTTTGCAGGACAGGAAGATTCCGATCCACGGCGAGGGTCTCAGCATTCGCGATTGGGTCTATGTCCGCGATAACAATACGGCAATCGACCGTGTTCTGCACCTGGGGCGCAGTGGAGAGGTATACAACATTGGTTCACATCAGGAAGTGAAAACGATTGACGTCACGCATTTTATTCTGGATATGCTCGGAAAGCCCCGAAGCCTCATTGAGTTCATCCCGGACAGGCCGGGGCAGGATTACCGATATGCCAACAATCCGGCAAAAATTATGAATGAGCTCGGATGGAGGCCCGAATACAGGTTTACCGAAGGGTTGAAACAAACCGTGGAATGGTACGTCGAGCACGCAGATTGGTGGCAAGAGCCGAATAGTCGTAGCTATGAATCTAACATCCCGATGGGTTCTCAACAAATTATATGAGAAAGAGGTAGGTCAATCATGAGTACAGCAGAAATCGACGCAGCCAACATCATCTCCCAATCCCCCGGCTATCTCGTCAGCGACATGGATGGGGAGAAAGTCATGCTGAGTATCGAGACCGGAAAGTATTACAACCTGGGGCAGATCGGTGGGCGGATCTGGGAGCTGATTGCTGCGCCGACCAGCCTGACGGATCTGGTGGGCCAATTGGTCGAAGAGTATGATATCGGGCCGGAAGCGTGCGAGCAGCAGGTGCATCCGTTTCTGAACAAGCTTGCGGCTGAGGGTCTAATCCAGGTGAGAAGCGGGCATGAGCTGGATTAGGCAACTGCGCGCGTTTGTCCGATTTCCATGGGCCCAGAAGACGATGTACGCCGAAGCCTACGTGCTCCTGGCATGGGGAAGAGTGCTGAAGGCACTCCCGTTCGCCAAAGTCGCCCCTTCCCTGGGGAGCTATATGAAGGAGACTCCGGAGGAGGAGCTTAGCCGACAGGAACTGCTGACCATCCGTCAAGTCTCCAAAGCCGTTCACGGGATGAGCCGGTACACGTGGTGGGAGAGCCAATGCCTGGTCAAGGCGATCGCCGCCATGAAAATGTTGGAGCGCCGCGGCCTGTCGAGCACGCTGTATTTGGGAAGCGGCAGGGACGAGCAGGGGCGGCTGGCGGCTCACGCCTGGCTGCGCTGCGGGTCGTACATCGTGACGGGAAGGGAAGGGCACGAGAAGTATACGGTTGTGGGCATTTTCGGCAACGGAGCGGCAGCGGACCGAGAGGCCGGGCTCATGACGCGGCAATCCGGATAAGGAGCTACGTACAATGAAGGATTTATTCTACTATATTCGCAAAATCCAGCGGGTCGCCGGAGGCAAACTGTACTTGAACATGTCCATGACCCTTTTCATCAGCCTGTTGGACGGCATCGGCATGTATTTGATCGTTCCGCTGCTGGGCATGATCGGCCTGCTGCAAATGGATTCGGGGAGCCTGCCGTTTTTGGCCCCGCTTACCGGGCTGATCCATTCCTGGTCCCTGCAGCTCAGCCTGCCGCTGGTCCTGGCGGTTTATGTCCTCATCCTGGGTGGACAAGCGCTGCTGCAGCGGAGCCAGACCCTCCTGAACGCAAGGATTATTCAATCCTTTATCCGGACGCTGCGGACCGAGACGTATGAAGGGCTGCTGCGGGCAAAGTGGGAGTTTTACCTGCGCAAACGCCGGTCGGATTTCAACCACGTGATGTCCAACGAGCTGGGGCGGGTCAATTACGGCACGACTTTATTTTTACAGATGGTGACGTCGCTGATCTTTACCGTGCTTCAAATTGCCCTGGCCCTGTGGCTGTCGCCGGCATTGACAGTGATGGTGCTGATCAGCGGGGGGCTGCTTGCTCTGTTCGCACGGAGGTTTGTGCGCAGGTCCAAGCGGATCGGGGAGGAGACGACCGAGCTGTCCAAGCATTATTTTGCGGGCATCAGCGACCATTTCGGCGGCATTAAGGATATCAAAAGCAACCGGCTGGAAGCGTCCCACATCCATTGGTTCCGTAAGCTGACCGACCAAATGGAGCATAACTTCCTCGAGTTTGGCCGGGTGAACTCCATGTCGCAGGTTATTTACCGCCTGTCCTCCGTCGTGCTGATCGCGGCATTTATGTACGTGGCGATCGCGGTACTGCATACTCCGCCGGAGCAGCTGATTACGGTCGTGCTCATTTTTACCCGGCTGTGGCCGAGGTTTATCGGCATTCAGTCAAATATGGAGCAGCTCAGCTCGAATCTGCCCGCGTTTCATGACATGCGGAAGCTGCAGCAGGAATACGAAGCGGAGCAGGAGCTGATCAGCCCGGAAGAAGTGGGGGCTTCGAAGCTTGCCTTGGTAGACGGAATCAGCTGCACCCATGTCAGCTACCGGTACAACCCCAAGGAGCCGCAGTACGCGCTGCGCGATATCAATGTCCATATTCCGGCTAACCGCATGACCGCTATCGTCGGCAAATCCGGCGCTGGGAAAAGCACCCTGGTCGACCTGCTGATGGGGCTGATCCATCCCGAAGAGGGCGAGGTGCGGGCGGACGGCGTTTCGCTCCAGCGCGAACGCCAGCTGCTGGCGCTGCGCGGCTCGATCGGATACGTGGCGCAGGATCCGTTCCTGTTCAACGAGAGCATCCGCTACAATTTGCAGCTGGTGGACCCCAATGCGCAGGATGACGATCTATGGCAGGCGCTGGAGTTCTCGGCCTCGGCCGAATTCGTCCGCAAGCTGCCGCAGGGATTGGACACGGTCATCGGGGACCGGGGCGTTCGCTTGTCGGGTGGAGAGCGCCAGCGGCTGGTGCTGGCCCGCGCGATTTTGAAGCGGCCGAGCATCCTTGTTCTGGATGAAGCGACCAGCGCGCTCGACAGCGAAAATGAGCTTCTGATCCAGCAGGCGTTGGAACGCCTCAAAGGAAGCATGACGATGATCGTGATCGCCCACCGGCTGTCCACCATCCGGAACGCGGACCATGTGATCGTGATGGAGCAGGGCGAGGTGATTCAGCAGGGCGGTTATTTGCAGCTCTCTCAGGAGAGCAAAGGTTCCTTCAGCAAACTGCTGAGCTACCAGAGCGGGGCTCAAATGCAGGTATGATTCGGATGAAAAGCAGCCCTCGGGAGGCGTTCGCGCTTCTGCGGGGGCTGCTGTTTTATTTCATGTGAGATGGTTTCGAACGGAACCGCATGCATACTCCTTTTTCTCATGAACAGTATATGGGTACGATATTATCGATATTAGCCTTGTTTATGCTCGCTGCTTAACAGGTCATACAACAGATTTGACAAAGGTGCGGGGGCCCCGGCCCGCTGTGATGCTTGTTTAAAAATGCCCACGTCCTTTAACGGAATGTGGCTTTGAGTAAAGAGATGAGCCATGTTCTCGGCAGCCATCTGGCCGTAACGCTTATAAATCGGGGCGTTAAACAGCGTTTGGGTCAGCATATCCATCACGGGCTTGGGATCGCCACCGCTCTTTTCGACCATCGAGAGAGCTTCCCGAATGGTGTACACGGCGGAAGTAATCATGAAGTTTCCGACCAGTTTCACTTGATTCGCTGCCCCGGCTTTTTCACCAAAATCGAAAATATTCAGCCCTCCCATAGCCTCCAACACCGGGCGGACGCGGTCTTTAGCCTGCTGCGGCCCAGCCATGGGGATGGAGAGCTGACGTGCTGCTGCAGCCTCCGGGACTCCAAAGATGGGGGCTTCGACCAGGGTGCTGCCATGCTCTGCGTGGACAGCTGCAAGCTTTTTGGATGTATCCGGCGATATCGTGCTCATCGAGATATGAATCCCCCCTTTACCAAGCTTCTCTAAAAAGCTATCGCTCATGACGATGCTCTCCACGGACGCATCATCCCACAAAATGGTGACGACGATTCCGCCAGCGGTAACGGCCTCGTCGGGTCTGGATGCCAGCCGGGCGCCTTGGGCAATCAAAGGTTCGGCTTTGCTGGCCGTCCTGTTATGCACCACCAAAGGATACCCTGCATCGAGGAGATTGTTAGCCAGCGGCAGACCTAGGCTGCCAAGTCCGATAAATCCGATCGTCTCGTTCATCATGTTAATCCTCCTGAAATATAAATGTACAAACATTACGTTAACGTCATGTTTTCGGCAAAAAAAATTAATGCTGCTCTGCGTCCTTGAGCCATTGCTCAAAGCGGTCGATATGGTTCAGCAAATCGGTCCGGAATTGTTGTAACCCCTCGATCTTCTGATCCGTCTCTGCGAGGTGCTGCTTCAAGATGCCGAGCACTTTCTGTTTAGGTTGTACACCACTGGGGTCCATGAAATAGAGATCGATCACGTCCCGTATTTCCTCCAAGCTGAGTCCAAGCTTCTTTAATTGGTCGATTTTGCGCAGCCGGGCAACGGTCTCATCTGTATAGTAATGCTGCCCATTGCCTTCACGCTCGCCTGGAGGGATCAGCCCCATTTTTTCGTAATATCGAACCGTACGCTGAGTAACCCCCGCTCGTTCCGATAAATCCCCTATGCGCATGCGATCCTTCATATCTTGCCCTCCAAACATGACGTTAACGTCGTGTTTATAAAATACCATCTTAATCCGGCTTTGTAAAGCCGGTACGCATATTGTACCAGCTGCATCCCATGCGGTGTTGAGCAAAATGATCGCAAAACAAACGCAAAATAGGTCACAGGTTGCTTTTAACCGCCCTATGAGGCACCAAAGCTTATTCGTTCAGTCTTTATAAAAAAGAAACAAGTTCTGCTTTGGACAACACAGCCCCTGCATTATACAATGAAGAAAACATCTTTCGAAATAACCTGACAGAAGACAGACCGCGTTTGGCGGGTTCGTTTTCTTGGGAAGTCAGAATACAGGTGTCCATTTTGATGCTTACTGATTTCGTTAGGAGAAAAGATGCAGGCGAGGGGAGAGTGCAGGATGAATTCCATGCAAACGGATCCGTTTATACGCAATAATCGGGAGGCCGAGATCGCGTCCAGGTCCGAGCGGCTTGCGGCGGTATTTGCGGAGAGGGCTGCGGAACATGACCGGGAAGGATCGTTCCCGTTTGAAAATTTTGCTGACCTGAAGGAGTCGGGTTATTTAAAGCTGACGGTGCCGGCGGAGTTTGGCGGTGAGGAAGCGTCGCTGTACGAAATGATCCTTGCCCAGGAACGGCTGGGAAAAGGGGACGGCTCGACGACGCTCGCGGTCGGCTGGCATGTGAGCCAGGTGCTGCAGATGCGCATCGGCCAGTCGTGGCCGCGCGAACTGTATGCCAACTTCTGCAGGCAAATTGTCCGTGACGGGGCGATGATCAACCAGTTTGCCAGCGAACCGTCGACCGGCAGTCCGAGCCGGGGCGGCCGTCCGGGAACGAAAGCGGAGCGTACGGAAGGGGGCTGGCTGCTGACTGGCCGCAAAACGTTCAGCTCGCTCATTCCGGTGCTGGATCAGTTTACGGTCACTGCATTTGTGGAGGAAGAAGACAAGACCGGAACGTTTTTGGTGCGGAAGGGTCCAGGTGTCAGCATTGACGAAACGTGGAATACGATGGGCATGCGGGCGACCGGCAGCCACGACCTGGTGATGGAAGAGGTGTTCGTGCCGGACGGGGAACGGATCGATAGTGAGGATCCTTTAGGAGGACAGCCGGCAGGTAAGATGTCCGATCACGGAGGGGCGCTGCTGCATATCCCGGCATGTTATATCGGCATCGCCTGGGCTGCCCGGGATTTTGCGGTGCGTTACGCCGCCAATTACCGGCCAAACAGCCTGCCGGGGCCCATTGCCGACCTGCCGCATATTCAGCAGAAGATCGGGGAGATGGAGTCCGAGCTGATCACCGCCCGCACGCTCATGTACAGTGTGGCGGACCACTGGGACCGCCACCCGGAGCTGCGGCCGGGCATGAGGCCCGATCTCGGGCTCGTGAAGACGACGGCGACCCATGCGGCCCTGCGCATCGTCGATCTGGCGATGCGGATTGTGGGCGGGGCCAGCCTGTCGCGCCAGCTTCCTCTGGAGCGGATGTACCGCGACGTGCGGGCGGGTCTGCACAACCCGCCGATGGACGATACGGTCACATCGATGCTCGCCCGCCGGGCGATCGCGGACGTATCCGGGGCCGGAGAAGGGAACTTGGGAACTAACCGGTAAGATCGGTTCGTAGGCTCGTGCTCGCAGGATCGCAGGACTTCGAAACAGCAGAAAAGGCAGTCGGAATGATTCCGGCTGCCTTTTTCTTTTTTTGTGAGATTGAACTTCTACCCTCTAATGAACGGCAACGGCGATGGGTGCGCTCCCCGATTTGAGGGGGCACCGGGTGTTACGGAGCCGTTTCCGCAATATACGTCTATGTCTCAAGCAAGATCTCCCCGGTACGGGACAGATCATACCCTGCGATGCTCTGCAGCTCGCGGCGGAACTCCTCCGAACGTAAAATGCCCATCAGCGACTCGATCCAAGGCATATTTTCCGCCGATTTGAGCACAACCAGGTCGTAGCGTTCCTCGATTAGCGGGATAAAATCCACGCCGCCTACGATTGCCGCCGCCTTTTCGATGCCAACCCCGACATCAGCCTCCCCGGCGGCGACAGTGCCGGCGACCGCAATATGGTTGGTCTGCTCCTCGCCGTAGCCCTGCAGCTGATCCCGCCGGATCCCGTGCAGCCGCAGCTGTTCATCCAGCAGAACGCGGGCACCCGACCCTTTTTCGCGGTTGACGAGCCGCAGCCCTGGACGGGAAAGATCGGCCCAGTCCTTGAGCCCGAGCGGGTTCCCCTTTTGGACATAGAGTCCTGCTTTTCTCGAGAGCAGGTTGACGACCAGATATGGAAAGCCGACTAAAATCCGCTTAATGTACGGCAAATTGTATTCGCCCGTATCGCCGTCGAGCAGATGGGTGCTCACGATGTCGGACTCTCCGCGGTACATCGCAATCAGACTGTCCAGACTCCCGACATATGCGCGGAGCGGACGGATGCCGGGCTTATGCTTTTCCATATGCTTAACGAGAATGTCAAGGCTGATATCCTGCCCCGTAATGACAACCGAACGGGTTCCGCCGGCTCCGACAGCGGCAGGTTGAAAGGAAACCGGCTCCGCCGGAGCCGGGCGGTGTTCGGCCGCCTGCAGTCCTTTAGCCCTTTGCTTGTAGGCTTCCAAATCTGCGGCATCAACGCGCATTTGCTTGCCCACCCGATACGAGGGCAGCTCGCCTTTTTTGATCAGGTCGTAGACGGTGAGCTTGGATATTTTCAGGAGCTTGGCAATCTCCTCGGTCGTATACGAAATGTCGCTGGACATGAGCTTCCTCCTTGTACGTCGTATGTTTCGCTGAACGTTTCGTTATATGTTATCTTTTCTTGTAATGGCTTAGGTCTTAACCCTGTGAACACAGTGTCTTCTATTGTATCACACCCGGATGTGAAATTTGTGCAAACCGTATTTACAACCTCGCGGCCCACTGGATATAATCAATTATATCTAATTATAACTAAATATAACGATTTAGGATTGGAGATTACGGATGATCAAAAGGGGTATGAAACCAGGTGTCTGGCTGATCCTCGCCGCCTTCGTTCTGATGCTGGCAGGCTGTGGATCGAATTCCGGTTCGGCTGCAGACCCGAAGTCGGCCGACTCAGGAGCCGCTGCGGAAACTTCTAATAGAGAGGCTGCGCAGCAGGTAGAACTGACCATCTCCGCTGCGGCCAGCATGACGGATGCGCTCAAGGAGATTCAACAAGCGTACGAGGCGGAGCATGCCAACGTCAAACTGAACTTTAACTTTGGCGCTTCGGGGGCGCTGCAGCAGCAGATCGAGCAGGGCGCACCGACGGATTTGTTCCTGTCGGCTGCCGTGAAGAACATGAAGGCGCTGGAGGACAAGCAGCTCATCGATTCTTCGCATGAGAAAGACCTTCTCGCCAATGAGCTTGTGGCCGTGGTGAACGCCAAAGAACCGGCTCAAGTCTCAGGCATGGAGGACCTGAAAGGAACCGGCTTGAAAAAAATCGCCATCGGCATTCCGGAAAGCGTTCCGGCAGGGAATTACGCCAAGGAAGCACTGACGAACGCCAAGCTGTGGGACACGCTTCAGTCGAAGCTGGTGCAGGCCAAGGATGTGCGGCAGGTGCTGCAGTACGTGGAAACTGGCAATGCGGATGCGGGTTTTGTGTATAAAACGGATGCATTGACTTCGGATCAGGTCAAAGTGGCGTTTACTGTCGACCCGTCTGCCTATACGCCGATCGTTTACCCGGTCGGAATCGTCAAGGCGACGAAGCACAGCCAGGAGGCGGTGGATTTATACGAGTACCTCCAGACGGATTCGGCCTTGGACATTTTTAAAAAATACGGATTTTCCGCGCCGCAGCAGGGTTAACAGATGATGGACTGGCAGGCGTTTTGGGATCCGGTCAGACTGTCCTTACAGGTTGCCCTGCTCTCGAGTCTGATCGTGATCATCCTGGGTACGGGAGCGGCCTGGTGGATAGCAAGGCATCATTTCCCGGGAAAAATCGTTCTGGAGACGTTGTTCATGCTGCCGCTGGTCCTGCCGCCGACCGTGGTGGGGTTTTTGCTGCTGATGCTGCTCGGCCGCCGCAGTTGGGTGGGGCAGCTGATCGAATGGCTGTGGGATGCGCCGATTATTTTTTCCTGGTGGGCTGCTGTTGTGGCGACCATCGTCGTGGCATTCCCGCTCGTCTATCAGACGATGAAGAACGGCTTTGCCGCCGTTGATCCGGATCTGGAAAAGGCAGCCCGCTCCGACGGGGCAGGCGAGTGGAGGGTGTTCCGTTCCATTACGCTGCCGCTCACTTATTCCTCGCTGCTGACCGCGCTCGTGCTTGGGTTTGCCAGGGCGCTCGGCGAGTTCGGCGCTACGCTTATGGTTGCCGGGAACATTCCCGGCAAGACGCAGACGGTCCCGACGGCCATTTACGTGGCGGTCGACGCCGGCAACATGCCGATGGCCTGGGCGTGGACGCTGGCGATCGTCGCGATGTCTTTTGTCATGCTGCTGCTGACCGGAAGGAAAGCGCCGGAAGCGGAGCGGCCGCGAGCGGGCACAGAGGTATCGAGGGAAAGCCGGGGATAACGGGAGAGTACTGGTATTGGGGCCGTTTGTTGATCATGAATTGATAAGAATATGCAGCCCCAGGCAAAACAGTATAGCTGATATCAAATAGAGGGCTGTTTTTCTCAGCCACCATGGAAAATGCTTATAGATCAACCCTGCAATAAAGCTGCAGATTATTGCTGCGATATTTCCTGATATCGTATCGGCAAGTGGCCATACATTCATCACATCCGTAACACTGCCCTTAGATTTTCCACGTTTAATGGCAAGGCCAGATCTAATCGCCATAAAAGATACAATCCATATGAGGACAACGAGTATAAGCTTCCACCACTTCATGTGCAATTCCTTTCTATGTAGCAGGATATTGTAGCAGTATATATAAACGGGCGGATTACGCCGAGACTAATGTTTGTACGGTATATCGCCTAAAGTCCGTAGGATATTGTATAGCATAGGTCGTTATATGCCTATAGAAATAATCTGGAATAAGTGATGTGATTTTGGCCCATAAAGCGGCTTTAGGGCGAAGATAGGTATACTTGTGCTTTGTTCGATTTTGTCATACAAAAAAAGGGCTGTCCCACGCCAAAATGGCGGGGACAGCCCTTTGTGATATATACGGCAAGGCTATTTATAAAAGGTCACACCTTACGGCATGCCAAGCCTAACGGTTAAATGTTATACCTGGCCAGTAACTTACACCTGCTCAATAATAAGAGGTACGACTTTGCCTGCATTGACGTCAATCAGCCCGTGATCGGTGATTTTGAGGTACGGACTCACCGGCAGGGAATGCGTGGCGATCGACATGATCGGGTTGTAGTGCTTATACCCGAGCTCTTCCATCGCCTCGCGAACCTGCTGGACGGATTCGGCGGCCAGATCGAGCGGATCCTCGGTCAGGATGCCGCCGACCGGCAGGTGCATGTTGGCTTTGATCTCGCCGTCCAGGGTAACGCAGAAGCCGCCCTGCTGGCGGATGACCGTGTTTGCGGCGAGGACCATGTCCTCGACGTTGTGGCCGATCACGAGCAGGTTGTGGTTGTCGTGGGAGTAGGTCGTCGCCACGGCGCCGCGCTGGATCGTATCGCCCGCGATAAAGCCGAACGCTTTTTGGCGTCCTTTGCCGTACCGTTCAAATGTGGCGATCATTCCGCAGCCGCTGTCCTCCCACAGCAGCCGGCCATTCGCGGCCGGCACATCCACCTGGCTCTCCTTGGTGAAGGTCGAGCCGTCCTGGATCGTCATCACCCGGCACCGGTAGATGCCGTCCTCCACGCCGGCCGCCGCTTCAAAATCGGCGGCGCTCAGCTCGTCCAGCTGGACGCTGTGGTAGAAGTGCTCCGGGAACCGGTAGCCGCTCGACTGCGGCTCAAAGGCTTTGGCAGCGGAGTACACCTCCGCGCCGTTTTTGTACACCGATTCCAGCTTCAGCTCGGACAAATCCGAGATCAGCTGGAAGTCGGCGATTTTGCCCGGTGCGATGGAGCCCCGATCGTACATCCGCATGCGGCGGGACGGGGAGAACGTCGCGGCGTAGATCGCCCGCTCCGGAGACATCCCCATGCCGATGGCCTTGCGGACGATCTGGTTCAGATGGCCGCGGGCGCGGAACGAATCCGCCATGACGTCGTCGGTCACGAAGCAGAAATGCTCGGAAACGTCGTGGCGGATCAGGTAGTCCATCACTTCCGGCGTCATCGACTTCTCCTGGATTTCAATAAACATGCCGGCCGCAATCCGCTCCTCCAGACCCTGCAGCGTCTGATGCGTATGGTCCGAGTTGACACCAGCGTAAATGACGCGCTGCAGGTCCAGATCCAGCAGCTTCGGCACATGGCCTTCAATGACGAGCTCAGGATAATGCGAGCGGATATGCTCCAGGATGCGGTTCGTTTTGCAGTCCGGGTCGGTAATGATGTCGACGTAGTTCATGATCTCGCCGAGGCAGATGACGTCCCCTGTGGACAGGAGGGCATCCATGTCCTCGATTTCGATCGATCCGCCCGTCGTTTCCATCGAGGTGGACGGGACCGAGCTTGGAATGGCGTAGAACATGTCCACCGGACAGTTCCGGCTCGCCTTGATCATCTCAAGAACGCCATCGAGGCCGAACACGTTGGCCATCTCATGCGGCTCGGGTACGATCGTGGTGACGCCGTTTCGTAGGAGACCCGCCGAGAAGGATTCAGGCGTCACCATGGTGCTTTCGATGTGCAGATGGATGTCGATGAAGCCGGGGACCATATAGAGTCCCTCCGCGTTAATGACCTGCTTGGCCTGGAACGTATCTTCGCCCCTCAGGCCGATATAGAAAAACTTGCCGTCCTTGACGGCGACGTTGTTGGTAGACCACTGCTTAAAGTAACTGTTGTACACCTTGGCTTGAAGAAATAGCAAATCTGCATGCATACGTTGTTCCCCCTATGGTTATTCGACAAGAACGAGCTTATCCGATGGAAACAACAGACGGATTTCCTGCCCGTTCGCATAGGGCTGCTGCATTTCCTGGTTGACAGTAAATTCCCCCAGCGGCGTATCGACGACGTATTGGTAGCTGCGTCCAAGATACGTGCTGACTTTGACCTTCCCGGTCAGTACGTTGTCGCCGGGATTGATCTCCTGCAGCGTACCGGCAATGAGGTCGTCGGGGCGGATGGCGCCCTTCATAGTGACAGGCATGCCATCGGCCTTGGCGGCATGAAAATGGTAGTTTCCCTTGCGCAGGGTGAAGAAGGAGCCTTCGCTGTCCCGCTCGTCAAAATGGATGAAGTTGTTGAAGCCGATGAAGCGGGCGACGAATTCGGATTTCGGATACTGGAAAATGACCGACGGCTGATCCAACTGCTCGATGATCCCTTTGTTCATGACGGCGACCCGGTCCGAAATGGAGAAGCACTCCTCCTGGTCGTGGGATACGTAGACGGTCGTGATGCCGAGCTCCTGCTGGATGCGGCGGATCTCCACGCGCATGTTCACCCTGAGGTTGGCGTCCAGATTGGAGAGCGGCTCATCGAACAGGAGCAGATCCGGCTCAATGACAAGGGCCCGTGCGATGGCGACGCGCTGCTTCTGGCCGCCGGAAAGCGCCTGCGGGAATCTTTTTTCAAATCCGCCGAGGTTGACGATCTCCAGCATGTTCATGACCCGCTTCTTGATCTCGTCTTCCTTGACTTTGCGCTGGCGCAGTCCGAAGGCGACGTTGTCAAACACGGACAGGTGCGGGAACAAGGCGTAGCTCTGGAAAACGAAGCCGAAATTCCGCTTGTTGATCGGCACGCGCGTATAGTCCTTGCCGCTGAATTTGAAGGCTCCGTCCGTCGCTTCGAGGAAGCCGGCGATGAGCCGAAGGGTGGTCGTTTTGCCGCATCCGCTGGGACCCAGCAGGGAGATCAGGTGGCCTTTCTCAATGGAAAGGTTGAAGTCTTTTAAAATATACTGCTGGTCATAGGCGACCGATACGTTTTCAAGTTGTAGTAGTGCCATCGTCTCACGCCTTTCGTTATTGTTTGGTGAAATAGGTTAGTCCGAGCAGCCTTTCGATGACGAACATGAACACGGCCGTGATCAGCATGAGCAGGACCGAGATGGCTGCGATGGTCGGGTCAAAATAGTTTTCGACGTAGGTCAGCATTTGGATCGGCAGCGTGCTGACGCCCGGACCGGTCATAAACAGCGAAATATCCACGTTGTTGAACGATTCGAGGAACGCGAGCAGCACCGAAGCGATGATGCCGGATTTAATGTTCGGCAGGACGACTTTGAAAAAGGTCGCAAGCCGGCTGGATCCAAGGCTGAGCGCCGCTTCCTCGACCGCGAAATCGAAGTTGGCGAGGCTGGAGCCGATGACCCGGATAATAAACGGCAGCATAATGATCGTATGGCCGATCAGGAGCGACGTATAAATCGGGAAGTGGAATGTGATGACGACGTACTTGAGCAGCGTAAAGCCCAGCACGATCCCCGGAATGAGCAGGGGGGACAGGAACACCGCATTCAGCGTGTCTTTGCCCCGGAACGTCACCCGGTTCAAGGCGTAAGCGGCCGGAACGCCGAGCAGAATCGCGATCACGTTGCCGAGCAGCGAGACGATGATCGACGTTTTGAAGGTCGACATGAACATCTCCACGTCAAAAATATTCTGGTACCATTTCAGCGAAAAACCGGTCGGCGGAAATTTCAGCACCGTTCCCGGCTCGAAGGACGTCACCGCGATGATCAGGAGCGGCCCGAGCAGGAACAAGTAAACGATAAAGGAAAAGAGGGCGAGCCCCGGATTTTTGGTCTTCATAGTTCTACCCCTTCGGATTGAATTTGGCCGCTGCTTTATTCATCAGCCCGATGACGATGAACGTAATGATCATCATGATGGTGGCAATGGCCGAAGCCGCCTGCCAGTCATTCAGCGTAATGGCGTTCTGGTAAAGGAAGGTCGCGACGACGCGCTTTTTCCCGCCCAGCAGGGCAGGCGTGGTGTAAGCGGTCAGGCTGCCCACGAACACGAGAATGCTGCCGACGATTAATCCCGGTATACTGAGCGGGATGACGATTTTGCGGAAAGCCGTCAGCTTGGACGCTCCCAGGCTCTGCGCCGCCCGGACCAGATCGTGGTCAATGGACTCCAGCACCCCGACCAGCGTAATCAGAATCAAGGGAAGGAACAGATGGACCAGACCGATAATCATCGCCGTCGGTGTATAGAGAATGCTGAGCGGATCGTGAATGATCCCCAGCTTGATCAGCACATTGTTGACCAGACCGTTTTTGCCGAGAATGATCATCCAGCTGAAGGAGCGGACGACCGAGCTCGTGAGCAGCGGGAAAATCGCCAGAGCCAGCAGAATGCCCTTTTTGCGCGGAGGCATCATGGACAAATAGTAGGCGACCGGGAATCCGATCAGGATGCACAGCAGGGTGGTCGCGACGCTGACGAGCAGCGTCGTTCCCAAAATATCAAGGAAATACGAGTCCTTGAAAAATTGCAAGTAGATGCCGAACGTGAAGCTCCCGTCCTTGAACAGCGTCGAGCCGACCGTGAGGATCAGCGGAACGATCATGAACAAGGTCAGAAACAGCAGCCCGGGTGCGAGCAGCAGGTACAAGTATCGCTTTTTCATGAATGTAATCTCCTGTTATTGGTAGGATCCACCGCGCAGCACGGCGATAAAGCGGTTCAAAAAGGCGTCTGAATCGGCATCGAGGCATACGTTCAGGTTCGGCTGGTGCTGCAAACGGTTTTGGAAATCGCACACCGTCTGCCCGTCGCACAGCTCGCTCCGGGTCTCCACATCGACGTATAGACGCTCCGTCCGAACCAGTTCGGGCCAAATGGCGGCGCCGACCGCCAAAGGGTCGTGCATGGCGCAGGCCCGGACCCCGTTGCGCTCATAGTAGCGCTCCATGTAATCCGATGTGCTCTGGCGCACGTAACCCGCGATCTCCGAGGAGCCGAGCGCGTCGATGTGCGCGCTGGTCAGCAGTGCCTTGCGCGTCACGTCGAGTCCGACCAGCGTCAGGGACGGGAATCCGGCCTGAAAGACCAGGCGCGCCGCTTCCGGATCGACATGGATGTTGTATTCTGCTGTCGGCGTAATGTTGCCGTGCGTACGGACCGCACCGCCCATGACGACCAGCTCCTTGATATCGTCGACCAGGCCCGGATGCTTGGCGAGGGCTAGAGCCACATTCGTCAGCGGCCCGGTAGCGATCAGCGTGATTTCTCCAGGATAGCGCTTGGCCTGCTCCACGATGAAATCGGGCCCGAACGTATTCGGGTCGGTCCGGTCGGCAGGCTGCATGTCCAAGAGGGCGCCGCCCAATCCGTCCTCGCCGTGCACGCGGTGCTCAAACAGACGGTCCCGCAGGAGCGGCCGGGATGCCCCGGGATAGACCGAGATGGACGCCGGCGCCTTGATGAAGTCCAATATTTTGCAAGTGTTCAGGGTTGCAGTCGTCAGTGACACGTTGCCGTTGACTGTCGAGATCCCGAGTACGTCCAGCTCGCCGCTGCGGACAGCCAGCATAATTCCGAGTGCGTCGTCAATGCCGGTATCGACATCCAGGATGGCTTTCTTCACATGGATTCCCCTTTCAAAATGAAGGATGTGCCGCCTTGTATCCAGGCAGTGGTGAATAAAAAGCAGGGGCGGGCAGCCCCTGCTGAATCATAACCCCGTAAGGCTGCTTATATTTACAAAAAAGGCTTGGCGTTACTTCGTCACTTCACGGTTGAAACGGTCCGTCCAGCTCTTCAGGTTTTTGTTGACGAACGCCATGTCCAGCTTTTGCAGCTTCTCAACGACACTGGAGCCGTACGTTACGGCTGCAGCCTCCTCTGCGCTGAGGCTGACATTGCGGTTGGCAGGAGAATCGACCTTGGCTTTAGCCGCTTTTTCCTGAACTTCCTGGCTAAGCTGCCAGTTGATGAAGTCTTCGGCAAGTTCTTTGTTTTTGCTTCCTTTGACGACGTTCAGCGTATTGACGATGGCGTACGCGCCTTCCGACGGCGTTACGAATTCGACGTTCGGGTCGGCCTTCTTCAGGTCGCCGAGATACATTTGCATGATCGGTCCTGCAGCGGCTTCGCCTTGCGTGAACATGTTGATGAACTCGGACGTCTGGCTGTAGTATTTCACGACGCTCGGATTGAGCTCGGCCAGTTTGCCAAATGCCTTGTCTTCATTGAATTCCGTGCTTCCAGCTACCTTGGAGGCGGCGTCGACCATCATCGGACCGCTGGTGGACGTAATGCTCGGCATCGTCACTTTGCCTTTCAGCTCCGGCTTCCACAAGTCAGCCCAGGAGGATATCGTCGTTCCGGCTGCCTTCTGGTCATAAGCGATACCCAATTGGCCAATCGTGTAGGCCGGACCGTAATCTTCACCGTTTGGCGCTTTGGCGATATCATAGAGCGAGTCAAGATTGCTCAGCCGGCTGCGGTCGATCTTTTCGAAGGCTCCCGCTTCAATGCCTTGCTGTGCGTAGTAATCCGACAGGTAGACGACATCGACGTCGGAGCTGCCCTGCAAAATTTTGCTCAGGCGGTCGGCGTTGTTGCCGGTCTCCAGGACGATTTTCACATTATGCTCTTTTTCGAATGGGGCATACACTTCTTTATTGTAGAAATCCTCAGCAAATCCCCAGGTCGAAACGACCAGCTTCTTCTGACCGCCGGAAGATCCGCCGGAGCTGCTGTCTTCGCTTCCTCCGTTTCCGCATCCCGCAAGTACCAGCGCTGCCAGCGTACAAGTCATGAGTCCCTTAATCCATGGTTTCTTCACAATCGATTCACTCCTGTAATGGTTTATTTTTTATTTGTTTTTCTGCTGCAGGCCGTATGCCGGGCTTCCGCCGCCGGGAAATTTTTTTCTCTGCTGTATATGATTGTTTTTCCCTGCAGGACGGTTGTTGTATCCCCCTTTTGAATAGACATTTTGGCATGTCACAAGAAAAATCAAACAAATTCTATAACTAAATCTATAAACAAAAAAGAAAAGCACCCTAGATAGAAGAAAATCTCTAACTAGAGCGCTTTTCAATGTAAACAAAGAATAGCGGCATCCGTTCTTGTTACGGTTCGGCCAGTCCTTAAGATAAATCAAAAGAAAAGGGCCGTGTTATTCAGGTTGTGACAATATGATGTTCGTGACTGCCCACTGCGTGGCGGGATCATAATCCCGAAGGAGAACCTCGATGTTCAGTCCCAGTTCCTCTTCCAGCCGAGATTTCAGCTTCTTCTTATAAATCATCGACATGTAAAAATCGACCTCGTATTTCAATGCCGGAACCTCGCCCTCCAGTGCAGTGGAGCGGGGAGACCGACGGTGTCTGGCATACAAGGCAATCGCATCGGACTGAATGCTTGTCTTCAATAAAGAAGTACCAAAGCCGAACAGCTCCTTGGAAACTTCATTATATACCTGACTCAGCTTCTGCTTGAATTCGTTGGAATCTAAATGAACCATTGGTCACCTACAAACGGTTGATTATTTTGGTGATGAGGAGTTCAGATAGGACTATATTACATAAAAAACGAGTTTTTTGCAATACCATCGTTCGGGTTTTGTCGATTTTTGATGATAAATTAATGTCATAAATGATTTGAATTGAATCCATTCACGAACTTTTCAACCGATGTCAGGTTTGATTGAATGCTCCGAAACGAAAAATACGGTTAAAAAAAGCATCAATTATAATACGGCCAGCCGCTGAAATCCCAATACAGATCGCTGATCAGCAGCTTGGGAGCGCCGTTCTCGGCTGCGCTGTAAGCGTGGCGAGCGATGATGCTGATGCCTTCGATGTCCTGTCCGCCAGGACCAGCCCAGGCGCTGTTTCCGCTGTCGATGACCGACGCGCCGCCGTTTTTCATGTCGGTTCCGTTTTTGTCAACCTAAGGCCCGGGAATGCTCTTCGAGCGATGAAATCAGGCTACGTGCCGCACTTGCTCAGCAAATTTTGAATCGATGGAAAAGAATGTTATTCTACCTGTACGCCAAAATTTCCATGTTTTGAAGGAGGTCATCCGATGAAAGTCATCAACAGCTCTGTGTCCGCCATTCTGCTGTGTGCTGCCGTTACCGGCTGCTCCGCTGCGTCGGATGAACAACAAGGGCAAGGAAGCTCTGCTCATAACGGTGCAGTAACAGAAGGCTCTGCTGCTGACGTTCAAGCCCTGTTCACGAGCGAAGGCGAACGTCCGGAGAAAGCGATCGTACAGCTCATCAAGGAGGCCAAATCCTCGCTGGATATTGCCGTATACAGCATCAGCTACGAGCCGGTTGTGACGGCCATCATCGATGCGGCGGACCGCGGGGTTCAGGTACGGCTTATTACGGACCGGGCGCATGCGGAAGAAAAAGGGAAACAGAAGAAAGCGCTGAAGCGGATCCGGGAAGCCGGCGTTCCGGTCAAGGTGAATGCGCATGAAGGGAAGATGCATCTGAAAATGCTGATTGCGGATCAAAGCCGGGTGGAGGCTGGATCGATGAATTATTTGGAGTCCTCTGCCCAGGAAAATGACGACGTCGTGCTGATTATCAAGGATGCGGCCGTTGCCGCCAAGTTTGAGCAGGCGTTCAGCCATCTGTGGGACGATGCCGATCGTTTCACGGACTGGAGCGGGTGATATGTCAGAGATCAGAACATTTTTTAAATTGTAACTTACTTTTTTACAGTTAGTATGATATGATAACTTCGTAGCCAGTTGGAAATTTATACATATGGAGGCGAACAGCATGACGTCCTTTACAGACCTTGTCAAAGCAAGAAGATCCGCTAATAAATTCGACCCGAGCGTAACCATCAGCCCGCAGGAGCTGGACGACATGTTCAACCTCGTCAAATTTGCACCCTCGGCCTTCAATCTGCAGCACGCTCACTACGTTCCCGTCATCGATCCAACGAAGAAGGAACAGGTGCATGAAGCAGCATTCAAGCAGTACAAAGTGTTAACGAGCTCGGCCGTCATCGCCGTATTGGGCGATCTTGAAGCCTACCACAATGTGGGACCGATCAACGAAGGGCTGCTCAGCCTTGGTGTTATCGACCAGCGCGAATTTGAGGAGACGGTCAGCAGCGTAACAGACATGTATGAAAGCAGGGGCGACACGTTCAAGCGGGATGAGGCCATCCGGAACGCCAGCTTGTCCGCGATGCTGTTTATGCTGATCGCCAAGGACCGGGGCTGGGACACCTGCCCGATGATCGGATTTGATCCGGAAGCGCTGCGGAAGGTGCTGAACATTCCGGACCGGTATGTGCCCGCCATGCTGATTACGATCGGCAAGGAGGATACGGGCAGACAGAGACCGCGCGGCTACCGGAAGCCCGTGGCGGAGTTTGTGACATACGACGGGTTTAACTGATTAAAAAAGAAGCGGCGGCCGTTCCAACGTTTTTTACGGTAAGTCCATGCAATTATTCATAAAGTAGTGTCAAGCCAAAGCCCTCTCCGATATGCGGGAGGGCTTTTTCGTTTGCAATCCTTTGTTTATACACTGTCATTCCCTTGATGCAGGCGGGGAGATCATGTCGATAAAATGCCGCGCCGCCTGGGACAGGTGGTGCTCTTTCAGCCAGATCAAAGCATACGGCGATGACAAGTCCGGGTCCGCGATTCTCGCAACCTTGACATCATGGCTGGCATGAAGCTTTACGATCGTCTCAGGGACGACCGCCGCCCCAAAGCCGCTCGACACCAAAGATAGCAGCAGGGGAATGTCCGAGCATTCGGCGATGATCCTGGGCTCAAAACGGTGCTTCGCGCAGGCCATCAGGACGGTGTAGTGGACGCCGAGTCCTTCCGTGCTCGGAAGGATCAGGGGGTAGTTTCGAATCTGCTCAAGCGGGATCTCCGGAGCAAGAGGCTCAGGGATAAGCTGCCTGGATGCCATCAGATAAAAGGGCTCTGTATTCAAATGAAGCACCGAGAACTCGTCCAGCGCAAGCGGAAGGCGGATGATCGCAAGCTCAAGCACCCTGCTCTTGACCATGCTGCACAGCTGGGCGGATTCGTTCTGCTGGATTTTGTAGGTGACCTGCGGATAGTTCTCCTTGAACCGCATCAGCGTATCGGGGAGGTCCACCGACGACAGGGTGTTGATGCCGATGCGGAGCACCCCTTTAAAGCCGCTGCCGATCTCCTGAACCTCGGTCTTTGCTTCGTCCATCAGCTGCAGCAGCTTCAGGGCGTAGCTGTATAGTGCCTTGCCCGCTTCGGTAAGCTCCAGATGCTTGCCACTCCGCTCCACAAGAGCCGATCCAAGCTCGTCCTCCAGTGCTTTTAACTGCTGGCTCAGCGGAGGCTGCGACATGTGCAGCCTTCGGGCTGCGGCAGAAATCTGCTTTTCCTCTACGATGATCGTAAAATACCTCAGCTGTCTGACATCCATGGGTCATCCCTCCAGTCAATTCTGCTCAATGTATATATAAAACCTTTGTATTTCAAATATTATAAATATTTTTCATATATCAAATCCCATGTTAGCATACGGGATATGAGGCAGGGAAGTCTGCGCTTCTATCGAAGGACCACCAAAGGAGGAAGGGCTTGATGGAACATTCATCATTATGGCTGACCCATGTCCGGCTGGAGACCGGCTGGCGTTACGAAGGAGACGCCGTCAGCGGCACGGAAACCGCATTGTACCATATCCGCATTTCGGAGGGGAGCATCGCCGAAATCCGGCCGGCGGATACGCTGCCGGAGGACGGCTTCCCCCAAACGGACATGGGCGGGGCTTTGATGCTTCCGGCGATGCGGGACATGCATATTCATTTGGACAAAACGTATTACGGCGGCCCATGGAAAGCACCGGGACCTGCGCCCAAAGGCATCTTTTCCCGGATCGAGGAGGAGGAGGCGCTGCTGCCCAAGCTGCTGCCGACGGCGCAGCACCGAGCGGAGCGGCTTATCGAGCTGCTGCTTGCGTCCGGGACGACGCATTTTCGCACCCACTGCAATATCGATCCGGTTGTCGGGCTGAACAATCTGGAAGCGACGCTGCGTGCGGCCGAGACCTATAAGGACCGCGCCACCTTCGAGATCGTGGCGTTTCCGCAGCACGGGCTGCTGCGCAGCCAAGCGGCCGGCCTGGTGCGGGAGGCGCTGCGCAGCGGGGCTTCCCTGGCAGGCGGCGTCGATCCGGCCACGGTGGACGGCGACATCGAGAAGTCGCTGAACACGATGATGGAGCTTGCCGTAGAGGCGGACGCCGGGGTCGACCTGCATCTGCACGATCCGGGCCACCTGGGCGTGTTTACGATCCAGCGCCTCGCGGATCTGACCGAGCAGGCCGGATGGCAGGGCAGAGTCACGGTCAGCCACGCCCTGGCGCTGGCGGACATTCCGCCGGAGGAGGCGGCTGCGGTAGCCGCCCGGATGGCGGGCCTTGGCATCTCGGTCACGTCGTCCGTACCGCTCGGGCGGACGATTCCGATCCCGATGCTGGCGAAGCAGGGGGTTCGGGTGGAGCTGGGGCATGACAGCATCACCGATCATTGGTCCCCGTTCGGCAAAGGGGACAGCCTGGAGAAGGCCGGAACGCTTGCCGAGCGTTTCGGCTGGGGCAGTGAGGCGGCGCTTGGCGCCAGCCTCGGCTTTGTGACCGGCGGACGGACCCCGCTGGACGGGGAAGGCCGCCGGGTGTGGCCGATGCCGGGGGACGAGGCCAGCGCCGTCTTTGTGGACGCCAGCTGCTCGGCGGAAGCCGTGGCAAGGCGGGCAGCGCGGAAAGCTCTTCTGCATCGGGGCAAGCCCGTTTTCGGTATGAAATAGACATGAGGGCATAACTTCTTTTGAATTTCTTTTACCCCATAGAATGAACTAAATACAATGTGAAACTTTTAGTTCAATCTATAGAATAGAAAGGATGTTGATATCGATGCAATCAACTCTTTGGCTAACCAATGTCCGCCTGGAGAGCGGACTCCAAACCGACAACGGCGTGGTGACCGGTACGGAAACAGAGCTGTGCCATCTCCTGATCCGGGACGGCAAGATCGCGAATAAAATTCCGGCGAATCAGGCGATTACGGACGATCTGCCGCGACTGGACGCCAAGTCGAATCTGGCGCTTCCTTCTTTTATCGAGAAGCACTGCCATCTGGACAAGACGCTGCTCGGTTCCAAGTGGCGGCCGGTTACGCCGGCAAAGCATATTTTTGACCGGCTGGATGAGGAAAAGCGCCTGCATGCGGAGCATGCCGTTTCCATCGCCGAGCGGGCCTCCCTGTATCTGGAGACGGCATTGCGATCCGGAGTCACTCACGTCCGGACCCATGTGGACATTTACCCGGAGGCCGGCCTCAAGCAAATGGAAGAGGTACAGAAGGCGCTGCAGGCGTTTGAAGGCAAGCTGACGTATGAAATCGTCGCTTTTCCGCAGCAGGGGCTTCTGCGCTCGCAGTCTGCCGAGCTGGTGCGGGAAGCGCTGCGCAGCGGGGCGTCGCTCGTCGGCGGGGTCGATCCGGCGACGGTCGACGGGGATGTGGAACAATCCCTGCGGACGATGGTGGAGCTTGCGGCCTCCGAAGGCGCGGGGATCGACCTGCATCTGCACGACCCGGATCATCTCGGGTTGTTTACGCTGAAGCGTCTGGCCAGCCTCACCCGGGATGCCGGTCTGGCGGGCAAGGTCGCTGTCAGCCATGCGTTCTGCCTCGGCGACATTCCCGCCGGGCAGGCCGAAGCGGCCGCAGACATGCTGGCGGAAGCCGGGATCGGCATCATCACGAGCGTGCCGATGAACCGCAAGTTTCCGCCCGTACGCCTGCTGCAAGGCAGGGGCGTATCCGTGTCGGTCGGCTGCGACAACGTCTTTGACGTATGGTCGCCGTTTGGCACCGGCGACATTCTTGAGCGCGCCGGCCGCCTGGCCGAAATCTCCGGCTGGGTGAACGAGCAGGCGCTCGCGCAGGGCCTGCAGTACATCACGGGCGGAGTTACGCCGCTTGATGCCGAAGGCCGCCAGGCTTGGCCGCGGATCGGCGACGAGGCGAGCCTTGCGCTGGTCGACGCGTCGTGCTCGGCCGAAGCGGTCGCCCGCAAATCACCCCGGGTGGCTACATTGTTCCGGGGGAGCGTCGTAGCCGGAGCGCTGGACTGAAGCAGTAGGTCGGGCCGGTCCTTGCCGTGTCGCTGGACTAACTGAAGCCAACTAGACAGCCGGGCTCTCCGGGCCGGGGGACAAACAAGAAAGCCGTCAGCCTCTGTTATGCAGGGTTGACGGCTTTTTTGTGCTTGCGGTTGGCGCTTGAAGGGATCTGCCAACAGTGAGATGACTTCGCTTATCTAAATTAGGTCTTGCAACAAAACGCAGGGTTTTCTATAATCAAGACAGTAATTAATGGAACTGTGTTTCATTCTGTGAAACATATCATCGAGAAAGTACAGCAGGATGCAGGTTCGTGATTCGATGCGAGGGCATGATCTAACGATGCTAAAGGAGCGTGAAGCATGATGAGCAGTGACAGCAAGGCAAGATTTTCAAACCGGGTGGAGAACTACGTCAAGTACCGCCCAAGCTACCCTGCGGAGGCGGTGGATTACCTCTATTCCGTAGTCGGCATGACGGCCGATTCGGTGGTTGCCGATATCGGCGCGGGTACGGGCATTTTCTCCAAGCTGCTGCTGGAGCGGGGCAGCAAGGTTATCGCCGTAGAGCCCAACGCAGCCATGCGGGAAGCGGCGGAGCAAGAGCTCGGCGGGTCGTCGAATTACCGCTCGCACGCCAGCGCTGCCGAAGATACCGGGCTGCCTGCGGACGCGGTCGATTTCATCGTTTGCGCCCAATCGTTTCATTGGTTTGACCGTCCGGCCGCGCAGGCGGAGTTTCACCGGATCCTGAAGCCCGGCGGCAAAGCCGTCCTGATCTGGAACTCCCGGCTCACGAGCGGTACGCCTTTTCTGGAGGGATACGAGCAGCTGCTGAAGCAGTTCAGTAAGGATTATGAGAAAATGACCCACAAAAACATTTCCGGAGCGCAGCTGCAGCCATTTTTCCGGGATGGGAATATGCATACCGCCGTATTTGCCAACCGCCAGCTGTTTAATGTGGAGGAGCTGATCGGCAGGGCTATGTCGTCTTCCTATGTGCCGGCCGAGGGCGAGCCGAACCATGAGCGCATGAAGCAGGGACTGCAGGAGCTGTTTGAGCGGACCCAGGTGGACGGAATGGTCAGCTTCGATTACGAAACGGAATTGTACTGGGGTGAAGTGTAGCATACGATCGATCCAGTCCGGAAATGTGAAATGCCGCGGGTACCTGGCTAACTGCAGGGCTCCGCGGCTTTTTGCTATATTTAGAGGCTGTTCAAGATCATGAGAAATTAATAAATATCTTAGTCAGGCTGAACCATTTCTGCTTGCAGGAAAGTCTCCCGCTGAACGCGAACGCGTGCCCGCCTCATGTAAACCCAGCTCGATGGCATATGGCTCAAAGCCTCAAGGATGCTTACGGATAATCGAATCATCCTCTTCCATAAAGGGCCACGCCGGATATTCAATCGGCAGCCGGCTCACCTCATCCAGACGGGCCAGCTCGTCATCTGTCAGCACGATGCCGCTGGCTTCGAGGTTATCCTGCAGCTGATCTGGGCGCTTGGCGCCGACGATTACGCTGGTTACCGCCGGCTGGTTCAGCACCCAGGCGAGGGCGATGCGGGCCACGGTGGACTCACGATTCTTTGCGATGTCCTCCAGCACGTCGATGATGGAGTACGCCTTTTCCAGATCTACCGGTGGAAAAGCAAACTTGGTGTGCCGGTCCTCGCTGTTTCCGGTACGCGTGCGCGCGTATTTACCGGACAGGAAGCCGCCGGCAAGCGGGCTCCATACGAGCAGTCCCATGTTCTGATCCTTCAGGACAGGAATGATCTCCCTTTCGATGTCACGGCCGGCCAGCGAATAGTAGGACTGGCTGCTTTTGAAGGCGTGCAGGCCGAGTTCCCTGGAAATGCCCCGGGCTTTCATCAGCTCCCAGCCGGTCATATTGGAAGAGCCAATGTAGCGGACTTTGCCGCTGCTGACCAGGTCGTCCAGTGCCCGTAGCGTTTCTTCCCAATCGGTCAGCTGGTCCGGGTTATGGATTTGATACAGGTCGATGTAGTCCGTGCCGAGCCGTTTCAGGCTTTCTTCAACCTGGCGCATGATATGCAGTCTGGACAAACCGAGGTCGTTCGGGCCACTGCCCGTACGCCCCCTCACCTTGGTGGCAATAATGACGTCCTGCCGCTTCGCCCCAAGCGCTTTGCCGAGAATTTCCTCTGAGCGTCCGCCGGCGTAAATGTTGGAGGTATCAAAAAAGTTGACCCCAGCGTCGAGCGCCTGCCACACAAGCTGTGCAGCGTCCTGCTCTCCCAGTCCGCCGAAAACGCCCCATTGTCCGCCGCCGCCAAAGGTCATGGCTCCCAGCCCGATCTCCGATACCAGCACGCCTGTATTTCCCAACAAATTGTATTTCATTTTTTATCCCTCCAGGTTTTGTTTTAAGAGATCAAAATGATAAGCTTCAGTGGTCATACCATCTTGATCTCGCAAGAAAAACTTCCACCAAACGCGTTCTTTCTTTTGCAAACGCGGTCTGTCTTCTGAGATGTACGTCGGTAGATGTTTTTGTTAAGAGATTAGAAATGATAAACCTCTGAGGCCAAGCATCCTGATCTCGCAAGGAAAACTTCCACCAAACGCGGTCTGTCTTTTACGAATGTACGTCGATGAATGTTTTTGTTAAGAGATCAGAATGTAAGCTTCAGTGGCCAAACATCCTGATCTCGCAAGAAAAACTTCCGCTAAACGCGGTCTGTCTTCTGTGAATGTACGTCGATGAATGTTTTTGTTAAGAGATCAGAATGTAAGCTTCAGTGGCCAAACATCCTGATCTCGCAAGAAAAACTTCCGCTAAAGGCGGTCTGTCTTCTCAGATGTACGTCGATGAATGTTTTTGTTATATTGATGGAGACGGGGAAACCCGATCAAAGACGCAAAAGTGCGGGAATTTTTTAAAAAATTTATATTCAACGCAGGATAAATATAAAAAAGCCGTGTACTACGGGGAAGGAGATGTCATAATGCAGGATAGACCAGCACAGGAAAAGGGATATGAACCGAAGCAGGTACACACAGCCGTGAACCATTCCGTGATGACGGAAGATCAGGCCGGATATACGGATGCTGCAGGATGGAAGGCCAATGGCTGCCGGCCGGCGATCACGCCGGAAATGCTGTGGGATCAATATCACGAGCCGATTTCCGCTTTCGTCGCGCGCCGAACGAATCGCCACCCCGATACCGAAGACATCGTGCAGACGGTATTCATGAAGGCTTACCTGCACCTGCCGGAACTGCAGGACCTGGATCGGCTTCGGGCCTGGCTGTATCAGATTGCCCGGAATGCGGTGACAGATCACTTCCGTAAGGAGAGACGGTTGGATGAACTTCCGGAGCAGCTGCCAAGCATGGTAGAAGAGGAAGGCGAAGTTTTCTCGCAGGAGGCGATCTGCGGGATGAAAGGCGTCATTCCCTACCTGCCGGATAAGTACCGGGAGGCCGTCGAGCTCTCCGAACTGAAGGGGATGTCGCAGAAGGAACTGAGCGAGCGGCTCGGCATTTCTTATTCGGGCGCCAAATCCAGGGTCCAGCGGGGTCGGGAAATGGTGCGGGAGCTGATGAACAGCTGCTGCACGATCCGGACTGACAAGTACGGCAGCATCATCGATTACCGCGTGAACCTGCCCAAGCCGGTCGTCTACGGAAGGGTTGCCAAGAAGCCGGCACGGCGAAAAGCATCGACCCGGGCGGAGCGTTAACGTATTTGAGTGGGTCAGCGAATGTTGTTATTCCTTTCATTTGTAAGGAACACGTCACAATAATGAGTGGCGTGTTTTTTGATTTGAAGGGATATTTTACCATGGTGTCGAATCATACAAGGATTTGCCTAAATATGACATGACAAAGAGGGGTTATGAACTTGAACGTAACATGGAAAAGAAGGCTGTCCACGATTGCGCTAGGTGCCTTAATGATGGGTGCCGTCCCGACTTTCGGCCATCAGACGGCTTTTGCCGACGGGGCTCAGCAGTTGCAGATTAAAGACATCGCCGGCAAAAATACGTATCTGATGAGTGACGGCTCGATGTGGTCTATGGTCGACGGAAACCGGACCATCTATACGAAAGGCTCGGTCGAAGAGATTTCGGGGAACACGTACGAAGGCTTGGGCATTACGCGTGACGGCCGGTTGGTTGAATGGGATATCGGCATGAAGCCGCATGTGGTTGAGGGGAAAAGCGGAATCAAGCAGGTGTCCGGGCCATACCGGCTTCAGGCCGATGGTACCGTCTGGGACGGTGACAGCAAGCTGAAGAATCTTAGCGGAATAACGCTGATTGGCTACGGGGAACAGGATTTTGCCGCGTTGACCCAGAGCGGAGAGCTGTTGTTCAAGGATCCGTACAAGACCGATCAATACAAAAAAGTCGGAACCGTAAACAATGCCGCAT
Source organism: Paenibacillus cellulositrophicus (assembly GCF_009363095.1). Lineage (GTDB taxonomy): Bacteria > Bacillota > Bacilli > Paenibacillales > Paenibacillaceae > Paenibacillus_AQ > Paenibacillus_AQ favisporus. The sequence continues at coordinate 5,326,621 of NZ_CP045295.1, forward strand.
CGGTCAAGTCGATGGCCGTGCATGATGACCGCGTCGCTCTGCTGTACACAGGTGGAGAAGTCGTGGTCTATCAAATGTCGAACTTTGACGACAATGGCCGGGTTATCCCGGTAACCATCGCTACTGATGCGATACATATTTCTTATGTTTCCGCAGAACCAACCGACGTGCTGATCGTGACTCGCAAGGATGGAACCGTATGGCAGACGGGAGAATACTCCAACCGCTGGAAGCTGACCACACAGGTTCAGGGGCTGAGCAACGTGGTTAAGACGGCGGTAGATGCGTATAAGGATGACTTGGCCGAAGGCATTTACGCGCAGCGTACCGACGGGACATGGGTCATCAGCAAGGACGGCGAGGTCCAGCCGGTGGAGGTGCCTGCCGTTAAGGCGGTGTCCATGTCCGTATCCGATAAGAAGCCGTATGTTGGCGATACGGTACAGGTCGATATTCAAGAGACGTATACCAACGGGGCCAAGCTGAAGGTGCCTCTGAAGGAAGCGCAGCTTGAGATGGACAAGCCTTACCTGCTGAAAGTGCAGCCTGACGGCAAGCTGAAAGCGGCCGGTGTAGGCGAGACGAAGCTGACGGTGACTTCTGGCAGCGTCTCCTCCAGCGTGACGGTGACAGTCAGCCTCCGCGATCCGTTGAAATATGCCAAACAGGTCAAGGGAACCGTATATCTTCCAGCCAAGACGTTGTTCTAGGCGCTGGGAGGTACGGCTGAGGTATCGGGCGGAAATTGGAACGCTGCTCTCGGGGATGCGAAGCTGTCATTTAAGGCCGGCAGTCAGGCAGCCCAATTTAACGGCAGTAATCTGACATTAAAAGCATCGCCAATCATCGACAAAGGCGAAACGTACATCCCTGCCTCCCTGCTTGCCGATACGCTGGGGGCCAAGGTAACCTGGGATGCCAAATGGCGGCAGGCCGAAGTTGCAATCGGTCAGGGCAAGATGACGATCGTCTCCCAAGACACTGCGGGCTTGATCAAGAAAGCAATGCAGGGCAGTCTGGCCAAATTCATCGGGAAAACGTATTGGGTGAACGACTTTGATGGCTGGGAACGGTTCTCCAAAGTCACGGTGACGGATGTTCTTCCCACGGACACCGGAAGCTTTGTCGTCGTTTTTAAATCGGCTGCTGGAAAAACGCTGAAGAGCTACGCCATGAATACGTCGGAAGTGACGCAGTTGTTTGCCGATTCGACCTACTTTTTGAAATATGATCCCTATACGAAGTATAAATGGTCATCTTCGGTCTGGAGCCAGATTAAGGCGGGCAATGTAACGCTCGGTATGACCAAGGAGCAGGTGCTGCTGTCCTGGGGAAATCCCGCCGCCAAGGATATCCAGTCCGTGAACGGAACGAAAATCGAGACCTGGGGCTGGTCCAATTACGATGTTGTCTCTTTCATTGATGGCAAGGTTACATTAATAATCATGTAACGGCAGGCATAGCAATCATATGAGCCGCCAGACCATTTACGCAAACCGGCACCGGGTATACCCCGGTGACCGGTTTTTTTAGATCGTGTCACAGGAAAAATAAACTGCGGCTTGCCATGAAAAAAATGCCGTGCTACAATACTGACTGAACGTTCGGTATATATATGTATTGGAGTGAGCGTCATGAACCAGAAGCAGCTGCAAAGCGAACAGACCAAGAGGAAGATTGCAGATGCCGCCCGCGCGCTGTTTATTCAAAAGGGATATAAGGCGACTTCGATCGAAGATATCGTGGCCGCGACCGGGAGCAGCAAAGGCAACATCTACTATCACTTCAAGAGCAAAGAAGGATTATTCCTTCACCTGCTCGAAGAATGGGACCGCGAATGGGAACTGAACTGGGAGCAAAACGAGCACTTGTATAAGACCACTACCGAGAAGCTGTATGCTGTGGCGGAACAGTTGGCGGCTGACGACTTGAACCATCCGCTCACGAAGGCAGCCGATGAATTTTTTCATAACGAAGAAAAGACATCCGAAGTGGAATCCCGTATGGCCGAGATGAAGGTCAAGCATTTGGCGTTTAATCAGAACCTGCTGCAGGAAGGAATTGACCGCGGCGAATTCATGCCGGGGGATGCGGAGCGGCTCGCTGCCGTGCTGGAGGCGATCTTTTTCGGCGCCAATCAGCTGTCGCGCAGATTAAACCCTGAGAAGACGACCCTGCTGTACTGGGATGCCGTCACTGTTTTTTTGAACGGAGTGGCGACGGATAAGCAAGCAAAAGAACGATAGCGGAGAATGGTCTTCGTTATCTCACGCCATAATACATAACGAACGTTCAGTATACATGCTGAATTTGCTTACGGAGGCTTTTTTATGTCGCTGCTAGTTAGAAACCGGGGAGCTATTCTGCTCCTCATGCTCAACAACTTCATTATTTTTACGGGCATTGGACTTATCATTCCAATTATGCCGAGTTATATGAATCTGCTGCACATTAACGGAAGCGTGCTGGGCCTGCTGGTCGCGGCCTTTTCCATTACGCAGCTCGTCTTTTCGCCGATCGCCGGAAGGCTGTCGGACTCCATCGGCCGCAAAAAGGTCATCCTGGCCGGACTGCTGCTGTTCGCCGTGTCGGAATGGTTGTTTGGCGCTTCCAGCACGCTGCCATTTCTGTTCCTGGCGAGAATGCTGGGCGGGGTGAGTGCGGCTCTGGTTATGCCGGCCGTCATGGCCTATACCGCTGACGTCACAAGCGAGGAAGAGCGCGGGAAAGGGATGGGCTTCATCAACGCTGCCATTACGACCGGTTTTATCATCGGACCCGGCATCGGCGGCTATCTTGCCGAATATGGCATTCGGGTTCCTTTCTACGCTGCCGCGGTCGGCGGGCTGCTGGCCATGGCGGTTACCGCGTTCTTCCTGCGGGAGGTGCCGAAGGCGGCACAGACCAGCGACGGATCGGATAGCAAGATGGCACCGGCCGGATTGCTGCGCCAGCTCGCAGGTGCCTACCGGGCCCCTTATTTTATCAGTCTGATCGTCGTGTTTGTCGCTTCGTTCGGACTTGCCAATTTCGAGACGGTGTTTGGGCTGTTTGTCGATCATAAATTCGGCTTTACGCCTAAGGATATCGCCTTTATCATTACGTTCGGCTCGGTCTGCGGGGCGGTGGTGCAGATAACCATCTTCGGCTGGATCCTGAACCGGTTCGGAGAGAAAAGAGTCATCACGCTCAGCATTTTCGTATCAATCCTCTTTATTATTTTCACGCTGCTTGTGCATACGTTCTGGCTTATGGTCGCCGTGACCTTCGTTCTGTTTCTGGCGATGGATATTTTGCGCCCGGCCATCGGGACGCAGATGTCCAAGTTTGCCAATGAGGAGCAGGGTTATGTGGCGGGGCTGAACTCCGCGTTTACGAGCCTTGGCAACATTATCGGCCCGATCATTGCGGGGGCGCTGTTTGACATGAATGTGAATTATCCGTACATTCTCGCGAGCATCGTGCTGGTGTTTGGATTCCTGCTGTCCTTCAAGTCCCGGGAAACGCAGTATGAGATGGAGTCCAGATCGGTGCGTTAATTCAGAAACAGGTTAGAATGATGAATAAATAAATACCGGAATATTATGATGAAAAATCCTCCGAGCCCTATGGGCCCGGAGGATTCTTTTTGCGTCTATTAGCGGAATAAAGCCGCAAGTCATGGCCATGGTCCCTGTGAATCCGCGACGGCTTTAAGCTTGCGGACAGACAACGGCCATCATAAGCAGGCAAGGCAGCCACTCGCCGCATCAGCTTGTCGGGGCAAGGTTGCGCAGCAGCGGGTGCAGTCCGGGCAGCGATTCGCACTGCCGGATCGCTTCCGCTGCCAGTGCGGCGATTTCCCGGGCACCCCGATCCGAGAAGTGCGTGTCGTCGGCGATCCCATCGGGATAATTGGGATGGGACCCGGCGGGCAGATGCATAAACAGATGCTTCGTCTCCTCCTGGCCCATCCGGAGATACAGCTGCTGGGAAGCCGCGAACAGGTCAAGCAGCGGCGCGCCGGCCTCCCGGGCGGTTTCGCGCATCGCCTCGGGGTAAGGACCGACAGCGTCGGGATCCGGCAATCCTTCCGCCGTAAAACGGCGGCGGCTGACCGAAGTCAACAGCACGGGGATGGCGCCGCGCGAGCGGGCCGATTCGATAAACCGCTTCAGGTTGGCGCGGTATTCCCCGCCGGGAGCAGGATCCGCGAAGCGCGACGGATCTTCCTGCTTCTGATCGTTGTGGCCGAACTGGATGAACACGTAGTCGCCGGGCTGAAGCTCGTTCTCCACGGCGGCCCAGCGGCCTTCGGCGATAAAAGAGCGGGTGCTGCGCCCGTTGATCGCCCGGTTGTCTACCCGGATCGCCGGATCCAGGTGCTGCTGGAGGTATTCGCCCCAGCCGGTCATGGGCTTCTCGATGGCGCCCTTCAGGGCGGCCGTGGAATCGCCGACGATATACAGCGTCATGGTCATAGAACGGAGTCCTCCCTTTCTTTTACCAGAGACCAAAAAGTGGCCTGGCGGCAGGCTTGGGGTGGTTATCGTTCAGCATTGCCTCACGCTCATGCCTAGGAACGAAGCGCTTCGGGAATGCCAAGCTCTTTGAAGCCGAAATACCGCTCCGCGTTGCCGTAGGCGATATCTTCCACGATTTGTCCGAGCAGCGCCTCATCGTCAGGCGCTTCCCCGCGCTCGGCCCACTCGCCGATCAGCTCGCACAGCACGCGGCGGAAGTATTCGTGCCGGGTATAGGAAAGGAAGCTGCGGGAGTCGGTCAGCATGCCGACGAAGTTGGCCAGCAGGCTGTTGTCGGCGAGCAGGGTGAGCTGATGACGCATGCCGCTGCGCGTGTCGTTGTACCACCATCCGGAACCGAGCTGGAATTTGCCGGCCGTTTCCTTTTGATAGCAGCCCATCAGGGTCAGCAGGACGGGATAGTCGTTCGGGTTGAGCGAATACAGAATCGTCTTCGGCAGGCCCTGGCCGCATTCGGCACGGTCGAGCAGCCGGGACAGCGGGCCGGCCAGCGGCAGGTCGTTCAGGGCGTCATACCCGGTGTCAGGCCCCAGACGCTTGAACATCGGCGTATTGTTGTTGCGGAAGGCATGGATATGCAGCTGCATCGTCCAGTTTTTGCTGTGGTACAGTCCGATCAGCGCGCTCAGCAGTTCCGTGCGGTAAACGGTGATTTCCTCCAGGGAGAGCGTCTCGCCGGCCACCCTTTTCGCAAAAATCCGCTCCAGCTCTTCGGCGCTGCCCTCCTGATAGCGCAGCACATCGATCGCATGGTCCGAGAGGCGGCAGTCCTGCTCATGGAAAAAGTCGATCCGCTGCTTCAGAGCATCCAGCAGTTCGGCATACGTCGTGACCTGCTGGCCTGCGGCTTGCGCAAGGCGCTCCAGCCAATCGGTAAAACCGGGAGCGTCGATGTTCAGCGCCTTATCGGGGCGGAAGGCCGGGAACACGCGGAAGCCGGTGTCCTCTTTATTCAGCAGCTGGTGATATTCCAGCGAATCGGTCGGATCATCGGTCGTGCAGACGACCTTGACGCCCGAATTCTTGATGATATTCCGCCGCCTGAAATCGTCCGTCGCCAGTTTGGCGTTCACCTGTTCCCAAATCCGCGGGGCGGATTCTTCGTTCAGCAGTTCGGTAATGCCAAAAAAGCGGCGCAGCTCCAGATGGGTCCAGCTGTACAGGGGATTGCCTGCCGTTTTCGGGACAGTCCGGGCCCATGCCAGAAACTTGTCGTAATCGGAAGCGTCACCGGTAATATGGGATTCCGGGATGCCGTTCGCCCGCATTAACCGCCATTTGTAATGGTCCCCGGCGAGCCAGGCTTCGGTCAGGTTGCGGAAGTTCTGGTTGTCATAGATTTCCTTGGGATCGAGGTGGCAGTGATAGTCGATGATCGGCATGTCTTTGGCATGCTGATGAAACAGCTTGCGGGCGGTATCGGTCGTCAGCAGAAAATCGTCGTTCAAGAACATGGTCCACAGCTCCTTTGGATAAAATCGAAATGGATTTAAGAGTCCAGCGACATCACAGGGTAACCCCGGTTTTAAAAATGGCCAGCTCCCGTACGTCGTTTTGCTCGTTCCGCGTTTGTTGGCCGCTCGCTACCTGGATCAGGTAGGCGATGAATTCCTCCAGCACTTCCTGCATCGGACGGTCCAGCAGCGACCCGGCGTTAAAATCCATCCAGTGCTTTTTCTTGTTGTAAAGGTCATGGTTGGTGGCGATTTTGACGGTCGGGACAAAGCTGCCGAACGGCGTGCCCCGTCCGGTCGTGAACAGCACGAGCTGGCAGTCCGCGGCGGCGAGTGCGGAGGACGCAACCAGATCGTTGCCCGGCGCCTGCAGCAGGCTGAGGCCCTTCTTGCGCAGCTTCTCGCCGTACTGCAGCACGTCGACGACCGGGGCGGTGCCGGCCTTCTGCGTACAGCCGAGCGATTTGTCCTCCAGCGTGCTGATGCCGCCGGCCTTGTTGCCGGGAGAAGGATTCTCGTAGACCGGCTCCCCGTAGGACATGAAATACTGCTTGAAGTCGTTGATCAGCGAGGTGATGCTTTCGAATACCTCGCGGCTCTCGGCGCGGGCCATCAGCATGCGCTCGGCGCCGAACATCTCCGGCACCTCGGTCAGGATCGTGGATCCGCCCTGCGAGATGAGAAAATCGGAGAAGGCACCGAGCAGCGGGTTAGCCGTAATGCCGGAGAAGCCGTCGGAGCCGCCGCATTTGAGGCCGACGTTCAGCTCGCTGAGCGGGATCGGCTCGCGCTTGTCGAGGCTTGCGGCTTCATACAGCTCTTCGAGCAGGGCCATGCCGGCTTCAACCTCGTCGCCAACCTCCTGCGCCACGAGGAATTTGACGCGGGACTCGTCGTAGTCTCCTAGCAGCTCACGGAACTCGGTGACGATGTTGTTCTCGCACCCGAGACCGAATACGAGCACGCCGCCGGCATTGGGATGATGGACCGCGTCCAGCAGGATGCTGCGGGTCTGGCGGTGGTCGTCGCCCAGCTGTGAGCAGCCGTACGGGTGCTTCAGGATCGTGACGTTGTCAAAGGGACCGAGGTCCGGGTGAACGGCTTTGAATTCCTGCAGGATCAGCTCGGCCACGCCGTTCACGCAGCCGACGGTCGGAACGATGTACAGGTCGTTGCGGATCCCTGCCTTGCCATTAGCCCGCCGGTATCCTTCAAAAGTGAGGCCCCGGTTCGGGTAGGAAATCGGGTGAAGGTCCGGCTGATATTCGTATTCCTCCTCACCGTCCAGGTTGGTCCGGAGGTTATGCGTATGCACCCAATCGCCAGGAGCGATCGCGGAAACCGCATGGCCGATCGGATACCCGTATTTGATCACCATATCGCCCGGGGGAATCGCCGTCAGGGCGATTTTGTGGCCCTGCGGGATCTCCTGGAGTGCCTCGAGCTTCACGCCGTCCACTTCCAGCGGTTCCCCGGCCTGAATCGGCCGGAGGGCAACGGCGACGCTGTCCCGCGGGTTCAGTTTCATCAATGATTTCATGTCAATCCTCCTCAGGTCAGTTGATGGAGCGAGGCCCGGACGCCTTCGCGTTCCAGCAGGCCGATATGCTCCTCAAGCAGCGCTTTAAGACCCGGAACTGCCGTTAAATCCATGCCCCACAGCCGTTCTTCCTTCAGAATGCCGGTAACGAACGATTCCGGGTCGATCCAGTTCCGGTCAAATGCCTCCAGCACTTCCGGCACATCGCGGCGGGCGACCTGGTCGCCGCGGTAGGTCAGGAGGAGTGCGGCGAAGGAGAGGACGAGCAGGCGGGGAAGCTTCCCCTGGGCCTGCTGGTAACGGATCAGCACCGGCAGCAGGCGTGCCGTGAATTTCGAAATGCTGTTCAGCGAAATCGATGCCAGCTCATGCCGGATCAGCGGGTTGTTGAACCGCTCGCGGATAGCCGCCGCGTATTCGAGCAGCTCGGCCCGCGGCAGCTTCAGCACCGGCAGGATTTCGTCTTCCATCAGCTCCTCGACGAAGCGGCCCAAATCGCTATCCTTCATCACGTCCTCGACCGTTTCAAGTCCGGCAAGGAGGCCCAGGGGCACCATAGCCGTATGCGGGCCGTTGAGAAGGTGAACCTTGCGCTCGCGGTAAGGCGACAGGTCATCCGTGACGATGACGTTCAGCCCGGCTTCGGCAAGAGGGAGCTTCTCCCGCTGCCACGCCGGCCCTTCGATCACCCACAGATGATAGGGCTCGGCACTGACCATGAAGGGGTCTTCATAGCCGAGCTTCTGCTCCAGGTCGTCCGCCTGATCCCGCGGGTACCCCGGAACGATGCGGTCGACCAGGCAGGAGCAGAACGTGTTGGCTTCCGTAACCCAGGCGGCAAATGCATCGCCAAGCTGCCAATCGGCGGCATGCTGCAGCACGAAGCGGCGCAGCTTCTCGCCGCTGTCCTCGATCAGCTCGCAGGGGAGGATGATAAAGCCGGCTTTGCCGAGCTGGAACCGCCTGTAGAGCAGCTCCGTCAATTTGGCGGGAAAGCTGGAATGCGGAGCGTCCTCCCGGCGCAGGCCGGCCTCATACACAATGCCGGCTTCGGTCGTGTTGGAGGTAATGAACTCGAGTTCGTCCTGTTCGGCCAGTTTCAAGTAGGCCTCATAATCCGTGTAGGGATTGATGACCCGGCTGACGGTGGCGATAACTTCGCTTGAGTTGACCAGCTGTCCTTGAAGCCGCCCTTTAAGCAGCACGGTGTACAATCCGTCCTGCTCCATGAGCGCAGTGCTTTTGCCGTGTGCGGTCGGCTGCACGACGACGGCGCTTCCGTTAAATAATCCCTTCAAATTCATCTGCTGCATCTGCCAGTTCACGAAAGCCCGCATAAAGTTGCCGCCGCCAAACTGGATCATGCGCTCGGGCAGGGCGGGGAGTTCGGGAAACAGGCTGCGGGAAAGACGTGATGTCATACGTATTTCAAGCCTCCTTTAGAGATGATAAACATTATGCACACGTTAACATTTTGGTGTAAAAAAATCATGTTTGAAATGACGGCCTCGAAAAAATCGAGGGCATTACAGCTGCCCCTCCTATGTGACAGCCGCAACACTTTGCCGCACGATCAGCTCCGTCTGGACAAACAGCTGTTCCGGCGCCGAGTCCGGCTGCTCGAGCCGCTCGATCAGCTTGGTGGTGCCGAGCTTGCTGATATCGGCAATCGGCTTGCGGATCGTTGTCAGCGGCGGGTACGTATACTGCGAGAACAAAATATCGTCGAACCCGATCAGCGACAGCTGTCCGGGAAGCGCGACGCCCCGCGCGTAACAGGCATTCAGCGCGCCGATGGCCATATCGTCGTTCGAGCAGAAGACCAGGGTCGGCGGATCGGACAGGGAGAGCAGCGACATCATGGCGTTATAGCCGCTTTCGACCCCGTAGTCCCCGGCGGTGAAATAGTCCGGAACCAGCGGGAGGCGGTGGGAGATCAGACTGTCCATAAATCCCTGCTTCCGCTCCGTTGTCGACTTGAAGCCGGCCTTGCCTTCAATGATGGCGATCTTCCGGTGACCGAGGCCGATGCCGTAATCCAGCGCCTCCCGGACGCCTTCGCGGTCATTGGCGACCACGTTCAGAATGCCGGGGTCATCCAGCTGGCGGTTCAGGACGACGAAGGGGATGCCGGTCTGCTTCAGGTGATAAATGAAAGCATTGTCCGCTTCGCTCTGGCTCATGACGAGCACGCCGTCGAAACGCCTTGGCGTTATAGCATCATAGTGCCGGATGCTGTCGATCCCATGGACCGTCAGGCTGTAGTTCTCGTCGAGCACCTGATGAATGCCCTTGATGGCGTCCACGAGAAAGCTGGCCGAAGTTCCCTGGTCGATGCTGGAGAAGAACAGGCCGATCGTGTAGGACTTCTTCATCACCAGGCTCTTGGCGCTGTAATTGGGAATGTAGTTAAGTTCGGCGGCGATGCGTTCAATGCGGTCGCGGGTTTCCTTCTTGATGAGCGGGTTGCCGTTCAGCGCCCTGGAAACGGTCGTATGCGATACCCCCGCAACGCGCGCGATGTCTTTAATCGTAATCATATGACCTCGTGACATGAAATATTTGTTAACGGTTTCAGTTTAAGTTCAGACAGGGTTCAAGTCAATATGATTCCGGAAAAATGCACACGTGAATCATATTGTCAACCCAATCATGAAAACGCTATAATTGGAAACAAGAACGGGCTAAAGGAGCATCACAATGAAAAAAGGCCGCATGTTTTATAAAACGTTTATTCCCATTCTGGTCCTTGGGATCGGACTGGTCGTCAGTTTTGGCAGCTACATTTATATCAATACGACCCACTCGGTGATCGACCGGGTGGCGGGCAGCAAGCAGAGCTTTATTACCCAGACCAAAAATTCGCTTGAGCAGAAAATCCAGACAATCGAATACGCCTTTAATACATATAGCACGACGAGCTCGTTTGATGCCGTCGTAAAAAGGCCGATCACGGAACAGGATTTCGAAGAATACCGGAACGTCAATACACAGCTGAACTATATCGCCACGATGGGACTGGAAGGGACCGAGTATTCGCTCATCAGCCTCGTACAGAATTGGCAGATTACGAGCGGAAAGCTGTCCTATTTGACGGATGCCGACCGGCGCAAGCTGTACGAGGCCTACATCGATAACAAAGACAAAGGGCTGTTCTGGATCAAAACGGATGACGGCATCCGTTTCGTGAACACGCTGCCGGTCTTTTCCAAGCAAAAGCAGGCGATCGCCCTTTCGGATATTTCCCGGTCCACGCTCGACCGGATCCTGAAGACCGAGGACAATGCACCGGTCATCATTTTAAACAAGCAGGGAGAGCTGATGTACGAGACCGATCCCGACAAGCAGCTGCTGTCCGCTGACCAGCTTGGACGCATCGTCCAGTCGGCCGGGGAAGATCATCGTGCCGGCAGGCTGAAGGTGACCGCATCCGGGCGCCAGTCGGCCGAAGCGATCTATGCCAAATCCAGCTACAACAATTGGATCTATGTGACGCTGCTGGATCAGAAGGAAATTTCCGGCGCGCTCAAGACGACCAAATACGGAATCATGCTGATGGTGGCTGTCATTACGCTGCTGATCATCGTGGTGGCTTACGGCATCTCCGTTTATTTCACGAAGCCGATCCGTCAAATCCAGCGCAGCCTGCCGCGCAGCTCCCATTTGCCGTATAAGAACGAAATCGAAGGCATCCTTCATTCCATCGACACGATCGTCACCGAGAAGGAAAACCTGGAGAGCATGATGGAAGCCGAATTGCCCCAGCTGGAAACGCAGCTGATCCTGAACCTGTTCCGGAACCGGGTGTCCCCGGAGGAACTGGAGCGGATGCTGCCGCGGTTCGGTTATCCGGAACTGACGCAGCCGTCGTTCGTCGCGATGCTGATCCAGATGGACAGTTACGGCGGCCGGGAGGCGTCGGACCGGGATATGCTGCTGCTCGCCATCAACAAAATGGTCGAGGAAGTCGTGCCGAAGGAAGGGCGCATGCTGCCGATTATTTTAAACGACAACACGCAGGCGACCATCCTGACGTTTACAGACCAGGAGGAGCAGGATATTCGCAGGCAGGTGCTCTCCTTTTCGAAAACGATTATGATGACGGCGCGCGACTATTTGAACTGCTCCGTCAGCTTTGGCATCAGCAAGACGTACCGGCATCTGTGGGAGAGCAAGGAGGCTTGCGAAATGAGCAAGCAGGCGCTCCGGCACCGGCTCAATCTGGGCAAAGAATCGATCATCTTCTATGAAGACATCGAGACGGTCGTCTCGGGACCGGTGCTTCTGCATTATCCGACGGAGCTGGAAACCCAACTGTTCGACGCGATCCGGCTGGGCGACGAAGAGCAGGTTCCCCGGGCGCTGTATCCGCTGCTGGCCGAGATGATGAAGAAGAACAAAAACTCGATGAATTTTGAAGTGGCCCTGGTGCGTTTCGTCAATAATCTAATCCAGCTGGAGCAGCTGCTCGGCGTGGAGGTGCTGCTGACGCAGGATAATCACGCGCTATACCACCGCCTGCTCGATATTCGCAACCCGGAAGAGATCGAGCGGATCCTCGTGGAGGAGGTCATCTCGCCGATGGTGCGCAGCATGAAGGAGAAGACCAACCGCCAGTTCCGCTCCCTCGCCGAGAAGATCGCCACGATCGTCCGCACGGAGTACGACCAGGAATTGTCCCTGGAATGGATCAGCGACCGGCTTCATTATAATCCGAACTATTTAAGCAGCATTTTTAAAAAGGAGTTTGGCATGACGTTCAGCGAATACCTGATGAATTACCGGCTGGAGATGGCCAAGAAATGGCTGGTTGAAACGGACATGACAATCAAGGAAATCGCCGAGCGGCTCCAGTACCACAATCCGCAAAACTTCATCCGGTCCTTCCGCAAGAAGGAACTCGTGACGCCGGGAAATTACCGCAAAGTCAAACAGGCTCAGTAAAAAAACAAAGTCTTGTAATTCCGTCCGGGCTGCTTTCTTGAGCGGAATGCAAGACTTTGCTGTTCGTTACCCTTTGACCGAGCCGAGCAGCGCCCCTTTGACAAAATGCTTCTGCACGAACGGATACGCGATCAGCATCGGTACAGTCGCGATGACGATCACCGCCATTTTGATGGTCTGCGCCGGCGGAACGACATCCACGGACGTCCCTTCGGCCTGCATGCCGCTGGAGACGATGACGATCTGGCGGAGCAGCACCTGGATCGGCCACTTGGTCGAATCCGTCATGTACAGGATCGCATTCATATAGGTGTTCCAGTAAGCTACCGCATAGAACAGCGAAATGGTAGCAATGGATGGCAGGGCGAGCGGAAGCATAATTTTGAAGAAAACGCCAAAATCGTTGCATCCGTCAATTTTGGCCGATTCCTCGAGCGCGTCCGGAAGCGCCTGAAAAAAGTTTCTCATAATAATCAGGTTAAACGCGTTAATAGCGACCGGAAGGATGAGCGACCAGTAGGAGTCGATCAGTCCGAGGCTTTTGACGACGAGGAACGTCGGGATCATGCCGCCGCTGAACAGCATGGAGAATACGACGATGAAGTTGACGAAGCCCCGGCCGTAGAGATATCTCCTGGACAGGCCATAGGCCATGAGCGCCGTCAGGATCATGCTGACGATCGTGCCTACTACGGTGATCCCGATTGATACCCCCAGCCCTTTAAAAATCGTAGGCGTCGATAAAATGTACTTATAAGCATCGAGAGAGAACGTCGTCGGAAACAGAATGAATTTTTTGGCCACGACTTCCTGGGTGGAAGCGAAGGAGCTCGCAATCACGTTTACAAAAGGCAGCAGGCAAATGAGGGAAATCAGAATGAGCAGGAGGCTGTTTACGACGGTAAACAGGCGGCTGCCGAAAGACTCTTTTCTACGCAAAGCTGTGGATGGTGTCATACGCGGGTATCCTCCTTGTAATCGTTTACAGTTAGACTGTACCAAGCGCACCAGGTTACGTATATAATCAGCTCCTGAGGTGTTGTCCGGCAGGGGGGAGAGCGGGGAATCCGCGGCTGTCACCCGGATAATCATCAGCTTCAATCCGTAATCATCAGCTGAGATGCGGAAGGCGGAAATGGCGCCGTTATGCGGTTTTATGGCCGGTGTCAATGAAATGATTATGTACGGAATTCCCAAAACGGCCTAAGCTGGAGTCGTAACAGGAAACGCTTACAAGGAGGTCGACCTGGTGAAGGACTCGAACACGGCCGTCATGAACATGAATGTCAAACCGGCCAGGAAGGTACGGACGGACACCGCTCTGGACCGTATCAAACGTCACAAGCTGCTGTACCTGATGATTTTGCCCGGCGTGTTGTATTTCATCATCTTTAAGTATCTGCCGATGGGCGGTCTCGTCATTGCCTTTCAGGATTACCAGCCTTTCAAGGGGATCACGGGCAGCCCTTGGGTCGGAATGAAGCACTTTGTCCGCTTGTTTACAGAACCGACGTTCTTCATGCTTCTGCGCAACACGCTGATTCTGTTTGCACTCAACATCGTGATCTTTTTTCCGCTTCCCATTATATTGGCGCTGATGCTGAATGAGGTCAGGCACCGGCTGTTCAAAAACTGGGTACAGACCATCATCTACATCCCGCACTTTATGTCCTGGGTCATCATCGTCTCCATTACCTACGTATTCCTCACCGTGGACGGAGGCGTGCTGAATGAGCTGATCGCCAGGCTGGGCGGGCACAAAATCAGCTTCCTGACCGCTCCCGAATGGCTGCGCACCGTGTACATCGGGCAGATCATCTGGAAGGAGCTCGGCTGGTCCACCATTATTTATCTGTCTGCGATCACGGTGGTGGACACTCAGCTGTACGAAGCAGCCGAAATGGACGGAGCCGGACGGTTCCGCAAAACGTGGCACGTGACGCTGCCGGCGATCCGACCGGTCATCATCACCCTGCTCATTCTCAAGATCGGCAGCACGCTTGATCTGGGGTTCGAGCATATGTACCTGCTGCTCAATTCGCTGAACCGCGAGGTGGCCGAAATTTTCGACACCTACATCTATACGGCGGGACTGAAGAACGGACAGCTGAGCTTCAGTACAACGGTAGGCTTGTTCAAGGGCTTGGTGGGACTTGTGCTGGTCATGGCATCCAACCGGCTGGCGAAGAAGTTCGGCGAGGACGGCGTGTACTAATCAAGGCACGGCGGGTGTGGGATCCATCCACGGATGTGGGATCAATCCAAAGGATAATAGAAAAGGGGAAATGGCACATGAAACCAATGGTAAGCAAGATGGCTGCGTTTACGCTGGTCTGCGGGCTGCTGCTCTCGGCCTGCGGCGGGGGAGGCGGCAAGGGGGAAACGGCCCAGGGCTCGGGAGGCAGCGCTGCGGCAGGTGACGAGAAGACGACGATTACGTGGCTGAACATTTTGCACACGGCGTCGCCGCCGACCGATACGGTGCTGAACAAAATTGAGGAGAAGACCGGGACGGATATCAAATTTTCGTGGATTCCGGATGCTTCCAAGGAAGAACGCATCAATACGTCGCTGGCGTCCGATTCCCTGGCGGATATCGTTACGCTCACCATTCTCGACAATTCCTCCGTGCGCAACGCCCTGAAGTCTGGCATGTTCTGGGAGGTTGAACCGTTCCTGGACGAGTTCCCGAACCTGGCGAAAATTTCGCAGGATATGCGGAGATCGGCTTCGATCGACGGCAAGCTGTACGGCGTGCCTTTCCAGAAGGATCTCGCCCGCAACGGCGTCGTCATCCGCAAGGACTGGCTCGATAAGCTTGGACTGTCCGTGCCGAAGACGACCGATGAGCTGATGAACGTCGCCAAAGCGTTCACCGAGCAGGACCCGGACGGCAACGGACAGAAGGATACGACGGGCTTCATGGACCGGAGCGATCTGATCTACGGCGCCTTTAAGACGCTGGGGTCATACTTCGGCACGCCGAATAACTGGCAGGTGACGGATGACGGGAAAATGATCCCCGAATTCGAAACCGAAGGGTACGTCAAAACGATGGATTACATGAAGACACTGTACGAAAAAGGATATATCAATCAAGACTTTGCGGTGACCGCCAAGACCGACCAACAGCAAAAATTCGCCCAGGGCAAAGCCGGAATTTACGTCGGCGCCCTGTTTGACGGGAAGAACCTCTTGAATATGGCCAAGGGCGTTCAGGATAACATGCAGCTCGCCCTGGTCAACAACATTACATCGACAGGCAACGAAAGCGACCGCGCGATTTGGGCGGCGAACAACGGAATCGGCGGACTGCTGGCTTTCCCGAAATCCGAAGTGAAGGATGAAGCCGAGCTGAAGCGCGTTCTGAAATTCGTCAACGACCTGATGGACGACGATGTGTACGCCCTCATGACTTACGGAATCGAAGGCGTCCATTATACCGTGGATGCGAATGACGCGGTTACGATTACCAATACCGATTTGTGGCAGCAGGAAGTGCAGCCGTTTGCCTCTTCCCGTCCGAGCGAAACGGGCTACAAAATCCATGACGCCGATCCGCTGAAGGCCGAGGCCGACAAGCTGATCAAGGAAAATGCAAAATACGGGGTGCTGAACCCGGCATATTCCCTGGAATCCGAAACGTACACGACACAGGGCTCTGAGCTGCAAAAGATCATCACCGATGCGACTTACAAATACATTCTCGGCAAAATCAACCTGGACGAATTCAAAGCTGCGGTGGAGAACTGGAAGAAATCCGGCGGCAGCAAAATTATCGAGGAATATGAGGCCGCTTACAAAGCCACTCAGCAAAAATAACGGCTGAGCCATACGCTAGGAGACGGCAACAGGTCCTATCCCGCCTGCATGGGGGTTAGGACTGTGTTTTTTCCAAGACGGCAGGGTGTAAAAAAAGCAATCCCCGGCGAAGATGGAAATTTTATCAGAGAAAGCCGGAAATTTTATCCGAGGAGGATCAGCATGCAGACATTCAACGCGGCGCAGCGCATGGCCGAGTCCATCATGGCACGGACGCCGAAGCTGTACGAGGGTAAGGGATATGAAGGCAAGTGGTCGTATGATTACGGCGTGGTGCTCAAGGGCTTCGAGCTGCTCTGGAAGCAGACGGGAGACCGCCGGTATTGGGATTATATCCGGGACAACATGGACCATTTTATTCAGGAAGACGGGAGCATCCGCGGGTACAGCCCCGAAGAATACAACATCGACCATATCAACAACGGCAAGCTGCTGTTCACCCTGTACCGGGAGACGGGGGAGGAAAAGTACAAGCAGGCCGCCGGGCTGCTGCGATCCCAGCTGGCTTCCCATCCCCGGACGTCGGAAGGGGCATTCTGGCATAAAGAAATTTATCCTTACCAGATTTGGCTGGACGGCCTGTATATGGGCTCGCCTTTCTACTTGGAATATTTGCTGACGTTTGAAGACGGGACGGGACTGGACGACGTGACGAAGCAGTTCAAGCTGTGCGAGCTCCATACGAAGGATGAGGCCACCGGGCTCTTGTATCACGCCTGGGACGAGAAAAAAGCCCAGCCGTGGTGCGACCCGGCCACCGGCTTATCTCCAAATTTCTGGGGAAGATCCCTTGGCTGGTTCGTCATGGCGCTGGCGGACAGCCTGGAACTGCTGCCGGCAAGCCATCCCGATTATCCGGAGCTGAAGCGCATGCTGAGCGATACGCTGCGTGCGCTGAGATCCTATCAGGATCCGGGCAGCGGCGTCTGGTACCAGGTGGTCAATGAGGGCGGCCGCAAGGGGAATTACTTGGAGGCCTCGGCTTCCAGCATGATCACCTATGCCATCGCGAAAGGGCTTCGCCTCGGCGTGCTTGCACCGCAGGAATGGCAGGACAGCCTAGACAGAGCGTATCGGGGGCTGCTGGAGGAGTTTGTGCTGGAGACGAAGGAAGGCTGGCTGAACCTGAACAAAAACTGCCAGGTGGCCGGGCTGGGCGGAGCCGACCGGCGCGACGGCACGTACGCCTATTACATCAGCGAGCCGATCATCACCAACGACCAGAAGGGGCTGGGGGCGTTTCTGCAGGCCTGCGGCGAATACGAGGCCAGGATTCCGGCCGCTGCGGCGAAAGGAGAACAGCCATGAGCGGGTACAGCATCACCGAGTTCGGGGCGGTGCCCGGCGGCGCCGAGCCGGCGACCCGGGCCATCGCTGCGGCGATCGAGGCAGCGGATGCCGCGGGCGGCGGGACTGTGTTCGTCCCCGCAGGCACGTACCTGACCGGGGCCATCCTCCTGCGCAGCAACATCGAGCTGAGGCTGGACCCGGGGGCGGTCCTGTCCTTCAGCACCGATCCGGCGGATTATCCGGTCGTGACTTCCCGCTGGGAAGGGGTGCTGCGTGAGGTGCACGCCTCCTGTGTGTACGGACACGGGCTGAAGAACGTGTCCATTACCGGCAGCGGCACGCTGGATGGCAACGGCCAGCCCTGGTGGGACAAGATGCGCAGCCGCCCGGAGGAGCTGACCCACCCCCGGCCGAAGTTGATCAGCCTCGACCGCTGCACCCGGGTGACAATCCGCGACGTCACGCTGATCAACTCCCCGAGCTGGACGGTCAATCCGATTCTCTGCGACAACGTGACGATCGACAACGTCTCGATTTACAATCCCGCGGATTCACCGAATACTGACGGCATCGACCCGGAGTCGTGCCAGAACGTGCGGATCAGCGGCTGCCACATCGACGTCGGCGATGACTGCATCGCCATCAAGGCCGGTACGGAGGACACGGCGCAGCGGGTACCATGCGAGAACATCACGATCACGAACTGTACGATGATCCACGGCCACGGCGGCGTCGTGCTTGGCAGCGAAATGAGCGGGGACATCCGGAATGTCGTGATCAGCAACTGCATCTTTAAGCACACCGACCGCGGCATCCGGCTGAAATCGCGGCGGGGGCGCGGAGGAACGGTGGAGGATATCCGGGTCAGCGGCATCGTCATGGAGGAAGTCATCTGCCCGTTCATTTTGAACCTGTATTATTTTTGCGGACCGCGGGGCAAGGACAAGTACGTCTGGGATAAGCGGCCTTATCCGGTCACCCTGGAAACGCCGACGTTCCGGCGGATTCACTTTTCGAATATTACCGCAAGAAACGTACATGCGGCGGCAGGGTTTGTTTATGGTCTTGCGGAAAGGTATATTTCGGAATTAACGTTTGCCGACATCGATATTTCCATGGCGGAGAACCCCGTTCCGGGGCGTCCGGCCATGATGTCCGGCATCCAGGATATGAAAGCGCGCGGCTTTTATTTAGGCAATGTGAGGGACATTCGGTTTGACCGGGTCACGGTTGGCGGCCACGAAGGGCCGGCTTTCTACGTCGAGAACGGTGAAGATGTGGAATGGCAGCAGTGCCGGTCAAAGGATACGAAGGTGCCGGAACAGCTTGTAAAACAGGTAAGCGTAGTTCCGCAAGAGGAGGATCTCAGCGAAGAGGAGGTTTAACCAATGATGAGGGAACGGTTGAAGAAGCTGCTGGGCGATATGCCGGAGGACCGGCCTATCCAGGCGGAGCTGCTCAAGCAGGAAGAGAAGGACGGGTACAGGCTGGAGACGCTGCTGCTGGATTTAAACGGACTGGAACGGGTGCCCGCCTATGTCGCACTTCCTATCGACGGAGAGGGTCCCTATCCTCTCGTCGTTTTCAATCACTCGCATGGCGGCAATTACACAAACGGACGCAGGGAGCTGATCAGCGGCAGCTCGTATTTGCAGCAGCCGTCTTTTGCCAGCACACTGACAGGTATGGGTTATGCCGTTTGCTGTATCGACATGTGGGGCTTCCATGAGCGGTCGGGTAAGACGGAGAGCGAAATCGTCAAGGAAATGTTATGGCAGGGGCGCGTCATGTGGGGCATGATGCTGTATGACAACCGGCGGATGCTGGATTACATGTGCTCCAGGGAAGATATCGATGCCTCGCGGGTCGCGACCCTCGGCATGTCCATGGGCGGGATGATGGCTTGGTGGCTGGCGGCGCTGGACGAGCGGATCAAGGTGACCGTGGACATCTGCGGACAGGTGGATGCGCATACCTTGATGAAGAAGCGCGGGCTGGATCACCACGGCTTCTACTACTACGTTCCGGGCTTGCTGAAGCACTTCACGACGCTGGAAATCCAAGCCATGATCGCCCCGCGGCCAAGGATGAGCCTGACCGGGCGCACCGACCGGCTGACACCGGAGGAAGGCGTCGTGCTGCTGGCCGAAGGCCTGCGGGAGGTATACCGGGCCGCCGGACAGGAGGAGCATTGGCAGACGGTCATGACCGGCGGCGGCCATATGGAGACGGCTGAAATGCGGGCCCGCTGGCAGGGATTTTTGGCGGAACACTTGTAAGCAATGGCCGCAGCCCGAAACGAAAGGGGGAAGGTCATGATTGTAGGAAAGCTGGACCACTGCGATTATCCGACGATTCAGGAAGCGGTGGATGCGTTGGAGAAGCAAGATCCGCAGCGGCCCGAAACCCTGTACATCCTGTCGGGTGTCTATGAGGAAGCGGTACGGATATACCGGTCCGATCTGGCCGTGATCGGCATCGGATATGTGGAAATCACGAAGGGCCGGTATGCCAAGGAACTGGACGAGGACGGGAATGAGATTGGCACATTTGCAACGCCGACGCTGTTCCTTGGCGGCCGACGGCTGCTGATCGAGAATTTGGTCGTGACCAATTCGGCCGGGCAGGGCGAGGACATCGGCCAGGCCGTGGCGGTCTACGCGCACTGCGACGAAACGGTTTTTCGCTACTGCACCTTTAAAGGGCACCAGGACACGCTGTTTACCGGACCGCTTCCGCCTGCGCCCAAGCATGGCGGCGTGTTTGGAGGAATCCCGCTCCGGGAGTATCACCGAGAGTACCGCCAGGTGTACGAATACTGCCGTATCGAAGGGACGGTGGATTTTATATTCGGCGGCGCGGCCGCCTTCTTTGACCGCTGCGAGATTCGCAGCCTGCGCCATTCGGGCGGGCATGCCGGTTATATCGCCGCGGCTTCTACTCCCGCGGGGCAGGAATACGGGTATGTCTTTAACCTCTGTTATTTGACGGCAGAGCCCGGCGTATCGGGCGTGTATCTGGGAAGGCCGTGGCGCGAATATGCACGCACTGACTACGTCGACTGCCGGATGGGCGGACATATCGAACCGCTGGGCTGGGACGACTGGAACGATCCGGGGCGGCGGCTGACGGCCAGGTACCGGGAATTCGGCACCCGCTTTGATCCGGCAGCACCGGCTCCGGGAGGACAGCGGGCCGGGTGGGCGGTCTATCAGGAGACGCTGGAAGGGGCTCCGCAGAAGGAGCAAGTTTTTGCCGGAACGGACTTTTGGAAGCGAAAAGGAGAGGGAAGAGCATGACCATATCCACCCAAACGGGAACCATTCGAAACCCGGTGCTGCCGGGCTTTAATCCGGATCCGTGCATCGTGCGGGCAAAGGACACTTATTATATCGCGGTGTCTTCCTTCGAGTGGCTCCCTGGCGTAAGGGTATATGCCTCCAAGGATTTGGCGGTATGGGAGCACTGCACCGACGTGCTGACCGATCAGGTCGACCTGCGGGGAAATCCGAAGAACTGCAGCATCTGGGCGCCTCAGCTCAGCTACCATGACGGGTTGTTTTACCTCATTTATACCGATGTGAAAAGCACCAAACGCCCATTTAAAGACGTTCACAATTATTTGATTACGGCGCCTTCGATTCACGGGCCTTGGTCCGAGCCGGTCTATCTGAACAGCAGCGGCTTCGATCCGAGCCTGTATCATGACGAAGATGGGCGGAAATGGCTGCTGAACGAAATCTGGGATTACCGTATTCCGGAAGGGAATAAATCGAGCGGCATCGTTATTCAGCAGTATGATCCGCAGCAGCAGAAGCTAGTTGGTAAACCGTTCAAGCTGTTTGACGGGACGGATCTGAAGAAGACCGAAGCGCCGCATATCTATAAGCATCAAGGCTATTACTACCTGGTTACGGCCGAAGGCGGCACCGGGAGCGGCCATGCCGTGACGGTAGCCCGTTCCCGCAGCTTGATGGGCCCTTACGAAGTGGACCCCCGCAATCCGATGCTGACCTCCCGGGACAACCCGGAGCTCCTGCTGCAGTGTGCCGGCCACGGCAGCCTGATCCAGACGCCGCAAGGGGAATGGTACATGGCCCATTTGTGCACGCGTCCGGTTGAAGGCCAGTACGCGCTCCTTGGCCGGGAAACGGCACTGCAGCAGGTGTACTGGGACGAGGAAGGCTGGCTTCGCCTGACCGCCGGTGGGAATTCCCCGCAGATGGAGGTCCCGCGTCCGAAAGGGATCACGCCGGCAGAGGTCAAGACGGCCGCTGAACGGAGCTTGTTTGAGGATACCTTTGACGGACCGGAGCTTGCCAAAGCCTGGAATACGCTCCGCATACCGGCGGACCCATCCTGGTGCTCGCTGTCGGAGCGCCGGGGGTATCTCCGCCTGCATTCCGGGGAATCGCCGCAAAGCCTGTTTCATCACCACATTGTGGCCGTCCGGCAGGCGGATATCCATTTCCGGGCCGAGACGTCGCTGGAGTTCGAGCCAGCAAGCTATTTGCAGATGGCCGGGCTGATGCTTTATTTGAACGATGAAAATTATTTGTATGCTTATGTGACGCAGGACGAAGAGCTGGGCAAGGTGATCCGGCTCATGCGCTGCGCGGATGATGCGTTCACCGTTATTCCGGACATGATTCCGGTGAATGCCGGGGAAACCGTTCAATTGGCCGTGGAAGTCCAAGGCATCCGCGGACGGTTCTATGGCCGGTTCAGCCCGGGGCAGGATTGGGTCCCGCTGTTTGAAGAACAGGACATCCGCTTCCTCTGCGGCGGCTTCACCGGCAACTTTGTCGGTATCGCTGTCCATGATATGCAGACCTTTGGGGGAAGCTATGCGGACTTTTCCCATTTTCGCTATACGGGAATTGAAGCATAGAAGAGCAGGGATGATCGGTAATGATAAAACAGGGGTTGCTTCTATTGTGAAGCAGCCCCTGTTTCGTTTCCTACTTTTCCTTGGACGGATTAATGAACGGCCTGCGTCTCAGCTGAAGGCCCGTGTTTTTCAGCTCGGAATCCAGCTTGAACTCCAGGGTCGCTTTCGAGTACAGCTTGGACCACCGGTCGTATTGGCTGGGCGGGACCTTTCCTCTGAAGCGGTTGCCAAGCCCAAAAATGTCGGATTCCTGCGCCTGCGTCATCCGGAATACAGCGGCTGCCCGCTGCTCAATCAGGCGGTTAATGGAAGCTTCCAGATGCTTTGCCTTGATGTCGATCCCGCGGGCGGAATCCATGAGGGTCATCGAGAGCTTGGCATGAATGCGGATGACGGGCTTGCCATTGTTCATGTCCGTGTCGATATCGGCACTCGAATTCAGAATTTTAAGGTTCATTTTATCCGCGGTTTCGATTTCGAAGGGGGACATCTTGCTCGTAACGATTTCGTAAATCAGGGTTTCCTCCGGAGAGATCATGCCGACCATGGCGTCATTTCTAAAGAATGCATTGCCCGCGACTCGGAATATCGTTTCGGAATCCGTCACCAATACAGGCACGAGGCATTCCTCGAGCGGATCATAGTAACCTCTGAAAATTTCCCATAGCGATACGACGTTTTTTTGTGAGGTTCCGCCGGCATAGCGTTCAAAAAACAGCTTCGTGTAGATACCCGAGAGCTCGCCCGTCGGGTTGGGACGTTCAAATATCGACTTCATGCCGCCTGTCGTAATCGCAATTAACGAATCCAGAGGAACGGTCCGGTCCCTGATCGTGAATTCCAAATAGGGCATGAATCCTTTCTTAGCCAGTGCCTGATCCAGAAAGATCGACTGGTTCTGCGACATATCCAGGCTTTTGGGCAGCCTTAACCGGAGCTGGTCTATGGCTTCAATCACGGTGCTGCCTTCCTGCTTGATGACGAAAAAATCCTTATGGGCTCCGTCCTGCGACTGAGGGAGTGGGAACCTCATCCAGACCCGCACCCGGTCACCGTCGGCCGGCTCGATACCGATCGCGGTCTCGAGGAGCCGGTTGTCGACATCTTTGACATCCCAGCAGCCGGGGAGGAAGAGAAGCAGGCATAAGATGGCCAGGCATCGGGCTGCGCGTCTGCTCATTGGCGGGCCCTCATCTTGTTGGAAATGAAGGACTTGACCAGCACAGCCATAGGAAAGCCATACATTAAGTAGAGGCGTAGAACCGTATCCCACTCCACGGCTCTTTCGACCCATTCCCATGAAGGAATAAGCCGGATGGCGGCGTATGCCGTGACTCCTGCCAGCACATACAGCAGCTTTTCGTTCCAGCTGGGAAATACCGCCTTGATTGCCGTTACGATGCAGTTCAGGATCAGGGCAAGCAATAAAAACAAATAGAGGATGGAGCTGACGATAAATACGGCGGTTAAATTTTCGATCACCAACCAGTAATAGCTTACCGAGTCCATTTTGCTGATATAAGGAAGCGTCAAAATTCTTGACATCTCCGGACTAAACGTCAGCGCCGGCTGATAGACGGAGGCGGCCAGTAAAGGCAGAAAACAGAGCGCAGCCACGGTATAAGGCCGCCACAGCTTCTTCGGCTGTTTGGCGTATCTGCCGCAAGCCGCATAGTAAAGATAGCCGGCCCAAATGAAGGATGTCGTGTAGAATTTCGGGCTGGTCAGAAAATCCCCATTGGTATAGAGCCACGGTTTGCCCAGATTAAAATCGAGATCACCAAATCCCAGCAACACGAGCCCGACGGACAGCGGAAAGCTGACAAGCAGAAACAGGACGGAAGCGCGGATAATCGAACCGATTCCCCCGAAAGCCAGAAAGACGCCAATAAAGATCATCCCGTCCAAAAACCACTGCGGCGTGCTGTGAAGGATCGTCATCGAGATGATCTCGCTGTGAGCCCGGACGATGATCACCATGGCGCTCCACATAAACCAAAGCAGCGGAACGATAAAAAGAATGACCCCCGGCCACCCAAGTACGCGCTTTGTAATCGTATAAGCGTCTTTTCCTTGATGCAGCGCGAGGACCCGGCTGAACAGCCAGGCTCCCAGCAGTCCGAGCAGCATCCAGATCAGGATTGGGATCCAGTAGCTCTGGGTGGTGGATTGCAGGACGAGCCAAGGGTACACATGAAAAGAGATCGCCCCGAATACCATCATCTGCAGGACGAAGTATTGGGGCATGGAGATCTTCAGTTCCTCGTTCGATGGATTCATTGTCTCGACCCTCTTCCGAAGGTAATCCAGTAGCTGAGTGAAAATTTGCGGGAACCGCCGATCAGCCCAAGACTCATAGACCGGATCCGGGCACCGGGACCGATCGGAGTCAAATAGGAGACGCCGAACGATTGGATGCGGGAAAGGCAGATGACCAGAATGGCAAAGCAGATGAATATGCCGAGAATTCCGATGACGCTGGCCCCGGCGAGCGTGAAATATTTCAAAATCCGCTGAACCAGGCCCATCTGATAATCCACGACGATAAAATTGGTCAGCGCCGTCGTTGCGACGATGATCACCAGCAAATTGCTCACAATATTCGCTTGAATGATCGCCTGTCCCAGCACCACCCCGCCAACCATCGTAACGGTGGAGCTGATCGACCTTGGCAGGCGTATGCCGGCCTCAACGATGCAGTCCAGAAGAAACAGCATGATGAGGGACTCGATCCACACGGGATAAGGGACCCCTTCCCTGCTGCCGGCCGCGGCCAGACTGATCTCCAGACGGTTGAGATCAATGTTTACCGAAGTGACCGCCACGTAGAAGGCGGGCAAAAACAGGTTGATCATGAGTGCGATGAACCGCAGCCACCTTAAAAATAATGCGATCAGCGGCGTCAAATATTGATCTTCGGGGGATTCCCAGAAATCAAAGAAGGACCCCGGGGCGATGATCGAAAACGGCGTTCCGTCCATCAAGACGACAATCTTGCCGTTTAACAGGGAGGCCGTTACCCGGTCCGGGCGTTCCGTCGTGACGGCGGCAGGGAAGAGGCGGGAGGATCCGGGGTTCATGAACCGCAGCAGTTCGCCGGATTCCTGGATCCCGTCTGCTTGGATGGCGCTGATTTGACCGCAGGTGTATTGGACGAGACCCGGATCGGTCACCCCTTCCAGGTAAACCACGCCCACCTTCGTATTGGTCAGATCTCCGACGCTGGTCTCCCAAATTTTCAAACGGGAGGTTTGCATCCGCTGGCGTATGAGGGAGATATTGGTTTGATAGTTCTCGATAAAACCGTACATCGGCCCCTGAATTACGTTCTCCGTCTGCGGCTGTTGCAGCCCCCGCTGCTGCGGATTTTCTGTTGCCAGAATCAGGCCGTTGGCAGACTCCGCAGTGCACAGCACGGTTTTGCCGGCACATACCGCTTTTTCGCAAGCGGAAAAATCACCAGCCGAATAGCTGGTGCCATAATAACTGTGCAGTGTGGTCAGGACACCATCCTGCGGCTGCCGGTTCACATTGAATATGAAATGATCGGAGCCGACAAGCGTCGTAAGGTACAGCAAATACAGCTTGCCGGCGTCCGATTCACCGATGCAGACGGCCTGGAAGTCGGCCGCGTGCTGAAAAGCCTCCTGGAGCCGGGGAAGAAGAAATTCAGAGGACGTATGCTGGAGATGCTGAAGCATCGTTGCACCTTTGCTGAGTTCCACGGTCGATCATCCTTTGCATGACACTTTGCCTTCGATCACCCTAATTATTCCAATTACTGCATCAAATTATGCAGGAGGATGGTGAGGTTACTCTGAAGGCAATCCTGACAGCATCGATCCGTAGTGTTCCGCGATTCCCCGGCTGACTTCGGCCATACGCAGCACCAGCGATTCCGGTTCGGCGATGGTCAGCGCTTTTCCGTAGGGAAGAAGAAAGTAGGGGACGTATGAATGCAGGGAGGAGGAATCAAGCCGGTATACCGCCTCCCCTGGGCTTCGCTCAATCAGTGCATGTCCGAGCAGCCAGTGCTGCTTCAGTTCGTTCAGGACGTGATCGTGAGCCTGAATCCGGACCGTAACCAGGGAAGGATCGCCAGCCGGGTCCGGCAGCAGCTGTTCCAGCAGAACGTCCTTGGCCGAAAAGTTCTCGGGGCGCTCAAAATGCCGATCCGTCACGTCCAGGCTCACAATCCGGTCAACGCGGAAGTTCCGCAAATCCTTGCGGAGATGGCAGTATCCGGTGGTGTACCATTGCCCTTTCCAATGGATGATGCTGTAAGGATCGAACTCCCGTACCGACCCGGTTCCGGAATCTCCATTGGAGCCGCCGTACACCATCCGGAGGGTCTGCCTTTGTCCAGCGGCTTCCTCAAGGCATTGCAGCCGCCCTTTTTGCTCCGAATCGATGGGCGGCTGAAGGACGGACAGCCCGCTGCTGTGGCGTTCAATTTGCGTGAGCTGCTTCTCGTTCGTATACCGTTTCAGTTTATCCACGGCCCTGCCAAGGGCATCGGTGTGAGGATACCCTGCCTCCTGGGCAAACACCGAAGCATGGACGAGGGCTTTCTGCTCCTCCGCATCGAACATGAGCGGCGAGTCGGCAAAGGTCCCAAGGATTTGGAATCCTCCGTTCGGGCCGGAATCCGCAATGATCGGGACGCCGCTTGCGCAGAGCGAATCAATGCACCGGTACACTGTGCGGACATGGATCTCCAGCTCGTCGGCAAGCTGCTGCGCCGTCATTTTTTTGCCGGACCGGAGCATCCAGAGGATCGAGAGCATGTTATCAGCTTTGGACATCGGAGAAATCCTTTCGTAAAAGAGAGTTACCCGGGATACGATCCCGGGTATCAGCTCCATTGTAACGCGTCTAGGCGAGCGGTTCCATTCCTTGTTCCACCCATGAATCGTAAGTCGGACCGTACAAATCCGGCAGCTTCAATCCAGCCTGCCGCATCAGGACGGTCATCTGTCCGCGGTGGTGGGCTTGGTGCATGAGGGTAAAGCGCAGCGAACCTCCGTTGTTCCACTCCTGGCCGGCGATGGTTTGCGTCTCCAGAAGCTTGGCGTCCGTCCACTGCGTCTCGACCGCTTGGAGAATGGCCCGGCTGACCCGCTCGTACTGGCCGGCAAGCGCAGCGGCCGATTTTTTCACTTCGTCACTGTTATCGGGTGCATCAAACGCCAGCCCGAGCGATGTCATATAATGAACGGATTCCACGAGATGCCATGCCAGCCCGCCCAGGGTCCGGTGCTTGTCCGTTATGGCCTGCCCGAGCGATTCATCGGTCAGCGCGTTCATGATCTTCTGGGTCATTTCCGCTTCGTTGGTCCATTCCGCTGCAAAATCTTTAATGCTTGTAAACATCATGCATTCCTCCATTTTTTTGAAGTTTTGTTCGGTTTATTAGCAGTATACACAAAAATCACTGACAGTCTCGGTCAGTGATTTTTTGGAATGCTGCTGTATGTATTTATTTTTAATGTGGGCAACCACTAAGCCGTTCCTCGAAGGATCAACTGGACAATATAACTGGCCGTTTCTTCTGCGGGGCACGCAGCTGTTCCTCTGCTCCATTCGAGGGCGGCGCCGTAAAGGGTCCAACTGGCCGCAAGGGCTACGGTATCCAATGGAACGTTCCAGCCGAAATCCTCCGGTTTGAGCCGCTGCAGCCAGGCCGTGAGCAGTGATTTGATTTCCTGCTGCATCGTTCGTTCAAAGACAGGATTGATCGTTTCCACCGGACTGCAGCGACCGTGAAGGGACCGGAAATGCTCAAGGAGGTTCACGGCCAGCATCTGAAGATGATCGCTGTTCCATCCGGCATCCGGGGACAGATGCTGCTGCAGGCGGGTATGGAGCTTATCACGGATCGATTGTTCCAGCAGGGCGTATTTGTCTGGATAATGCGAATAAAAGGTGCCCCTATTGACATCCGCACGTTCGGCAATATTTCCAACCGTCATGGCGGTAAAGCCCTTTTCTTTCATCAGCTCAGCGAACGACTGCTTCAGCAGATTCTCCGAGCGCCTGCTTCGCCGGTCTTGCGGAACGCCTCTGTTTTCCATGCATGTGCCGCCTCCTTTATACCTATGTAATATTCAACAATGAGGCTCAGATGTCGGATAACGGTCAAATGCGAATGATTGACGATTTTCTCCGGCCCGTGTTTTCCCTATTGTAGGGGGTGGCAGGAAAAGAATCAATCCATGGAGGTAAGGTGAACATGCCTGGTTATCAGCGAAAAGAAACCATGAAAGCGATCCGGTATCACCGGCACGGAGGGCCGGAAGTGCTGCAGTATGAAGATGTTCCGGTTCCGTTAGTCAACGAGCGCGAAGTGTTGGTCCGCGTGCATGCGGCATCGATCAATCCGGGAGATTGGCAGATCCGCTCGGGGATGGCGGGAGACCGTTTTCCGCTGCCGTATATTCCCGGGTGGGATATTTCCGGCACCGTCGAAGAGGTCGGAGCGGGCGTCACGTCTCTGCGGGTCGGTGACGAGGTTTTTGGCATGACGGCGAACAGCGGCGCGTGTGCGGAATATGCTGTCCTGCCTGCAGCGCAGCTTGCACGAAAGCCCCGCAGCATCAGCCATGAAGCGGCGGCTGCCCTTCCGCAGTCGGCCTGTGCGGCCTGGAACGCGCTGTTCGTTCAAGGAGGCCTGAAGGCTGGCCAAAGGGTGCTGATCAACGGTGCATCCGGCGGCGTCGGCCACTTCGCCGTGCAGCTCGCCAAATGGAAGGGAGCCGAGGTGATCGGCGTGGCTTCCGGGAGAAATGAAGCATTTTTGCGTGAGCTTGGGGCAGATCAATTTGCTGATTATTTGTCTGGATCATGGACTCGGGCTGTTGATCCGGTCCGGCTTGTGGTCGACACGGTCGGCGGAACCGAAGGAAACCGGCTCTTGGAGGTGATCACGCCCGGAGGATCACTGGTTCCGGTCACATGGGGGAATTATGACACCGATCAGGCAGCCGCCGGGCAGATTGACGTTCATGAAGTTGCGATGCTGCCGGTCACGACAGCGGATTTGGACCGGATATCCCGTTTAGTGGAGGAAGGGCAGCTTCGAGCGGTCATCGACCGGATGTTTCCTTTAAAAGAGACCGCCCTGGCTCATGAGCTCAGCGAAAGCCGGCGAGCCAGGGGGAAGATCATTATTCGTGTAAGCAGCGCGGCGGATCGATAAAAACACCCTTATTTTTTTCGCGGAAGGAACAAGGCTGCGACTCCCCCGATGATCATCCCGGCGGCAGCCAGATACATGGCGGTGCGGACGCCTGCTGCCTGCGCGACCAGAAGCGAGCCGCCGCTTTGACCGGCGATACCGGAATTGGCGATGAAGATCAGGAAGGCCATGCCGATGGCGTTGCCGATATTCAGCGTCGTCGAGGCCATACCCGAGGCCACGCCCTGCTCCGATGGAGCCACGCCCGCGGAAGCGGTGATCCACATGCCGGTCCATACGACGCCCTGGCCGAGGCCGGAAATGATCAATCCGGGCACGATAAGCAGATATCCGGAGTCGGCATACGCCCCCAGCGGGATGAGGGCGGTGCCCGCGATGCCGATCATGATGCCGGTCAGAATCGTGCTGCGCATGCCGTAGCGCGTGGCAAGCCTTTCGCCCCATTGGGTTCCAAGGGCAATGGATAGCGATGGCACGATAAAGGCAAGTCCGGTTTGCAGGGCATTGAATTGATGCACATTCTGGAACAGTACCGTCAGGAAGTAGGGGATGGCTCCGAAGGTACCCATGTAAAGAAAGGTAATGATCATGCCTGTGACCAGGCTCCGTCTCCGGAGAAGACGCGGCGGCATCAGCGGATTGGAGGTGCGGTTTTCGATCCAGGCAAAAGTGAGAAATAACACCAGGGACAGAAGGGCGCATATCAGGATGCCGGCGGAGCCCCACCCTGCCTCAGGTCCTTGAACGAGGCAATACACGAGCAAAGTCGCAGCGCCGGTAAAGCTCAGCGCACCGGGCAGATCGAAGCTGCCTTTTCCGGATTGGACGGAGTCCCGCGGAATGGCAGCGAGTGCCGCCAGAGCTGCACCTCCGGCAAACAATACGTTAACGAAGAAGACGGCTTCCCACCCTATGGCGTTCGTCAGAATGCCGCCGAGGAGAGAGCCCAAGGTCAATCCGCTGGCTCCCGCTCCGCCCCAGACTGCGAGGGCTCGGTTGCGCTTAGGTCCTTCTTCATACAGCCGGTTGATAAGGGATAGGGTCGCCGGAAAAAGAAAAGCGGCTCCGATACCTTGCAGCGCTCGGGCCAGGATAATGACCAGCGGACTCCATGCCAGCCCTCCAAGCAAGGAGGCCAGCGCGAACAGGAGCAGTGCTGATATGAACATCCTTTTTTGCCCGAGCTGGTCTGCGGCACGTCCGCCAAGAAGGAGGAAGCCGCCGCAGAAAATCGTATAGGCGCTGACGACCCACTGAAGGGATTGTTCCGAAAAGCCCAGTGCTCGGCCCACTTCGGGGAGCGCAACAAAGACGATATTAATGTCAAGAGAGTAGATCAGCTGGGCGAAAGCAAGGATGGCCAGGCTCCAGCCCAAGGCTTTCTTTGACATCGCCGGTGTGGCCGCAGAATGGGCAGCGGTAATGACCTCGCCCCTTGGACTTGCTGACAACGGGTCTCGTGATGACACGCGAAAAGCACCTCATTTCAAAATGTTTTGAAATGATTATATTTCAACAAAAATTGAAATGTCAATACAGAGCGTGTATAATATTTTCTATGAGATCCCATTACGAAACCGAGATGGCCAAAGCGGCCAAAGCACTCAGCGACCCGATCCGGATGAAAATTTTGGTGATGATTAAAATGGGCAGGCAGCCGGATTTCCAGTCTCCTGTCTGTACGTTCGAGCCTGGGGCCGTATGCCCCGCGGACCTGCAGCTTAAGCTGGGAGACGTGTCGCCGTCCAAGCTGTCCTACCATTTGAAAGAGCTTAAGGATGAGGGGTATATCAAGGAATGCAGGGAGGGAAAACGGCATTATTATTCACTTCAGCCGGAACGGCTGAAACAGTTCACGAAAGATTTAAGCTGGCTGTATGAATAGGAAAGCGGAGCGGGGGTTTGGAAACAGATCAGCTGGTGCCTGCCCCTTATCCGTAAGCACCAACAACCCCCGACAGTGTCGGGGGTTGTTTCGATTTGAGGCAAGACAGAGAGCAGTCAGTTGCGTTCAGGCGTCCCCCTCCCGCCTGTATGGCAGCCGGACCCGGAACGTGGTCCCTTCGCCCGGTGAGCTCTCGGCATCGATGGTGCCTTGATGCGCCGCAACGAATTCCTTGGCGATGGCGAGCCCAAGCCCCATTCCGCCGCTGTGCCGCGAGCGGGAAGCATCGGCCCGGTAGAAGCGGTCGAAGAGGTTCGGGAGATGCTCGGGGGCGATGCCGGTGCCGGTGTCCTTCACCGCGATCTCCAGCCATGGCCGTCCGTTTGCATCCTGTGTCTCCGACAGGATCACTTGGATCGAACCGCCATGCGGCGTATGCCGGACGGCATTGGTCAGCAGGTTGAGAAAGACCTGGGTTATCCGGCCGGAGTCTACCGGGATTTCCGTGGAGCCGGCTTGGCTCACCAGCGTCATGGCAATGCCGGCATCCTGCGCGCGGGGCAGAAGCCGCTCGAGCGTCTGCTCCAGCAGGGCACGGGCGTCCGTCCGGCTGAACTCAAACGACAGCTTGCCTGCCTCAGCCAGTGAGAGCTGATGCAGGTCGTCCACGAGCCGGGTGAGCCGGATCAGTTCATCCTGCAGCGGAAGCAGCTGCTCGGGTTCGATCGCTTCGCCTTGCTGCTGCAGCATATCCATCTTTCCCCTCATGATGGAGAGGGGAGTTCGCAGCTCATGCGCGACGTCAGCCACGAGATTGCGCCTCGCATCCTCGGCCCGGCCCAGCTGCAGGGACATCCGGTTGAAGGCGGATGCGACCTCGCCATACTCATCTTTAGTCGTGACCGGAACCTGTACCCCATGCCGGCCTTCCTTAATCTGCTCGATCGCAGAAACCAGCCGGCGAAGCGGGGAAGTCAGACGGCGGGAGATCCAATAGGCAGCCAGCAGGGCATCAACAATGAATACCACCGCGCTGACGATCAGCAGAAAGCCAACGCCATGTGATATGCCCAGCTTCACCTTGGAGATCACGCTGATTTCTGGATCGTAGTATCGGAAAGACCCGACGTCCCGTCCATTCGTCTCGATGCGGTATTCTACCCCGAGCCCCCTGATCATGGGCTCGGCCACGCTGCCGAAGATGGCAAGCTTCCTGTCGTGGACGTCGTACAAGATCAGGCCGCTGTCCTGAACTTCTTCCAGTAAGTCGCCAGGGGCCAGCTTCTCAACACCGTTCCAGGAACCACCGTGCCGATCATAATATTCGGCGAGCGTATGCGACAGGCGGCTGATTTGCTCTTGGTCGGAGGACGGTGTCAGCTCGCCTAGCAGCCCGTGCACGACTGCGTTTGTGATCAGCATAAACGTCAGGCTCATGACCAGGATAAAGGCGGCCATGGCCCAAAACAGTTTCCGGCTAACGTTCACGGCGGTCACCGAACCGGTATCCGAATCCGTACACGGTGTTAATAAACACCGGGTTGGACGGATCGTCCTCGATCTTTTTGCGGATCCGGCTGATGTGGGCGTCCGCGGTCCGCTCGTCGTTCAGCAGGTCGTCATCGACCGCAGCCAGCAACTGCAGGCGGCTGTATACGATGCCCGGCCGCGAAGCCAGGGTGGCGAGCATTTTGAATTCGGTCGGGGTCAGCAGAACTTCCTCCCCGCGTTTCCACACCCGGCACTGCGCCTCGGATATCGTTAAATCTCCCCGCACGATCCGGTCATCCGGAGTCTCGTCCCCATGGATTCTCCGGAGGACCGAGCGTATTCGTGCGACCAGCTCCCGGAGGGAGAAGGGCTTCGTCAAATAATCGTCGGCGCCGACCTCCAGCCCGATGATTTTATCCGTTTCTTCCACTCTGGCGGTCAGCATGATGATTCCCAGCTTCGGCAGCTTCCGCAGCTCCCGGCACACGTCAATGCCGCTCATTCCCGGCATCATCCAGTCGAGGACGACCAGGGACGGCTTCCGTTCGCCAGCGATCCGGAGCGCTTCCCGGCCGGATAAAGCCGTGATCGTCTCGTATCCCTCCTGCTGGAGAAACGGCTCCATAAAGGCCAGCACTTCCTTTTCATCATCGACAAGCAGCAGAGTATGCGTCATGTGTTCATTCTCCTTTATCTCGAGAGCCTTGGGCCGTTGCAGCCTTTCCGGCTTTTATCCCCCTCATTATATACCGGTTCCCGCGGATGCGGGGACAATTCACCAAAGCCGTAAGGAACCGCAACAAGTTCGCAACATTCCTGAAGGACAACCCCCGACAACCCCACCATAGACCCGGGAAAAAGCCGCAAATATCCGGATGCATTTTCATCGCAACAGCAAGAGAACTTCACAGGTTCACAACAAGTCGCTGCTACAATAAACTCCAGGCGGCAAAACACGGGTGCGCCGCAGACCATCGCAATTCATTGCCTTCATTGCGGTCAATGCAATGGAAGCAATTCAACGGGGGAGGGGTGATTATGCTGAAGCAGCGCCATGTGATCAAAGTACTGCTGGCTGCCGTCGGCGGCGCTGCCTGCGGCATCTTTCTGTCAACCATTATTGCCGCTCTCGGTTATCTGATCCATGACCGGCCGGCCGGGACACCTTATCTTCCGCTGATCATGGCTGCGTTGTTTGCGGGGATCGCCGCGTTGACGTCCGATTATAAGGGAGGAAAACCACATGACAAGCATCGATCTTAATCCATCTAAAGATAAAATTTCAGGGGGCAGACGGATTTCCCGGGGCATCTTTATGGGGCTGTCCTGGATATTGGTCGCATGTATCACGATTCAGGTGTACATCGCAGGGTCGGCTGTGTTCCAAAATCCGGTGAACTGGCGGCTCCACGAAAACTTTGTTCATTTTTTTGGGTTTGCCCCGCTTCTGATGATCATTTTTGCCATTACGGGAAAATGCTTTAAAGGCAGCGCGTGGCTCAGTTTGGCCATGTTTGTTCTGATCGACTTGCAGTACATGACGGCGCATGTGCCTGCGCTGGGCGCCATCCATCCGGTGATGGCCCTCGTGCTTATCCTGCTGTCGTTGTACACCGCACTGCGAAGCACACGGCGGCAGTAATGCGGAATTTATGCCAGAACAGTTGTGGAGGGGACCGGTGCCCGGGTATACTTTGAAATAAACGAAGATCATATCGTTGTTTCAAAGAGAGGGCTGTAGCATTGACCTTACAACAGTTAAAATACGTCATCGAAGTCGCCAACCGCGGGTCCATGAATGAAGCGGCCAAACGGCTGTTTATTTCGCAGCCAAGCCTGTCGAATGCGATCAAGGATCTGGAGGAAGAGCTGAACATTACGATTTTTGAACGGACGAACAAAGGGATTACCCTGTCCAAGGAAGGCGCCGAATTTCTCGGCTATGCCCGGCAGGTGACCGAGCAGGCAGAGCTGCTGGAGAGCCGCTATATGAACGCCAAGCCGTCACCGCAGCATTTTTCCTTATCGACCCAGCACTATGCGTTTGCCGTCAATGCGTTCGTGCATTTGGTCAACGAGTATGGGCAGGACGAATACGAGCTGGCGCTGAGGGAAACGAAGACCCATGAAATTATCCAGGATGTCAAAAGCCAGCGGAGCGAAATCGGCATTCTGTACCTCAATGAATTCAACAGCAAGGTCATCAACCGCCTGCTGAAGGACGCCAATTTGAAATTCACGAGCCTGTTTACGGCCCGGCCTCATATTTTTATCAGCGTCCATAACCCGCTCGCCAAGCAGTCTATTGTGACGATCGACCAGCTGCAGGATTATCCCTACCTGTCGTTTGAGCAGGGGGAGTACAACTCCTTTCACTTCTCCGAGGAAATTCTGAGCACACTGACGCATCCGAAAAGCATCCGGGTCAACGACCGCGCCACGCTGTTCAACCTGCTGATCGGACTGAACGGTTATACGATCTCAACCGGTGTTCTCAGCGCCGACCTGAACGGGAACGAGATTATTCCTGTGCCGCTCGACTGCGACGAGACGATCAATGTCGGCTGGATCTGCCATCAGAATGCGGCGTTGTCCAAGCTGGCGCTGGAGTATATCGAAGCGCTGCACCAGGCGATTTCCGATTGATCCCTAATTTTGAAAATATGGATGAAGCGCCGGGACGTAGTCTCAAGGTATGATTTTTTGCAGCCACGCTTGCCGCTGTATGCGGCGGGGGTGGTTTTTTGTAACGCATAAGTTGGGTGCTCCATCTCATATATTGTCCAGTGACGGATGGTTATTGATGGGAGGGATACGCCTGCAATGAATGAAGAGGCGCTCTTTGAGCACAGGTTTTGGCTGCAGATTTTGGGGGATCATGCCCGTTTTATCTACAACGCGCTGGCTTCGAAGGAAGTCAAGGACGTACAGACGGCGGCTTCGTTCGTCCAATGGTTCGACCGGCTGCTGGGACAGGCGCGCTCGTTCCCTGAGGGACAGCCGCTGACGGAGCTGAACGAACAGGCGAATCAGGCGGTTCATGAACTGCGGGCGTTTAAGCTGGATCTTCTCGACCGGGTGCTGCAGCGCAAAGTGGTCATCGGGTTGTCGCCAACATTTATCAATCATATGGTGAACGAGCTGGAGGAATATGAGCGCATTCTCGCTGAGCTGTTAAAGGGAAATCCGGTTCCCCGTTATCACCCGCTGCATCACGATCTGCTGTGGCTGCCTGACGCGGCTTTTCACTCGGCATCGATCGCTTCGGATCTCGACGGGGTGGAGCGGAGGCTGATCCAGAGGAGCAAGGAATTTGAGCAGCATTTCAACGAATTTTATTTGAAGGCGCTTGAGCTTGTAGGATACTTGCGTACGCTTCGGACGACCTACCCGGCGGTGAAAAAGTTCCACAGCGACGTGGACCTGGAAATGTCGGCGTTTATGAACTTTCTGCTGGAGGTCGAGGAGCTGGACATCAGCGCCGAGCTGCTGAGCAGGCTGAACAGGCTGGTGCCGGACCATATGTTCCGGGAAGAATGCTATTATTTGCAGAAGCTGTCCCAATTCGGTGAGGTGCCGCGTCCTGATTGCGACCCGGCAAAGCCGAGGGTGGAGTAACGCCCCAAGGGATTGATCATAAAACCACTTTAGAATGCCTCTTTGCTCTTCGGGTATGTCCCTGGTGCCGGGAGGTTTTTACTCCTGAACACAAACCGGCTAGCTGCGGACAGGGATGGATAATATCAAATAAATCCAGTTTATTTGCGCTGCAGTCCATTGAGTTCGACCGGGCGATGCGTGATAATGAGGGCACAAGATCACTACCAAACGAAGAGAGGTTGATGTATTCGTGCGTAAAGTCAAGGTTGGCGTCATCGGTACCGGCATGATCAGCACCGTATATCTGAAAAATTTGACCGGCATGCTCGACCATATCGTCGAGGTCAAAGCCGTAGCGGATATGGTTCCGGAGCTCGCGCAGAAAAAAGCGGAAGAGTTCGGCGTTCCAAATGTGTACACTGTGGAGGAGCTGCTGGCCGATCCGGAAATTGAAATCGTTCTCAATTTGACGGCCCCCGCCGCGCATGCCCCGCTGAACCTGCGGGCACTTGAGGCCGGGAAGCATGTGTACACGGAGAAGCCGTTTGCCCTCAACCGCGAGGATGCCGATGAGGTTCTGGCTCTGGCCGAGTCCAAAAACCTGCTTGTCGGCTGCGCGCCGGACACCTTCCTCGGCGCCGGCATCCAGACCTGCGTCAAGCTGATCAATGACGGATGGATCGGCACGCCTTATGGTGCAAGCGCTACGATTATCATGGGGAACGCCGCGGGCGGCATGCATCCGAACTTCCGCAACTTCCTGAAGCTGGGCGGCGATCCGATCATGGATATGGGGCCTTACTATTTGACGGCGCTGATCGCGCTGCTCGGACCCGTACAGAGGGTAACGGGATCCGCCCGCCAGCTGCATCAGGAGGTCGTGGTGGACAATCCGAAATCGC
The DNA here is from genome assembly GCF_009363095.1 of Paenibacillus cellulositrophicus. Taxonomy (GTDB): domain Bacteria; phylum Bacillota; class Bacilli; order Paenibacillales; family Paenibacillaceae; genus Paenibacillus_AQ; species Paenibacillus_AQ favisporus. Next base: position 5,364,161 of record NZ_CP045295.1, read on the forward strand.
CGGCATTCGGCCAGACGGTGCCGGTGGAAGCGCCGACGAACGTATCGGCGGTGCTGGACTTCCACAGCGGCGCGGTGGCTACCCTTCAGGCGGCCAAAGAGGCATTCGGCTATTCGCCGCGGCTGGAAGTGTACGGCACGGAAGGCATTCTGTACGTTCCGGATCCGAACTTCTTCGGAGGCGCCGTATCCATCCAGTTCCCGAACGGGCAGACGAAAGAGATCCCGCATTCCCATCCGTATGCCGAGGAAGGACGCGGCATGGGCGTAGCCGACATGGCTTATGCAATCCAGTCGGGACGTCCGAACCGGGCAAGCGGCAAGCTGGCGCGCCATGTGCTGGACATCTCGCTCGGCATCTTCGAAGCGTCACAGCAGGAGCGCCACATTCACTTGGAATCCACGGTGGAACGTCCGGCTCCGCTGCCGCTCGGCCTGAAATACAACATGCTGGATCTGTAATAATCACCGCACGGAGAGCCTGTCCCATTTCAAACCAAGAGAGGATGCATAGATCATGACCAAATTTCCCGTCGCCGTACAGCCATATACGGTTCGCGAACAATTAAGCAAGGATTACATAGGCACGCTGGAGAAAATCGCCGCCATCGGTTATCAGGGCATTGAGCTCGGACGCCCGCCGGAAGGCATCACCGTGGCGGAGCAGAAGGCGCTGCTGGACCGGATCGGCCTCAAGGTCATCGGAACCCATGCCGGATTCGATACGTTTGATTTCAATCCGGACGACATCGCGGATTATCTCGAGGAGGTGGACGGCGGTAAATTCGTGGCGCTCTCGCTGCGTTTTGCGTCCCGGGACGAGGTGCTGGCGAAGGCCGCCAAGCTGAACGAAGCGGGCGAGAAGTTCCGCCGGCGCGGGGTTCAGCTGCTGTACCATAACCACGACTGGGAGTTCGCCAAATTCGACGGCGAATACGCGCTCGATATTTTGCTCCGCGAAACCGATCCTTCCTTGGTTCAGATGGAGCTGGATACGTATTGGGTCAAGCGGGGCGGTGAAGATCCGGTGTCGTACCTCGCCAAGCTTCAGAACCGGTGCCCACTGCTCCATATCAAAGATGTGGAAGCCGGCGAGGAGCAGTTTTTCGCCGAAATCGGGGAGGGGATTCTCGATTTCAAGGCCATCGCCCAAACGGCGCGGGAGGTAGGAACCGGCTGGCTCGTCGTCGAACAGGATCAGAGCCGGCGCGATCCGCTGGAGAGCCTGGCGATCAGCTACCGCAATTTGCAGGGACTCGGACTGATTTAATCATTTATTTTCTTAGAACGAACATCGAATGGGCCTGAAAAGGAACCGAAGCTAAGACTCCACTTCGTGGGGGATGAGGAAGGGAACTGCCATGAATATAACGGAAAGCCAATCCAGCCGGGCGGCCTCGCATCTTGTGCACCTCCCGAGGATCCATATCGTCGGGGACATCGTCAAGAAGCCCGGCACCTCCCTCGGCCCGCGGCGGATTCACGATTACGAGCTGCTGTATTTTCCGGATGGGACGCGCAGCGTCTACAGGGTGGAGGGGGAGGCATACGTCCTGCAGGAACCGAGCTTTATCGTGACCAGACCGGGCGAATACCACGCCTATGAATACGACCCGCAGCAGCCGGCGCGGCATCTGTTCATTCATTTCGGATTTCCGGAAAATGCCGGGACGGAGGCGGCGCTTCCACTCCTTGCGCCCAGCGGCCCGAGCTGTATTCCGCTGGACGAGGAGCTTCCGGTCGGCATGATGAAGCAAATCATGCATATCGCCCATGCCCATACGGACCGGATGCAGAGCCGCGGGAGCTCGCTTCTATGGTCGCTGCTGACGGAAATCAGCGGCCACCTCTTCGACGAGCCGCTGACGACGCCGGCCAACCGGATTCCTCCCCAAATCGTCAAGGCGCTCGATTATATCGACAAGCATTTGGGAGAGGCCATTTCGGTGGAAATGCTGGCGAGGCGGATCGGCTGGTCGCATGAGCATTTCTCCAGGTCTTTTGTGCAGTATATGGGCCGCACGCCGCGCGATGCGATTATTCAGAGGCGGATCGAGCGCGCCTGCCAGCTCCTGCTGTACGAGGAGCACAGCATCAAGGAGGTCGCCTTTGCGGTCGGATTCTCGGATGAAAATTACTTCAGCAGGGTGTTCAAAGCCGTGAAGGGACTCACCGCCAGCCAGTACCGTAAAAAGTATTACAATCCGATGTACCGGGATTTGGTTCCGGTCAAGGAGTCGGAATCACTGTATCCGGTCAACCGGATTCTGTATAACATCGGGGCCGGCGAAGGTTAAACATTCGCCTGGCTATATAGGAGAGTGATGCGAATGAAGGAGAAGGTGAGGACAGCGGTGGTCGGTTACGGATTCGCCGCCAGGACGTTTCACTGCCCGGTCATCACGGCCGTACCGGAGCTGGAGCTGGCGATGATCGTCCAGCGCAGCGGCCATTCGTGCCTGCAGGCTTACCCGTCCGTCCGGGCTGTACAGGACGTCCGGGAAGCCTATGAGGATCCGGACATCGACTTGATCGTCATTACGACGCCGAGCACGGCGCACTATTCGTTTGTCAAGGACGCCCTGCTGGCCGGCAAGCATGTCGTCGTAGAGAAGCCGTTCACGCCGACGACGGAGGAAGCGGACGAACTGATCGCGCTGGCCCAAGATAAGGGGCTGGTGCTCAGCGTGTTCCATAACCGCCGGTGGGACGGCGATTACCTGACGCTGCAGGAGGTTGTCCGCCGCGGTCTGGTCGGCCGGATCACCGAAGCGGAATTCCGCTGGGACCGGTTCAGCCCGAATGCCGATCCCAGCCGCTGGCGGGATGCGGGGGCCGAAGGGTCCGGGACGTTCTATGACCTGGGCGTCCACCTGATCGACCAGGCGCTGACGCTGTTCGGGCTTCCGGACAGCGTGCAGGCGGAGGTGCAGACGCAGCGGGAGCGGACGCTGGCCCCGGACTATTTTGACGTATCGCTTGGGTATCCGGATGGGCTGAAGGTGTCGGTAAAATCGACCCTGCTGGCCCGGGATCCGGCTCCGAGATACCGGTTGTACGGGACGGAGGGTTCGTTTGTCAAGTATGGAGAAGATCCTCAGGAAAATCTGCTGAAGGCCGGCAGGCTGCCGGGATCGCCCGGATGGGGCGAAGAGCCGCAGGAGATGTGGGGAAGCCTCGTGGCAAACCGGGACGGCCTGCAGTTTACGGGGCGTCTGAAGACGATTCCGGGATGTTACGACGCCTATTACCGCAACGTGGCGGAGGCTATCCATGGTGTGTCAGAGCTTAGCGTAAAGCCCGAGCAGGCCCGGATGGCGATCCGTGTCATCGAGCTGGGCATGCAGAGCCATGCCGAGCAGAGAAGGGTGCCATTTACCCCTTAACTACTTACGGAAAGAAGGAGATCAAGCTTGTTTCCTTTTAAATTGTCATTGAATACATCTACACTCCTGCCTTACGGACTCGGCGTCAAAGAGCAGGTCCGCGTGGCGGCGGAAGCAGGCTATGAGGGCATCGAGCTGTGGGTACGGGACATTGAAGCTTACCTTGCAGAGGGCGGCGAGCTGCAGGAGCTTAGACGGTATATCGAAGACCATGGACTGAAGGTGGCGAACGCCATCGCCTTCTGGGCTTGGGCCGACCGTGATCCTGAAGCGAGACAGCGCGGTTTCGATCAAGCGGAGAAGGAAATGGAGATGCTGGCGGAGCTGGGCTGTCTCGCGGCGGCGGCGCCCCCCTTCGGACAGGTTGACCACGTCACGCTGGACGAATTTGCCGCTTCCTTTGCCAAGCTGGCCGAGTTGGCCCGCCGGATCGGCATAGAGCCCTATCTTGAATTTTGGGGAAAAGCGGCCCGGCTGAACAGCCTGAAGGATGCGATTTACGTAGCTCAAGCCAGCGGGGTGGCGGACGCCAAAATTCTTATCGATCCGTTCCACATGTACACCGGCGGCAGCGAGCTTCGGGACCTTGAAGGCTTGCCTGGGAACCGGATCGGCATCGTCCACGTGAACGATTATCCGGCGGCGCCGTCCCGCTCCGAGATCCAGGACGCCCACCGGGTATTTCCGGGAGACGGCATCGCTCCGTCCGGAGCGCTCGCCAGAACGCTGGCAGATGCGGGATATGAGGGCTACCTGTCGCTGGAGCTGTTTATGGATAGCTACGGCGGGTTGACCGCCCTGGAGACCGCGAAGCTTGGCATTGCCAAGATCCGGGAGGCTTACGGCCTGTAATGTCCAGATCCATCGCGGGAGACAACCCCGTTAGCAAGCTGTCGCTGCTTGCGATTACGTGGCCGATTTTTGTGGAATCGGCCCTTCAAATGTTTCTCAGGACATCGGACACGTTCATGCTGAGCAAGGTGTCCGACGGCGCGGTTGCGGCGGTCGGCGTCGCGAACCAGATCATCATGTTTGCGGTGCTGATGTTCAATTTCGTGGCGCTCGGCTCTGCGGTGGTCATCTCGCAGTATTTGGGTGCACGCAGGCAGCATGAAATCGGCCGGCTGGCCGGGTCCTCGCTGGCGCTTAACTTCCTGTTCGGCCTGGTTGTGAGCGTCATCGTCATGATGCTCAGCGGGCCGCTGCTGCGGATATTCGACCTCGACCCTTCTCTGTTCGGGCAGGCGGAGAAGTATTTGCTCATCGCCGGTGGCGCCCTGGTCATTCAGGCGCTGCTGACCGCCGTCACGGCCATGATTCAATCTCATGGATTAACCCGGCAGACGATGGTCGTCACGATCGGCATGAACGTGCTGAATATTTTCGGGAATTACCTGTTTATTTACGGCCCCGGCGGCTTTCCGAAGCTGGGCGTCGTCGGGGTGGCGATATCCACCGCCTTTGCCCAGTGCGTCGGTCTGGCCGTCAATCTGGTGCTGCTACGCAAGGCGGCGGGCGTCTACATCCGCTGGAACGACCTGTTCGTGTGGAGCCGTGAGCATATCGGGAAGGTGCTTCGCGTCGGCGTGCCGTCCTCGGCGGTGTCCTTGTCGTACTCCGCCAACCAGTTTGTGACCACGGCCTTTATTTCGTCGCTTGGGGCCAGCGTGCTTGCAACGAAAATTTACACGCAGAACATCATGTTCTTCGTCATGATTCTGGCCGTCTCGCTGGGCCGGGGCGGGCAGATCATCGTCGGGCAGCTGGTCGGCGCGGGCCAGAGGGAAGAGGCCTACAAGCAGGTGATCCGGAATCTGATCCGCAGCGAGCTGATCACGCTGGCGGCCGTCGCCGTGCTGACGCTGTTCCGGCAGCCGCTGATGAAGCTGTTCACGACCGACCCGGACATTATCGCGATGGGAGCGGCCTTGCTGCTGCTGAGCTTTCTGCTGGAGCCGGGGCGCAACTTCAACGTTATCCTGGAACGGTCGCTGCAGGCCGCCGGCGACGCACGGTCCGCCATGATCGTGTCCATCACGGTGACCTGGCTCTTCAGCGTGCCGCTGACGTATCTGCTCGGCATTTATTGGGGATACGGCCTGTACGGCATCTGGGCGGCGTTTATTGCCGACGAATGGCTGCGGGGCATCCTGCTCTGGGTCCGCTGGAGGAGCAAGGCCTGGCAGCGAAAAGCGCTGGTGCAGCTTCGCAGCGAGGAGCAGGCGCTGTAGCTGCCCGTGCAGGCAGTACAAAAGAACCGCCACTCGGGGATTATCCGGGGTGGCGGTTCTTTGTGCTGGCGCCGAACAGGGACAGGTATGCCGAGGAGCGGCGGATCAAGGCGCGGGTATCCGTCGGGAACTCCCGGCCGAGCAGCGGGAGGCGGTTGACGGGAGCATTCGCCTGGACTTCCGTATCAAGGTCAACCGTCAGGCCGGAGATCGCAAGCGACGTTCCTCCCCCGATGCGCAGCGATGCTGCGGCTCCTTTGGCGTAAGCCGTACGGTTTATCTCGATAAGGCCGGCATCAAGGGATCTTCCCATGTGTTCGGCTGTTATGCGCGCGGTATGCTGCTCCAGGCGTGATCTGACATCAAGCAGCGCCATCAGCGCGAGCGGGTATTGATTGTGGTCCGGCTGCTTCAGAATGTTCATGGCCGTCGCGGTGATGGCTTCTTCCAGCGTTAGGCCGCAAATATAACGCAGGCAGCAGCCCCACCGTACCAAGTCGAAGGCTTGCTTGCCTGAGCACAGCAGGCCCTCGGCAAGCCCTTCTTCTCCCGAGTAAGGCAGCTTTACAATGCCGATCCGGCAATTTTCCAGCCAGCCCAGGCTGTGGTGCTGGTACCTTGGAAGATCGATTTCAAACAGTTCGATGGTGGAGATTAAAGCCCGGTTCATCGTGACATCCTCCTTGACCGTGATTTCATGGATACTCCCTGCCGCCTTGTTCCGGATCGACACGGCCAGTAGGGTTCCATACATGTGTCCGATTGGTAAACTATCCGCATCATACGTCCAAGGGATATCTTTGGCAAGAAGACGAGGCGGATTTTTCGGATCAAAACCAGCATCTTTCCAGCGCAAAGTCCAAAATTCCGGCAAAAAGCCGCTTTTTTTCAGCCTAGCGGCTTCAGCCCTATTCCGGCATTATATTCCGATCCAATGGGCGGGTTCAGCCATTTGAATGGCTTTCAGCCTTCAGTTATCCAGCAAAGCTAAGGAAAGCGGTAGGAAAGGCCGTAAAACAATGATTCCTACGGATTAGGACCCGTTTTCCCATCAGATCCCCAAATAAAGCAGGGAATCGTATCGTTTCCCTGCTTTACAGTTCGCCGTCCCAGGCGTATATTCATTTCATCATCCAATAGAGTAAGATTTGCGACTTGATGAACGCTGAATTTTCCGATGAAAAGCGGGGGAACCAATCGCAGTCCTCGTCCCACGGAGCTTTATGCTGGGGCTTGCGGCTTGCAGGGGTGAATCGGAGGCAGGATAATGCCTGTTTCCGTAGGGCTACTCTCACGGCCCGAATCCGTCAGCTAACCTCGTAAGCGTAGTTGAGAGCGGAGGAAACTGTGATTTGACGCATCAACACAGGGTATCTGCTCTGTGTTTTTCTGTGCGCTCATTTTGAAGGATGAAGCGTGTACATGGAATATGTCTATTCGCTGAATTTCCGCCGGAGGGCGGAAAGCGGGGGAACCGGTCGTGTCTGCAGCATCCGCTGCGGCCATATGGGGTGAATCTCGAAAGTGATGAGTAGGGCTACTCTTTGGCCCGAATCCGTCAGCTAACCACGCAAGCGTGTTAAGAGAGGCAGCTGTTATTCATGCAGATGGCAAGGCTTATTCGGCCTTGGATTTGGAAGCATGGAAGAGTGTCCTCTTTCCGGTGCTTCTTTTTTGTTGTTTAAACAAAGAGAAGCATCGATTCCCAAGCGGGCGGCGCCCGCGATTTTGCACAAACAGAGAAAACAGGTTATTTGGGAGAGAGGAGAACATGAAGTGCCTCAGATACAAGTAAACGGAACCACGTTATATTATGAAATTCACGGCAGCGGCACGCCCATCGTGTTCATTCACGGGCATTTGTCGTCCCATCATATGTTTGAGCCCCAGGTCGAATATTTCAGCAAGCGGGCAAAGGTGATTGTACTGGACCTCCGGGGTTACGGCAATTCGGGGAAGCTTGACGTGGAGGTCGGGCACATTATGGAAACCCAATGCAGCGATTTGTGCGAGCTGCTCAATAAGCTGCATATTTCGCAGGCGACGCTTGTCGGCTGTTCCAGCGGAAGCGTGCTCGCCCAGACGTTTGCCGCCCTTCATCCGGACCGGGTCAGCGCCCTGGTACTCGTAGACAGCTACTTCGCCGGATGCTTCGGGAAAAAGAACCATTTGCTGAATATTTGCGAGGCGTGCAGTTGGCTGTCTTATTATTTGCCTGCGGAGTTTTTCCTAAGGTCGCTGCGGGTGACGTATAACCGGTGGAGACCGGTCTACAGCATCCTCCGCAAGGAACTGTACCACAAGCGGCCGACAGAGTCGATCAAGCAGCGCATGGAGCTGCTGCGTATGGAGATGCCGGCCAATTTGGCACGGCTGCCGATGCCTGTGCTGTGCGTCGCAGGCAGCCAAAGCGAGTGGTTCGTCAAGCAAATGCAGCGGGCGGCCACCCTGTTCCGGCATGTGCAGCTGGCGACGATCGAGGATGCGATGTACCCGACCCATTTATGCCAGCCCCATGCATTCAACCGCATGCTGCTGGACTTTTTGATGGACCAGCATATTTACCGGACCCGGGAAGCCTATGGAGGATAGCCCGCGTTCATGGGATTTGCCTCGTGGGAAGAAAATCGCATCTTGAATCGCACTGGCCCTAACCAAACGATCTACTCGCTGTATTAGGCAGCAAGTTAACCGCCCGTTAAGAAGGCGGTTAACTGAGCTCTAGCGAGTATTCGTTTTTTCAATGAGACTGATTATATTAAAAAAGGAGGGATGAACCGTCCATCAATATCGGTGAATCCGTATTCCTGGGCAAGATCACCAACTTGTAGTACCAGTCCGTTTTTCTGTTTCACTTCATCATCCCCAGCCAGGGCTGACACCGCTCGCCCTACGTAATACGGCGACTCCGTGTGTTTCAGAGCATCAAACTCCTTCCAATGAGCTTCATCTGTACCGAAGTTCCTTAATACCAGTTCTGTTCTCATCCAGCCAGGGGAGACCGCTACCACGGTTATTTCAGTGCTTTTGAGATCATGAGCTAATCCGAGCACTGAGCGGTTAATGGTATTCTTGGCGAGGTCGTAATAGAAAGTTCCTAAATACTTATCCTGATCCTGAAACGTGGTATGTACGATCAATCCAGAATCAGCTTCCAGCATAAGCGGAATCGCATAATGGTTTGTCGCTATTTGAAGGCGTACTCCACTCTGAAACATAGCATCCCACATGTTCAGCGGATATTCCCAGAATGGTTTGGATTGTAAATTCACTTCCAAGTCATGCAGTCCCCAGACGTTATTCACAAGGATATGGAGCCGTCCTTGTTCCTGTCGGATTCTCTCGATCAAAGCTTGTGTATCCTCATCACGGGTATGATCGCAACGACATGCGTACGCCTCTCCTCCATGACTTCGAATCTCCTCCACAGTTTCATCGATACTGCCTGGAAAACCGTGTGTAGTCGTCCCTCGTAAACTTCTTCCGGATACATAAACTACTGCTCCGGCTTTCCCAAGTTCAACGGCAATCCCTCGTCCTGCTCCCCGGCTTCCTCCGGTTACGAGAGCGATTTTCCCAGCGAGTCTTTTCAAGTTCATCTACTCCTTCGCAGTTATTTATTTCATCATACTAAAGTAATATGTCATTAACTGTCGTATTTGAGGATAACGATTGATTATTGGAATAAATGAAAAGGCAAGCTTGAAAGTTAGGCTTTGGCTAATTTGTTATTTGCGGCTATATCGATAAAATACGTTATGGGAATCTGGGCTGCGGTGTGCAGCCTTTTTTAGGTTGGTGAAAGTGCTTGTGCCATCGACAGGCAGGGATATAATGGAGAGATACAATCATGGCATATGAAGGAGGAAAAGTTGTGGCAACCATCGAAGATTTGATGAAGCTGGACATTCGCATCGGAACGGTGGTCAAGGCGGAGCCTTTTCCGGAGGCGCGCAAGCCGGCGATCAAGCTGAGCATTGATTTCGGGGAGCTTGGGGTCAAGCGTTCCTCGGCCCAGATTACGAGAAGGTATACCCCGGAGCAGCTGGTCGGCCGCCAGGTGGCCGCCGTCGTTAATTTTCCCGTGCGGCGGATTGCCGGATATGAATCGGAAGTGCTCGTTCTCGGCGGAGTTCCGGAAGAGGGCGATGTGGTGCTGCTGGCCCCTGATGTGCCTGTCGGCAACGGCACGCCCATTGCTTGAACATTTTACAAAACGAAAGGATGGATACCGATGATTCTGCGCCCAGCGAAGGAAGACTACAACGAAGGTTTTGCCAAGTATGTCTCTCTCGTACCTGAGGGGAACCTCGAGGAGATTCTGAACGGGTCTCTGAACCGGACGACCGCGTTTTTTTCTGCACTGACGGAAGAAAAGGGGAACTATCGCTATGCGCCAGGCAAATGGAGCTTGAAAGAGGTGCTCGGCCATATTACGGATAATGAGCGCATCATGTGCTACAGGCTGCTCCGCATCGCCAGGGGGGACATCACGCCTTTGACCGGCTATGACGAGGAAGTGCTGATGGAAGGCGCAGCCTTCGACCGTTTCTCCATCGCCGAGCTTCTCGAGGATTTCGCCGCGGTTCGCCGATCCACGCTGACGCTGCTGCGGAGCATTCCGGACGAGGCCTGGACCCGCAAAGGTATCGTGAACGGTTATGATTCCACCGCCGCCGCTTGGGCGTATATTCTGACCGGACATGAAATCCACCATTATAACGTGATCCAGGAAAGATACATATAACTTCCCAAGGGTCAAAATTGGGCCGATTGCCGGCCATGCTGCGCGCCTCCAGCTCGCACTATGATTTGAGGCGCTCCTCGGCAAGATGAATAAAAGCCTGCGCAGCATGGCCCAAATATTTATCCGCCCGGTAAATGATGCTCATTTCCCTGTAGGGCGGATCATCATGGATGGGGAGTAACCGCAGCTTCGGATCGCCGATGGCTTCGACGAGCGTGGGCGTCTGAACGGTAACCCCCATGTTTTCCCGGACAAAGCGGAAGAGCGAAGGGTTGGACGTCGTTTCCACGACGATGTCCAGGTTAAACCCGTTCTTCCGGCAGTATTGCTCAACGAGCTCCCTTCCCCAGAACCCCTTGGGATACATAATGATCGGCAGGCCGTTCAGTTCAGTTAGGGAGACCGACTCCCTTCCGGCCAGCTCGTGTTCGGCAGATACTACCACGCCGTACTCCTCCCGGGGCAGGGACCGGACCACCAGCCGGTTGTCGTAAAGCGGCTTGAGCGAGATGCCGATATCGATTTCTGTACTAAGGACGAGGTCCGCCACATCGACGGCCGAGACGATCTTCAGCCGGACGTTCGGATACCGGTTGCGGAAATCGATGAACATCGGGGTCAGGCGGAAATCGAGCTCGGAAGGCAGCACGCCGACGCCGAGCGTACCGCCCTGGTGATGGCGAAGTTCGCCGATCTCCAGCTTGGCGTTCTGCAAATTTTGAAAAATTCCCCTTGCCTGCTTAAGCAGGACTGAGCCCGCATCGGTCACCGCAATCCGTTTGCCGATGCGGTCAAACAGAGGCATACCGACCTCCTCCTCCAAGGCTTTAATCTGCAGGCTTAAATTCGGCTGGGAGATGCCGAGCTTATCTGCAGCCCTCGTAAAATGCAGCTCCTCGCAAACGGCCACGAAATACTCCAGTTGTCTCAGTTCCAAGTTATTTCCTCCTGTTCATGAACAATAGATCACGGCGCACCGAAGTATAAGTAAACCCTAGAATGTGTGAAAACACGGATTTATCATTTGTATAACAAATTATTATTATAATTTCAATATAATTGATAAATGATCCCGCTCCCATTAAGATGTGATCAAATCGATCTGAGGGAGAGAGAAATAATGAGAAAACCTTCACTGTTTATGATGGCTGTCGCCTTCATTTTGGCCTCTTTAAATATGCGGCCCGCAATGAATTCCATCTCGCCCATGCTGCAAGCCATCCAGCGGGATTTGGGCATGAGCGCGTTGTCGGCAAGTCTGCTTACGTCCATTCCGGTGCTGTGCATGGGGATATTTCCGGCTTTTGCGGTCAAACTGGGCCAGCGTGCCGGGCTGGAGCGCGTCATCGGCTGGTCGATTGCGGTCATCGGCGCCGGTACGGTGCTGAGATGGTTCACCGGGTCGTCAGCATACCTGCTGCTAACCACCGTTCTGTCCGGGCTCGGGATCGCTGCGGCAGGTCCGCTGCTGTCCGGGTTCATTAAGCAGCATTTTCCCGCCAAGGTGCCCGTCATGATTTCGCTCTATACCGTCTCCATGGCGGTCGGAGCCGCGCTCGCATCGGGATTGTCCCTGCCTTTATCGGTCCGGGCCCATTCGTGGCAGGAATCGCTGGCGGTTTGGGCTATCCTCGCTGCCGTCGCCCTGCCGGTATGGTGGTGGTCGGTTCTCCGTCATACCCGTCGGCCTGCCCGTGCGGAGCGCTCGGCAAGGGCGGCCGGACTTCCCTGGAACAGCGCCAAAGCATGGGCTCTCACGCTGTCCTTTGGCCTGCTCGCTGTTCTGTTCTTTTCGGTCACGGCTTGGCTGCCGCCGGTCGTGGAACATATGGGATACGGCAAAGACTATGCGGCGAACATGCTTGTCCTGTTCTCCCTGACACAGATCCCCGTCGGCCTCCTGTTTCCGCACTTGCTCCGGCGTCTGCCTTCCCGACGCTTCTGGCTGGCGCTGGGCGCACTGTCGATGGCTGCTGGCTTCCTGATGCTCTGGATGTCCGTGACGCCGTGGCTGGCGGCGATTCTGATCGGCATCGGCCCCGGCGTGCTGTTCCCGGTCAATCTGATGATGCCGATCGAAGCGGTAGGCGATGCTCAGCAGGCGACGGCCTGGTCGGCCATGACCCAATCGGTGGGATACGTGATTGGCGCGATGGGACCGATGCTGCTTGGCGTGATCCACGACGCTGCCGGCAGCTATACGCTGCTCATCCCGGTGCTGCTGGCCGTCACGCTGGCCATGGCGGGGGTTCAGCAGCTGGCTGCGAAACCCGGAGCGGCGAAGGTGCTAAACAAGCAGCGGGCGAAGGAAAAGGAAACAGCCCTTCCCTTGGCAGAGTAAGGAAAGGGCCGTCGATGACGGAGCATCAGCCTGCCGGCTGGCAGTATAGATCGGGACGGGGGCAGGCTTTAGCAGAGGACCTCGACCGTAAACCCGCCCGGTGCCTCGACGTAGAACGTATACCCGTGCGCATGCTGCGGAGGCTTGACATCGTATCCGTCCTCCAGCAGCTTTTGGTTGATGCGGTCGACCTGCTCCTCGGTCTGCTGGGGAAAGCCAACGTGGAACGTTTTGGGGTACTGCACCTCACGACCCTTCATCAGCGTCAGCACAAACCCGTCATCATCGAAGAGCACCGCGAAGTTGTCGCCGCGGGCCGCCCGGCACTCCAGTCCGAAATAAGTTTCCAGAAAGGCCCGTGACGCCGCCACATCGGTCACCGTTAAATTCAAATGGTTGATTTTCATCATTACCGCCGTCCTTTCAAAATGGGATGACTTTCTTTGCTTACCCCCTTATTATATGACCTTTATGCAAGTGATAAGGTTTCGGTATAATGGGGGTTAAAAGAGGTGGGGTTCACGATAAAAACCCGTCACCTGGCAGGAGGCATCGGTATGGATATTCAGCTTCAAAAGGTGACAAGGGAAAATTGGGAGGAAGCCATTTCCCTCCAGGTTGCGGAGGAACAGGCCGGCTTCACCCCGCCGGTTGCAGTTTCGCTGGCCAAAGTCTACGTTAAACCCGATGGGGACAACGTCGACTATATCCCTTTCGCCATATACGATGGGCCGCGAATGGTCGGCTTTATAATGCACGCATGTGAAGAGAACACGGCGGATATGTACTGGATTAACGGCTTTTTGATTGATGAGCGCTACCAGGGCCAAGGGTACGGCCGGGCCGCCTTGACGGAGATGATCCGTTGGATCGTAAGCCGGTGGGACCGCTGCCGGGAAATCCGCCTGACCGTCCATGGGGACAACAGAATCGCCAAGCGTCTGTACGAGTCGGCAGGCTTTACGCCAACCGGGGCGGTATATGGGGAAGAAGAGGTATGGAGCCTGCCGGTCGCAAAAGGCTGATTCATCAGCCTGAATTTCATGAGGGCCGCAAGGTGGATAGGCTTGCTGGCGCGCAGATCTCTTGCCCCAGCCGGCAGTCTGTAATATAATGGGGAAAATTTCGTAATTGATGGAGGCTGGAACGATGATGATGATGACCGTTTTCTTGACCATTCATTCAGTGAACTAAACTGAATAGCATACCGGAAGCATGAAGTATCCAAGCCCAACAGGGGCTGGGCATATTTGACATGCAGCTTCCGGGGATGCAGTGAGTGGTCTTGAAACGGAATTCCTTAATCACGTTCTTATGCAGGCAGCCTTAGAGGCAGCCTGTGCCTTTTTGCATAGAAGACGCGAATGGACTTTGGTTCATTCGCGTTTTTTTGTTTCCGGGGCAGATGTTTGAAACACATTTAACCGGCCGCCGGGGCAAAAACCGCGCTCTGCGGGCTTCATTCTATGCTTACCATCAATGACGAGGTGATCGATGTATGCCACGCTACTTTTTTACTGTACTGCCTGGGCTGGAAGAAATTATCGCCGATGAAATGCAGGCAAAAATTTCCGGGGTACGTATTGGTGACAAGGCCAGGGGAAAGGTTTATTTTGACTCTGACTTGCCAGTAGAGTATTTTCTGACGCTGCGGACTGCCGACAATCTGTATCGTTTCATCCACCGGTTCCCGGTGGGTCCTCATAAATTGCATTTACACCATATCGAACAAGAAATCTCCCGTTTGGATTTATCCATGATCGGCCCGGATTCTTCCGAAAAGATTAGCTTTAAGGTCAATGCCAGCCGAGCGGGAAACCATACCTACAGCAGGTTTGATGCGGCAGAGGCTGCGGAATTGGGAATCATGCGGCGCTATCGGCATTTTAGACAAGATCACAGCGGCGGGCATCAGCTCGAGTTTCGGCTCGATCTGGTTCAGGAAGAGGCTGTCTTTGCCATCAGGATAACCGATGCGGCGTTCAGGTATAGGGGAAAGACGCGGGAATTTACGCCGGCCGCCCTGCGGCCGACCGTTGCGCACGCGCTCGTGTGGGTGTCCCGTCCGGAGAAGGACGACATCTTCGTTGACCCCTGCTGCGGATCAGGGACTGTGCTGTCCGAGCGCTGTGCGTATCCTCACGCCGGCATTTACGGAGGAGACCTCTCCGAGGTAGCCGTCACAACCGCCCGTGCCAATGTGGGACACACTTCCGGTGTACATCTTAAGGAATGGGATGCGCAGCGCCTGCCGCTGGATTCGGGATATGCCGGCAAAGTGGTGACCAATCTTCCTTTTGGAAGGCAAATTTCGTCGATAGCATGCATTCCCGTGTTGTATGAAGGAGTGCTTAGAGAAATGAAGCGGGTGCTGAAATCGGGAGGCCAGATCGTCTGTTTAACCGATGCGGAGGGTCCTCTGCTGGCGGCTGCCGAGAAAGCCGATCTCCGTTTGGCCACGGTAGCTGACCTCCGGCTGAAGGGACTGCATCCGTCCATTTATTTGCTGCAAAAAGATTAATCCGGCGCGGTCGCACGGCTGAAACGGATTTCAGGCAAGATGCAGCGGAATGCAGCGTGCCGGCAGTGCTTGCCGCATTACACCGGGCTGCTGCGGATCAGCTCGACCAGGTTTGCGGCCGCCGGAGACAGAGGCTCATCCTTGCGGGTACAGATGGCGATGACGTTCGTCAAACTGACGTCGTCTACATAGACCCGGCATAGCTCCCCCCGGGCTACATATTCGCGTACGACCAGTGAGGAGACAAAGTTCGCGCCGTATCCGGCAATGACGGCGGTGATCGCCTCGTGCAGACCGTTAAATTGCAGCGCTACTTTGGGGGCCGGGGCGTTGTAGGTGCGGCATAGCGCGAACAGCCGCTCCCGCGTGGAACTGCCTTCCTCACGCATGACAAACGGCTCACTCATCATTTCGGCAAGCGACAGGTGGCGGTTCGCAAACTTATGATTCGGCGCGACGACGAACCACAGCTCGTCCTGGAACAGCTCCTCGGTCTGAATCGTGTCCGGATATTCTTCCGGCAGCCCGCCATAGATGGCCAGGTCGGCTTCGACGCTCAGCAGCTGCCGGAGCGCCCCGCTGGAGTTGGTCGTGGTGATGCTCATCTCGACCTGCTCATACTGCTGCTTGAACCTTGCCAGCCAGGTCGGGAGGAGAAAGTGCGCAGGCAGGTAGGTCGCCGCCAGGCGGATGTGGCCGGCCGTACCCTGCCCGTAATCCCGCGCCAGCTGCTCGATTTGCTGCTCGACGGCGAACAGCCTCTTGGCGAGCGCAGCTATTTTGTCCCCCGCATCGGTCAGCCGTATGCCCCTTCCTTGCGGTTCGAGCAGGATCAGGGACAGCTCCTTCTCGAATTTCTTGATCTGGGCGGTAATCGCAGGCTGGCTGATCTTCAGCAGCTCAGATGCCCGGGTCACGCTTCCGGTGGAAGCAATCACATGAAATAAGCGCAGGGCGTGCAGGTTCAAGGTGTATCAACTCCTCATCCACTCATATCTTTAATGTATGAAAATCGGCGAAAGATATATTATTCATATCATTATAGACGATCTACAATAGAACCAGAAGCGCTTCTATCCTAAAGATGAAACCAAATGATAAGGAGTGACGGGGAATGAATCCTGTATGGGAACAAGTAGATGAGTATATTGTCGACCGACTTTGCCCGAATGACCGGGTGTTGGACGAAGTGATCGTGGCGAACCGGAAGGCGGACCTCCCGGAAATCGATGTGACGGCGAATCAGGGGAAGTTTTTGCAGCTGCTCGTTCAGATCAAAGGGGCGAAACGGATCCTGGAAATCGGGACGCTGGGGGCCTACAGCACGATATGGATGGCTAGAGGCTTAAGTGAAGGCGGGCGGATCATTACACTGGAGCTGAGTCCGCATCATGCCGAAGTCGCCAAGAAGAACATCGCGCGGGCGGGGCTGAAACAGACGATCGAAGTACGCACCGGGGACGCGCTTGAACAGCTGGCCCAAATGGAGAAAGAGGGGGTGGAGCCGTTTGACCTCATTTTTATCGATGCGGATAAGCCGAACAATCCGAACTATCTCCGCTGGGCGCTGCATTTTTCCCGGCCGGGAACGGTCATTGTCGGGGACAACGTTATCCGCAACGGAGAAATTGCCGATCGGCACAGCACTGACCCGCGGGTGCAGGGTGTCCGAACGTTCTACGATATGCTCAGCGGGCATCCGAATGTTTCGGCCACGGCGCTGCAGACGGTGGGGAGCAAGGGGTACGACGGGTTTATGATTGGCATCGTGAAATAAGTGTTACTTATTCCATAAAATCTGGTTTTTGTATGGCCCGTGGAAGGAGATTTCGAGCAGCTTGGACGCCATGGTGACGGCGGAATATTTATAGTTGCTGCGAACCCACCAGACGATGCTTTCCAAATAAGCGCCCGTTGTGTAGGCAATGACGAAGGACATCTCCATGCGGAGCCCTTCTTCGGACGTTTGGGATACGCGAATGCCGTCTTCTACGTAATGCCTGATGATGTTTTTGACTTCCTGAATAAATAAGTCGTCCGGTTTATACACGAGCATGACTTCATAGGCTAGCTGGTTCTGAATGATATGCTCAAACAGGGCGACCATGTTTTCCGGAAGGTCTTCGGAACGCAGCTCGTCAATCCTTTTGGGATGGGTAATGGTCAAGGACTGCCTTAAATCGTTTAAAATCGCATTATGCAGGTCGACGCGCAATTCCAGGATATCTTTATACAATTTATAAAACGTAGGCCGCGTTACATGAGCTTCCTGACAGATGCGCTGAATGGTGATGCTCTTTTCGTTTTCCTTCAGCATCAGCGACAAATAAGCCCGTTGTATTTTTTTCATCGAATGCACTTGCCTTGGATCTTTTCTTTCCACCCACATCACACCTATCTTTTGGTAACTCTATACTAGCATAAAAAACGTCATTCGACGTATATTCAAGGCAGTCAGACGTCACCTGCCGATGATCTATCTTGCGATAAAAGGATACGGAATAGCCGAGAAAAAAAGGGACTGCCTCAAAGGTTCGAACCATTTGAGAAGCAGTCCCTGTTTTTTTGCGATAGAAAAAAATGCTCTTGTTACAGCGCCGTCCAGCCGCCATCAATGACGAGTTCCGCACCCGTCATAAATCTGGACTCGTCACTGGCCAGGAATACGACGCCATAAGCAACGTCCTCCGGCTCGCCCATGTAAGGAAGCTGGGTGTGCGCCTCATAATAAGGCATGGCGGATGCCATCGAAGGAGCGGTCATCGGCGTGACGATGATGCCAGGATGGACGGAGTTGACGCGGATCCGATCCTTGCCGTACTCGACGGCAGCGGATTTGGACAACGCGCGCAGCGCCCCTTTGGCAGCCGTATAAGGGCTAGAGCCTGCCATGCCCACAATGCCGCCGATGGATGAAATATTAATAACCGATCCGGCGCCTGCCTTTTTCATTTCAGGGATGCAGTATTTCATGCCAAGCACGCAGCCGTTCAGATTAATGTCCATGACTTTGTTCCACTCGTCCATCTCCATATCGGCCATCGTTTTGGGACTTGCGACGCCTGCATTATTCACCAATACATCCACTTTACCGTAGAGCTCAACCGTTTTCGCAACGATCGCCTTCCATTCCTCTTCCGAGGTGACGTTCTGCTTCAGCGCCACTGCTTCGCCGCCGTTTGCGGTAATTTCGGCAACGATTTCATTGAGCTTCGCCTCGTTTAAGTCGGTTGCGACGACCTTTGCGCCTTCTTTGGCAAACAATTTCGCTTCCGCCGCACCCATTCCGTTTGCTGCCCCGGTGATGATCGCCACTTTACCTTGTAATCTCATGCCAGATTGCCTCCCCAATATCAAGTGTAAACGAATCCTGTTTTAGAGAATTTCGTTTACATCGTGTAAAATAGTTCATACAATTATTAGCACACTTTCATGTCGAATGCAATGGCGCTATATGCGGGCTCATTCCATCGAACTAGGTCCAGAGGGTTGCAGATCGCCTTGATCGGCGAACGGAAAACCGTTCATACGACACAGGGATTTAAGAGATTAGGGGGATACCCACCTGGATGATTTGAACCCATAATTAGAGCAGATTGAAATATTATGGAATTTAATCAGACGAGACGTGAGGGGTGCGCATATGTCCAGGTTTTTACTGCGATTTACAAGCATGATGTTGGTATTGTTGATTATGATGCCAGGCGGAAAGGCGGGGGTGGCCCGCGCCGAAAGCGACAGCCAGACGCATATCGAATGGTCGCGGGAATACGGCAGCTGGTCTGCCGGTGAAGGCGTTCTTCCCACTTCGGACGGCGGATATCTGGCTTTGGGTAGTTATACGGAAGTCGTGCCAGCCGGGGAGTGGGACGATTATGAGCAACAAGCGTATATCATGAAGCTCAGCCCGGAGGGAGAAGTGAAATGGGAGCAAAGATTGGCCTACGGCGGTTCGAGCACCAATGAAGCGCTGTCCGCGATTGAAACCCGGGACGGCGGGTATCTCGTGTACGGAACATCCACCAATCAGGCCGGTGAACCTTACAGTCAGATGTACCTGGCCAAACTGGATGCCGACGGCGGTCTGAAGTGGGACCGGACCCAGGATGATCCTTATATTTACAGCACACCGAAGGCAGCGGTGGAGCTGGAGGATGGAAGCTTCGTTATCGGCGGCAAGGGCATCTCCAAGATGGGATACGAGACCGCTTACGCGCTTAAGGTCGATGGGCAGGGCAAGGAGCTGTGGTATAACAAATACCGTTATGCGGAGAGTCAGTATTTTGACGATTTGATTCCGGCGGTCGACGGCGGGCTGATCGCAGTGGGCGCGGTGAATACTCCGGAATACGAGGCAGGGGATCCGGACGCGCTGCTGATCGTCAAATTGAATGCGGATGGGCAGGAGGTTTGGTCTAAGCAGATCAGCGATCCCCACACGGACCGGGGCGCTTTTGCGGTCATCCCCGCGGGTGACGACGGTTATTTGATCGGCAGCCAGCGGGTGGTAGACCAGCAGCGCATTACGATTCTGACGAAGACGGATCTGAACGGGGAGCCGCAGTGGGAGAAGACGTTCAAAACGGAGGGCTCGGACTATGAGGTGTTTAACAATTTGATTCCGTTGGGCGACGGATACGCTCTGCTGGGGGGCCACTATTCGGGAAGCCCTTCAAACCGGAAAATCCAGTACGATGTGCTGACCGTGGACAGGGACGGTAACCTTCTGAACCGCCATTTGTTCAAGGAGGCTGCTTTATCCCGCTACGGCATCGGTGCCGCCGGTCCGGACGGAGGCGTCATCGTTCCAGGCACGGTACTGCGCGAGGAAACGACGAAGTTCCAGCTCATTAAGGTTGCCCCTTTTCAGGAGCAGGGGCCAGCAGGTGACCGCAAGCCGACAAGCATTGCTTTTTCCGGAAAGGAACTGAAGCTCAAAGAAGGGGAAACCGTTCCTTCCGTGCTTGAGGCGGTATACGAGGATGGATCGCACAGCGATCTGTCCACAGCGGCGGTGTACAGCATCGAAGATGCGTCCATTGCCGAGGCGGACCCTTCCGGGCGTGTCATCGGTGTCTCGCGGGGGAAAACCTATCTGCTTGCGGAATTCCAGGGACTGAGCGCTAGGATCAAGGTCCAGGTGCTGCCTAAGGACAGCGACGAATTCGATAAGGTCAAAGGTCGGCTTCAACTGGATTCGGACGAGTATTCTTTGGCCGCCGGCACGCAGATCGATATCCGTCTGACGGTGCTGGATTACTTGACCGGCAAGGAAACCGACGTAACCAAGCAGGCGAAGTTCCGCAGCGAGAACCCTGATATCGCGGATATCGATGCGGAAGGAAATCTGGTCGGGAAGCGGGCAGGGAACACGACGATTTATGCTTTTTATAAAGGCAGCCATGTCATGGCAGACGTTCAGGTGATGCGCTCGGCCGGTTCGGAGCGTTAAAGAAAAATTGGCCGAAGTCAGCGGCACCAAAGGGGGAAGCAGGAATTCTCCAATCGCCCCCTCCATAGAATAAACCCTGGAAATAGGAAAAAAGACGGACCAGCTGCAGCTGATCCGTCTTTTTGCGTCCTTCGATCCTGATGACACTAGATCTTGATGGCTTCCGATACGCCTGTTAAGCGTTCTGCGCAAACGCCTCGGCTGCGGTGCACAGATAGTAGGACAGGCCGGTTTGCTGGGACTCTAGCATGTTCCGGTGAAAGTCGTCCTGCAGGAAAAAACGTGCCTGCGCGGCAAATGCGTCCGGTCCGGTGTCATGTCCATGCTTCTTCAAAACCTCCAGATGCGATGCGATCAGCTGCCGGATCTGCCCGTCGTCGTATTTGACGCCATCCTTCAGCGCCTGCGCCATTCCGTTCATAAAGCGCACCGCCTCCGCGGCCTGCTCGTTCATCTCGACCGGATCCACCCGGTTTTCTTCCAGCATGTCGTATCCGTAATTCTCCTGGATATGGCGGTTCTGCTCCGCCAACGCTTCCTTCCATCCCTCTTCGCTCTGAAATCCTTGGAACATATCCTTCGTATTCATCGCTTTTCCCTCCCGTGTATGTTGAATGGACTCATCCAGCGTATGGACAAGCTGCTCGAGCCGGCTCATCCGGCCAAGGAGGAGTTCCCTTTGACCGGACAAAATCTCGGCTCTGCCCGGCTGATCCTCCAGCAGCTGCTTGATTTGCTCCAGCGGAAAATCGAGCTCCCTATAGAACAAAATGTGCTGCAGACGCTCCAGTTCTTCCATGCCGTATAACCGATATCCCGCCTCAGTAATCTCCCTCGGCATCAGGAGGCCGATCTTGTGGTAGTGGTGGAGCGTCTTGATGGTGACATTCGACAGCTCCGATACTTCTTTCACGGTGTACACCTGGTCATTTCCTCCTTTCGCGGTTAGTGTATAGCCTCCCCTAAGGTCAGAGTCAAGCAGGGAACCCGAAAAAATGAGTCATTGACTCTCCCCTTGGAGGAGGCTGCATCATGGAATCCGAAACGCACATGATGAAATCCAAACCAAGAAGGGAGTCTAAAATATGTTCGCTTCGTTAAAGCTGTTACATCATCCATGGATTCGCATCGTCCTCATTTCCAATCTGCTGACGCAAACCGGCATTTGGGTCCGGAACTTCGCGGTGCTGCTCTATGTGGTTAACAAGACTGGCGGCGACGCCTTCGCCGTCTCTATGATCTCGGTTGCCGAGTACGCTCCGATGTTGGTATTTGCCTTGATCGGAGGCGTGTTCGCCGACCGGTGGCCGCCGCGCAGAACGCTGATCTGGTGCGATGCGCTCGCCGCCGTCTCCATCTGGATCGTCCTTGCGGCCATGAAATCGGGTGCCTGGGAAGCCGTGTTCTTCCCGACGCTGGTATCCGCCGTGCTGTCCCAATTGTCGCAGCCATCAGGAATGAGGCTGTTTCAAGAACGGGCCGCAGCGGACTTGATCCAGCCGGCGATGTCCGTGCTGCAGACGATGTTTGCCATGTTTATGGTGCTCGGCCCCGTTCTGGGGACATGGGTGTACCAAACCTTCGGCATCGGGGTTTCCATGGGCTTGACCGGGACTGTTTTTCTGCTGTCCGCCGCCGTGCTGGGATGGATTCCAGCCGATTCCAAGTCCGAAGGGGGCGGCCGAAGAAAAGGAACCTCAGTATTCCGGGAGATGAAGGATGGCATCCGTTATGTCACTTCAAACCGCGTACTGGGTCGGCTCAGTCTCTGTTTTGCGGCTGTCGGTCTGGGGATCGGCCTCATTTCGCCGCTAAGCGTCTTCATTGTGACCGACAAGCTCGGTCTTCCCGCCGATCACCTGAAATGGCTGTCCATCCCGTATGGCGCCGGGGAGATTGCCGGCGGGATCGCCGCGTTTGCGCTGGCCGGCCGCATGGCTCCCCAGACGCTGCTGATGCTCGGCCTGATCGTCAATGCAGCCGGGATTGCCGTCACCGGATGGTCCGGTATGCTGTGGCTCACGATGCTGGCCCAGTTCGTTATTGCCCTGCTGCAGCCGGCGATATTCATCGGTAACCAAACGCTCGTCATGCAGCATACGGAGCCCGAATACATCGGACGGGTGAGCGGAATCCGCACGCCGCTTATGACGGGTGCCATGCTCTTGATGATGAGCCTGTCCGGCGTGCTCGCCGGCCGCTTACCGCTCGGAATTATCTACAGCTTGGCAGGGTTGTGCCTGCTGATAGGCCTGCTGACCGTGCTCCCACTGTACCGGCAGCGGGAATCCGCTCCCGCAAGCCGGCCCGAGTAACGGATCAAGCCCGGCCGGACAGGCCGGGCTAATCCGCCTTAGCCGTATCCGGATCCAACCGGTGCAGGATTCGGGTCATCTTCTCAAGGCAGAAGCCGAGATCGCTTCGGTCCTCCTCGCTAAGACGGTCCAGCTGCTGGCTCAGCTCGTGGTGGAAGGACTCCCACCGGCTGCTTACGATTCGCCGGCCTTTCTCGGTCAAGGACAGTCCGATCTGACGCTTATCCTGAGGGTCCGGCTGCTTGGTGAGGCACTCCTTTTCTTCAAGCTTGGCGATCAGAGGCGTAAGCTGCTGCTTGGATATATGCAAATGTTTGGCCAGAAGGCTCATCGAATAACAATCCGGTTGGTGATATAAGGCTTCGAGCACGTGGTACTGCAGATGCGTCAGCTCAGGCATCAATTGCCGCGCCGAAGGCATGTCAAAGCCGCGGTGAAGCAGCGGGATCAGCTGAATATAAGCTGCGGCAAGCCTGGAGTTGTCTGAATTCATGGCGTGTTCTCCTTCATCCCTATCCATTTGACAGGTAGTAAATATTTATTTATATTATTCACGTATTAACGCAAAATATCAACAGTAATAGTAAATAAATATTAATTAAAAACGAGACAGAGGAGGAACCCTAATGACCCGCAGCATGACCAATAATTCAATAAATCGCAAGGGCGGCGGTCCTCGCCGGAGGGGAATCAACTATGATGTCGGAACGTACACCCGCGGACCGGATCAGCCCTCCTCAAGAGAACTTTTTGATCCGGAGACCGTCCGGAAGGAAATGGAGATCATCCAGAGCGAACTGCACTGCACCAGTATCCGAATTTCGGGCAGGGATGTGGACAGGCTGGTGGCCGCTTCGGAATACGCTCTCCATCAGGGGCTTGAGGTGTGGTTCTCCCCGGCTATGATCGATGAGGAAGAACAAGCGATGCTCGAGTACTACAGGGAATGTGCAATCGCGGCGGAGACGCTGCGGCGAAAAAGAGCGGACGTCGTGTTTGTGGCCGGATGCGAGCTGAGCCTGTTCATGAAAGGGATATTGGAAGGAGCTACGTCCTTCGACCGGATCAGGGTGCTGATGAGCCCTTGGCGGCTGCTCAAACACACTATTCGAAAGGGATCTTTTCATAAGCGCCTGAACACTTTTCTCAGCAAAGCCGTAAACGTGATCCGGGAGCATTTCCACGGGCAAGTCACCTATGCTTCCGGTACGTGGGAAAATGTGAATTGGGGTCCCTTTGACATCGTTTCGGCCGATCATTACCGCGATGCGTATAACGATAAGCGCTACCGGGAGCAGCTGCGCGCCTATTTCAAGCACGGGAAACCTGTGGTCATCACGGAATTCGGATGCTGCACCTACGAAGGGGCGCAGGACCGGGGAGGTTTTGGCTGGAACGTCGTAGATCATGGACATTCGCCCAAGCGGCTGGGGGAGGGCATCGTGAGGGACGAACAGGTGCAGGTCCGGTACATGAGGGAGCTTTTCGATATTTTTCAGGAAGAAGGAGTGGATGGAGCCTTTTGGTTTACGTTTGCCATGCCAAGCTATCCGTATGACGAAGAGCCGGCCTTTAATTTGGATACGGCGAGCTACAGTGTCGTGCGCACGTTTGAGGACGGGCGGACAGGGGCGGCCTATCCCGGGATGCCGTGGGACACGAAGGCTTCCTTTGCGGCACTGGGCGAGCTTTATGATCGGCCGTAGGAATCCGGCAAGCGTACCATCTGCTCATTGACACGGGCATTCTGAAGCTATATATTCAGGGCAGCATCCTGCCGGCCAGGCGGGATAACGTCGGTACTTTTTTTCTCGAACATGAGGGAGGTGAAGCGCTTGGAAGATCATGCTTTGAAATATGATCCCGAAGAGTCGGGCTCGAAAATTTGCGAGGTTTTGCAAATCCTGAAGACCAAATGGGCGTTCCTCGTACTGGATGAACTGCTGAAGGGCCCGCAGCGGTTTAATCAGCTTCAGCGCAATGCGTCCGTGATCAAAACCCAGTCGCTGACGGATACGCTCCGGCATCTCGAACGGATGGGACTTGTCAACCGCGAGGTGTTCCCCACGGTCCCGGTGACCGTCGAATATTCGCTGACGGAGAAGGGCGCCGATTTTCAGCTCGCCTTAAAGGAAATGGAGCGATGGGTGGATAAATGGGGCGGGCGGAACCCGGCTTCAGCGGAGTAACCGAACAAAGCAATAGGTCAAATGTTACTTCAAGGGCTGCACGGCATGGCTTTCGTCTGAGGGTCGGCCTGGTAAGCCCTTTTTGTTGTGTACAAAATAGGTTTGACATTGACGTTACGTAAAAGTGTACAGTGAAACCGTCAGGAGGTGACCCCATGGAATACACCGTGCAGAAGCTGGGAAGGCTCGCGGGCGTCAGCACCCGGACCCTGAGGTACTATGATGAAATCGGTCTTCTTAAGCCGGCTAGGATCAATTCGTCAGGGTACCGGATTTATGGAGAGGATGAGGTGAACAGGCTGCAGCAAATTTTATTTTTCAGAGAGCTGGACGTAAGCCTGGACCGCATCAAGGAGCTGATGTCCTCACCTTCTTTTAACAGCAGCGAAGCTCTGAAGGAACATCGTGAGAAGCTTCTTGACAAACGCAGGCAGCTGGACCGGCTGATTGCCAACGTGGAACGGACGATCCAGTATCAGGAAGGGAGAACGAACATGACGGATCAGCAGAAATTTGAAGGCTTCAAACAACAACTCATTGACGATAACGAACAGAAGTACGGCAAGGAAATCCGTGAGAAGTACGGGGATGCGGCCATTGAGCGTTCCAACGCCAAGGTGAAAAACATGACCAAGGAGCAGTATGAAGAGGTGTCCCGCCTGGCCGATGAGGTGCTGTCCACGCTTGGGCAGGCTTATCAAACGGGGGATCCTGCCGGTGAGCTCGCCCAGAAGACGGCTGACCTCCACAAGCAGTGGCTGACGTACTACTGGAGCGATTACAGCAAAGAGGCGCATGCCGGGCTGGCCCAAATGTATGTGGACGACGAGCGCTTCAAGGCTTACTATGATGCGAAGCAGCCGGGAGCGGCGGAGTTTCTGCGGGACGCAATTCTGGTCTACACAGGGATGGCGAAGTCCTGAACCGGGACTGCGAAGTGACAATGGTAAAAAAATCAAGTAAGGAATAAGACCGCCCAATCGGCCTGGGAAAACCAGACGGAAGGCGGTCTTATTTTTTTGTAAAATATGGATTCGCCCGTTGACAAGGAACAGGGTAATCTCATATAGTGAGGTTAGTTACTAGAGTAATTAACCAGTTAGGTGGTGAAGATATGGGGCCGATAATCGATGACGGCCGTCCGATCTTTATGCAAATCGCAGAAAAGATCGAAGATGACATCATTGGAGGCGGGCTGCCGGAAGAATCCCAGGTCCCGTCCACAAACCAGTTCGCATCCTTTTATCAAATCAACCCGGCGACAGCCGCAAAGGGAGTCAATCTGCTGGTGGACCAGGGGATTTTGTATAAGAAGAGGGGGATCGGCATGTTCGTAGCGACAGGGGCGAAGGAGAAGCTTGTCGAGAAGAGGAAGGAACAGTTTTACGAGCAATACGTCATCACGATGATCCATGAAGCGAAGAAGCTTGGTATCACGATAGAACAGTTAACCGATATGGTGCGGAGAGAGGATGAGT
Organism: Paenibacillus cellulositrophicus; assembly: GCF_009363095.1. GTDB lineage: Bacteria > Bacillota > Bacilli > Paenibacillales > Paenibacillaceae > Paenibacillus_AQ > Paenibacillus_AQ favisporus. The sequence goes on from NZ_CP045295.1 coordinate 5,390,820, forward strand.
GGTCATGAACCGGATTGTCGAAGTCAACCGGCTTACCAAGGAATATGGTCGGGACGCCGCAGTGAAGGATGTTACCTTTGCGGTGGAGGAAGGAAAAATCTACGGCCTGCTGGGCAGAAATGGTGCTGGCAAAACGACGATTATGCATATGCTTACCGCCCAGCTGTTTCCGTCAAGCGGCGAGCTGAAAGTGTTCGGGGAGAACCCGTATGAGAACAACCGCGTGCTGAGCCAGCTCTGCTTCATCAAGGAAAGTCAGAGATATCCGGACAGCTACCGCGTGCTCGATGTGCTGAAGGTGGCGGCTTCCATTTACCCGAACTGGGACCGGGATCTTGCCGCACAGCTGCTCGAGGATTTCCGGCTGCCGCTGAAGCGGAGAATGAAGAAGCTGTCGAGAGGGATGCTGTCCTCCGTCGGCATTATCATCGGGCTGGCGAGCCGGGCGCCGCTGACGATTTTTGACGAGCCTTACCTGGGGCTGGATGCCGTTGCTCGCAGCCTGTTCTACGAACGATTGATGCAGGACTATGCGGAGAATCCGCGAACGATTATGCTGTCCACGCACTTGATCGACGAAGTCAGCAATATGCTGGAGCATGTGCTTGTGATTGATCAAGGCCGGCTCCTGATCGACGAGGAAGCGGAAGATCTCCGCGGCAAGGCGTATACGGTTCTTGGCCCTAGGGCGGCAGTCGAATCGTTTACGGCCGGCAAGAATACGATTCATCAGGAATCGATCGGAGGCATGATGTCGGTAACGCTGCTTGAGCGTCTGGACCCCGGGGACAAACGCCGGGCAGAAGCGCAGGGGCTGGAGATGATTCCGATATCGATGCAGCAGCTGATCGTGCATTTAACCCAAAGCAAGTCAAACGGAAAGGTGGCGGAATTTCAATGAACCGAACTGCAGGCGTCATGAAAATCCATTGGCGGGATAAGTGGGTATGGATGTACGTACCTTGGGTGGTCATGCTGTTCAGCTTTGCCGTGAATTTGGTGATCGGCATTCTGACCAGGGGAGAAGAGCCGATCAATTCAGGTGGGGTCGTCACCATTTACGTGTATATGTTCGTCGCGATCCTGATCGTGCAGGCGCAGACGTTCCCGTTTGCGCTAGGGCTTAATATAAGAAGGACCGATTACTTCGTGGGAACCTCCGCGATGGCGCTGCTGGTCAGTGCGGTTTCTTCCGTGCTTCTATTCGCGCTGGGCATGATCGAACAATTCACGAATGCCTGGGGAGTGCAGCTTCATTATTTTCACCTGCCGTTTCTGAAAGAAGTATCCCCTCTGGGCAGGCTCGGCATTTATTTTATCGTGATGATCCACATGTTTTTTATGGGCTTTGTCATCTCGAGCATTCATCGACGGTTTGGGCGCACCGGCATGTTCGTTTTCTTCATCGCCTTGATTGTCCTCTCCAGCATCTGCAGTTTCGCGATGACGTACTACGGACTCTGGCTGGACTTCTTCCGCTGGATCGGAGCGCATTATATGGACCTGTTCCTGTGGATGATTCCTTTGACGGTGATCTACGCGCTGCTGTCTTACGTCCTGCTTCGCAGAGCAACGGTGTCCTGACATAGAGAATCGGTTTGGTTCGAATGCTGGATACCGCAGACGTTTGGCGCATTACCTAAAAGCCCTGATGGGGCTTTTTTTGCTGAGAGAACGAAGAACCTTTCCCTATGCAGCTATAGGCACCTTAAATGAGTAAAAACGTTTCGGCATAAAAAGGTAATTGTAAGCGCTTAAAAAAGTTATTGCCAACTCGAAATACCCTTGCTATAATCGCCTTGAAAAGGTTTTCTTAAAAAGGAAGTTGCCTACATGAAACCAACAATCAGAGATGTTGCTAAGATGGCCGGTGTCTCCATCAGTACGGTCTCGCGGGTCATGAACTCGCCCGAATCGGTGGTGGAGGCCAAGCGCTCACGCGTACTCGAAGCGATCGAGAAGCTCCAGTATCAGCCGAATGCCTTTGCCAGGGGACTGATCTACAGAAAGTCCTTTACCCTCGGGCTCCTCATCCCGGATATCGAGAACATGTACTTTGCTGGGATCATCCGGGGGATGCAGGACGCCTGCGTCAAACTCGGATACAGCTTGATGATCTGCAACACCGACCGCGACAAGGACCGTCTGCTGTCGTACATCGACGCCTTCCGCGAGAAGCAGGTGGACGGCATCGTCTTCGCCAGCGATATCCTGTATCCGGAGTACTATGAGAAGCTCACCGCATGCCGCATCCCGTTCGTGCTGCTGTCCTCGCATTCGGACGAATTCGAGGTACCGAGCGTCGAGGTCGACGACGAGGAGGCCGCCTATGAGGCCGTGAAGTTCCTCATTGAGCTGGGCCACCGGGAGATCGGTATGATCGGCTTCAACCATGTGAACTCGGTATCGGGGCCGCCGCGGTATGAAGGCTTCATCCGGGCCATGAAGGAAGGCGGGCTTACCCACAACATCGAAAAGGTGGCGTACGCGGAACATCGGTTCGAGCAGGCTTATCATGCGACGCACGAGCTTTTTTCCGCCCATCCGGACATTACGGCTGTATTCTGCGTGGCGGACGAATTCGCCATGGGGACGATCTCGTATCTGAAGGACCGGAATATTCTCGTGCCGGGTCAGGTGTCGGTCGTCGGGTTCGACAATCTGCGGATGGCGAATATGTTCATTCCGAAGCTGACGACGGTGGCCCAGCCGATTTACGAGCTCGGATACCGCGCAGCGGAGAAGCTTCATGAACTGCTTACGACAGGCAGTGTGAAGGTCCCAAAGGAGATGATGAAGCATAAGCTGATCGTAAGGGAGTCATCCCGCCAGAGATAAGCAGATCTTTTTTTTAGAGATCAGAAAGTAAAAGCTTTGGAGCGTCCGCTTCCAGATCTCGCGATAAACTTCCGCTAAAAGCGGTCTGTCTGCTGTGAAGACACGTCGATAGATCTTTTTTTTACACGATATTGAAAAGCTTTTCAGAGGGAGATTTCCTCCCGAATTCATGTAAGCGTTGTATTTGGCCAATATGTTCATTGGTGTATGAGCTGGATGTTTCAGGAGGGCGCCGAATTCAATTCTGTGAAGGGGGTGAGCGGCCGCTAAGCTATGAACCCGTGATGGCATCCGTAACCTGAATCAGGAATCATGAATCGTTTTCTAAATGAAGAAAAGGGGATGTTCCAAAATGAAAAAAACATCAAAGCCCAAACTATCGCTGCTGATGGTGCTGGGACTGTCGTTTACAATGGTGATGAGCGCCTGCGGAAGCAGCAAGGATGCAGGACCTTCGGCAGAACCTGCCGGTACGGCGTCTAACAACGGAGGTTCGACAGCGACGGCAAACGAGCCTGCGGCCACACCGGGTTCGCCGCTGGAGGAGGCGCTTCAGGGCAAATATAAAGGCACCAAAGTGACGATGTTCGGGCCGTTTGTGGATGCGGACCAGAAGAAATTCGAGTCCAGCATCAAAGACTTTGAGGATAAAACGGGCATCGATATTCAATATGAAGGCTCCAAGGAGTTCGAGGCGACCATCAACGTCCGCGTGGACGGCGGCAACGCGCCGGATATCGCCGACTTCCCGCAGCCAGGCCTGCTGGCCTCGATCGCCAAGACCGGCAAAGTGGTGGATCTGACCAAAGTTCTTGACCAGGAGAAACTGAAGAAGAACTACAATCAAAGCTGGCTCGACATGGGGACGATGGATGGCAAGGACGGCAAAATTATGGCTGGCATCTGGAACCGCAGCAACGTGAAGAGCTTGGTCTGGTATCCGAAAAAGCAGTTTGAGGAAGCCGGCTACAAAGTTCCGGAAACTTGGGACGAAATGATGGCTCTGACCGAGCAGATCGCCAAGGACGGCGACCCGGCATGGACGATCGGCATCGAGAGCGGCGCGGCTACCGGCTGGCCGGGAACCGACTGGATCGAAAACATTATGCTGCGCACGACAACACCTGAAAACTACGACAAATGGGTCAAAGGTGAGCTGCCTTTCACCTCGCCTGAAGTGAAAAACGCGTTTGAGCTCATGTCCAAAATCTGGATGAACAAGGACTATGTGTATGGCGGCACCAAATCGATCGTGACGACCGCTTTCGGCGATGCGCCGAAACCGATGTTCGAGAATCCTCCGAAAGCCTGGTTCAACCTGACAGGCAACTTTATTACCAGCTTCTTCCCTGAAACGGCTAAGGTCGACCAGGACTACGACTGGTTCTACCTGCCGCCGATCGATTCGAAATACGGCAAACCGGTGCTTGTGGCCGGAGACATCTATGCCATGTTCAACGACCGTCCGGAAGTCCGCGCGGTGATGGAGTTCTTCACGACCGGCGAATCGATCAAGTCGTGGGTGCAGTCCGGCGGCGTGATCGCTCCGATGAACGACGCTTCGCTCGACTGGTACACATCCGAGTCCGACCGCCGCATGGCGAAGCTGGTCCAGGATGCGACGACCCTCCGCTTTGACGGTTCCGACCTGATGCCGGGCAAAGTGGGCGCCGGCACGTTCTGGAAGGGCATGACCGACTATGTCAGCGGCACCGCGACGCTGGATGAGGCGCTGAAGCAAATTCAGGCCGGCTGGAACAACTAACCGCAGCTGCTTAGCTTTTTGGCAGCGGAGAGGCAGGGATGGGGCAACCAAAGAGGCTGATCGGGTTTAGCGATCCGTCGGCCTCTCTTTTTCCTCCCCGCGTTTGATCTACTCATGAAGTCGTCTGTTTAGGAGGATACCTATGAATACGCAAACGAAACCGGGATTCAGCATCAAGGCGCTGCTCATCTTTCTGGGCGTCCTGATCGCCAATATCGCCGTCAACGGCGTGATTTTCATCTTTTTCCGGGATTCGTCCCTGAACCCGCTGCTTACCGCAGTGCTAGCCGTTCTATGGGGCGTTCTGGGCGTTTACTTGATTTACTATACGTTTACCTGGGCGGTGGAGAAGTTTCCCGACCGGATCAGCCGCAGCGTGCTCCCGTATGTGTTTATCGGGCCGGCGGTTCTGGTGCTGGGCTGGCTGCTCGTGCTGCCGGCGCTGCGTACGCTGTACCTGAGCTTTTTCAATGCGTCTTCTGATAAGTTCGTCGGTCTGGGCAACTATATCGCCATTTTCAGCGACCGGCTGCTCGCGACCGCGCTGCGCAACAACCTGCTGTGGGTTTTCGTCGGAACACTGGCGTGTGTCGCCTTTGGGCTGCTGATTGCCATTCTTGCAGACCGGAGCAGTTATGAGCGGATCGCAAAATCGATCATTTTTATGCCGATGGCCATTTCCTTCGTGGCGGCCGGCGTCATCTGGAAGTTTGTGTACTATTACCAGCCGGGAGACGAGCAGATCGGCCTCCTGAACGCCATCGTCATGGCGCTCGGCGGTGAGCCCCAGGCTTGGGTCAGCATGCTCCAGCCGTGGAACAACTTCTTCCTGATTATCATCCTGATCTGGATGCAGACGGGCTTCGCCATGGTCATCTTCTCGGCGGCCATCAAGGGCGTGCCGGACGATATTCTGGAAGCCTCCCGCGTCGACGGAGCCGGCGAAATCCGCATTTTCTTCCGCATCATCATTCCGTTTATCTCGACGACGATTCTGACCGTTACGACGACGATCATCGTGTTTACCCTGAAAATTTTCGATGTGGTCATGGTCATGACGGGCGGACAGTACGGCACGGAAGTGGTGGCGACCCAGTTCTACCGGCAGTTCTTCATGTACCGGAACTTCGGCTACGGCTCAACGCTGGCCATCGTGCTCCTGATCGCCGTCCTGCCGGTCATCATCATCAATTTGCGCCAGTTCCGCAAGCAGGGGGGATTCTGACATGGCAGGCAAAAAGAAAAGAAGAAGCAAAAAGTGGATCGTCAACATCGTGCTCGGTATCATCTGTTTCGTATGGCTGCTGCCGACGCTGGGGCTGCTGATTTCGTCCTTCCGTCCGGCTGCGGATATTTTGGAGACCGGATGGTGGAAGGTATTCCCTCACCAGGAATGGAAAACGAAGGACACGATTCAGCTGTCCAAGGATGTCGACCTGCGCGGGCCGATCGAAGTGAACGGCCAGACGTATACGGACGACCAGCTTAAGAGCGGCGTCATGCAGGACGGAAAGCGGCTGACCTGGGAAAACCGCCGCGCGCGCGAAATCAGCGTGCAGGATCAGGGCTGGGTCGGCTCGCCCAAACTGACGCTCGATAACTATAAAAACGTGATCACAGGCAAGGAATATACGATCAAAAATGCAGACGGCAGCGAGTCGAAGGAGAAGGGAACCGGCTTATCCCAGGCGTTCTGGAACACGCTGACGATTGCGGTTCCGGCGACGGTCATTCCGGTCCTGATCGCTTCCTTCGCCGCCTACGCCTTCGCTTGGCTGCGGTTTCCGGGGCGCAGGACGCTGTTCGTCGTCATTATCGCGATGCTGGTCATTCCGATTCAGGTGGCGCTGATCCCCGTGCTGAAGGATTATACTTCGCTCGGCCTGAACGGCAGCTACCTCGGCATCTGGCTGGCGCATACGGCGTTCGGCTTGCCGCTGGTTACGTACTTTATGTACAACTTCATCAGCCAGCTGCCAAAAGACTTGTTCGAATCGGCCTTTATGGACGGGGCTACCCACTTCACGATTTTCAGCCGCCTGATCCTGCCCTTGTCGGTCCCGGCGCTTGCTTCCATCGGCATCTTCCAGTTTCTGTGGGTATGGAACGACTACCTCGTCTCGCTGATCTTTATCGGCAACCAGCCGGAAGTGCAGGTCATGTCGATGAAAATCGCCGATCTGGTCGGCTCCCGCGGCAACGACTGGCACCTGCTGACGTCCGCCGCCTTCATCTCGATGCTGATGCCGCTTGCGATCTTCTTCCTGCTCCAGAAGTACTTCGTCAGAGGACTGATGGGCGGATCGGTGAAAGGTTAACGGTACCGCTGGGTAACATGAACATATAATGAAGCCCTTGCGGCGTAAGGAGCTGAAGTCGAAGATGAGAATGGAAACGTATGTGAGGCCGCAGCCGCTGTACCCTTATGAGGCATGGAGTCTGTCCGAGGAAACGTATGACGAGGCAAACAACCAGCGCAGCGAAAGCCTGTTTGCCATCGGCAACGGATATATCGGCATGCGCGGCAATTTCGAGGAAGGCTTTTATGGCATGTTGGGCACCTCCGTCACCGGCAACTATCTGAACGGGTTCTATGACTCTGAGCCGATCGTGTATCCCGAAGGGGCGTACGGGTATCCGGAGCGGAATCACGCGATGCTGAACGTGACCAACGCGCAGCGGGTGGAGCTGCGGCTCGAGGGCCAGCTGTTCCATCTGAACAGCGGCGTCGTCCACGACTACCGGCGGGAGCTGGACATGAAAAAGGGGATGCTGACGCGCGAGATCGAGTGGGAAGCACCCGGCGGGCAGCGTGCCCGGATCCAGATCCGACGGTTCGCCGCCCTCCAGCACAAGCATTTGGCGGCGATCCATTATGAAGTCACCGCCCTGAATTTCAGCGGGGCCATCAGCCTGACCTCCGCGCTGGACGGTAAGATCGCATCGCAGAACAACAACGGCGATCCCCGTCTGGGCACCGCCAAGGCTGAGCCGAGCTTGCTGCTCGAAGATACGGGCCGTGACGGAGAGCTGTCCTGGATGAGACAGCGTACCCGGCATTCGGGATTTGTGCTGCTGACGGCCATGAGCCATGATCTGCAGACGAATCAGCCCTCCCAGACGTCGGCGTGGTCGGAGAACGAGTATGCGGCATCCGAATTTACCGTATCACTCCGGCAGGGGGAGAGCGCAGCCCTCACCAAATACGTCACGTACCATACGTCCAAGGATTATGCCGAAGGGGAGCTGCTTCTCGGTGCTGAAGAGGTTCAGCGGATGGCTCGGCAGTCGGGGTTTGAGGTGCTTGCCCAAGAGCAGCAGTCTTTTCTCGAAAAGTTCTGGAAAACCGCCGACGTGGAAATCGCCGGCGACCCTGCATTGCAGCAGGGCATCCGCTTCAATGCGTTTCAGCTGCTGCAGTCCGTCGGCCGGGACGGCGTGACCAACATCGGCGCCAAGGGTCTCACAGGCGAAGGATATGAAGGCCATTACTTCTGGGATACGGAAATGTACATGCTGCCATTCTTCACCTATACCCGGCCGGATATTGCCAGGGCGCTGCTGCATTTCCGCTACGCCACGCTGGACAAAGCCCGCGAACGGGCCCGGGTCATGTCGCAGAAGGGAGCTTTGTTCCCTTGGCGGACCATCGACGGGGAAGAGAACTCGTCGTATTATCCCGCCGGTACGGCCCAGGCTCACATCAACGCGGACATTGCCTACGGGATCAAGCAGTATGTGTCCGCCACCGGAGATTCCGATTTTCTGCTGAATGAGGGAGCCGAAATATTGTTTGAGACGTCGAGGTTCTGGCTGGACCTTGGACACTTCAACCCTGCCCGCGACGGAAAGTTCTGCATCGACGGCGTGACCGGACCTGACGAGTATACGGCCATCGTCAACAATAACGCCTATACGAACCTTATGGTGCAGGATCAGCTGCGCTACGCGGTGCAGTTGGCCGGCTGGCTGGCGGAATCACATCCGGCGGAAGATCAGCGCCTGCGGGCGGCGATCGGCCTGACGGACGAGGAAATCGCGCTTTGGGGCAGGGCCGCGGAGAACATGTTCGTGCCGTATGATGCCGAACTCGGCATCTATGCGCAGGACGATACGTTCCTGATGAAGGCTAAATGGGATTTTCAGAACACGCCGGCCGACAAGTACCCGCTGCTCCTGCATTTTCATCCGCTCGTCATCTACCGCCACCAGGTGCTGAAGCAGGCCGATCTGGTGCTGGCGCTGTTCCTGCTCGGCGAACGGTTCACGATGGAGGAGAAAGTCCGGAACTACCGCTACTATGAGCCTTTGACGACGCATGATTCCTCACTGTCGCCGTGCATTCACAGCATCGTCTCGGCCGAGATCGGCGAACTCGAAGAAGCGTATGCTTATTTCGACCGGACGGTGCGTATGGATCTGGACGACATCAACCGGAATGCCAAGGACGGGCTGCACACGGCGGCCATGGCCGGGTCCTGGATGTCCATCGTATACGGGTTTGCGGGCATGCGCTTGGTAGACGGCATGCTGGAATTTGCGCCGGCGCTGCCGGGGCAGTGGGACAGCTACCGCTTCCGGATCATGAACCAGGGCCGGCTTCTGGAGGTGCTTGTCGACGCGGGAGGGACGGGATATGGACTTCTGGAGGGTGAACCGCTGCAGATCCGCCACAAGGGGGAAGAGCTGACCCTTGAGGCAGGGAAGAAGGTCAGAAGGTAACAAAACACGGCGGAGTTTTGGAACGAGAGAGACCGGGGAATCACCCGGCAGATTCGTCCCGGAACTCCGTTTTTTAACTTTATAAAAAAAGTTTGGCGAAACGCTTGACGATGATAATGGATCCATGGTAAGATCTATCTTGTCGCTAAGAAAAAAACATTTCGAACGTGACCAAATGAATATGCGGTCGTGGCGGAATTGGCAGACGCGCACGGTTCAGGTCCGTGTGGGCTAACCCCCCGTGGAGGTTCGAGTCCTCTCGACCGCATCGTTGATAGGATCATGTGATTGCTGAAAGGCAATGCATGATCCTATTTTTATGTTTATTTACGCCGATAGGCGTTTTTTTTTATTCTCTTCAGGATTGTGATTACAGACCGCCGGGGGCCCTTGGATCAGGGCACCCGGCCTAACTGCTCCCGAAGCCGCGTGATGTCGCTGATCGGCGGAAGGCCGTAAAGCCGGGCGTATTCGCGGCTGAATTGGGACGGGCTTTCGTAACCGACTCGAAAAGCAACATCCGCTGCATCGGCAGATTCGGATAACAAGAGACGGCGGGCCTCCTGCAGCCGCAGCTGCTTTTGGTACTGCAGCGGGCTCATGGCCGTGACCTCCTTAAAATGACGGTGCAGGGAGGAGGGGGCCATATGGGCAGCGGCCGCCAGCTCATCGATTCGAAGCGGCTCCATGTACTCCCGCTTCAGCTGCTCTACCACCCCGGCAATCCGGTTCGAGCTGCTTCCCCTCAAGGCCATTTGCCTTAATACGTCTCCTTGCTCTCCCTGCAAAACCCGGTATAAGATTTCGCGCAATATGAGCGGGGCTAGCACCGGCACATCCTCTGGGTTGTCGAGTAGGCGGACAAGCCTGACAGCCGCGTCCAGCAGAGGAGCAGTCGATTGTTCCACGAATAACCCCCGTTTCGAACGGAGCTTCTTCCGGGATGCCGGTTTCGCCTCGTTTACTAAGTCCAACGCATCTTTTAGGTTAAGTTTAAGCCTGAAGCACAAATAAGGCACATCAGGCGTTGCTTCAATAATCTGTGCGGAGACGGGCAAATCCAGGGAGATGACCAGATAGCTGGACGGCCCATACGTAAAGCTCTCGTCTGCAAGCATGACCACTTTCGAACCTTGGGAGACGATGCACAGCTCCGGTTCATGGACCGAAAACGAAGGGAACGTCGTTTTCGAACTGCGAATCAGGGAAAGGGAAGGGATGAGCGTCTCGTGAATGCCGTCTCCGTCCGTATGTCTTTCCATCAATAGGGACAATTCCTTCTGATACGAAACCAAGGAATTGGCGTGGTTGGATAAATCCCGCATGAATTGTTTTCCCCTCCTTATCTAGGTCCATTATAAGCCCTGTTGGGTCCAGCGATGAATCGTTTTGAGAGAATCAGGCAATCATTTGCGATTTTTAGACTACCTCTGCTTTTTTCGGCTGGTTCATAATCAGGTTGAAAGAAAGGAGAGGAAGAGGAATGGATAAGCGCATTTTCATTTTGGCGCTGGCTGCCTTTACAGTAGGCTCAGTTGAACTGGTCATTGCCGGGATTTTGGATATGATCGCCCGGGATCTGCGCGTTTCCGTCGGTGTGGCCGGCCAACTGGTTTCGGTGTATTCTCTGGTTTTCGCCTTAGGATCCCCCGTCTTGATCGCTTTAACTACGAAGGTTGAGCGCCGAAGGCTGCTGGTCATTGCCATGCTGGTGTTTACGGCTGGAAATATCATGTCTATGTTAAGTCCGAGTTTTACGATGCTGTTGCTATCCAGGGTTATTCTGGCGGCAAGCTGCTCCATTGTTGTCGTTCTGTCGATCACCCTGGCTTCGGGGATTGTGACACCTGAAGCAAAAGGGCGTGCGATTGGAATGATCTTTATGGGGATCAGCGGCGCCCTCGTGCTCGGCGTTCCGCTGGGGACATTGATCGGCGAGGCTTGGGGCTGGCGGGCAACCTTTGCTTTTATTGGCGTACTTTCGTTAATTGTGACGCTATGCATCATGAAATTTCTGCCCCAAGCGGCGTCTCCGCCTAAGCTTCCGATGCGGGAACAGCTGCGTACGTTGGGAAATTCTAAAATTGTGTTCGCCCATCTCGTCTCCATTCTGCAAATGACGGGCCAGTTTACGATCTATGCCTATATCACGCCGTTTTTACAGACCATGTTGAACCTGTCTCCCGGTCAAATCAGCTTCGTCTTGCTGGTTTATGGGCTCGCCGGCATTGCAGGGGGGTGGATTGGAGGGTGGGCGGCCGACCGCTTTGGGGCAGCCCGGACAATGATCGTCACGCTGCTGCTCCACGCCATGGCAATCCTGCTTCTGCCCTGGGCAGCTGCCTCCATGCTGCGCTTGCTGCCCGTCGTCATCGTCTGGTGTGCGTTTAACATGGCGCCAAGTCCGGCTATTCAAAGCTATTTGGTGCGGCTTGCACCAAAGTCGGCGGACATCCAACTCTCTCTAAATACCTCCTCGCTGCATCTCGGCGTAGCTGCGGGATCTGTCATCGGCGGCGTGGTGATCAGCCGTTATGAGGTTACGGCCAATGCCTGGATCGGAGGTCTGTTTGTCATCCTGGCTATTGTTTCAGCAATCGTTACTCTGTACAGAGGCAGGGTGATTCATAGTAAAAAAGATAACTCCCTTCAGGAGAATCCCTCCTGAGAAAGCAGTCTTTACGATGTAAACGGTAACCCTATTGAAACCGCCCATCCGATAACCGGATGGGCGGTTTTTTGCGTTCTATTTCTCCTGCTCCTGGATCACCTGCTCAATCCCGAGCAGAATCAGCTTCAGTCCGAACTCGAACGCCTTGTCTGTCCCCATCAGCTCGAACAGCCCGTTCGTGAACATCCTCCGGAACAGTCCGGCATCCGTCTCGCTCATGGAGTCCAGCAGGCGAATCATCTCCTCACCCGGAAGCGCTCCTTCTCCGTGCTCCTTAACAATCGCGGAGACATTGCGCTGGTGCTCGTAATCGTCCAGAACGAAGTTGAAAATATAATTCATAAGCGTAAGAACCACTTGCATTTTCTGCTCCTGCTCGAGCGGCGTCGATTCCACGCAGAGCAGCATCCGGTTGGTGAACCGGATGATGTCCGGTTCGTGGGGCAGCGTCAACATCATGAGCTGTGTGGAGCAGGGATACCGGCCGAGCACGCTTCGCACCGTTACCGCTAGCCCCTTCAGCTGCTCCTTCCAATCTCCCTCGGCGTGGTACTCCTCCAGAATGATTTTCGATACCTGGTTGGCCAGACGCTGGTAGAGATTTTGTTTGCTCTTGAAGTACCAGTATATCGAGGGAGCCTGTATCCCCAGCCGGTCGGCCAATCGTCTCATGCTGAACTTTTCGATACCTTCCTCGCCAAGAAGCTCCCATGAGGCTTCCAAAATCCGATCCTCCGAAATCTGAGGCTGCTGTTTTTTCATCGGGAATCCATCCTTTTACCTAACAGTGTAAGTTTATGCTTTACATGTTCATAAGACCATGATATCATCTAACACTGTAAGGTTCAAACTAACACTGTAAGATAAAATCTGCACTGTTAGACGGTTGACCTAAAACAATATAGAAAGCAGGGACCCGCATGGATACGGAAAACCTTTATTACTTTGAAAAGGCACCGGTCGCCAAAGCCGTAGCTCATTTCGCTGTACCGATGATGCTGGGCACGTCAATGAGTGTCATCTATTCCATATTGAATGCCTATTTCCTTGGCACACTCCACAATACGGCGATGTTAACCGCTCTCGCGTTAACCTTGCCGTTGTTCGCCATCATCATGGCACTGGGCAACTTGATTGGCATCGGGGGCGGTACCTTCATTTCCCGTTTGCTGGGAGAGAAAAAATTGGATGATGTCAAGCATGTGTCTTCATTCGCTTTTTACAGCAGTTTAGTTATTGGTCTTATCGTGATGGCCGTAGGTATCCCGCTGATTGATCCCATTGTCCATGGATTGGGGGCAACGCCCGACTCCTTCGGCTTTACGAAGGACTATGTCACGATGATGCTTATTGGTTCACCATTCGTCATCTTATTTTTCACACTGGAAAACATCGTACGCTCGGAGGGTGCGGCAATGACGTCGATGATGGGTATGATTCTGAGTGTTGTCGTGAATATTATTCTCGATGCGCTGGTCATCTTCGTTTTCCATTGGGACGTGATCGGCGTGGCATCCGCTACGGTCGTTTCCAACCTGGTCGCCAGCGTATTCTACGCCTACCAGATGGGATACAAGAGCTCATTTCTAACCATCTCCGTTAAATGGTTTAAGGCGTCCAAAGAGATTTTGAGCAATGTCATCAAAATTGGAGTTCCCGTCTTTATCATGAGTATTTTTTTGGGGGCCATGTCGCTCATCTTTAATCGTTTTCTTGTAGAATATGGGGATCCGGCCGTTGCAGCTTACGGAATTTCATCGCGTTTATTACAGTTTCCCGAGTTTATTCTGATGGGTTTATGTGAGGGAGTCGTGCCATTGATTGCTTTCTCTTTTACAGCGAATAAATTGCGTATGAAGCAAACGATCGGATTTACGATCAAAACGATTGTAGCGTTAGCCGTCGCGTTCGGCATCATCGTTTATTTGATTTCCGACCACTTAATTGGTTTATTTACGAATGATCCGCAATTAATCGAAATGGGCAGCTATATCCTGCATGTGACGTTCTTATCCTTGTTCATTACAGGCATGACCACGTTGTTTACGGGGATCTTCCAAGCGACCGCACAAGGAACCGCTGCGTTTATTATGTCAATTATTCAAGGAGTTACTCTGATTCCTGTACTCTATATCGCCAATCGAATGAACGGCTTCCACGGAGTAGTCTGGTCGCTCGTCATCGCGGATGCCGTCGCGTTCCTGGTTGGGGCAATCATGCTGTATGCTTTGCGGACCAAATTGCAGCCGGATTTGGAGAGTTTGGTACAGTAGAAAACAGAGGGTCATCGTTCGTAAGGAGATTACATTGACGAAGGGGAAAAGGGGAGAAGGGCTTACCACGAAAAGCGGCCGATGATCTTTTGACGGATAGGATTTTGATAAGTAGACATTGGGTGTTTTTGAACACAAAAAAGCTGCGGTCAGACACCCCGCAACCGTTGATTGTATAAAGGATCGAGACGACAGGATTTGAACCTGCGACCTCTTGCTCCCGAAGCAAGCGCTCTACCAAGCTGAGCCACGTCTCGTTAAGAGAAAGCTTATACTATAAAATTTACTCCGATTTTACATTTTGTAAAGGGGGTAAAAGAAAAATTCACAATTCGTTTAACGATTGGGCAAAATGATCCTGTGCTGCCAGCAAATGAAAAGACCGGGGGAATCGCAAAGATTCCTTCCGGTCTTGTTTGGTTTCTAAAGCGTAAGTTTTATTTGCCTGCAGCATCGCCTGGCTTGGACGGCTTTTCCGAATCATTCGCAGGGGTGGTATTGCCTGGCTTGCTGCCCGCTGGTGTATTGCCAGCCTGGGTATCTGTTGGAGTGCTGCTAGCTTTGGCATCTGCCGGTTTGGTTCCATCTGTCTTGGCATCAGCGGGTTTGGTTTTGGTGCTGTTCGTTTTATCATCTGCCGGGGAAGTCCCTGCTCCGGATCCGGCCGGAGGAGAAGTCGCCTCCGTGTTTGCATCCGTATTCGCATCCGTATTCGCATCCGTATTCGCATCCGTATTCGCATGCTCCTTCTCCTGATCCTTCCACTCCGGCAGCGCCGCTACATAAGCATCCGACATGCTGATCAGCTTGTGCGCCCGCTCGTACGTTTCCTTCGAATCCAGCGGCTTGGTGACCTTGCCTCCGTTCAGCGGATAGGTCACCCCGTCGGCGTAACCGGAGCCCGGTACGAACGCTCCCTTAGCCGAAATAAACGAGCCCGACGGGAGGTAATACCGCTGCGGCAGCACGGGACTGTTCTGGTTGAGCAGATCCTGGCCGAAGTGCACCTGGTTCTTCAGCGAGACGCCGATCAGATTGGCCAGCGTCGGGAAAATATCCGACTGCCCGCCGACCTGCTCCAGCGTCTGGGCTTTTTGGTTCGGCACGGAGAGGACGAGCGGGATGTTCATCATATCGGGGAGGGTGTACTCCCGTCCGTAAATTTCCTTCATCAGCTTTTTCTCTTTGTTATTGAGTGAATATATCGGAAGTCCCTGATGATCACCGTACAGGACGATGACGCTGTTGTCCCAAACGCCGTTTTTCTTCAGCTTGTCCACGAACTGGCCGAGGGCGTAGTCGGCATAGTTCTGGGACTGGATATAATCCCCGACAAGGGTTCCCTTATAACGGTCGGGAAGCTCCATCTTGAACTTGCGTTCCGGGATGCGGAACGGGTGATGGCCCGACATGGAAATGACCTGCACGTAGAACGGCTTGCCGGTTCCCTGCATCCGTGCCAGCTCGTCGGCCGTCTTGGCATATAGCAGCTCGTCCGATGAACCGAACGAAACGAGGTCATTTTTGCCGAAAAACTTGTCGTCGTAATATTTTTCCCAACCTAGCGCCTTATACAGCTGATCCCGGTTCCAGAACACGACGCTGTTCGTATGGAACGTCGCCGTCTGATAGCCGCTCGCGGCGAACGTTTTGGGGGCACTCGGCAGCGCCTTGTCCGCATACACCTCGGAAGCAGCCCCGTTGGACGGAACGTAGAGGGAGGTGTTCACGACGAATTCGGCATCCGCCGTGTTTCCCTGACCGACCTGCTGGAAGAAATGCGGGAAATACATATGATCTTTGACCAGCTTGTTCATGTTCGGGGTAATTTCCTTGCCGTCGATCTTCAGGTTGATGAGGAAATTCTGGAACGCTTCGAGCTGAATGACGATGACGTTTTTGCCCTTGGCGGCACCCCAGTATGCCGGCTGCGCCGGCTCGGCCGTTCCTTTCACCTGGGCAACCGCCTCAGGCGTGACCGACTTGGCGTCGACCTTGATGTTCTTGGAAGGGGCAAAGCCGACATACGCTTCATAGTTGAGAATCCCCATATCCCGGGCCTGCTGGAATTCGTTCATTCCGCTCCGGAACGGAAAAATGCACGCGGCACAGGCGATCAGTGCCAGGACGGCTCCCCCCGCAAACCACGGGCGGCCCGTTCGGACGGACAAGCTGCGGCCAAAGGCGCGGAACCGCCGGCTGGAACTGATAAGGATGAACAGCACGACGATATCGGTGAAAATGAACAAGTAATACGGATCCATGAGCGAAAAGACGCTGCTGTTCACCTCCGACACCTGGTTTACTTGGCGAAGCTCATGATAAGTAACGATAACTCCGAAATACTTATAGTACATAATGACGGCAAAATAAATAATGGTCAGAACCAGGTCCACAATCAGGTAGGTGACCAGCTTCTTGCGGTAGGCCAGCGTTTCGATCAGGCAGAAGAGCAGCCATACGGGCGGTATGCCCGTCAGCAGCATCATGCCGAAGCCTCCGGCATTTTCCCTGAACACGACCGTCCAGACCAAAAGCATTTTTAAAATCATGACAATGGAGAAGAAGATAAAAGGTTTACCTATCAGCGCTCTCCATGAAAAACGGTTATGCAAAATCAATCGACGCCCCTTTCGTAATTTCCACACAGATCGCTAAGCCCATCCAAGGGCGTATAGGAATTAGCAGCGTACGGTCTGTCATCCGCAGGTTGTCCTGCCGGCGGGCCGCCCGCGTTCCCTCTTCAGCATCATAGATTACCCCTTATCAAAAACGCCATCAGGCCACAGCAAACACAAGGCTTGGACACCTGTGCTAAGCCGGGCCATACGCGGGACAATGAAGTTAATAGTAACTATTACACTATTGCAATTTAAGCACAGGGCCCAGGGAATTGCAAGAATCGCCCGGGATGCGAAAGAGGGGGTGGACCCGGCTGGGCATAGCCTCCCGAACCGGGCTGATGATTGATGAAGAAGGATGTCATCACTCTATTATATATAGGAAGAGACAGGATCATTCCATCGGTGAGAAGGGGAGATGCTGTGTGGAAAAAAGGCGGCCGGACCAGTTACTTCGTCAATCCGGAATGAATCGTATCGAGGTTCCATTTCATCATGGCGAGGTAGCTGTCTCCCTCTTCCCCGGGCTTGCCGGTGGAATCGGTGAACACCTTGCCGAATATCCGAACCCCGGTCTCCTTGGAGACGCTCTCCATGCTACGCGGATCCACGCTGGTCTCCACAAACAATGCAGGCACCTGCTCCGCCTTCACGATATCGATAATCCGCTTCATCTGCTCAGGGGTGCCCTGGTTCTCTGTATTGATCTCCCAAATGTATTGGGCCTTCAGCCCGTAAGCCGCGGAAAAATATTTAAAAGCCCCTTCGCTCGTAACGAGAACCCGGCGTTCCTCCGGGATGTCGGCAAAGCGTGTCACGGCATCATCGTGCAGCTTCTTCAATTCCTCGATATAGCTCATGGCATTCTGCTCATAATATTCACGGTTGGCCGGGTCCGCTTTCGTCAGAGCCGCAAGGGCGTTCTCTGCATAACGGATCCCGTTCTCAATGCTCAGCCAGGCATGCGGATCCTGCTCGGATTCCTTGCCGGCGGAGGTCAGGTACATCGGCTCCACGCCTTCGCTCAGTGCATAGACAGGGGCGTCTTCCCCCGCTTTTCCCGACGTCTCCAGCAGTTTGGCGAACCAGCCGTTCCCCGTCTCCAGATTAAGCCCGTTATAGAAAATGACATCGGCATCGCTGGCATGCTTGAGATCCGCAGGCAGCGGATCATATTCATGGGGGTCCGTGCCGACCGGCACGATCGAATACAGCTCTACGCGGTCCCCTGCAACCTGCTTCACGATATCGTACAGGATCGAATACGTGGTCAGCACGACCGGCTTCTCCCCGGAAGAGCCGGCTTTATTCCCGGTTTGACCGGAGCAGCCGGCGGCAAGTGCCAGGACCAGCATAAGTACGGCTCCGAGCCAAACCTTCCTTTTATGTTTCATACGATTCCCTCCTATTTAAAAAGAATCATTGCGGCGCGAACCCTGCTGCCTTCCGGGCAGACGGCGTCAAAGTCCTTTCAGCGCCGCCTTTTTGCGCCGGGAACGGAAATGCCGCCACAGGACGCCCTGTTTTGGTGAAAAGGCCAATGCCAGCATGAACCAAATAGCTGACGCAAGCACGATGGCTGCACCGGAGGCCAGATTGTATTTGACGCTGAAATACAGCCCCACCACGGCTGATAACGCGCCGAAGCCGGCGGCCAGATAAATCATCACCCACAGCCGGTTGGTCAGCAAATAAGCGGTGGAGGCGGGGGTGATCAGCATGGCGACGACGAGGATGATGCCGACAGTCTGCAGGGAGGCGACGGTCACGAGGGTGAGCAGGGTCATCAGCAGGTAATGGATAAGCCGCCCGGGCAGCCCGTATGCCGCGGACATAACCGGATCGAACGAGCTGACGAGCAGCTCTTTGTAGAACAAGTAGACGACCGCGGCGATCACGATGCCAATGATCAGCGTGATCCACATGTCGGAGGCGCGGACCGCAAGCACGTTGCCGAACAGGATGTGGTACAGGTCGGTCGAGCTTTTCGCAAAGGTAATCAGGATGATGCCGACAGCAAAAAAGGACGTAAACACGATGCCGATAGCCGAGTCGTTCTTGATCCGGCTGTTTTGGCTGACGTATCCGATGCCAAGGGCCGTCAGCACGCCCGTGACCACGGCGCCGAAAAAGAAGTTGATGCCCAGCATGTAGGACAGGGCGACGCCGGGCAGGACCGCATGGGAAATCGCGTCGCCCATGAGCGCCATGCCGCGCAGAATGATAAAGCAGCCGATAATGCCGCAGATCATTCCGACCATGACCGAGGTCAGCAGCGCTTTTTGCAAAAAGCCGTATTCCAGGATTCCGCTCAGGAATTCCATTACACACCCACTCCGTTCTTTTCAAGAAAGGTCAGCTGCGCCGCATAGGCCTGGCTGAGAATGTCCGGACGGCAGACTTCACGGGCCGGACCTGCCTTTACCAGCTCGCCGTTAAGCAGCACAAGCCCGTCGAAATACGCTTCAGCCTTGCTCAAATCGTGATGGACCACGAGCACCGTGCGGTTCTGATCCCGAAGCTCTTTCAAAATGGCGACGATCGTCTCCTCGCTGGCGGCGTCCACGCCGACGAAGGGCTCATCCAGGCAGAACAGCTCCGCCTCCTGAGCGAGCGCCCGGGCAAGAAATACGCGCTGCTGCTGTCCGCCGGACAGCTCGCCGATCTGCCGGGAGCCGAAATCCTCCATGCCGACCTTCTCCAGGCAGTGGTAGGCCAGCTCTTTATGCTGCCGCCGCGGCCTCTTGAGCAGGCCGAGCTTCGGGTAGGTGCCGAGCAGGACGGTATCGATTACCGTAATCGGGAACGTCATGTCAATTTCGCTGCGCTGCGGAACATAGGCGATGCGGGTCCGGGCTTCCTTGACGCTGCCGCCGAGGATGCGAACCTCGCCGTGATCCCGTGGAATCAGCTCAAGGAGAGACTTCATCAGCGTGGATTTGCCGGCCCCGTTGGGTCCGATAATACCGGTCATACTGCCGGGAAGCAGCGTGAAACTGACGTCGCGAAGGGCATCCTTGCCGTGATAGGAGACGAATAGGCTGTCGACGGACACCGAAGGGTCGCGGTGACGGGGGAGCATAGCATAAACCTCCTTTGGATTATGAAAACTTTGACATAAGTTTCCCTTGGGACAAATTAATGCATATATATAAAAGTTTTTACCTAGGGAAACTTTATTGAGTATAGGCTAAAACAGATGGGGAGAATTGTAAAGTGTTTTTTTAGCTGGGTTGTCCGTTTTTCGTGAGGTAAAACGAGGTAGAAACAGCGTTAGTATGCGGGGCGATCATAGGGGGCGAAGCCAAGAAAAGCCCCGATTCCGTGGAATCAGGGCTTCATATCCTGCTCGGTGATTTGCTGTTTGACGAACTGCTTGAACTGCTCCCTGAGCGGTGAATAGGGCTGATCGGCATGATAGGCCATATAGGCCTTGACCGATTTGCCTGCCGGACCGGGGGCGGGCAAGTATTGGAGACTTCCGGCGGCGAGCTCGCTTGCGATGCCGGACAAGGGGAAGAAGGAGATGAAATCCCCATCCTCTACCGTATGCTTGACCGACTCCGGCGAATTGATGATCATGCGCTCCCACAAATGGATTCCGCTCTCGATCGCGTAGGTCCGGGTGAAGTCCCGCATAAAAGAGCCTTCGGCATGCTGGATGAAGAAGTGTTGGGCGACCAGCTGGTCGCTCAGCGATTTCAGGCTGGAGAAAGGGTGTCCCGGCGCAAAAATGACGACAAGCTCATCTTCCAGCAGCAGGTCTTCCTTGATGCCGGCAGCTGCAACGTCCTGCGAATAATAAAAGGCAAGGTCCACCTCATGGTTGTAGTGCAGCTCCTGAACGGTCCGGCTGGGCTGAACGGTCAGCTCGATCTGGATGCCGGGATACTGCCGGCAGAACCGGTTGACGAGTTTGGGCAGGTGAATCGTCCCCATCAGGCTGTCGGCGCCGATATGAAGAATGCCTTTGCCCAAATCGGCGTAGTCCTGCACGGCCTTCCGGGCCTCGGCGGCCAGCCCCGTCATTTTGACGGCGTAAGGGTACAGCGCCTTGCCGGCGTCGGTTAAGAGGATGCGGCCCCGCCTGGACTCGAAGAGGGCGATGCCCAGCTCTTCCTCTAAGCTTTTCATATGAAAGGTGACGGTCGGCTGTTTCATATCCAGCTCTTTGGCTACGTCAGTTACCTTCTTGTATTTTTCAATATAAACAAGGATTTGCAATTTTAACAAATTCAACGATGATTCCCCCTCGGTCACGTCCGGTTCCTCTTCATTATAGAATTAATCTATGGACTCATAAAGATTATATTCTGATATTTATCTTTCTTTTTACAAAACGCATCATTTTACAAAATGATAGAGAACTACAATGAACTTGTCGGTAAACTTCATAGAGTTACACGGCAAACCAAAATGGGGGGAAACATTAGATTATGAAATTCAAAAAACCGTTACTTATGTTTTGTACGTTGGTCCTGGTTCTTATGCTGGCTGCCTGCGGCAGCAAAAACGCGTCGGATAGCGGCAGCACTACGGGTTCGGGAACCGCAACTGAAGATAAACCGGCTGCAGAGGAAACGCTCAGCGGATCCGTTCTGGCTGTAGGCTCCACAGCACTCCAACCGCTCGTAGAGCAAGTCGCACAAAAGTTCATGGGTGAATCCCAATACTCTAAAATCCAAGTTCAAGTGCAAGGCGGCGGCAGCGGCACCGGCCTGACTCAAGTTTCCGGCGGCCAAGCCAACATCGGCAACTCCGACGTATTTGCTGAAGAAAAGCTGGATGCAGACAAAGCCAAAGAACTCGTTGACCATCAAGTCGCCGTTGTAGCCATGGCGGCTGTAACGAATCCTGACGCAGGCGTAGACAGCCTGACGAAGCAGCAGCTGGTTGATATTTTCACAGGTAAAGTGACGAACTGGAAAGACGTTGGCGGCAAGGATGAAAAGATCGTTATCGTCAACCGTCCTGCAAGCTCCGGTACCCGCGCAACGTTTGAAAAATATGCACTCGGAACGAAGACGGAAGACCTGCAAGGTTCGATCCAAGAGGATTCTTCCGGTACGGTGAAAAAGATCATTTCCGAAACGCCAGGTGCCATCGGATACCTCGCTCTGTCCTACCTGGACGACAAAGTGAAAACTCTGAAATATGACGGTGTGGAAGCAACGGAAGAGAACGTAGCCTCCGGTAAATACCCAGTATGGGCTTACGAGCACATGTACACCAAAGGTGAGCCTGCTCCGGAAGTGAAGGCGTTCCTGGACTACATGACTTCGGATGCTGTGCAAAACGGCGACGTGGTCGAGCTCGGATACATTCCGGCTTCCAAAATGGAAGTGAAACGCGACAAGGACGGCAACATCACGAAATAACATCCTTGAGCTCTCATGAAACACTGAATATGTACGACAAGAGGCGGAGAGACCAACTTCTGCCTCTATTTTCACTTTAGAAAGAAGGACAACGATGAAAGCTATAGATGAAAGGCCTGTAGGCATCGCTGACAACCCCCGTCCCGGACGGTTTAAAAAACATCATATGGAAGATTTTGCGGGACGCAGCTATACGACGATTTGCGCGATTCTGCTGATCGTCATTATTTTGTCCATCGTTTATTTTGTCGCCTCCAAAGGACTGGCGACTTTCTTCAAAGACGGCGTCAGCTTCAGCGAGTTTCTGTTCGGCTCCAAATGGGATCCGGACGGCAACCATGGCGAGCCGCAGTTCGGCGTCATGCCGTTTATTTTCGGCTCATTCGCGACGTCGATTCTGGCGGCGGTCATCGCCAGCCCGCTCAGCATTTGCGCATCGCTGTTCATGACGGAAATCGTACCGGGCTGGGGCAAAAAGCTGCTGCAGCCGGTCATTGAGCTGCTTGCCGGAATTCCGTCCGTCGTATACGGATTTGTCGGCCTGACGGTCATCGTTCCGGCCTTGCGCGACATGTTTCCCGGTCAGGGGATCGGGATCGCCGCGGGCTCGATCGTGCTGTCGGTCATGATCCTGCCGACGATTACAAGTATCGGTACCGACGCCTTGTCCTCGCTGCCGCGGGGCCTCAAGGAGTCTTCGTACGCACTCGGCGCAACGCGCTGGCAAACCATCTACAGAGTTATTCTGCCAACCGTGCTTCCTTCTATTCTGACCGGGGTGGTCCTCGGCATGGCCCGCGCCTTCGGGGAAGCGCTGGCGGTACAGATGGTCATCGGGAATGCGCCGCATATTCCGCGGTCGCTGTTCGAATCCGCCTCAACGCTGACCAGCGTCATTACGCTGGATATGGGCAACACCGTCATGGGCACCGCGCACAGTAACGCGCTGTGGAGCATGGCGCTCGCACTCATGTTCATGACCTTTATCTTCGTCGTTATCGTTCGCCTGCTCGAAAGGAGAAATCGGATTTGAAAGCTAAAGCCGCTGACAAAATTGCAACAGCCATTATTGTGGTGTTTTCCTTATTCATCGTGGCGGTTCTGCTCGGACTGCTCGGATTTATTCTTTACCGGGGCCTCAGCCACATCAGCTGGCACTTCCTGACTTCAGTGCCCCAAACGATCCGGGAGGGCGGCGGCATCGGTCCGCAGCTGTTTAACTCCTTGTTCCTGCTGGTACTGACGCTTATTATTACAATTCCGCTAGGCCTGGGTGCCGGCATCTATATGGCCGAGTACGCCAAGCCGGGTAAAATCACCGGAGCGATCCGCCTCGTCGTCGAGGTGCTGTCCTCGTTTCCGTCCATCGTCGTCGGCTTGTTCGGTCTGCTCTTGATCGTCAACACGTTCGGTTTTGGTTTTTCGCTCTTCTCAGGCGCGCTGGTGCTGACGATCTTTAATCTGCCGCTCATGGTCCGCATCACGGAGCAGGCGTTCCGCAGCGTACCGAAGGAGCAGAAGGAAGCGGGACTTGCGCTCGGATTATCGAAATGGAAAATCATCACGTCCGTGCTGTTTCCCGTCGCCCTGCCGAGCATCGTGACCGGCACGGTTCTGGCGGCAGGACGTGTATTCGGGGAAGCGGCGGCGCTCCTGTTTACCGCAGGGATGTCCACGCCGCGTCTTGATTTTACCAACTGGAACCCGCTGAGCCCGACGTCGCCGATCAATCCGTTCCGACCGGCGGAAACGCTGGCTGTGCATATCTGGAAAATCAACAGTGAGGGCATTGCGCCCGATGCCGCGGAAATTGCCGCCGGCGCTTCGGCGGTGCTCGTGATCCTCGTGCTTGTCTTCAACCTGTTTGCCCGCTGGTTCGGCAACCTGCTCTACAAGATCATGACGGCATCCAAACGAATGGGATAGGAGAAATGAGCATGCAACAATCATCGACTACATTCCGTACTGAAAACCTGAGCGTGTTTTACGGGGCGTACGAAGCCGTGAAGAACATCAGCCTGACCTTCCCGGACAAGAGCGTTACCGCGCTCATCGGCCCGTCGGGCTGCGGGAAATCGACGTTTCTGCGGTCCCTGAACCGAATGAACGACGAGATTTCCCAGGCCGTGATTAAGGGGAAGATCTGGATCGGCGGGGAGGACATCAACGATCCTTCCACCGACGTCATTCAGCTGCGGCAAAAAATCGGAATGGTATGGCAGAAGCCGAATCCATTTTATAAATCCATTTACGAAAATATCGCTTTTGGACCGAAGTACCATGGCGTGAAAAATAAAAAAGAGCTCGACCAGATCGTCGAGTCCAGCCTGCGCAAAGCGGCGCTGTGGGACGAAGTGAAGGACCGCCTGAAGCAGTCCGCCTTGTCGCTCTCGGGCGGCCAGCAGCAGCGCTTGTGCATTGCGCGCGCCTTGTCGGTTAACCCGGGGATTCTGCTCCTCGATGAGCCGGCGTCGGCCCTCGATCCGGTTTCGACCTCCAAGGTCGAGGAACTGATCGTCGAGCTCAAGAAAGAGCTGAGCATCGTCATCGTGACGCACAACATGCAGCAGGCCGCACGGATTTCCGATTATACGGCGTATTTCTACCTTGGCACGCTGATGGAGCATAACGATACCGAAGTTATTTTCACCAACCCGGCCAATGCCATGACCCAGGAGTATATCTCCGGACGGTTTGGATGAGCCGCCTTTTGTTTGCACAGCAAAAAGCCGTCTCCCCATCAAGAATGGGGGACGGCTTATTTAATTATATAAGTTATATTAAAGAATAGGATGAAAAGCAAGGGAGTAAAACGATTCCGAAGAAGCGAAGCGGTCGCATTTGGCTTTCGGATTTCTGCTTTAAGTAGGATCAATCAAGAAATCCGAAAACAAGAGCGATCGTAGGAACTTTTTACGTACTTGCCCCTATCATCGATTTCAATAGTTCAACTTATACAATAAAGAGGGCTCCCCGCAAAGGATTTGAATCCATGTTGGAGCAAAAACTCCACTTTGTTGGGAGGGTTAGCGGACGATCATCACCGGACAGTGCGCATGCTGGACGACGCTGTGGCTGACGCTGCCGATCAGCATTTCCGACACAAGGCCCATGCCCCGGCTGCCCATCACGATCAGGTCGGCCGACTCTTCCTTGGCCGTCTGGCAGATGACCTTGGCTGGATCGCCGGTTTTACTGACCGTGCGGAACGCGACTCCCGTGCGGCTTGCTTCTTCGGTGGCCGGGGCGAGGATTTTTTCGCCTTCCTGGCGGATGTGCTCCTCCAGATCTACGCCTACCGGCGGTTCATTAATAGAAACGGTCGGGTTGACGTGCAGGACCACGAGCTCGGGAGCGGTATTCAGGCTCTGCACAAGCGATACGGCGGAATCCAGCGCATGCCGGGCATGCTTGGATCCGTCGACGGGTACGAGAATACGTGAGTACATAGGTAAACCTCCTTAATGGCCTTCTGCCCGGTCAACATGGGCAAGCTTGCGGCGGGATACGAGCAGGGCGACGACGCCGAGGAAGACCATGACGGCACCAAAGTAGAACGGCGTCTCCGCATGGTACCACTCGGACAGCTTGCCGGCGAGCCATGGAGAAACGGCACCGCCGAGGAAGCGGACGAAGCTGTATGCCGCGGAAGCGACGGAACGCTCCACCGGAGCGGCCTGCATGACGGCCGTGGTGATCAGCGTGTTGTTGATGCCCAGGAAGATCCCGGCCACGATGACGCAGACAATAACGGTTTGTGGCGAGTGATTATACGTGCCGATGCCCATAATGAGCAGCACGATCGTAAACAGCGTAAGCACCGCTGCAATGGACGACACGACGCTGAAGCGCTTCTGCAGCTTCGGAGCGACGAATACCGACGTGAAGGCAAGCAGAATGCCCCACCCGAAGAAGACATAACCCAGGCCGTGCTCATCCAGGTCCATGACGTACGGCGAGTACGCCATCAGGGTGAAGAAGCCGAAGTTATACAGGAATGCTGTAATTCCAAGGATCAGCAGCGCCGGATAGGACAGCGCCTTGAACGGGTCGGCCAGCGTGCTGGCTTTTTTCGGCTTGGGCACGTTCGGAAGCATAAACGTAACGAAAATAAATCCGATGGCCATCAGCACGGCCACGCCGAAGAACGGTCCGCGCCAGGAGATGGAGCCCAGCTCGCCGCCCAGCAGCGGTCCGACGGAAATCCCGAGACCGAGCGCGGCTTCGTACAAAATGATCGCTCTGGCCGTCCCGGACGTGGACAGCCCGACGATCGCGGAGAGCGCAGTGGCGATGAAGAGGGCGTTGCCGAGTCCCCAGCCGCCGCGGAAACCGACGATGCCGCCGATGGAGTTCGACAGGCCGCCCAGCGCCGCGAAGATGACGATGAGCAGCATCCCGGTCAGCAGCGTCTTCTTGATGCCGATCCGGCTGGAAATGACGCCGGTAATCAGCATCGCTACGCCGGTTACCAGGTTGTAGCTCGTGAACAGGAGCGAAACCTGGCTCTTGGATGCGTGCAGCTGCTCGGCGATGGCCGGCAGAATCGGGTCAACCAGGCCGAGGCCCATAAAGGAGATGATACAGGCAAAAGCGATCGCCCATACCGCCTTCGGCTGGGACAACAGCCCTCCTTGGCGCTGTTCCAGCTCAAGGGGCTGCGAAGCATTGGTTTTCATAAGTAACATTACCTCCATTTTGATGAATCATGTATTTTCAAGTTTTCATGAATCTCCACAACAAAAAAACGTCTGTCGACGTACTTGCATAGACACGTGCAGCGGCTTCAGCTTCCCTGGGAATCGGTTTCCTCGTCGAATTTGCGGATGAAATCATCCAGCCGCGTCTGCGTCTGTTCCAGCTCCTGCTGCATAAGGCGCATTTTATCCACTTTGGTGCGCAGCATCTGAAGCTGTTCTTCCAGCATCTCGCTCATATGGGTCAATTGCGGCCTCCGATGAGCCCGGCTGGTCATGTCATGGTAGGTCTGGTGGTGCAGCTTGTAAGCGTCCGATACGGATAAGTACGAAACCAGCTCCTGCAGGCTGAATCCGAGAATTTCTTTGGCATTGACGATCTTCTTCAAGTACTCGATGTCCTCGCGGGTATAGAGGCGGGTGCCTCCTTCGCTCCGTTCAGGGGTCGGAAAAACGCCGATCTCTTCGTAGTAACGGATCGTTCGCTTCGTCAAGCCGCACTCTCGGGCGACATCGTCGATTTTATATTCATCCATTTCCTTCCTCCCTCAAAGATTCCCGGGTAACATTACCCATTGTAATCCTGACTAACGTTAACGTCAACGTTAAATTTATGAAACGGAAAATATATTTCTTGCGTCCTATTTATCGTGGAATGCGGTTGTCGGCTTAGTATGCCCGGCATCCTCTGTTTATGTGCGGAATACGGCCGTGATGGGGTGAAGGGCTTTTTTTATTGAACATTTCCTTATGTTTCACGGTCGAAAGGCATGGCTGTGCGTCGCGGAGTGCTCAGAGGGTGAGGGGGGAGAAGAGGGGCTGGTGCTTTATAGCGGGCATCTGGAACAGCGAAGGGAGAAGGGAGAGCTGGCCGTGTTGTGCGACGCCTGATTGTCTGTACACATAAAAAAGCTGTCCCATACCGCGTGGCGGTTAAGGGACAGCTTTCTAAATTAAGGCTGATAAGTTGGCTATTCGGCGGACGTTAAGCGCGAACGACGCGAACCTGGTCTGCTTCCAGCTCGACACGAATCTCCTTAACGTCTTCGTCGTCCAGCAGCAAATCGGTGATGCCGTCTTCCACATGCTGCGAAATAACGCGGCGGAGCGGACGGGCACCAAAGGCCGGATCGTAGCCCAGTTCGGCCAGCTTGCGTTTCGCTTCGCCGGTCACGTCGAGGGAGATGCCGCGCTCCGACAGGGTAGCCGATACTTCGCTGAGCATATTGTCGACGATCGTTACGAGGTCTTCTTCCTTCAGCGAAGCAAACGGTACGATGCCGTCGAAGCGGTTCAGGAATTCAGGCCGGAAATAGCTGCCGAGCGAATCAAGAATCGAGCGGGTCTGCTCGGATTTGGCGGTGAAACCAACCATGATTTTCTTATCGGCGGCCGTGCCGGCGTTAGAAGTCATAATGATCACCGTATCCTTGAAGCTTACCGTACGCCCTTGGCTGTCGGTCAGACGGCCGTCGTCCAGCACCTGCAGGAACATATGCTGCACGTCCGGATGCGCCTTCTCGATCTCGTCGAGCAGGATAATGCTGTACGGGTTGCGGCGTACGCGTTCCGTCAACTGGCCGGCTTCTTCATGGCCGACGTACCCTGGTGGCGAACCGATCAGCTTGGAGACGGAGTGCCGCTCCATGTATTCGCTCATGTCGAGGCGAATCATCGAATCGGTGCTGCCGAACAGTTCTTCGGCCAGCGCCTTGGACAATTCGGTCTTGCCGACACCGGTTGGACCGACGAACAGGAAGGACGCAATCGGCTTGGAGTCGCTGCGCAGTCCGGCGCGTCCGCGGCGAACGGCTTTGGCGACTTTGTCGACGGCTTCGCCCTGGCCGATGACGCGGCTTGCGAGGCGGGCGGCCAGATTTTTCATCTTGCCGCGCTCATCCGCCTGCAGCTTGCCGACCGGGATGCCGGTTTTACGCTCGATGATGTTCTGGATGTCCTCGACGGTTACTTCGAGGACCTCGCCGACAGCGGCATTGCCGTTCAGACGCTGCTGCAGGTCGGCTTCCTCGTCACGCAGCTTGGCGGCGAGCTCGTAGTTTTCATCGCAGGCGGCCGCGTCTTTCTCGATTGTGATCTGTTCCAGACGGGCACGGGTCTCGTCCGCACTGCCGACCGGAGCCCGCAGATTCAGCTTGGCGCCCGATTCGTCGAGCAGGTCGATCGCTTTATCGGGCAGGAAGCGGTCCTGGATATAGCGGCTGGACAGACGTACGCACGCCTCAAGCGTTTCGTCCGGATAGCGTACGCCGTGGAACTGCTCGTATTTCGGACGCAGCCCTTTCAAAATTTCGATCGTTTCCTCGGCGGTCGGCTCGTCGACGGTCACCGGCTGGAAGCGGCGCTCCAGCGCAGCGTCTTTCTCGATCTGACGGTATTCCTTAAGCGTCGTGGCGCCGATAACCTGCAGCTCGCCCCGTGCCAGCACCGGCTTCAGGATATTGCCGGCGTCCATGGAGCCCTCCGCAGAGCCCGCGCCGACCAGCAGATGGATCTCGTCGATGAACAGCAGGACATTTTTACGCTGCTCCAGCTCGGCGATCAGCTGCTTGACCTTTTCTTCGAATTGTCCGCGAATGCCGGTTCCCGCTACGAGGGAGGCGACGTCGAGTGAATAGACTTCCTTGCTCCGGAGCTTCGCCGGTACGCTGCCCTCCGTAATGCGCAGCGCCAGCCCTTCGGCGATGGCCGTCTTGCCGACGCCCGGTTCGCCGATCAGCACCGGATTGTTTTTGTTCCGGCGGTTCAAAATTTCGATGACGCGGTCGATCTCCTCGTCGCGGCCGATGACGTTGTCGATCTTGCCGCCGCGCGCCGCGTCGTTCAGATTGCGTCCGAGCTGATCCAGCAGACCGCCGCCGCGCCGTCCGCCCTCTTGAGCGGCTGCTCTCGGAGGCTGCTGCTCCGCGCCGGATACCGGCTGGCCGGATTGCATGAAGCCGCGGAACAAATCTTCCAGCGGAGAAGAATAGCTGCCGGAAGGACCAAAGCCGGCCGCAAACGGCACGCCGCCGTTTACTTTGGCATAGCAATCTTCGCAAAGAAACAATTTCTCGGATTTATGGTTGACAGTGAGGCTCAGACCTACGGTTGCCTGGTTATGATTACAATGTTGACAGCGCATGAAGGCATGCCCCTTTCATTAGTTAATGGAATAATCAATCTTTGGATACTTCATCTGGATGTCCTAATCAGGAAAACGGCTGCCCGCGCCTTACGGGAGCAGGCCGCCGGAATAAAGGGATAAAAGTCAGAACTTCCGTCAGGACAAAGACGGCTGCACCGAAAGTCAAACTCCTAAAGAGGTTGTTCAAGCAATACAAGTTTGATCTATTGCTCTGACTTTGACTTTCTTTGACCTTATTATACCTCACTTGGAACACATGTCAACAGGTTTTCAGTTATTTTTCGTAAGTATATAGAAAAAGGTTTGAGAGAATGAACGGTTCGGCGCTTTGGCTTGCTTGAGGCGAAAAAAGCGGCTGGAAGGCAGAAGAAAAACGTCTATCGATTACATTCGAAGAGTGTGGCACATTTAGCGGATACTTTTTTTGCGATATAACCGAGGCCCGGGTCTCCCGAAGCATGAAAAAAGCCCTGCCGTCCGGAATGTCTCCGTAACAGCAGGGCGTACCTTGTATGATCAATGCGGTGAATAAGCCAAAAGTGTCATGATTCCTCGTCCTGCAATATGCAGTCGGCAAACAAAATGAATTTCGGAATGCGGAAAAATTGTTCCGCCCGGTCCTGGAAGCTGGCTGACGGCAGCGTCCCTTGGTGCAGCCATTTCCGGAACGTTCCCGGATGGATGTCCATCCATTCGCTGACGTCGCTGACGGACAGGTCGTGAACCATGCACAGCCCCGTTAGTATTTTGTTGCTGACAGGCGACCGGGTCAGCGTCCGGCGCATGAAGCGCGAAGAGGATGGCTGACAGATGATCGGGCTTGTAGATGTGACGGTATGATTAAACAGAATGTGATGCGGATAGCCCAGGTATTGGCATACCTTGTCCAAATTCTTTTTTCCCGGGATCCGTCCTTCATATACCCAGGCGCTCACGCTCCGGGAAGAAACCGAAATGTCTTCAGCCAGCTGCGACAGCTTGATATCGTTGGCCATCAGGACAGCCAGCAGCACGCGGTTGCGGATTTGGCAGCGGGATGGCTTGCGAAAGCGTTTGACGCGGATTCCTTTTCCTAAGTATTTGCGATTGATCAGAGACCACGCCTGAATGGAATGCGGTTCTTGTTGTTTAGGCATATTTCCTCCGATGATTTTTCTTAAAATTCTACAATAGTTTCGGCTACGTTTTCAATAGTGCTATCGCCTGTTTCTGCAAGGTCCCGGTTTTCAGCCGAATGACCCGGGAATTTACGGTATCCCGTTGTCAAGTGAATAATAGGAACTATTTTTTCACTTCAACCCCAAAATGCTTCCAATTCAGTCATCAAACTGTTACCGAATTGAAATTGAACTCGCCAGCCGGGAAGGGTACAATGCAAGGGTGCTAGATTACTAGATTCGCGTATCTACGACATCTTAGCCAAATCCGAGAGAAAAAGGTTGGTAGATTATGTTGAAAAAGAAGTTGCACTACTCGAAATGGCTTTTATCATTCCTGCTTATTTTTGGCACCGTCCTTTCGGCAGAAGGAGGGCTGGCTACGGCCGCAGGCAGCACGGCGTCCTCTGTCAAGGCTTCTGTCTTTGTCGCTGTTAATGACAAACTGATCACTTACGACCAGCCCCAGCCGCTTATACATAACGGTACATTGTTTGTACCCGTCGCCTCTACGGTTTCCCAAATGAATGCGTCGGCGAAGTACGCCGCAGGCAAGCTGACCATTTCGCGCGGAAAGCAGGCACTTGTCCTGACGGTTCCCGGGAAGGACGCCATTCTGAGAAACGGAAGAACGCTCGTCTCCCTGCGGAAGCTGACCGACAAGTTCGGCTACCAAATTTCCTACAACGCTGCCCAGTCGCTGTACCGTGCGGTGAACAGTTCCGCCTCCTTGACGGACCATCAGCTGGCGCTGAAATACAGCACGTATATCAAGGAACATAAGAAGACGGCTGTCCAGAAGCCTTCCACGGGGAACGGTACGACGGCGCAGCAGGGCAGCAAAGTGATCTACATTACGTTCGACGACGGTCCGAATGCAGGTACGACCCGTCTGCTCGACGTGCTGGACCGCAATCAGGTGAAGGCGACCTTCTTTATGCTGGGAAATAACATCGCTTCCCATCCATCCGCGGTCCGCAGGATCGTGAAGGAAGGGCATGGGGCCGGCCTGCACGGCATGAGCCACCAGAAAAATACGTTCTACGCATCGCCTTCGTCCGCGCTTGGTGAGATGAACACGGATAACGACAAGCTGCACTCCGCCGCCGGCGTTTACACCAAAATGATCCGCCCGCCTTATGGAAGCAAGCCGTATTTTACTCAGAGCTACCGGGATTTGACGGCTTCGTACGGCTACCATCTGTGGGATTGGAACATCGATTCGGACGACTGGCGCTACAAGAGCAATCCGCAGACGATTTATAACAACGTGCTGAGAGATGTGAAGGCGATGAAGAAGAGAGGGGTTACCCCGATCGTGCTCTTCCATGACCAGACGGCGACCACGTCGATTCTGGACAAGCTGATCAAAGCGCTGAAAGCCGAAGGTTACACGTTCAAGCCGCTGACCAACAGCACGCCGCCGGTCAACTTCTGGAACGACAAACGGTAAGACCAATCGCCCTGCAAATCTATGAAATAGGCCCGTGATGGAAGATATCCGGCTGCGCAGATTCCTCTCTCCTTTCATACTCATATAAGAGATGGTAGGAAAGGAGGGGCTGTGAGATGAATTATCTGGCTGTTAACGGCATCAGTGCGGTCGCCGGCGGAATTCTTACCGTTGTATTGGGAGGATGGGATCAGCTGCTTACGGTGTTTCTGATCACCATACTCATCGACTATGCAACAGGGGTTCTGGCCTCCATCAAGGAAGGATCCGGCTTGGACAGCCAGGTTGGATTCTGGGGTCTTACCCGGAAAGCGCTGATGCTGCTCGTTATCGTCCTTGCGCACCAGATGGACGTGCTGATCGGCAGCGGGAGCGACGTCATCAAGACGGGGGCGATCTATTTTTACATGTCCAACGAACTCATATCGATTACCGAAAATTACGGACGGCTTGGCCTGCCCCTGCCGGATAAAATCCGCCAGCTCATCGCCGTTTTGCGAAATAAAGACAAAGGTGACGGTCCCGATCTGTGACGGTTCTTCATGTTTCCTTTCCCTGAGGGGGAGGATATGGTATATTTTTCTCAGTACACTTTTCGAATGGGACAAGGAGCATGATACCATGATTAAGCATATCGTCTTCTTTAAATTAAAGGACAGATCACCGGAAAGTATTGAACGCACCGCCGCGGTCCTCCGCAATATGGAGGGGAAGATTCCGCAGCTCGTGTCGATTGAGGTTGGACTCGACGTCATCCATTCGGAACGTTCTTTTGATATCGCGCTGGTGACGGAGCTTGCATCGCTGGAAGATTTGCAGGCTTACCAGGTTCATCCTGAGCACCAGATCGTGATCCGCCACATCAACGAAGTGAAAGACGTATCCGTGAGTGTGGACTACGAATTCTAAAGAATAGGAAGAATGGGACATGAGCGATTTAGAATATCCAATGGAGACCTTATTCCTGCTCATCGTATTTATTGCGGCCTTGTTTGTCATGTTATTCTGGCTGAAGCGCCGCGGAAAACGGGACAAGTAAATTTCCAACATCATGGAGGTAAGGCCGTGTATTACGTGAACCA
Source organism: Paenibacillus cellulositrophicus (assembly GCF_009363095.1). GTDB lineage: Bacteria > Bacillota > Bacilli > Paenibacillales > Paenibacillaceae > Paenibacillus_AQ > Paenibacillus_AQ favisporus. The sequence continues at coordinate 5,424,622 of NZ_CP045295.1, forward strand.
GGAACAAATTCAGCGGCGTCTGGAAGCGATTCCGGACATCGTGGAAGCATTGAAGCAGGTTGCCGGGAATTGGGATGGCGGGATCGTGTCCGGTTTCGTTCAGGAACGGGCGCTGCATTTGGCCATCGAGGTTGTAACCGATGTCGGCAGCTACTTAATTGATGGATTTATTATGCGCGACGCAAGCAGCTACGAGGATATCGTAGAAATTACGCATGAGGAGCGCGTGTTTGACGATGAAGTGTTTGCCGTGCTGGCGGAGCTCGTCAGTCTCCGCAAACCGTTGGTGCAGGAATATTACGCATGGGACCGGAGAAGCCTGCACAAGCTGACGCCGGTTTTGCCGGACATTCTCGAACAGTTTTCCGTGCAGGTGCGTGATTATTTGAAGCAGGAGCTGGGTGCGTAATCCGGTTTTCCGCCGCAGCGGCATAGGTTGTTATTGGCCCGTCCATGGGAATGGACGGGTCTTTTTGTGTTTCGGCAGATTTTTTTAAAAAATAGCGCCCATTTTGTGTCAAGACAACCCCGCCCTGCTTATAATACACCATCAACTAGGCATTAGCCCGGCTGGGCGAAGGGAGTGAAACATCATGGCGGAATGGGGCTATATACTCATCGCTTGCGGATTTATCATGTTCGCTGTTGTGGCAATGATCCTTCTACATACGCTGAGGAGAGTACTGCTGCGGGCGGAATCCGTTCTGGGGAAGGCGGGAGCCGACATGACACAGCTGGCTGCAGAATCCAGGGAGCTGCTGACTCAGGCATCTTCAACACTGTCGCTTCTGCATGAGCGGGTGGAAGACATCGAACCGTTCAGTTCATCGCTGCGGCTGGCTGGCGAAACTTTAACCGGCACGCTGGAGCGGGTGGATTCGATTTCGAAGCTCGTCACCGATTCCGCCATGGAGCGCCTGGAGAAAGCCCACCGCGACAACGAGCTTCGGCTCGCGGAAGCGTTCCGGTGGCTGGATGTGGGGCTGTCGGTATGGCACTCCTGGAAGCAGGAGGCTTACCCGCCGGGAACGGTGCCATCAAGTGAAAAGGAGAGATGAGATATGAAGGAAAAGAATAAAAGCCTGCTGTGGGGCGCATTGGTCGGAAGTATTGTAGGGTCGGTAACCGCGCTGCTGCTTGCGCCGAAATCCGGGAAAGAACTGCGTCAGGATATTGCGGAGGGCGCACGCACGGTTGGCGGCAAAACCCAGGAATGGGCCGGCAAGGTGAAAGATACCGCAGGCAACGTCATCGCCGATATCCAGTCCTGGCGCAAGTCCAAGGCTGACGGGGAAGAAGCCGGTGAACTGGCCCAGATCTCCTCTTTCTCGGAAGAAACCGCTGGCGAGCCTGATGAGTTCGAAGATTTCGATTTGACCGACGCCGAAGCGAAGCGGGACTAATTTGGAAGCAGGTATGGATTCGGAAACGTAAAACGCAGGCCCACTCCTGGTGTCACCCGGGAGCAGGGCCTGTTTTTCCATATTTTCGGGTGCGATGCCGCGGTTGTCCGAAAAAACGAAATGGGTTAAGATATGAGGTACGTTTTGTTGACGGTTTTCATATGGTAGCTACAGAGAGAAGAAAACGAGAAGGAAGCGGTGTGTTCGTGCAGCAGGCAATCGCAATTTTAGACTCGGGTGTGGGCGGGCTCACCGTGGCCAAAGAGGTCATGAGACAGCTCCCACGGGAAAAAATCATATATTTTGGAGACACCGCCCGCACCCCTTACGGACCCCGTTCGTCCGATGAAGTGAGAAAATTTACGGAGCAGATCGTCGATTTTCTGATCCAATTCAGTCCCAAGACGATCGTGATCGCCTGCAATACGGCGACAGCTGCGGCACTGGACTATATTTCCGGGAAAGTGCCGATTCCGGTCATCGGGGTGATTCATCCCGGAGCCAGAGCCGCCATCAGCGCGACCAAAACCGGTCAGGTAGGTGTCATCGGGACCGTCGGCACGATTCGCAGCGGCGCCTATACCACCGCGCTGCAGCAGCTGTCGCCTTATGTCAAGGTGGTCAGCCAGGCTTGTCCGGATCTGGTTCCGCTCGTGGAGCAGGGCTTGTTCCGCTCGGAAGAAACGACGGCGATCGTGGAAAGGTCGCTCGCGGGAATCCGCCAATCCGACATCGATTGTCTGATTTTGGGATGCACGCATTATCCCTTTTTGAAGGATACAATCCAGGAAGTGATTGGCAGCAGCGTCAAGCTGATCAGCTCGGCGAACGAGACGGCCCGTGAAATCAGCACCATTCTGTATAATCAAGGGCAGCTCGCCAGCCGGGAGGAGAGCCCGGTCCATCAGTTTTTTTGCAGCGGCGACCCCGAAATGTTTAAACGGATCGCAAAGCTGTGGCTGGGGGAGCAAATCCGGCGGACGCCGGTCGTATGGCAGGTCTCCAAATTTGATGAATAAGGATTTTGGATGGTCTCAAATCCGTAAGCCGCCTTCAGGGTGACTTACGGATTTTTTGGATATCAGGAAGTCGCGGCATTCCTATCGTGTGACAACTCCGTTTAAATGAAGTCTGGCTTCCTTGAGGTTTGATAATTATTTTAGTTGAACTAAAGAATACGATGCCAGCATGGGAGTAAAATGATTCCGAAGAAGCGAAGCGGTCGTAAGAGCTTTCCAAAGGAAAGCTAACATCGGAAGCATATGCTTTGGCTTTCGGATTTCTACCTTATTGTAGGTTCAATAAAATCAAAAAATCCGAAAACAAGAGTGATCGTAGGAACATTTTACGTACATGCCCTTATCATCGATTCATGGGCCAAGCTCACTGGGGCATACAATGTTACGAATGGTGATGATGACTGCGGTCTAGTCCCGCGGAAAGGAACGATGCCATGCAGCAGTATACCGTGAAGAAAGGCGACACCCTGAGACGCATCGCCGCAAGCAAGGGGTTATCGGCGAGTCATATTATCAATGCCAACCCTTGGGCTTCCGACCAGCCCTATTTAATTCCTGGGCAGATTCTGTACCTTCCCTCTTCTCCACGTAGAAGGTATGAGGTTCAGGCCGGCGATAAGCTGGACCGCATCGCTGCGGCCTTTCAAACCCGGGAAGAGGCGATCATGGAGATGAATCCCGGCATCTCGCCGCATGTTCTTCCCGAAGGGCGCGTCCTGGTGCTTCCTCCGTCCGAACGGACGGGTATCGTCCAGCTTCTGGGAGAATACGGTTACCGTCAGATGAAGGATGATATCCGGCAGTTGGCGGCGTTCTATCCTAAGATCGAAACCGGATCGATTGGAGAGAGCGTGCTCGGAAAACCGCTTCCGTATGTAAAAATCGGGGAAGGCGGCAAACATATACATGTGAACGCTTCCATCCATGCAAACGAATGGATTACGACGCCGTCCGTCATGCGTTTCATCGAGGAATACGTCTGCAGTCTGCAATGCGGGCAGCGCTGGAACGGCTATGATCCCGAGCAGTGGTACCAGCAGTGCACGCTCTGGGTCGTACCGATGGTCAATCCGGACGGCGTGGAGCTGGTTCAGGAAGGGATTCATCCCGGCCATCCGTATTACAGGCAGCTGACGGAGTGGAACGGCTGCCGCCGCGACTTCCGGCATTGGAAGGCCAATATTCACGGCGTGGACCTGGGTGATCAGTTCCCGGCCCATTGGGAGGAAGAGGTGCAAAGGCGGGGCAAACGGTCTCCGTCCCCCCGGGATTACCCGGGTACCGCTCCGCTGACGGAGCCGGAAGCGGCGGCGCTGGCGGCCTTTACGCTGGAAACGTCGCCCGATGCGGCCGTATCTCTGCACAGCCAGGGGCAGGAGATTTACTGGAATTACCGCAACTATGAGCCTAAGGAGAGCCGGGAATGGTCCCGGCGCCTGGGCCAGGTCAGCGGCTATCGTCCCGTGAAGCTGGAAGGCAGCGACGCCGGCTATAAAGACTGGTTTATCCAGCATTTCCGCCGTCCCGGCTTTACTGTCGAGGTCGGGTTGGGCAAAAACCCGCTTCCGCTTGAGGATTACGATCAAATCAGCCTGGACGTCGGTTTGATTCTTGCTGAACTCATGTCATTGTGAAAAAAATATTGAAACATTTTCTGCAAGATTACGTATGATATGATTAAGGGAGCGGACGCTGTGTTAGGTTTAAGTAGAGACCGGCGATCGTTTCCTTTTTTCGCGCAAGAGCTCGTCCGGGTCCGGATGGATCCGTACTACACATATACATGAAGAGGAGGGAAAGGCATGAAATGGAGAAGACTGCTGTCGCTGCGGCGCTGGTCCCACATGTTCTCCCGGATTTGGCGCTACCTGATGTCACCTCAAGTGGCCATTATGGACAAGCTGCTGTTTCTCGTTCCGGTGGTGCTGTATTGGGTGCTGCCCGACGTTATGCCGTTTATCCCGATTGACGATATAGGAGTCACGATGCTGATGACGGGATGGTTTGTCTCCCGGATGGATAAAAAATACCCTGGTCTGCTGGACAACGGTACGATTCATCCGCCCAAGGGTCCGGTGCGCTGAGGCTTCTTGCCATCCTATATCCGATACTGTACAATCAATAGTTACAAATAGAATGAACTCAAGAAATTTATGTTGAAGAGCTTGGATAAGCTGTTACAACAGGGGTTCAATTCGGAACTTGAGTTCAATCTATACCGTATGTAAAACTGACCTTACCTATAGGAGATGTAGCCGATGAAATGCAAAATTACCCGCAATGCGGCCAAGGTGCTTAAAAAAGAACTCGAGAAGGAAGAAAACCGCGATCTGAAGCTTCGTGTGCTCGTGACCCACGCTCATGGCGACCATGCGCACTACGGCCTGGATATGGACAAGCCCAAGGATTCGGATGAAATCGTCAGCACCGATAAGGAAATTGATGTGCTTCTGGACAAGAATGAGCCGCTTCTCGACGGCGTCAAAATCGACTATTTGTATTTTCCGCAGGAAGGCTTTGTGATCACCAATCCATCCCAAGGCAATCACGGCGATCACTAAGGCGCTCTATTTCGAACCTGAGTGCAGGGATTTGCTGGAAAATGGTGGATTCCCGGATTGCTGCATAGTTCCGCTCCTTCCATACCATTCTAAGGACGGGTAGGAACTTTGTAGTGAAGGGAGAGCAACTGTTTATGACAACACGTTACGATTCCAGTCTGCAATCACAAAATTCGGTATCCCAGGCTCAAAACGCGGTGGAGAAGCTCCACAACGCGGTTTCCTCGGCTCTGTCCCATCCGACCGGGCAAATGATCGAGCAGGCGCACAACCGTCTGGCTCATACGGAACAAGCCGTACGTCAAGCTGGCCTGGCGGAGAACCGTCAAGCTGTCGAATTGGCAGAAGAAATGCTGGCCGAGGAGAAGAGCCGTTTGGCGTCACTGACGTCCGAAGAAGGGAAATCGAATTCGTAGGTTCCTGTCTGAACCCGTGAAGCGCACCGCGCTTTGCGGGTTTTTTGCATGTCATCATTCGGCATTCGGGTCAAATCCATACAGCGGGAGTGCCGACTATATTGAAAGGGCTTTTTTGGGGACCGTCCCTGATTATGCTATAATGAGGATTGTCTTCTTTAGTCTCCTCATTATTTCATAAGGAAGGTTGTGAGAGTATGAAGCACATTACCGATTGCACCATCCTGAATAACGGAGTTACATTGCCATGGCTTGGACTGGGCACATTCAAAGCCCAAGGGGACGATGTGTATAAGGCGGTAAAGCTGGCACTGGAAATCGGCTACCGAAGCATCGACACCGCAAAAGTTTATGGCAACGAGGAAGAAGTGGGCCGCGCGATTGCCGAGAGCGGCATTCCGAGAGGCGAGCTTTTCGTCACGACCAAAGTGTGGAACGATGACCAGGGTTATGATTCCACACTCCGGGCCTTCGAAGGCAGCCAGAAGCGGCTTGGCCTCGAGGTCATCGATTTGTACCTGATTCATTGGCCTGGCAAAGACAAATTCAAAGATACGTGGAAAGCGATGGAGCGCCTATATGAGGAAGGACAAATCCGCGCCATCGGCGTCAGCAACTTCCACGTTCACCATCTAAAGGATCTGATGCAGGACAGCAGGACGGTTCCTGCCGTGAATCAGGTGGAGCTGCACCCGCGGCTGATCCAGCAGGATCTGCAGGATTTCTGCGGTGCACAGGGAATCCAGCTCGAAGCGTGGAGCCCGCTGATGCAGGGCAAGCTTACCGACGATTCTACCCTGGCGGGCATCGCCCAGAAATACGGCAAAACACCTGCCCAGGTTATCCTGCGCTGGAACCTCCAGAACAAAATCGTCACGATTCCGAAGTCGGTTACACCTTCCCGGATACGCGAGAATGCGGACATCTTTGATTTCGAGCTGTCGTCCGACGAAATCAAGAAGATCGACAGCCTTAATCAGAACCGCCGCGTGGGCAGCGATCCGGACAAGCTTCTGTTCTAGCATTCTCTTCGATATAAGCAGCAAAAACCCGGACTCCTTAAGGAGTTCCGGGTTTTTCATTTTGATTGAGCTTAGGGATCAGGTCATACTGCAAGGTTTCATCGGAGGTGTACAGCTCCTTTTTCGCCCGGTCGTAGCCGGCACGGCAAGTGCTGACATCAACCGTTTTGCCGGACTCCAGACTATAGCAGCTGCCATCCTCGAACATGCCGCTTTGGGAGGGAATGTAAAACCGTTTACCGTCTGTATAAGCTCCGCTGCGCAGGACCACGAACCGGTCTTGGCCGTCAAACAGGTCATTTCCCATCATGTACTGGGACTTGGCGGAAATGCCCAGCAGGTGCAGGAGCGATGGCGCCATGTCCAGCTGTCCGGCGGGTTGGTCATACACCCCTGCGCCTTCCCCGTCCGGCAGATGCACGAGGAGCGGCACCTCGTTCATGATCTGCTCCATGTCCAAATCGGTCAGGCTTTTGCCCAGAAACTTCTCATAGACGGCTTTGTCCTTCACCGAATTGTCATGATCCCCGTAGATATACAGGATGGTATGATCCCAAAGGCCGTCCTGCTTCAGCCGTTCCACCAACTGACCGAGCGCTGCGTCCACATAGTGGATCGCCTGCAGGTAATCTCCGAAGACGGTTCCGTCGAACTCGCCGACATTCAGCTCCTGCACGTCGTCCGGCAGCGAGAACGGATGGTGGGAGGAGAGCGTAATCAGAAACGAGTAGAACGGCTGCGGAAGCTGCTCAATTTGATCCATGGACTGCTTGAAAAAGGATTTGTCCCCAAGCGACCAGCCGAGAGGCTCGTCGATTTCGTAATCCTTTTTGCTGAAAAACCGGTCGTAGCCCAAGGTTTCGTACATCGCATTCCGGTTCCAGAAGCTGCCGTCATAAGCATGGAACGCATTTGGCGTGTAGCCGTGCTCCTTCAGGATCGCAGGGAGCGAGTTGAACTGATGGTCAGCATAGCGGATGAATACCGAGCCGTACGGAACCGGATGCAGGGAAGTCTGGGACGAGAAATCCGCATCGGAGGTTCTGCCCTGGCCGGTTTGATGATAATAATGGCTGAAGTACATGCTTTCCTTCATGAGCCGATTGAAGTTCGGCGTGATTTCCTGTCCGCCGATCTGCTTGCCGATCATGAAATTCATGAACGCCTCGGTCTGGATGACCATGACGTTGCTGCCCTTGTACTTGCCGAACATGGCGTCGTTCTCCGAACGCGTTGTATCTTTATGATCAAACCATTCCTGCACATGGTCGACTTCGCCCGAAGCGAGCACGGGCTTTGGACCCAAATGCTCTTTACCGAAGCGGTATGCGTCGTATACATGAAAACCGAGCAGCCCGGTTACGTTATAAAGCGAAAGGTTCCACCAATTTCCGGTAAAAAGGCCGACAGCGTAGTAATCGATGTAGAACTTGAGCGGCGCAAACGTTACGACGCAGCCGATCACCAGGGCGGCGATCCCGGATGAGAAGCGGCGAGCGAATCCGGCCCTCCGTGATGGTGATTTGCCGACCGTAAAATTCAGTGCCCCCCGTGCCGGACTTCGCCATCCTGACGGCTTCCATATCGCGATGACGGCCAGCAGCAGCCAATCCGCGGCAAACCATAGATCGCTCCAATGAAGCAGTGTCATAATGCTGTCCCCGAGGGAGTCCACCTGACTTGCCTGCATCATCACCGTAAAGGTGACCAGATCCTGAAAATATCGGTAGTACACCAAGTCCGTGTACATCAGCGCCGTTAGCAATAGGTTAACGACGATAAGCGCGATCCGCTGTCCGCGCCGGGGAAGCCATAAGGTCCAGAACGATACGAGGATCAGGGATCCCAGGCCGATAAAAAAGTCCAGCGGGTTGAAATCGATTTTGCTGATATGAAGTTTAAAATGGAAAAGAAGCAGCTTATATATCATGAACAGCAAAAATAGGCTGTATGTGAAGTAACGGGAGCGGATGAACCGCCCGAAGCCGCCATTTGAAGCGTGACTGGACATGCTGTATGAGTAGTTCAAATTGGACAACCTCCTGCTATAGCGTTGTAAATAGGTCATGATAAGATATACCCCAAAACCATATAGGAGCTGTCCAAGTGGACAGCTCCTGACAAAGCGGCAGCGTTTGTTACGAACGGCGGGGCGGAAGAGGCCCCAGGAATTGATAATATTGGCATTCGATGCGGCCGTTGAACAGCTTCCGCCGCTTGTCGGCCTTCCGGCCGAAGTAATGCTCGAACTGTTTGGTCGGGCTTAAGGCAAAGAAGGACCACGTCGGCAGCTGATTGGCCGTATTCCCCAGCGTGCGGACAAGTTTCTCGACTTCGGTCTTCTCGCTGAGCCGCTCCCCGTACGGCGGATTGGTAATCAGGCAGCCGTATTCCCCTTGCGGATGGGCTTTGGAGGCAGGGAGCACCTGAAAATCGATCTCGCCAGCGAGGCCTGCGCTCTTGGCGGCTGCTTTGGCGACTTCGATCGCCTTCGGATCGATATCGCTGCCGGTCAGCTGGAGCGGCTGATCGTCCTGCACCGCATCGAACGCTTCCTCGCGCGCCTCGCTCCACAGCTCCTCGGGAATGGCCGGCCAGTGCTCCGAAGGGAAGGAACGGCGCAGACCCGGCGCAATGTTCCAGCCGAGGAGGGCCGCTTCGATCAGGATCGTGCCGGAGCCGCAGCAGGGATCATACAGCGGCCGCGACGGATTCCAGCGGCTTATCTGCAGCAAAGCGGCGGCCATTGTCTCCTTCAGCGGGGCTTCGGTAACCAGCTTGCGGTATCCCCGTTTGTGCAGGGCCGGCCCGGTCGTATCCAGCGTCAGCAGCGCCACGTCCTTGAGCAGATTGACTTCGATGACATAACGCGGACCGTTCTCCTGGAACCATTCGGTATGATAGCTCTGCTTCAGCTTCTCAACGATCGCTTTCTTGACGATGCCCTGACAAGCGGGCACGCTGCTGAGCTGGGAGTGGTGGGAGCGGCCTTCCACGGGAAACTCCCCGTTCGCCGGAATCCAATCCTGCCAGGGCAGCTCCTTGGTCCCTTCAAACAATTCGTCAAACGTCTTGGCAGGGAATTCCCCCATTTTGACGAGGATGCGGTCGGACGTCCGGAGCCACAGGTTGCAGCGGCAAATATCTTTGTAATCTCCGGTAAAATTGACCCTTCCGTTCTCGACTTGAACGTCGTTATAACCTAATTCCTTCAACTCGCGCGCGACGATGGCTTCAAGGCCCATCGGGGCGGTTGCAATCAACTGCAGCTCTGGCATGGTGCGTGTTCAACTCCATTATTCTTGTAGACTACCGTAAAAATTCATACAATGATGGTAGATCCTGCAGCAGCGTTCGGGTGCGGATCTTTGTTCATCCTCACATTATAGGATAATGTAAAGTCAATCACAAACATTTGTGTTCGTTACGTAAAAATTGCCGGGTTCGGTAGGAAAAAGGGGAAGTAGGAAAGTGAATCCAGAACAATATGCAGACCATTTTATCGAAAATGACGAGGTCCTGAATCGGGTCAAGCAGGTGACTGCCAAGAAAGGCATGCCCGAAATCGCCATCGCGCCGGGCTACGGACGGCTGCTGACGCTGCTGGTCAAGGCGACGGGAGCGGCCCGTGTCCTGGAGATCGGGGCGCTGGGCGGCTACAGCGGCATTTGTCTCGCCAGGGGGCTTGCGCCGGAAGGAACGCTTACGTCGCTGGAGCTGAAGCAGGAATTCGCGGACGTTGCGCGGGCCAATGTGACTGAAGCCGGGTTCGGCGGCCAGGTGGAATACCGGGTCGGACCGGCGCTGGACAGCCTGGCACAGCTGAAGGCGGAGGGGCGGAGGTTTGACTTCTTCTTTATCGATGCAGATAAGGAGAACTATCCGAATTACCTGGAGTACGCGATCGAACTGGCCAATCCGGGCGCACTGATTGCGGGCGACAACACCTTTCTGCGGGGGCGGACCCTCAACCCCGACAAAAACGGGCCTTCGGTGCATGCGATCCGCCGCTTCAACGAAGCGATGGCGACCGACGACCGTTTGATCGGAACCATTCTCCCTGCTTATGACGGGCTGGCGGTGGCCATGGTCAAGTAAAACAGCAAACGAAAGCCCGATCCGGATGCAGCGCGGATCGGGCTTTTTTTGATTGAAACGAATATGATGAGTGCAATGATTTCCTGAATGACAGCTTATTCGATTTCCGTGACCCCATAGGTCGTGAACCACGACTTGACCGTTTCAAAGTCGCTGCTGAAGGACAGGCAGAGCATCAGCAGGATGCGGGCCTGCTGCGGACTCAAGTTGTCCCCGGAAATGATGCCCTTTCCGCCGCCGTAGACGCTGCCGGAACCGGTCCGGGTCGTAGTGACGAAGACCACACCCTGCTCAACCGCCTTGCTGCGCGCCTTGCTCATCGCGGATGAAATGCCTCCGGCTCCGGTGCCTGCGGTAACGATGCCTTTGGCTCCGGCAGCGGTAAACCCTTCGATGGCTTCACCGCCCGCGTCTTGATAGGAATAGGCGATTTCGGTTTTTGCCAGATCGGACTTTTTGATTTTGGCGAGGTCGAAGACCGGCTTGCCTTTGCCCGGCCCAAGCAGTGCCCGCTCCGGAGCCCGGTAGATGCGGATCGTCGTTTCATCGATATATCCGACGGCCCCGAGCATCGGCGTCTCGAAAGTGTCGACGCGGTAATCGTTCGTTTTCGTGACCCCGCGGGCGAGGTTGATCGTGTCATTCAGCATGAGGACGGTGCCGAACGAGGCGGTCCGGCCGCTTGCCGACAGCTTGATGGCGTTATAGAGGTTCGCTTTGGCGTCGGAGCCGACGACCGTCCACGGCCGCATGGATCCCGTAATGACGACCGGCTTATCGCTTTGCACGGTCAGATCCAGGAAGTAGGCGATTTCCTCCATCGTGTCGGTGCCGGAAGTGACGACGACGCCGTCGTAGGATTTGAGCGCTTCGTCCACGGCTTTGGACAGGTCGTACAGATCGGCCATCGAATAGGCGGAAGAGCCCGAGTTGCCGAATTGGAGCGTTTCGACGTCGGCGATTTTTTGCTTGTCCGGGAGCTCGCTCACCATTTGCGCGATAGGAATGCTGCCCGCCTTGTAATTTTGGAAGCTGGTCTGGTCGACGGACTGCCCGGCGATGGTGCCGCCTGTGGCGATCACCAGCACGTTAGGCAGCTTGGAGGCCTTGTCGGCATCGGTCACCGGCGGGATGGCCGTGTTGCGAACCGGGGTGGTTGTGCCGGTTGTCGTTGTGGTTGCAGGTGAGGTTGCTGCTGCAGGGGTGGTAACTGCTGCTGTCATTCCATTGGCTGCTGCCGCGTCGGCGAATACGCTGCCTGCAGGTGCGGCGAAGAGGGACAGTGCCGTCAGCGCAGATGCATGAATCAGGGACCACTTGCCGAATTTTCTTTTCTCCATTAATCGATCAGCTCCTCATGTGCATGTAATGGTTATGTAATAAAATCTAAGATGATCATATACGGTGTTAGGTTATATGACAAATGAAAAGGATTGGCGTGTAAGCGTTTATTATCGAAGAAAATGGCAGATAATAACCCTTTTTGTTGGTGATTTGATACAATTCACAAAATAATCGGAGTTTGATTTACGTTGTGAAATGGAGTGGGAACAGTCCTGTGATATTATTTTATGTAAGAATATATTACATAACTTGAAATTGGGACTATAGTTAGGGGAAAGGAAATATATAAGAAGGAGTTTGTCATTTATCATGGGAGGTTACTTTCCGGATTGGGCCTTCAGAACATTTTTCGATGGGGGCTTGTTCCTTGCGGTCATACGGCAAGAAAAAAGACGGCCGCAGGGTCACTTGTGTGACTCTGCGGCCGTCCCTTTCCCGCCAACGGCGGCAGTTCAGCGGTACTGCGGCGTGTTGCTGCGCTTGTACAGCTTCAGCCGCACCCAGACCATATTCAGCAGCAGCAGGCTGCCGGAAATGATGAACAGCCCTTCGATGCCGATAAATCCCGACAGGAATCCGCCGACGAGCGCGCCCAGCATATTGCCGAGTGCGAGCGTGCTTGTGTTAAAGCCGAATGCACGGCTTTCCATGCCTCCAGGCGTGTAAGAGCGGATGAGGGCATTGACGCTGGGCAGCAGGCCGCCCATAAAGATGCCCATCAGGAAGCGGACGACGATCAGCTGCCATACACTCTGCACGAACGCCTGCGGGATCAGGCACAGTCCTGCGCCGATCAGAGCGTAGGTCAGAATGCGGTGGGCGCCGACCTTGTCGCTGAAGCGCCCAAGGATCGGGGAGGTGATCATATTGGACAATCCCGTCACGGCGCTGACCACGCCTGCCCAGAAGGCGATGTCAACCGAGGAGCGGTGCAGCTTCTCCACGTACAGCGGCAGGAGCGACATGGGGCTCATCATCGCAAACTGCAGCAGAAACGTTACCGCGAACAGCGCGGGAAGCTGCGGAATACGGGCCAGCTCCTTGAAGCCTTCAAGCACCGACACCTGGGGCGCATGAGCGGCTTTTTCCCGGTTGAAGTTTTCCTTGACCAGGAACAGCGCCAGCAGGGAAGCGGCGAAGATGAGCATGCCGATAATGTAAAAGATCGGGCGGAAGCCGATCAGGTCGGCCAAGCCGCCGCCGATCAGCGGTCCGAGGATCGTTCCGGCCACCGAGCCCGACTGCATGATCCCCATTGCAAACCCCATCCGTTCCTTCGGGGTCGTGCTCGATACGAGCGAGATGGATGCCGGGTTGAAGCCGGAGATCGTGCCGTTCAGCAGGCGCAGCAGCAGCAGCTCCCACGGATTCCGGGCAAAACCCATCAGCACGATGACGATGGCCATCCCGAAGCCGGAACGCAGCAGCATGATTTTCCGGCCGTACCGGTCCGACAGCTTGCCCCATAATGGCTGAAAAATAAATGAGGTCATGAAGTTGGCCGCAAAAATAAAGCCCGCCCAGAGGCCGATTTCATGCTCGCCCTGCACCCCCAGATCTTTAGCCAGATAGAGGGACAGGAACGGTGTGATCATCGTCATCCCGGAGTTGACCAGAAATTGGCCGAACCAAAGCACAATGAGGTTGACCTTCCACGGTTTCAATGTGCTTTCACTTCCTTTCTAAGTTGACTGAAATGAATGATTGAAAAAACACAGTTTTACCAGTATAGCACAATTTCTAAATGTCTTATGTTAAAGATGTCATACGATTGTCATCAGATGTCAGGGTGCGGCGGTTGTTACTTACTTTTAAAAAGGGCATAATAGAAAGCAGAGAATTTTATAGATATGGAGGCCTGTTCGTGACCTATAACGATACGTTGATCCGCGCCAGCTACAAGCAGGAAGTGAGCCATGTTCCTGTTTGGTATATGAGACAGGCGGGTCGCTATGATCCGGAATACCGCAAGATTAAAGAGAAATATTCGCTCCTGGAAATTTGCCGTCAGCCCGAGCTCGCTGCCGAAATAACGATGATGCCCGTGCGCAAGCTCGGCGTGGACGCGGCCATTCTGTATTCGGATATCATGAATCCGGTCGCATCGTTGGGAGTCGATTTTGATATCGTGAAAAATGTCGGGCCTGTGATCGACAATCCGATCCGGACCGCGGCCGACGTAGAGCGCCTGCGTCCGATCGACGTAGACAAGGATCTCAGCCACATCATAGAGACGATCCGCATCCTGGACAAAGAGCTGGACGTTCCGCTGATTACATTTGCCGGAGCTCCGTTTACGATTGCCAGCTATCTGATCGAAGGGCGTCCTTCGAAAAGCTATATTCTCACCAAGACGATGATGTACAGCCAGCCCGAGGTTTGGCATCAGCTGATGAACAAACTGGGCGACATGGTCATAACCTATGTGCGTGCGCATATCAAGAACGGCGGCAAGGCGTTCCAGCTGTTTGACAGCTGGGTGGGGGCGCTGGCGCCGCAAGATTTCGAGAAATTCGTACTACCTACCATTACCCGTATCTTTGCCGAACTTTCAGATTTACATGTACCGAAAATCTATTTCCCTGGCGTCAGCTCAGGCGAGCTGCTGCCGACGCTGCAGGAGCTGCAGACGAACGTGATCGGGCTCGACTGGAGAGTATCGATTGCCGAGGGACGGAAGCGGACCGGCGGGAAATTCGCCGTTCAGGGCAACCTGGACCCTTATGTGCTGACCGCGCCGATGGACGTCATCAAGCGGTACGCCAAAGAGATTATCGATCAAGGCGTTCAGGAGCCAGGGTATATTTTCAACCTGGGCCACGGCTTGTTCCCCGAAGCTTCGCTGGATAAGCTGAAGGAATTGACGGAATATATTCATGAATATTCGGCAACCCTTCTCCGCTAGGAGACCGTTTCTTCATGGAAGAACCGATATATAAAGAAGAGGTGAGCGTTTCGTGAAAAATAAAGTAGGCGTACTGGTGATGTCCTATGGCACACCGGAGAGCATGGAAGGCATTGAGGCGTATTACACGCATATCCGCAGAGGGCATGCCCCTTCGCCGGAGCAGCTCAAAGAGCTGGCCGACCGTTATGAGGCGATCGTGGGCGGCGTATTCCCGCTTCGTGAGAACACGAACCGGCAGGTGGCGAGCCTGCAGGAGGCCCTGAACCGGGACAGCCGCCACCCCGAGGTGGAATTCGTCTGCTATCAAGGCTTGAAGCATGCTTCCCCGTTCATCGAGGACGGCGTGGAGGCGATGGCCAAAGACGGTATCAGCAAAGCGGTCGGGATCGTACTGGCGCCGCACTACTCGACTATGAGCGTCGGAAGCTATATGAAGCGAGCCAAAGCGAAAGCTGACGAGGTCGGGGTTGAGATGACCTTTGTGCAGAGCTACCATATGCATCCGCAGCTGATCGAGGCTTTTACCCGCCGTTTGAACGAAAAGCTGGCTTTGTTCGAGGAAGCCGGTGCGGACCGCAGCAAAGTGCGCGTCCTCTTCAGTGCGCACAGCCTGCCTGAGAAAATTTTGGAGCTGGGTGATCCGTATCCGGAGCAGCTTTTGGAAACATCCCGCGCGGTGGCGGAAAAGGCCGATGTCACTTCCTGGCAGTTTGCCTGGCAGAGTGCGGGCCGTACCGCCGAGCCATGGCTCGGACCGGACATTCTGGACACGCTCCGCAACTTGAGCAAAGAAGAAGTCGAGGACGTGCTGGTTGCTCCGATCGGTTTCGTGTCCGACCATCTCGAAGTGCTGTACGATCTGGACATCGAAGCCCAGCAGGTAGCGAAGGAGCTGGATCTGCGCCTGATGCGCATCGATTCTCTGAACAGCGATCCGCTCTACATGCAGACGCTGTCCGACGCGGTGATCGGGCAGTGGGAAATGGCCCAGGCGGAGTAAAACTCTCGAATACGACTGCATCTCTATATACGAAGACGAACCCCCGTGTCACGGACCGGGGGTTCTATTTGTTCCCGGGAACCTGATATAATGGAGTGGGCTTTCAGGGGAGGGCCGCAGTATTTTAGAAAAAATCGTAATGAGGGGTGAATCATGTACCCGCCAAGATCACAGAAACACCAGGCTGGAAAAAAAGCCAGGCGAAAAAGGCAGGGGCGGAAGTGGGGATACGTGAATCTCTGCCTGCTTGCCGTCATTGCACTACTTATTGGATATTATTTGTTGACGCAAAAGGCGCATACGGGCGGCTCTGCGCAGGAGTCCCACAAGCCTGCACAGCAGACCGCAGAGCAGCCGCCTGCTGACCCGAAAGGAACGGTGCCGGGAAGCGGAGAAGTAGCGGGAGATTCCGGCCAGGAGACATCCTCGGAACAAGCGGCTGAGGAAGCTGTGGACCCGCCTCCACCGGATCAAGCGGGAACTCCGCCGGATCAGAAGACTGTGGGCAAGACTGTGGGCGTGCAGCAGGACCAGCCTGCTGGAAGCGGGAAGGAGCAGGCCGCGCAAGAAGGAAAGCAGGAGACGGGAAAGGATCCCGATTCCGGCAAAGCCGAGCCGAAGCAGGATCAAATCCCGGAGAAAATAGCATCCGGGGGGACGTCGGATACGCCATCCGGCCAAACGATTCGCATTCATTTTGTGGGCGACATGATTTTTTCGGGCAAAGTGGAAACGCTGCTTGAAAGCAAGGGCTATTCATACCCCTTTACATATTTGGGGGATCTGTTCAAGAAGGACGACCTGACGCTGGGAAATCTGGAGACACCGGTCACCACCCGCGGCGTCGGGGCCAAAAACAAAACGTTTGTATTTAAATCATCCCCTAAGGCGCTCGATGCGCTGCGAGCCGCAGGCATGGACGCCGTCACGCTCGCCAACAACCACATCCTCGACCAGGGGGAAGAAGGGCTGCTGGATACGATCACTCACCTGGGTGCCAGCGGCATTAAGTATGTCGGTGCAGGGAAGAACGCAGCCCGTGCCTACGCGCCGGAATACTTCTCTATCAAAGGCATGAAGGTGGCGCTGGTCGGTGCCAGCCGCGTGTACCCGGAATCAAGCTGGGCCGCGGGTACCAATAAACCCGGTGTGGCCAGTGCTTACGGGCAGGCTCCCGAGGTGCTGAAATCCATTGCCGAAGCCCGCAACAACGCCGATCTGGTCATCGTCATGGCGCACTGGGGTGTCGAGCGGCAGAGCACGCCGGATGCCAACCAGAAGGCGCTGGCCCACGCCTTTATTGATGCGGGAGCCGATCTGATCATCGGAGCGCATCCGCATGTGCTGCAGGGGCTGGAGCAGTACAAGGGCAAATGGATTGCTTACAGTACGGGCAACTTCATTTTCACCAAATCGACCGTTCCGGCGACCTGGAAAACCGCGGTATTTGAGGCGTCATGCGGTCCGAAGAGCGGATGCGGCATGAAGCTGATCCCGTACAAGACGGAGCTGGGACAGCCGGTTCCGATGAACGCCGAAGAAGGGAAGAAGCTGCTACAGGAAGTGCAGCAGCTGTCCATTGGGGGCGTTCGAGTATCCGGCGACGGAACCGTAACGTCCGGCTCGGCACGTTGACCATAACTTAGGAGAGTGAGGGAGAGGGAATGAACAACCTGTGTGTGGCCCATCGGGGATTTTCCGGCAAGGCGCCGGAAAACACGATGGCGGCTTTTCGGATGGCGATGGCGGAGCCTTACGTCCAGTGGATGGAAATCGACACGCAGCTGACCGCCGACGGCATTCCCGTCGTCATTCACGATTTCAGCCTGGACCGGACGACCAGCGGGAGCGGCAAGGTCAAGGCCCATACGTGGCAGCAGCTGCAGCGGCTGGACGCCGGGAGCTGGAAAGGGCGCGCTTTTCAAGGAGAGCGCATTCCCTCGCTGGACGAAGTGCTGCGCCTAAGCTGCGGCAGGGTCCGTTTGAACATCGAGCTGAAAACATCCGGCAATATGTACCCGGGACTGGAGCAGGCGGTGCTCGAACGTGTATCGCGCTATCACATGGAGCAGGACGTAGTGATCACTTCGTTTGATACCGGTGCGCTGCAGCGGGTCAAGGAGATCAACCCGGCGTTCAAGACGGGGCTGATTCTCGACGGCAGACCGAAGGATCTGCCATCGCGCCTCAAAGCGCTGCAGTGCTCGTTCCTGTCGATCGGTCACCCTAATCTCGATACGGGCCTCGCGTCGCTGCTGATCTCCGAAGGCATTACGGTCATGGCCTGGACGATCGATGACGCCAGAGGCATGAAAAGGATCGCGGCAATGTCGCCCGAAATATTGATCTGTACCAACCGGCCGGACGTTTGGCGGAATACCTTTCCCGGCTGAACCCTGCCGGAAACGGCAATGTTCGAACTCGGCAACCATTGTCGCCTTGCTCGATGCAACACCCAATCCATCTTAGCAAAGGATGATCGAGATGATTCGCAACGTATACTGTGTTGGCCGAAATTACAAACTGCATGCCGCCGAGCTCGGCAACGAGGTTCCGACCGAGCCGATGATCTTTATGAAGCCGTCTCATGCAGTCGTTCCGCTTGAGGATGCTGTTCTCTCCCTCCCGAAGGATCAGGGGGAGGTTCATTACGAAGGCGAAATCGTCATTCGCATCGCGCGTGATTATGAGCCTGGAGCCGTGGTGGATGATCTGGTGGACCAAATGGCGCTTGGCATCGATTTTACGCTGAGGGACGTGCAGTCGGTGATCAAGAAGAAGGGCCACCCGTGGACAGCGGCCAAAGGGTTTAAAAATTCCGCTCCCATTACGGGCTTCATTCCTTTTCCGGGAACCGGCAGCGTGACGGAGAAGGATTTTACCGTCTTGAAAAATAATGAGGAAGTGCAGCGCGGCAATGCGCGGGATATGATTTTCTCCCTCCAGGAAATCGTGGATTATATCGGCGCGCGTTACGGACTGGGCGAAGGCGACGTGATTTTTACCGGTACGCCGGCTGGCGTCGGCCCGGCATCCGAAGGCGATACGTTCGCTCTAGGCTGGGGCGAAGAGCAGCTTGGAAGCTGCCGCATCGGCTAAACCGCCATGATGTGGATCATCGGGGCGCTGTGCGCGCTCGTTGTTGCCGGGGCTGCGTACTGGAAGCGGTCGCTCACCATATCCGGAGCGATCTGCGCCTTTGTTATGGGAACGATTTATTTCGGAGCGGGGAATCTGCTGTGGTTCGGCACCCTGCTCGTCTTTTTTGTCAGCTCCTCGGCGCTGTCGAAGGTGAAGGCAAGCCGGAAGGCTGAGCTGGAAAAATCCTACGCCAAAACGGGCAACCGGGACGCTGGACAAGTGCTGGCCAACGGGGGCGCCGGCATGCTGCTGTGCGTGCTGAATGCCTTCTGGCCGCACGAGGGCTGGGTGTTCGCCTTCATCGGCGTCATGGCGGCCGTAACAGCCGATACCTGGGCTACGGAGCTCGGCAGCCTCAGCCGCAAGCCGCCCCGTTCGGTCCTGAACGGGCGCGTGCTCCCTCCCGGCACGTCGGGAGGGGTGTCGCTGCTCGGCAGCACCGCCGCCGCGGGAGGAGGAGCGCTGATCGGCCTCTTCGCCTGGCTGTTTGAACGGCTGTCCGGGCCGGTCACCCATTCGCTGGCATTGGACTTGGTGCTTGGCATAGTCGGCGGACTGACCGGAGCTTTCGCCGATTCCATCCTCGGCGCATCCGTGCAGATTATGTACCAGTGCCCGGTGTGCGGCAAAGAGGTCGAGGTCATGACGCACTGCGGAAGCCCGACCCGCCGTATGGGTGGATGGCGGTTCATGAACAACGACGCTGTCAATATCGTTTCTTCCTTCATCGGAGGGGGAGCGGCCCTCGCGGCCGCACTGTTGCTTTTCCCATGATTTTCGGGAGTTTAAGGGCTTAAAGCGCTTAAGGCAGCCCCGCTCCCCGTTTATCCCGCGTCTGGGGAAAACGCAGTTCGCCCTGGACAACCCGCTCTCAACATCTGACAGAAGCACAGCATACATGCCGCCCAGCCTTTGGGCGGTTTTTGTGTTAATATAAAGGAAGCAGAAAATCGCTGGATGAGTAGGGGAAATAGCTATGAACATAATGACAGTTGAACATATCTCCAAAAGCTACGGAGAGAAGGTATTGTTTGAGGACGCGTCCTTCGGGATGGCGGATCAGGATAAAATCGGGATTATCGGCGTCAACGGCACCGGCAAATCCACCTTTTTGCGGGTCATCGCCGGACTTGAGCCTCCGGACGAAGGCCAGATTTCCATCGGCAACAGCGTTCGGGTCCGCTATCTGGCGCAAAATCCCGATTTTGACCCGGGCATGACGGTGCTTCAGCAGGTGTTCCAGGGCCAGGACCCGCAGATGAGGATCGTCCGTGACTATACGGAGACGATGGAACGGGTCGAGCTGAATCCTTCGGACGAATCGCTGCAGCAGAAGCTTCTTAAGCTAAATCAGGAAATGGACGCCCTCCAGGCGTGGCAGCTAGAGAGCGAAGCCAAGACCATCCTGTCCAAGCTGGGCATTTCAAGCTTTGATGCCCTGATGGGGACGCTGTCCGGCGGTCAGCGGAAGCGTGTCGCGCTGGCGTCCGCCTTGATCCAGCCGTGCGAGCTGCTCATTCTGGACGAGCCGACCAACCATATTGACAACGACTCGGTCGCTTGGCTGGAGCAGTACCTCCAGAAGCGCCGCGGCGCGCTGCTGATGATTACGCACGACCGGTACTTCCTGGACCGTGTGGCGAATGTCATGCTGGAGCTGGACCAGGGCAGGCTGTACCGCTATGAGGCCAATTACTCGGCCTTTCTGGAGCTGAAGGCCCAGCGGGAAGAGCGGGAGGCGGCTTCCGAACAGAAACGCCAGAACCTGCTGCGGACGGAGCTGGCCTGGATCCGGCGCGGGGCTAAAGCGAGATCGACGAAGCAGAAGGCGCGCATCGAACGCTTTGAGGCGCTGAAGGATCAGAAGGGGCCGCAGCGAGCCGGGAATGTGGACATGGCTGCGCTATCGACCCGGCTCGGCCGGAAAATTCTCGAGATCGAGCATTTGGCCAAAAAGGCCGGTGACCGGACGCTGATCCGCGATCTGAGCTATATTGCCGTTCCGGGCGACCGCGTCGGCATCGTCGGCCCGAACGGAAGCGGCAAATCGACGCTGCTGAACCTGATTGCCGGGCAGCTGGAGCCCGATGAGGGCGAAATCGTGGTCGGACCGACGGTCAAGCTGGGATACTTTACCCAGGAGCATCAGGAGATGGACGGCAATATGCGGGTGATCGAGTACATCAAGGAAGGAGCGGAAGTGATCCGGACCGATGACGGCAGCCAGATCACCGCTTCCCAAATGCTCGAACGCTTTTTGTTCCCGCCGGCTATGCAGTGGACGCCGATCTCCAAGCTGTCCGGCGGAGAGAAGCGCCGCCTGTATTTGCTGCGGGTGCTGATGTCGGCCCCGAACGTCCTTCTGCTCGACGAGCCGACGAACGATCTCGACATTCAAACGCTGTCCGTGCTGGAAGATTATTTGGACGATTTTTCGGGCGTAGTCTTCGTGGTGTCCCATGACCGCTTCTTTCTTGACCGCACCGTAGAGAAGATTATGGCTTTCGAAGGCGAAGGGGCAATTCGCGTCCATGTGGGGGCTTACACGGAATATGCGGAATGGATGAGCAAGAATGCGCCGTCTGCCGCAGGCGGCTCCCCTGCGGACGGTCTGAAGAAGGCAGGCGCCTCCCAGGAGGCGGCCCAATCTTCAGCTCAGGCGAAAGAAGCGCCGCGGGAGAAGCTGAAATTCAGCTATAAAGAGCAGCGCGAATACGAGCAGATCGACGGCCTGATCGAAGCTTGCGAGCAGAAGCTGGAGGGTATACAGAAGGATATGGAAGCCGCGTTCAGCGATTCGGCGAGACTGCAGGAGCTGCTGCAGGCACAGCAGGAAGCCGAGCAGGAGCTGGAGCATTTGATGGACCGCTGGACGTATCTGAACGAGCTGGCGGAGAAAATTGAACAGAGCAAGGCTTAGATTGAAGCGGCTCAAGGAGCTGAAGGTTAGCACATTAGGGCGTTCCCATAAAAGTTTTATGGGAACGCCCTTTTTCTGCGTATTTTCAGCAAGCGGCATTTTCAGGGCAAAGAACGGATTGACATCCTGGATTACATGTGTAATATTGGATACATGCGATGATTACAAATGTGATCACAAGAGAGGAGAATATACCGGTGAAACCACTTCCCGTCATTTCCGAGGCCGAATGGGAGGTCATGAAAGTGCTGTGGGCCAGCTCTCCGCTGACGGCTGGTGAGGTCATTGACGTTCTGGCCGGCCGCATGGACTGGAGCCCGAAGACGGTCAGAACGCTGCTGAACCGTCTCGTCGCGAAGGAAGCCGCTTCATTCGATCCGGACAGCCGCCCATACCGATACTTTCCGCTTGTCTCGGAGGAAGAATGCCAGCGGGCGGAGACGAAAAGCTTTTTGCAGCGCATTTACAGCGGATCCTTCAAGCCGTTGCTCGTGAATTTTCTCAAAGAGGAGAAGCTGTCGCAGGAGGAGATCGCCGAGCTGCGCAAACTGCTGGATGAGACGAGCAGACCGGAAGGGAGGGGATAAGCATGACGGGAAACCTGAACCCCCTGCTGAACGATTTGTTTGACTGGATGATCCATGCGACGCTGCTGGCCGGTATGATGGTGGTCCTCATTTTGCTGATGAAGCGGGTGTTCGGCAGATGGCTGAAGCCCGAGTGGCATTACGCCTTGTGGCTGCTGTTAATTCTCCGATTGATCATCCCGGCCGGGCCTGAAAGTTCATTCAGCATGGGGAACCTTTTTTCCATGGCAGGGCAGGGAAACGCCTTGTTCGGGCAGCAAGCGCCGGAACCCCCTTCTTCCGGCCAAGAGCAGCCACCAATGAAGGTGAGGGAGGAGGCCGATTTATTCCCTGGCGAACTTGCGGGGGGCCATGAATCCGGAACTTCAGCTCTGGAGCAAAAGGATAGCGGGTTATCTGTCCGTTCGATCCTGATGACAGTCTGGCTGACAGGGGCGGCGCTCCTGCTGATCCGGCTTGCCATCGCGAATACCCGTTATACACGCCTGCTCGGCAGACATTCCCAAGCGGCAGACCCGGGAATGGTTCAAATGCTTGAAGAGGCTAAAGCCAGCATGGGCGTGAGGCGAAGCATCGGGCTGAAGATATCGCCCGCCGTTTCCTCGCCCACGCTGTTTGGGGTGCTGCGTCCGCGGATGATCATGCCGCCGGGCATTGCGGAGCTTGACGAGGCGCAGCAAAAGCATATTTTTTTGCACGAATTGGCGCATGCGAAAAGATGGGATATTTTGCTGAATTGGGTTGCGCAGATCCTCCTCGCCTTTCATTGGTATAATCCGCTGCTGTGGTACGGGTTCTACCGGATGCGGGAGGATCAGGAGCTGTCCGCCGATGCGCTGGCATTGAGACGGATGGATCCGAACCAAATCGCCCAGTATGGGCATACGATTCTGACGCTTTTGGAACAATACCGGACGGATGCCTATGTTCCGGGAACCGCAAGACTATCTGCTTCACGCAGGCAGCTGAGAAGGAGGATACTCATGATTAAAACGTTTAAACCGGCTTCTATCCGCTGGACGGTGATCGGTTTGGTGCTTGTGCTTGCCTTGGGCGGATGTGCCCTGACCGACGGAAAATCCACACAGGATCAGGCGTCTCCGCCGGCTGGAAGCACCAATACGGATTCGGGCACGACCCCCTCGGATGACGGGAACGGATCGAATGGGCAGACCCAAAACGGGGAGGGACAGAACGAGCCTGGCGGCCAGACGGATTCCGGATCTGACAATGCCGGCAAGGGCGCAGGCACAGGCTCCACTACCGGTGACAGCACCGGTTCTGCGGGTGGCGGCTCAGGCACATCCGGGACCGGCAGTGCAACAAGCGGACACCAGCAGCAGATCAAGGATATCGCCACTTTAGCCAAGAAAGGCAGAGTAAAGGGTGCTGACTTTGTATCCGGCAAAACAACAATTGAGGACGTGCATGCCGCCTGGGGTGAGCCGGACCGGCCATGGCAGCCGACCGACCGTTACGCCTATGATTCCTACTCGCCGGGAGCGGGACGGGGCAGCTACGCTTTTGGGATCGGGCAGGGCGAAGTGGTGTACGACATCCGTTATTTCGGATCGGGTACGGATGAGAGCACCGATCTAAGCAAAATCAGTTTCCAGGAAATCGAGAATACCTTAGGCAAACCAAGCTCGGTCAAGACAAGCGGATCGGATGATGTGCTTACCTATAAAGAGGGCGATTACGAGCTGAAATTCGTCGGGCCGCATGCCACCAAGCGCTTGGATCACATTTCGGTCTATTCGCCGAAAGCGGCCCGCTCCACCATGGGCGGCGATGCGACTGCGCAATCCGGCGCAAGCGAAAACGCCGCTTCGGTACGGGCCGGGGCGCAGGCCCCTCGTGAGACGGCACCAATCTCCAAGCAAGCAGGGGCCAATGCTCAAGTTGCTGCTGTCCCGGCTGAGAGAGCAGGAAACGCTTCGGCGCCCACCGAGCAGGCAGCACCCGGCAATAGTCCGGTCGCGGAATCCGGCCCCGTGCAGGCAGTCGTACCTTCCGGCGGAGGACGCTGATACAGGCGTCAGCCTGGCGTGCGGATCGAGATTTCGCATTAGTTAACGAAATCAATGTATAAACGCTGCTGATATCGTGATACAGCACCATACAGAAACAAACCGGCTGTCCGAGATGGACAGCCGGTTTGGCTTTGACGGGCGTGAGCCCGGCATATGGCTTATGAAATTGGTTGGGGCGTTACCCGCGGATATAAGCTGCAAGCAGCTTGACCGTATTCAGCACCGCCTGCTTATGAGTGCGCTCCATTGCGTGGGAAGCGTGAACGCCCGGCCCGATCAGCGCAGCGCGAATGTTATTCCCGCCGGACAGGGCGGCGGAAGCGTCCGAGCCGTAGTGTGGATACACGTCCACGGCGTAAGGGATGCCTTCGGCTTTGGCCAGCTCGATGAGCCGGCTTGTCATCTCATAGTCGTACGGACCGGAAGAATCCTTCGCACAGATCGAGACGTCGGTCTCCTTGCAGCTGAGGTCGTCGCCGATGCAGCCCATGTCCACGGCGATCATCTCATCGATGTCCGAAGGAATATAGGCGGTGCCATGTCCAACTTCTTCATAGTTGGAGATCAGCAGCTTGACATTGGTGGACGGTCTCCAGTTTTCCCGTTTCATCGACTCCAGCAGGCCGAACAGCGCCGCGACGCTGGCTTTGTCATCGATATGACGGGACTTAATATAACCGCTGTCCGTAATCGTCGCTCTCGCATCGAAGGAGACAAAGTCGCCGACCCCGATGCCCAGCTTCAGCACGTCTTCCTTGGATTCCACCAGCTCGTCGATGCGGACCTCCATATGGTCCTCCTGGCGTTTGAAATCGCGTGCGTCGCTGTAGACATGCACCGACGGATGGGTGCTGAGAATCGTGCCGGTATAGGTTTTGCCGCTGCGCGTATGGATGACGCAGTATTCGTTCTCGATACTGTGCATCATGAAGCCGCCGACGGACGTCAGCCGCAGCGTGCCTGAAGGCTTGACCGCTCTGACCATCGCCCCGAGGGTATCCACGTGGGCGCTCAGTGCGACCGTGCGGGAAGGATTCTCGCCCTGCACCTCCAGAATCGCTCCGCCTTTATGATTCCGGGTCAGCGGAATGCCCAGGCTAGCAGCTTCCTCCTCGATGAATTTCATAATCTGTCCCGTAAATCCTGTAGGGCTCGGTGTATCGAGCAGCTTTTTCAAAAAGGTTAAAACGTATTGTTCATTGGGTTGTATCGACATGTTCACGGTTCTCCTCCGTTAGAATTGCATTCCTCATTTACGACGGCTTCAAGCCGCCGGCGTCTTCGTCAGAGCCCGCCTTGTTCGCGGCAGGATCCGGGAAGGTATACCCCGTTTCGGCCTGGACCTGAGCCAGTTGGGCCGACAGATGTTTGACTGTTTTCTGAAGTTTGTACTGCCTGAAAATTCCGTAGGATCCGACGATGATCCCGCCGATTAGCGTACATCCGAGAATGAGCAGAATCAGCGGAATGTTCACCTCGGCAAACATAAAGTTGACCTTCACGGGATCGACGTTGATCACGGCAAAAATCGCGGTGAGCAGCGCAAACAGAAGCCCGAATATGAGTGACCACTGCATTTTCACTTTTGAAAACACCCTCTCCGGCAGACAGTAGAAAAATCCCCCGCCCCCGCGGGCAAGGGATTTTCATAAGCCTGGCCGTTCAACTTATTTTGTCAGCTGTTCCATTTGCTCGATGACGCTCTCGAAGACGCTCATCGCTTCGCGGACCGGCTGCGGTGAAGACATGTCGACCCCGGCCTTTTTCAGAATATTGATCGAGAAGTCGCTGCCTCCGCTCTTCAGGAAGCCGAGGTAACGGTCGACGGCCGGCTGGCCTTCTTCCAGAATCTGCTTCGAGAAGCTGGTCGCCGCCGAGAAGCCGGTGGCGTATTTGTACACATAGAAGCTGGTGTAGAAATGGGGGATGCGAGCCCATTCCATCTCGATATCCTTGTCGACGACCATGTCCTTGCCGTGGTATTTCACGTTCAGGTCGTAGTAGATCTCCGACAGCGCCTGAGGCGTCAATGCTTCACCCTGCTCCGCACGTTCGTGAACGAGTTTCTCGAACTCGGCGAACATCGTTTGACGGAATACCGTTGTCCGGAACTGGTCTGCATAATAAGTCAGAAGGTACATTTTTTCCTTCGGATCGGTCGATTTCTTGAGCAGGTAATCCATCAGCAGCGCTTCGTTAGTCGTGGAGGCCACTTCCGCTAAGAAGATCGTATACTGCGCGTCACGGTATTTCAGCGCGTTGTCCGAATAATAGGAATGCAGCGCATGACCCATCTCGTGCGCCAAGGTGAACATGCTATTCAGGTTTTCCTTGTGGTTCAGCAGCACATAAGGGTGCGTGCCGTAGGCGCCCCAGCTGTAAGCGCCAGTGCGCTTGTTCTCATTTTCATAAACGTCGATCCATCCGTTGTCAAAGCCTTCCTGCAGGGAAGCCAGATAGTCCTTGCCGAGCGGCTTCAAGCCTTCGGATACGGTCTTTTTCGCCTCTTCATACGTAATGTCCATTTTGTACTCGTCGACGAGAGGGGCAAACAGATCGTACATATGCAGCTCATCCACGCCCAGCAGCTTCTTGCGCAGGTTCATGTAGCGGTGAAGCAGAGGCAGGCTTTCATGGATGGTGTCGATCAGGTTGGTATACACGTCCTTCGGAATATTGTCGCCGTAGAGGGACATTTCCAGCACGGAAGGGTACTTGCGCACATTGGCGTAGAACATGTTCTTGTTGACGTTGGCGCTCAGCGTGGACGCGATCGTGTTCTTTTGCTTGGCGTACGTTTCGTAGACCGCTTTGAACGCCCGCTCGCGGACTTCGCGGTTCGGGTTCTCCAGGAACTGAATATAGCTGCCGTGAGTCAGCTCAACTTCCTTGCCGTTCTCGTCCTTGATCTTCGGAAATTTCAGATCGGCGTTGTTCAGCATGCCGTAGATCGTCTGCGGTGCCTGGGACAGGTTGCCGACCTGGGCCAGCAGCGCTTCTTCCGCTTTGGACAGGACATGCGCTTTCTCGCGCTTCATTTCGGTCAGCGTAAATTTGTATTCGGCAAGCTGTGGATCGGCAATAAATTCGTCCAGCTTGCTGTCCGGCAGCGACAAAATTTCCGGCGTGATGAAGGAGAGGGCTTCGCCCACCTGTACGCTCATTTTTTTGGCTTTGGCCGACAGGGCCTGGTATGTAGGGTTGGCTGTATCTTCGTCGTGATGCAGGTGAGCGTACACGTATAAACGTTCCGTCTTCAGCGAGATTTCATCCTCCAGGGCGAAGCAGTCCTTCACCGCTGCCGCATTATCCAGTTTGCCTTGGAAATCGGCGGCCTTTTTCACTTCCTGCTGAAGCTCGGCATACGTTTCGTCCCAAGCTTGCTGGCTGGCGAACAGGTCCTCAATCTTCCATTTGTGCTCGGCGGGTACTTCTGAACGTTTCGGTAATTGTTCCATCGGAATCCTCCTTGACTGTTGGGTTAATATGAATCGGGCTCCGTGTGAAGAAGCCGCAGGAGGAACAAATAGGACCGAGAGCATGCTGATGGCGACGGCAAGCTTCAGGGTCTTCGAGTATTTCACGAAAGGGGGCCTCCTCTGACGGTCTGTCTTGAAGAAATATACCCCTTAGTATGACCTTACCCGAAAAAGATTATTTATCCTCCATTAGGGCTGGAACCCATGGTAAGCAAATTGTATACAATAAGGAAAAAGGCAACCAGGATCATGATGAGGGCGAAGATGGCCATACCGCGCTTCAGCTTCGGCGGGATCGTATCCTTCCTCATGATCAAGACTGCGCCTAAACAGAAGGCCAAAATAACAAAGACCAGGACGCTGCCGTATTCCATCCTGAATTATACCTCTTTAAACGCATTCATGATTTGACGCCATTCATCCTCGTTGCCCTGGTAATCTTCCTTCGGAAAGCGGTTGTTCACCCACTGCATCATGGCCGGACGGCTCATAAAGGTGTGGGTCTCTTCGCCCCATTGATCGGAAATTTCCCGCAGGACGATGTAGCGGCCCTGGACCTCGACAGTCATCATGTTCCATTTGTCTTTTTTGTATATTTCATGTTTTTTGATCATGTCGCATTCTCCGTTTGGTCTTTTGGTAAAATGATACCGCAGAGGCTTGTGTAAAAGCAAATAAGAAAAACGTCATCCATGCATAATTCATTAAAGACAGGCAGCAATTAGCGGTAGTTTTTCTTGCGATAACGGGATGGTTCAGCCTGGATGAGATTTACAAATGCCATTCCTTAAAAAGAAGCTTCGGACGAAAAAGAGCGATTGCATTGTCAAAGTTCATGAAGTATAATGTACTTATTCGCCACAGATGGCGGTATTTTTAGGAGGTTGTTCATTTGAAAGGTACAGTTAAATGGTTTAACGCAGAAAAAGGCTATGGCTTTATCCAAGTTGAAGGCGGCGAGGACGTATTCGTACATTTCTCCGCAATCCAAGGAGACGGCTTCAAAACTTTGGACGAAGGTCAAGAAGTTGAATTCGAAATTACTGAAGGCAACCGTGGCCCTCAAGCTGCTAACGTAATCAAATTATAAGATTGACTCCGGTAACGGATTTCTTATAAGTTTTGGTTAACAATTGCTTATTACGCACAGTTCTCATGCGGGGACTGTGCCTTTTTGTTATCATATATTTTTCTGAAATAAGAAGAGCCCGTTTTCTTCCGTTCTCCGCGGTTAGAAAATGGGCTTTTTTTGAAGGTTTACATCTTGCGGCTGTCCATTGAAGCGCCCGGAACCTTGGTATTTCCGAGCAGGTGTCTCGCCAAAAAACCGGCGCAGGCGACCAGAGCCAGCCCTGCGGCGATGAAATAGAAGGTTGTGCGCCCGGTCTGCTCATACAGCACGCCGCCGAACGTTCCGCTGACGAGCCCGGCTGCGCTCGACCATACGATCGTAAACAGCGCAAGTCCCGTCGCCCGGAATTCATCCGGAATGATTCGGGTGATGTATCGGACCGCCGTCACATAGTAGATGCCGAAGGTTACGCTGTGTAAAGTCTGGACCGCGATGACCGTTCCGGGGTGATCGGCGATCGACATCAAGAAAAAGCGCAGAGCGAACATCAGCGCGGCAAGGGCGAGGAGCGGCAGCTCCTTGAAACGCTCTCCGAAGCGGCTGAGCAGGAAGAAGACCGGAATTTCGCTGAGGGCTGCCGCGAGCAGGGACCAGCCGATCAGCCCCTCGCTAGCGCCCATGCTTTTGAGCGTCAGGGTCAGGAACGCTTCATTCATCCGGTAGGGGAGGGCGAGACAGAATACGCCTGCGAAAAACCACAGCACTTCTTTTTGCCGAAGCACGTTCCACAAGCCCCTCCATTCCATCTTCTGACCGTTCGTTTTGACGCCGTCCCTGAGCCTTGTGGCGAGCAGGAGGCAGGCCCCAGCAATGATGATGGCCAGAAGCAGCGTTCGGGAAATGCCGAAGTTGCCAAGAACATAGCCGATGGACAGGGCGAAGAAGGCATAGCCGATCGAACCGAAGACCCGGATGACGATAAAGTTTTTCCCGTGCCTCTGGGCGGTTTGGATCGACATCGTATCCGACAGCGGAAATACCGGATAGTAGAAAAAGTAGAAGACCGTAATCAACGCGAATACCGCATAAAAGGAAGAAGTGGCCGACAGGAGTAGCCCCATACCCAGCTGTCCGGCAAACAGCAGAAGCATCATCTTTTTGGTCGTCCGGTAGCGGTCGCTGGCCATGCTCCAAAACATGTTGGAGAAGATGGAGATGAAGGGCCCGACGGCGTACAGATAGCCGACCTGTGAGCTGCTGAAGCCCAAGTGGCTGAAGTAAAGCTGGAAGTAGGAGGCGACCAGGACGCTGGTCCCATAGATGGTAAAGGTGAATGCCCTTTGCCAATTGACGTCTGGCGTCGATTGTTCTAGTTTCATGATCCAATACCCCGATGTTTTTGTGATTTTTGTGCAAAAAGTCACCATGCAGCACGATGCCGCCCGCTATACTATAGATGAGCATATGCTGCTGCGGTGAATCTTTCAGCTTACCTTTTCGAGGAGATCTGGGCACACTCCTTTAATTGGACACATATTGTTGTAAAAAAAGGGAGGATTCATGCACGGTTTATTTGTGCAAATTCCAGGACCATATTATAATAAAAGACATTAGGATCGATACAAGTAGACAACAATGTGGAGGCACCGTCTTGAATGAAAATAGGCAAACTCGATATCAAGTTCCCCGGAATCCTGTCAGTTTAATGAGCCGGGTGTACAAGCATATATTGCCGGAAGTGCGAAAAGAACTGGACGGATGGCGGAGGAAGGCAGGGAACATCCCTGATCCCGAGCTGAGAAAGCAAGCCTTGGCGAGTATAGAGACGAAGCAATTTCACTGTGAAGGCGGGGGCGTCTACGCCGCCGTTCCGCTGCCGGAGCGGCTTATACTTACCAAGCTCATCGTGACCTATCAGACGATCAGCGACTATCTGGATAACCTGTGTGACCGCAGCACATCCATGGAAGCCGAAGATTTCCGCCTGCTTCATCAATCGATGCTGGATGCGATCGACCCGGCGGCTGAACCTGTCAATTACTATGCACTTCGTCAGGAGCAAAATGACGGAGGTTATTTACATGGGTTGGTGACAACCTGCCAAAGCTGCATACGCCAGCTGCCCGGCTACGCTGCCGCGATGCCCTTTATCCGGGATTTAGCGGGCCTGTATACCGACCTGCAGGTTTACAAGCACATCAAACCGGAGTTAAGAGAACCGGCGCTGCTTGCGTGGTGGGAGCTTCATCGTGAACGGACTCCCCAGCTTCAATGGAACGAGTTCGCCGCGGCAACCGGTTCGACCTTGGGCGTGTTCATGCTCTTTCTGGCCGCAAGCGACCGCCATTTGAGCAGCACTGCCGCCGCCTCCATTCATGCGTCATATTTTCCACATGTTTGCTGTCTGCATATTATGCTGGATTACCTGATTGATCAGGAAGAGGATCGGCTTGGCGGAGACCTCAATTTTTGCAATTACTATGAGAGCCCCGAAGTCATGCTGGACCGGATTGCCTTTATTGTGGAATCGGCCCGGAAGGATGTTGCAGCCATCCCGGTGCCCCCGTTCCATCGGATGATCATTGAGGGGCTGCTGGCAATCTATTTATCCGATCCCAAAGTCAGCGAGCAGCAGGAAGTTCGCTCCGTATCCAAACGTTTGATGAAGGGAAGCCCGCTTACCCGCTTATTCTTCTTCTTCAACAGCCGGTGGATCCGCAAGCATTTGTACGAGTGATAAGAGGAGGAAATAACATGGCAGTCAAAAAAATCGCAATATTAACCAGTGGCGGAGATTCGCAAGGGATGAACGCAGCCGTACGCGCCGTCGTACGCAGCGGCTTGTATCACGGACTTGAGGTTTACGGCATTCAACGCGGGTATCACGGTCTGCTGAACGACGACATCTTTTCGATGGATCTGCGCAGCGTGGGCGATATTATCCAGCGCGGCGGCACCATTCTCCAATCGGCACGCTGTAAGGAATTTATGACGCCGGAAGGCCAGCAGAAGGGTGCGGAAATTCTCCGCAAGCACGGAATCGACGGCCTTGTCGTCATCGGCGGCGATGGCTCATACCAGGGTGCCAATAAACTCAGCAAGCTCGGCATCAATACGATGGCGCTGCCCGGAACGATCGATAACGATATCGCGTTTACAGATTACACCATTGGATTCGATACCGCCGTCAGCATCGTCGTTGATGCGGTGAACAAGCTGCGCGACACCATGTCCTCGCACGAGCGGTCCTCGATTGTGGAAGTCATGGGAAGACACTGCGGAGATATCGCTTTGCATGCGGGCCTCGCTTCGGGTGCGGAGACGATCCTCGTGCCGGAAATGCCGCATGACATGGATGAAATTACGGAGCGGATGAAGCAGAACTTTGCTCATGGCAAACGGCACAGTATCGTACTCGTGGCTGAAGGTGTGGGAAGCGGGGAAGAGGTTGCCAAAGCCCTGACCGACCGCTGCCCTACTCTGGAACCGCGGGTAACGGTGCTTGGACATATCCAGCGGGGCGGAACGCCGACTCCAGCGGACCGGAATCTGGCGAGCCGTCTGGGCGATTTTGCGGTGCGCATGCTGATCGCGGGTGAATCCGACAAGGCCTGCGGCATCATTAAAGGCGAGCTCGTGCTGACGGACATCGATAAGGTCGTCAACACGAAGAAGGAATTTAACCGGGAGCTGTATGAGCTCGCTTCACGGCTTTCGCAATAAACATAACGGTAACACAGACAAGGCGCTGCGGGTTTTAACCCTGCAGCGCCTTTTGTAGTGAGCCGAAAGTGGGGAGCGGTATGCTGGTTCCGCTTGCGCAGCCAAGTCTCAGTAACTGCTCGGGGGAACACGGGCGGTTACACTCGGCTTAGGGCCGCGAACCGCCGCTGGACCTTAACGAGCCGTCCGAGCAGAAGTGCCGCGCCGACCGCGAGTCCCGTAATTAGGCCGTCCCAATAGCCGTAGGCCTGAAGCGGGGTGAACTCGGCCAGAAGGTAGCCCACGGGCAGTCCGATGACCCAATACGAAATAAACGTAATGATGAATGCCGGATTGACGTCTTTATATCCGCGCAGTACGCCCTGAACGGGGGTGGCTACGGCATCGGAGATTTGGAAGAAAATCGCATAGATCAGAAAATGTTGAATCAGTACGATCACATGGCTCTCCTCTGAGTAAAATCCGGCCACATAACGTCCGGCTACGAGCAGAACGACGGCGGTAACCAGCGAAAGGCCCACCGCGGTGGAAATCCCGAGCCTGCTGTATTGTCTGGCGTCCCGCAGCCGGCCCGCCCCGTTTTCGTAGCCAACCAGAATGGTGAGCGCCATACTGATGCTGAGCGGAATCATATAGAGCGTGGACGCAAAATTCATCGCCGCCTGATGGGCCGCGATCGTCACCGTGTCGAAGCGGCTCATCAGCAGGGTAACGCCGGAGAATACTCCGGTTTCAAAAAAGATGGAGAAGCCGATCGGCACCCCGATTTTCAGCAGCTCCTTCCACACAGAAAGCGATACACCGTACAGCCTCCGGAAAATGCCGTAATCGGTGAACGGATGGAGCCGGTGGATGAACAGGATCGCGATCAGGAACACGCACCAATAAGTGATGGCGGATGAGATTCCCGCGCCTGCGCCTCCCAAGCGGGGAAACCCCCAGTTGCCGAAGATCAGCAGGTAATTGCAGCCGACGTTAATCGGCAGCGAGATCAGCGTGATCAGCATGGAAATCCGGGTCTGTCCCAGGGCATCGATATAGCTTCGCAGCACGGTATAACCGAACATCGGGACGATGCCGATGGACAGGTAGCTCAAAAAGCGGAAAGCGATGTCCCGCACATTCCCTTCCAGGTTCATCCCGTCCAAAATAACGGGAAGCAGCAGCGAGCCGATTCCAAGGATCACAAGGGCCAGCAATATGGCGAGATACAGGCCCTGCACGACGTGATACGCTACTTTATTACGGCTGCCGCCGCCGACCAGATGCGACACGATCGGGGTCATGCCCATCAGGATACCGCTCAGACCGGTCTGGAGCGGGATCCACAGGCTTGTGCCGATCGCTACACCGGCGAGATCGGTCGAGCTGGCCCGGCCGGACATGTTGGTATCGAAAAACGTAATCGCGGACAGCGCGATTTGCGTGACCAGAATCGGCAGCAGGATGACGAGAAACTGTATCGTTTTTTGCTTGAGCGACATTGTTGTTTTCATAATAAAATGAGCCTCACAGATATCTTGAATTCTGACATAAAGGTGACAAGACTATTATTGTAAACCATGGCACACCGGTTTGAACAGGGGCATCTCCAAATAAATAAAGCCCGGCGAAAGCCGCCGGGATAAGGAAGTGCGTATATAATCATGCCGTTTGATCTAGGGCGGTACCTCTTATTTGTAGGCTACGCCTTGGGAATACCGGTTCGAAGCGTTCCACAGCAAGTATTCGTCCACGCCGGCGTCTTTTAAGGCGCGAATCTGATCCTCTACCTGCTGCTTGCCGTACTTCTCGTAATGGCCGCTGCCGAGCCAGCTTGCGGTAAAATCCTGAATCCACGGTCGGATGATGGGCTTGCGGTCTTTGAGCGGATCCAGCTTTTTGTGCGTATCGGCCATGGAGCCCTTGATCGTCTTGTAAGGCTCCTTGTCCGGATCCTGGGCACCGAACCAGCCCGTCGTGTAATGGCTCGGATACACCATCGGACTGATGACGTCCACGTTTTCGGAGATTTTGCCGAAATCCTGACCGATCCCTTCGGCCGCCGGAACGGACGCCGCATAGCCGAATATGTCCACCGACACGCGAATGCCGAGAGGGGCCAGCTGCTTGCGGGCATACTGGACGAACTCTGCGACCGTATCCACGCGGGATTTACCGTTCTTGACGTATTTCAGCGTATCGGCCCGCTTCTCGAATCCTTCCGGGAACCGTACATAATCGAACTGAATTTCTTTAAAGCCAAGCTTGGCCGCTTCCTTGGCAATCGCGATGTTGTAATCCCATACCTCCTTGCTGTACGGGTTGACGAAGCTGTCGCCTTTGCCGTTCTCCCAGAGGGTTCCGTCCGGATTTTTGAACGACAGATCCGGCCGCTTCTTGGCAAGGACCGTATCTTTGAATACGACCACCCGGGCGATAGGGTACACCTTGTGCTTGTTCAGGCGCTGCATCAGCTGGTTGATGTCAGGAATGAACGGCTGCGGTTTGCCCATCTGCTTCAACGTGGCATTGTCCGTCTTATAGGTTATGTATCCTGCATCGTCTTTGATGTCGACCACCATGGCGTTCAAATCGGTTTTGTCGATGAGATCCAGCAGCTGATTCATGCGTGAACCGCCGGCGCTGTATGCGGTAACGTAAATCCCTTTGACTTTGGGGGCGGTGACCTGCGGATCTACCTTGACGGGCGGGTGGTCTGCGCTGACCGGAACGTCTTGTTGGGATGCGATCATTGCGGAATGAACGGTTGCCTGAAACAATTGGCTTAACGGATGATTGCTGTCCTGCTGCGGATGACCGGCACTGCTGCCGAGCAACAGCAGCAGCGCCCAAATAATATTCATAATACTCTCTCCCCTTGATTGGCTTTACATGTCAATTATATCGGAACGACCTCCTGTTTGGTGCAACAGCTTTGTAATCATTTGGCGAAGGCTGTGCGGCTTGAAATCTGGGCGCCTTTCCTTTTCTTAAACGAATCAGCTTGGAATCAAACGGTCTCCCTCTCCGTAGGGTTGCCACCGGGATGCTTAAATACTTGCGGGAAAAGCGACTTCCAACATTTTGACAAAATTGCAGTTCCCGTGCCCGTTGGCCGCTTCAGGCCAAATAAAAATGCCACCCGCGCTGCCGCTGAAAGCGGCCATTCGCGAATGGCATGTTATTCAAGCACTTGCTACTTGCTATAAATCAGTGAAGCAGCGCGGAGCTTTGATGTTCACAGATGCTGTACTGGATGATCTCCATGGCATCTTCTTGTTCCAGAATGCTAAGTCCGTCCCGCAGCACAATGAGGGAATTCAGTTCATTTTGCTTCAAGAATGGCATCATATCCGGGAACCATTTCATGACGATTTGGGACAACTTTACCGTTTCCATTTCCATTTCCACAAAAATCACCCTTTCCTCCTTCGAATCTTCACAGTCAGATGATCCAACGCAAGGCGAATCGGAAAAGCGTTTTGGTGCTTTGGGAAATTCGGATATATCCTAATCTCATGGAACTATTGTAGGAAGCGCGCACTATTAATATACCACATTTGGTGTTTTTTTTACACAGCGCATACAAAAATCAGCTTCTGCGGAAGGAACCCATGACCCCGACGGTCTCGACAATGTTGACGAACGCCTTGGGGTCGGTCTGCTTGATGATGCGCTTCAGCTCGGCCAATTCGTACCGTGTGGTAACGGTCATCAGCATATCCTTTTCCACATTGGAAAAAGCGCCCTGCGTCTTGATCTTGGTTACGCCACGCGGCCGCTCCAGCAGCTGCCCGAGAAGGGCATCCGTCTCGTTTGTGATGATGTACACGGTGACCTTGAAATGGCTGATGTGGATCATGTCCACGACCTTGCCCGTGACGAAGATGGAAACGATGGAGGCGAGCGCCAGGTTCCAATTGTCCTGTAAGTAACCGGCTGCGAGGATGACGACCCCGTTCATGGCCACCAGTATGTTTCCGATCGGGAAGTCGCGGTAACGCGTAACGATGGACCCGATAATATCGAACCCGCCGGAGGAGCCGCCGGCCCGGAAAGAGATGCCTGCCCCGATCCCGACGAGGACGCCGCCGAATACTGCAGCCAGCAGCGTATCGGATACGAGGGACGTTTCGGGGACTACCGCGATCAGCCAAGTCGTGGCGACGACCGATAGAATGCTCAGAATAATGAAACGTTTGCCGAGCTGGAACCAGCCGGCGACAAGCATCGGTATGTTAAACACGAAATAAAGAACGCTGAGACTGATCGGTGTAAAATAATTCACGAGCATGGACAGGCCCGACACGCCCCCGCTCAGCAAATGAAGCGGAACGAGGAATAAATTGAACCCGCAGGCAATAAAAGCCGCACCAAGGACCACAACCACATACTTCCAAATATTTTTGAGCTCCAAGCTCATCACCTCATTATGTAATTTTCTGCAAGACGAGTGAAAGTTGTTTCAGCTTGACTGGTGTTTGTAATTTGGTTTGTGATATAATGTATTAGATGTTCTTGAGTACGGTTGTACAATAGTATTATTTTGCATTGTTTCAGGAGAATAATTACCGTTTACTAAATTCTGTAGGCTGTTTTGTTTGCCCGGATAAACGCTATAGAGAATCGAAGCCATGAAAAATTTGATCGAAGTTTGGCTACCCTATATAATGTTTACCGCTACTTAAGAATACAGACAAGATTGTGGTATGTCCACTTTATAGAAGGAGTATGAAAAATTTGAAAAATTTCGCAGAATTAGGCCTCGAACCAAAGGTATTGCAGGCCATTACGGAGCTTGGATTTGAGGAAGCGACACCGATTCAGGCACAATCCATTCCGATCGCAATGAGCGGACGGGACATGATTGGCCAAGCACAGACGGGTACAGGCAAAACCGCTGCCTTTGGTATTCCGCTGATTAATAAAATTTCCAAAGATACGGATAAAATCGTCGCCCTCATTATGACACCTACCCGGGAGCTTGCGATCCAGGTCGCAGAGGAAATCGGAAAATTGACCCGTTTCAAGGGAATTGGCTCGCTGCCGATTTACGGCGGTCAAGACATCGGACGCCAGATCCGTGCGCTGAAGAAGAAGCCTCAAATTATTATCGGTACACCAGGCCGTTTGCTTGACCACATTAACCGCAAAACGATCCGCCTGGACGACGTCGAAACCGTCATTTTGGACGAAGCCGACGAAATGCTGGATATGGGCTTCATGGAGGACATCCAAACGATCCTGAAGCTGGTACCGGAAGAACGCCAAACGATGCTGTTCTCCGCGACCATGCCGCCGAACATTCAGAAGCTGGCTCAGCAATTTTTGAAAAATCCGGAGCATGTTTCCGTTATTCCGAAACAAGTCAGCGCACCGCTGATCGACCAGGCTTATATCGAAGTGCCGGAACGCCAGAAGTTCGAAGCGCTCAGCCGCTTGATCGATATGGAATCTCCGGAGCTTGCCATCGTTTTCGGGCGCACGAAGCGCCGCGTCGACGAGCTGGCTGAAGCCCTGCAGAAGCGCGGATATTCCGCTGACGGCCTGCACGGGGACCTGTCCCAGAACCAGCGCGACACCGTGATGCGCAAATTCCGTGACGGAAGCATCGACGTGCTGGTAGCTACGGACGTTGCGGCCCGCGGCCTGGACGTATCCGGCGTTACCCACGTCGTGAACTTTGACCTTCCTCAGGATCCGGAAAGCTACGTGCACCGGATCGGACGTACCGGCCGTGCCGGGAAAGAAGGTACCGCGTGGACCTTCGTTACTCCGCGCGAAATGGATCACCTGCACCTGATCGAACGCGTAACCCGCCACCGTATTCCGCGCAAGCCGCTCCCTACGCTGGCCGAAGCCATCGAAGGCAAACAGCGCGTGACGGCAGAAAGATTGCTCGAAACCGTGGAGAAGGGCGAATTGAACGAATACAAAGGACTAGCCATCCAACTGCTGGAGCAGTACGACTCCGTGCAGTTGCTGTCTGCGGCATTGAAGATGCTGACAGGCGAGAAGAAGGATTCGGATATCCAGCTGACGCCGGAAGACCCGATCCGCGTCAAGCGCCGTCACAGCGGCAAACCGGACCTGCGCAGCGGACGCAAACCGTCCGGCGGCTACCGCGGCGGCAGCAGCGGAAGCCGCAGTGGCGGAGGGTACAACCGTGACCGCGGCGACGGACGCGGTGGCTATAGCAAGAGCTACAGCGGACGCGGGGATTCCTACCGCGGCGACCGCAAACCGCGGACCAGCAGCAGCGAGGGACGCCGTACTACGAAACGCGAAGACTCTTTCGAGAAGTAAGAACATAACAAAGAGGCGAAGTGCCGCGTGCACTTCGCCTCTTTTTTCATATCATCAAATTACCAGATAAATGCGCGAGTGATGATGACGAGCAGGATGAACAGCACCAGAATGGCGCCTGTGGAACCCCAAAGGCCATGACCGTAACCATAACCATAACCAACTCCGCCTACAGCGTGAGACATTGAACATAACCTCCTTCAAAAAGTTGAACTCTTTTGGTTTACGGTGTATCTTATGACGGTTTTCGCCCGCATGTATAGACCAACACCCAGATGCCGGAAATTAGGCTCTGGCAATGTATGTCCCTAATGCGGTATTATTAAGGTACAGGCATGTTAGTGGAGGAGGAGACTTTTACTTGGAATTCAAAGGTGCAATGGGTGGAATTTACAAAATTACAGAGTGGATTACCCGGATAGCTTACAGCAATATCTTGTGGATGCTGTGTTCGATCCCATTCTTCTTTTTTCTGGTGACGAAGCTGCTGGTAACGGGGGCTAACGAGTCGCTGCAGATGAACTGGGCCATGGGAATCGTGGCACCGTTTACATTGTTCCCTGCAACGGCGGCGCTGTTTGCAGTGGTACGTAAATGGGTGATGGGCGATACCGATATTAAAATTTTCAGCACCTATTTCAGAGCGTACAAGGAAAACTACAAACAAAGTATGGTCGGCGGTATTTTCTACGTGCTGCTGCTGGTTATTATGATGGTGGATTATACGGTCTATATGACCCAGTTTCGCAATATGCAGCTGATCGGGATTGTGATGCTGATCCTGCTGATCGTTCTGTTCCTGTCGATGTTCAACTTTTTTTCGATGATCGTTCATTACCATATGTCCATCGGACAGATTTTGAAGAACGCGGTTCTGATTACGATCATCCGGCCTTTCCGGGTGCTTGCTACCGTGCTCGGGAGTGCGGTCGTCCTGTTTATCGGGTCCAAGTATCCAGCGCTGATCTTCTTCTTTGGCGGAAGCGTCATCGCATTGTGGGCGTTTTTCAACTTCTACGGCACCTACATGAAGATGCAGGAGCAAGCGGAGCGGCTCAAACAGAAGGAAGAAGAGGCACAGCAGGAAGCCGCTGACGCAGATGATTCCGTAAGTTTGCAGGGCGATCCGGACAAGAGAGATGAATGGTACGAGGAAAGCGTTTCAAATGGCGATGAGCCGGGTAAAAGAAACTAAGCCAGCAAGCGATATTTTCTTCTAAATTTTTACCATTTCGTTTACATGCTGACGATTTCGGTCTATAATAAGACTACATCCTGCGATGTTCGCCACGGTTAATCGTTGTTTTGAACCAATGATAATGTCTGAGGGAGATCTATATGAAGCGCAGCTGAAACGCCCTGTCTATATGACATGGGGACTTCAAAACCGCTGATGCGATCACCCACCTGCTAGAGCAGGTTCAGAAGACAATTTAACCGGACGGCATAGGCGGGTTTTTATTTTGTCGATGAACCCATTGCGACCATTATGGTGCAGAATAGAGAACATCCCAGCCGGTTCTATTTCCGGATTGGGGTGTTTTTTTGTTGAATCTCCGGCATCATTCCGTACTTACTCTTTTGTTCTGACCGTAACAATGATAAACTGTTAAGTATTGATGATGTTTACTATAAAGGAGGAAAGGTCTTGTCGCTAAAGAGAGTTCTAGTGGGGGTCATTCGCAGTCAAGAAGGAACAAGCGACCGCGCGAAGGATCCTAAAATGAAAACGCGCTATTACAATTTATCGAAAGACAAGGCATGGGAGGAAATCTCCTCGACACTTAAAAAAATTCCTGGCTACAAAGTGCTGCACGAGGTGTCTTCCGTCGGGGAGATCACGCTGGAGAAGAGAACCTCGCTTGGCCGTACCGTGGATATTACCATTTCGGTGCTATCTGTTGGTCCAGTCCGCACCGCTGTAGATATGTATTCCGCCTCCCGGGGCTCGCTGGGGGATCTGGGGTATAATTACCGGATTATTTTAAACTTGTTCGGCATATTGGATAAGAAACTGGCTAAATACAAAATAACACAATGAGTAAGGAAAAAGCGGGAGAAAGATCAGCTCTTTCTCCCGCTTTTTATGGGAACATGGCGGCTTAAGCCGAATTACAGCAGTTCTTTAACGGCTGCTACGGCATTTTCGTAGTTCGGATGCTCGGCCATTTCCTTCAGGTACTCGACATATGTAATCTTGTCGTTTTTGTCCACGACGAAAATGGAGCGCATGTCCAGACGGAATTCCTTGATATGAACCCCGTATGCGTCGCCGAACGACATCTCCTTGTGGTCGGAAAGGGTCACGACACGGTCGATTCCGGCAGCGGCACACCAGCGTTCCTGGGCGAATGGAAGGTCGGCGCTGATGGTCAGCACGATCACGTCGTCGCCAAGGCCGGCGGCTTCTTCGTTGAAACGGCGCGTTTGGGCGTCACATACTCCCGTATCAAGAGAAGGAACGACACTAATTAATTTGATTTTACCGGCATAATCCTTAAGAGTAGCCTCTTCAAGCAGATTTTTGCTGACCTTGAAATCTGGAGCGGCGTCGCCCACATGAAGTTCCGGGCCAATGAGGGTAATCGGATTGCCTTTGAATGTAGCTGCATTGGTACGTTCTTGTGCCATATGAAATCTCCTTCCTGGTTATCAAAAATTGGTGATTCGTGACAAAGTCCATTATAATCTTTTTAAAAAGGCATTGTCCAATTTCGTTGCGGTTTACTCGGTTATAGAAGGAAGGATAACATGTTATTTGTACGTTATGAGAATCTGAAAAGTTATTTGAAGTACTACCCGATCACGACGCTGCTCTTTGTCATCAACCTGGTGATGTTTCTCATTATGGCCTTTAACGGGGGCTCCACCAACAATGAAACGCTGATCCGGTTTGGAGCACTGACGAACATCGATCAATATAATGAGTGGTGG
Source organism: Paenibacillus cellulositrophicus (assembly GCF_009363095.1). Classification (GTDB taxonomy): domain Bacteria; phylum Bacillota; class Bacilli; order Paenibacillales; family Paenibacillaceae; genus Paenibacillus_AQ; species Paenibacillus_AQ favisporus. Next base: position 5,466,570 of record NZ_CP045295.1, read on the forward strand.
AGATATGTCAGCTCCATGTTTTTGCATGCGGGTTTTTCCCATTTGCTGTTTAACAGCTTCGCGCTGCTCGTGTTTGCCCCGCCTCTGGAGAGGCTGCTTGGTCCTTGGCGATACGCGCTGCTGTACTTGTTAAGCGGTATTCTGGGTAATTTGATGACAGTGGCTCATTACAACCGTACCGGAGAGATCCTGATCTCCATAGGCGCTTCAGGAGCGATTTACGGCATTTACGGCGCCTATCTGTATATCGCCTTGCTTCAACGGCAGTGGATGGACGACGCCTCCCGGAAAACCGTGTACGGCATATTGATCGTGGGCGTCGTCGTAACCTGGATTTCGCAATCCAACATTAACTGGGTGGCCCATATGGGCGGATTGATCGGCGGTTTCTTTATTTATGGACTGATGGCGAGGGTGCTGAGAAGGCGCCGCTAGCCAAGCTCGGATGAACAGGTATCGTATAAGCAGAATGGAGCGAAAGTAGTGGAATTAAGACAGTTGCAATACTTTTTGAAGGTAGCACAGAAGGAGCATGTCACGCAGGCTGCAGAGGAGCTGCATGTCGCCCAGTCAGCGGTGAGCCGGCAGATTCATCAGCTGGAGGAGGAACTCGGAGTCCACTTATTCATGCAGAAAGGTAGAAACCTGCAGTTAACCCCCGTAGGGCAGCTGTTCTGCAAACGGGTGGAGGGCATCCTGAAGGATTTGGATAAGGCGGTCATGGAGGTTCATGAATTTCTGGATCCGGAGCAGGGAGAAATTCGTATCGGATTTCCGCACAGCCTGGGGATTCATTTGATCCCTTCCGTGGTGGCCGAATTTAAACGCCGGTATCCGAACGTGAAATTCCGTTTCAAGCAGGGGATGTTCCCGTCCTTGATCCGTGATGTAATCTCGGCGGAAGTCGATTTGGCCTTCATTTCACCTTTCCCGGAAAAGCATGAACATGTGGAAGGCGAAGTGATCCTGACCGAAGAGCTGTATGCGATTCTGCCGCCAAACCACCCGTTGGCCGAGAAGGAGAGCATCAAGCTCGTCGAACTGAAGGATGAGAAGTTCGTTCTCTTCAGCAAAGGCTATTCTTTGCGGCCGATTGTCTGGCATGCTTGCCTCGAGGCGGGATTTACGCCGAAGATCGCCTTCGAAGGTGAGGAGACGGACACGATCCGCGGACTGGTGGCGGCTGGCATGGGTGTCAGTATCCTGCCGGAGCTGGCCTTGTTCCAGACCAATCCGCTGCAGCCGGCACGCGTTAAAATTTCGGAGCCGAAAGTCACCCGCACGATCGGGCTGATTCATCGTTCGGACGATAAGCTTCCTCTGGTGGCCCAGTCTTTCCGCACCTTTCTGCTTAAATATTTCGGCTTACACCAGAACAATAAAAATACCCCGGTCGGTTAACGACACGGGGTATTTTTATATTGAAGTCGGATATCTACATACCTGTTTGTATTAGTCACGGTTGTTGCTGTTCGTGAAGATCAAAATGTACCGGAGCAGTTCGAGCAGGGAAACCAGCGCCGCTGCAACATAGGTCAGGGCTGCGGAATTCAGCACCTTGGCCACGCCGCGTTCTTCTTCGTTCGTGATGTATCCTTCCGAAACCATAATCTCGCGGGCCCGGTTACTTGCGTTAAATTCGACCGGCAGCGTGATCAGCTGGAAAGCAACCGCAACGGAGAAGAAGATAATGCCGAGTCCGATCAGTCCAAGCCATTGGAAAAGGAAACCGGCAATCAGAAGGATCGGAGCAAGTCCAGATGCAAAGTTGACGATCGGGAAAATCCGGTGGCGCAGTACCAGCATCGGATAATGCTCCTTGTGCTGAATAGCGTGGCCGATTTCGTGACAAGCAACGGAAATCGCCGAGATGGAGCTCTCGTAATACACCGGTTCCGACAGGCGGACGACGCGGTTAATCGGGTCGTAGTGGTCGGAGAGGGCTCCGCGTACCGGTTCGATCGGCACATCGTGCAGCCCGTGGGTATCCAGCATGTGCCGGGCCGCGTCATATCCGGTCATGCCGCTGTTCGCCTGAACCGTGGACCACTTCTTGAAGGTACCCTGAACTCGAAACTGTGCCCAGAGCGAAAACAGAAATGCAATAATGATAAGTATATACATTCCGTCGAAATACATTTCCATACCTCCTGCTTTATTTTGCGGGAAACTAGAGGGTTGGGCCGTGCTGTTCAAGGAAGAGGCGAATGGCCTCGATGCACGCCGCACCTTGCGGGAGGAGATTCAGCAGCACCAGCCGCGCATGGCTTGGCTTCATTTGCTTAATCAGCGGTTCGAGCTCCTTCACTTCGCGCTGCAGCTGCTGCATATGAAGCTCGAGGTGAGACAGCTTGTCGGACACCTGCTTCTCTTCCGGAACCGAATCCCACTTCTCAAGCATCTCTTTAATCTCATCCAAACTATATTTCTCTTGTTTCAATTCATTAATACGTTTAAGCCGGACCAAGGTTTCATGGCTGTACAAACGGTAATTCTTAAGCGTGCGCTTCTCTGGAAAAATCAATCCCAGCTTGGTGTAATAATCAATTGTACGCTCGCTGACACCACCAGCCTTAGCTAATTCACCGATCCGATACAGTATCATATCCCCATCCTATATCACCTCGCAGGAAATTAAACGAATGCTCGTTTCCATATTATATTACTTAAATTATGATACATGAATCCGAACCGTACAGTCAAACGTCATGCTTTTCCTATAAAGCTGACATTGTAAGTTAATATTACATCAGAAACATTTTTTCAGTATTTTCAAAAAATATCTTGTCAATTTCAGGACTATCGGCTTATAATGTCATTAAGAATTTCACTTTGTGTTAGAAATATTGACATTGGGGGAATGGGGTACATGAAAAGGAAATGGTTAGGAATCATGTTATTAATGCTTACATTGTTGACGTTTCCCGTAACGGTTTTTGCAGCCGATGACGGGGCGACCAACGTTCAACTACAGGCTGGGTTGAACACCTTCTTCGTATTTATGGCTGCTATGCTCGTGTTTTTTATGCAGGCGGGTTTCGCGCTTTTGGAAGCCGGTACGGTACGGATGAAGAACGCGGGTCATATCGCAGGGAAGACCGTACTGACACTCGGAATTGCCATCGTCGTTTTCTGGGCAGTCGGTTTTGGCCTTGGGTTCGGCAATGGGAACAGTTTATTCGGAACGACGGGATTTTTCCTGACCGGCGATTCCATGGCAGCGTCCTTTGATTCCTTATCCGCATCGGATGCGTCGCTGACGGTTAAGTTTTTGTTCCAGCTGTCCTTTGCGGCCGTATCGCTGGCCATTGCCTGCGGCGGTATGGCGGAACGCGCAAAATTAAGCGTATATATCGTATTTGGAACCATTTTTATGATCGTGATTTATCCGGTTGTTGCCCACTGGGTATGGGGCGGAGGCTGGTTGGGCCAATTGGGTATGCAGGACTACGCAGGATCGACCGTCGTGCATCTGACAGGTGCGACCGCAGCCCTGGTCATCACTTACATGCTGAAGCCGCGCCTTGGCAAATACAACAAGGACGGCAAGCCTAACAGCATTCCGGGTCATAATCAGGTATTATCGGTACTTGGCGTGTTTATTCTGTGGATCGGTTGGTTCGGTTTTAACCCCGGCAGTGCGCTGACACCACTGATGGACGGATTTTTCGGATATGTGGCCTTGACCACCAACCTGGCTGTAGCTGCCGGTGCTGTTGCCGCCCTGCTGATTTCCTGGGCAATATTCGGCAAAGCCGATATCCCTAGCATGCTGAACGGCGTTTTGGCCGCTCTCGTTGCTATCACCGGTTCTTGTGCATTCGTAGATGCGTGGGCAGCGATCGTGATCGGTGCGGTTGCTGGTATCATTACCTTCTTCACGGCTCAATGGTTTGAGAGAGCGGGACTTGACGATCCGATTTACGCTTTTTCCGTACACGGTATTGCCGGGATTTGGGGGGCCGTTTCCACAGGGTTGTTTGCAACGCCGAAGCTTGTTGAGATTACTGGCGTCGGAAAACCCGGACTGTTCTATGGCGGTGGATTCTCGCAGCTGGGCGTTCAAGTGCTGGGTGTCCTCGGGGCGTTCGTATTCGTTCTCGTGATCTCCTTTATCGTCATCGCTATTATGAAAGCAACGATGGGAATTCGCGTTACCGAAGAAGAAGAAATGATGGGTCTGGACATCAGCGAACACGGCACTTACGGCTATCCGGAGCAAATGAGACTGCTCGTTGATTCCGAGATCAGACCATCGGCGTCTTCCGCATCGGCTCCTAAGCCATCTGCGGGAACCAACGAGTCCTTTACCTAAGTCTAAAGAAATATGAATGAATATAATTCACCATGGAGGGGGTGAACCGTATGGAACCGCTGAAGTCGGAATCATGTGATCTGGACCTCGGTACGATCGCTTATGCGAACTCGCGTGAAGAGCTTCGGAGCAGGCGGCTGGACTGTCAGGAACAGCTTCAGGAAATGTTCGCTGACATGCCGATCGGGGCCTGGTCTGCACTCGTCAATGAAATGCATGATTTGATCGCGGCCAGAGCCGTCGACATTTGCGAGCGGGAACTGGAGGAGGCCGGTTACGGCCTGCCTCCCGTCTCCTACGCCTTCGTCGTATTCGGCAGTGCGGGCCGTAGGGAGTCGACGCTGTGGAGCGATCAGGATAACGGCCTTATTATCAGCGACGAGCCGGATGCATATAAGGAAGCTTACTTTCAAATCTTCGGTCAACGGCTGTCGGACCTGTTTGAATATTTGGGCTATGAAAAATGCAAGGGGAAAGTCATGTGCTCCGAGCCGCTGTGGCGCAAAACGCTGGAGGGTTGGAAAACGCAGCTCTCCCGCTGGCGCAATGACTTCAGCTGGGAACCGGTTCGCTACCTGATTATCGCTACAGATATGCGCTATATTTCTGGTGATCGCACACTTTCTGAGTCGTGGAAGGCTTTTTTCGGAAAATGTCTCGATGAGACGCCGGAGCTGGCGATCGCGATTCTGCGGAATACGGTCAGACATAAAGCAACGCTAAATCTGCTCGGCCAGGTCGTTACCGAACGGTTTGGAGAACATGCCGGAGATTTTGACGTGAAATACGGGGTGTACATCCCGATCGTCAACAGCGTCCGATATATGGCCCTCCAGCAGGGAGTCAAGGAATCATCCACGCTGAAACGGCTGGAGAGGCTGATGGTGCTGGACGGGGGCAACATGCTGCTGGAGAATGTGCAACGCGCCTTTCTTACCGCCTTGATGCTGAGGTCGACCGCCCCCCACCGCGAAGAAAGGGGCATCTTCATGAGCAGCGGCTACATTCCGCAGAAGGAGCTCAAGAAAAGGCCGCTGATGTATGAGCTTCGCGAAAGCCTGACCGTCGTCAGGCGGACTCACCGGGCGCTGCAGCGTCAGCTTCGTTTCGCGGAGAGGAGAAGACCATGAAGACGCCGGAGCGGGGGAACAGCGGGTTCTGGAGCCTGCTTCGGCAGGGAGGCATGCCCTCGGCGATTGCTTCAGTGATGGGAGGATCCTCCGCACAGCAGATGGCGTTTATCCGCTCGCTGATGAGAGAACAACGGCGGCCGGAGGTTCTGCATACTCCGCTCAGCGAGCTGGAAACCGTCGTGTTTGATCTGGAGACGACGGGATTCAACGTTCAGCAGGGCGATGAAATTTTGTCGATCGGGGCGCTTCGGGTCAAAGGCGGCGAAATCAAAGAGGATGAGTCGTTCTACAGCCTCGTTCAATGCAAACGCCCGGTGCCGTCCCACATTACCGGATTGACGGGGATTACGCAGGCGATGATCAACGAAGCGCCGCCGCTGATGGACGGTCTGCACGGTTTCATGAATTTCGTTGGGGGAAGGGTGCTGGTCGCCCATGCGAGCGCCCATGACAAATCCTTTTTGAATGCGGCACTGTGGAAAACCTCGAAGGTGAACCTCAGCCACCGGGTGATCGATACGATGATGATTGCCCGCTGGCTGGAGCCGCAGCGCGCGAGCTTTGCGCTGGACGACCTGCTGATGGCGAAAAATATTCCGATCGAGGGAAGGCATCACGCTTTGGAGGATGCCAAGATGACCGCAAAGCTGTGGGTTATGTATCTGCGGGACATATCGCGCAGGAGACAGGTAGAGACGCTGGGCGACCTGTACGCCTATTTAAGCCATGCGTAACCGGGCCGGGCGGAGATGAAAATCGCCTGCCGCTGAACGTTCAATGAAGTAAGCCTGAGTCACGACAGAAGATCCCGATTCGTCGGGGGAACTGATCAAATAGATACGGAGCAAATCTCCGAAAAGCGGGAGCTGACGCAAATCCTCCTCGGACGGAACCGGAACGGTGTGTGGATGCGTGTGAAAGATTCCGAGCAGTCCCGAAGGGTTAAGACACTGCTGCACCCACTCATGGGGATCCAGGGTGAAGCGGTGCGGCGGGTCAGGCGCTACGTTGCGGATCGGGATCAACGTCTCGATTCGCATGCCGCCCGCTGCAGCATTACCCCGCAGTACACCGCAGGCTTCATAAGGCCGATGAAGAAATAGCTGCTCCGCCAATCCGTGGGCGCAAGCAGCATCCAGCCATATTTCTTCGTCGTGTACGTGAAGCTCTGTCAACCGTATTCTCCCCTCTCACTTTGGCCTCTGCATTTGGCAGGGGCTCTTTTTTTTTGTGCATTCATATCATGTCAAGTGTAGCGGGATGCCTGTACAATCGCAAGGGACGAGATCGGCAGATTGCACTGTGGGCCAAGCCAAATAGGGCGGTGGGAAAAATTTTGCAGTTCATTTGTAAGTTCCCGTGAAAAGAGGGTAAAATATAAGGGATACCACTTTAAGTGCGTGTTCAAAAAGGTCGGTTTTCAGCACCGAGAAGATTGGATGAAGCAAGGGACTGAGGAGCAGAGCGTACGTAGTGGGTACGTGAGCACCGGAAGGCCCGGCTGAATTCAAGATTCGATGCCGAATCAGCTTCCCGATTTACTTCGTGATCAAAAGCGGACTTTTTGAACAACCTCTTTATGAAAAAGGGGCGACATCTATGAAACGTAATTTGTACATTCTGCTCGCCTTTTTGGTGCTGGCGGGTGTTGTAGTTTACCAAAGTGCAGGCGACAAAATCCAGGCTGCCTTTCAGCAGGAGAAGCCGATGCCGACCGAAACGAAGCCGCAAGCGGGATATCTGGCACCGGCCTTCACGGCCACGGGGCTCGACGGGAAGGAATACCGTGTCGGCGGGGCGCAGGACAAGGCTATTCTGGTGAATTTCTGGGCTTCCTGGTGCGATCCGTGCCAGCAGGAAGCGCCCGAGCTGCATGCCTTGGCGGAAAAATACAAGGATGACCTGAATATTTACGGCATCAATGTGACCAAATATGACAACAAGAAAAACGCCAAAAGCTTCGTCGAGAAATACGACGTGAACTTTCCGGTCATGCTGGATCTGAAAGGAACGATCTACGACCAGTACAAAGGAGCCGTGTTCCCGACGAACGTGCTGATCGACAAAAACGGTGTCGTGCAGGATGTGATCCTGGGCATTCTGCCGTCCAAGGATCTGGAGAAGAAGATCAAGCATCTGATCGAGTCCTAGTTAAGGGTGAATGGAAGACCTTCCGGGTAGACTGCCGGAGGTCTTCTTTTTTTGTGTTGATTTAAAAAATAAAAGACCGTCCAGGATGGCTCCCGGACGGTCTGCTTCAGTTAAGCTGATATGAATGGTTTAGTGATTGACCAGCCCTTGCGACGGTGAAGCCGCTTCAGGTTCCGATGTCTGAAGGATCTGTCCCAGCAGGGCGTAGCGCATACTGTCGACCAGCGCCTCCCAGCTCGCCTCGATGACGTTCTCGGACACACCGACGGTGTTCCAGGACTGGTTGATGTTGCGGGATTCGATCAGTACGCGAACCTTGGCCGCGGTTGCATCCTTCTCATCGAGCACGCGGACCTTATAGTCGGACAGATGCATTTCCTTGATCGCCGGGAAGTACTGCACAAGCGCCTTCCGCAGCGCATTGTCAAGCGCATTGACCGGACCGTTGCCCTCAGCCGCAGTATAGACGTTGTTGCCAGCGACGTTCAGTTTGACGAACGCCTCGGAAACGACGGCTCTGCCGGCGGTTTTCTCTACCAGCATTTTGAAGGATTCAAATGTGAACAGCTCCTTCATTTCGCCGCCGGCTTCGCGCAGGAGCAGCTCCAGGGACGCGTCGGCCGCTTCGAACTGATAGCCCTGGTGCTCGAGATCCTTGATCTTCTCGATCACTTTGCGCGAATGCTCGCTCGTGGAATCGAAGTCCAGACCCATATCCTGCGCCTTGGACACGATATTGCTCTGGCCGGCCAGCTCCGACACCAGCACGCGCTGCTTGTTGCCGACGAGCTCCGGCACGATATGCTCGTACGTGCGCGAGTCGCGAAGGATGGCGGAGACGTGGATTCCGCCTTTGTGGGCGAATGCCGCGTTGCCGACATACGGCTGGTTCACCGGCATGTTGACGTTGGCGATTTCGCTGACGAAGCGGGCGGTGTTGGTCAGCTGCTTCAAGCGATCTTCGCCGATGCACTCGTAACCGAGCTTGAGCTCCAGGTTCGGAATGATAGAGCAGAGATTCGCGTTGCCGCAGCGTTCGCCGTAGCCGTTGATCGTTCCCTGAACCTGGCGGGCGCCGGCTTCCACCGCGCTGAGCGTGTTGGCCACGGCGAGCTCGCAGTCATTATGCGTATGGATACCGAATTGGGCCTGAGGGATAAGCGAAGTCAGGCTGGTAACGATCCCGTGAATTTCATGCGGGAGGGTTCCGCCGTTCGTGTCGCACATCACCAGCCAATCGGCGCCTGCTTCCTTGGCTTTCTTCAGCACGGAAACGGCATAGTCCGCATTGTTCTTATAGCCGTCGAAGAAGTGCTCGGCGTCAAAAATGACCTCAAGCCCCTGCTGCTTCAAAAAGGCGATCGAGTCGTAAATCATGGCCAGGTTCTCATCCAGCGTGGTCTGCAGCGCTGTATGGACATGGAAGTCCCAAGATTTGCCGACGAGCGTGGCGGCCTGAACACCGGATTCCAGAATGCGCTTTAAGTTTCCGTCCTGCTCAGCTTTGCTGTCTTTACGGCGCGTGCTGCCGAAAGCGGTGATTTTGGCGCTCAGGCCCAGCTGCTGAACCCTTTTAAAAAACTCGATGTCCTTACTGTTGCTTCCCGGAATGCCACCTTCAATATATTGTACGCCAAGCTCATCGAGCTTCTTGGCAATCTTCAGTTTATCGTCGGCGGACAAGCTGACACCTTCGCCTTGGGTGCCGTCCCGCAGGGTCGTATCGAAGATGGAAATGGACTTAGACATGGGAGTCCTCCTTTGGAAGTCTTGGAATGATCACTACGTCATTTGTATAATTCATTATTATATCATTTTTACGCGGGAATGTAACAAAGAATTCCTCGTGCAAGTAGGTTCCCAGGGTTCTTGACCTCGTTTCTGGCGAGGGGTATGCTGGATTTATGAATTTGGTAAGGGTGAGTAAGATGGACAAGCCAAGCGTTGATGCCTATTATCCGCAGAATGGAAGGGTCATTCTGCATGTCGATATGAACGCGTTTTATTGCTCCGTCCATGAGGCGGAGGAGCCGGAGAAATACCGGGGCATGCCCACCGCGGTTGCAGGAAGCATGGAGCTGCGAAAGGGGATTATCGTCACCTGTTCCTATGCTGCGCGGAAACGGGGCATTTCGACAGGCATGCTGGTCACCCGGGCGCTGAAGCTGTGCCCGGAGCTGATCGTCATCAAGCCTGATTTTGATTTATACCGCAAATACTCCAAGGCGTTTATGAATATCGCCTATTCCTATACGCCGCTGATGCAGGCGACTTCGATTGACGAATGCTATCTCGATATTACCGGATCGAAGCAGTTCGGGACACCCCAGCACATCGCCGAGGAAATCCAGCGGCGGATCTATGAGGAGCTCGGGCTGCCGTGCTCTATCGGGATCGCCCCGAACAAGCTGCTTGCCAAGATGGGCTCCGATATGAAAAAGCCGAACGGCATTTCGGTTCTTCGCATCCGCGATGTGCCGAACGTGCTGTGGAACAAGCCTTGCGGAGAGCTGTTCGGAATCGGCGGCAAAACGGCGGAGAAGCTGCGCAAAATCGGCATCCATACGATCGGCCAGCTGGCGCGTACGGACGAAGAAGCGCTGATCCGCGTGTTCGGGGTCGTTGGGGCCTGGATGAAGCAGGCGGCGAACGGTATTGACCATTCGCCGGTGGTGGAGGATCGGGAGCAGAGCAAATCGGTCGGGCATACGACGACGCTGCCTCACGATATCAGCGCCAAGGAAGATGTGAACCGGGTGCTGCTCAATCTAAGCGATCAGGTAGCGCGGCGCTTAAGAAGGAAGGAACTGGTCGCAGGCGGGGTGCAGATCACGATCCGGACGCCGGACATGAAGACGATCACGCGTGCCCGCGTGCTGCCTGCCCCTACCGAAAATGCCGAGGACATCTACGAGGCGGCGCGCAAGCTGTATGCGGAGCATTGGAGCTGGGACAAGCCGGTCAGGCTGCTCGGCGTGACGCTGCAGCACTTGGTGCCGAAGGAGGAGTCGGCGATCCAGCTTGATCTGTTCAGCTATGAGAAGCAGCCGAAGAAGGAGTCCCTGACCAAGATCATGGACGAGCTGCGGAACAAGTTCGGGGAGAACGCCGTCGTTACCGCGGGGATGCTCGGTGACGATCCGTCGGCGCTGCTGCGCAACCACCGGGTGCGGGGAACGTCGCTGCAGATGGATTTTGCCGATAAGCGCGACGAGGATCTTCCGTAGACGGTTAGGGCGAAAGTCACGAAACGAAAATATGTGATTTTTGTCATTGAAGAGTCGGCGAAATTTGCGTTACCATATAAATATGGTTTTGCTGCTATGGTGGAGAACATTTCGTTTTTTTTTTGGATAGATCATTTATATAGATAAATAGAAAGGTAGAGGAGAGCCATGGCCAAATTTACTTGGGTTGAGAAAGATACCTGCATCGCGTGCGGCGCCTGCGGCGCAACCGCTCCGGATATTTACGATTACGACGACGAGGGGCTGGCCGAAGTCGTGTACGGCGGCGACAACAACAAAGGCAACACCGAAATTCCTGAAGAGATGTACGATGACCTGCAGGATGCCGTTGACGGCTGCCCGACGGATTCCATTAAGATCGCGGACTGCCCTTTTCATAAAGAAGGCTGAAGCAACGCTTCATGCTTACGCCTATGTCTGAAAGCATCCCCCGGCCGAATAGGCCTCGAGGGGGATGTTTTTTTGTTTTCCGCGTGCCGATATAAATAGAAAGAACATTTGCGCATGGAGGTTACCGTTGAAGAATTCGCTCTATCTCAAAAAATACGTTCAGATGCATCCGGACAATAAAATGGGATGGTATTTGCTGGGGAAGGAATATGAAAAAAGCGGGCAGCAGGGGAAAGCCAACTACTGCTTTAACCAGTCGGGCGGAATTTATGAAGCCTTTGAAACGAGCCGGGTGCCATCGGATATTTGGCTGGAATACGAACAGAAGCTGCTGAAGCAGGCCGAGGACGCGGAGCGGAAGCGGCGGCGGATCCGCCGGGCGGCGGTTGCCTTGATGATTCTCATACTGGTGCTGATTCCTTCGGTGGAGTCGCCGCAGCGGCAGAGCCTTGCCGAAGAATCGGCGAACCCCAGGGAAGAAGTGCAGGCGGCTGCAGCAGCAGATGATATGCCGGAGAAAAAGGATACGGGTAAAGGCGAGGGGGCTGCGGCAGAAGACGGACAGCCTGCATCTGGCACGGTGTTTACCGCACTGGGCGAGGACGATGGGGACGGCAAGGCGCACCTGCTAGCGGATGAAATGTCAATCGCGCAGGAATCCAGGAACCGCTTGGCGGTCCTGACCATGAAACGGCAGGGAAAATGGCTGCTGTGGTCGCGCGATCTGCCAGTCTCTTATACGATGCTTTCCGGCGGGAAAGGAAAGATGACCTATCAGTCCTATAACGCCAAAGATTGCGCATGCAAACCGCAGGATCAGGAAGCATTGCAGTCCGCTGCCGCGAAATGGACCCTGGAGCAGGAAGAGCTGGCTTTGCTGTACAGCGCCATGGCCGCCTACCGGGAAAAGAACGGAGCCCTGCCGAAGTCCGTGAACGATCTGACGCGGCCGTTTCCGGAAAATTGGGTTTCGGGGCGGACGCCGCGTATGCAGGAGGCGTTTGCCCCGATGGCCGAATGGATGCAATCCGGCGGAAGTTCCTCTAAGGGACAAGAAGGCGGGGGCGGTGAAACGGCATCCGATGCCAATACGCCGCCGTCTCCGTTTGCTTCGACATGGGGACAGAAGCCCTTTTTGCAGGAGCGGCTCGAAATTATCGTCGATAAAGCGGCACACCGTCTGGCCGTAGTCAGCGGGGATAAGCTCATCCGCAGTTATCAGGTTGGACTGGGGGGAGAGCGTACGCCGGAGGGAAAATACAAAATTTCGATCAAGGTGATGAATCCGAACGGCCGGGATGACGGCGAATTTGGAAGCAGGGGCATGCAGCTGTCAGACACCAATTACGCGATTCACGGCACGGACGAACCGGACAGCGTGGGCAAGGACGAATCCAAGGGCTGCATCCGCATGAGCAGGGCGGACATCGAGGAGCTTTTTGATCTCGTACCGTTAGGCACCCCTGTACTCATAAGCAAGGGGGTTCTGCCTGATCTGCCGCTCGTGCCGAAGGAAAGATTCCTTACGAAGCCGAAGCAGGATCAGACGAACCCCCATCAGACGTATCACTGGCTGTGAACCGCAGCCTTGGCTGAAAGGCTTGTCCCAAACAAATGCACTAGATTATAGAATTTAAAAATATCAGCGGGGCTGAACATTCTATAATCGCAAGAAAAACTTCCGTTAAACGCGGTCAGTCTTCTTTGCGTATACGATATACGTTTTTTTACACGTTGAAAATAATCAGAACCGAAATGAGCAGAATGAGCAAAAGCAGGCCGATCCCGACCCAAAGCAACGCCCTCCGGTTGACTTCGTCCTTCTTCTGCTGAAGCGTCGGCGGTTTGCGCTTGGTTGCCATGACGTTCTACCTTCTTTCCTAATCAGATTCAATCTTACCCTCATTGTAATGGCTTTCAATGTAAAATACCAGCAGGGGAAGGGCTTAGAGCCAGCCGGTTCGATCAGGCAAAAAACTTTATTTTTATACCGATTAAGGATAAACTGAAGGATAGAGACAACAATGTGCATGGAGAGGAAGATTGGCTGGTGCTGTACCGAAATTTGGCAAAACCGATATTTTTTAAAATCGATCCGGAGAAAGCTCACCATTTGGTCATCGGCGGACTTCATTCCGCGGGCGCGTTTCCGGGAGGAACGGGCCTACTGCGAAGCATGTACGGCGTGAACGAGACGGCAGACCTCGCAGTGGATCTGTTCGGCATACATTTTCCGACACCGGTTGGACTTGCAGCAGGATTGGACAAGAATGCGGCAGCGGTCGACGGTTTTTCTTCCATCGGCTTTGGTTTTATGGAGGTTGGCACGGTGACGCCGAAGGGACAGCCGGGCAACGAGCAGCCCCGCCTGTTTCGCCTTCCACCCGATGAGGCGCTTGTGAACCGGATGGGATTCAACAACGAGGGGGCGGAGGCCATGGCCAAGCGGCTGGCGGCTATCAAGAACCGCCGGATCCCGGTCGCCGTGAATATCGGCAAAAATAAAGTAACTCCGAACGAGGAAGCCTATAAGGATTATCAGGAATGCCTGCGTACCCTGTATCCGTACGGGGATTTTTTTGTGGTTAACATCAGCTCGCCGAACACGCCGGATTTGCGCAATCTGCAGTACGGCAGCGAACTTTCGACTTTGGTCCGGCATATTATGGAAGAGATGCGGGCACAAGCCACCAAGCACGGGGAGTCCAAGCATATTCTGGTGAAAATTGCGCCTGATGTGAGCGACAGCGAGCTGGAAGAAATGGTCGATGCGCTGGCTCCGAGCGGGGTCTCCGGCATTATCGCCACGAACACCACGATCGGGCGGGAAGGGCTGAGCCATCCGAACGCCAGGGAAACCGGGGGACTAAGCGGCAAACCGCTGCGTATCCGTTCCACGGAGGTCGTATCCCGGGTATACCGTCAGACGGGCGGCAAGCTGCCGATTATCGGTTCCGGCGGCATTTTTACAGCTGAAGATGCTTATGAGAAGATCAGGGCGGGTGCAAGCCTGGTGGAAATTTATACTGCCCTTATATATGAAGGACCCGAAATCAACCGGAAAATCAACGCCGGGCTGAGAGAGCTTTTGCGTCGTGACGGCTTTGCCCATATCTCCGAGGCTGTGGGGGCAGACCATCACTGAGGGAGACAGACAGGAGGCATGTGAATGGACGGCAGAGATTGGGGATTGTTTCTACTACCGTATGAACAAACCGTTGAGGAACTGAAAGTCAAATTCAAGACGATGCGTGCGGAACTGAAGAAGAGAGAGGAATATGCCCCGATCGAGTTCGTGACCGGACGCGTCAAGAAAATATCGAGCATTCTGGACAAGGCGAAGCGGCTTAACGTTCCAATGGACCAATTGGAGCAAGGGATCGAGGATATCGCCGGCATCCGGATCATGTGCCAGTTCGTCGAGGATATCCGCCGCGTGGCCGAATATATCCGCAAGCGGAAGGATCTGACGGTGCTGTATGAAAAGGATTATATTACGAATTATAAAGAAAGCGGCTACCGCAGTTTTCATATGATCGTCGAGTACCCGGTTCAGACGGCGCTTGGTCAAAAACCGGTACTGGCGGAGATCCAAATCCGCACGCTGGCGATGAATTTCTGGGCGACGATCGAGCATTCGCTCAGCTATAAGTACCGGGAGAGTCTTCCGGAGAACATCCGTAAGCGGCTGCAGACCGCGGCCGAAGCGGCATCCGTGCTGGATAACGAAATGTCGAGCATCCGTGAGGATATCCTTGAGGCGCAGAAGCAGTTTGAGGACGATTCCAACGTGACCTCTACGGTGCTGGCGATGATCCATCAGCTCTACTACTATCATTTGGTGAACGAGGCGATGGCGTTCCAGGAACGGTTCAATCAAATCTGGTCCCAGACCGAGCCAGGCAAGCCCCATGACATGGAGAGCATGAGACAGCTCCTTGACGAGGTACGGGAACTGATCGCGGCCTATAAGAAAAATTCTATCGACGTATTCTCACAGGAGACAGACCGAGATTAGCGGAAATTTTTCTTGCGATCATGGGATGTTTCAGTATCCATGAAATCTTACAGCCATGATCTAAAGAAAAACGATCCTTCCGATGAGGCATAACATTCGGATTCAGCCCGCTGCCGATCATGTGCAGCGGGTTGTTTGTATGGACGAGGGCTGATACAATGGGGTCCGGCCAACGATTTTACATTAAAGACAGGATGATGAAGCACATGGCACTTAAGCTGCCGGCTGCCTTTCAGGAACGGATGCGTTCCTTGCTGAAAGAGGAGTATACCGATTTTATGGATTCGTATGACCGTGTGCCGCGCAGCGGCATCCGGGTCAATACGCTGAAAATTTCCACAGAAGACCTGCTGTCCATCGCCCCGTGGGATTTGCGGCCGATCCCCTGGTGTGGGACAGGCTTCTATACCGAAGCGGGTGAACGGCCCGGCAGGCATCCGTATTACCATGCGGGCCTTTATTATATCCAGGAGCCAAGCGCAATGGCTCCGGTGCAGCTGCTGGACGTAACGCCGGGAGAGGCCGTACTGGACCTGTGCGCCGCCCCTGGAGGCAAATCGACGCAAATCGCGGCCAAGCTGCGGGGGACAGGCATGCTGGTCTCCAATGATTTGAATGCCGACCGGACCAAGGCGCTGGCCAAAAATATCGAGCTGTACGGCGTCCGCAACGCGGTCGTGCTGAATGAGCATCCCGACCGGATCGCGGAGAAGTTCCCGGCCTTTTTCGATAAAATTCTGATCGATGCCCCTTGCTCGGGCGAGGGGATGTTCCGCAAAGACGAAGCGATGATTAAGGAATGGGACGGGGATTCGCCGCTGAAGTATGCGGACATGCAGCGCGGCATTCTTAGAGCAGCCGCCACCATGCTCAGACCCGGTGGACGGATCGTGTATTCGACCTGCACGTTTTCTCCGGAAGAAAACGAGGGAATGATTGCGGAATTCGTGGCCGCCCATCCAAAATTTCACGTGTTTCCGGTAGGAGGGAACGGTTCTTTTGCCGCAGGGGAAACGGATTGGCTGAAGGAACAAGGCTGCGGATTCGGACATATTCCGGATCAGGTTTGGGAGCAGGTTCGGGGAACGGCCCGGCTGTGGCCGCACCGGATTGAAGGCGAAGGGCATTTCCTGGCCGTCTTGCAGCATGAGGCGGACCCCGAGTCTGCCGCCGAAGCGGAACGGGCCAGAGACGCGCTGCTGAGCAGGACGGCTCCGGCGGAGTCCGCTGACCGGCCTAAGGGCAAGGAACGGCCGACGCGAAACGCCAAGCCCATGAAAGGAAAACCGCCGAAAAAAGGTGCGGGGAACCAGGGCGAAGCCGCACCAACGGCCGCGTATGAAGCTTTCATTCGCGAGCATCTCCTTGGCTTCGTGCCGGGGGGCCATACGGTCGTCTACGGCTCCCATATTTATCAATCGCCGCTGCCGCCAAGCCTTCTCGACGGGCTGAAGGTCGTCCGCCCGGGCTGGTACATGGGCGATGCCAAGAACGGCCGCTTCGTTCCGGCCCATCCGCTGGCGACGGCGCTGCATCCCGGCGAGTTCATCCGGGTCATCCGGCTCGACTCCGGGAGCGGCGAAGCCGTGCGTTATTTGAAGGGCGAAACGCTGAGCATTCCCGGGGACCGCGTGGAATGCGGAGGCGAAGCTTCGCCCAAGGGCTACGCCCTGGTCTGCATCGACGGCTATTCAGCCGGATGGGGTAAGTGGCAGGAGGGCATGCTGAAGAACGAATATCCGGCAGGCTGGAGGTGGACATCCGCATGAGCAAGCAGGGCAGAACGACACTGCGGTTGGACAAGGTGTTAACGCATATGGGATATGGCTCCCGGAGCGATATCAAGAAGAAAATCAAACAGGCGGGGGTTACCGTCAACGGAGTCCGGGCCAAGGACAGCGGCATGCATGTCGATCCGTATAAGGATGACATCCGGATTGACGGGGAACAGGTGCAATACAAGGAATTTATCTATCTAATGCTGCACAAGCCGCCGGGCGTCGTATCGGCGACCGAGGATACACGGGACCGGACCGTGCTGGATCTGCTGGAACCGGAGCATTTGGCATTCGAGCCGTTTCCGGTCGGGCGGCTGGATAAGGACACGGAAGGCCTGCTGCTGCTCACCAACGACGGCAAGCTGGCGCATGAGCTGCTGTCACCCAAGCGGCATGTTCCCAAAACATACGAGGCCGTCGTATCCGGCGACGTGACGGAAGCCGATGTACAGCAGTTCGCCTCCGGGGTCACGCTGGACGACGGTTATGTTACGCTGCCCGGCGAGCTCACCATTTTGCGCAAAGAGCAGCAGGGGGACGAGGTCATATCCCACATCTCCCTTGTGATCCATGAGGGGAAATTTCACCAGGTCAAGCGGATGTTCCAAGCTGTCGGAAAAAAGGTCACCTACCTCAAGCGCGTGCAGATGGGGGCTCTGAAGCTGGACGAAGGCCTGCGCATCGGGACTTACCGTGAGCTAAAGGAGGATGAGCTGCTGCAGCTCGGGAAGGATGAAACATCCCGATAACATTGGCATACTACAATAGATCAAAGACCGGCTCGCTTTAAAACAGATACAGATAGAGATATTACGGCAAAGGATGGATGGAGCATGAAATACAAACTGATTGCATTGGATGTCGACGGCACACTGCTTAATGATGAGCATGAAGTAACCGAACAGACGCAGAGGACGATTCAGGAGGCCGCGCGTCAAGGCGCTGAAATTGTGCTGTGCACCGGGAGAGGACCGCAAAATTCCATTCCGTTTATGGAACAGATGGGGCTCTCCGGCTACGTTATCAGCCATAACGGGGCAGCGACGGTGAAGGTGGACACTCGGGAAGTGGTTCACCAATACGCGATGGACGCCAAGGCGATCGTGCCTTACCTGGATTACTTCCGGAAGGAAGGCGTGCATTTTGACGTTAATACGGCGTTTCAGATGTTTGTCGACGACGTTGAGGGACTGGCTGTGGAAGTACGCAGCATGTATGAAAACTATCTGATGCTGCCGTCGGTTCTGCCGCCGCTGCATGACCTGAGTGATCCGATCGTCAAGGTCACCGCGTTTGGGCAGCCGGACACGATGGACCGGGTCCATCAGGACATCGCGGCGTGGACGCCGGAATTTAACATCCTGCGGAGCGGCGAATACTTCGTCGATCTGATGCATCCGGAAGCGTCCAAAGGGAACGCCCTCAAGCAGCTCGCTGAGCGGCGCGGCTACCGGCAGGAGGAGATTCTGGCGATCGGCAACTATTATAACGACATTACGATGCTCACCTACGCCGGCCTTGGCGTGGCGATGGATAACTCACCGCTGGAGGTTAAGGCCGCAGCTAATGAGGTGACGGCTTCGAACAATGAGGACGGCGTGCACGCGGCGCTGCTGAAATATTGTTTGTCATAAAAAATAAAAAGAGCCTTCCTACACGCTTCAGCTTGGTACACGCTGGCGTAGGAAGGCTCTTTGCTGTTGAGGGCTGGTTGCGAGGCGGCTAGTGCTGCCGCAGGCCTTTGGGCAGGTGGTTCTTGAGCTGCCCGCCGCTGGCCTTGCCCCAGCCGAGCGGCAGGCCGTCCACGGCCGCGAGCACCCAGCCCTTCAGGGAGGCATCGACCTGAAGGGTCTCGCCCCGCAGGTAGGCGGAGACCTGCGGGGCCTCCGCGGCCAGCGTGATGCGCTTGGCCGCCTGCTGCGGGGAGAGAGCTATGGCGAGCGCATGCGCCGGCTCGATCCGGTTTTTCTTGAGGTGGGCCAGGTGGAGGCCCGCCCGCGGCACTTTCAGGCCCTGGAGCTGCTGTTCCTGCAGCAGCTCCCCGCCTGGAAGCAGGTACAGCGATTCGCCGAACAGAATCGGTGTACCCGCCGGCAGCGCGAAGTCCGGCAGCTCCTCATCCGCCCAGTCCTGGAACGCCTTTAGCGCAGACAGGGCGTCCTGGAGGCCGGCTCCCGGCTTGCCGCTTCCGGTGCGGCCTTTTCTTCGCGGCCGCTGCCGTTCGCTTGGCGAGGCCTCCAGGGTGTGCCCGCTGTCGCTGAGTTCTCCCTGTTTCTGGAGGAGGGCGACAAAATGCCCTTCCCCCGCCTCGCGATGCGGCCACAACCGCTTCATGGCGATGATTTCCATATCGGCATAATGAGCCGTAAAGCGCTCCATCATGTCTTCATTTTCGCTGCGGTTAAACGTGCAGGTTGAATAAGCCATACTACCGCCGGGTTTCAGCATGGCGTATGCCTCCTGCAAAATATCCCACTGCCGGGCGGCGCACAGCTCGACCAGCTGCGGCGTCCATTCCGCGATCGCCCCGGAGTCCTTGCGGAACATGCCTTCGCCCGAGCACGGGGCGTCCAGCATGATCCGGTCAAAAGCCTGCGGGAAACGGCGCGACAGCTCGTCCGGCGCCGCGCTTGTAACTACAGCGTTAGTAACACCCATACGCTCGATGTTCTCGGCCAAAATTTTCGCCCGTTCCGGGTGGATTTCGTTCGAGATGAGCAGCCCTTCGCCCTTCATTTTCGAGGCGATATGGGTGCTCTTGCCGCCTGGCGCCGCGGCCAAGTCCAGGATCGTCTCGCCGGGCTGCGGATCGAGCAGCTCCACAGCCGACATGGCCGACGGTTCCTGGATGTAATATAAACCGGCCGTGTGGTACGGATGCTTGCCAGGCCGGACGTTCTCCCCGTAATAATAGCCGGTGCTGCACCAAGGAACCGGGGTCAAGCCAAACTCCCGGATGACGGCCTCCTTCAGCTGCGGCACGCCCGCAATTTTTAGGCCGTTGAATCTGAGCCCATGCGTTCTCGGCCGCTCGTAGCTGTCAAGAAATGCTTCGATATCGCTTCCCAGCAGGGGTTCCATCTGTCTGACAAAAGCTGCGGGGAGTTCCTGTTTACCCATTCGTTACATACTCCTTTATTCAACATCATCATGGATGCGGTTTCTATGTATTCGTGCTTTCCGCCGAAGGGGAGGTCCCGACGGCTTCCGGCGGATTTGAAGACCGGTATGCGGTCACTTTATTTTTGCCTGTCGTCTTCGAGCGGTACATTGCCTGATCCGCCTGCGAAATGAGCGTACCGGCGTTCGTGCCTGCACGAAGGACGCTGTATCCAACGCTTAGGGTCACGATCGTTTCGGCTTCGACCCGGGCCCGGATTTGCTCGGCGATCCGGCTGACTTTGGCCCTTTTGTCTACAATGAGGGCTACCAATTCTTCGCCCCCGTACCGCCCGGCAAGGCCTGCTTCGTCGACTTCCTCCTCGATGATGGCGGCCACCTGCTTCAGCACCTGATCCGCTCTGGCATGGCCTTCGGTATCGTTCAGCTTCTTGAAGTTGTCGATGTCGCAGAAGATCAGCGAGACCTTCAGCCCCTGATCCACGTAACGGTTCAGCTGCCTCGTAAAGAAGCGGCGGTTGTATAAATTGGTCAAGCCGTCGGTAATGGATGAGCGGTAGATCGACTGCATTTGCTCCACGATCCGCGTAAACAAAATAAAAAAGAGGAGCGTGTAAAACAAGAGCGGCAGCCAGATCCAGATCGCCGGAATCCAAGTCTCTTCCAGGGGGATGAAGTTGTTCAGCAGATGGACCGAAATGTAGACGAAATAGACGACCAATCCGGCGGTATATTTCTTGCGCTGGCCGACCCGAGGTGCCATGCCGAATAGCCCTATCATTACGGTGCCCAATTGGCACAGGTCTATATAACCCGCCTGCCAGCTTCCGGTCCCTTCCAGAAAACCAGGAGACAGGAGCGGGACGACATACAGGAGCGCCATGACGATCAGGAGCGCCCGCAGCCTGCGGTTCATCCGGTGGTACAACTGGTACACGGCGAAGTTCAGGAAGAGGAAGGAGAAGGCCTGAAGCCAATCGGCTCCTTCCGGGTAACTCCCTTGCCTAGGCGATCCGGAGAAGGCAAAATGGATGTTCACCCCTTCGTATGCCATAATGAACAGAAAGGCCGCCACCATGTAGAGATAGGCTTTTTTGCGCTGCCTGCTGTACATCGTGAGACAAATCAGCAGCATGATGAGTATGATATATAAACCTGATGCGGCGGCAATCCCCGGTACAATGGGGGATAAGAATGAAGAGTAGGGCATGGATCGTTCTCCTGCTCTCTTGAATATTCTTTGGATCAGCGGTTTTACTTTACTGAAACATATGTTCTAATATATCATAATTTACAAGATGCCGAAAAGCTAAGAGACCTACAGAAAGGGGTGGTTTTCCCATTATGAGATTGTTACAGGCCCTCTTTTTCCCACCCGAGCAGCCGGGCGGAGTATCCTCCATGATTCCGTATATGCAGGAGCGATTCCAATCATCAAGATGGGATATGGAGCTGTTCTGGCTTCCTAAACGGATCCGCAACAAGGGGCATGAGGAGGTCGTGTTTGACACCTTCGATTGGACCGAGTTCAAGGACTCCCCTGTCGTTCAAAAATATATTCAGACGTACAAGGATTACTTGTGGTGGACGCGTCTGCGGATCCAGAAGCCGTATGACCTGATCCACGCGCACCATCCCATCGCCGGGCTGGCCGCCAAGCAGGTTTTTCCCGATACGCCGTTAATTCAGACCATTCACTCCAGTTATGAACGGGAATTAATATTGAACGGACGCATTAAGAGCGGGGGGCCGGAGCACCGTTTTCTCGTATCGCTGTACCGCGAACTGGAGCAGAAGAGCCAGCGCATGCTGACGGTTTCCCGTTCGTTCGCCGGCTATTTATCGGACTATGTGGACTATCCGGATAAGATTGGGGTCATTCCAAACGGTTTTGACGAAAAGCGGTTCAAGCCGGTTCCCCATGAGAACGAGGTGCCCCAGCTGATTACGGTCTGCCGCCTGGTACCGGCCAAAGGGCTGGATATTTTGCTGAAGGCCTGCGCCGAGCTTAAGAAAAAGGGTCATGACTACGTGCTGCACATCATCGGAGACGGACCATTCCGCACGGAGCTGGAGAGCCTTGCCAAAGAGCTTGGCATCTATAACGAAACTATTTTCTATGGATACACGCTGCATCCGGAAGAGTTTATGCCGTTTTTTGATATTTTCGTGCTCCCTTCCAGAGCGGAAGCCTTTGGTTCGGTCTTTGCGGAAGCGGCGCTCAGCTGCCTGGCCCTGGTAGGAACCGACGTAGGCGGAATTCCGGAGCAGATCGAAGACGGAGTGAACGGCCTGCTGGTGCCGCCGGAGGACCCGATCGCGCTCTGTGAAGCGCTTGAGAAGGTCATCACCGACCCGATGTACCGCTACGATCTCGCCCGGACGGCCTGGGATAAGGCAAAGAGCCAATATTCCCTGACGCATGCGGTGAATGAACTGAAGAAAATTTATTTATCTTATCAAAAGGTGTAGCGTGCTGGCCATTCAACTCAAAGAGGCAGGTGCTGAGAAATTCAGCTCCCGCCTTTTTTCTATTTCATGCCTCTGTCATTTGGATTTGAACATCAGCTTCAGCACCAATATCAGGCTCAGCGCGCCGAAAATCGGGTACAGCACGGACAGGAGGGAGCTGAATCCGATCTGGCTCAGCAGGAAACAGATAAACATGACGCAGGCGATCAGAAGCTTTGGCGGCAAAGGAATGTGCTGCTGCAGCTGAAGGGTGACCCCGTAAATATCGGCGACGAAGGTACTGAAGATCTCCAGAAAGATCAGCATCACATAAATCAGCTGGATGGCGGTGCCCAGGTTGCTGGCGATGCTGCCCATCGGGATTTCGTACTGCCGGATGCCTGGCATGTGGGCGGACATGGCAACATGCGCGGCCAGCAGCATAAACCCGACGCCGACGCCCCCCAGAATGCCCCCCAATTTAACCACCCTATGGCTTTCCGTCTTGCTTCCAAGGGGGACCAGCACCGCTTGGGCCATGACGAGATTGAAGGATGTATACAGCAGCGGAGAGGTCCACACCGCCGCATAATGATGGTCGGTCGTAATCCGCAGGAAGCTGTCTGCCCCCGGCATGCGGATCGTATTGAATATAATGGCCAAAGACAGCGTCAGCATCAAGGGGACGACAATGCTGTTCATCTGCACGATGGCGTTCATTCCCCTGGTGAGCAAGACATAGGATCCGACCAGAGTGATGATCAGGCCTGTCTGATAATGAAGGTTTAAATGCTCGACGAAAACGGAGCCGGCTCCCGCCAACATGACGCTGTTTACGCAGACGAGCACGAACATCATCACGATGCTGATCACTCCCCCGGCCCGGTCCCCGAACAAATGCTTGTTGAAATCCTCATAGGATCTGGCCGATATCCGCCGTGAAATGATCATAATCTTGGTCCCAAGCCAAATAAACAGGGCGGTGGACAGCAGAATCGTCAGCGTCGCCCATTTGCCGTATTGGGTAAAAAACTGCAGGATCTCCTGTCCGGTCGCAAAGCCTGCACCCACAATGGTTCCGATATATGTAAAAGCAATTTGAAGCACCCTGATCCCGTTCTTCATCGTTCTCCTCCCTGCTCCAGGCAGTCCGGTTTGTGTCCTGCCTGTACTACAGGTTATGATGATTAAAGGTAGGACATGACTGGAACCTGTCCATGTCTCATGAAGGCAGTCCTTAAGGCGTTTCCCGTGAGCGACTGCGTTCGAATGGACGAATAGACACACCGATAGGAAAGAGAGGCTTGTTATGGCAGGGATTACCTTTTACATTGCCCATTACGGGTATGCCGCCATGTACTTTTTGCTGGCCCTGGGCATTCTGGGTATTCCGGTGCCTGACGAAACGCTGATTGTTGCTTTCGGGGGGATGGCCGCGAGGGGTGAGTTCAACTTTGCCGGCGCGCTGGCCGTCACTTTTCTGGGAAGCATGACCGGGATGCTGATCAGCTATTCTCTTGGACGCCTGGTCGGGGAACCCCTGCTTCACCGGTATGGAAAATGGGTAAGAATGACTCCGGAGCGGCTGGCTGGGGCGGAGAAGTGGTTCAGGCGTTATGGATCGTTAAGCATTATCGTCGGCTACTTCGTGCCGGGACTCCGGCATTTATCTTCGTATATCGCGGGGACGACGAAACTTCCTGCCAGGGCTTATGTGGTGTATGCGGGAGCAGGTGCAGCCTTGTGGTGCACCACATTTATGCTGATCGGACATGCCGTTGGATATCATTGGAACGAAATTGCCGGGAGGATGACGCACACCACGATCCGGATCGGGCTGCTTGCGGCCCTTCTTGCACTCGGAGCAGCCATTGGTTTGCTTTGGTGGAAGAAACGCTGACATTTGAAGTTATGTATGGAGTTTCCCCTTGAAGTGGGAGCCCAAGATATGTTACTTTTACGTCAAAGGAACGGCGTAGGGGGCTATTGAAATGGATAAGTTAAAAGAACGAATTTTACAAGAAGGCGTCATCGTTTCGGATCAGGTGCTGAACTTGGACGGTCTGCTTAATCACCAGGTGGATCCGCAACTGACGATGGAGATGGGAAAAGAGTTTGCATCCCGGTTTGCCGAAGCCGGTGTGACCCGGGTCGTTACCGTGGAATCGTCCGGGATTGCGGTGGCCTTTGCGACGGCTTACGAGCTTGGCGTGCCGCTGGTGTTCGCCCGCCGCAAGAAGACGCTGCTGGCCGATCCGGACGCTCTTTGCGAACGGGTTCCTTCGTTTACCAAAGGGATCGTGACGGATATTATGCTGTCGCGTCATTATATCAGCGAACAGGATAAAGTGCTCTTTATCGATGACATCATTGCAAACGGAGATGCTGCGCGGGGGCTTATCAAAATTATCGAACGCTCCGGCGCGGAATTGGTTGGCCTTGGTGTCGTCATAGAGAAGTGCTTTCAGGCAGGGGCCCGGACCATCCGGGAGCAGGGCATAAGTATTGAACCGCTCGTCCGTATCCAGTCGCTCGAAGGCGGCGTCATCACTTTTGCCGATTAAGCCCGGGATGAAAGCCCGTTTCGCCGCATTTTCCGCGGATAAATCGAAACAATTTCTTTCAACCGGCCGTCTTTTGGCTTATAATATGTATTAGATGATCATGAGGGGAGGCAGCACAATGGGGAAAGAACCGGTAACCGAACAGTATTTCATTGATAAATTGGCCAAAGCAAAGGATCACTTTGAAAGAGCGCTTGATTGCAAGCATACCGAATTCGATGACCTCTATCCCTATATTATAGAGCATCCTCAGTTTTTTTGGTATAAACGTTACGTGGCCTGGTCAGAACTGCTGACCATCGTGGGCATGTGTGATGAGCTAGACTTCTCCTGGAAGGAATTGTTTACCCCTCATCAAGTTGAATATCTGGAAAAACGAGTGATGTCGTCAACGGTGCTCGATTATTGGTACGAGAAGAACGACAGTAAAGAACACGCACAACGTTAATTGCTGAGCGTCACCGAGAGGTTCAGCTGATTAATATACACACCTTTATACCAACACATTCAGGATCAGCGGCCGATTGGCTGCTGGTCCTTTCTTATAATATCAGAAAAGTATAAACGCCAGAGCATTGCTTCCTGATATTGCAAGAAAAATTACCTTTAAACGCGGTCTGTCTTCTTTGAAGGTACGTCGATAGACGTTTTTCTTAATAATGCCGGATGACTTTAACGAAAAATGCCATTGAACCCGCTCAGTCTTGTGTATAATAAAGGTCGGTACACACCGATTTCATTGTAAGATATGCAGGAAAAGCATATACTTATCCATGTTCATTACATGAAGAGATTGCTTCAGAAGCAAAGGAGGATTGGAGATGATCAGCGATGAGGAATTGGATGCGTACCGCCAATCCGGAGAGCAGGTCCGGGTGGTTCGTGACGGCATCGAAAGCAATGATGTAACCGGGATTGTTGTGGCTTGGGACGGCAGCCAGGTGCTGATCCGCCGCCGCAACCGCAAAGTGGTCAAGCTGGACCGAAACTACTTGTTCCAGCCTGCGAGCGCTCCGCGTCAAAGCCCTCTGGAATAATAGCAGAGCCGTCTGGTTCGGTTCCCCTTGGTTCATATCGGGGACTCCAGGCGGCTCTTATGGTTTGGAGCCCTCCTGAAAATAGGGAGCAGCGGGGTGGTCCATAGGGTGAGTAAAAGAAGAGACGGGTAGGAGAGAACGGTCTTCGGGAGAGAAAGGATCCAGCCCGAGATAAACTCTCATCCGGACGAGCATCTCGTTACGAAAAGCCGGCCAGAGGATATTCATTTCGTCGGTATAGCCTCTGCAGGAATATTCCGCCCTGACCCCGGTATCATCTTGTAAGATTCGAAGGATCCGGATCTTGCGTCTTTTCATTTCCCGCTTGATTTCAGCGAGCAGTGTGCCGGCCTGCCGGTCACCGTTCACAATCAGTTCCGAATACAACTGAGGCGTCTTGAATACGCCGCTCTCCTCCATAATCCGAATGTCCCGTTCGAAAACTTTATGAATAAAAATCAGGAGCAGATAACTCTTAATCAGCGATGCCTCTTCCGACGTCATGCCGGGTGCTGCCATACATATCACCACCTGTACGAACTTATGTTCTTATTTTACCCGCAAATGCTTGGATTATTCAATAGATAGGAACTGGAAATTGTTCAGAATGAAAAGGAGGTTAAACTTTTTTTGAAAAAGTGTTGACTATACCTGTCCAGCATGGTATGATCTATCTTGTCGCCGCGAAAGATTGAATCTTTCAAAGAGTGACCGACCGATTTGCGGTCGTGGCGGAATTGGCAGACGCGCACGGTTCAGGTACTTGTGCGAAAGTCGGTTGTAATTCCCCGAAACCCTTGTTGTTATGCGGTTTTATCGGTATTACTGTTTCAAGTTCTCTCCTGTAGTTCTCTCCTTTATCCGAGGTACAGGTTGAGGCAAAATGTGCGGTCATGGCGGAATTGGCAGACGCGCTGGCTTCAGGTGCCAGTGGTAGCAATACCGTGGAGGTTCGAGTCCTCTTGACCGCACCACCCTAAGAATGAACCAGCTCTTGAATCGGTCCTTGTGACGGTTCAGGAGCTTTTTGTTTGATTGGGATTTGTAAGGTGTTGCTCATAACTTGAGCCGATGAAACCTTAGAGCTGTAATCCAGATGAGCATAAATGTTAGCCGTCGTGGAATAGTGACTATGCCCCAACCACTCTTGAATTTCTTTCAGGCTGACCCCGTTTGCAAGCAGCAAACTCGCACAACTGTGGCGAAGATCATGGAAACGAATATGCTTTAGCTCATGCTTCTGGAGAACAATCGGGAAATGTTGTGTGATATATCCCGGTTTGATTCGGTCTCCCAGTTTGTTCACGTAGATGTATTCTTCATATTTGTAGCAATAGGAGTCTTTGAACAAGGCACGATTTTGTTGTTGTTCTTCCCACAGTCGTTTCAAAAGTTCAAAAAAGGCAGGTACGAGCGGCAGAGTACGATAACTCGATTTATTCTTTGCACGATCCTTCTCCACAATGATCTGTTTCCCTTTATACGATATGGAAGTGACGGTGTGACGAATCGAAATGGTCTGATGCTGAAAATTGATAGCGCTCCACTTCAATCCGACAATTTCGCTCCGTCTGAGGCCATAGAACGCGGCCAAATATACTGCCAGTTCAACAGGATCGTCCTTCACCGCTTCGAATAGCTGATTAAGCTCGTCGTTCGTGTAGTAGCTTCCCACAAACTGTTGCTTCTTAGGCCGCTCAACCTTATCTGCCGGATTGGAGGGAATCATGTCCATTCGAAAGGCATGTTGCAACGCCTGACGAATATTCGCATGATACTTCTGAGCAGTGTGGGCAGTGATCTTGTACTTGTTCAGGACAAACAGATAGAAGTCTTGCAAATGCTTCGCTTGAAGTTCTTCCAGCAAAATCCCCTTTTCTTTGAAATAAGGAGCAATTTTGCCCTCCACATTAAAACAATAAGCCGCATGAGTCGTCACTTCAACCTGATACTTCATCATGTCAAGCCATTCCAACATGAAATCTGCGAACAGAATGCCGGCTGGACTTTCTTCATCAGGTGTTGTTTCTTCCTCAACTGGTGGCGCTGCTTCCTCTTCAACGGATTCAGAAGGAATTTCAAAGTTCTTTCGTGCTTCTTGTAGCATACCTTCTGCTCTCTTCTTATTGCCCTTTGTGGGCAATCCTGTTGCAATCCACTTGGTTTTACGTTTACCTGCTTCATCTTTGTAGTTCAGAACAATATAGTAATTGCCTTTCTTTTCTTGTAGGTGGCCTGCTACCATTTTGTATCCCTCCCAGGATAGCAGCCCTGGCTTCCTACCATCGACACTTTCATTATAACAACGGAATCAAAAATGATTCAAAGCTGTAATGTGTCATGATCGCGTGGTTTGCCAAGGGCCATGATTTCCCGTAAATAATCGATGATGCTCAGCTTCGGGATTTTATAGAAGCGACCGATGCGAAAATGGGCAATGCGTCCTGATTGGAGTAATTTGCGGCCTGTTTTGGTACTGATACCGCCTAACATGGTACACATTTGTTCGACCGTTACGACATTGGGCATGTCCTGAAATAGAAGCTGATAAGGGTCAGTTTCAACAATGGGTTGATTTTCATCATCCGACATAGGCGATCTCCTTATTAAACGGGATTCGATTTAACCGGCAATCGGTGGTGAGCCGTTCTCATAGGCTCTTTGCTTCCTCTAGGATCGCAGCAGGCCACCTCCATTGCACTCAGCTGTGTTTAGGCGGAAGTATCATTCTCCCTCCATGCGTGTCATCGCCTTGAATGGGACTACCATTCATAAACGTATAAGACTGGAATCGTTCGCATTTTGCTGGACATTCGTTTCCGAATAGTAAAAGAGTCGTGGCTCAGTCTGAATCTTGGCTTTCCTTTCAGGTCATATAGGGATAGAACCGAATAATTCGTATGTAGTTGTCAAGGTACATAGAGGTTCTGAATATCCCTCTACTATCCGTTTCATTTATTAAGCAAAATCGGACCGATTTTGAAAAAAATAGTGATGAACAGGAGGGACTAATGAAATAAAAATAAAGCAGCTCTGGATATACCGGAGCTGCTTTAAGATATACAAACCAAGCGCTGAAAAGTAAACGAAAAACGAGATATACGTACCTGTTTTTTTCGAGATATACGAAGCTGATGATGAAAGTGTAGCTTGTCGCAATTCATCAGTCGAATGTATATGAAATGTCGGTTGAATGCTCAATTGAACAGTTTCCATATGGCTTGAGAATCATGTCGAGACTGACCAGAATGCCTACATTGAGGGCGGCTCTTTTTGTCGAAGTAGATGTGAAAGAAGGAATAATCCCGAGTTTTGCCGAATATTAGAATCTGTAAATTGGGATATTATTGAAGGTTTATCGTGAGAAGGGCTTACAGTAAGAGGATTCTATTGGTTAATCACGAACCACTGATAGGGAGTTGACGGGAGTCATGCCAATCATAAATAAACATCCATCTGAATACCATCCATTTTCCATATCACTCACATGTTCTAATGAAAACGCTACTAACGGTGTTCCTCATAGATGTTTAATAGAAAATGGACACCATGATGTTTTTCTTGACCACATGACAGTAGCATTACAAAATCATCACATTAGTCCTGAGGCTCTGGAACGCCGTAGAGATTTAATTGAGTCTTTACGGATAATTGGTGCGCCAATGCCTCTGTCTCCACATCCACGGAATCTTTCAACCCAGAAAGGAAATTTTGCTGAAGTTTTTCTGGCAGAGTATTTATGTGAGACGACTGAGGCTGAACTCCCTATTTATAGATTAAGATACAATCCAAATGTAGAGCAATCAATGAAAGGCGACGATGTTTTGCTTTTTGATTTGGATTCTGATCCGGTGCGTATTATTGTTGGAGAATCAAAGTTCAGAGGAGTTCCAGATAAGCAAGCAGTAGTAGATATAGTTGACGGGCTTGTACGTTCAAACAAAGCAGGGTTACCTATTTCATTAATGTTTGTTGCTGAGCGTTTGTTTGAAGCTGGTAATTCTGAGTTGGCAAAGAAGGTTCAGAATTGCGCTATATTATTTGTAACAAATCAACTGCAAATAGATTATGTTGGTCTACTTATGAGCAATCACAATACGAGAAGAATTGTAAATACCCATGCCTCGAGTGAGCTCCATAATTTATTAATGATATCGCTAAATTTTGAATCACCAGAGACGATTGTGCAACAAGCATTTGCACGATTGGAGAGTAATATATGAGCATACCTACAGATTATGCAATATCTTTGCTTCGTAGTTTAGAACAAAGCAGAATAGAAAACCTCGTAACTCAAGCTGATGCACGACGAATTTTACAAGAAGT
Organism: Paenibacillus cellulositrophicus; assembly: GCF_009363095.1. Taxonomy (GTDB): domain Bacteria; phylum Bacillota; class Bacilli; order Paenibacillales; family Paenibacillaceae; genus Paenibacillus_AQ; species Paenibacillus_AQ favisporus. Next base: position 5,497,101 of record NZ_CP045295.1, read on the forward strand.
TAGAGAACGCCCTGAAAATTTCCCTAATTTTGATTCTGCACTTACAGAAAAAGCAACACATATTGCGTATAGTTTGATTTCTTGTGGTTGTTCATTGGTAGAAAATGAAGATGCAGAAACTGATGAAGGGTTAGTAGTGCTAGAAAAGGCCGGAAAGATATTGTCAGATGCATTTAAATTTAATTCTGACGAAATTGAGACGAAAAACTATAATCTTTTGATTGCCGGGATGTCGCTATATGCAACTAAGCAATATTCACGTGCATTTATTGTCCTTAATGATATCGATGTTGATTTTACAGTAGGACAAATAATCATTAGTTTTATAAAAAAAGACTTTGAAATTATGCTGCAAATTGTAAGTGATGTTTTATTCACGCAAGTGCCCGAAAAATTATATCTTCGTGATTTTGATGAATGGGTAATATCGCATGAAATTGCACGCTGTTTTTTAATCGTTACTGATTTCATTCACACGGGCAATCAAGAGAACTTTACACAAATAAAAGATATTTTAGAAAAGTTATTGAACCTTTCTTCCGAAAGCGGTTTGACGCTATACTGGCTTGTTATTCGGCTGTTAAGAATTATCTTTTCTACTTTTCAAAGTTCATCTCTATGGTCTATCTTGCCGCCGTTTCTCCCAAAAAAGTATATAACTGAAAAATATATCCGTTTACTCAGCGGGTTTAGATCTCCTGTTACAGAAATATGGCCATCTCAGACAGCGGCATTGCCCCTTGCAATTGGTGGTAATAGTGGTGCTGTTATTAATCTGCGTACAAGCGGTGGGAAAACAAGAATAGCAGAGATCGCTATCCTCAAAACCTTATCTACTCATGTATTATCAAAAGTTTTGTATCTTGCACCATTTCGCTCCCTGGCTTTTGAAATTGAGCAAAGTTTAAGTAGAACATTCGGACCACTAAGCATTACTGTTTCACAGTTATACGGTGGTTCAACTGCCAATGTTACAGACTTTGAACTGATCAATGAATCACAAGTTATTATTGCCACACCTGAAAAGGCAAAAGCCCTTATTCGTTGTGGATCAGGACTTGAAGAAGAAATCAAGTTAATTGTTGTTGACGAAGGACACTTGTTAGGTGCAGAAGAAAGATATATTAAAAATGAAATGTTCCTTACGCATATCAAGGAGTTTGCTTCAAGAAATCAAATAAGAATGTTACTTTTATCAGCTGTATTGCCAAATGCAGATGATCTGGCTCAATGGATTACAGGCGACGCGGATTTGGTAGCAAGGTCAGATTGGAAGCCCGCTTTGGAGCGGTTGGGCTTATTACTTTGGGATGGCAAGCGCGTTAGGTTGGAGTGGAAAAGTGAAGGCGAACCGTTTAACCCTAATTTCATCCAAAAAGGTCCTTTGGGATTTGGACGTAGAAGGAATCATTTCCCAAATAATAAGAATGAGGCTGTAGCTGCGACCGCAGTTCGATTAGCTCAAAACGGAACAGTCATGATATATTCCGCAAGAGCCAATTCAATTAATGGGTTGGCTAATAGTGTGCTTATAGCAATGGGAGAGCATCCAGAAGATTATCAATGGGATGATTCTCTATGGAATGTTTTTCAAAGTGTCTGTAGTGAAGAACTGGGCAATGACGATATCGTTTTTACATCCGCAAGAAAAGGGGTCATATGTCATAGTAATCGACTGCCCACACTTGTTCGCATAGCTATTGAAAGGCTCATGCGTTCTAAACCTCCACGAATAATCATTGCCTCCTCTACACTCGGTCAAGGAGTTAATGTTGGTATTTCGACTGTGATTGTGTCAACTCCATATTATAGTGACGAAGCAATCAGCAATAGAGATTTTTGGAATATTTGTGGAAGAGCAGGACGTGCTTTTTCTGATGTTGAAGGAAAAATACTTTATGCAATTGATACAACAAGAGCGCAGTGGCAAGTTAATAATGATAGACGCCTTGCCCGAAATTATTTTGATAATCGTCAAATGGAGGAAGTGCGAAGTGGATTACTCGCTGCTTTAAAGGCTATTTGCAGGAACGCAAATCGTACCGGAACCGATTTCACATTACTTGTTGAAACAATAGCAAATGATTTTATTGATGTTAATATTCGTGATGACTTTTCTAAGTGGTTAAATCGAATTTTTGACTTTATAGATGATGAGCTTCTCGCAATGCATGAAGATTTTAGTACAGATGATGCCGATATAAACTGGATTGATGATGTCTTTAGAAATTCGCTGGCACTTATTCAAGCAGAAAGCGAGAACGAAGAATCTTACTTAGCCCTTTTACAAGCACGTACCACTGCTCTATTGCGCAGAATACCAAATAGGACGGATAGAAAAAAGTTAATTTCTTCGGGCGTTCCGCTGTCAGTGTCTAAAGCTATGTTAGAGGATATTGATTTTTTTAGAAATCTTGCTATGACATTCATTCAATCTTCTGTTGGCGAAAATGATGATATTGAGTTGGTAGATAATATTATTCGTGAACTAGAAATTTGGAGCATTCAAAAAGCACATAATTTAATGAACTTCGTACCAGAACAAGCGGGTTTAGATAAAATACGCCGCGCTTGGATAAGTGGAGATGCGCTCGCTACAATAATGACGTTTGAACAAGATGCGGCTGAAATTTCAAAAGACTACTATGGCTTTACGTTGCCATGGATTATACACGCTGTTTCTCAATTATTTGATCATGAAACAGAAGAGAACGTGGTTCAGTTATATACTTCACTTGCTATGTTTGTTGAATTAGGCCTTCCTAACAATTTAGCCGCGAACATATATTTAGCAGGTGTGCGTTCGAGAAGCGCAGCTTTAGAGATGTCCACTTTTGAAGTTTTCAAAAACAAGAATATTTCAGAAATAAAGCAAATACTATTGAACTTTTCAACATCGGATCACGCCCTTTCGGACAGTTCAAAGGTATGGATTGAGTTGCTTTCGGAATCTACAAAATCACAAACACCTAAAAAAATATCTTTCCCTCATTTTACATGGAAGAGACACAATCTTCCTGATAAACTATACCTTAGAGAAGTCAATGGGGAGTGTTTTCTTACTTCAAGTGATGGTTATTTTTATGAAAAAGTTGAATCTACAGATGATTTACCTTTTTTAAAGGTAGCCAATATTACTGGATTGTGCTTTATATTTGAAAATGGAGAGTGGATATTACAATCATATAATCCACGTATAGTAATAAATTAATATTTAGATGCAGTTACCCGATAAGTTGCGGCAGCACCAAGCTCAATTAAGAGTTTGGTGCTGCCGTTTTTTTATTCACAAATTTTTCGAGAGAAGGGTCCGATTTGACCTCAAAAATGAAACGGATGGTAGAGGGACGCATCCTCGACCGTTCTTTGACAATAACATAATCTCTCATCCGGTACGTTCCCCGCATGCCTGAAAGGGAAAGCCATTTTGCAGATACGCCACGACCATCCTGGAGAGTAATGGATAAAAGTAGAAGGCGGTTGATCGCAAACAGGATCAACTGCCTCTGCACTAAACATTATTTTCTTGCTCCAACAAAATCATAATCGCTCATATCAAGTCTGCTTCTATTCTGGCTTATTTCCGGCGTTCGGATCTGCAACAAAGTTAGTTTTATACTCTGTATATTTTAATTCCGGAACCATATCGGTAGAGGCGTGATACAGATCATGACAATGGAACATCTAATTCCTTCATTGTTTGCTTCGAATTCGACAACGTATTCTTCATCCGACTTCAAGTTCAACGAATCCTTGATGATTGGAGATCCTACAGTTAGTTTTATATTCTGTATATTTTAATTCCGGAACCATATCGGTAGAGGCGTGATACAGATCATGACAATGGAACATCTAATTCCTTCATTGTTTGCTTCGAATTCGATAACGTATTCTTCATCCGGCTTCAAGTTCAACGAATCCTTGATGATTGGAGATCCTACAAGAGGTTTTCCCGTTCTTGCTTAGTACTTGAATCAAGTGACCGTACAGGTGCATCGGATGGTCGTCAGTTTTTCGAGTTCTTCATGAAATATGGTAAAATAAATGAATCGGCAATAAAGATGCAAAACTTAGTGGAGATGTTATTCGAATTTTTATCTCAAAAGAAGACAGATTCCCCACATGAATTTGTACCGATAGCTGATTTCGGACATCCCTTTTTTATAGAACAAGGAATAAATGCTTTACACCAATTCCTTTATTGTTTCCCGTCCACCACAGACGCTACTTTCGACTTCGCCCGCAATCCGGAGCTTGTGGCGATACATATCAAGGCAAGCGTAGCATACAGTATTCCGCCCCACACGATTTCCCCCGTATCGGAGATAGCAATCAGCCAGCCTCCTACGGCCGTACCGATTGTGACACCAAGATTTGAGAAGGATACGAAAAGACTGTTTGCAAACTCCGGTGCTTCGGACGCTTCCGATGTCAGCCAGATTTGACTGACGATAAGCCCACTTGTATGCACGGCTCCCCACAGTACAACAATGCCGATAAGCCACATGAGCGACGCCCCTGCATTGTAAAGGAGGATGTAGCACACCACCAAAGCGATCGGATAAAGCAGCGTCGTTCTCGTTAGATACTTGCCGAGCAACTTTCCAGCATACCAGTTGCCCGCCATACCGCTGGCACCAAAGACGACCAATAACATACTCACCATGTTCCCGCTCATGTTTAAATGCTGTCCCATATATTCGGCAAAGTAGCTGTACACGGCAAACATAGCGGCGAGAATAAAACAGGCTGCTGCAATATTAAGCCACAGCATTGGCTTTCGCAATACATTAAGTTGCGCTCCGATTGATGTCGGCTTCCGGTCGTTCGTTTCGGTAGGAACCCTTAAGTAAATCCCCAGACCAGCAGCCCCGCTCACAACTGCCGAGAATATAAACGCAGCCTCTAACGAAAACTGCTCCGCAACGTAAGACGTCATCGGGATACCAAGTACCATGCCGAAACTGACCCCTAAAAATACTTTCGCGCTGGCCTGTGCGACCCGCTCTTTATCTGACAATATAGCAGCCAATACGAAAGCGATAGAGAAATAAACCGGATGAAACAGCGCAGGAACGATCCGAAATACCAGGAGAAGCGGAAAGATCGGCGCAAAAGCCGAAGCGAGGTTGGAGACGGCAAAAAGCGCGAGAATTCCGACCAGCACCCTTTTCCTGTTCCATCCGGACATCAGAAGCGTCATCCATGGGCCAAACAGGGCTATAATAAATGCAAAAGAGCTGACAAGCATGCCCGCTTGTGAAGCCGTCACGCCATACTTCTCGATAATCGCTGGCAGTAGGCCGACTACACCAAGTTCAGTATTAATGATGCCAAAAATGCCAAGTGCAATAAAAAATAACGAACCGCTACGTTTCATTGTTTATTCCTCCATAAATACATTTATCTGTATATCTATTTTTTTAGATGTTAAATGTAAATGAACAGGCAGCCTCACGATGGCGACTGCCTGCCTTACATTTCATTCTTAATAAAATCGGCTAGCTGCATAAACGTTTCATCGTTTCGCCGGTAGTACGTCCATTGTCCGTAACGCCGGGATTCGAGCAGCCCGGCTTTCTTCATCAGCAGCAAATAGTTGGAAACGACGGATTGGGCCAGTCCTGTTTTTTCCTGTATGCTTCCTACGCATATCCCTCCTTTGAAATCGGAATCCGGCGGCAAATACAATTGAGGCCCAAAATTTGCATCCGGTTTTTTTAGCCACTCCAAAATTTGCACACGAGTTTCATTAGACAATGCTTTAAATATCAACAATGTATCCATGCATATTATTATATCTGCATTTCTAGATATGTCAATTTTCACTTCTAAACATGTTTACATCGATTTTCATCCGATACCGGGTTTATCGATTGGATAATTTTATATTCTTCGATTTCATTAGCGATGGCATCCATTTGCTTTTCCAAGGCGGTAAGATGCTCTCGATAATGAAGTAACATGCTGATGTACATTTCAAGGCTAATTAGATGGCTTTGGAACGGTGCCTTACGGAAGGGATTCCGTGTGGCTGCGGCCAGTAAGGTTTCGGCCTTATCCGTTGCGCACTTTTCAGAGCGGCGCAAAGATGCAATTTTCTCCGATATCTTCGGTTTACCGGCTTTCCGAACGGCATCAGAGGTCGGGAACTCCAACAAGGTTTTCAACGACACCGCAGAATGAAGATCCCCGAAAACACCCTTGTATTCAGGAAAATACATGATACAATATGGCTTGGAACTGCGGCTTTATTTGAATATATAGACCCGTGATTGCGTCATGCTGTCTTGTTAAGTTTCGGAGGTTCAGCAGTTGAACGCCTCTTGTTTTGTAGTGTTCAAAGTTTTCTTTGTAGTGCAACTCACAGAGGGGCGTAGGCGTCTACCGTAACGGTCTTGACCTTGCGGAGGGTAGAAGACTCCTTAGCCTGGTAAGACAGGATCGGATTTACCACAACAAACAGGAAATGATGTTCCTCCAAGAATCGAGTGACGGGGAGGTGGTAGTGCCCCGTTGACTCTAGGATCACCATCGGCTGTTGGTTGCTTTCTTCCTCAATGAGCTTTAAGAACGAGTGAAGGCCTCCAATCCTTCTTGAGTATGATGGATAGTAAAGCTTTTGCCGTAAGGACGGCCCTTGTCCAAGAAAGCTTGGCCCTACTTCCTCCATTTGCAATATCCAAACCGATAACAGGGTTCATTTGATCGTATCACCTTCATTGAATGAATTAACCGGTAGCCCCTAGTCCCGATTGTAGTGTCATAGCTTCGCTTGTTATTCGAGATCGATGTCTCAACCAGCCTCAAACATGTTTCTACAAGTAGGGGGTCAACAGTTTAGCACACGGGGTCTAAGCCCCACGGGCAGAGACGTTCTACCCCGGCTACCCGTACTAAACCCCTTAAGCATAAAAGAGGTCAACCAGTAAAAACTGGCTGACCTCATAATTCGAGCGGACAGTTTCATGAAGTGCAGGTTTTTTCTTTAACCAAATGGTGAGATAATGAACTGAGGAAGTAAAAAATACTTCATACAGGGAGTGATTTCATATGAATTGCTGTACGGCATCTAATAATACAAAAGTTGCAAAAACGGAATGCCCTTCCTGCGTTGAAAAGGGCAAGACCGTCCAACTCATAACGATAAAGTCCCTGCATAAAGCGTCGGCATTAGAACTCACTGAACCCGAGAATTCTTACGTTTTTTGCTCTAACGCTGCTTGCTCTATCGTTTATTTCAGCGGGAACCATTCACAAACGTTTTTGGTGCGGACGAGTTGGGTTCCTAAAGTATTTGGATAAAATGATAGAAGTGCGTGAGACCATCGACTGCGGTCATGGTTAAAATAGCCATCGATATAGCAAAAGAAAGAGTGAGGTTCGCGGTCATTTTTCCACGAGCGCTCGCTCTTTTTGCTACGCTATTATCCAATTGAACAGTTTGCAGGTACAATTTGGGCATACGCGAGGCCGGAAGTGGTATTTTTTCATCCTTTCAAACCCCGTCTGCCAATTCGACAAGTCTCTGGATGCCTTCTCTCAATAGCTGTTCATTCAGATAGGAATAGCTGAGGCGTATCCATGATTTGTACTCCTTGAGCGGATCGCAAATCGCTCCGGGCACAAAGGTGATTGATTGCTTGATGCATGTACTGAGTAAACGTTCAATCTCCACCGTATCCGGAAGCTTCACCCATAAGTTGAAACCGCCTGCAGGGGAGTTCCACTGCCAGTCGGTAGCGGACAATTCCTGTTCTACGATATCCTTGCGGACCGCAAGCGCAATGCGAAGCTTCTCCATATGCTGCTGCAGCCGCTCGGAGAAAAAATAATGCAAAAAAATTTTCTGATTCACCAAAGGCGTCCCGCTGTCCGACAACAATTTGGCTTTTATCAGGTAGTTCATGATGGAAGGGCGGCAAGCAACGATGGCGATGCCGAGGCCGGGAGCGATATATTTGCTGAAGCTGCGAAGATAAATGACCCATCCTGCCGTATCGTAAGCAAAAAGAGGCAGTGGCGGCTCTTCGCCAAAATAAATGTCGCGGTAAGGATCGTCCTCTAATAGCAGACATTGATACCGCTCGGCAAGCTCAACGAGCCTTTTCCTTTGTTCGGCGGGTACGATATAGCCTGTTGGACTTTGAAAGGTGGGATTCAGATAAAACAGCCGCGGCTTGTAGGCTTGCATCAGCTTCTCTACCTGCTCCAGATCGTAGCCGTACGGGTAGATCTCAACCGGAACGATAGCTGCGCCTTGCCTTCTGAAAATATCAATCGCCGTGCTGTAGGTAGGACGCTCCAACATAACGGCATCTCTCGGCTTGACCAGTGCTCTGGCAACCAAATCCATGGCCTCCTGCGATCCGCAAGTGATCAACAATTCGTCTGCAGACAAGTGAAACCTATGGCAATCGGTAAAGTAACGGCACAACGCATCCCGCAGTTCCTGGTCTCCTTGCGCGGTAAAGTAGGTGCCGAGCATTTTGGGATATAAATCGAACACTTGCTTCACATACTCCGAAAAATAAAGATTGGGGAGCAGGTTCGGGTCGAGCAGCGATCTCGACAGTACATATTCGGCTTGCACCTGATGGATTTCAGAAAGATGGCTTTCATGTACGTAAGCGGAAATGATCGGATTATTCAGCGAATCTACAGGAAGACTGCTGTCCGGTCTCACATAATAGCCGGATTTGTCCTTCGCTTCGACGATCCGATTCTCCTTCAGTAGCTGATAAGCTTTAAAGACCGTCAGTCGATGCACATTGAATTCCATCGCCAGCGAGCGGATGGATGGAAGCTTCTCACGCGGCTTCCATTCTCCTCGACGGATCCGATCCAGAATATAGTCATAGATTTGTTCAAACAGTTTGCCTGCACATCCGCTTGAAAGAACTGTTTTTTTCATATGTTTTGCCCCCCAAATACCATTAACCCTTAAATACGCACTTGCACATGTGTTTCTATTATATAGGAACTCCTGTCTTCTGTTCTAGTCTTCTCGATCTGTTCTATTCATATTCGTTTATGATGGAAAAAAGGAGGTTCTGATCAAGTCCGCCGGAAAATCCGCGTAGCACAAGAAAGAAGGTTTTGAGTATGAACAGAAACACATTACTAACGGGTATCACCTATTGTTTGATTCCTGTGTTGGCGTGGGGAGGTATGTTTCCCGTCATGCAAGTTGCTTTGAAGGTTCTCGATCCGTTCTATTTCACAACGATTCGCTACATATGTGCTGGCCTCATTCTTCTGGGAATGCTGATCGTTTTCGAAGGGAAGAACGTTCTCCGATTGGAAGGGAAATCGTGGAAGTTGTTGATTTTTGGCGCTGCAGGGTTTTCGGGCTTCGGTTTTCTTACCTTTGTCGGACAACAGCTCAGCGGACCGTCAGGCGCAATCATTGCCTCCGTTATCATGGCGTTAATGCCATTAATGACGACGTGCGTAAATTGGGCTATGAATAAAAGCAAACCCAAGCTGTCTACTTTTATTTCAATTTTCATTGCGCTTTCAGGCGCACTGCTAGTCATAACAAATGGAGATCCTTCCCTAATCGTTCAAACAAAGGAGCATATTGGCGCCAGTCTGCTGATTATGCTCGGTGCTCTATGCTGGGTCGTCTATACGATGGGTGGCAGTCAATTTGCAGGCTGGTCGCCGCTTCGCTACACCGCATTGACAACGTGCTTCGGATCCTTGATGAATATTTTAATCGTGCTGTCGGCAACGGTTTTCGGAGCCTTGACGATGCCAAGCGCGGAGAGGATCGGAAGCGCAGGGTCGGAACTGCTGTATATGATCTTGATCGCAGGTGTACTTGCCGTGTTCACATGGAACGTCGGCAATAAAATTTTGAAGCCGGAGAACGGCATGCTATTTATGAACAACGTCCCTGTTACGACAGTCACGATCAGTGCCCTCCAGGGCGTTGAAGTCGGAAGGTTGCAGTTTGCAGGGACCTTCATCGTGATCATCGCGCTGGTGATGAATAATTTGATTCAGAGACATAGGAAAGAAGCAGGTGAATATGCAAAATGACCATTCTTGAGCATTATCGGAAAGTGCTGAACGGAGAATTGGAGCAGTCTCCCGTTGAGCGCCTTATGGGACTGAAGCTAATTAACGTAGAAGATGGCGAGGCCACGTATGAAATGCAGGCTTCGGAACAACACGCGAATCCGCAAGGCACATGCAACGGCGGCATCATTGGCATTCTTGCCGACATGGCCATGGGAATTGCCTACGGATCTACGTTGCAAAAAGACGAAACCTTCACCACGATCGAGATGAAAGTAAACTTTTTTAGACCTGTTTGGAACGCCAAAATAAAAGCTCATGCTACGCTGTATAAGCGGGGACAAACAATTGGGTTCATCCAATGCAATATTACTGACGAGAACGGTAAACTCATCGCTCATGCCTCAAGCACTTGTATGACATTAAGGGGCGATAAAGCACAAGGCAGGTAGACCCGCAGGACATACCCATGAAACGAACGGCGATGGCTTCAATGACTTGCTGTTTATTTGATGTCAGGACCGATGCTATGGGCGACGATGTAATGGAATACTAACAATTAAACGGCAGGTTAACAAGAGGAGGAAACATAGCATGCATGAAACAGTGCTCACGATCACTTCGATGCAGACGCTCGAAGAAGCTCTGGCCTTCAAAACACTTAACGAGGAATGGATCGCCCTAATCTTCACCATCGAAGAGGCGGACCGGGTCATCCTCGATAACCCGGTGGAGAACATCATGAACAGAGGAGGAGACGTACTCATCGCACGCGATGGCGATTCGATCGTCGGATGCGTTGCACTCGTGCCGACTGGGGCTGGCGTGTTCGAGCTCTCGAAGATGAGCGTTACACCCGAGTTGCGGGGGCGTGGATACGGACGGAAGATCATTCATGCCGCCATAAACCACGCACGTGGGCTTGGCGCAACATCGCTGTTTTTAGGCAGCAGCACCAAGCTACCAAACGCCGTTCATCTTTATGAATCGGTTGGATTCAAGCACGTTCCTGTCGAGCAGATCAGGCCCATGCCCTATGTAAGAGCGGATGTGTTTATGGAAATGGAACTAGTGAATACGAAGACAATATTATCGACGTAAACGTTCTGGTTTTAACGGGAGAATATAGCACAATAAAAGCAGCGGCAGTCTAAGACAATATTTTTCAAGTCGACGGTGTATTATCCCGGTTTTCTTTGTTCTTTTTGACGAGATGAGGATTAACCAGAACGGCTTCAAAGCCCTTATCGACAAGCCAGCGTGCTAGGCTAAACCAGTAGTGACCAGGAGGTTCCATGCCGACGATAACGTTGCTAAGTCTGTAGGTTTGAGCAAGTCTTCAATCCAACGTTTGAACAGCTTAAATCCTTCACGATAGGCTTCGGCGTACTATACATACTCTGCCTCGGGAACGACTAACACGATAACCGTCTCAAGCTCGGATGAACCGATTATTACCAAGCATCGATTGAGCCTGATCGCCAGGTATCAAATCGCGACTGTACCGGGATTGGATAAAATGATCGTTATCGTAGCCGATGAGAAGTCGCTGGCTGCGGACGACATCAAACGCTGGAACGATACCGGCAAAAGTAATGAGATTCTCTTTTTGTACAGTAGTGCGCCAGATCGATTCGCAATGGACCCCGCGATCGAGGATTTGGCCAAGCAAGAGGACGTCGTACGGAAAAATTTGCGGTGAAACGCTTGGAGAACCGCGCAACCGACCATCTCAAACTCGAAGGCAATCCTTTCTCCTACGAAGCCTTTAGCACACCGCTTTTGATCGGCGCAATGTCGCTGATGATCGTTTTCTTTATCGACTACGTCTTATGCGTAAGAGGAAAGTATCCATACCAGAGTAAAAGTTGTAATTATAAATTAGGATCGTTTAAGTAAAAGCCCCGCTTATATGGACCTTAATTTATTGAGGTAGTAAATCATCACTGTAAGTTAGATCGTAGTTGACTCTTGCTGCCTCGACATGTAAATAATTTTCTCTTCCCCATTGCCGTAGCTCTCTCATCGGCTGGAGTAAAGCCAAAGAGTCTAATAGTTAGAGGAAACTCTATAGTTAAATGTCAAGCCGGATATGAACGGTCCATTTTCACTGTCGAAGAGAAAAATAGGCTGAAGCAATTCAATAGGGTCATTCCGTAGGAAACGCGCTGGATGTATTGTTCGTTCGACGCACTACGGATTGAGACAAATAGTTACTCACGGCACTGTTCGGACTTCATTTAGCATTGTGTAGTGCAACTGATTTCGGTAACTAATAGCTCAGACGGTTTGGCTTTGTGGAAAAGATGGTGCGCAATTGATCCGGATCGAACCTCCCACTCACAATATGAATTCAAGTTTAACTCGTAGTTGCCCTTGCACCTGATTGAAACAAATGATTCTACTCCAGCAAAGCGACAACGGTTGCCGCGGCGTTGTCCGCAAATGTTCGATCGGGACGGGATTTCATTAACACGGTGAGTCCAATCATTGAAACGACCAGTGTCTGGGCGAGCGCTTTGGCATTCACATGTTTTCCCAGTTCGCCGGAACGTATCCCCCGTTCAATGGTTTCCTGAAAAATCGCCGCCAAATACATCTGGTGCTCTCTGGTCAGTACTTCAAATTTGGCATCATGCGGCGCCAGCTCGACCATGACATTCAGACAAAAACATCCCCGGTTTGGCACTTCCTCGTACGCTTCCGCCACAATGCCCATAAAGAAAGAGCGCAACGCTTCTTTAACGGATGGTACGCTCTGCAGCCGTGTGCGCACATAAGAAGCGTGAAATTGATTGTATTTGCGAAGCGCGGCTTCAAAAAGCTCTTTCTTATCTCCGAACGCGGCGTAGAGACTAGGCCGTTGAATTCCCATTTTTGCCGTCAAATCGCTTAATGAAGTCGCTTCGTAGCCTTTCTCCCAAAACAGTTCCATCGCGGCATGTAGTGCTTGCTCTTCATTAAACTCCCTAGGGCGAACCATAAGCTATCCTCTTCCTTTGTATATCGTTCAGTATATTAAAATCATATCTTACGGTGAAGAAGTAGTCAAATTTTTTCAATTTATCCTTGACAAATAACGAATATCTAATGTATATTTCTTTTTATCCAGTTACATACCGATCGGTATAATATACTTTTCAGTATGTAACTAGATATGGTTAACCCCAAGCAATCTAACCAGAAAGGTGTGGGGAGATTTGAAAAGCTTTCATGACATAGCGGAGGGAGGTGCTGCAGAAAACTGGAGTACCGGGCCACCTTCCTCGAGTACACCCGATGCTCGCACTTCCGCGTCCCATTCATCGCTGTCGCGTGCACTTTCGTTGTTGTTTGCTGTCGCTTGCGGGCTTGCTGTAGCGAACGTTTATTATGCACAGCCACTGCTTGACGCGATGGCAGTCGAGTTCGGCATCCGTGAGTCGACTGTCGGGGGTGTTGTCACCATCACCCAGATCGGGTATGCACTTGGCCTTCTGCTGTTGGTGCCGCTTGGCGATTTACTGAACCGCCGACGGTTGATCGTCGCTCAGTCAGCGTTCTCCGTTGCGATGCTCGCCGCTGTCGGTTTCGCCCCAAACAGCACGCTGCTCTTTATCAGCAGCGCTTTGGTTGGGTTACTCGCGGTGGTCACGCAGGTGCTGGTTGCATTCTCGGCCGTATTGTCAGCACCGTCCGAACGCGGCCGTGTGGTTGGGACGGTGACGAGTGGCATTGTTATCGGTATTTTGCTGGCGCGGACCATCGCGGGGTTCATGGCCGATCTCGCGGGCTGGAGGGCGATTTATTTCGTCTCGGCGGCATTGACGCTGCTTATCACCGTTATGTTGTTTCGTGTGCTACCGCCACACGACAAGGTGAAGGAAACGATCGCTTATCCGCAATTATTGCGCTCGGTTTTCCTGTTGTTCGTGGAGGAGCCGATTTTGCGCATACGCGCTTTAATCGCCTTTCTGATCTTTACCTCGACTTCGGTCTTGTGGACGCCGATGGTGTTTCCACTCAGCCAACCGCCTTTTTCACTCTCCCATACGGAGATTGGTCTGTTTGGTCTAGCTGGCGCCGCTGGAGCGTTGGGTGCGGCCCGGGCAGGGCAGTTGGCGGATCGCGGCTTGAGCCAGAAAGTTACCGGCATCGGACTGCTCATCATGTCGCTATCTTGGCTACCAATGGGATATACTATTCATTCCCTGTGGGCTTTGGTTGCTGGCGTAATCGTCTTTGATCTTGGGTTACAGGCTGTACATGTCACGAATCAAAGCATGATTTACCGTGTGCGACCCGAGGCTCATAGCCGGCTTACGGCCGGATATATGATTTTCTATTCTCTCGGCAGCGCTGTTGGTTCGTTCATCTCGACGTTCGTTTATGCGTGGGCTGGTTGGACTGGTGTATGCCTATTAGGCTCAGCCATTAGCTTCCTGGCACTATTATTCTGGGCGTTTACCCGTCATTTGACGCCAACCGCTTAGACATCTAACGGCGAACGAGCACTTACCACTGACCACATCATGCTGCTCGTCAATTATGACCGAAGGAAGAGTTTTTATTGTTTCGAACAGCCAGATTTTCCGATTCAATTCTAAGGGGGAACATTTCTCATGACGTATCCTTATTACCTCAACCGCAATCCGCTTGCGGATTGCGACGGTACCTACCCATTCACACCACATTTCACCGACGCTCCCGGGTTTGCCATGCACTATGTTGACGAAGGGCCGCACGGAGGTGAGACCGTGCTTTGTCTTCATGGCGAGCCGACCTGGGGCTATCTGTTTCGGCACCTCATCCCGGTCCTGAGCCCGGACAGTCGTGTCATTGTCCCTGATCATATGGGGTTCGGCAAAAGTGCGACTCCTCAGGATCGTAGCTACTGGCTGCAAGATCATATCGACAATCTCGAACGGTTCGTGCTTGCGCTAGACCTGCGGGATATTACGTTGATTATGCACGATTTTGGCGGGCCAGTGGGGATGGGACTCGCCGCCCGACATCCGGATCGCATCCGCAGGCTGATCTCGACCAATGGGCCGACACCATTCGGCCAGTCCAGCCTCGGAGGCAGGTTGACCGCCAATGTTGGCGTCTCGCCCTGGTTCCAATGGGTTGTTCAGGCGGAGAAGGATGGGAGTCTCGAGGCCGTGTTGGGCCAACTCGGTTTTAATATTCTCAGCACGCTCAAACTGAACGGTTTTGAGAACAATACCCTGATTACCGACACCTGGCTGGCAGCTTACGGCTCACACTTTGCCGATCCGTCGGATTGTCTCGGTGCGATCGGCTGGGCAAAAGGGTATGCTACAGGCGCGCACCAGTTTGAAGTACCTAATACCGAAGCCATCCGAATGATTCGCACGAAGCCGGCAATGGCCATTTGGGGAGAGTCTGATCGCACGCTGCATGCTGAACATTTTCTGCCGCTGTTCACGGAGTTGTTCCCCGATGCTCCCGTTCATCGGCTTGCAGGCGTGGGTCATTATTGTCTGGAAGATGCACCGAATGAAATTGGACGTCTCGTTGCAGACTTCATCCGCCGAAACTGAAACTCGGACTCGAAGGAACCAAATCTCCAAGGAGGATTCCCATGACTTATTATCGTACGACAGAGATGGACGGCCTGAACATTTTCTATCGCGAAGCCTGAGATCGCGACCGGGCGGCTTTCCGATCAAGTTCACATTAGAATGGAAACATATTTTCGCGAACAACACCAGCCAAACCGGATTGAGTGGGGGAAGAACGACGTCATTTTCCCTGCATCCGGCGCGTACCCTTACCAGAAAGATTTGAAGAACGTCGATTTCAATCTGCTTGATGCCGGACATCTTGCACTGGAAGATCATGCAGATTATGTCGCTACCCACATCCGGGCTTTTGTCGGCTTTTAATGACCTGTCGGCCCTAGAGCCAGTTGTACCAGCTGCACATTGATGTGCGGCTCTTTTTCTGTTCGGAAGTCCGCTCAGTCGAATTGGACAAGATAACGGCGGTGGAACTGTTCTAAATTTTCTTTTTTCGCCGTCAGCTTGACTCTCCCCTTAACGGGAAAGTTATACTTCGGAAGAAGTGAGCAGAAGCGCAATATTTGATATTGAGGGGTGCATTTATGTTCAAAATCAGCGATTTTTCGAAGATAAGCCAAGTGTCTGTCAAGACGCTTCGGTACTACGACCAGCTGAATTTGCTCAAGCCGGCCCATACCGATCCTTACTCTGGATACCGATACTACACTGCCGATCAGTTATTTCAGCTTCACCGCATTTTGGCCTACAAAGAACTGGGGTTCTCGTTGGAGCAAATTCGCCGGATGATCGACGAGCAAATTCCGCTTGAGCAAATCAGAGGGATGTTCCGGATCAAGCAGCACGAGATTCAGTCCATTGTGGACAAAGAGCAGGTCAAGTTGGTTCGCATACAAGAACGGCTAGACGCCATCGAGCATGAGGGAAAACAGGGGGGGACGCATGATGTCGTGCTGAAAGAAGTGGAACCGCAATTGGTGGTGTCTTATCGGCAAAGAACTTGTTTTCGGCAAATTCCGGAGATGTTTCGGCAGCTGGACGATTATTTGGGCAATGCCGGTCGAACGTCCTTATCGCAGATCATTTTGTGGCATGGCTCTGAGGAAAGCGATGAAGATATGGACATTGAAGCAGCTCGGCTGCTATCCGACAAAATGCCAAGCCGGCCGCCCTTTGCAGTCCAACGGTTGCCGGGCATTCCGCTAATGGCCACGCTGATCCATCATTGCCGGACGACGAGCCGCTGCACTGCAAGCACGGAACTGGCGCTGTGGATTGAGCGAAATGGTTATCGAATGATCGAAAACGAGCCGCGGCGAGAAATTTGCATCCCTCATGAACAGACAGGCGATCCTGAAGCTTATGTCGCGGAGGTGCAGATTGCCGTCGAGAGAGCTTAGTTTAGGCGTAGGAGGGGGAGAGAGGGTGGGAGTGTTGACAAGACACCAAAAGTTATTGACGTTGAATTTGTTTCTATTAACCTTTGTGCTGGGGACGAGCGAATTTGTTATTGTTGGGCTGCTTACAGAAGTAGCGGCTGAATTGCAACTCGCCATATCAACGGTTGGGGCGCTTGTATCGGCGTTTGCCTTGTCGTTTGCCATCGGCACCCCGTTCTTGACGGCTTTGTTCAGCCGGTTTGCCAAATATCCGCTCATGCTGACGTTGATCTCCATCTTTATTGCCGGCAATATCGCAACCGCCCTGTCTGAGTCGTATGCACTTCTGCTTGTTTCCCGAATCATCACAGCTGTCATAACCGGCGTCTTGATCGCGCTCGCGATGGCGGTTGCCAGCGAAACGATGCCTGCCGAAAAGCGGGGGGCGGTTATTGCCATTGTTTTTGCAGGATTTACCGTTGCCAGTGTTATCGGAGTGCCAATCGGCATTTCTATCGGGCAATGGGGTGGCTGGCAGATGGCGTTTGGATTCACCGCCTTGTTGGGCGTTATTTCCTTGATTCTCAGCTCGGCGACCATTCCTAAGGGGCTGAAAGGGACGCGGAGTTCCTTGAAAAATCAGATCGGCCTGCTCGCCCATCCACGTATTGTGATCGCATTTTTCATTCCGGCCTTCAGCATTGCCGCGACTTATACTGTATACGCATATTTGACGCCTTTGCTGCAAGAGGTGCTCGGGGTTCCAGAAAGGTATATCAGCTTAGTGTTTCTGCTTTATGGAGTCGTGTCCATCTTCAGTACGTTAATTGGCGGAAAATTGGCCGCACGGGATGGGATCAGTAAGCTTCGGTATGTGTTCCTGATTCAGGCCGTCATTCTCGCGTCACTGTATGTTTCCGCGAGTTCGCTGGTCGGGGGATTGGTCAGCATCTCCTTTATTGCCCTGGTCCTCTATGCGATGAATTCCACGATGCAATTATATTTCATCGATTTGGCCGACCGACATTTTCCGGCTGCTCGGGATTTGGCCTCGTCGCTTACACCCGTATCCGTCAATGTCGGCATTGCGGTCGGATCGGCGCTAGGAGGATGGGTGACAACGAACATGAAGCTGATCGATGTATCCTGGTCCGGAGGTATCGTGGCAGTCGCCGCATCCTTGCTGGCTGTAGTCAGCTATCGTCTCGACCGGCAAAGCCAGGAGGGTCAGAAAGTTTTCGTGAATTAAACGTCTCCAGGGCGGGACTCAGCTGTCAGTCCGAATGCCTGCCCGTAACGGCACTCAGCCCACTATCGCAGGACTTTTGCGTATTATCTAAGAGCAGCTGCACGCTGCTTTTCTATTATCTCAATTATGTACCAATTGGTATTTAATATGACTGATCAATACGGAGGAATATTATGTCTAAGGTTGCTTTGAATCAAGCCGAACCGTCAAAAGCCAGCGTTCGTAGTTGGCTAGCGATCCTTGTTCTCGGAATTGCTATGTTTACTGTTGTTTCCACCGAATTCGCTCCGATCGGACTGCTATCGTCTATCGCTTCCGATCTTGGGCGCAGTCCCGCAACAGTAGGACTCATCGTGACGGCATATGCACTGATTGGCGCAGGCAGCGCGTTGCTCTCCGCCGTACTGCCGAACCAGTTCCCGCGCAAGCCGCTACTTATCGGGCTGATGCTGGTGCTGGCAGCCGCGAACGGACTTGCTATGATCGCCCATTCGTTCCCGATTCTGATGCTGGCGCGGGTTATCGGGGCGTTGTCGCATGGCGTTTTCTGGGCAATGGTGGCCGCGCTTGCGACACAGATGGCTCCTCCGAACCGGACGGGCCTTGCGACTTCAATAGTTTTCGGCGGCATGTCGATTGCGAACGTGCTGGGTGTTCCGCTGCTCAACCTGATCGGACAGACATGGGGCTGGCGTTTGGCATTTGGTACCCTCGCCGCGGCCTGCATACTCACGGCTCTGTTAATGGTCATTGTACTGCCGCAAATAAAGACCTCAGGATCAGTCGGATTCACCACCTTGGCCTGTGTCCTGCGTAGCGGTAAGTTGTGGCGTGTCTATGCAGTGGCGATCTTCACGGTAGCTGCGCATTTTGGCGCGTTCACCTACATCGAGCCGTATCTGAGAAACGTCCCTGGCATTGCTCCCGCAATGATCGCCGCTCTGCTCTTTGGCTTCGGGGTCGCCGGATTGCTCGGAAATGTGCTTACCGGGGCGCTGATCGACCGCTTCATGAAGACGGTCATCGCCGTATCACTACTGCTTATGTGCATATCGCTCATTGGTCTGGGCACGTTCGGGTTCAGCTCCGGGGTATGGCCAGTACTGGCTCTGCTCGTTGTTTGGGGCACGGCAGTCTCGATACTTTTTATTGGTATCCAGACATGGGTATTGCGAACAGGTGGGGAGGCGGCGATACCGGCGTCAGCCGTGTATACGACCGTGTTCAACTCATCTTCCGGCGTGGGAGCCGTACTCGGTGCATTCGTCCTGAACAATGCCGGTTTGTCCGCCGTTATGACCTCCGCCGGTCTGGCTATCGTCATAGCTTTTGCTATTGTCGTTTTGGGTCGTGGGGTGAGGAAGACATCATAACGCTGAGCTCGAGTTAAAACTGCACAGAAAGTCGAGATACAGCGAAGTCAATCTTACTAATTATGCTGGACATGTTTACGATTTCATCGCCCGCCGGGTTATCCTCTCGAAATAAGCCATGTTGAAACACAGACACAGCTCGGAGGGGGCAGTGTCTGTTTGTGTTTTTACAATGGAAAGGAGGTTGTTGTTTATGAATGGATTGGAAAATTATTCAGAAGAGATAAGAGAACTGATTCTTAGAGAGAACCAGAACATTAAGGTATTAATAGCTGACAGTGACCGCGGTTGGCAACAACGTCTTGCTATGTTAATCAATTCTGAGCCGGATATGAAAGTATCAGGAGTTGTTTCTACAAAAGAAACAGCGATTCAAGCAAGTATTCAATTACAGGTAGATGTAATGGTTTTGGATATCATGTTAAACTCAACTCAGCAAGAAGGATTAGACACCATAACAGAAATTCTCCATAAAAAGGAGTTACCAATTATTGTTCTGTCATCTCTGGATGATCGGGAAATTATCATGGATGTAGTTTTAGCAGGAACGATAAATTTCATTAGAAAGTGTAACTATCTAGACATAATAAGTGCTGTCAAAGAAGCATTTCATGGGGAATCATCCCTTCATGCGGATGCTGCAAAAATCCTTCGTAATGAGATTAGACATATAAAACACAAAGAATTGCTTTGTATGCTAACCCGAACTGAACAAGATATTCTGAAATTTATAGGTTGGGGGTATAGTCAACCGATCATCAGAGAACTGCTTGGTGTTTCATCGAATACGATGAAATCGCATGTGCGGAATATTATCCGCAAATTCGACACGCGAACAATTCGGGAAGCTGCTCAAAGGGCAAAACGAAGGGGGTTTTACGGCATTTAAATAAGATTCGAGCAACTTCGACAATGAAATAAGCAAGGGGTGTGCGAAATGGATTGCTGGGTTGCTCCGGCATTGTCTATTGAAGGGTAGCATTATCCCGAACTACGAGCAACGAGGACTCAGGGAATTGATTCGCTACCCCCGTAGTCTCATAGAAGAGCGAGCTCGAGAAGTCAGCCGCATTCAAAAGGTGCTTGAAGGCGAAAACATAAAGCTTTCCTCAGTTGCCAGCAATGTGCTCGGGAAATCAGGACGTGCAATGATTGAAGCGATGATCGCTGGCGAAACCGACCCTGAAGCTTTATCTGATCTGGAAAAACGAAAGCTGAAAAGCAAAAAATGTTTCCTTATAATAAAGTTTAAAATGGTCGCAAGAAATGCAGTAAACCCGGCCTACGATGCAGGCCGGGTCAGAAATAAAGTTGTTTAAAATCATTGCGCTAACGTATCCGTTAGCGCAATGAACTAGCTTTTATATGATACGATTCAACGCGGCAGAGGCATCCGCAACGAGGTACAACAAAAGAAAGCCACGAGCATATGCCATTACTTCTTTATTTCTTTGGTTTATTAATAAACGGCGGGATTTGTTACCGAACCATTTATTTTAATTCTTCATAAAACGTTCTATTGCCTCTTTTTGATTACTCAGCGAGTATCCATGAAAATTCAACATATCTTTATTTGAGGTTTTGGTGTTAACTTGAGTGGGGAGCGGATAGCAGGGGGTGCGGCGGTGAGCCGGTAGCCGAGCACGCTACTTCGCTTGATGATACAGGAATGCGGCATCTGTGCCTCCGCCAAGCCCAACCGCGATCCGGATGTTCAAATGCGCCATTCCTTCCAAATACTTTGAGCTGCTTAGCGCGCCGGCATCCAGCGGGGCGAATCCGATCTCCTCGGCGAGTCGCATTACAATCTTCTTCGCTTCCGCTTCATCGCCAGCAACGAAAGCCGTTGCCTGGCTGCCGTTCCGTATGATTCGATCTGGCGACATAATATCGGCAAACGTCGTGTTGAAAGCTTTGATCACTCTGGATTGTGGAAGCCGTTTCGCCGTTTCTTCGCCGGCGGACGTACGCTCGCCTAGATCGAGCGGAGACCAGTCGGAATGAAGCGGGTTCATGCAGTCAATGACGATTTTTTGAGCCAATGTACTTTCCAATTGAGGCAACACCTCGACAGAAGCAATGTAAGGAATTGCTAAAATCACGACATCGCCTTGCGCGGCAGCTTCTTCGATGGTGACGTATTGAATGCCCGAATGTTCGGATGCAGAAGGCGTGGAACGCGCACCGACGATTACCTGATGGTTGGCGTCATTGAATAATACAGCCAGTTTGCGGCCTACACTACCGTTGCCAAGAATACTGAGTTTCATTTTATTCTTTTCTCCTTTTTTTGCATATTAGTTGACCGGTCGTCTATAAATGAATAAACAGAAAGGTATAGCTTCAAATTCGCTTATACCTTGGCTTGCAACATTTGATCGAATACCGTCGTGATGAACAACTGCAATGGCGCTACGCTTTGCTCGGCGCGCATTCTGACGAGGGCGCCTTCCCAACTGTTGAGGATAAAAGCTGCCAACATTTCAACGTGGAACGGTGCGGGAATTTGTCTCACCTCGCTTGCTTCCTGCAATACGGCCCGCAAATCTTGCTCCCAATCCTGGAATCCTGCAACGACGGGTGCCCTAAGCACCTCGCTATGATCGCACATTTCCAAGCTCAAGTTGCCGAACAGACAACCTTCCTTGTACCGGGCATCTGCAAAATATTGGATATACGTCTCGAAGTAACGCCGCAACCGTATAAGCGGAGGAATGTCCCGATCCGCCAGCAATTGTGTCCGTTCGGAGGTTGCCGTCGACGCATAGCGTTCAATCACTTCCTTGGCGAACGTTTCCTTGCTATCGAAGTAATAATAGAAGGACCCTTTGGGCACTTCTGCTTCGGTCACGACATCTTTAATCGAAGAAGCGCCGTAGCCTCCTTTCTGAATCAACTCAAGACCGACTTGCAACAGCTTTTCCCGCGCATCATGCAGCTGGGAAGGTTTAGAATTCATGTTGTTCATTTGTTTATAATAGACCGGTCGTCTACAAAAAGTCAAGAGAGGATTAAAAAAAGGCAATGTGCTCACTCCACATTAGAGGACCGGACAGCGATCCTCACTGAGGCGGTACGGGGATGGGCTGCGCCGCTTCGATTAGGCTCGGTCGGGAAGGTGCCAATGGCGTAATAGGGACGCGACGTGCGAAAGAACTCCAAGTAGCGGCTGATGTAATTATTCTCTGGGAGGTAAGGTGCTCGCCGTTCCTACCGACGTTTCCTATCCTTGTCAGGTCGAAGCGCTTGTCGGCTAGACGTTGGACACATAGTCTTAAATTATGCTGCCCGTTAGTTGAGAAACGGCAGCCGATCGTTCTGACCGGCTGCCGTCATGATGTATTGAGTTAATGTAATCCGTTACTTCAACAAGCTAAGAAGCGAAGCTACCGCGGAGGCGAACTTCTCCTAAAGAGGATTGAATAAATGTCCACGCTGTAAAAATTTTCATTTTTCTCTCTTTCGGTAGTCATCGGTTAGTACACCTTCAAACCCCCAATTCTCCTCTTCGATCTCCTGTATAACGATATGAATATGTTCTGGCTTTTTACCAAGAACAATTACAAGTGTTTCCGTAAATTGCTTAACTATCTGCGCCTTTTGCTCACGATTCACGCCCTTGGTTACCTGTAAGTTGATATATGGCATGTTTACTCCCCTTTGCTATATCGCATTAATCATCAACAGACCTATCCGACAATCAACTAACGGTCGCAATAGGTAAGCATTTGAAGTGATCTCCAGCTTTTCCCCTGCTTCAACCGGACGTGCCAGTTTCCCAGCATCCGGCGTTCCATCTAAATGAATGTACTAAATCATAAGTTCCACGTTACCCCAAGAAAGAAAAAGTCAGATCGGTTCCAACCGCATTTATTGCGGTACTGGTTGATCAACTGAACCATAGGCTCGGTGAAGCCGTTTTGGATCTGAGCACGTCAATCGTCTCGTTGAGTGTCGAATGAATTAATCTGTGAACCTCTTTATGGAGGATGCGCAGATTGCTGAATTTATCGCTGCCTCCGAGATGAAGGGGTACGTAGTGGTGGCAGTGAACGTCTTTCGCAAAAAGATGAACACCTGTAATTTCGCATTTCCCCATCTTCATGCTGTAGCGGCTCATTCGATTATCCCTATATTCGACACTTCGGTTCGGAAGGTCTGATTCCATCAGCTTTACGAGTTCCCGTTGGATATCCGGTCGCAACTTTCTATGTATCTGTTCTCTTCCTTCCGCCGTAAAAGGGGTAAGGTTTTGACTGAAGCACATGGTGTTACTTGTTTTTACATCTGCGATTGGATACGGGTACACATTAGCCAATTTGAACGTCCTGCAACCACGGCCGTAAAATTTCTTGTAGGTCGGTGGAGGATTCTCAGGATGCTCGTACTTTCCGACTTGTTTTAGACGATTGAACATGAAGGCACGCAATTCATAAGCAAGGCGTGAGAACTCGAGGTTGACATGTGTCGCCCATTTGAAGTAGTTATGGATCCCTAACACAAAACTATTGAACAGTAGCGCGTTTTGGGCGGTTGGAGAGGCCTTTAGCTTTTGGATGCGAGCTTTGGCTTCTTCCTTGATCTTCCGCCTGTTTTTGGCTTTGATGCCGGTATGTGCTACCCGTTTGTTGCCCTTTTTGTTCGCCCGGATCGTGAAACCCAGAAACTCGGATTCTCGTTTGCGCAGGTTCACGATTTGAGATTTCTCCGGCGATAAGTCCAGTTTTAAACGGTCCTTCAAGAATAATCTGACGGCATGATACCACTTTTGGGCGGTTTTCCAGTCCCGGCAAAGTACTTTGAAGTCGTCCGCGTAGCGGACGATGTACCCCTCTTTAAGAGTGGAGCGCTTCTTTGCGTACAGCTCGCCTGATCGTGTTTCGTAGGACTGATTCATGGGAAACAGCTCCCATTGCCCAGCTACCCATTGATCCAGTTCATTCAAAACGATGTTTGATAGAAGCGGCGATAACAGACCACCTTGAGGTACGCCTTTTGAAGGTATGCCTTCTCCGTCAATTTCGGCTTTTAACATTTTAGAGATGCACGTTAGGACCTTCACGGATTTATTCGAAAGGGCGGCAACTCTGTTGCTGCCTTTTTAGGTGTTCTGCGGAGCGATATTTTCGGGATAGACTGCCGCTGTTTATTGAGCTAACGTTCTCCGTTAGAGCTTAACTTTTTAACTCCAAGTGAAGTAGAGGAAATGGTTGACCTGAGTTGTCTAGTTCCGATCGTCCAACCCGTACAAATCCAAGCCTTTTGTAAAATGCGTACGCTCCATCATTTTGCTCATTAACATCAACTTGAAGATTCCTTCCTTTTATTTTTATAGCGTGATTAATTAATCTGCTGCCTATACCTTTTCCGTGGTATTTTGGGTCAACGAACAACATCTCTATTTTGGTTCCGTCAAGCCCGATAAACCCTGTAAGTTCTGCATTTTCGTTAACTTCCGCCCAAATCTCTACTTCTTTTAGAGCTCCATTTTTAACCATGTCATGATAAAACTGAATATCCTTTTCCGTCAGAAATGTATGGGTATGAACAACAGCCTTATACCAAATATCCACTAATCTATCATGATATTTTTCTTGATAAGCTACAATTCCGTATGACATTATTCATCCTCCGTTAAGTTCGTGTGATTTCCTTATGCTTACAATTAGGCTGTATTATAGCATATCCATTAGCCATCATGCAGCGTAAAAACCAGCGTAGTGAGAAAAGTGATTTGCACTGCTTACATCTCAAAATTGTACGAGAATAGGAATTTATATATTACCTTTCAATAAAGGATTTAATTCATATGAACATCGCTACCATCCCTTTGCTTTATCTCCACGAAGGATCATGCAAGTACTTGTTGCATAGGCCACAAGACTTTGGTTCTCGTTAAAACACTACAATCAATGAATCCGACGGTTTTTGAAAGATTTAGAATATCCATATGAATTGCATTTTATGATGCAAACTCCTTCTTTGTCTTCGCGTGACTGGTCAAAATACCGCTGAATATAAAAGATAACAACGAACTGGCAAAACATATAGCCGCAAACATGCCTATGGCTGAAAAACCGTTAAACGTCGCGTAAATCAGGCCTGCGATCCAAGAACCGAGCGTTGTCGCAGCGTACATGATTGAATTTGCCAAGCTGGAGATCGTGCCGCGGATGGTCGGATTTAATGAATTCAGCATTCCCAATATTAGCGGAAAAGCAATCCCCATGTTAACGAATATGAAAAAGTAAACACTTTCGAAAGCCGCAACCGATGGCAAGTGAGGCAAAACAATAAAACATGCGATAGAGACAAGAAAGCCCACAACCAGCGTATTGAAACGGTTTAATGTTTTGATCACATAGGCACCGCCAAAGCTCCCGACTATATTCCCGAGACCAAGAAAAAACATCACGTACCCCGCTTGATCAATTGAAAGGTAAAAGCGATCCGTTACCCATTTTCCAATAAAAGAAAAGGCAGCAAAGAATCCGCATTGAAATAAGAAATGAGCGAGGAAAGCCGTTCTCGCCATTCGGCTATTCAATAGTGGGATGTATCTACTGAAAATCGGAGTCTTGGTTTTTTGGCCTTGATTCGGTTTCATTTCGGGCAAAGCATAGAAGATGAATACCGCCACCAATAATGCACATGCACCGATTGTAAAAAAAGGATAATACCAATGGGTTGAGGCTAGCAGACTTCCAATAGGGATGCCGAACGCTTGGGATGCAGCCAAGCCTGCCATGACGATTCCTGATACTTTAGCGATTTTTGGCGTTGGAAACAGAGCAGGGATTGAGGCCCAGACTTGAGGCGCCGTAAATGCTGCGCTGACTCCGGCTAAAAAACGGAATAAGAACATCGACCAAAAACCTGTGGCAAAGCCGCATAACATGGTTGAAACCGAGAAGCAGACCATGCCGGAGAGCATTACTTTTTTTCGATCCCATCCATCGGAAAGCGGTCCAGCAATCAGTGCAAAAATGGCATAACCTAATGCATAGGCCCCCACCATCCAACCGGAATATTCGGTCGGGATATGAAACAAGTTCTGAAGAGTGGGGATGAGCGGAGAAATCAAAAACGTATCCGTACCGATAACAAACATGATGAGGAAAAATAAAGCAGTTAATTTGATCATTCTATTCACCCTTTGTAGTTAGTTCTATAGTTCAAATAATATTGAACTAATGAAAAAAAAAAAGGATCTCCTTCTACAACGTATCCAGAAATCCAGGCAAGCAAACATGAAAAGTCTCTACATCAATACTCATATACTTCGTTTGAGCTTCCTTTCGTACCTTGATCAATTTCGCCTCCCTTAAAGTACGTAAATGATACGAAGTATTCGATTTCGATGTATCGCGAATGTGCATTACTTCTCCGCAATTCATCTCCTTCTTGTTGGCGTACAGAGTTCGAATGATATCCAGTCTTGTTTCATCAGCTAATGCCTTAAATATTTTGACCCTTTGTTCATCATTAATCATTATTTGAGTAGTCATAAAACTATTGTACTAATATTTCGCTACAAGTCAACTCTTGCTTGTGGCCGGTCGCTGGATCGATCGTTGGGGATTTCGGCGACCATTAATTGCGGGAACGGTATGTATGCTGGCGGCGTCGATCTTGCTAGCAACGCTGTTCGTAGGCGCCGTATTGCCGGTAATGGCTGTCGTGCTCATGTTGGTCGGGGTCAGCTACGGGATGAACAACGTCGCTTTACAAACTGCGATGATCCGTTCGACGCCGCTGGAGACGACCGGAACGGCATCCGGTTTATTTCAGGCTTCGCGCTATATGGGATCGATTTTGTCCTCCGTAGCGCTGGGGCTTGTATTTGGCCATGATATTACGGCCGGCCGTTTTCGGGTGCTGGCTTGCTTGCTCATTGCGGTGAGCGCAGCGAGCCTTCTACTCAGTTTCAAGCAACGGGAAACAGTCGAAACGAAAGTTGCTTAGGGGAGCTTTAACGGAGGATCAGACGCGACGCCAGGCAGCTTGCGGCCTTCATGATGTCCAGACTGAACCGGAAAAGGGAACTGATCGGAATTCCTGCGCTTTTTGCCGTCTCCAACCTTGCTTCGGCTTTTGCGCCGACCTTTCCGATTCACCTGGTATTTCGAATCGTTTCTGCGCTGTTTCATCCGGTTAATTTCTCTATCGCTTTTGCATTGGCTGATGTATTGTCGGATAAAGAGCGGGTTGCACAGGCAAGCGCGAAAGTATTTCTTGGGGTCAGTCTGGGCATGGTACTAGGTATCCCGATGACATCGTACGTTGCGGATCAGTTTTCACTTGAGGCTGCGTTTATTTTCTCGCCAGTTGTGAACGGGAGCGCTCGTCTGGGAATCGCCTTAATGGTTCCTACCGTAGCAGACGACCGGAAGCCGGCCTCAATCGGAGCGCAGCTCAGGGTATTGCCAGTCCTGTGGCTTAATATCGCAACAGTCTGCTTTATTTTTGCCGTGATGTTTGCCGTATACAGCTACTTTGCCGAATATCATGGGACAGAATTTGAACATGAACGGGAAGATTGTGAGCACGTACAGCCCTAGTGCAACACAGCCGCATCCATCGTCTGCCATCGCTGCTTCCTCTGAGTCGGTCGACATGATTTCATACGGCGAGACGGAATACGCCCCGTTTGGAAACTTCAGAGGATACTTGGACTTTCTGATTTCCTCTTCTTGCGACGATGAGAGCAAAGCCAGGTTCGCTCGTTGGCGAAGTGTCATAAGCGAAGCAGAAGCCGTCTGTCAGAGCGGAATCGGCGAATATATCAATGTCGCAATGGTAATATGGCTGGTTGAAATAACATACTCTGATTATTTTAAAAACTGGGACAAGATGGCCGACTTGTTCAACGCTTTTGTAAACCACTTCAAAGGTCTGGTTCAAAGGGATCGGAATGGTGTTGGTTGCAATATCGAAAGCTATAAGGAATGGTTATAAGGCCTCGCAATTCTTAGCCGCTGCGGGGCTTTGATTGATGATGCTGTCTACAGCATTGCGTTTGAACTGATCGTTTCGAATCTCGGATTGAAAGCAAAGTTCGTTTCTGAAAGATGCAGACGTCTTAATTATGACTCATCTTCCGCGCACTCATGAAAACGCTAAGTTGAATTTAGATGAGTCATTATTCGATGGGAGCAACGCCGGTTTGGGTGCGGCTCATCAAGTCTATTGGAATAAATTTCAATTCATATCCTGGTCCTCCGGAACAACTAAGCAAATAGCAACAACAGCAATTAGGTCGCCACGGTATAATACAAGTGAAATGATTAATTCTATTTAATATGCTCCGCTAAAATTTGTCGATGGTAGTGGAGCAGGGCTGATTTATCTGTCGTTCTCTCCGAGTTCTCTCAAACGTCCGATTTGAATCACTTTTTGATGATTTCCTGAGACGCCTTATGGCACTAAAAAGAGGCGATGTAAAACACCGAAACCCTTGATAATATAAGGCTTTTCGCGGTTTCTTGGTTCCCCTAAAGGGACATTTTTTCCGCTTGGTTCCCTTTAGCGCGCTAGATTCAGGTCCGTGTGGGCTAACCCCCCGTGGAGGTTCGAGTCCTCTCGACCGCATACATACATAAGGCGTTCCCGTTTTGAACAACGGGGACGCCTTTTTGTGTTATTTATTATTCCCGTAACTTTCCTGAGAGGGGCGAAACGGGGATTTTTGCTATACATAATTCCTCCAACTTCCTCAAACAATGAAACCACATCGTGGAGATACCGAGTAAAGGAGGAAGTTGCTTGAGTACATCATCTTTCAATAAGCTGCATCACGGCTGGCGGAATATTGCGGCAGCGGGACTGGCGCTTACGGTTGCGCTTTCTGGTCAAACCGCCTTCGCGGATGGGGAACGATCACTGGCGGCGGAGCGGGTCTTCAACGAGCAAGCGGAGCAGCCCGCAGCAGACAAGCGGCAAAGTGACATGAAGCCGGATAAAAAGGTTGCGATCATCATCGACGACTTCGGGAACGGGCAAGGGGGAACCGAAGAAATGCTGTCCCTGCCGATTAAATTGACCGTGGCCATCATGCCGTTTCTTCCTACCAGTAAAGCCGACGCGGAGCTGGCCCATAAACAGGGGCATGACGTCATTGTCCATATGCCGATGGAGCCCAAGCAGGGCAACCCCAAGTGGCTAGGTCCAGGCGCCATTACCTCCAATATGAGCAATGAGGAAATTCGCCAACGGGTGGAGGAAGCCATCGATAACGTGCCGTATGCGGTCGGCATGAACAATCATATGGGATCGAAGATTACCGGAGACGAACGGATCATGTCCATCGTGTTGGAGGTCTGCCGCGAACGCGGGTTGTTCTTCGTGGACAGCAAGACCAACTACCATTCCGTTGTCGGCAAGCTGGCCGTTCAGATGGGAATGCCTCCGGTGGCCAACAACATATTTCTGGACGACCGACACACGGTCAGCCATGTCAGCAAACAAATGAAAGCCGTTGAAACCTGGGCGAGCGAACATCAGAACTGTGTAACGATCGGTCATGTCGGCGTGCAGGGGGAAAAGACGGCGGAGGCCATTCGCCAAAGCATCACCAGTATGCAGAATTCCGTATCTTTTGTAGGAATCAGCGATCTCGTCCGGGATATCTGGGATTGGAAGCCGGCGCCTATATTGCCGTCAAATAATAATTGATTCCGTTCGCGATGGCCTGCGCGATCTTGAGCTGCCCGCGCCGATTGCACAGCATCGCCCGGTCTGCGGCATTGCTGAGAAATCCGGTCTCTACGATAACCGCAGGATCTTTGACCTGGTTCAGCAGGTAAAACGGGCTTCCCAGCCGGATGTTTCCCTTCGTCTGGTACAGCGGGTTAAGCTGCTGCTGAATGCTGTCCGCAAGCAGGACGCTGCGCCCTTCGTTCTGGTGAAGCACAAGCGCCCCGTTCTTTGAAGGATTGCGGCCCCAATTGACGTGAAGACTCACGACGATCAGGGTCGGCAGCTGATGGCTTAGCTCCTTGCGCTGCGCGAGATCGCGTTTATGGCGGGAGGAACTGCGGAGCCAGTGATTGTCGTCGCTGAGGGCGTAGTCGGCCGTCCGGTTCAAGACCGCGTCGTACCCTTGGCTGCGCAGCAGCATAAACAGCTTCTGGGCGATGGCAAGGTTAATGTCCTTTTCCAGAATGTTCTGAAATGAAGTCCCTCCGTCGACACCGCCATGTCCTGCATCCACGATAATAACTTCATGCGGAAAAGCCGGATGCTCCGGATAGGCGGTTGTACTTTGGTCACCGGGGCCTGCGGCCCAAGCAGACGAGCTGCCTGCGCACAACATTGCCGGGATCAGGAGGATGGCGGCGATCAAGCTTTTGATAGGCATAAAGGATGGCCCTCCTTTCGTTAAACGGGATTTGAGCGAAAAATTGATGTCGAAGTTAGAATGTGCAATAAACGGTAAAAAATGCACCGTCCGCACTCCTCCGTTTAAATTACAATATCTCTGTGCAAACTAAGAGCATAGCAGAGCTGTAATTTGGCATTGTGGGGGGAATGGAAATGGCCAGTGGAGATGAACTTGTAAAATACATTACAGAGCGCGTCGTCAACTACATGGAAACACCCAAGGAAGAACGAAGGAAGCAAAAATATAAAGAGCCGTGGACGGTCAAATGGTTCGGCATGATCCCGTTCGGATTGTCCCAATGGGGAGGCCGGACGGCTGACAAACGCCATCCCAAGCGGCGAAAAATCAAGATACATGACTGAACGAAAATGAAAGAAGCGGACCTCGTGTGGATACGAGGTCCGCTTCTTTTTGGGAAGGAAACGCGATAAGGGCAGGAACAGATAATCATGCAGCGGATCTAGGGGCGGGCATGAAATTCTCCGGCAGCCATCAGCATGGAGACAGGGAGGTACCGGGTTCCGGCACGTCCTGTGGCCGCATAGCTGACCACAGGAGCGCTTGCGGCTGGAGACCATGTCTGAATCCCGCTTACCGCAAACGGCGCCCCATAGGACGCGTTACGGCCGGGAGCGGTGAAGATCAGACTGCCGCCGGATGCGACTGCTTTCAGCAGATCGTCTCCGCGGCGGATGTTCAGCCGGGGGGAGGTCATCCAGAGCAGGTCGTCATAAGGATCGTTGCCATCTATCTTCGCAGCAGGTGACGATGCCTCGAGCCGGAGACCGTTCTGATTGGTAACGACTGCTGTCTTAGAAACGGAGGCGGTGCTGGCGGAAACGGCATTTGCCGGCAGAAGCTCCAAAGTCAGCGCATTGATGTACATCGCTGGCTTGCCGGGCAGGGTCACTTTCCAAACCGGCAGCATGGCCGAATATTGAGCTTGGATTTGAACGTTTGCGGGGAGGCCGGGGTGATCAGGAATAAGGCCATCCTCAGCAAGCCGGTCATGGAGCGCATCGCTGCTGTAAGGGATGGCTGGACCGCTGCCGTACTCGCTGAGCATATATCCGCCTTCCTCCCTGGCGGTGAATATTAAATATCCCAGCTGCTTGCTATCCTTTGAAACGATCGCAAGCCAGCTGTGGGTGCCGGGCCCTAGCGGGTAATAGTCGATGGCGGCGCCGACCCACTGCTGAAACTCGGACTGCACGGACAGCTCGCGGATGACGGAGCCGGCAAAGCTCTCCAGCGGCGCGGGCACCGCCTGCATGACCGATCCTGATGCGATCCGAAGCAAGGCCGTCCGCGCTGGGCTTGCCGCCTTGGCGGCAGCGATGCCGACCGCTGCGGCCGATTGCGGGACCGCAGAACCCCAGGCCGGCAAGGCGCAGCTGACGGCACAGGTCAACGCCGTCACTTTTAAAGCGAGAGATACCATCCTCACCACATTCACCCTCCTCGATTTCAGAGCTTTATTGACATCATTGTATCGGACAAGCCGTAAAAAGGCTGTTGCAAGGTGTCGGGCTTTGGGGCGCGGGCACGGGTCTTTTTTTGCCTTCTTTTAGCGAGGGAGGTCAAATGCTCATGGACGGATGGATCTTAAGTGAAACAGACCGCAGGTTATGGCGGACAGGTTCACCTTGGGTTCATACTGCCATGTCATTTCGCTGCGCCGGTTGTCGTATTGCTCCCGGATGGCCGTAAGCTTCTCCTCCTCGGTTTCCTTCAGGAGGTCTTCGTAATACATGTCGATCACTGCAAGCTCATCCCTAAGGCGCTCCCTGGCGGCTTCCGCCCAGCTGTAATCCTCGACTGCGAGCAGTCCCTTCATATGCTTCTCCAGCAGATTGGCCGCGCCTGCGAGCGAGAGGCTTCCCGGCTGGATATGGATATTCTCGGGAAGCCGCGGCCCGAGCTGAAGCGTCTCCAGACGCCGGGCAAACTGTTGGTCGATTTGCCCGGTCACCAGCGAGATACCGATGAAGTGGAGCGCTTCTTTCTTCACGTCGCAGGTCATCTCGACCTTGAAGCAGACGCCCAGCCACGGCTCGTAGGGGGCGGAGAACAGCGTCTCCCGCTGCAAAGGGCCCGGCTGCTCGAACAGGTACACGCAGGAGCCCTCCTGCCGGGCTACGGACCAAATTTGCTGCAGCCGGCTGCTGCCGTATGTGACGTCTTCACGGGGAATCCGCCCCGGGCCGATCCGCGGCCCTGCCGGATTCACCCCGAAATACCTCGACAGAATGCTGTCCTGCGGCTGGGGCTGCGTTGAAGGCGGCGGGTTTTTGGCCGCCTGTTCGTTATATTGGTCCGGATCAAAGACGAAGGTGTAGGAGAGAGTCTCCGGCTCCGCCCCAGTCCGTTCAATAAAGCCCCAGTAGTAGGGGCGGTTGGTCAGCTGTTTGTCCGCCTGCGGTGACAGCTTGACGGTCACGTGATAAGGAGACTTCTCGATAATGCTGCATTCGGTCGTTTCCAGATAGGTTAGCACTTGCTTCTGAACTTCCTGCGGGGACAGGCTCATCAAGCTTCCTCCTCAATGACGGTTTCCGCATCTTCGTATTCGATCTCGCGCTTGATCTGGTCAAGCGACTGCCCGAGCGAGCTGACCTTGCTGCGGATTTCCTCATCCGACTCCGACTCGAGGAACAGCTTGTAGAGGCTTTTCTCGAACGATTCCTTTTTCTCGAAACGCTCCAGAATGACATCCAGGCCGCCGATGACCGACTCGAACATGTTGATTTTTTCGTGCAGCAGGTTCAGGATATGCTCCTCGATCGTTCCGGTGGTGGACAGGTTGTAAATCTTCACGTCGTTCTGCTGCCCGAGCCGGTGGACGCGGCCGATCCGCTGCTCCACCCGCATCGGGTTCCACGGCAGGTCAAAATTGATCATATGGTGGCAGAACTGCAGGTTGATGCCCTCGCCGCCGGCTTCGGTGGCGATCATGACTTGGGCCCGACCGCGGAACAGGTCCATCATCCAGTCCTTTTTGCCCCGGTTCATTCCGCCGCGGTACGGTACACAGGACAAGCCGTGTTTTTGAAAATACTGAAGCAGGTATTCCTGCGTCGCCCGGTATTCCGTAAACACGATGACCTTTTCGTTCATGTCCTTGATCAGCTCGATCGTCTTTTCGGCCTTCGTGTTCGCTTTGATGTTCCGGATCGCGTTCACCAGCTCCCACACCTCGGCGGTGAGCGGGGAGTCGTCCGGAATCTTCTTGGACAGGTTCACGAGGGTCAGGAACACCGCGTCCCGGCTGCTGCACACCTCGCGCTGCAGCGTGACCAGAGACAGCATGCTGCTGAGGTTGCCCCCGGACGCTTTGTACTGGTTCTTGACGAAAGAAGTCACACCGTCGTACAGCGCCTGCTCCTCAGGAGAGAGCTGCAGGCTGACGTTGCGTACCGTCCGCTTGGTGAACTGCACAGGACCTTCGCCGCGCCGGTTGCGGATCATCACCTTCGCCAGCTCGTCCCGGAGCTGGTTCTCGTTCTTCGCCTGCCGTTTGCCGACGACGAAGTTGGCCGCAAAATCCCCCTGCCGCCCGAGCTGGCCGGGCTTCAGCAGCGTAATGAGGTTGAAGAGCTCGCTCATATCGTTTTGAACCGGCGTCGCGGTCAGCAGCAGGCAGTACTTTTTCCGAAGCTTCTGGATAAATTGATAGTTCGTCGTTTTCTTGTTCTTCAGCTTGTGCGCCTCGTCGATAATGAGCATGTCATATTCCTGCTCCATCAGCATGTCCTTGTGGGGCTCGCGCTTGGCGGTATCCATGGAGGCGACGACGACGTCGGAATGCCAGGAATAAGCCTTTTTCTGCGCGACCGCCGGAATGCCGAATTTGCTGTTCAGCTCGCGTACCCACTGAAGCACCAGGGAGGCGGGCACCAGAATCAGCACTTTGGATACCAGCCCGCGCACCATGTATTCTTTTAAAATGAGTCCCGCTTCGATCGTCTTGCCCAGTCCGACCTCATCGGCCAGAATGGCTCTGCCGGACATCTCAAACAGCACTCTCCGCGCCGTGTCGATCTGATGGGGAAGGGGGGACAGGTCCTGCAAATGCTTCACACACTGCAGCTCGTCAAAGCTCGTCACAAGCCGCGCCTCTTCGCCTTGAACGGCCAGCTGAAACAGCCGGAAGTCACCCCAGGGGCCGCCTTTATCCAGGCGGGATTCGAGGTTATCCAGCCAGCTGCGGTCAATATTCAGGGGAACGGGAAGGTCCCCGGCCTGCGCCCCGCTACCGAGATGAGAAGTTTTCAAGCCTTGTACCTCCTTCATAGGTTCGTAATCTCGCGTAACAGTAGTATGCACGTAAACTGGAGAGTTCATAACCTCCGTATGGATGAAGGCATCCGCTGATTTTCACAATTTTTTTCAAAGGAACCGAGGCAAAAAAGTGAGATTGGCGGAGAAAAGCAAAGGTTGTCCCAGAGTGAAGAGCTTTCGTGGTCTAAATTTCAAGATTAAGGCGTGGAGTAACAATATGTGGTATAGTATAATCATTGATGCACACAATATATGGTACATGACGAGCGGATTTGCGTTTTGAATGGGGATATTTCGTTTATTGAATGGAAGGAACTCGGCTACATACAGGCCTTTCCCGGAAGTGAACCGGCACTTTTAGCGCAGGCGGCAGACCGACAATATCCGCTGATCGGAACCGGAGCCGATTCGTTCGGCAGAACCAGTCATGGGAGGAGAATGTAACAGTGAATCAAGTTCAAAGCAAACAGAAGCTTGAGGGGTTAAGCGAAAAAATCTTTTTGGACCGGTATGCATGGAAGGACCCGGACCCGAATCACGCTAAAGTAGGAGATGTCGTTCTCGTACTGACCAAGGATGATCCGAAGTTTCCGACAAAGGAAGTCGGCGAGATCGTATCGCGCGAGGGGAAACGGGCGACGGTAAAAACACGCCGCGGCGAGCTGGTGGAGACGGACGTCGAGAAGCTGACGCTGAACATCGAGAAGACGCCTGAGGAAATGTGGGAGCGGCTGGCCGGAGCCATGGCATCGGCGGAGCCGACGCCGGAGCTGCAGGCCGAGTGGAAAGAGAAGTTCCGCTACATTCTGGAAGACTGGAAGCTCGTTCCGGGCGGGCGGATTGCTGCCGGAGCGGGTGCCAGTGACGAGCTGACGCTGTTTAACTGTTACGTCATTCCTTCGCCGAAGGACAGCCGCGGCGGTATCATGGCGACGCTGTCCGAGATGACCGAAATTATGGCGCGGGGCGGCGGTGTCGGCATCAATCTGTCCTCGCTCCGTCCGCGCAGAGCCGTGGTCAAGGGCGTGAACGGATCCTCGAGCGGTGCGGTATCCTGGGGCGGACTGTTCAGCTACACGACCGGCCTGATCGAACAGGGCGGCAGCCGGCGCGGCGCGCTGATGCTCATGATCAACGACTGGCACCCGGACGTGCTCGACTTTATTACGGTCAAGCAGACGATGGGACAAGTGACGAACGCCAACCTTTCCGTCTGTGTCAGCAATGATTTCATGAAGGCAGTCAAGGAGGACCTGGACTGGGAGCTGGTATTCCCGGATACGACAGATCCGGATTACGACGAGCTGTGGGACGGCGACCTTGAGAAATGGAAGCAGGGCGGCCATGCCGTCATTCCGTACCGGACGGTGAAGGCGAGCGAAATCTGGCATACCATTATCGAATCGGCGTGGAAATCAGCCGAGCCGGGCGTCGTCTTTATGGAATATTACAACCAGATGTCTAACAGCTGGTACTTCAACCCGATCATCTGCACGAATCCGTGCGGCGAGCAGGGGCTTCCAGCATGGGGCGTCTGCAACCTGTCCGCGATGAATCTCTCCAAGTTCTATGATGAAGAGAATCATGATGTGGATTGGGACGAACTGGCGACGGTGACGCGTTACTCCGTGCGTTTCCTGGATAACGTCATCGACACGACGCCGTACCATTTTGAAGAAAACGAGAAAAACCAGAAGAAGGAGCGCCGGATCGGCCTCGGTTCGATGGGTCTGGCGGAGCTGATGATCAAGCTGAACATCCGGTACGGCAGTCCGGAATCGCTCGAGTTCCTCGACAAGCTGTACGGCTTTATCGCCCGCGAAGCGTACCTGGCATCGGCCGACATTGCGGCAGAGAAAGGCTCGTTCCTGGCGTTTGACGCGGATCCGTATTTGCAGAGCGGATTTATGAAAAATATGACCGAAGCGTTCCCGGAAGTCGGCACGGCCATCCGTGAGAAGGGCATGCGCAACGTGACCGTCATTACCCAGGCGCCGACCGGCAGCACGGGAACGATGGTTGGCACGTCGACCGGTATCGAGCCGTACTTCGCGTTTAAATATTTCCGTCAGAGCCGACTCGGCTTCGACGAACAATTTGTGCCGATTGCCCAGGACTGGCTGGACGCCCATCCGGGCGAAGAACTGCCGGATTACTTCGTGACGGCGATGGATCTGACGGCGGAAGACCATATCCGGGCCCAGGCTGCCATTCAGCGCTGGGTCGACAGTTCCATCTCGAAGACCGCGAACTGCCCGGCCGACTTCACGGTCGAAGAAACGAAGCGGCTGTATGAGCTGGCGTTCGACCTTGGCTGCAAGGGCGTGACGATCTACCGTGACGGCAGCCGCGACGTGCAGGTGCTGCAAACGGAGAAGAAGGAAGACAAGAGCGAAGCGAAGGCCGCTCCGGCTGCAGAAACAGCTGCTACTGAGGCTGCTGTACCGGCTGCCGCAGAGCAGGCGGGTGCCCAGGTAGCTGCTGCCGTGGCAAGCAGCCAGAGCTCTGTAGTGGATAAGCAGTACAAGCGCCGGCCGCAGGTGCTGCGCGGCGCAACCTATAAGATCAATACGCCGTTCGGCATGGCGTACATTACGATCAACGACCTCGACGGCATCCCGAGCGAGATTTTCCTGAACGTAGGCAAGGCAGGCTCCGATGTGTTCGCCATGGCGGAAGCGCTGGGCCGCGTCTGCTCCTTGTTCCTCCGCTACGGCGACCATGGCCACAAAGTGGAGCTGCTGATCAAGCACCTGAAGGGCATCGGCGGGTCTGGCGCGATCGGCTTTGGCGTCAACCGCGTGGAATCGATCGCCGACGCGGTCGCCAAGGCGCTGGAAGCGCATGTGCAGAGCGGCATCGACGAAGATCATCCAGAGCCTGCTCCCGTGGCGGCTACGCTGGCACCGGAGACGGCGGACCATGGCGGCACACACTCGCACAGCCATGATGCGCCGAAGGCGTCGGTGGACCTGTGCCCGTCCTGCGGGGCTGCGGCGCTGATCAATATCGAGGGCTGCAAAACTTGCGGCAACTGCGGGTACAGCAAGTGCTCGTAAGCTTTATTCAAAATCATAAAGATTGAAAAAGATTCTTTCACTTTTTTCGCATTAATTGAAAAAGGTTTAAAAAAACGAAGCGGTATTTAACGCTTCGTTTTTATTTTAGATGAACAAGACTAATCGCCAGATGGAACCCTCTTTTTCAGACCGGAGTAGTCCTAACTGCACATTTACTAGCAGCTCCTAGTAGTGGCATTCCCTCGTCGAGTCCATATCAAGCCCTTCGGAAGATGAGTCATTAGCGAATCAAGCTGATATTGATAGTATGGATTCAGTAAGAAGAATCACAACAACTTCAGAGTAGGAATCCAGATACCAGCTGTCCAACAAGAAAAGCAAATTATTTTCAATGAATCCAAGATAGCACGAGCCAAAAGGGACATTGGACCCTTAACTACGGAATCTTTTTAAGAACTGATATACATTGAGATTCATGAAAAAGGAGCCTTTGTCTCACGCAAAGGCTCCTTTTTTGTTTGACTCGAGCATGGCGCCGGCGAGTGATCCTTAGCTTCATTGGCTCTTCGTTCAATAAATGGGTTCATAAATTCATTAAATTCCGGAAGATATACCTTCTCGCTTGGCGAACAAAGGACATACCCCTCCCCGCCAACACCAACCGTAAAAGTGAAATGTTCATTTGATTTCGTCGTTAAGCTTACTTGAAATGGTCCTCCTTTTGGAAAAGGACCACGATATGGTTTGATGTCTTCCTTCCTCACTTTTCGCAACATGATGATAAGCGAATCAATTTCCTCACTTTTCAGCGTCCAGCAAAATTCACCCCATTTTACATAGGCTGTTTGAACATCGTTTGAAGTTAATCTAAACACTTGCGCATTAGAGTTGCTTCGGAATGCTTTAGATGGGGACGATTCAGCAACAACAGCGAAGCCGTAGACCAGAAGGCAGATAACAAGCAACGCGAACAATTTCCCTTTCATTTTGGTTCCCCTTAGCTCAACAGGTTTTTAGTTTTCTCGTCTACATTGTTTGCGACTTTCTGTTACTGAAATACCTTTTTGTATCTCAACTTTAATTATTTTAACACCATTTTCTGGAGTATCACTCAACGTAATATGGATTCTATCGTAGGGAATATCACCATGATGTGCACTATAATTTAACGCACTTACGCGAACAATATGTCTTCTTGTATCCCCATTTATTCTTTCAATTTTATCTATTTGGGGACACATGATAAAATCCGAGTAAGTTTTAACGAAATAAGGATAGTATCTGGAGTATAAAGTCTCTTCAAGCAGCTCTTCTTTAGAAGCTCCTACACTTTCATATTTCCACCCAACTAATAGCCAGTCGAACAGTTCTCTGGATTGCAATCGAACCTTTTTATTATTCCAGGTATATATAACCTCGCCTTCCGCTAGCGTGCATATCTTTGTTTTGGATGCAGATAAACAATTATATGCAGGTTCAATAACAGAACCATTTCCGTTTTTCATTTTTATTTTTAAATTGGGGAGAGTAGAGGGGGGATTAAGCTCTAATTCAGTTGGTCCAACGGAAAGGTTTGATGTATTAATCCATTTAATAACCTTATTGATGGTTACTTCCTCATACCCATCACGTTCATTAAATAAACGAGAACGACCGTATAAACCGTTTACTTGAAGAGATAAAACGTCCTCTGGTGTTAATAACGGTTTCTTTAATTGAAAACTTGCTTTTGTAATATCCATTTGGCAAAACAATTCAATAACAAGGATTAATAAAACTAACTTTTTCATAAGCACCATGCCTCTGAGGATAAATTGTAGTAGTGTTTATAATATTCCCAAACAATAAAATTACATGCCCAATATCTCTCAGGAGCTCCTTGACTTTCGTATTTCCATGGTAGGTAGCGACCTGCCTGCCTTGAAACATTAGCTTAATTTTTATGTATAACTTTAGCTGTTTATTAAGTTTTGGAGCTACTATCGCAAATTAAGAAATTCCTACAAAGGAGAAATAAAAGATCGGCACCACCCATGCCAAATGGCAACTATTGTGTTGTGGTAGGTTGTGACGTTAGTATTCTAAGACGTTGGGAAACAACCTGTCTTAATTTAGTTAGCTTAGAAAAATTAATAGTCTGTCCCCCTTTATTTAGCTAGTAGAATTCAATACCCTCTAATAGAAATAGTGTCATAAGGCAGACCAGCTTACACATAGTGTGTAATATTGAGGTGATTGTTAATGGGCAAGCTTTACAAATACGGATCCGCATCAAACGTAATCCGTTCCAATCCACTCACCTGCCTTTTTTAAATTTACTTATTTGTAGTTCTCGCTACTTAAAATGGATTATCATGGTAATTGGGGTGAAGGGACAATGCTAAAGAATTTTCTGATTGGATTCGTTGTTGTAATATGTCTATTAATTTTGGTCGGTGTCTACCATTTCATTACCACACAATAGTTGAAGGGTGAATCTCATCGGAGCGATAGATAGGGTCTGGGGCTTTATTGGATCAATTTTAGGAATTGTTCTGTCCGTATTTTTGATTTTTTGGTTTCGTACAGATCCCGGAGACATTCAATATTTGGTTGTTATTCTTTTTATGCTTTTGCCTTCATTGCTTGCCCTTTATGCTGTAATAAAAGCATCATTCAGTATGCTACTAATAGCTGACATATGGACTATTCCTTTATTATGTTACTTGACTTTTTTTGGACACCGCATTCCCAAATTTTCTCTATTAATACCTTTGCTATATACTATCAATCTATGGATTTTAAAGTATAAAAGAGAAGAACAGTAATTATTGTTAGCAATATGAGCCAGGAATCATTCCCGATGCTAACAAGATTGGCAGCGAGCATAAACATAAACTACTTAGGTGCTCAATAGAGCGAAGTCTCCGCATTAGTGCACCTTCATCGACTCACTAATGCCGATGAAGACAATGGACATGGGTATTCATTCGGATATATGTTTCTGGCGTTGGTTTAATGTTTGTGTGAGGAAAGTTTCAGTCTGCTAACGGCTAGGTTAGCGTGGTAATATCATGTTTTAGAGGGGGAGGGAAGCATTTTGAGGTCACTATTTATCTACGGGGACATCGGGGAAAACTTCGACGAAACATCCGTACCTTTCATACAGGCGTCGGGTGGCATTGATTCAAAAATTTGTGTCTTAGGGTTAGGTGGGTCATCGTGGGAAGCTTATTTTCACAGGGTTTTTCGTGAACGTTGGATAAGATTAGGGGTACAAAATGTAATCTCGATAACACCCAACACCAATTTGGAGTTTGATTCTGATGTTCATGAAGAACTAAATAGTTGCACAGGCTTACTAATTTGTGGAGGCGACACCAGTAAATATTACCAAGCGTGTGTTAAAAATTCGAGGATGAATCATTCAATAAATGCTTTGTATAGGAGAGGAGTTGCCATTGCGGGAGTTTCTGCAGGGGCATTAATATCAAGCTCCCCTTGCA
The DNA here is from genome assembly GCF_009363095.1 of Paenibacillus cellulositrophicus. Classification (GTDB taxonomy): domain Bacteria; phylum Bacillota; class Bacilli; order Paenibacillales; family Paenibacillaceae; genus Paenibacillus_AQ; species Paenibacillus_AQ favisporus. The sequence goes on from NZ_CP045295.1 coordinate 5,538,819, forward strand.
CGATATGGGGAAGTAAGGTTTCTAGTGATAAAAATGAGTTTATCGTTAGAAGCAACTATGACGCTACAATTTCCGAGCAGGAACTCATGATTGGGGAAGGATTGGGGCTTATAAAAGATTGTGTTGTGGAACCTCATTTTAGTGAGTACGGCTCTTTTCCGCGCTTAGTGGCTACAATGCAAAAAACTTCTGCTCAATTAGGTCTAGGCTGTGATGAACCGATTTGTCTTGAGATTAATGATGAATCACACGTTAAAGTGCATGGCAGGGGACGTACATATTACATTAAAAATAACATAGATGATTTTAGTGTGAAAATATTTGAACCAGGTCAGGATTTTCACCTTAACAGAACGTTAAAAGGAAGAGTAATTGGCGGTCAGGGTAACTTTTCATATTGGATTGAAAAGCTAAGTTCTTATTACGAAGCTAAAACGGGGATGAGATTTTTCCCAGGCACATTAAATATTCAACTTGATGTACCTTACGACTTACCTAGTGACGTAATACGCCTAGAAAAAGAGGAATATGGTGGCTCGGTTTCAGTCAGTATTCAAGAATGCGCAATATTCGGAAGAAAAGCATTTATTTTAAGAACAGATGGTAGTGCATCTGATAATGGAGACCATCCTAGAACAATTATTGAAGTAGCAACTGATGTAAAATTAAGGGACTGTTACAACTTAAGAGATGGCGAAATTGTCGAAGTAAAGTTAAACTAACGGTAAAAATAGTTCAGTTCAATTAAACCACTCATGGAGCGGTTTTTACTTTTGAAGTATTTACATGATGAGGGATGGAAAGCCCATACACGGCGAATAAATGGCTTCTCAGCAGGATAATATTTAAGTTTATAAAGTCACCGCGCCGGGAATAGCAAGGCTATGCTAACACTTTTTCACAAATGAAAAGGAGCCGGGTAATTAATATCCGACACCATTTTCATACTTTATGATCGATTATGTTGGTCCATCTGCAAGATGCATCCGTTTGCTAACATTATGAAATATTTAAGAGCTTTTTCGAATTTTAAGGAAGAAATCAACCTTTTGCAGATTTTAGAAAGAATTTAACAACTATTTTCAAATTAAAAGAAGAACCCGTTGCAACTTTTGTGAAAATACCCCTTGATATGCCTCGATTTAATCAATTGTTTTTTTCAGACCTTCTGGAGAACAACAGCCAATCTTGATTATAAATGTCATCGCCTGAATCCTTGATGGATCAGGCTTTTTTATTTTTTGGATTTGGTTACATCGTAGTTTATGTTGGCTTATTTGTGGAATTCATTGAGGTTATTTATCGACGAACCATAGGGGGAGCGCGCAGATGGCGGTCGAGCACCTTATCGGCTGGGCCAACGGCAGAAATATAATCCTTATAGATTCTGGAAAACTTGAACCGTCGCTTTTCGAGAACGATAAAGAATCAACTGCCCATATTTTAGCGGATTGCGGATTATGCACAAAATTTAGCGTGTTAAAGAAACGATATTCGCCAAAGGGGAAGTATTTATAGAGCCTGAAGTTCCTTGCGCAAAATGGCAATCAGCTTCTCAGCCGCCGAGCTGAGCGACGAACCGTTTGGCTTGCGCAGCAGACCGGTGACAAGTCCTGAGTCCAAGTCATGTATGTTCTTGAGTACCGTACCCTCAGGGTTCGGGATTGCCGTAATGACCGGCACGACAGCGATACCGAACTGAGCCTGTACATAATATTTCAGCGCGGCCATGTTCCCAATCTCCATGCCAGAATAAGGGCTTCCTCCTTTTTCCAAAAGGGAGGTTTCAAGTTTCTTGCGATAAGGGCAAACGGAGGTTGTAATCAGAATATTCTCATTTTGCAAATCTCTCAAAAAAATCATGTCTTTGGCGGCCAGCCTATGCGTATCCGGAATAAGCAATGCCAGCCGTTCATTAAACAGCGGCTCAAACACATGTCCGACACCCGTCTCCGGAGTGGAGCAGATGGCAAGGTCAATCAGCCCCTCATTCAGCATTTGGCTCAGGATGAACGTATTGCCGATCTGGATGCTGACCTGTACTTTAGGATACTGCTGCATGAAAGGCGCCAAAATTTGCGGTAGCCGATAGCTTGCGGTCGGTTCCATCACCCCCAACCTTACGACCCCGGCCTCCCCCTGAATCAGCTCATTCATCGTTGTCACAAGGTAATCGTAATTTTTCAGCAATGTATCCGCATTTTGATGAAACAGCCTTCCCGCTTCCGTCAGCTTCAGCTTTTTTCCTCTTTCCAGCAGCTTGACTCCGAGATCGCTTTCCAGCTTCTGGATGTGCATCGTAACGGTAGATTGCCCGTATTGTAGGTCTTCCGCAGCGCGCTGAAAACTGCCGAGCTTCATGATCGTCTGGAACGTTTTGATCGTTCGGATATCCACCTTCATATACTCCTTCCCAAATAAGTTCATTATTTGTGAAGCGATGCTTCGGATATTTGCATTGTACAAAAAACGAAGTGTTCGATATAACTAGTTAATAAATGCTAACTATTCCAACTTGATTACTAAGTATAATCCCGTTTTTTTACTCTGGCTACCCATTTATGGTTCACAAATCATGAATTTACGGTTCACCTATTTGCATTTTACAAAAAGGAATCAACTACATTATGATTTGGGCATGAGAATAACACAGTAAAAATGTCGGAATAGTCACGTATGGTTAGGGAGGCAAGTCCAAAGAAGTTGAAGCCATAAGGAGGCGTATGAAGATGTCGAAACCCAAAAAGCTCAAGCTTGGAGCAATGATTCATGGTGTGGGCGGAGGTTGGGAGGACTGGAGGCACCCAGATGCAATAACCGATGCCAGCGTAAATTTCGATTTTTACAAAAGAGAAGCCCTTACAGCGGAGGCTGGCAAATTCGATTTTGCTTTTATCGCTGACAGTGTACACATTACCTCCAATTCGAGTCCGCATTATCTCAATCGCTTCGAACCGCTGACGATCTTGTCGGCTCTTGCCGCCGTAACATCTCGAATCGGGCTGGTCGGTACGTTAACCGTGAGCTACAGCGAGCCGTTCACCGTCGCCAGACAATTCGCTTCCCTCGACCATATCAGCCACGGCAGAGCAGGATGGAATGTGGTGACTTCATGGCTCTCGGGCAGCGCCAACAATTACAGCAAAGACGAGCATCCTCCGCATGAAACCCGGTATCGGATCGCCCAGGAGCATGTGGATGTCGTCCGGGGCTTGTGGGATTCCTGGGAGGACGATGCTTTCGTTCGGGACAAACAGTCCGGCGTGTTCTTCGATCCCAGCAAACTGCACGCCTTAAATCATAAAGGTGAATTTTTCTCCGTCCAGGGGCCGCTTAACATCGCCCGTTCCAAGCAAGGGCAGCCCGTTATTTTCCAGGCGGGGACTTCCGAGGACGGACGCAACTTCGCAGCTAAAAATGCCGATGCCATCTTCGTCGGCCACGAAACAATAGAAGAAGCTCAAAGCTATTACCGCGACGTGAAGGGCCGGGCGGCTGGTTTCGGACGAAATCCTGACGATCTTTCGATTCTTCCCGGTATCCGGCCCATCATCGGCAGAACGGAGGAAGAAGCAGAGCGCAAATATCAGGAGACGGTCAATCTTGTTTCTATCGAAAAGGCCGTCGTCGCTTTGGGCAGGCCGTTCAACGATTTCGACTTCAGCCGGTTCCCGCTCGATGAGCCGTTTCCGGATTTGGGCGATCTGGGGCTGAACAGCCAACAGGGGAGCTCAGAGAAAATTAAACGGCTGGCCAAAGAGCACAATCTAACGCTGCGCCAAGTCGCGCTCCGTTTTGCCACACCGAAAAGCCAATTCGTCGGTACTCCAGAACAGGTTGCGGACACGATACAGCAGTGGTATGAGCAAGGAGCAGCGGACGGCTTTATTATAGGCGTTGGCATTCCGAACGGATTGCAGGATTTCGTCGAGTGGGTCGTCCCGATTTTGCAGCAGCGGGGCTTATTCCGGGAAGCGTATGAGCACGATACACTGCGCGGACATCTCGGTTTGAAGTTTCCAGTTAACCGTTACAGCGACTTGCAGCAGCCGGTCAACGGATAAACAGACTACTTTGTAGATGGAGATGGGTTATGAAAAAGTCTTGGGTAAAAGCCGTTAAAATGGCTACGATTCTTTTGGCGCTGACCCTGCTGCTGTCCGCTTGCGGCGATGGAAGCAGTCAAGCCACGCAAGGAGCGAATGCAGCGGAAGTGGACTCTGGGCCTGTCACGCCTGGAGGGGAGCTGGTCTTTGCACTGGGGGGCATCGTGACCGATGACAATCTGGACGCACACAAGGCGGGCAACGCCCAGAACGGGCGGGTAATGAGATCGCTGTACGACAGTCTGGTCGTTGAGCTGCCGGACCATTCGATCAAGCCATGGCTCGCCACTTCATGGGAAATTTCGGAGGACAAGAAGAGCTATACGTTCCATTTACGCAAGGACGTCAAATTTCACGACGGCACTCCGTTTAACGCGGAGGCGGTCAAATTCAACTTCGATCGGATCAAGGATCCGGCGACGAAGGCGTCAAGCTCGTTGAATGAAATCGGCAGCTACGTCTCAACGGATGTGCTGGACGAATACACGGCGAGAATAAACTTTAGCGCCCCGTTCGCGCCCTTTTTGAGCAATGCGGCGAAGGTCGATCTGGGGTTCGTTTCCCCTGCGGCCGTCAAGAAATACGGGGATAAGTATCCCCAGAATCCAGTCGGCACGGGACCGTTCAAGCTCGTGAAGTTGGTGCCTGGAACGGAAGTTCAATTCGAGAAGAATCCCGACTATAATTGGGCTCCGCCGACGGCGAAGCATCAAGGGCCGGCTTATTTGGATAAGCTGACCGTCAAGTATGTGCCTGAGGAAGCGACCAGAATCAGCGTGCTGCAGAGCAAACAGGTGCAGGCAGCAGACATTATACCTCCGCAAAATTTGGTGGCTTTAAAGGCGGACAATCAATTTAGGGTTCAGGAAACCGAACTGCTGCAGGTGAATTTCTCGATTTATTTGAATCCGCAAAAAGCACCATGGAATGATCTGAAAGTCAGGGAAGCCGTGCGAGCGGCTATGGATCTGGACGCTGCGGTCAAAACGATCTATCTGGGCACCTCAAAGCAGGCCTGGTCTCCGATTTCACCTTCTATGCTCGGCTATACTCCGACCGTGGAAAACTCCTGGAAGCCGGATGCGGCGAAAGCGAATCAGCTTCTGGACGATCTTGGCTGGGTAAAGGGAGCGGACGGCATCCGCGAGAAGGACGGTAAGAAGCTGACCATTGAATTTATCGATACGCAGGGGAACCGGGAGAAGCGGCTCGATTTAATGGCGGTGCTTCAGCAGCAGTTGAAGCAGGCGGGTGTTGAATTAAAAGTCGTGTCTCTGCCTTCGGGCACCTATTCGGAGCGCCGGCTGAAAGGGGATTACGACCTTGTGGCTGCGAGCCAATTCTCAGGAGATCCCGACGTGCTGCGGCAAATTTTTTCCACCAAGGGCCCGTCGAAGAAGAACAATCTCGCCAGGGCAAACGATCCCCAGCTGGATCAGTGGCTCGAAGACGGTTATCTGGAGAATGATCCGGAGAAGCGTAAAGAAGTCTATAAAAAAGCGCAGGAATGGATTATTCAAAACGTATATTCCATACCGACCTACGTATTTCAATACTCGCTCGCATCCGTTCAGGAGGTGAACGGCATCACGTTTGATTCTCCCGGCTGGCCGGTCTTTTACGATGCATGGATCAAAAAATAAACGAATCGGAGGGAGCCGTCCGTGATCAAATATATTCTGAACCGGATTATCGTCTCCGTTCCGGTCATTCTGGGTTCACTGACGCTGGTGTTTATTATCATCCATTGGCTCCCGGGGGATCCGGCCCAGATGATCGCCGGCGACGATGCGGCGCCGGAGCGGGTCGATTTTCTCAGAGAGCAGTTTGGTCTTAACGAGCCTTTGTGGAAGCAGTATCTCGACTATTTGTGGAACAGCCTAAGAGGGGATTTCGGTCACTCCTTCGCCAATAGCCAACCGGTCCTGGAGAGGCTGGTTGCCCAGCTTCCGGCCACGCTTTCACTCGCCGTCGTCAGCACCATCTTTGCTATCGTGGTCGGCGTTGCACTCGGTGTGTTATCCGCCGTGTATAGGAACAAAGCGCTCGACTACGTTGTACGGGTCATCAGCCTGCTGGGAGTTTCCATGCCGAAGTTTTGGCTGGGCATTCTGCTCATTCTGGTCTTCTCCGTGCATTTGCGGCTGCTTCCAGCCATCGGTAACGGGAGCTTCAAGCAGCTGATCCTGCCTTCATTCGCCTTAGGTCTAACCGGCGCAGGTATGCTGACGCGGATGGTGCGCAACAGCGTACTCGAAGTGATCCAAGAGCCATTTGTGGTGACCCTTCGCTCCAAAGGCTTGACCGAACGTGCGGTACTCTACCGGCATGTGCTTCGTAACGCGCTGATGCCGGCGATAACCGTTCTTGGCGTGTTAGTCGGTGAAATGCTGGCAGGAGCCGTTGTGACGGAAACTGTGTTTTCTAGACAGGGGCTTGGCAAGCTCGTTGTGGACGCGATCAACCAAAAAGATATCCCGGTTATTCAGGCAGCGATTCTGATCACCGGAATCTTTACCATCATCGTCAATTTGTTGGTGGATATATCGTACTCTTATGTCGATCCAAGGGTGAGGAAGGCCCGATAACATCCGTTTGTTCTTATTCCTGCGTTGGAAAACAGACGTATTAAATCCATGGGGAAGGAGTGAAACATCCATGCAGGTGAACTCCGTGACACCGGAAATGACACCAGAGGCGGTAGCGTCGAATCCGGTGGGAGGTGCGGCCCAGCCCAAGCTGCGATCCAAGGCCGGAAGCTTGACTGTGTCCAAAGCGCTGCTTGGCTTCTCGCTTGCCGTGCTGGCCTTTCTGGTTGCGGCAGCCATCGTTCCACAGTGGATCGCGCCATATTCGCCTACGGATATGAAGACGGACCAGCTGCTGCATTCGCCGAGCCTGTCACACTGGCTCGGAACCGATCAATTCGGCCGGGATGTTTGGACGCTCATCATTTTCGGCAGCCGCCAGTCTCTATTGATGGGGATCGTATCGGTTCTTATCGGCGGGTTGATCGGCACACTGATCGGCCTCATAGCCGGATATTGCGGCGGCATCGTCGATTCCGTCTTCATGAGGCTGAACGATATTCTGATGACGATCCCCGGCATTCTGCTCGCTATCGCCATTTCTGTGGCACTGGGACCGAGCTTTTTTAACGTCATCCTCGCGATCAGTGTGGCAGCCATACCTGGAAAAGCGCGGGTGATACGCAGTACGGTCCTGTCGATTCGCAGCCGTCCGTTCATCGATGCCGCCCGTGCCGTCGGTACTTCGCATCTTGAAATTATGTTCCGGCACATCTTGCCGAACTGCTTCTCTCCCCTTCTTGTGATGATGACCATTGGGGTAGGAAGCTCCATTCTCGTAGGAACCGGACTAAGCTTTCTCGGTCTTGGCGTCGTTCAGGAAATTCCGGATTGGGGCTACCTGCTCTCGCAAGGGCGCAGCTATATGACGGTGGCCTGGTGGGTGGCCACGTTCCCGGGGCTTGCCATCACATTGCTTGTTATCGTAGTGAATCTAATCGGAGATCATCTTCGCGACTGGATGGATCCGAAGAGGGGAGTTTGAAATGAAGCCATTGCTGGATATACAACAGTTGTCCGTCGACTTCCAGACGCCCAATGGCCCGTTGAATGCGGTTCAGCACGTCAATCTGTCGATCGGAAGCGGAGAGATCGTCTGCCTCGTCGGAGAGTCGGGAAGCGGCAAGACGATCACATCTTTATCCATCATGCGGTTGATCGACTATGATAACGGCAGAGTATCCGAGGGTCGGATCATGCTGGACGGCCGCAGTCTAGTCGGATTGTCGCAGCGGGAAATCAGCGAGCTTCGAGGCAAGAAGATCGCCATGATTTTTCAGGAGCCGATGACCGCTCTAGACCCTGTATTTACGATCGGGCAACAAATCACGGAGGTAATCCTTCGTCATGAGAAGGTAAGCAAGGCTGCGGCACGAGATAAGGCCGTCCATTTGCTTCGGCGGGTCGGGATTCCGGAGCCGGGCATCCGGATGAAGCAGTATCCGTATGAGCTCTCAGGCGGTATGCGGCAGCGGGCGATGATTGCGATGGCGCTGGCATGCGGTCCCGAGCTGCTTATCGCCGATGAGCCGACAACGGCTCTCGACGTCACGATTCAAGCGCAGATCCTGAGCCTGCTTCAGGAGCTTAAGCGGGAGTTTCAAATGTCCATACTGCTCATCACGCATGACTTAGGCATTGCCGCCGAGATGGCTGACCGGGTCGTGGTCATGTACGCGGGAAAAGTGGTCGAACAAGCAAACGTTCATATGCTGTTTGAACAGCCTTCCCATCCCTACACTCAAGGGCTGCTGCAGTCCATCGTGACACTGGATCAACCCAGGGGTTCGAAGCTGTACACGATCCGCGGCTCTATCCCGAGCTTAGCCGATCTTCCTTCCGGGTGCCGTTTTCATCCGCGCTGCCCTTACGCTACGGATCGCTGCAAGAAAGAGGACCCTCCGCTTGCCCACGTGAACGGGAGAGATGTCGCCTGCTGGCATGCAGAGAAATTGGACCATCTTGCCGCCGAGGTGTACTGGGGACAATCCGAAGCTTCCGCTGAGCTTAACCTTGGCTCCCATCTGTCTCATGCTTCGGGAAGTTCCCAAGCGGTTTTGGAACAGCAGAGTCCTCTGCTGGAGATCAAACAATTAACCAAGTATTATCCTGTGCATGGAGGAGTATTTCATCGGAACAAAGCGTTCATTCGCGCGGTCGACGGGGTTTCCTTCCGGATCGAGAAAGGGGAGACCTTCGGTCTCGTCGGTGAATCGGGATGCGGCAAGTCAACCCTTGGACGGATGCTGCTTCAATTGGAAAAGGCAACCGGCGGGGAAGTCATCTTCGAAGGACGGCATCTGCTTCCCGCCGGTGGTGGAAGAAGCGGCGGCAGGGTCAGCTGGAAGGAATCCCGCCGCGACATGCAGGTGATCTTTCAGGACCCGTACGGCTCGATCAATCCGCGCTGGAAGGTAGGGGATATCATAGGGGAGCCATTGTGGGTGCACGAATCGCTGCGGGGATCGGCCAAGCGGGAGAAGGTCGAAGCTGTGATGCAACTCGTAGGCTTGAATCCGGCATGGTATGACCGTTATCCGCATGAATTCTCCGGCGGCCAACGGCAGCGGATCGGCATTGCCCGCGCTATTGCGCTAAATCCCAAGTTCATTCTGGCAGATGAAGCGGTCTCCGCACTGGACGTATCGGTCCAGTCGCAAGTCGTTAATCTAATGAAGGAGCTTCAACAGCAGCTGAAGCTGACCTACCTGTTCATCGCGCACGGTTTGAACATCGTGCGGCACATCTCAGACCGGATCGGCGTGATGTATCTCGGCAAGCTGGTCGAACTGGCGCCTACCGACGAGCTATTCAGCCAGCCAGCGCATCATTATACGAAGGCATTGTTATCGGCCATCCCTATCGCCGATCCGAAGCGGAAGCGGAACTACATGCCGATCGAAGGTGAGATACCGTCCCCGGCCAATCCGCCATCCGGCTGCCGGTTTCATACGCGTTGCCCTGCTGCAACCTCGCGATGCAAAGAAGTGGAGCCCGTGCTTCAACCGGTCGGAACAGGTCACTGGGCAGCCTGTCATTATCCTCTATAAGAAAGGTATCATTGGCTGCCACCGCAACGGTGCAACACCAAAGAAAATCGGCGCAAAGTCGCCAAATTAGGGAAGAGGAGGATCAGCATGAGTAAAATGATGCATTTGGGGCTCTTCGTCACTGCGGCCGGCCACCATGCAGGCGGCTGGCGCCATCCGGATGCGGCTGTCAGCGATCCGCTTGATCCCGATTATTATCAATCGATCGCACAAAAGGCGGAGCGTGCCAAGCTGGATATGCTTTTCATCGCCGATAAACTGGCCATAGACGATAATTACGGAAGCAGCTTCGACATGACGGTCACACACCGCCCGTCCTTATCCGCAGAGCCCCTGACGCTATTAGCGGCATTAAGCGCGGTGACGGACAGGATCGGGCTAGCGGCCACCGCCTCCACGACATACAATGAGCCTTTTCACATCGCGCGCAAGTTTGCGACACTGGATCATTTGAGCAAAGGCCGCGCGGCGTGGAATGTCGTCACTTCAACCAGCGATGCCGAAGCGCGCAACTTCAGCAAATTGGAACACCTCGATCATTCCACCCGTTATGATCGGGCCACTGAATTTCTCGAGGTCGTCCGATCGCTTTGGGACAGTTGGGAAAACGATGCGCTGCTCAGCGACAAGGAGAAAGGTATTTTTGCCGACAAGGATAAGGTTCATTATGTTCATCATCAAGGCGAGTGGTTCAACGTCCGTGGACCCTTGAACGTACAGCGGCCTCCCCAAGGCCATCCGGTGCTGATTCAGGCCGGTTCGTCCGGCCCGTTCCGGGATTTGGCCGCCAGATACGCGGAGGTGATATTTACGGCTCAGCCGAATTTCGAGTCCGCAAGAAGCTTTTATGATGATTTTAAAGGAAGGCTGCAAGCGCTGAGCCGCTCTCGCGACGACGTCAAAATTTTGCCCGGGACGATGCTTATTGTCGGCCATACGGAGAGGGAAGCACAGGAAAAGGAGCGCTACCTGGAGTCGCTCATCCATACGAATACCGGACTCGCGTTTATGTCGGGCAGTATGAATTACGATTTATCCAAGCATCCGTTGGATGAGCCTTTTCCCGACATTGAACATGCCATTCGGGGGAGCAGGGGACGATTCCAATTCGTTTTCCGCAAAGCACGGGAAGAAGGCTTAACGCTGGAGCAAGTGGCCCGATGGTATATCGCGAGCCGGTCGCATCATATCGTGACGGGGACTCCGGAGACGATCGCTGACCGGTTGGAGCAGTGGTTTCGTGGCGGCGCATGTGACGGATTTAATCTGATGGCGCCTTATATGATGGATGGCTTGGACGACATACTCGAACACGTCGTTCCCGAACTGCAAAACCGCGGATTGTTCCGCGAGGAGTACAACGGTGTGACGCTTCGTGATCACTTCGGTCTTAAGCAGCCCGGCAATCGGTATGCCAAAACTGCAATTCGTTAGAGGTAAATATGGTCCTGGGAGGAATGAACGATGGCGATTGACTTTATTACCATGCTGCCGACAAGTGGGGATCGGGCTCTGATCGGCAAGCTGACCGCAGACCCAAGTCGAGTGGATGCATGGAGGGATATCTCAGACCGCGAGCCTTCACTTGCCAATCTGATCTCGATTGTGCAAGCCGCCGAGAAAGGGGGCTTCGATGCGACTCTGCTCCCGACAGGCAATGTCTGCCTTGATTCGCTCGTGACGGCCTCGGCGCTGATAAGCCACACGGAGAAGATTAAATTTCTGTTTGCGGCGAGACCGGGATTTACGGCACCTGCCGTATTCGCCAGGCAAATTGGGACATTGGATTATTTGTCCGGTGGACGTGCGCTGATCAATGTCGTAACAGGCAAATCGCCTGCCGAGCTGGCGGCGGACGGGGACTTCGTGCCGCATGATGCAAGGTATGACCGTACGGCCGAATTTATCCATGTGCTCAAACGCTTGTTTACGGAAGATCATTTTGATCATGAAGGAGACTATTACCAGCTTCGCAATGCTTCGTTATTTTACAAATCGGTGCAAAAGCCCCGGCCGCTCATTTACTTCGGCGGCGCTTCGGAGGCGGGCAAGCGGGCAGCCGTCAAGGAAGCGGATGTCTATATGCTGTGGGCGGAATCACTGGACCTAACGCGCGAGCGGATCGAAGAGGTAAAAGCGCTGGCCGCTCTTGAAAATCGGGTACTGGACTATAGCATCTCGTTCCAGGTGATTCTGGGCGATACCGAGGAGGAAGCTTGGCAGAGGGCTCATGAGATCATTCGCCACGTCGATCCGTCCGTCATCGCCAGAAAAGAAAGCGAAGTGACGATCAAGGACGAGTCGATTGGAGACCGGCGGCTGCAGAAGCTGATGAATGAATCCCGCGCCAACGACTTCCAGATCGGGCCAAACGTATGGGCCGGTCTGACGCAAGTATTAGGTGGTAACTCCATCGCCTTGGTGGGGACTCCCGATCAAGTAGCCGACCGGATTCTGGAATATGCGGATCTCGGTTTCACCAAAGTGCTGCTCCGCGGTCTCCCTTTCCTCGACACTATCACAGCCATCGGGCGTGACGTCATTCCGAGAGTACGCGAAAAAGAAAAGGCGCGTCAGCGGGAATCCGATTCACAATCGGCATAAAGCCGGTTGGATCCGCCATCACACGCATTTCATACGAAGGATGTGAAACCTGTGGGAGTTGCCTTTGTTTCACTGCAGGAAGCGATGCAATGGATTCATGATGGGGTTACCCTCGCAATAAGCGGACATATGGATATGTCGCCGATGGCGCTCATTCACGAGTTAATTCGAACGAACATACAAAACTTGTCGATCGTATGCGCAGGAGCCGCCGCCATAAACGCAGACCTGCTCATCGGATCGGACGTGGCGCAATCTATCGAATTCTCGCAGATAACACTGGGAGAATACGGCTTTGCCCTCAACTTCCGCAGACGATTCGAGCAGGGGAACCTATCAGTTCGGGAGCATGCTTGTCCTTCGTTAGCGGCCGCACTGCAAGCCGGCGCGGCGGGGATTCCGTTCATTCCCGTTCGAGGGCTGCTAGGAACCGGATATATGGACATTCGCAGCGATTTCCGAGTGATAGTAAATCCATTCGATATGGAAGAGTCCATCGCAGTCGTCCCCGCGATTCGACCGGATGTCGCCATATTCCATGCATTCCAGGCGGATACGCATGGCAATGTAGCCGCCTATCCGGGACACAATAACCGCCTGCTAGCCCAGGCGTCGCGCCACGTGATCGTCTCGGTAGAGGAAATCGTTACGCCCGAGGAGCTAAGCCGGCATCCTGGAACGATCATTCCTTCTGTTTATATTACAGCCGTCGTTCATGCACCTCAAGGGGCTTATCCTACCGGCTGTCCAGGTTACTACGGTATCGACAGCGACCATATTCGAACCTATGTTGAAGCCTCGCGATCGGAACCGACGTTTCGGGAATATATCGATCGATTCATTCGCTCCGACGCTGCCTGCGGTACCCGGCCTAAAGTGTCTATATGTCAGCTCCGGGCTTCCGGCCATCGTACGGGGAATGAAGTGGCTGAAGAGTTTGGACCAATAGAAAGCGGGTGAGCAGTCATGAGCTTGTACAGCTCTTACTCGGAAGAAGAATGGTTAATCTGTTTGCTATCCCGTCAGCTGAAAGATCATGAAGTCGTTGCGGTTGGCAACAACTCGCCTATTCCTGCGGCCGCCTCCTTGCTGGCACGGGCTCTACATGCCAGGCAGACGGAGGTATACATTTTGGGGCAGCCGGATTGGCCGTTCGAAGGAACGAAGGAATTTTTCGACTGGATGCAGCGGGGAACCGTCGATGTGTTTTTCTTAAGCGGCGCGCAAATCGATCGCAGCGGCAATATCAATCTGCATGTGATCGGGAACTACGAGGCTCCGAAAGTGAGGCTGCCTGGTGGTGCAGGCTCCGCCGTTGTCTATTTCATGTGCAAACGCATTTTATTGTTCAAGACGGACCATACTCGCAAAGGTTTTCCGGAGAAGCTGGACTTTGTGACGTCGGTCGCCCGCTCGAGTCAGGATGTGTTTCGGAGAGGCCAACTGGAAGGAGTCTTCACGCCTCTCGGAATATTGAAGCCTCAAGATGAAGATCATTTGCTTCGGTTGACAGCCGTTGCTCCTGGGGTCACCGCCTCCGAGGTACAAGCGCAAACCGGGTTTGATCTGGGGATTGAACGGGGCGATTATCTGGAACTGCAGCCACCGACCTCACTTGAGCTCAACACGCTGAGGAGCGCTGTGGCTAAAGAACTGCAGTCGATTTACCCAGAGTTTGCGAAACAGTGGAATCATTCGGCCTGATTCGGACTGAAAGTTCATTAATATAGGAACAGAAAGTGAGGAGACCGATGAGCGACTATACGTTTGACCAACTGGACAGGGATATTCACCGCGTACTGGAGCAGCATACAGGGCATCGTGTGATTATAGAGGGAGTTAGACCACTGCTTCAGAGGTTGCTGGCCAATGAGCACCTAATCCCCGAAGCTTACCAAGAACCGTTACCCGACAAATACGCTCAATATTTGCTCTATAAGCCCGAAGATGAAGCCTTTAGCGTTATTGCTTTTATCTGGGGGCCAGGGCAGGTCGCGCCAGTTCACGATCATCTGGTATGGGGGTTGGTTGGCCTTTACCGCGGTTCGATCGTTGAGAAGCGTTATCGCAGGGAAGATCACGGCGAGGCTTCGCAGCCGAGGTATTCGCTCCGCGAGGTGGCTGAAGTAACGGCGCATGCAGGGGACATCTCTTTCGTCTACCCACCGGATTACGATATTCACGGTGTGGCGAACCCTTTTGATGAACTTGCGATTACGGTCCATATATACGGTACGGATATCGGCAAGCAGGAGCGCCATATCCATGACGTGGCAACAGGAAGTTACCGGGATGTGGTGACGCGCCACGACAATGCATCCCCCATCTACACCTAAATCATGGTAAGAAGATTTTGCTAAAAAAAGGGAGGCAAATACAAAATGCCACAAAGCCAACAAGGGCCTCTGGCCGGTTTGAGAATACTGGAATTTGGGCAAATCGCCGCAGGTCCTTTTGCAGGGATGCTGTTTGCGGATCTCGGCGCCGATGTGGTTAAAGTGGAGCGGCCAGATGTTGGAGACGGGATGCGGGAATGGCCGCCGTTCTTCTCTAACGATGAGGGGGAGCCATTCAGCTCCAATTTCAGCTCGCTCAACCGGAATAAAAGGAGCATTGCGGTTGATTTTAAATCACCCGAGCAGTTAGCGAGGCTGCATGAGCTGTGCGCCAAAGCGGATGTCATCGTCGAAAACTACAGACCCGGCGTGCTGGCCAAGTTCGGCTTAAGCTACGAGGCACTCTCGGCAGCCAATCCGAAGCTGGTATATTGTTCGATTTCGGGCTACGGGCAGACCGGAGCTTACTCGCAGAAAGGGGCGTTCGATGTAACCATTCAGGCCATCAGCGGCTTAATGAGCGTGACGGGTGAGGAGCATGGTGAACCGGTCAAATGCGGTGTTCCGGTCGCAGACTTTGCCGCAGGGTTATACGGAGCTTTCTCCGTCGTCGCCGCCATTCTCCAGGCGGAGCGGACGGGGCAAGGTACCTATGTCGACTGCTCCATGCTGGGCAGTGTGCTGGGCATATCCGCCTTACAAACCAGCGAATATTACGGCAACCTGACGGCTCCGAAAAGGCTCGGAAGCGCGCATCCGCGCAATGCGCCATACCAGGGCTATCAAGGAAGCGACAAACCTTTCGTGATTGCCGCCGGCAACGATAAGTTGTGGAGGGAAGTTTGCGCCGCGGTGGATCGGCCGGAGCTTGCGGACGACCCGAGGTTCGCCAACCAAACCTTGCGTGCCCGGAACCAGAAAGAACTCGCCGGACTGCTTCAAGCGTCGTTCAGCTTGCAAACCGCTGCCTATTGGCTGAAGGAGTTTGATCGTAGGGGCGTGCCGTGCGCTCCGATCAACACTTACGAAGATATTTTGCAGGATCGGGTCATCGCCGAATCCGGGCTAATTCACGAGCTAGCTCTGCCCAACGATACGAGCACTAAAACCGTCGGTTTTCCTGTCAAGCTGACCGGATATGAATTTCAAATTTACCGGAAACCTCCGCTCAAAGGGGAGCATAATGACGAACTTTTCCGGGAATGGGGGAGTAAACCATGAGTGACGATATCAATACGAAGTCATCGATTCAAGATTATCTAGCAACTGCAGAACTTATTCAGCGGAGCATCGCAGGATTAACGACGGATCAATTGGAATGGAAGCCAGCACCGGACAAATGGAGCGTAAAAGAAGTTGTTGCGCATTTGGTAGACTCCAGTCTTGTTCATTCTGTGCGTATTCGTAAAATCATTGCGGAGAGCGAGCAGCCACTTCTGTTATATAATCAGGATAAGTGGGTATCCTCCGCCCGGTCGAATCAAAGTTCCTTGTCCGACATTCTCACCGCTTTCGATGCACTGCTTACTTATAACAAATTATTTTATGAGAGACTTTCTGATGCAGACTGGAGCAAGAGCGGACCGAACCAGGACCAAACCGTTTCGGTGTCGGAGCTGTTTGAAGGATTTATACGGCATGTACACACTCATATCGCTCAAATCGAGCGGGTACGGGCGCAGATCTCTTTCAATACCTCTATATAAGCAGGATGATGTCCTGAAGAAGCTTGTGTCTATTTGACAATGGATGCAGGCTTTTTTAGGTTCAAAGCGACTCATATCGAATCGCTCTGAACCGTAGATAACGAAACGAGGACCGGACCAGCAAAATCCGAAGCCTCCTCGCCATTGGGATTGCGAAGACGAAACAGGAAGGCGTCGCCGTTTAGTCTATTGAAAGTGAAGGTAGGGCAGCAAATTTAAGGTAGAGATATGAAGCCGGGCATCCGTTAAGATTTTCGGCTTTTTTACGTTTACTCATTTTTACTCTAAGTAAAATGATGGCCAGCGCAAAAAGCCTCACGGCGCAACTTAATATGATATCTCTATGCAGAACTAGGTAAGAAGGTAGAAAATATCTCGGATCGATCTTGATTATTTGCCGATGATCGGATACGTTGACCACCTTATTGATATGTTCGTTATAACTATAAAATTGTTGCAAACGAACAAAAATCTGTTATTATCAAAAGATAGTTTCAATGCTTACGTAAACATGGATTGATGCTCGATCGAGGGACCCTCATGCTTTATTAAAGCAATGTGTCTGGAGCATCGTTATCCTCCCGGCAAGCAGGAAATATTCTGCTGCCGCTGGGGATACATTTATCTCTATCGCCTATTCGATGATAGGAGCGAATGCCATAATCGAAGAAGATGTCGAATAAAAGCAGGATGAAGGATTGAATGCCTGCCAATTGTGATATGTGCAAAAATAGTCTAGAAAATAAGACAGGAGGAAGCTGTCATGAAACCTGAAGCCCATCGCCAACTGAATTCCAGACAATCGCAGATGCTGAACCTGATCTCCCGCGAAGGGGAAGTCCGAATCGCCGAATTGAGGGAATCCTTCCCCGTCACGGAGATGACGATCCGCCGCGATCTTGAGAAACTGGAGGAGACGGGCGTCGTAAAGCGGACGTTCGGTGGGGCAATCTTTGTTGGGCAAGACGTGGCTCTAAAAGAGCGAACGGGAATTCTCACCGATGAGAAAATCCGAATCGGACGCAAAGCGGCTTCACTCGTTCACCCTGGGGATTCCTTGTTTCTTGACGGGGGGACGACGACGCTTCAGGTCGCCCGGTATCTTCCGTCGGATCAAAAGCTGACCGTTGTGACAAATGCACTGAATGTGGCTCAGGAACTCACGGCAAGAGGCATCCCGACCACCATTACAGGCGGGACGCTACTAGAGTCAACGCTCTCGCTTGTCGGTCCGATTGCTGTTCAAAACTTGTCCGGCATGGCGTTCGACCTTGTTTTTCTGGGAGCAACCGGCATCGACGCCGAGCATGGCTTCAGCAATTCCAACTTCTATGAAGCCGAGATCAAATCTTTTGCTATCCGTCAGGCCGCGGAAGCCGTCGTCGTGCTGGATCATACGAAATTCGGCGCTCGTGCGCTCGCTTCGTTCTCTCCGCTAAAAGGCGTCGGCCGCATCGTGACCGACGAGCTTCCGGAAGAGACGTTGTTCCAGACATGCAAGGAGAACGGCGTTCAGATAGAAGTCGCAGACAGACATCAATAAGAAAGGGTGCTGGCAACATGCCACAATCATGGATCGGCAGAATGAGTGTTGTGGCCGGGGCGAACAGGCTGATTCCGAAGCAGACGTATCTCCGGATTTTTCTCGGAGTCGGCCTTCTCTTGGCGATCGTCTCCATCCCTTTCGCCTTCTTGCTGTCCAATCAGTTCTCCCGCTATGCGATGAATCAGATCGATAAGGTGAGCGAGGCAGAGATGGCGCATTCTCGGGACAACGCGCAATTCCTGCTTAATAAGATGATCTCATACGGCTTAAACATGTACGCGAACAAGAACATTCAAGCTTGGATGATGGCGGACGCCGAATCGCAAGGGACCCAGGTCGACGCTTTGGCGGCGGGGACGCAATACATGGCGACCGAACCCTTCCTTGATAACGTTTACATGATCAACATGCAGACTGAGCACGTCATCGATCTTCGCTACGGCATCTCCTCGTTCGCACAATTCCGCGATCCGTCAATGCTAGATCTGGTACGGCATCCTCAGCCTTCTTACCAGCGCTTTATTCCTCACGAGCTGTACGGCAAGACCAAACTTGCGCTCGTCATCCCGACCGTCCCTTCCGGCCAGCTTTCATTCGGCTATCTCGTCTTGGTACTTAACGAGGATCTGTTGAAGCAATACTTGCTGAAGGACAATGGGAAAGCAGGCGTCCTTTCGTTTATTCTGGACGATAAGGGCAAGGCGATGCTCGGACCGGCGAACGATTCGTTTGAGTCTCTTTACAATGGCTACGCGTCCAAGGTATCGGCGGAACAAGGGAGCTTCACGGCTCGATATGAAAACGAGACGTGGTCGGTTCAATATGCGAAAATCGAACCACAAGGATGGACGTTCTTTCAGATGGCGAAATTGGCCGGCATCCAGTCCGACTTCCGCACGTTTCAGACGAGAATGACCGTATTTCTGGCAAGCCTTATCATTTTACTGCTCGCCATCTTGTTCTGGAACTCCCGGCGGACGTACCGCCCGTTCTCTCAACTTGCCAACCAGTTGGAGTCGAAGTTCGGAACAGGGCTTCGCAATATGACGAGTGAGGGACCCTCGGAGGAATACCGAGTCATCCGCTACGGGATTGAGATGTTGGAGAACCGGATGGACCAGCTTGATTCTTCGATGAGGGAGCATCGTAACGTCATCAAAGCCGAGTACTTGCGGCAATGGATCCTGCAGGGCAAGCTTATCACGCCATTAGAGACGTATTTGCGTCAGGAAGCCATCCCTGCGTTGTTCGAAGAAGAAGGTCTCTTTGTCGGAGTCATTCGCATTAACGGTTACAGCGCGTTTAAGGAGAAATACAGCTTTGCTTCGCGCAAGCTGGTCAAGTATGCAATGGGTAACATCGCGGAGGAAATCATCCGGCGCGAAGGTTTCGCCGAGGCGGTCGACCTGGGAGGTGACCATCTCGTGCTTCTGATAGCGGGAGGCACTTTGAAGGGGGACCTTCTACTGCGATTGCTGGAAGAGACGGGCGAACAAATCATGCAGTGGACGCAGGTTAGGGTTGCTCTCTCTGTCAGTGGACAGAAAGCGACCGTAGACGATCTTCGCGCCGTTTATCAGCACGTCCTCGAACTGACGATGCTGCAGTTCGTCTCGGGCGAGAGCAAGGTATTCTTGGAGCGAGACTTCGAAGCTTACATGCGGAAGGTCGAGCCTCTTCCCGACGACAGTCTACTGGATGATCTGATCGCAAAAGTCCGAATGGGGAGAACGGAGGAAGTGTCGGCAGGGCTAGACCGGATTTTCGAGCCGATGCATTCCATGCTGTACGCCCAAAGCAAGTTCCAGCTGTCGCATATGCTGTATACGCTGTTCAAGGCGTTCAACAAGCTGCCATCTGTCGAATCGGTGGAAGGCATTAACGGCTTGCTCGAATCGTTCGATACGCTGGCCGGCGTTCGGAGCTGGCTGGAGAGTGAGTTACTTGCGATCATCGAGGAACTCAGCAGCAGGAGAAACTCAAGCCGCCGCGATGAGGTCGTAACGGAAATCGTCGATTATGTACGCAGTCACCTGCACGATCCGAATCTGACGATCGAGGAGATCGCCGAGCACGTCTCACTCTCGACCCGTCATGCAAGACAAGTTTTCAAGGACGTGTGGGGCATGACGCTGTCGGACTATATTCTTCAAGAACGAGTGGAGGAGGTTAAGAAGCTGCTAGATACGACCGAATGGACGGTAACGGATATCGGCGAGAGAGCGGGCTTCCAGACAAAGAGCCACTTCTTCACGGTCTTCAAGAAGGCGACGGGCAAGACTCCTAGCCAGTATCGTGAGGGGGTATAAACGTTTGAAGAACTCCGCATCGCTCGGTTGGGCGAGGCGGAGTTTTTAGCTATGGAATTGTTAGCACATAGCTGATTCTTAAATGACTTTCTCTAATCCCATAAAAAACTATTTTCACTTGAAGCCTTCCTGTTCGAAGAGCCCCCTATATTCGCCTCCACTGCGGCTTTTCTTCACCCTATTTCCTTCACGAGAACCGAATTCCAGTTTGAGAACCTTGATTTCATGCGGTTTTCTAGCCCTTTTTCCAAGATGAGAACTATACAGACCGAGCGCGGCGCACGTAATGTTGGACGCAGAGCAAGTTAATTGCCGACTGCAAGAAAGGAGACGAAAAACGGGTGGGATTCATTAGAGAGATCGTTAGAAACCGCTATTTGTACGTATTGGCATTGCCCGGGTTATTGTTCTTGATCGTGTTCGCCTATGTGCCCATGGCCGGACATTTGATCGCGTTTAAGCAGTACCGGCTTGCCGACGGCATCTGGGGAAGCAAGTGGATTGGCTTCGACAACTTCAAGTTTTTCTTCATGGGTAGCGATTGGTATAAGGTGACGTTCAACACCATTTTTCTTAACGGGTTGTTTATCGTCTGTGGCCTCGGAATCGCGCTTCTGCTCGCTATTTTCCTAAGCGAGATTCAGAATGCGCTCTATAAGAAAATAGCTCAATCGCTCATTTTTATGCCTTACTTCATTTCCTGGCTTGTCGTTAGCATGATGGTGTTTGCGTTCCTAAACATGACCGACGGCATCCTGAACCGGACGCTTGCTGCGAACGGGTTGGATCCGAAGAACTGGTATCTAATGCCGAGCATTTGGCCAGCCGTGCTCACCATTGTTTATGTGTGGAAGTTCGCGGGGTACTACTCGATCATCTTCCTCGCTGCGATCGCAGGCATCTCGGGCGAGTATTACGAGAGCGCACGTATCGACGGAGCAACACGGTTCCAACAGATCATCCACATTACGCTTCCGTTAATCCGCAACGTTGTCATCGTGCTTGCGTTGCTCGGGGTTGGGCGGATTTTCTACGGAGATTTCGGAATGATCTATGGCATCGTCGGCGATACCGCGCCGCTCTACCCGACGACGGACGTGATCGATACCTACTCTTACCGCGCACTGAGACAGCTTGGCGACTTCGGAAAATCATCAGCCGTTATCATGTACCAATCTGTGATGGGACTCGTAACCATCATTATTTTCAATGCGCTCGCCAAACGAATCGACAATGATGCCAGCCTATTCTGATTCCGACAACAAGGAGGTAAAAAGCGTGGAAAACGCTATTCAACAAGTCCGTTCCAAAAAAGCGGCCAAAATCAAAAACGACCGAACGTTCTCGGAGAGGTTGTTCGTTATTTTTATCTATGCGTTCAGTGGATTGTTTGCCCTAATATGCTTCCTTCCGTTCTGGCTCGTGTTCATTAATTCTTTCGCGGCCGAATCTGCCATCAAGAAATACGGCTATCAACTCATTCCGCACGACTTCACTTTGTATTCTTATGAATTCGTTATGAAAGGCAAGCAGGTAGCTAGCAGCTACGGTGTCTCCATGATGGTGACCATCGTGGGCACGGTGCTAGCTTTGCTAATTACGGCGATGTACGCCTATGTGCTGGCCCATCCAAGAGTTAAGTACCGCAATATTCTAAGCTTCTTGACCTACTTCACGATGATTTTCGGTGCAGGCCTGGTCGGATTCTATATTCTGATTGCGAACTGGCTCCATCTCAAGGATACGATGTGGGCTCTCATCCTTCCTTATCTGTTGAACCCATTCTTCGCCTTCATCATGGTATCGTTCTACCGGACGCTCCCTTATGAGATCAACGAAGCTGCCACGGTAGACGGAGCAAACGAGCTTCGAACCTTTTTCCAAATTATTTTGCCAATTTCGAAGCCCGTTCTTGCCACGGTCGCTCTTTTCTACGCGCTGCAATATTGGAACGACTTCTTCCTGGCGCTCATGTTCATTGATGATTATAAGCTGCATCCATTGCAGATGATGATCCGTCAGCTGATCTCCAACATAAATATCAGCGCCTACGTTGGCGGTAGCCAAACGACTTATACCCAACCGTTGCCTACTTATGGAGCTCAGCTCGCGACGGTATGTTTGACCATCGGCCCGATTTTCCTCTTGTATCCATTCGTTCAGCGGTTCTTTGTCAAAGGAATTACGATCGGCGCCCTCAAGGGTTAGTCTTGACACGGGGACATAAAGTCCGGTTAAGGATAGAGACGTATTATATAGGAGGTCATTAAACATGATTTTTAGAAAAGGATTAACGGTAATTGCGGCAACCGTGCTTCTTCTGGTAACGGCGGCATGCGGCTCGAATTCGAACGACGCCGGTAACACAGCCAGTTCGAACAAATCTGCCAACGAGGCGATATCGGGGACATCGTCCTCTCAGCTGGACCCAATCACGCTTAAAATAGTCGTACCGGGAGACCGCCCGGCGGATATGGACACGGTCATTAAGGAAGCCGAGAGCCGGATGGCAGATACGATCAACGTCAAGCTTAACCTTGTGTTCATTCCATGGTCGGACTTGGCTCAGAAGACACAAGTTATGCTCGCTTCTGGTGAAGACGTCGATCTTATCTTCGACGCACCGTGGCTGCACTTGGATCAGATGATCAGCGCCGGTTACTATGAACCGTTGGAAGACCTGATGGACAAGTACGGCCAAGACGCGGTGAAGGTCCGTTCCGATCAGATGTTCGACGCCAACAAGTTCCAAGGTCACATCTACGCGCTGCCCCTCGGCAACACCCATCTCGCAGGCAGAACGTATCTTGTGCGCAAGGATCTTCGCGAGAAATACGGGCTTCCGCCGATCCAGTCTTATGATGATCTGATCAAGTTCGCGTATAAAGTCAAAGAGAATGAGAAGGATATCGTGCCGCTGCTCGCGTACGGGCAATCCGGCCAGAAGGACGTCTCCTGGGGAGCGTTCCGCTCCTTCATGGAATACGATCCGCAGCTGCTGCGCTCGGATGCACTCGGCCAGAGCCTCGTGCTCTACTATAAGAACAACGACAGCAAGGTTTACAACCTGTTCGACGAGATGGAACCTCGCGTTTGGTCGTGGATCAAAGACGCCCGCAAGTTATACACGGATGGCCTAATCCATCCAGACGTTCTGGCAATCAAAGACGTGGACTCTGTCATCAATTCCGGCAAGGTTGCTGTAGCCACGTACAATGAATTTGGCGTACCTTCTTCGATTAGCGCTGCCCTTGCACAGAATGCTCCGGGCGCTGAACTGGAAGCGGTCACGTTTATCAAGATGGAGAAGGGCAAGAACATTACAAACTTCAAGCAAGCAAATTTCCAGGCGATTCCGAAGGTCAGCAAGCACAAGGAACGGGCGATGATGTTCCTTAACTGGGCAGCAGACAAGGACAACTACGATTTGCTCGCTTACGGCATCGAAGGTAACAACTATGAGAAGATCGGCGACGACCAATACAAGCAGATCGGTTCGGGCTACAGCTACTTCCCTTATGCATGGATTTGGAATCCTACAACGGACCGTCTCAACGGGGGCTTCGACGAGGAGTCGATCAAGCACTACCAGTTTAATAAAGAAGCTTCCAACCTGACCCCGAGCATCTTGACGGGCTTCTCTTTCGATCCGACGCCGGTCATTAACGAAATCTCGCTGTATAATGCTACCGAAGACAAATACTACAATTCGTTGTTTAATGGCGTAACCGACCCCGATGCAACTTGGACGAAGTTTAAGAAAGAAGCCGAAGGCAACGCCAAAAAAATTCAGGTCGAGCTGCAGAAACAAATCGACTCTTTTCTGGCAAGTAAGAAGTAAGAGAGGAATACTTAGTTAGACCGCGGGTATCCGGCAGCTGAGAGGCGCTGGGTACCCGTCCTTGACAGGAGGGAATACGATTTGGATATGAAAAGGGTTCAGCCAGTTATCAGGTTCGGCGGAGATTATAATCCCGAGCAGTGGCCTGAGGAGATGCTGGAGCGGGACGTTGCTTTCATGAAAGAAACGGGGGTTAACGCAGTTACATTAAACGTGTTCGGCTGGGCGGCGGTTCAGCCGGAACGGAATAGATACGATTTTCGCCGATTGGATACCGTATTTGATCGGTTGGAGCAGAGCGGGATCGGAATCGTCCTGGCGACGCCGACGGCCGCGCCCCCGGCTTGGCTGTTCCATGAACATCCGACGATGCTGAAGGTTGGGGAGAACGGTCAGAGGGCCGTACATTGGAGTCGGCAGGCATATTGTCCGAATCACCCGGTCTATCTGGCGGAAATCCGTAAGCTTGCGGCCGTGCTAGCCCAACGATACGGAAAGCGCAAAGCACTGCTCCTGTGGCACATCAATAACGAATACATCGTTCATTGCTATTGTGATCATTGTGCCGAGGCGTTCCGGGAATGGCTCAAGCGCAAGTATGGTACGGTGGAACGGTTGAACGAGGCATGGCAACTCAGCCAGTGGAGCCTGACGCGTACTTCCTGGGAGCAGGTTTCGCCGCCTATTGGCGGAATGTCGCACACAAGCCACAGTTTGGATTATCAGCGGTTTTTGTCGGATTCCAACCTGCGAGGTTTTCTGGCTGAGAAAGATGAGATCGTTCAGCGTTCGCCAGGTATTCCCGTCACAACTAACTTTTACTCCCTCGACTTCCGGGGACAGATCCATCCACAATGGGCGCCTCATTTGGACGTCATAGCGTGGGATTCTTATCCTCCTCATCGGGATCACGCGGTTTGGTCGGCATTCCAGCACGATTATTTTCGCGGCTTGAAGCACCGGCCGTTCCTCCTCATCGAGCAAGCGACCGGCAGCGTCAACTGGAAGGAGTACAATCCCGCCAAGCGACCGGGCATGATGCGTCTCCAAAGCTACCAGGCAATAGCGCGAGGGGCGGAGGCAGTGATGTTCTTCCAGTTCCGGCAAAGCCGGGGGGGCGTGGAGAAGTTCCACAGCTCCCTGGTCAGCCACGGCTCAGAAACGGAAAACCGAATTTTTCGGGAGGTCCGTGATTTAGGTGGAGAATTGGCAGGGCTGGAAGTGCTCGCATCGGCGGGCATTGGAGAAGCGCGGGTCGCAGTGCTGTTCGATGTAACAATTAGTTGGCTTGCTGATTGGAATCGCGGGAGCCGTGACGTCTCATATCGAGATGCGGTAACGGCTTTCTATCGGCCGTTCTACGAGGCGAACATTCCCGTGGACGTCGTTCACCCGACGGACGATCTAAGCAGATATGAGATCGTTGTCGCTCCGATGCTGTACATGTTCGAGGAGGGCGTACCGGAGCAGCTTCGCGCTTTCGTTAAGCGTGGAGGCAAACTGGTCATGAGCTACATGAGCGGCATGGTTAACGGCAACGACGTTGTAGAGTACGGAGGGTTCCTGCGGCCGATCGACGACGTGTTCGGAATCATTGTGGAGGAGTGGGATGCTTTCGAACCGGACATGGCCAATCGAATTACATGGAAGAAGGGAGTGGCGGCAAGGGTAATCGAAAAGAACTTTTCGTCGGGAGCTGGCGTGACCGATTCGCTCCTGACGAGTGACTCCATGTGCCCGAGCTATGAAGTCCAAAAATGGGCGGAAGTTGTTCATCTGCAAGGAGCTGAGTCCCTAGCAACTTTCGAGGAAGACTACCATGCCGAGCAACCGGCTGTCACGCGCCATAAGTATGGCAAGGGAGAAGCATATTATGTAGCAACTCACCCCGAGGATGCTTTCTTACGCGAGCTGTTCGGATGGATCTGTCAGCAGTACGGCTTGGAATCGCTTGGCGGCCGGGACGTTCCGGCTGGGGTGGAGATTACGTCTCGAGAAGGAGAAGAAGGCACGTATTTGTTCGTCTTGAATCACAATTCGGAGACGGTGGAATTCCATCTTGAGGAAGCCGTCGGCGGATGGGACCTGATGAACGGACGGCCAGTAAACGGCGGACTGATTACTATAGATGGATACGGCGTTGCCGTCGTAAGGCAGGAGTCTAGGAAGGAGTCGGTTGATCCGTGAGTTTCTTGGACATTTGTGAGCTTTCGGTCGAGGGCATACCGGCTGTGCGGCTCGAGAACGAGTGGCTGATTGTCGTCGTTCTGGTCGGTAAAGGAGCGGATGTGTGGGAACTTATATATAAGCCGCTAGGCATTGACTTGCTCATGAAGACGAAGAGCGGACTAGAGCCTCTACATGGAAGAGACTTGCGATCGAAGCCGCTCACTCATTACGCGAAGCCTTATCCTGGTGGATGGCAGGAACTATTGCCGAATCGAGCACTGTTCGGCGGCCGCGAAATCGGACACGATCGTGAAGGCGAATCCGCTTGCGTTCCGTGGGAGTTCGAGCTTCGTCGGAACGTGGCGGGTGAGATTGCGGTGCGATGCAGGGTAGCGCTGACGGAATCCCCGTTGATAGTCGTGAAGGAATTCCGGCTGCGTGCGGGAAAGCCGGAGCTGTTCGTTGAGGAGGAAGTCGAAGGAGTGGGGGGATGGCCCGTCCAGTTTATCTGGACGCAACACCCGGCTTTTGGCGAGCCGCTGGTTGATGGGTCCGCGAGAATCTCGCTTCCACCAGGGAGTCGGGTGTTTCAAGCGCTTTGGTATGATGCAGCACCGGATTCAAGGGCGCTGTTGTCCTCGTTCGAGGAAGAGGTTGGGAAGATAACGCTGGATAACGGTAGAATTAAAGATCTGCGCGAAGCAGAACAGAGGAGGATGGATGGGGATAACTGCTTCGTTTCTTTATTCGGCTTCGAGGAAGCAGAAGTGGGTATCGATAATCCCCGGCTCGGAATCCGACTGAGGTTGATGTGGGATAAGGAGACTTGGCCGCATCTGCGCTACTGGTCAAGCAACAACGAGGAGATGTATACCGTTGCGCTGGAGCCATCCAACTCTCGCTTTTCCGACATTCACGACAGTCTGAAGCATGGCGAGGCTCTCACACTTCACCCGGGAGAGAAATGCTCAGCCTGGATGCGTCTTCGAGTTGAACGGCTATAGTCCTGCCTATTGTTCTGCCTCTAACTCCCGATTTGACTAAGGGCGAGAGACGAATCGCCTAGCTAGCCCCAGAAGCTCATTTATCCGTCTGCTATGAAAAGAAATCAGTAGCTCTAATAGCAAATTCGCGCTTAAGTCATAGAGGACCGTATCTAGCTGCGGTCTTTCTTACGACACATTTTGTAAACGCTTACGAATTAAATGGGGTTCGGATCATAACCGGAATACTCTCGCGATCGGACGGGCGGTGGACTAATCCGAAAGGAGGTGATGTAGCGCCAAGATGACATGTTGGAAAGGAATGTCCTGATAAGTGAGGGAGAGTAATGAAAGGGCATGAAATCAACAGAATATGGGGGAGGAATTGCAATGAGGGGCAAAAAAATCGCAAGTAGTCTGCTGGCGTTGACGCTAGCGTGGGGCGGGTTCCCTGCGCTGAGCGGCAGCGTATCGGCCGATAATCCTGCGCCGATGGTCAATCTGCTGGCGGCGGACATGGACGTGCATTTCGACGGGGGAACGAGTTCGTTCGTCTTATCCAATGCTTCGTCTGGTGGGACGCAGCAGATCGTGCAGAAGAACGGCAACAACGCGTTGGAGTTCCGAGATGCTTCGCTCGGCACGAACGTGTCCAGTTATTTCTATCAGAGGTTCAGCAGCGGGACGTTAAAGGATCGCATCAACCAGGTGTACAACCAACCAGTTGGAAGCCAGCCGGTGGACTTCATTCTGGAATACAAGCTGGAGCGCACTGCTATGAGCGACAAGCCGGTCGCCAAGGACATTTACGCGCAAATCCAATTCGGTAACTTCGACAACGTCAACGTGCCCCGGTTCCCAGTGGCTGCGACAACGATAACGGGAACTGCCGCCTACACGAGCACGGAAGGCATACTCAAAACGGTGAACGACGTCGACATCTCGGGCTACCGTTTCACCGTTGTGCCGAATGGCGGCCAGCGCACGATCTCGAACCTGGAGATCGGTTTCTCCGTCCGTGTCGATACCGGGGGATCTGACGAGGCTTACGTCATAGACGACCTGGCTGTGTACGAAGTGGGCAGCGTACAGGATACGGTGCCGCCGACGGCGCCCAGCAGCCTTACAGTGACGGGTCAGACGGATACGAGTGTCAATCTTTCGTGGACGGCATCGACGGACAACCAAGGTGTGACAGGCTATGACGTTTATCGAGACGGTACCTTGGCTTTATCCGTCAGCGGTTCTGTATACGGTGCACAAGTCACGGGACTGACGCCGGCAACGTCATATAGCTTTACTGTTAAAGCAAGGGACAGCTCCGGAAACGCCTCCCAGGCCAGCAACGTGGTGACAGCGAAGACGAACGACTCTCCTGGCAGCTTGCCGACTCCGTTCGGAGACCAGGATATCGGCACCGTAGGCATCGCGGGAAGCGCGGTTTACGACGCGAATTCCGGTTCATTTACGGTATCAGGTTCCGGCGCAGACATCTGGGGAACGGCGGATGCGTTCCACTTGGTGTACCGCCCTTGGACCGGTTATGGACAGATCGTCGCGCGAACGGCAAGCGTGACGAATACGGCCGAATGGACGAAAGCCGGCGTCATGATCCGCGCGAACCTCAGTCCGCAATCTCCGTACGCGTTCGTGGCATCGACTCCTTCCCACGGCACGATTTTCCAAGATAGATTGCTTCCCGGCGGGGTTTCCACGCAGACGAACGGCACGACGGCGGCGGCGCCGTATTGGCTTAAGCTGGTGCGCGACGAGCGCGGGATCAGCGCCTATGATTCTTATGACGGCAACAACTGGACGCTGATTAAGAGGGAGACCATCAACCTGCCGGAGACGATCTACATCGGGTTGGCCGTTACGAGCCATGCGAACAGCCGCCTCGCGACCGCCGTGTTCGATCAGGTGACCGTATCGGAGGCACCGCCGATTGAGAGCACGTATGCGCCATTCCCAGGTACGATCGAGAGCCGCAAGCAATGGCTGTGGGTCAAAGCAAAGACCATGCAGGAGGAGAGCGGACCGCTTAACATCACGCAATATGTCGCCCAAATCCTTGATGGACAGAACGTGGCGAACAACCTACAGAAGCTGGACGCAATGTATCAGACCTACGATTATGAACAGTACAAAACAATGGCCAAGATGTACGCCTATCTCATGGTCGGCGATCAATTCAGCAGTGCGATGATGGAGCATGTTCGGGCCTACTTCGCTTCGTACGCTTATGCTGAGCTGGCTCAGACGGAGAATTTGCGAATGAGCAATTACGCGACCGGCTATCTGGTTGGGCAGTATTTTCCCGATCTGGTCGATCTGAACGGCAATTCCGGTACGACGCTAAAGAGTATCAACAAGGCGAATGTGATAGCTATGATCGAAGCGGGCGTGCATAAGGGGTGGGCGGAATACGAGAGTCCGGAATACACATTTATGACCTATTTTTGCCTAAATGCGATCTATCAGTATTCGGACGAAGCCGACCTCCGGCAAAAAGCAAAGATGGCGATGGACGTCATGTGGTTCGAGTGGGCGAACGACTGGATCGACGGCTACCCCATCTCCTCGGAGAGCCGAGCGAAGGGTGATTCCGTGTCCGCGGTTGACCCTTCGTGGCGGGGAGCCGAGCATACCGCGTTATCTTGGGCCTACTTCGGTGCGCACCGCGCCCAGCAGGCGGTAGGCGAGTCGGACAATTCGGCACCATCTCTCTACCGTCCGAACCTCGAATATCTCGGTTTGGTGCTCTACAGAGGAATGAGCTACGAGCCGCCTGAGTTAGCGATCCGAATCGGACAGAACACATCCAAGGAGTACCAGTCCCGCAAGACGACGATGCAGAACTCGAGCGGACGCGGAATGAAAATCTACCGCCAAGCCTTCGTGAAGCCGATGTGGGGACTTGCGACCGAGATTCAATACGAACGCGTCGACAACTGGATCGAGGACCTGCCCGTCGTGCTGCGCTGGCACTCCGATGCGGCGAATCCGCTGTTCCGGTTGTCCACGGACCAAGGTACAGCTCCGATCGGCAACTATGACCAGCCTTCGAGCCATCGGATCATGCAGGACGGCGAAGCGGCCGTAGGGGTGTTTAAGCTTGAGAACAGCCCAACGACGAACTACATCAACGCCTTATTCCCGGATACAGGATCGATGATCGCCAAGGAGGAGCAAGGCGGTTGGACGTTCGTCAACGCCGGGCCGATGTACTTCGCTTTCCAATTTGTGAAGCCGGCGGCCTGGTACTACCAGACGAACACCGACCCTTCCAACAAGGTGAAAACGACGGCTCAACTGCACCCGACGGCAATGCTGCTTTACAACTACAACATTCTCCGAAGTCAAGCGGACAAAAACGGCTGGGTGCTTCAGACGGCTGATGCTTCTGAATACGCGGATTTCGCAGCGTTCAAGAGTGCCGTTCTGACGAACGCATCGGTTGACGCGAGCCATCTCGACGAGACGAATCCTCGCCTGATCTATCACGCTCTGAACGGGGATACGATGGATATCACTTTTGACGCAGCTTCGGCGACATATAACAATACACACAAAATCAACGGTACACCGATTGTTTACTCGTCGTTTAAGGTGTTCGATACGCCGTGGTTGAAGCAGGACCAGAACAGCCACATATTCACTGTGACTGAAGATGGAGAGCAGCTCGTCTACGACTTCGCCAATTGGATGGTTACTTCCCTGGATCCGAGCGCGGGAACGGATAGCTTCTAGACTCCAATCTCGTGCCTACGCATGAGATCGAGAAGGTGACTGTAGCGGACGGGTACGTATACAACCTCGAAGTCTGGAGTCGTGACGGTCGCCTTTCCCAATGAAGTTCCGCTCGCTCCTGTTGCGGGTAATACTGCCAATGGGCAGAGGAGGGGGAGGGCAATGAGTCTCTTTGGGATTTGGACTTTTCCCCGGTATTATCGTCCTTTGCCCCGGTTTTCGGCTCGGCTGGATTTCGATACCCTTAGTTATGTAATCGCTTTCAGGTTGATCGGCATCCGGTAAACAAGGAATCGCCAGGAGTTCCGTTGATTTCGGGAAAGCGAGTCTTCTAAAAAAGAGAGGTTTGGAGGAGGGGCGATTCGCCTCCAACGATCTGGACTCCCCAACCAAGATCGCCAAGCAGACCGAACTGAACATGTTGAGAGATTCGGTGTTCACGCAGATCATAATGGGCGGTGATTTCAACAAGTTCGACGACTTCATCAAGAAGTAGAGACCTCAAGGCGGCGAACAAATCCTGAGTGAGCTTGAAGCTTCGATCCAGAAAAAAGCAGGCAGGTAATCAATAGAACGACAGCAACCTCTCTGGCGATCCGGTTATTCCGGAACGTCAGAGAGGTGCTTGTTGTTCATTCAAGGAGGGAATTCAGAATGAGCAGCCCTTTTCGGTTTGTTGCCCTACTTTTGATTGCGGCTCTATTAGTACAAGGCTGGCCAGGACTTCCTGGCATTAAGGTGTCCGCGGCCTCCGCGGAAGAGGCGGCTCTGCTGTTCTCGGACGACTTCGACGGCGGGTTGACGCGATGGGATCTGTTTGGCAGCGCGGCATGGCAGATTCAAGGCTCAGGAGCCGCGGCGAAGCTGGCGGGGATGACGACATCGACATCCCCGCAACGTGCGGTCGTCAAAGCCTCCTCGTTGCCGTATAGTTCCACCGATTACGCAATGGCCTTCGATGCCCAAGGTGATCGCTTCCGTGTCATGTTCCGCTACTCGTCGGGAACGAGCTATTACTTTTTAGAATTCAAGACCGGGCATTGGGTCGAGCTTTGGAAGTATCCCAATTCTTCGGCAAGTTCGCAGGTTGGCAGCTCCGTCGATATCGCGGCTGTTCTGCCGGGATTCGATCTGGCGGACCGCCACGACTATCGGCTGAACATTCGCGGGTCGCAATTCACCCTCTCCATAGACGGGAAGACCATCTCGACGTTCTCCGACTCTTCACTCGTCTCGGGCGGCGTTGGCTTCGCTCTCCGAAGTGTTGGATCGACTGTCAGCCTAAGCGTCGATCGGGTAGAGGTGCTTCCGGCCGATGAGCCGGCTGGCGGCGATCTCTCGATCGTACATACGCCTGTTTCGGGCGTCCCTTACTTCGCCGACCTGCCGATCTCCTTCTCGCTCACGGGCGCCACTCCCGAATCGACCGCCGCGATCCACTACGGCTACGGGGATGAAGAGGCGGACCGGGAGTTGGCGGCAACGCCGGGGGGAGCCGGCGTCTTCTTGGGAACGGTTCCCGGAACGAACCGGGCGACGTCCATCCGTTATTACTTGACGGCGGAGGATGGCGCGGGCGGAATAGCCCGTTATCCGGTAACCGGCGAGTTGGTCGTACCGATCGCGGCGATGCCTGCGTATGCGAACAACTTCGAAGGCGAAACGGCGAACGCCGCTCCGGCTGGCTGGACGACAGGCGGAAGCGCCAAAATCATACAACTTGAAGACGGCAACAAAGTGTTTAATCTCAACGGTTCGGGGAGCGCCAAGCTGAACCTGCCGGAATACCGCAACGCGGACAACTTCATTGTCAAGTTCAAAGCGAAGTACGAGCGCACGAGTACCGCGGCGCAAAATACATGGCGCCTTCGCTATCGCGCGGCGGATGACGCGAACAACAACGTGATGGAGTGGGCAACGCACAATTCGAAGTATTTTCTGATGCGGAAGACGACGCTCGGAGGCAACTATCCGATCGCGAACTATGTGCAGTCGCTGCTCGGGGGCTGGCACGAGTACGAGCTTCGCATTAGCGGCATCACTCACAAGCTTCTGATCGACGGAGTCGAGATCGCCAGCGGCGAAGATTCCGACCCGCTGGCGCCGGTCAAGGGCTACTTCCAATGGAACGTCGTCGGGGGCATTAATCTGATGATCGACGATTTCTCTATCGAGCCTCTGCCGCTGCCTTACGTTATCGATCTGCAGCCGGCGGGAGATTATTCGGGCATCTACCTGACGGGCGAGAATCCGGGTTTGGATCTGGCGATCGATGCCGGAGCGGCGGCGCACGAGCTTCAGATCGACTATGAGGTCAGCCGCGCCGATGGTGATCTCCGGGCGGTCGTTTCTGGGACGAAGTCATACGATCTCGATGCCTACGAGAAGCTGAACGATACGCTGTCATTCGGGCCGGGTTTAAGCTCGATCGGCACCTATGAGGTGAAGTCGAACTTTACGCTTGACGGGAAGTCGATGCCGGCTCTAGCCAAGCAGATGCGAGTGGCGATCATCGGTCAAGCAGGAACGGAGGGCGCCCCCCTCGATCTCGATAACGAGAGTAAGTTTGGGCTGAACACGCATTACGCGCTTAATTGGCGGGACGACATTATCGACGGAGCACGCAAGCTTGGAGCCAAGCACCATCGCTCCGGCATCTCCTGGGCGGACGTCGACAAGAACGTGAAGGACGCTTCAGGCAACGCGGTTTACGATTACGCCGGGACCGACTTGTTCCTGAATAAGCTGTTCGATTACGGCTTCAACCAGATCACCGTGCTCGGCATCGATCAGAACGCATATTATCAGAGCGGGATTACGAATACCTCGACCGCGCTTCGGGCGATGGGGGATTTCGTCTACCGTACAGTGGATCGCTACAAGGGACAGATAAGACAGTGGGAGATGCCGAACGAGCCGGAGATTTTCGCCCAGCCGTATATCCCCGAGGAGTTCGTCCAATTGCAGAAGATCGCCTACCTGAATATGAAAAAAGCCGATCCCGATGCAATGCTGCTCGCAGGAGACCATACGTCGAGCGTGCTTAGCGTGCTGCCGAAGGAGCTGGCGCTCGGCTCCTACGACTTCGCCGATGCGTATTCGTTCCATCCGTACGTGTACAACTCGATGCCTGACGACAACTTGCCCAACCTGATTGACGGCGTCAAGGATAAAGTTAACGCGTACGGCGGCTGGAAGGACTATTATCTGACGGAAGGCGGATGGCCGACGGCGAAGGCCGGCTACCCGTCGGTAACCGAGGAGACGCAGCGGGATTACATCGTGCGGGCTTTCCTGACTTACCTGACGCTCGATCAGGTGAAGGCTTACGAGTATTACGATTACAAGAACGACGGAACGGATGACCGCTACTACGACATCTTCTGGGGCATCACGGACAACGACGGGCGGCCGAAGCTGGCGTACGCGGCGGTGAATCAGCTTATGACCTCCCTGGAGCGGGCGAGGTACCTCGGCACTTGGGATGCGGGAGATCCGAACGTGTCCGTCCAGTTGTTCTTGGAGGATGGGGAACCGGTTCTGGCTGCCTGGAGGAAAACCGACCACAAGGACGATCCCGACGTTCGGCCGCCAACAAGCGTTCTAACGCTTCCCATCGCAGCCGCGGGAATGACGGCGAAGGACATTAACGGCGTGTCGATCCCGCTCCCGACTTCTGGAAACGTGTCGTTAACGATCAGCGGCTCGCCCGTCTACTTGACGGGGTTGCCGGAAAAATTCGTCTATGAGGCCGCATCGCAGCTACTCGCATCCAAGCAAGCCGAAGCAGCCGGCAAGCTGGAGGCGCTGCGGACGGGGGCGAACGGCAACATCGTGGATGGCGACCTCGCGGCACTTACCTCGTTGGCGGCGGCATTCGAGCCGGGGATTAGCGGCGGCGGACTGTCCGATGCGGCTCTAGAGTCCGCGGTAGGCGAGATTTACGAGTTGATGGCCCAAGGAGCCGGGCAGATCGGGGACGGTTCGGTCGCGGTGGCTGCGGGATACGTCGCTTTGGAAGCGCTGTACAATCTGGCAGAGAACGCATCTGTCGCTTTGGCGTATGCCAAAGCGGAGTCGGGAGCCGCAACGGCGAACTCTCTTGACTACGAGCCGGCTACGACGGCTGCGACCTCAGCATTTGAGAATCGCAAAGGAACCGACAACGTTATGCCTGTCTCCGCTTCAGCGGTGCTGCGGATGAACCGGTACGGCAGGCTGGCGGAAGCGACGCGTGCAAGGGGCGATTACGCGGACAGCTACGCGTACAACCTGCTGGCGCGGGAGTTCGCGGCAGCAACTGAAGCGATAGTCGCCTCCGAGAAGCCGAAGTTCGTCGGCGTCGGCTCCAATCTCGTGCCTACGCAGGCGAGCGGAGAGGCGGGGTCCCCGAACTCCTTCACGATTTCCTTGTTCAACGATACCGACGTTGCCAGGGAAGTGACGGTGCAGACGCAACTGCCGGACGGTTGGGACGCTTCCCAGACCGAGCCTCAATCGATCGCGATGACAGTCCCCGCTTGGGGAACGGAGGATGCCGTCCTTACGGTGATCGTTCCGGAAGACGCGGTCAACGGAAGGGTTGATATCGGCTTCGACCTGCTGGCGGACGGCGCTGTCTTCGAGACGAAGAAAGCCCAGTTGACCGTGGAGGACGGCATCGGCGTGCGGCTTGCTCCCGTCACGAAGACGATTGATGAGCTTGAGACGGTTACGGTGAAGCTGACGGGCACCTCGTCGGCCGCGAAGTCAGGCGGCGTGACGGTCGTCGGACCGGATGGTGTTCCGCTCGCCCCGGTTGCGGGCAATACGTTCAGTGGGTTGAAGAAGGGCGACGTCTTAAGCCTTGATTTTGTCTGGACGGACCACGAGCGCAGGCCGTACAACGAGTACCTGGTCGACGTGAAGGTCGAAGATGCCGCCAGCGGAAAGACGCTCTTCCGCGATGGGGCGATGCCGCTTGACTTCATTCTGATTCAGAAGGCAACGGGTGTGACGATCGACGGCGACTTGATCGATTGGCAGGACGCGTATCCCATCCACCTGCGATATAAGACGCAGAATGCGAGCGGCTACCACGATCCGGACAATCTCGAAGCGGCGGCTTACGCGAAGTGGGAGGACGACGGCCTTCTGCTGGCGCTCTCCGTCGGTGACAACATCCATAAGCAGTCGGAGAACGCGGCGAACTTATGGAAGAACGATTCCGTGCAGATCAGCCTCGACCCTCTGAATAATCGCGAAGCGCCTTATGGGCCGGACGACGTCGAATGGGGCTTCGGGCTGACGGACACGGGCACCTTGCTGACGAATATCTTCAGCTCTTCGCTTCCTAATCCGAACGGCGACATCAGCGGCAAGACGCCTTTCGCTGCCGTCCGGGACGAAAAGGCGAAACGGACATTCTACGAACTCAAGATTCCGTCCACTTATGTCGGTCATTTGCAGCCATCCATTGGCGGTCATATCGGCCTGAACGTGGCGGTGAACGACGCGGACCTGCAGAACGGACGCGACGACTTCATTCAATGGACGAAGGGAACGGCCGATTCGAAGAATACGTCGCTGTACGATTCGTTCGTCTTTATCAACGACGTGCCTCCCGCGGCGCCGGACGAAACGGCTCCTTCCCTGCGCATCGTCGCGCCAGAGAGCGTGACTTTGCTGGAGGCGGCGACTTTGGCCGTGGAAGCCGAGGATGCCGAAAGCGGTGTCGATAGCGCTCTGCTTCGATTGGATGGCACGGAGGTCGCGAGTCCGCATGAGGTTTCTCCTTTATCGTTAATGCCGGGTGAGCACCGCCTCGAAGCGGAAGCGGCCGACCGCGCAGGGAACCGCTCAAGCACGTCGGCGACGCTGACTGTGGCGTTCGGCTGGGAGGACCTGCCTGCATTGTTGAAGTATGCATACGAGCAAGGGTGGATTGACGGACATGGCATTCTGCAAAGCTTACTCGCGAAGGTGAACGGGGAGGAACCGAACATCAGGCCTTTGCTTCAGGAGATTCAGGCACTAAGCGGCAAAAAGCTGAATGAGGAATTCGCTTCTAAGTTGAAAGAGCTTCTGAGTTTATTACAGCCATAAAAAACGCCATGCGGCCGGCGGGCTGAGCAGGATAGGGTGCCGCTTTTCTGCTGACGAATCCTCCGGTGGAAAATTTGCTCGAAACGCAGCATCCTGCTCCCTATGAGGCTATTGTCGGTTATTTTACGCTGAAGACGAGTACTTCGTAGAAGACCCTCCCCAATACTATGAATAAATGCAGAAGCCCTTTCACCGTAAATTTCGGCCGAAAGGGCTTCT
The DNA here is from genome assembly GCF_009363095.1 of Paenibacillus cellulositrophicus. Taxonomy (GTDB): domain Bacteria; phylum Bacillota; class Bacilli; order Paenibacillales; family Paenibacillaceae; genus Paenibacillus_AQ; species Paenibacillus_AQ favisporus. The sequence continues at coordinate 5,576,110 of NZ_CP045295.1, forward strand.
GCATGACAAATAATCATGACGGGAGATCTTAAGCGAAATCTGCCAGATCATCCTATGATGAACGTCTCGTCAGATGGTTGCATTTATCAAAGGGAGGAAAAATTCGCAGAGATATATAGACAGATGTGAGAGTTTACTTTAAAATTGTGTTTGAAAATAACATTTTAGTGTTATAAATAAACAATTCCTTGGTGGGAGTGATGATTCAGTGGTGTCGACAAAAGCTAGATTGAATCGTATGTTTAGTGAGCAAGGAAAATGCTTCGATGTTGCAATCGATCATGGCTTTTTTAATGAATGTTCTTTTTTATCAGGCATTGAGAATATGAAGCAAGCCGTTGAGACAATTGTAAAAGCTGGACCGGACTGCGTTCAATTAAGTGCAGGTCAAGCAAAGCTGCTTCAAGATATTCCCGGCAAACATAAGCCAGGGCTCGTTCTAAGAACGGATGTGGCCAATATTTATGGAGGCTCCCTTCCGCGGTTTCTGTTCAGCGAGTTGATTGACCGAGCAATCGAACAAGCGGTGGTTCTGGATGCCGTCGCGGTATGTGTCAATTTGCTGCTATTACCGAATCAACCGGAACTGCATCATCAGTGCGTGCGTAATATTGCACAGCTTAAAACAGAATGTGAGAAATACGGGATGCCACTAATGGTCGAGCCGTTGGTCATGCAGCCGAATGAAGTGAAAGGCGCATACATGGTGGATGGCGATCTTAATAAAATCATGCCTTTAGTCCGCCAGGCAGTGGAGCTTGGTGCAGACGTCATAAAGGCGGACCCGTGCGATGATGTGAGGGAATACCACCGGGTAATTGAGATTGCTTCTGGGGTTCCGGTACTGGTTCGAGGCGGGGGCCGCGCCAGTGATGAAGAAATTATGTACCGCACCGTAGAATTGATGAAGCAAGGTGCTTCTGGGATCGTATACGGTCGCAATGTCATCCAACACCCGAATCCAGCCGCTATGACTTCTGCATTAATGGCGATTGTCCATGAGGGAGCGGGAGCCGAACAGGCACTTGCGATTTTGAAAGGGGACCAGGCTTAATGGAGAAAAAGATCATTCGTTTCGGCGTTATTGGTTGCGGTCTTATGGGCAAGGAATTCGCTAGCGCAGCAGCAAGATGGTGTCATCTCGTGGATGTGGATTTCGAGCCGCGAATCGTGGCAGTTTGTGACGCTAATCCGGCTGCAACTCAATGGTTCAGGCATCAAGTTCCGAGCGTAGAGCATGTGTATACAGACTATCGGGAATTGCTGGCGGATTCGTCGCTTGAAGCAGTTTACTGCGCAGTACCGCACAATCTTCATGAGCAAATCTATATCGATATCATTAAGGCTGGCAAACACCTGTTAGGCGAAAAGCCGTTCGGAATCGACCGCCATGCGAACGCCGCCATCCAAAAGGCGCTTAATGACAATCCGGACGTTATAGTACGCTGCTCGTCGGAGTTCCCTTTCTTCCCCGGGGCGCAGCAAGTTGTCGAATGGGTAAATGAGGGGAAATTCGGACGCATTATTGAAGTCGAAGCGGGTTTCTGGCATTCCAGCGACTTGGATCCGACGAAACCCATTAATTGGAAAAGAAGAATCTCCAGTAACGGCGAGTATGGCTGCATGGGCGATTTGGGTATGCATGTTCTTCATCTTCCCCTACGATTCGGGTGGAAGCCTTCGAACGTTCGAGCGTTATTGTCCAAGATCATACCTGAACGGCCGGATGGCAAAGGCGGAGCTGCACCTTGCGAGACGTGGGACAATGCGCTACTTGCATGTGAAGTGAAGACGGACAGCCAGCAGTTTCCGATGCTCCTTTCTACAAAACGTATTGCACCGGGGCATGCAAACACCTGGTTTATTCGTATCCAGGGCACGGCGTTTTCAGCTGAGTTTACGACCAAAAATCCCAAGCAAGTTGCATCCCTCCCTTATGAGCCGGGAGAACAGCAGGCCTGGCATATCGTCGATGCGCCTTACAAATCCGCTTACTCCACCATTACGGGCGGAATATTCGAATTTGGTTTCTCTGATTCGATTCTGCAGATGTGGGCCGCTTTCTGTGATGAGTTGGCTCACCGGGGCGATATGCGGCAGCCTTTCTACTGTGCCACACCTGAAGAGGCGGAAGGAAGCCATCGCATCTTTACAGCTGCGCTCGAGTCGGAGCGCACTGGTGAAACAGTAATGTTAGATTGGGGGGGTTAAGGTGAAGAAAGTTTCGGCTGATTTTGTAGTAGCCGGACATATTTGCTTGGATGTCATCCCCGAGATTTCGGGTCTTGCGAATGGGCTTGGCGATCTGCTTGTACCTGGGAGGCTGACGGCCATCGGTCCTGCATTGATGTCTACAGGCGGAGCGGTCTCCAATACCGGACTGGCTCTTCACCGGCTTGGGTTTGCGGTTCAATTGATGGGGAAAGTAGGGGATGACCTTTTTGGAAAGGCGATATTGGATGGGCTTTCGGAATATAGTAGCGCTCTGACGGAAGGGATGATCCTTACTCCAGGAGAAATAAGTTCGTATACTGTCGTAATAAGCCCTCCAGGTGTAGACCGAGTATTCCTTCACGCAACGGGAGCGAACGATACATTTTGCGCGGAAGATATACAAACGGATCTGTTGGAGGGAACCAAGTTGTTTCATTTCGGCTATCCTCCGCTGATGCGTCAAATGTTCGAGAACAACGGGAAGGAGCTTGTTAGACTTCTATCAAAGATCAAGGCCCTCGGAGCAACGGTGTCGCTTGATACCGCCATGCCTGACCCGGCATCGCCTGCTGGTCGAGCCGATTGGCGTAAGATTCTCACTGACGTGCTCCCTTTTGTGGATATATTTCTGCCTAGCTATGAAGAAATTTTGTTCATGCTTCATCCTGAGATCTATCAAAAAATGGTGCGGGAATACGCAGGGAAAGATCTTTTATCCTGTGCAGACGGTTCGATGTTGTCATCGATGGCAGAAGAACTGTTGGGGATGGGTGCTGCCGTAGTCGGTTTTAAGCTGGGCGAATATGGTCTCTACATCCGTACTTCCAACGACACTGAACGGCTTTCCGCGATGGGAGCATGTGCGCCTTCGTGTACGGATAATTGGATGAATCGCGAGCTTCTCGTTCCCTGCTTTCAGGTCGAGGCTGTCGGAACAACAGGTGCGGGGGATTGTACAATCGCAGGGTTTCTGGTTGGAGTGATGAACAGGCTTACCATCGAAAATACGATGCTGGGAGCCGTCGGTGTCGGAGCATGCAATGTGGAGCGAGCAGATGCGGTAAGCGGCATGCGGTCCTGGAAGGATGTTCTGAGCAGAATTCATGAGGGTTGGCCACAGAGCGGCCAAATGATCCCGCTTGATGATTGGCGTATTTTAGATTTACAGGGGCTGCGACTTTATGAACAGAATCATGAATGAAGGGGGTTAAAAGATGAATCTGAAACGAAGTGAGTTCAAACAAGCACAGGCGCGTGCGGCTGAATTATTTGGTCGTGCGGGAATCGTTTTGACGGAAGAGGAGCGGGAAGGTATCGAAATCGCAGGCTTCGGACTTGGAAACCTCGATCTTCAGGGCCTGGAGATTGTCACTTATGTTAATACGGAGCGTTATTGCGCGAAGGAGTTGGCGCTTTTCCCAAAACAGACATGTCCTGAGCATCTTCATCCCCCAGTGAACGGGGAACCTGGCAAAATGGAGACGTTCCGATGCAGATGGGGAACTGTTTACTTGTACGTGGAGGGAACACCGATGAGTAGCATTCATGCGGTCGTTCCCAAAGGAAGCGAACCTGTATATACGGTGTTTCACGAGATTGTTCTCCGTCCTGGTGAGCAATACACGATTCCATCGGGAATGAAGCATTGGTTTCAGGCAGGACCGGAAGGAGCGGTAGTGTCAGAGTTTTCTAGCACGAGTCGAGACGAATTTGACGTTTTTACTGATCCATCGATCGTAAGAATACCTGTCATCGAAGAGGATGAAATGGAACTTCCTTCCGCAGATTACGAAGCGCGCATGAAATAATGATCCTCCGGGCAAAAGCATAAGCGGCCCACCCCGCCGTGACTTAGAGAAGTTAGAGGAATCCAGAAGCGTTAGAAGGACGTATGGCGGGGCGATCTTTGAGGGAAAGGGCATCACGATACAGGAACGCTCAGGTATATTAACGGTAAAGAAAATGCGAATCGGAAGTAAGGCAGCAGCAATTCGACTTGGAGAATCCATTTTCATCGATGGGGGTACAACGACTTTGCAGATAGCGCGCCACATTCCGGCTGGGACGAGTTGCCTGATCCTTAATGGATCAGGCTTTTTATTTTAGTTGGGTTACGGGTAATATCCAGACGTTCTTCTATCTCGCATCGCTCTGAACCGTAGATAACGAAACAAGGACTGGACCAGCAAAATCCGATGCCTCCTCGCCTTTGGGATTCCGAAAGACGAAACAGGAAGGCGTCGCCTGCATCCCTATTTGAATTGTCCGTGTGAAAACGGAGCAAAAAAATAATATCCCTGCAGATCTGTCCATTTGACGGGTTTAATCCTATCGATTACATTAGGCTTAAACCTAATGCAGGGAGAATGGGATTGTGAGAAAAGGAAACTTGGAGCTTTTAAAAAAAATTAATAGGGATCTCGTACTCGAAACGATACGCTCCCAGCAGCCCATCAGCCGTGCTAAAGTCGCACAGCGTCTCAATTTCAGCCGTTCGACAGTTTCGTCCATCGTCGACGAATTAATCGCAAAGAAATTCGTGGTGGAAACCGGTCTCGGGTCATCAACCAGGGAAGGCGGGAGAAGGGCGATCGAGCTCGAATTTAATCCGAAATCCGGTTTCGGGATTGGCGTCGAGCTGATGGCGGACGGGCTGTTTATCTGCATCACGGATTTGGATGGGAACATGGTATGGAAAGATCGATCGGACTTAGGCAACGACTTTAAGACAATCTATGAGTGCATCCTAGCGAGTTTAGATAAAGCGTCTATATCGATGGATAAAGTGATAGCCATTGGATTCTGTATTCCGGGTCTTACCAACAGTAAAAAAGGAATCATTGTGGATGCGCCAGAGCTTGGCTGGAAGGATGTTGCCTTTGTCGACGAAATGAAAAAATACTTGGCCAAGCCCGTCTACGCAAACAACGACGTGAACTGCGCGGCTCTTGGTGAACGTTGGGTCGGCGGGGCCAAGGACCTGGAGAATTTTATCTACATCTCGATCGGAATGGGCTCGGGTGTCGGCAGCGCGATTGTCGCGAATGGCAACCTGGTGCATGGCAAGGATTTCATGGCCGGAGAAATCGCATATCTGATCCAAGAAGAAGACGTCATGCGGAATCAGGTGAATGTAGCTGGACAATTCGGGGTCTTTGAGAAAAAGGTTTCGGGCAAATCGCTCGCTGATGACGAGAGCTCGGTCCAGGCTCTTTTCCGTGCCTATGCACAAGATGATCCCCAATCCGTTCAAACGGTTAGCCATTTCGTTACACACCTATCGATCGGGATCGCCAACATGGTCAGCCTGCTTAACCCCGAGAAAGTGATTCTTGGAGGCGAAATGGCCGGGTATCTGGAGCCCGTGTTAGCCGAAATCCGTTCCACCGTTGACCGGATGACCCCGATTCGAACGACAGTAGAGACTTCACAAATGGGTGTAGAAGCTGGAGTCCTTGGTGTTATCGCTTACGCCTTTGATCAGGAACAAAACGTTATTTAGGAGCGGTTTGCTCACAAACTTAATTCATCATGCGGTTGGTTCGAATGTAGAACCAACCGCATTTTTTTATTGACATCCCTATGAAATCGGTTTATTATTCGTTTTAGTTAGTACGTACACAGAACAAACTAACTTAAAACAGCGGAAACTGGGGTGCCGACAGAGTGATTAAACAGTGAAAAGGAACAATGCACAGCTGTCTCAAGCTGAACAGTTATACGGTGTCGGAGTCGATATCGGCGGAACGAAGATCATGATTCTGATCGCTAACCAAGCCGGCGATATCGTACACAGGAAAAAAGTGAACACCAGCGGCGAATTTGATGTTATTTCTGAGCATATCAAGGAAAGTCTGCGCGCCGCCGGCATCTCTCTGGATCAAGTGGCCGCCATGGGCTTCGGGGTTCCGGGCATTACCAACAGCGAGGAAGGCAGCGTGATTGAGGCGCCTGCGCTGCAGTGGGATCATGTACCGTTTCGGGAATGTATGCAGCGGTACTTCGACAAGCCGATTTTCGTTGACAACGATGTCAATTGTACAGCACTTGGCGAGAAGTGGCTTGGCTCAGCGAAAAACTCGGAAGATTTTGTCGTCGTAGCGATCGGAACGGGCGTGGGCAGTGCGATCATTGCGAACGGATCGCTGGTGAAGGGCAGCAACCATATGGCCGGGGAAGTCGCGTATTTGGTTGTCGAGCAGGACATGCTCGGTGATCGTGTTAACGCTTTCGGCGATTTCGGCCAATTTGAGAAGAAGATCTCAGGAGTTGCCTTATCACAATACGGTGCGTTGCCTCATGAACTATTCGAGCAATACGCCCGCGGTGACGAGAAGTCGAAAGGGATCGTCCAACAGTTCGTGACAGATTTGTCGATCGGGATTGCCAACATGGTGAGTCTGCTTAATCCCCAGAAGGTCATTCTTTGCGGTGGAGTCTCACAATCGTTGGAACCGGTGCTCGAACTTATTCGCTCAACGGTGTCGAGCTTGACGCCGATTCCCACTTCGATCGAATTGACTTCCATCGGGGAAGAAGCAGGGGCCATCGGAGCAGTCGCGCTAGCATTTGAAAAAGCAGGTATGGATTTAAACAGGGGGGATTGGCATGAAAACGCATATCGCACGCAATTATCATGAAATGTCGTCACAAGCCGCCGAAATGATTATTCATCAAATCAGGCAAAAACCTGACTTGCTGGTTTGCTTTGCTGCCGGCAATACTCCGCTCGGCACGTTCTCCTGTTTGGTAGAAGCGGTGCACCAGGGAAGGCTAAGCCTTGATCAGTGCAAATTTATCAGTCTGGACGAATGGGTTGGCCTAGGAGCTTCGGATGAAGGAAGCTGTCGGGAGACGATGGACCGCCATTTATTTGAACCTTGCGGAATTAAGGAGCAAAATATCCATTTCTTTAACGGGACCAGCAATGATCTGGAAGCGGAATGCAAGGCGATGGACGAATTCATCGGGGCACACGGAACGATTGATTTATTACTGCTCGGCGTTGGATTGAACGGTCATTTGGGCTTTAACGAACCCTATGCCGACTTTGAAGGGTATTCGTATGTGACGGACCTCGACTCTACTACGAAGCAGGTTTCTGTGAAATACTTTCCGGATCAGAAGGACGTCCAAAAGGGCATTACACTCGGGATCAAACATCTAATGCAGGCCGGTACTGTGATTCTAATCGCGGACGGAGACAAAAAAGCGGATATCATGAGAAAGGCTCTTAAGCACGAGGTGACGAGCGAGATACCGGTCACGGTTCTGCAGCGCCATCCCAATGTCTACGTCTACATGGACGAGGCAGCCGCAGCGTTGGTTCGCTGAAAAGCGAACCCCACGGCTAGGCAGTAAACTATTTTAGAGATGAGAAGAGGGGGCATTCCAATGTCTAAAATGAAAGCGAGTCTTTTATTCGTCAGTTTGACCGTCATGATTGTCAGCCTTTTTGGTTGCGGTTCCAATGGGGGAAATTCGGCTGGGTCTTCTTCCGGCGGCTCATCCGGTTCAGGCAAAATTACGTTGAACGTCACTTCCTCCATGACCGACGAGGCCCGGGTCAATATCATGAATGAAACGATCAAGATCTTCAACAAGACACATCCCGACGTCACCATTGAATACAACCCTAGTCCATGGTCTGAATATACGCAAAACCTAAAGCTGTCCTTCAATTCCGGCGCAGGTCAGGATATCGTCTACGTCGACGATACCATGCAGCAGATGCTGCAGAAAAATAATTATTTGATGGACATTACTGACGATATAAAGAGCCGAGGCTGGATCGACAAAGAAGTAAACGGAGCGATTGACTTCCAAAACGCCAGGACGCCGGGCAAGTACTACAGCGTTCCGTTTGCGAATGCTCCCATCGTTGTTTACTACAACAAAGACATTTTTTCGAAGCTGAATTTGACGCCGCCGAAGACGGTGGACGAATTTAACGCGATTCTGGCCAAGGTCAAGGAAGCCGGATACATTCCATTGGAGAATGGCGGTATGACCAATAGAACGAAAATATGGGCAGTGTTCCACATGCTGTATAACCAGGTGCCGGTGGACGATATCAATAAGTTCTACTTCCAGCAAGGTATTACGCCTAAGTTCGAGCAAGCGTTTACGGTAGCGCTGAGCCAAATTAACGAATGGGATAAAAGCGGATATTTTCGGAAGGAAGACGCGTCAATCGACGACACGGCGGTGCCGACCTATTTTGCGAAGGGACAGTCCGCGATGGTCCTCAGTGGCAACTGGGTCATCCCGACTTTTGATGACACAAAGATGCCGATCGGAGCATTTGCCTTCCCTCAGCAAGATGTGAACAGCAAGGAACACCGGATCGTAAATCCAACAGATGGCGGATGGGCGCTGAACGCCAATCTAAGCGGTGAAAAAAAGCAAGCGGCACTGGATTTCATAGACACGTTCATGAACCCGGATGTCGTCAAGCTTTGGTATGAAGGCGGTATGACACCAACGATCAAAGCAGACATGTCTGGGGTTGAGGCTTCCGACTTGAAGAGAGACTTCGATCAGGCCATTGAAGGCACTCAACTGGGCTACTACCTCGACAATGCCGTTCCGGGACTGCTCGATATTATCAACAAACAAATGCAGTTAATGTACTTCCAGAAAACCACACCTGAGAAGGCATGGAATGAGATTAAGCAGGAGTACAACAAGCTGACCGAGGCAGCTCAAGGACAGTAGGCACAATGAAATTATGACAAGATGCCCTTTAACCCGTCTGGGTTAAGGGGTATCCATCCCGCAAGATTGAGGTGATCTTAGTGAGACAAGAAGCCATGCCCCAGCAAAGGCGTACGTTCAGACGAAGAGGAGCCGAGAAGACCAATCCGCTGGCGTACTTGTTCCTTCTGCCGGCATTTGCCATGCTGGCTCTCTTCATGATTTGGCCGGCGCTGCAAACGGTTTATATCAGCATGACGAACTGGGATGGGATTAGTCCGAAGAAGTTTATCGGATTACAAAATTATATTCATCTGTTTACCGACGAGCCTATGTTCTTGCAGGCGATCAAGAACACGCTGCTGTGGGTCGTTGGCGGCGCGACGATTCCCGTCGGACTGGGTCTTATTTTTGCTAATTTGCTTGTTCGTGGGAATATCCGATTCACGAAGTGGTTCCAAATGGGCTTTTTCTTCCCACAGATTATCTCTTCCGTTATTGCAGCGGTGATCTGGAAGTGGATTTACGATCCAAGCTTTGGTCCGCTGTCCACGATTCTGGATCATCTCGGCATCGCACGGCCGATGACCGGCTGGCTTGGTAATCCTGATCTTGTCATGTACGCTCTGTTTGTCATTTTCGTATGGGGCAGCTTCGGCTATACAACGATGCTCTTCACTGCAGCACTGCAGAGCGTGGATTCGCAATTGTACGACGCCGCAAATATTGACGGCTGCAGCGCTTGGGGCCAGTTCTGGAACGTCACCATTCCCGGTCTGCGGCAAACGATGACGACGGTCATCATCCTGATGACGATCAGTTCCTTCAGCGTGTTTGACATCGTTATGGCCACCACCAAAGGCGGACCGGGATACAGCTCGTACGTCATTTCCTATTATGTCTACACGCAAGGCTTTATTGTCAATCGGTTGGGGTTTGCAGCGGCCGCTTCCATTATTATGACGTTATTTATTCTCATCGTTTCGAGAACCATCATTTGGATGAGAGAAAGGGATCAAAGCTGATGAATATGACCCGATCTTTGCTTTTGCGACGCACACTTGTCTATGCCTTCATGATCTGCACGGCGCTGTTGACGGTCGCTCCGTTTCTGCTCGTCATCAGCACATCACTAAAAACGATGAACGATATCAACATGGACGGCCCCTTAGCGCTGCCGCATGTTTTCCATTGGGAGAATTATTCTCGTATCTGGGAAGTCGGCAATTTTCTTACCTATTATAAGAATAGCGTCATCGTTACCGTCGTGGTCGTTGTGTTGGTCGTCTTGTTGTCTATGCTCGGCGCTTATCCATTTGCGTTCATGAAATTCAGGGGCAAGAGCATATTTTTCCTGATCGTCCTCTGGGGATTAACGGTTCCTTTGGATTTGATCATCATTCCGTTGTTCAACAATTTAAGGTCCATGGGCTTGCTGAATACGATTTGGGCACTCATTCTGCCGCAAATCGCGATGAATATTCCGTTCTCCATTTTTCTGCTGAGAGGGTTTATGAAAGACATCCCTTATGCCCTGTTGGAATCAGCCCGGATCGACGGCTCGACTGAAGCGAAAAATTTGTATCATATTATCATGCCGATGCTGTATCCACCCATGGTATCCCTCATCGTGTTTACGGCAATCGGAACATGGAACAACTTTATGCTTCCGACCATTTTGATCCAGAATGACGCATTGAGAACGCTGCCGGTCGGACTAAATTATTTTCAAACCAAGTTCACCATGGATTATCCCATGATTGCCACGGCTGCCGTTGTTTCGGCCCTTCCGGCTGCGCTGGCTTACATCATCTTCCAACGCAAGATTATTTCAGGCGTCATGGTGGGTGCTTTGAAAGAATAGATCACAAAGGAGTTGTTTAACGATGAAAAAGATGAAGATTGCGTTAATCGGAGCGGGAAGCGTCTCGTTCGCCTTGGGAGCCCTGCAGGATATCGTTCTGTCTCCACGGCTCAGAAACGAAGCGGAACTTGAAATCGCACTCATGGATATTAGCGAGGAGAACGTCAACCGGACGTATCGATATGCGAAGGAAATGTTTGATTCTTTTTCCCATCCGGCTTCAATCTGGCAGACGACGAATCTGGAGCAAGCGCTGCAGGGTGCCGACTTCGCCATTGTTGCGATCGAGGTGGAGCGTTACTTCTACTGGTCTCAGGATTTCCACATTCCACGCCGCTTCGGCAGCAAGCAAATCTACGGGGAGAACGGCGGACCCGGATCGATGTTCCATACGCTCCGCAATCTTGGGCCCATGCTCGAAATTGCCCGGACGATGGAAAAAGTATGCCCGGACGCCTGGTTCATTAACTACACGAATCCGGAAGCAAAATTGGTTGAGGCCATTTCCAAGTTGACTTCCATTAAGATTGTGGGCCTCTGCCACGGTTTGGATATGGGCATTCATCAATTGTGCGAGTTTCTGGAGCGGAAGCCGGAAGAAATCGGCATCGAAGGCGGCGGCTTGAACCACTTCGGCTTCTTTACGAAGATTTGGGACAAGAAGACGGGTGAAGATCTGTATCCGTTGTTCCGCGAAAAAGAGAGCAAAGCTAATCGCCTGGCACAGTTCGATCATATCGGGCTGTCAAGAGCGATGTATCACATTTACGGCTATTATCCATACCCGGGGACGAACCATTCCGGTGAATACGTATCTTATGCAGACGATTTTTATGCAGGGCTGTCGCTGCAGTATCGCTATAATCCGATTCGGGAGCAGCTGTGGAAGGAAGGCTCGAGAACGCCGGATTTTGTCTATGCTGCGAGCGGCAGCAGCCTGGACAAAGGACTGTTCGACAGTGTGCAATCGCAGGAAAGCTGGGTTAAACAAGCTTACACGTTCGATAAAGAAAAAGTTAGTCCGAGCAACGAATACGCCATTCCGATCATTGAGGCGATCTTTTTCGATGACGAGGTGCAGATCAATTCCGTGAACTTGCCGAACAACGGCGCTATCCGCGGTCTTCCCGACGATATGGTGGTTGAGACGCAGGCGTTCGTCAACGGGCAAGGTATCGCACTGAAGCCGATGACCGTTGACCTGCCGACGGCGGTGATTGGCACGATTCACATTCAAGGCACCATTCACAAGCTGCTGCTCGAAGCGTTCGTTGAAAAGTCGAAGACGAAGCTGCTGCAAGCGATTCTGCTCGATCCAAGCGCGCCAACTTATTATCAGGCCTGCGCGATGATCGACGAAATGTGCGAGCTCCAAAAGGACATTTTGCCCGCCCTCGAATGGGTGTAATCCGGAAGAGAGGCCTTACGATGGATAATAACCGATTGAAAGAGTTACTGGCGTCCATGACGCTGAAAGAAAAGTTCGGACAGTTGTCGCAAATTACGGGCGAGCTTTACGTTGGCCAAGTCGACGAGGAAATGGTGGAGACTGGACCCGCCTACCCGCAGCACATCCTGGACGAGGACACGATCTACACGATCGGCAGCGTCATTGGCGCCTCCGGCGCCGAAACGACCAATCGGATTCAGGCAGAGTACCTGCAGCGCTCCCGGTTGAAAATCCCCTTGCTCTTCATGCACGACGCGATTCACGGTTACCGGACGATTTTCCCGATCCCCCTCGGCCTGTCCTGCAGTTGGGATGAGCAGCTGGTGAAACTGGTGGCTGAAGAGACAGCTTCCGAGCTGCGGGCGGCCGGCATCCACGTCAACTTCTCACCGATGACGGATCTAGTCAGGGACGCCCGCTGGGGCCGGGTCATGGAATCGTTCGGCGAGGACCCTTTGCTATCCGGCAACCTGGGCAGAGCCATGATCCGCGGGTATCAGAAAATCCTCCGCGATGGGCGAATCGCCCCGGACGGCGTCGCTGCCTGCCTGAAGCATTTTGCAGCGTACGGAGCGGGAGTTGCGGGGGAAAGATTACAATGCCGTCGATATGTCCATGCGGGAATTTTTCGAGTTCTACGGCAAACCTTATGAGATCGCGCTGCAGGAACGGCCGAAATTGGTCATGAGCTCGTTTAACAGTTTCAATGGGGTGCCGGTAACAGCCAGCTCCGAAATGCTCAAGGAAATTCTGAGAGGCCAGTACGGATTTGAGGATTTGGTCATCTCTGACTGGGGCGCAGTTACCGAGCTGCAGAAGCACCGCGTGGCCCGAGACGGTAAAGAAGCTGCCGAATTGGCGCTGGAAGCGGGCGTCGACATTGAGATGGTTTCGACGCATTACCTGGAGCATTTTGAGGCCATCGTTGCAGAGCGGCCGGAACTGCTGGAGGACGTGGACGCGGCCGTGATGAAGGTACTGCGACTCAAAAACGAACTGGGCCTGTTTGAAAATCCATTCGCGGACGAAGCCAATGAAGACGAGGTTATTCTGAATCCGGTTTCCCTTGCGCTCGCTGAAGAAGCGGGCATACGAAGCTGCGTTTTGCTGAAGAACGAGAATGAGATACTACCGCTGCGTCCGGAGCACCGAAACATTATTCTTGTTGGACCGTTCGCTCGCACGCGAGAGCTGCTAGGGAATTGGGCCTGCAAAGGCCGCTTCCGCGATGCCGTATCGCTGGAAGAAGGTTTACAACAGGCAGATGACTCGCTGTCGGTCGCTACTTTTGCTACGCTGGAGGATTGCCCGAAAGAGGTGCTGGACCGATGTGATTACATCGTCGTGGCGATCGGCGAGTATTGGGAGCAAAGTGGAGAGGGACACAGCAGCGTCAAACTCGAGCTGGAAGACAAGCAAAAGCAGCTGATTCAGGATGTAAAGAAAACCGGGCTGCCGTATGCCTGCGTTTGCTTCTCCGGCCGGCCGCTGGCGCTGCAGGATATCGTCGACGATATGCCAGCGTTGCTATGGTGCTGGTACCCGGGGACAAGGGCAGGGGTGGCTGTTGCAAAGCTTCTGACCGGTCAAGCGACTCCAACAGGTAAGCTGACGATGTCATTCCCCCGCGTTTCGGCACAGACGCCGATTTATTACAACGAGTACAGCACGGGCCGGCCAGCCAACACATCCAGCTACAGCAGCCGGTATCAGGATTGCGAAATCGGACCGCTGTTCCCGTTTGGCCATGGGTTAACCTACGCTCAAGCGACCTATTCGGACTTCGTTATATCAGGCAGCCGAATCACGGAGACCGAGGATTTGTGGGTGACCTTTCAGATAAATAATCCCAGCCAATACGAATACTCGGAGATCGTCATCCTGTATATTGAAGATGTCGTATCCAGGACGGTTCGTCCGGTTCGGGAAATGAAGGCTTACCAGGTCGTTCCGGTTCCGGCTTATGGTTCCGCGAACGTCGAGATGCCCATCACCTTGGAGGACTTGAGATATGTAGATGCCGATTTGAGGAAGACGGTTGAACCGGGAGAATTCCGGGTCTACATAAACGATCTTGAACATCCGGTATTTGCGTTCGAATATTGAGCCATGCGGTCAAACAGAAGCCATTTAAACTTTTAATGTAAACAAGCAAAAGACTATCCGATAACGGATAGTCTTTTGTACTATTCATTGGACACTTTATATTTTGTTAGAGTCTCAAAAATACAAAACGGCTTTGGAAATTCCTAATATCTCTTGGTGGAGGTCTTTTCCGGCAGCAAGAATGCTGGTGCCAGGGAGGTATACCTTAACCGGTTCTCCGTTTAAACAAGTCACGGTACCGCCTGATTCTTCGATTAGCAATTTACCGGCAGCAAAATCCCACGGCTTTTGGTAAGAACTAAAATACGCATCAAATCGCCCGCAAGCCACGTAGGCTAATTCCAGAGAGCCGCATCCGGTCATGCGGATTCCTCTGGAGCCATTAGCTATTTGGTGTACAAACCGATCCAATCCAAGCTCTTTTTCTTCCTGGTCATATCGAATGTATGTCGCAATTAATGATCTGGATAATTCCGCTGATTCAGTATGAATCCATAGTCGCTGGTTGTTCAGATAAGCACCGGAGCCTTTTTCTGCCCAGAAAAGCTCTTCCTTAACAGGATCATACACAGCCCCGCATAACCCTTGACCATTCCGGTACAAAGCGATCGAGATGGCAAAACTCTGCTTCTGATGCACATAGTTTGTTGTCCCGTCGATGGGATCAATAACCCAAACGAGATCGTCCTGCTCAAAAGCATCTCCGCTGTAACTTTCTTCTCCCATGATTTTGTGATGGGGGTAACTTTCATGGATTCGTTGTGCTGCTGTATGTTCATTTTGACGGTCTACGAATGTGACTAATTCTTTATGAGATCCTTTCAAACCGGCATCCAAGTGTCCTTCTAAGTGAAGCAAACTATTTTTTCCTAATTCGATTACGATTTCTTTAAGTAATTGGAGATACGGATTGGACATTTGAAAAACCTCCGGGCAAGTTTTTGAAATGCTTTGTGATGACGGACGAATGTGTACTTTTAGACCAGGTACCATTTTTTACTATCATAATATATTAAAAGTAAGACTATAAGGATTTATATTGCTAGAGTGGAAAATTTGGTCAAGTCTTATGGTCAAGAAACAATTTTAAATAATATGAATTGCTCCTTTGGAAGAAAAGATGCGGTTGTTTTGCTCGCCCCAGCGGAATTACCTGGAGAAGGTAGGATTAGCTGAGAAATGGAATCATAGAGCTGACAGCTTGAGCGGCGGGCAAATGCAAAGGGCGGCCATTGCGAGAGCCTTAGTTCAGCGTCCGACAATACTGCTTGTCGATGAAGGTCGTATTCTCTTGTTATTACACAAGGGAAGTCGAAATGTCGTCTTTTTTTTCTATTTTTATCACATTGGAAGTTCAGACCATGTGCTGAATGAGCATGATCATATCCAGAATGTGAAAGTAGTGACATCAATCCTGGACAACCAAGGCAGACTCGTTGGGCCAGAAAGCATGATCGGAATTGTTACGGCTGAAGGGGAGCAGTTCCTGCCAATATGGCTGATTTTCCATCTAACTATTTTACAATTACAATCAAACCGTTTACAGCCTCCCTTCGTTTCCTTTAACAGTACCGGAAAAATCATGTGTGAAATGGAGGAAGAATCATGACGAAAACCGTGTTCCTGTCAGTTCTACTGCTGCTTGTCTTTACGGCTGCCGGATTGTCAGCCTATGCAAAAATGGACAATAAGCCGGCGTCCCAGGCGACACCAAATTCCAGCCAAAGTGATCATGTCATCCGGGTGTACGGGCCGGGCGGACCACTTGGACCGATCAAAGAAGCTGCTGAACATTTTACAGTTGAAAAGGGTATCAAAGTGGAAGTAACAGCCGGACCAGAGGGCAATTGGATTGGCCAGGCAAAGCAAAATGCAGATATTATTTTCGGTGGCTCCGAGTACATGCTGCAGGACTTCATCTTTAACCACCCCGATATGATCGACACTAAATCACGAACGGAGCTTTACCCGCGTGCAGCGGGAATATTGGTGAGGAAAGGAAATCCTAAGAAGATTGAAAGCCTGGAGGATTTAACGAAAAAGGGAGTAAAAATAATCGATGTGAATGGGGCCGGCCAGCTTGGCCTGTGGGAAGACCTGGCAGGCGGAAAAGGGCTGATCGAAGGAATCTCCCAAAATATTAACCTTTCCGTAAAGTCGAGTGCCGAAGCCATTGAAAGATGGAAATCAAATTCCAGCCTGGACGCCTGGATTACCTATGAATCGTGGCATTACCGGCTCCAGGATGTGACTGACCTGGTCGAACTGCCTGACGAAGAAAAACTCTATCGTGGAACGCCGATCGCCCTGACGAATCTCACCGATCAGAAAAAAGAGGCCATGCAATTTATTGATTATTTAAGAACGGAAGAATCTCACCAAATCTTTCAAAAATGGGGCTGGATGTAAGGATAAGCCTTGAATCTAAAAAACGGGGAGGTACTTACATGAAAAAAGGAATTTTTACCCTTGTGATCCTATCGATTATTTTTGCTTTGGCTGCCTGCGGAAAAAGCACTGAGGAAAAAACAGAGACGGGTCAACCCGATCAAGCCCAAACGGATCAAACTAAATCGGAAAAAGCTCCGGCTGACAGCCTCCGGCTTTTGGAGAATGAGAAAGCTGGAAA
This sequence comes from Paenibacillus cellulositrophicus, assembly GCF_009363095.1. GTDB lineage: Bacteria > Bacillota > Bacilli > Paenibacillales > Paenibacillaceae > Paenibacillus_AQ > Paenibacillus_AQ favisporus. The sequence goes on from NZ_CP045295.1 coordinate 5,593,069, forward strand.
GTACCTGGCGGATCCACAGGGAAGGGCCCTGTATTACTTTAAAAAGGACGAAGCAGGAAAAAGCAATTGTAGCGGAGAATGCCTGGCAAACTGGCCGGCATTTACCCAGGAGGATTTCACCGTCCCGGAAGGTTTTGACAAAAAGGATTTTGATACGATCACAAGAGAAGACAACGGGGAGAAGCAGGTCACGTATAAAGGCTTTCCTCTCTATTATTTCGCAAAAGACAAGCAAGAAGGGGATGTAAACGGACAAGGAGTAAAAGATATATGGTTTGTCATAAACAGCGAAACAAAATTTGAATAAACCTGCCAGGGAACGATCAGTCGCGGTCGTTCCTCTCTTTTCTTTTAGAATAGAAAAATTGCAATGAATTTTTATCCAATAGCAGGGAGTGCCATATGAAAGAAAAACACGATGCGGAATTAATGAGATTGGTAAACGAAAACCACCGTCACGCATTAGAAGAGCTTTATGATCGATATATAAAGCTTGTCTACAGCTTTGTTATGAAGTTTTGCAATGGAAATGAGGATAAGACGAAAGAGATTATTCAGTTGGTCTTTTTGAGGCTATGGACAACAAACAGCCAATACGACCCCGCTCAAGGGAGCTTTGTTAATTGGCTCCTCACGATTACCCGTAATATTTGCATTGACTACCTTCGCAAAGAGAAGAGGCATACGCAGTACCATCAAGAGGAACATGAAGAGATCGCCGATCCTGACAATGAAATCGAGCAACGAGTAAATACGAATAATATTGCGATGGCGAAAAACAAATTGCCGATGGCGCAAAGAAAATTAATCGATTTGCTTTATTGGAAAGGGTACTCTCTTTCAGAGATCGCCAAGCTGGAACAAGAGCCGCTCGGCACAATTAAAAGCAGACTTCACCAGGCTCTTAAAGGATTGAGAAAGCATCTGGAACCGGAGGAGATAAAATAAAATGAAAAGAGAGTGCGACCATTTAATTCCATATATAGCGAATGAGCTCAAGGAGAGCGAACACATGGCCTTTGTTGAACATTTAAAGAATTGTACGGATTGCAAGAAAGAATATCAGGAATTGTCCCAGGCATGGCATGCTTTGCCGTTTGATTATACCGAAATCGAGGTGCCTGAATCGCTAAAAGGTGAGGTGCTGGGGTTTGTTTTTGATCACAAAAGGAGAAGCGTTCCGGAAACATTCATGACTAAGATGAGCAAGCTGGCCATGATGCTCAAAAGCCAGTTCACTCCAGTTTCAGCCAGTATCGTGGTCGTCTTGTTGCTCGCGATTATTGGCTTTGGAATAGCGAATGTACAGGACAAAAATCGCCATGCCGAAAATATCCCTATTGAAATTTTAGCGGCCATTCCCTTAAAAGCAGCCAATCACAGCCACCCGGGAACAAACGGCATCGCCTATATTGTCCAGCAGGGATCAGAGAAAAATTTGGTGGTGCAGGTACACGAATTGCCCAGCGTCGAAGCTTCACAGGTTTACCAGGTTTGGCTGCTGAAAAACGGCACAAGGGAAAATGGCGGCATATTCAAGCCGGACTTACACGGATCCGGAATACTGACCTACCAGCTCGCCGCAGGGCAGACCTTTGATCAAATCGGTATCACCGTTGAACCGGACGCCAACAGCAACCAGCCAAGAGGAGAAAAAATAGCCGGGTCATAGATGGTATCTTATCGATGTCCTTTTTCGTTTGTCTACCTGAAGGGGATAACACCATTGCTCCACGGAATTCCCTTTTCTTATTGGCTCAGGAACCTAGGACAGGTCAATGTAATATCCTTACATTAGACCATATAACAAGGAGAGCTTAGATGAGCCGGAAATTAACCTTTGATTATATTATCGTAGGAACGGGTCCTGCTGGCGCCGTCATCGCCAAAACATTAAGTGATCATAAAGAAGTATCGGTTCTTGTCCTGGAGGCCGGTGGGAACAACGATAAAGACACCCCCATTAGGGACTCTACATTCGCACTGGAATTGGAAGAACAGTTCTTTCCCCAATATTTTTGGCAGGGGGAAGGGGTTCCGCAAGAGGAGCTGGATGAACGGGCATTTGAATGGACAACAGGACGCCTTTTAGGCGGAGGGTCATCGATTAACGGTGAGCAGTATGTACGTCCTACATCAGCCGTTTTCAGGGAATGGGAAAAGCTCTTAGGTCCGCTGTGGTCACCTAGACGGGCCATTCGCCGATTCAAGAAATTAGAGAAGTATAACGGAGAAACCGATGATCTAAACGCCCGTGGATTCAATGGACGGATCGATATTAGGCAGGCACCGGTAGACCCCACGTCTATGGCGGAAAAGCTCACTACAGCTATTGAGAAAGCTACAGGCTATCCGGAGATCCTTGACTATAACGATCCTAAAACTCCCCTGGGTCCATTTACCCGCTGGCAGTTGTATCAAAAACCAAATGGCCGAAGGGAAAATTCCTCCGCAGCCTTTCTCTCCCCGGACATCATGACGCCTTCCGGCCGCGGTGTAGACGGCAGGAAACTAAAAGTGTTCTTTAATTCAACGGCTCTGCGCGTGCTTTTTGACAAGAAACGCGCCACAGGGGTCGAATTCCTGAAGGAAGGAAGACGCATTCGTGCTTACGCTCAAAAAAAGGTCATCATATCTGCGGGCATCAATAGCGCTCAGCTATTAATGCTGTCCGGAATAGGCCCGGCTGCTCTACTTAAAGAAGCTGGGATCCCAGTGGTTTTCAGTAACCCGAACGTAGGGAAGAGATTGAGAAATCACACGCTTAACACTGCGGTGTTCACTACGAATCCGAACGATTCTGCCCTGCCTGCGAATGACCCGGCTGCACTTTATACAGGGGGAGCCTTTTTGCCTGATCCGACGGGTGTAAACAGCAATCGCCGGGCGGTTCAACTGATTGGCATTGGTTCTGACAGCACGTTAACTTTAGCGGTTCTTTACTTGCGCCCCAAGAGCCGCGGCTCGATTAAGATACAGAACAAGGATCCGCTTAAAATCGTGCTTGCGGATGAAGGATTTCTCGCCAATCCGGATGACATGGAAGCCGTTAAAAATATTTTTAGAACCTATGTGAAAAATATAGCCGCAGAACTCGCATCCATCGATCCGTCGTACCAGCTTGTTTCACCGACACTGGATATGATTGAGGACGACGCCCAATTGGAGGAGTATATTAAACAGAATTTCGACCATAATCACCACCAGCAAAGCTCCCTTCGTATGGCTCCGTTAAAAAAGGGAGGGGTAGTGGATCGAACAGGCCATGTGCATGGGGTAGAGGATTTGATCGTTGCCGACGCTTCCATCATTCCATTTACGGTGGACGGTAATACATCCGCCGCTACTTTCCTTATTGGGTATACGATTGCCAGGCAATTGGTCTCACCGGATAAAAAAGGCAGAAGACAGCCATCCGAGGGCGACGAAGAGTAATGGCCCCAACTTATTCATAAATAACGCCTAAGTCCCCGAGCTCGAAAGCTCGGGGACTTCTTCTACATGCGGTGCAGCCAGTATCATGAAGCGCTTTGCTCCTTGTTGTTCCTCAGCCCAAAAACTTAATGGATTCTTTGGTTTTTCTGGCAAATGCAATGGGATCATCGACCGACTCCCAGTGCACGTACATCAAGCGCGGATTCTCGAATAACCAGTGATTGTGGACGGCCGTTACTTTAATCCCGTTTTTGCGGAGATTGCTCAGCAAGCGGTTGACTTGATTCTGGAAGAGAGCGGTTTCGCCTAAACAGAGCGCCTTGCCTGAACTGTTCAGGGATTCGAAGGAGAAAAGTTGATAGCGGACCAAAGGAGAAGTGGTACGTCTTCCTAAAATCGAGGCTCTAATGACCCGATTTCTGGAGACAAAACAAACCGGACCTTTCGTAATTTCGTGCTCGGTTCCACCTAAAATAGCTGAGAATTCGTTACAAAGTTTTTTAAAGCGAGGACTTACTTTAACTTGCGCCATCCGAAATCATCCTCCCATGAAATGATATAATACAGCCTGCCCGTTTAACTGTGTTAGCCCAGGAATTTAATGGATTCTTTTGTTTTTCTGGCGAATGCAACCGGATTGTCAATAGACTCCCAGTGCATATACATTAAGCGAGGCTGCTCTTTCAGCCAGTGGTTATGGACTGCGGTTACTTTAATCCCGCGTTTACGGAGGTTTGACATCAACCGATTCACCTGATTTTGGTGAACGGCCGTTTCACCCAAACAAAGCGCGCGGCCCGACTTATCAAGAGATTCGAAGGAAAACATTTGCATTTGAACCAAAGGGGAACGCGTTCTTTTTCCCAGAATGGTTTCTCTTAAATTCGTCATCCGCGTAACAAAGCAAACCGGACCTGCTTCAATTTCCGATTCGCCTCCCAATATTTTTCCGAATTGGGTACAAAGTCTTTTGAACTGCGGGCTAACCTTTACTTGTTCCGCCATCATAAGTCCTCCTTTAATCAAGTTCTATGTATTCTATGATCAAGGAAGGAAGAGGTATGGACTGATAGCGTAGGGTACTCGCATAAAAAACGAACGACCGATGCTGCATCATGATCAGGCCGGTCCGTTATCTAAACCCGTATCGCGTTTTCTGCCAGAGCAGCATGACAAATGCTTGACGGGGAGAGGCATTTTGTGATAGTTTCATTCATATCAAACGAACAGGGAGGGATAAAGCGATGACGATTTCTGAGATTGTAGATGATCAGGTGAACCTGTCTTCGGGAGCAATGCTGGGCAAGGTTCACCAAATCACAAATCGGATACCGGAGCTTTATCCTTCTATGCATAAATATCGCAGGTGACTTGTTTTTAAAATAGTCGCTTGTTTGTGTATAGCTTGGTTAATGTATCGCAAGAAAGCACCGGTATGCTGGTGCTTTTTTTTTGCGTTGTCTCCGTGTAAAAGGAGATCGTTAACGTTGAAGCACATCACGAAATATGAAAAAATCCGCCAGATCCTATCCATCCTGAAACAACCGGATTATAGATACAAGCAAATAACTGATGCTATTTTCAAGCAGAAAATCGGACATTTTGAAGAAATGAGCAGCTTGCCTAAAGCCGTAAGAAACGAATTAATCAAGGAGATTGGCAGCCCTGTGCTGAGCATTACGCCCAAAATCGTGCAGCAGTCTAAGCAAGTAAGCAAAATTCTTTTTGCTATCCCTGGCGACGAGCATATCGAATCCGTAAAGTTAAGTTATAAAAACGGATGGGAATCCTATTGTATCTCATCCCAGTGCGGCTGCGGGTTTGGCTGTACCTTTTGCGCTACGGGAACGTTGGGGTTGAAGAGAAATCTCACAGCGGATGAAATCACGGACCAGCTTCTTTATTTCCACTTGAACGGCTACCCATTGGACAGCGTGTCCTTTATGGGGATGGGCGAGGCCCTTGCAAATCCGTATGTGTTTGATGCCTTACATGTGCTGACGGATCCTGAGCTTTTTGGCTTGGGGCATCGGAGGATTACGGTGTCTACGATAGGCATACTGCCTGGAGTAAAGAAATTAATGAAGGATTTTCCGCAGATGAATCTAACCTTTTCTCTTCACTCCCCATTTCCGGATCAGAGAAGCGAGCTCATGCCCATCAATCATCATTTTCCGCTAGAAGAAGTGATGAAAGTGCTTGATGAGCATATTCAAACGACGAAACGAAAGGTATACATTGCTTATATCCTTTTGAGGGGAATCAACGACTCGGCCAAACACGCTGAAGCGGTTGCTGATTTACTGCGGGGAAGAGGACCATGGGAACATTTATATCACGTCAATCTCATCCCTTACAATGCCACCACGGCCACCCAGCAAAGTTATAAAGAATCGGATCACAGCGGAATCAGCATGTTCCTTAAAATCTTAAAGACCAAAGGAGTCCATGTTACCGTCAGAACCCAGTTCGGTTCCGATATCAACGCAGCATGCGGTCAGCTGTACGGATCACAGTGAAATTTTGAAATTTTGCTGTCTGAACCATTTTTTCAAGGAGTGAGTCTCATTGAGATACATTAACGCCTCTGCCGTCCTGCCGGAGGAATTGGTTGAAAAATTACAGGAATTTGTACAAGGGGAATACCTCTATATACCGGCTATAAAAAATCAACATCGAAGCTGGGGAGAGTTATCAGGCGCCCGACAAGAGATCAATAAAAGAAACCATGAAATACTGAAAGCATATGTACTGGGGGCATCCGTCGAGGAGCTTTCGGAATCGTTCCATTTATCGACCTACGCGATCAGAAAAATAATTTATCAGAAGTAGAAGTGGGTTCCCCCCTCTAGCAAATCGTGCTGAAGGAAAGCATGATGTGACTTGCAGGGGGGGTTTTACGTTGTTGCTACGAAATGCTACAGCATCATTCGGTATATAGATCAGGAAAATCCAATCTGTTAACGTATAAATGTAGGCAGGGAAGAGGAGGTCAGAGTCATGAATGCCATCGTAAATATTTCGGTAGTGGTTTAAGTGAGCATAAAAGTAAGTTGATCAATCATACGAGTAACAACTGATTATCGCCATTTATGCTTGCTTAAGGCTGATCGTTCCTACGCATATAATTCACGATACGTCTAGAGGATCATCAGGAGGTAGTTAGGTTGTTAAAGATTTCAGTATATGATATGGATGGTAGAGTGACCGGTGAAATGGAACTCGAACAATCCATCTTTGGCATTGTCCCGAACGAATCCGTTTTACATGAAGCGGTGGTCAATTATCTCGCGAATAAGCGCAGCGGGACGCACTCCACATTAACCCGCGGCGAAGTTAGAGGCGGAGGCCGAAAGCCCTATAAACAAAATAAAATCGACCGATCCAGAGCGGGTTCGATTCGTATGCCGCACTGGCGTCATGGAGGGATTGCGTTTGGCCCCAAACCGCGCGACTATGGTTACCGCCTGAATAAAAAGGTCAGGCGTCTGGCGATCAAATCGGCTTTGTCGGCTAAAGTACAAGATAACGAGCTCATTGTCGTCGACCGCATTCATTTAGAGAGTTACAGGACAAAGACCATCGTTGCCATGCTGAATGCTCTGGGTGCCGATCGAAAAGCGCTCATTGTCCTACCTGAAAAAGATCATATGATCTATAAAAGTGCAAATAACATTCCGGGTGTGCAAACCACAGAAGCCGATTCGCTGAATGTATATGACATTCTGAATTGCGATAAGTTCATAATCACTAAAGATGCTGTAAGAATGGTTACGGAGATCTATGTTTAGGAAGGAGTTTAATTTCATACGCGTAACTTGTTTTTTGAGGCTGAAAAAGTGTAATGGTTGTTTTTATTGGTACCGTACACTGTGGAAAAAGCTGTAGTCGACTTGAAAGGGAACTACTCGCCCTTTTATAGGGCGGGTAGTTTTGAAACAGAGAAGATGCTCAGTATTTCTCCAAGTGGTAATAGTTGCGCGGGGATTTGCGGTATTGCCCAGGGCTCATGTCGAACATTTTTTTAAAAGTCCATTGAAAATGGGTGACGTTGTTGAACCCGACCGAATGAGCGATATCCGTAATCCGCTGGTTCGTATACAGGAGCATTTCCTTGGCCCGCCAAATGCGCTTGAAGGTAATGAACTCCACGACGGAAAAGCCTGAATTTTGCTTGAATACGCGGCTCAGATAGGATGAATTCACTCCGATAAAATCGGCGATACGGTCCAGAGTGATTTCTTCAGCATAGTACTGTGCGATGTATTCCATGGCTTTGGATACAACGGGTTTGAAATGCACATGGGACGTGTCCTCCATCTTAGAATATGGGGAATTGTCCTCATAACCTTCTTTGATCTCCAGTAAAATCCATTGCAGGAGTGACTTGATTTTTTGGCTCGAATAACGGTTTTGATGGTCGTAATGCTCTTGCAGCTGACTGAAGCCGAATTCGAGCTTCTTTTTTAAAGGTTCATTGACTCTAAGGCAATGGGAGAACCCCGGCTCGCGTTTTTCGAACAATGACAGCAGATTGACCTCGTCCTGCAGCGGATCGGTTTCGGCAAGCTGCCGGTTGAACATAAGTACTTTGGCTTCAAACGGTTCGTTGTTGATCAGCTGGCTTTTATGGAGCTCCTGATTGCCGATGACGAACAGGTCGCCTGGTTCAAACACATAGGTTTTGTTATCGATATAAAACTGCCCCCGTCCCGATAAGACATAGAACACCTCCAACTGCTCATGCCATTCAAAGGGCATCCGCCACTCTTCCTCGTTTAGATTCGTAAATATTTGAAATTCATCGAATCCCTGAAACGTTTTTAATGAATCGGGCAGACCATCCTTTGGGGAGATATTGTTCTTGTGCTTATCCATCTTCATCCTCCCCCGGTTTTATTGGTTTATATGAGATATGAGCTGCCATAGATTTTACGAAAGGATTCGGTTTTCCGAAGCTCGCCATCTTTCGAAGCGGACTGGACATGTCTCAAATAGTTCTCCTTGAACGTTCTGCCTCCGGAACCTTGACTGACATGCGAATCAGCGGCTTGAAGCTTGGCCTCCCATGTGTCAGTGACATCCACCGTATAATTAGGTTCATCCGACCAGAGGAGGTAGACCTCGCGCGGCTTCCACGGCTCAATGCCTTCTTCCAGATGCTCCGGATAATAACCGTAGCCGTCGGCCAAATAAGCGGCTTCGGCAGCGGCCAGACCGAGGGCGCGATGGTCGGGGTGGAATTCCCATTTTCTCCAGGCGTCCAAAGTGATCACCACATCGGGTTTTTCGTTCCGGATCAGGCGGAAGATGCGTTCCTTCAAGTCCGGCTGTTCGCTTAAGGTTCCGTCATCGAATCCGAGCTGGATCACTTGATTCACGCCCAGAATGCGGGCGGCATCCGCCATTTCCTTTTCGCGGGTCTGGGCTAATTGTTCCGGCTTTACTGACGTATCCTGCGTTCCCCGATTCCCGTTCGTCGCGATGGCGATGGTTACCGAATGGCCTTGTTCGGCCAGTTTGGCCAGCGTGCCGCCGCAGGATACTTCGTCATCGGGATGAGTCGTGATTACAAGTACGTTCCACTTTTCCATATGAAACCCTCCAGTTCATTTAGGTTTTGAATCGTTATCCCTTTAATCCGCCCAGGGTAATTCCCTCGATAAACTGCTTTTGCAGCAGAAAAAAAATAAGGATCATGGGCCATACAGCCAAGAGCATGCCTGCCATCAGTACCGGATAATTTGTCGTGAACTGTCCCTGAAGGGAGGCAAGTCCGACGGCCAGCGTCATTTTGTCCATCGAATCGTTGACCACAAGCGGCCAGAGGAAGTCGTTCCACGACCATAGGGTGGAGATGATCGCCACGGAAATCAGTCCCGGCTTTGCTAACGGGAGCATGATATTCCAGTAAATGCGGAAGGGATTGCACCCATCGATCCTGGCAGATTCCTCGAGTTCCGAAGGAAGCCCAAGAAAAAACTGACGCAGCAGAAAAGTGGAGTACGCGCTGAACATACCGGTTACGGTAATGGCTTTCAGAGAGTTCAGCCACCCCAAATCTTTCATTAATAAGTACTGGGGAATCAGAAAGACTTGGCCGGGCACCATCATGACCGATAAAACCAGCAAAAACAGCAGGGTTCTGCCGGGAAAATGAATTCTGGCAAAGGCATAAGCGGCCAGGGAACTAAATAATAAACCGAAAAGCACCTTGACGAGCGTCGTTACAATCGTATTCCAATAAAACGTCATAAAAGGAAGCAGGTCGGCGACCTTTTGAAAATTGTCCCAATGCGGCTGGCCCGGAAGAATCGTGATCGGGATCCGGGTAACTTCATCAGGAGCTTTTAAGGAAGTAAGAAGTGACCATAATACAGGGACAACCATAAGGAACGACCCGACCATGAGCACGATATGGATGATCATAGGCTGGAATCTTCGTTTCTGTTTTGCGTGCGTGACTGTGGTCATCTTTGCGGCCCCTCCTTAATCATAATGCACCCATCTTTTCTGCAGTTTGAATTGGAGCGCCGTCACGATCAGGATCATGATAAATAATAGAACGGCAATGGAAGATGCATATCCTTTATCATTTTTAATAAAAGCTTGTTGATAGAACAAGTAGACAACCGTATTGACATGATCGATGGCTACTGTGCCGACCATCATATAAATGAGATCGAATACCTGCATGGCTCCGATGAGCGAAGTAACTGATACGAAAAACAAGGTCGGCGTGATCAGAGGGAGCGTGATCCGGAAAAATTGGGACACTCGGCCAGCGCCTTCGATGGAAGCCGCTTCATAAAGCATAGGGGAAATTCCCTTAATCCCCGATATGATAATGACGGCTTGAAGACCAACCGCTCCCCATACAGCTACGCCTACGACGGCGATGAGAACGGTTCGGGAATCCGTCAGCCAGCTAACACCGTGAATCGAAAGCAGCTTCAGGCCGGCGTTCAGCAGCCCGTAATCGCCATTTAATATCCATTTCCAAGACATGGCGATGGCAGCCGGCATCAACACGGACGGCAGGAAAAAAATCGTCCTATACACCGATATGCCGCGCACTTTGCTGCTCAGCAGAACACCCGCCAAGGTGGACAGAATGACAATCGCAGGCACATAGATGATCACGTATTGAAGCGTGTGCAGAAGGGAATGGTATACGGCCGTATCACGGAGCAGCCTGATGTAATTGCTCAGACCTGTCCAATGATAATTGCCAAAATCGCTCCATTCCGTGAAGGATAAATAAATGGTCCGCAGTACCGGCCATATGAACAACGCGCTCATGCCGAACAGAAGGGGAAATACCATGGCGTATCCCCATCCATATTCCCTTCTCTTCAGCTTTGAACGCTTGGCGTTGATAGAGGATGGTTGTTTTGCATTCATCACATGAGTTTCCCTCCGATGCAATGACGTTTATGGATTGGATGCGATGGCTTCGTTCACGGCCTTGGCATACGCTTTGGCGGCTTCCTCAGGAGTGGATTCACCTGTATAAGCACTTTTCAGGTACTCTTCTTCCAAACCGTCGAGTTTGGCATTTTGCGGTCCGCGCGGTAATGCTTTTGCAGCGTTAGCCATATCCAGCAAGTTCTGCAGGTGGAACTGGGGTACCGATTTGAGCCACAATTCCTGTCCGCCATGAAATGCGGGGAGTGCGGTTCCGTCTTCCCCTTGGATATCGGCAGATTCTTTGGAACCCAGGAAATCAAGGAATTCGATGACTTCTTTAGGATGCTTCGTATTGGCTGCACCTACATTAGCCAGCCCATGAATGACGCTTGTTCTCAACTTATCTTTAGGTAGAAGAGCAACATCGACATTGTTCTTGGTATACTCATTGGTGGCAAAATCTTTGACATTCCAAGACCCGTCTATCAGCATGGCTACTTTGCCGGATCTAAACAAATCTTTGGGCGACGTATCCGTCATTTGGGCAAGCGTTGGAGAAACCTTATACTTGTGAATCAGATCGGTCTGAAGCTGGAGGCCGCGAATGCTCTCCGGAGAATCGTACAAGGATTTCTTTCCGTCATCCGTATAGAATCCACCCCCGGCCTCAAGTATTGTATTGTAATATCCTGTTTGTCCCTGGAACTGAGCGGGAAGCCCCCATATGCCATTGGCCGGATCAGTTAATTTCTGCGCGGCCTCGACGGCCTTGTTCCAATCCCATGTTTCATCCGGATAAGGGATGCCTGCTTGATCGAATAAACTTTTGTTGTACCATAAACCGATAGCGTCCATGTCTTTGGGTACCCCGTAATGTTTGCCATCGTATGTATAGATGTCGACAAGGCCCTGAGGATAATTTCCGAAATCGAGGCTTGTGTCTTTCGCGTAGTCGTCCAGATTCAGCAGTTGATTGTTGGATGCATACTTCGGCAAACTTGCTCCGTTAATCCAAAATACATCGGGTAGGTTTCCTCCGGTAGCTGCCGTTTCCAATTTGGTCCAGTATTCATTCCATGGGGTTAACTTGATCTCAACATGGATATCTGGATGCTGTTCCTCGAATTTCGCGATAATTTTCTCCATGGCCGGCTGTTGGACTTGATCCCACAGTCCGTATGTCAGCGTGACATTGCCGGAGGCGGACTCTGATTCGTTGGACGAATCGCTGGCTGAATTGCCGGCTCCGCACCCGGAAAGAAGAAGTGTGAGCATAACCGTAAAAATGAGGATGGATGCATAATTTTTGTTCATATCCGTTTGTCACTCCCCTATGAATTAAGTATAATAAATCCGTGTAAACCACTAGGATTTAATGATATTTAATATCTTAGGATAATCTATCGCGATTTTCAAATGATTCCTTGCGTGAAACATTAGATATTTTTACCTTTTGCTAATTTATTTTTTTGAAGAATATAGCATTGGAAATGGAGGGGAAGCCTCCAGTGCGGCGGTCTTTTTCTATATGCGCATGAACGGTGAAGGATTATAGTTATAACAAAGCCCTATCATATAAAGATCATGCTTGAATAGGAGGAAAGCGCATGGCATCCGGTACGGAGACAGGCACATACGGCTTTCGTTTCACGGCGCCTTCGCACCTGGCGCTGTGCGAATTGTTTGCGGTCGGGCGGGACGAGATCAGGCATCCGTCGTACCGATGGGACGGGGTGGAGCGGAAGGACGGTCCGCTGCTGCTGTTCCAGTATACGCTGGAGGGCGAGGGCATGTTCGAGTCGGGGACGGAGACGTACCCGATCGATCAGGGACGGGCGATTATGGCCGAAATCCCGGGTGATCACCGCTACTATTTTCCGGCGGGCGGGTCGCATTGGTCCTTCGTGTTTATTCTGATGCGCCCATCGCTCATCCTGCCGAATTGGGAGGAAGCAAAGCTGCGGTTGGGAGAGGCTCCCTACTTGCCGCCCACAAGCCGGCCTGTCCGCGCGCTGCTGGAGATTTGGGATCAGGCGGGCCACGGCCGGATTACCGACCCTTACACGGCCTCTTCCTGTGTATACTCTTTCATTTCTGAGCTGTGCCGGTATGCGGTAGCGCCGCATGACGAGCGCCGGAACTGGCCGGAGAAAGTGCGACAGGCCGCCGAGTATATGGATGCGAATTACCGCTCGATGATCAGCCTCGACCAGCTGTCGGAACGGCTCAGGTGGTCCAAATACCATTTGCTGCGCACGTTTGCGGCCGCGGTCGGCCAGACGCCGAGCGAATATTTAAACCGGGTCCGCATTGAACAAGCGATGCGGCTGCTCCGGCAGACGGATATGAGCGTTGAACAGATCGCGGAGCAGGTCGGATATTCCGGCGGCAGTTACCTGATCAAGGTGTTCCGCAAAATGACCGGGCTGACGCCCGGGGGCTTCCGCTCCGAAGAGGGGCAGCTGACGTTCAGCCGGATGTTTTTTGAAGATTATAACGTCGACAGACGTTTTTCTGATTAGTCGGCTATTAAACCGCAATATTTTGCTGTAACAGAAGAAAGATTACTATGGAAACGTTGTTCTTCCCGGACGTAATATAGGAGGCGTAAAAGCAATTTTATGATACGAAATCAATTCGGGAGGAACGTCATGCAGCATCATTCGTTTGCACCAACACCCCCTATGGGATGGAACAGCTGGGATTGTTACGGCGCAACCGTTACGGAAGCGGAAGTTCGGGGCAATGCCGAATATATGGCGCATCATTTAAAGGATTACGGCTGGGAATACATTGTCGTCGATATTCAGTGGTACGAGCCGGGAGCGGTCTCAGACCTGTACAGGCCCTTCGTCCGGCTGGAAACCGACGGTTACTCGCGCCTCATTCCAGCAGTGAACCGCTTTCCGTCTGCGGAGGGAGGCCAGGGCTTCAAGCCGCTGGCGGATTACGTACATAGCCTTGGACTAAAATTCGGCATCCATATCATGCGCGGCATTCCACGGCAGGCCGTACATGATCATACGCCGATCAAGGACACGAACGTTACGGCCCGGGATATCGCCCATACCTGCTCTTTCTGCGGGTGGAACACGGACATGTATGGCGTCGACGCAGGCAAGAAAGGGGCTCAGGAATACTATAATTCCTTGTTTGAGCTGTACGCCGAATGGGGCGTCGATTACGTCAAGGTGGATGACATTGCGGATTCTTGGCTGCACGGAGGGCCGCATTTGGCGGAAATTGAGCTGATCCGCAAGGCGATCGACCATGCCGGCCGGCCGATGGTGCTGAGCCTGTCGCCCGGACCCGCACCTGTGAAGCATGCCGATTTCCTTGAAGCCCATGCCAACATGTGGCGAATGACTGACGATTTCTGGGACCGCTGGCCGCTGCTGCTTGATATGTTCGACCGCTGCGAGACCTGGCAGGGTCGGCCGAAGCCCGGATGCTGGCCGGATTGCGACATGCTCCCGCTGGGACGAATCGGCGTCCGGTGCAGTCATCCCGACCGGATGACGAACTTTACGCGTGACGAGCAGCTGACGATGATGACGCTGTGGACGATCTTCCGCTCGCCCCTCATGTTCGGCGGGGAGATGCGTGACAACGACGAGTGGACGTTATCGCTGCTGACGAACCGGGACGTCCTGGACATGCATCAGCACAGCTTCGGCGCCCGCCAGGTGAGCCGGAGCGAAGGCCGAGTGATATGGGCTGCTGAGGGTCCTCAGGGCGAGCGTTACGCCGCGCTGTTCAATACCGGCGAGGAGACTGCCGAAGTTTCCGTATCGCTGGCTGAGCTAGGCATTTCCGGCTCGGCGCATGCGCGAAATTTGTGGACCGGAGAGGAGCGCAGGGAGCTGGGCGGCACATTGGACTCTGCCGTTCCGCCGCATGGAGCCGCTTTGTTCCGGCTTATAATGGAATAACAACCCTTTTGTTGATGCAGACATAAGAGAGGAAGTCTATCTTTTATAGATAGGCTTCCTTTTTGTTAAGATGATCGAATTCATGAAGCTCTGTACGGCCCTGGCTGGCCGATGTGACGATATATCAATTAGATGTTGGTATAGATCATTGTTTAAATCAGGGGAGTCATTTACAATTTTTTTAAATTTATTGCAAGTCATATAGAGATACAATGATATCACGAGAGATGTATGGAGGTGTTCCGAAAAAACAGATGAGACCTTTGTGATCGGAGAAATGGATGGGGTCAGAGCATTTTCTTGCTTATTATTGAAAGCGTTTTCGAATGATTGGCTGGGAGTGGATCTTGTAGTCCCCCGTCAAATCTACGAATCTTTAGGGAAGGTGACACGATGCGCATACGAGAGTACAGCACGAAAGGCATATCTTTCAGGAAATTCCTCTACATACTTCCGTTCATGCTTTTGCTTGCTGTCTTTGCCTACTATCCGCTATACGGATGGGTCTATGCATTCTTCGACTACTCGCCGCCGATTCCGTTGTCCAAATCTCCGTTTGTCGGCTTACAGTGGTTTCGTTCCTTGATCGAAAATCAGGTCAAGATCGACCAGCTGCTTCAGGTCATCAAGAACACGTTCGGGATGAGCGGATTGGGGTTGCTGTTCTCCTGGCTACCCATGATTTTTGCCATATTCCTAAACGAAATGAAGGCCGTGCGGTTCCGGAAGTTTGTGCAGACAGTAACGACCCTGCCGAATTTTATCAGCTGGGTACTGGTATATTCTTTGGCGTTTTCCATGTTTTCCAGCGAAGGCATCGTCAACGGTTTGTTGAAGCAGCTGGGACTGAGCGATTCTCCGATTTTGTTCCTTCAGAACTCCGATCATGTCTGGATCACCATGTGGTTGTGGACGATCTGGAAAACGTTAGGCTGGTCCGCCATCTTGTACATAGCGGCGATTACGGGAATTGATGATTCCCTTTATGAGGCGGCCCATGTGGACGGGGCAACGAGAATGCAGGTGATATGGAACGTCATCCTGCCGAGCATGCTCCCGACGTATTTTGTTCTGCTGATGCTGCAGATCGCCAGCTTTCTGAATAATGGCTTGGAGCAATATTTCGTATTCCAAAATGCATTCAACAAGGAAAATATACAAGTTCTTGACCTGTATGTTTATAACCTGGCGATGGGGGGCGGCAGCTACTCCGTATCGGTCGCGATCAGTATGCTGAAGAGTTTGATTAGTGTTGTTCTTCTCTTTTCGGTAAACGGATTCTCCAAATTGTTAAGAGGAGAGAGTATCGTATGAGAAAAGCAGTTCAGGTCAGCCCGACCGACAAAATGATCACTGTATTAATCTACGTCCTTTTTTCCCTGTTTGCTTGCGTGTGCGTCTATCCGTTTTACTCCATCATCATTAATACGATAAGCGCAAACGATATCAGTGCCCGGGGGGACGTCGTCTTTTATCCGCGGAACATCCATTTCCAGAACTATTTGGACGTTTTTAAAATACCGGGGCTGGGGAATGCGGCTTTGATCTCCCTGGGCAGAACCGTGATCGGAACTCTGCTGACGGTAGGGGCCTCCGCCTTTTTGGGATTCATGTTCTCCCAAGAGGATATGTGGGGGAGAAGATTCTGGTATCGGTTCACCGTAATCACCATGTTCTTTAACGCCGGCATTATTCCGTGGTATCTCACCATGCGCTCCCTGCATTTGACCAACAATTTTTTGGCATACATTCTGCCGACGATCGTCGCCCCGTTCTTCATCATTCTGGTCAAGACCTTCGTGGAATCGACGCCGAAGGAATTGCAGCAGGCGGCAAGCATCGACGGAGCGGGAACGATGATGATCTTCTTCAGGATCATATTGCCGATAAGCAAGCCCATATTGGCAACGGTCGCGATATTCACTGCAGTGGATCAGTGGAACTCTTTTCAGGATACGCTGCTGCTCGTTACGGATAGTAAATTATACACGCTGCAATTTATTCTCTATAACTATATCAATCAGGCGAGCTCATTATCGACCATGGTTAACCTGCAAAATGCCGGTTCGACGGCTATAGCCAGTCTAGCCACAGAGCAAACCACGACTTCCATTCGCATGACTGTTACCATTATTGTCGTTGCCCCCATATTGCTCATCTACCCGATCTTCCAGAGGTTTTTCGTCAAGGGAATTATGATCGGGGCGGTCAAAGGTTGATTTTCACTTGATATTAAAATGGATTTAGGAGGATGGCCAATGAGTAAAAGCAGGAAAGCAGCAAAAAAATCGGTCATGCTATTGTTCGCTTGCCTCTTCATCGCCTCGGTCGGGCTGGCCGGATGTGGAGGCGCTTCTAATGAGGAGCCGGGTACCGATGCAAAGACTTCCGAGAATAACACAGCCATCGATCACAGCAAGCCGCTGACGATTACGGTGTTCGATAACGCGGCGAATTACCAGGGCGAGCAGACCGGATGGTATGGCAAGCTGCTTAAAGACAAGTTTAATCTGACGCTGAACATACTTGCTCCGCAGGTTGCCGGGGATCAGCTATACAAGACGAGGTCGGCAGCAGGAAATTTGGGGGATCTCCTGATCATCGATAACAGTCAGCTGGAAGAGCTCATCCCGGCCGGTCTCGTTATGGACTTGACGGATAGGGTCAAGAACACCAAGTACTTGTCCCAGTATGTGGATAATCACTTTAAACCTTTTAACGAGGCTTTCGATAAAGTGAATCCGGACGGCAAAATTTACGCGATGCCGACGTTTACAGCCGATACTTCGCCAACGACCTTCTCGGAAGACCAGCCTTATTCAAGCCCTATTTTGCCTTGGGATTACTACAAGGGGGTAGGGGCGCCCAAGCTGAACAATTTGACCGACCTCCTGAATGTACTGAAAAAAATGCAGGAGAAGTATCCCAAGACTCCAGACGGGAAACCGATCGTTCCGATCACCCTGTGGAAGGATTGGGATGGCGGAGGAATGGAGAACGTACGCTGGCTGAGCAACTGGTACGGCTATGAGCAGCCTGACGGAACTTCAACCTTACAGCTGAATGCGAAAGGCGATATCGTTCCGCTCATTGATGATAACAGCATGTACAAAAAGATTTTGCAATTTTATTTTACGGCCAATCAGATGGGGCTGATCGATCCGGATTCCGCGTCGCAGGATTGGAACAAAGTCTCTGAAAAACTGACCAACAAACAGGTGCTCCTCTTATGGTATTCCTGGCAAAGAGGGTTCTACAATTCCATTGAAAGGGGCAAAAACGGCGACGGCTATGTTTCAGTCCCGATCGCGGATTCCCGGATCATTCAGACCAGTGATGCCTATTACGGCAACGGCAGGGTTTTTGCCATCGGTTCAAAGGCCAAAAATCCCGAAAGGATTATGGAATTCCTGGATTGGTCGGTTTCTCCCGAGGGCTTGCGCTACTACACGAACGGCTTTGAAGGGTTCAATTACGAAAAGACGGATGACGGCAAGTTCAAGCTGACCGAAACAGGACAAACCGCTTTCCAGAAGAACACCCCCGTACCGGATCAATATGGAGGCGGCGGATACCAGGACGGACAGAGCAAGATCAACAGCATGATCATGAGCGATTTTGTCAAGGACCCGGACACCGGCGAATTCTATAACAACAATTACTGGAGTTCTACTATAGAAGCGAACAAGACCGCCCTGACCACGGACTGGCAGAACACCTACAACGCCAAGAACGCAACAGACTACTATCAGAAAAATAAGATGATCGACATCGTGCCGAATATCAATACAAGCTTCGGTGTTGACTCATCGGATATTAAAAATAAACGAAGCCAGATTTCGGACTATGTAAAAAATGCATCCTGGAAAATGGTGTTTGCGAAGGATCAGGCGGAGTTTGACCAGCTGTGGGCAAAGATGAAAACGGATGTGGCAGGTCTCGGCTGGAATGACGTACTTGCTGCGGATACGGCAAAAGCGCAAAAAATCGTTCAAATGCGTTCTGAGGCATCGGCCGGCAAATAAGAGCAGGGGCTGTGAAGGCCAGTGAATTCTAACGATGAAGGGAGACGTTACACATGCTTCGAATCGTACAAGTTGAAAACGGGGTGGTGCAGGGACTACCAGCAGCCGACCCCCGAATCACCAGTTTTAAAGGAATCCCATTCGCCGCTCCGCCCGTAGGCGACAATCGGTGGCGTGCCCCGCAGCCGGCCAACGACTGGGAAGGCGTGCTTAAGGCGTACGAATTCGCGCCGATCTCGATGCAGGTAAGGCAGGAGATCGACGAAAACAATATCTATACCCGGGAATGGGCCGTGGAACCGGACATCGCCATGGACGAGGACTGTCTCTACCTGAACGTATGGACACCGGCTAATCGGACCGATGAGAAGCTGCCGGTCTACGTATGGTATTTTGGCGGAGGTCTTCAGGTCGGCCATACGGCTGAAATGGAGTTCGACGGTGAGCGCATCGCCAGAAGAGGGATCGTGGTCGTCACGATCAACTACCGCCTCAATGTGTTCGGATTTTTATGCCATCCGGAAATTACGGCGGAAGCGCCCGAAGCGCCGGCTAACTTCGGCAATCTCGATCAGCAGGCGGCCACCAGATGGGTCAAGCGCAATATTGCGGCTTTCGGCGGCGATCCGGACAACATCACGATCGGCGGTCAGTCCGCCGGCGGCGGCAGCGTGATGACCCAGCTGACTTCGCCTCAGAATGAGGGGCTGTTTCAAAAGGCGATCATTCAAAGCGGAATCTACACGAAGCTGTATCCGGGGACTCGCGTGCCCCCGCTTCGGAGTCATTTGGCTGATGCCGAACAGGATGGCGTGAAATTTTTTGAATACCTTGGCGTATCTTCACTTGCGGAAGCCCGGCAGCTGGATGCCGTCACTCTCCGCGACAAGGCTGTGCAATACAAGGGATTCTGGGGCACCGTCGCAGATCAGGTGTTCAGCGTAGGCAATCCGTTTGAATTGTTCCTTGAGAACAAGCGCTGGAAGGTGCCGGTCATGTTTGGCCACACGTCCTCCGAGTTCTTCAGTACTCCGGATGTCCATACGCCTGAAGACTTCAAGAAGCTGGCCGTGGACATGTTCGGAGACGATGCGGATGCGTTCCTGGAGCTGTGTGGCGCGCCATCGGCCAACGTGGAGGAGAGCCGGCAGAAGGCTGCGGTGAGTGGCATCGAATATGCGATCCGCATCGCCGCACAGGCCAATGCCGAGACCGGCTCCGGTACGCCATTGTACTATTACAATTTTGATGCCGAGATCCCCGGCTGGGATCATCCGGGCACCTTCCACTCGGTAGATCTCTGGTTTTTCTTCGAAACGCTGGCTAAATGCTGGCGGCCCTTTGTCGGCAAGCATTACGATTTGGCCCGCCAGATGTGCAATTACTGGGCGAACTTCATCCGTAACGGTGATCCGAACGGGCTGGATGCAACAGGAGAGGAACTGCCGCGATGGGAGCCTTATACCCCGGAAGCCCCCTATGGAATGCTCTTTGCTGATCAGGCCGAATCTTCCCAAGAGCAGCCGAGCGAGATCATAAAATTTCTGGTGCATCAATATTTCAAGAAGAACAGACCCGTCTTGCAACCAGAGGCTTAGCATGACGTGATATGGATATCAAGCTTGTTTATGCTCCTGGAATTTTCTTGGCGAATAGCCTGTCAACTGTTTGAACTGTCTGCAGAAGTGCTCCACATTTTGATACCCGCATCGGGAGGCGACTTCAGCAATGTTTTGGGTGCTGTGAATTAAATATTCTTTGGCCAACCGGATTCTGCTGTTGATGACGTCTTCCATGCAGGTGACCTTAAAGGTTTTTTTGTAGATGCTCTGCAGGTAGCCTGGGCTGATCCCGAGATATTCGGCCATTTTCGCAATCGTCCAGTAATCGCCCGGATCGTTCTGGATCGCGGTTCGAAGCTTCAACAAGTTATAATACTGAGGCGTAATCGGTTCGTGAAAATAAGATTCCAGCAGCTTGTTGAACAGCGTCCGCAGCAAACAGTCGATGGACGAAGCCCTGTAATCCCGATGAAAGTTGTGTTCGATGGTCAACAGTTCAAACAGCTTGCGGCAGTAGTCCGGATCATCCAGGGAAAAGGGGACTCCGAGCGGCAGCGGCGATTCCGTAATATAGGGTTCGTTGGATTCAAAGCGGATCCAGTCATTGATGAATTGATCGGCGCAGGCCCGATAATATACTTTCTGCTGCGGGCGGTAGAGGATAACGCTGTGTGTAGGATATTCCTTCAGCGCACCATTGACCCAGAATTGCGCGGGGGTCTTGGTGATGACAAGAAGCCAGTGATGACCCACGGGAACATCGATCACAAAGTTGCTTGGGTGCGTCGTGTTATACTCAACAAAATGAATATGGGCCATCCTTATCCCTCCTTGGAATGATGTCTCTACTATACTATAACAAGGAAAATATGAACGAAACCCTATGAGTTCTACCTTAGCATCAGGTAATATGTTCAGTGAACGGATCATGAGATGATCTACCGTATGCAAGCGCCTCGCGGCTGCCGTCAATTCGCCGCGGGGCGCTTGTTTGTGTTAAACCTTGGGCGACTATATTTTTAGGGGGAACATCTTGAGTTTGTGAATTGTAAGCGATTTCTAGAAAGATATAATTTAGTTATCACCGGGTGAGAATGTGTAACAATAGATGAAAAAGGGGAGGGCACAAAGAAATGCGCAAAAAGGTAAAACGTTCACTCATCGTTTTGTGTATCGGCATGATTTCTACGGCACTGCTGCTATCCGGCTGCAGCGGATCAGGAAAAACGAGCGGCGGGGGATCGGCGGCTGAATCAAGCGGGGACGATACGAAACCTATTACCCTGTCTGTGTTTATGGACGCCCCGGGTCAGCAGCCTACGGCCGACAACAAAATTTATAAATTGATTAAAGAAAAAACCGGCGTCAGTCTGAATATGGAATTTTTGGTCGGGGATCTGCAGCAGAAGCTGGGCGTTATGATCGCAGGCGGCGACTACCCGGATCTCATCTCGGGCAATGACAAACTGATCAATGCGGGGGCTTATATTCCGCTGGAAGATTTAATTGAGAAGTATGCGCCCAATTTGAAGAAGCATTATGCGGAAGTATGGAATCAAATGAAGGATCCGAAGGACGGACATATTTATGTACTCCCAAGCTACGGCGTGTATACCGGTTCGGTTCACGATACGACCTATCAGGGACCAGGGTTCTATTTGCAAAAGGATGTTTTGAAAGAAATGGGCTATCCTACGCCGAAAACGCTGGAAGAGTACTTTGATATTATCGCGAAATATAAGGCCAAGCATCCGGATATGATCGGATTTGAAACCTTGAATTTTGACTGGAGGGTATTTCCGCTCCAGAACGCGCCGGAGCATTTATCCGGTCACCCTAATGACGGCGGCGTGATCGTGGACAACAACAAGGCGCAAATTTTTGCGGACAAGGATATCGCGAAAACCTACTATAAGAAGCTGAATGAAGTGAACGCGCAGGGCTTGCTGGATAAAGAAGCCTTCGTGCAGAACTATGACCAGTACCTGGCCAAAATCGCCAGCGGACGAGTGATCGGCATGTTTGATCAGCATTGGAACTTCCAGGATGGTGAGAATTCCCTGATTTCCCAAGGGAAAATTGGAAGCACTTACGTCGGCTTTCCGCTCATGTATCCCGGTGCAAAGGAATACTACCGCGATCGCGGAGGGCTGAATCTCAATCGCGGGTTCGGTATTTCCGTAAAAGCCAAAGATCCGGTTCGGATCATTAAATTTATGGATGCATTGATGACTGAGGATTGGCAGAAGACGCTGCAATGGGGAATCAAGGGAGAAGATTATGAGGTAAAAGAGGACGGCACGTTCTACCGGACTCCGGAGCAGCGGAAAAATGCGGACAACAATACCTGGAAATTAGCGAACAAGGCAGATTCGTTCTTTGGATACATGCCTAAAATGCAGGGATCTTACAGTGATGGCAACGCAACGGATCCCGGAACCCAGCCGCAGGAATTTTACGATAGCTTGAAGCCTTATGATCAAGAGATCTTGAAAGCATACAACCATAAAACCTGGGCGGAATTTTTCAAGGAGCCCGGACCGAACCCGGTATATTTCCCGGCTTATACCATCATTCTGGAGGACGGCTCGGCCGCTCAACTGGCCAGCACCAAATTAAACGACCTGTCGGTAAAATATTTGCCGAAAGCGATTATGGCTTCCCCTTCGGAATTTGATAGTGTATGGCAGGATTATGTGAATCAGATCCACAAGCTGGATATTAAGGCTTACGAAGACCGCATGAATGAACAAATTCAATGGCGGATTGAGAACTGGAGCAGCAAGTAAGAGCTGTAGAAATCCAAACGGGGCGGGGAATTCATTCCCCGCCCCGTATTGGAAATGTCATAAGGGAGGGGAACAACGAGATGTCTGAAATCGTGCTGACCGGGGAGGTCAAGAGCAAGAAGAAGAAGAAGAGAGTGGACCCAGAAATTGGTGTCAGCCTGAGCTGGAAAACCCTGAAAGCCCAAAAACAGCTGATATTCATGTCGGTTCCAATTGCCATTTACTTAATCATCTTTTCATATGTCCCCGTCTGGGGATGGCTGATGGCTTTTCAAAACTATCGTCCGGCCCTGTCCTTCTGGAAACAGGATTGGGTTGGACTGCAGCAGTTCCGTTTTCTGTTTCAGGACGATGCTTTCCTTGGGGTGCTGCGAAATACGATTGCCATGAGTTTCATCAACCTGGTTTTGGGTTTTGTAACGGCGATTGCCTTGGCACTGCTGCTGAACGAGATCAAGGTGCGGTTCTTTAAAAGGACGGTACAAACCATATCCTATCTGCCGCATTTTCTGTCATGGGTCATCGCGGCAGGCATTGTTGCGACTTCCTTATCTGTGGATGACGGCATCGTCAACACCGTACTCATGAAGCTGCATTTGATTGATCAGCCCGTGATGTGGCTGAGTAAAGGACACTATTTTTGGGGAATCGTCGGGCTGTCGAACGTTTGGAAAGAGGTTGGCTGGAATACGATCATCTATTTGGCAGCCATTACCTCGATCGATCCGTCCCTTTACGAAGCAGCTTCCATCGACGGTGCAGGCAGGTTTCATAAAATGAGGTATGTGACGCTCCCTGGGATCAAGTCCACTTTTATCATCCTGCTCATTATGAATATCGGGCATATCCTGGATGCAGGATTTGAGGTTCAGTATTTGCTGGGAAACGGCCTGGTCGTGGACTGGTCGCAAACGATTGATATTTTCGTGCTGAAGTACGGGATATCGATGGGGAATTATTCTCTTGCCACGGCAGCAGGCATATTTAAAACGATCGTGAGCGTCATACTCGTATTCATTGCGAATTCCATCGCAAAGCGTCTTGGCGAAGAACGATTGGTATAGAGGAGGACGGGGAAATGAAAACAGAAGTCAAGAGTCAGTTTCGCCTGGAACCCGTCGTTTTCCATACGCTGAATACGCTGTTTATGCTGATTGTCGTCATTGTCACGCTGTACCCTTTTCTTCATACGATGGCGATTTCATTTAATGACGGAAGCGATTCACTGAAGGGGGGCGTGTACGTTTGGCCGCACACCTGGACCCTGCAAAATTATAAAGCGGTATTCGTATCGGGCACGATCTATCACGCCGCGTTCATTTCTGTGTCCCGTACCGTCATTTCGACCGTGCTCGGCGTATTTCTGACGACGATGCTGGCTTATACATTGGCCCAGCCTCACTATATTTTCCGCAAAAAAATAAGCATGCTGTTTATATTGACGATGTACTTCAACGCAGGCTTGATTCCCAACTATTTTTTGATCAAAGATCTGGGTTTGCGGAACAGCTTCTGGGTCTATATCCTGCCGGGTTTGGTCAGCGCATTTAACCTGATCGTGATCCGAACGTACATCAGGTCGCTCCCAGGGAGCCTGGTAGAATCCGCCAAAATTGACGGAGCCGGTGATTTCCGGATTTTCTGGCGGATCGTATTTCCGCTGTGTACGCCCGTCCTTGCGACCATTGCCTTGTTCATCGCCGTAGGCTCCTGGAATTCCTGGTTCGACACGTTCCTGTACGCTTCTTCTGAACAGAACCTCAGTTCACTCCAGTATGAAATGATGAAGCTGCTTGGATCGACCATGAGCACGAATAACGATCCGTCCATGATGGCAGGGGCTAATACGAACCAAACCCAGGCCATGGTAACGCCGGCGTCCATTCAGGCTGCAATCACGATCGTGACCGCGATGCCGATATTATTCGTTTATCCTTTTTTGCAAAGGTACTTTGTGGTAGGCTTGAACTTGGGAAGTGTCAAAGAATAAAAATTTTTCGGGTGCTCGTTTCAGACGAGAACAGTACCGTTCCGGCAGCCTGTCGGAACGGTTTCTCCTATTCCATGGGTGTATAATGAAGCAAATTCAATCGGTGGAGCGGTGATGCCAAATGCTTAAAGTCTTACTTGCCGACGACGAACCCTTGATGCTGGAAGGTCTGTGTTTTTTGGTCGACTGGACCGAATTGGGCTTTGAGATTTGTGGTACGGCTATGGATGGGGATGACGCCTTGCAGCTAATCCAAAGTCTCAATCCCGATTTGGTCATTACGGATGTTCGTATGCCCGTCATTGATGGATTAGAGCTGATTAAGCAGGTGCAGGGCGGGTCTCTCCAACCGAAATTTATTATTATAAGCGGATATGCTGATTTTCAATATGCCAAGACAGCCATTCAATATGGCGTTTGCAACTATCTGACCAAGCCTCTGGATGAGGGCGAGCTGGAATCGGCCGTGAAAAACATAGCTTCGGAGATCCGGTCCGAGCGGAAATCGGATGCGCACCGCAGAGCCGAGACTGCCTATGTCAAAACAGAACTGCTCTCGCAGCTTCTCACAAGAGAATACGCTCCACAAGAGCTGGAGCAGGCGGTTAGGCAGCTCCCCATCGGCGATGATTCGCGGATTCGCTGCATGCTCGTGTATGGAACTACTTTGGAGCACGGAAATGTTCGCGGCTGTCAGCTGCTGGATCGGCTGAGCCGTCTGGCCGAACAGCAAATAGAGCATATTACCGTGCTTCCTTTCGTGATCGGGCAGGACAAGCACGGCTACGTATTGATATCCAGCCCCGACGGACCGGAATTGACTCCCCTTCTTGTTACCCGGTTCATCCGATGCATTAGAAACGATTATGAGGAGAATGTCACCTTCTCGGTGAGCGATGAGCATAGAGGACCGTATTCCCTCAACACCGTTTTCCAAGAAGCCGTTGCGGCTGGGGTTTCCCGTCTCGATAACCGTCATCAAGAGGTTTATTATTATGAGGAGGAGAATCTGGAACAGCAGCTCCTTCTTCCCTCTGCGTTTATGAAATCGCTCACAAAGGCGGTTGTGGAAGGCAGGGTGGATGAGCTGCCCGGTCGTGTGCGCGAGTTTTTCGCCGTCATTTCGGGAGACCACGCTTCAAAACCGTGGATCAGCGCTTATGCAGCCAATATCAAGGTTGAACTCCTCCATGAAATCGGCAGAAGGGGAGGCAGCACAGCGGACTGGGAGAGGAAATGGTTTACTGGCTCACCGGCGTTGACGATACAAAGCGACCTTGAACAACAAACCCTGACCGAGCTTCGCGAAGCGGCGGAGTGGTTTGCTGAAGAAGATGGGGTTCAGACGGATCAAAACATATCGAAAGCGATAGAATTCATCCGTGATCATTATCCCGAGAAACTGAAGCTGCAGGATATCGCCGAGGTTCTGCATGTCAATGCGGCCTATCTGGGACAGCGCTTCAAGAAGAAACTCGGCATTTCCTTTAACGAATATTATCATGCCGTGCGGATTGAAGAAGCTATGAAGCTTCTTCGGCGAACCGACTTGAACATTTGCGAGATTGCGGCTCGTGTCGGTTATGCCGATACCGATCAGTTTACGGCCAAATTTAAAGCCATCAACGGCATATCCCCTTCGGTTTATAAGAAGGGCTGAAAATATGATGCAGGAGACAGGTGCATGAACGTGAAGTGGAAGACCTCAGCTCTCATGGACGATATCCCTTTAAGATACAAGTTTTTAATCATCCTGCTCGGTGTGCTTATTCCGATCATCAGCATCAATACGCTGTTCTATTTGCAGACCAGCAAAAATGCCGAAACCCGTGAGCAGGAGAATCTGCAAATTTCGGTAGAGCGGGCGGGCTATGATTTTATGCAAATGGTTAATGAATGCGTTGCCATCGGCAACACGGTAGCTGCGGACCGGACGTTGAATGAAATGCTGGATTATAACTATGCGGATTATGATGAGTACTATGAAAATTACGATAATGTATTAAGAGATCGGCTGCGTCAGTACAGTAACCTGCATTCCTATATTTTATGGCTTGGCGTATATACGACGAATCCGACCATTCAAAGCGGCAACAGCTATTTTGTCTTGCAGGACAGCGATAAGAACAGCGAGTGGTATCAAAAAATCGCCGGGAGCAAAGAAAAAGTGCTGCTCACTTCGTATTTGGATACGAACCCGATGTACCCGAATCAAAAGAAGGTATACATCAGCATCATTCGGAAAATGGACAATTACCCCGGACTATTAAAGCATACAAAGTATCTGCGGATCGATTTGCGATTGGACAGTCTGAAGGAATTGTTCGCCAAGGAACGGGATTATATGACATTAAAGCTGATCGATGACAAAAACAGAATCGTTTTGGCATCCGATCAGTCGCATGATAATGCGGGTGACAGTCAACTGTTGAGCCTCCCTGCTGAGAGCGGAGCTTCCGGAGATGGAGCGATAAAGGATATTATCAGGCCATTAGGACCGGCAAATTATACACAGGGCTGGAATCTGGTCGGAACGCCCGAAAGGAAAGATATCAGCGGCGAGCTTCGTCATATCCTTCGTTTTATCCTGATTTTAGCTCTGATCACCACGCTGATCCCGGCTATTTTGTTTGTAGTCATTCTGCGGTCCTATAATCTAAGAGTAAAGCAGCTGTACAAGCATATGAAGCTTGTGAATTACGAACGGTTCGAAACGATTCATATGTACGAGGGAAAAGATGAAATCGGCGGACTCCTGCGGAGCTTTAACATGATGACCGAAAAAATCCGCAATTTGATCAACGACGTCTACAAGCTGGAAATCCAGAAAAAGGATCTGGAGCTGGAACGGGTCAGGGCGGAATTGAACTATTTGCAAAGCCAGGTGGACCCCCACTTTTTATTTAATACATTAAATGCGGTGCTGGTCATCTGCAAAAAATACAAGTACGAGCAGGTGACCGATATTATTCGCAATCTGGCCCAGATCCTGCGCAGACTATTAAGCTGGAAAGATGACCTGGTGACGATTGAGGAGGAGGTGATGTTCATTGAAATGTACCTCCAGATCGAAAAGTTCCGGTTCCAGGACCGGTTTTCCTATGAGTTGGACGTTGATCCCGGCCTGATGAAGTACCGGATCCCTAAAATGAGCATCCAAGCGCTCGTGGAAAACTCTTGCAAGCATGGACTCCAATCGGTCAAAGGAGCACGGTTGATCCGGATCGGGATCCATCGGTCCTATGAGGACCTCATCATTACCGTGGAAGACAACGGGATCGGCATGAACAAGGACAAGCTGGATTGGATCAACCGCAATCTTCATTCGGACGATGACACCGGAAAAAATATCGGACTGCGCAACGTGTATAAGCGTCTGAAAGTGTACTACGACGGTCAAGCCAAGCTTGTCATTGAAAGCGATCCATATGTACGTACGGCGATCGTAATCCAAATCCCGTTGAACCAGGTTCATGCACAAGCGGGAGGTGAAATTCATGTATAGCGTGCTTCTTGTGGATGACGAAGCGATTGCCCTCGAGGGGCTGAAGATGTTGAGCGATTGGGAAGGACTCGGTTTTCAAATCTGCGGAGCATGCGACGACGGCGAAGATGCCCTGTCTCTGATTATGGACACGCTGCCGGATTTGGTGGTCACCGATATTCGCATGCCGGGGATCGACGGACTGGAATTGATACGCCGAGTCCGTTCTATGGAACATTATGATCCGATCTTTATCGTTCTCAGCGGGTACAGCGACTTTGAATATGCCCGCACGGCTCTTCGGTACGGGGTGAGATTTTATATGCTCAAACCGGTCATTGAGCCTGAGTGGGATGCGATGATCGCGACGATTGTTAGTGAACTTGACGCCAAATCACGCACCAGGGAGCAAGAGGAAGCCACCTCCAGACAAGTCTTGGCCATCGCCCTTTCCCGAATGCTTCGCGGAGAACTGATCGAAGTCGACGGGGATATTGCGCATTTGATGGATCAGATGAATCAGCAAGTTACCGGCTGGCGGTATATCCACATTGAAGGGCTGACATGCGAGGGAACGGAAATTTGCCGGTCGCTGTCCCAGTCAGGGCATGCGTTATATGTAGATATGTACTGCAATCAAGCCGGTCTTATCGTAGATACTGCCCGTAAACCATTAGAGCTTGCGCGGCGCGTGCATGAAGAACTGCTGGAGCATGGCCTTGACTGCTCCGTGTCCGTCGGCACTTCGGTTCAAACCCTTCATGACTTGCCTGAGTCTTATATGAGGGCAGCCAAGGCTTCCCTTCAGCACTTCTTCCGTTCGGAGGAGGGAGGGGTGATTGACGGTGACCCGGATTCCTCGCATGAAATGAGTTACGTTCTTCCTCCGTCCCTTGTCCTGGATGAATTGCTCATCGCTGTTGAGAGATCACAGGAGCAGAAAGTTTGCGATATGCTCCATCAGTTGTTCGAGACATTTAAGGATAACAAGACTGCCCCTGAAGTGGCGTACATGGCAAGCATTCAGATCGTCATGAAAAGTATCGAGCTGCTCAGGGAATTCGGCGGGACCACGGATTTATGGCGGGATGTGTTCCATTTTTTAAAAACGAAGCCGGGTTCCGTTGCTGCGTTAAAGCAGTCGCTGCACGCGTTTTTAGAATTATGCATGGGAACCGTCAAGCACTACAAAGAAATGAATTCCGAGCATCCCTTGGTGCAAATCGAGCGTTACTTGCAAGAGAATTTCCATCAGAATCTGACGATCAAGAAGATCGCGGAACGATTTTTTATCAATCCGGTTTATTTAGGGCAGGCGTTTATCAAAAAGAACGGTGTCGGCATTCTGGAATACATCCACGATCTGCGGATTGCCGAAGCCAAAAGAAGATTGTGCGACACCGAAGAAACGGTGCGGGTGATCGCAGAGGATCTCGGATATGTCCACTATCACCATTTTTTAAGAGAATTCGAGAAGCGGACGGCTCTCAAACCTGTAGCTTACAGAAAATGGCATCAACCGGGAGATCGGTTAGGTATTTCTGCCCCGTAAGCAGTAAACATCGGGTGGGTATGTAAAGAGATGCGGATTGAGTTTATCCGTCGGCTGCAGGGATAATGAAGTTTGATAAATCGAAACGCAAATTCCTAATCACAGTGAAAAGGGGATTTCCCATGACAGACCATCCAGCTGCATCCACGAACGAAGCTCGCGGCCCTGCGGCCCCGCGGGACCCCGAAAACCGGCGTGAAGATCATCAAGCTGCCGAAGACATGATCGATCCTCCGGTTGACTTTGAAGGGCAGTCCTACCGTGACATGGTCGCCAAATCTCTTTTGAATCAAGGCAACAACCAGAGATTGAAAGCGGCCATCGAAAAAGCGAAGAGAGGGGAGCCGGTCACCATCGCCTACATCGGCGGCTCTATCACTCATGGAGCTGGGGCTGTCCCGCTTCCTGCAAATAGTTACGCCTACAGGTCGTACGATCTTTTTAGGAAGCGGTTCGCCTCCTCCGAAGGCAGTCCGATCCGTCTGATCAAAGCGGGAGTAGGCGGGACGCCGTCAGAGCTGGGGATCGTACGTTATGATCGGGATGTGCTCCGGGACGGTACGGAGAATCCGGATATCGTGGTCGTGGAGTTTGCCGTCAATGACGCCGGCGACGAGACGCAGGGCAATTGCTACGAAAGCTTGGTGCTCAAGGCGCTTGGCGGCGATAGCCGGCCTGCGGTGATCTTGCTGTTCAGCGTGTTCCTGAACGACTGGAATCTTCAGGATCGGCTGGCTCCGGTCGGGTGGCACTACGACCTTCCCATGGTCAGCATAAAGGATGCCGTCGTCGAGCAGTTCAGTTTGGCAAGGGACCAAGGAGGCGTCATCTCCAAAAGGCAGTTTTTCTATGATATCTATCATCCGACGAATAGCGGCCATCAGATCATGGCGGATTGCCTGGACTGGCTGTTCGAAGTCACGGACCGGTCTGCTCCTGATGAGGAGGATGTCCTGACCGATAAACCGCCGTTGATCGGCAACGATTATGTCCACACCCGGCTGCTGGATCGCCAGAACGGTGACCGTATCGCTCAGATCGATACCGGTGGTTTTCGGGAGACCGATACCGATCTGCAGCTCGCGGAAATGGACGATCACGATTACGGCACGCCCCAATTTCCCCATAACTGGATGCATACAGCCGGATCGGGAGAGGGCCATTTTACAATGACCATCAGGAGCAAGCGTCTCATTCTCGTATTTAAAGACTCGGGAAGCAGCGATTTCGGATCCGCGGAGATTCGGGTGGACGGAAAGCACAAGCTGACCGCTGATCCGCATGAGGTGAACTGGACGCACTGCAGTGCGGTTATTTTGTACGATGAGCCGGAATCAGGGCAGCATACCGTCGAGATCCGTATGGCGGCGGGCAGCGAACATAAACGGTTTACTATTCTGGGGTTTGGTTACGTGCTGTGAAGCTTGTTTGTGCTTGGTACAGTTCTATTTAATAAGGTGAGTTCATAACAGGGGAGGAAAAGAAATTGATAGAAACAGCGCCAACGGGCTTTGACCAATATAGGGAACATATCAGCCGCGGACAAATCGAACTTGTGGAATATCATTCAGAAACTGTCGGCTGTGACCGCAATATGTTCATATACACCCCGCCCGAGTACTCAGAACAACATAAGTATAACGTGCTCTTTCTCCTGCACGGAATTGGCGGGGATGAAGCCGAATGGAAGAATCACGGCAATATACAGGTTGTGCTCGATAATCTTTACGCCGACGGCAAGCTCGAGCCCATGATCGTCGTACTCCCTAATGGCCGCGCGATGCCGAACGACAGGGCGGAAGGAGACATATTCGATCCAGACAAGGTGAAAGCCTTCGAGACCTTCGAGTTCGATTTGCTTCATGATCTGATTCCTTTTATTGAATCGAAATACCCGGTATTCACAGGCAGGGAGAATTATAGTATCGCCGGTTTGTCCATGGGCGGAGGGCAGGCGCTGAATATCGGATTGAATCATCTCGACCGCTTTGCCTGGGTAGGAGCCTTTTCTCCGGCCCCGAATACCAAGGTCCCCGAACTGCTCGTACCGAATCCCGAAGAGGCAGCAAATCTCCTTAGACTGCTCTGGCTATCCTGCGGAGACCAGGATGACCTGAAGCATATCAGTGACCGGACGCACTCGCATTTGTCAAAGTATGGAGTTCCTCATGTCTGGTACGAGGAAAGCGGCGGTCACGATTGGCCGGTTTGGAAAAACGATCTGTACCATTTCTCGCAGTTGCTGTTTCGAGTTTAGCATCGTGGATCAGAAAGAAACCTTTCCTTTACGGAGAGGTTTCTTTTTTTTGAAGATTATAGAATTTAAAATTTCAGCGAAGCTGAACCATTCTAGAATCGCAAGAAAAACTTCAGCTACACGCGGTCTGTCTTCTTTGAAGGTACGTCGATAGACGTTTTTCTTAGCGCATATTGAAAATCCGAAATGATGTTTAAAACTTACAAATGCCATTTAGATTATCTATGGTTGTTTGCCGGAAATCCATTTAACATGATCCGTGTGCTTGCAGTTCATCAGGAACCACCAGCATCGGAACCGATTCTTTCGGTCATCACGGAGGCATACGCGTGCAAGCTCATGTTTTGAAAGCGCTGTCCTATGAAGACAGCGAAATCCAAAGGGGGGTATTTTATGAGGAAGCGTAAGTCAATGGTGCTGGTTTGGTGTTTGATTCTGATCCTGATGGCCTCTTGCAGCAGCGGTTCCGGAGGAGGCGCATCCAACACGGATTCAAGCGGCGGAAATACCGCTGAGGAAAGCACGAATGCACCCGCGAAGCCGGACGAAAAAGAAGAGAGCGGTACTTCGGAAATGAATTTCGACATGGGTGGCCGGACGATCAAATGGGTATCTTGGTACGACGAATCGATCAAGGAAGATAATCCGGACAATATTAAAAAGAAGCAGAACCTGGACGAACTCATGAAGAAGCATAACTTTAAAATGGAATACGTCACGATCGACTATGGCGAGTACGTGAATAAAGTGACGTCATCGCTGTTAGCGGGAGAGCCGCTCGGCGACATGATCCGGATGGCCAGACCTTGGATGATTCCAACGCTCGTGAAGCAGGATTTATTCTCCCCGGTTGATGAATTCACAAAAAATCAGAACGTATTTATTCAGCAGTACACGAACGATTATTCGCAGTTTGAGGGCAGGGGCTACGGGTTCAGGGCAGGCATCAACGGTGCTTCATCAGGTATTTTTTATAATCGAACCTTGATGGAGAAACTGGGCCTCAAGCCGCTGCAGGAATACGTCAACGAAGACGACTGGAATTGGGAGACCTTCATCCAGGCAGCCAAAGAGGCGAACAAAGATACGAATAATGACGGTAAGCTGGACACCTGGGGGCTCGCTTCCGCTTCCATTTTAGTTCAGGCTCTGGCAGCCAACGACGCAAATATCGTGTCGGGAGATAAGCAAAATCTGGAGGATCCGAAAACGAAAGAAACCTTAAACTTCATATCCCAGCTCGCAACGGAAAACATCGCCAGACCGACCGAAGGCGGTGATTGGACCGAACCCGGCCAATTTTTCCGTCAAGGGAACACGCTGATGTATGCCGGGAGCGATTATGAGATGGATGGATTCAAAAAGGATATGCCTGATTTGGATATAGGCTTCCTGCCCTTCCCTAAAGGGCCCAGCGCGACAGAGTACCACTCCCATCTTACGATTCCGAATTACTTGACGATCCCGAAGGCGGTCGAACATCCCGAGCAATTGGTTTACATTTATGAAAAAATCAACGATATCGAGTCCATCTACGACTACCCGAAACAAGCTTCGCTCGAAACGTTATTCAAGAACGAAGACGACATCAACAATGCAAAAATGGCAGGGGAAAGCATCAATGTCGTCGATGGCAAAGACGGGTATCCTTCCATGCCTTACTACGAGCTAGTCGGAGACATTATTGACGGAAATTCCGTTTCCACGGTCATTGGAAAATACAAAGAGCCGTTCCAGGCTTCGATTGATGAGGTTTGGAAAAAGTAGCGGTGATATGTACCGTCCCCACAAAGAAAACATCCGAAGTGGGGACTCCTTATTCAAGGAGGTGCTTCTGCCCTGCCTGCTTCCTTGCAGCAGATGGAGGATAGCCCTTCATTTCCTTGAACAGCTTGCTGAAATAGTAAATATCGTCAATCCCGCACATTTCCGCTGCGTTCTTCACGGTAAAGTCACCGGATGACAGCATCATTTCGGCATTGTTGATGCGAATGCGTTTGATGTACTCCTTGAGTGTCGTACCGGTATTCTGCTTAAATAACCTGCCCAAATAGACGGGGCTCAGATGCAGCCATTCCGCCAATTCGGCGATCGAGAGATTTTCCGAGTAATGCTCTGAAATGTATTCGGTTAATTTCTTGATCCGCGGATCGATCGGCATGGGCGCTTTCCGGTAATTGTTGGTGAGCAGACGGTGGAGGATAAGTTCGAACAAAGCGCGTGCCTGGATGTGGTAAAACGGCTGCTTGCTCATCCATACGTGGTTGAATTCACGAATATACCCCAGAATCTCCTTGGTGATCACTTTCTTGGTGACGCCTTTAAACGGGAGATGGATATGATTATACGGTTCAGCCCAAAAAAAGTTGAACGGATACGAATGCATGAGGGACTCCTTGAACGTATGGGCTTCCCGGATGCTTCCCTCGGGGACGTAGATCATGTCACCTGCTTCAACTGTGAATTTTTCTCCATTAATATAGTAATTCGCCATGCCTTCAACCACAAACGTTAGATCGTGGAAGCCGATTTTCGCTTTCTGGATCGTCCACTCGGGAAAGCATCTACGGTCGATGAACAGAAAGATATTCGGAACAAGATGAGGATGATGCTCAATTTCCAAGTACACCGCCTCCTTTAAGCTAATCATAGGTTTCACTCCAGAAATTTCAAGAGAAAATCGAGATTGTATGACTCATCCAGGATAAAGTATTTCATTTCAGTTCAACAAATGAAGGGGATTTTGTCATGATTACATTAACTGGTTTCGCGGATGAGATTTCATCGGATTTGGAAGAACAGCTGGATGTCCTCGAATCGGAAAATATTCGTTATCTGGAGCTGCGGGGAGTCTGGGGGAAAAATGTATTGAACTTAACCGAAGAGGAAACGGCAAAAATCAAAGAACGGCTGACCCGGCGGGGATTCGGCGTCTCCGCGATCGGCTCTCCTCTGGGAAAAATCAAGATCACCGATGACTTTGATCCACATTTTACAAAGGCCGAGCACGCCATACGATTGGCAGCGTTTTTTGAAGCCAAGTTTGTCCGCATCTTTTCGTTTTATATTCCGGAGGGAGAACATGACAAATTCCGTGAGGAAGTATTCCGTCGCATGAAGCGGCTCGTTCAGCTGGCGAATGATGCCGGAATCGTACTGCTGCATGAGAATGAAAGCCACATTTACGGCGATACCGGAGAACGCTGCAAGGACATTTTGGAGGCTGTCTCGTCGCCCGGCATGAGAGCGGCCTTTGATCCCGCAAATTTCGTGCAATGCAGGGTACACCCCATGTCTGAGGCATACCCGCTGCTCGCCGGCTACATCTCTTATATTCATGTGAAGGACGCACGGATGGACAATGGTTCAGTGGTTCCTGCCGGCGAGGGAGACGGGCAGCTGCGTCTGCTTCTCCAGCAATTGAAACAGACGGGATATTCCGGATTTATGTCTTTGGAACCGCATCTGCAAGCAACCGGAAAGCTTGCGGGGCTCAGCCAACCTGAACTATTCGTAGTAGCCGCGAAAGCCATTAAGAAACTGCTGGCTGAGCAGGAAATGAAGTGGAATTGACCGACGCAAAGTCCTGCATTTATTGGGGGTATTTCTTTAGTTTATGAATAGGAGGGATCATAAAAACTGATTTAAAATAAATAGAGAAAATGTTTGCGCTTTCATTAAAAAGTAAAAAACGGGTGAGCAAGTAAAAAGATGCGGGTTGTGTGTGTGCGTACGCCATCAAGATAATAGTCTTGATACGCTTTAATGAATCTAATCGAAATGGGGTTGGCGCATTGCGTATTCCCAAATGGAGTGTAGTTGGTCTAGTCCTGACGGTCACGATGCCCTTGTCCATGCTGGCGTCGTGCGACCGGGTCGGGGTGTCTGACAGTGAGGAGGTAACAGGGAAGACCGATGGTCAGTACGTCTACTCGGAACCCGGCCTGGAGAAGTATGATCCCCCGATTGAGCTCACTTTCGTGCGGGAGACGAGCGATGATTTGGACAACCTGATCAGTACGTTTCCGGGAGAAACGCTGGAAGATAACCGGTGGACCCGGCTGTATGAACAAGTTCTGGGCATCCAGATCAAGTATGATTGGACAGCCAAAGGCACCCTCTATAACCAGAAGCTGGGCGTTGCGCTTGCCTCGGGAAACCTGCCTGATGTCGTGAGAGTCGATGCAGATCAGCTGCGTCAGCTGAGCAATGCGGGCCTGATTCAGGATTTGACCGAAGCTTATGAGAAATATGCGGCGCCGTTCACGAAGGAAATTTTGGGCCAGGAGGGGACCGGACCGTTTGAAGCGGCCACGGTAGACGGCAAGTTGATGGGAATTCCCGAGACAAGTGCATCGATCGAGGGAGCACAGTATATTTGGATCCGGACGGATTGGCTGGACCGTCTCGGCTTACAGCCGCCACAAACGATGAATGACGTCCTGAACATTTCGAAAGCGTTTACAGAAAATGACCCCGACCGAAACGGAAAAAAGGATACATTGGGGCTCCCGGTAACCCAGTATTTGTGGGATCCCGTGATGGGCTTGTCGGCATTTATGGCCGGTTACGACGCCTTCCCCAATATATGGATTCGCGATCCATCCGGTAAGCTCGTATACGGAGCCGTTCAACCTGAAGTCAAGACTGCGCTGAAAGTCCTTCAGGACATGTATCGGAACGGAGAAATTGACCAGGAATTTATGTTTAAAGACGGCATCAAGGCCAAAGCAGAGCTTACCGCAGGTAAATACGGGATGATGTACGGCGAACAGTGGGGATCGTTTGTCGTGCAGGGTAATCATGAGCAGGATCCGGAAGCCAGATGGCAGGCTTTTCCCATTGTTTCGGCCACAGGGAAACCGGCGAAAGTGCCGCTCCGCTTCGCTACCCATCAATTTCTTGCCGTCCGTAAGGGATTCCAGCATCCCGAGGCCATCGTAAAGCTGTTCAATTTGCATCTGGAAAAGAACTGGGGAGCGACGGCCGAGTACGAAATCTATTACAGCACCCCATATCCGGCTTGGCAGCTTTCTCCGGTTACTCCGTATCCTGCGCTGAAGAATCTGGACGCCTACTACCAAATTGAAGAGGCACGCCGAACCGGAAACCCTAATGTGCTTAAGGATGAGGCAAGGTCGATTCAAAAGAACATCGAGGCTTATCTGACCCGTGGCAATCCGTCCGGCTGGGGCTGGGAACGAACCTATGGCCCGTCGGGAGCGTTTTCCATCCTTGACCGGTATAAAAGGAACAACCAGTTATTGTATGAGAGCTTCGTAGGTGCGCCAACCGATACGATGATCGAAAAACAATCGATTCTCGACTCTCTGACGATGGATACGTTCACCAACATTATCCTCGGACATCCCATCGATGAATTTGACCGTTTCGTCGAGGAATGGCATCGTCTGGGCGGTGATAAAATGACAGCCGAAGTCAATGATTGGTACTCGAACAAACAGAAAGATTAGTGCATCGGAGGCGTTGTTTTGATTAGGATTCCTGTGAATTCATTGCGTCATACCATCCTGGCCAGGCTCGTTCTGATGTATCTGGTGGTGATCCTCCCGATTATTCTGCTCGGCGTATACCTGTACAATTGGAGCTATACCAACGCAAGCGAAGAAATATCAAGAAATTCACTGGCGCAGTTATCGTCCTATCTCGAGGGGCTGAATCGGGAAATCGAATGGCTTGAAATTCAGCAGTTCGACATTTTGCAGGAAAGCGAGCTCCATAAAATTGCCGTCACCTGGGGGATGATGGACAGCGCCGAGAAAAGGTCCAGCGTAAATTACTTGCTCCACCGTCTGACTTCCATAAAAAACAGCAGCCCGTACATTAAAGATATATATGTCCATATTCATTCGATCGGCAAAACGATTTCGGCCAGCAATGCCGTCCGTACGCTGGACCAGCAAAGATATGATGAAATACGCTCCATCGGAGAACGAAGCGGCGCCCGGCTGATGCGGCAGGGGGATTCGCTTCAGCTTACCGCCTCGAAGTTTGGCGGGACCAATGTGAAGGATCCGCTGTATCTCGTTCAAATCGAATTGGATAACGACAAGCTGAAGGACTCATTGAAACCGCTCGGCGTGTATCCCGGAAGCGGCTCGATTCTAATCGCTAGGGAAGCTGGATTCACATTGTCCAGCACCGGCACGCCGCCAGAACTGCTGGAGGATTTTATAAAGGCGGCCAAGGGCGTGGACGACAGTACGATGCTGCTCGATATCGGGAGAAGGGAGTACCATTTCAATATCGCCAATTCCGACAAGCTGGCCCTCTCGCTCGTTTCGTACTTACCGGAGGGAACGGTCAAGAGACCGCTGATCAAATTCAACCTGTGGGCATGGGTGTTTGCGGTAACTTCGGTTTTTGCCATTATCGTATATGCCTATTCCACTTACCGTTACGTTCATCGTCCGCTGCTCTCGCTCGTCC
This sequence comes from Paenibacillus cellulositrophicus, assembly GCF_009363095.1. GTDB lineage: Bacteria > Bacillota > Bacilli > Paenibacillales > Paenibacillaceae > Paenibacillus_AQ > Paenibacillus_AQ favisporus. The sequence continues at coordinate 5,631,955 of NZ_CP045295.1, forward strand.
AAAGCTTTCGCAGGATGGAAGGCGGGACCCTTGATATTCCGATCCAGCATGAGCAGAAGGATGAGTTCGGCTATTTGTATGACCGGTTTAATCAGATGCTCGTCAAGCTGCAAACGTTGATCGATCAAGATTTCAAACAGAAATTGATGATGCAGAAGGCGGAACTGAAGCAGCTGCAGTCGCAAATTAAACCGCATTTCCTGTATAACAGCTTCTTTATCCTGAACTCGCTGGCCAAGACGGGCGATACGGACAGGATCGAGCTGTTTACGATCATGCTCGGCGAGTATTACCGGTTCATCGCCCGCAACGGCGAGGACCACGCCACGCTGTCGGAAGAAATCAAGCATGCGAGAATGTACACGGAAATCCAGCAGCTCCGCTTCTCCCGGCGCATCCGTGTCCAGTTCGACGAATTGCCTGTGGACATGCAGCGCATCAAGGTGCCGAGGTTGATCGTCCAACCGTTGATCGAGAACGCCTATGAGCACAGTCTGGAGAGCATGCCGAACGAAGGGTTTCTCCGCGTTACGTTTGAGCAAACCGGCTCCGAATGCGTCATTAAGGTGGAGGATAACGGGAACAGCATCGACGATGTCGGGCTCGAAGCCCTCCGGTATCGGGTAGCAGGTCCTGCCGAATCCCACGAAATGACCGGGATGATCAACATCCATCGGCGGATCCTGCTTACTTACGGCGAAGGCAGCGGACTGTTCTTGTCCAGAAGCAGTCTGGGCGGGCTTCAGGCCGCCATTCGTATCAAGATCAGGGAGGAGAACGGGGATGTACAGACTGCTAATCGTTGACGATGAAGATATCATTACGGATGGACTGTATGAAGTGTTCAACCGCTATCAACCGGAGCGGCTCGATGTGTGCAAAGCCTATTCCGCCAAGGAAGCGCTGGATTGGATGTCGCGCACGAGAATCGACATCGTCTTGACCGATATAGCCATGCCCGGCATGAGCGGGCTGGAATTATCCGAGGAAATCCGGAAGTACTGGCCCAGATGCAGAGTCGTGTTCTTGACCGGCCACAGTGAATTCGAATATGCGTACCGCGCGATCCAAATGACAAATGCCCGTTATGTGCTGAAGACGGAAGGGTACGCCAAGGTGACCGACACCGTGCAGGTTGTCTTGGACGAAATAGAACGCGCGCATCACGACAGTCTGCTGCTGGAACAGTCCCGTGAGCAGATGCTGGCGTTCCAATTCATGGCGCAGGGTGACTATATGAGGCACCTTCTCCAGAACAGCCGTGTATTGGATGAGGATACAGACATGCTGGCTCGCGAATTCAGCAAGCTGGACATCGGCCTCGATCCCGCCCAGCCTGTCGTGCTGGTCCTTGGCCGCATCTCGTATCCGGAGGGCAGGACGTATAGCGAAAGATGCGAAATCCTGTCGTCTGTCAGAAGGATATGGGATAACTACTTTTCGGGCAGGGCCCGGAGTATGGGAATCACCGACAAGCATGGCGACGCCTTTTGGTTTCTGCAACCGTCTGAACTGGCCGATGGCGGGACCGACAGCCATTTCATCCGGTTCGTGGAGGGGACATTGGAGCTGGTTCAGGAATCCTGCATCGGTTCTCTTGGATTGAGCATCGGGTTGGCGCTGAGCAGCGAAGCATGCAGGTGGGAAAGCTTGACGCGCCAATACGAAAGGCTGCGGGAGCTGCAGCAGTTAAGGAGCGGCAGCGGGGGAGCCATCATTGTACGCGACGGCTTCGAGCCGCTCGATGGAATGGACTGCAAAGCGAGCTTTGCGGACAGTCAGACAGCGGAGGTGCTGAGGGCATATCTGGAGTCGGGGAGACACGATGAATATATCCAAGCGCTTGAGGAGGTGACGGCCAGTGCACTGCAGATGAGCTGTAAGGTTCAGTTAACGATCGAGACGTATTATACGATTGCGCTGATGCTGCATTCCTGCATAGGCCGTATGGGAATGCACGGGCATATCGGTGATACCGGAAAATTGATGCGGCTGAACGATCATCCCTCAATGGAGGAGGCCTTCGGCTATTTGAAACGCGTCGCGGAATCCATTTTCCTAAGCAAACAAACGCAGGAGAGGGACAGGGCCTCGCTGATTGTCGACCGGATCTGCCAGTACATCGAAGAGCACTTGAGTGAGGATTTGTCCCTGGTGCGCCTAGCGGAAATCCATTATTTCAATCCCTCGTATTTGTCGCGGTTCTTCAAGCAGGAGAAAGGAATCAACTTATCCGATTTTATCGACAAGTGCCGGGTGAAGAAAGCCAAGGAGATGCTGCGGGACAACGATTTGAAAGTGCGCGAGGTGGGGTTATCCGTCGGTTACGAGGCGGCCCATTCGTTCACCCGTTTTTTCAAAAAAGCAGCGGGGCTCACGCCGCAGGAATACCGGGATACACTTTCTTTGAATTGAACCTCTGGAAACTAGAGTTTGGCGGGTGATCCGGACGGATCAGACAGGTTGTTACCGCTGAACGCAAGCCTTACTCTTTTTAAGAGAGTTTGGTTATACAAAAAATGCTGAATACGGGAGTTGACACAAAAATGAATGAACTCGTTCATGCACCGATCGGCAAGCTGCCGCGAAACGGAAATCCGCTTGTCGCCCATAAATTTGGAGCAGACCCCTATGTACTGGTGTTCGACGGGCGCGTATACCTCTACAATACAGACGATGTATTAGAGTATGACGAGCAAGGAGCGGTCAAGGACAACAGCTATAGCTCCATCAACCGCATATCGGTAATTTCCTCGGATGATCTGGCGAACTGGACGGACCATGGCACCATTCAAGTGGCAGGTCCGGATGGAGCAGCCAAATGGGCGACGCAATCCTGGGCCCCTGCGGCGGCTCACAAAAGAATAGACGGCAAAGACCGCTTCTTCCTGTACTTTGCCAACAACGCCAGCGGCATCGGTGTGCTGACGAGCGACAGTCCGACCGGCCCATGGATCGATCCGATCGGCAGGCCGCTTATCGCAAGGGACACGCCGGGCGTTCCAGGCGTCGTATGGCTCTTCGATCCGGCCGTGCTGGTGGACGATGACGGCAAAGGCTATATTTACTTTGGCGGGGGCGTTCCGGAAGGCCAGGATGAGAATCCCGGGACCGCTCGGATGATGCGGCTGGGTGACGATATGATCAGCGTGATCGGCGAAGCCGAGCCGATCCCGGCTCCGTTTATGTTCGAGGATGCCGGCATTCATAAGGCAGGCGGCCAATATTACTATTCGTATTGCTCCAACTTCTACAATGGCGTTCGGCCGGAGGGAAGTCCTCCGGCAGGGGAGATTGCCTATATGACCAGCACCGGTCCAATGGGGCCATGGACGTACCAGGGGTCGATCCTTAAAAATCCCGGCCATTTTTTCGGTGTCAGCGGCAACAACCACCATGCCATGTTCCAGTTTCATGGGGATTGGTATATCGCTTATCACGCCCAGACCTTGTCGAAGGCCATGGGCGTGGTGAAGGGGTATCGGTCGACCCACCTTAACCGGGTGATCTTGGACGAAGATGGTGCGATCCAATCCATTGAAGCGGACATGGCCGGCGTTGAGCAGATCAAGCCGCTGAATCCATATGACCGCGTTGGAGCGGAGACGATCGCTTGGTGCGCAGGCGTGAATGTGCGTAAGCTTCAGACGGATGGACTGGAACAGGGCGAAGACCTCATGGTTTTAACGGACATTCATCATGGGGACTGGACCGCCGTGTCCGGCGTTGATTTCGGCGCCGGGGCCTCAGCGTTTTCAGCGTCTGTATCGTGCGCGAATGATGGGGGAGTCATCGAGCTCCGCCTGGACAGCCCTGAAGGCAAATCGATCGGTACGCTTCAAGTGTCTTCGACCGGCGGACAGTGGAGCGAAATGGCGGCGCCCGTCAGCGGTGCGGAGGGCGTGCATGATTTGTTCCTGATCTTCAAAGGGAAGCCGGATATCGAGCTGTTCCAGATCGACTATTGGCAATTTCGATAATGCGCCGGTAATGAATATGTGAGAGTAAGGTCGTTGTAAGAAATGCCGTCCGTTTCATCGGGCGGCATTTTTTAAGATATCAGAAAGTATAAAATTCGAAGCGAGACCTTCCTGATATCGCAAGAAAAACAACATCTAAACGCGGTCTGTCTCCTTTGAGAGTACGTCGATAGACGTTTTTCTTATTGCATACACGCAGCCGCAGAACTTGCAGCCTGCACATATCTACATTTTCTCAGGTAAACGAACGGGAACTGGCGGGTACTTCCCCCTGAATGGAAGCGCTACAATGAGGTTGGTGAAGGCGAATCGGGTCAGAACAAAGGGGCGAGTGCAATGACCGGTAAGGAAACAGAGACGAAGGATACAGGCGGCGGACCGATTCTGCAGGCAAGCGGAATCACACGGATTTTTGGCAGGGGGAATACCTCCGTTACCGCTTTGGAAAATATCCATCTGAACATTCCGCCTGGAACGATCGTGGCTCTGAGAGGGCGCTCGGGTTCCGGAAAGACCACGCTATTGAACATTCTCAGCGCATTAGACGATCCGACGGAGGGGCAGGTGTATTTCAAAGGGAGGGAAATCACCGGTTTATCCGGCTCCGAACGCAGCCAGATCCGGCGCAAGGAGATCGGCCTCGTATTCCAGTCGTATGGCTTGATTCCGCTGATGTCGGCTTACGAAAATGTTGAATTCGGGCTGCGTATCGCGGGACTGAAGGGTAATCGGGAGGTGGTGGAGCATGCGCTTGACCGCGTCGGCATGCGGGAGCGGATGAAGCATCGGCCGTCCGAACTGTCGGGCGGCGAGCAGCAGCGCGTAGCCATTGCCCGCGCCATCGTGCACCAGCCTGAGCTGTTGATTGCGGATGAGCCGACCGCCGAACTGGACAGCCGGATGGGGCTGCAGGTCGTCCGCATTTTTCGCGAGCTGGTGAAAGAATCGGGGATGACGGTCGTTCTCACGACGCATGACCCCGGGATGATGGAGCTTGTCGATCACGTTATCGCATTGGAGGATGGAAATATTGTATCGCAGACAACGAACGAATCTCCCCTTATCTAAAATAGACCGGCGTCTGCGGCGAATAGCCGCGCTTCTGACGACGCTGATGCTGCTCTCGGGCTGTTCGCTCCTTCCGGTCGAACCGGAAACGCTGCAGCCGCCCTTGGTCGAGCCGGCCAAAGAACAGTTTAACCTCGTGCAGGCCAGCCGCGGGAAGATTCAGACCTTCCTGAAGGGAACGGCTTATTTTGTGTCGGCCCAATCCGAAGCGCTGTCCTTCAAGGAGATGGGCGGAAGGCTCAAATCGATTCCGGTGACAGTGGGCCAGGAGGTGAAGGCGGGCGATTTGCTGGCCGAGCTGGAGACGGGGGACCTCGATTTTCAGGTGCGTCTGCAGCAGCTGAATGTAGAGCGCGCACAGCTGCTGTACAAACAGGCACGCGATGCCGGCGCAGGCGCCGTAGACCTGCGGCTCAAGGAAATCGACCTGGAGCGCGAGCGGATGTCGCTGCAGGAGATGAAGGCCAAGCTTGGCCAATCACGCTTGTACGCTCCCGTTTCGGGAACGGTGACGTTTGTCGAGAAGCTGAATGCGGGAGACAACGTGAACGCTTATCAAGCGATCGTCACGGTCTCCGACCCGTCCAAAGTGCAGCTGACTTATGTTGCAGCGGACAGCAAGGATCTGAATCCGGTCAAAGCCGGCATGCCTGTGAGTCTCAAGTATAAAGGCAAGGACTATAAGGGAAAGGTCCTTCAAGCCCCTTCGGATTTGCCGGCAGCCGCCGACAGTTCGAAGGCCGAGAAGAACGGGGTTACGATCTTCATGAGCATGGACAACGCTCCGGGAGACGTCAAGGTCGGCGACAGCGCCGAGCTGACGATCGAGCTTCAGAAGCGGGATAACGCCATCATTGTACCCCGCTCGGCAATCCGCTCCTATATGGGGCGTTCCTATGTTCAAATCGCCGAAGGAGAACGCCGCAAGGAGGTTGACATCGAGATCGGATTGACGACGCCGACGGAAGTCGAGATTGTCAAAGGACTTGAGGAAGGCCAGAAGGTCATTCTGAACAATTAACCGAAGAGCTATGGCCCGGGCCGACCGGGCATTTAGGGATGGGGTGTATGTATTGGCTTTGTGGACGATGATCCTGCGCAAGATGGCCAACAACAAGTGGCTGCAGCTGAATTTGTGGATCGGCCTTACCGTATGCGTGGCCCTGTTCAGCTCCATGCCGCTCTACTCGCAGGCCATTTTGCAGCGGACATTACTGAAGGAGCTGCAGTCCGTGCAGACCGGGAACGGCGTGTATCCGGGCTTTCTCCGAATAAGCACGACGGTCTCGGCATCATCCATGGATGCAAAGACGAAGGAAGCCATCGGAAGCGCCGACCGGTTCGTGAAGACGATTCCGGAGCGCATGGGGCTGGAAGCACTGTCGTTCTATCAGCAGCGGTTCACGCCGAAGATGAAGGTATACGGCGCCGATGCTTCGGCTCAAGAGAAGCAATCGCAAAAGACGTTAGGAAGCTTTATGTCGCTGTCTGATCTGGAGAAACGGGTCCGGCTGATCGAGGGGCGGATGCCTGCGGATCGTTCGGACGGGATCATCGAGGCACTGGTCACGCAGAAGTTTCAGCTGGCGACCAAGCGGAAGCTTGATGAAGAACTGACCGTAGAGCCGCAGGATGGCGGAAGTACCCGCTTTCGGGTCATCCCGGTCGGCATCGTAGAGACGAATCCGGAGGCGGACCGGTATTTGCCGTTTCTGACCACGGAGAACGAGGATGGATTCCTGATCCCATTCCAGCAGTTCGAGCGAGAATTTACTCAGGGCGGCAAAGCCAGGGTCTCCAGCATGGAATGGCGGCTCGCGCTCAATTACGAACAGCTGTCGCTGGGCAAGGTCGATGCGTTCACCCAGGCGGACCGGGAGGTCCGGCGTTATTTTAAAGGCAAGCTTGGGGTAGCCGAAATCAAAATTCCGGCGAGCCCGACCATCGCCTCGTACCAGGGCAAACAGGAGAAGCTCGATACGGTGACGCTTTCGCTGTATACCCCTGTCATGCTGATGCTGGCATTCTATTTATATATGACCGCCAATCTGATCATTGACCGGCAGAAGACGGAAATTTCCGTGCTCCGCAGCCGGGGAGCAAGCCGGCTGCAGATCATGGCTGCCTACCTGCTGGAGAGCCTGCTGCTCGGGCTGAGCGCGCTGGCGGCCGGGCCGTTTCTCGGCGTATGGTTTACCAAACTGCTTGGCGCCTCCAATGGGTTTCTGGAGTTCGTGCAGCGCTCCGCGCTGAAGGTCAGCATGACGAGCAGCGCCTATCAAGTGGCTGCAGCCGCTGTGGCGGGAGCGGTCATCCTGATCCTCATTCCGGCCTTCCTCGCAACGCGGGTCAGCATCGTAAGCCACAAGCAGCAGACGGCGCGCCTCACCCGGCTGTCGATCTGGCACAGGACAGGTTTGGATCTTGTTCTTATCTGCCTAGCAGCTTACCTGCTGTACAATTTCAACCAGCGCCAGGAGGATCTGCGGAGGCTTGCGCTGGGATCTGCCGACCTGCAGGTTGATCCGCTCCTGTTCCTGACCCCGGCTCTTTTCGCGCTTGGAGGCGGCCTGCTGGTGCTGCGGGTATACCCCTGGTTCGTCCGGCTCGTTTATTGGCTGGGCCGAAACGGATGGCCGCCTGCGTTGTATCATACGCTCGTTCAGATCAGCCGCTCGTCCGGGCAGTATTTGACCATTCAGGTGTTCCTGATCATGACGGTGGCGACGGGTCTGTTCAGCGCGAATGCGGCCAGGACGATCAACGACAACATGGACAGCAAGGTTCGGTATGCGGTCGGCACGGACATTGCGCTGACGACGAAGTGGGAAAGCGATGCGCCTCCACCCGTATCCCCGGGGGCGGGAGGGCAGCCTCCGTCTGAGCCGGCAACGACAACCGTGCAGAAACGGGTTCAGTATACAGAGCCGCCCTTCGAGCCCTTTGAGGAACTGGACGGTGTGCAAGCGACAGCAAAGGTGTTCAAGAAGCAGGAGGCCAGGTTCAGTGCCGTCGGCAATGAAAAGTCCGGCAAAACGGCTCTCTTTGGCATCGACACGAAGGATTTCGGCAGTACCGCTTGGATGAAGGAGGGGCTGCTGCAGTATCCGATCAACAGCTACCTGAATCTGATCGCCCCGAATCCGGAGGCCGTGCTCATTTCGCGGTCGCTCGCGGAGGATGCGAAGTTGAAGCCCGGCGATCCGATCCGGGTTTACTGGGACAGCCTGGACGGGGCGACGTTCACCGTGTACGGTATCATCGATTATTGGCCCAGCTGGAGCCCGCTGCCGTCCGATCAGGGAAGCGGAAAACCCGAGCAGCCGCATCTCGTTGTCGGACATCTGGGCACGATTCAGAACAGGCTGGCTGTCGAGCCATATGAGGTGTGGCTGAAGCTGGCGGACGGTACGAACAGCGAACAAATCTACAGGGAGCTGCAGGAGAAGAAGCTGCAGGTGACGAGCCTGCGGGACGCGACGCAGGAGTTGGTCCAGTCCAGAAATGATCCTTTCCGGTTGGCGATGAACGGCGTGATGACGCTCGGTTTTTCCATTTCAATGCTGGTCAGCTTCATCGGGTTCCTGCTGTTCTGGGTGCTGACCTTATCCGGCCGGACGCTTCAATACGGGGTTCTGCGGGCCATGGGCATCTCTTTCCCGCAAATGATCGGCATGCTCGTCAGCGAACAGCTGCTCACGTCGGGGGCCGCGGTCCTCATCGGCGTGTTCATCGGCAACGTCACGAGCATGAAATTCGTGCCGCTGTTCGAAATGTCGTTTGCGTCCAAAGAACAAGTCCCTCCATTCACGATTACCTATCAACTCAGCGATTATTTGCAGCTGTACGGCATTATCGGATTCACGCTGGCGACCGGGCTGCTCATTCTGGGGTACCGGCTGACACGAATCCGCATCGCGCAGGCGCTGAAGCTCGGGGAGGAATAGCTCATGATTCAATGCGAAGGGCTCGTCAAAATCTATAAAACGGCGGATTTGGAAGTCGTCGCCCTTCAGGGCCTGGACCTTCAGGTGGAGAACGGTGAATTCATGGCGATCATCGGCAATTCCGGCAGCGGCAAATCGACGCTGCTCAACATGCTGGGCGGCCTCGACAAACCATCGGCCGGCAAGCTGTTCGTAGACGGCAAGGACCTGCTCGCGTTCAGCGAGCGCGACCTGGTGCAATATAAACGGGAGTCGGTCGGGTTCGTCTGGCAAAATAACGCGCGCAACCTGATTCCCTATTTGACCGCGATCGAAAATGTCGAGCTGCCGATTCTCCTACGGGGCCGAAGACGCCGGGCCCGCGCGCTCGAGCTCCTGGAAGCGGTCGGCTTGAGCCACAGGGTGAAGAACAAGCTCAGCGAATTGTCCGGCGGTGAGCAGCAGCGGGTGGCTATCGCCATCGCGCTGGCGAACGAACCGCGGCTGCTGCTGGCCGATGAGCCAACCGGATCGCTCGATACGGGCACGTCGAATCAGGTCCTCGATTTGTTCCGGACGTTGAATCGGGCCATCGGCATTACGATAGTGATCGTGACTCATGATCCGGAGTTGGCCCGCAAGGTCGACCGGGTTGTTCAGATCCGCGACGGCAAGACATCGGCCGAGATGATCCGCAGGATCTCTTATTCCGATGTGCTGACGCAAATGGACGCCGACACCGCCCGGCGGGAAGCCGAGAGCCATATCGAGTATGCAGTGCTCGACAAGGCTGGCCGGCTGCAAATTCCTGCCGGTTACCTCGACACGGGGAGCTTCAAGGACAGCAACAAGGTGCGTGTCGAGCTTGAAGACGGGTGTATCGTTCTGTACCCGGCAAACGAAAGGCAGACGGTCTCAACTTAACCTGGTTTTATTTATGGAATGAAGCGATCCATTACATGGCCATGGAATGCCGTAATGAGGCGTTTTAATGGAATAGATGACATGAGGAGAGGTGGATTCATGAAGAAACATCGAATCAAACGTTCCATACTGCTGATGCTCGCGCTTGTTCTCGTATTGGCCCCTTTATCGCTCGGCACACGCCCGGGTCTGGCCAGTGCGGAGCAGGAGTCGGCCGGCCCGCTATCTGAAGGCCGCATGGGAACAGCCGGAACGAGCGATGCGGCAGCAAGCGTTCCGGTAAGCATCTCAAAAGATTTTGAGGACGGGACGCTTCAAGGCTGGTACGGGCGGGGCGGCAACGAAGTCCTGACGGTTTCCCCGAATGCAGCCCATACGGGATCTTACGGCATGCAGGTCACCGGTAGAACCCAGGGCTGGAACGGCCCGCAGCTCGACGTGACCCCAATCATGGAAACGGGAAAGACGTACCATTTATCGGCTTGGGTCAAGCTGCCTGCCGGCACGGCAAGCTCGCCGGTATCGATTGTGGTCCAACGCACGACGGATGGCGCCAATGCCTATGAACTCGTCAAATCGGTCCAGGCGAGCGACAGCGGATGGGTCAAGCTCAGCGGAGAATATACCTTGCAACACCCGATTGAAAGCCTAGCCGTTTATATCGAATCCTTCGATGTTCCGACGCTTGATTTTTACGTGGACGATGTCGTGATTGAGCGCGCTCCGGATCCGGTTCCGATCGAGATTCAGAAGGACATTCCGAGCCTGAAGGACGTGTTTGCCGGCCAATTCAAGCTGGGGACGGCTGTGCTGGTCAATGAAATCCAGAATCCGAACAGCCCTGATGCGGAGCTGGTCCGGAAGCATTTCAACAGCCTGACGGCCGGCAACGAGCTGAAATGGGACGCCACCGAGCCCGCGGAGGGTCAATTCAATTTTACGGCAGCCGATAAAATTGTAAGCTTTGCCACGGAAAACGGGATCGCCATGCGGGGCCACACGCTCATCTGGCATTCTCAGACGCCGAAATGGGTGTTTTACGACAGTGACGGCAACCTCGCCAGCAAGGAGCTTCTATATGCGCGGATGAAAAAGCATATCGATACCGTCGTCGGCCGGTACAAGGGGAAAATTTACGCTTGGGACGTTGTAAACGAGGTCATTGAGCCCGGCGATCAGAAACCGGGGGGCCTCCGCAACAGCTTATGGTATCAAATTGCAGGCGAGGAATTCATTGAGAAGGCGTTCATTTATGCACATGAAGCCGATCCGGACGCCAAGCTGTTCATCAACGATTACAACACGAATGATCCCGTGAAACGGCAATTTCTGCATGATCTGATTAAGCGTCTGAAAGCCAAGGGGATTCCGGTTGACGGAGTCGGCCACCAGACGCATATCGGGATCGAATATCCCCGGGTGCAGGAATTGGATGATATGATTCAGGCGTTCCGGGATCTAGACATCGATCAGCAAATCACCGAACTGGACATGAGCATCTATACGAATGACACGGAGGCCTATGAGACGTTCCCAGCCGAGCTGCAAATCAAGCAGGCTAACCGCTACAGAGAGATCTTCGACGTATTCAGGAAGCATTCGGATCAGCTCAGTGCCGTCATATTCTGGGGCAAGGATGACCTGAACACCTGGCTGCGCACGTTCCCGGTCGTTCGCAACAATTGGCCGCTGCTGTTCGATGAACGGCTGCAAGCCAAATACGCATACTGGGCGCTCGTCGATCCGGCGAAGGTTCCGGTTGAAACGAAGCGCACGAAAGCTCTGGAGGCCAGCGTGAAGATTGACGGCCAGGCGGAAGCGGTATGGAATGTGGCGCAGGCGGTACCGATCCAGACAGGCGGCAAAGCGGCAGCGACATATAAGACATTATGGGGCGCAGGACATCTATACCTATGGGTCGATGTCGATGATGCCACAGTCAACGGCAATGATTCCGTCGAAGTGTACATTGACGGCAATAACGGCAAAACGAATGCTTATGAAGCGGACGACAAAAAGTATACGTTTCGGCGCAGCGGCGCGAATCCGCATAAACCGGCCGAGTATAACGTGGTGAAAACGGAGAAGGGATACCGGATCGAAGCCTCGATCCCGGTCGACGGTGCGCAAACCGGAAAGGAAATCGGCTTTGACGTCCGTATTCGCGACCGGTCTGGTTCAGCGGAAGAGCTGGCGTCCTGGAACGATATTCATCACAGGCAGGATACGGATACGTCCGGGTTTGGCGTATTGACGATGGTGGAAGGTCCGCGAACCGCCAAAGCTGTAAAAGGAACGGCGGTCATCGACGGAGACATCGATGACATTTGGAACAAGGCCGAGCAGATCGTAACCGACCGCTGGGTCAGCGGATCTTCGGGCTCAACGGCCAAAGTTCGAACGCTTTGGGACGATCACCGTCTGTACGTGCTGGCCGAGGTGACCGACTCTCTGGTGACCAAGCGGAGCGCCAATGCGTGGGAGCAGGATTCGGTTGAAATTTTCATCGATCAGAACAACGCACGAGCCGCTTCTTATGACAGCGACGACGGGCAGTATCGTGTGAACTTCGATAACGAGCCGTCGGTCAGCCCCGGATCGCTCGGCGCCAATTTGACATCCGCCGCGAAGCGGACCCCGACCGGCTACATCATTGAGGCCGCTGTCGATTGGCTCGGAACACCTCCAAAGGCGGGCAGCCTCATCGGGTTTGACGTGCAGGTCAATAATGACGGAAACGACGACGGGGTTCGCGACAGCGTGGCGATCTGGAATGATACGTCGGACAGAACGTGGCAAAACCTGTCTAACATCGGACTGTTAACATTGGAATAACCCCAGTGAGTGGGGGAACGAATAAAGGCCGCTCCCGGATAAACAACCGGGAAGCGGCCTTTGGTTTTAGGGAGCAGGTGGTCAGGCTTCATCGAATATACGCCATGTACGCCGAAATACGCTTAAATCACGCTGTTATGATCAGGGTCTTTCTATATTTGTTAGCGCTTACACCAGTATACGTTTTGAACTTCTTATAGAACCAGTCCATCTCGGTATAACCGACTTCATTAGCGATTTCATACACCTTCATATCGGTATTCTCCAGCAGGAATTTTGCCTTCTCCATGCGCTGCTGAAGCAGATATTCCTTGAAGGTCATCTTCTCTTCAACTTTGAATTTCTGGCCGAGGTAAGAATAGTTGAAATGAAAAATATGGGAGATTTCCTTCAGCGTGATGTTCTGATGCAGGGCCTCTTCCACATACGCCTTCACCTTGTCGATGATACCGGCCGAAGAGATGGCGGAGGCAGCTCCCTGAACGGATCCTACCCATGGGACCGGTTGATGACCGGAATACGGCGCTTCGTCCATCTCCCGCTTCACGGTCTTCAGGCTAGCCGCGAATTCCTCCGGCGTTACGGGGTCGGGCAGGTAGTCGTTCACCTGATAATACAAAGCCTTCCGGGCAAGCTGAAACTCATTGCGCCCGCCGATCAGAACGATCGGGACACGGCTTTTCTCCCGGATACGGCCACAGAGCTGAAGTCCTTCTTCCTCCGAGGCTCTCATGCTGATCAGCACCAGCTGATGATCCTTGGCGGATAGCATCGACATCGCCTCGGCAGCTGCAGCGGCATGGCACTCCAATTCAAATTCCGCTTGGTGTCTGTCCAGCATACGCTTTATCCATTCCTTCGCATGATGATCGGGATCAACAAGCAGCATCTTATACACGATATTCCCCCCTGTTTCTTTTTCGTAAATCATTGGCTCCGGTGAAGCTGCTTATCTCTCATTATGAAAAAGAACCCGATACCCAAACAATGTGCTTTTCTTTATATTGCTATCCATTGTTTACTTATTGGCCATTTGTAATGTAAGGGGTTACAAGCAACCTATATTTTGACGGGTAGAATATCTAACTTACCACAGGTTGTTGCTCTTTCAATGTAAGCGCTACACTTTGAATGTAATTGGGATGCAAATCACTTTAACGGGGGGATTAGAGGAATGCGTATGGGAAAAATGATGCTGCTGCTCTGCACACTGTTACTTGTGCTTTCGGCGTGCAGCAGCGGCGGCTCCAAAAGTGGGTCAAGCGCCGGTACGGCGGAGACGAATACGGAGACGGGTACCGAGACTGCTGCAACCAACACCGACAATAAAGGTGCGGAAGAGAAGGATGCGGAGCAAACGTACAAGACGCCTGACATGGATTTCGACATGGGCGGAAGAACGATCAAGGTCGTATCGTGGTGGGATATGACGATTCCGGAGGATAACCCGGATAACATCCAGCGCAAAAAAAATCTGGAGGAGCTGGAGAAGAAGCATAATTTCAAAATGGAATACGTCGCGATCGATTACGGCGAATACCAGCAAAAAGTGACGGCTTCCCTGTTGGCCGGCGAACCGCTTGGCGACATCGTCAGATTGGGCAAAACCTACACGATTCCGGCACTTGTGAAACAGGACTTGTTGTGGCCCATCGATGAGTATACGAAAAATCCGGTAGCCTTTAACCAAAGTGTGACCAATCAATACATGCAATATAACGGTAGGGGTTACGGTTTTTCGGAAGGGCAGGGCAACAATGTCATGGGTATTTTTTACAACCGGACGCTCATGAGCAAGCTTGGCTTGAAGTCGCTTCAAGATTATGTCAATGAAGACAGCTGGAATTGGGATACGTTTTTGCAAGTGGCCAAAGAAGCCAACAAGGATACGAACAATGACGGCAAGCTTGACTCTTGGGGGCTCGCTAACCCGGCGCCGCTCGAATTTGCGCTTGCTTCCAACGAAACGAGCTTGACGAAGGATAACAAGCAAAACCTGGAAGATCCGAAAACGACCGAAGCGCTTAATTTTATTTCCAAGATTGCGACCGAAAAAGTGGCCAGACCAACGGAAGGCGGCGACTGGACGGAGCCGGGCCAATTTTTCCGCCAAGGCAACACATTGATGTACACGGGAGCGCTCTACGAACTTAGCGGTTTCAAGAAGGATATGCCTGACGCGGATATCGGATTTGTGCCATTCCCTAAAGGGCCAAGTGCAAGCTCGTACCACTCTTACGAAGGCCTCTATCAATCCTTGTTCATTCCTAAGGCTGTAAAGGATCCGGATAAGCTGCTCTATATTTGGGAGAAAATCAACGACATCGATTCGATGTATGACTATCCGGACCAGGCTTCCTATGAGACCTCGTTTACGGACGAAAACGACATTAACAATGCGAAGGAAGTCGCCGCCAATTTGATTGTCCTCGACCACTTCACATTCCCGAACTTGAAGTTCTATGATTTCCTCGGCGAAATCACCAGTGGAACCTCGGTGTCTACTGTGGTGGAAAAGTACAAAGCGCCGTTCCAGGCAGCCATTAATGAGGTCTACGGATCGAAATAATTTCACATGTTGAAGCAGCAGTCCCTATTAGAAATTTTTTTCTAACGGGGACTGTTATTGACATGACATGTCTCTTGCTTCAGGAGGGAGAAGCGTGAACAACCGAAAGAAGAGCTACGTCGCTGTCCTGCTCGTCCTTGCCATACTGGTGTCCATTTGGGCATTCTACCCTTCCGGTTCATCCGAAGTGCGGAGCGTTCAAGCCATGGCCGATTTTGCGGCTGTTACGGGATCGGGCGGAGATGACGGCGGCTACGATGCATATGTGAAAGCCCATTCGGATGCTAAGCGCCCGGATCAGGTTATCCGGGTCGAGGGCGAGAGCTTTACCCAAACCGACGGGCCGGGATTCGAGGTTGTCCATCCGTCAGGGGAAACCGCCGTCCTCACGCCGGAGTCGGGTTCCATCAGCTGGAACGTGCCCATCGAACAAGCGGGCCTGTACAACATCCGAATCCGGTATTTGCCGGTTGAAGGCAAAAGTTCCGCGATCGAACGCGGATTGACGATCAATCAACAGCTGCCCTTTAAGGGCGCCGACCTGGTTACGTTTGACCGGGTCTGGGGCAACCGGGACGACAAGATCGGTCGCGATGACAGAGGGAACGATCTGCGTCCGAGTCAGGTAGAGAAGCCGATCTGGCAGCTCGAATCCGTCACCGACCGCAGCGGTTATTATGACGAACCCTATTTGTTCTATTTTGACAAAGGCAATCAAAGCGTGACCTTGACGGCATTGCGTGAGCCTATGGCCATCGATTATATCGAGCTGTACCAGGAAGAAGCATTAAAGACATACGCAGAAATCAAGAGCGATTATTCAACCGAAGGGCTGCAGCCGGTCAAAGACCAATACACCCTGATTCAGGCAGAGGATGCGGTGTATAAGTCCTCTCCGACCTTGTACCCGGTTTCTGACAGATCGAGCCCGACGGTTATTCCATACGATGTGTCCAAAATTCGGATCAACACGATCGGAGGGCTGAACTGGAAGCTGCCCGGACAATGGATCGAGTGGGAATTCGAAGCGCAGGAGGACGGCTTGTACCAGATCGCTTTAAAAGAGAAGCAGGATCAGCTGCGCGGCGTCTTCGCCACGCGAAGCCTGACGATTGACGGAAAGGTTCCGTTCAAGGAGATGAAGCGGATTCCTTTTGAATTCGGCAGGGACTGGAGCATGTACGTCTTGGGAGAGGATGAGCCGTACCTGTTTCATTTGACCCAAGGCAAGCACCGGATTCGCATGACGGTTTCCCTTGGCGAGCTGGCCCCGCTGATCCAGACGATCGAGTCAAGCGTGCTGCAGCTGAACGAAATGTACCGCAAAATTTTGATGATCACGTCCAATTCGCCCGATCCGTACCGGGACTACCAATTGGAGAAGCGGATCCCGGAAATGGCGGAGGTATTCCGCAAACAAGCCGAAACGATCCAGAGCGTGGCCGATTACCTGGAACAAACGACAGGCGAGCAGAGCGACAAGGTGGCCATTTTGCACACGATGGTCAAGCAGCTCCAAGAGATGGCCAAACGGCCGGATACGGTTGCGAACCGTTTGGAGGCCTTCAAGACCAACGTCGGCGGCTTGGGTACATGGATTCTGACCGTCCGGGAACAGCCGCTTACGCTGGATTATCTGGTCGTTTCCTCGCCGGATCATAAGCTGCCGAGAGCGGACGCGTCGTTTCTGCAAGTGGTGAAGCATGAAGCCGGGTCGCTCACCGCTTCTTATACCGAAGATTACGACAGCATCGGCAATACCGGCAAGCAGAAGCGGTCGACGACGGTTTGGATTACGACGGGACGGGATCAGGCGCAGGTGTTGAAAAACCTGATCGATGATTCGTTTACCCCGAAATCGGACATTTCGGTCAATCTGAAGCTCGTACCCGCCAACATCCTTCTGCCCGCGACGCTCGCCGGGGAAGGGCCGGACGTGGCCATGCAGATCGGCGAAGACGTGCCCGTGAACTATGCCATGCGGGGGGCGGCTGCCGATTTGTCGAAATTTGCCGATTATAACGAAGTCGCATCCCGCTTTCGCGACAGCGGATTGGTGCCTTACGAATATGACGGGGGCGTCTACGCGCTGCCGGAGCAGCAGTCGTTCCCGATGCTCTTTTACCGCAAGGATATCCTGAAGGAGCTTAACCTGGAGCCGCCCCAAACGTGGCAGGATATTTACAACATGATTTCGGTTCTGCAGAAGCACAACATGGAATTTTATCTGCCGATCGAGGCCGCCAACGCGAGCCTGGTGCCGAACCCGACGTTCTCCATGCTGCTGTACCAGAACGGCGGCGAATTCTACCGGAACGGGGGCAGAAAGAGCGCGCTGGATTCCGAAATCTCCATGGATGCCTTCAAGAAATGGACGCAGTTCTATACGAGCTACAAGTTCCCGCTGCTGGCCGACTTTCCGAACCGGTTCCGGACCGGCGAAATGCCGATCGGCATCGCGGATTATACGACGTACAACATGCTGACCGTCCTCGCGCCGGAAATCAAGGGGCTCTGGGAATTTACCATGGTACCCGGCACGGAGAAGAACGGCACGATCCATCATGAAGTGGCGAGCCACACGACCGGCGTGATGATGCTAGAGGGCGCACGGGATCAAGAGGCGGCTTGGGAGTTCATGAAATGGTGGACGGATAAGGATACCCAAATCGCATACGGCCGCGAGATGGAAGGGCTGATGGGCGAGGCTGCCCGTTATCCGACAGCTAACGTCGAGGCGCTCGAGGAGCTGCCTTGGCCGGTTAAAGACTATCGTAATTTGGAGAATCAGTGGAAATGGGTCCGGGGGATCCCGCAGGTTCCGGGCGGCTATTTTACCGGCCGGCATCTGGACAACGCATTCCGCAAAGTCGTCAACGCCAGCGAGAATCCCCGCGAGGCTTTGTCGGATTATCTCTTGTACATCAATGACGAAATTGCGGTCAAGCGGAAGGAATTCAATTTACCTGAACAGTAAGGGGGGAATCGGATGCAAGCCGAAACAACCAGCCCGCCCGCCGTTTCGAGCCTCGTGCAGCCGAAAAAGCAGTCGCGGCTGGCCAACGTTTGGAGAGAGCTGAAGAAAAACAAGCATTATTACATCCTGATGAGTCCGTACATGCTGATCTTTTTTGCCTTTACGGTGGTTCCGGTCGTTTTCTCGATCGTTCTGAGCTTCTTTTATTTCAATATGCTGGAATTCCCCCGGTTTGTCGGGTGGCAGAACTACTCCAGATTGTTTTTGAATGATGACGTCTTTATGATCGCTTTGAAAAATACGCTGCTGTTTGCGGTCATTTGCGGACCAATCAGCTACATTGCCTGCTTTCTGTTTGCATGGATTATCAATGAGCTGTCCCCGAAGGTCCGCGCGTTGATGACGCTTGTTTTCTATGCGCCATCGATTTCCGGCAACGTTTTCTTTATTTGGCTCATTATTTTTTCAGGCGACAGATACGGCTATTTGAACGGCTTTTTAATTAAATTCGGCTTTATGCTGGAACCGATTCAATGGCTGACGAACGAGAAGTACATTTTGCCGATCATCATGATCGTCCAGCTGTGGCTCAGCCTGGGCACCAGCTTCCTGGCTTTTATTGCGGGCCTGCAGACGATCGACAAGTCCCTGATTGAAGCAGGAGCGATCGACGGCATCCGCAACCGCTGGCAGGAGCTATGGTTCATTACGCTGCCGTCCATGAGGCCGCAGTTGATGTTCGGCGCGGTTATGCAGATCACCAGCTCGTTTGCGGTGGCCGATATCTCGGTGGCGCTCGCCGGTTTTCCCAGCGTCAACTACGCGGGACATACGATCGTCACGCACTTGATGGATTACGGAACGATCCGCTTTGAAATGGGGTATGCGTCCGCGATTGCGACGGTGCTGTTCGCCATGATGCTCGGTGCCAACAAATTGACGCAGCGATTGCTCAGAAAGGTAGGGGAGTGATTTGGTGACGAGAATGATGGCCGCCTTTCGCATGCCGAGAAGGCTGAACCGCTCTTTTACCGTCAGCTTTATGCTGTTTGCGTTCCTGGCCGTATTCGGCGCATTCATGGCGCTGCCGCTGATCTACGCCGTTAATAATGCTTTTAAACCGCTGAACGAACTGTTTCTGTTTCCGCCGCGTTTCTTCGTGAACAATCCGACGATGGACAACTTTTACGATCTGGTGGCGTTAATGGGAAATTCCTGGGTTCCGCTGTCACGGTATATCGTGAACACACTCTTCATTACGATTGTAGGGACCATCGGCCATATCCTGCTGTCGTCCGCCGCGGCCTATCCGCTGGCAAAATACCGTTTTCCCGGGTCCAAGATCCTGTTCTCGATCGTCGTCATGTCCTTGATGTTTTCCGGGCATGTTACGGCGATTCCCAACTATATGGTGATGTCTTGGCTCGGCTGGATCAATACGCACGCATCGATTATCGTCCCGTCGCTTGCGTTCCCGTTAGGCTTATTCCTGATGAAGCAGTTCATGGAGCAGATTCCGGATGCCCTGCTGGAAGCGGCCAAAATCGACGGGGCGAACGAATACCGGATTTATTGGACGATCGTCATGCCCAATGTGAAGCCTGCTTGGCTAACGTTGATGATTTTGCAGTTTCCGATGCTCTGGGGCTCAGACGGAGGCAATTTCATTTACAGCGAGAACCTCAAGACGCTTCACTACGCCTTAGGCCAAATCACCGCGGGCGGGATTGCCCGTGCCGGCGTGGGAGCTGCCGTCGCGCTGATTCTGATGGTCGTGCCGATTACACTCTTTATCATTTCGCAGAGCAACGTCCTTCAGACGATGGCGACCTCCGGAATGAAAGAATAGAGGGGAGACTAGCACGATGCGAATGAGCATACCGAAAGTGAAAAAGTACCTCCTGGTGGCTGCCCTCTGCTGCCTGCTGGGGACGAGTATAGGCGTAAATGCGGCTCACGCCGAAGGCAGCGCCTCCTACAACTATTCCTTCTGGAATGACACGACGCCGGCTCCTGCCGCATATGAGGCCACGTCCTTGTTGAACGGCGCGCAGCTTGGCGTGGGCCCCTTCAAAAACCCGAGCGACATCCACGTAACGGCCGACAAAGAGATTTACGTGCTCGATTCCGGCAACAACCGCATCATCGTCCTCGACGAGCATTTTAAGCCGGTTAAGGTGGTGGATTCCTTTGACCACAAGGGGAAAAAAGATACGTTCAATAACCCGCAAGGGATCTTCGTGACCGACCGGAAGGAGCTGTTTATCGCCGATACGGGCAATAAACGGGTGGTTCATCTGGATTCAAACTTAAGGGTGGCGGGGGTGCTTGAAGCGCCGAAGTCCGACCTGCTGCAGGCCAATTTCGATTTTCAGCCGGTTCGGGTAGTTGTTGACACGGCGCAGCGGATCTACGTCATGTCGACCGGCGTATTTGACGGTTTTATGGAATTCAATCCGGACGGGGCGTTCACCTCGTTCATCGGCGCTAACCGGGTGACGGTTGATCCGGTGGAGCTGTTCTGGAAAAGGATGTCTACGCAGGCGCAGCGGAGCCAAATGGTGATGTTCACACCTACCGAATTCACGAATCTGGATATGGATGACGAAGGCTTCATTTACGCAACAAGCGGTGACTACTCGAATAATCCGATCAAAAAGCTGAACGCTCAGGGCAACGATATTCTCCGGCGGACGGGATATCTCAGCCTGATGGGGGATATCCGGTATTCAAAAGATGTCGGCCCTTCACGGCTCATCGATATCGATGTCACCGACAGCGAAATGTATTCGGTCCTCGACTCCAAGCGGGGCAGAATCTTCACTTACAGCGGGGATGGACATTTGATGTACATATTCGGCGGCTTGGGCAACCAAATGGGCCAATTTAACACTCCCGCGGCGATTGAACGGGTCGGGGACGATTTTCTTGTGCTGGATAAGGCATTCGGCGAGATAACGGTATTTCAGACAACAGCGTACGGCCGGATGTTGAACGAAGCGGTCCGGAGCTACTACAGGGGCGATGAGGAAAAGGCGTTTGATCTCTATCAACAGGCGATCAATATGAATGCGAACCTGGAATTTGCTTATTCCGGCGTGGGCAAGGCCCTCCTTCGGAAAGGGGACTACAAAGGGGCTATGCAGTATTTCAAGGAAAGCTATGATCAAGCCAATTATTCAAAGGCGTACCTGCTTTACCGCAAAGAGGTGATGAGAGAATACTTCCCGGCAGTCATGACCGGATTGATCGTGCTTGCCGCAGCTCTCCTGCTCTTCAAAAAGCTCCGGAAGCGGATGAGGAGACAAGGAGGTGTTACGATTGAATCGTGAGCTCGTAAAATACCCGTTTTATCTCATCGTGCATCCGTTTAACGCCTATTGGGACCTGAAATACGAACGAAACAAGCGGCACATGCTGATCGCTTCCTTGATCATTTTGTTTTTGATGATCATCACCAATGTCCTTAGCAACCAGTACAGCGGCTTCCTGGTCAAAATCACCAATCCGGATGATATGAACAGCCTGATGGAAGTAGTGTACATCGTTGTCCCGGTCTTGTTCTGGTGCGTGGCCAACTGGTCGCTGACGACGCTCATGGACGGCGAAGGGAAGTTCGTTGACATTTTTACATCGACGTGCTTTGCCCTCGTTCCGATGATGATTATCAACTTCCCGTGGATCTGGCTCAGCAATGTCATATCGCTGCAGGAGACGGCGTTTTATAACTTCTGCAGCACCGCGGCCTTCCTCTGGTCGGCGTATCTTTTGTTCGTCGGCAACATGACCGTGCATCAATACTCGCCGTCGAAAACCATCGGGACGATCCTCCTGACGATCGTGGCGATGGGCTTTATGGCTTTTATCTGCCTGCTGTTTTTCGGACTGATTCAGCAGATGATTTCGTTCGTTCACGTCATTTATCAGGAAATCATGCTGAGAAACTAAAGAAAGGAGGAGAAACCATGCGCAAAGCCAGAATCGCCCTGTGGCTCCCGGTACTGATCGCGGGGATCGCGCTAGCCGGCTGTGCCGATTCGAACGCCGCCCGCTCCGGGGCCAATGATGCACCGGCTGCAGCCCAATTCACCAAGGGCCAGCCTTTGAAGGCGGCTTTCACCGACGCCCGCGCAGCCGGCATGAAAGGCGTAGCCGAAAATGAACGACTGCGGCTGTTCGTGGATGAGAGTACGGGCGCTATCGCTGTGTTAAATAAGGAAACCGGAGAGACGTGGTACAGCAACCCGCCGGAGCAGGGCAAGGACCCGCTCGCCTCGGGGGTGAACAAAGCCAACCTTTCTTCCCAGCTCAAGATCGATTATTACAACAATTTCGGCCAGGTGAATTCCATCAATACGTTCACGGACAGCGTCTCGCATAAGCAGATCAAATTCGAACCGATCCCAAGCGGGGTAAGGGTCACGTACCAGTTCGGAACCGCCGTGAAGTCGGCGGCCGATTTGCCGATGATGCTCAGCAGCGAGCGGATCGAGGCGATGCTGGGCAAGCTGGACAAAACGGGTCAGCGGGCTCTGAAAATCGCCTATAAAGAAGATCCGGATAAAAAGGTCTATGTCCGTAACGACAGCGCCTTAAATGGACTGCAGCTCGATCGCGCCTTCAAGGCATTTGACGATGCCGGATATACCGAAGAGGACCTCATGAAGGACATGGAGGAGCTGCATTTTACACAGGAGAAGCCGGAACCTCGGATATTCCTCGCATCGATCGAATATGCTCTGGACGGCGGCAGCCTAGTCGCCAAAATCCCTTCATCCGGTATTCAATATCCGAGCGCATATCCGATCGGGAATATTTCCTTCCTCAGTTTTTTTGGCGCCGGCAGTTCCAAGGAGAAGGGGGCGATCTTCGTGCCGGACGGATCCGGTGCGCTCATCCACTTCAACAACGGGAAAAAGCAGTATCCCGCTTACCAGCAGCCGGTGTACGGGGAAGACCTGACGATGAAGACGACCGAGGATGCCAAGACCGAGCAGGCGGTCCGGCTGCCGGTGTTCGGCATCATCCGGGAAAGCGGCGCGATCCTCGGCATTATCGAGGAAGGCGCATCGGCTGCGGCCATTCATGCCGATATCAGCGGAAAGCTGAACAGCTATAACTATGTATATCCCAGCTTCAATGTCATGAACAAAGGAGAAGTGACACTGCAAGCGAACGGCCAGGAGCGTACGCTCCCCAGGTTCCAGGAACAGGCGATGAAAACGGATTTTACGGTCCGGTACGCGTTCCTGAACAAAGAGGAGGCTTCTTACCAAGGCTTGGCCCGCTACTACCAGCGTTATTTGGAGCAGCATGGAGGTCTCCCTAAGCCAGAAGAGGCTGCCGCAGGTACGACAGATACGCCGTTCTACCTGCAGCTGGTCGGCGGCATCGCCAAAGAAAAGCATGTCGCCGGCATTCCTTACCGGACGATCGAGCCTCTCACGACGTTCGAACAGTCGGAGGATATCATCAACCAGATGAAGAGCCGCGACATCTCCAACATCAAACTGAAATTTTCGGGCTGGTTTAATGGCGGATTGGATCATGAGGTTCCGGATCATATTTCGGTCGATAAGGCGGTCGGCGGCAGCAATGGTTTGCGGGGATTCTTATCGTTCACGCAGGATCAAAGGGTTTCTTTCTTTCCGGATGTTGCCGTTTTGACCGCGAATACGGGAAAGGGATTCAACGAGAACGCGAATGCTGCGAGAACGCTGAGAGGCGTTCCTGCCGCTCTCTACCCGCTGGATCAGGCGCTCAATCGGAGGGACCGGGATAAGCCGCCTTCTTATGTTGTATCACCTCGGCTTACTGTTCCCTATACCAAGTCGGTGCTGGAGAGCTTGAAGGGGTATCAGACCGGCGGCATTTCACTCCGGGATCTCGCCGATCAGCTCAACAGCGATTACCGCAAGCACAATCAACTGGATCGCACGCAGTCCGAGAAACTATCGGTTCAGGCGCTGGGCAGCATCTCGCAGCAAAATTTGAAGGTCATGGCGGACGGCGGCAACGCTTATGCGCTTCCATTCTTGTCGGATATTACGAACGCACCGATGTCCGGCAGCCGATTCAAGATCGAGGACGAAGAGATCCCATTCTATCAAATGGTCATTCGGGGGTCCGTCGACTACACGGGAAGCCCGTTTAACTTGTCAACCTATACGGATGAACGGCAGTATATCCTGAGATGCCTCGAATACGGAGCGGGCGTGTACTTCGAATGGATCCATGAACCGAATGACAAAGTAAAGGATACGGATTATAACGACTTGTATGCCGTCCATTACAAGCAGTGGATCGACCAGGCTGCCGAAATGTACCGCGAGGTGAACGATGTGCTGAAGAACGTCCGGAACGAGCCGATCACGGGCCATGAGAAGCTTGGCGAAGGCGTGTTCAAGACCGTGTACGGGAACGGCATATACGTCATTGTGAACTATAACCGTACGGATGTGACGGTGGACGGCCAAACGGTGAAAGCCGAGAGCTATTTGACGGGTGGTGTGCAATCTTGAAGTCGATCATGAAAATCGGCGCGAAGCGGCGGACGTACGCCGAACAGAAGGCGCTTTGGGGTTTTATCTACGTTTTGCCGTGGCTGCTCGGATTCCTTCTCTTTTTCCTGATACCCTTAATTTCCTCATTAAGGTACAGCTTCAGCTCCATCGAAGCCAATGCTAACGGCATGAACATCAGCTTTATCGGCATCTCCAATTACGTGGAAGCCCTTACGGTCAATACGAGCTTTAACCGTACGCTGACGACCTCGATCGTAAACATGGTCATCAACGTGCCGCTCATTGTGATCTTCAGCCTGTTTTTGGCTGTACTGCTGAACCAAAGGTTTGTCGGCAGAGCCATTGCCAGATCGATCTTTTTCCTTCCGGTCATCCTGGCGTCTGGAGTCATTGCGAATTTGGAGACGTCCAGCCTCGTTCAGGCTATCAATGAGCAGAACGCCGGCGGTGCCGTGAGCGGCCTGGGGACCAGCGAGCTGACGCGGATCATGGTCAATTCCGGTGTCAGCGATAACATCGTCGCGTACCTGACGAGCGCCGTGGATCGCATCTACCAGATCGTCAGCCAGTCGGGCGTGCAAATTCTGATCTTCCTGGCAGGGATCCAGTCGGTATCCCCCCAGCTGTATGAGGCATCCAAGATCGAGGGAGCGACCGGTTACGAAGCGTTTTGGAAAATCACGCTGCCCATGGTCAGTCCGCTCATCCTGGTCAACGTGATTTATACGGTGATCGACTCGTTCTCCCGGAGCGAAATGACGACACTGATCAGGGAAACGGGATTTACAAATTTCAATTTCGGCCTCAGCTCAGCGATGGCCTGGATTTACTTCCTGGCGATCATGGTTATTTTGCTAATTATTACGTTTTTCATTTCCAAAAGAATTTTCTATCAAGAATAGAAGGAGCGTGAGCAGCGTTGATCATCGCCCGTTTGTTGTCGCTCGAAAGCTGGAAGCGCTGGCTGTGGACCGTCGTGCGGCTGGTCCTGATGGCAGGACTGTCGTTTGTCATTCTGTACCCCATTCTTCAAAAGATTTCAACGGCCATCAAGGATAAGAGCGACCTGTATTCGCCGATCGTCGTCTTTATCCCGGAGCATTATTCGCTGGACAATTTCAAAAAAGCCATCTCGATCATGGACTATTGGCACACGCTGTTCAATACGTTTACGTTATCGGCCATGACGACGATCCTGACGGCCGTGTCCTGCGCGTTTGCAGGCTACGCTTTCGCGCGGCTTAAATTCAAAGGCAGCAATTTGCTCTTTGGAGGTGTCATCCTGACCATTCTGGTGCCGCCAACGACCATTCTGATACCGATCTACATGAATTTGAAGGATTTCAGCCTCATGGGGCTGATCCCGCTGCTGACCGGGAAGTCGGTGAACCTGCTGGATTCGTACTGGCCCTTCTTTCTAACCTCAGTCACCGCAAACTCGCTGAAGGCGGGTCTGTACATTTTTATTTTCAGGCAGTTTTTCCGGGGTATCCCGAAAGAAGTGGAAGAGGCGGCTTATATCGATGGGGCGGGCGTAAGCAAAACTTTTATGCGCATCATGCTCCCGAATGCCGTTCCGGCCATCGTTACCGTGCTGTTGTTTTCGTTCGTATGGCAGTGGAATGACAGCTTCTTTACGACAACGTATTTAACGTCGGGCAAAGTGATGTCCACCCAACTGGCGTCGCTGCCGCACAACCTCTCCATCATGCTCGAGGGCGGGGTTGCGACCAACAAGGATCCTTTCTATATGAGCATGGTCCAGGATACCGGCATATTGCTGGCGATCCTGCCGCTGATCATTATTTATTTGTTCGTGCAGCGTTACTTTGTGGAAAGCATCGAACGGACCGGCATCGTCGGGTAAGGTTGGGTTATGGTATTAACAAAAAAGCAGCATGCGGGACCGCATGCTGCTGCTCTATTTTATTTATCTATAAGGAGAAGGTTTCTATTGGAAACGGATAGAAAGCTGCTTGATTTAATCTCAAGGCCGTAAATCACCCGATTGCCGGTACTCACGAGGCGTGCAGCCCACAATACGCCGGAATTGTCTGGAGAAATGCTCGACATTTTTGTATCCGCACAGCTCGCTGATATCAGCGATTCGGAGCGATCCGTGGATCAACCTTTCCTTGGCGAGGCGGATCCTGCACTGGATAACGTCGTCCATGCAGGAAATCCCGAAAGTCGCCTTATACAGCGTTTGCAGGTACCCGGGGCTCAAGTGAACGTCATCGGCCATGGAAGGGACGCTCCATTCAGCGCCGGGACGGTTATGGATCGCCTTGCGCAGATTCAGCAGTTTCTGGTAATGCGGCGAATTTTCCTTGGATTGAAAAGCTTCGAGCAGCTTGTTGAACAAGATCCGAAACAGGTAGTCGATCGAGAGCTCCCGGTAATCGCAGCTGAAAAAATTTTCGGTGGCCAGAAGCTGAAACAGCTGGCGGCAGTACCCGGGATCCGGGACCGGAATCGGAACGCCCTGCGGAAGTGTTGTTTCCAAAACGTAGGATTCGTCCGTCTCGAAACGGACCCAGTCATTCACAAATTGGCCTGAGCAGGCGCGGTACATAATCTTTTGCTGAGGGGGAAAGAGAACGGCACAGTTTGCCGAATACTCCCGGATTTCTCCTTGAACCCAGAACTCGGCCGGCGTTTGCGTAAGAATCAGCAGCCAAAAATCATGTCCTTCCGGAATGTCATAAATAAAGTCTCCGGGATGGGCAGCATCATATCCGACATAGTAAATGGATGTCGTCATCACGATCTCCAATCTTAGAATAGATCAAGTTTCTGTCAGCATAGATCATTCATTGCTGAGATGTCCTAATTTATAATTTCATAGTAAACCCAATATAAAGTCAATAGAATAATCAGAAATGGCGTTACTCCGTCAGCAAATCCGTATTTGAAATGATCAATAAAGGTGTGGCATGCCATGATATTGAAAAGCGAATTTATCAAAGTACTATGCTATACCCGCACTCCGCAGGAGGACATCATCTATGCACCTAGACTGGCATACAGCATGCATCTTGCCTACAGCGAGGACGGCAGGCATTTCCATGCCTTGAACCATAATTCAGGCGTTCTGTTCGCCAAGGCAACGAACCATGATAACGGGACGCTCCGGGCCAAAAGCCTGAAAAATCCGTACCTCTTCCGTATGGCCGACGGAAAATTCGGTGTCGTTGCCGTACGGACGGAGGCGGATGGACAGCAGGATGAAGAGAGCCGAGGAGCGGTGCTGTTCTTTACTTCCGACGATTTGCTGCAGTATCAAGAAATCGGGCTTGTCGATTTGAAGAGCGATGCTTACGCCCATGATGTCGCTTGCGAGTACGATGAATCAAGCCAGGCATACGTCATCCGGTGGAGCGACGGGAAGGGCGGCAGCTACCAAAATAAGATTCAGGACCTTTATGATTTGGCTGGCGCCGGGACTCCGGAAAAAGCGGAGGCGTTTACGCTCGAAGCCGTATCGGCAGACATTGAAGGCGTCCAGCCCCGTAACGTGATCCGCGTTCCGCGGGAAACGGCACAACGCCTCGTATGCCGGCTTACGGTTCCCGAGAATGTCGCCATTGAAGTTCCGGATAGCATCAAGGCGGCATCGGCCATGGATTTGAAAGCGCTCAAAGCGACCGCGGTATACAGTGACGGCACCACGGCCCCCAAAGCCGTAGACTGGGATACGGCAGCGGTTCGCTGGGATCAGGCGGGAACCTATCGGGTGAAGGGAAGGGTTCGTCAGGAGCATTATGCGTTTCCGATCGCGCCGAACCGGGCGGACCCTTGCATCGCGAAATGGAACGGCAAGTATTATTTCATTGCGACCAACGACGCCGACGGCAACCGAACCTTGTATATCCGGGAAGCAGAGACGATATCCGGTCTTGTTCAGGCCGGCGAGTCTTTAATCTTGGATACACAAACCTATGATCACATTAAAGGGCTGTTATGGGCGCCCGAGTTCCATATTATCGAGGACGGGCTGTACATTTTTCATGCGGCAACGACAGGCGAATTTTTCTATGAAGAGTGCCACGTGATGAAGCTGCGCGAGGGTGGGGATCCCACTTGCGCCGCTGACTGGTCGATGCCCCGGCGCGTCGTCAGGAAAGACGGTACCGAGTTATGCGAGGCGGGCAAGGTGATCTCCCTGGACATGACCGTCATCCAGGTGAACGGGGATTGTTATGCGGCTTGGTCGGAGCGGCAATTCGTGCCTGTAGATCTTGGCGCCTGGGTTTATATCGCGAAATTGGATCCGAAGGAGCCGTGGAGGCTGGCGAGCGATCCGGTGCTGCTGACCAAGCCGGACTTTGGCTGGGCCAATAACCATACCTTTGTCGATGAAGGGCCGTTTGCTTTGATCCGGGACGGCAGGATTTTTGTAACCTTTTCGAGCGCGGCGGTAGACGCTACTTATTGTGTAGGCCTGCTGACCGCCGACGCGAATGCGGACCTGCTGGATCCCGGCAGCTGGACGAAGGGCAATTATCCGCTGCTGACGTCGAGAAGCGTCCCGGGCGAATACGGTCCGGGCCATAATTCTTACATTACCGATGACGATGGCGTCACTTGGAACGTATACCATGCCCGACCGGGAGTAGAGGGGCCGAGAGGCTCCGGAATCCGCCGCGTTCATTTCGGCATGGACGGATATCCGGTGCTTGATTTAACGGAAGAAAGGGATTTGAACCCGGCTTTGGCCGAGGTGTCGATCGAAATCATTGTACAACGCGATTAGGAAGGGGCAGAGAGAACATGTATCCAAATCCGATTATATGGGCCGATTATCCGGATCTTGACGTGATCCGGGTAGAGGATACCTACTATATGGTGAGCACGACGATGCACATGATGCCGGGCTGCGTCATTCTGCGATCATATGACCTGATTCAATGGGAGGTGGCTTCACATGTGTACGACGTATTGGACAATACGCCGGCGCAGCGGCTCGAAGACGGCCAACATATTTACGGCCAGGGCATGTGGGCGCCATCTTTTCGTTACCACGAGGGAAAATTCTACGTCATCTTCGTGGCGAACGATACCCGCCGGACTTACCTGTACACGGCAGATAGCGTAACCGGTCCATGGACGAAGCAATACATCGAGGGCTTTTATCACGACTGCTCCCTGCTGTTTGACGATGACGGCCGGTCGTACCTGATATACGGCAATACCGAGATTCGCCTGCTCGAATTGAAGGAGTATCTTTCCGGTCCCAAACCCGGCGGGCTGAACCGCGTTATCGTGAAAGATCGGGAGCCGTATCATCTCGGGTACGAGGGTGCCCACTTTTATAAGATCGATGGCAGGTATTATGCTTTCTTTATCCATATTTCGAAGGCTTCAGGGCGCCGAACGCAGGCCTGCTTTGCGGCGGATTCCCTGGAGGGCGAATTTACGGGCGGAGAGGTCTTTAATGACGATATGGGGTATTTCAATTCAGGCGTAGCGCAGGGAGGCATCGTGGATACGCCGGACGGGAAATGGGTGGCTGTGCTGTTTCAGGATCACGGCGCCGTCGGCCGGATTCCGGTGCTTGTTCCGCTGCGCTTTGAGAACGGTTTTCCGGTATTCGCCAAAGCAGCACCCCCAATGATCGAGCTGCCAAGCACAAGACCGGGGTATACCTACCAGCCTTTGGTTGGAAGCGATGACTTTGATTACACGCCGGACGAAGACGGCAAAGTACGCCTGAAGGATGTTTGGCAGTGGAATCATACGCCTGACGATGCATTATGGTCCGTAACGGACAAACCGGGAGCCTACCGGGTCACATCCGGCAAGATCAGCCCCAATTTGACGTTTGCGGTCAATACGCTGACGCAGCGCGCCATGGGACCGGCATGCGAGGTGACAGTCACGCTGGACGGCAGCGGGCTGAAGGATGGCGATTATGCAGGTTTATGCTTTTTGATCGGTACGTACGGCTTGATCGCCCTGACCAAGGAGGCCGGCCAATTCTACCTGGTGATGCTGGCCAGGGAGGCCAAAGATCACTCCATTTTCGGCAAATTGGTCGACGAAGAGCCCGGGACCGAGCTCGCCAGAATTCCCGTTTCCGGAAACACCGTCACACTCAAGACGATCGGCAATTTCGTGAACAATGCGGATGAGTGCATGTTTTATTACCGGGATGGTGCGGATTGGAGGCAGCTCGGGATTACGCACAAGATGGTATACAAGCTGGACCATTTTATGGGATGCCGCATCGGTCTGTTTTTGTTTTCCACCCGCGAGGTCGGAGGGACGGCGGATTTTTCCGATTTTCAATACCAGGTGCTGAAGTAACCCGACTTCCGTTCGCTCCTTATCCAAAAGGGGGGGCCTGTGGGAATGTCCTCGTTTGAGCTGGATGTTATTTTGAAAGTCGCAAGGTGTGGTCGAAGACAACCATACTTTGCCGGGTGAGGACACGGTCAATGGCAGGTTGTTGCGTGATCATGAGGAGGCTTACACTTTGGGATGAAGGTGTCTTTCATGAAGCATTGGCGTGTAGAACTTCTCTAGGAGGGGATAGGTATGATGAGGTTGCGCGAAGCGTTTAAAGAACAGTTTTTGATCGGGGCCGCCGTCAATCCAGTGACGTTGGACTCGCAGCGTGATTTGCTTATCGAGCATTTCAACAGCGTGACTGCCGAAAATGAAATGAAATTCGAAAGGTTGCATCCTGCGGAGGACCGGTATACGCTTGAGGCGGCAGACCGTATGGTGGCCCTGGCTAAAGCCAACGGCATGGGAGTAAGGGGCCATACGCTGGTGTGGCACAATCAGACGCCGACATGGGTGTTTGAAAATGAAGACGGCAGCCAAACGGATCGGGTGACGCTGCTGGCCCGCATGAAATCTCATATCAACACGGTCGTATCCCGTTACCGGGGAGAACTCTATGCTTGGGACGTGGTGAACGAAGCGGTATCCGACAGCGGCAGCGAGTTGCTGCGGCCTTCGAAGTGGCTCGATATCATCGGCGAGGATTTCATCGCCAAGGCGTTTGAGTACGCCCATGAAGCCGATCCGGAGGCGCTGCTGTTCTACAACGATTACAACGAGGCCGATCCGGTGAAAAGCGAGAAAATCTACACGCTCGTCAAATCGCTGCTTGAGCAGGGGGTACCGATCCACGGTATCGGGCTTCAGGCGCACTGGAGCCTGTATCACCCGTCGCTGGATCATATCCGCGTGGCGATCGAGAAATACGCCAGTTTGGGCGTGAAGCTGCATATTACGGAGCTGGACGTTTCGATGTTTGCGTTCGATGACCGGCGGACCGACCTAACGGCTCCAACGGAAGAGATGCTGGCTCTTCAAGCGGAACGTTACGGTCAATTTTTTCGGTTATTCCAAGAATACAGCGAATATATCACTTCCGTCACTTTTTGGGGCGCTGCCGATGATTATACCTGGCTGGACCATTTCCCTGTACGGGGCCGAAAGAATTGGCCATTCTTATTTGATGCGAAGCATCAGCCCAAACCGTCTTATTCGGAAGTGCTGAAGACAGTGGGCTTGACTCTTTAGGCAAGGCAGTTTTTCATTGGAATGGTGCTTGTACAAGCACCATTTTTTTTCGTGTTAACGGCAGCTGCACCAGCTTTTCATTAAGGTGATACCGTTTGATGGGAATTGAAGGTCATCCGGTATGCGGTCGGCGAGAAGCCGGTCGACTCCTTGAAAATTCTGGATAAGTAGGAGATATCGGATATTCCGATCCGGTCGCCGATTTCAGATAACGGGAGGTTCGTCGTCACAAGCAGCAGTTTTGCTTCCTCCAGCCTTCTTTTCTTGATGTATTGGATCGGGGAAATCCCGAACTGGCGTTTAAATACACGGATGAAATAGTTGGGATGCAAATGAGCCTTTTCTGCCAAGTCCGCAATGGTCAGGTTGTGACGGTAGCTGCTCTGAATATACGAAATCACCTGCTCGAGAGGTTCGGGCTCCGTCGAGCCATGGAGGCTGACCTCGGAGGAAACCGCATGCTCAATATAATAAGAAACCAATCTTAGCATGGCTGATTTCACAAGCAGCGGACCGCTAATGGAAGCCGCAGCATCGCTGTCGAGCAATTCGCGGAACAGCCGGATCGCATCGCTGTCATTTTTTGTGTCCACATACAGTGGGGTTTGAATCAGGTCAAAGAGATTGCGGTCTCCAATCCGAGCCGTAAAATGGCACCAATATTTCGTGTATCTGGGCCCTGAAGTGTAAGAATAGGACTGTTTCACGCCATGAGGCATAAGAAACCATTGTCCGGGTTTTGGACGGAATTCCGAATCGCCGATTTTCAGCCATCCCTCCCCGTCACAGATCAAATAAAACTTGTTAAAGTCCGGCGTATAGTCGAGCTCCCGCCAATCCGTCCATACCTGGTTATATCCCATCGATGAGACCCGTACGTCCAGATTTTCCATATACAGCCTTGCTAGTGATTGGTTGCTCATATATATTCCCCGTTCTATATAGAGTAGATAATTTTATCCAACAGAAGGTTAGGATTCTGTATTCATTCATGGTATGAGGATTGCTAGGATTAAATCAATTCCTGATTCGAGCAAAGGAGGCAATACCGATGAACTGGAACGAAATCGCCGCAGGCCCCTATCAACCTACCTTTGAGTCCCTCCGCCAATTCGAATGTCCGGAGTGGTTCCGGGACGCCAAGTTCGGGATTTGGTCGCACTGGGGCGCCCAGTCCGTACCGATGTACGGAGACTGGTATGCACGGAACATCTACATCGAAGGTTCGGAACAATACCGATACCATGTCCGTCACTACGGGCACCCATCGAAATTTGGCTATAAAGATCTTGTGCAGCTGTGGAAAGCGGAGGCGTTTGACCCGGATGCCTTAATGGACTTATACACGGCAGCCGGGGCCAAATATTTCGTGGCGCAGGCGATGCACCATGATAACTTCTTCAATTATGATTCTAGCATCCATCGCTGGAACTCGGTCAATATGGGACCCAAAAAAGATATTGTCGCTCTGTGGAAGGATGCCGCCGCACGGCGTGGGCTGCCTTTTGGCCTAACGGAGCATCTCGGCGCCACATTCAGCTGGTTTCATTGGAATAAAGGCAGCGATAAGGAGGGGCCATATGCCGGCATACCTTACGATGGGAACGATCCGGCGAATGAGGATTTGTACCTGCCCAATAAGGAACACCATCAAGGCAGGATACAGGCTGATTCGATTGCGCCTTGGTATACATCCAATCCATGGTGGCATCGTCACTGGTTTTCCGTGATGAAGGAAATCATTGATAAGTATCAGCCGGATCTGCTGTACTCGGACGGCGGGCTGCCGTTCACACCAGGCTACTGGGAAAAGCCGGAGCTGTCCCTGGATGATCCCGCCTACGAGGCTGGACTGCGCGCTGTCGCACACCTGTATAATACGAGCGCGGCGATTCATGGCGGCGTGAACCGTGCGGTCTATAACCAGAAGGATCGGCGAAAAGAAATATACGCGATAGGCGTGCTGGATATCGAGCGGAGCCAAGAGCCTGACATTAAGCCTGAGCCGTGGCAGACCGACACATGCGTAGGGGACTGGTTCTATAATGTGAGGTCTGTGTATAAAAAGCCGGGGCATGTCATCGAAATCCTGGTCGATATCGTTTCTAAAAACGGCAATCTTCTCTTGAATATTCCGCAGAAGCCGGATGGTACAATCGACGACGAGTGCACGCATATCCTCAGGGAGATGGCCGAGTGGATTCGAGTCTGCGAAGAAGGAATATTTGGCACCCGCCCATTCCGCGTGTCAGGCGAAGGCCCTTCACAGGTGGTCATTGACCATTTCACCGAAAACAAAGTGGAATGGACAGCGGCAGATTACCGATTTACGCAGAAGGGGAATATGCTCTACGCCTTCCAAATGCGCTGGCCGGAGGATCGTCTGGCCGTCATTCGTACGTTGACCCCGGCTGACAAAGTAAAGTCCGTGCGGCTGCTGGGGGTGGGCGATGTACCGTTCGAACAGCCTTACGGAGCTCTGGTGGTTTCCCTTCCGGAGCATAGGCCGACAAATCATGCCCACTGCCTGGCTATTGAGCTCGGGTGACACGCCGATGATCCATTTGGACCGGCATCGCTGGCTGAGTTAGGCATATAATCAGTATAAAAATATAATACTCGTTGGATTACGCCCTGCGGCTGTTATAATGATGCCGTGGGGCGTTTTTAATAACCATTGTTAAGGAGATGATGACGATGAAAGCGCTGAAGCTAAGGCCTTTTGTTCCGTCCGGTGAGAATTACCCGCTTGCTGTGCAGTTCTATGAGGATTTGGGATTTGAAAAAATCTTCACCAGCGATGAGCTTACGATTTTCCGGATGGACGAAACGGAATTCCATTTACAGAACTATCAGAACGCTGAATTGCAAATGAACTATATGCTGGAGCTATGCGTCCAGGATTTGGATGCGTGGTGGAGCCATCTTCAACACTCCGGTGTCATCGGAAAATACGGCGTGAAAGCCAAGCCTCCTGAAATCCAGCCGTACGGCAGACGCGCCATCCACCTGCTGGATCCCGCCGGTGTTCTCTGGCATATTACAGAAGTCTGAACCCGGCCGAGTTGGAAAGGTTAGACGCAGCTGATGACTTTTGCAGAGAGGAGGAAGATGACATATGGACGGTGATACGAAGCAAATCTATCTGATCTCCGGTCCGCTCGGGGTTGGAAAATCGACAACGTCGAAAGAACTGGCGCGACTCGTGGAACGCTGTGTGCTGATCGAGGGCGACGATTTACTCCACATGCAGATGACGGAGCCTGCCCCGACATGGGAGGAACGTCTGAGCTTGGCCTGGATGAATATCCTTTCGGTCACCAGAAACTTTATCCAAAACGATTTTCACGTCGTGATCGACTTTGTCGTCGAAGATGAATTCGAGTGGTTCTGCCGGCAGATCGCCGATTTAAACGTACAGCTCAAATATGCGGTACTGCACGCAGACGAAGAAACGATAGCGGAGCGGCTCCATAAGAGAGGGGATATCCATTCACTGGACCGGTCACTGTTTTTGCTAAATAAACTGAAGTCAGCAGCAGACAATGCGGATTATCTTGTGGATACGAATCAAAAGGATCCGGCCGAGACTGCCGCAGGAGTGATCCAACATGACAGGTTTCACGTTCATATTGGAATGTAACGGAAAGCATGGTTAAACAACGGCTGCCGCAGGGATAGACTGCTATTCTTCAAGTCTTCGTCGGCCGCCGTTTTGTTGTGCCCGAAAGTGTCTGAACAGGCAAATGCTGATGCATAAAAAAAGGGGTTGACAATAACTGTTAATCACCGCATAATGACATTGACTGACTGAGTCAATCTAATTTACGGGACTTCGTATTTTTTTGGAATATTATTGACTGAATGAGTCAATCTAAACTAGGGAGGAATCATTTTATGGTTACCAAGGCGAACACAAGCAAAGCCATCGTCATCGGTGGAGGTATGGCGGGACTCATGACCGCACGCGTGCTCTCGGAACATTTCAAAGAGGTACTGATCGTCGAAAATGATGCCTATCCGACAGGGCCGGACGTCCGGCCGGGAACGCCTCAGGCATTCCATCCGCATCGCTTTACGGCGCGGGGGAAAGCGGTCATCGAACGCCTCTTTCCTGGATATGAGCAGGATATGATCGCGAACGGCTGCCCGTCTTCCCTGAACAAAAACGCGTATTTTATGAACCAGTACGGCACCCTGGAAATGAAGTACGACCGGGATGATCTTAAATTCAGCAGAGCGATTCTGGAGTGGGTCATCCGCCAGCGGACGGCAGCCATTTCCAACGTGAAATTTCTGACGAAACACCAGGTGACGGGGTTGTTAACGAGCCCAGACGGAACCGAGGTAATGGGGGTGCAAGCCAGAGACCGCGAGCAGTCCGGCAAGGAGAAAGCCCTGATGGCCGACCTGGTTATTGATACGAGCGGGCGATCTTCAAAGCTGTCGGGCTGGCTTACGGATCTGGGCTACGAGGTTCCCAAGCCGGATCTGTTGAAAGTTTCGCTCGGGTACAGCACCCGCCGCTATAAAGTACCGCCGCATCTGACTCATTTGATCGATGAATGGGATGTCATCAATATTCAAGGGCAGCCTGCGAGCGGTACGTATACAAGTGTTTTCTCTTTTATCGAAAACGATACGGCAGAAGTGCTGCTCGCCCGTCCGGGCGGGAATTACCCTCCGACGGATTCCGCCGAATTCGAGAGCGCCTTGGAGCAGCTTCCGAGCCCGAAAATCGCAGAACTCGTCCGCGATTTCGAACCGATGGCGTCACCCAGACCTTTCCGCGTTCCGGAATTGTACTGCCATCGATACGAACAGATGCCGCAGTGGCCGCAAGGCTTGCTGGTCTTGGGAGATGCTTACTGCATCTATGACCCGATCTTCGGTCAAGGGATGACGGTCGCGGCCATCTCTGTCGAAATCCTGGAGGCTTGTCTGCGGGAACAGCGCGATGAGAAGCGGCCGGATTGGGAGCAAGGCGTGCTTCACCGAATCAAGGAGGCCATCGAGCCGGCGTTCTGGCTGAACTGTACGGCCGATCTACGGTGGAAGGGGGTCGAATACCATGGGGCGGATTCGGGGAAGGGGAACGCCTTCAACCGAGAATATATGGAGCTGTTCCTGAGATATGCGGTCAGCAAACCCGATTGGAAGTTCTATGGACTCTATTGGGCGGTCAATACGTTAGCGGTTTCCCCCCGAAACATTTTCAACCCTGAAACAGCGGTCCAAGTGTTAACTGATTCGGAAGAAGGTAGGGAACTGCTCTCCAGTCTTACAGCGGACAACAGCCAACCCGTGGAAACGATTCTCGAAGAAATGCTTCCGCAGTTCCCGGAATCGGCGTTCGAGCTGGTCAGACCATAGCGATAGCCAAGATGGATTTGATATACTGGTAGAAAAAACGGTAGCTTCCGGTAAAGGGGTTCTTGACATTGGCACCATTAAACGAAGAGCAATTGCACCAAATTCGCGATGAACGAAAAGAACAAATCAAGGCGGCAGCGCTTCAGGTGTTTGCCCGCAAAGGCATCCTCAGCGCAAAAATGAGTATGATCGCGGAGACGGCAGGCATCAGCAACGGGCTGCTGTACCATTATTTTAAATCCAAAGACGAATTGTTCACGTCGCTCGTTCAGGAGGCGATGGCCGAATCGGAAGCGGCGCTGCGCAGTATCTATGACATGCCGGGAACGCCGCTCGAGAGAATCAAGGCGTTAACGGCTGAAATCCTAAATGAAGGCGGCGCGCCGTATTTCATGCTGATTCACCAGTCCATCACGTCCGACGGCGTGCCCGAGCAAGTCAAGCAGCTTCAACAGGAATATTCCATGGATTCCTCTGTCGATATACTGCTTCCGTTATTCAAGGAGGGGCAGCAGGCAGGGGAATTGGTGGAAGGAGATCCCCGGGAACTCATCGCTTGTTACTTATCTGTCCTCTCCGGCGTAATGGTCGTCAATTCGAATGGAAGCGGGGTATATCGAATTCCGAAGGTCGACATGCTGATGGGGCTGATTGCCCGGAAATAAACGCAGTTTGTACAGCGTGAAAAAACTCTTTCCAACCCGTCTATCAAGGCGGTTGGAAAGAGTTTTATGATGTGTTCTCCGTATTCAAGAACAGCAATCCGTTTCTACCTCTAACGCTGCCTGCTTATCCAGCTCCATACTGGGCGAGATACTGCGGATACGAGCGGAGATGGACCGCTTTGGCTTTGCGCTGGGCCTCTTCCCGATGTTCCGGGACCTCCTCCGACTCGACGTAATCGGCCAGTACGTCAATGACGTCGTCCAGCAACTTTGCCCGAAAATACAGCTCAAGCCGCTCGGCAACCGCATCTCCTGCCGCCACCAGAACGCGTTCCCTCCAAACCGGCCATGATGGGCCATGCCTTAGCGGCCATAACATAACCGAATAGTCCATCGCCGCATCTCCCTGGCCGGAAAGATCGTCCCAGTCGATGATCCGAAAGCTGTCCTTGCCGCAAGTCAGCAGGTTGTTTCCGTTCAGATCGTTATGAACCACATCGCGCGCAGGGAGCCCAAAAGCGGGAGTATGACGGACGGTTTCCCTCAGCCTTTCGATCTCTTCTCCAAACCACAAAAGGGTCTCATCCGACACGAAGTCCCGCAGCAGCTCCCGGGATCCGCGGATTCCTTCCAAGTCTTCCGTAAACCTGGATATGTACTCATCTTCAAAGGCATCCGCAAAAGTGCGGGCTTCCGCTTCAGACAGCATTCCGCGAAGAATGCCGTCGTGATGCAGCCTGGAGGCGGTCTCGATGACGCCCGTCAGAATAGCTTCCGAATTCGCCGCTTCCGCCAGCGGGACCGCATCCTCGATATATTCGAACACAAGGCCGTATGGATACCCTTCTACGATCTCTCGGTCAATCCTGTGGACCAGCTTGGGTGCGGCGTAGTGTTCGGCAAGATAATCGCTGACGCCCGCCCACTGCTGCAGCCGCTCGCTCCGATCGGGCGGAGCCAGCTTAACGTGAAGCCGCGTGCGGCCGTCCGACAAGCGGAGAGACAAATTGCCGAAGCCTCCCGGATTATAGATGTATGAAGCCTGGATATGATGGGGATCTAAGCCGATCGCACCGGCATTCGCCGATGCCCATTTTTCGATGAGTCGTTCTGCCAGCCTTACATTCATAACAGCCTCCTGCCTCCTTGCTTTCTTTTGGGATATACCGGATATTGTAGCATGGAATGGGTCCGATTACCCGGCTGTCAAGAAGCAGGAAAAAACCATTCGTTCACGAATGGTTTTTAATATGTTAACGACGCTGCCGCTGCGGGTCATTTTCCCCTGTTTGTAAAAATACTTTGACAAAGGGGTTATGCTCGGTTCGATTAAAGGATGAGGACAGCAACAAAAATTCGGATCATGGGGTGAAAACAGGTGAATCAGCAACCGAAGTATGTAGCCCATCGGGGGCTTAGTATGCAGGCGCCTGAGAATACCGTCGCGGCTTTTGAACTGGCGGGCCGGTCGGGGTTCTGGGGCATCGAATGCGATACCTATTGCACAACGGACGGCCGCTGGATTGTCCATCATGACCGTACCGTCGACCGGATGACGAACGGAACGGGGAGGACGAAGGATTTCGCGTTTGCCGAGATCCGCGAACTGAGCATCACCTCCGGAAATGGGATCAGCGATTATTCCGGCCTGCTAATCCCGACGCTGGAGGAAGTGTTGTCCGTCTGCGTCAAATACGGCATGCACGCATTTGTCGAGATTGAGGAATACCACCAAGATCGCGATCTGGAGAGGCTCGTTGAGCTGGTCCGCGGCTCCGGCATGATGGGGCAAATGAGCTTCATCTGCTTCAATGCCAACGATCTGTTAAAGGTGCGTGCCATCGATCCGGCGGTGCCGCTCGGCTTTTTATCAGCCAACCCGCCAAGCGCTGCAGACCTCGAGCTCATCGGCCGGCTTCAGCCCGCTTTTCTGGATTACGACTACCGTTCGACGACGCCGGATGACGTACGATACTGCAGCAGGGCTGGAGTTGACGTGTCGATCTGGACTGTAAACGAGCGGGAGATTTCGCGGCCGTTTGAGGAGGCGGGTGCGGCCTATATTACGACGGATACGATTTTGTGGGATTGAAAGAGGAGTCTCATTTTAATTATAAAAAGGAATCCTCAACCCCCATGTGGAAACTACTAGGCAGATGAATAACCGAAAGAGAGGAATATCGCGATGATGCCGGCTCAGGACCTACTGAATCCAAAAGCTTACCCGATGCAAAGTTTACATCTTTGCTCCATGCAGAGTCTATATGACAAACAGCGGCGGTTGTTTTGCATGGAGCCTTATCTATTAACCGCATCATTTTCAATTCATTAGCAGGATGTTTGTCATGCAGGCTTTGCTACCTTACCATCTGCAACTCACTTAGATGAAAGGGCGAAGCCAATGAAATATGTATCTGCGAGCGACATTTTACCTGAACAGCTGCTTCAGGAAATTCAAAAATACGTCCAAGGCAGGACGATCTATATTCCTTCTCCGGAGGATGGCCGCAAAAAATGGGGCCAGCTTTCGGGACAGCGGGATTATCTGCGGAAACGCAATCTGGAGATCAGGCAATCGTTTCGTAAAGGAAATGGTGTGGAGCAGCTCTCCCAGTCCTATTGCCTCGCTGAAGAAACGATCCGGAAGATCGTATACCAGAAAAATTAATGCCAGGGGCTTGCGTGTGATCAACAACCAACGCGAGCCCCTTTTTGTATCCTAAATGGTTATGTGTATTCTCTGCATATTGTTTCAAAGCGCCAACCGATATACTTTACGGTAAAAGATAAAAGGCTCTTTGAGGAGGATCCAACATGGCAGAAATAACGGTTGAATTAAGCAGGCGTGATACACAATTGATCATCTACAATCTCTACCCCCTGTATCTTCACGATTTAGCAGGGATCCGTAACGTGCTTCCCAATCGGTATGGCGTCTTTGAAGACAGTGATGCCTTTCAAACGCTTCAGCAGCAAATGCCCGAGTTTGATATTTGGTGGGAAAAAGAGGAGTGCCTTTTTCCTTTTTTGATTCGGGTCGACGAAGTGCCCGCAGGATTCGCATTGATTGCCACGCCGCCTTATGTGGAGGATGACAGCGACTTTTTGGTGAACGAATATTTTATACTGCAGCCTTTCCGGGGTCAGGGGGTTGCCGAGGAGGCCATTACCCAAATCTTCAACCGGTTCCAGGGAAAATGGCTGATCTACACGACTCCGACAGAGAGGAATTCAAGGACCATTCATTTTTGGAGAAAAACCCTGGCGCGTTATACAAACAACAGGTTCACTGAAGAGGACAAGGAACTGCGGGCTGAGATCGGGGCGGCAAAGGTGTTCAATTTTACAAACAAATAAGTAGTCAGGCGGCTGATCGATAAGATCGGCTGTTTTTTTGTTCTAATTCATGGCTGTTGCGATCCACCAATGGGTCCGATTCTACGAGAGGGAAAATCTTTTTTGCCGCACTTGTATACATATGCACCTACCCAAACGTTGTACTGCTTGGAGGGAGGTTGAAAGTGGATAATGATCAGATGCTGCGGCTGATGCAGGATAAAATGAAACAGATTCAGCGGTACCTGATTCGCCTGGGGGCAAGCAGGGCTGACGCCGAGGATATCGTCCAGGACGCGGTGTATAAAGGTCTCCTGTATATTGATTCCATTGGGCCTGATAAATTTTCGGCGTGGCTGTATCGGGTCGCACTCAATCGATATTACGATATGCTCCGAAAACGCAAACGAATCGAGATTTCGATGGAAGAGGCGACGGTGGAAGGCAGTGAAATTCCAGAGGAAATCCTGCTGCGAAAGGAACGGAGAGAAGAGATCGAAAAGGTGATGGAAGAGCTGACTCCGATCTATAAACAGCTGCTTATTTTAAAATACGAACTAGGTTTTAGCTATAAAGAAATCTCTGAACTCATAGCCATTCGCGAGGAGAAGGTGAAGACGTACTTATATCGGGCACGCAAACTATTTCAGAAAAAATATGGAGGACTGCATGATGAACGATAACGAATCCAGCTTTGATGATGGGGCGAAGCTGTCGGCTCTCGTCAGGAAGGCACGCCGCAGAACGATGCTGAGGAACGCAATCATATCGTTGGGAATTACGCTATTTATCCTTGCGGGAGGGTGGTTTGCGAATTTACAGCTGCAGTACAGGAGCTCGGAACATGCGATGCGTGATATTGAGATGCTTAAAGTGATCAGTGGTCCCAACCAGTATATAATTAGTTTCCAATTTAACTACGGCTTTCTTCACGGTACACTCGGGTATCGGACATATAAGCTTGTGGATGGAGTCCCGGTCATCTGGGGGGAAGAAAACTACGAGTTCAGTTCCTGGGGAAGTTTCTCTTTGCCTCCCGGCGACTATTCAGACCTGTCGCTTCTTGACCCAGATATGGAGGCCAAAGGATTTCATTATTCACGTCCCTATAACCGCTATAATGGCGAGAGAGAGATGCTGTTCTATCTTCCGATTGTAAAATATGCGAACTATCTTAACGAGCTTCCGCAGCTTAAGGACATGGATGGACGGAAGCGGGTTGAAATGGGCATTTCTTTTGATAAAAATTATACGATGAAGCAGATCAAGTCGATGCTTCCGCCAGGCGTCCATCCTGTATGGTATTGGGTAGACACTTACTCGGATATGAAGCCATATACGGCCGCTAAA
This sequence comes from Paenibacillus cellulositrophicus, assembly GCF_009363095.1. Classification (GTDB taxonomy): domain Bacteria; phylum Bacillota; class Bacilli; order Paenibacillales; family Paenibacillaceae; genus Paenibacillus_AQ; species Paenibacillus_AQ favisporus. The sequence goes on from NZ_CP045295.1 coordinate 5,675,021, forward strand.
ATGCCTGATGGATCCGTTATTGATCCGTTTCCCGACTGGGCGAGCAGCGTATACGGTTTTGGAGTTCATCCGGATCGTAATGATGTTTCTGAAAAGGATTTTCTTAGCGCACTGGAATACGGAGTGCATCACAATCGAAAATATAAGCAGGAATTTAAGCGGATTTATGATTATTTACGCAAGGATAAAGAACAACCGGAAACAAGCGACGTGCGCCTGTTTGGCGTTGTCGTGACGGGAACGGCCGAAAGCCTGAAAGCTTTGCAGGGTCAGCCCTATGTAAAAGCAGCCGTCATGGGTGCAACCGTCGACAGATGAATGAAGTGTCCCGACTTAATCAGGAAAAGAAGGTATCCGCTAAGTGCGAACGGCTGCCTTCTTTTTAACTCATGGGATCAAAAATAGCATTTTGTGATCGTTTCTATTTTTTGCCGGATATAAGCTACAGCCTCGATAGGCTCCACGATTTTTGCTTCTCCCCCTAAGGGCCAAATCAAATCTGCAAAAAACGCGATCTTTTGGGCTGGAATCCGCATGCGTAAAGTCCCACTTCCATCTTCATGAACTGCTATGTGAGCACTGAACCAGACGTTGGTTTCAAGCGAACGTACGCCTTCTTCTGTTAATTCGACGATCAAATCGCACTGCTGATTAAAGCGGGTCAAATCCGGTGTGATCCAATCAAATACCGATCGTCCGCTCAGATCCTGCCGGTCAGGAGAGGCATCGTTCAAACTTGCTGAGCTGATTCGGTCTGCGCGGAAAAGCCGGTAGGTCTGGCGGAGGAAGCAATAGGCCGGACAATACCAGTATCCTTCGTTCGCATAGAGGCCGACGGGCTGGATATCTCTTTGTGTGACGCCATCGCCGGATTTATACGCAATGGTCACGACGCTGTCGTTCATGATCGCTTGCAGCAGGGTCTGGAGGCAGTCAGCGGACATCGTCCGATGAGGATTCCAAATGACCACCCGATTTCGCAGCCGGTCGATCTGCTCTTTCGTATCGGCAGGCAAGTAGTGATAAAACTTGTGAATCGCTGCAGCCGCACTTTCGTCAAAGGGAACGGAACCAAAGTACTGCAGGGATTGGCAGGCAAAAAATACGGCGACCGCTTCGTTCTCTGAAAAGGCAATCGGCGGAAGCATCCGTTCTTGAAGCAGCCGGTAACCGCCGCCGCGCCCCTGTACGGAATAGATCGGAAACCCTACCTCGCTCAGTTCCTGCAAATCCCGGGTAATCGTCCGCGGAGACAAGCCGAACTCGTCGGCGAGCTCCCTGACCGTAAACGACCTTTTGGCGTTAATCACCATCATTAACTGAATCAAGCGCTGTGATTTGATCAATACACGCTCATCCCTCGCCACATATTTTTCTTCCATATTATCACATAAAATAAGCCAAGTTCTGACTTATTTAGGTGTTATATTCATGCTCGTAATGATCCTCTGCCCCGAAGAAAGGATGAGAGAAATGAATCCGGAAGTATCCCGCATCAAGGATTTGCTGTTTGAAGAGATGGAGCTTGCGCTCACGACGACCACCTCGCTGCTCTCCATGATCGAGGAGGAGCACTGGGAGTATCGTCCTCGCGAGAACATGCGGAGCTTAATCGAGCTTGCCCGCCATCTTGTTCAGGTCCCCGAGCAAGAACTGGCCATTTTGCAGGAACAACCCATGGAGCAGGTTAGAAGTCTGGTCATGTCCGTTATGCATGTAAAAGACGCAGCCGCCCTGTCAGAGGTCATGCATCGCGGAGTCTCAGCGTTAAAAGACTACATGAACGACTTGGATGAGGCAGACCTGCTGCACAAATCGACCGCCCCTTTTTTTGCCAAGCACCAGCCGTCTGTCCAGATCAAATGGTTGATCGAGATTACGACACATATCTATCACCACCGCGGCCAAATGTTTACCTATATGAAGCAGCTTGGCATCCCGGTTTCGATGTACGATCTGTACGGACCGGCGTCAAAGTCGTGGACGTTATGAACCATAGGCGGGAAATAGTTGTGCAGATGGAACAGTGTAGAAGAAATAAAAAACCGGCACAAAGTGTGCCGGTTCCATGCAACGCCGGGTTGCTAAAAAAGCCATAGATACATAATAGTCTATAAAAAAATTGAAAATAAGTCTATTCCTTTTTTGGGATAGATTGTATGTTATATAAGCGACCGCGGCGCAAATACGTTAAGGGAGATCCTTCATGGAGCCATATTATTGGGATGGTCAAATCGAGTATTTAAAAAGGTCTACTGCCTTGTATTATAACGATGATTATATTGATTTTCTGATTCATCGCGTATGGAACATTGTTGATCCCGTTCGAATCGTAGATTTTGGATGTGGTTATGGGCATTTGGGGCTCCGATTGCTGCCTCTGCTGCCAGCCGGTTCGGAATATGTCGGTGTCGATGCCGGTGTTAAGCTGATAGAGCATGCAAGAGAGCTCTTTCGAAATCTACCATACCGGTCGGAGTTCATTGCCGCGGATTTTAACTCAGTATGCTTTGATGAGGAATTTGATCTTGCCGTATGCCACGCGGTACTGCTGCATATGAACGACCCGCTTAGCACGCTGAAAAGAATGAAAGCTTCTGTCAAACCCGAAGGAAAAGTTGCTGCATTCGAGCCTCATTGGATCGGAAATAGTGCAGGTTTCCACTTGGATGGCATTGATCAGTCCACGGTGATTCCATTGGGGCAGTTGCAGGAGTTGTTTGAGCGAGACTTGAAACGCACCGGTAAGGACGGAAACATCGGAATCAAGCTGCCTTTATACTTCAATCGGTTGGGATTACGTAATGTCCAATGCCGGTTGAGCGATAAAGTAAACATTTATGATCCCACAGCGAAGATAGGTGCCGATATTTATGAAGCTATGCAGTTCAGTAGCCCGGGGGAGCGTTCAGCATTTATTGATATCCTGTTAGAGAGAGGAATGTCAATGGAAGGGGCCATCCGACAATATGAATGTGAAAATGCAATGTCGGAGTTATTTACCTCATCAACAGCGGCCACCTATGCAGCGGGTATGAAAATCACCTTCGGAACGGTGTGAGTGATAATCCACACAATAAAAACTATGAAGCAGATCAAAGCAGCGGATCCCAACGATCGGCTGCTTTTTTTCGCTAACCGTTCCGGATAACCTCATTTTATAACGCACTGTATGGTACAATTTGGAATTATGAGAACATCTTTGGGGAGGTAACATGCGCTTAAAAGCATGCATATTGATCATCTTATTCGTCTTAACGGGATGTTTTGCAGAGAGTAAGGAAACGACGTCACCTGAGAGGGAATCTAGCCCTGCCAAAATAGAGCTGGTACCCGTTGATTTGTTTAAGGGGGAGGCAGCCAAGTTTCAGCCATTCGTCGGGGCGATGTCCGGTGCATTTAAACTGAAATATGAAGGGAGCAAGCCAAACGCTAATTTGGACATAGACATTTGGAAGGACGGTCAGAAAGTAGATTCTATAGGCTGGATAGGGGATGTGTTTTACAGCCCGGATGAGCAAAGCAATAACGAAGTAGAAGTGATTATATCCATTGACACGGTAACCATGGGGGAGAAGGACGAGTCTGCAATCATAAAGGTCAGCACGATTGGCCGCTCAGGATCTAGCCTACTCACATTTCAGATTCCTTGGGACAAAAAGCTGACGGCCCGAGGATTGATCCAGGATGCGGAGCCGCGTTCGTTTAGGGCCGATCAGGCCGTGCATGTGTTTGGCATGCAAGCCACAAGCTCTAATACCATGCGTACATCGGATCTTTCAACGGAATCGTTAAGCCAAACGAAGTGGGCACTCGTATTCACCTTACAGTTTGAAGAGTAATAACCTTTAAGGTAAAGTTCTAGCGTGTTTCCTCATTTCTTATGAAACTTTATATTCACAAGGAGAAATCATGGACCCCCAAATAAAATTAATGTTCCTGAACGAGCATGCCGCAGAAGGTGCTGCCCGGTTTGGCGTTAGCCCAAAGGAGCTGACTTTCATCGGAGGCTTTCAAAACTTTATTTATTCCTACATAAATGGCGATTCAAAATATATCCTCCGTTTCACCCCGAGCACGCTTCGCACATGGAAAGGACTTGCGGCTGAGATCGAATGGATTCGTTATCTTTCGGAGAATGGACTGCCTGTCTCAGAACCAGTATCTTCAATTGACGGGAAAGACATCGAACGGGTGCAAGGAAATGCCATTGATTTCTACGTGACGTCATTCAGGCACGCGAGTGGTCGTAAAATCGGGTACCCGGAGTGTTTAGGAAACGCCCTGCTTTATGAACAATGCGGACGCATCACCGGCCATCTTCACGAACTGTCGAAGCGTTATAAGCCAATTCTCAGAAGACATACTTGGAAGTCTAATGAATACCTCTTGCAAGCCAAAAATGTGCTGCCCTCAGAACATCAACCGATACTTCAGGCCCTGGATGAGCTTAAAGCACAGCTGGCTGTCCTGCCAGCTTCGGAGGATCAATTCGGGTTGATCCACGGGGATATTAATGTCGGGAATTTTATGGTGGATGAAGCTGGAGGAATCACACTTTTCGACTTCGACGAATGCCAGTACAGCTGGTATGTCGAAGACATCGCCGTCCAGCTTTATTATTTGCTGTATGTTTATGGGGAGGATTCGAAATCCGAGCGGAAAGCGCAGTATGAACTTTTCGTTAAACATTTCGTGCGTGGCTATACCGAGGATGGGCGTACTATGCCTGATGGCTGGAAAGACCATCTGCCGCTCTTCCTTAGACTGCGTGAAATCATTGTATTCGTCGGTATGCACCGGAGCTGGGATTTACGTGAACCGGACGATTGGACCCGCGATTTTTTGCAGGATAGTCGGATGCGAATCACGAATGGAATTTCCTTAATCGATGAGTTCAGTCCGCCACATGCATGATAACCACTGTCACGCAATATAGCAGCTACATTTCTGCCGGCTGATTTTAATAAATCGGCCGGCTTTTTTGCGCGAAAAAAGCGAATAGCTATATCACTCGCCCCGTACGAACCTCGGCAAAAGGATATCCAGCTTTAGCACCCGATCAGGATCAATGGGTAGACAGAACCAACAAAATCATTTATGTTATTACTTATTAAAAGTATTTTAATAAGTCCGGAAGGGGAGGTTGGCGGCAATGAATCCCGTGACGCACAATACGATGCGAGTCAAAAAGATGAATCAGGAGCTCGTGCGGCAAGCGCTCAAATCGATGAAGCAGGGTACCAAGTCGATGGTGGCGCAAATGACCGGATTAAGCGTGGCGACCTGCGGCAGCATTCTGAACGAAATGCTGGAGACCGGTGAACTGCTCGAGCTGGATCGGGAGGAATCGAGCGGCGGCCGTCCGGCCAGACTGTATCAGTATAATGTGAACTATGCTTATATCGCCTGCGTGATCATCCGGGCCGGCGTGAAGGAGCACTCTCTCACGTACAGGGTTGCCAACCTAGCCGGTGAAGCGGTAGAGGAAGGGCAGCGGGAAGCGGGCCGGATCGATGTTGCAGCGATTGAGAAACTGATCGACGGGCTCATCTCCCAATACCCGCAAATCCGGGCGGTTGGGATCGGCGTTCCGGGTGCTGTTTATCAGGGCGTCATCAATGTCAGCGATATTCCTGAACTGACTCATGCCCCGCTGGAGGCGATCATTCGCGACAAGCACGGGATCGAGGTCATTCTGGAGAACGACATGAACTCGACCGTGTACGGCTTTTACCGGAAGCAGGAATACGACAGCGAGAAGTCGATTGCAGTCGCAACGTTTCTCGAAGGGAGCTTGCCGGGCGCCGGGCTAATCGTCGATGGGCATATTCATCGGGGGAATACCCGCTTTGCCGGTGAGATCGCCTTCTTACCGTATGGCATTTCGCAGGCGGAGCAGCTGCGGCAGCTGCACGACCGGGAGACTTTCCATTCTCTGGCTGCGCATGCGGTGTCCAGCCTGATTGCGATCATGAACCCGGAGACGATCGCTCTGACGGGAAGTCTGGTGCAGGCAGATGATATCCATCTGATCCGCCAGGAATCCCTGAAGTATATCCCGGAGCTGCACATGCCGCAGCTGGCGCTGCTGGAGCATCCGGATGAGGACTACATGTACGGGCTGACGACTATGACGTTGGAAAGCCTGGCTTATTCCCTGCAGTTGGTAGAGAAACGGAGGTGAGGGTCAGCCTAATGACATCTGTGAAAAGTAAACCGCATCCGGGAACGGTCCGGAATATTCTGTTTCTGCTGTTTGCCCTGCCGGGACTATCCTTTGCGTCATGGGTCTCCCGCACGCCTGACGTTCGGGACACGCTTCAAGTCTCCACCGCCGGGATGGGGATGATTATATTTGCGATTGCCGCCGGCTCTTTGTTCGGTCTGCTTACGTCAGGTTCGATCGTAGCCCGGAAAGGCGCACGATTTGTCATCCTGATCAGCTCTTTGCTGATTGTGGTTGGCTTCGTCGTTGCGGGAATCGGTACGTCGCTGGCTTCGGTCCCTGTGGTTATTATCGGCCTAATTATTTTCGGCAGCGGCTATGGTACGGCGGAGGTTGCGCTCAATGTGGAGGGCTCAGCCGCGGAAAAGGCGTTGAACCGGACGCTCTTACCGGCGTTTCACGGCTTTTTCAGTGTGGGGACGCTTGTGGGCGCAGCACTCGGCGCTGCCGCGGTCGCCATCCATCTTCAAGTGATGGTCCATTTCACGATCCTTGCCTTAATTATGGCGGCAGCTGTGCTCTATAGCTGGCGTTATCTGCCTGAGGAGTCTGGGAAGGAACCGGCGGGTGCTGGAGCACCTAAAGGATCGGCGCTTCAGCAGCAGTTAAGGATGTGGACGGAGAGGCGCAGCTTGCTGATTGGAGTCATCGTTTTGGGCATGGCGTTTGCCGAGGGTTCCGCCAATGACTGGCTGCCGCTGACCATGGTGGATGGCTACGGGGTGAGCTCGCTGACAGGTTCATTTATTTACGGATTGTTCGTTGCGGCGATGACGCTGGGACGGTTTACGGGCGGATGGGTTCTGGACCGTTATGGCCGGGTGCCGGTGTTATCCGGATGTGCCGTGGCGGCCATTTTCGGATTATCGCTGGTGATCTGGGGGCCGAATGACGTTGTGGCCTCCATAGGCGTTGTCCTGTGGGGACTTGGAGCTTCCCTTGGTTTTCCGGTCGGACTGTCGGCGGCGGGGGATGATCCTCAAGGCGCTGCTGCAAGAGTCGGAGCCGTGGCGACTACAGGCTACATCGCTTTTCTGGTGGGCCCGCCTGCGCTTGGCTTTCTTGGAGAGCATTTCGGGTTATTGCACGCACTGATCGCGGTGCTGATCGGCATTGGGATCGCAGGTTCTCTATCTAGAGCAGCCAAGCCCGTGCAGCTGCACCAAACATTACATCAAGATGAGAGGGGACTTCACTCCTAAGATGAAAACAGAAAAACAAAAGATGCTGGACGGCGAATTGTACGTCGCTGCCGACCCTGAATTGACGCAGGAGCGGGCATATGCCCGGCAAATGACCCGCATGTACAACCAGACGACCGAAACGGATGAAAAATTGCGGCTGAAAATCCTGAAGGAGCTGCTCGGTTCAACCGGGAACTTCCTGGCGATGGAGCCCAACATCCGCTTTGACTATGGCTACAATATTCACGTCGGTGAGCATTTCTACGCCAACTTTGACTGTACCATCTTGGATGTGTGCGAAGTGAGGATCGGGGACAACTGCTTGTTTGGGCCCGGGGTTCACGTCTATACCGCGACTCACCCGGTGGATCCGTACGAAAGGATCAAGGGACCGGAATATGGCAAACCCGTAACGATCGGCGACAATGCATGGGTCGGCGGGAGGGCGGTCATCAACCCGGGCGTAACGATCGGCAACAACGTCGTCATCGCTTCCGGAGCAGTCGTGACCAAGGATGTTCCGGACAACACCATCGTGGGAGGCAATCCGGCGAAAGTCATTAAAACGATCGAAGCCTAAGTTGTGATAAAAAAAGAATCGCCCGAGCGGAGAACGGCCGCCGGGCGATTTTTACATACCGTTAAAAGAGTTATCTCAGAGAGATGCCCATATGAACACATCCCGTCGATTTAAGCTTAGTTGCTTATGGGGGAAAAGTGATCTTCGAGTTTCACATTCGAGAATTTGGCAAAGTTTAATTGCTCGATCGCATTGGCCACATCGTTGCTGTCCACGGCAAAACCGACATAGACCGAATCCTTCATCGCGATGGTTCTCTGACCGATCGGCTTCCATTCCTTGCCGTCCGTCGATCCGTAGGCGTAGAAGGTGTCGCCATTCCGGCCGAGCTTGAGCCAGTAGCCCTGCTCGACGCCGCCGATTTTGAACGGAATGTCGGGAACCAGCTGAATACCGGCTTCCTGCGCGCTGGATGCGCTGTCCAATGTTTCGGTCAACGGATCAAAGCCTGAGCCCTGCTGATCTCTTCCCGTTAGATAAGCCGACCAGCTTGTTTCTTTGGACAGCTTCACCCAGGATAATCCAAGGGCTGCAGTGGCGCTGTTATCTTGCAAATCTTCGCGGATCATCAGTCCGGTAAAGGCGTGATTGTCAACGGCTCCGATGGCTTCCAGCTTCGCGGTGAACTCCATGTCTCCGGTCATTTCCTTATATACAAAATGAAAATCGTCTTTCGCAGCATCGTATTCCGGCGATTGCTTGGTGCTTCCTTCGCTCGTTCCCAGCTTGCCGTTGCCTTTAACGGTGATCACGCCGTCCGTCAGACTTCCGGTTCCTTTAATGTCCGGGAAGCCGATATCGGCCGATGCCCAGCCTGCATCAGCCAGCGAGCGCGGGGCCGTGTTGACATGGATGGTGGCTGCGGTCGTTTGGGCCGCATTTCCGTCCGTGTCCGTCACTCTGGCCGAAATATTGTAGGAAGCATCCTGAAGGCCCTTGATGGTATACACATAGGCGCCGCCTTTTTTCACCGCTTCTCCAAGGTACTGCGATCCGTTGTATACGGCCACATTGTTGATTTTATTTCCGAATTTGGAGGAGGCTTTGACGTTGACCTCAATGTCCTCTCCCAGTGCAAACTGTGCATTGTTCAGCGGCGCCTCAAGTGTGGCATCCGGATTTTCGGCCGCATGGTCCATGTCGGCCAGGCTGTTGAGATACAGCTCAAGCCAGGTGTAGCCCGTGTCGGTTACCGTCTTATAGGCATCATGAATGCCCCAGATGTTGTTTTTCTTCTCCCATTGGTCGTCGATTCCGTTCCGATTCGTATCAAAATCGGTGCCGTGCTGCTCCTCGATCACGCCGAATGGGGTGACATACCCGCCAACCTCGTTTTCGGTGTTGATGTATCTGCCGAGGCCCAGCTCCACTTCCGCGACGATTCTTGCGTCGATGGCGTCGCGGCGCGGGTAGGTGGCTCCAGCCTTCTGCAAAATGGCCTTCAGCAGCGGCTCGTTCGCTTTTTCCACGCCATGCTGCACGTAATCGTCAAACGCCGGATTGGTCACCCCGTGATTGACTCCCGTGCTGTCCGCAGAGAGATACGGTTTGGACGCAAAAGACGTCGACTGGTCTCCGCTGGTGTCACCGGAGCTTTTCACCAATGGGGACGATCCGTCGAGCCATCCCGTCAGCTTGCCGTTGATCCGGTTCCCGGCGATGTAGAAGCCGCCAAGCTTTTTGGATTCGCCCGCATCGATGACCCGGTCGGTTACATTATCCCGTGTGCCTGGACCGGCGATTTCGATATTGTTCATATAATTCGTAAAGGTGAACCCTCCGCCGTAGGTGCCGTTAAAGCCCCAGTTATAGATCACATTGTTGGAGAGCTGCACGACCGCCACGTGATCGGCATCCGCCGCGCCGGCATACCCGCCGCCGAGCCTTGGGTTCCGGGAAGTATGGCTGGCATACAGATTGTGATGGAACGTCGTTTTGTCTCCGCCGGCGATGCCGCCGTAGCCGTGTCTGCCTTTGGAATGCCCGGACAGGGTGAGGCTCTCCGAAATGAGGGACCATTGGACGGTGCCGTTTTCGCCCCTGTACAGCGACAGCGTTTCATCGGTATTCCAGCTGAAGGAGCAGTGGTCAATGATAAAATAGTTATTGTCCCTGCCCCAGAGCGCATCCATCGAATCGCTGCCGTTGTACACGTTGGTCGCCCCCGGCCGGAAGGAGAGGTACCGGAGGATAATGTTCTCCGAGTTGCTGATGTTGGTGTCCCAACCTGCAAGGGTAATGCCGTTGCCCGGCGCGGTTTGCCCGGCGATGGTCAGGTTTTTAATGTTTTTGAACAGCAGGGAGCTTTCCAGCTCGATCGTTCCGGATACGTTAAAAACAATCGTGCGGCCTTCTTTCGGCGTGGACATAATCCCATAGCGAAGCGATCCCGGGACCGCCTTTTCGTTGGCGCCGTAATCCTCCAGGGTGGTGACGATATAAACGTCGCCCCCGCGGCCGCCGCTGGTATAAGCCCCGCCGCCTTCCGCACCCGGAAAAGCGGGAATCGATGCACCCGCAAACTTCTGCTCATCCGCCGACTGAGCCGAAACCGAACCGGAATGCGGCATTCCCGCAAATGGAAGCGCTACCATAATACTCAACACAACAGCCATGCTTTTCATTCCTTTGTTCTTCTGTTTCATCCGCTTGCCGTGTAACATAAATGCACCCCTTACTGTTCGATTTGTCATTCGATCACACTTCCTCCCTTCAACGGCATATAGAGCAGGAAGCCTGGCGGCATTCTGTGTTTTCCGCTCCATGGAGCCGCTTACTGCTCTTACTTTAAATCTTTTGGGCTGCTTTTACCTGCCAAAAACGAATTTTTTTGTGCCAGAAGTTGCGACCGGTGCTTGTGCAGATACAGACATCCGTATTATCTTTTTCATAACAAACCATGCTTGGCTGCCAGGGTTCACATCAGACTGAAACGGGGGATCGAAATGAAAATCAAATACCAGCACAGGGACCCGCAGTTTCATTTATTCATTTCAACCAATAATACCTATCCTCTGCATCTGCATAAAAACGTCGAAATTGCCATGGTCCTGTCCGGCGACATCCGTGTCCACATCGATCAACAAGAGTACGTCCTCTCCGAAGGGGACATGGCGATCATTTTCCCTAATCAGCCGCACGGCTATCAAACGATTGACCACAGCCAAATCCTGCTGATCTTCTTTGACGCTTCATTTCCGGGAGATTACACAGGAGATTTGCTTCATTATGTTCCGGACCACCCGGTCGTCCACAAACATCCGGTCGTATCAGGCACCCTGACCAGCTTGTACAAGCTGTATCGCGAACCTGGCGACAGCCGATTGCTCAAGGCGTACATTTCGGTATTATTAGGGCATGTGCTGCCGCTGCTGTCCCTGAAAAGGGTGGATTATACGAAAGATATGGATCTCTTCCAAAAGATCCTTGCTTATATCGACCTTCATTTTCTGGAGGCCATCAACTTGGACACGCTTTCCAAAAAACTCGGGATCAGCAAGTTCCTCATTTCGCGAATTTTCTCCGAGCAGTTTCACGTCTCGTTCCGCGATTATATCAACGGCCAGCGGGCGGCCTACGCCCACATGCTGCTGCTGTCCACCGCCGATCCGGTCACCGAGATTGCGTTTGACTCCGGCTTCAACAGCTTGCGTTCGTTTTACCGCGTCTTCAAAAAGGAATACGGCATGACTCCGAACGAATTTCGCCGAAGCCTCCTGGAGGGGATGCCTAAGAACGAATCGGCTCGGTGAGTGAAAAAGGCGGGGGCCGGAAGAATGGGGAAATGACTCCCGTGAATTTTCAAAATGCAGTCAAATGTGATATACTGTTTATGGTATAAACATTTTTTTTGAGCGCATAATGGCTTAGGACACTAGGGGGTAGATCTGATGAGTAATGAAGAAGTGACACCGGAAGAAGCGGCGAAGATGCTTCCTGCCGGCGCAGCGCTGAGCTGGGGACTGGTGAAGCCTCCGCAGCGGGGGCCCAAGCGGGAGATGAGCATCGACCAGATCGTGTCGAAGGCGATTGAAATCGCGGACCAGGACGGCCTCGCCGCCGTTTCGATGAACCGGATCGCGTCGGCGCTCGGTTTTACGGCGATGTCCCTTTATCGTTATATTCCAAGCAAAGACGACCTGCTCATCCTCATGCAGGATGCGGCATGCGATATTCCGCTGACTCCTGAGCGTCCCCCGCATGAATGGCGGGAGAGCATGCGAGAGTATGTACTCGGAACGGTCGCTATTTTTCGGAAACATCCATGGTATGGGGATATTCCGATCCTCGGCATTCCGATCACGCCTAACAATTTACGGATCGTCGATTGGGCGCTCCGGCCGCTGCGGGACATGCCACTGGACCATTTCGAGAAAATGTCGATCGTTCTTTTGCTGAGCGGCTATGCCCGTAATTGCGGGATGCTCCAACGCGATATCGACCGGGCCGTTCAGGCCGGTTCGAGTGAGGAGGAGTTCAGCGGAATCAATTACTCGGCGTCACTTCGGACGCTGGTGAAGCCTGAACCATATCCGAACCTGTACCCGATCGTCATGTCCGGGGTTTATTCGGGCGAGAACGAGGCCGAAAACACCGTAGGCGATGATTTGGAATTCGGGCTGGAGCGGATGCTGGACGGGATTGAACAGTATTTGAACCGGAAAATCAGCGGCAGCATACACAAATAAAGCTGCCGCTAAAAAAGGCTGCTTCCAGGGATGATTCCTTGGAGGCAGCCTTTATTCATTTGCGCTGATCTTACGCAGCGGTGTGGACGGCCTTCTTCTGTTCGCGAAGCAATACGAGCGTGACTGCGGTGGCCAGGAGCAGGATGACGCCGGAGATCAGGCAGGTGGCGTGCATGGCGGTGATGAACGCTTCACGGGAAGCCTTCATGACCTGCGCCGCAGCATCCGCCGGTAAATGCAGGGCGGCGGCCGATGCGCCAGCAATGGTCTGCCCTGCTGCCTGGGCCGCATCCGGCGCAAGTCCTGGGGGCAGGAACGGGGTGACCGCGTGGCGGTAAATGGCCGCAAGGACGCAGCCTAGGAGCGCGATGCCGAATGCGCCTCCGAGCTCGTTGGACGTTTCAATGAGGCCGCCGACGGCTCCCGCTCGGTCGGCCGGAGCGACGCCCACGACATAATCGGTGACGAGGGTCATGACGGATACGATTCCCGCGGCGACCAAGGCGGCGCCGACGAGCAGCACGGTCAGCGGTGAGAAGCCTTCCAGGCGGACCTGGGTCAGTACGCCGAATCCGACTGCCGACAGGAGAAAGCCGCCGGCCATGACGCGCGGTCTTCCGTAGATTTGCGACAGTTTACCGGCAATCGGTGCCGCTGCCCCGACCACAACAGAAGGCGCCACGCTCCAGAGGGAAGCGACGAAGGGGGAGTATCCAAGAACCGACTGGAGGAACTGGGTATTGATGAGCGAGCTGGCCATGAGCGTAAACGTAGCGATAAAGTTTACGAGGATCGAACCGCCGGTCCGCCGCTCCATCAGCGCACGGATATCGAGCAGCGGATTAGAGATGGTCAACTGGCGCCGTACGAACAGAATGCCGATGAGCAAGCCTGCGGCAAGCAGTGCGGCGGGAAGGATGGCCCAGCCGTCTTCCGCCAGCGTCTTCACGCCGTAAGTCACGGGAAGGATCGCGGCGAGCGCGAGAGTCGAGCTGAATACATCGACTTTGACTTTTGCCGTGCTGCGGGACTCCGGCAGCAAAAACGGCGCGATGATGAGCAGCAGGACCATGGCGGGGATATTGATGAGGAACACGGATCCCCAGGAGAAAGAGTCGAGAAGCAGGCCGCCGATAATCGGCCCGACGGTGACGCCGCCCGCCATGACGGCGCTCCAAATGGCCATCGCCTTCGTCCGCTGCGCCGGGTCCTGGAACATCGTGCGGACGAGCGCCAGCGTTGACGGCATGAGGGTCGAACCGGCGATTCCCAGAATCCCGCGGGCCAGGATCAGCGTTTCGGCCGACTGGGCGTACGCTGCGAACAAAGAGCTTAGGGCGAATCCGACGGAACCGATCATCAGCAGGCGCCGTCGTCCAATCCGGTCGCCGACGGCGCCCATCGTCAGCAGCAGCCCGGCAAGGATGAAGCCGTAAACGTCGAAAATCCATAATTGCTGGGTGGCGGTCGGCAGTAGATCCGCGGCAATGGCCGGTGCCGCGAAGAACAGGACGGATACGTCCATCGAGACGACCATCAGCGGGAGACAAAGGATGCAAAGTGCGATCCATTCTTTGCGGCCGGCCAATTTGGCCGCGTCGGGGTTTGAAATGCTCATTTAAAATCCCTCTCTTTATTGTTTATTGTATAAACAGTAACTTTTAAAAACAGTATATTATATAAACAGTATATGGTCAACACAAAAGAAATATATTTTTTCACGGGTAAGAGCGGAGTTCTATGGAGCATTGAAGAGCCGCATGATAAACCGTATTTTTATTGCCCGGCCCCATTTTTCTATGAGACAATCCGGGATATAATGGGTTCAATCCGGAATCGCGGGTAACCGATCGAACGATATGGAAGTGAAAGGGAGGCGGAAAGCATGACCGAATACGAAAAACCAATCGTGGACATCACTTTGGTCGAGGAGATGATCAGTGAGCATCTGGGTGATGGAGCGATAGAAATCACGCCGCTGCAAGGGGGGAACTTAAGCCGCGTTTTTTCCTTTAACCATGAAGGTCAAGGGTACGTGATCAAGTTCAGCGACCTGGAGGGGGCGTACCAGTCGGAAATCTACGTATCGAATCTGCTGTCCAGCCAGGGCATACCTTTCCCCCGGTGTATCGGACATGGGAAAACAGGGAATCTCGAATATTCCATTTTGGAAAAGATAGAAGGCCGCAATCTGGCGGATTTTTCGGCTGAGGAGCAGCGCTGCCGGCTTCCGGAGCTTATTCGGATTTTGACGCGCTTGAATCATATTGACCTGCGTGGAGCCCGTGGATACGGCTGGATCGGGGCGAGTGGTGACGGTGCGTTCCCAACCTGGAAGGATTATTGGGAATCCGTCTATGCGGAAGACCAAACGGGCAGCTTCTGGGAGAACTGGTACGCTTTATTCCATAACTCCTGTTTGGAGAAAGAGGTATTCGATGAGATTTACAGCCGGTTAACGGCGTATTCACACTTTAACGAGCCGCACCGCTATTTTATACATGGGGATTTTCACCAGTGGAACATCTTGTCTGACAGCAGCCGGATTACGGGGATTTTGGATTGCAACTGCGCTTACGGCGACTTTCTTGTGGATCTGGCCATTTTGGACCGGCACATGGACGGGCACAACGTCGTACAGGCTTATCAGGACCATCAAGCGCAAGCCGGAATCGTCATCCCCGATTTCAATGAGAGATTAAAGGGCGCTTATTACTTCAAAGGACTGGACGGACTGCGCTTCTATGCCAAAATGGGATGGACCGACGCCTACGCATATACTCGCAATTTCCTTCTGGGCCTGGACAAATCATAAGTCTGTTGTAACGGGCTCGGATGGAGCGGTTTGCATTTGTGTTTTGGCAACTCCGAGTGCCCTGTTCCCCCACAGCGTCTGCTCAACAAACGGGGCTTGCTCCGCTCTGCATTGGACGATCAATATCACTTCACCGGTTGTTGTCTTGACCGTTCGGATCTTTTTTCGTTTCACAAGGTTTTTTATCAAATCGTAAACAAAGCCAACAGCAAATCCGACAGCTGCTCCAATTAGCCCCCAAAAGACCGGACCCCAGTGGAGAACAAATCCTCTGGATACCCCGATGGTCCCACCCATCATGGCCAGGATGAGCCCGATATCGACTAACGAGGTTCCGTCCGTACCGTGCATCGTATCAACCAACTTCATATCCACCGAACGATTATCCAGGGGGACAGCGTAAATATGGACGCCCTCGTTTTCTTTAAGCTTGCTTATAGCCAGCTCGACATAGTGTGAATGCTGAAATGTAGAGAAAAATTGGATTCCCATTAGATTTTTTCTCCCTTATGCAGAACAAAATTTTGCGGCTGACAGTTTTTTTTCAAATAATCGGCTTGTTCCCAATCAAACAGTTTTGTCAGCTCTACGGCATTGGTATAAGAGTCATACATGGTAAAGAAATAGACCGAGGGGAAGTAAAGGAACCACTGAACTCCCATCACTTCTCTAGATTTCGGGAAGTCTCCCAGCAAAAAGTAATGCAGCGCTTCGATCATATTGGACTGAATGACAATCATCATAGTCATAACAAGCGTCAGAACAGCAGCTAAGATTCGATGAATATATAGCTGTCCAAGACTTGGAATTGTCATTGCCCAGACTAACGCAATCCATGGCTTTTTCTTGTCCAGATAATTGACCTCGAAGGGGCTCATCGAAAAATTCGGGTATTTGGCATTTTCCCTTTTCGCGAGCAGGTGAATCTTATTGATATCGACTGTGGTCCGGTAGCTGTCCCATATGGCAAATAAATAAACGGGGATATAGAGATATATGTACTTTTCATTTAATACAGCCTTTGCGTGGGCGATATCTCCGTTAAAAGAATACACAATGGCAGTATTCAGCTGAGTCTTTTGGTTGATATAAAATTCCCAAAAAAACAATGCGAACCCGGAAATGAATTTGTGTAATAAGATGTGGCCGAATCCAGGAAACGCTACGGACCATAACGCTACGACCAGGGGATTACGCTGGTGAAGCTGGATGGTGCCGAACGTCGTGACAAAGGCATGATAATAACGATTTTTATATTTGGCTCTAAAGTTATCCACTTATCAACGCTCCAATGGAATACAGTGTAATCGAATTTTTTGTCAATTGGCGAAAGATTATTCTTCTTTGGGAGGTATAACGCGATTGGCTTAAAGAAGACATGGAATTAGCGGGATGACTTTGGGGAAGTTTAAGGACAATCCATGGACGATGAATGGTGCAAAAAAAGGAGCTGCATTACTTTTGTCAGACCGATATCCTTCCTTTGAAGAAATCAAAGATGTAGATCGTAAACTTACTGAAATGAGAAGACTGTATTATTATCGCCATGACCTGTTTTCGATTCAATGGTGGTTTTTGTTGGTGCTTTTGATTGTGCCATGGATCATTTGGTGGAAAGTAGTCGATAAATCAAGACTGAAGGATATTTTACTTTATGGTTTTGCAATAACCATCGTTATTGTCCTTCTGGATGATATTGGAAGTGAGCTGGGATTATGGTCTTACCCTCATCAAGTCTTCAGGCTGATTCCTCGCTTAAGCCCGATTGATTACTCCGTATTGCCTGTCATCCATATGTTGATCTATCAGTATTTTAGAAGTTGGAAGTCATTCTTTGTCGCCAATGTCATACTGGCCCTAGGGGCTGCCTTCATTGCAGAGCCTCTCTTTGTCTGGATTGATATTTATGACATGGACCATTGGAAATCTATTTATTCGTTCCCGCTATATATAGCTAAAGCCTGTTTTGTTAAGTGGTCGCTGGAGTTCATGCTATCCAAGGCAAACCGATCACAACAAAAACCTGCGAACTAAAAGAGGGCATTGAGCCCGCTTTTAGTTCCAGGATACAATATTGATAGACAATAACGCATCGAAGGCGGATTCGATGCGTTATTTTATGATTTGTTATACGATTCCGCTTCCTGAAACCGGTCAGCTTAACCTTCGTGAAAAGGGGGAACTGTGACCATAGATTGCTATTGTCCTTTGGCGAGGATCCGGAACGTGATACCGAATGGATCCGTCACATTGCCGTAAGCGGGACTGAAGAAGCTGGCTTCAAGCGGCGTATTCACTTGACCGCCCTGTTTCAAGGCGTTAAAGTATCGGGTGGCCTGATCTTTGTCATCGGTTTGCACGACGATAGTCACTGGCGAGCCCTTTTGGTAGCTGCTGCTGGTAACAAGGTCGGACAGTTGGAGCTGCGATTCACCGATGACCAAGACCGCAAAGGATATCCAGTCCTTTTTCTCCGGTGACAGCGGGGACTCCGGATTTTCCGGTACATCGCCCAGCCGTTGTGCATAGACAACCTTGGCTTCCAGCGCTTTGACGTAAAAATCGATAGCCTCATTTGCTTGACCATTCATTTCAATAAAAGGGATTAAACTCGTGCTCACAACAATCATCTCCTGTACATGTTTTTTTACCGGGATACCGACGGACCTTTTATTTGGCAGCGGGATTCCCTTCACTACCCATGTCGTTCACCGGCAGGTAAACGTGACCGGAAAGGTTAAAATATTTTTTTGCGATTTTTTTTACGATTTCGGTCACATCCGTTAGATTTCTTGCGACATATTAGTAATAAGGAAAAGGAAAGGTTGGGGCGCGTGAACAATCACAACGGGCTTGCAGAACAATTCGAATCGCATCGGAATCACCTTCAGTTTGTGGCTTACCGAATACTGGGATCACGGAATGAGGCGGATGACGCCGTACAGGAGTCATGGATACGTCTTAGCCGTTCGGATATGAGCAGCGTGGAAAATATCGGGGGATGGATGACGACGATCGTCTCGCGGGTCTGTTTGGATATGCTCCGAGCCCGTAAATCACGGCATGAGGATCTGACGATAGATCGTGCACCAGAGCCGGTTACCCACTTCCGTGACGGAAGCGACCCGGAGTATGAAGCGCTGATGGCCGATGCTGTGGGGCATGCCATGCTTGTGGTCTTGGGAACATTAAGTCCCGCCGAACGAATCGCTTTCGTGCTGCACGATATTTTCGGCATGTCTTTCGCGGATATTGCTTCCATCTTGGAAAGAAACGAGGCGGCAGCCAGAAAACTTGCCAGCCGTGCACGTCAACGGGTGAAGGGGGATGAATCGGCTTCAAGAGCAGAAGAGCTCAGGCGCAAACAGGAGCTGGTGGATGCATTCCTTGCTGCATCGCGCGCCGGAGATTTTGAGAAACTTCTCTCTATCCTGGACCCGAATGTCCTGACACGAAACGATCCGGCATTTCCGCCGGCCGCAAACGCGCCGGTTGTGGTTCATGGTTCGCAAGCTGCGGCCAAGCAATTCGCTGGCCGTGCCCAAGGTGCCCAGCCTGCGCTCGTGAACGGTTCTGTAGGCGCCGTTATAGGTCCGCTTGATCGAATCCTGTTCGTACTCGTATTTACGGTAAAGAATGATAAAATCACCGAAATCGAAATGATTGCCGATCCGGCGCGCCTGCGCCAGCTTGACCTGGCCTTGTTGAACGATTAACGGGTATAAAGAACACGGAGAAAAGATCATTGAAGCAAGGAAAAGGCACCGTTTGCAGCCGTAAGGCTTGCAGCGGGTGCCTTTTTTCTTGCCAAACCCCGGTCAGGACAACCGGTATACTCTGGCTTCATAGGGGCGCAGTTGAATGCGGTCTCCTTCCGCGTCAGGCGGCAGATCGTAATTGCTAATCAGCAGGTCTCGCGACATACCCCGCAGCGTTTTCGGCCATTCCATGACCGGCGTATCATCAAAAAAGTTAAGGATGACCAGGACGGTGTCTTGCTCGAGCGTACGGGTGTAAACATAGAGATCCGGATCCAATGGAAGCAGCAGCTTGTACTCTCCATAGATCAACGCTTTATGGGTCTTGCGAAGGGAGAGCATCCGCTTGTAGTAATGATAGATGGAATCCGGGTCATTCATCGCCGAAGCCACGTTCACATCCGTATAATTGGGGTTGACCTTGATCCAAGGCTCGCCGTTTGTAAAGCCGGCTTGAGGCCCGTCGTCCCACTGCATCGGGGTGCGGGCGTTATCCCGGCTCTTCGCCTGGATGGCCAGCATCGTCTGGTCGATCGGCTTGCCTTGAAGATGGGACTGCTCATAGTAATTCAAGGTTTCCACGTCCCGGTAGTCGCCGATTTGGTCAAAGGCTGCATTGGTCATCCCGATTTCTTCGCCCTGATAAATGTATGGCGTCCCTTCCAGGGTGAGTATGAAGGTCGCCAGCATTTTGGCGGATTGGACGCGATACTGCTTGTCATTGCCGAACCTTGAGACGGCTCTGGGCTGGTCATGATTGCCGAGGTAGTTCGCATTCCAGCCCTGGTTATGCAGTGTAGTCTGCCACCGGCTCATTATTTTTTTGAGCTCCAGCAGCGTCCATGCCCGGGATTCCCACTTACCGGTGCCGTTTGAGGCGGAGTCCAGCGTCATATGCTCGAACTGAAACACCATGTTCAGCTCATGGCGCTGGTCTCCCACATACTCCAATGCCTGCTCCGGGCCGAGTCCCGAGGTTTCGCCGACGGTCATGATGTCGTAGTCCATCAGCACTTCCTCGTTCAGCTTTTTGAGCATAAAATGGACTTTTTCCAGGTTGGAGAATAGCTGGTACGCCCTCACAACAGGGAGATGCTGCGGATTGTCGGCATCCGGCAGTCCTTTCGCCTTTACGATGTGGGCGATGGCATCAAAGCGGAAGCCGTCCACGCCTTTTTCGAGCCACCACCGGATCATTTGGTACAATTCATGTACCATTTCTTCGTTTCTCCAGTTCAAATCGGGCTGATGCTTGGAATACAGATGCATATAGTATTCGTCCGTCTCCGGATCCATCTCCCACACCGAGCCGCTGAAATAGGACTCCCAGTTGTTCGGGTACAGGCCGTTGACTCCTTTGCGCCAAATATAAAAGCTTCGCTTGGGGTTGTCGGTCAATGATTTCGATTCCTTAAACCAGGGATGCTGGTCGGAGGTATGGTTCAGCACCAGGTCCATCATGATTTTCATTCCTCTGGCGTGGGCTTCTTGCAGCAAATCATCGAAATCCTCCATCGTGCCGAATTCAGGATTGATTGCGTAATAGTCGCTGATGTCATATCCGTTGTCTTTACCAGGAGACTCGTAAATCGGGCAGATCCAAATGACGTCGATCCCGAGGTCCTTTAAATAATCCAGCTTGGAAATGATTCCGCGAAGGTCGCCTTTGCCATCTCCATTGGTATCCATGAAGCTGACGGGATAAATCTCGTACACGGCAGCTTCTTTCCACCAGGTTTCGTTCATGTGCGCATTCCTCCTGTCCGTGCATGATACAGGTTGTATGGGGAGTTAACCGTGTCCCCCTTGAAAAGCGGGGTATTTAGTCATCCCGCCATCCGCAAACAGGGTAATGCCCGTAACATAACTGGACTCGGAGGAGGCCAGCCAGGCGGCTGCAGCGGCGATTTCCTCCGGCTTGCCGATATATCCGAGCGGGATCAGCGCCTCAACGCTTGCTTTGGCGGCAGGATCGGAAAACTTGGCGGCATTGATCGGCGTATCGATCGCACCGGGACCGAGGCTGTTGACGCGGATTCCCTTCGGCGCAAATTCCAGCGCCAGCGTCTCCGTCATCATCTTGATCCCGCCCTTGCTCGCGGCATAATGCACGAAATGGGGCCACGGAATCATCTCGTGCACGCTCGAAACGTTGATGATCCGTCCCTTGATCCCGTGTTCCAGCATGTAATCGATTGCCTCGCGGCAGCCGAGGAAAGCCCCGGTCAGATTCACGTCCAGCACCTTTCGCCAGTCCTCCAGCGTCAAGTCCTCCGAGGGGACTTCGTTTTCGATGCCCGCGTTGTTGACCATGACGTCCAGCGAGCCAAAATGCTCATGCGCGGCGGCTACCAGCTTTTTGACATCCTCTTCACGGGTGACATCGCCGTACACGCCTATCGCTTGACCGCCGCTTTGTTCAATCTCCTGGATGATGGAATTCACTTCCTGCTCGCCGCTGCGGTAGTTAATGACCACATTCATCTTTTCGCGCCCGAACCTCAGCGCCATAGCCCGTCCAATGCCGGAAGAAGCTCCGGTAATAATGGCTGTGTTGCCCTTAAGATCGTTGTACACAATCATTCCCTCCTGTCGTCCCATCAAAATGACTACAATAGTATTTAACCGGAACGGGCATAGTTCAACAGGGCGGGGTCATAACTTCCGTGCAAGAAACGGCATTATAGTATCGGGATCAGTCTATGAGTTATTTCCATTTGACAACATCGTTCGATAGGTGTAATTTATAACTAACCAGTTAGTTATAAATCTAATGGCGCATACTAAAAGAGTGGGAGAGGATTCGACAATGAATGATCGTACTTGGCTGATCACCGGCATTAGTAGCGGCTTTGGACGTCAAATGGCGGAGCAGCTTTTGAAACGCGGGGAACGGGTCGCGGGAACGGTCCGCAATATGGAGGCTGTGAATGATTTGCAAGCAAAATATGGCGACCTATTATGGGTTTCCAAGCTGGATGTCACCGATACGCCCGCCATACACCGGGTTGTGGACAACGCTTTTCATGATCTCGGCAGCATTGACGTCGTGGTCAACAACGCGGGATACGGCCTTTTCGGCGCGGCAGAGGAATTGACAGATGAGCAGATACGCCATCAGCTTGAAACGAACCTGATCGGATCCATCCAGGTGGTGCGTGCGGCTCTTCCTCACTTGCGGAAACAAGGCTATGGGCGGATCCTCCAGCTGTCGACCGTAGGCGGCCAGGCCGCTTTCCCGGGAAGTTCATTATATCATGCGAGCAAATGGGGAATTGAGGGGTTTGCCGAATCCGTCATGGCTGAAGTTGCCCCTTTTAATATAGGCGTCACTATTGTGGAGCCGGGCAGTGCAAGGACAAACTTCCGGTATCAAAGCTCCACGCTGGCACCCAAGATAGATGCTTATGAGGTCTCCCCGGCCATCCATGCGCGGCGGATGATCGAAGAAGCCAAGGCACCCTCGCTAGGGGACCCTGCCAAAATGGCTGCTGCGATGATCAACAGTGTAGACCAGAATCCGGCGCCTAAAAGAATCGTGCTGGGCAGCGACGCATATTCGACGATTCACAAAGCTCTTACCGAGCGGCTGGCGGAATTGGAACAGCAAAAGGAGCTCGCTTTTTCAACTGATTTTGACTGATTTCCATTTGAACATAATAAAACAAACAAGCGTCCTGACGATTCAGGGCGCTTGTTTATTGGCGGCTATTTCCACTTTTTATATTCATTTGGCGTGACGCCGACCACTTTCTTAAACAGCTTATTAAAGTAAGCGGGATCCGCATATCCCACCTCCGCTCCGATTTGATGCACCTTCATGTTCGTCTCGGTCCGCAGAAGGCGTTTGGCGTTTTTCAGACGCACGTGGGTGATGTACTCGGTCAGCGTCAGACCGGTCTCCTGCTTGAACAGCTTGCTGAGGTAGCTCGGTGTCAGATACACCATGGCCGCCAGTGTGTTCAGCTCGGCATGCTCGCTGTAATGCTCGGCGATCCAGCGCTTGACGATCTCTACGGCTTTACCGCCCATTTCGCTGCGCAGTCCGTACACTTTCTCCAGCGCCGACCTGAACGCCTCCACAAAACATTCTTCCATGTCGGAGAAGCTCATGCAGGCTCGCAGCTGCGTCTCCAGCCGGGCGCGGGCTTCTTTGCTCCGAATCTCCCTATACTCCTGCACTTCCCGGGATGCCATATCCTCCAGCTGACTGCAGACACGGACGATCGTCCCGGTACCTGCACGCTGCTCTTTCAGCCGCTCAAAGCACTGACGGACACATTCCAGCACGACTGGAATATGGAGGAGCTGCAGCTGCTCGGCAAGGTTCATGCCGCGGACGGCATCCTCCGCTTCGACGATATCTCCGAAAGCTTCCCCGGCATAACCGGCGGCATAATATAGGCTCGACTCTGAATATAGGCCCAGGTCACAGGCTTGCATGGCTTCTTCATAGGAGGCTCTGAGTTCGGCAGTGCCGTTGTGGCTGCGGCTGAATCCGATATGAACCGCCGTTTCCTCTTCGCTTTGTTCCTCAGCACCGCCCAGCAGACGGGCGATCCGGTCCAATTGTTCATGCCCCGGAGCTTCCGGAAAATAAAAGACCCAGGCGAGCATGCGCTCCTGGACCGAGATCCAGTCACAGACGAGCTCCGGATGCTGCTGGATCCGCCCGGCTGCGGCTTCCAGCGATCCGCCTTTCTGAACGAACGTGGCATAACAGGACAGGGGCAGCCCGGTATCTTCGGATAGATAGGGGAGGGGAGACTCGCTCAGAAAACAGGAATGAAGCAGCCGCTTGCGGCTCAAGGCTTCTTTCTCGAGCGAAGACTGATGCTCCTCGTCCAATTGGTATAATAGCTCAAACAGCTGCTCTTTGTTGATCGGCTTGAGCAGGTAGTCGACCGCGGAGGCGCGGATCGCTTCCCTGGCATAGTTAAATTCGGTGAAACCGCTCATCAGGATGGAACGGACGTGCGGGCGGGCAGCCTTCAGCTGCTTGATCAGGTCTAGACCGTCCACAATCGGCATCCGGATATCGGTAATGACCACGTCGACCTCCAGGCCGGGAAGACTGTCCAGTACATCCTTGCCGTCCGGAAACTGCCCGACCACACGGAAGAGGCCGCTTTCCTTTTCGATCATGCGCGACAGGCCTTCGCGAATCAGAACTTCATCGTCCACAATCAGAATTCGAAGCATATTTCTCTCCCGCCTTTGCTGTAATGATGTTTACTCTTGGTCTTCGTCGGGGAGTTCTTCCTTAATGCGCACAATGACCCGGGTTCCATGCCCGGGCTCACTCTCCACTTCAAGACCGCAGGAGCCGCCGTAATGCAGACGTACCCGCTCGGCCACATTATGCAGCCCGATGCCGAATGCACCGCCCGAGTCGCCGTGCTTCAGGCTGCGGTTCAGCTGCTGGACGGTATCCGCGTCCATGCCGACTCCATCATCGCCAATCACGAAGACAACGTGGTCCTGTTCGCGCGAAGCGGTGATGGTGATGGTGCCGAGTCCGGGCTTGCGCTCCAGCCCATGAAAGACCGAATTTTCCACAATTGGCTGGAACACCAGCTTGAGCACCGGCAGGCCAAGGTAGGGCTCAGGCACATCCATGATGAGCCGGAATTTGTCCGGGAAGCGGATGGCCAGCAGGTCGAAATAGTTGCGGACATGCTCCAGCTCCTGCCGAATGGTCACAGGGTCCCCGCTGCGGACGATGGAATACCTCATCTGGTTTCCCAGCAGGTAGGTCAGCTTGGCGACTCGCGGATCGTCGTTGCTCTCGGCCAGCATGCGGATGGACTCGAGCGTATTGTAAATAAAATGAGGGTTGATCTGGCTCTGCAGCGCCCTCATGTCGGCCGTCTGCTTGCGTTTTTCGGTCAGCTTGATTTCGGTGAGCAGGTCCTTGACCCGCAAAATCATCCGGTTGAAATGGCTGCCCAGCATGCCGATCTCATCATTGTATTTAGGCGAAATCCAGACGTCGAGGTTGCCGTGCTGAACTTTGCGCATCAGCCGAACCATGGATTTCAGCGGTTTGGTCAAGGCGTGGGAGAAGAATGTTGCGACGAACAGGGCGATCGCCAGCAGGATTAAGGTCGTAACCATCAGCGCCCGGCTGTTCTGCTGGACCTTGTACAAAATTTTGGACAGCGGAATCGTGACGGACGTCGTCCATCCGGTCTGATCCGACGTGTAGTAGACGGTCAGGTAACGGGTGCCGTGTATAGTCGATTCAAAATGGCCTTCCTTCTGACCCTTGGCCGCCGTCATCAGCGCGGTCAGCCGATCCTGAACCGAATTCGCATCATCGCTGGCGTACACCAGCTGTCCTTGCTCATCCATAATGAGCGAGCTGCCCTGGGTCACCCGGTCCATTGGCTCGACGATGCCTTGAAACAGGCGGATATCGATATCCAGGACGATGATGCCGAGATATTGGAGCGAGCTGGCCGAGTTAATGGTCCGCAGCACGCTGATGACATCCATCGTACTGCTGCCGTTGACCGTGATCGGATGGCGGCCTTCCAGAATCGGACGTGCTCCCCCAGCCTCGCTTAAGAGCTTCTTCCAGCCGGGAAGCTGATTTTCGGCCGACAGATCGTTAATGTTCCCGTTCTTGTCATAAAAAATATGATCATACCGGTCAACGAGGTAGACGGCCACGACGTCTTTTTTGGTATGGCTCAGATAGCTGAGAAACATGCCCATGCTCTCGTTCTTGTACCAGTCGGTGTGTTCCTGTCCGAGATAGTACTGCACATCCTTGTTATACAGGGGAAGCGCCGTGTAGCGCTTCAGGTCGTCCACGTACCGGTCGATCGTATCGGAGGCGTTGTCGGCCATCTGTCCCGCGTTGTTGGTGGCATTCTGCAGCACGGAATTGAACGTGGACCTTGCCGACAGGTAGCTGACATAAGTGATGGGCAGCGATAACAGAAAGACAAATACGAGAATCAGCTTTTTCTCCAATGACAGATTGGCCAGAAAGAGCCATCCCCTGCGTATGATGCGGCCGATTGCAGTACTCATAACCGATAGTCCACTCCCTGATGCTTGTCTCTTATTTAACCGCTCCGCTGGTTACTCCTTCAAAGATATAACGCTGCAGGAAAAAGTACAATATGACCGTAGGCAAAAGGATGACCAGAATCGCGGCGCAGATGAGGTTCCAATCGGCCGTGTTGACGCCCTGGAACCGCATCAAAACAGTGGTGACGACGCCGAGGCTCTGCTTTGGCATGTATAAATATGGAATGTACATATCGTTATAAATGCTGATCGTCTTCAGGATAATGAGCGTCGCCGTGGCTGGTGTCAGCAGCGGAAAAATGATCGAACGGTAAATTTTGAACAGAGATGCGCCTTCCACCATGGCGTTTTCATCCAGGTCATAAGGGATGTTGCGGATGAACTGCAGGTATAGAATGATCTGGATAACGTCGGCTCCGATGTACAGGACGATCGGGGCACCCATCGTGTTGTACAGCCCTAGGCTTTTGATAATGCCGAATGTGGCAACCTGTGTCGTGATGCTCGGGATGATGGTAGCGACAAGGTACGCCCCGAACACGATCGGTTTCAGTTTGAAATCGAACCGGCCCAGGACATAGGCGACCATCGTGCCGAACAAAATGTTGAGCGCGAGCGAGACGACGATAATGATCAGAATGTTGCCGAACCCGCTGAGCAGGCCGCCGCGCTCGAACACGACATTGAAATTATCAAAATTCAAAAAGTTATGGGGCAGCGACATCGAGCTGCTGCTGTTAAATTCATCCCTCGATTTGAATGCGTTGATGATGACGACATAGGGAGGGAACAGGACAACGAATACCCCGATGAGCAGGGTCAAGTATTTAATCAGGTCCTGGATCCGGAATTTGGACGAATGCATTATTTATTTCCTCCTCTGCTGAGCACAAGCTGCTGAACGGCCAGTACGATGACCACAAAGAACAATAAGATGACGCTCATCGCCGAGGCCAATCCATAGTTGTTGTAGGCGAAGGCCGTTTCCACGACGCGCTGCACATACGTCTGGCTCGCTCCCGCAGGTCCGCCTTTGGTCAGCACAAACGGAAGGTCGAACACTTCGAGCGCGCCCGTCACGGTCAGGAACAGGTTCAGCTGAATGACCGGCTTCATGTTCGGCAGCGTGATTTTCCACAGGGTCTGCAAAGAGCCGGCACCGTCGATTTTCGCCGCTTCATAAATATCCTTCGGAATGGCTTGAAGGGAAGCGATGTAAATGACCATGTTGTAGCCCATGAAGCGCCACAGACCGGTAGAGGCCAACGCATAGTTGACAAGCCCTTCCGTGCCAAGCCAGCTCGTTTCGCCAAGATGCTTCAGTCCAAGGCTGGAGAGGAACAGGTTCAGCGAGCCGTTGGTCGTGTCAAACACGTATCCGAACATAAAAGCGACCGCCACGCCGTTCATGATGTAAGGCAGAAACAGCAGAATCCGGAACACGTTCCGGCCGCGCAGCCGGCTGTTCAGGACGACAGCAAAGTAAATGGCGATGATATTCTGGACGATTCCCATCGCAAAATAAGCGAAGTTGTGCTCAAAAACTTTGAAAATATCCGAATTGGAGAACACTTCCCGGTAATTGTCCAGGCCGACCCAAGGCTTCTCCGGGCTGTAGCCGTCCCAGTTCGTAAAGCTGTAATAGATCAGCTTGATCGCCGGGTAGTAGGTAAAGGTGGCTAATAGAATTAAAGGAATCAGTAAAAAAGAGACGATAATGATCGTCTTCTGTTTGCGGTACGAGAGCGTTCCGAACATGCTATACCTTCTTTCTGCAAGCTTATAGGCGTTTCTTGGATGCAAGCCGACAGCAAAGCGGATTACCTCCTAAGGCGGATAATCCACTTTGCCGGGCTATTTCTGTAAGCAGGCGTTATTTGCCGAGGTCTTTCTTGGCTTTGGCCCATGCCTTGTTCCATTTATCCAGGACGCTTTGCGGATCCTTGGCAAGGACGAATTCCTGAACCATGGCTGGCAAATCGATCTGGGCTTTATTGAGGATGTCGGTAACTGTCGCGTCGTCCGGTGTGCCTTCCTGAAGCTCCACGCCGGTAGCCTGGAATTCTTTCAGCTGGGCCAGCTTGGACTCTTTGTCTTTCAGCGGAGGGATGAATCCGGCGAAATCTTCGTAACCGGAATCTTCGATCATCCATTTTACGAAAGCTTTGGCAGCATCAACGTTTTTGCTGTTTTTGGATACTGCATAGAAGAAGTCAGGGCTAAGGGCGGCGCGCAGCGTGCCGGAGTTGTCATACGGCAGCGGGAAGAAGCCGACGTTGTCCGAAGTCGTTCCTGCTCCGACGACTTGATTGATGACCCAGTTGCCAAGGAAATACATGGCGAACTTGCCGGATGCGACATCTTTCTTGGACTGCTCCCAGTTGGTGGAGTTGATGTCCTTCTCCAGGTAGCCTTTTTCGTTCAGTTCACGGATCAGGCTGAACGCCTTGCCGTAACCGTTGTCCATCGTGAACGGCGTGTCCGTATTCAGCTTCGCGTTCGGGAAGTCCGCATTGTTCTCGATCAGCCGCGGCAGGTCATACACCCAGTTGTTCAGCGGCCATTTATCTTTGAAGTTGGAAGCCAGCGGCACGATGCCCTTTTGCTTCAGCTTTTCACAAGCTGCCAGGAACTCGTCCCAAGTTTTAGGAATTTCCGTAATACCTGCATCGGCGAACGCCTTTTTGTTGTACACGATACCGGATGTGGAGTTGCCTGTTGTGATCCCGTATACTTTGCCTTCATAAGATCTGAAGTCTTTAAACGTAATCTTGTCATCCAGCCCGAGATCGTCAAGCGGAGCAAAATACTTCGGCAGGTCGGAGTTCGGAATCGTCGGGATAAACATCACGTCCGGAAGCTCATCGCCGGCCATTCTCACTTTGGCTTGCTGGTTATAATCGGTTTGCGAACCCTCGAATTCCACTTTGATATTCGGGTATTTCTCGTTAAAGCGCTTTACATAATCGTCATACTCTTTGCCGATCATGTCGGTGCGGTTGGTCAAAAAGGTGATTTTGCCCGACAGCTCGGTTCCGCTTCCGGTAGATCCGCCGGACGAAGTGCCGGTGGTATCCGTGCCTCCTCCGCTGCTGGCCGAATCATCACTGCCGCCGCTTGATCCGCAGGCGGACAGGGACATGGAAAGCATCAGGATCATAACAAATCCTAACAACGTAACAGATTTCTTTTTCATTTCTACTCTCCCCATTTCGAATATGTTAGCGTTTGCATTGCTATTATAGCCTTTTGAATGCGTTTTTTAAATGTACTCATTTGTTATTTATTGTCTTCTATTATACTAATCACAATAAAAATTAGTGTTATTAATATAACAAAACAATAACAAATTAAAGATTGAAGGAGAAAGAAGAAAATACTGCTAAAGAGAGTTGGCGGGGAATAGCATTATTTTGCTGTATAAGTGTGGGGGAGAAAGGGAATTGTTCGTGACGGGCTAAAGTGCATAGAGAAAGGGGATTGTTCGTGACGAGTTAAAGTGCATAGAGAAAGGGAAGAAGGGGATGGTGCAGAGTTATAGAGCGAAGAGGAAGGGCGAAGTTGCAGCGCTGGTTCGCCGCAGTTCCGACGGATCGATGTGTACATTTTGGCATGAGCAGAAGAACAAACAAGAAAGGAGCCGTCCCATGAGGGACAGCTCCTTTTGTAGATATAAGAGGGTATAAGCTCCAGAGAGTGATCTTTCTTATATGGAAGAAAAACCTCCGCTAAATGCGGTCTGTCTTCTTTGAATCTGGCGTCGATGAACGTCCTTCAAATATTGCACCTTGTTGGCCGTTTATACGCCTTCCGGACGCATCCGGCACACGACAAACGGTTCGTGCAGCGCCCGGAGGGCTGCCGCAAGCTCATCCTCCGGCAGCGCCGGCTCCGAGCTGACATGGTATTGAAATTCGTAAAAGCCTCCGAGCGTCGCTTTAAAATTGGTCTCCCAATAGTTGGTCATCAGCCAGGCGTACGACTCCGGCTTCTCGTCCTCCGCTTGCTGGGTGTGGAGGCGTCTTGTGCCGTACTCCAGCGGGCCCCATTGCATGAGCGGCGTATCCGGCGAAGCCAGGAGCAGCGAGCTTCGGTCATCCTGCCAGGCAATGCCTTCCTGGACGCAGGCATAATCGAGGCAGGTCCCCGGAATCTGGTCCTTCCACGGACGCACCAAGCCTCCCGGTTTATCCGCATACAGCGTATCCCGCAAGGTGTCGCCGCTTGTAAAAGGAAGCGAGAGGTAGACGTTCTCCGGGCTCCAGACGCTGTCTTTATGGAAGCGCGCCGACACGTCGACCCGGTTCCGGTTGGCATGGACCCGCAGGAACAAGGCGAAGTAGGACAAGCCGTTCAACTGGTACGTGATTTCTACCGTTGCATAAAGCGGTCCGTTCTCCACAGTGCGCACCGATGTGATGCGCCCGGCGGAGCGCTCGGCATGCAGCCCCTTGCGGTTGCGGCCCATCCGGGCCCGGGTGCTCCATACTTGGGAGGCGTCCGTCTCATCCGCCGGCCGGGTGACTTCGTAGATCGGGGTGAACGCCCCGTACGGATTGCCGCTGCGCAGCATTTCGGTGTCCAGTTCCTTGTTGAACCAGGAATGAATGCCGCTGTCGGACCAGGACAGACGGACGAACGGGGTTTCCAGGCCGTTCCGGGTAATGCGGATCGGCGGATGGCCGGCAGAACCGGAAGCCCCCTGGAACATGTCGTCCATGTCGTATACCTGGTCTGCTCCGATCAGGCGGGTGTTGGTCGTCGTCGTGCCCTGCTGCCGTCCCTGAGCCAGCGGGCGCAGAAGCAGGAAGCAGGTTTCCTGTGCCTGCAGCTTGAGCTCGGTGACGATGGTGTGCGGATGGACGGACTGCTGCGGCAGCACTTCGCCGGTATCCTCCCGCACGACTTCGACGCCTTCGCGCAGGGCGCCGGGCTCCCAGCCGTCCAGCTGGAGCGTGACGAGCTCCGTCACTTCGCGCCCGGCCAGATTGCTGACCCGGAACCGGTACGGCCGATCCGGGTACAGCGTGGCGCTGCCCTGCTGCAGCAGCACCTTGTCCAAGGCGCGGTAGGCCAGGCGGCTTGCTTCAGCGGCATGCGCCAGCTTGCGGACCTCCAGCAGCTGGACGTTTTTATGCCACGGTTCATAAATGGAGGAATGGTAGCCCCACGTATGCTCGGCATACAGCGCCAGCGCTTCCTCTGTCTCATCGATCTCGGCCCGGCGGAGTACGCTTGCTTCAGGGTCCAGCTTGACCGCCTTGCGGAGCGTCCGCTGGGCATCCCGGAAGACCTGGGTATGCATCGGTGTAGAGCTGACGCCGTCCGTCCACCAATCCGGCCAATCTCCCCGATGGACAGGCAGTTCGGCCAGATCTTCCTGCTTCAGGCGGGCAAAAAAGCCGCTCAGGCTGGTCATTTCGATCGTAATCCGATCGCCGTGCTGCTCGTTCCAGGCCCGGATCCATTCGATGATCCGGCTGTTCGGCGCGCCGTTGTCGGTGCCAAGTCCCGAGAGCATGACGGGGA
Source organism: Paenibacillus cellulositrophicus (assembly GCF_009363095.1). Classification (GTDB taxonomy): domain Bacteria; phylum Bacillota; class Bacilli; order Paenibacillales; family Paenibacillaceae; genus Paenibacillus_AQ; species Paenibacillus_AQ favisporus. Next base: position 5,706,845 of record NZ_CP045295.1, read on the forward strand.
CGAACGCATACGGGTACTGCTCGGCTTCCAGCTGAGCCAAGTACCGGCGGATGCGGACCGTGGCGATGGCGTCATGGATCGCTTCCGGTTCCACCAGCTGGTGGCTGAACTCGTCGCGGATCATGTATTTACCGAGCGCTCCGGGGCACAGGCCCAGCTCGTTGCCGATCATATAATGCTCTCCGTTCCAGACGAGAAGGCGGCGGCCGTCACGCGTTTCCCACCAGAAAGGAGCCTGCTTGCGGCCAAGGGCGTACATGCCGTGATGCGTATGGATGCAGCTGAACAAATGCTCGATATCATGGTTCAACAGGCTGTCGGCATACCCCCAGCCGTATCCGTTGATATCTGCGGTCATGGCGCTGTCCACGCGGCTGCCAATGGAGGCGGCGTAGGCTTGGGCTTTGCTGTGAAGGCTGCTGAGCAGCTGTTCGTCCGGAAGCTCCGTCATGTTCAGATAAGTGCCGGACAGCTCGAGGTCGCCGCGGAGGACAGCTTCGGCAAACGACTTTTGCTCCTCGGGCGAGGCCGCCTTCAGAAACTGTTCCACCGCCCAGAACGTTTCGCAGGTCCAGCGGAAGCCTTTCCACTCGGGTTTGGCACCTGCATGAGCGGCATTGGCAATCCGCAGCGCCTGGCGGATGAAATCGACATGGTACTGCTCGATCTTCTCTTGACGATCGGTATAGCCGAGGTCGGTATGGGAATGGTGAATGGCGTAAATCGTCCACTTACGGGTGGGCAGCGGTGCGTCGGCCTGTTTTAACTGTTGTTCTAGTGTCATCGTGTATCCTCCTTAAGGGGAGAGTTTTATTGGCCTTCCAGCGAAAACCGATTAAGGGAAAAAGGATCTGTATTAGTCAAAAAGCATGTCGGCTCCGTAAAAGACCTGCCGCAGCAGATCGTCTTCATACAGCACGGGCAGCCGTACCGGCAGCAGCGCATCCGTAAGGGAAGCACCGAAGAGCGGCAGGCTTTTGGCAATCTGGCCGCCCAGGATCAGGCGGTCCGGCCTAAAGCTGGCGGCATACGGGCGCAGCATCCGTCCGAGCCGCTCGCCGTAGGCGCGCCAGACCCGGAGGGCGGCGGACTCTCCCCTGACGGCAGCGGCGGCAAGGTCGATGACATCATCACCTTGCCGCCGGGCCTGGAGCGCGTCCGCCAGCGCCAGCACGCCGCGCCTGCCGAACTGGCCGTCGACCGGCGCGCCCTCGAACGTCTCGGCATACAGCATGCCGCTCTCGGGCACGCCGTCCGAGCCGCTGACCGTCCGGCCCCGGTCCATGAAGACCGAGCCGAGACCGGTGCCCAAGGTCAGGCAGAGCAGCCGCTCGCCGGGGTAGCGCTTGGCGGCGCCCATGCCGAACAGGACGGCATCGTTGCCGAAGGCAATGTCCGCATCCGCGAGCGACCGCATCCATGGGTCGCTGCCCGGCTGCCCGGCGCGGCGGCGAAGCTCCTTCTTGAGCAGCTCACCTACAGGCACGCCGTACAGCTGCTCATATTTGCCAAGCCCCCGGATGCGGCTGATGCCACGTTCATAATCGAAGGGGCCCGGAAAGGCCGTCCCGATGCGAAACGTCACATCGTACTCCGGGGTGCCGCTTCCCTTCATGTATGCTCCGGCAAGCCGGATGATCAGGCTGGCGAAATGGGCGATGAAGCTTTCGGCATCCGCTTCCGAGCGTGAAGGCTGCTCCAGATACGGCTCGGCCAGAAGGGTCCCGTTCTCCAGCACGCCGCCTTTCATGAAGGTTCCGCCGGCGTCGATGGCCAATGTGACGACCGTCCCAGCCGGCGTTTGGCCGGGGTGGCCGCTCATGCCCGCCCACCGGGCTTCCAGTGGTGCGGAAGGAGCGGCGTATTCCAGCCCGGCGAAACCTGGGCGCGGATCAAGGTGCAGGGCCCGGGACCAACCGGCTCGAGCCGGTAGCCGCCGATCGAGGCGGGAACAATGTAGGCTTCTGCATACCCCCATTCCACGGCGGCTTCCTCGTCGCGTTCCGGAATCAGACGGACGCGCTGCCCCTCGACCAGGTTGTACATGACAAAACCGTCTTCAGTATGATCCTCCCACGGTCCGTCCAGACGCAGCCGCTTGACCTGGAACAGCAGATCGTCCCGCTCGCCGAGCAGCTCCTCGGTGCTGTTTCCCTGCACGCGGCTGATCTTCGGCTGTGCGATCAGATGCTCCCGGACATACGCGGTGTCGAAATCTTCGATCATGTTCAGCTCCGCATGGTCCCGGTTGATCGGACGGGGCAGGCCGTCCTGGTCAAGGCGGAGGTGATCGTAAATTTTAAAGGTAAACCACCAGGTGGTGGACGATATTTCGAGCACGAGATTGTCCCTGCCGGAAAAATGGACGGCGCCCGGCGGGATCAGAAAAAGATCCCCTTTGCGGGATTCCCATACGTTGACATACTGCCCGATGTCGAGCGGCTGCCGTGTCTCATGGGCCTGATCCACCGCTTGAAGCAGGTCGCTGCCGCCAATTCCCTCCTGGAAGCCCAAGGCAACGATGGGGGAGGACCCCGGTTTTTGCTCCATAATGTAATAGGATTCCTGCTGCGTCATCGTTTCGTTGAACATCCGCTCGATGTATGCCTGCTGCGGATGGACCTGCAGCGACAGGTTGTCGCCGTCGATCGTATCCAGGTAATCGAAGCGGATCGGAAAATAATCCCCAAACAGCTCCACATTCCGCCCTCCCATGATTTCCTCCGGGTGTGAGGTAAGCAGGAGCGGAAACGGCACTTCGATGACGCTGCCGTTTGCTTCGATCAACAGCGTATTCTCGGGGGCGATCGGCTCGAATGCCCAGGCGCAGTTGCGCCAATCTTCAGGCAGTCCGCACAGTTCCTTCAGATACTGCCCGCCCCATATGCCCGGCGCGAAGAACGGCTTGACCCGAAACGGGCGGCGGGCGGCGGCGGCCAGCAGCTCCCTGAGCGCCGGGAGGGTAGCCCAGGCCGGAGATTCCGGCTGATTCATATCGATGTACACATCGTAATCATACAAATGCAGATTCCGGTAATTTTCCCACACCGGCCATTCCAGGAACAGGGCTTGCTTGTACGTCTCGACGGGATCGGCGCTTTCGCCTAGGCCAAGACTGCCCATGCCCATCCGGTGGAGCTTCTGCTGATACTCCCTGGACAGGTCGCAGTAGACGGAAACATCCGGAGAGGGGCAGAGGAAGAGCGCCCCGGGACCGGCGGTCACAACCATCGGAATCGGAGTTTCGCCGGCTTTGACCGCTTCGCTGCAGATTCTCAGCTTCTGCTGAACGTCCTGGAGCCACCTTACCTTGGCTCCTTCCTGAAAATAGCCGTCTTCCGAAACGTCGGCGGCGATTCTGCCAAACGCGCGGTTATCGGTCAGATAGGGATGAAACTGACGCAGAAGATCTTCCGGTTTCTTCATATAACGGGAAGTGTCGATTCCGATCCAGGGAATGTCCTCTTCCTCGCAGTAAGTGCGGAGCCGGTTTACCCAGCGGCCGTACTGGGCTCCGTTCGTTGCGTCGATCGCGACGACGAAAGCCTCGCCGCCGTGATTTTTGTACATGGCGGTCAGCCGGGCCATTAAGGAATCGTAATCTTTGGAGAAGCCGTCCAGAATAAGAGAAGGTTCCTCGAGGCTGTGAACGGGAATGGAATTGATGGGTAACGGATTAAAGGATGGGGATGATGATGCAGTCATGGTGCTTCCTCCCTCTTGTCTGTCGTTATGTGTAACATTGTAAGACGAGGGAGAGGAAGCGTCTTTAAACGATCCAGAACAGCTTTTGTACAATCAGGACATGTTGGGAGGGAAATGTTCTTTGCCCGAACGCCCTTCGGTGAACTGGGAACGTCTGAATTTCGCGGGGGATACACCGAGCCGACGGGTAAATATTCGTGTGAAGTAATGGACCGACTGAAAGCCGCACTGCGATGCGATGTCCTTGACGGGCAGGTCGCTCTGAAGCAGCAGCTGGGAAGCCCGGCGGACCCGGCGTTCCTGAATATAGTGGACGAACGATTGGCTCAGGTTGGCCTGAAACAACCTCGTTAAATGGCGGGACGAAATATGCAGGTGCCCGGCAACCAAGGCGAGTGTCAGCTCTTCGCCCAGGTTGTCGTCAATGAACAGCTTGACCTGCCGGAACAGAGAGTTCTCTTCGGCCGCTGCCACATCCGAGCCAGCTTCCGGCGTGTCCTGCTGCTGTGTTCCGTGCAGGGAGAGAATGGACAGCATCAGCGACATGGAGACGTGGCTGAGTACCGGTTGGAGGGCCGGTTTTGGAGTCAGAAACATAGAGATGAGCGCATCCCACAAATGCCCGGCCGGCTGCACGTCCGCACCATCCACCACCGGCTGCCCGTGCTCGGCCAAGTGCCGGTAAGCCTCCAGGTATGGGTTCCCGGTATGCTTTTCATCCACCTCAAAAGCGGCATAGACGAGTGTAAGACCGGTCTCGCTCTGGATCTGATGCCAGACGCCGGGCAGGGACAGAAAAGCGGTGCCTTTCTTCAGCGGGTATTCTTTGCCTTGTTCGATGTATGCACCTTCGCCGTCCACAACGTAACAGGCTTCAAAGAAGGAGTGGCGGTGCATGGAATTGTCATAGTGCGTGGGCATAAACCCCCAGTACATAATGGCGATGGATAGGCCGGCTTCCTCCAGCCGGGTCAGTTCGCGGTTGCAGATTTGGTTGGCCCGGCGGAAAACGGATTGGATCGTCATGACAGGCGTGTCTCCTTTGGAATGATGGGTGCGGTGAGGCATTCACGAGCGTTAGAAAAGATAGCGGCTTGGCGGCTCAGCCCTTTCGCCGCTGCCGGTACTGCCTGGGCGTGAGGCCGGTCTTTTGCTTGAACAGCCGGTGAAAAAACTTCAAATCGCTGTACCCGGCCCGGGCGGCGATTTCGCTCACGCTGCCGTCGCTTTCGAGCAGCATACGGCAGGCGGCATCCATGCGGATACCCTGCAAATAGGTGGTGAAGCTCATTCCCGTCTGGCGGGCGAACAGCCGGCTGAAATGCCTCGGGCTGAGGCTGGCCTGCGCCGCCAGCTCGCCCAGCCGCAAATCGGAGGCGAAGTGACGCTCCATATAAGTGATCGATTCGTCGATCGTTAGCGAGCCTTGGCGCCTGACGGCTGGCGGATCCAGCTGCAGCCGGTGCCGGTACAGGCCGGTCAGCACGCGGACCAGCAGCGAGGTCAGCAGCAGCAGCCAGCCGGGGCTTCGGCCGGCATATTCCCGGTACAGCTCACGGAACAAGGCGTGATACTCGCCGCTCTGATCTTTGATTTCCAGCCACGGCATATCCGGTTCCAGAAAGGCGGCGAACACCTCCCGATCGCGCGGGAAAGCAGCTTCAAGCTCCCGGAGATAATCGGCCGGAAAGATGCAGTTGTACACGACCAGCTGCCGGTCCTTCCGCGGGGTCTTCGGCCGGAACACATGCGAGAGTCCGACCGGGATGAGAAACAGGCTGCCCTGCTCGGCCGGCCAGGCTTCTCCGCCGATATAATGGACGCCTGAGCCTTCGCTGACATAGGTCAGCTCCACAAACTCGTGCGAGTGTTCCAGCATATCGAACGATTCGGATACGCGGTTGACGTAGAAGGGCACCCCCGGCTCGAAAAAAGCGTCCATCCGCAGCAAGGCCTGGCTTCGTTTTATGCTCACTTGCCTTCTCCCCTCGATGGTGGATTTTCGGAAAATCAGCCTTTGCTCCTATCCTAGGTGATCGTTGGCGATATGTCCAGATCAGCCTATATTTTCGTCCAGATCACCGCCTGTATCGCCGAGCAGCCTTTTTTATAATAATAAACACCAGAGCCATGGCTTCCTGATATTGCAAGAAAAAATACCTTTAAACGCGGTCTGTCTTCTTTGAAGGTACAAATGGAAGCAGTAGTTGAAACACATGGCCAAAGACCCTGGCTAGCATCAATCCAAAAAAACGGGAGGGAAGTCTATGTCAACGCTAGGCATTACGAAATTGACCTGCGAATACCGCAGCGAGCCGCTTGGGCTCGGCACGGAGCGTCCCCGCTTCAGCTGGCAGCTCACGTCCGGCCGGATGCATGTACTGCAGTCGGCTTATCATCTTCAGGTGGCGGGAGAGGAAGGGGATTTTGACGGGGATCATTTGATTTGGGATACGGGCGTCGTGGACTCGGACCAATCGGTGCTTGTCGAATATGCGGGTGCCATGCTTCAGTCCGGACAACGCTGCAGTTGGCGCGTCAAGGTGTGGGATCAACAGGGGCAGGAGTCGGAATGGAGCGATACGTCCCATTTTGAAATGGGACTGCTGCGGACATCGGACTGGGTTGCGGACTGGATTACGCCCGAACCGGGACGGATCGATCCCCAGGTGGAGGAAGAATTCCTTCTCCGAAAAGCGTTCCGTGTGAGCAAGGACGTCCGGAAGGCACGAATATACGCGACGAGCCTTGGTTTCTATGAGCTGGAGTTGAACGGCGAGCGGGTGGGCGACTGGGCATTCACACCAGGCTGGACCAGCTACCGGCACCGGCTGCAGGTTCAGGCCTATGACGTCACCGACCTGATCCGATCCCGGGCTGATAATGCCATCGGCGCGGCGCTGGCCAACGGATGGTATAAGGGCAATCTGGCTTGGGAGAACCATCGCAACCTGTTCGGGGATCAGCGGGCGCTGCTGTTTCAGCTGCATCTTGAATATGCGGACGGCAGCACGGAAATCATCGGAAGCGATCCTTCCTGGAGAGCGTCGACCGGACCGGTGCGCATGTCGGAAATTTACCATGGGGAAACGTATGATGCGCGGCTGGAGGCGGCCGGCTGGAGTCAGCCCGGGTTTGATGATGCAGACTGGGCTGGGGTGGCGAAGCTGGATCACAACAAGGACATCCTCGTCATGCAGGAAAACGAACCGGTGCGGGTCATTCAAGAATTGAAACCGGTTACAGTCCTACGAACGCCTGAAGGAGATACCGTACTCGATATGGGGCAGAACATGGTGGGCCGCATACATATGCGCCTGAACCTGCCGGCCGGCACGGCGATTACGTTGAAGCATGCAGAGGTGCTGGACAGCCGCGGTAATTTTTACACGGGCAATCTTCGCAAGGCCAAGCAATCCGTAACGTATATCTGCAAAGGCGGCGGTGAAGAAATGTATGAGCCCCATTTCTCCTTCCAGGGCTTCCGTTATGTGAAGGTCGAGGGCTGGCCGGATGCCGAGCCGCTGAATCCGGACCGGTTTACAGGCCGTGTCATGCACACGGATATGCCGCAGACAGGGCGGTTCGAGTGCTCGCATGAGCTGTTGAATCAGCTGCAGCATAACATCGAGTGGGGCCAGCGCGGCAACTTCCTGGACATTCCCACCGATTGCCCGCAGCGCGACGAGCGGCTGGGGTGGACCGGGGACGCTCAGGTGTTTGTCCGGACCGCCGCGTTTAATTTCGGCGTGGCGCCGTTTTTCTCCAAGTGGCTGCACGACCTGAAGGTCGACCAGCGGGAGGACGGCGGCGTGCCGCACGTCATACCGCAGGTTCTCGACGATAATGCCTGCTCGTCCGCGGCTTGGGGAGATGCCGCCGTCATTTGCCCGTGGACGATCTATCTTTGTTATGGCGATAAGCGGATTCTGGAGGAGCAATATGACAGCATGGAGGCATGGGTCGATCATATCCGCGCCCAAGGGGAGAATGAATATTTGTGGAATACCGGGTTTCATTTCGGCGACTGGTTGGCGCTTGACGCGAAGGAAGGCAGCTACGTCGGGGCGACGCCAAGGGATTTGATCGCCACCTGCTTCTATGCATATTCGACCTCCCTATTCGTAAACACCGCCGAAGTTCTCGGGCGCACCGAGGATGCCGCCGCTTACCGCCAGCTGTACGAAAAGGTGGCCGAAGCGTTCCTGAACGAGTTCGTCACGCCGGGCGGAAGGCTGGCCGCGCATACGCAGACCGCCATGATTCTTCCGCTGATGTTCGGGCTGGTGGAAGGGGAGGTTCAGCGTCGGATGGCCGCTACGCTCGCGGAGTACGTCAGGGAACAGAACCACCATTTGACCACCGGATTCGTCGGTACACCGTACCTGTGCCATGTGCTGACAGAGAACGGCTACCACGACCTGGCCGTGAAGCTGGCGATGCAGGAGGATTATCCGTCTTGGCTGTATTCGGTCAAGCAGGGGGCGACCACGATCTGGGAGCATTGGGACGGTATCAAGCCGGACGGCTCGTTCTGGAGCGATGACATGAACTCGTATAACCACTACGCCTTCGGCGCCATCGGCGACTGGCTGTACCGGGCCGTGGCAGGGCTGGATTTGAATGAAGCTGAAGGACCGGGGTACAAGCGGATCCGGCTTCGTCCCCGGACGGACTCGGCGCTGTCTTATGCCAAAGCTGCGCTGGATTCGATGTACGGCACGATCCGGAGCGAATGGAGCTTGGCGGACGTGGACGGGGACAGCCCGCAGGCGTCCTACGAGTTCGAAATTCCGCCGAACACGACCGCTGAGGCCGAGCTGCCGGGCGCGTCGATCGCTACGACGCGGGTCAATGGGCAGCCGGCGGATGAAGCATCGGGCGTGCTGAGCGCCAGGGAAGACGGAGGCACACTGAAGCTGGAGCTGGGATCCGGCGTATACCGGGTGACCGTCCAGCAGCCGAGTCCAGCATTGTCCGGGGCATGAGGCTAGGGCGTGCTATGGGGTGATCTATAGCGTTGAGCTTGGGACGACCAGATTGGTTCATTTATGTCCTTGCTCCCTGTTCATATGCCATGGCTATTATGTTCGTTAAAAAGAAAGCAAGCCTCGCCGACAAGGGTCGGTGGGGCTTTTTTAGATAAAGGAGAGTACAGTTCGGAGACAATGACTTCCTTATGTCGCGTAAGAAAAACTTCCGCTGAAAGGGGCATGGCTGCTTAGAATGTGCATCGATAGACTTTTTAAGCCTGCGGCACCGGCTGTTTAGAATGTGCATCGATAGATTTTTTAAGCCTGCGGCACGGGCTCTCTCGCCAGCACGCGGCTCGTGCCAAAGATAAGCAGGGATGCGGCGAAGCAGCAGGCCGAGAACAGGCCGACGGCCGCATACCCGCCCGATCCGGCGTACAGCAGGCCTGCAAGGGAGGCGCCGACTGTCGTGGCAGCGTTCATGGTCGCCGTAGCCGTGCTTGAAATCGTCCCCCGCAGCGACGGATTCAGGCTGTTCAGCACGCCCATAATCATCGGGAAAAGAATGCCTAAGATGAAAAAGATGGCGAAATACATGATCGACGCGGCTATGAAAGACGGCAGGTGCGGGAGCGCGGCATAGCCGATCATCAGGAGCGGCACCGCAGCGGCTACGATCCTGGATGGCGTCCACAGGTTGTTGACATATCCGCTGACGAGACTGCCGGCCAAATTGCCCACACCGAGGAAAATCATAATCGTGCCGATTTGGTCAACGGGAAGGTGAAAGCGTTCCGCGGACCATTTGCCCAAAAAAGCGAACGCGGCATTGCTGCCCAGATGGATCAGGAAATAAGCCAGGAAGGCGCCTCTCGCTCTACCGCTTCCGAGAAGCGGTGCGTATCTGCGACAGAAGGCCTGCCGCGATGGAACGGCATTCGGTTGCGGCTTCATGGAAGGCAGGATGAAAAAGGCGGCTCCGGCAAGCAGCAGGGACAGGACTCCGATCGCGAAAAAGGGGAGGGACCAGCGTTCTGCCGCCAGCCAGCTGCCGATCGGAACCCCGAACGCTTGGGATACCGCGAGCCCCGCATAGGCAAGCCCCATTGCTTTGCCTTTTTTCTCTGCGGGCAGCAGCGTTTGGATGGACGCCCACACCTGCGGTGCGGCAAAAGCTGAGCTGATCCCGGCGAGCAGCCGGAACAGGCACATCATCCAGAAGTCTCCGGCCATTCCGCACAGCGCGGTGGACACCGCAAAGCCCAGCAGTCCGAGCAGCATGACCTTTTTCCGATCCAAACCGTCCGAGAGCGGGCCGGCAATCAAGGCGAAGACCGCGGCGCCAAGCGTGTAGGAGCCCATCATCCAGCCGGACATTCCCGTGGGGACGCCGTACAGGTCCTGAAGCGTCGGAATCATCGGGGAGATGAGGAAGGTATCTGTCCCGATCATAAACATGATCAGAAAAAACAACGCAGTAAGTTTCATATTTACTTCTCCTTTCCTTCTCCGTGGTTATGGAGAGGGTGTTCTTGCTGCCATTGTATCGCTTAATAGTGACAATTATTGTCATGAACTTGGAGAGTACAAAAAATATGCGGGTAGCACGAGAAGCGCCGCCGTAGCCGTAAGTTTACGGAGCTGCCCACTGAGTGAATGATATCCTCAATCTTGTTCTGTATGGAAAGGAACAGGGGGCATGCCGGCATGCCCCACCTGTTTTGAAAGACACCGCCCACGGATTACGTCAAACTGACCCATTGATCCTTGCGGTACTGCTTGGCGATATAAATGATTTGGCCGATGTGATATGCGTTATGGTACAGGCTTTTTTCAATGGCCTCGATGACGGTGACGGACCGGCCCTTGATCGTGATTTCCGTCAGCAGCTGCTCTTCCCGGAGTGCGGCGATTTGTCCCAGGAACAGGCTCCAGCCATAATCCCAGCGATCCAGCAGGGCTGCGCGGTCAAGCTCTTCATGAATGAACTCCGCATCGCGGTTTCGGTCCGGTTTCTCCCCGTCGGTGGTAAACGGATCGGTCCATCGGGAAATCATATTCCCGCTCATGTGCTTGACGATCACGGTGATACTGTTGGAACCGGGTTCCGGGGCCCAAGCAAGGGCAGAATCCTCGAGCTGCCCGATGGCAGCTTCGGCCGTGCGTTTCATTTCTTCCATTCGGGTTTTGACCGCGCTTTGATATGTTGTGAACAGTGTTGATGTCATAGGTTGTGCCTCCTTTGGGATATCGGTCTGAAAAACAAAAATCTCATCCATGCCTTCTCCACAGCGGTTTCATGACCGTGCTGTGTTTTCAGCATAATGAGATTTTGAGTATAAATCCAATATATATATCAAACAGTATCATCAAAATAATTGATGATTTACGATCCGACCTGGGATAGCGGCGGAGCAATCATGGCCATAAAGTTAGCCGCCGGCGCCAGAGGCTCTTCGCCAATCCGGGTGTACAGCCGGATCGGGTCCTTGACGCGCATCCCGGGAACGCGCACCTCCGCAAGCTCGCCGGATTTGAGCTCCCGGGCTACCGCAAGGGAGGGCACAAAAGAAACGCCGTATCCCGATTTGACGGCTTCAATCGTTTCATGCATCCCTTCAATGCAGATCCCGGTCCGAGGCTTCGGCACTTCGTAGGCGTCGCACAGGGAGAAGAGCTTCCTGCGGGTATAGCTGCCTTCTTCCCGGAGGATAAAGGCGGTTGCCATCAGCTCCTGGAGCGTAGTGGCGGCACCCGCTAAGGGGTGGTCCCGGTGGGCGATGAAGATCAGCTCGTCTTCCAGGAGCGTGATGTATTCCAAACCGGAATCCTTCGGACCCTCGCCGCAGATGAGCGCGATGTCCACCGAGTGGTCGAGCAGCCGCTCCATTGCGATACGGGAGCTGCCCCGGGTCAACTGGACATGCACCTTCGGATACTGCTGCTTGAAGCGGACGATCCAAGCGGGAAGCACCGTCCGGCCGGGCAGATCTGTGGAGCAGATCCGGAGGCTGCCTTCGAGCCCGATTTTGAGTGCGTTCATCTCCCGCTCCATCTCGTATTCCAGCGAAAACAGCTGCCGTGCCCGGGCAGCCAGCCGCTCGCCGGCTGGCGTCAATTGGATGGAGCGCCCCTTGGAGGCCACCAGCTTCATCCCGAGCTCCTGCTCCAGATTCCGCAGCTGGGCAGTGGCTGCGGGCTGGCTGAGCAGCAGGTTGCCTGCGGCCCGGGTCACGCTCCCCGTACTGGCCACCTCCGCGAATACGCGCAACGCGTGCAGATTCATCCTTCTCCCACCTTTGTCATTGAATTGTATTCAAATCGTTTTATATTTGTAGTTGCATACCTGATCGTGACCTAATCATCGATTTTTTCAATGAGTCGAAATGTTGCATTCATCAGATCGATGAGTTGTTCTTATTGTACTTTGCAGAATGCTGGCCGTAAAGGTCGCAGGAGAGAGGCTCATGCATATGAATTAATGAATTTATGAAAAAAGGCCTCCGACATGGTCGGAAGCCTTTTAAACATTTACGTCATACTCTTTGCCGCTGATCAGCCGCGGGCATCCACGTCCCATTTCAGGATCAGTCCGGCGTGGGTCAAGCCGCCGCCGAATCCGTACAGCAGCAGCGTATCTCCGTTCTGCAGCTTGCCTTCGTCCAGTCCCTGCTGGAGAGCCAACGGAATCGACACCGAAGACGTGTTGCCGTAATACTCCATGCTGGTCAGTGTCTTCTCCACGGGGATGCCGGCTTTTTCGCAGATGGATTCGACCATGCGGAAATTGGCGCTGTGCGGAACGAACCAATTCACGTCCCCGGCCGTCATTCCTGCCTGCTCCAGCAAAGTTTCTACGCCCTGAGGCACGGTGCGCGTCGCCCATTTGTAGACTTCCCGTCCGTTTTGAACCATTTTCTCGCTCGTTAGCAGCTCCTCACCATTCATCGTTGTGGAAAGGTTCGTGCGATAGACGTGGATGCCGCCTTCGCCGTTCGTGCCCAGATGGGCCGCGATAAAGCTTGGACGCTGCTCGTCCTTCTCGACCAGAACGGCCGCGGCTCCATCGCCGAACAGGATGCAGGTCGACCGGTCCGTATAATCTGTTACGCGGGACAGCGTCTCGGCCGCGACCACCAGAACCTTCCGGTGCAGACCGGATGTAATCAGGCCGTTGGCCATATGCAGCGCATAGGTGAAGCCAGCGCAGGTGGCGTTCAGGTCAAATGCCGCAGTGCTGGGGATGTGAAAGTACCCTTGAATTTGGCAGGCCACGCTCGGAAAAGCGTAATCCGGCGTCGTCGTCGACACGATGATGCAGTCCACGTCGGTCAAGTCCTGACCGTAGCGGTTGACCAAGTCTTCCACGGCCTTATAAGCCATTGTGGAGGAGTATTCGTTCTCACCGGCAATCCGCCGCTCCCGCATACCGGTCCGCTGGACGATCCACTCGTCGCTCGTATCCACCATTTGCTCCAAATCCGCGTTCGTCAATTTTTTTTCCGGAACATAGCTGCCAATAGCCGTAATGCGGGCTGTCGAAACCGTAAGGTTCATGATCAATCGCTCCTTTAATAGAAATTTGAGTTCTTTAGGGTGTAAGGGATGGGGTGTATATTGGGAAATATAAAAAATGAGGCCAATTTTTTGATATCAAGTATTAGTATCTGGTACTAATTATAGAGATAAATGGGGGAGAGGTCAATAGGGGCTGTGTGTTGTCATAATTGGTGATAATATTTTCAAAATTAATGAGAAATATTTTCGCAATTAATGAGAAAATGAATAAATATACATAAATTTGTATAAAAAAATCAAAAAAACCGCCATTAGGCGGTCCTCTTAATCAATTCAGCTTTATTAAGCGTTCAACAAATTAATGATTAGAACAACTCTCTATCACCGGGGAAGGAAAGTCGAAGGGCAGAATAACCAAGATGTGGCAAACTACAAACGTTTCTTTATTGCAAGAATAACCCTATTGTAAATTCAGGTATGACTAGTGAAAGACCTTCTATGAAGAATCTATCATGTAGTGTTTTTTATGCAACTGCTTTATCAAAAAACAAAGGTCCTGGCGATGGTGCCGAGGACTTTTGTTTTTTGTACATTGGAATATCCCTGTTTCGTATCAGCGGTGATATTAATAGGCAATGATTCAACATAATCGGGCTACCGGCTTTGAAATGAATTCATACATAATAAAGGGGCAATCATACTTATGGTACAGCAGTATAATGCAGTGTCGGCAAGCTGAATTTTCTTCTGCGATGGCGCTGAGAAGGACTTACCTGCTTGCTCTCTGAAGCGCGAGATGACAGAGTGCGGACTGTCATTGAACGTATGGATAGGCCAAATCTATTGATAAATAAAATTATAAAAATGGAGGAGTTTATATGCAAAAAGTAATTTTGAACAATGGTGTTGAGATGCCTATTCTCGGTTTTGGTGTCTTTCAGATTGCAGATCCCAGTGAGTGTGAACAAAGTGTTTATGACGCTATCATGGCAGGCTATCGGTTGATTGATACAGCTGCCTCGTATCTAAATGAAGAAGCTGTTGGCAGAGGAATCAAACGGAGTGGTATGGCAAGAGAAGAATTATTTATCACGACGAAACTTTGGGTTCAGGATACTGGTTATGAACGCACAAAAAGAGCATTTGAAAAATCGCTGGAAAGATTGCAATTGGATTATTTGGACTTGTATTTAATTCATCAGCCATTTGGAGATGTGTATGGCTCTTGGCGTGCTATGGAGGAATTATACCGTGAAGGAAAGGTCCGTGCCATTGGAGTCAGTAACTTCCAGATGGATCGTCTGATCGATTTGATTATTCATAATGAAGTAGTCCCTGCCGTAAATCAAGTTGAAACGCATCCTTTCAATCAGCAAATCGAAAGTGCAAAATTCATGAAAGAGAACCATGTTCAAATCGAATCCTGGGGGCCTTTTGCCGAAGGGAAAAATAACTTGTTCCAGAATGAGGTACTGGTATCCATAGCTGAAAAGTACAGTAAATCCGTTGCCCAGGTCGTTTTGCGTTGGCTAACACAAAGAGAAATTGTTGTAATTCCAAAGTCTGTTCGCAAAGAAAGAATTATCGAAAACTTTAATATCTTTGATTTTGAATTAAGACAAGAAGATATGGAGTTAATTACAACGTTAGACACGAAGCAAAGCTTGTTCTTTTCACATAACGATCCTGAGATGGTGAAATGGATCGGCACCCGTAAACTGGATATTTAACAATCGCTATTTCGAAAGACCAACGGAGAGTCATGTAACAAATAAATTGACCAAACAAAGGAAGATGTCAGGATGTCAAATATTCAAGACAAGGTAGTCATTATTACTGGCGCCTCAAGTGGAATTGGGGAAGCAACAGCGAAAGAACTCTCATCCAAAGGTGCGAAGTTAGTATTAGCTGCTCGCCGTGAAGAACGATTACAGAAATTGCAACACGATATTCAAAGTCATGGCGGGCAAGCGATTTACAAAGTAACCGATGTAACATCTGTCGAACAGATGGAAGAACTCGCAAGCTATACGCTTAAGAAATTTGGGAAAATTGACGTTTTGATCAATAATGCCGGATTAATGCCAAATTCGTTTCTTTATAAAAGACGAGTGGATGATTGGAACCAAATGGTTGACGTGAACATCAAAGGCGTTCTTTATGGCATCGCAGCTGTTCTTCCTTCCATGCGAGAGCGTAAATCAGGTCACATTATTAATCTTTCTTCCGTAGCCGGGCACGTTGTTGGCGCAGGGAGCGCAGTCTATGCTGGAACCAAGTTCGCTGTACGCGCGATTTCAGAAGGACTGCGTAAGGAAGAAGCCGATAACAATATCCGCTCGACCATCATTTCGCCAGGAATGGTTAAATCCGAATTACCGGAATCCATTACTGATATGGAATTTAAACCTGTAGTAGAAAAAATGTATGAACGTGCAATTGAAGCCGAAAGTATTGCTCGAGCCATCGCTTTTGCTATTGAACAACCATCTAATGTAGCGATCAATGAAATGCTCATCCGTCCCACTAGTCAAGAGCGGTAATCACCATTGCTGTAAGGAGGCCTAAGTTGTACACACGACTTCAAAATTTGTTTGCTATCAAAGGATACCGCTTATTTGTCATCTGTGTTCTATTGGTAGGCATCGGAATTTCGATTACGCTGCCGTACTTAGCCCTCTATTGTACAGAGAATTTGGGAATGAGCGCGGGAGCCTTCGGTGTTTTCACGGCCGTGAGCTCATTAAGCGGCGTAGTGGCAAACTCATTCATTGGTAAACATTCGGATCGCATGCGGGACCGAAAATTCATAATTATTATAGCCACGTCTTCATCTGCACTAGGCTATATCTCATATTTACTGTTTGATAACTTCTTGATTTTGCTTATTATCGTTAGTTTTTTTAGTGGATTAGGGGCTGCCGCCATGCCGCAAATTTATGCTTACGCGCAGGAATCGGCAAATGAAAGGAACTCGGAAGACAAGACATTTGCAATGTCTTTATTACGAACCCTAGTGTCTCTTGGGTTCCTAATAGGGCCTTTAGTTGGAACAATCATTTTAGGAGCTGTTGGATACAAAGGGCTCTTTTTGGGGACTTCGGTCATTTTTCTTACAATCGCATCACTCGTGTTTCTATTTCTGCCTAAGAAAATTACAGTTCAAAAGAAACGATCGGGTCCAGGCACAGCTTCACCCAACAGTAAGCAAATCTGGTATCCTGTTATTGCCTTTATCTGTCTATTTGCGGTCAATGCTGTAAACGGAATTGTCACGCCATTGTTCATTGTAGCCGAGCTTCAAGGTACGCATACCGATGTTGGATTGGTTGTTAGTATATGTGCCGGCCTGGAGATCCCTATTATGTTTGTGCTAGGCGCCTTGAGTCAAAAGATTTCGAACCATTTCTTGATGATCAGCGCCTGCTTTATTGCAGTACTATACAACCTCATATTAAGTGTTTCGACCGCTTCCTGGCAGCTGATCGCAGCACAACTTTTGCAGGCTGCGTTTGTTGCTATTGTAATGGGCAATGGATTAAGTTACTTCACAGAGCTGCTTCCGAATTCCCCTGGCATGTCCACAACGATCTATTATAACGGATCCATTATTGGACGGTTACTAGGAAATTTAGGCGGCGGTATCATTGCTCAATTTGCAGGGTTCCGAGACGTTTATTGGGTGTGTCTGGCGATTGTCATGATCTCGTTTTTTATCCTATGGAGTATAAAACCCCAAAAGAATACAAAAGCAGCTACTTAAAGAAATCTATACCCGTTGAAACCCACCATCAGAATCTGTGATAAGAATGCAGCAATTTAAAATAAGACAGACATGTAAAAACGGCAACCGCATCCAGGTTGCCGTTTTTACGTGGAACGATATTACAATGATAACAGCACAGCCCTAGGAGATTCACGCGTTTATCGTTTCGTCATAGTTCTCCCGCAACCGTTTTATATCTTCCTTGGGTGGAAAACCAAACATGCGGGAATATTCGCGACTGAATTGCGAAGGACTTTCATAACCAACCCGGAATGCGACATCAGCTGCATCGGTTGGCTCAGACAATAACATTTGCCGTGCTTTTTGTAATCTCAATTGTTTTTGGTATTGAATTGGAGTCATTGCGGTTACCTCTTTAAAGTGCCGATGAAGTGAAGAAATACTCATATTTGCTATTTCCGCAAGTTCCTCAATCCGAAGAGAGTGATCATAGTTATTCACGATCTGTTCGATAACGTCTCTGATAAGACGACTAGAACTTTTATCGATCGCGATTTGTTCCAATGAACCTCCATGTGGACCTTGCAAAACTCTATAGAGAATTTCCTTCGTATATAGAGGAGCAAGTGCCGGAATATCGCTCGGACTTTCCAGCAAACGAGCTAACCTGATTACCGCATCTAACATCGATGACTCGGTTGGGCTCACAAACATACCCCGTTTAGCATTTTCATTTTTTCCGACTTGGATATTAAAATCACGAATAACATCCAAAATTTGACTTGGTGTGAAATCAAGATGGAGGGCCAAGTACGGAACGTTGCGAGAAGCTCCCGTCACTTGCCCGGAAACGGGCAGATCAACCGAAACAACTAGGTAATCACTAGGACCGTACCTAAAGCGTTCCTGTGCAAGAAATACCTCTTTCGCCCCCTGAACGATAATGCATATGCGTGGCTTGTATATGCTGTGACTTAGTTCGGTAACTGTGGAGCGGCGAAGAAAAAATAAAGACGGGATCGCAGTAGCGTGAACACCATCCTGTCCCGAAAATTTCTCTATGATTTTGACGAGCTCCATCTGATTTTTTTGGATTGAATCAGTCATGGCATCCTCCTTGGATCGTTATCCTTACCAATTGTATTTTAAAGCATACTCGAAGTCGTGGGAATGGCGGTGATATGATTAGGCAATCATTTGAGAAGAATGTGATACCAGTCGCTTGTTAAATTGTCACATAATTATATCGAACACAACTGATCAACACTCGAAATTAAAGTGAAATAATAAAAAAGAAAGGAAGATAAGTAGTGCAGAAACGTAAATTGGGGAAAAATGGACCAGAAGTTTCCGCAATTGGGCTCGGTTGTATGGGGATGAAGGACGCAACGCCAGCTCAAATCGCACTCGCATGGGTACTTGCCCAGAAACGATGGATTGTTCCAATTCCAGGAACAACTAAATTAGAACGTCTGGAAGAAAATCTTGGTGCAGTGGACGTTGAACTGACTACTGAGGAACTACGAGATTTAAATGAATCGCTATCTAAGATCGAAATTAAGGGAGATCGCTATCCAGCAGAATACGCAAGTTTTATCGACAAATAGGGGGTAGCACAGTACGTGCAATTAGTGAATCTTTACGAGAAGAGATGGCACAGGATGAAACCAATGTACGCAAATTGACTTACCAGATGACGCTGCGTGGAATGAAGTAATTATTCGTCCTACGAAACAGCTTATGTAAAGATCAATTGTTTTTATAACCCCTGTTATTCCTAAGCTAATGTCATGTAAGAACATAAAAACGAGAGGTATGATAAAAGTGGCAGAAAAACAAACAGCTGGAAGAGACTTCTTAGGGGAATTTGCACCAAAATTTGCTGAAATTAATGATGATGTCTTATTCGGTGAAGTTTGGTCAAGGGAGAAAGAACTTTCTCCACACGATCGCAGTATGATTACTGTTTCTGCGTTAATTGCTGGTGGAAACTTTGAACAACTAACTGCACATCTAAAGAAAGCAAAAATAAACGGAGTAACAAAAGATGAAATTTCGGAAATCATCACTCATTTATCGTTCTATGCAGGGTGGCCGAAAGCTTGGTCAGCATTTAGAATTGCTAAAGAAATTTATAATGAATAAATGAAAGTAGAATTAAATATGGCACACGAAGAATTAAGTAGTATCGAAGCCATGATCCATCTTGCTTTCTATGCAGGCTGGCCGAAGGCCATGACAGCTATGATGATTGCATAAGAAGTATTTGCGAAAGACAAATCATAAAAAGATGTCATTCAGTATGTCAAGAGAGGTGATCCGATGGATATTCGCTCGCTCGGAAATACGGGATTGAAGGTAACCGGATTATGCCTGGGAACCATGACTTTTGGTAATCAGGCGGACAAAAAGGATTCGTTTCAAATTCTGGATAAAGCCTATGCAGCCGGCGTCTATTTCATTGACACAGCCGATGTGTATCCGATCGGAAGGGAATCGCATGCCGTCGCGGGTGCAACCGAGTCGATCATCGGTGAGTGGCTGCAGGGGAAACGAGATAAAGTGGTGCTTGCGACAAAGTGTTTCGGCTCGATGGGACCTGGCCCCAACGAACGGGGATTAAGCCGGAAGCACATCATGACCTCGGTCGAGGGCAGTCTACGCCGCTTAAAGACGGATTATCTCGACCTCTATCAGGCGCACCAATTCGACTCGGACACACCGATGGATGAAACACTTCGTGCATTCGATGATCTTGTTCAGCAAGGCAAAGTTCGTTACATCGGGATCTCGAATTGGCGTGCCTGGCAGGTGGCAAAGGCCAATGGCATTGCGGGCCTGAAAAATTACGCGAGGATTGTAAGCGTTCAGCCGCGCTATAATCTGCTGTTTCGGATGATTGAGGACGACATGGTTCCCATGGCGCTTGATGAGGGGATCGGCATAATCAGCTACAACCCGCTTGCAGGAGGCATGCTGACAGGCCGGTATGGAAAAGGCGCCCGTATCGAAGAAGGAACCCGGTTTGGACTCCAAAACAATGCGGGTGCTTTATACCAGGAGCGCTACTGGAAAGAAGCGACGTTCGACGCAGTTGAACGATATCGGAACTGGTGTGAAGAGTGCAGCCTGGATCCGGTAACAACGGCTGTGAAATGGGTCACGCAGCAGCCGGGCATCACCTCCGCCATTATTGGTGCCAGTCGTCCGGAGCAGTTGGACGCGAGCCTCCAAGCTGCCGAAATGAATGCGCTGACGGAACAGCAGCTGGCCTGGCTCGACGGACTATGGTTTTCGCTGCCCCGCCGCAGCGAATTTAGCTAGGATGGGAAAGTCGTGGGTTTGGAAAAAAAGGAGGAAAGGGGAATTTAAATGGATTATGTAAAACTTGGAAACACTGGTTTAGATGTATCTAGGCTTTGCCTTGGATGCATGGGTTTTGGTGATGCAAAGCAATGGGTTCATCCATGGGTACTTGATGAGGCTGAATCCCGATCTATAATCAAAAAAGCTGTGGAAGTTGGAATCAACTTTTTTGATACGGCAAATTGGTATTCGCTCGGAAAAAGTGAAGAATTCCTTGGACGGGCTCTCAAGGATTATGCAAACCGTGATGAGATAGTCCTTGCAACAAAGGTCTTTAATCGTATGCATGAAGGTCCAAATGGTGCCGGTCTTTCCCGCAAAGCCATCATGAGTGAAATAGATAAAAGCCTTAAAAGGCTGGGAACCGATTATGTAGATCTCTATATCATCCACCGTTGGGATTACAATACTCCAATTGAAGAAACGATGGAGGCATTACATGATAGTGTGAAAGCAGGGAAAGCAAGATATATTGGTGCTTCCGCTATGTTTGCATGGCAGTTCCAGAAGGCATTACATGTAGCAGAGAAAAATGGCTGGACCAAATTTGTGTCTATGCAAAATCATCTAAACCTCATCTACCGAGAAGAGGAGCGAGAAATGCTCCCGCTTTGTAGGGAGGAAAAGATTGGGGTGACCCCGTATAGCCCACTCGCATCGGGTAGATTGACGCGTGATTGGTCAGAAACCACTCTGCGTTCCGAAACCGACCAAATTCAAAAGTTTAAATACGATGGGACTTTGAATGCTGACCGGTTAGTAGCAGAGCGAGTTGCATCAGTCGCTGAAAATCATGGCGTCCCCCGTACTCACATCGCACTTGCTTGGTTGCTGCAGAAAGATCCTGTAACAGCTCCTATTATTGGTGCTACGAAAACATCTCACCTTGAAGTTGCCGTAGGAGCTCTATCGTTTAAATTAACTCCTGAAGAGGTTTCGTTTCTAGAAGAGCCGTATGTACCACACCCGATCGTAGGTCATAACTGATTCTAAGTTTATGTTTGAATTGATCTGCTATATGAGATCCATCCTAGATTGATAGGGTGGATCTTTTTGATAATCGTAGTCGGATGCATTTGAAATTGACGGCGGATATCCGGTTTTATATCCATTAGCGAAGTCCGATACGGATGAACTCCTTCGTATTCAAGAAAATTGGTATGATGATTATCTAGATCTGAATACAGAGTACTTTAAGGAAGGAGAAGATCGCTTTTGGCGAGCCGAAACTTGATTCCATAATCGACGTATATAGATGAATAAACATGCAGATCCGATTTTGTGGGAATTCTCATTAATACTGAAAATGAGCATTAATCCGGCGTTTACAAAGGAAATCTTCTCATTAAATATGAAAATGCTTCTGGATGTATCAACATTTTCGTCTTGGTTTTTCTCAACAAAAATGACAACACACAGGGGCGGAGATGTGTGGTGTCATATTTGCTGATGATTTTTTCATAATTGACGAGAAATATTTTCGCAATTAATGAGAAAATGAATAAACATACGAAAACTTGCGTAAAGGTTATCAAAAACCCGCCGTTAGGCGGCCTTCCTTAATCAATTCAGCTTTATTAAGCGTTCAACAAATTCAATTTCCTCATAGGGGATCCACAATGGACCATCATCAGTGCGCACTTTTGTCTGATTCGGATCCCCTGATAATTGGGCCTTATCTTCGATTACTTCTTCTGTCTGTAATTTAATTCTAACTTTTTGAGCATAGGCAGCGGCACTGCTTGAGTCCAATATCCAGTTAACCATCAAGACAATAAAAACATCAGACTACGTTGTATTAGGGGTCCCGCCAACATTTTAACGAAAATATACGCTAAGCCCTGAATTGCATCCGGTTTAGCGTTTTTTCTTACTCTAAAGATGAAAACGACAGTCACGGATGAAAGTCCAAGACTGCCGCTATTTATTACGCTATCGTCACCCGTATACAGCTCCCCAGCCTCTGCTTCCATCAGCCCTGCGGAAAATATTATCGCTAGCTTCAGGACATTCGTTTTTCCCTCATCGGGTAAAGGCTCAAATACAAGAGGTATGGTAACATTTCTTGATATGTACTTGACAATTCGAAATAGGTTATCTAAATTAAACGTATGAACAATATTGTATAAATGTTCATACGTTTATAAAATGGGAGGTGCAATAGTATGTCTAAGAGCTTTACAGAACATGAACGACAAATAATCAAACAAAATTTAATCAATGCTTGTAAGGAATGCTGGAAGCAGTATGGTTACTCAAAAACTGGTATTCGAGATATTGTACAGAGAGCAAACATTTCTACCGGAGCGTTCTATCAATTTTTCTCAAGCAAAGAATTACTGTTTGTGAAAACCGCTGATGAATATCAAAAAGAACTAGATCAAATTTTATACGATAAAATGAAAATAGATTCAAGTAAACATGGCCTTGCAGAGGGGCTTAAAGCTTTGGCAATAGAATTGTCTACTATGTCATGGTTAACATCAATGTGGGATGAGTGGGCATTGATTATCCAAAAGCTACCACCCGATTATATGGAGCAGGATTTCAATAACGATAAAATAAGAATGGAAAATTTAATCTCGGAATATGGACTTATCCCAAAGAAGAGTTTGGATATGGCAACACAAGTTGTAGATTGTTTATTATCTTCAATGTTCCAATTTGATTTTACTGTTAGTGGTACCAAAGAAGCCGTAGATTTTATTATTGATACTACGATAAATGAGTTGTTTGAATAAGTAGGAGATGTTTTCCCTTGATGGAGTGTTTTTTGCTCTAACAAGCAAGCTCGAACAAAGACGACAGGAGAAATAACTAATGAAAAATATTAATCAAAAAATATTGCAAGCAGGTTCTTTTCTTTTTATTTTAGCAGGGGTTGTTTATCTTTTGTGCGAAGCTATAACGGCATATGCCTGGAGCAATCCATCGTATCAATATGCCATAAACTATATTAGTGATTTGGGTATACCAGTGGTAACACAGTACATGGGGCGTACGATTAATTCCCCATTATATTTTGTGATGAATTTCGGATTTTTTGCTAATGGAATTTTATTCGCTATAGCGTATTTTATGATAATGAACACACTGCCATCAAAAAGAAAAATCATAGGTCTGGCACTTACTGCAATTTATGCAATTGGTATAACCATGGTTGGTATGTTTCCTGGGTATGATTGGTGGGGCGAACCGTTTCATGGTATTGGAGCTATGTTAGCTATAGTAGGAGGTAACTTATCTATATTATGCGGTGGCTTGATGTCTCATCGAATGTTTCCACAAAAATGGGTTTCAACGTTGAGTGTCATTTTTTGCATTATAGGAATCATAAGTTTCGCATTATTTATTGGGATAAATAATAATATGTATGCTGCGGTTTTTGAAAGAATGTCTGTATATACAATAATGGTTTGGTGTATCATTTTTGGACTTTTCGTACAAGTAAAAAGTCGCAATATGAATGTGTCGGACTACGAAACGAACATAAAAGTCTGAAGGTCATGGTTGTGCTATAACAATACAGGATTTGCTCATCGCGATCTTGTCCTCGGGCGACAGTGTCACTTGCCTCATCTGCACAGGAACGTCGATTTAGAATCGCCGGACCTTGGACATGCTAGGCAACCACAATACAATGTGAAAGGATAATGTTGATATGAAACAAGATATTTTCATCTGCGGCAAGGCGAAATCTGAAATGGTTAAGGAGATACTTGCAAATTTTCCTCCTGAATTTTTGGAAGATGTAAATGCTAATATATCAGATATTAAAACAAAATACCTTGACTTACCATATTGTGATTTCCCAGATTCAAAAACTCTGGATATTTATCTGCCAGACCAAGGTGAAAAGCCATTTCCTGTGTTGGTTTTCTTTTTCGGAGGCGGATTTCTGTTTGGAGACAAAAGGGGAACTCAATTAGAAATACCTCTTTTAGCCAGAGAATTAGGATTTGCTGTAGTAAGTGTTAATTACACTTTAAGCAGCGAAGGAGAGTACCCACGACTTGTATATGATACAAAAGCGTCAATTAGATATCTGCGTGCTAATGCAGAACAATATGGGCTTAATCCGGAGAAAATTGTTGCAATTGGTATTTCTGCTGGAGGTACTCTAGCATCTTTATTGGGAACTTCCTCAGGTGTAAAAGAGTTGGAGGGATTATCCTATGGAAACTCCGACTATTCAAGCGATGTTCAGGGAGTTATAGATTTCTGTGGTCCAACAAATATTCTTGCCATGAAGGATCAAATGAGTGAGCATATATTAAAAACTGGTGTCTCACCGTCGTTGTCGTATGGTAATCCTGATTCGGTAGAATCATTAGTTTTTGGTGCACTGGCAAGTGATGTTCCTGAAAAGGCTCAAGCCCTTTCACCAATAACACATGTTAATTCAGATATTCCACAATTTCTTATAGTTCATGGAGCACAAGACGATACTGTTCCTCCCCAGCAGTCAATTGAACTTGCTCAATTAATAGAAGAAAAAGCAGGAAAGGATAAAGTAGAACTTCACGTCCTGGATAAGGCTGGACACGGTGATGAAGACTTTTTTGTGGATGCTGTTCCACTAATGTTTAATTTTTTAAGGAGATATACATAAGCATTAGCGTTGCATAAACTTTGAGATTATTTTGTGTCTGAAAATTCAGATCCAGGAATTTCAGTCTTTCCCTTTATGAGCTGCTACCACGAATCAAGCTAACTGATCTGCTCATGGAAGTAGCCAACTGGACGAATTTTCATGAGCAGTTTATTCACGCTTCCAGTAACCGCGCTCCGAGCGAGGAAAAAACAAAAGTAAAGGGAGATTAATGGAATAAGTGGTAGTTGGCATTGAGGCTACAAATGGGATTATTTTGGGACAAGAAAGAGAGGGGAAGTTTGTTCTGTGGACACCGTAATTTTTTCTTTAGGATCCTCCTTAGCCTGGGATTCAACAGGGAGCGGACTACTGTCGACCTGAAACCAAACCACTAATTTCTTTCCGATGCCAAACAACGCGAGGGCTTCCATATTTGCGAAATAGCGCCCGAAGTGACTTGGTCCATAATCGATGCATGTATGTGAATAAATATGTAAGCCCGGGTTTGCGGTAATTCTCACTAATACTGAAAATGGTCTCTTATCCGGTGTTTACTAAAGGAACTCTTCTCATTAAATATGAAAATACCTTGATGCATCAACATTTTTTCGTTGATTTTTATCACCAAATATGACAACACACACCCAGTGTGTGTTGTCATATTTGGTGATAATTTTTTCATAATTGGTGAGAAATATTTTCAAAATTAATGAGAAACGAATAAATATGCATAATTTTGCATACAAATGTAAACAAAAAAACCGCCATTAGGCGGTCCTCCTTAATCAATTCAGCTTTATTAAGCGTTCAACCAATTCAATTTCCTCATAGGGAATCCATAATGAACCATCTTCAGTGCGCACTTTTGCCCGATTCCGATCCCCTGATAATTGGGCCGTACCTTCTATTATTTCTCCTGTCTTTAATTTAATTCTAACTTTTTGTGCATAGGCAGCGGCAATTCTTAATTCTTCTACTAAACTTGGTATTTCCCTCATTTTACTGGGATTCCAGTAATAATTTACAACTGGTTTTTTACGTAAACTAGTATATATTTATTCTGCTGTGCATTATTGTGGTAAGGAGGAAATATTTAGAGAATTAAGTTAAGCAATGCATCTAAGAAAAAACATGAGAGGAATGTCACATGAATTTATTTAAGGGAAAGAAAAAAAGTTTTATCAAGGATTATCACTTTTTCTAGCAATCACAGTTGCCGTTCCAACAATTCCAACGGGAGCGTTGAAGGCAAATGCAGCAGGTTCTGTTCCAGCCACTCTATCAAAAAAAATTACTACTACTAGAATTGAGCTAGAGGATCGTCGGACCCAGGATTCGGAGACATTTTTGAATCCAAACGGTACATTAACAACACAAATATATCAAGAACCTATTCATTATAAAAGTAACAACAATAAATGGGTCAGGTTTGATAATAATTTGACTGTCGATACTAATAATAACGTCATTTAAAATAAATCAAATGATTTTGAAGTCAAGTTTCAAAAGCGCAATTTAGACAAAAATCTTGTTTCTATTGATATGGATGGCTTATCCATTGTAATGGACCCCGCATCACAATCTGATAATCTCGATTCTGGATTTATGAAAAATCCCCATGATGGTGCTGCTTCTTATAAGAATAATAAGTTAAGTTTTAATAACTTGTATGACAACACCAACATAAATTACACAGTTGAGGATCGTAAAGTTAAGGAAGATATTGTTCTGGATAAGGAACCTTCCGCTTCCTCACCAGTAAAGTTCTCATATAAATTCAAAATAAAAGGCTTGGATATGGAACAAGATAGTACTGGAAAAATCTATTTTGTTGATAAGAAAAGCCACTTGAAAGTCTTTTATATTGAACAACCATTTATGTATGATTCCTATATTCCAGACGGGTATAAAAAGATAGAACAATCTGACGATATTCCTGAAGAAGCACGTTCCTATGACGTGAATATGAAATTGGTTAAACGAGGCTCTACATATTTTGTTGACATCATTCCTGACCGTGCCTGGCTTGAAAATCCGAAGAGGGTCTACCCCGTAACTATTGATCCTACAATTATTCGGCTTCAGCCTAATGCAGCCGATGGGAATGACACCAACATCCGTAGTTACTTTCCGACCCAAACCGGTGGAACCGAAACTTCGTTAGGTGTTGGATTATATAAAGACTCCACGCAAACCAATGTCATTCGATCTTTATTAAAGTTTAATGTTTCATCGATTCCAGTGGGTGCAAGTATCTTAAGTGCCGATGTGAATTTATGGCTTTCCAGTGTTGCTAATGACACTGATGTTGAAATTGGTGCATACGAATTGAGCAAGTCGTGGCTAGAGGAAAGCACGAATTGGAACACTACAAATGGAACAACAGCTTGGACTAGTAAGGGCGGCGACTACAAAAGCACTTTATTAGATTCAAACCATGTTAGTTATCTAACCGATCTCGGGGTTAACTATCAATGGGATGTCACAAACCAAATTGATAAATGGAGAAGTGCAAACTACGGAATTCTGTTAAAGAGTTTATCTGAATCTACAAACTCGTATAAAAAATTTATATCGAGCGATTCTACATTGGATGAGAAGAATCGCCCAATGCTCTCTGTTACGTATTTTAACGGGAGTCGTCTTGGGCTTGAAGAGTACTGGACATACGATAGCCATGACTTGGTCGGTGGTCGAAGCTATACGAATATGACTACAGGTAACAATGTCATCCAATACAATGACTTGAGCCTAAAAGGCCGGGGTGGAATGGGAGTTGACTTTTCAAGAACCTATAATTCGAAAGCATTAGAAGATTCCCCACTTGGATATGGTTGGTCCTATTCTGGCAGCGAGGCTATCATGGAGCGTTATGACCGGGGGAAATTGGTCTATAAAGATTCTGACGGTACCTATCATGAATTTACCTATGATCCATCCTCCGATAGCTACCAATCCCCGCCGGGAACCTATTTAAAAATCACACGAACCACCGAATCCTACGGAGCCGTTAACGGTTATGACTTAACTTATAAAGATGGTACGAAATTGCATTTCGATGCAAATGGTGATAGTTATACAGAAGTATATACCGGAAAGCTGATGTATGTACAAGATCTCCATGGAAATAAAATAACATATGGATATAACAGCTCAAACCAACTCACTTCAATAACAGATCCTAGCAATCGGGTCACTACGATTAATTACAATGCAACAGGAAAAATTTCTAGTATCACGGATTTCGCTGGTCGGAAAATTAACTATGGGTATGATACTGCTGGCAATCTGGCAAATGTTGATGCTTATTTAGATGCAACCAATTATCGAAGAACTCAATTTTCCTACGATTCGAGCCATCACTTAACGACAGTTACAGATCCAAGTGGGCGGAAAACGTCATTTACGTACAATGCTGAATTATTGCAGAAGGTTCAAGAACCTTTTGGTGACGGAGCAAATGCTGATTTAGCAACTCGCCCTGGAACCACCTATTCATATGACTTACCGAATTATGTGTCAACAGCTACGGATCGAAACGGAAGTACAACGACATATAATTCTAATTCGAATTATGTGGTGACAAAGATAACCGACCCGTTATCAAGGGTCACCAGCTTTACCTTGAATGAAAATATAACCAGTTGGTAATTACTGATCCGAAAGGTAAAGATACCATTAACACGTATGACTCCAATGGTAACAATACGAGTACAACGGATCCAGAACAACATAAGGTAATTTCGACTTATGATAACTATAGTAACCGTACGAGTTATACGGATGCATTAAATCATAAGACGACCTATGATTTCAATACATTTGCTGACCTTCTGAAGGTTACAAATCCATTGTCGCAAAGCACTAGTTATACCTATGACTCTTATGGAAATAGAACCTCTTCAACCGATGCTGACGATAATAAAACGGTCTATAAATATGATTCACAAGGGATCAATCAAGTTAGTAGTGAAGATGCAGCGAATCAAGTCACCACGATGGAGTATAACAATGCGGACCAATTGGTAAAAGTAACGGAACCAAATGGACATGTCTCGAATTATCAATATAATTGGCTTGATGAACTCGAGAATCTAGATGAAAGAGTTTCAGCCATTGCTTCCATAACCGAAATGGTTTATGATCCTACGTACGATTCGAATGGAAATATTGAATCGATAAAGGACACCGGATTAGGTGCTAGTCAAACGACAAGCTATGACCATACGGCAACAAATGATGTTAAGAATCAAGTTGTATAAAGTTCACAGCAAGTTGCATATCAATATGACAACAATCAAAATTTAATTGCTTGGAACCCTCAGACTGGATGGGGACAAGGATTGTCTTTCTCTTATGATAAAGCAAATCAACTTAAGCAAGTTAAAGATTCTGCCCAAAAAATTGCTTGAATTTCTTATTTAAAATTAATTTTAACTATAAAAAAATGAGCATGATTACAGATAGGTAATCATGCTCTTTCTTACAATGGAGGATGAACTTATGAATAAACAGGAGAAAATTGATCGAATAGATCAATGGAAGGTTACTGAAAATAAAGATAATTTGCTTGGAGAAATTTTACAACTTGTTGAGGATGAAGATTTGACTATCAAGCTTTCCGCAATAGAAATGTTATCCTCCTTTAATACATTCTCTAATGTAAAAAATATATTAATTCAGTTAACTACACATGCTGAAATTGAGGTTCGTATGTACGCAATAGAATCGCTAAGCTATTTTTCAGGAGAGGATGTAGGTGATGCAATAGTTGCAAGATTACATGATTCAGACAGTTTAGTACGTATCACCGCAGCCGAGGTATTGGGATATATCGGATACAAAAAAGCTGTTCCTTATCTTTGCAATGCTCTGTCTGACAAAAATGAACTGGTTCGTGCATATGCAGCAGAAGCTTTAGGTAAGTTAGGAGATACAAGTTTAATTTCAATCTTAAAAAATCAACTGCAAGTAGAAAATAGGAACGTGGCACGGCTAGGGTTTTATATAGGGTTATTTTTATTAGGCGAAAAACACTTGGACTCTATATTAGAAATGTTAAAATGTAAATCTTACAGAGTGCGCAGTGCAGTT
This sequence comes from Paenibacillus cellulositrophicus, assembly GCF_009363095.1. GTDB lineage: Bacteria > Bacillota > Bacilli > Paenibacillales > Paenibacillaceae > Paenibacillus_AQ > Paenibacillus_AQ favisporus. The sequence continues at coordinate 5,736,822 of NZ_CP045295.1, forward strand.
GCTAATAGTTTGGTGACTTTAGTCAATGAAGAAAATTTCCATAAAATAAAAGACAGCTTGGAAAAAGCTTATAGAAAGGAAAAGGTAATTGCCGTTAGTTCCTCATTACAAGCGGCACTATCAGAACTAAATATGTGGGAACAATGACAATGATATTTATTTCGTGATAGATTAATGCAAATTACGATTTGGGATTAAAAAGCAATTCCAATGTGGGATTCCTTCTTATTTTTCATAAACAATATATAGCTTATGAAGTGTACGACTATATGTATATATAGATTGAAAGCCGTTTAGAGGAGTATTCTTTTCTCAATAAAAAAAATGAACTCTTTGAATATTAGTAATCCGAGGTTGAAGTCGGTCGAATGATTCTGAAACATACTGCTTCATGTAGAACGACAAGAACATACACGTTTTATAGTCGCGTAGCTGCGGCTTTTTTTTAACGATATATGTTCTTGTCAAAGTCCGACGACAAGATCATATATGGATAACCGAAATTGAGAAGAATTATCAACTACAATGTTAGCGCTGTATCTTGCATTGATAGTGTGACGTTGTTCAGTAGCCAGAAATATAAGACAAGTGGGTAATTTTGAGAAGATTGATAAGAGAAAAATAATGTGAATATGGAAAAGCACTAGTTATTTGAATGACTTTATAATTTTGTAAGAAAAATTCGTTAAGTGTTGCTCATTTGTTTAGAAGACCTTGGACTTTGATATTATTTTTTCTGTAATCAGGCGCTTGGGTATGTGAAATTGATACTCGTCAAATTCTTTTCGAAAGAAGCGAGGGACCGAGTCGAAAATGCGGAATTGCGGCGGATATCCGGTATACTCCATTAGCGAGGTCCGACACGGATGAACTCTTTCGTATTCAAGCAAAATGGCACCGGTATGTTTACATACGGAGCGCTTCAAGGAAGAGAGCGTAGCCAAATTAGTCTTTGCTGCTAGCGGGGAGAGGGGAGACTTGTTCTGCGACAACTGTATCCTCCCAGGCCTGGATTCAACAGGGAGCGAACTAGTGTCTACCTGAAACAAAACCTACTGATTTCTGCTGCTGCCGAAACAACGCGAGGACTTTCTGACGGAATGGTTCTAGTGAGCTGAGACATGTTCCATAATCGATGTATGTATGTGAATAAATATGCAAATTCAGGTTTGAGGGAATTCTCACTAATACTGAAAATAAGCATTATATCCGGTTTTACTAAAGGAACTCCCTCTTCTTATTAAATATGAAAACACGTCTTGATGTATCAACATTTTTCGGTTGGTTTTTCTCACCCAATATGACAACACACAGCCCCTGTGTGTTGTCATATTTAGTGAGAATTTTTTCGTAATTGATGAGAAATATCTCCACAATTAACGAGAAAATGAATAAATATGCATAATTTTGCATACAAAAGTAAACAAAAACCCGCCGTTAGGCGGCCTTCCTTAATCAATTCAGCTTTATTAAGCGTTCAACAAATTCAATTTCCTCATAGGGGATCCACAATGACCATCATCAATGCGCCACTTTTGTCCGATTCGGATCCCCTGATAATTGGGCCTTATCTTCGATTACTTCTCCTGTCTATAATTTAATTCTAACTTTTTGAGCATAGGCAGCGGCAATTCTTAATTCTTCTATCAACACTGGTCACCTCTTAATAGATAATTTCGACTAAGTATTTCGTGTTCCTGTCTACATCCGCAATCGTAATGCCAACAACTGGTCCCAGCCCTTGTTCATCCAGGTGTCGAAGCAGCAAATGGAAGCAGTTTATTGTTCCCAGACCTATACATGGAATACCACATGAAGCGGACCAGATTCCCCGCCGCCATAATAAGTGAACACTGCGTTGCTGCCAGTATTCAGTTGGGGCAGGCCTTCGCTCAACGTTCCCCCCATCTCTGTTTCATGCTTCATAGAATCGCCCTTGAAACCGTCAGTTTGGCTAATTGTATTATTTTTTACGTATGAGGCAACAAAATCAGTGAGCTCTGCTACTGTTGGATCGTTCAACATTTGCCGCAGAAAGGCATCAAACGGAATGGACTGACCGTCACAAGCATAATTACTCAATCGCGCAGCTTCCCGTCAACCTGAGCCATGATTAGTGAATTCGCACTAAGTTATGCGGAGGGCCCCCTGCCTATTGATAATAAGGGACGGAATCCGTTAAATAATCATGCCCTGTCTTGACGCCGGGCCGGAGCAGCCGTATGGTACAAGTGACAAGAACTGACAATCGTAGGGAGATACATGCTCAAGAAGGGGGAACTATGAATACATTCACAGCCTATGGCCGGCAGCTCCGGCGGCAGATCGCCGGCAGGTATTACCGGATATCCATCAAACAGAGGATTCTGTTCTCGTTCATCGTGCTGATTACGCTGTCCATCAGTTCAATGGGCACCTTCTCGTATTGGATTGCCGCGCAGGAGATCGAGGATAATGTTTACGCTGGCAGCCGGGAGACCGTAAGCAAGACGGCACAGCTTCTGGATTCCCGCCTGAATGATGTGGCGCTGTCCGTGCACTCCCTGATGCTGAGCGATGCGTACCGCAAGATGATGATGGATGTGCTGAGCCATGAGGTCTCTAATTACTACGTACATCTGTCCGATCTGCAGTATGTCCTCTCGCAGGCAATGTTCAATCAGCCGATCATTGAGAATGTGCTGATCGTTACCCCGATTGGCGATTTCTATCCCACTACGCAGATCCGGGCGCAGGACAATTCGTTCTACGGCTCGGAATTATATGATCTGAGCAAGGAGCAGCCGGGCGGCTACTGGGCCAAAGGACATTATGACCGGTTGTTCACAGGCAGCCAGCGGGTGGTCTCCTTCGTAGTCCGGGGAATTTATGAATACCCTTACACGCCGATCAGCAATGTATTTATTGTGGTCAATATCAGGGAGAGCCGGATAGATGAGCTGTTGAATACAGGCGGAGAACAAGCAGGGAGAAATTATTATCTGGTGAACGGGGAAGGAGAGGCGGTGGTGGAGTCCCGCTGGCCGTTCCGGGGCAGGTTCCCCTGGAAGCCGGTGCTTGCAGAAGCCGGAAAAGCAGCCGATCCGCAGGATCACTACTACAGCTATGGCGGCAAGGAATATCTGGTGAATTATACAAGCTCAGCCGTATCACCCGACTGGATCATCTCAGGTATGCAGTCGCGGGACCAGTTGCTGGGTAAGCTACAGCGGGTGCAGCGCATTACCCTCTATGTAATCGTTATCTTTTTGCTGGCGACCTGGCTGATTTCCAATAAGCTAACATCTGTACTGCTGAAGCCCCTGTTCAAGCTGCGGCGACTGATGCGCAGAGTCGAAGAGAACCAGCTCAGTGTGGTGTATGAGAGCCGTTATGAGGACGAGATTGCCCAGGTCGGCTTTCAGTTCAACCGGATGATGTCGGAGATTAAGACGCTGATCTCGGATGTGAAGGCGAAGGAGAAGGACAAGCGTCATGCAGAGATCCGTGCCCTTACGGCGCAGATGGAGCCGCACTTTCTGTACAATACGTTGAATACCATCTATTGCAAATCGGTCATGGGCGAGAATGACGATGTGAATGAGATGATCCTGTCGTTGTCGCAGATGTTCCAGATCGGGCTCAGCGGCGGCAAGGATCTGATTACCCTTGCGGATGAGCTGTCCCACATGCGACAGTATTTCGCCATTCAGCAGAAATGCTATGAAGGACTGTTTGAATACACGGTGACGGTAGAGGACGAGGCCCTGCTGTCCTGCCTGCTGCCGAAGATTATCCTGCAGCCGGTGGTGGAGAACAGCATTCAGCATGGATTCAGCGACATGACAATAGGAGGCAGGATAGACATCACGGTCAGCCGGGAGCAGGGGCTGCTGCATATTTGCATTACCGACAACGGACGGGGGCTTGATGCTGAACGGGTCAAGCAGGGGCTGGTCAGGGCACCGCAGTCGAGGAAAGGTTATGCCCTGTTCAACATCAGGCACCGGCTGGCCTTGTATTACGGGGACGAAGCCCGTATGGACGTTGGCGGCGAACCATGTAAGGGATCACGGACGGATCTGTGGATTCCCGCAGAGGAGGAGAGTTGAAGAATGGACCAAAAGCTGGAGCCGGAAAGGTTCAAATTATGTGTAATCGACGATATCAAAAGTGTGGTGGAGATGGTCTCGCGCAAGCCGCCGTGGCAGGAGCACGGTATTGAGGTAACAGGTACGGCGCTTAACGGCGAAGCGGGACTGCAGATCATCCGCGAGACCCGGCCGGACATTGTGCTGACGGATATCCGGATGCCAAGAATGGACGGCCTACAGATGACCCGGGCGATTCTGGAGGTGCTGCCGGACTGCAAGATTATTATCCTCAGCGCCTACTCGGAGTTCTCTTATGCCCAGGAAGCCATCCGGCTGGGGGCGCTTGATTTCGTGAAGAAGCCCTTTTCCCTGGAGGAGATTGTGAATGCAGTGCTGAAGGCCAGGGAACTGTGCCGGGAGGAGCGTCAGGAGACCGCCAGACTTGCTGTGATGGAGGCTAAAATCAAGGAAAGTCTGCCTATCCTCCGCCAGGAATATCTCACCTTCCTGCTGCACCACCAGACGACAGAAGCGGATGCCCGTTCCCGCTGGGCCTATCTTGATATCCCGCTGGACCAGCATGATTTCTTCGTGTTTGTCGCCGAAATCGATCATTTTGCGGAGAAGCTGAGCGGCCAGCCTGTGCAGGAGGTCGAGCTGCTAAGGTTCAGCCTGCACAATATTCTCGAAGAGACGATTTCCGCCCTGACCCGCGGCGTTATTATCCGGGAGGCGACAGACCGATACGTCTGCATCATGAACGGCTCGGACCCGGAGACCGCCGCGCTGATTACGGAGGCCTGCTGCACGAATGTAAGCCGCTTCTCCCGTCATACCATTTCAATTGGCGTGGGGCTCGGCACGGCGGCGATTCAGGAGCTGGGCACGGCGTACAGGCAGGCGCTTAGCGCGCTGGGGTATCATTTCTATACCGGGGGCAACGGGGTATATCATTATAGCAATATCGAGAATAAACCTCTCTCGCTCCACAGCTATTCCGCCGCCGCCGAGCAGGAGCTGCTGTTCGCCCTGCGTTCCGGCAATTCCGCCAAAAGCCTGCAGGTGCTGGACCAGTTGTTCGCGGAGCTGCTGGACAGCGGGCTTTTGCCTGAGCCGCGTTATGTTGAAAGTGTCGGCTATGAGCTGAGCTCCAGGATCTGCCGGGTCCTGCTGGAGCAGTTCCCTTACGGACAGGTGGAGCCGCTGGAACTCAGAATTGCCGCCATGAAGAACCAGGTGCATCCTTCCCTGCAGGATATCCGCGACCTGCTGTCCTGGCTGTGCCGGGAGGCCTGTGCGCTGGTGGAGCAAGCCCGTTCTCTGGAGTCCACGCGGATAATCCACCAAGCCGTCGAATATATCCATAGTCATCTGGATACTGGGCTGTCGCTGGAGCAGATGGCGAAGCAGATTAACCTTAGCCAGGGGTATTTCTCCAATCTGTTCAAGAAGGTGCAGGGGATTTCGTTTCAGCAGTATGTGATGCATGAGAAGATGGAGAAGGCGAAGGCGATGCTGATCAGCGGCCGGCAGGTTCAGGAGATCGCCCAGGATCTCGGGTATGAGCACAGGCGCTATTTCAGCGAGGTGTTCAAGAAATATACCGGCATGACCCCGTCCGAGTTCAAATTGTATTATATTGGAAAAGAATAGGAATCAGCAGGGGAGGGATTTCCGCAGGGCGGAGATTACCTCCCTTATCTGTATCCAACTCCTGCAGAAATCTGCCCTTAATGTGGGCTTACCCGCCTTATCTGGATGCGCCTATCGAACTATAATCAGGTTGTAAGCGAATACAGCAGGGATACATAAGGGGGCACTACCAATGATGAAGCGTATGCTAATGACATCTCTTAGCATGGTCCTGGCACTTGGCTTGGCAGCCTGCGGCAACGGTAACAGTGGCGGCGGCAATGCAGTGGAAGGCACGGGAGACGGGGCGAAAGCTGGTTCAGGGGAAAAAACTAAAATCAGCTACTGGACAGGCGACCGCCATGATGCGGATTTCGTGAAGGAGAAGGTAGCCGAGTTCAACTCAACCAATACTGACGGGATTGAAGTGGATCTGGTCGTTAAGGGCGATGACTTCGATACCGCGCTCGATCTGTCCTTCCAGACCTCCGATGCACCGGATGTGATCCGGGTGAAGGAGAATACCGTCCAGACCTTCTACAAAAAAGGCTTTCTCGCTCCGATTGACGAGTTCCTGAGCGATGAGCTGAAGGCGAAATTCCCGGCCATGCCGGATCTGAACGAATTCGATGGCAAGCGTTACAGTCTGCCGAACTATGGAACGACCATGCGTCTGGTGTACAACAAAGATCTGTTCGCCAAAGCAGGCGTTGAGCATCCGCCGGCTACCTTACAGGAGCTGGTGGATACAGCCAAGAAACTGACAGAAGCCGGCAAAGCGGACGGCGCTTACGGCTTCGCCCTTAACTTCAAGAACCCCGGCAGTGCGTTCGCACGTTCGGCACGGGTGGTTGCGGAGATGAGCGGCTATGGCGGCTTCGGGTATGATTTCAAGACAGCCCGCTACGACTTCAGCGGCTTCGAGCCGATCATCAATGCCTTTAAGCAGATCAGGGACGACGGCAGCATGCTGCCGGGTGTAGAGTCGCTGGATATTGATCCGCTGCGGGCGCAGTTTGCGGAAGGCAAGATCGGAATGTATATGTCCTACTCCTCAGAGCCTGGCGTCTACAAGAATCAGTTTCCCGCCAAGATTGACTGGGCGGCCGCTCCGGTTCCTACCATCGACGGCACCGTGAAGGGGGCTTCCGGCTTCCTCGGGGGCCAATGGCTGGCGCTGAGCTCGAAATCAGAGCATAAAGAAGCAGCCTGGAAGTTCATGGAGTTCATGTACGGCGATCAGGTGCTGACGGATTATCAGGAAAAAGGCTTCGGCATCTCCATGGTTCCGTCCATCAGCGCAGCAGCCAAGACACCGGATGTGAACGGCATCGAAGGCTTCCTGCCGAACAAGTACGATGGAGTGTGGCCGGTCTATCCGTCTGTAGCACCGCAAGGAATGAAATCGGATGACGCCTTCTTCAAATATATGCTGAACGGCGGCGACCTGAAGGCGGTTATCGCTGATCTGAACAAACGCTATAATGCTGCACTGGACAGTGTGATTGCGAATGACGGCGTGAAGGCCGAGCCGGATGCCGGCTTTGATCCCGCCGCTCTGGGCGGCAAGTTCGCCAAGTAGACAGAAGGTTAGGGATAGGGATATAGGCCGAGATAGCGGGGGATGAGGGAGCAACTCCCTCATCCCTCTGCTCTGGTCGTAAAGGAAAGGAGCCGGAAGAAACCAGATGAACAAAACGAAACATGCCTTATTTTCATACAGCTTTATCTTTCCAAGCGCCTTGCTCACGTTGGTTCTCGGGATTTACCCGATTGCCTGGGCGTTCCGCTATATGTTCTATGATTACAAAGGGTTCGGAACGGCGCGGTTTATCGGTCTGGCCAATTTCAGCCGCATTCTGAAGGACACCCAGTTCTGGGATTCGGTGGTGAATACATTTGTCTATGCTGGCGGCAAGCTGCTGATCACCATTCCGCTGGCCCTGCTGCTGGCAGTCATATTGAACCGGGGGCTGCGGGGCAGACAACTGCTGCGGGGGATTTTCTTCATGCCGACCGTCATCAGTACCGCCGTAATGGCCGTAGTCTTCTTCACGATTTTCAACTCGTATAACGGGATTCTCAACCAGTTTCTGATCCGCCTGGGCCTCTCCGATTCCGGTGTGGACTGGCTGGGGCCGAAATATGCCATGCTCACCGTCATTCTGGTTGCGGCCTGGGGGGCGGTCGGCAATTATATGCTGCTCTTCCTTGCCGGTCTGCAGAATATTCCCGAGGATGTGTATGAGGCCTCTTCCCTGGATGGGGCAGGGAAAATTCAGCAGTTCCGCTATGTCACCCTGCCGATGCTCGGGCCTGTCATGCAGATGGTTATTATGCTGGCGATCATTACAGCCCTGAAGGGCTACGAGAGCATCATGGTACTGACTGAAGGCGGTCCTGTAGGCAAGACGGAGGTCATGTTCCTGTATTTGTACAAATTATTTTTCCCTGTCGGCGGGGGCAGCGCGGCGGTTCAGGTCCAGGAGTTCGGATACGGCAGTGCGGTCGCCTTTGTGTCTGCGGTCATTGTAGGGATGATATCACTCATTTATTTCTACGCATCCAGACGCATGAATCAGACCGATTGAGGAGAGAGGCTATTATGAGACTAAGAACCATACTGGGCAAAATCATCCTGTGGATTTTTTTGCTGGCTGTTGCTTTTATCACCCTGATTCCGGTCGTTATCACCATCCTGGGCTCCTTCAAGACCAATGCTGAGCTTACTGCGGGTGCGACCTTCCTGCCGAAGATCTGGCACTTCTCGAACTATGCCGAAGCCTGGGCGCAGGCCAATTTCTCCAGGTATACCCTGAACAGCCTGATTGTCTCCCTGGCGACAGTTGTCGGCACGCTGCTGGTATCATCCATGGCGGCTTATGTGGTGGACCGGATGGATTTTGCCGGCAAAAAATTGTATATCGGACTGCAATCCTTCACCATGTTCGTGGCTGTAGGGGCGGTCGTGCTGCGTCCGCAGTTCGATCTGATGGTTAAGCTTCATCTGCACAACAGCCTGTGGGGCGTTATATTGATTCTGATCTCCGCCCATGCTTCGATCTTCTTCATTCTGTCCAGCTTCATGAAGGGGATTCCCCGCGAGCTGGACGAGGCGGCGCTAATAGACGGCTGCTCCCCGGGCCGGACCTTCTGGCGGATCATTCTGCCGCTGCTCGGACCCGGACTTGGCGTAGGTGCCTTATTCACCTTCCGCGGCGCGTGGAATGAATATCTGCTTCCGCTCGTGTTCACGATGACGAAGCCGGAGCTGCAGACGCTGACCGTCGGGCTGGCGAACCTGAAATACGGGATTTCGGCCGCTTCCCAAACCCACTACATGATGGCGGGCGCCTGCTTGTCCATTCTGCCGATTCTCGTCGCCTATCTGTTTGCCAACAAATCCTTCATGCAGATGACGGCCGGTTCCCTCAAAGGGTAGCGGTCCGGCCCTGCGCAACCCATATTCCATATTTAACATTCAAGGAGGTACACCCCATGACTCAACACGCTCCGGCAATTCTGCAATCTGCCCCGTTCATCCGGCGGTATCCGGGCAATCCGGTGCTGGATGCAACGAAGGTTCCTTACCCCACCGCACTGGTATTCAATGCCGGTGTAACGAAATTTAACGGCAAGTATGTGATGATCTTCCGTAATGATTACGGCTCACTGGTCGATCAGACGCTTGAGCCGCACCACACCACGGATCTCGGCATTGCTTACAGTGACGACGGGCTGAGCTGGACCGCCGGCCCGAAGCCAGTGTTCAAAATGCATGACGAGGAAATTATCCGCGCCTACGACCCGCGCCTGACCGTGATCGGCGGCCGTTGTTATATGTGTTTTGCCGTGGATACGCACCATGGCATCCGCGGCGGAATTGCCGTTACCGATGATCTGGAACACTTCGAGGTGCTCAGCCTGTCTACACCGGACCTGCGCAATATGGTACTGTTCCCCGAGTTGATCGGCGGCAAGTATGTCCGGCTGGAGCGTCCCTTCACGGTATACAGCCGCGGCGGCCGGGACCGCTTCGATGCCTGGATCTCCGAGTCGCCGGACCTGAAGCATTGGGGCAACTCCAGCCTACTGCTCGCCGTTGAGCAGGTGCCGTTTGCCAATGACAAGGTCGGCCCGGCCGCACCTCCGGTCCGGACGGATAAGGGCTGGCTGACCACCTTCCATGCGGTGGATGTGGACCCGGCCAGAGGCAAGCACGGTTGGGAGGACACCTGGAAGAAGCGTTATACCGCCGGAATTATGCTGCTGGATCTGGAGGACCCCCGCAAGGTGATTGGCATGAGCAGGCAGCCGCTGCTGGCACCGGAGACAGACTATGAGATTGGCGGGGGCTTCCGCAATCATGTAATTTTTCCGGGAGGGATGATTCTGGAGGATGACGGCGAGGTCAAAATCTATTACGGCTCTGCGGATACGGTGGAATGTCTGGCAACGGCCCATGTGGACGATCTGCTCCGGCTCTGTCTGGAGCCGGAGCATAGATAAGATTGGAAGCAGGCTGAGGGCGGAAATGCGGAGTAACAGTGGGGCCATGTGCCATGATTGGAGCGGCTTGCGCGGAGATTGTGCATGAAGTGCAACAATGCTAGATCAATAGCAGCGACCGTGGGGAGATTGTGCATAAAATGCAACAATACAGCTCAGTAGTAGCGACCAACGCAGAAATCCTGCACAAGGTGCAACAAAACCGGGGCTGTACTTTAAAAGGAAACTTTGATGATGCATAAAAGGTTAGTATTACTCTGCCACTTCCGAAGCTGAACAGGAATATGTCGACTTTATGAAAAGAGTAATAGAGCATCACTGGTGAAATCATTATTCACTGATGACAGAGTATTTTCTAAAAAATATGAAAGAGGTGTTTATTTATGTTAAAACGGTTAAAGTTTTTAAGTTTAATGGTTTGTATGCTCGCCAGTCTTGTAGCTGTCGTTCCTTCGACAGCAAGTGCGGCGGGTACAATTGTAAGCTATCCATTACCGTCGATCTATACCACGACCAGTCAATACACGGTAACAGCAGACTCTACCAATATACCGGTAATCGACACTTCGGAGGTATTTGTAAACTATAATTATTGTAATTTCTCTTTTTCAGGTACTACTACAATCACAATAACAGCAAGCGAGCCAATCAATACCTATAATATTTCTCCCAAAGCTCTGGGAATCACTGCAACAAAGAGTGGAAAGACACTTACATTTACACTTTCAGCACCAACATATCTTATCGTTAAAATCAATAACCTGAAAGATCTGGTTATTGCGGCAGATGCTCTTGAAACCAATGTTCCGGCTTCATCCGGTACAGGGATATACAATGTTAAAACTCAATACGGTGCCGACAGTACCGGTGCCACTTTGGCTACAACTGCAATACAAAACGCCATCAATGCGGCTAACGCAGCAGGTGGCGGTATAGTATACGTTCCAGCCGGAGTGTACAAGAGCGGAAACCTTGTTTTAAAAAGCAATGTTTCGGTTTATCTGGAGGGTGGTTCTGTTATAAGGGGTTCAGGAAATCCAAGCGATTACACCACCCATTTCCATAAGAATTCTCTGAATAAGGATGGAACATGGTTTATTTATACCGAAACCAATGCAAACAATATTAAGATATACGGCAGAGGGACTATTGACGGCAATGGTCATTACATGAGAAATACAAACAATTATTTGAACAATATTCTTGTACCCTTGCAGTGCAGCAACTTCACAGTTGACGGCATAACCATAAGAGACAGCGGTGGCTGGGCTACAATCGTTACAAGATCTAATAACGTAACCTTCCAGAATACCAAGCACTTCAACAACAATGAACTTGATTATGAAAATGATGCAATAGACATTCAAGAGAGCCAGAATGTACTCATAAAGCACACGGTAGCAGTATCGGAGGATGACACATACTCATTTAAGACATGGGATGTAGCAACTACGGATATAGCTGCAAACTGGCCGGGAAGTCCTGAAAACCAGTCAAATGTAGTTGTGGATGATGCTTTGGCTTGGAGCAGATGTGGAGCATTCAAGGTTGGAGATGGAGTGAAACAGCTTCAGGATGGCATAGTTGTTAAAAACTCTTATGTATACAGATGCTGGCGCGCTTTAGCGGTAGGTCATCTTTATGGGACTCCAGCAGCACAAAACATCATATTTGACAATATAGATGTAGAAGGCTTCTGGCCAAGATCCGGTGTTCACTCCAGGTGGTTTGATCTTTCTGCAAAAACCGGTCCGATAAAAAATGTGGTCTATAATAATATCAATTTACGCGCTTTAGGTGAAGTTTCAATCATGAAGGGTTGGAGTGACACATCTACCGTCTCCGGAGTTACAATAAATAATGTTCGCGTCGGTGGAGTGGCGGTAAATAATTTGACAGATTTAAAAATAACAGATACGAACAGCTATGCTGCATCTCCCAAATTCAACACATTGAAATTTGAAGCGGAAGGTTATAACCTTAGTTCAGGTGTTATATCCTATGAGGCGAGCACTGATGGTGGGCTGGATGTTGGTGGAGGGAGTAATGGCGACTATATAGCATTTAAAAATGTAGACTTTGGTAGTACAGCTAAAACAAGTATTGATTTGAAGGTTGCATCCGCTAATTCCGGCGGAAGGATAGAATTCCACTTGGACAGTCCTACAGGCACTATGCTGGGTTATTGGACGGCAGAAAGCACAGGCGGATGGCAGACATGGTCAGTCAAGAATATCCCGCTTAATGCCGGGACAGCTGCAGGAACCCATACGGTATATGTTACTTTTGTTAAGTCAGATTCAACCACAGTTGCAAATTTAACTTGGTTCCAGTTCAAATAGAATGGAAACGGTTTGATTTAATTGCAATAAGATGCATAAAGGGGTATATCAAATGATATGCCTCTTCATTCAGCTAAAGTTTTTTTCTACGACTGACCAACTAACACAAAAAAACAGCAAGTCTCCTAAGTGAAATAGGGACTTGCTGTTTGAGGTTTCAATTAATTCTTAAAGCTATGAATTGGAGCTGAGATTCGTCCGCCACGATTAACGAAGTTCGCGCAGTTGAAGCCGTTTACTGCTATAACTGGTGCATATCCGAGCAGGCCGCCAAATTCGACCAAAGGTCATAGCTTCCAGCTTCTCTAGTGTAAGGGTACCCCGCTGAACTGCTTGAATCATGCCGTGATCTTCATTGACCGGAATAAAGGCTCTACTATTAAGCCCACCTACATAGGAGGAGGCCATTACGCCACTTTTTTTAACATTGTCATTTAGGGCGTGTCTGAAAACTATCATTGAGTCAATTTAAAAATGGAAGCTGTGTACCACAAACCTGGTGGATATCTTCGTTGGGTACAAGATGGTACTTTTATTGAAATTGACAGTGGAGCCTTGTCCAAGGAGATGATGGTCTAGCTGGCAAAGTCGATGAAGTGAGTAGTGATTAAACTAAAGCGACACGATAGTTCAATAAATAAATTAAAAACACGGCAGCCGTCATGGATCGGCAGCCGTGTTACGCTAACGGGCAGATTAATTCAATAATGTTCTACCATTTGCACAGTTATTTGTGTATAATTGGAAAAATTATACTGTGGGGGAATGTAAGTGGCAGAAATACAGGCAATTGTATTAGACTTGGACGGAACATTACTTGATAGTGATAAATCAATATCTCCTCGAAATTATAGTGCTGTTAAAAGGTGTTTTGATTCAGGAATTCATATTATTGTTGCCACGGCACGACCGCCTAGAGCGGCTGAACAATTTGTAAAGGCTATTCCTTTTGTAGACTACATGGTTTTCTACAATGGTGCCCTAGTAAAATGCAAATCCAAGCAGACTCAGCAGCACATTAGTATCCCTATAGAGGTTAGCCAACAGATTAACGAATTCATTAGGTTTGCGGAATTTTGGAATCGGAAGGAAACAAGAACATGAGCCGATTACCGATTAGATAAGTATCTAATCAACAAATAGAGTTATTTCATTAAGCTGACAGACAGGTTAATATTAGTTGATAATTTCTTTTCCCATCTGAAGACCGAAAAAATCTATCTATCCCATCTAAAATCGATTTCGGAGTTGGAACAGGCTGTTCAAGAGTACGTTTCGTTTTATAACCATGAACGTTTTCAGAAGAAACTAAACGACTGTTCCCCAGTGGAGTACCGAGAAACGGTCGCAGCATAATGGTGTCTTTTTATTCTTGTCTACTTGACAGGGTTATGACCAGGATTCTTTATATTTCTTTTGTATATTCAGTATTTTCAAATGCCATCGTAAGACGCGGCAAAGGTATGCCTGCTTTTTTTGCTTCTCTCACAACTTCAAGTACCGCAAAACCTGCTTTACTATTGTTGTATTCCACAAAAAGCCGCGGTAAGCTGCCTTTTGCAAAAATAACCTTGGTAAAAAGTATGCCGAGAAGGGCCGGTGGAATTTTAGTCAGCAGGAGAGAAGTGGCATCAAGCTTTGCACCTCTTGCTTTAAGTACAGGGACCATTTCCCTCATATGCTTACCAACATTTGCGAATGAGTCACTATGGTTCATGACTGCTGGGAAACTTCCCCGTTTTAACACCTCGGCTTCCATCGCTGCATTCATCGCAAAGTGATTCCATAGCCAGTTTTGCATATCCTTTATCCAACTAATTTTAAAATGGGCACTTTCAAATAGTTCTCTGACCTTGTTGTTAATATGCTCGGTGCCTGACCGTGGTTTTTCTAGAAATACCATTTTCAAAAAGCCGCCCCTAAGCTTATTGTCCGCTATGCCGCCTCCTGCTCCAGGGAAGCCAAAGACAACATTGTTCATAGACAATGGTGCGATCGATGATTTCAAATCTTGCCAAATGTTATTGAATAGGAGGATAGGGGTATTTCCTGCGGCAGTTGTTAGGAATTGTGCTGCTCCCGGAAGTTGTTCCGTGTTGACGCTCACAATAATGAGATCATAATTGGGAAGGATCTCCTCATGCAGTTTGACGTTCCAGCTTTCTTTTATGAGCTTTTTCCCTTTTCGTGCGTCCCACATTTCAAGCTCAATACTGCTTCCTAAGGTTTCTTTCCTCCCCTTTCTAACGTAAAACTCAACTGTATGACCTGCCTGTTCGAAAGCCCACGCATATTGGGTCGATATTACACCTCTACCGAAGAATAAAATTTTCATGTTAGACTCCCCCAAAGAGTTGATAATCCGTTATTGATGATCCAACAACGTGTTGTATAATAATATTGTATGGATTCACCATACAGTCATCAACCATCAGATTTTCAATATCTGTCGGATCATCTATTGAACCGGAAATGGAGGCAAATCATGAACAAGCAACCTGAGATTACAGACAAAACCAGGCAGACCTTTATAAATGTGTTCTGTGATTTATATAGCCAAAAGCCAATTGAAAAAATATCTATTCAAGAGATTGCCAATAAGTCAGGATATAACCGCAGTACATTTTATCAATACTTTACAGATATTTATGAGTTGCTGAACTACGTTGAAGAGAAGGTTTTGAAATCCATTAACGAGGAAATGGCAAGCAGGGAGCTTTCTACGCATACATTCCAAGATGCGCTTCAATGCTTGGAAAGTACAGAAGATATTTCTGTCCTAAAAGCCCTCCTCGGCGACTATGGTTCTGTTCATTTTGTTGAACGCCTGAAAAGAGAAATTCCCTTTGAGAGATTGATTGTGAATCTTCCAACAAATGATATTTTAGCGCCATATCTGATTGAGTTTTACATATCAACATTAATATCTTTGTTTCGCCTTTGGATACGCAACGACAAAGATTTATCGTCGGAAGAATTGGTCAAGCTGATCGATAGCCTATTTGCAAATGGGATAAAACCGTATTATATCTTTGGCACAGTCAATGAAGGGTAAGAGATATCGAGGTTACCGATGAGCATTACGAGCCCAGGATGGAAGCCCAAGCAATTAAAGAGGCAGAAAAACTTGAGGGGCAAGACCTTGTCGAGGTGACGCTACGAATTTCGGCCAAAGGCGCTTACCGGGTCTATGATGAATTTCCTGATTCGATGATTACGGCTAACAGCGATGGTCAAAATATTACTCATCAGTCCGAAATCCGCCTGCTGAACGTTTCTTAAAAAACTTGACGACCGTTACCTGTTCCAAAAACGGTCGCAGCATAATGGTTTGACGCGGTTATGGCCACACTGAAGGTGTTTTTCTGTTGCGTAGTTTATTTACTGAATACTTTAGAGTGCTGTTCCTCTTCTGGGTATAGAGAGTTTGGTCATATCCACACCTTCATGCTGAAGAAGTTTATACTTTCTATCCAGACCACCGGCATAACCGGTTAGACTCCCAGAAGCACTCACCACTCTATGGCACGGTATAATGATGGATATAGGGTTGTGACCTACAGCTCCACCTATTGCTTGGCTTGACATACTTGCTTTATTTATTTTTGAAGCTAGAATTTTTGCAATCTGCCCATAACTAATATATTCACCGTAAGGAATATCACAAAGAATATTCCAAACCAATTTTCTGAAATCCCCACCGTTTGGAGCAAGTGGGAGGTCAGAGACCGCTGGTTTCTTTCCATCGAAATATTTTTCTAACCAAATTATTGTTTTGTTGAAGATGGATAAGTTCATATTTTCAGTCATTTCAGCATGTATAGTGCCTCCAAAGTACTTTTGTCCTTCGAACCATAAACCCGAGAGCATGTGACCATCACTTGCAATAGTAATCAAACCTAAAGGTGATGAATATGTTGTCGAAAAATACATAATTCCTCCTAATGATTGACACTGTTTTGAAATTCATAATTTCACTGGACGTTTCCAAGAAGCAAATAGATTCCATCAATTTTTCATTTTAGTGACTAAGTATAGAAAATAAAAGTGGAAAAGTTGTTAATCGAAAAAATAATAGGCGACAAGTTAGTTCTAAATTTGTGGAAAAATGATTGGACAGAGCCATAACCAGGTGGCTATGGAATAGATAGTCCGGAATACTGGGCTCACTTGCATGTGAAGTAGCCAAGTTTGGGGGGCGGTTAAAGAGAAGGCCCTCCATCAAGCAATGCCTTAATGTTGACAATAAATAAATGATCATTTATTATTGATCGGTTTCTCTGATACGTCGATATCAAAAATTGCCAAAAGAGCGAGTGTATCGGCAGCGACGATTTATATTTACCATGAGAACAATGAGGATCTGCTCTACAAGACCTACTTAAAGATTAAAGGCAAGATGAGCGAGAAAATGTTTCAAGGAGTGGATCATACCCGAACAGTTTACGAACGATTTGAGGCTATCATCCGCAACTATGTTGATTTTATTCAATCCTTCAAAGACTATTTTTTGTTTCTGGAGCAAATAATGAATTCCCCTTTGCCTCAGAAATGGTGCTAGAGGATACGGCAAGTCAGTTTCAACCGATCTTCGAGCTTTTTGAGGCCGGCATCCGACAGGAGATCTTGAAGAAGGAGGATATTAACATGCTAGTTGTTTACTCCATCTTGCCAATAGCCGAATTGTTGAAAGCACATTTGAAGAACGGGACCATATTGAATAGTAAACAATTAGATTCTGCCATCAAGATGAGTTGGGACGCTATTAAGGCATAGTATAGTATTTTAAGCGATGCGTAGCATCGCTGTTCTTTCCACCAATAATAAATGAATATTCACTTATTATTGTGAAATATAGCTAAAAGAGAGGCAAAAAACAATGAAGTTTACCATCTTTGGAGCTAGCGGGGGTACGGGCTTACAGCTAATTAACCAAGCGATCAACAAGGGACATACCGTAAATGCCTTTGTGCGTACCGCAGATCGAATCCCTTTTACCCGGGAGGGGTTAACAGTTGTAGAAGGCAGTGTTTTTAGTGAAGGGGATGTAGGATCGGCTGTTAAGGGGCAAGACGCAGTGTTTGTAGCTTTAGGAGCCACAGCAGGAAGTCCTTCAGATCTATGCTTACGTGGGACTCGTTCAATTGTGAACGCGATGAGACGGTATAAAGTAAAGAGACTGGTCGTTCTTACGGGCTTTGGCACCAGCAGAGAAAGCAGGAATCAGCTCGGAATTGGGATGAGAATGATTGTAAAACTGGTTTCTTTAATAACGTTCCGAGAGTTTTACGATAAGGAGAGGCAGGATGGCATTGTGCGGAACAGTGGATTGGACTGGACTATCGTTCAGCCTTCAAGGCTCACCAATGAGTCGGGCAAAGGGCGATATAAGCACGGTACTTTTACCCCTTCCATGCTAGCTAAAATTTCTCGTGACGACGTGGCCAGATTTATGATCGATTCAGTTGAACGTGCTCGTTATATCAAACAATCCTCATTTATTCACGACTGACTGAAACAGTTTTGCATGTAGTAATGACCAATTACATATTTAATATATAACCTTTGGAGGAATAATTCATGAGACCAAATTGGACGCATGACGATCTCCCAAATTTAAGAGGAAAAACCGCTATCGTGACGGGGGGCAATGGCGGGGTAGGCTATTATACGGCATTAGAGCTAGCGAAGCACGGTGCCAAAGTGATCATTGGAAGCCGTGATCATAGGCGCGGCGAAGAGGCAATGATAAAGATGAAACAAACGGCACCATATATTGATGTAACAGTGGAGACATTAAACTTGGCTGATCTGAAGTCAGTTCGAAGCTTTGCCGACACGATCCACGGGAAAGTGAAAGGAATAGACGTCCTTATAAACAACGCTGGGGTAATGGCAGTTCCCACTCGTGAACTGACGGCCGATGGTTTTGAAATGCACTTCGGAACCAATCATCTAGGACATTTTGCGTTGACAGGTCTGTTATTGCCGTTAATTGAAAAGAACCCCGGTCGAATTGTTACAGTTAGCGCACAGTCAGCTCAAATGGGTGATATAGATTTTTCTGATGTAAAGATGGATAATAAATACAGACCCATGGCAGGATACAATCGCTCGAAACTTTCAAACCTACTGTTTGCCCGAGAATTAAATCGACGTGCGAAGAAGAAAGGTATCACTTCTATAGCAGTACATCCTGGTACAAGTCCTACAGGAATCGGGAGAAACGCACCGAAGGGAACCAAAGCATTTGGACTGCTATTAATGACAATATTCGGAACTTCTCCTGATCAATCATCTTGGCCATCACTTATTGCTGCGACGGATTCGACAATCACCGGAGATATTTACGTAGGGCTAGGAATGAATCCTCTAAAGGCTAAGAAACCGAAGATTGCAGATTTCCCCAAAAAGGCATTGGATGTGCAGCTTGCGGAAAAACTTTGGTTACTATCCGAGAAGTTAACCGGAGTATATTATGACTTGTAAAAAACGATCAAAGATGGTTGCTTTTTTCGCCTATAGACCGTTAAGATGAACCGTATCACATATGCCAGGTCATTACGCAAACGGGAGACGTTAATTCAAAATAGCATGGAGCAGTTCGCCGGTTGGCAGCTGCTCCTTTTTCGTTAAGCTAACGGGCAGGATAACGAAAATAACATCCCCGGGCAAGACGTAAGGGAGAGGTATCCCTTACATCTGTGTATTTTAGGAGGTAAGCATGATGGTCCAGAGAGAATGCGCTCGATCAGGATTCAGAAAACAACATTTCACTTAAAAATCGGAGAATATGGTGGTAATTATCTAAAGACTTGATTTGTAGCAGTATCTTAGTACAATGGTTTTATGACTACTCAAAAAATGATAAATGATGAGCTCAGAGTCAAAATATTTAAGGCGTTAGCTGATGAAACAAGATTGGACATTATTCGAAATCTATACATCAGCAAGAATGAAATGAATTGTGGAGAAGTCGGCCACATTCGCGATACTACGAAATCAAATACTTCGTATCACTTGCGTACTTTAAAGGAGGCGAAATTGATCAAGGTACGAAAAGAAGCTCAAGCGAAGTATATGAGCATCGATTTGGAGACATTTCAAACGTACTTACCCGGATTTCTGGATACGTTGTAGAAAGAAATTCTCTTTTTTTCTTCATTAGTTCAATGATCATTGAACAACAGAACTAACTATAGAGGGTGAATAGAATGATCAAATTAACTACTTTATTTTTCCTCATCATGTTTGTTATCGGTACAGATACGTTTTTGATTTCTCCGCTCATCCCCACGCTTCAGAACTTGTTTCATATCCCAACGGAATATTCCGGTTGGATGGTTGGGGCCTATGCTTTAGGTTATGCCATTTTCGCATTAATCGCTGGACCGCTTTCCGATGGATGGGATCGCAAAAAAGTAATGCTTTTTGGCATGGTCTGCTTCTCGGTTTCAACCATATTATGCGGCTTTGCCACAAGTTTTTGGTCGATGTTCGTATTCCGATTTTTAGCTGGAGTCAGCGCAGCATTTACGGCGCCTCAAGTCTGGGCATCGATCCCTGCTCTGTTTCCAACACCAAAAATAGCCAAAGTATCAGGAATCGTCATGGCAGGCTTAGCTGCTTCCCAAGCGTTCGGCATCCCTATTGGAAGTCTGCTTGCCTCAACCCAATGGTATTATCCTTTCTTTACAATCGGTGCATGTGCACTATTGGTGGCGGTATTCATCTTCTACGCTTTGCCCGAAATGAAACCAAATCATGGCCAACAAACCAAGACTCCGATCTTCAGTAGATACATCCCCTTATTGAACAGCCGAATGGCGAGAAGGGCTTTCCTCGCTCACTTCTTATTTCAGTGTGGATTCTTTGCTGCCTTTTCTTTCATTGGAAAATGGGTGACAGATCGCTTTCATCTTTCAATTGATCAAGCGGGGTACGTGATGTTTTTTCTTGGTCTCGGGAATATAGTCGGAAGCTTCGGCGGTGCCTATGTGATCAAAACGTTTAACCGTTTCAATACGCTAGTTGTGGGCTTTCTTGTCTCTATTGCATGTTTTATTATTTTGCCTCACTTGTCATCGGTGGCGGCTTTCGAAAGTGTTTACTTTTTCATATTCGTTAACATGGGGATCGCTTTTCCCCTCATATTGGGAATGTTGAATTCATTAAATCCAACCATCCGCGGCACGACTTCCAGCTTGGCCAATTCAATCATGTATGCTGCGACAACGCTCGGGTCTTGGATCGCTGGCATCATTTACGCGGCTTTTAACGGTTTTTCCGCCGTTGGCATGTTTGCGGCTATATGCTTTGCCGGTTCCTTGTTATCTTTCATATTCAGCGGTATTTTGACCAGCCAAGCGAAAACAAAGAAGGAGATTGCATCATAAATGCAAGAAACTCATATGGATATTCTAAATTTTCCGAAATTTAACATCCTGAGTATTTGTGAGAATGAGTTTGAATTTCTAATTCAAATGGTGACGAACTCTCCACCTTTGGCTTGCCCTCATTGTGGATGTATAGCCAACCTCTACAAACACGATAGCAGGGAACAGATTTATATGGACTTGCCTCTTCACGGCAAGCGTGTAAGCCTTCTCATAAAGCGTCAGAGATATTGTTGTAGAGACTGCAATCGAACCTTTTGGGAACACTTAGACCACACCATAGACAAAAAGCGAAACTGCACCAAACGATTATTGTCTTATATAGAGACGCAAAGCATTGAACGTACGTTTGTTAGCATATCCGAGGATGTTGGATTGCATGAAAAAACAATACGCAATATCTTTCGAGATTACATCAACCGTCTTAGAGAAACGCATCGATATGAAACTCCCAATTGGCTTGGGATTGATGAAATTCACATCATTAAACCAAGATGCGTTTTAACCAACATTGAGGAATGTACTTTGTTGGATGTTTTGCCAAATCGTAATAAGGAAACCGTTGCAGATTACCTCTTACGCCTTCCAAATAGAGGACAAATCCGATACGCCACTATGGATATGTGGCAACCGTATAAGGACGCCGTAAGGGCTGTATTGCCAAAAGCTCTTATCATCGTAGATAAATTTCACGTTGTCCGTATGGCAAACCAAGCGTTAGAAACCATTCGTAAGCAGATCCTTGAAGGATTATCGCCAAAAGAACGCCGCGGGCTGATGCCAGGCCGTTTTATCCTCTTAAAACGGGATATAGAGCTTACAGAGAAGGATCGGATTACGCTAGACCTTTGGAGAAAGAATCATCCATCTCTCGTCACTGCTTATGACATAAAGGAATCTTATTTGGATATTTGGGAATGTGATAACAGACAAACGGCATTTCTTAAATACAACGAATGGAAAGCTAACGTACCAACGGAACTGCAATCCGCTTTTGAACCACTGACAAAGGCTATGAAGAACTGGGAAGAAGAAATATTCGCTTATTTCGACCATCGCATTCCAGATGCTTATACGGAATCTCTAATTAGCCTTATTCGAGTCATTAATCGTTTAAGAAGGGGATACTCTTTTGAGGCCCTAAGAGCCAAGATACTCTTTACAGAGGGACTTAGAAAGCAATGCAAACCAAAGTACCAGAGGCGGTTTGATAGCTACCATCTACGAGAGGAAAACTTCCCGATGTTTAATAAGCCAGCTATTGAAGTTGTTCGTGAGCCAGAAGAAGTAATCTTCTTTGGAATTGATTTTCCCACCTTAATCGATAAATTGGAGAAGGACGAATGATAAGGTCTCGAACCATTAACCGAACATTACAATCTTATATCGAAAGTCAGAAGGGCTCTAGAGAGGAACGGTTATAAAGAGTTTTATATTAATGCAAAAACAGATACCTATTTGTTGAAAATAGATCCTTACAACGAAACGATGGTCCGGGCGCAAGCCTATGTGGAAAGCGACGCAAGCGGAATTTTTGTTTTTGGATTGAAGGGCGATAAGGAAATCAAGGCGACTGCAAAGCAAATTGCCGCACCTCTAAACCTTATGTCTGTGCCAGGGTTTTCAAGTTGTAAAAAGCTCCAAGAACTTGGAGTCAAGCGGCTAAGTCTCGGCGGCGCCTTATATCGTTTTCCTGTACGGGGAGAAATCGAGTGGGGGGAAGTGTTGCCGGCGAAGTCGACCGTCTGCGGTGGATGTGGAACAATAAAGGAATTGGTATAATGCATGATGCGACTTGCACTTCCGGTTTGAACGGTTTGCCCAAATCACTCCATTGAGCTGTGACCGTCAATCATAGGTGTTATCAATGATAATAATTGAATTATTGAAATTGATCAATCGTTTGGATATTTCTATACTAGAAATCAAACATTCAAGAGGAGGAAACATAGCATGCTTGAAACAGTGCTCACGATCACTTCGATGAAGACGCCCGATGAGGCTCGGGCCTTCAAAACGCTTAACGAGGAATGGATCACCCTCCTCTTTGCCATCGAAGAGGAAGACCAGGTTATCCTTAATGACCCAGTGGAGAACATCGTGAACAAAGGGGGAGACGTGCTTATCGCACGCGATGGCGATTCGATCATCGGATGCGTTGCACTCGTTCCGAATGGGGCCGGTGTGTTCGAACTCTCGAAGATGAGCGTTACACCTGAGTCGCGGGGGCGCGGATACGGACGGAGAATCATCCATGCCGCCATTAACCGCGCACGCGGGCTTGGCGCAACATCGCTCTTTTTGGGCAGTAGCACCAAGTTGCCGAACGCTGTTCATCTTTACGAATCGGTTGGGTTCAAGCACGTTCCTGTTAAACAGATTGGGCCTATGCCTTATGTAAGAGCAGATGTGTTTATGGAGTTGAAACTAAAATGAATACGAAGACAAAAATATCGACAAATCCGTAAATGCTAGCGCGAAATCTGAGGTTGCTAGAGCTACTTGGAACTGCAAGCAATTCTTGTCGGATCAGTTCGACAGGGTCGAATTGCCTGATACCGGACGGAAGCAGTTGGAGGATTAGCTTTACTACAAAGATGCAGGAGGGAATATAGGTATGAACAAAATTCAGGAGTTTAAAGTATTACATCAATCAAACGAGCTTTTATTGTTAGGAAATGCTTGGGACTTGTTTTCTGCGTTGTCTCTGGAGAAAGCCGGATTCAAAGCTATCGGTACAACCAGCTGGGGAATAGCGAAAAGCTTGGGTCATCCGGATGGTGAAAGAATTGAATTTGACACAATACTAAATCGCATAAAAACAATATTGGATCATGTGAACATTCCTGTTTCTGCCGACATAGAGTCGGGTTATGGAAAAGATGAGAGAACGATCGTCGAGAATGTATTGAAACTTGCCGATATAGGCGTTGCGGGGATCAATATAGAGGATTCTCTCAAGAATCAAGCAGGACTCAAACCATTGAACGATCAATGCAGGCTTTTATCGAAAATCAGAGGGGCACTAGAGAAGAGTGGCTATAAAGAGTTTTATATTAATGCAAGAACAGATACCTATTTGCTGAATATAGATCCGTGCAACGAAACGACAGTCCGGGCGCAAGCCTATGTGGAAAGCGGCGCAAGCGGAATATTTGTTCCTGGATTGAAGGACGATAACGAAATCAAAGCGGCTGCAGAGCAAATTGCCGCGCCTCTAAACCTTATGTCTGTGCCAGGGCTTACAAGTTGTAAAAAACTCCAGGAACTTGGAGTCAAGCGGCTAAGTCTCGGCGGCGCCTTATATCGGAAGCTTCAAGCATTACTGGATACGTGCGCGGCTCAAATTTATGAATCTCAGGATACGTCTTTGCTATTCGATTGAATGAAGAAAGGATACGTAAAATGAATGAGCTTCTAATTCGCTATCGAAAAACGATAACAGATGGAATACAGGCATCACCTGCGGAACAATTGCTGGGGATAAAACCTGTAGCCATTGACCCTGGTCAAGTCCTGTTTGAGATGGAGGCGACCAAGAGTCACTCCAATCCCCAAGGAACACTAAATGGAGGTATAACAAGTACGCTTGCAGACATTGCGATGGGTGTTGCTTTCGGGACGACCCTTCAACCAGGGGAAAGCTTTACGACAATTGAATTAAAAATAAACTTTTTGAAACCAGTTTGGAGCGGTAAGATCCGGGCGGAAGCGAAGGTGATGAAGAAGGGAAAAACCGTTGGATTCATTGATTGCAGAGTATTTGACGAAAATCAAAGTCTTGTGGCCTTTGCAACAAGTACTTGTATGATCCTTCGTGGAGATAAAGCAAAGGGAAGATAGAGGGTGCCCTGTTTATTTCGGTTGCTCGGAAATGTGGCAGTAAATACGATAGGTCATGGAACAACTTCTCCTGCAGAATCTGAAAACTCTCTCCTATTATTCTCCATTGTTCTAACGGAGACTGTTAGCTCATTGAAGACATTTAAAGGCATACGCCCCATAGCCGGCTTTTAATAGTCAAAAAGAGATGTCATTACACTAGATCCATGGTGAGATGATTTCTCTTTTTTGTTTGTCTAAGGTATATTCAGATTTTTGTACGAAAGCAAACATTGAATGAATAAGGTTGTCCTCTAAACTCTGCCCCCGGCAGAGTTTTTGAGAGTGCTCCGGGCAGCCTTCACAAGTTCTTCATATGTTTTGGGTAGAATGTTTGGGAGCTGAGGATTCAATCCAAATAAAAATATGCAAAGGTGTGTGACAAACTGTGAAAAAAGTATTCATTTTTATTAGCCTTGCAGCAATCCTGGTGCTAAGTGCGTGTGGAAACAAGGATAATGCAAACAATAATACGAACATGGACATGGGCAGCGACCATTCAAATATGGGGGATATGGGAAGCATGAATCATTCTGGTTCCGGTGAGGTTCCTGCAGGGTTAAAAGAAGCTCAAAATCCCGCATATAAAGTTGGAGATGAGGTTGTGATCCATGCCAAGCATATGGAAGGCATGGATAGTGCCAAAGCCAAAGTGGTTGGTGCCTACGACACAGTGGCTTATGCTGTAACGTATACTCCAACTACTGGAGGTGAACCCGTTCCGAATCACAAGTGGATTATCCAGCAGGAAATAAAGGATGCGGGTAGTGAGCCCTTGCAACCAGGAACTAAGGTGACCATAGAGGCTGATCACATGGAAGGTATGGAAGGCGCAGAGGGCACCATTGACTCTGCTGAAAAAACAACGGTGTATATGGTTGACTACACGCCAACTACAGGAGGAAACCCCGTTAAGAATCATCAATGGGTAGTCGAAAGTGAGCTTTCTAAATAGAGTATTTTTTAGCAAGTGAATGATGTTGAGTGACACATGACGGTGAATTCCTTTCTCCTTATGCACGTTATATGACTGATACTGTAAATATTGGACACGGGCAGCGTTATGACGTGTTATCGACAAGCTCAATGAAGATCATGGTTCGACTGTGTACTGACGGATAAATAGCTTTAACCGATCTGGCAATGCCAGAACGGTATTTTTTGTTCGGCGTCTATATGATGATTTGCCTTGGTTTTTTTGTTGCTCGGATCAATTCTTTACAAAATTGTTGTTTTTTCTTGCGTAACATGTTCCGTTACCAAGACATGTACCTCGATTTCGGGAATAGAAATCGACAAACTTTACTCAGCTTCGTTGAAACTTCCATTAAATCCAACAAATATCAGTGAAAAAGTTACGGTTAATTGGAATCTATCAATTAGGCATTGACAAAAAATCTGATTATATACTACATTATGTAGGGTTACATTTTTTTAATCATTATTGCCGAATTTCTTGATACGAAAACGGGGGAACCATTTTTGGGTGAAATATTCTCATTGAAGAATAGAGGGAACCTTCTACCGAACCCTTAGCTAACTCCGTAGGCATCGGAAGGAGAACTACATAGTGAAGAAAGTAATTTTGTCAATGTTAGGTGCGGCCATTGTTTTTTCAGCAAGTGCAACCAGTTCCTTTGCCAGCTCCGTTAAACTCGAAAGTGAGGTGGATAAGGTGGTAGGCACTCCTTATCAGTGGGGCGGCACATCAGTGGCTGGTTTTGACTGTTCCGGTTTTATTTTATACATATTTGATAAGTTCAATTTAGATTTACCCCGCACATCTAAGACACAGGCTCAAGCCGGAACACCAGTCGATCGTGAAGACCTTAGAGCAGGAGACCTGGTATTTTTTAATACGGACGGTACGGGAGTATCCCATGCGGGTATTTATATCGGCAATAATGAGTTTGCACACTCTTCAAGCAGTAAAGGCGTTACCATTAGCAAATTATCGGATTCTTATTATAAAAATCGGTATGTTACTGCACGCCGCGTCGTGAGTCAACAAAGTTACCTGAAAATGATCAGTGAACCTTGATCCAATCGGGACAAGCCACCTAAATCAAAAAGTTAAGCACCGGCTGATGTCAGCCGGTGCGTTTTGTTGTTTATTCAGGGACGTTGTTCACATTGGGATCAGGCGTATAATTATTTTGATAATCATCATACATCACATCAGTTACCATTCCAGCGGAGGCGTGGTGTAAATCGTGGCAATGGAACATCCATTCACCGGGGTTGTCAGCTTCAAAGGCAACTTCATACGTTTCGCCAGGTTTGACGTTCAGCGTGTCTTTCATGATCGGAGATCCTTGAACTGGCTTGCCATTCTTGCTCAAGACTTGGAAGAAATGGCCGTGCAGGTGCATCGGGTGATCGTCCATTTTGGATTGATTTTCAAAGGTCACCTTTACCTTATCTCCTCTTTTTACTTTGATTGTATCTGTGTCCGGATAAACCTTTCCATTGATCGTGTAAACCATTTCTCCATTTCTCATTTCGGTATTTAGATTCATCGTCACGTCTTCATCAAAGCTTTGATCCAAAGAAAATGCGGACGCAGACATGCTTCCGTACGCCTCCAGATTAAAATCGGGAAGTTCTTTGGAGGCATCGGAAGGGTCGGGCTCCGCATTGGAACCTTCGTATCGAATCATGGCTCTCATATTTTGTGCTCGACTATCCTTCGCGTGTTCTTCAAGTAACCAGGTTCCGGGATGATCTGCGGTAAATTCAATGTCATACCGTTCACCGGGAGCAATCGAGACGAATTGATCCTTGATCACTGCCGGGTCATTCACGGGCTGCCCGTCGGATGCAACAACCTTAAAAGAATGACCGTGTAAATGCATCCGGTGCGTGATGTAGCCGGCGTTAATCAACCGAAGTTTTACTTTTTCACCCTCTTTAACGGTAAGCTTATCGATCGCATCACCTGTTTTTCCGTTGATCGTATAAAGGTCATACATACTCATATCATGTCCTGCCATATTCATCCCACCGTTATCCATGTCCATATCCCCAGAACTCATCCATTCATCGAGCACAAGGGTGTAATCGCGGTCAGCTGTATCTTGGGGATCTTCGACAACAAGAGAACCATACAAGCCTTTGTCCACTTGATTCACACTGTCTTGATGTGAATGGTACCAATAAGTACCCGGTACGGTGGCTTTAAATTCATAGGTAAAGGTTTTTCCGGGTTCGACAGCATCTTGTGTGACTCCTGGAATTCCGTCCATGTTGTTGGGAACCGGATAGCCGTGCCAATGGATGGAGACAGGCTGCTTGAGGTTATTTTTCAAGTTTATTTTGACCGTTTCCCCAACCTTTACCCGGATTTGTGGACCTGGAACCGAGTTATTAAATGTCCATACGGGAATGGTTTTTCCCTTTTTTACTTCAAGATTACTTTCCTGTGCGGTTATGGTGAATTCTTTACCATTCACAACGGGTGTTGCTGTTGTCAGTTTAGCGGATGTAGTGGATTCACTGGAGTTGGAGGTGGAGTTTGAACCCATACTCATTTTTGAATGATCCATTCCGTTCATATTGCTTACTTTCGAGCAGCCAGCCGCAAAAACGGCCATCGAGCTGGCGATGATTATTGTTCTTAATATCGCTGCTTTCATTTGAAGAGCCCCTTTCTAAATTCCTTTGATGTAAGCCTCATTCATCATAAAATAAACATGTATAGAAATGATGAAGATGGCTGGGGTAGTATAACTTTAGACTTGAATATTATACTATAGGGGGGTATGCTAATAACAAATCGAAAGGAGGAGTCGAAATTGAAAACCATTACTTTAAACGTAAACGGAATGAGCTGTCAACACTGCGTGAATTCCATTGAAGGAGCTCTTAAGCAAATAGGGGCTGGGGGGAAGGTTAACTTGTCCAATGCTTCTGTTGAAGTTCAATTCGATGAGACCAAACTTACGGAAAGCAAAATTAAAGAGACCATCGAAGACCAGGGTTATGATGTTGTCTAAGTAATAAGTTAAGTAACCTTGAAGTGATATATAGAGGTGCCAAGAAAACCTTGGCGTCTCTAACTATGCTCTAATAAAAGACATTGATGTCGTCAAAATGAAGAAAATCGGGAAGAAGCATAACAGGTCATTTCGTTGTGAGAAATGACCTGTTTGATTATATAGTCTTGCAGAGAACGGAAGTTGAATCCGCCTATACGTTTGGAGGGAATTCATGCGTAGAATTTTAGTTGTTGAAGACGAGGAGAAAATCAGAGAAGTCATCATCGCTTATTTGAAAAAGGAAGGGTTTGAAGCGCACGAAGCGGCTACAGGGGAGAGTGCATGGAGTGAATTAGCCAATCAACCTTTTGATTTGGTTTTATTGGATCTTATGCTTCCCGATATGAACGGAGAGGAATTATGCCAGAAGATTCGAACAGCTTATCCCACACCAATTATTATGCTGACAGCTAAATCGTCCATTTCACATCGTATTCATGGTTTGTCTGTTGGGGCAGACGATTATATGGTGAAGCCTTTCGATCCTCAAGAACTCATAGCCAGAATTCGCACTGTACTGCGGCGAACCAATCAGCAAGAACTTCTGGCCGATCGATTAGAATATGGCGAAGGACGCCTGATGATTGATAGCCATGCAAGACAGGTCTTCGTTCAACATAAACCCATCAGTTTAACTCCATCCGAATATAAATTGCTTTTAGTTATGGCGAGAAACTCGGAGCGTATGTTTTCCCGGGAAGAATTGATTGAACTCGTTATGGGGTTTGAATTTGATGGAGACTCGCGTATTATTGATCAGCATGTCAAAAATTTGCGTCAAAAAATGGAGGAGGACCCGAAGAACCCCTTATTTATCAGGACTGTTTTTGGTGCAGGGTACCGCTTTAATGGGGGGAGTTTATGAAACGTACATTATCTTTTCGCTTAAGCACGGTTCTGATTTTATATACCGGCTTTATTTTAGTGATCGCTTCGATTGCTATGATCAATGCAACCCACTACCATTTTCAAATGTATGGACGCGAAATGTCCGAAGCGCAGCATTCAGCTGATTCACTGAATTCTCATTTGGAGCAAGCGATTATACAATCCATTGGCTTAACGATTGGGGGAGCTTTAATCGTCTCATTTGGGTTAAGTGTGTATATCGCCAAACGGATTTCGTCGCCGTTAATCAGCATGAAAAATATTACAATAATCATGGCCCGAGGAAAACGGGATGTCCGTCTCCCGTTGAAGAGTTTGCCCAAAGATGAGCTGGAGGAGCTGGCCGCTTCCATCAATCACTTAGCTGAACAACTGGAGCAGCAAGAAAAATTGAGAATCGCTATGACCGAAAATATTGCCCATGAGTTGCGGACACCTTTAACCACATTGAATAGTTACCTCGCGGCTATTCAAGACGGAATATGGGAGCCTACTCCGGAACGGATCCAGTCCAGCCGTGAAGAAATTCACCGTTTGATTCAGCTGGTACATGATTTGGAAGAGCTTCAAATCGTTAATTCCATCGATTTTCAATTCATGCTTGAGCAGGTCTCCTTAAAGAAGTCCATTGATCAAGTCATGGACCTCATGCGTCCTTCATTTCAACAAAAGGGAGTTAACCTGGAGAAAATAGATATACCCAATGTTTGCGTAATTGCCGATGAAAGCCGGCTTATTCAAATCTGGACAAACCTGTTATCTAATGCATTGAAATATACACCTGAAGGCGGTAGCGTTGAAGTCAAGGGTACCGTCCGGTTAGGTGTGGTCCAAATTACCGTCTCAGATAATGGCATAGGAATTCCATCAGCTGATCTTCCGCACATCTTTGAGCGTTTTTATCGGGTAGATAAATCACGCAGCCGTAAAATGGGTGGCGGTGGGCTTGGATTAGCCATTACCAAAACGTTGGTAGAGCGCCACGGTGGGCAGATATGGGCTGAAAGTGATCATGGTACACAATTTTACGTACAGTTACCGATACAAAGGTGAGGCTTATAATGACTGCAATTCATGACGCTCCTACGGGGGCGTTTTTTGTTATTCCAATATTCATTAGTTAAAGAAAAAAATAAACCGCTTGACAGTATAGGATAGGGGGCTATACTATATTCACATCGAAGCCGGGAATTTATGGTATTGATCACTCGTTCACTGACGGCCGTCACGAGCGTGAAAAGGATGAAGGACCGGTTTTATCTCTCAAAAGGAGGAATATAAAAAATGCCAACTCAATCTCAAGGTCTTTCCCAGGCTGATCCGAGGCGCTGGATGGCCCTCGCATTGTTATGCCTTGCGAATTTTATGGTGATTATGGATACATCAATTATCGGGGTAGCTTTGCCCGCCATTAAAGAAGCGCTGGGGTATTCCCAAGAAAGCTTACAGTGGGTGTTTAACGCATACGTTATTTTCTTTGGCGGCTTTCTATTGCTAGGGGGGCGGTTGTCTGATCTGTTTGGACAAAAACGCATGTTCATGTGGGGATTTCTTATTCTAACTGCAGCCTCGTTACTTGCAGGGCTAGCATGGAACGACACCTTACTCAACATCGGTCGAGCGCTCCAAGGCTTTGGGTCTGCACTCATTGCACCATCGGCATTAACGATCGTTATGATATTGTTTAGCGGAAATCCCAAGGAATTAGGAAAGGCTTTGGGATTCTGGGGCGCATCCGCTGCTGCAGGAGGTTCCGCGGGGGTGTTTCTTGGCGGTGTCATTACGGAATGGCTGAGCTGGGAATGGACATTCCTGATCAACGTCCCTGTCGGTATTCTTGCATTGATTTTGTCTCCTAGGCTCTTAGCAAAAGGAACTCGCGGAAAAGGTAGCATCGATATCATAGGATCCTTGCTTGTTACAGCAGCATTAGTTTTAATGGTTTACGGGATTGTCACTGCCGAACATAACGGATGGGGAGCACCGACGACGATATGGACGCTACTCTCAGGTATAGCTCTGTTTATCCTCTTCCTCATTGTTCAGGCGGTCAAAAAGGAGCCTCTTGTACCGCTCCGAATTTTTAAGGCGCCTAACCTCGCAGCGGGTAACATTGCACTGTTAATGTTATCAGGAGGATGGATTCCACTTTGGTACTTCCTCAATCTATACATGCAGCAGGTATTGAAATTTTCAGCTTTTACCGGCGGTGTCGCATTGCTGCCGATGACGATTGTCATCGCTATTTTCATGATTGCGATTACGGGCAAGCTCATCGCCAAGATTGGCGTAAAAGCGAATATCGTGATCGGTTTGACTGCCTTAGGAGGTTCGATGATCCTGTTCTCCACGAACACCCCTGTAGACGGAACCTTCTTAGCGAATGTGCTGCCAGCTTCACTTGTAGGTGCGCTCGGGATGTCTCTGGCTTATATTCCTTCCATGATGTCTGCCATGAACGGAGCTAAGCCTGAAGAAGCAGGGCTTGCATCAGGGCTTGCCAATACAAGCTACCAGATTGGTTCAGCGATCAGCTTGGCGATTATGGTTGCCATTGCTGCAACAACGACTTCGGCACAAGCAGGTGGCGATCCAATGGCAGCTCTGAACAGTGGATTTCAAGCTGCATTCTTGTGGTCGGGTATCGTTGCATTTATTGGCGCATTATTGGCATTGATCTTCATTCGTTCACCAAAAAAAGTTGGCTCCGACATCTCTAAATCGATGTAATCTATTTAACTTCAGTCACTTTGTGGCTGAAGTTTTTGGACTCCGGCTAATTTTAGGTAATTTGCCGGCAGAGACTTAATGGGTGTTACCAACTTGACTTTATAGGGGTGGGGGGTATATATTGAGTACAAGAGATTAATCATGCCGTGATATATGTAGTAAACCAATACGTTTGTAAGGATCTTTATACAGGAATGGAGGCAGGGACAATGAGTGTTGAACTGGAAACGGTAGAAAGTACTTTAGCAGAAAATGCAGGGTGCTGCTCAAGTGAGGAACCGGGTCGGAAGAGCCATCATTCCGAAAAAGAAAAAAACAATATGATATCCAGGTTGAACCGAATAGAGGGGCAGATCCGGGGGATCAAAGGATTGATCGAAAAAGACACTTACTGCGATGATGTTTTAAACCAGATTGCTTCGGTGCAATCGGCTTTAAATGGGGTAGGTAAGCTTTTACTTGAGCATCACATGAAGAGCTGTGTTATCGATCGGATCCAAGAAGGTGACACTGAGGTTTTAGATGAGCTATTGAAAACCATGAATAAGTTAATGAAATAAAGATCTTTAAAAGGCAGCGATCACGCTGCTTTTTATTTTGGATCATCATATAGGGTACTGGGGTACACAAAAAAAATATAGAAAAGTGTTGACTAATTATAGGGTAGGGGGGTATACTAATTTCAAGGAAGTTGTTGGAAAGCAAAATAAACACCTTAATATAACAACCCATGACAAAAAGTAATATCATGCAAGTTTTAAAACTGTGAGAATGCCTTTGCCATTATCTTCTAGGAGTGATGAACATGGAAGCCGTAGCCGGAAAAGAGAGCAAACAGACGACGCTGCAAATTACAGGAATGACTTGTGCTGCATGCGCCAATCGTATTGAAAAAGGACTGAATAAACTGGAAGGTGTTACTTTAGCCAATGTGAACTTTGCCTTGGAAAAAGCAAGTGTAACGTATGATCCAGGTAAGGTAGGCGTCGATAAGTTGGAGGAAACGATAAAAAAACTTGGGTATGATACGGCGAAAGAAGTCGTTGATTTTAACCTCGAAGGAATGACCTGTGCTGCGTGTGCTAACCGTATTGAAAAAGGCTTGAGCAAACTTCCCGGGGTTACCAACGCATCCGTCAACTTTGCGATGGAAACGGCAAGAGTTGAGTATTCGCCAGCTGATATTTCCGTTTCTGACATGCAGAATAAAGTCAAGCAGCTCGGGTATAAAGCGGTAACGAAGCAAGAGAACAAGAAGACGGTCGACCACCGGAAACAAGAAATTAAGCATCAGAAACGATTGCTGCTTTTATCGGCAATCTTGTCCCTTCCGTTGCTGTGGAGTATGGTGGCTCACTTTTCGTTCACCTCGTGGATCTATATGCCTGAAATTTTGATGAACCCATGGTTTCAGCTCATTTTAGCAACACCGGTTCAATTTTATGTCGGAAAACAGTTCTATGTGGGGGCCTATAAGGCACTCCGAAACGGAAGCGCCAATATGGACGTGTTGGTATCGCTAGGGACTTCAGCTGCTTATTTCTACAGTCTGTACCTGACGATTGACTGGTTCACTGCAGGAGCGAACGCCCACCACGGTCCATCATTGTACTATGAAACAAGTGCGATCCTGATCACTTTAGTCATCATGGGTAAGCTGTTCGAATCGCTGGCCAAGGGCCGGACTTCCGAAGCCATCAAGTCCCTGATGGGACTTCAGGCGAAGACGGCACTGGTTGTACGCGATGGTCAGGAAATTACGATCCCGGTCGATGAAGTGATTGTCGGGGATATGGTTCTTGTACGGCCCGGAGACAAAGTTCCGGTTGATGGTGTGGTGCTCGAAGGAACATCCTCCGTGGATGAATCCATGCTAACCGGAGAAAGCTTACCCGTTGAAAAGAATGCCGGTGATGCCGTCATTGGAGCGACCATCAACAAAAATGGCATGCTCCGTATTAAAGCAACCAAAGTCGGCAAGGAAACTGCGCTGGCACAGATTATTAAAGTGGTTGAAGAAGCCCAAGGTTCCAAAGCCCCGATTCAGCGGGTGGCAGACGTGATCTCCGGTATCTTCGTTCCCATTGTGGTAGGTATTGCGGTGGTCGCTTTCCTGGTCTGGTATTTCTTGGTCACACCTGGCGAGTTTGCAGAGGCCTTGGAAAAAGCAATCGCCATCCTGGTTATTGCCTGCCCATGTGCGCTGGGGTTGGCAACTCCAACATCGATTATGGCCGGGTCGGGTCGTGCTGCAGAACTCGGGATCTTGTTCAAAGGCGGAGAACACCTTGAACAGACTCATAAGATTGACGCCATAATCCTGGATAAAACAGGAACGGTAACGAAAGGTAAACCTGAACTTACGGATGTGCTTACAGAGGTGGACGAAGTAGACTTCCTTAGATTCGTCGGCGCTGCGGAGAAAAATTCGGAACACCCTTTGGCCGAAGCGATTGTGACCGGCATTCAGGAGCGCAATATTTCCCTTCCTGGAACAGAAGCTTTTGAAGCTATTCCAGGCTACGGAATCCAGGCTGTCGTCGAAGGAAAAGAACTGCTGATCGGCACTAGAAGATTGATGGAAAAGTACGATGTAGATGCTATGCATGCCTACGAAACGATGTCCAGACTCGAAGAAACGGGAAAAACAGCTATGCTCGTAGCGATCGATAAGCAATATGCCGGCATGGTTGCGGTGGCGGATACCATTAAAGAGATTTCTAAAGAAGCTGTCCAGCGCTTAAAAGGAATGGGCATTCAGGTGATCATGATCACGGGTGATAATGAGCGTACAGCCAAAGCGATCGCTGCCCAGGTTGGCATTGATCATGTACGTGCAGAAGTGTTGCCCGAAGGGAAAGCAGAAGAAGTTAAAGCCCTGCAGGCCCAAGGAAAAACCGTAGCCATGGTGGGTGATGGCATTAACGATGCTCCGGCATTAGCCACAGCCGATATAGGAATGGCTATTGGGACAGGAACGGATGTTGCCATGGAGGCGGCCGATGTGACCTTGATGCGTGGCGATCTGACGAGTATCCCGGACGCCATCTATATGAGCCGTAAAACGATGAGTAATATTCGCCAGAATTTATTCTGGGCGCTTGGTTATAACACTCTAGGCATTCCGATCGCAGCCATCGGTCTGCTGGCACCTTGGGTAGCAGGAGCAGCGATGGCTCTGAGCTCCGTATCCGTTGTACTGAACGCACTTCGGCTGCAGCGTGTAAAAGTACGCAGCTAACGATTGCAGCAGAAACGATAAGATAGCCAACAGCAGGCGAAAGGAGGTGAATAGGATGCAAGATGCAAACGTCAAAGTACATGGAATGAGCTGCCGTTCATGCATTCGTAAAATTGAAGGAACATTGAATTCCATCGGTGTGGAGGGAAAGGTTCACTTTGATCAAGGTACCGTTGAGGTCAAGTACGACGAATCAAAATTTACCCTAGGAGATATTAAGGATGTTATCCGGAGTAAAGGGTATGAGGTCGCTAATTAATATTGGGAAAAGGATGTGAGGGCATGTCGGCAAACGTAAAAATCTACACGATTCCCACCTGCAGTGATTGCAATCATGCGAAGCGATACTTCAAAGAGCAGAACGTTCCTTATATAGAATATAACTGCGAGGAAAACCCTGAATATGCAGTAGAAGTTAAAAATCTTACGGGTAAACAAATTGTTCCGACCATCCTTATTGATGATAAAGTGTTCATTGGGTTTGCAGAAAATTTCAAAGAAATAAGTGCATTACTGGCATGAATAGGATTTGGAGGGTTCAAAAGGGCTCTAACTTGTAGAATTTCAAGTTAGAGCCCTTTTACGTTGCAACTTGCTGGAGGTTGGTATTTCTCGAACAAGTTCGAGCCAGCCAAGAGGCGGGACGAACACCTGCTAAAATGTACAGCGGATATTAGACCAAATGGGTTACTAATTTTGGCTTGACTCGTAAAAAAATGATAATGGTATTGCTTCCGATATGGCCTTGTTCAACGAAAGTGGCGGCGATGCAATGTTGCCTCCCAACGGCCGGCTGCAGCATACAAATCATTCGATATCCCCCAGAATCATTTCATGTAACGCCGTTCCTGCAAGGACCATAGGATATACATTCTCATCTTTTGGTACGACAAATTCTACAAGTACGGGACCAGGTGTATTTAGAGCCTCTTGCCAAACGTGGATAGCCTCTGCTTTATTACTAGCTCTCAACCCTTTGATTCCGTAGGCTTCAGCCAGCTTTACGAAATCCGGACTGCCGGCAAGATCGATTTGGCTGTAACGCTTGGCGTAACTAAGTTCCTGCTGCTGCTTAACCATCCCCAAC
Organism: Paenibacillus cellulositrophicus; assembly: GCF_009363095.1. GTDB lineage: Bacteria > Bacillota > Bacilli > Paenibacillales > Paenibacillaceae > Paenibacillus_AQ > Paenibacillus_AQ favisporus. The sequence goes on from NZ_CP045295.1 coordinate 5,773,639, forward strand.
ACTTGGTTGTTAATCACGACAATTTTGACAGGAATCCGATGAATGGAACAAATAGCCATCTCCTGCGCGCACATTTGCATGCCCCCGTCACCATTTACGGAAACCACAAGACGTTTCGGATTCCCGATCTGTGCGCCAATGGCGGCCGGTAACCCGAACCCCATCGTTCCAAGACCTCCTGAGGTGATCAGTGAGCGGGGGTGGTTAAACTTGTAAAATTGAGCTGCCCACATCTGGTGCTGGCCTACATCCGTGGTTATGATCGCCTCGCCTTGTGTGGTTTCATGGATCATTTCAATGACATATTGGGGCTTAAGCTCCGTATCCGAATCTTTGTACCGAAACGGAAAATTTCGTTTGTATTCCTGAATTTCATTGATCCAACGATCGGATGGGGAGGCGGTAGCTTTCGTATTTGCATAATCCAGTACAGCCTTGATATCACCGATGCATGCAATATCAGCCTTGATGTTTTTGCCAATTTCAGCCGGATCAATATCGATATGGGCAATCCGTTTGGCATGGGGGGCGAAACCATCCACCCTCATGGTCACCCGGTCATCAAACCGCGAACCCATGGAAATAATCAGATCGGCATGTTGGATGGCCATATTCGCTGCATATGCGCCATGATGGCCCGCCATGCCCAGCCACAGGTCGTGAGCACTTGGAAAACCTCCCAAACCAAGCAATGAGGTCGCCACCGGAATGTTGGTTTTATTCACGAACTCCAGCAGCTCATTGGATGCGCCTGAATAAACCACTCCTCCTCCGGCGATCATGACCGGTCTTTCGGATTCGGTAATCGCTTGAATCAAGGTATCGATCGGGTCTGTATCCAAATTCGGATTGGAATCGTACCCTCGAAGATGAATTGCTCCCGCGGGTTGGTAATACAGCTTGTGATTGGATACATCCTTAGGAATGTCGATTAATACAGGACCTTTTCTGCCCGTGTTTGCAATATGGAAGGCTTCGTGCACGATTCGCGGAAGGTCTTCCACATGACGAACGGAGTAATTGTGTTTCGTAATGGACAGGGTCATGCTGACGATATCCGCTTCCTGAAAAGCATCCGTGCCCATAACCGTAGTCGACACGTTGCCCGTAATGATGACGAGAGGTGTGGAATCCATATAAGCCGTCGCAATCCCGGTAATCAGATTTGTCGCTCCCGGTCCGGATGTGGCGATGCAGACGCCGACTTTCCCTGTCGATCGGGCATAACCGTCTGCTGCGTGTATCGCTCCCTGCTCGTGCCGGGCCAGAATGTGTTTGAACTCCGGATTGTCGACCATAGCGTCATAAATGTACAGCGCGTTGCCTCCGGGATAACCAAAAACATGTTCAACCCCCTCGAGCAATAAACAGCGCAAAAGGCATTCGGATCCTGTGATGAGTTCAGCGTTGTCTCTCTTCGTTTCCATGTGATATCCCTCCAATAAAAAAATCCCCTTTCATCCCAAAAGCCGACAGCATACTGCCGTACTAAAGGGGCGAAAAGGGGTTGATTTTCGCGGTACCACCCTGGTTTGCCTAAAATCTCACGATTTTGGGCCTCACGAAGTAAAGTGTTTCCTTACTTCCGGCACGGTAACGTGTGCCCATCCGGTTGAGACTACTCACTAGATCAAGCGCTTGATCCAGTTTTCGATCAACAGCTCGGAGATGACGTCATGCAAGGGGTTAAGGCAAAGGTTTCAGCATTTCCTTCGCTCTCTGGACATAAGAGCCCTTGACACTTTTTTCTCTTCATCGCTTCTTTGTTATATACATAAAAACCCCTCTCCTCCCAAGCTCGGCAGCGATCTGCCGAACGATAGGGACGAAAAGGGGTTATTTTCGCGGTACCACCCTGGTTTGCCTGAAATCTCACGATTCCGGCCTCATGAAGTAAGGAATCCCTTACTTCAGCACGATAACGTGTGCCCATCCGTTTGGAACTACTCGCCAAATCAACGCTCCAATTTGGTTTTCGATCAACAGCTCCGAGGTGACTGATAAACAAGGGGTTAAGGCAAAGGTTTCAGCATTCCCTTCGCTCTCTGGACATAAGAGCCCTTGGTACTTTTTCCTCTTCATCGCTTTTTCAAATGATATTATGAGGATATTATCACAGACTCCATGATTTTTTCAACTGGTTCTTATTCATACTGGTTTTAAGAATAGAAAAAACCGGAAAGCTGCAGGCTTTCCGGATTAATTTATACTTACATCATAGGTGGGTTCGAGTAGGCCTCAGCATTGAAGCTTTCCGGACCCGTACGTGTCGGAAATACAGAGACAACGGAAGGTACGCTAACGATGGCTTGATAGGCGATGAAACCTGGGTTCGGTGGATGATAATCAATGCCGACCCCAGACAATACAGTAGTTGTCAGCACGCTTTCCCCGTTGGTTTTTCTCACCAATTCTGATAACACACAAGGGGGTGAGAGACGCAGAAAAAAAGCATGACAGCTAAGTGTCATGCTTCTTCGTATGTAATTCCCTGTTCATCAAACACCTTCATGACGACAAACATGGCATCCAGCGTCTTAGGAAAGCCCGCATAAGATACACAGTGCATGACGGCCTCTACAATCTCATTGGGCGTAAGCCCGGCATTCAGAGCCCCTTGAATATGGAAATCGAGTTGAGCGGCCGCTCCTGAAGCAATCATAGCCCCTATCGTAAGCAGGCTCCGCTGCTTTAAATCCAGACCTGGACGGGAATACAGCGAGCCATAAGGGAACTCGACAATCAGCTTGGCCATGTCAGGACTGAATTTCTCCACTTTTTTAACCGTCGCGTTCAGCATTTCTTCACTGACCATCCGTTGTAATACTTCTATTCCTTTATCATACCGATTCGATTCCATATTACGTCCTCCGTAAGTTTTAATCTAAGCTAAGCAGTCTGGTGAGGATCGGCGGGATTTCTTGCGGGTCCACCATGACCTCGATGACCGTTGCCGTATTCGACTGCAAAGCTGTCTGAACCGCCTGCTTGATGTCGGTTTCATTCTCACAGCGAAATGCCGTTGCGCCCATGGATTGGGCAAACAAGCTAATATCCAGCGGCCGCTCATAGACAGCACCGACGGAGCGTCCCGTGTTATAGGACATTCCCTTTTCAACCATATCTAAGCGACCGTTATTCAGCACAAAGAAGATAACCGGAATCCCGTGGTTCACTGCTGTTGATATCTCGGTGCCGTGCATCATGATGCAGCCGTCGCCGGTCACACAGACGACAGGTCGATCTTGCATAGCTATTTTTGCTCCGATCGAATAGCCGATCGCCGCTCCCATCGCGATGAACACCTCATCGAAAAAGAACGTCCCGGGCTCGATGATTTCGAAATGCTGTACGGCATGAAAGGAGTGACTCCCTGCATCTCCGAAGAGTACCGCCTCTTCCGGAAGCACGGCCCGCAAGCTCCTGAACGCCGCTCCCGCTGACAACATGGTGGATTCCAACTGGGAGGACGCAGCTGCCGCTTGTGCCCGAGGTGTCAGCATCTCATGCTCTTTGGACGTTGCCCCGCTCCGCAAAATGAGTTGAGTCAAGTTGGAGTGGATATCGCCAAGGATCAATTGCGTCGGCGCCTGAATAGTTTTGCCAGCGAACGTAAGGTCATACTCAAATTGCAAGACCTTGTCCGGCTCCATCTCGGCCGTAAATCCAGACAAAGACATGTCGCACAATTTGCTGCCGATGACGATCATCAGGTCAACGCCGGATTTCAAATAATCGGTTGCATACTTGGAACCGCCGAGGCCATACCCGCCCAAGTATAAAGGATGATTGGTAGGAAAGGCCCCTTTCCCGCCAGGGGTGGTCATTACAGGAATTCCCCAATGTTCTGCAATCGTCTGCAATTGGTCATAGGTATCCGACATGACGGCCCCTTTGCCAACGAAGAGGACAGGTTTCTTGGCCTCATCTAGCAACGAGATGGCCTTATCAATGTCGGGAGATACGACGGGTGAAATATGGTCCGGCAATGGCAGGTAGAAGGTCTCCACTTCCTCCATCAGCACATCAAATGGGATGCACAGATGAACGGGTCCCTTTTCACCGGTGTAGGCTTTTTCCAAGGCATGTTTAAGGAAGAGATAGAGAGTGTCCCCCCGTTCGATGCGAGCACTGAACAAGGTGACAGGTTCGAACATTTTAACCAAATCTGCCCCAAACTGGCTTGAATCCTGGCTTAAAGCGCGCCCAGTCTCTTGCATTGAAGGCTGTCCGGTAATGAACAATACAGGCAGCTGGAATTCTTTGGCCTGCGCTGCGGCTGTAATCAGGTTTGTTCCTCCCGGCCCGGAAGTACCAATCGCGATCCCCATCGTTTTTGCTGCCAGGGCATAACCGGACGCTTCAAACCCACAGCCAGCTTCGTGACGACCCAGCACATATTGAATATCATAGTTTTCGAGTTCCAGCATCAGCGGAGAGATGGACTTTCCGGGAATGCCGAACACGTGGGTAATTCCCCATTTTTTAAAATGCTCGACTAATATTGTATACACTCTTTGTTTCATCTTATCACCCCTGCAAATTGGTTTTTATGGTCGTCGTTTGCATCAACAACTGTTCGATTTGTTCTGCTGGTATAGGTGGGTAATAATAAAAACCTTGTACTTCATGGCAGTTCTGACTGCGCAGGAAATTCAACTGATCCTTCGTTTCTACACCTTCTGCGATCACATCGATTCCAAGCTTATGGGCCATCGCGATTACCGTAGCTACAATATCCGCGTCATTCGAATCCGTCATGATATCCCTGACAAAGGATTGATCAATCTTCAGCCGGTCAATCGCAAACTGTTTCAGATAGGAGAGATTGCTGTAACCTGTCCCAAAGTCGTCGATGCAGATCAGTATACCTAGTTCCTTCAGCTTTCCGAGTATCTCGATTGCAACTTCAACATTCATCGTCATCGACTCTGTGATTTCGAGCTCCAGATAGGAGGGATCGATGTGGGTTTCGAGTAAAATCTCTTTGATGGTCTCTACCAAATCATGCTTTGAAAATTGGCGAGAAGAGAGATTCACCGACACACGCATCGGGGTAAACCCTTTTTCCTTCCACTTTTGATGCTGAAGGCAGGCGGTTTTGAGCACCCATTTTCCGAGGGGGACAATGAGTCCTGTTTCTTCGGCGATCGGGATGAACTTAGCCGGGGGGATCAAGCCAAGAGTCGGGTGATTCCAGCGAACAAGCGCCTCGGTACCGATGATTTCCCCTGTCTTTGAATCGATCTGGGGCTGGTAATATAACACGAATTCCTCTAGCTGCAGCGCTTTACGGATCGAATTCTCCAGCGTAAGCCGTTCAATACCGCCGCCGCTCGGGATAGATTTGAAAATGTTATAGTTGTTCTTCCCATCGTCTTTCATCTGGTAAAGGGCAATGTCGGCGTTCTTCATCAGCATCTCGACATCCCTGCCATCTTGAGGATAGAAGGCAATACCGATACTGGCTGTTATATATAACTCATAGCCGTCCACTGCAAATGGTTTCTCGAATGCTCTAATAATCTCTTCCGCAACCTGAATGGCTTCCGTCTGATCCGTAATCTCTTCCAAGAGGATCGTGAATTCATCCCCGCCCATTCTGGATACCAGTTGGTCCGAACCATGGCAGCAAGCTTTCAGACGCTCGGCAACCATCTGCAACAGCACGTCGCCGTTGTTATGACCCAGCGTATCGTTAATCTTCTTGAAACTGTCCAGATCGAGAAACATGACGGCAAAGATACGGTTTTCTTTCCCCCCTTGTCTCAGCAATTCACCAATATGCCCGGTGAAAAATCTTCGATTAGGCAAACCGGTTAAATCGTCATGGTAAGCTAAATAATTGATTTGCTTTTGCGTATGATAACGCTCCGTGATGTCCCGAAACTGTGCGAATGCGCCCATGATCTGCATATTCTCATCACGAATAGGGAAGGCGTCAAACAGGCAGACCCGCTCGTCTTGTCCCATCTTAGGACGCAGCATGAATTCCATATCTTCATACTCTTTCCCCGTTTGAAGGACCTCTTTAATGAAGTCGTTTGTTTTGGCATTCGGAATAGGTTTATTGATGACATCCTGCTTTTTGGCACCGGTTAAAATTTCAGCAAACTTGTTGAACTCCGTAATGTTTCCATCCCGATCCGTAATAATAATGCCGTTTCTTGTCGTTTCGATGACCACCTGATTCAGTATGTGCAATCGTCTGTTTTGCTTCTTCAATAGCAGTTCTCTTTCGATCGAATCGACAACCGTGCATAGCATCGCCAGTAAAAAGGGGTTGTGCTGGTCGATCGTCGTCATGATCGTAATGGTTCCAAGCAAATTGGAGATATCTGTATATTGAAAGGGTACGGTATAACAGGCCGAGGACCATAAAAATTCATAATAATGCTCGTCCCCGACAAGTTGAATGGGCTCACGATGATCCAAAACCAAATTAATGCTGTTGGTTCCCGCTTCGTGTTCATTGAACACGAGGCCAACTTTAATGCCCGATTGCTGAATCACAGTCTTGATCGCTTCATCCCCGGCCATTTCCAGTATGCAGCCGTTCTCATCGGTAATCAGGATGAGCAGCGGGAGCCCTTTCATGAGCTCCAACAACTTATGAACAAAGAAATCAATGACGGACAGTATTTCCTCGTATTCTGCCCGTTTTAGATTCAAATCGCTTTCTGATAAAAAGTTAGTAAAGGAGGGAATCCCCTGTGGATCAATACCTAGCTTTTCACATCTCTTTTTAGACTCCGAGATTAAGGATAACTTCGTCAAATCAATCCCCCTACTTTACCGAGAAAAATGCAATAAATTTACTTGAATGATATATAGCTGAAATTTACCGGTTCTTTTTTCATTATGACGGCGCTCAAAGTTTTTTTCAATTTATTTTCTGTTAGATTCTGGGTGATTAAAGCAAACAAAAAAGAAGCCCCACTGAGATCACTGGGTTGATGTTACAGTTTCATCCATTTCTCTTTGAAAAATAGAGAGAATAGGCGAACCGCAATGATTTTCAGCATCATATAAACAGGAATGATAACAATCATCGCGATGATTCCCCCGATATTGCCGGCAGCAAGGACAAGGATTACGGTTGTAAGGGGGTGAATATCCAGCTTTTTACCGAATACATAGGGAGCGATCAAGTTATCTTGAACTTGCTGAGCGACCAGTATGATGACAAGCGACCATATAGCCGTCGCCGGCGATTGCGTCAGCCCTACGATGACAATCGGAATCGCAGACAGGATGGCACCGACAAACGGAATAAAGTTTGCAATGACGGATATGACCGTAAGCAAGAAAGCATAGGGTAAGCCAATAATCAGGAAGCCGATATACATTAAGACGCCCAACGAAAGATTGACGATCACTCTTCCGACGATAAATCCGCTTAACATATGGTCGATTCCTGTGACGATCTCACGGGAATCGTTTTGATAACGGGTTGGCGTTGCGCGCACAAGTAAATTTCCGAACTTCTCTCCTTCTTTTAGCATGAAAAACAGGAGGATAGGGAAGGTGAACAGGATAATCGTAAAATTAGACACAAACGAAAACAAACCGCCTAAATAATTCGACATGAAAGAAAAGCCTTTGTTTAAGTAATTGGTGATGGATGAGAGTCCATTGCTTTCATTGGCCGGAAATAAGGAAGCGAGGAATCCGTTCTTCTCAAGCTCATTGATCTGTTCCCCTACGGAACTCAAGAGACTTGGGACATTATCTAAAAAGCTTATGAACTGTCCGTATAGCACTGGCCATTTGCTAGTAATGAACCAGACGATGGCAAGCGCGAAAATGACGTAAATAATCAAAATGGCCAAGGTCCGGTTAACTTTATATTTTTCCATTAACTTCACCAGCGGCCTGAGCAAATAGTAAAAAAATACGGATAGAAGCAGCGGGATGGCGACTACCTCGATTAATGCAATGATCGGACGAAATACGAAACTTACTTTGGAACCTAAGAAAATAATCAAAAACAGTAATACGATAAGCATGCCAAAGCGCAATGCTTTGTTTGTGGTGAACAAATGATTCCCCTCCATTTTGTATAAAACTCCCCGGCTTGATGCGCTCTAATCGGGCATCCGCGTTCGGTCTGTTTCCTACCTATTTGTAAAGATGCATACTCTGGGTTCTACGTCTTGTTTGGATTGGCGTTTCAGATTGAAGTCTAAAAAGCGCCAAGAAATTTGCACCCGATCGTGAAGGAAGATTATACCTTCCGGGACTCCTCGGAGAGACCAACCCTAAAATCTAGTAACCTTCACCTGAAATGCAGCGGATTTGGCTGGTGTATTCTGCGAAAGCAAAACAGCCGCCGGCTCTAAAGCCAGGCGGCTGTACCCATAATTCTTTACTTGAACTCGATCAGACGAGCTTCCAGGCGATCCCAAGTTTCGCTGATGCCTTGCAGCATGCCCATGTCCATAACCGTTTTGAGCGCCTCTGCGGAAGCATACACCGCACGGTTGATCAGCTTCGTCTTGCCTCCTAAATCGACGAATTCCAACGTGATTTCGGTCGATGGCAGTGTATCATTTACATTGCCTTCGGCATCTGAGAAGTAATCGGTGTAGATAATTTTCTCCGGCTCGGCGATTTCCTTGTAAACGCCTTTGCCCCAAGATTCCATACCGTAAAATTCGCCTTGGTTCCGGTCGACGCACTTCATGCAGTAGTGCCAAACGCCACCCGGCCGAAAATCGACGTTGCAAACAGGAATTTCCCATCCTTTGGGCCCCCACCAATGCTTGAGGTGTTCAGCCTCTTTAAACATTTGAAACACGAGATCGCGCGGTGCCTCGAATACACGTTCCAGCACCAGTACCCGGTCGTTTTCTACTTTCGAAACAATAGCATGGTTTGACATTTTATAATTCCTCCTTAACAGATTTAATTTACAGTTCTGATTTGTCCTTGTTTTGCAATTTACGCAAGTATTCATCCAGATTATCGAATCTGTCTTCCATGACATGCCGGAAGGATTCCACCCAAGATTCCAGTGCATGGAAGGGCTCGGGCCGCAGTTTGTAGATTCGGCGGTTGGCTTCGGCCTTTACTTCTACAATCCCGTTATCGCTAAGCATCTTTAAATGCTTCGAGGCTTGGGGCTGGCGAAGACTCAAACGGTCGGCGATTTCACCAACGGTCAGAGGACCATCGCGTAAAAGTTCAACGATTCTCATACGATTCGGTTCGGCCAAAGCGCTCAGCGTTGTCATATCCATTACCGGATTCTGCCTTGGCATGTGCTTCACCTCGTTATGGGATGGCTCTTGTTCAATCTCATCTCCTTTATCATGATGTCGTTTTGTTGTTTTAAATATACCTTATGGGGAATATTCTTGTCAAGGAATATTATTTGTATATTATTCATCAATCCGGACGACGAAATCACAAGAGTCAAGGGAACTGTACGCTTGAGCACAGAAAATCCCCGGAAATAAAATTTCCGGGGATTTTTGTTTGGTTATTCTTTGTGCTTCCCTTTTGCTATTCATGGTAATAGATTGCATCATAAGGAAACTCGAACTTCTTCATTCGATATTCTTTGGGTGTCATGGACATATATTCACGAAACACCTTGCCGAAGTAGCTGGGGCTCTCAAAGCCGCATTGTTTGCCAACATCCTGGATCGGCAGATCTGTGGTCCGAAGTAAGGTGACTGCGGCTTCAACCCTCCGGTCTCGCAAATAAGAAAGGGGGGAGGACTGCTCCGACTTCTGGAACAGCCTGCATAAGTAGTGCTTGTTCACTCCGCAGTGTTCGGAGAGCATGTCCAGCGTTATTGGGGAAGCATAATGCTCCTTCATGAAACGCTTGGCTTTCAGCAGGATGGAGATGGAGTTCTCGTTGATGTCTTTGTTTATTTCTCTGCTCGTCTGGACTAGAGTAAGCATCCACTCATAGACAGTACTGGACAGTTGATATTTATCAATAACGTTCTCCTCAGCGATCATGCTTAGAAGCTTCCACAGACCTATAATTAAGGGAGAGTCAGCATCTCTGTGAATGACGGGCCCTTCTTGCCCGATAACAAGATCCCAAATCCGGTTTGCTTCTTCCCCTCTCAAGTTAAGCCATAGAATCTCCCAGGGCGTTCCGTTGTCTGCATAATAGTATCGGTGTCTGCTTGGAACTTTGACCAGAAATCCTGTTCCCTGGTGCAGTGTGAAGCGCTGCTGCTCATAATCCAGGATGCCTTGGCCGTTAAGCGTATATTGAAAAATGACGTGCCCGCAATCCGGACGATCCTCGCCTGCAAAGCTGTACTCCGCGCTCTGGATGATCTGCCAACCGACCGAATCTAATGTCAATATTGAATGATCGTCGCTTCGAAAAGCATAGGATGAAGGGGATACCATGTCGTGACCTCCGCGATCATGAAGTCAATTTTGTTATAGTATAGCGCAATACTTTTAGATTGTCTTTGTCATTGATCACGCATAAGATCGAGGTATCAAGAACAAAGTGGGTGAACCTATGGAGGACAAGAAGTATAAAGCAACGGTGAGGATAGATCTAAGGGAAAATGAATACTGGTGGGGTGGAGCTGTCCAAGATGGAACCTTCATGCCGTTTGGTAGCGAGCCCTATTCACGCGATTTATATGGCGATGCAGCCTATAATCAAGCAGCGCCGCTGCTTCTCTCCAATAAGGGGAGACTGGTTTGGTCGGAGGAACCGTACCGGTTTTCCTTTGACGGCCGAGTACTTGTTATTGAAGGAAAGGAAGAAAACATAAAGGTCGAGGAAGGGGGTAGCACCCTCCGTGATGCGTACCGCCTTGCTTCACAGAAGTATTTTTCTCCTGCCGGCCGTGCTCCGGATTTGCAGTTTTTTACCGTGCCCCAATACAATACGTGGATGGAGATGAGCTATCATCCAACGCAGGACAAGGTGATCGCCTACGCTGAAAACATATTGTCCCATGGGCTGCCGCCAGGCATCCTCATGATTGACGACAATTGGCATGAAGACTACGGTACGCTCAAGTTTCATGCGGGACGGTTTCCCGATCCCCAGGGGATGGTGAACCGGCTTCATGAGCTTGGGTTTCACGTGCTCCTGTGGGTATGTCCGTTCTTCAGTCCGGACGGCGAGGTATACCGCGACTTGAAGAGGCGGGGATATTTGCTGAAAAATCCGGATGGGAGACCGGTTGTTCGCGAATGGTGGAACGGGTTCAGCGCCGTTCTCGACGGCTCAAATCCGGAGGCGGTAAGCTGGTTTGCGGGTGAGCTGGACCGGTTGGTTGAAACGTACGGGATCGATGGCTTTAAGCTGGACGCGGGAGATCCTCAGTATTACAAGCCGGAGGACATCAGCTATCGGCGGGTGACGCCGAATGAGCAGACAGAAGCTTGGGCGCGTCTCGGACTCCGCTATGCCTTTAACGAATACCGGGCATGCTGGAAGCTGGCCGGCCAGCCGCTTGTTCAGCGCTTGAGCGATAAGAACCACAGCTGGGGCAACGACGGATTAGCCAGTCTGATTCCGAATGGACTTGCTCAAGGACTGATCGGATATGCCTTCAACTGCCCCGATATGGTCGGGGGCGGCCAATACGAGGACTTAATTCGCCCGGATTTCAAGGTGGATGCTGAGCTTTTTGTCCGGTACGCGCAGTGCTCCGCTTTGTTTCCCATGATGCAATTTTCTACAGCACCATGGCGGGTGCTGGATGAAGCGCATTTGAACTTATGTATCGAAGCTGCAACGCTGCACTTCCGGATGGGAGACGAAATCGCTGCGTTAGCCCGTCATGCCGCCGAAACGGGTGAGCCGATCATGCGTCATATGGCATACGTTTTCCCGGAAGGGGGCTTCGAGCAAATCACCGATCAATTTATGCTTGGTGATGATATTCTGGTCGCCCCGGTTCTCCAGAAAGGGGCGGCGATCAGGACAATCGCATTCCCTTCAGGGACTTGGTATGGGGATGACGGGTCGCGTGTAACTGGGCCGTGTGAAATAGAAGTTGATGCTTCTCTGTCCAGGCTTCCGTGGTACCGCCGGGAGGAGGGGGCTTCCAACTAGAATCTGCAGTGGAGGGAAGGGCTAAGAGCTCAGCGTTCAGCTGAGCTCTTTTGGTATTATCTACCTTTGATCCGCCTACGGCTAGTTGTCCAGTCGACGTTCCGGGTCAGACCCCGGGCCGTACAGCTTTCGGTAGGTCTCCGGCGTCATGCCTTCCTTCTGCCGAAACGTAGCCACGAAGTGACTCGCGTCGCGGAACCCCACCGCTTCTCCGATGCGGCGCACGGTCCAATCGGGCCGGTAAGGCAGCCATTCCTTCGCCTTGCGGAGCCTTAGCTGAATGAGATAGGCATAAGCCGTCATCCCGAACAGATCGCGAAATCTTTCATTCAGCTGCCGTTCACCGATGCCCAGCTGCGCAGCCATCTCCGCCAAGCCGATTTCCGGGTTGGCGAATTCGTGTTCCAGCCAGTTCAGCAGGCCTTGAACCCGGTCCAGCCGCTTCGAGATGGACGGCCGCTTGTCCGTGCGGGCGTCCGTACGAAGCAGCGTAAGAAATCGGTATAAATCCGCGGAATACCGCCATCCCGACGGATCGCCGCCTGATTCGGCGAACGCCAGCATGCCTTTTAGCTGGTCGGTTATCGGATCATGGCCGGCCTCCCATTGAAACCACTCGGCGGCACTCCAGCCGAGGGAACGGACGAAACTGGCGGCGATACTTCCATGAAAAGTGATATAACCGGTCTGCCAGCCGCCGCCTTTGGGCTCATATCGATGAGGCGTCCCCGGGGCGAGCAGAACGCCCGATCGTTCCGTCATTTTCCACGTGTACCCGTTAATCGATAGTTCTCCCTCTCCATGTAATGTCTGAAGCCAATGGAAATAGGGATAGCCCGAGGGTCTTGCTATGGTCTCCTGGTCGGGTTTGATCCCAATCGTCTCCAGCTGCAGGGGCAGCAGCTCCGATGGGAAGGCGGGAACGACTCGGCGCATCTTATAAAAACCTCCATATTCTTATATAAAATATCCCGAATTTTATATTTTTACAGATATCATAAGCCATTAAGATAGGGTTATCCATTGCAGTTTTATCATATACATTGAGGTGTGACAAGTTGATCAATACGAAAAAGGCGAAAATTTGGTATGGCGGAGATTACAACCCGGATCAATGGGAGAAACCGGTCTGGGACGAAGATTTACGTATGTTCAAGTTGGCTGGTATAGACGTCGTGACGCTCAATGTGATTGCCTGGGCGAAAAGCGGAACTGATGGGACATGATGTATGGATTGTCACGCTCAATCGGTAACATAACGTCTCATGGTAGCTAGCTTTTCAGGCTTGGCAGAGTTACACCTTAAGGGTTCCTGGTTACCGCACGGCTCTATTACGAGAATAGGGGATGAACCGAGATGAAAATAAACGCAAACCTAAGCGATTTGGAGCAATTCGTCGGACGAGTGGCATCGTACACGTTCGACATGGACCTGACGTGGGATTGGCCGGGAGGCGTCGCTTACTATGGCGTCAGCAGAGCATTTGAAGTAACCGGCGAGCAGGCCTACCTTGAAAGGATGAAGGGATGGGTGGATGAATATATCGAAGCCGGTCTCCCGGACTGGACGGTGAATACTTGCGCCATGGGTCACATGCTGCTCACGCTATACGAGCAGACAAAAGATGAGAAGTATGCGGAGATCATTCACAGCAAACTCGATTACCTGGAGAATGATGCACTGCGTTTCGGCGATCGGGTGCTGCAGCATACGGTATCGTCGGGGAACGATTTTCCGGAGCAGTGTTGGGCGGATACGCTGTTCATGGCGGCATACTTCATGCTGCGTGCAGGTATAATGTTTGATAAAAAACACCTCATTAACGACGCCCTGCATCAATTTTTCTGGCATATCAACTACTTGCAGGACGACAATGACGCCCTTTGGTATCACGGCTACAACCATATTAAACAGGACCACATGTCAGGCATTTACTGGGCGAGGGCGAACGCTTGGGCTGCCTATACGATGGCCCGCGCGGCACGTATTCTGCCGGAAGGGTACCTATATCCCCCAATGATGCATATTTGGAGCTCGTTGCGCGATCAGCTAGCCGCGATTAAGAAGCTCCAGAAGGAAGACGGCCTGTGGGGAACGGTTCTGGATTATCCGGAAGCTTACGGCGAGGTATCGGCCACGGCGGGCATCGGGGCGGCCATGGTAACCCAAGGCAATCCTTTGCACGCAAAATATGTGCAGAAGGCGCTTGACGGCCTGCTGGCGAACATTGCCGGCAACGGCCGCGTGCTGAACGTATCGGGCGGCACCGCTGTCATGAATGACATCTCCGGATACCTCGGCATCGACAGGAAATGGGCCCAGGGCTGGGGGCAAGGACTGGCGCTCGCGTTTCTGACATCGGTGATTGAGGAGCTCAAGAAAAATGAAGCGAGAGTGGATCACAAGTCGGTGGATGCTTTGTGAAGGTATGCGAGCTAAACCCTTCGTCTATCAAGGACGAAGGGTTTTTTATGAACAGTGCGTCACTTTTAAGTTAATCTAGAGGTTAATAATATAATGGAAGTTACATCACTCGTCTCAAATAAACATGTAATAGAATCAAGCCAGCCAGCATTACTCCGAGCAGGAGAAGCCGAAAGTCAATCTTTCTTTGAAAAACCGATCGTCCAACCTCGATCATCCCTACCAGTATCGCTGTACGGAGTGAGGTTTCAAGCAGCTGCACCAGCACCAGAAACACCGGTATCCTAGCAAAAGACAACTGGAATGCGCTCAAGCTTATGAGGAACAACAAAAGTGGGGTACCAAGCTTTATTCGAAGCGACTGCTGTGTTCGGTAAGCCCAGATGACAAACAAAGCCCAGAACAGAAGCAGTATCCCATAAATCACAGAAAAGAAACTCATAGCACTTTGAGCCGTTTCAGACACTCCAGCGTGATGGACTTGGCCGTCGCCCCGCTGCTGTCCACATTGGTTGCGAACACCCAATCACCCTGTCTGGTTTCCACATATCCGATATACCAACCGAGGCCCATATCGGATAACCTCGAACCCGTTTTGCCATGGATGGTGTATGCGTCCTGTTCGTTATCGATCATGATCCGTTTGACGGTTTTCATAGTCTGCTCCTGAAAGGGCAGTGTTTCCTCCACAAGTTCCTCTATAAACTGTGCCTGCTCCCTTGCGGATATTTTCAGGCTGCTGTTCAGCCAGAACTGGTCGATTCCGCCGCTGATATCCTGATTCCCATAATGGATGCGGTCCAAATTCTGCTGCATGGCTGTTGTGCCGATATCCCGTGCCATCTCCTGATAGTACCAGATGGCGGAATGCCTCATCGCCGAAGCCAAGGTATGGTCACGATTCCACTCATCAAACGAACGGATCACACCATCCCATCGCTTGACTTCGTATTCATCGGCTACAGCATGTTCGTCCAGACCAATCAGCGCGTTGGGCACCTTGAAGGACGATTCCGGCGTGAATCGCTTCCGGCTCCGGTCCATGTTGTAAATGTGTACTTGATTTGTCCTCAGGTTCTTGATCACGGTGGTGCCCGGAACGCCGTGGAACTGCTGCTCGGCTTGAAACTTCTTGATGACTGCTTTCCCTTTTTGTGCATTCACGGTACCGCCGAGTGGAAGAGTGACGGTCAGTAGAAGAATGACGAGCAGTGCAGCCGTATATCGGATTCGTTTCATCTTGCATTTCTCCTCTCGATTCAGCATAATGGCAACACGGTTATGTCGTGTTGTGTCGAGTATAAGAGAATTGAGGATAGATAGGCACATAGCTTTTCATTAACTGTACCCGTACAGTTGCGCAGGAGGGGGTGATCACGTGCTATACGAGGAAATTGTCCAACAATTTGTCCAGCGGATTCAGAAGGGGCTGCAGCCCCCAGGGAGCAAGCTGCCATCGATCCGGTCCTTGTCTCAAGACCTCGGCTGCAGCAAAAATACCATCCTGAAGGCATACGGAGAACTTGAAAAAAAGCATTGGATTTATTCGGTGCCCCAGAGCGGTTATTACGTGGTTGAAGGCGGAAAGAGTCAAGGCAGACCGGTTGATGAGCATGCGCACCGCATCATTGACTTTCAAGCTGCAGGCCCCGACCGGCATGCAATGCCCTACAGAGATTTTCAGCACTGCATCAACCAGGCAGTTGAGCGTTACAAGGAAGAGATGTTTTCGTATTCGGACGTTCAGGGGTTGTACTCGTTGCGGGTTCAGTTAGCCAGGCATTTGCAGGGGCTGCAGGTATTCACGGTGCCTGAGCGGATTTTTGTCGTCACTGGTTCCCAACAGGCGCTGCACTTGCTCTTAGCCCTTCCTTTTCCCAATGCGAAACATCGTGTCTGTGTGGAACAACCCACACATCCCGGCATGATGGAGTCTCTCCGTCAGCTTGGGATATCCGCGGTGGGGATTGAGGTCGGGGAAGGCGGCATCAATTTGAAGCGCTTAGAGGAACTGTTCAAGCATAACGATATCAAGATTTTCTATACGGTCACCCGGTTTCATAATCCGACAGGCTGCAGTCATACCAATGCTGCCCGGAGGAAGATCGTCGAGCTGGCGCAGCGATACGACGTCTATATCGTCGAAGACGATTATATGGGCGATCTGGATACCGACGCCAAATCCGATCCGATGTTTGCTTTTGACCCGTCCGGCAGGGTGATTTATGTAAAGAGTTTTTCGAAGGTGATGCTGCCCGGATTGCGATTAGGCTTGGCGGTTTTGCCGGATGAGCTGCACGAGTCTTTTACGAGGGCCAAATCCGCGGCCGATGTGCACTCTCCCGTGCTGATGCAGGGCGCGCTTGAGATCTATCTTCAAAGCGGGATGTTTGACATGCATATCGAACGGATGAGGCAGCTGTACAGCCGAAAAGCAGCTCTTCTGCAGGAAGCGTACCGGACCTGGCTGACCGAGCTGGCTAGCTTCTCCCAAGCCGCGTCTGGCTTCTACTCTACGATTACGCTGCCTGCCCCACTCAAGGCTGTGCAGGTTGCGGAGCATCTAAAGCACAAGCATGTACTGGTGGATCCTGCTGATCGCATGTATATGGCGGAGGCGGCCAGTAACAACGTGATCCGTATCAGCGTGTCCCAGGTGAAAGAGGAATGGATTGATGAAGGGGTGCGCATGATTGCCGAAGCGACTGAGGAGCTGATGGGCATGCGGAATCAGGTGAGGTTTGTCTAAGAGCCATTCTGAACATCCCTTGATAAGATCCGCGACTGTCGCTGAAATTTTAATCTACAGGGGTAAGTTCTTGTGCTTTGCCCGTGTAACGAGAGTGTATTCTGGGGTCTTCGGACCTTTTAGGATACACTCCTTTTTTATGAGACAAACTTTCGCAAAAAACGCAGAGAATTGCTTGAATAAAGCGAATCCTGTCAAAAGGATCGAAACGAATAGGCCTGGAGAATTATTTAAGTATACATTGAAAAATAATGATTGTATTAAGAATACTTAAAATATAAAATACATACCGAATATAAATGATAAAGGAGGTTCACAAAGTGCGTCTGCGACTGTTATCAGGTATTTTGTCCGTGGTCATGCTCATTCAGCTTGTTCCGGTATTCAAGGTGCTCGCAGGTCCGTATATACCGGATCTTCCACAGTCCGATCATGTCCTCACAGGCCAGGATTTGATTCCAGCCCTCGTCCTCCACGATTTCAACACGCCCGAAGATGTAGCGTCATGGAAAGCGGGTACGAACACCAAAGAGGTCAAGTATGTGACAAGTATACTTAACGGCCCGAACTCGCCTTATGAGGGAACCGGTGCTCTGGAACAGATCCCGGACCCGGTCAAAGTGTATGAATGGCGCACGATCTATACGGAATACGAGCAGCCGAAGGACCTGTCCGCCTACCGTTTCCTGGCTTTTGCGGCAGATAGCTGGGGTTGGCAGGCCTCTGCAGACTATGTGTTGAAGGTGAAATTGTTCAGTGGAGATGACGAATTTGAGAGCATCGCCCATATCCGCCCGGACCAATGGAAACGGGTCTTTATCCGTCTGGGGGATTGGGGAGGCAAACATGCCGTCACCAAGATGGAAATATCCTTTATGCAAAATTTCGATTTGGAAAATGTGCAGCCGGGGCAGCCGGGATATGACTCCTGGGATGGGCGCTTTCAGATCGATTACATCTGTGCGACGAACGTGATTGATCTTGGGTTTAATCAGGAAGGGGAAACTGAAGGCTTCACCGCCCTGAACGGCTCGGTTCAGGCACAGGACGGGGCATTGGCATACCGCATGGAGGCTGAAGGCGGATACATCGAATCACCGGAAATCAAGATCGATACTACGCAGAGGAACGGCATGACGATCGACATGACGAACGAGACGGGCGCTCAGGAATTGAAAATCCAGTGGCGGACCGAAGGGGGAGCGTGGTCTGACGATCAGGTGAAATCGTTCACCGTTCCGGCCAGCGGCACCTTCTCGCAAGATTTTAACTTCTCGGATCATCCCGGGTGGCAGGGCATCGTCACCGCATTCCGCATCATTCCGGAAGCAGCAGCCGGCACGATCAAGCTGGACCAGATTCGCTTCAGGCAGCTGCCGGAAATGGAGCAGCCGTATGCAGGGAAAGCGGAAGCCAGAATAGATCAGGACGGCAGGATCATCGTGGAAGGAACGGTTAACCCAGATTTTGTGACTGCTCATCCCGAAGGGCAGCTGGAGCTGTTTGAATTGGCGACCTACGAGGATGCGAAGGATGTGCATTCAGCCAAGACGCCTCTTGCACAGACGGCTCTGAGCGAGTCGTTCCGGTTCGAGACGGCTGCGAACGACGGGCAGCGGAGCCGTCTCTACTCCAAATTCGCCGTTGCGTTCCGTGCGGAAGACGGCACATACACCCCAATGGACGCTCCGCAGTATATCACCAATCCGGAAGCCACCGCTCGCAACACCGAGCCCTATCCGGAGGCGCAAAGCATCAAGGGGCTTCAGGTACAAATGACGGGTGACGCCCAGGAGCTTGGGATCAGCCATGCCGCTCTGAATGTAAGCTACAACGAACTGATGTACAAATCTAATAACCATCCGGATAATACGATATCTTACGACCTTGAAGGGGAAACCTTCTATTTCCGCAAAGACCGGATCGAACGCATGGATAACGCCATCAAAAGCTTGTCCGACAACGGCATTATCGTCTCCCTGATCTTAATTATGTATGATATCAAGGATCCCGATTCACCCAATGAGTTCCTGATCCATCCGGACTCCGAGCCTGGAGGGACCGTATATGCGCTCAATACGAGTAATGACATGGGCGTAAAATACGTGAAGGCGGCTACCAAGTTCATGGCGCAGCGTTATTCGATGCCAAGCGAACAATACGGGAGAGCCGTCAATTATATCGTCGGCAATGAAGTCGGCCAGAATAAAGTTTGGAACAATATGGGGCCTAAAAAGGTGGATGCCTACGTCCGGGAGTATGTCCAGACCTTCCGGCTGATCGACACCATCGTCAAAAGCGAGTACGCCAACGCCAGAACGTATGTATCTTTGGATCATTTCTGGAATGAAAAGCTGGACGATGCTTCTCTTTGGAAATACGATAACAAGGTCATTGTCGATAAAATGGCGGAATTGTCGCGTAAAGAAGGCGATTTCGCCTGGAACATTGCCGCGCATCCTTACCCGGAAGATTTGTTCAACCCGCGCTTCTGGAATGATGCCACGGCAACGGATTCGTTTGACACCCAGCGCATTACGTTTAAAAACCTGGGCGTTCTTGTGGATTATATGAAGCAGCCGGAGCTTCTCCGTAACGGGCAGATGCGGCGAATCATCCTGTCGGAGCAAGGCTTCCACAGCTTGACCAATTCGGAAGAACATCAGAAGCTTCAGGCCGCCGCTTATGCCTATGCTTATTATAAAGTGAAGTTTTTGGATGGCATTGACGCTTTCATCCTTCACCGGCATGTTGACCATGGACAGGAGGGCGGGCTTAATCTCGGCTTGTGGACCCATACCCCAGACAGCGTCGTGACGCCGGATCAACCGAAATATATTTATGATGTCTTTAAATATATCGATACGTCCCGCTCGCTGGAAGTAACCGAGTTTGCCAAGCCGATCATCGGGATTTCGGATTGGCGGGAAGCGATTCCGAATTTTGATCCCGGCCAGCTTCAGGACCGGACGATTCCCTCGATCGGTGGCCTCGATTATATTCGTGACGTGCAGAAGCCAAGGGAAGGAAGCGGGTTTGAATCCGGCACCGACGGCTATGCCGCATCGGATGAGGTGCAGGAAGTGAGCAAAGCTTCCGGCGATGCCTTCAACGGAACGGGCTACCTGGCAGCCAGATTCAACAGCCCGTACGCGAAAAATTGGGCCGGCGTGCAGAAACAGTTCACGGAGCCGGTCGATGCCAGAAAAACACCATATTTCACAGCCGCGCTTCGGCTGGCCGATGTGAATCCGGAAAAGGCATATGAGGCGAAGATTATTGTGTACAGCGGATTCGACCGGATCGAAGGAACTGCTAAGCTGGATCTGTCCCAGGGATGGCAGCTGGTTTCTCTTCCGATTGGGGATTGGAAGGGAGCGCAGTCCGTTGACCGGGTGAAGATCTGGGTGCGCTCCGAGGGAGGAGCCCCGTTGACGGGAGAGCTCCGAGTGGATGAAGCCCGTTTTGCCGAAAAAGTGAAATATGATCCTCATTCACCTAACTTGGCAATCTCGGTACAACAGCTGTCGCCCAAGCTTGAGGTTGGGGCGAAGCTTACCGTCACGGTCACCAACCTCGGATCCCAAAAGCTGAACAAGAAGCTGAGGGTGGAGTTCCCCCAAGGAATTCAGGCATCCCCGGGAAGTATTGATCTTGGCGACGTTGGAACAGCGATGAGTAAGAACATCACCTTGGAGATCACCCGATATGCTCCAATAAATGAAAAAGATCTGACATTGTCGTTGGACTATGATTCCCGTGAATTCACTTTTCCTTTGGAGTGATATAAGCAAGGGAGTAGCGTGATTCCTTCAATAAAATCAAGAAATCCGACACAAGAGCGATTATAGGAACATATTACGTACTTGCTCCCATCATCCATTTCAAAGTTCTCAACTTATATAGAAATGACTGTGGTGCTCGGTAGAGTGCCGCAGTCTTTTTTTGATATCGAGCAGTTATCCTTCATCTGAACCAGCTACATCAAAAAGAACAGTATTAAGTTTTAGTATCGCTTCGTCTAATGTATATTTAGTTGTAAACGACTCGTATAAAGTATATTATATAATTAATAAGAATACTTAATTTTAGAAATAATTGCTTACGATATTCGTTAATGGAGGTCGAGCCGCCTATGTGTGACACGGATCCGTTGGGAAGAGCAGAAAGGATGCGGAATCATGTGAGTCGAACGCACGCCGATCAATGGGGAGGCATTGACGGGTTGGGAAGGGAGCTTCCAACGCGGGCAGAAACGGGGCCGAGGCGCGAAGGCAGATACGTAGGTTTATTTTACTTTCTGTGGCTGGGGCAGCACGGAACGTCAGGCCCTTTTGATAACAGCGAAATTCTCGCTAAATATCCTGAAGCGGTATGGGATCCAGCCCACCCCGCCTGGGGGCCGGAAAATGCATTTCACTTCTGGGGCGAGCCTTTGTATGGCTATTATCTGAATGACGATGCCTGGGTGCTTCGCAGACACGTGCAGCTTCTGACGAGTGCGGGCGTGGATTTTATCGTGTTTGACACGACTAATGCCGTTACGTACAAGAAGGTATACGACGTATTGTTTCGCGTGCTGGACGAGGTATGGGGACAAGGCTTTACCGTACCGCAGTTTGCCTTTTACACGAACACGGATTCAGGAACAACGATTGCGGAATTGTACGAAGATATATACAAACCGGGGCGCTATAAGCATCTATGGTTTCACTGGAAAGGCAACCCTTTGATCATTGGTGATCCGGCGGAATGCACGGAGGAACAGCAGGCGTTTTTCACCTTTCGCCTAAATCAATGGCCGAATGAAGAAGCGAAGGTAAACGGTTTTCCATGGATCGAATTTCAGCGGCCGCAGCGGGTGTTTTTTAATGATGAAGGGGAGAAGGAAGTGATCAACGTTTCCGTCGCGCAGCATCCCAGTGTAGCCATGAGCGATACGCCCTTTTACGGGTACGGGGACAATTGGGGGAGAGGTTATCACGAAGGGATGGAGGAACCGGAGGCTGATCTGTACGAATCCATTCATCGGGGCATGAATATCGCCGAACAATGGGAGTTTGCTATTGACGAGGACCCGCAGATCATTTTCGTTACCGGCTGGAACGAGTGGATCGCCATGCGCCTGCAGGGAACAACGGATCGGCCGGTTTTGTTCGTTGATCAAGCTACGCTTGCATTCAGCCGGGATATCGAGCCGATGAAGGGGCGGGTATCAAGACCATTATTATATGCAGTTGATCGGTGATATCCGCCGCTACAAGGGCATGTCCGAACCGGTGGACAGCGGAACCTTCCTGGCTGCAGAGCCGGACTTTACGGCATGGCCGTCTGTACCGGAGCTGTACAGGGACTTTGAAGGGGATACGATGCGCCGGGATCATGCCGGATATGGGAGTTATCATTATTTTCAAGACACGGGCAGAAATGATTTGGTTACCCTGAAAGCCGCACATACGGATCACTGTCTTTATTTTTACGCAAAAACGAAAGATCCCATCACCCATTATACGGACCGTCACTGGATGATGCTGCTCATCCGTAACCGGAGACAACATAGCCCGGGATGGGAGGGGTACCATTACATTGTGAACAGGACAGTCATAGACCGTTCCAAGGCGCTGTTGGAACACAGCACTGGGGGTTGGAATTGGAAAGCGTCGGCAGAGATCCGTTATTTCGTTTCGGGGAATGAAATGTATGTTGAAATCCCGCTCGCACAGCTTCGGGGCGATGAAGCTCCGAAGGACCGGGCGAAAGGAATATGGATCGAGTTCAAGTGGGTGGACAATATGCAGAACGAAGGGGACATCGCAGACTTTTATTTGCACGGCGACACGGCGCCGGAAGGACGATTGAACTTTGTGTACAAATCGGTCGACGAATCATAATTCATAAGCACTCATTTTCTGGATACTTGAGATCAGCACAAGCTGGAGGTAAAGCGATGAATAGAGATAGCTGGAAAGCGGAATGGATTTGGGCAGAGGGAACGGGGAATGAGAATAACGTATATGTGGAAGCGCGCCAATCCTTTGAACTGACGGTACCCTTTACAAAAGCGCTCGTACGGATTTCCGCCAACCAATCCTACAAGCTGTACATTAACGGCATCGAAGCGGGCAGAGGCCCCGCGCCATCCGATTTGTTATGGATGTCTTTCGATACGCACGACGTTGCCGCACTGCTCCGGAACGGCCGGAACTGCATTGCGGTGGCCGCACACAATTTTGGTAAAGACAAAATCGTTACCGAGCAGCGGCAGGGGCCCGGCGGATTGATATGCCAGCTCGACGTTTACGGCGCTGACGACCAAGGGGCAAGCCTGCTGACGGTTGCCAGCAGCTCCGAATGGAAATGCAGGCGGTCCCCCCGGTGGAAAACAGGAGTAAGCCGCCTACACATGTGGGGCGGATACCGTGAATTGATGGATGTGTCCCGGGAAGACGGCTGGGAATGCGAAGATTATGACGATTCCTCCTGGCCGCCCGCGGAAGTGATCGCAGCAGCAGAGCAGGAGGATTCCCCCTGGCCCCGCTTGGTCTCGCGCGATATTCCTTACCTGCAGGAGAACTTGGTATCCCCGGTATCGGTGGTATCGGCTGAATCGTTACTCGGATCCATCCAAACCCCGGAAGCGCAATTAGCTGCTGACACGGCGGAAGGAAGGGGACCGGTGGTCATGGACGCTTCGATTCCCGGCTCTTTCCCCCAGATTACCTATGACTTCGGAGCTGAGATCGTCGGCTATCCGGAGCTTGAAGTTATCGCCGGTGAAGGCGGGGTTCTGCAGCTGTTTTATGGGGAGTCACTGGAATTGGATTTGAGGGATACGTACCTCCTCCGCAAAGGCGTAAACAAGATCACTCCGTTCGGAAGGCGTGCATTTCGTTATCTTAAGGTGGGTGTCATGGCGACGCCCATTCCCGTGCGTATTTGTGACCTTCGAGTCCGTTTTGTTCATTATCCGTACAAGGACGGGGGACATTTCCGCAGCAGCGATGATAAGCTGAACCGGATTTGGGAAGTCGGCCGGTATACGACCATGGTCAACAGCCAGAACCATTTTGAGGATTGCCCTTATCGTGAAGGTGCGTTATGGGTGGCTGACTCGGTTGTCATGGCCAAAGTGGTTTATCAAACGTTCAACGATCCCCGGCTCGTCCGGAAGTCATTGCTTCAGGCGGCGAAAATACAAAACGACGACGGTTCCATACCCGGTACCGGACCGCAACGGAACGCCTATTTGCTGCCCGATTTTTGCGCGCATTGGCTGTTTGGTGCAGCCGAATATTACGATTATACGAAGGATCAGACTTTTTTAGAGGAATTATGGCCGCATATCGTGAAGCTTGCCGCGTGGTTTACGGAGCAGGAAGATGACGCCGGATTGTTTGCCAACGCAGATCGGGACGGCATGTGGTGCTTTATTGACTGGTCGGACGAAATCCACCGGGAGGATCGCGTAACCGCCGTCTCTTGCTTTTATTATAAATTTTTGCATTCGGCCGCCGCGCTGGCGTTTGAGCTGGGGGATGAGGAGCGCGGGAATTCCTATACGCATCAAGCGGCGGAGCTTCGCAAGTCCGTCCGGAACCTGCTCCGGATACCGAATACGGCGATTTATGCAGACTGTTTGAATGGAGATGGTCTTTCCTCCAGTATCACGGCACAGACCAATTTTGCGGCAGCCTGGTCGGGAATCATGGATGAGGAGGAAATATCCGTGTTCTTGCAGGAGTATTACTTGAAAGGACGGCTTCCGCAAATTCGTGGAGCGTTCTTTTATCATATCGTGCTTGAGACTCTTTTCCGTTATGGTTATGCTGCGGATGCCGTACGCATCATCCGAAATTATTGGGGCGATATGCTGGATCGGGGTGCGACAACCTGGTGGGAAACCTTTGATCCGACGCTCCCCTTTTCGACTACGCCAAGCCCCTACCTTGGGCATACGCCAACCTATTTGGAGGACGCTGTTCCGGTAAGTCTATGCCATGGCTGGGGAGCATCACCGACGTATTTATTGAACAGGGAGCTGCTTGGGATTGATATTTCAAAGGCCGGAGATGATCAGGTTACGCTCAATCCCAACGTAGTGACGGAAGTCGAGTGGGTAGAAGGGTCGGTGGTCACCCGTTACGGGAAAATCAGTGCGCAGTGGAAAAGGGATGAGGACGGCATTTGCCGCTTTGAGGCTCGCATACCCGCGCCAATGGCATGGGAGGCGCCAAGGTTGGGCGACATATCCGTGTCTATGGATCGGGATCATGTCCACGTTCGAGGAACGGTTCCGGTTACTGAGGCAGCACCAAAGCGAACACCATTGGTCGATTGCAGCGGATAACGACAAGCACATTCAATTTAATAAGCTGCGCAGCTGCAGCATGATGAAAAGGGCTGAAAAATTTCAGCCCTTTACTTAATTCCGTCAAGCTCAAATAAGTACTATTCGGCCAGTCCTTTCCACTCCATCAGGAATCAAGCGACGAGACTAACCAAGTTGCCGTCAGGATCCTTTATAATAGCATAGAGCTCGCCCCAAGGCGTATCGGTCGGCTCAAGCTGCCGAATATATCCTTGCGCTGTCAATCGGCGATACGATTCATCCAGCGTTTCACGGCTGTCTAAATGGAAAGCAATCTCCATTCGATTACCAATCGGCTCATCTACGCTGCCCAGAATCGTCTGCACCGTTTCCCTCGTATCGAAAGCCAAGATCAATCCGTTGCATTCTACCTCAACATGCTGTTCGTCGTTCGCACTCGCCGGTATTTCAAATCCCAAGAGCCGATAGAAATCCAAAGCCCGTTTCATCTCTTCCACGAAAATTCCAATTCTCTTCAGCTTAATTGCCATGCTTTCCAGCTCCCATCGTATGAATTCATGTTACGTCATCATTGTATCCGTACGATCGGCCGTCAAATAGGAAAAAACGGACTTCTTTCACGATCTTGTTAAGTGTCTAACAGGCAATCCGAAATAGCGCGGAAAGGAATTCGTAAAATGGGATTGGTCGTAATAGCCATAATGAAGCGCAAGATCCGTCAAGTTAGAGTAGTTTTTCTTATAGAACTCTTTTAGTGTGCTTTGAAATCGGATGATTCCCAGCATCTCCTTAGGGCTTAAACCCAATTCTTGTTTGAAAGCCCTTCTGAGATGCCGTTCACTGAAGTGGGCCTGCTCAGCTAAATCCGTAACGGATAGATTTCCTTTATTATGATAAATAATCTGCATACTTTGAGACACCAAAGGGAGAGTAACCGCATTACTCTCTGCTAACACTTTGCTTAATTGACGATCGGCAATCGCAAGGATGTCCGGGGTTGTCTCCGCAGTGAGGATTTGTTCGACCCAATACAACCCTTCAAAACCCCAAACATCTTCCAGAAAAACACGTTGTCCCTGAAGCATCGAAAGGGGGAACTTTAAAATGGCCCGGGCCGCTTCCGAATAGATCCTAATACCGAATAACGAACGAGCTTCCGAAAAGTGCAGCACTTCTGAACGAGTTGTCAACCCAGTAACATGGGCGGCCTTCCGGCTGGACGAGGAATAAAGATTAATGACGATATCTATGCAGCCGTCCGGTATGATCCAGTGGATTTGCTTATCGGGGACGGGTTGAAAATGCATTGTCCAATAAGAAGCGACATGAGATTCCAGGTGCCTGCTCGGAGAATATTCCTGACAACTGTACCATGGGCGATGTAACTCAGGCTGTAAATTAGGTGAATGAACGGGGTGATAAGGATGTGTCATCTTCATCTCTCCTTGCTACACTTCTGTTATTGTCGTGAATCGTCGTGTCAGACGATCAAGTAACATATATCATTAGGAAGTGTGCGTAATCTGCTAGAAAGTGTGCAAAGCTACCTGCTCATTCTATTATACTGCCGGTATAGCCTATAAAAAAACTTAGGGGGTTTGGATGGCCGGATCTGGAACATGGGTTGCCGGGAGGAATCCGGTCTCCGGACGCTCCCTAAATGATATTACTGTTCTGCCGCCTACAGGCAGTCTCTCTTTCCGCCAGGATCAGAGGCTGCCCTTTTGCTTGCAGGAGTGACCGTGTTTAAAGTATACTTAACTCAATTTGGTAAGGAGTGATGGCTTCATGGATATGGAAAAGTCGGACAAGACTCCGATGTATCAATATATAATGAACGATATTAAACGAAAGATTGCCTCCGGAGAACTCAAGCCGCATGATCCGCTCCCCACGCAGATTGAGCTGGCGAAAGAGTATAACACCAGTGAAATTACGTCCAGGCGGGCACTGTCGGATCTGGTTCAGGAAGGATTCGTGTACAGGATCCGGGGGAAGGGGAGCTTCGTCCATGAGAATCCGGCTCAAGCCGATTCTAAAGGGGTGCGCACCCTGTATTTTGCCCATCAGAATCATGAAGTGAGCATCCTAAACCACCCGTTTTTTACGGATATGTTTGAAGGCATTAAAGAGGTATGTGATGAAAACGGCGTCGCGTTCCACATTTGGGATATTGGGGAAAACTATGAGCTGCCCGATGATCCTGGCGCCGGGATCATCCTCCTGACGGTAAAAGGGCATTTTGACTTTTCGCGTTTAACGGCTTGGCAGGAAGAGAATCGGCGCATTGTTACGGTGCATTTCTATTATCCGCATTTGGGCATTCCCTATGTTATCGCGGATAATCTGACAGGAGGATATCTGGCCACCCAGCATCTGATTTCTCAGGGGCATCAGCGAATAGGGGTCATACTGACAGGCAGTTCGCTCTTGGAATTAAACCAGGATTTCTCACTTCGCCTCCAGGGATACAAGCTGGCGCTTACCCAGCATAATATTCCTTTCCATCCGGATCTGATCACTGTCGTCGACGGAGAAGACGAACGGGCGGAGATGGGGGAGGAAGGGTTCAAAAGGCTGATGAAGCTGCCGGAGCCGCCAACGGCGATATTCGCCACAAGCGACTATAAGGCTTTCGGTGCGATGAACGCGGCGAGAGAATCCGGGATGAACATCCCCGAAGATATAAGCATTATCGGTTACGATGATGTGAAACTCGGCGAGTATTCCTATCCGAGGCTCACCACGGTGAATCAGAATACGCGCAAGATGGGACAGAGGGCTGCGGAGATTTTGCTGTTTGAACTGGAGGAGGATCATTCCTCCCTGGTGAAAGACGAGATCGTTCCGACGCTGATCTTGCGCGACAGCACCGCTCCCTTATCGACGAAGCAGCACATCAGGCATAGCTAATTTGCAGGGTGCCGAATTAATCTAACCCGGCAAGTATGCTTGCCTCTTCCATCGAAGGGATGATTCAGGTTAACTGCCTAGGGTTAGAGCGCTGTGACAGGTTAGCCACAAGCAGCCTGTCGCAGCGCTTTTAGTTTTTTATCGCTTCGCGATGCGTCGCGGTAAGCTCATTACGAGAATAGAAACAGGGTGACCCAAGACCAACGTCTTAGTCACCCCCGAAAGTTATGAATTACTCTCTTGGAGCGTCTCCATCATCGCATAAAAATATTTAGGGTCGCTTGAAGTGAAGTAGTTATACCAAGCTTCTAACGTCTCTTCCGCAAACAGGTTCAGCAGCGCAATAACCTCGCGCGCTAATTCTAGTGCGCCGGCTGAACCGGTTGTAATCAGATTGCCATCGACCACGATTTTCTCGTCTTCATATCGAGCAGCGCCTTTGTATGAGGGGCTAAATAAATTTAAATACTCCAGACTATTGCTCGTATGCTGGCGCTCATCCAGCAACCCGGCATCCGCAAGCGCAAGTGTCGCCCCGCATATGGCTGCAACATAGCCACCGACGTTCAGCAGTTGTTTTGCTTTTTCGATGATTGGCCCATTCGTTGGATCTTTCCAGTTGTCAGCACCCGGCAAAAGCAATATAGCCGATGTTTCATACGTGATCTCATCTACTGTCAGTTCCGGCACGATTGTTAATCCGCCCTTCGTCGTGATAGGACGGTTGGAAGCTCCGACGGTTCGAACGGGAAGGCGACTCCCGCGATTTTTGAAATATTGACCGGAGTTGAGCTCTGCAGTAACAAAGCCAAGCTCCCAGTCCGCCATCGTATCCAGTACATAAACATAAGCGTATTTCATCAGTTCCTCCTTGTTTATCCATGATTCTATCAGTTGAAAGGTTGTTGTCGCCGATCTGTGCCAAAATGACTTCGTTCCCTCATGGATTCCATTATGAACTTCCTCCCGAGTCGAAATAATGTAAAGGGATAAATCGTATCAGTTCATTGGCCAGAAGTTCGGGTTCTTCCAGCGCTGCAAAATGACCGCCACAGGGCATTTTGTTATAGCTGCACACATGTACCGAACGTTCAGCCCAACTTGAGGGGAACTGGATTTCGCGCGGGAAGAGCACGATACTTGCCGGTACTCTACGTGTCGCTGTGACCGGCGAAGCACTATCTTCATTCGCTTGGTGGGCCATTACAATTAGCCGATACATGCGTGTGGCAGATCCGGCCGTCTCGGTCAGCCAATAGATCATGATATTTGTGAGTAGTTCGTCCCTTCCGCCGAATGCATTATCTACAGTCTCGTCGCCAGCTCCCGAACGGATCATGCTGACGATCCATGATGCCAAGCCAACCGGCGAATCGTTAAGTGAATAGGCAAGCGTCTGCGGTTTGGTAGCTTGCAGCTTCAGATAGGCGCCTTCTGACTGAACCCAGGTCTGCGTATCTAACATAAACTGACGATCGGCAGGGGACATCTCCGTAATATCCTCTCTTCCGGTTGGATAACCAGCGTCCGTCAACAAGATCGCTTTCACAACGTCGGAGTGATGTGTGGAT
Source organism: Paenibacillus cellulositrophicus (assembly GCF_009363095.1). Lineage (GTDB taxonomy): Bacteria > Bacillota > Bacilli > Paenibacillales > Paenibacillaceae > Paenibacillus_AQ > Paenibacillus_AQ favisporus. The sequence continues at coordinate 5,803,681 of NZ_CP045295.1, forward strand.
AGCATGGTCACGATTTCAGTGCCGATATCCCCGCCGCAAGTCGCGAAGCCCTCGTATCCAAGTGTTTCTGTCATCAGTTTGGCAAACAGGTGGGCGACTCGGTTCGGTGCTGTGGTTTTTCGATCCGAAAATCCAAAACCGGGAATCGAAGGCACGACAAGATCGAAGGAGTCGGATAACAGAGGGATCATCTTGTGAAATCGGTAGAAGCTGTCGGGCCAACCATGAACGAGCAAAAGCGGCACCGCATTTGGATTTTTGCTTTTAACCTGCACGAAATGAAGGGTCGTATCCTCTATAACAGTCTTGTATTGCGGTAAGGCATTTAATCTGGCTTCATGAATACGCCAGTCATACTGCGTTCGCCAATAATCGATTAATTCTTTCATATAACCGAGATCTGCACCCATATCCCAGCCTTCGCCAGCCGCTTCGTCGGGCCACCGCGTATGATCCAGCCGCATTTTCAAGTCTTCAAGATCCGATTGCGGAACATTGATTTTGAATGGAGTAATGATCGCTGATCTCCCCCTTCAATACAGAATGTAATAGCTGCTTTCTGCATTGTAAGGGAACCAACAAGACACTGTATTGTATATTTTTTCCCGAGATCTAGTTCGTGAGAGGGATGTGATTGGGGTGCAGGCTTTCTATAGCGCGATACTCGGTCGGAGTGAGGCCAGAAAAGGACTGAAATTCTTTAATGAAATGGGACTGATCATAATATTCGCAAGACATGGCAAGATCGGCCCAATCGATATCATTGCTCTTTCTGATTAGCCGTACCGCCTTTTGAAAACGCATTAAACGACTAAACCTCTTGGGTGTTAATCCTACTTCATCCTTGAAAACTTGAATGAATCGTTTGGCGCTCATGTTAACCTGTTCAACCATGTTCGCAATGGATTCGGGGTGATGCGACTGCTGAAACGAGGCAATCGCAAACTGAACGGCTGAAAGCGATGGCCTTGACCAATCACTTCGTAACAGAAAGTATTTTTCAAGGATACGAAATCGATCTTCTACCGTGTTGGAATAAAGCAGTTCATCGCGCAGATTAGTAGCCGCTATCCCCCATAAATCATCCAACGAGACATGCGTATCTTTTAACGCAATAGAAGGCAGCTTTAGAAGGGGACCAGCGCAGCCGGGCTTGATATGTACGCCAATCATGGACCGCTCGCTTGAAGAATCCGTTATATAATAATCAGTGTGAGGCCCACTAATCACGGAAGACGCTAGTGTCATCTCGCTGTCATATCGATTGTGTATACGAGTTTTACGATCATACAGATCAATGACGAGATCGATCGAGCCGTCCGGTAGGGTGAGTCTTCTCGAGTGCGGCGGATTCTTTCCGGTATAGGACCAGAAGTAAGCGATGAAGGAAGACAAAGGAGGCTGGGGGGAATAGGTCTGAAACGGCATTGCTGTTCAGTCCTTTCTGTCTCATTGTTCAAATAACTTCATTGTACTTGATAACTTTCATGAGTTGAAACAAAACATTCAGAAGGAGTTCGCTACTGCACTAAGAGAATTTTTATTTCATAATATCCGAGTAATAATAGCAGGAGTATGGAAAGAGTCTACAAAAATAAATGCACGTGTTCCGGATTTAGGAAATCGAGTAGAAACTGTTCGATATAGGTGATTGAAACCAGCGTAAGGTCCATCTATCGCGAAATTCAGGTGCTCAGCGAAGCAGGCTTGCCTATTATAGGCACAACAGGCACAGGGTATTCCTATATGGAGTGATAATTTCTACCTTGGTCCGAGCGGTTGCATTCCCTTCCTCCAGACTCCGTCTCGCGGCGGACGCTCTTGCTCTTGGCTAACGGTAGGCGTTTGCCAGCTCCCGTTCGCGCGCACTAAAAAACAGCCTGGAGCATTCACTGATCCAGGCTGTTTTTTGCCTACAAATGGCTTGAATTGTACAAATAAAAGGCATAGTCTGTTGGTATTCCGGGATGCCCTAGTTGCCTGAGCATCGCAGTCACGTTACCACGATGATAAGTTCCGTGGTTCACCATATGTTGGATATAGTCTACGCATCTGGCATTAAATGTTCCTGACGGATAAACTGCTTCGATATCCTCATGTTGCTCGATGAATGACCGGAAGCTAGCCGCCAGTTCATCTTGCATCTGACCCAGTTCTTCAATACGCTTGCCGTTGGTTTCTGCCACTATAATCTCTATAGTGTTCTTCAAGTTCTCAAAGTATTCCTCCGACAACTCGGAGACGCCGCCTTCAGTTAAGAAAGTTAACCAGCCTCGATCGATAACATAAATATGGACGATAGTGTCGTAGATGGTTGGAAAAACGCTAACGATTTTCTTTCGATATACCTCATCAGAAAGTATCTGAAGATGCTCGCAAACCTGCCGGTTTGCCCATACATGATAATCAAATTGCTGCAAAGCATATTTTTTCAACTTTGTTCCCCGTTTCAAATAGGGGAGCCCGCAGTTTAAGGGCAATTATGCGTCCTGCCCCTCAATAGTTTGCCCGGGAGTAAAAGCCGTTCTCATTACAAACGCCTCCTTGCGGTAATATGATCTACAATATCATATAGGGGGGAGATAAAAGTCAATTTCCCCCTAAGTCAACAATATCAAAATATATAAAGAAAAACATGAGAATGTTCTTCTTTAATCGAATTATCCCATCGATCCGCGGCAGCCTGAGCATGTTTCGCAATAAAAACTATTGCAATAGGCAAACTCCTACAGTATACTTTGTTTATCAAAGTATACAAAATTTAAAACGTATACTTACAGCTGAAGCGTATTCGTTCAAGTTTATTGTAATTGAAAGCGCTTTAGATCATGACCATTCGAAAATAGGGGAGATCAATGTGAACAAAAGGAAGGGATTCATCGTTCTCTTGAGTATTGTGATGCTTTTGGCTTTATTGTCAGCATGCACCAAAGCAGCTCCCACACCACCAGACAATCCAGGCACCGCAGAATCCAATCCAACGGGTGAGGATCAGGGTAAGGAAGACGCAGGGAAGGATCCGGCCGCGTCGCAGCTGACAGGAAATATTAACATTTCCTTGCCGAATGCATCGGCGTCAGTATGGAATGCGGTTGCCGAAGCGTATATGAAGAAAAATCCGGGAGTGAAGGTCAAAGTCGACAACAAGCCGGCGGAAGGCTACAAGGAATGGCTGACGGCTCAATTTGCAGCAGGTGTGCCGGATGTTGACCTGGTTACGAATAACGAAGTCGGTGGCCTAGTTAACAGTAAAAAATTTATGGACTTTTACCCTTATTTCGATAAGGTCAATCCTTATACGAACCAGCCTTGGCAGGACACCCTGGATCTGAAGGCGATGGGCATTAACCTCGAAGGCATTGGAGCCGAAGATCATTTGTACAACCTGAACTTTGAATCCGTGCAGATCGTATGGGTGTACAACAAGGAGATTTTCCAGGAAGTTGGGATTACTGAAGCTCCCAAAACGTTTAACGAGATGATCGACGCTTTCAATAAAATAAAAAAGGCCGGATATACACCGCTGGCGCTCGGCGGAGACTCCAAATCGATGTGGAGCGGCCAGGCGGGATGGCTGGTGCGGATCTATGCTGATCAGTACATGCGCGATTATATTAACATCATCCGGTCCCAAGAACAGGATTATACTTACGTTCCAGAGCTCGACGAGCAGTGGAAATATGATCTGACGGATCCGTATAACGATTCCAACAGTAAAGTGACCAAAAACGAAATGCGGCTGTGGAAAGCTGTTAAAGACAAAGAAGGTCCCTTCAAAATTGCCGGCAATCCCCAGTGGAAGGCTTACTCGGAAAATCTGAAAACACTGTTCGATTATGTGCCTGACGGATTTTTCGGAGTGAAAGAGGACCAGGCTTACAATCTGTTCCTGACGGGAAAGGCGGCGACAATGTTAGGCACGCCCGCCTCCTACTGGCAGCTCCCTAAAGATTTCGCGGATGAGGAAAAAACGGGTGCCACAGGCGGCGTGAAACCTTTCGAATACGGATTCTTCAACATGCCTTCCATGGAAGGACCTGAGGTGATGGCACCGGCCCGAACGATCCAGATTCCGATCGGATTCTATGGTTTCGTCAATAAAGATGCGAAGCAAAATGAGCTGAATGTGGATTTCATGATGTACCTGACGAGTCCGGAAGGTTACGCCGTATATTTGGATGCGATCCAGAAGAGTGACGACGCCTCCCTCTCAGGCGCACCGGCCATTAAAGGCATTACGCTCCCGGATGAAATGGCGGCGGCATTCGCCGATTTCAAGCCGATTGGAAATACCGAAGGCTACACCAGCGCCGCGAACAATCTGGCCCGGGGAATGTGGGATTACCAGCCGTCGGTGCAGGATTGGGTAGGGCTCGTACAGCGGTACTTCAGCGGTAAGCTGACAACGGATCAATATTTGGAGCAGCTGCAGGCGAATATCGATAAATATATGGAACCTGCCATGAAAGAAGCCAAGAAAGAACTCTCCGACTTGGATCACCCCGAGCGGCGTCCGCCGCAGCGTTAATCACTTTTTCACACGGGTCTGCACATGCATTTGCATGTGCGGACCTGTATGATTACCCGAGGGAAGCAGGCAATTCGTAAGGATGACGGATAAAAAGGGAGGTTCATCATGAGGAAAGCCCCATGGATATTTCTTGCACTGATCCTGCTTCTAGGGCTTGTCCCGGGCGCAGCACTTGCCAAAGACCATTGGTCCATTGAAGGAGCGGGGAATATCACCTCCCTCTCCGTATCAGAGGATGGGAGCCGTGTGGCCGTTGGGGGTCATAATGCGAAGGCATTTCTCTACGATTCCGAAGGCAGTCCCATCTATGAGGTTGAGGCCGGAAATGTCGTTACAGGGGTAGCGCTTCTGAGTAACGGCACACTTCTGGTTTCATCGGATGACAGGCATCTGTATGCATATGACGAGACAGGAGGAAAGCTGTGGGATTCGGATCTGAAGCGGCAGGTCAAGAGCTTGGCCGCATCGCAGGACGGGTCCACCATCGTACTCGTTACCCAGCGCAGCAAAGATCTCATCGTTGTGGATCAAAATAGCGGGGAACAGACAGGCAGTATCCCCATCGGTTCCCTGTTGAAGGAAGTGAGCGTATCGGGCAGCGGACAGTGGATCGTTGCCGCGACAAGCGACCAATTCGCCTATCTCCTGGACAAGGATGGCAGCCTGATGTATAAATTCAGCGCGGATAATCAAATCCAGGCGGTGGCCGTTTCAGAGAATGGCCTGGCTGCTGTGGGTACGGCTTCCAATAAGGTGGAATTGTTTGATAAGAACGGGAGCGTTAACAGTTCAATTAACACGAGGGACATCGTGACCGATGTCGCCTTTTCAAGCGATGGGGAACGGATCGGCGTTTCGGATTTATCCGGTAACTACTATATTTTCGACGGGCGCGGAAAGCAGCTGTGGGAGTCAAAGATCACGGGGGAAGGCCGGGGCGTTCAATTTGACCGGGAGGGCAAGACGCTGTATTCGGGCACCAATGACGGAAGGATTTTTAGGTACGATGTAGGCAGTGTCATCGATAAAGCGGCAAGCAAAGCACGCTTAAATGCTATGTTATGGGCTGCAGCCGGTGTCTTGGCGGTCGTCCTTATTCTGCTGTACTTGCATTACCTGAAGAAGCGCAACCGGCTGGTTATTTTCCGCCAGATATGGAAAAGCAAATATATTTACCTGGGCTTGGCACCGACCTTTATTCTGGTGTTCGTCTTTCTCTATTACCCGGCTTTATCGGGCTTGTTCCATTCCTTATATGACTGGCAGCCAGGGGGTAGGACCACCTTTGTCGGCTTGGCCAATTTTGAACGGATGATTCATGATCCTTATGTCATTAAGGGGATGGGCAACCTGGTCATTCTGATCATCACCGGTTTGATCAAAGCGATTATCCCTGCACTCATTACGGCTGAACTCATCTTCCATCTACGCAGTAAACGTCTGCAATACGGCTTTCGGACGGCATTTACCGCATCGATGGTTATTCCGGGTGTGGCCCTGCTGTTGATTTGGCAAAACCTGTATGATCCCAACGTGGGTCTGATCAATAACGTATTAGAACTGATCGGGCTTGGTTCCTGGGCGCATGGTTGGCTTGGTGACCCCAATACTGCCTTGTGGGCTATTATTTTTATCGGGTTTCCGTTTATTGGCATCCTGCAGCTGCTGGTGTTTTATGCAGGGCTGCTGTCCATTCCGAACGAGCTGATCGAGTCCGCAAAAATCGATGGGGCCAATCTTTGGCGGATTATCCGTTCCATTCATTTGCCGCTGCTGGGCGGTCAATTCAAGTTTCTGATCATTTTAACCCTCATAGGTATTATTCAGGACTTTAACGGCATCATGATCGTTACGGGCGGCGGTCCCATGGACTCGACTTATGTACCCGCACTGCAGATGTATTATGCCGCCACCAAGTTCAACGATCTCGGATATGCCTCGGCGCTCGGTGTAAGCATGTTCCTGGTGATCCTTGCCATTACGGTTGTGAACATGAAGCTTATTAAAACAGAAGATTAAGGAAGGAGGAGAGGGATCGATGTATACCGAAACGGATACAGCCGCTGAAAGCGTCAGCCCCGTGAGAAAGCTCAGAAAAAACGAAGGCGGTCTCATCAAATATCTCAGTTTCCCCCAAATCACCATCATCGTGCTGCTGTGCGTGCTGGTCATTCTGATGCTGGTGCCCATTCTGTTCATGATCGTCAGCTCCTTAAAAAGCAATGCGCAAATTCTCGGCAATTTCTGGGGGCTGCCTTCTCCGGCCAAATGGAATAATTACGGCGCTGCGTTCACCAGTATTTGGCGATATATGGTGAATTCCATCTTGTATGCGGTCGGAGCCAGCGCTTGTGTCATTCTGCTCTCTTCCATTTCAGGATATATATTCGCCAAAAAAAGCTTTCCCGGTAAAGAACTGCTGTTTATGATGATGCTGGCCATGATGATGATTCCGGGTGTGTTAACGCTGATTCCTTCGTACGTCCTGTATAATAATCTGGGACTAACGAATACACCTTGGGTGATCATTATTGCCGGTGCAGCCGGCGGGCAAATCTTCGGAACCTTCTTGTGCAGAAGTTTTATGTCCGGCATCCCCAGCGAGCTGTTTGAAGCGGCCCGGATCGATGGGGCGTCGGAGATTCGCGTATTTTTTCAAATCGTCATCCCGCTGTCGCTGCCGATCCTGGCCACCTTGTTCATTATGCAGGCTGTTGGCGTGTACAATGATTACATTTGGCCGCTGCTTACGATCAGGGACAGCAGTCTTCAGGTGGTTGCCGTTGGCCTTACCGTCTTTACAAAGCAGTTCGGCATCACCGATATGGGAACGCAGTTTTCGGCATACGCCATTTCCTCGATTCCGTTAATTTTAATTTTCTCTTTCGGCATGAAATATTACATTCAGGGCATGACGCAGGGGGCTTTGAAAATGTAGCGTGTGAGATGAATCGTTTGATCAATGTAGCGCTCTCGGCGCTGTGCTCACTTCAACAAACAAAAAGCAGCCGGGCGGCTACCGGCTGCTTTTGATATTTGGGGTTCGTTTGCGGGTGATACGTGTCAGCGATAGAAGTCAACCAAGTCTGCAAACAGGCGCTTGATCAATTCAAGCTCGGCATCGCTGTACCTTCCCAAAAACTCGTACATTCTCTGCTTTTCCAACGCATGGAGCTCGTCATGCGCAGCAAACAGCTTTTTGCCGGCAGGAGTTAACCGAAAGTACACTTCCTTTTTGTTATCGTTGAGCTGGGCTTTCCGCACCCAACCGGCTTTAAGTAATTTGCTCGCGATCTTGGAGGTGTTCCCTTTGCTCAAATTCATCTTTTCCGCGATGGAAGTGACATTGATCGGCTCCTGCTCCCCGATGCACGCAATGGTGTGCAGTTCTGTCATGTTCAAACTGAATTCGGCACCGATATGCTTCCGGATATCTTCGAGATAGGTTGCGGAGATTCGGGATTCGTATTCTTCTTTTTGCTGAAGAAACTGAATAAAAAATTCATGAATGGCGGCTTTGCTTTTATCTGCAGTATCCATGGTTCATGCTAGCTCCTCGACTCATTTTTTTCAGTATATCATAAATAGTTTCCTGAGAAATAATTACGTATACTTCTCTGCAAGGTTGACACGTCGAGGGTGGACGGTTCACGGGAAGCTGGTTTCAGACTTTTGTTTGCGAGCGAAAAAAAGAAGTGCTAAACCTAGATAAGTCCCGGTGAGAACAGCTACATTGACTTTAAATCGTTATTTATGTATTCGGCGATACGTCTGGCATCATGCTGTACCCACCCCAAAAGAGCAGACCCTCTGCAGGACAGCCACGGAAGACCGATGAAATATAGGCCAGGAATATTAGAAATACCATTGAACTGGGTAATTTCTTGATGTTCATTAAAGAGATGATTGATTTGGATCCAGGAGAAATCCGGACGGAACCCGGTTGCCCAAATGATATTGTCAGCCTCAATATATTGATCGTCTGCAAAAAACACAGTACGTGACTCCGCGCTGACTGCCCTCGGGAATAGCTTGATTTCCCCTTCTTTTAATCGTTGTTTTAATTGGAATCCATAGATTTGCTCAGGTTGTTGGCGTAACCATTTCCCGCGTTTGGTGTGATTTCCGGCCTGTAAGAAACCCAATTTGTCGTAATACCAAAAAATGCTCTTTCCCAATATGGACAGAGGTTTAAAATGGAGCTGGTTTGATGCGGATAAATAGACATCAAAGCCATTTGACAGTTCTACTGCAATTTGTGCACCTGAATTTCCTGCTCCCACGACCAACACGCTTCCAGATGTAAGCTGGCCGGGATTCCGGTATGCGGAAGAATGAAGCTGAGTCGTATCATTGGAAATGGACTGGCTTATGGCTGGAACATACGGTTTATGAAAAGGCCCTGTAGCCACGATTACATTTTTGGATTGAATCGTTCCTCTGCTAGTCTCCACCTCAAATCCCCTTGGTATGGAGGTTAACGACTTGACCTCCATATCTAACTGAATCGGAAAATCAAAGGTTAAAGCGTATTCCGATAAGTATGCGGCAACCTCATCTTTTGTAGGGAGACCATTCGGATCCCCAGGCAGATCAAGACCAGGTAAACGGCTGTAATTCCTGGGTGTGAATAATTGTAAGGAATCGTATCTGTTACGCCAGGAATCGCCTAAGGCTTTGGCTTTATCGATTAGCATAAATGGTATTCCTTTTTGCTTTAAGAAGTAGGCAGCAGCAAGACCTGCCTGTCCGGTACCGATGATCAAAACATCCAGCATTGAAACTCCTCCCAGTAAAATGAATTTAATCATATAATACATGATCATTTGTTCATATGTAAATGAAATGATTAGAATCTTCGCTTAAAGCCAAGTCCAGATAAATGGAGAAGGGTGGGATTATCCCGATGCGAAGCAAGCAAGAAAAAAGACTGCCGGTTCAACGGCAGTCTTCTTCTCACAAGGACTATATGGATAAAAAGAGGAGATTTATCTTATACCAAAGTTCTTACTCCCTTGACCGCGAGAGGTTATAGATCCCAAACTCATAAAAGGAATATCCATAATCGGTGGCTCTTTCAATCCCCTGAAATTTAACGTACCTGGCTGTAACGGGGGAAAATTGGACCGTTTCTTTGCCATCATGGGCCGTAATGATGCCATCATTGTCCTGGATCACGCTGCTCCAGTTCTGCTGGTCGTCGGAGACAAGGATTTTGTAAGTTTTGGCGCGGGCGAATTCCCACTCGATCCGGACGGTATCGAATGCTTTAGCTTCGCCTAGATCGACCTGGAACCAGCTGTCATTCACGTAGTTGCTCGCCCATCTTGTCGAAGAAAACCCATCTACGGCATATTTCGGCGCCAAGGTCGAAACGGAGCCTTCGACGGAAGAGGCGGTTACGGTTTTATTTTCCGCCAGGTTACCGGCAAGATCATACACCTCTTCTTTCAGCGAAGCATAAGCCGTATCCGAAACAATACGATCCGCGTACAGTTGATCCAGCTTTGCATTGAAACCTTTGAGGAATTGATCAAACTGCGCAGCATTTTTTCCTTCAAAACGCTTCATCTGGTCCAGCTGCGCGTGCAACGAGCGGGGAGCTCCGGGCGTCGTGAACTGCTTTTGCTCGGCGAAGAGGTTCACATGAGCTTTCATGGTGTCAGCGGTAGATGCCGCCCGGATGGTATAAGCCGTCGTCTTGGATTTGGCAGCCGCCACGGTAATGGCCAGTTGATGCTTACCCGGCATTCCCTTCAGATCAATCGGCGTTCCCGGGGCGTAGGGTTTGCCGTCGAAAGTGGCCGTAACCCGGGTCAAACCGCTGTCATCATCTTGGACTTCCCATGTGAATGCAACTGTTTCAGTATTGGGAACAACCACATCGCCATTTAACTTTTGACCGTTGATAAATACGTCTGCTTCAGGTGGCGTAGTGTTATGAATGTCGTATGTTCCGTTCAAGTATTGATACAGCCAGTCATACATGAGACGCAGACCGGGATCTTTGCTCACCGCCAAATTATAAACCGCATTATTTCCCTGGTAATAAGCTCTGAATCCCTTTTGCATCAAGCCGGTTGCGACGCCGCTGTTCAAGTAATCGATATAACGCTCACGGAATACGCCGTCCTGCAGCATCCGGTCATCAAATTCGACTTCATTCGACATTCCGTACCGCTTTGCAGTATCTGCGGCATCTTCCAGCCGGTCTTGATCCATGCCGCCAAAGAAGTAATTCGGTTGAAGCGCCGCGGCATCAAATCCTACGTCTTTCCACATATAGCTTTTATAAGCCAAAGAGTGGGGGATCCAGAAAAATTTCAGATTCATGTCATGGACTTTATCGCTCACGGCTCGAATCAAGCCGGGCCCCGTTTCGCTTGTGCTGATTTGTTCTTCCAGCCAGTACATGCCGACAAGCTCCAGATTGGAATAATTCGCGGCCTGCCATCTTTGCCGGACCTGATCCAGCCACCACTGAACCGCTTTTTTTCTGTTTTCGAGGGATTTCTCTTGTCCGACGACAGAGGCATTAAAGCTTAACGATTCCCCTGACCCGTCCACATCGCCAAAATCGCTTAAAGATTCCCCGGGATTCGGAATCATGAGCACAACCTTCTCCTTATAATCAGGTTGGTTCAGCTTGGCCCCGACTTCCTTGGTCGCTTCATTCAACTGCTGCATATCTCCCGCAGCTGCAAAGGTTTTGTCCAAATACCAGGTCCAGTCCCCCAGATTGGTTTGCCCAAGACCGAAATCCCGGCCGGCAGGGGAAGCAAGTCCGAGATATAAAACACCGTCAAAAAGCCAGTCGGCAGGTTCCCCGTTCTGATCCACGTAACTGATGTTCGGGATGATCCGTTCCTTGGTCCAGTCCCCCAATCCATCCGCATACTGTCCGTTATACAGCAGATTCAGATTCCGAATCCCGCCCGTAGCGTCGCCCGGCTCCAAAAAATGAGGCTGCTCAGCAGGAACCTCTACCGCTCCGTCAATCTTTCCGTCCGTGCCCATAATTTCAATTTCGTCAATGTATTCCCATAGGGTAGGATGCATCGTGAAAATGACTTTTACATAGCGGGCATAAGCCAGCTTGCCGTCCGCACTCCCGCCTTGGATTCCGTCCCGGCTGCCGTCCCACGCAAACATTTCCTGCCTTGGCGGTCCTTCTCCCCAAAGCAGTTGAGTGGCGTTATGGGAGAGAAGGCCCCAATTCTCCTTATCGTCCGAGACATACATCGATACCGTGAGAGGCACGAGGATGGAGTTGGCAGGGTAATCCTGAAAAAAATGGGCGGTTATTTTCCCGATCGACTTCTCCTCACCCAAATCGAACACGACTTCGCGCGCTTTGCCGCGAACATGTCCTACCCAGGCCGGGTCATTCATATCTAATTGTCCATATTTCCCATCTGTAAGCTTATTCCCGGCATCAGGATGCGACGGATCCGGGGCTTCAGACCATTCATAAGGGAGTCCAAGGGCAAGATTACGGAACTCCGGCTGCACCTCATCCGGTGGCGGCGCAGGATCTTCCGCCGGGGAAATCCCTTTTGCCTGCATCGTCGGAACCAGCTCGCTCGCTTGGGCCGCCGGAACCAGCGACACCATCATGACTGCAGCCATGGCAATCGCAGCCCATCTTTTATACCAACTCATCAAGTTCAGCTCCTTTTCTCAAGTTAAGAAACCGCTTTCAAATTTTGGTCAGCATTTTCTCCGAATCAAACTTTCCGTCACCCCCTCACTGCGATTCGATCTGATAGGTGTAAGTCATGGAGACACCCTTCCGCATGATTGATGGTAAATGGGGCTGTATATTCAAAGCAAGCAACATTTTTTGATGGGTTCGCAATATTTTCATAAGGCTGGAGAGAGGGGGATTTAAAGACTCGTTTTTGCGGGAATAAACGGCTCTTTACGAGATAATCATTACTATGTCATGTGAACTGAGCAAAGAAGGAAATGGGTCCAGGCTGGCGAACTCCTCAGATAACCGAATTTTAATAAGGGGAATTATGGTATGAAGGGGGCAAGGAAATGAAAACGATTCGCAGCATGTTCGAGCAGCTGTATTGGGCCGACAAGCGCATACTGGATGCGCTGGAAGCTGGCGGGGATGGGGAATCCGAAGCTGAAGCGGTCCGGCTGCTAAGTCATACTCTGCGTGCGGAGCAGGTGTGGTTCACCCGGCTGCAGGGACAGGACAGCAACCACCTGCCGCTTTGGCCAAACGACAGTCTGGAAGACTGTAAACGTCTTGCGCAAGAGATGCGGGAAGCCTTCAGCGCATATCTCGCTGAGCTAACCGACGAACGTCTGGACGATGTGATTACCTACAGCAACCAGTCCGGGAGGTCATATCGGACATCCGTTCAAGACATTTTGACTCATCTTGCGCTGCATGGCCAGTATCACAGGGGGCAAATCAACATGAAGCTGCGCTCCGCCGGCATGGAGCCGGTCAACGTGGATTATATTACATTTGTGCGCCTGCAGGGACAGTAAAACCCCGTTCTCACTCAAGCGAAAAAGTCATAACCACAGATCGTGGGTATGACTTTTTTGGATGACCGGTGCTCCAGTTCGTACGCTAGAAAATATGCCCCAGCTTGTCGGGGTTTCGAACAATATAGATGTTGTGGATCTTCCCATCTTCGAAGTGAAAGAGCAGCACTCCATTGACTGCGCTGTCTTCTGAACGCAGCAGTATGGCAGCTTCTCCATTGACTTGCCCCATTTCGACCGTCGTTCCTTCTCCAAACATGGCTGCTTTACGCATACCGCCGAGAAGGTAACACCCGACCCGTTCCCGGGAGACAACCGGATGGACCGTTGCAACCACTTTGCCGCCACCGTCGGCAACCAGCACGACATCCTGGTCCAGCAGCGATAAAAGCTGATCCATGTTCCCTTTCTTAAGAGCTCCCATAAATCCATGAACCCACTGCTGGCTCTCAGGGTGGATCTGAACGGGCTCGTCGGTTACCCGTCCCATCTTTGCGCTCGCACGGCTGAACAGTTTCCGGCAGCTCACTTCGCTTTTTTCCATAAGCTCGGCGATCTCGTTGTAATTGAAGCCCAGCGCTTCGCGCAGGATGAACACGGCACGCTCGGAGGTCGTCAGATTTTCCAGCAGAACAAGCATTCCATAAGAGAGGAGATCATCCCTTTCCAATGCTTCCGTTGAATCGTCGTTTAACATGAGAAAGGGCTCGGGAAGCCATTCCCCATAATATTCCTCCCTTTGTTTTCGTGCCGATTTCATCATATCTTTACAGTGGTTCGTGACCATTTTGCACAAAAAAGCCTTGGGCTGCGTTAAACGTTCCCGTGGGACATCATGTACCTTAACAAAAACATCCTGCACGGCGTCTTCCGCATCGGAAACCGAACCCGTCAATTGATAAGCAAGCTTGAATAACAGCTTCTTGTACTGCTTGTAAAGATCCTGCATCCGACTTGCTCCTTCCGCAGCTGATTTTCTATTTTCACCTTAAAGGAATCAAGGCTTTTACACAACCTTTACCGCCACTCGACGATCTCATCGAGGCGCTGTCTTGCTTTTGGACGTTTGGGGTCCTCTTGCCGGTATCCGAAAGCAACCATACAGGACACGCCGAAATCGCCGTCACCTATAATACCCTCGTTTTGTAAAATAGAGGTCACCTGCTTTTTATCAAATCCTTCGATGGGACTGGAATCAATGCCGATTTGAGCCGCGGCTGTCATCATGTTGGCCAGTGCGATATACGTTTGTTTGCATGCCCATTCAAACAGGAGACGGTCATTATTTTCGAGCTCCGATTCGATGAAGGTTTTATAGAACCCGGAAACCCGCTGCACCACTTCTTCAGGCATATGCTGGATGTCTTTCAGCATTTTCATGACATGAGCCGAATCATGCCTTAAGCCTTGTCTGGCCAAAATTACAACAAAATGGCTCGCCGTAGGCAGTTGTCCCAGGGCACCGCCCGTGACAGGTTTTAACTTTGCGCGGAGCGCCGCATCCTGAATCACGACAAACTTCCAAGGCTCAAGGCCAACCGAACTCGGGGACAATCTTCCTGCCTCCAAAATAAAGCTGAAGTCTTCATCCGGGATTTTCTGGCTGGTATCAAATACATGGCAAGCATGTCTGAATTGAAAAGCCTTTAAAATTTCTTCTTTTTTATTCTCCGCTGTGATCATATGGGATCAACCTTTCTTTGTGGTTTACACATATAACGAGGTGATGCTGGGATTTGTGACCGCCGCTCAAACATGACTCGTAGTTCATTTACAATGCGGAAGTCCTGTGTTAAATTTAATCGTGTATCAACAAGTGATATGTTGTTTCATCCTATGAAACAAACAGACGACGACCGTGGACAATTCGATTCGGAAGCTGATGATGATATAAGGGGGAGAGTCTATGATGGATGAGTCGAGGAAAAACCAGGTGAAGCAGCAGTTTTCCCGGAATGCAGATAAGTACGTGACGAGTGCAATTCATGCCAAAGGCGAGGATCTGGCCTGGCTTGTGTCATGCGCCAAAGCCAACGAGAATATGAATGTGCTTGATATTGCAACAGGTGGAGGACATGTGGCCAATGCGCTTGCCCCGCTGGTTCGTCATGTAACGGCCTGCGATTTAACCCGTGAAATGCTGGCGGCAGCAGAACGCTTTATCGGCGGAAATGGACACACGAACGTAAGCTACATAACGGGAGACGCGGAGCAGCTGCCTTTTGAAGATGAATCCTTCGATCTGGTGACCTGCCGAATCGCTGCGCATCATTTCACAGATGTTCCGGCGTTTGCCGTCGAGGCTCTGCGGGTTGCCAAACCTGGAGGGAAACTGCTCTTCATAGACAACGTAGCTCCCGAGCAGGACCCTTTGGATCAATTTTATAATGATATCGAAAAGTTACGGGACCCGAGCCATGTCCGGGCATGGAAGAAATCGGAGTGGATTCATTTGCTCGAAAGCACCGGCTTCCGCATCGAGATGGCCGTCTGCTTCCCGAAACCGTTCCGGTTTCAGGATTGGTGCGAGCGGGCAGGGCTTCCGCAAGCGGAGAGAGAGGCTTTAGAGAACAAGATGCTGCAGTCTGCAGAAGATGTACGCCGGTTTTTCTCGATATTTTCTGATGAATACGGCAGGCTTTCCAGCTTTTCCGGAGAATCCGTCTATATTCAGGCTGTCCGGGTGGAGTAAGCAGAGCTTGGACTAACCAAAATCGGGAAGGGGAAATAACGGATAATGAAATGTGCAATTCTGGACGATTATCAACGGGTTGCCTTATCGATGACGGACTGGTCGGCCGTCGCAGAGCGCCTCGAGCTCCGTGTATTCGATCATCATTTCAATGACGAAGAGGAGCTGGCTGCTGCGATCGAAGATTGCGAGATCGTCGTCATCATGAGGGAGCGGACGCCATTCCGGGAATCGCTGTTCCGGCGTCTGCCGGGCCTGAAGCTACTGGTCACGACAGGCATGCGCAACGCCTCGGTCGATCTGGCCGCGGCTGCGGAACGAGGCGTTGTTGTATGCGGGACGCGAGGAGGCGGCGAAGGGACGACGGAGCTGACCTGGGCGCTCATTCTCGGGCTCGCAAGAAGGCTGGTACAGGAGAACGAAGCGCTGCGCAGCGGCGGAGCCTGGCAGAGCACGATCGGTGTAGACCTGATCGGCAAGCGGTTAGGTCTGCTCGGCTTAGGGCATATCGGAAGCAACGTCGCGCGCATCGGGCAGGCGTTCGGCATGGAGGTTATGGCCTGGAGCCAGAACTTGACCGCCGACAAAGCCGCCGCCGCGGGAGTGAAGCTCGCATCGTCGAAGGACGAACTGCTGGAGAGCAGCGACTTCGTCTCCATCCATGTCGTGCTCAGTGACCGCACGAGAGGGTTGATCGGCGCGCAGGAGCTTGGACTCATGCGTCCGTCCGCCTACCTCATCAACACCTCGCGGGCACCGATCGTTGACCGCGAGGCGCTGATCGAAGCCTTGCGCAGCGGCAAGATCGCCGGTGCCGGCCTGGACGTCTTCGAGCAGGAGCCGCTGCCTGTGGACGACCCGCTCCGGACGATGCCGAACGTGCTGGCTACGCCGCATATCGGTTACGTGACCGAAGCTTCCTACCGCGCCTTCTTCCGCGGAATCGTCGAGGCGATCGATGCGTACCTGAAAGGCTCGCCCGTGAATGTGATTGGGTAACGATACATCCCGATTCGTACAGGCATCCGCGAGATGATTTTTTAATGGATTTGGTGATTATTTTAAATCCCTGATTCGTCAGTATCTCTGATGGATCCGGGTTTTTTATTTTCATATGGGGGCATTCTTTGGAGCAGCATATTCAGATACGCCAAACCAAATCAGTGCAGCCCACATTGATGGAAATTCTCCTATTGTGTTAAAATTTCTTGTGTTTGTTCAATCAGATTGCCGAATAATAGCTGGCACAGGAGGGTTCGAACATGAAAATATTGATCGTCGGCGCAACGGGTACGCTTGGAACGGCGGTTCGCCGTGAATTGGAGCAGAGCCATGAGATCATTACGGCCGGACGCAAAGGGGCTGACGTCACCGTCGATATGTCGGTTCCTGATAGCATCATCGCCATGTATGATGCCGTCGGCAAGGTGGATGCGGTGATCTGCACCGCCGGACAAGCTTACTTCGGGCCGCTGCAGGAATTAACGCCGGAACGTAATGAAATCGCGTTCTTAGGGAAGATGAAAGGACAAATCAACCTTGTGCTGCTGGGGTTGGATCATGTAAATGATCAAGGAAGCTTCACCCTGACTACCGGTATTATTATGGACAGTCCCATTGTGGGCGGAATCTCATCAGCAATGGCGGGCGGCGCCATCAAAGCCTTCGTACAGTCGGCAGCCATTGAAATGCCAAGAGGAATTCGGATCAACAACGTCAGCCCAAATGTACTGGAGGAGTCCATGGATACCTATGGACCTTATTTCCCGGGCTTTGAGCCTATACCGGCTAGAAGAGCTGCCTTAGCGTTCCGGAAAAGTGTGGAAGGTGCCCAGACCGGACAAACTTATACGGTCTATTGAAGTAAGACGACCGAAGCGAATGTTGTTGTCCGTAAAGTCGAAGCTAGTTTAACGAATGTAGCTGTCAGCGAACAAGAGCTTTGGCAGATATGCAGAGCCAGTGGTTGGAGGATATCCAGCGACTGGCTCTTTTTATGAAGGTTCTCGTTCTGCTATCCTCTACAGGATCCGAAGGTTGGTAAATCGAATGATGGAACCCCAGCTCCTACCTGCCGCTAGCGTCTTTGTCATAAGTCTGGACGTAAATACCGTCCCCTTCCTGCCATTCGGCGATCAGAACGTCTTTATAATCGGTTATGTGATACGGTTCCAGCTGTGCTCTCAACCAGGATTCGTCAAATCCGAGATCCTTAATTTCGTCCCATAACACCTTCCCGTCGCGGATAATCGTTACGGGAACGTACACCGGTTTGTCCGGCAGTTTCAAGTCCTCCCCGGTCGTTTTCTGATACCGGGACTTTTTTAAAATGCTGAGGGAGCCGTCGGCCTCCAAATAGCAGAAGGCGACCTCCCGAATCGAGAAGGTTTCGCTTTGGCGGAGCAAGCTTTGCAGCTGGTTTATGTTCATCCGGTTTTTCTTCAGCGCCTGAAGATCCAGGACGCCGTTTTTGATCAATGCAGAAGGCTTGCCCTCAAATATCCCCCGGAAAAACAGCGATTTTTGCCCCAGGTATTCGATAATGACAAGCAGCACTCCCCACAGGCAGATGGAATAGATGATATAAGACAGCCCGACTTTCGGTTCATACAAGGCGTTTCCGAGCAGTTCTCCAAACACGATGGAGGCGATGAAGGTGAAGGGGGTAATTTGTTTGATGATTTTTCTTCCGGCAAATCTCACGATCACGAACAATAAAAAAAATCCGACGATTAGTTTGAGGGTTACGGGCCCTAAATGAATTTCCGGCATATGATTAACCTCGCAGCGGTTTCTATTTTGGAATACATTCTATGTATGCCCATATTGCGCCCGATATTTACTATCTACGTTTCAAGCAGGACGGTAACACAAAAGAACCGGCATTTGGCCGGTTCCTGGATTAAGGATAAGTCTGTGCATCTGAGACTTGGATTTCCGATATCGCAAGGAAAGCTTCCGCTAAGTGCACCCTGGTTTCCTTGAAGATTCGTCGATCGACGTTTTCTAATGCGGCGAGTGGCGGAATGAAAGAGAGATGTTACAGTTTGCTTATCGTCAGCAATCTTTTTCCCATGAACCATATGGCAGTGCCGGTACCCCACAGGATCAGGGCGGACC
Source organism: Paenibacillus cellulositrophicus (assembly GCF_009363095.1). GTDB lineage: Bacteria > Bacillota > Bacilli > Paenibacillales > Paenibacillaceae > Paenibacillus_AQ > Paenibacillus_AQ favisporus. The sequence continues at coordinate 5,822,535 of NZ_CP045295.1, forward strand.
CAAGGCCGACTACGGACATATAAGTATTGATGTGAGCCGCGCCAAAGCTGGCCTCCACAGGCAGGAACAACAGCGTTGCGAGCGCGAGCAGACACAGTAACGCCCCGGTTAGATGATAAAACTTGACCCGGAACAAAGAGGCTAGCGGAAAAAAGTGAATTCCGACAATCAGAGCGGTGACGATGGGGATCAACGCCGTGCGGTCGGCGGCATTACAGACGGCAACCGCAATGGCGATCGCGGCACCCTCTGCCGCAAAGACGATATTGAAACGGATGGCGATCCGTTTGCCGGGCCTTGCATCAGCTACTGCGCTTTGATCCTTGATCTTCCGCGACCCACGGATCAGCGAGGCACCTCCGCTGAACAGCACAACCCCAATGGCGACAGCTGCGGCTAACCACAAAGGAGCTGCGAACTCCTGCAATCCCATGATGCCGGTATACGCCCACAGCGTACCGAATAAGGCCATAAAAAAAACGCCGCTTGCCGTTCCGCGTATGGCGGAACTATGGATGGTGCCAGATGGTTTTTTCATAATGTTAACTCCTCCGAATGGATATGATCTTCACTGGATTCATCATATCAAAAGGACCGAACCCCCCGGTATTCACGGTTGTCATGACTTTGATATGACAGTTGTCATCAATTTCCCTATGCTCCAACGCCGCCATGTTTCGGCAGTATGCCATGCAAAAGAAGCCGACCGGCAATGGGCGCCGGTCAGCTTCTGCAGGTCGTATTATTTTGTCCGCAAATACCGCTTGTCCTTCAGGAATAACCACCAGAACAAAATAAACGCCGGCAGCAGAATGACGGTGCCGAAGCCGTAGCCCCAGAGCAGCGACACGAACATCGAGTGGTTCGTAAAACCGGCCTCCACTGTCAGGTCGGGGTGGACGATATAGGGCATATGCGCTCTCCCGTAGGCGTAGCTCGCCAGGGCAAACTGCAGAATCACGGCGACGACGGACAGGCGCAGCCAGCCTTTTCTGCCGTTATTCCGGCGGATCCACAGTGCACCGTACCCGATGGCAAAAGCGACGACCGACAGCAAGAACCACATCGACTGCTCCTGCATTCGGGCTACGATCCATAACGCTTCCGGAACCATCGTAAACGTCGCCAGGACGGCCATCGCCAGCGCCAGCGGCCCCAGAACGACCGCGATCGAGCGGTAGTGCTGCGAGACCTGCTCGTCGCCGGCTTCCCGGCCGTAGTCGGACAGGAACAAGGCGGACAGGAACAGCTCGGTCAGAATGCCGAAGCCGACGTGGGCGTACAGCGTGGCGCTGGTCAGCAGCTTCCCGAACTCGAGCTGGGGAAACCCCTGGCTCATGTGAATAAATCCGCCGAGCGAAATCGGCAGCACGCTGACGAGCAGACCGGGGATCAGCAGTCCGGTGACGCCGGACACGATCCGGAGCGCCAGTTCATGCTTCTGGACAGAGTACGAATAGACGATGAACGCGCTCCGAAACAGCAGCAGGACGAGCACCAGGCTCACTGGCACGAGCAGGAGCGTGCCCAGGACATAAGCGGCCCGGGGAAAAAAGCCGACCAGCGCGACCACGAGCAGGACGAGGAAGACGTTGGTGACTTCCCAGGAAGGGGACAGGAAGCGATTCGCGATGTCGGCCGCATGCGGATTCCGTCTGCTGAACACCATGGACCAGAAGCCTGCGCCGAAGTCGATGGAACCGGCGATGGAATAGATGAAAATAAAGCACCAGAGAATGGTGATCGCAAGCTGCGTGTCGCTCATAGGCTTCTCCCCTCTCCGTTCACGCCCTCCACCCCGTCGAAGGTGACCGGATGCCGTTTGAAATAGTAGTACATCACCACGGCTGTGACGATGAGCAGAAAAACATACAGGCCGAGGAAAAGGACAAACAGCGAACCGAGATGCTGCGCCTTCGTCGCGGCCGACGCCGTCGTCTGCATATGGTAGATCGTCCACGGCTGACGCCCCGTACAGCTGAACACCCAGCCCGTTTCAATGCCGATCATGGACAGCGGGCCGGCCAGCAGCAGGGCGGACAGCAGCCACCTCGGATAGGGGCGCTTGGTCAGCAGCCGCAGACCGACCGTAAAGGCCGATGCGAGGATCAGCAGCGTGCCGATCCCGACCATGACGTTGAACAGCGTATGAATGATCAGCGGAGGCCACTGATCCTCCGGAAAATCGTTCAATCCTTTCACCACCGTGTCGAACCGGTTGCCCGCCAGAAAGCTGAGCGCCCACGGAATTTCGATGGCACCTTTAATACTGCGGGTTTCTTTATCAGTGACACCGCCGATCGCGAGCGGCGCATAGGCTTGGGTCTCAAAGAGTCCCTCGGCCGCCGCCAGCTTTTCGGGCTGATGCTCATGCAGCATTTGCGCGGTTTCGTGGCCGCTAAGCGCCGTCATGAGCGAAATGATCCCGCCGATGAGCAGTCCAAGGAACAGGCTCTTCTGGTGATAGGACCGCTCGCGTTCCGACGATCCGCGTTTTAGCAGCTTATAGGCAGCTACCGAAGCGACCGCAAACGCCCCGGTCATATAGGCCGACAGCAGGACATGCATGGCCGTCGTCGGCAGGCTCGGGTTGAACACGGCCGCCCATGGATGGACGTCAAACACCCGGCCGTTTTCCATCCGGAAGCCGCTGGGCGTATTCATCCAGGCGTGGGCGTCGGTAATGAGCACAGCGGACATGCTGGATCCGATCGCAACAAAGATGACACTCAGAATCCGCAGGGTTGGCGGAAGCCGATCCGCCGCGTAGACGTAGATGGACATGAACAGCGCCTCGAGGAAAAATGCCCAGATCTCAATCTGGAAGGGAAGCGCGATCACTTGGCCGACGATTTCCATAAAGCCGGGCCACAAGAGGGACAGCATCACGCCGACCAGGGTTCCCGACGGAATGGCGACGCCAAGGAGAATGGCGAGGCCTTTGGTCCAGCGTTTGGCGAGCGTGGCGTAGTCCTTATCCTTTTTCACCTGGTACAAAACTTCCGCGATCACGATCATGAAGGGGATGCCTACCCCGAGTGTCGCAAAGATGATATGAAACGCCATGGACGATCCGAACAGTGACCGTGCAAGCATAACGTTATCCATAAGAAGCCTCCGTTCTGAGCGTAAAGTCGCATCTTATTGTGAACCAAGGTTATCCAAAGTATTCCTGCACAGATAAATAACGCCAAGAGCGTAAAGCGGCCGGAACAGAGAGTAAGCGGGCGGGGACAATGGATTGTGGGTGTATCCATCCTGACTGTATAATGAAGATAAGATGACTAGGAAAGGGGCGGCCCGGAGTGAAAATCAGCGAATTGTCGCAATTAACCCATGTCAGTGCCCGCTCGATCCGTCATTACGAAAATCAAGGTCTTCTCATCGCCGACAGATTGGATAACGATTACCGGGATTTCCCTGAATCGGCTGTCGGGCGGGTCAAGGCGATCCAGCTGTACTTGAAGCTGGGATTGACGGTTGAAGAGATCAAAGCGTTATTCAGAACGGAAGTGGCCGATCCTGACGGTTATGAATATTGCGAGGAGATGCTGGCCACGTATGAGGGAAAGCTGCAGCAGGTAAATGAGCAGATCGAAGCCTTGCAGGGGCTGAAAACATTACTGGAAAGACAAATCGCCCTCACCAACGGGAAAAAGAACATCGTATAGCCAAAACAGCACTGGAGCGGCGGAAGCATGCTCCGGTTTTTTTATGTTGACATTGACACTAGTGTAAACCTTTATGATGGGCTTAATCTCGTGATGAAGGGAGCTTTACCTATGAATACAGGTTTTCCAAATGACAATCTTCAAGCTGGTGATTCGTATGCGGCCGGCCATTCCAAATCAGTCACCCTCATCGGACTCGGCCCGATGGGACAGGCGATGGCGCGCGTGCTGCTTGACCGCGGCTATGCCGTGACCTTGTGGAACCGGACCCCCGGCAAGGTGGAAGAGCTTGTCCGGCAAGGTGCCGTCCAGGCCGAGACAGTGGGCGGCGCTTTGGATGCGAATGAGCTCACGATACTCAGCCTAACCGATTACGACGTCATGTACGCTATTTTCGAACCGGCCATAGAGCGCTTGGCAGGCAAAACGATCGTCAACCTGAGCTCGGACACGCCGGCGAACGCCCGTAAGGCGGCGGAGTGGCTAGCGGACCGCGGCGCCCGTCTCGTCACAGGCGGCGTGCAGGTTCCTCCTTCAGGGATCGGCCAATCCGGATCCTATACGTATTACAGCGGGCCAAGGGAGGCGTTTGAGGGTTATAAGGAGACGCTGGAGGTGTTGACCGGCACCGATTACAGGGGAGAGGATCCCGGACTTTCCATGGTGTATTACCAGATCCAAATGGACATGTTCTGGACATCCATGCTCAGCTATTTACATGCGCTTGCGCTGGCTGACGCAAACGGCATTTCGGCGGAACAGCTTCTGCCGTATGCTTCAGCGACCCTGTCGTCGCTGCCGGGCTTTATCGCGTTCTATACGCCTCGCCTTGACGAAGGGCTGCATCCCGGCGATGTGGACAGACTGGCCATGGGTGTGGCGAGCGTCCAGCATGTCGTGCATACAGCCGAAGATGCGGGGATTGATGCTGCTTTACCGGCTGCCGTGCTCCAGATTTTCATGCGGGGAATGGACCAAGGATATGCCGGGAACAGCTTTACCAGCCTGATTGAAACGTTCAAAGCAGCAAAAGTGCGGAACACATGACCCGCTATACCGAAGCCTGACTCCATTTGGAGTTCAGGCTTTTTTGTACTGTATCTAAGAAGCCGATTGACCTTCGTCAAGGTCTAGGGGTATACTTTATTCAATTTTTCAGAATACGTTTTCGGTGACTCGGCAAGAGCCGGAAAACGATAGTCTGTCTTACATATAACGCTGCATACAGCGTAACGATTTCAAGGAGGTTATCATTTGCTTACTACATTAAATCTAGCCGGAATTTGGGAACTCCAATTGGATGGAGAGAAGTCCGGATTGCTAACGCCGTTCACCGATACGATGGCGCTCCCTGGCACGACATCCCATGCCCGAAAAGGGGAGCGGAACGAAGCCGCAGAGATCGGCTCGCTGACGGATGAGTATCGTTTTGAAGGCTATGCCTGGTTTTCACGGACGTTTGAAGTGGACGCATCACTCGTAGAGTTACCCTGCTTCCTTTACCTGGAGCGTACGCGTGTGACAACCGTTTGGATCGACGGTGAGGAATTGGGCAGCCGTAACAGTCTGAGCACCCCCCATGTGTACGAGATCTCCGGAGGACTGGCGGCAGGGACGCATACGATCCTTATTCGTGTCGACAACACGAACTACCCTACCAAAGGCGGCCATCTCACATCTCCGGATACCCAGACGAACTGGAACGGCATCACCGGACGGATCGAGCTGCAATTTACGGGCCAGCGTTACCTGCAAAATGTCCAGGTCTATCCGGATGCGGCAAGCCGGTCGGTCACCGTCAAGGCGCGTCGCGTGGGCATTTCCGCAGACAAGCTGGTCGTGTCAGCATCCGGATTCAACGGCGATTCCGAGCATCGGCCGGAGGCGCATACGTTCAGCCTTTCCGATGATCTCGAGGTCGTTATCACATACCCGCTCGGTGAAGACGCCAGACTGTGGAGCGAGTTCGATCCCTACCTGTACAAGCTGAACCTTCGTCTGGTAGACGAGGAAGGAACGCTGCTGGACGTGACCGAAATCGTATTCGGACTGCGGTCATTCCAGGCTGACGGCGATAAGTTTACGATTAACGGAATCCGGACCTTTCTGCGCGGGAAGCATGACGGCCTCATTTTCCCGCTGACAGGCTATGCGCCGACGACCGTTGACGAATGGCTGCAGGTGCTTACCATTGCCAAATCGTACGGCATCAACCATTATCGCTTCCATACCTGTTGTCCGCCGGAAGCCGCTTTTACCGCGGCCGATCTGCTGGGGATCTATATGGAGCCGGAGCTGCCGTTCTGGGGAACCGTCACCGACGAATCCGATCCGAACCATAACGCTGCCGAACAGGAATACCTGATTCAGGAAGGGTTCTCCATGCTGGAGAGCTTCGGCAATCATCCGTCTTTTGTCATGATGTCGCTCGGGAACGAGCTGTGGGGGAGCAAGTCGCGCCTCAGTGAGATCCTGGCCGCTTACAAAGCGTTCGATGACCGCCCCTTGTATACGCAAGGATCGAACAACTTCCAGTTCGTGCCGGACATACTCCCGGAGGAGGATTTCTTCTGCGGCGTCCGTTTCTCGCGGGATCGTCTCTTCCGCGGCTCCTACGCCATGTGTGACGCGCCGCAGGGCCATGTGCAGACGGACATGCCAAGCACCCGCAAAGATTATGACGAGCAGATCCAGCCGTCCGTCTTCGGTAAAGGACCGGAGGAAGGATCCCGGAACAGCATCCAGATCCAGTACGGAACAGGTACGAAGACCGTGCAGGCGTCGGCGGTAGAAGAACAATTGATCCCCCGCATTCCGGTCGTTTCGCACGAGATCGGACAGTATGCCACCTTCCCGAATTTTGGCGAGATCGAAAAATACACAGGTCCCCTCAAAGCCCGCAATTTCGAAACATTCCGGAAACGGCTCGAGGATAAGGGGCTCGGCCATTTGGCGGAAGCATACTTTTGGAACTCTGGGCAGCTGGCGGTAGACTGCTATAAGGAGGAGCTGGAAGCCGCTTTCCGGTCCCGACGGCTGGCAGGGTTCCAGCTGTTGGATCTCCAGGATTTCAGCGGCCAAGGGACGGCGCTTGTGGGTGTGCTGGATGCTTTTATGGACAGCAAGGGCTTGGTGACTCCGGAGGAGTGGCGGACGTTCTGCTCCGACGCCGTGCTGCTGGCGCGTTTTGACAAGTATCATTTTACAGCCGGCGAGCGTTTCGACGCGCACGTCGAGCTGGCTTATTTCCGCGGCATACCGCTAAACGCGGCTGAAGTGGTCTGGAACGTTGCAGAAGGCGGGACGATTCTGACCGAAGGAACGCTGGCTGTGGAAGCATCGCAAGACGACAACTACGTGGACTTCGGGGATATCTCCTTTGTGGTTCCGGAACCTGCGGGAATGACGCAGGTTATCTTGTCACTCGCCATCACCGGGACGGATATCCGTAAAACCTACCCGCTCTGGCTCTACCCGGCGGGAGTGACTGTCGATGTATCAGCCGAACAATGGGTAACCGCACTGGACCCAGGCGTCCTGGCGCGTCTTGCGAAGGGGGAGTCTCTGCTGCTTACGCCGGACCCGGCCCGGCTGGAATCCGCCGTAGACGGCACATACTGTACGGATTTCTGGTGTTACCCGATGTTCCGGTCGATATCGGAGAGCATGAACAAGCCTGTGCCTGTCGGTACGATGGGACTGCTGATCGATCACTTGCATCCGGCACTGCGGCATTTTCCAAGCGCATCGCATTCGACGTATCCTTGGTGGAGCATCGCGTCCCACTCACGTCCGATCATTCTGGACGAACTGTCCCATGCTTTGTCGCCGATCGTTCAGACGATTGACAATTTTGAGCGCAACCATAAGCTGGGCCTCTTGTTCGAGTGCCGGGTCGGCGCCGGCAGGCTCCTCGTCTGTCCGCTGAATACGGAAGCTGTGATTGGTACGCCGGAGGGCAAGCAGTTCCTGCACAGCCTGATCGAATATGTACGATCCGAAGACTTTGATCCGCAGGTTGAGCTTGCGCTTTCCGAGCTTCAGGCCATCCTGTAAGCTCACGATCTTCAGGAAGGCTCCATCCAAACCGCACGATGCTGGAACCACGGGGAGAACCTGTACGGTATTATGCGGATGGTATTGGCTGTACCGTGTCATCCATCATGACCATGGGGCAGCCCCTTTCTGTATGCTGATAATGCCTTAGACCATTTCTCCGACCGTTAAGCCGCTCAGGTGAGCCGATCTCTGCTTTTCATGAAGAAGGTGCACTCCATTGGCATACGGACGACGGGAGGTATACAATACCATTTGGGCGAGTATCGCAAATGACCCATGAAAATCTGTTCATAGGAGGGGAACCATGCCGCAGGAAGATGTGATCAAAAGCGTGATGAAACAGTATATTGACCACTTCAATCAGGATGATGTGGAAGGCGTGCTTTCCCTTTTCGGGGAAGAAGCCACCGTGGAAGATCCGGTCGGTTCACCGGCTGTAGAAGGGAAATCCGCAATCGCTGAATTTTACAAAAAGGTGGTTAATGGAAGTACCCGAATCCGGCTTGAGGGACCCATACGGGGATCTCACAGCAATTCGGGAGCCATGGCGCTGCAAATTACGACCTCAGCTGAAGGGAAAACCATTTCCATACCGGTCATTGAAGTGATGACCTTCGACGAACAAGGCAGCATCGCTTCGATGAAGGCATACTGGGGACAGGGGGATATGGTCATCGAGTAATACGGTATTGGCATAGGTGCCGCCGTACTGGAGCACATGCTGCCCGGTGCGGCGGCTTTATGTTTTACTGGGGAATAGGATGCACGGGGATACTCACGACAGCGGATAATCATAAAATTTGATTATTTTCACGTCCGGCAGCAGGTGATATTCTGGGGAGGCGCAGCCCTGAAGTCCATATTATTATATGATTCCGCACTATTATAATATTGTCCTTTCCAATGCATGACGGTAAGATCGTTGTAGTTTGAATTGAAACCGCTTCCTAAAAAGAATTCCATATACGTATTTCTACAGGTATGGATTGCTGATCAACGTGAAAATGAGGTGCAGTTCATGACGGAAATCGAAAAACTTAAACAGCAGTTTGCCGATCCGCCTGCTGAATTCAGCCCTATTCCTTTTTGGTTCTGGAACGATGCCCTGACCGAGGAGGAAATCATCCGCCAAATCCATGATTTTTATGCCAAAGAGGTGGCAGGGTTCGTCATTCACCCGCGGATGGGAATGCCCAGAGATATCCCTTATTTGTCGGAGAAATACATGGACTTGGTCGAAACAGCCGTATCGGAAGCCGCCGATCTGGGGATGCGGGTCATTCTGTATGATGAAGGGATGTATCCTTCCGGCTCCGCCTGCGGACTCGTCGTGCAGCAGAATCCCGCGTTTGCCAGCCGCGGATTGAGGCTTCAGGAGATCCCATGCGATAAAGGATCAGGCCCCGTGAGGGTCCCCATCGCGCTGTCCCCAGGGGAGACGCTGGTGTCGGTTCAAGCCGTCATCAAGCCGTCTGCAGGTGAGGCCCAAGTTGGAACGGCACTCGTGCTCGAATGTGAGAACGACAGCGTGTCGTTCACGCCGCCGGCCGAAGGGAACTGGTCGGTCTTATTGTTCATCGAGACTCCATCGCGGGGAACCATCCGCGGCGTTCATCCCGGACAGGACGATGGCGAGCCGGACGCTCCCTTAGCGGCCGATTTGCTGAATCCGGATGCGATAAAAAGCTTTATTGCGATAACGCATGAAAGATACTATCGAAGGCTGCATCGCTATTTTGGAACGACCGTATTCGCCTTTTTCACCGACGAACCGGATTTGCTCGGCCGCAGCCATATCAGGGGGCTGAAGCCATGGACGAACGGCTTCCTGAATGAGCTTATCGCAGGCGGCTTTCGTGAGCAGGATTTGCCGGCGCTGTGGTTCGAGACGGGAGAATCGGCTGCTTCGGTCCGCGAAGCCTACGAAACGGCGGTCCGCAACCGGCTGGGGCGCACGTATTATAAGCAAATCGCCGATTGGTGCGAAGCGCACGGCATCAGCCTTACCGGTCATCCGGCGGGAAGCGACGACATCGGGCTGCTGGAGCATTTTCATATTCCCGGGCAGGATGTCGTCTGGAGGTACATTGCTCCCGAAGACGGCAAGTCGCTCACCGGCGTGCACAGCACCATGGGCAAGTGCTCATCGGATGCCGCCCGCCACCGGGGGAGACGGAGAAACCTGAACGAATGCTTCGGCGTCTGTGGAATCGAAGGCGGCTGGTCGCTGAGCGCCGACAATATGAAATGGTACCTGGACTGGCTGTTCGTCCGGGGTGTCAATCTGATCAGCCCGCATGCCTTTTATTACTCCATCCGCGGGGAGCGAAGGGACGAGCGTCCGCCGGATGTCGGACCTCATAACATATGGTGGCCGGAGTACGGCCGGTTTGCAAGGTACATCAAGCGGATGAGCTGGATGATGACAGGCGGCGTGAACGGAGCGGAGGTTGCCGTACTGGCGGGGGCCAAGCATCTGCCTTGGCAAATCGTCAAGCCGCTGTATGAGCAGCAGATCGAGTTCAATTACTTGGAGGAATCGCTGCTGAACACTTCCTGCGAGTTAGAGGACAGGACGATTGCGATCGCCGGTTACCGGTATAAAGCGCTCCTGATTGAGGATTCCCTGAGGCTTGCACCGTCCAGCCTGCAGTTCCTGAGGGCGTTTGCCGATCAGGGCGGGGTGATCATCGAATGGAGTCCTGAAGGAAAGGATAGCGCACATATCAGCCAGATCGCGGTAAGCCGTGCCGAAGAGGTTCCGGAAGCGCTGGAGCGCAGGCTGGGCTGGAAGCATAGGCTCGAACCCGCTGCGAAAAGCATTCGGATCAGCCGGGTGATGAAGGACGATATCTGTTTCTATGTCATCGTCAATGAGGGCGAAGCAGGATACGAAGGTGCCTTGCGGATCAATCACACCGGTACGGCGGAATATTGGCGGCCTTGGACGGGGGAATGCGAAGCGGCTGGGACGCATCGAACAGAGGATGGACAGGTCGTCGATTTGCGTATTGAGCGCAGGGAATGCATCATCGTTGCCGTGGATCCGGCCTCGGATGAACAGGGGGCGAGCTTCAGATCGGAGCCGGCGAAGAGCAAGAGGGATGGGGACGTATCGGTGGAGGACCTGTCGGAAGGCTGGCAGGTGGTGGATGGTCCATGGACCGGGGAGCTCCCTTCGCTGTCGTCATGGACTCATTGGGAAGGGATGGACCGCTTCTCGGGAACGGTTGTTTACGAGCGGAGCCTTGAACTCGCAGACCCGTCCGCGTGGGCGGAACTCCTGCTGGATCTTGGCGATGCCCATGAGTTCGTTCAGCTTGAGGTGAACGGCAGGGAGGCGGGGGTCCGGATGTGGAAGCCATACGTTTTTGATATTGCTGAAACGGCGGTGCTTCCCGGAACAAACCGTCTGCGTGTGTCCGTCACGAACAGCCTGGCCAACCGCTACGACGGGAAGTCCTTCCCGTCCGGGTTGATTGGCCCGATACAGCTGATGAAGGTGCCGCATCATTGAGATTTCTTTGGCAGGAAGAACTGAGTTCGTGACGGCAAGTTGTCGAACCACCATATGAAAGGTAACTCTTCGCTGCAGGCTGATCTGTTAGGGATAGCGGATGACGTTTCCCGTTTGACGGCCAGCTTGACGAAGCGGCACAGCGGTTCGAGTTTGAACCGGGACATAACTTTGATGGAGACTGACTTAAAATAACGGCAGAATCTGCTCCTCTTCCCGCGGCTGCACAGCTTCTGTGCAGCCGTCCCGAAGAGGAGTTTTCGTATTTGGCAATCCTCGGTCGCATTCGATGCACGACGATTCTCAAGTATATGGACTCTGCGAAATGGCGAAAATGATGAGAAAGATTCATAAACCGTGCTGCAAGGGGACCGACAAATGTCATTTTTCAAACAACTATGGAAGGCCATGCTCAAGGATGAATCTAAATCGCAGGAAGCCATTGTCGAGGCATATCCTGAAAACAACGAAAGTCCCTCTCTTCAACATACGCTGGAGCAATTTGACAATTGCGCCGATCTGGTGCATCGAACGTACCCCAAACTTCAAGTGGATATCGTGTACTTTAGTCCCATGATGGATATGGACAAGCTGACTCGCGACGTATTAACCCCGCTGCTGCAAGCTGGTGAAGCTGAAGTATCCGGCGTGTTGGAGCAAAGCCAGTTTTCCAAAAATGAGGACAGTAAGCAAATCGTTAAAGGGATTCTTTCCGGGCAGGCAGCTATCTTTTACGGGCAATCCGCCTATTTAGTGGATGTTTTTGGCCCCGAATCGCGCGCCGTTACTCAATCCGAAACGGAGACGGTCATTACAGGCCCCCATGATGCTTTTACAGAACGTGCGGGAACGAATCTGGCGCTCATTCGCAGCCGAATTCGAAGCTCACATCTGAAAGTGATCCGGTTGTCTGTGGGGGAAGTCACCAAAACGGATGTGTTTATCCTTTATATAGAAGGAATTGCAAACATGGATTATGTCCATGAGGCGATAAGCAGAATTAAAGCCATTGAAATGGACGCCGTGTATGACACCTCGATGCTCATCCAATGCATAGAGGACAGCCCGAAATCCGTGTTTCCCCAATTCATTACGTCGGAACGTCCGGACGCGATTGCGTCCAAGCTGGTATCCGGGCGGGTGGTCGGGCTCTGTGACGGGAGTCCTTCAGTATTTAGCGCACCTACATCCGTGTTCGAATTTTTCTCTTCCTCGGACGATTACTACCAACGATGGATGGTCGGTACAGGGATCCGCCTGCTTAGATTCGTTGCCTTTATCATTACGGTAGCCTTCACGGCCCTTTACGTGTCCGTCACGACGTATCATTATGAGATGATTCCTGAAAATCTGCTGATCCCGTTAACGGAATCCAGAAGCAGAGTTCCCTTTCCGCCTTTATACGAAGCTCTGCTGATGGAAACCACGATCGAGCTGCTAAGGGAAGCCGGCGCACGGCTGCCTACGAAAATCGGGCAAACCATCGGTATCGTCGGGGGTATTGTCATCGGGCAGGCAGCCGTTCAGGCCGGTCTGACAAGTAATATTTTAATTATCGCCGTGGCGATCTCTGCGATCTCCTCCTTTGTTATTCCCAGTTATGCCATGAGCGGCTCGATTCGAATCATCCGTTTCGGAATCATCGTATTGGCAGGAATATGGGGGAACTTTGGGATTGCGATCGGTTTCACCGCGATCATTATTCATCTTGGGGGAGTGCTCAGCCTCGGAACGTCATATTTAACTCCCATTGCCCCGTTTAAGTTTAGGGATTGGAAAGATACGTTTATCCGGGCTCCATTTTTTATCCTGGATGAAAGACCTACGCAAACCAAGACTCCAAACCGGATAAGACAAAAGCCCAGAAGGTAGGTGACGGCTCATGAAGGAGAAGTTATCTGCGTTTCACGCCACCATATTAATCTATATGACCCAAGTCGGCGTATTCAGCTTCAGCCTTCCCCGAATGCTTGCCCAGCATTTTGGAACGAACGGTTGGCTTGCGATATTCATTATGGCGGCCTTTGTATTTCTAAACACCGCGATCATTGCTGTTGTTTATCGGCTGTCTAAAGGGAATTCCGTCTTTGAAACGCTGGAAAGGTCGATTCCCAAAATCGTTCTGTACCCGATTTACCTTTTTTTATGCTGTTTCTGGGTAACGATCGGCTGTTTGGCCGCGAAGGAGTACATATTTATCTTTCAAATTATCGCTTTTCCTTCGACCCATCCGATGATCTTTATGTTTATTTTTTGTGTGCTCGCCTATTTATTAATTAATCAGGGAATTTACAATATTGCCAAAGTTTCGACCGTTTTTTATATCATCACGGTGTGGATCCTTTTTTTGTTCTTTTTTTACTATCATGACTTTAAGTGGACCCGGCTTACGCCTTTCATTTTTCAAGGTGGAAGTCCGGACAAAATCAAAGGGTTTTTCGATGTGTATCCGGCTTTTCTCGGATACGAGCTGGTCATACTGCTTTTTCCATATTCGGACAAAAAAACGCATCTAATGCGAACAGCATTTATAAGCTGCGGGCTGGTCACCATCGTATATGCGTTCATTGCCTTTGTCTCATTTGGCTTTTTCAGTTTGGGCTATCTGAAGGTGCTGCAATACCCGATTCTGGTCTTGTTTGCGTATGTTCACCTTCCGCTCATTGAACGCATTGAAAATCTGCTTTACGGTTTTCTCTTGTTTACGACCATGATCACGACGGTGATGAACAGCTGGGCTGCCGTTGAGGTCGGGAAAAGGATGTTCCCAAAATTAAAAAACGCCGTATTAAGCTTTTTGATCATGCTGTTTGGTTATGTGATCTCCTTTATCCCGGAGGTGCTGATGGAGGCCCAGAGGTGGCTGCATTACGCAGCTTACATCGAAACCGGTCTTGCTTTCGGCTTCCCGATTGCTTTGATCCTGTTGTTGCTTATTCAACGAAGCAGAGGTGAATTACAACCATGAACAAAAGATGGCCCGGATTATTGTTGACCCTTGCAATGCTTACGGGATGCGACGATCAGCACATATTGGAGAGAACCGGATTTTGCCACACGATCAGCTATGATCTTTTGCCGGACCATAATTTTAAAATCGGACTGAGCGTACCCAAGGCAGATCCGAACTCCAAGACGGACCGGGAAGTGCTGCAAGCCATCGCCCACAGCAGTAAGGACTCACAACCGAAATTGGTCAGGCAAACCAGTCTGCTGCTGGTTAACGGACAGCTGCGGAACCTTCTCTTCAGCCTGCCTTTAGCCGAGGGCGGTCTCTTGGACCAAATGGATACGCTGAGCCGAGATCCATCGATTCCGCCTAAAGTCAAGATTACTCTGGCTGATGGCGATGCCTATGATTTGCTTAAAAAAAATTACAAGGAGCACCCCCGAACGGACCGGTACATTTATACTTTGCTGGAAAAGGAAGCGTCGTATCAAACGGTGCCTGAGGCTACCCTGTACGAATTCATACGGGATTATTACGATGACGGAATTGATCCGATCGCTCCCATCATCAAAGACGCGGGAGATACGATTACGGTCTCCGGCGTAGGACTGTTTAGAGGGGACAGATATATTACCAGAATCAAACCGGATGATTTGCACATATTGGCTTTGTTACGACATAATCTGCGGCATGCGGATATGACGATCCATCTGGCCTCGGAAGGACAGCACAAAGAGCTGATCACCTTCAACTATCTAAAGAGTGACCGGAAGATCGATGTTCTTCGCGACAAGAGCGGCAAACCCGTGGTGATGATTCATATTAAGGCGTTCGGATCGGTGCTCGAGTATATCGGAAAATTGAAGCTGCACAGTGATGCGGACCGAAATACATTATTGCAGCAGGCAGCCAGGCATCTAGAGAGCAGAGCCGAAGAGATGATCAAGTTTATGCAGGATAACAAGGTGGACAGCATCGGGATTGGGGCTTATGTGCGCAACAGTATGAGTTATGCGTCCTGGAAGAAACTTGACTGGTATGAAGAGTATGCTCATCTTACCGTGAAATGCAAGGTCGATTTAAACATCGTCAACTCTGGACAAACCCTCTAGAAGCGGCTAACTGAGGCAGGGAAGGGGTTATTCAGAAAGACGAAAAAAAGGGGGTTGACACCAACCGCATTTAAGCATAGAATTGTCTCATAATCAAATATCTCAAATTAAAGACAAATGAATTTAAGGTTTTTGAAGGGTGGGAATCGAATGCAATCGACATGCAAAAATAAAGCGTACCTGGCGTTAATGCAGACCTCTAAAGAAATCCAGGAATGCATTAGAGCCGAGCTGGCGAAAACCGACCTTCACGTTACAGAATTTTCAGTATTGGAAGTCCTCTACTTCCATGGTAAGCAGACGATCCACGAAGTGGCGCAGCGCATTTTGGTGTCAAGCGGATCCATGACGTATGTGATCGATAAGCTGGAGCGCAAGAACATGCTCAAACGGGTACCGTGTCCTGACGACCGCCGGGTGATCCATCTGGTTCTTACCCCCGACGGGGAAGCGTTCATGCAGTCCATCATGCCGAGACATCAGGAGCGGGTGGAGCAGCTGTTCGGATCACTGTCTGAAGAGGAGTCGGGAACCTTCGTACAGCTGCTCGGAAAAATCAAGCATCAGCTTCATGTACAAGTTTAATCGTCCTATCTAAAATAATGAAGATCACGGGAGGAATTTAAAATGAGTAAAAAAACGATGGGAATTCACCATATTACAGCGATTGTGGGTCATCCGCAGGAAAACGTCGATTTTTATGCCGGCGTATTGGGGCTTCGCCTGGTAAAGAAAACGGTCAACTTTGACGATCCGGGTACCTATCATTTGTACTTTGGCAATGAAGGCGGTAAACCAGGAACGATCATTACGTTCTTCCCTTGGGCAAATGCGTATCAGGGCAAAATCGGCGACGGCCAGGTTGGAGTCACCTCTTATGTTGTTCCTGCCGGTGCGATGTCCTTCTGGGAAAAACGGCTGGAACAGTTTCAGATTCCTTTTACAAAAACGCAGCGCTTTGGCGAAACGTACTTGACGTTTGACGATCCGCACGGACTCCATTTGGAAATCGTTGAGCGGGAGGAAGGCGAGCCTAATGCCTGGAGCTTTGGCGGCGTAACTGCGGACGTTGCGATCAAAGGATTCGGAGGCGCGACCCTGTATTCTGCGCATCCGGAGCAGACGGCGGAATTGCTGGAGAACGTGATGGGTCTGGAACTCATCGGCAAAGAAGGGGATTTGGCCCGGTATCGTTCTACCGCGGATATCGGCAACGTCATCGATCTGAAGCTGGCCTCGGCAGGCCGCGGCCAGATGGGGGTCGGAACGGTTCATCATATTGCCTGGCGGGCCAAAGATGATCAGGATCAGCTGGACTGGCAAAGCTATGTTGCTGACAACGGCTATCATGTGACGCATGTACGCGACCGCAACTATTTCAATGCCGTCTACTTTAAAGAGCATGGCGAAATCTTGTTTGAAATTGCCACCGATCCTCCAGGATTTGCCCATGACGAGTCTTTGGAAACGATGGGACAGCAGCTGATGCTGCCGGCGCAATATGAACCTCATCGGGCTGAGCTTGAACGGGTTTTGCTTCCGTTTGAAGTCAGAACACTGGACTAATTGAAGGGAGGGGCAACCCGCATGATATCCATCGATCCCCAAGCCCAGAGCGAAAGGGATAACTACAAGCTGCTGATTGGCAGCATCATTCCCAGGCCGATCGCGTTTGTGACGACGAAATCACAGGATGGCGTATTGAACGGAGCGCCGTTCAGCTACTTTAACATCGTGTCCAGTAACCCGCCGATGATTTCCCTGTCCATTCAGCGGTCAGGCGGCGAGCTTAAGGATACGGCCAGAAACATTCGCGACCTGCAGGAGTTTGTCGTTCATATCGTGGATGAGCAGAATGTTCGGCAAGTGAATGAAACGGCAGCCAAGCTGCCTCCGAACCACAGCGAAATCGAATTAGCCGGATTGACGCCAGTCGAAAGCACCAAAGTCTCTGTTCCGGGCGTCGCCGAAGCCAAGATCCGGATGGAGTGCGTGCTCGAACAAGCGCTTGAGCTGGGCGGAGCGGGTTCTGACGGATGCGACTTCATCATCGGCCGAATCGTTCAGTTTCATATCCAGGAGGATTTGTACGAGAACGGTAGGATCGACGCCCGTCGTCTGGCTGCGGTAAGCCGGCTGGCCGGCAACCATTACGCGCGGATCGGGGACATATTCACGATTGAGCGCCCGCAGTAAGTTTGCTCGAATGGAACTGATAAAATGGCGGTGCAGGGGGTTATCCCTGCGCCGCCATTTTTGACTTCCCGTCGATTGCCGCCTCCCTAGGCAAATTACGGGCAAGCGAAGTGATCCGACCTCAAGGCTCACCTTCTGGTTTATGTTGTGCCTTTTCTTACCGGGTGTCGTAAAATGGTCCTTGCCTTCTCCGGAGGGGTGCTCATGATATCGGAAATATAAATTTCATGATGAAGCCCGTTTTGTACCAGATTATGGTCCTTCATAAATGCCTCAATCAAATCCACGGTTTCCTGCTCCCGATCATAGGGGCCGTTATGCATCATTTGCACGCATTTACCCTCATTGATCGTTTCTAGGACGATAGATTGAATGAGCGGATTGTCCATGATCGCATTTATTTTGGTCCTCTCCCAATGGCTCTCCGTCACGTAGTCGGGAACTCGTATGAGCAGTTTCCAATACCATTGCTCCATTGGCACTTCCCGAACAGGCTTATTGCCGTCCACCCACCAGAGCCCCTCCAGAACCGGCACGATAAAATCTTTGCCTTCCTTCATCATCAGTGATTTGACTCCGTATGCAGAGGTGTGAAGTGCTTGTACAGCAGCCAGGTGGGCAGATCCGCCAGGGGCACCCTGATCGGAAATGGTAAGATAAAGGTTGCTTTCAAGCTCAATCAGTTCGGGGTGATCCGGAGCGTGATAATACTTGTTGTCTGTAATCATTAGATTCATCAATGTTTGCCTCTCCTTTCGTTTAAGGTGCAGTGACATTGTACTATACCGATTACGACATCATTATGTCATGAACGGTTCGGGTTTTTTAGGCCAACGTTTTGTGTTTTAATGAGTGTGTATTGAACTATAGTGTGAAGCGGAAATGGAGGACAAGGGCCTTGAAAATTGACAGGCTTCTTGCTATCGTGACGCTGCTGCTGGGGCGCGATAGAATAAGCGGCAAGGAACTCGCCGAACGTTTTGAGGTATCGGTCCGAACGATCTGCCGAGATATCGAAGCAATCAATAAGGCGGGTATTCCTATCGTATCCTATACGGGGATCGCTGGGGGTTACGGACTGATCGATCATTATAAACTAGACCGTCAACTGCTGACGTTTGAAGAACTGTTTGTGATTGAGACGGCCCTGAACGGGATGCTTTCCTCGCTGGATGATCAGAAGATCCAACTGTTAAGGGATAAGGTACAAGCTCTTATCGTAAAAGCGGAACGTGATCAAATGCAGGAGCATAAGCAGAAAATGATCGTAGACTTTAATCCGTGGGGGCACGGACGATCGGAACAAGATATTATAGAACAATTGCGCGGAGCCATTAAGGACAACCTGATGGTTGAATTTGATTACCCAAACACGATTGGCGAATATTATGCTCGCAAAATAGAACCGATGACAATAGCATTAAAAGGTTATCATTGGTATGTGTACGGGTATTGTACGACTCGGAACAATTATCGAATCTTTCGATTATCCCGAATAAACAACCTGCGGATTGCCTTAGAGAGCTTTGTTCGCCGAGATAAAACGATCGAGGATTTAGAAGCTTTATGGAACGATCGCGGTCCGGTTACTCGTTTGGAGTTACATTTTCAGCCGCAGGTAAGAACAAGAGTACAGGACTACTTCAAAGCGGAATCGATCACCCCTTTACCTGACGGCTCACTTCAAGTTAAAGGGGAGTTTCTGGAGGATAGTTGGCTATATGATACGATTCTAAGTTTTGGGCCGAATGTCCTCGTATTGGAACCTGAACACATAAGGGCAGAGATCGCCGATCGAGTACGCAGAACTGCTCAATTATATGATAAATGATTTAACTCATAACAATTGAAAAAGACGTGACCGGATTGGTCGTTAACAGCGACCAGCGTTCCAGTACACGTCTCACGCTTTACGATGACATGCTGCTTAAGAGAGGCTCACGATAGCCCGGCCCCGCATGCGGCCTTGAAGAATTTGGGTCAACGTGTCCGGCAGATTGGGCAGCGCAATCTCGTGAACGACGGAATCGAGCATTTCTTCTTCCGGCAGCCACTCGGCCGCAATCCGTCCCCATACCTTGCGCCGGAGCTCCATAGGGCACTGCACCGAGTCAATGCCGAGCAGATTAACGCCGCGTAAAATAAACGGAAGCACCGATGAGGCGAAGTCCATTCCCCCGGTAAAACCGCTGACAGCGACAGAGCCTCCATAACGGACCGATCTTAGGACATGAGGCAGAAGAGCCCCGCCTACCGGATCGACCGCACCGGCCCATCGCTCCTGCTGAAGGGAGCGTCCTTCAGGCAATTCCAGCTCCTGGGGCGAGATGCATTCGGCGGCGCCTAGTTTTTGCAAATAATCGGCTTCAGCGCTTTTGCGGGAGCTGGCCGTCACGTCATAACCCGACCGCGTCAGCATGGCGACGGCCCAACTTCCCACGCCGCCGGTGGCACCGGTTACGAGCACAGGGCCTTGGCCGGGAGCCAGTCCGTTCTCCTCCATCCGGTGAATGGATAAGGCAGCGGTGAACCCGGCGGTGCCGACCGCCATCGCTGCCTTCGCCGACATACCCGGCGGCAGGGGGACGACCCAAGCAGCGGGCACCCGCGTCATTTGGCTGAAGCCTCCCGGATGGGATACCCCCAATCCGTATCCCGTAACGAGGACTTCGTCTCCCTCACGGAATGCAGGGTCAGACGAAGCGACGACGGTTCCGGACAAGTCGATTCCCGGAATATGCGGGTAACTGTTCACGATATTGCCTCCAGGGATGCTGGCCAGCCCGTCTTTATAATTCACGCCTGAGTATGCAACACGGATCGTTACGTCTCCTTCCGGCAGATCGTCCAGCAAATAGCCCCGTATTTCCGGCTTCAGCTTTTCCCCTTTCCAATCTACCGTTAATGCTTGATAAGTGTTCATTTTTGATGCCGCCTCTCTTAAATAATGATGGATGATTTGCAGAAAATTATGCTCTGAGCATGGATGCAGCGTTTCGGATTCAACTCGGTCCGATCGAATCAACAAACTCTTTGAGTTCCAGATTAAAGCGCTCCATCGAAAATCTATCGTCATCAGGCGATAACCCAGGATCGGAAGGGAGCGATCCCTCCTTATAGTTAGAATATCCTTGTTCTTCTTATTCGTCTAATTTATAATTCGTATATAAATCATGCATAAATGTAATGGATGAGGAGGGGATGAAAATCGAGTGGCAGCAGATTGAGTATTTTATTGCGGTGGCGAAGCTGCAGCATATGACGAAGGCGGCACAGCAGTTATCCCTGTCCCAGCCTGCCTTGAGCCGTTCTATCGCAGGCTTGGAGAAGGAGCTGGGCGTGGCTTTGTTCGAACGGAGCGGACGTAATCTGGTCCTGAACCGGTTCGGGCGTCTTTTTCTGGAACGGGCTGAACATGCTTTTCGTGAAATTGAGCAAGCCAAACAGGAGATCGCGAACCAAATCAATCCGGAGGCGGGTGTGATTTCCCTTAGCTTCCTGCATACGCTCGGAGCTCAGCTGATCCCGAGCCTGCTCGGTTCCTTCCGGGAGCGTTATACCGACATCCGTTTTGAGCTTCATGAGAGCTCCAATCAACAATTGCTTACGCTCATCTCCAATCACGAATGCGATTTCGGCCTTTCCACGCCCGAGCTGCTGGATGACAAGTTCAACTGGCATTTGCTCGGCATGCCCGAATTATTTCTTGCCCTTCCGCAGCATCATCGGTGGAGCAGCAAAAGCCAAATCAGTTTGGAGGAGCTGCAGGATGAGCCTTTTGTCGGTTTAAAGACGTCCTGCGGGTTAAATTTCACCATCAACCAATTGTTCGAAAAAAAACAGATTCGCCCGAACACCGTATTTGAAGCGGACGAATTGGATACGGTGGCCGGGCTCGTTTCTGCGGGTTTTGGAGTTGCCTTGCTGCCGAAGACGATAGGTGTTCAAAATCATCAATTGCACTGGGTGAAGGTCGATGACCCGGCATGCAAGCTTCCGATCGGCGTAGTATGGAAAAAAGACAGGCCGCTTACCCCGGTATCGGAAACTTTCCTTGACTTCATCCGCGAAAAATACCCTTTGGTTCAACAGGAGTAATGCTGTATCATTTCATCTCATTTTGGAAATGCCGCCACTGATCAAATTAACCTTGACGGTAATGATACCAATGCTGCCCCGATCCAGGTTTAATTGTCCTTTGTTGCTTAGTTCCTGCCATTCCTTGGGCATGCTGCGGTACAGCTTTGCCGACAGGCCATACGCGTCGATGTCCTGCTCTAGCCCTTTTAAATACGTATCCATGATCTGGCTTTTAACTTCCTTGGCAGCCTGCAGCTCGAGCTGTTGGCGATGGAGGCTTGTGCTCAGCTGCGGAAGCGTTGCCTGCATGGAAACCTTGATATCGAAGACCGGTTTCCCGTTGAAGATACGTGGCCGGATCGACGATTTGATGTTGTTCATGACCATGACGGCTTGGATTTTCTTTTCTCCCTTGATGACCAGGGGTGTACGTATCGTTTTTTTCTCCGTCCAGCGGAGTCCCAGGATATGTTGGGTCGGAAGACAGCTCCGGAACTTCTGATGGTCCAGAAAGCATACGCCGGCCATGCTGATGTTGGGGGACGGCTTCTGGTTGTCGGTCCAACCCGATACGGTTTCCACGTAAGGCAGATGGACCGTTTCACCTTTTTCTTTCCATTTCCAAATGAATTTGTACATATACAACGGAGCGACAACCGAACTTTGTTCATAAGACCGCATCGGGCTGTTCAACTGCGAGTATATGGCGGACAGTTCGCTGGTTGACGTCGCATTGAGCACCCGCTCCAAGGGTTCCCTGGTGGCCATCGCCCACACGGTATAACGATACTCGTAATACCGGTCCCATACGTCCATCACCTGATCGATCAGCCCGTGCTTTAATGCATTCTCGGTAAAGACAACCGACTTCACGTTGCTCCAGACAATTCGCTGCGGACTCGATTCGTACAGATTGAATATCGCTGTGTCGAACGCATCCCCCTCCGCCTTGCCAACGAACGTTTTCTGCTGCTGGTTCTGACCTGATTCTTTCTTGGCGATCCCCCCAAAGTTGACCATTTGGATGTACACGACAACTTTGTCCTTGACGTAATCAACGCCCAGTGTATTGACGTAAATCATATGCTCGATTTCCCTAGTCCCCCAGCAGCCGGTTAGCAGCGTAGAGAGCAGGATAACGATAGCGATGCAGCGGATCGTTTTCATGCCGTAATTCATCCTTTGTTTTCGGAATGGTCGCTGAATTTCCCTTTGCCCCAAGGCATGCGGAAAAGAACCTTAAACCATTCCTTAAATTGAGGTGGAGACAGAGGGGACAAAAAAGGGGTGCCGAAGGATCGAAGATTGACCAGGAACAGAACGAGAGCCAGCAGACTCGTCAGCGTTCCGAATAGTCCGAGAAATCCGCTGATCAGCAGAATCACTAGCCTTAGCAGGCTGACCACCGTGACTAAGGACTGGTTCACCAGCGTAAAGGTGGAGACGACCGATATTGCCGTAACGACGATGGTTCCCGGTGCCGCAATCCCCGCGCTGATGGCGGCCTGGCCAATAATCAACCCGCCGACGACCGACAGAGTCTGTCCGAAGGATGAGGGCAATCTCATTCCCGCCTCCCTGAAAATCTCGAAGAGCAGCAGGCTCACCACGGCCTCCAACGGGACCGGGAGCGGCACACCTTGCCTGGAGTTGACGATGGTCGCCAGCAGGGTGAAGGGGATTTGATCCTGATGGTATGCCGTAATCGCCGTCCAAAATCCAGGTAAAAAAAGCGACAGCATGACCCCGATTATCCTTAATAACCTTGTGAAGGCAACGAAGGTGTTGACGTAATGAGCGTCTTCCGACGTGTTAAGCAGAAGGTTAAAGGTCACAGGGCCGAAAACCACTGTCGGCGAGCCGTTCATCACGAGCGCGAATTTGCCGTGAAGCAGCGCGTTGACCGTGTAGTCCGGCCGGCCTGTATAGGTCATCAGCGGAAAAAGCGAAAAGCCCGTTAACGTTTCTTCCAGCTGCGTATTGCTGATCAGACCTTTGGTACGTACGCGCGCGAGCCTGGAGCGGATTTCATCGAGCACATGCTTCTGAATTTCATCCTTATGGTACAGAAGAAATACCTCGGTCGACGTTTCCGAGCCGATCGTGAATGCTTCGACCGCCAGCAATTCGGTTTTGAGCCTTCTTCGAATCAAGGCCAGATTGGTGTATGCATCTTCGACAAATCCGTCCCGCGGCCCGCGGCTAGACACCTCCGTATTAGGCTCCTCAGGCTGCCGTATGGGCGGATTGGCCAGAGTTACCGAGTAAATCTGATACGTAGGTTTGAATAGGAGCAGAAGATTTCCGTTCAGCACAGTTTCCTTTATGGCTTCTTCGCGGCCTTTTTCAGGCAGGTTTTTCATGTGAAACGGAACCTTCTGCTGCAGGTTCATCTGGTCCGATCGAAAAATATCTTCAGAAATGTCCTTCAGCGCAGGAATGATATCCTGCTCCACTTTGTTGACGTCACACAACCCTTGGCAGTACAGCAGCTGAACGCTGTAGTCTGCATTGGATAGCTGTAGGGTTATATTTTTAATATCCGCACTCGAATCGAATAAGCGGGAGACCAAAGCATCGATCGCTGAACCGTTCCGGCTGCTTTTTCTCATCATGACGCCGCTTTCCCCCTTCGCTGAGCCAACAGGAGCAGTCCAGCCATAATAACCGAAAACGCCAGTACCCCCCACAGCGATATAGGAAGTACATAGTGAGACATCATTTTTATGAAGGCCTGATCGCTGATCGGCATGGTCGAAATGAAGAGGATGACCGCGTAAAGGCAGCCCAGCATCCATGCCTTTCCCTTAATGCTCTGAATCCGGAATACATCCAGAATGAGAAACATGGTGAGGGATATCCGGATGAACGCGCCGCTGAACCATTGGTACACGCTGAAAAAGTCCAAGTGCTCGATGTAGCGGCCGATCGTGAGCAGCCTCCATTCCTCGTAAGCTGGAAACCTCAGCTTGGCCGCCTCGTCCGTTCCGAATTCGACAATTGAGCCAATGAGTGGACCTAGGGTCAGACCTGCCAAGAGGACGACCACTGTCAAGAAATGCAAGTACGTCAGGCGAGACTGGATGTGATGCTGCATGAAGAGCAGCATGATCAACTCCGCGAAGCCGGCCCCCACATAGACCGCGCCGCTCCAGACCGGCTGCATGCCATGGGCGAGAAGCGGCTTAAGCAGGGAGTAATCTTTATGCGGAGTATTCGAAAACATGACGAAAAAACCGAGCAGGACGACAACGGGCAGCAGGACGCTGGCTGTATTGGCAATGGATTGGATGCCAAGGTACGCGTTGACCACCGAAATGAAAAGAAAGATCAGGGCAAACACCAGAATCGGTGTTTCAGGAGAAAAGGTCTGATGGATCCAGTAGACGGTGTCCCGGGTCGTAATCGTACATATTGCAAAGAGGTAGATCGCTGCCGATCCGGCCAGCAGGCGTCCTACAATAGGGGAGTAAGCTTTTGAGAAGATGTCAAATATCGGACGCTTGGCGGCTCTGCTGATTCCAAAGTGCAGGATCACAATCCATACCAGCGAGCATGCCCCCGCAAGAACTATAGACATCCAGGAGTCGCGTCCGGCCGCATCCAGCAAAATCGGGATGATGATGACATGGTTCAGCAGCCCCGTGCTCAGCATCATGATCATGACGGATTGAACAAACGTAATAGGGGATTTCATGGTCAGCTTCCTCCTGCTATGGCAATCGTTCCTTTCTTATTGTGGAATATTTTAGATGAATTATACTGTCGAACCAAAATGAAGGCAGAGGATAACAAGAGCTTCTTATGACAGTAGTGGCATCAGATTTATTTAAAAAAGTTAACCTTTGTTAATCGACAACGCCATTTTTCGCTCCTATAATGATTCAATCTTAGGTTTAGGAGTTGATCATATTGCTTTGGCGATGGAGACAGGCTGGATTGTTATTCCTTTGTTTATGCATCGGGCTTCCATCCATTTATTCATTTCCGCCTGTACAAGCATTCGCTTCTTCAGCGGCTGCGCCTTACGATATTCAAGACATAGCGGCTGGCGGTTATCACTCCCTCATGCTGACAGCTGACGGTACCGTTTGGGGTTGGGGGAGCAACGAGGCTGGCGAAGTAGGCAACGGGACGAGCGGGAATAACGTCCAGCGTCCAGTGCAAGTGCTGCAAACGGACGGAACGGTCCTGACGGGCGTAACCGGCATAACAGCAGGTACCTGGCATTCAGCCGCCCTAAAGTCGGATGGAACTGTCTGGACATGGGGATTCAATAGGTATGGACAGCTTGGCGACGGAACCATGACGGACCAATCCCGAGCCGTTCAAGTATTAACTTCCGCTGGGGTGCCCCTCACCGACGTAAAAAGAGTTCAAGCGGCTGGCCAAGAAACGTTTGTGATTAAAAATGACGGTACTCTGTGGGGCTTTGGGATCTCGGGCACATTGGCGGGTACCGACAATTCTAGCAATCGGGCAGTCCAAATCAAAGCTTCGGCCAATGCGTATTTAACCGGTGTTAAGGATGTGGCCGGAAGTGAATATCACGTAGTGGCCCTTAAAGAAGACGGGACGGTCTGGGCTTGGGGGTACGGCGGCTATGGAGCCCTGGGAAACGGATCAACCAAAGATGCCGAATACCCGGTGCAAGTAAAAATGAGCAGCGGAGACCTCCTTACAGATGTCGTCGATGTTGCCTCGAATGATATTGCCTCGTTTGCATTAAAGAGTGACGGGACGGTCTGGAGCTGGGGGAACAATTTGTACGGTAACCTCGGAAATGGAGGCGGAAACACAACGACCGCCGTCCAGGTACTCGACTCAACAGGCGCACCGCTTACGGATGTCGTTGGGGTTGCAGGCGGTATCCAAATCAACGTAGCCATGAAGAGCGACGGTACGTTATGGTGGTGGGGTCTTCAAAATTCGGGATATCCCAAAGCGACCAAGGTGAACCTAGCCGGCGTTACCAGCTTCTCGGCCGGAGCCAATTTTGGCGTCGGGCTGCTGAGTGACGGCACGATATGGAGCTGGGGGTGGAACACCGACGACCAGTTTGGAGTGGATACCAACAAGCTCACTTATTCCACAAACCCGATCAGGACCTATCCCGCAGGCGCAAATTTTGCAGCGAATCCTGGATCGGTTCAGGCAGACGGGATTAGCAAGTCAGCTATTACAGTTACGCTGAAGGATGGGATTAACGAGCCGCTTACAGCTGGGGAGGGGCAGCTAGAACTAATGTCTACGCTCGGTCGTCTTAGCGAAGTGACAGATAATGGAAACGGGACCTACAGCGCCGAATTGATGCCGGGCTCTGCAGCAGGTACGGCGAAAATTACGGGGACGATCAACGGCTATCCGTTGTCCGGGCAGGGATCGGTGGTAATCACACCGTTAGCGGCATCGACCGAGGCATCCACCCTTACTGTAGATCCCCTATCCTTGACCGCGGATGGGACGAGTAAAGCCACGGTTACCGTACAATTAAAAGATGCGAACGGGAACAGCCTGACGGCCAGCGGCGGATCAGTAACGCTCAGTACGACGGCAGGGACATTGGGTCCGGTCAGCGACAAGGGGGATGGCACCTATACAGCCATTGTGACTTCGCCGACCACTGTGGGAACGGGTGTCGTCAGCGCGAAGTTGAACGGACAGGCTCTAAGCCAAACGGCAAATGTAAAGTTCATTCCCGGAGCGGCATCGGCTTCCCAATCCGTTCTGTCGGCGAGCCCAACGACGCTTACGGCGAATGGCAGCAGCAAGTCGACCATCACTGTTCAACTGAAGGATGCGAACGGCAACAACTTGACCGCCAGCGGTGGAACAGTGACGCTCAGCACAACGGCGGGAACGCTGGGTGCGGTAACGGACCGCAGAGATGGCAGCTATACGGCCCAGCTTACGGCACCGACAACTGCCGGTACGGCCACGGTCAGAGGGAAAGTATCGGGAACATCCATGAGCCAGACGGCCACCGTCGGCTTTGTCCCCGGCCCGGCATCTGCCGCCAAGTCCACGGTAACTGCGGCTCTATCGTCGATCACGGCAGACGGGAGGAGCAGCACAACCATCGCTGTTCAATTAAAAGATGCGAACGGCAATAACTTGACGGTCAGCGGTGGACTGGTGACGCTGAGCACAACGGCGGGGACGCTGGGAGCGGTAACGGATCACGGCGACGGGAGCTATACAGCCGAGCTCACGGCGCCAACCGCTGCCGGAAAGGCTACGATCAGCGGCAAGCTGTCGGGAACAAGCTTGTCGCAGACTGCTGCCGTAACTTTTGTCCCCGGGGCGTCTTCTGCGGCCAAGTCAACGCTGACGGTAAGTCCGGGTACCCTTACTGCCGATGGGACCAGTAAAGCGACCGTTACCGTCTACCTTAAGGACGCCTACGGAAACAGCCTGACGACCAGCGGCGGAGCCGTGACGCTGGGCACGACGGCCGGCAAGTTAGGTCCCGTGACCGATCACGGAGACGGCAGTTATACAGCCGAGCTCACGGCGCCAACAGCCGCCGGACCGGCCGTCGTCAGTGGGAAGCTGTCAGGCACGGCCCTGGCGCAGACCGCTGCTGTGACTTTTGTTCCAGGTGCGGCATCCGCCGCCAAATCGGCCTTGAGCGCAAGCGAGAGCGCAATCACGGCGGACGGGAGCAGCCGCACGAAGGTTACCGTGCAGCTTAAAGATGCCTACGGGAACCAGCTTACGGCCAGCGGCGGCCCCGTGACATTAAGCACCACGGCCGGGGCATTGGGAGCAGTGACGGATCATGGAAACGGCAGTTATACGGCTGTGCTTACAGCACCGACGGCCGCCGGAACGGCGGTGATCAGCGGCAAGCTGTCGGGAACAAGCATGGCACAGACAGCGACTGTCCATTTTGTTCCGGGTGGGGCATCTGCCGCTGCATCGGCTATTTCCGCACGCGAGGGTTCAATCACCGCGGACGGCAGCAGCCAGACGTTGATTACCGTCCAGCTGAAAGACGCCTACGGGAACGACCTGACGGCCAGCAGCGGCCCCGTGACGATCAGCACAACAGACGGGACGCTGGGCACCGTAACGGATCATGGTGACGGCAGCTATTCGGCCGTGCTTACGGCATCGACAGCCGCTGGACCGGCGGTAATCAGCGGGAAGCTGTCGGGAACAAGCCTGACGCAGACAACGACCGTCCATTTTGTTCCGGGTGCGGCATCCGCCGCTGTATCGGCCATTTCCGCACGCGAGAATTCGATCACGGCTGACGGCAGCAGCCAGACGTTGATCACGGTGCAGCTGAAGGATGCCTACGGGAATAACTTGACGACGAGCGGCGGAGACGTAATGCTCAGCACGACAGGCGGGACGCTGGGCACCGTGAAGGATCACGAAGACGGCAGCTACACAGCAGCATTTACGGCACCGCTCGGAACCGGCAAGGCAGTGATCACCGGGAAGCTTGATGGGGTTGATCTGGAAGGGAAGACAACGGTCGATTTCGTACCGGGAGCAGCTTCACCGGAGACGTCCTTATTGACGGTCAGTCCGAATGTGATCACCGCTGATGGACAGAGCACTTCCACCATCACCGTTCAGCTTAAAGATGCCTATGGGAACAATTTGACCTCAAGCGGGGGAGACCTCGTACTTATGGCCGACTCAGGTTCCATTAGCGAAGTAACCGATTATGGGAGCGGAACGTATTCCGCCGTCCTGACTTCGTCGAAAGCGGCGGGAACGGCCACCGTCACCGGCGTATTAAACGGTGTTGAATTAACGCAGACAGCCACGGTCATCTTCTCGCCGGGGGACCCTTCGGTGGCAGTCTCAACAATCTCTGTTGACAAGGACAGCGTAACGGCAGACGGAATCAGTTCGGCTGCGGTCAGCGTCCGGCTGAAAGACGAGAACGGAAATGACGTTTATTCGGATGACGGCAGTCAGGTGCAGATCTTATCGTCGCTTGGCTCGATCACGGACACAGCGGTTCTTCCGGACGGAAGCTATGAAGCTGCGGTCACGTCGACAACGGCCGGAACAGCTGTTTTGACTGCTACGCTGAACGGAATTCCGCTTGAGGGAAAAGCTGAGGTTGAATTTACGGCTGGACCCTATGTATTGGAAAATTCCGTCATCACAGCCGGCACGACGGAGCTTCCGGCGAATGGACTCGGTCTCTCGGTAATCACGATCGAAATCAAAGACGCTTTCGGTAACCTGACAGATCAGCATCCGGAGATTCATGGTGACACAACGCTTGGCAACCTTTCTGACTTTACCTATAAGAGCCAGGGGGTCTACACCGCGCTGATCAGCTCTTTCCAATCTGGTACAGCGGTGATCCGCGGATTTATTGGCGAGGAAGAGCTGACGCCGGAGATCCGTATCGACTTCGGCGACGGCATGTTTATCGTTCCTTCAGACTATTCCATTGAAGTGGGGGGAAAGGCACCTACGGTGGTGCAAACGGTAGATGGATCATCGACGGTCGATTGGACCTCAGAAGTCCAGTGGCATTACGATCCGGAAATGATCAAAGTGGATCAGGAGGATGACAACTGGTATATTTACGGCTTGAAGCCTGGAACGAGCGTAGTTTCGGCCGTATATGGCGAAGGAGCCGAGGCCCTGTCGGCGACAGCTTCCGTCACGGTGTATGCCGTTCAGAGCGGATTGACATTGGATTCTCCTTCCTACGATTTACGGATGCGCGGACAAATACGGATTCAGGCCATCGCCAGTTATTCGGATCAAACGGAGAAAGATGTGACCGGATTGGCGGACTACCATATCGATGATCCGAACATAGCCAAGGTAGACTCCGATGGACTGGTTACGGGGCTGACAGCCGGGCAAACCGTCATTACGGCAACGTACGGAGGACAGGCGGCGACTGCACTGATCAGGGTCACCGAGCCGGTAATTGCCGGAGGAGGCAGCAGTGGTTCGTCGTCTAACGCTGGCGGTAAACCGCCCGAAACGCCGGCTCTTCAGGCGCTCTCCCTCCAAATCGAGTACGATCAAATGAAAGGGACGATCTTGCTTCACGAGGAAGAGGTCAAGCAAGGGCGCATCCATGTGCGTACCGAGGAAGGAGATCAGAGCTGGGGGCTCCGTCTTTCCGGACCACTCATCCATCGGCTTTTATCCATCAACCCGGATCTGAAGATCGAGTGGGCGACACCGGGTGGCAGCGTTGTATTGCCGCTAGAGGAGATCAAGATGGCGGATTCGGGTAATCCATCGGAAGGTACGAGCGAAGGGTTGTTGTTTACGATGAAACGCCCGGACGCCGGGTTGAAATCACAAATCCAAGACGCCGCAAAGCGCGCGCATGCCGAAATGATAACCGAACCGTTCCAGTTTAATGTCTCGGCGGTTCAGGATGGCGCAGGAATAGCACACGCGGTCAATATAGATAAACTGACTTTTTTGCTTGATGACAGCGCTGGCGGTAAACTTCAGCCTGATCATGCATCTGCTGCCGTTTTACAGCCGACCGGGCAAACCTTCCGTTTCGTTTCGGCTCTGTTTGGAAAGGACGCAGCCGGTTCACAGACAGCTACCGTTCTTCATAAAGGCTTCGAAGCGGATGTGATTGTTCTGCTTCAACGAAACGCATCCTTTGCGGATCTTCAGAACCATTGGTCGCAGGGGGATGTCCTGCTGCTTGCCAACAAATGGCTGCTTCAAGGGAAAACGGCATCCAGCTTCGCTCCCGGTGACACCGTTACCCGGGCGGAATTTGCTGTGCTGCTGGCCCGGGCGCTTCAGCTCCCCGAACAGGCAGGAACAAGTATCTTCGACGATGTTGACGATAAGGACTGGTATGCGGCGGAAGTACAGTCGGCCACGAAGGCAGGAATCATCCAGGGGGCAGGTGACGGCGGATTTCATCCGGAACGCGCGGTAACCCGGCAGGAAATGGCGCTGATGATCAGTAAATCCATGACGTACTCAGGCAAAGCGGATACTCAAGGCAGCGCTGAACAAGTGAGTCTCGAGGGTTTCTCCGATCAAGAAGAGATCGCCAGCTGGGCCCATGATGCGATGATTAAGATCGTTCAGGCGGGAATTATGCAAGGTGACCAGCATGGCGCACTGCGTCCGGACGAGACCTGCACTCGTGCCGAAATGGCGGTCATGATCGTCCGGATGCTGAAGGAAATCCAATTTATCAATTAGGCTGTTCACATGGGCGATTGACGTGACACTTTTCCTGCTTTGCTTTAGGATATAGCGTTTAGTCGCAGAAACATCAGTGTACACAGGATATGGATTAGAGCAGACTTTTATTGTTTGCGATATGTAAAGTCAAGAAAAAACAGCCATTCGCCTGTATGTAACCGGCGATTGGCTGTTTTTGTGCTGGGTCAACATGCGAAAAGAGCGGAGCACCGCATCCAGGTTCCGCTAACCGCTTTGGCTGGTGCTCTGAAGCCAATGCCTTTTGCGGTAGGCACCCGGCGTGATGCCGGTCACCTTTTTAAAGGTCCGGTTGAAAGAGGTGATATTGAGGTACCCGACCTGCTGGCTGATTTCATTCACAGTCAGGCTGGTGCAGGCGAGCAGCTCGCGCGCCTTTTCCATCCGGATGCCCTGCATATGGTCGCTGAAATTCAAGCCGGTCTTGTCTTTGATATAGGCGGATAAATAGGTGCTCGTCAGATTGAATTTGGCCGACAGGTAATCCAGGGACAAATCCTCTGCGTACTGGGTCTGCATGACCTTCAGCAGCTTGGAGATCAGCGGCTCTTCCCGCGCATCCCACTTGGAACGCAGCAGGGAGCAGGACGCTTCGAGCAGCTGGCGGAAGACTTGTCGGTAATCGGTGACGCACTGGCAGTCCTGCAGCCCGCGGGTCCACTGCTTCAGCGACTGAATCTTCGTTGATTCCACCTGGGCAGCTTCCACGAAGTAGATCACCCGCGAGGCGATGGAATCGGCGAAGAAGCGGAATTGGCCGATGCCGGCTTCCTTGCGCAGCATGAAGTCCAGCGCCTGGTCGATCAGCTGCAGGCAGCGGGCGTCCTGGCCCGCTTGCAGGGAAGCGGTGAATTCGCGCTCCTGAGCAGGGCTTAGGGATACGGAAGCGGGAAGGGAGCGGCTGCCGGTAATCAGCTGGGCCTCCTCGACCAATTTGGCCTGGGCCGTCCACGACCGCAGCTCATGGTAAGCCCGGCTGAACTCCGATACCTGGTGGATATCGCCGCTGACGGCGATGCTGACCAGAATCTGGTCCTTCTCCGCCTCCAGCATGCTGCGGATCTCTTCCAGAAAGGAATAAGTCGAGCTTGAGGATGCTCCCTTAATAATAGATATAATTTCATTTTTCTCCAGCTGGAACGTATGGGAGCCCTCGAACTGCCCGGTCGTCAGGATATGAATATGGTCCAGCAGATGCCTGACGGCTGTATCGGCGTGAACAGGCAGATCTGCCGTATGGGACAAGCGGAACCGGATGTGATACAGCACCACGACATAGCGTTCGTCCGCCGTCAGGAAGTCCTTCCATTCGTTGATATCCGTGTTGATGTTTTTAAGGCGGCTGATATACGAATAGCTGGTCAGTACGGACCGCTGCTGTTGGAGCTTGGCCCGGATCTCTTTTTTGTCCCGCTGCAGCTCGTGGATCCTCGCCGCGATCAGATCATATTCCACCGCGCCCTTCCGGAAGGGTGCAGGGGCTGCATCAAAGGGTTTATGGTCCAGCATGGCGGACAGCATGCGCTTGACGGGCGTATGCAGCTTGCGGCTGAGGAGGATGGAAACGCCTACAGAAACGGCGAGCGTCAGCATGAAGATGACCAGGACGGTCCCTGTCACCCGGCTGAACTGCGAGGAGACATGCTTGTAGGGTACGGCCGTAATATAGGTCAGTCCTTGGTCCGACGATGTTTTGAAGTAATAGGTATCGTCAAAGAGCATCTGCTGCTGTCGCGGCTTGAATTCAGGCAGCGTATCCATGCCGATTTTCCCATGCTGATACAGCAGGTTTCCCTCCGGGTCCATGATTCCTACCGTCCGGTTCTGGGTGTTGCCGAAAAACGAACTGGCCGCTTTCTCAATATCGATCAATGCGATCACCTGATATCGTCCGCCAGGCGGCTGGTAGACGTAAGGCAGCAGCTGCTTGGCATCCGGCACCGTGACATTGACGTGAAACGGCGACGCCGGCAGCAGCCGGAACGTCTGCGGATCAGACGACTCGGAGGCGGCCTGCCAAAAAGGCTGCGGGTAAGCTGAGCTGGCATACAGATGGCTGAACAGGTAGGAAGCGCTGCTGCTTCCGGATTTGCTGAGGGCAAAATCTTTTTCGTCAAAATAAATAATAACGTCTTCCAGGTAAAAGAGGGGGTTGTATACATCCCTTCTCATTTGGAGAATCACGCTCCGGGCTTTGAGATAATCGACGTTTTGGCTCTCGGCGCTGTGAAGCTGGCTGTTAAAGCCGATCAAGTCCTCCTGGTTGTACAGATCGTACAGCAGCACCTGCAGACGCTGGAGCTGATTGGTGAAGCGGCCCGCCGCATCGTGCAGATCACTTTGGTTCGACTGGATGATTTCTTCCTGAAGCGTTCCTTTAAACATATGGTAAATGGCCGTATAAACCCCGCCAAACAGCAGGATCAGCGCAAGAAAACTAACGAAAATCTGGACGAACAGCGAGCGCCTGCGTTCCTTGATCCAGCTAATCATCACCGCTTAAGCTCCCTTCAAACCATTTTGGCATGGATACCTATCCCATTAATGTAACGGCTCACTATTAAGTCGATTGGACGCGGACGTTAAGAGAACGTAAAAATTGTATATGCAAATTTTATGATTTAGTTTGATTATTCATGATTTCCGGACTGCAAGTTAGAAGAGTTGAGAGATGGGTAAGCATCTTGAAAATTGTCCATAGCGGCGCGCGGCAAAGCTGTGTCATGATGCATTCGTGTCAGATAGCGTCCAGCATGGGGCATGAATCTTGCACAGAGGATCAAGGGGGAGGGAAATTCGTTGTGGACAGCCAAACGGCGGTGAACAAGATGGCCGGCAAGGGCGGCAGCATGTACGAGAAAAACGGACGAGGGAGCAGCCGGGCGGCGGCATGGCTCCGGAATTGGCAGCTGTATCTGTTGATTGCCCCGGTTCTGGGTTACTTTATCGTCTTCCACTATATTCCCATGTACGGCGTGCAGATCGCATTCAAGGATTACATCGCCTCGAAAGGCATCACGGGGAGTCCTTGGGTCGGACTCAAGCATGTCGAACGCTTTTTTGACAGCTTTTATTTTGCGCGCATTCTGCGGAACACGCTTGGCATCGGGGTGTATGAGTTGATCGCGGGTTTTCCGGTTCCGATCGTGCTGGCGCTCCTGCTGCATGAGGTGCGTTCATCCAAGTTCCGGCGATTCGTCCAGACGGTGACTTATGCCCCGCATTTTTTATCGACTGTGGTTGTGGTCGGCATGCTGATGATGTTTCTGTCTCCGGTCAGCGGACTCGTCAATGCGGTTATCGTATGGCTGGGCGGACAGCCGGTTGCTTTTCTGACCGAGCCGTCATGGTTCAAGAGCATCTATGTCTGGTCAGGCGTGTGGCAGAGCATGGGCTGGAGCTCGATCATTTATTTGGCCGCCTTGTCCGGGATTGACCCGCAGCTTCATGAAGCGGCCAAGGTGGACGGTGCCGGCAGGCTCAAACGGATGTGGCACATCAATTTGCCTGGCATCGCGCCGACGATCGTCGTCCTGCTCATTTTGAACATCGGATCGATTTTGGGTGTCGGTTTTGAAAAGGTGTTCCTGATGCAAAATTCGCTCAATATGGAAGCGTCGGACGTCATTGCCACCAACGTATACCGCAGCGGCATTTTGGGGGCGCAGTACAGCTATTCCGCCGCCGTGGGGCTGTTCAATGCCGTCGTCAATTTCGTGCTGCTCCTGACCGTAAACCGGATCGCGCGCAAAATGGGCGGAAGCAGCCTATGGTAATCTTGACTAGACAACGGAAGGAGGGTCATCCATGCTGGAAACCAGGTCCGAGCGGATCACGGGAATAGGCATCTACGTCCTGTTGGGGGTCGTCACCCTGATCGTTCTGTACCCGCTGTTCTTCGTGCTGATCGCATCGGTCAGCAACCCCGGGTCGGTCATTCGAGGCGAGGTATGGCTGTGGCCCAAAGGGTTCTCGCTCGTTGGTTATGAACGCCTGTTTGGGAACAAGGAGCTGCTTCGTGGCTTTATGAACACGGTCATGTATACGGTTGTTGGAACCGCGCTCAATGTGGTGATGACCGTGGCGGGGGCTTACCCGCTGTCCCGCACGGACTTTAAAGGCAGACACTTCTTTACGTTCCTGATCGTGTTTACGATGTTTTTTGGCGGCGGCATGATTCCGACATACCTGCTGATCAAAAGCCTCGGGCTGCTCAATACGTTCTGGGCCATGATTATTCCGTCCGCCGTCTCGGTATGGAACATTCTGATCATGCGCACGTTTTTTCAATCCTCCATCCCCAAGGAAGTTCAAGAAGCGGCTTTCATGGATGGATGCTCCAATATTAAAATTTTGCTCAAAGTCGTACTGCCCCTGTCGGGACCGGTACTCGCGGTCATGGTGCTGTTCTACGCGGTCGGACATTGGAATGCTTACTTCAGCGCGCTGCTCTATTTGTCGGACCGGGATTTGTACCCGATGCAGCTGTTTCTGCGGGAGATTCTGGTACAGAACCAGATGCAGGAGATGGTCGACATCAGCGATGATACGCTGGCCCGCAGTCTGATGGATGCCGAGGCGATCAAATACGCGGCGGTTATTGTCACGAATCTGCCGATGCTCATTCTTTACCCTTTTCTGCAAAAGTATTTCGTCAAAGGTGTCATGGTTGGTGCGATTAAGGGCTGATCAAGGTCAAATCTTAAATGTTAACGGAGGAGATGGAGTATGAGAAAACAAAAACGGCTTCGTAAGATGCGGGGCAAATGGGGACCGCTCACGCTGTCGCTCGTGATGGCTGCGGGTTTGCTGAGTGGATGCAGCGGCAGTGCGTCGGAAGGTGAAGCGGAGAACAAGACCGACAAGCTGGCCAATCTGAACGAAACGGGCATGCCGATCGTGAAAGAACCGATTGAGCTGACCTTTTTCACAGGCAAGTCGCCGACTAACGGCAGCAAATTTGAAGATACGCTGATTTGGAAAACGTACAGCCAAATGTCGAATATCCAGGTGAAGTTCAATCTGGTGCCATTTGAAACGCTGACCGAGAAAAGGAACCTGGCGCTGGCGGGAGGCGACTATCCGGACGTCTTGTATTCGGCGCGCGTCGGATCGGCTGAGCTCGCACGGTATGGGCAGCAGGGCGTCTTCATCCCGTTAAACGACCTGATCGATAAATATGCGCCCAATTTCAAAATGCTGATGGAGAAATATCCGGACATCCGCAAAGGGCTGACGATGCCGGACGGCAACATTTATTCGCTTCCGTCCTTCTATGACCCGGACCTTCTCTCCATGCTGATCGGCACGCCGCTGTGGATCAACCAGGATTGGCTGAAGAAGCTGGGGATGGAGGAACCGCAGACGACCGAGGAATTTTACAAATACCTGCAGGCGGTCAAGGCGACGGACCTGAACGGGAACGGCAAGCATGACGAGATTCCGTTCAGCGCTGGCGGCGTTACGGCACTGATCGACCACATGAAAGGGGCCTGGGGGCTTGGCACCAGCGGCCTTGGGCATAAGCTGGTGGATGTGAACCCTGGGACAGGCAAGCTTCGTTTTATCAAAACCCTGCCACAGTACAAAGAGGTGCTGCAGTTTATAAGCAAGCTCTATAAGGAGGGGCTGATCGATCCCGAAATATTTACGATCGAGGGCAGCGCCTTGAACGCCAAAGGGCAGGCCGGTCTGCTTGGCTCAACAGTGGTGCCGAACCCTGAAACCGTGATGGGGCGCAAGGAATTTACGGGACTCGGGGCCTTGAAAGGGCCGCATGGCGACCAGCTGTATGCCCATGTCAAAGTTCCGATGGTGCATGTCGGCGCTTTTGCCATTACCAATAAAGATCCGTATCCGGAAGCCACGATCCGCTGGATGGATTACTTCTACAGCGATGAAGGCGCCAAGCTGTATTTCATGGGTAAGGAAGGGGAGACGTATACCAGTGACTCGAGCGGCAATTTGAAATACGTGGACGAAATCACGAACAATCCGGACGGGCTGACACAGGACCAGGCATTGGCCAAATACTTCACCTGGCTGGGTGGAAGCTATCCTGGCTTCGTGACGGAGAAGTATTTCAAAGGGTCGGAGACGCTCCCGAATTCCATAGCCGCGGCCGAAAAAGCCAAGCCTTACGCGGTGAAGAACATCCTGTATAACTTTAACTATACGCCGGAGGAGACGGAGGTCATGTCTTCCATCGGCAAGGACATTGAGGATTACACCGCGGAAATGGAAGCAAAATTCATTAACGGCTCCGCGTCTTTCGATCAGTGGGACGGGTACGTAAATAACTTAAAGAAAATGGGACTGGACCAGTACATGTCCGTGTATCAGGCGGCTTATGATCGGTATCAGGCGGCTTATGATCGGTATCAGGCGGAATAAATCATCATACGAAGCTTGGAATTCTTCCGGGAACAAAGATGACAGGTACACAAGAAAAAATAGTTCCATCCTCATCGGGGAAGAACCGGCCAACGGCCGGTTCTTTCTTCTGACTATCGGCGGATTGTCAATGATCAGGGCCGGTGCTATGGTAGTTATTATCCAAGGAGAAGCGGGCGATATCCGCGATTCGTTCATGGCTGTCGCTCATGGTACTGCCGCCTTCGGGCTGCTCTCAATAAAAAGGAGGTGTAGTTATGGCAAGGCCTGCAACTTTCGGCATTATCGGCGGCGGTGGATTTCGGGCCCAATATTTTTTAAGAATTGCGCAAGCGCTTCCAGATAAATTCCAGGTCACGGGAATGGTGGTCCGGGACTCAGCCAAAGGCCAGGCGATGGAGCGCCAGTGGCAGGTGGCCGCATACAGGACGCTTGAACAGCTGTTGACCGGCCCGCAGCCGGATTTCATGGTCGTGTCGGTCAGCGCATCGGCTTGCGCGGAGTATTTGATTCAGCTGGCGGACCATGGCATTCCCGCATTGGCGGAAACGCCTCCTGCACCTGATTTGGACGGGCTGATCCGGCTGCATGACCAGCTGACACGCCGCGGTGCGCGGGTGCAGGTCGCCGAGCAGTATCCGTTCCATCCGATGAACCAAGCTAGAATGGCCATCATTCGGGAAGGGCTGCTCGGGAACGTAACCCAGGCAACCGTATCGATTTCACACTTTTACCACGGAGCCGCCCTGCTTCGGAAGATGCTCGGTATAGGATTTGAAGACGTCCGCGTTCGGGCAATGCGGTTTGAGTCCGACTGGGTGGCAGGACCTACCCGGAGCGGACCGCCGCCGGAAGAACAGATCGTGACGTCCCGGCGAGATTTGGCCTGGCTGGATTTCGGCGGCAAGCTCGGGATCTACGATTTCACCGCGAACCAGCATCGTTCCTGGATCCGCTCGAACCACCTGTCGGTACAGGGGGAGCGGGGCGAGATATTCGATGACCGGCTGACGGTCCTGAAGGACTTCCGTACGCCGCTTTATTTGAACTTTAAGCGAATCAATAAGGGTGAGCTCGAGAATCAGGAAGGGTACTTTCTGGAGGGGATTATGGCGGGAGAACGGTGGGTGTATAACAATCCGTTTGCCCCTGCAAGGCTGTACGACGACGAAATCGCGATTGCCTGCTGCCTGCAGCAAATGGCTGTCTACGCTGCGGGCGGGCCCAGCTTCTACAGTCTCTCTGATGCTTCGCAGGATCATTATTTGGGCATGCTCATACAGCAGGCGATTCAGTCTGGAGAAACCGTCGTTTCTTCACGTCAGGTTTGGTCAGGCGATGGGTAGATGAAGATCCCGATGACCGAGCCCGGATCATAAGGAAGATTAAAAAACCGCGATACAATCGCGGTTTTTTGCTTTTCATTACAGCCATCATTTGATTTTCAGTTCAACTACGGGCAGATCCTTTAGAAGTTTAGGGACGCCCGCGTCATCCGACTCGATGTACATCTTCAGCACAAGCGATCGGGGCTTGTCGAGCATGCTGCTGCTGAATATTTGCTGGAAGCCCTCGTCGGTCCCGTTTCCGGCTACCGGACTCAGCTGCACAGCCCTTCCATTTCTGTTAGTGGAGACGATAGTCATGGAACGGAACTTATCCCAGATGGATTGCTTTGTTTTGAAATCCAATTCGCTGCCGTTATCGATCACGAAGGTGGCGCGCGTCAACAACGGAGACATTTCCACCTCGGAGAGAACAACCTTATGGCCATCGATGCTGATAGAACGATCAGGCTGCATAACAAAGGTCGGCGTCTTTTCAAATTTTGGTTCTAAATCAACGTCAATTTTCATACGGTCGGAATAACGGAAATCCGCAGCGACCGTCCCGGTTTTCGGGTCGCCCAGTTTTCCGGGATTTACGGAGGCCACCTGAAAGTCGACCTCGATGCGGCTCGGAAAAGGCTGGCTGCGGTCAAGCATCACCGTGCTTTGACCGGACCAGCTGCGACCGTCGCCGTTGCCGATCTGAAATTTGGAATTCAGGAGATTGCCGGAATTTGAGTCGGTCACTTTGACGCTGTTTACCCTGTAGATATCCTGACCGGATTCTGCCGTGGCCGTGTACAACAGCATGATCTTGTTTTTATCAGCTGTGACGGCATCGAGTGTAATTCGGTAAGGACCGGAGGAAACCGACTTGTTGACGATTTGGATGTAATTGTTGCGTACTGCGGATTCGAGTGTCGCATGGTCCACGTCTTTGGTGGATAGGGCCCTGTACCTTTCCAATGCGCCCCAACTCATATCCTTCGCCGTATGCGGTGCAGGAATGCCGATCGGGCCGCCCTGCCACCATCCGGCACCCAGCAGCACGGCCAGCACCACTGCAGCGACGGCATAGGGCAGGAAACGCCGCTTTCGCGAAGTCGATCTATTCGCGAACCCGCGCCGGATCGCCTCGGTAGCTTCCGTGTCGCCGATTTGCATCCTTTCCCGCCGGAGCTGCGCCGCGTCGGCAAGCAGGGCTTGTTCTTCGGGGTTCGTGTTCATTCCCAATCCCTCCGATTTTTCATCCATTTGCGGAGCTGGCCAAGCCCCTTATGCTGCCACGTTTTGACTGTGCCTTCCGGTTTGCCGAAAACCGCGGCGATTTCCGTGAGCGTCAGGTCGTTGTAGTATTTCAGGATCAGTACATGGCGGTATTTTGGCTTCACCTTTTCCAGCAGGGGACCCATGGCGACCTTATCGTGGTTGAACGCTTTGAATGCATCATGAGACTGACTAATCTCCTCAAGCTGCTCATCCACGGTAGGAACGGCACGCTTCCTGCGCCGCTGCTCATCGATGCATACATAAATGAGAATGCGGATGAGCCAAGCCTTCAGCGCCCTGCCGTCTTTCAGCGTCGAGCGTTTGACCCATGCCCTGCACGTCATTTCCTGCAGCGCCTCCAGGGCATCATGACGATTGCGCAAATAGCTGTAAGCGATGTTCAGCAGCGTTTCCCAGTGCTCCATGATGGCGTCATAAACATCGGTTTCTTCTCCGGCTTGTCCCATGCTAACCTTTTTCATTTCTGCGTGAGAGCCCAAGCGGGCAGCCCTCCTTTCTTTGTCTCTGTGGTACAGACGGACCAACGCTTCAAACGGTTTTAAAAATCTTATTTATAATTATTCTAAATAAATATTGACTTTAAATTGATAAGTGTTATCATTTGTTTATGAGGTTTTTGATGATCATTTTACGAAGAAGGTGGAGAGCTAATGAGTACAAATCATTCCGATTCCAATAAACTTACAACAAGCTGGGGAGCCCCGGTTGGGGACAACCAAAATTCCATTACGGCCGGACATCGCGGTCCTACCCTGATTCAAGATGTTCACCTACTGGAGAAATTAGCCCACTTTAATCGCGAGAGAGTTCCTGAGCGTGTCGTTCATGCGAAAGGTGCCGGAGCACACGGTTATTTCGAAGTAACCAACGACATGTCTAAATATACCAAAGCGAAGCTGTTTCATGACAAGGGCAAGCGAACCGACCTCTTTATCCGGTTTTCAACCGTTGCGGGAGAGCTTGGCTCCGCAGACACCGTCCGCGACCCGCGCGGATTTGCTGTAAAGTTCTACACTGAAGAAGGCAATTACGATATCGTAGGCAACAACACGCCGATCTTTTTCATTCGCGACGCTATTAAATTCCCGGACTTTATCCATACTCAAAAGCGCGATCCGAGAACGCACCTGAAAAATCCGAACGCTGTATGGGATTTCTGGTCCTTATCTCCTGAATCGCTGCACCAAGTTACTTACCTGATGGGAGACCGCGGCATTCCGGCAACGCTGCGTCATATGCACGGTTTCGGCAGCCATACGTTCAAATGGGTCAACGAGCAGGGTGAAGCCGTGTGGATCAAGTACCATTTTAAAACAGACCAAGGCGTGAAGAACCTGGATCCGGATCTGGCGGCAAAGCTGGCAGGTGAAAATCCCGACTACCATATTCAGGACCTGCAGCAGGCGATCGAAGCAGGGGACTATCCGTCCTGGACGCTGTATGTTCAGATCATGCCACTGGAGGACGCAAATACGTACCGGTTCGATCCGTTCGACGTGACGAAGACGTGGTCCCAGAAGGATTATCCGCTGATCGAGGTTGGGAAAATGGTGCTCGACCGGAATCCGGAAAACTATTTCGCTGAAGTGGAGCAGGCCACGTTCTCTCCGGGCAACCTTGTTCCCGGCGTTGAACCGTCCCCGGACAAAATGCTGCAGGGCCGCCTGTTCGCTTATGCGGATGCGCACCGTTACCGTGTAGGAGCGAATCACAACCATCTGCCGATCAACCGTCCGAAAGTGCCGGTCAACAACTATCAGCGCGACGGATTCATGAACCCGGGTACGAACGGCGGAGGATCGGTCTATTACGAACCTAACAGCTTCAACGGACCGAAGGAAGATCCGCATGCCCGGATCACTGCGTTAGAGGTTGAAGGCTATGCTGCACAAACGGCTTACGATCACGATGACCACTATACGCAAGCCGGGGACCTGTACCGCTTGATGAGCGAAGAAGAGAAGGCCCGCCTCATCCGGACCATCGTGGAAGCGATGAAGCCGGTAGAGCTGGAGGAAATTAAGCTGCGCCAGATCTCCCATTTCTACAAAGCGGATCCGGATTATGGAACCCGCGTTGCCGAAGGTTTGGGCTTAACCGTCCAAGCGTAAAGCGGGAGCAGCGGTTTTGCCCCTTAAGGCGGCAGCCGCATGGATCGAGGCGTGCGAACAAATGAAAGGGAGGGTGATCCGGCATGATGCTTCAGCCAAGTGTATGCCCCATGTGCCACCAGCCGATCAAAAATTTGAAGCATACGATCATTTGCGGCTGCGGGAGCAAAATCAAAACCAAAATCAAATTCAAATAACATGAAGAAGCTTACCCTTCACGTCAAGGGTGAGCTTCTTTTTTTTGATATAAAGATCGTCCTTCTAACTCCCGCAGGAAATCCCCCGCCGAATTGCTGTCCGGCTTCCTTGATTCCTTGATGCGGCAAGGACTGATAAACGGCTGGTTGCAAAAAAGAGGTCGTATGTTTATATTAAAACACACCACTTTATGATCGAAATGATAAGGTAAGGTCTACACGTAATTCTGAAAAGCCACAAACGAAAAAAATCCCGTACAGTCGAATGACTGCACAGGATCGTTGTGCTTCTCCTTCAGGATGCTTACAGGGCGCGAGTTTGCGTTTTCCCTGATTCTTCCCGCAGGATACGCAGCTGCGTGCGGCGGCCGAGCAGGAGTCCGACCAGAGAGGCCATCATCTGCTGGAAGACCATACCCAGAACGACGGGAACGGCGACCGGTGCGGGAAAATAGGCGACGGCCAGGACGGCGCCCGCGCTAATGTTGCGCATCCCGCCGTTGAAGACGAGGGCGACCTGCTCCGGCTCGCTCCAGCCCATCAGGGCGGAGATCGCGAAGCTCAGCAGGTACCCGGCCGCGGCCAAAAAGACGATAACCGCAGCCATGCCGACCAGCCGGGGGCTGATGTCGGACAGATAGGGAGCGACCACGGAGCCGTTGATCATGATGACCAGCGCCATGGCCAGTTTGGAGAACGGGTTGAGGCGCGGTCCCCAGACCGGAACGATGGCGCCTTTGCTCCATTCGTTCAAGGCCATGCCGAGCAAAGAAGGGACCACGATCATGCCGAACAGGCTGCTGATCATCGGCAAGATGTCCATATGAACGCTCGTTCCGATCAACAGCGACAGAGTGCCCGGAACGGCGAAAGGAGCGATCAGCGTGTCGACAAGGATGATGGACAATGTCAGCGCGATATGGCCCTTGTACAGGCTTACCCATACGAAGCTGCTGACCCCCGTCGGGATGACCGCGGCAAGTACAAGCCCGGTGATCGTATAAGCATCGAGCGGGAATAGAACCCTGCCCGTGCCGAGGGCGACCAGCGGCATGATCACATGCAAAACGAGCAGGCAGGCGAAGAGCGGCAGCGGCCTTTTCATAACACTGAGAAAATCCTTGAAGCTCAAGCTGATGCTTCCGGCAAATGTCATAAAAGCAAACAGCCAGGGGGACATGAACGTATACGAAGACAGCAAACCTCCGCATAAGACGCCGATGACGATGCTGGCCGGCGTAATCAAAGGCATGATTCGGTTGAGTCGGGCATTCAGCGATTGCAGCATAAGCAGTCCGTCCTTATGTTTTCGTATTCATACATTATACATGGCATGACAGTATTGAAAAAGGCTGAATCTGCCAAGATGGGCTCATGAGGGCTGTTTGATTTCGGCATCAGGTCTGCTGATAAAGGGCATCCCGCGAAACAGCGTTCCCTATGAAAATATAGAGCTTCAGCCAACCATGGAATTGGAATTGGCTTTGAAATCTATGATAAAATGAAAGATAAACCCATTTGTACGGAGTAAAGGAGCGGCCTATTATATGAGA
Organism: Paenibacillus cellulositrophicus; assembly: GCF_009363095.1. Taxonomy (GTDB): domain Bacteria; phylum Bacillota; class Bacilli; order Paenibacillales; family Paenibacillaceae; genus Paenibacillus_AQ; species Paenibacillus_AQ favisporus. The sequence continues at coordinate 5,867,192 of NZ_CP045295.1, forward strand.
CCCATACAGTTCGTGGCCAAGACGGCCGGCGTGTCCGTTGCGACCGTGTCCCGGGTGCTGAACAACAGTCCCCTCGTCAAAGAATCGACGCGCAAGAAAGTGATGGAAACGATCAGAGCGCTGGAGTATGAGCCCAATTCCCTCGGCAGGGAATTAAGAAGAGCGGAGACGCGCCGCATTATGGTGCTGACTCCGAGCCTCGTCTTTCCAATTATGGCGGACGTGTATAAGGGCATACAGGATGTAGCTCAGAAGAACGGATATCAGGTGCTGGTCTGCGCCTCCGAGGACGACCATGATAAGGAAGAAGAGCTGCTGCAGATGCTCAAGAAAAAAATCGTCGACGGCGTCATCATCGTGGCCTCCACCTTGAGCGCGGAGGAGCTGGATCAGCTGGCGAAAGATTACAGCATCGTGCAGTGCTCGGAATATGAGCAGGTGCAGCACGCTTACAGCGTTTCGGTCGACAATGAGCAGGCAGCCTTTGATGCGGTGTCTCACCTCCTGTCTTTGGGTCACCGGCGAATTGCCATGGTTAAAGGGGGAAACGCGAAGAGTTCTTCCGCCGCCCGAGAGCAGGGGTACCGGCGAGCGCTGGAATCGGCGGGGATCGAGGTGCGCCAGGAGTGGATCAGGGAGAGCGACTACGAATACCAAAATGGGTACGACCTTGCCGTCGAATGGCTTCAAGCTGCGGAGCATCCGACCGCCATTTTCTGCTCCAGCGACGCTACAGCCATCGGCTGCGTCAACGGAGCGATATCGCTGGGCAAATCGGTGCCGGATGACGTCGCCGTCGTCGGATTCGACGATACGGTGGAATCGCTGATGAGCCGGCCGCCTATCACGACGGTACGCCAGCCCAAGTATGATCTCGGCCGTGCCGCCATGGAGGCGCTCCTGCAAAGCTTGCGCGGAGAAGCGGGCGAGAACAAGACGATCCTGCTGCCCCATGAAATCGTCATTCGGGAGTCGACGGCAAAGCGATCCGGCTGACAGGTGAAAAATGGGGGTTGCGTTCTTCAAAGAAATCGCTTACAATATCGCTTAAAGAAACGGTTACCAAGCAGCCGTTTTTTTTTAAACCGCTGAAATGTAATGCGTTACATTTCTGGATCCGGATTCGCGCGAATCAAAGGTACCGCTTAGCAAAACCAACCAGTAAGGCCAATATCTCTTTTTCATACCTTAAAATGTAACGCATTACATTTTGCCGGAGGAAGGGTGATTTTCCGGATTTATCCGGGTGAAGAGAAGCAAGCATGTTCATCAGGATAGGAAACCGAGAAACCGCATTGTAAAACACAAAAAGTGGTGATGAGACATGGCTCAAGCGGCGGGAAAGCTGTCCTTAAGCGAAAAAATCAGTTACGGCTTTGGAGACTTGGCGTCCAACTTCGTTTGGGGGATGACGACAAGCTATCTGCTCTATTTTTACACGAATGTGTACGGACTGGCCGCCACGGCCATCGGCACCTTGTTTCTGATTACAAGAATTCTTGACGCGGTGATCGACCCGGTGATCGGGGTCATGATCGACAAGACCAGCAGCCGGTTCGGCAAGGCGCGGCCGTTCATTCTCTTTTTGACGATCCCGTTCGCCATCTTCAGCGTCTTAACGTTCATTACGCCGGATTGGTCGGAAGGCGGGAAGCTGATCTACGCCTATTTGACCTACCTGATTCTTGGAATCCTGTACTCCGGCGTCAACCTTCCTTACGGCGCACTGATGCCGATGATGACCAAGGATCCGGAGGAGAAAAATCAGCTCAGCAGCTTCCGGATCATGGGGATGGCCATTGGGGCCATCGCGGTATCGGCGCTCACCAACCCGCTGGTGAAATGGATCGGCGGGGGGAACGACCGCTTGGGGTTCCCGGTTACGATGGGCATTTTCACAGTCGTCGCCGTCGTGATGTTTTATGTGGTGTTTCTCAAATGTAAAGAACGGTTCTCGGAGAGCGCCGAGAAAACCAAAGAGTTTAACACGCTCACATCGGCCAAGCATATGTTTGGCAATCAGCCTTGGGTGATGATCGCCCTGAACTCCCTCTTCATGTTTCTGCGGATCGGCGTCGTGTTCGGCGTGCTGGTGTATTTCGTTCAGTACGTTCTGGGCCAGCCCGAAATGATCCCGCTGTACCTGACACTCGCGAATGTCGCCAACTTTGTCGGAGGCGCACTCGCCCCGTTTGTACTCAGAAGGCTTGGTAAGCGTAACGGCAGCATCTTGGCCTTGACTGGCGCCGTGCTGCTGTACGGATTGCTGTTTTTCCTGGAAAGCAGTCCGCCATTTCTGTATCTCGTCATTTTCTTTATTGCCAACATTGGCATCGGCATTAACAGTCCGGCCAACTTCTCCATGCTCGCCGATACGGTGGATTACCATGAATGGAAGTTCGGCCACCGGTCCGAAGGCATGCTGTATTCGGCTTACAGCTTTGCCACCAAGTTCGGCATTGCCGTCGGCGGCTCCGTTGTCGCTTATGCACTTGGTTTCGCCGGATATGATCCCGATGCGGTCTCGCCGCAGGCGACCGATATGATCCGCGTCCTGTTCTACCTGGGACCGATCCTGCTCACCATTCTGCAAATCGGTTGTCTGGTGCTGTATAAGCTGGACAAGGAGCATAAGCAGATTGTTCAAGATTTGGACCTGCGCACATCGTCGGTCAAAGCCTAAATTTTATAGAGGAGTGATTTCACATGATTCAAATTCCAGTTGGTCTGCAGCTGTTTTCGGTACGGGAAGCGCTGGCTAAAGATTTTGCCGGGACGCTGCAAAGCATAGCGGATATCGGATACAAAAACATCGAGTTCGCGTTTCATAACATCCGGGAAGACGGCACGTTCGAGGTCGACTACACGGCGGCGGAGCTGAAGGCCATGATGGACAAGCTGGGCCTGCAGGTAGTTACGAGCCACGTGGCCTATCATCCGAATCTGGATCTGGATGCGGTCATTCGGTATAACGCGGAGATCGGAAGCAAGGGCATCGTTATGCCGTGCGCCTTTTTCCGTGACCGGGAGGATGCGGTGGAATTGGCCAAGTGGCTCAATGCGTCCGGTCGCAAGTCCAAAGAAGCCGGCATCCAGTTTTACTTCCATAACCATTTTCATGAGTTTCAGGAGTTTGATGGCCAGACTATTATGGACATTCTGCTGGAGCATACCGATCCGGAGCTGGTTCAGATTGAGTTCGACACGTTCTGGGCGCTGCGCGGCGGCGTGGATCCCATCGCTTTTATGGACAAGTACGGCAGCCGGATCGGGCTTCTTCACCAGAAGGACCTTGCCCCGTCGGCCAATCCGGTGAATCTGCTGGAGAAGGTTTCAGGACATCTTACCGATGAAGTGGTGTTCTCAGCCGCAAACCAGGAGGATTTCACCGAGATCGGCGCAGGCGTCATGGACATTCCGTCGATTCTGAAAAAAGCGGTAGAGCTCGGAACGGTTCAATACATCATCGTCGAACAGGATCAGACCGTAAAAGGCGAGCTGGCCAGCGTTAAGGAAAGCTTCGACAACATCCAGCGGCTGCTGGCACAGTAAGGCAGAACTTCGGATAGACAACCAACCGGGAGGGAACCAGATGACTACTTTGAAAATCGGCATTATCGGATGCGGCGGGATCGCCAAGGGCAAGCATTTGCCCGCGCTGGCCAAGCAGCGCCACAAGGCGGAAATGATGGCTTTTTGCGACATCGAGCTGGATCGCGCGGAGCTTGCGGCCAAGGAGTATGGAACGGAAGAAGCCAAGGTGTATACGGATTATAAGGAGCTGCTCAAGGACCCGTCGATCGACGTGGTGCATGTGCTTACCCCAAACAGCACGCATGCCGTCATTACGGTCGCCGCGCTGGAAGCCGGCAAGCATGTCATGTGCGAAAAACCAATGGCGATGAATACCGCCGAGGCGCAGCAAATGCTGGATGCGGCGAAGCGCACGGGCAAAAAGCTGACGATTGGCTACCAGAACCGGTTCCGTGCGGATTCGAGAGCGCTGTATGCGGCATGTGAACAAGGGGATCTTGGCGAGGTTTATTTTGCAAAGGCGCATGCCATCCGCAGACGCGGCGTTCCGACATGGGGCGTGTTTATGGATATCGAAAAGCAGGGCGGCGGCCCGCTGATCGACATCGGCACGCATGCCTTGGATCTGGCCTTGTGGACGATGGACAATTACAAGCCGAAGCTCGTCGTCGGGTCCGCGTTTCATAAGCTGAAGGACAAGATGGACGGCAACATGTTCGGCCCATGGAATCCGGAAGAGTTCAAGGTGGAGGATTCGGCCTTTGGCTTCATTAAGATGGAAAATGGAGCGACGATAACGCTGGAAGCTTCGTGGGCGCTGAACATGATCAACGCAAAAGAAGCGCAGGTCACCCTGTGCGGTACCGAGGGCGGGGCCGAAATGTTCGGCGACGCCTGGGATAACAAGGGCACGGTGACGTTTAACCATACGCGGTATGGGCAGCTGGTCGAAACGAGCACTTCTGTAGGGGGCGGCATCGCCTTCTATGAAGGAGAATCGCTGAACGCCGGCGAGCTGGAGGCGAAGCAGTGGATCGATGCCATTCTGGAAGATCGGGAGCCGCTGGTTAAGCCGGAGCAGGCGCTTGTGGTGACGCAGATTCTCGAGGCCATCTACAAATCGTCGGAAACCGGCAATGCGATCACGTTATAATCACCTTTATATATGAAGAGAACTGCCTGTCCCACGCGATGTGGACAGGCAGTTCTTCGTTTGGGGCAGGGATGTCAGATTAACATGCCTCCGGAAACCTCGATCCGCTGCGCGTTCACCCAGCGGTTGTCTTCGGAGAGGAGGGAAGCAATCATCGGCCCGATGTCATCCGGAAGTCCGGCGCGTCCAAGCGCCGTCATGCCGGCGATCTGCTGATTCAGCTCGGCGTTGTCGCGCACCATGCCGCCGCTGAAGTCGGTCGCGATCGCTCCGGGTGCCACCGTATTGACGGCGATGCGGCGCTCGCCGAGCTCCTTGGCCAGGTACCGGGTAAGCACCTCGACCGCGCCCTTCATCGAGGCATAAGCGGCGCTTCCCGGGATGCTCATGCGGGTCAGCCCCGAGGAGATGTTAACGATGCGCCCGCCATCGTTAATGAGGGGGAGCAGCTTTTGCGTCAGGAAAAAGACGCCTTTGAAGTGGACGTTGTACAGCTGGTCCAGTTCTTCTTCGGTTGTCTGCTCGATGGAGTTGTGATGCGAGGTTCCGGCATTGTTAACCAGGTAATCGAACCGCTTCGCCCCAAGCTCCGCCAAGACTTGGCGGACGTTCTGGGCGAAACCGTCAAAGGAAGATGTGTCTGCCGTGTTCAGCTGCAGGGCGACAGCCTCCCGCCCCAGATCCCGGACGGACTGGACGACTTGCTGCGCTTCGGCTTCATTGGTGTGATAGGTAAAGATCGAATCGACGCCGCGCTTGGCAAGCTGAAGAATCGTATTGCGGCCCAGGCCGCGGCTTCCGCCGGTCACGAGTGCGATTTTTCGATCAGAGGATTGTAATGTCATCAAGATGACCTTCTTTCCATGAATTTTGCCAGCCATCAAGTTTACTAACTAACTGGTTAGTTCATAATATATAACTAACTAACCGGTTTGTCAATGGCTTAAAAATCGTGATATAGTAAATCCTATGCAAAAACACGGGAGGAACCACTATGCGTAACGCCGAAGCTACAAAAGAGAAAATACTGGAGGCGGCCATGGCCGAGTTCTCCGCCTACGGAATTGCCGGCGCCCGGGTGGACCGGATCGCCAAGATGGCGAAGTGCAACAAGAACATGATTTATATTTATTTTGAAAATAAAGAGCAGCTTTTCTCGACCGTGCTGGAAATGCATTTGACGAGAGTGTACGAGGAGTTTGCCTTTACTCCGGAAGATCTTCCGGGGTATGCCGCGCGGGTTTTTGATTTTATGATGGCCAATCCCGACCTGATGCGGCTGATGACATGGTTTACGCTGGAGCAGAAGACGGAGCAGCTGGATCAGAGGAAGGAAGCCCATAACCGCAAAATTGCGGAGCTGGCGAAAGCACAGGAGGCCGGGCATATCGGAACGGATTTTTCCCCGGCGTTTCTTCTGACCAGCATCATGGTTCTGGCCACGGCCTGGATGCCGACCAATCCGTTCGGTCCATCGATCGATCCGGCTAGTAGCGGCAAAACCGATGAGCTGCGGGAAGCGATCATGAGGGCGGTCGGACGGTTGGCGGGCGAACCCGCCTCTACGGAAAACCGCTGATCACAGGTAAAAAAAGGGAACCCTCATTAGATATGTCTTAAAGGGAGGTTTTTTGGATGAAGATCATGGCAGACTGGGTGCAGGGCTATAAAGACAGAAAAATATCCTATACCTTATTGTCTAAAGCTGAATCCAACACCAGCGGCTTGGCGATCATTTTTCCGGGACAGGGATACACTGCACAGGCACCTCTTTTGTACTACTCCATGGGGATTTATCTGAACCAAAACTACGACGTGCTGCAGGTGAACTATCAGTACAACGATCCGTTCTACCGGGATTTCAGCTTTGATGAGATCGCCGAAGCGATTCGCACCGATGTCTGCGCCGTCATTGACCACGCGCTGCAGAATGCATCCTATGACGATTATGTTCTGATCGGCAAGTCCATTGGAACGATTGCGCTTGGGTTTGAGGTGCAGCGTGATCTGTTCCGAAAGGCCAAGGTCATCTGGTTTACTCCCCTGCTGGGCAGAGATTTCGTCTGGAACGCAATGATGCACAGTAAGCAGAGAAGCCTATGTTTCATCGGCGACAACGACAGCTGCTATATCGAGGAGAGATTTCAGCAGCTTCGGGTAAATTCGAATCTGCTGCTGCGCTTGATCCCCGGCGTGAATCACGGTCTGGAATACGAAACCGATCTTTTGGCGTCGATGGACGTGTTAAAACAGGTGATGAAGGAAGTCGAAGCATTTTAGTTCGGTATTTCGTTCAAGCCCGCTCTTGGAGCGGGTTTTTTGTTTGCTTAAAAAAGTGGCTTGCACCTGACGCGGCGTCACCTTTTATAATGGGCCTACCGGTAAAAAATAGGCGCCTAAAAAATTGAGCCTGTAGGAGGACATTGGCATGACGATCGGTAAGAACGAAATTATTTCCACACGGGTGTTCGACGCACCGCAGCACCTTGTGTATCAGGCCTGGACAACCCCGGATTTATTGGCCCGCTGGTGGGGGCCTCACGGGTTCACGAATACGTTCCATGAAATCGACATCACGCCGGGCGGAGCCTGGAAATTCACGATGCACGGACCGGATGGCCGGGATTATCCGAACGAGAGCGTTTTTGTAGAAATTGTCCCTATGGAGCGGGTCGTCCTGGAACATCTCTCCGAGCCCCAGTTCCGCGTTACGGCGACGTTTGAAGAAGAAAAGGGCCGGACAAGTGTTGTTTTTCGCCAGACGTTCAAAAAGGAAAAGCAGTTTGAGCAGATCAAACAAATGTGCATCAACGGCAATGAGGAAAATTTCGACCGGTTCGGCCAACTGATGGAGGAAATGAAGTCAGGCACCGCGGGTTAAGCGCAGCTTAAGGGGAGCGGGATGTGACAGTCAAGGCAGGTGGCATTCACGAGTAATAAAAAAGGCCCAGGGGCATGATCCCTTGGGCCTATGTACGTTGATATCAAATGGCAAATACATGACGTCCGATATTTACGGTACGGGCGCGCGTCCAAATCCACTTGTTCGTTGCCGTTTTCGGGTTATAGTAGTAGAGCGAGTTATGGGTCGGGTCCCATCCGCGCACGGCGTCGATGGCGGCACGGTAGGCGGTCCGGTTCGGCTTCATGCCGTACTGGCCGTCGCTGACGGCGGTGAATGCGTTCTTCTGAAAAACGACGCCTTGAATCGTGTCCGGGAACTCGTCCGACTGAATCCGGTTCATGATGACGGCACCGACGGCTACCTGTCCTTTATAGGACTCGCCGCGGGCTTCAGCGTAAATGATTTTCGCCATGATCTCCATATCGTTTTTGCTTAGTGTGTACTTCCGGAGCTGTCTCCATGTAGCGGAACCGACCGTGCCATCCGCAACGGCGCCGTACTCCCTCTGGAATTCCTTGACGCTGGCTTCCGTGCCGGGGCCGTATTTTCCGTCAAGCGTACCGTCATAGAGCCCGAGCACCTGCAGCCGGTACTGTAAATCAGAAACTTTGGGATCCTCGCTCCCTAATTTAAGGACGGGAGCCGCTTCGGCATGATCAGCCTTCCACGCGAAGCTTTGAATGACTAAGAGGACGACGAGGATCGAGGTAACTGCCCATTTTTTGGTTGTCATCGAAATCATCTCCTTCACGAGGCATTATAACGGGAGGAGGACGGACAAGGCAAAGCCATAAATTGGAAAAAATGTGGTAAAACCTTGCGGCTCTAAGCGAAATTTTGGAAAATCGGCGGGGTTAAAATGATGGTGTGGGTTCGTTTTTTTACACGTTATGCATTTGGAACTAATGAATTCGAAGCCGCAGGATGCTATAATTGAACAAATATGAAAGCGTTTTACTAGGACGGCAGACAGAAGATTTAGGAGCCTTACATAAGGAGTGCAGGAACGGATGGGGAAACGGAATTGGTTTTACCGCCAGCTTTTTTCATATATGCCGGCTTTTTTAATCGTCATTTCGTTTATTTTTTTCGTTTTCTTCCAAATGCTGGGGGATCAGAGCCGCAAGGAAGCCGTAAAAGCCAATGAGACGCTGATGCTGCAGGCGATGAGCTCCATTGACTCTTCCCTGAAAACGATCGAGCAGATGCTGATGACGGAACTGCTGAATAATCCGGATTTGTCGACTTTTTACAAGAGCGGAACCGAAAACGACTATTACCTGAACATCCGGATCGTCAAGTTTATGAATAACTTCAGAAATGCCTATCCCTTGGTGGATTCCATATATCTCGTCCGGTCCAGCGACGGATTTGTCCTGAGCAATGCGACCAGCTCCGGCCTGGAAGACTATCCGGATGCGCCTTTTATCAAGCCGTATATCGAGCAGGCGAAGAAGGATGAGGGCTGGAGCGGTGTCCGCCATTTCGAGGAGTTCAGCATCAAAGGGCCGAAGCGGGTCGTGAGCCTTGCATTGAAGGCGCCTTTCCTGAAGACCGGGCAGGGATTTCTGGTCGTGAACGTAACGGCGGATGGGCTGAGCCAGTTGATCGAAAGTATGTACAGCCGGGATGTCAGCTACATCCATATCATCGACAAATCGGGGGCAGACGTGCTTCCGAACGGTAAATCGGAGCAGGAGCGCAGCATCGTGTCGAGCGCGATTTCGCCCGTGACCGGCTGGGATTACCAAAGCGGACTGATTAACGGAAAATGGGTGGACGTGGCCAGCCAGCTCTATAACGTCTGGTTCATCCTCGGTATCGTCATGATCGCCGCAGGCGGCTTATGGATCGTCTATGCCGCACGGAAAAATTACAAGCCGATCGAAAGGATCGTCACCCAGGTTCAGAAGTTATCCCAGACGAAGGCGGCGGCCCTGATGCAGGGCAGCGGCCAGGACGAGTTTACCTTTTTGCAGTCCGCCATTAACCAGATGCTGGAGCAGTCCAACACCTATCAGCGCCAGTTCCGCGAGGATCTGCACGTCAAGAAGGCGTATTTGTTCCAGCAGCTGGTCGAAGGGCAGCATCTTCCGAAATCCGAAGAATGGGAAGCCCTGCGGGACACGATGCAGCTCAACGATCTCGACATGCCGCAGGTCGTGTGCGTCGTGGAAATCGACAAGTTTGCTTCGTTCTGCAGCCAGTTCACCCAAGAGGACCAGTACTTGATGAAGTTCGCCCTGAAGAGCGTCATCCAGGAAACCGCCCAGGAGCACGGAGGGATCGTGTGGACGGAATGGATTTCAGGCGACGGGCTCGGAGTGCTGGTGCAGATCGAGGAGACGGACGATCCCCGCGGCCGGGTCACCGATATGCTGGACCATGCAAGAAGATGGGTGCAGGAGCATTTGAAGCTTACCGTTACGGTCGGTGCAGGAGCGGCAGCCCGGTGCCCGGCGGAAATTCCGGAATCATACGCCCAAGCCCAGCAGGCTCTGAAATATAAAATGGTTCTCGGCAGCAACCGGATCATTTTCTACGATTCGCTGGCCAAAGAGGATCAGGGAGCCATGTTCGACTATTTTCAGCTGGTCCACTCGATCGCCCAATCGTTCCGGCTCGGCAAGCCGGACTGGAAGGATAAATACGGCCAATTGATTCAAGGCATCGGGCAGCATCTGCTGAGCCGCGACCATATTGTCAGCCTGGCGGATTATTTGATCTATTCCATCGGGCGGGAAATGGGCAAAATGACGAAGGAATACCAGGAGCTGTGGGAGGAGACCGGGCACCGTCCCCTGCAGGAGGCGCTGCACGCGTCAGATACCTTTGAGCAGGTGGAAGAGAGCTTCATGAAGACGCTGGAACGGTGTTATGAACAGCTGCTGCAAATTCAAGTCACCCGGAATCATTCGGATACGATCCGCAAGGTCCGCGAAACAATGGAGCGGGAATTCGCTAATCCGGATTTGTCGCTTGATTTTCTCAGTGAACGGTTCGACCTTCCCTCCAAAACGCTCAGCAAATTGTTCAAGGAGGAAACCGGGCAGAAGTTCGTGGATTATTTAATCGAGCTCAGGGTCGGCCGCGCGCGGACGCTGCTGGAGAATACGGACCATGCCGTGCAGGAAATCGCCGAAGAGGTCGGATATTTGAACGTCATTTCGTTTGGTCGGATGTTTAAAAAAATCGTGGGCCTGTCCCCGGGGGAATACCGTGAACACATCACCCGGACAGAGCGGGATTCAGCCGCTCTCTGACAGGCCGTTTGCGCCGTTTCCTCAAGGTGCCGTATCCCGCCGGGACAGATCCCTGCGGGATTTTTTGTGGGTATGGACCAGGCCGGGAAGAAAAAAGTTGCACGGAGAAAAAGGTTTAGCCCTTCAGATTTTTCCTATGGGAACGCCGATTCAGTAACATGGCGGAAATAAGTTGACCGGGCGAAAGTTGTATATTGAACGCATCCGTGCCGTGCCGATAACATGAAGGCAACTCAAGCGCAAAGGAGAGTCGGCAGGTATGGAAGCAACTAGCAGCAAGGCGGCTTCGCCGCATCCCCCCGGATTGGCCGCCCGCCGGAAGAGGGCGGGGTCACAGGCCGGCCGGAAAATCAGGAAGCACTGGCAGTTTTATTTGCTCGTCTTCCTCCCTCTGCTTTATATCGTCATTTTCAAGTACGTGCCGATGTTCGGCGTCATCATCGCATTTAAGGAGTACAACGTCGTACAGGGCATCCTCGGCAGCCCCTGGGCCGGGCTGAAGTACTTCAAGCAGCTGTTCGATACCCCGTTCTTCTGGCAGTACTTTAAGAACACGCTCGAAATTTCGCTGTACGGCATGGCGATCGGATTTCCGGCGCCGATCATTCTGGCGCTGGCGCTGAACGAAATTCGCAACGGCTTGTTCAAGAAATCGGTTCAAATGATTACCTATGCGCCTTACTTTATATCAACGGTCGTGATCGTCTCGATTCTGATCGTCAACTTGTCGCCGAATGTCGGGCTCCTCAGCAACATCTTCAGGTCGCTCGGGATGGAGCCGATCGATTTTATGGGCAAGGCAGGGTACTTCAAAACAATTTACGTCCTCTCGGATGTGTGGCAGTTCACCGGCTACGGGGCCATCATTTATATCGCGGCGCTGTCCGGGGTTAATCCGGATTTATACGAGGCTGCCAAGGTAGACGGAGCTTCACGGTTTCAGAAAATTGTTCATATCGACCTTCCCAGCCTCGTGCCGGTCATCGTCATTATGCTGATTCTGAACCTGGGACAAATCATGGGACTGGGCTTCGAGAAGATCTACTTAATGCAAAATCCGCTGAACCTGAACACGTCGGAGGTCATTTCGACTTACGTCTACAAGATCGGCTTGCTGGGCGCGAATTTCAGCTTCTCGGCCGCGATCGGGCTGTTCAACTCGGTCATTAACTTTGTTCTGCTGATCCTTGTCAATTTCATCGCCAAAAAGATCTCGTCCAACAGTTTATGGTAGGAGGTGCGAAAAGCGTGCAATCAACGAAAATACGCGAAGCGGTAGCGGACCGGCTGTTTCTGGGCATCGTCTACCTGTTTTTATCGCTGGTGCTGATCGTCATTTTATTTCCATTGCTGCATGTGCTGAGCGCATCTTTCAGCTCGCCGGCGGCGGTGACGTCCGGGAAGGTGTGGCTCTGGCCTGTGAATTTTAGCCTGGTCGGCTATAAGGCGGTATTCCAAAATTCCGATATTTTGATCGGATTCGGCAATTCGCTCTTTTATTCGGTCGTAGGTACGCTCATTAACGTTTCGTTCACGGTGATGCTGGCCTATCCGCTGGCACGCAAAACGTTTTACGGCCGTGGGCTGATTATGGTGCTGATCGTGTTTACGATGTTTTTCGACGGCGGGCTGATTCCGAACTATCTGCTCGTCAAATCCCTGGGTATGGTCAATACGAGATGGGCCATGATCATCCCCGGCGCGCTGGCCGTATTTCAGGTCATTATCGCCAGGACGTTCTTCCAGTCGCTTCCCGACGAGCTGGCCGAGGCCGCTGAAATGGACGGGTGCAGCGACATGAGATTTTTTCTGCAGGTCGTACTGCCGTTATCCAAGCCCATCCTTGCGGTATTGTTCCTGATGTATGCCATCGGGCATTGGAACGCTTACTTTAATGCACTCATTTACCTGAAAGACAACAGCATGTTCCCTCTGCAAATCTTCCTGCGGAACATTCTCATCCTGAACTCGGAAAATTCCGACATGATGACCAATGTGAACAGCCTGCTCGTGCAGCAGGGGCTGAAGGATTTGCTGAAATATTCGCTCATCGTCGTCTCCAGCGCGCCGGTGCTGATCATTTATCCGTTTGTCCAGAAGCATTTTGTTAAAGGAGTCATGATCGGATCGCTGAAGGGATGATGGCGGTGAACGGAATTTCGTAAGGGGGGTGTGACCGGGTTAACGCTGCAGGATGTTTTGAAGTGGTCATTTGTAAGGGGGCATGGATATGAGCCATTCAACCAAAGGAGGAGTTTCTTTGAAAAAACGGGCATTTATCGGCTTAAGCGTGTTGTTGGTATTATCCCTTCTGCTGTCGGCATGCGGAGGCTCCAAGCAGGAGCAGAATGACGCAGGGGCTGCCGCCTCGGATCCCAGTAAACCGGTGGAGCTGTCAGTGTTCGCGCCGCAGCAGGCGGGGATCGAAAACATGGACGTTAACAAGTTCTCCAAGTACATCGAGGACAAGCTCGGCATCAAGTTTAATTGGAGCACGGTGCCGGACGCCGGCTTCAGCGACAAAAAGCTGCTGCTTCTGGCGAGCGGCGACTACCCGGCTGTCATTATGAACGCGGGCATATCCAAAGCGGACCAGATCAAATACGGCCAGCAGGGGGCCTTCATCCCGCTGAACGATCTGATCGACCAGTACGCCCCCAACATTAAAAAGGCGATGGAGGACGTGTCTTACCTGAAGCAGGGCATGGTCGCCCCGGACGGCAAAATTTACGCGCTGCCGAAGCTGAACGAATGCCTGCACTGCACCTATGGGCAGCGGATGTGGATCAATACTTCCTGGCTGGAGAAGCTGGGCCTGTCGATGCCGACGACGACCGATGAGTTTTACAATGTACTGAAGGCTTTTAAGGAGAAAGACCCGAACGGCAACGGCAAAGCCGACGAAATTCCGTTCACGACCTCCTCCGACGGCGTGTGGGGAGGAGGCGTGGATTCGTTCCTGATGAACGCTTTTATCTATGACAACACTTCGGATTACTTAAGCATCAAAGACGGCCAGGTCATCTATTCACCAGCGCAGCCCGAATGGAAGGAAGGCCTGAAGTATTTGCGGAAGCTGTTTGCCGAAGGCTTGATGGATAAAGCCGTTTTTACGCAGAACAACGATGCGGTGAAGCAGCTGGCCAACAAACCGGACGCCGCCGTGGGCACCGTCGGGTACGCTCTGCTGAGCAGCGCCTTCAGCGTGGACGACTCGAACCCGAGACATAAGGATTACGACGTCGTTCCGCCGCTGAAAGGACCAAACGGAGTCCAGCTGACAGGCTACAGCATTGGCGCGGGCGACGGATCGTTCGTAATCACGAACAAGGCGACGAAAGAGGAGCAGGTTGCTGCCATCAAACTGGCGGATTATCTCTGGTCCGAAGAAGGAACGGTCATGACCTCCTGGGGATTTGAAGGGGAAGGCTGGAAGAAAGCCGACAGCGGCAAGTTGGATTACAACGGCAAACCGGCGAAGTATGATGTGGTTCCGAAGGCTCCGTCCGCGAACGGGGAAACGACGCTGGACAATTTCTGGTGGCAGCTCGGCACGATGCAGATGCTCAACTCCATCCGCGAATCCTTTGCCGCTCCAAGCGATCCGCTGGGCAATGGTGCCTATGAATACCGCTTATGGCTGGCCGCCAAAAAATACGAGCCATTCGCCAAGCCGGAAGTCGTCTATCCTGCGGATACGTTCATTGACCCGGCGGACGCCATGACGATTGCGCAAATGCAGAAGTCGCTGACCGATTATGTGAAATCGAGCCTGGCGCAGTTCGTGACGGGCAATAAAGACATCGACAAGGACTGGGACAGCTACATCGCCGGCTTCAAGGGATTGCAGCTGGATCAATACTTGGCGATCTACCAAAAAGCGTTAAAGAAATAAGGGACAGCAGCCGGATATCTGAGGTGTAAAGCAGGTATCCGGCTTTTACAAGGAGAACAAGGTATGCATACCTGTAATCAAAACCAGGATGGAGGGCATTTCATGATGGTAACGACCGAAAGGATCCGCTACGCCGCACAGGTTCAGCCGACCGAACGGCAGCTGGCCGTGCAGGAGATGGAGTTCTACGCGTTCATTCATTTTACGGTCAATACGTTTACGGACCGGGAGTGGGGGGACGGGAAGGAGGATCCGGCTATCTTTAATCCGGCGGAGCTGGATGCCGGCCAATGGGTGGCGGCTATCAAGTCAGCCGGGATGAAGGGGCTGATTCTGACCTGCAAGCACCACGACGGTTTCTGCCTCTGGCCGAGCCGGTATACGGAGCACTCGGTCAAGAACAGCCCGTGGAAGGACGGGCAGGGCGATGTGGTCCGGGAAGTGTCGGAGGCGTGCCGGAGGGAAGGAATCCGCTTCGGCATTTACCTGTCTCCCTGGGACCGGCATGAGCCTACATACGGCGATTCGCCGGCGTATAACGAATATTTTACCAATCAGCTGAGGGAGCTGCTGACCCATTACGGCGACGTGTTCTGCGTCTGGTTCGACGGCGCCTGCGGCGAAGGGCCGAACGGCAAGCGCCAGGTGTACGACTGGGACGCTTACTACGCGCTGATCCGCGAGCTGCAGCCGGAGGCGGCGATTTCGGTCTGCGGTCCGGACATCCGCTGGTGCGGCAACGAAGCCGGCCACTGCCGGGAATCGGAGTGGAGCGTCGTGCCTGCGTCGCTGCGGGATAACGAGAAAATCCAGGCGAAATCGCAGCAGGAGGACGATCCTACGTTTGCCCGGAGCTACCGGTCGGAGGACGAGGACCTGGGCAGCCGGGCGGTCATCGAACACGAGCAGGATCTGGTCTGGTACCCGGCGGAGGTTAACACGTCGATCCGTCCGGGCTGGTTCTACCACGCCTCCGAAGATGACAAGGTCAAATCGCTGGATGAGCTGATGAACGTATATTATGGATCGGTCGGCGGCAACGCGACGTTCCTTCTTAACCTTCCGCCGGACCGGCGCGGCCTCATTCATGAGCGGGACGTCCGGCGCCTGCAGGAGCTGGGGGACCGGATCCGCAGCACGTTTGGTACCGACTTGGCTGCAGGGGCCGCAGTGGAGGCATCCGTCCAGGCAGAAGGCAATCAGGCAGACCATGTTCTTGACGGACAACCGGACACGTACTGGGCGCCGCCCGAAGGCACGGAGCAGGCTTCGCTCACGCTGGATTTGCAAAGGGAGACCGCCTTTGACCACGTCGTGCTGCAGGAATACCGGTACAGCCAGCGGGTTGAGCGCTTTGAACTCGAGTATCTGGATGGGGACACGTGGAAAACAGCATATGCGGGTACGGTTATCGGCCACAAGCGGATCTGCCGTTTTACCGCCGTCAAGAGCCGTTATATCCGGCTTCAAATCCGGGAGTCCCGGTGGTGTCCGCAGATTTCCTCCATTCGGATCTATCTGCAGCCATAGAGCGGAACAATTATAGCTTCTTTTCAATCGTATACTATGCACACTTATTAAACTCCTCGCTGAGGCGGCCCGTATAGGGTCTGTCCATCGGGGAGTTTTTTTGCGGTTATCCGACATTCCCGCCTCAGTATAATGTTAATGAACTTCGAACCAACAATTTCAAATCATGGAAGGTGGGATATTCGTATTGGATAGATCTTCACTGTACACCGATCTCGTAACGTACCCTTCCGGATGGAAAATGGGCACGCATGTGCATCCCCATTTCGAAATCTGCGTGGTCACTTTCGGACGAGGTGTGTTCTATGCTGAAGACCAGGTCTTTTCGATTCAGGAGGGGGACGTCATCCTGATCACCCCCGGCGTACCCCACGACTACAGCTCCGTTACACCGATCCGCTTCGCCGTCCTGCAGGTTGACCATTTGTCGCATGAGCTCGAACGGTTATTTTTTCAAATGACAAATGAAGAATCGCTGCACCTGTTTCCCCTGGCCCATTATGCATTGGAGCGTTTTGAGAAGTTGTTCAGCGTGTGGCTCCACATGACGTCCGTCCGACCGAATCAGCTGTTTAACCGGTTGTTAAAAACGTGGGTCGAGTTATTTATGCTGTTTTTATTGGACCGCATCGAACAACAGGATTCCAGAATTACCTTGGATGCTATTGCCGAGTATATCCGCACCAACCTGGACAAAGAAATGAGAGTGACCGATTTGGCGCGGATGATCCGCATGTCGGAGAGCGGGCTGCGCTCCTGTTTTAAAAAGACTTACGGTCTCTCACCCAAGCAATATCTACAGCAGTACCGGATGTCCGAGGCCAAAATGCTGCTTACCTTCTCCGACAAGACGGTTCAGCAAATCGCGAGCGGGGTTGGATTCCCCAATATTCATGCCTTCTCCGCCTGGTTTCAAAAACAGACGGGGATGTCTCCCACCGCATGGAGGAAAGAGCAAAGAAGAAGGGGCGGGTGAAAAGTCGCAGGCTGTCTTCGGAAAATGTTCAGCGATAATCGTAAAACTTGTGATGTTTTTTATAAATACAGCGAGAGCGTCCCTTTATAAAATAGGCTTGCACGTTTAAGGAAACGCTGTCAAAGGAGGGGAAATCTGCTAAATCCGCAAAAATCGGCTAGGAGGTGTCTGCTTGTCCCGTTCAAGTGCAGAGGTTCGGCCGTCTGTTCAGGCCCGTTCGTCCAAGGGAACCATGAGCAAAATCGCAAAAGTGAATCTTCGGAACGGTCTGCTGTTCGTTTCACCCTGGCTGGCAGGGTTTGCCGCTTTTTCGCTGCTTCCGTTTCTGCTATCCCTGTACTACAGCTTTACGACCTACGATGTGGTCAGTTCGCCCGTATGGGTAGGGTTGGATAATTTTGTGCAGTTATTCAAAGACCCGTTATTCTGGAAATCGATTACCAACACGATGTACTATACGTTATTTTCGGTTCCGCTCGGCATCGTCTTCGGCGTGGCGCTGGCGCTGCTGCTGAACATGAAGGTTAAAGGAATGGCTTTGTACCGGACGATTTTTTATTTGCCCAGCATCGTTCCGGTTGTGGCCTCTTCCGTACTGTGGCTGTGGCTGTTCGACCCGCAGTTCGGACTGATCAACGGCCTGCTGGATACCATCGGCATTGCGGGTCCCGGGTGGCTGGTCGACCCGGCATGGTCGAAACCTGCCCTGATCGTGATGGGACTGTGGGGCGTCGGCGGCGCGATGATCATCTACCTCGCAGGGCTGCAGGATATTCCGCAGGAAATGTACGAGTCGGCGCAGATCGACGGGGCGGTATGGTGGCAAAAAATCGTCTATATTACGCTGCCGATGCTGAGTCCGGTCATTTTCTTCAATTTAATTATGGGCCTGATCGGTTCCTTTCAGTATTTTACGCAGGCCTACATTATTACGTCCGGCGGACCCAACGATTCTACGCTGTTCTATTCGCTGTATCTGTACAAGAACGCCTTTTCTTACTTCCATATGGGGTATGCCTCGGCTATGGCATGGATTTTGTTCCTGCTGATTATGGCCGTCACGCTGCTGGTATTTAAGAGCTCGGCACGCTGGGTTTTCTATGGCGGGGAAAGGTAAAACGATATCGGAGGTGCATGGAATGAAGTCAACACTCAAACCGTTCTTATCGATGGTGCTGATCATGCTGATGCTTGCCGGTCTAATAGCGTGTTCCTCACCGGGTACTCCGGCAGCCGGGCAGGACGGCAAGAAGGAAGATACGTCCGCCCCGTCTTCCGATCCCGGGAAGAAAGGCGACGGAAAAGCCGTAGAAGTTACATATTGGCATATGTGGACGAGTGACTGGAAGAAGCTGATCGACAGCCTGGTCGATGAGTTCAATCAGACGCATCCCGGCATTCACGTGACCGCGCTCTCCATTACCGGCGATGCCAACGCTAAATTTTTGACGGCACAGGCCGGCGGGGATCCGCCCGACGTCATGACGCAATGGAACCAGATCATTCCCTCGTGGGCGGAAAAGGGAGCCATCGCTTCACTGGACCCGTACATCCAAGCCGACGCGCCGGATTTGGGCGAGTGGATGTACCCTACGGTAAAGGAAATTGGAACGTACAAGGGAAAAATGTATGCGATCCCATTTTCGATGAATACGCTGGCGATGTATTACAACAAGGATATTTTGAAAGAGGAAGGGTTCGATCCGGAAAAACCGCCCACCACGATCCAGGAGCTGGATGCAATGCAGGACAAATTGTGGAAACTGGATAAACGAGGATTCATCCAGCGGGTCGGCTATATGCCGAGCGGGCTTACCCAGTGGAGCACTGCTTTCGGCGGGAAATGGGCGGATGAGGACGGCAAGCCGACGGCAACCGATCCGAACAACCTTGCCACATTGGAATGGTTTCAGTCTTACGCGAAAAAATACGATCCGACCAAAGTCGCCGCTTTTAACAAAAGCATGTCTTCCAACGTGAACTCGGCGTGGTCTTTCCTCAGCGGCAAGCAGGTGTTCGCGATGGACGGCATGTGGAGGCTGGAAGACCTGAAAAATTATGCACCGGACCTTCAGTACGGCGTCATGACGCTGCCCTACCCGGAAGGAACCGGAAAGCCGGACGCGACCTGGGTCAATGGAAACTTTAACATCATTCCGGAAAAAGCCAAGCATCCGAAAGAGGCGTGGGAATTCATCCTGTGGCTGACCGGCTACCATAACGAAGATTGGGCGGCGCAAATGCTGACCAAGGGCGGATGGATCCCGCCATCGCCAAAGATTACGGAGAAGCAGGCTTACCAGGACTTCATGAATGAAATTCCGGCCAGAAAAACGTTCGTCGATCTGCTCGGCAGCCCCAACGCGAAGATCACACCTGTCATTCCGGTGCAGCAGTATTATTGGGACCGGGCGGCAAAAGCCGAAGAGTCCGTCATGACGGGAAACAAAGATCCGAAGCAGGCCTTGGAAACCTTGCAGAAAGAAGTCGAAGAAGAAATAGCCAAAGCCGGAGGCAAATAACGGATAAGGGCAGGGAGGAAAGGGATCCAATTCGGGGTTACCCCTTCCTCCTGCCTTCATAACCGTGAAAGGAGAGGCCCGAGATGCTTGAAATCAACGCACAGCAAACCACGAATTTAAGCAGAACAAAGAAAGGCGTTTTTAAACAGCTGATCGCCCATGTTTGCTTGATCTTGCTGGGCATCACCTTTCTTTTTCCTTTTGTCTGGATGCTGTCCACCGCGCTCAAACCGGAGGCGCAAATTTTCAAATGGCCGCCGGAGTGGATTCCGGATCAGTTCCTATGGTCGAATTTTCCGGAAGCGCTAACGTTTGTCCCGTTCGGTACTTACGTCCTCAATACGTTAACGATTTGCATATGGGCAATGGTCGGCACCTGCGTGTCCTCCGCCCTCGTGGCTTACGGGTTTGCCAAAATCCAATGGCCCGGACGGAACGTACTGTTCATGATTATGCTCAGCACGATGATGCTGCCTTCCCAGGTCACGATGATTCCGATTTTCGTCATTTTCAAAAAGATCGGCTGGGTGGGAAGCTACAAACCGCTCATTATCCCGGCATTTTTAGGCGGTGCGTTTTTTATTTTTCTGCTGAGGCAGTTTTTTCTGACGATTCCGCAGGAACTATCCGAGGCGGCCAAGATCGACGGCTGTTCGGAATTCCGGACCTTCTGGCAGATCATTCTCCCGCTCGCCCGTCCGGCATTTGCCACGGTGGCGTTATTTACGTTCATGAACAACTGGAATGACTTTATGGGACCGTTAATTTATTTGAGCGACGAGAAAATGTACACCGTATCGCTTGGTTTACAGCAGTTTATCGGTCAATACGGCACGCGCTGGGGGATGCTGATGGCGGCTTCCACCGTTGCGACGCTGCCTATTATCATTTTGTTCTTTTTTGCCCAAAAGACCTTTATTCAGGGGATTTCGACAACAGGCATCAAAGGCTGACAGCTGACTGGCCGGGGTTCTGGCCGCATGCAGCTTGATCAAAGGGAGGAATTCGGCAGTGAAGAAGATCGTATTTATCGGGGCAGGCAGTCTCGTGTTCACGAAAAACCTCGTTCGCGACCTGCTTACGTTTCCTGCGCTCGCTGACAGCATCATCGCTTTGGTTGACATTAACGAGGAGCGTCTCGGATTTGCGAAGAAGACGGTGGAGAAAATCATCTCGGCCGGAGGCTATCCGGCGAAAGTTGAGGCGTATACCGACAGGACCAGAGCGCTCGACGGTGCGGACGGAGTCGTCTGCACGATTTTGGCGGGAAGCCTGGACATCTGGCGGAAAGACATCGAGATTCCGAAACAATACGGCGTGGACATTAATGTCGGAGATACGCGCGGGCCATCCGGCATATTCAGGGCGCTCCGCACGATTCCGGTGATGCTGGACATTTGCCGCGATATCGAGCGATACTGTCCGGAGGCGGTATTTCTGAATTATACGAATCCGATGGCGATGCTGTGCAGGGCGATGCAGAGCGAAACGAACGTGACTGTGACAGGTCTGTGCCACAGCGTGCAGGGAACAGCATCGATGCTGGCCAGGTGGATCGGGGCGCCTAAAGAGGAGATCACGTATCTCTGCGCAGGCATCAATCATCAGGCGTTCTACCTGGATTTTCGCTGGAACGGCCAAGACGTGTATCCGCTCATCCGGGAGGCGATGAATCATCCGGACATTTACAATGAGGAGCAGGTCCGAAATGAAATGTTCCTTCACTTGGATTATTACGTCACGGAATCCAGCGGCCATAACTCTGAATACAATGCTTGGTTCCGAAAGCGGCCGGATTTGATTGAAAAATACTGCACGAACGGCAAGGGCTGGAATCCCGGTGAATACGCGTATATTATCAAAGGCTACGAACAGAGGCAGGGCAGCTGGAAGGAACAGATGCGGAGCTGGATGGAAGAGCCTGTCGATTTAAACCGCGGCGAAGAGTACGCCGCGTATATCTTTAACGCTACGATCGGGGACGGTACCCTGTTTAAATTCAACGGCAACGTCCGTAATCATGGCCTGATCGATAATTTGCCGGACGGCTGCTGCGTTGAGGTCCCTGTATTGGCTTCGAAAAGAGGGCTGGAGCCGATTCATGTGGGAGCCCTGCCCGATCAGCTGGCGGCCTTGACCAACATAAGCGCCCGCTGCGAAGAGATGGCTGTGGAAGGCGCGCTTACGGGCGATCCGCGGAAAGTATTCCATGCGGTATGCTTCGATCCGCTGACTTCCGCGGTCCTCAGCCTGGCTGAGATCAAATCGATGGTTGATGAGATGTTTGAAGCCAATCGCGAATATTTGCCGCAGTTTAAACATTTCAAATCATAGCTTATCGTTTCCTGGATGAAACTTTTTCCATTCTGGTTTCGTTTAACAGGGTGGAGGCGATAATACAAGATGAAACTTAATCGAAAAATTGGATTTACACTAGCAGCCGGTTTGATGGGAGCGAGCCTGCTGGCCGCTGCGGCCGGAGCGGCTCCGGCGGGGAGCGTGACTGCTCCGGCGCAAGTGCCGGAACAAACAGTAGAGAAGGTCGTCGTGACCGACGCGACCAAGATCAGCAAGTTGAACCATACCAGCGTCACGCCATTAATCATAGAAGCCGAAAAGCGGTATTTTTATGCCCTGGGCGGCGGCAAGGGATTAGGGGACACATTCGAGGTCGGTGGCCGGCAGTACCGGTACTTGTCCGATGATATCGGAACCCGGGAGAAGCTGATGAACTATTTGAAGTCTGTATATACGGAAAAGGCAGCGGCCTATTTTGTGGACAAATATTTCATTTCTCATGATGGTCGTTTGGCCCAGCTGAACGCCGATGGCGGCAACATTCTGGAATTCGATAAGGCAACGGCCAAACTGCTCAGCATGACGGATACACAGCGCGTGTATAAGCTTAGCGTTCCTTACCCGGAGCATCTTCAGGGCCCGGCATACGTGACGGTCAAGTTTGAGAAAGTTGGGCAATTTTGGAGAGTGGGCACCGCCCCGCATGCGATTTTTTAGTAGGATCTCTACTTTCGAAGTTCCATATGCATTGAGGGAAGAGGAAACAGACGAAGACCCTGCCGGGCGCCGGCGGGGTCTTTATTTAAGAGATCAGAATGTATAAACTCCAGAGCTATTGCTTCCTGATATTTCAAGAAAAATTACCTTTAAACGCGGTCTGTCTTCTTTGAAGGTACGTCGATAGACGTTTTTCTTAAGAGATCAGAAAAGTATAAGTTTCGGAGCTTCTGCTTCCTGATCTCGCAAGAAAAACTTCCTCTAGAAGCGGTCTGTCTTCTTTGAAGGTACGTCGATAGACGTTTTTCTTATAATATCAGAATGTATAAACTCCAGAGCTATTGCCTCCTGATATTGCAAGAAAAATCACCTTTAAACGCGGTCTGTCTTCTTTGAAGGTACGTCGATAGACGTTTTTCTTATTAAAAAACCAGCCTGGACAACGCGTCCAGGTTGGTTTACAAATTTCGTTATCCGTTTTCGTTTGAATTTCGTTCGAGCATTGTGTTTCCGTTGGCTGTGGAGAATCATGTTATTCTCCATGTGTGAACGCCGGATCCGTATCGGAGCGCCCGGATGACCATCAAAACGTTGGACGGTCGTATGTACCTCCAGTTACCCGAATGTTGTATGGACGCTTCGTTCGACGATTTCCCTTAGTTCAGCCTTGTGCGCCGCATATTGATCGGTGCTGATGCTTCCTTTGCGCAGGCGCTCATCCAGCTGACGGGTCAGCTGCGATACTTGCAGATCGATGACTCTCTGGATGTCCGCTCCTTGGTCAGCGGCGATGTCATGCAGGGACTTGCCCTCATACAGCGCTTCATACAGTTCCTCGTCGGAGTCCTGGTGGAGAGCTTCCAGCAGCTCGTCTTTATCCTTTACGCCGGTAGCGGCCCATTTGGCGGCCGGGCTTGCGCTTGTGATGGAGGCGCTTAACGCGGTGCTTCCAAAGGACATGATCACGACCATCGTTCCGACAATCATCACTCGCTTTATGTTCATGGTTAAAAATCCTCTTTTCATGTATTTTGTTACGGGTCATTTGTGTGAACAGGTATGGGGTATGTGAGATCTTCAGCCTAAGGTCATTATAGACAGCAAACCTGAGGAAAACCTTAAAGGTTCTATAACCGTACCTAAAGATTTTACGTGTTGCTTCCCGGATCGGTTTCACTTTAGAGATAAAAACAACGGAAAGCTCACGAGCTTCCCCCAATATCTATTGGCGATTCCGTGAAATGAGGGGATCATCAAGGGTTTGCCGATGGACAGTAACAGGCTGTGCTGCAAGATAGTGATACGGATATTTGGCAAGTTCTTGCGCTTCCCAAAAGTTTGCCTTGTGCTATAATGTAACCGATTCCATAGAGTTCAGCAGACTGTGACAAGGGGAAACGCAAATGAAGAAGATGATGATGGTTTACCTGGTACTAATCATTGCGTTTGGCGTCTATGTATTTATGTACCGGATGGATGACAAGCGTTCTTCTGCATGGCCGGACGGCGGGCTGCACGGCAGCATCGGGGAGAACTATGTGATGGTGACCTTCCAATCCGGAATGGAATATTGGAAAAATATTGTGAAAGGCTTCGAGGATGGAGGCGACGCCCTCGGCGTGTCCGTCGAATACCACGGGGCCACCCAGTACGACGTGCAGGAGCAGATCACCGTGCTCGAGCAGGTCATTGCCAAGAAGCCTGCCGGCATCGCGCTGTCGGCCATCGATTCCGACGCTTTGACCGCGACGATCAACAAGGCGGTGGACGCGGGCATTCCAGTCGTCCTGTTCGACTCGGACGCCCCGGACAGCAAAGCGTATTCTTTTCTTGCGACCAATAACTACGATGCGGGTGTGGCGGCCGCCGATAAAATGGCGCAAATCGTCGGCCGGCAGGGCAAGGTCGGCGTCATCACGCAGTCCGGCCAGCAAAACCACAGCGACCGCACATCAGGGTTCAAGGAAACGATCGCAAGCCGGTATCCGGCGATGTCGGTGGTTGACGTTAAGGAAGGAAAAGGCGACGCCATGATCGCTAAGGCCGCAGCCGCGGACATGCTGGGCAAGCATCCGGACCTTAAAGGCATTTTCGTGACGGAAGCCAGCGGCGGCACAGGGGCGGCGGACGCGGTGATCGCTGCGAATCGGACCGGGAAGGTGAAGATCATCGGGTTTGATACCAATAAAGAGACGCTGGACCGGATATCCGACGGCACGATTTCAGCGACGATCGCGCAGGGGACGTGGAATATGGGCTACTGGTCGCTGCAGTATTTATTCCATCTTCATCATGGGCTGACCGTTCCCGCACCAACGCTGGGCAACGACGTATCCCCGCTGCCGCCGCGGGTGGATACCGGCATTACGATCGTTACCCGCGAGAATGTGAAGGATTATTATGCGAAATAAGCTGCGTAACAATTGGCGGCAGCGTCTGCTGCAGTGGACCCGGTTCGGTGATCTGCCGCTGCGGTACAAGCTGATCATCCTTTTTCTGATGGTAGGTATCCTTCCGTCGATTGCGCTCGGCGCATTGGTCAACTGGACGGTCAACCGGATCGTCGACGGGCAGGTCACGGCGAACACGGTGCAGCTCATCGGCAAAGTCAATCAGACGCTTGATAACGATATGGAAAACTTGCAGAACATTACGTATTTGATCGGCTTCGACCCGGCCATCAACCGGTTCCTGAATGGGCAGATCGCCGCTGAAGGGTCGAGTGCCGCCGGAGGAGTTGCCGGACAAGCGCAGCGCCCGCAGATTAATGACCAAAACGGGGAAGTGTACGCCTTGAAGAAGTATCTGCAGGGCTTCACGACGCTGTATCCGGAAATTGCCGCCATCCTGGTCGTGAACCACAACGGCGACTACATCAGCAACGAAATGTATGCCCGGACGCCGGCCAAGTTGACCCGGGATTCGTGGTATGAGAAGGCTGCAGGACACGAAGGGATTTTTACAGTGCTGGGGCATCCTTCTGAGCGAAACGTCACGACGCATGTGCATTACGCCAACGATGAGCTGATCTCGGTCGTGCGGTCCTTTGTTGATCCGGATACGCGTAAAGTCACCGGAGCTGTGCTGATCGACTTGAAGCTGCGGGCGGTGGCCAGCACGGTCCGGAACGTCACCCTCGGTAAAAACGGGTATTTGATGGTAACCGATGCCGACGGCTCGGCCATCTACACCCCGGATGAACCGTTGGTTCGGGACATTCCTTCATCCTGGATTCCCCGGGAAGACAGCGGCATGTTCAGGCATGAGGTCGACGGCAGGCGGCTGCAGTTTATTTACGGCACCTCGTCTTTTACAGGCTGGCGGACCATCGGCGTATTCGACAGCGGCGAAGCGGTCCGCGAAGTGCGGGAAATCCGCTTCTACGTCATCTGCTTCCTGTTTGTCGTCTGCATGTTCGGCCTGACGGCCTCATATACGCTGTCGCAGTCCGTGTCCCGGCCGATCCGCCAGCTGATGGCCTTTATGCAGAAGGCCGAATCCGGGGATTTGACGATCCGGTATTGGGGCGGAAGACAGGACGAGGTTGGTATGCTGGGCCGCAGCTTTAACCGGATGCTGGCCGAAATCCGCAAGCTGCTGAAGCTGAGCGAGCTTCGGGAACGGCAGAAGCGCGAAGCGGAGCTGCGCAGCCTGCAGGCGCATATCAAGCCGCATTTTTTATACAATACCCTGGATACGATCCATTGGATGGCTAAGAAAAAAGGGGCCGACGATGTGTCCGATATGGTGGAGTCGCTGTCCAGGCTGTTCCGGATCGGGCTCAGCAAAGGGGATGACATCATTCCGATGACCGACGAATGGACGCATATCTCCAGCTATTTGCAGATTCAAAAGACGCGCTACCGGGACCGGCTCACCTACGAGCTGGATCTGCCCAAGGAAGCGGAAGGGCTGTACGTTCTTAAGCTTGTGCTTCAGCCAATCGTTGAAAACGCCATCTATCACGGCATTAAGGCACGCCGAGGCCCGGGCATCATACGGGTATCGGCTGAGGTGGAGGGCGGCGTCCTGCGCCTCCTTGTTAAGGACAACGGGGCGGGGATGTCCCAGGAGCGGCTAGATGCGCTCCGCCACCAGCTTCAAGATCCTTTGGCGGCCATGGATCATCCACCGGAAGAAGGTGGACCGGCCAGCCGCAGCTACGGCATGCTGAACGTCCAGGCGCGGCTTGCGCTGACTTTTGGGGAAAAATACGGAATTAGCATCGAGAGTACGGAAGGCACGGGCACGAGCGTGATGATCGAGCATCCGCTGCTGCATACGGTCCCGGTGCAACGTGTACAAGATGGGAGAGACCGTTAATGAAGAAGCGATATCAGGTACTGATTGCGGACGATGAACCGATTATCCGGGAAGGCATCATGGATTCGGTGGATTGGGAGACGCTTGGCATGGAGGTCGCCGGCGAAGCGGAGGACGGGGAGGAAGCGCTTGAGTTTGCCCTGCGCGAAGCGGTCGACATCGTTCTGGTCGATATGAACATGCCGATCATGGACGGCTTGACGCTGATGAAGCGGCTGAAGGCCGAGCGCCCGGCGTGCCGGTTTGTCATCATTACCGGGCATGACGAATTTGCCTACGCGCAGGAAGCGATCCGCCTCGGCGTCAAGGATTATATTTTGAAGCCGGTCAACAGCGGCCATTTGCAAGAGGTGCTGCAGAGCGTCAAGCAGGAGCTTGATGAGCAGCAGGTGCAGAGCCACTATTTGAAGCAGGCCTCGGAGCAGATTGAGCGGAACATCCCGCTCCTGCGGCAGCGCTTCTGCCAGGAGTGGATTCAGGGGCTGGTGGATGACGGGAACGCGCTCGAGCAGCTGGAGTTTCTTGGCCTGCCTGCCGGTTTCCCGGTAGAGCTGGGGATCGTCAGATGGCCGGAGACGGCCTCAAACCAGACGCTGATGAAAGAGAGCGAGAGACAGCTGTATTTGTTCGCGATCGAGAACATCGTCTCGGAGCTGCTGCAGAATACGCACCATCAGGTATTCCGGGAACATACGGAATTGATCGGCATCTGCTTGTGGAATAACGCGCCGCTGGAAATGGCCGCGAATATTGAATCGGCGGTGCAGCAATATTTGAAAATCACCGTCCACTGCCAGATCGAGGCGGTGCCGGAAGGCCCGGGTGCTATGGCGGCCGCGTATGACGCCTGCCGGGAGGCGGTGTTCCGGGACGCGCAGCTGTCCCCGCTGGTGCGGCGGGCCCGGCAGCTCATCCACGACAATTACGACCGGCCCGAACTTACGCTGGAGTCGTTTGCGGAGAGCCTGCAGGTATCGCCGGTTTATCTGAGCCGGATGCTGAAAAAGGAGCTGGGGACTTCCTTCGTCGGCTTCCTGACGCAGACGAGGATCCGCAAAGCGATCCAGCTGCTGAACGCGACGAACCTGACCATCTACGAAATTGCCGAGCAGGTCGGCTACGACAGCCAACATTACTTCAGCACAGCGTTCAAGAAGGTGATGGGCGTCTCTCCCAACCGGTACCGGCGCGGCGACGCGTATCAGGAAGTGTAGAGGCCCGGGAGGAGCAGGCGGCATCATTATAAACCTAACGACCGACGACCGAAGTTTTTCGGTCGTTTTTTATTTGCCCTTATAACCATCACCGACGTCTTACCCTCGCATGACCCTCTGGCGATGATCCCAACAAAGGTTTGAAATTTATAAAAAAGGTTCGATCCGTGGAAAGACCCCGGCGCGGGTCAGCATGTATCCTTTGAAGTACAGAGAGGCTTTACGATCCATTGGATGTAAGCGCTCTCGACCTTGGGCATACCGGAAAGGAGAACGTACCGATGAAGAAAGCAATGTTAGCGCTCCTGATGGTCGCGATGCTGATGGCCCTGACCGCCTGCAATCTGGCCGAGAGCGGAGCCGGTGATAAAAGCAAGGGCTATGTCGGGCTGGCGATGCCGACCAAATCGTCCGAGCGCTGGGTGAACGATGGCAAAAACATGGAGCGGCTGTTCCAGGAAAAAGGCTACAAGACCGATTTGCAGTTTGCGGAGGATGTGGTTGAGAACCAGATTTCGCAAATCGAGAACATGATTACCAAGGGGGTTGACGTCATTGTCGTCGCCTCGATTGACGGAAACACGCTGACCGACGTCATCAAGAAGGCGCATGATCAGGGGATTAAAGTCATCTCCTATGACCGGCTGATCCGGAACACGCCGTATCTGTCCTACTACGCGACGTTCGACAATTTCAAAGTCGGCGTGCTGCAGGCTTCCTATATTGAGCAGAAGCTAGGTCTTAAGGAAGGGAAAGGCCCCTTCAATATTGAGCTGTTCGGCGGATCGCCGGACGACAACAACTCCTATTTCTTCTACGACGGCGCGATGTCCATTTTGAAGCCGTATATCGACTCCGGCAAGCTGGTCGTCCGCAGCAAGCAGACGACGATGGCGCAGATCGCGACCCTCCGCTGGGACGGCGCCTTGGCGCAATCCCGGATGGATAACCTGCTCAGCGCGAACTACTCGAACGCGAACCTGGACGCGGTGCTGTCGCCGTACGACGGCATCAGCATCGGGATCATTTCTTCGCTGAAGGGCGTCGGCTACGGCACGGCCAAAAAGCCGATGCCGATCATCACCGGCCAGGACGGGGAGCTTGCTTCCATCAAGTCCATCGTCGCCGGGGAGCAGACGCAGACGGTGTTCAAAGACACCCGCAAGCTGGCAGAGCAGGCGGTCAAGATGGCAGAGAGCATCCTGAAGGGCCAGGAGGCGGAAGTCAACGATACGAAGTCTTACGATAACGGCATCCAAGTCGTGCCGGCTTATCTGCTGCCGCCGGTATCGGTCGATGCGACGAACGTCGAGAAAGAGATGGTGGAATCCGGTTATTACACTAAGGCGGAAATCGGCCTGAAGTAGTCCGGAGTTCGGAAACAACATAAGCGAAGCGAGGGGAAGGTGAAGCTCACATGTCGGAATACATTTTGGAAATGCGGAACATTACGAAGGAGTTTCCCGGCGTCAAGGCGCTGAGCAACGTGAACCTTAAAATCCGGGAAGGCGAAATTCACTCCCTGTGCGGGGAGAACGGGGCGGGCAAATCGACGCTGATGAAGGTGCTGAGCGGGGTTTATCCGCAAGGTACCTATGACGGAGAGATTTTATTTAAAGGGAAAACCTGCGAATTTAAAAATATCAAGCACAGCGAGGAGCTCGGCATCGTTATTATCCACCAGGAGCTCGCGCTGATCCCGTATCTGTCGATTGCAGAAAATATATTCCTCGGCAATGAACGGTCGAGCCGCGGCATCATGAACTGGAATGAAACGATCACGGGAGCGAAAGAACTGCTGGAGAAAGTCGGACTGAAGGAAAACCCGAACACGCCCGTGGGCAATATCGGAGTCGGCAAGCAGCAGCTGGTCGAAATTGCGAAAGCGCTCTCCAAAAAGGTCAAGCTGCTCATTCTGGATGAGCCGACGGCGGCCCTCAACGAGGACGACAGCGAAAATCTGCTCCAGCTGATGCTTGAATTCAAGCGGCAGGGCATCTCCTGCATTCTCATCTCCCACAAGCTGAACGAAGTGTCGAAAGTATCCGATTCGATCACGATTTTGCGCGACGGCCAAACGATCGAGACGCTTGACATGAAGGGCGGGGACGTAAACGAGGACCGGATTATCCGCGGCATGGTCGGGCGGGACTTGACGAACCGGTATCCGGAGCGCACGCCGAAGATCGGCGATACGATTCTGGAGGTCAAGGACTGGACCGTGTACGACGAACAGCGGAGCGACCGCAAAATGCTGGATCAGGTCAATCTTCATATCCGGCGCGGGGAGATCGTCGGTATTGCCGGGCTGATGGGGGCCGGGCGGACGGAGCTGGCGATGAGCATTTTCGGCAAAGCTTATGGGCGCAACATCTCCGGAACGCTGATCAAGGACGGAAAGCCGATCCAGAATAACACGATCACGCAGGCGATTGACAACGGCTTTGCGTACGTGACAGAGGACCGCAAGCATTACGGCCTGATCCTGATCGACGATATCAAGCGCAACATTTCGCTGACGGGGCTGCCCAAGCTGGCCAAGGGCACGGTGATCGACGACAAGCAGGAGGTTCTGGTGGCGGAGGAAATGCGGAAGAAGCTGAAGATCAAGACGCCGAACATTTTGCAGAAAACGGGGAATCTCAGCGGAGGCAACCAGCAGAAGGTCGTGCTGAGCAAATGGATTTTTTCCGAGCCGGATATCCTCATTCTCGACGAACCGACGCGCGGAATCGACGTGGGAGCCAAATACGAAATTTATACGATTATCAATCAGCTGGCCGATGAGGGCAAAGGCGTCCTCGTTATTTCTTCCGAGCTCCCGGAAATTCTAGGGATCTGCGACCGCATTTATGTGATGAACGCTGGCCGGATCACAGGCGAAGTGAGCCGTGAAGAAGCTTCGCAGGAGACGCTGATGAGATATATGACCAAGACTGGAGGGGCCAAGCATGGAAACGTTGGTTAAACTGTTTAAAAATAATATCCGGCAGTACGGGATGATCATCGCCCTTGTCGTCATCATGATTTTGTTCGAAATGATTACGGGCGGCCTGCTGCTCAAGCCGATTAACATTACCAATCTGATTTTGCAAAACAGCTACATTCTCGTCCTGGCGATCGGGATGGTGCTTGTCATTATTACCGGGCATATCGACCTGTCGGTCGGCTCGATCGCCGCGTTCGTCGGTGCGGTGGCCGCCATTATGATGGTTGACCTGCACTGGCATCCGGTTGTCGCCGTTATCGCCTCCCTGGTTGTCGGTGCGCTGATCGGCGCTTGGCAGGGCTTTTGGGTCGCTTATGTAAAAATCCCGGCGTTTATCGTCACGCTGGCCGGCATGCTGCTGTTCCGCGGTCTGACGATGATCGTGCTGAAAGGGCAGTCCATCGCGCCGTTTCCGAACGGATTTCAGAAGATCAGCTCCGGCTTCATTCCGGATTTCGGCAGTTCCGGAACGAATATTGTGGCGGTGCTGGCGGGTATTCTATTCACCGTCATCTATATCGTCAATGAGCTCAACGACCGCAGAGCGCAAAAGAAATATAACTTTGAAGTGGTTTCCGGCGGACTGTTCATCCTGAAGCTCGTCGTCATTGCGGCCATCATCAACGCATTTACCTTTATGCTTGCGATCTACGCCGGGCTGCCGAACATTCTGATTCTGCTGCTGGTGCTCATTATCATCTACTCGTTCGTCATGAACAAAACCGTGATGGGACGCCATATTTACGCTCTCGGCGGCAACGAAAAAGCGGCGGACCTGTCCGGCGTGAAGACGAAAAAAGTGACGTTCTGGGTCTTCGTCAACATGGGCGTGCTGGCCGCCATATCGGGCCTCATCTTTGCGGCACGCCTGAACGCGGCCACGCCTAGAGCCGGCACCAATTTTGAGCTGGACGCGATCGCCGCAAGCTTCATCGGCGGGGCATCGGCGACGGGCGGCATCGGAACGGTCTTCGGCGCCATTATCGGCGGCCTCGTCATGGGCGTGCTTAACAACGGGATGTCGCTCATCGGTCTGGGGGTCGACTGGCAGCAGGGGATTAAGGGTCTTGTCCTTTTGGCGGCCGTAGCCTTCGATATATATAATAAGAAGAAAGTGACTTTTCTGAAGTGATCGTTTTGAAGCAGTTTAACGGAAAAGGCTGGCATCCCCCGGATGCCAGCCTTTTTTAATAGCGGTTCGTCTCGTTTACTTCCATGCTGAATAAATATTTTCCGTATACTTTGAAATGGCTTCGTCGTAATCGGGATACGGATATCCGAAACGGTTAGACACCGCTTTGGAATACTTTCTGAAAAGCTCATAACAAGTGAATAAAGACTTCCACATGTACTCGTACCCGTTCTCCGCGTAGGTTGACAGCAGAGTCTCCCAATCTTCAACGGGAAGGTAACGGTCGATAAATTTATAATTTTTTCCTACGCTAAAGGTAAACCCGTGCTCAGAGCCAATTTGCCAAGCCATCATCCTCAGCAAATTGGGCCGGGCGATCTCGTTCAAGTGGTCGATGGCAAACAGGATTTCTTTTCGCGCCAATCCCTTGACTACGTAAGTGGATACCATCCAGAACTCATTGCAGCAATCGTCGAACTCCCTGGCCGTAGGCTTCTTAATCCAATACTGGCGGTCATCCGCGATCACCTCATTTGTAATGACAGCATCCTTATCCAGCAACACCTCGACCAAACCGTCGCTTTGGGAGAAATAGTTCTCCACCTCATTGAATGGAATCAGGGTCAAGTCGACTTTATTGCCGTCTTCCAGGTGAATTAGATAGGAAAACCAATTGCCCAGTTCCGGCGGAAACAGCTCCATATCCTCAGGTTTTTGCATCATGATACGCTTCCCTAAAAAGTCGAGCCACCCGTCATGCTCCTTGAACGAATCCATCTCGGTTACAAAATAAGAAATGTCATAATCCTGGAATGCATCCGGAGGGATATTTGTGTTGGTGCGCGATCCTTCCAGGGTCACCAATCGAATCCGTTCATCGTGTTTTGCATAATCCAAAAGCAGCTTCATCATTTCTTGCTCACTTCGCATTTTGCC
Source organism: Paenibacillus cellulositrophicus (assembly GCF_009363095.1). GTDB lineage: Bacteria > Bacillota > Bacilli > Paenibacillales > Paenibacillaceae > Paenibacillus_AQ > Paenibacillus_AQ favisporus. The sequence continues at coordinate 5,900,579 of NZ_CP045295.1, forward strand.
TTCAACCTCCCCTATTTTCTAGGTCTGCAATGTCATCCTTGAAGGAAGGCGGTCCGCGAATCCGAAGGAAACAGCGCTCTCGGCCTGAGGCACGTTATAACTTATCCAGCCGCTTTTCCATAAGTCATGGCCCTCCGTTTCTTGAACGATAATGTTTTATTTTACCATAAATAAAAGGCATGCCCCAGCAAAAAACAACATAACGTTTGCACTCCGGGAGGCGTTTATAATCATAGACGAGTCGAAGGAGGCGGGAGAATGGCCTTATTACGAGACAGTTCGCAGCGAGAAGAGCTAAAAGAGCAGTACGATCGTCTTTGGATCGAATTTCAGCATTTGGAGGATCGAAAAGTTTGGGTTGAATAATGTGGAAGGAAGTGAACGGATGTTTTACCGCAGAAAATTTTACATTGTGAAAAATGAATTCGTGGACGTTTTCAACCGCCATTTTAATGAAACCAATTTACCGAATCAAATGAAGCACGGCACCCGCCTGATCGGAAGATGGATGGTGCCTCGTGATGAATCCACAACCGAAATTTTTGCGATTTGGGAATATGACAGCCGCGATCAGTACGAGGAAATTGAGGCTAAAATAAGAAGCGACAAGGAACACGTACAGCGGATACAGAACTGGTACGACCAGCATGGCGGAAGGGACCGCGTGTATAAGGAGTATCTATTAGAGGTCCGAAATGAGGAGCTGTTATCTACGGTTGAACATGACGGATTGGCGGATTCGGAATCGGCCGGGCGGCAGCAGGAAAGAGCGACATGAGGAAAGTTCCATTAACGATGGCATCGATGTTGTTATTCGGTTTCCTGCTCGCCTGTAATCAAAGCGACGATCTACCGGATAACGCATTACCCACTGAGAATTCATCGACGGATGACAACCCTGGCGAAGGTATGCAGCAGCCATCCACTTCTTCCCCGGACACTTCGGCTGAACGGGTCAGCCGATTTCCGAAATCGTTCCTTTCGGGATCGGTTGTGCTTGACGCGGCTTCGGATACGCGAGTGGTTCGTGCAGAAACCGTGACCCGGCAAGGGACTCTTCTCATGATTTCCCAAGGAAGGGAGGAACGGGGGCATTTAGCGGTTCCGAGCAATTACGGACGGGAAGGGGACCTGACGTTTCAGGCCGACTATTCCATCGTTTACAGGCAAGCCGGGAAGGAAGATACTCAGTTACTGGACCTGCCTGCCTTTTTATTTGTAAGACCCACTGACGAGAAGTTTCCTTTCGAGCAGGTACGTTTCCAAGACGCGGATGTTTACTTTCTTGCGCCTCAGTATAAGTCGGGTCATGGAATGGAGGCCTACGTGTTTGCGATCGACCGCCGCAGCGGCGAAGCCACAGCTTTAAAAGTCATGCAAAAGGGGCATGCTTTCGGCACGCTTGTGTATTCGGAAATAGAGCCTTTCCCGCACATTGAAAACGACCGCTTGGTGGTCCATCCCCCGATCGGAGCCGGGACTCCCGAAGAAGACACCCATGATGTGTTATACCGGTTGGATTTGGCCAATAAGCGGATGGTGGCCATCGATAATAAAAATTAATTATAGCTGTGCTGTACATTGCCGCCCCCTTCCCGAGGTGATACGCTGAAGATGTTAAATCCAGGAAGGCGGTGCTTCCATTGGTAAGCGTATGAGGTTGCTGACAACAGAATACAAATATTCGATCCATGGAGGCTATAGGATGCCAAACATAGAGCAAATAACGAAGCGGCTGGACCAGCTGCTGAATGATTATATCGCGCAGGATGGCGCGGCGGCGGGCATGGCTGTAGGAATCGTGTACAATCGCGAGCCTGTCTATGCCAAAGGATTTGGTGTGAAAAGTAAAGAGACCGGAGCCCCGGTGGATGAGAACACGCTGTTTCACATGGCCTCAATTTCCAAAACCTATGTGGCTACGGCGGTTATGCAGCTCGTGGAACGCGGACAAATCAAGCTGGATGAGAAAGTGACGGCGTACCTGCCTTACTTCAGGCTGGAGGACAGGCGTTATCGGGATATCACGATCAGGCACATGCTCACCCATACCTCAGGAATGCCGGATGAGGATGATTATGAATGGGATCGGCCTCAGTTGGATGCAGGAGCGCTGGAGCGTTACGTTCGCAGCGTATCGAACCGAGAGCTGTTATGGGATCCCGGCCAGGGAACATATGCTTACAGCAACATAGCCTTTGAGATTCTCGGTGATATCATCGCGAAGGTCTCGGGGGTTTCCTTTGAACAGTACATGCAGGAGCATATTTTGGATGTGCTTGGTATGGAAACGAGCACTTATACGATGCCGGATGCAGACCAGGGCCTGCTTGCCGCCCCGCACATTATGGGGATGGGCTCCTCTTTTGGAGCCAAGGTCAGCCGCGTTTATCCGTATAACCGGGCGCATGGGCCCAGCTCCACCTTGCTGACGAGTGCGGCGGAATCGTGCAGCTACGCGGCGGCTTACTTAAACGGGGGAAAATGGGGCACCGCACCAATTCTGCAGCCATCCAGCATTGAGGAGCTGTGGCGAAGCCATGCGCCAGCTGACGATTTCGGTTATTACCGGAACATTGGCCTGGGCTGGTTCATGGGACCGTATAAGGGGCTGGAAGCGAAAGCGCACGGCGGATCGGACACGGGATTTCGTTCCAATCTGGTCATCCTCCCCGAACCTGGAATCGCAGTGACCCTCATGTTCAATACCGATTACCTTGGACTCCATCAGGTCAACAACGCCATCTTGGATGTGCTGCTTGGGGAGCAGGTCGAAGTGATTCCGCATTCGCTGACGATGCATGCCGCCGGCATATTGGCCACGGAAGGAATAGACTCGGCCCTGAGTGTATACAAGGCGGGCGGCGAGCAGCGCTCCAAGCTCGGTTATGTACCGTACGAGTTCGACTTCGGCTTTCAGGGCATTGCCGGCAGACTGCTTCGGGGCGGGGAACCGGACGGAGCCGCGGCCATCGTTGATTTGGCGTTAGCGCTGGATCCGGACGATGAAGAGCTGCGTTTGATGAAGGATCAGCTTGCCGATTCTATTGCGCGATCCTGATCGTCGTCGTGGCCGCGGCCGCCATCATGTTTTAAACACAAGCCGGTGAAACAGGAACGCAGCGGCGGCCGAAATCACGAGAGAGATCAACCACACCGATATTTTTTGCGGCGTAATCCACGGACGGTCGGACCCGAATTCAACCGTGGACGGCAAGGGTTCCGCACCGTTTGGATCATAGGCGGCCATCATGTTGGCTGTATGTTTTTTGGTCATATACATGCCGAGGCCCGTCTGGATGCCGGTTTGAATAAGAACAAAACAAACGGCAAAGATCAAAGGTAAAGCGATGTACTTTAGCATAGATTGGTGAAATCCTCCGATTCTATTTTTGTTAAATGTTACCACAATTAAACTAGAATTGTCTCTAGTTCGATAAGCCTTTAACAAGCAAAAATCTGCTGAACCTGTGAAACCCTGAGGAAGCAGTGGATAAAAAGATCCTGGCGATCATGCCAAGGATCTTTTTTAGTGCTTATGCCGGCAATACGGCGGTCGTTCGGGGGCAAAGCTGATAGGATCGATTTTTTTCATAGATTCCGTGTGCCACAGAGCTCGTCTATGATTATAATAGTTTCAAGATGGCGGCTTGCAGCCGTCACAGACGTTAACCTTTCGTAAATGGAGAGTTGTCATGATCCCAAAAATCTTTGCCTTGATGCTGATTTGCGCCCTTTGGCTTCCGGTAAACTCGGAGGCGGTTCGAGCTTCGGATTTATCGTCATGGGAAGGAACGAAACCTCAGAAACACCCCATATCCGTCGTCACAAGCCCGGCTGTATCCCCCAAGCTTTCAGATGAGGAAGCGAAGCGGCTAAGGGAGGCCTACGGCCTCGAGCAGCCCGAAACAGAGATACGGCAGAGCATCGGCGATTTCGGCGCTAGCTTTCGTATTCAAGAGCTGCTGGCATGGATATGCATTTTATTCCTGTCCTGGGCACGGCTGTGATGCAGATTACAGAACCTGATCCAGCCCTGTGCTATGATGGTTTCGGTTGAGTTAGTGATTATTTTCACAAAACAGACAGGGGAGATTGGACATGGCTCTGGCTCATCTATCGCTGATAGGCATTTTGCTGCGGTTCCTTCTGGGAGGCGCAGCCGTGGTGGTGGCATCGCTTATTGCCAAACGCGCGGGAGGAGCCGTCGGTGGCATTTTTGCCGCGTTTCCCGCCGTTTTTCTGGCGGCGCTGCTGACGATGAGGTTCGATTACGGGGCCCGTGAACTGGTCGCCCATTCGATGGATTTGTCCCAAGGCGCTTTGATCGGAATGGCGATTAATGTGGCGTGCGCCGCGGCGGCAGGTTACTTGTGCACCAGCAAAGGATGGAAGAAGGGGCTGACCTTGTCCGTAGGCGGCTGGCTGCTCGTTTCGTTCACGATATCCTATGTGCTGTTCAGCTTGTAAAGGGGGAAACATGAAATGAAATTACGGGAGCTGCTTCTTCGGTTCGTGTTGGGCGGTCTGGCTGTCGTATTGAGCTATATGGCGTCGGCCCTGCTGCCTTGGAAGGCGCTTGGCGGTATTTTTGCGGCGTTTCCCGCCGTGATGGTCGTCGCCGTGCTGATGGTCGGCCTCAGCCAGGGCTCGGAAAAGGCGGCCGCGGTTGCCAGAGGTTCGGTATACGGGATGACCGGCTGCGCTGTCTGTGTCGTGACGGTCTGGTATGCCCTGAAAATAACCGGCGCCTGGTGGCCCAGCCTGATGCTGGGACTTATAGGCTGGTTTGCCGGCTCGTTTGCGCTGCTGAAGGTGAGGGAGAAAGTGCAAAAAAACCAGCACTTGCACCGGCTGCCGCGAAAACAGACAAAGCATGTGTAAATGGTCGACTTGCGTCATGGATCAGTCATGCGCAGGGATGCATGACGTTTCCGTGTTGGTGTGACATTTTTCACAGCGCAGGGTGCCCAGCCGTTTTACAATAAAGTCATGCAAGAGTTCTTTCCCGTTGAAGGAGGCAGATCCCATGGCTACACACATTCATGGCAAACATTTTGAAGTGACACCGGCACTCCAGGCGTATGCCGAGCAGAAGATCGGTTCGGCCCAATCCTGGTTTGACGAGACGGTGACCATTCACGTCACCCTGCTGCTGCAGGCCCGGAAACAGGAGCATGTCGTTGAAGCTACCATTCCCTATCACGGCATGGTCTTTCGGGTCGAAGTGAAGGATGCGGACATGTATGCCGCCATTGACCAGGCCGCGGATAAGCTGGACCGCAAGCTCCGCAAGTACAAGGAGCGGGCGCGCCGCAAGCTGCGCAGCCACGGACGCGAGGTCGGCACCGGCATTCAGGACGGCGGACAGCCGGTACCGGAAGCGCCGGAGGAAACCTTTGTCATTGCAAAAGAAAAGCGGCTCGTGATGAAGCCGGTGGATCTGCAGGAGGCTGTGCTGCAGATGAATTTGCTGGACCACAGCTTCCATCTGTTCTTGAACCGGGATACCAACCGTGAGGAAGTCGTTTACCGCAGGGCGGACGGCACTTACGGGCACCTCTTTGCTGATTAAGCCAGGTTTGTTGTCTTCAAGTCTTGATGACTCCTAACTGCTATTCCTTTGCGCCGAATGGAGAGCCATAGCTCCATTCGGTATTTTTTTGTTTAGACGATAGAATTTCGCAAAAAGCGCCTAACACCGCATTTTTTCGGACCTTTAAAATTTTATAGATCGATGTGAGTAATGTCATAGTTAGCCCCCCTGGGATTCCAGTAGGATGAACTCATCAAGGAGATGAGGGACCGGCAAAGGTCTCCAAGGAGGAGAAAACGATGGCTGTTAAAGAAAGCAAGCTGGAAACAAAGAACTCCGCCCAAGAAGAAGTGAACCGATTGGTCGCCCGCGCCAGGAAGGCGCAGGAAGCGTACCTGAACATGAATCAAGAGGAAATCGACGAAATCGTACAGGCGATGGCGCTGGCCGGTTTGGACCGGCACATGCCGCTCGCGAAGATGGCGGTCGAGGAGACCGGCCGGGGCGTCTACGAGGACAAAATCACCAAGAATATATTCGCGACGGAATACATCTATCACAGCATCAAGCATGACAAGACGGTCGGCGTTATCGAGGAGAACGCGTTTGAGAGCTACAAGAAGGTCGCCGAGCCGGTCGGCATCATCGCCGGTGTTACCCCGGTGACGAACCCGACGTCCACGACCATGTTCAAGACGCTGATCGCAACGAAGACGCGCAATCCGATCATCTTTGCCTTCCACCCTTCCGCCCAAAAGTGCAGCGCAGAAGCGGCCCGCACGCTGCGTGACGCCGGAATCGCGGCCGGCGCGCCGGAGCACGGCGTGCAGTGGATTGAAACGCCGTCCCTGGAAGCGACGCAGCTGCTGATGAACCACCCCGACGTGGCGCTCGTGCTGGCAACCGGAGGCTCGGCGATGGTGAAATCCGCTTACAGCACGGGCAAACCCGCGCTTGGCGTCGGACCGGGCAACGTTCCCTGCTTCATTGAGCAGTCTGCGGATTTGAAGCAGGCCGTGACCGACTTGATTCTTTCGAAGACGTTCGACAACGGCATGATCTGCGCTTCCGAGCAGTCCGTCATTATCGAGGAGCCGGTGTACGACCAGGTCCGGAAGCTGATGAAGGACAGCGGCTGCTACTTCCTGAACAAGGCCGAAACCGAGGCCGTGTCCAAGCTGGTCATCAACAGCGAGAAGTGCGCGGTAAACGGGGTCATCGTCGGCCAGCCGGCGGTAAAAATCGCCGAAATGTCCGGCATTCAGGTGCCGCAGGATACCAAAATCCTCGTGGCCGAGCTGGCGGGCGTCGGTCCGGCCTACCCGCTGTCCGCAGAGAAGCTGAGCCCGGTTCTTGCCTGCTATAAGGTCAAGACGGCGGCGCAGGGCATTGAGCGCGCGGCCGAAGTGGTCCAATTCGGCGGCATGGGACACTCGTCCGTCATCCATTCGAACGATGACGCCATCATCCAGGCGTTCGCCAACCGCCTGCAGACCGGGCGCGTCATCGTCAACTCGCCTTCGACGCACGGGGCGATCGGCGACATCTACAACACGAACCTGCCGTCGCTGACGCTCGGCTGCGGTTCGTACGGACACAACTCGACGACGTCCAACGTCACGTCGGTGAACCTGATCAACGTGAAACGCGTGGCCTACCGGACGGTCAACATGCAGTGGTTCAAGGTTCCGCCGAAGGTCTATTTTGAGAAGGGCGCAACGCAGTACCTTGAGAAAATGCCGAACATTTCCCGTGTGCTGGTCGTCACCGACGAGATGATGGTCAAGCTGGGATACGTCGAAAAGGTGGAATACTACCTGCGCAAACGCGTCAACCCGGTAGCGATCGAAGTGTTCTCCGACGTGGAGCCGGATCCGTCCGTCGAGACGGTAGAGCGCGGCACGAAGCTGATGGAGAGCTTTAAGCCCGATTGCATTATCGCGCTTGGCGGCGGCTCCCCGATGGATGCGGCCAAGGCGATGTGGCTCTTCTACGAATATCCGGACACCAGCTTCCATTCGCTGAAGCAGAAGTTCATGGATATCCGCAAGCGGGTCTATAAATACCCGCGCCTTGGGGAAAAAGCCCAGTTCGTTGCGATCCCGACCACTTCGGGCACCGGCTCGGAAGTGACCTCCTTTGCCGTCATCACGGACAAGAAGGAAGGGAATACGAAGTATCCGCTCGCCGATTACGAGCTGACGCCGGACGTGGCGATCATCGACCCGGAATTCGTGTACAGCCTGCCGAAAACGGCGGTGGCCGACACCGGCATGGACGTCCTCACGCATGCCATCGAGGCGTACGTTTCCGTCATGGCGAGCGATTACACCGATGGGCTTGCGCTTCATGCGATCCGGCTGGTGTTTGAAAATCTGGAAAAGTCCTTCCACACGGCGGATCCGCTGGCCAGGGAGAAGATGCATAACGCGTCGACGATTGCCGGCATGGCGTTTGCCAACGCCTTCCTCGGCGTCAACCACAGCCTGGCCCACAAGTGGGGCGGCCAATACCATACGGCCCACGGGCGGACGAATGCAATCCTGATGCCGCATGTCATTCGATACAATGCGCAGAAACCGACGAAGTTCGCGTCCTTCCCGAAATACAACCATTTCGTGGCCGACCTGCGCTATGCGGAAATCGCACGGATGCTCGGCCTGCCGTCCCGGAATACGGAGGAAGGCGTCAACAGCCTGATCGAGGCGGTGCGCAAGCTGAACCAGTCGCTGGGCATTCCGGAGAAATTCCAGGATCTCGGCTTTGATCCGGCCGATTTCGAGGCCAAAGTGGATTATTTGGCCGACCGTGCGTTCGAAGACCAGTGCACGACGGCCAACCCGCGGATGCCGCTGGTCAGTGAACTGGCGGACGTTTACCGGAACGCCTTCTACGGCAAATTCTAGGAGCTGCACCGCATGATCCAGCCGGCTGCCGACCGAAAGCGTCGGCAGCCTTCTTGTCTCAGAATCGTGATGTGCGTTGATCGCAGTGGAAAGGAGTGATTCATATGCTGTCCGGCGTTATTTTGGCAGGCGGCAATCATGGTTCTACGGAAGGCGCACCTACCCTATTCCGGATGATTCAAGGAGAAACGCTGCTGGAGCGGCAGATCCGTGAGATGCGGAAGTGCTGCGGCGAGATTACGATCGTGACGGACGATCCCCGGCCGCTGCTTCGCCAAGTGGACCGGGATATCCGAATAATTACGGATTATTATGTCGGAAAAGGAATGCTTGGCGGCATGCACGCGGGCCTCTCCCTGTCTAAACACCGGGCCGTGTGGATCATCGGCTGCCACATGCCGTATCCCTCGGCCGACGCCGCTGAGCTGATGGCGCTGAGGCTGGAGGACGGGCTCGACGCCGTCCTGCCGATGATCGGCGGCAGGCTCCATCCGCTTCACGGTATTTATGAACGCTCCTGCGCCGTGTATTTTGGGCAGTTTCTGGAGAGCGGCCATACGGAAGCTGATGGTCTGGTTCGTCAGCTTCGTTATCTGACGGTTGCGGAAACGGATTTCGGATATCAAGGCATGGACGGCGGCTTTGTTCTTACACTCGAAGATGCTTGGGGAGATGCGCTGACCGAATTTTTGGCTGACGAAGGAAAAGCATCAACATCGTTCAAATAAAAATAAGCGGCAGCGAAGATGGTGAGAAAAGTGAAAAGAGTGAGAAAAATCACTGTCATTAACCTGTGAAAAAAGTAACATGAAAGCATAGAAAACGGAGGTGCTTGATCATGGCGATGAAAGAAAGCGAAGTAAAGAACCGGGCTGGATTCGAGGAGGCATGGCGCGGTTTTGCGGGAGGCAGCTGGCAGAAGAACATTGACGTCAATTCATTTATCGGGCGCAACCTCACACCGTATGAGGGCGATGAGCAGTTCCTTGCGCCGCCAACGGAGAACACGCTGGAGCTGTGGAAGCAGGTCAGCCAGCTGTTGAAGGAAGAGCGGGAGCGGGGCGGCGTTCACGACTTGGACGTGAACACGGTCTCCACCATAACCTCGCATGCACCGGGATACATCGACCAGGACAAGGAAACCATCGTCGGATTGCAGACCGACGCACCGCTTAAGCGTGCCGTTCAGCCGTTCGGCGGTATCCGGATGGTCGTTGATGCCTGCAACGCGTACGGGTATCAATTGAACCCGGAATTGGAGCGCATTTTTACCGATCTGCGCAAGACGCATAACCAAGGCGTGTTTGACGCCTATACGTCCGAGATGCGCGCAGCCCGCAAGGCCGGCATCATCACGGGCCTTCCGGATGCCTACGGACGGGGCCGGATTATCGGCGACTACCGCCGCGTGGCGCTGTATGGTGTCGACCGTCTCATCCAAGGCAAGAAGGAGGAGCTGCTCCAGCTCGAAGTCGATGCGATGAGCGAAGACGTCATCCGGCTGCGCGAAGAGCTGTCCGAACAGATCCGAAGCCTCGGCGAGCTGAAGGCGATGGCCGCATCTTACGGACATGATATCTCGAGACCCGCGATGAACGCCAAAGAGGCGGTGCAGTGGCTCTACTTCGCTTATCTGGCAGCTATTAAGGAGCAGAACGGAGCGGCGATGAGCCTTGGCCGGGTATCCAGCTTCCTGGACATATATATCGAACGCGACCTCGCGGAAGGCACGCTGACGGAGAGCCTGGCGCAGGAGATCGTCGACCATTTCGTCATGAAGCTGCGGATCGTCAAATTTTTGCGCACGCCGGACTACAACGAGCTGTTCAGCGGCGATCCGACATGGGTGACCGAGTCGGTCGGCGGCATGGGGCTTGACGGCAAAACGCGCGTGACGCGGAACTCCTTCCGCTTCCTGCATACCCTCTACAACCTGGGACCTGCGCCCGAGCCGAACCTGACGGTGCTGTGGTCGGTGCAGCTGCCGGAGAACTTCAAGAAGTTCTGCGCCAAAGTGTCGGCCGAGACCAGTTCGATCCAGTACGAAAACGACGACCTGATGCGTCCGCACTTCGGCGACGATTACGGCATCGCCTGCTGCGTATCCGCGATGCGGATCGGCAAGCAGATGCAGTTCTTCGGAGCCCGGGCCAATCTGGCCAAGGCGCTCTTGTACGCCGTCAACGGCGGCGTCGACGAGAAGAGCGGCGCCCAGGTCGGACCGGCCATTGCGCCGATCACGTCCGAGGTGCTGGACTATGAGGAAGTGAAAGCGAAGTTCGACGTCATCCAGGATTGGCTGGCGAAATTGTACATCAACACGCTGAACGTGATCCATTATATGCATGACAAATACTGCTACGAGCGCATCGAAATGGCCCTCCATGACCGGGATATTGTCCGGACGATGGCCTGCGGTATCGCCGGCCTGTCGGTCGTAGCCGACAGCCTGAGCGCCATTCGTTACGCGAAGGTTCGCCCGGTCCGCAACGAAAAAGGGATCGCGGTCGATTTTGAAATCGAAGGTGAGTATCCGCAGTACGGCAACAACGACGACCGGGTCGACCAGCTCGCCGTGGAGCTGGCGGAAGGGTTCATGAACCGGCTGCGCAAGCATAAGACGTACCGCGGCGCGATTCCGACCATGTCGGTTCTGACGATTACGTCAAACGTCGTATACGGCAAGAAGACAGGCAGCACACCGGACGGCCGCAAGGCCGGACAGCCGTTTGCACCGGGCGCGAACCCGATGCACGGACGCGACCGCAAAGGCGCGCTCGCTTCGCTGGCTTCGGTCGCCAAAATCCCTTACGAGCACAGCCTGGACGGCATTTCCAATACATTTTCGATCATTCCGAAGGCGCTCGGCAAAGAGGACGCAGCCAGACACAGCAACCTGGCGGCGCTGCTTGACGGCTATACCGCGAGCGGCGGACATCATCTGAACGTCAACGTCTTTAACCGCGAGCAGCTGCTGGATGCAATGGAGCATCCGGAGAACTATCCGCAGCTGACCATCCGGGTATCCGGGTATGCGGTCAACTTCATCAAGCTGACGCGGGAGCAGCAGCTGGATGTCATCAGCCGCACGTTCCACGGAGAGATCTGAGCGTTACCGTTACGATTCGCAAAGCAATGAAGCAATGAAATCAAAAGTTGTCATCAAGAGAGGAGCGTGGCCCGCATGAAAGGCAGAATACATTCCATGGACACCTTCGGTACGGTGGACGGACCGGGCATCCGCTTCGTCCTGTTCATGCAGGGCTGCGCGCTGCAGTGCCAATTTTGCCATAACCCCGATACATGGGATACGAAGGGAGGACGCCAAGTTACCGTCGAGGAGATTCTCCGGGAAATCGAACCCTATGTGCCTTACTATAAAAGCTCGGGTGGAGGCATCACGGTGACGGGAGGCGAACCGACGCTTCAGGCGCCTTTTGTGGCGCAGCTGTTCAAGGCTTGCAAGGAGCGGTTCGGCCTGCATACGGCGCTCGACAGCTCGGGTTTCTGCGAACCGTCTCATGCAGGCGAGCTGATGCAGTATACGGATCTGGTCCTGCTCGATCTGAAACAGCTGAACAACGAGAAGCATGAGCGGCTGACCTCCCAGCCGAATGACCGGATCCTGAAATTTGCGGCATGGCTGTCCGCCATCGGAAAACCGGTATGGATCAGGCACGTGCTGATTCCCGGGATCACTGATCAGGCAGGAGATCTGACGCTGCTGGGTGAATTTATCGGACACCTGCGTAATGTGGAGAAAGTCGAGCTGCTGCCCTATCACCGGATGGGTGTATACAAATGGCAGCAGTTAGGCCGCCCGTACGCCCTGGAAGGCGTGCCTACGCCAACGGACCGCGAGGTGGAGCGCGCAAGAGAGCTGATCGAAGCGGCGCGGAGGGCTGCGGCGTCCCGGCCATAATAGCGAGAAGCGTGTCGGGGATAGGATGCGGCAGCCCATAGCCCCGGCGCTATCGCCGAATTGTTCGCTGGAATCTTCTCTGCCCCTCGGTTCCATCCGAATCCGTCCGGGTATTTCCTGAGCACTGCTTCGTTCCTTTTAAGGGACTGACCTAAGGGATTTACCACGGTAGGTGTGATTTTTCTCATAGGATCAGGGGGTCACCCCTATGAAAAATCAGTGCATCCCCCGATAGGTTAATCCATCCTGACGGGTTATGATAAAGGCAAAGATGTGCGGAAGGGGAAATGAACGATGGGGCAGACCGTGACGGGGACACAGGCGAAGCATCGCCGGGAGGGCTTGGAGCCGCTGCTGTCGCAAGAGAGCTTCGAAAAGCTGGAGAGCATCATGTATAAGCGCAGCGCGGAAAAGGGCAGCTGCCTGTTCTGGGAAGGCGATCCGGCCGACAAGCTGTATTTCATCATCGAGGGCCGGGTCAGAACGACGAAGACCTCGGACAGCGGGCGGGCTTTGACACTGTACCTGCATCATGAAGGGGATCTGGTCGGACAGATGGATCCGTTTCAGGATTCGGTGCACAGCTTCAGCGCCGAGGTCATGGAGGATGCCAAGGTCGGGGTCATTCAGCGCAAAGACCTGGAGGTTCTGCTCTGGCAGCACGGCGATCTGGCCGTTGAGTTCATGAAATGGATGGGCCTGATGCATCGTTTGACGCAAACCAAATTCCGCGATCTCATGATGTTCGGCAAGACGGGAGCGCTCTGTTCGCTGTTGATTCGGCTTGGGAATTCGTATGGAACGGAGCGGGAAGAAGGCGTCTATATCGATTTGAAAATCAACAATTCCGAAATGGCCGACATGATCGGGGCCACGCGCGAAAGCGTGAACCGGATGCTGAGCGATTTGAAAAAGGAAGACGTGATCGAAACGGTGGACGGCCATATCATCATCAAGGATCTTCACTATCTGCGGGATATTTGCCGGTGCGAGAACTGTCCGAAAGAAATTTGCCGTATGTAATCCGGACCGGAGTGGGGAAGACCGGGCAGCTGCTGCCTGGTCTTCCTTTTGCTGCGCAGCAGGCATTCTGTAAGGAGTGAGCTCCAATTACAAACCAAGCTGGCCGTTTTGCATGTATAGGTGGCAGCTCCCTGAGCGGGGAGTCGGGGGATCCCCTTACATACAAACAGGCGGGCTTTTTTTAGAAATCAGAAAATATTAACTTACGAGGTTAAACATCTTGACACTGCAAAAAAAATTCAACTAAACACGGTCCGGATTCATAGAATGTACGTCGCTAGACGTTTCTATTTTCAATAGAACTATTGGGAAAATAAGAATAACGATATTCATGAAGCGCACGACTCGATAGAGGGGGATATGCATGGAAAGGGCAGGGACAGACGACGAATTCGACCGCCGGCTGGAATGGATTCGCTTGAAAAGCGGAAGCGATTTCATCGCTTATGCGCAGCCGGCCGGCAGCTCCCGCAGGATGGGATGGGACCGCATCCTGGGTAGCAGCAATGTCCGGGTGCGGCAGATGACGATCAAGCCCGGCGTTGGTTTGGGCGGCATGGTGATGCGCCATGGCACGGTATATACGGCTCACGAAGGGGAAAACCCGTTCATGCGTGAAGAATGTCCGGTCATGCTCGCCGAAAAGCTGCTCTCCGGTATGGCATTTCCGGTAACCACTGGCCATTCCACTGCGAGCAGCGGTATTCTATTGCTAGGGAGACGGGATGGCAGGGCATATACCAAGACGGAGACGGCGTGGATCAAGTCCGCGTTATCCGGAAGAAGCGCCTGTGAACCCGGCAAGAAATGATATGATTAGATCATAAAAGCAAAAGGAGGACGCCATGATCAACATTATCATTGTGGACGACCATGCCATGGTCCGGTCCGGGCTTCGCATGCTGCTGAGCGCGGCGCCCGACATTGAGGTGGCGGCTGAAGCATCCGAAGGGGACGAAGGCATCCGCATGGCCCTTGAGCATCAGCCGAACGTTGTCCTGATGGACTTAAGCATGCCTCACGGGAAGGACGGATTAACAGCGGCGACCGAGCTGAAGCAGCAGCTGCCAGACGTGGCGGTTCTCATTCTGACCATGCATGACGACGACGAATACTTGTTCCGGGCGATTCATGCCGGCGCCGCGGGCTATGTGCTCAAGAGCGCGCCCCATGAAGAGCTGCTTACCGCGATCCGCACGGTCGCCGGAGGTGACGCCTATTTGTATCCGACGGCGACGAAGCGGCTGATGAACGAGTATGTGGAGCAGATGCGGAGGGGCGAGAGCACCGATTTGTTCGACGGCCTCTCGGAACGCGAGAAGGAGGTCTTGTCGCTGACGGCCATGGGCTATGCCAACAAAGAAATCGCCGAGCAGCTCTTGATCAGCGTCAAGACCGTCGAGACGCATAAGAGCAATCTGATGGAGAAGCTGGGGCTGAAAACCCGGCCAGAGCTGATTAAATATGCCATGAAGAAGGGGCTGCTGCAATTTGAGTAAACTACCTGAACCCGGTAGGAAGATTATCGCCGAGCATGTCGAGTCGCTTCTGTCCCAGCTCGATGAGCAGCTCCCGGAATCCCGGTTCCGCACGGACTTGCGGGAATCGCTGAAACAGCTGGCGGATGTCAAATTCGCCCTGGACGAGTCGTCGATCGTGGCGGTAACCGATCGCCGGGGGAAGATCCAATACGTCAACGATAAATTTTGCGAAATCTCGAAATACGACCGCTCCGAGCTCTTGGGCCAGGACCACCGGATCATCAACTCAGGGACGCATTCCAAAGCGTTTATGCGCGACTTGTGGAGCACCATCTCCTCCGGCCAAGTCTGGACCGGAGATATTCGGAACCGGGCCAAAGACGGGACTTATTATTGGGTGAACACGACGATCGTCCCGTTCATAGGCGAGGACGGGAAGCCTTATCAATATTTGGCCATCCGCAACGAAGTCACCCGCCTGAAAAAGGTGGAAGAAGAGCTGCAGGAAACGCTGGCCAAGGTCATGACCATTCAGGAAGAAGAGCGGCGTAAATTTTCACGCGAGCTCCATGACGGCATCGGGCAGAGTTTATTTTCCCTGCTGATCCAGCTGGACCGGGCCATTGCCTCCCCAGAGCCTGAAAAAGAAGACCTTCGCGGGATCCGCGAGCATGTCGCGGGGGTCATCGAGGAAGTCCGGGGGCTCGCCTGGGAACTACGGCCGTCCGTTTTGGATGACCTCGGCATCGTCCCTGCGATCCGTACTTATATCGAAAACTATGCATCCCATTATGGGATCAAGGTTGCTTTTGAATGCAATTTGCGGAAGCGTCTGGATATCCAGAAGGAAACCGTGATCTACCGGGTCATTCAGGAGGCGCTGACCAATATCGCCAAATATGCCGACGTTTCCGAGGCTGAGGTAGAGATCAGGGAGCAAGAAGAGGAGGTTGCCGTGCGCATCAGCGACCAGGGGGCCGGGTTCGAGCCGTCCCTGCCAACCCAAGGTGTGGGACGTTTCAGTATGGCGGAGCGGGCCCGGATTGCCGGCGGCCGTCTCCGGATCGACTCCGCGCCGGGAAGCGGGACGATGGTAAAGTTGACGCTGCCGAAATCAACGGCGAAACTGTGAGAAAGCTCACTTCTTTTTTCCGGCCTAACCCGTAATATGGGGGCAAGAAGGAGATGACAACGATGAGCGAAAAAGCATTCGTCATGATTAAACCCGACGGCGTCCGGCGGGGGCTGGTCGGCGAAATCGTCAGCCGCTTTGAGAAGAAGGGACTCCGTCTGCTGCGCGGCGAAATCATGGGAATTTCCCAGGAAACGGCGCGCGTGCATTACGGCCATCTTCAGGACAAGCCGTTCTTTGAAGAACTGGTCGAATACATTACGTCCGGACCGGTTTTTGCCATGATCTTGGAGGGGAAGGAAGCGGTGGTTAACACGCGTTCCCTCATCGGTCCCACCAATCCGGCTGAGGCGCCTCCCGGCACGATCCGCGGCGACTTCGGACTGGCCGTTGAAGAGAATGTCATCCACGGATCCGATTCGCCGGAGCATGCGCGCAGGGAAATCCGGTTATTTTTCGAAAAATAGCGTTTGAACGCCACAAGTGTAATATAGGTCACAGTTTCAGTTAGTGTTCGGGTATATAATGAAACTGCAGGGGGAAGCCGAAAAGAGCATGGTATGCCGGACTTTCAAGCATTGTAACTTTGGAGGCCCGGCCTCTTCCGCCCGATGATGTGAAGTGTTTCACAACTCTGGCAGTCTTTCGCATCATGACCTGGATGAGCAGTCCTATCACGAGAAGAGGTGAACGGTGATGACCGAGATCAATCGACTCCGCGACCTGACGACGTTTATGATCCACTGCTGCTATACTTGTCCGAAAGCTTACGAGTGCACGACCGAAGAGCAATGCCTGGCCTGCTGGAAGGCCCAGCATACAGGTGTTGAAGAGGAGCCGGATGCCGAAACGACGGAAAAGCTTTTGAAGGAGTACGCACTTTAGGCCGAGGGTGGCGGGTGAACGCCCTGAGATAGCTAATGCTCCAAAATTAAGGTTTATCCCAAATAGGCTAGATCATTGGGTCGTCGTTTTCGGCGGCCTTTTTTGTTTGGATTTAAATTTTGCATGCGCGAATTGGATTTTTCTATTACACAAGCCGCTGGAGTTCCCCTATATTAATAATTACTACTTTTCTTATAGGATTTATAGAAAATTCCGTTGGTGGCATGGCGGAAAAAATCAGTGGGAGGCGAAGTCCAATATGGCTGATCTGAATGAGTATTTGAAGCAAAAGAGGAGTGCGCTGCTGCTCCGGCGCGCAAAAGCCGAAGCGGAGCCGGCGCAGGCCGTCAACACGCTGCGTGCCAAAGTGTCGGCCAAGGGAAGAAGCGGGGTGCGCGAAATCCGGATCCGGGATTACCGGGTGATCAGCGACAGTCCGCCTGACTTCGCCGGCTATGACCTGGGGCCTTCGTCACCTGAGCTTCAGCTCGGTGTGCTCGGCAGCTGCCTGACGCATATTACGCTCATTCAAGCCGCAGAACGCGAGGTGTCCCTGCACAGCCTGGAAGTCGAAGTGGAGGCGCAGATGCATCCGCTGGCGGGAAGACCCGGATACGAGCATATTCCTATCTACCCGCATGACATCCGCTACCGGCTGATCATTGAATCAGACGAAAGCGAGGAGACGCTGCAGGCGCTGCATGAGGCTGTCGAACGGGTCTGCCCGATTTTCAATTTGCTCCGCGATCCCCAGGCGGTCGAAGGCGAGCTGGTTCTCAGCCGGCCGGAGGAGGCTGTACGATGACCAAAAGGCTATTAAAGCTGGGTGCAAATCTCAATGGCGTCGGCAACAGCATTTCTTTCTGGAGGCATCCCTCTATTCCCACCGATGCGAGCGTAAGCCTGGAGTTTTACAAGCAGCAGGCGCGGAAGGCGGAAGAGGGGAAATTCGATTTGCTGTTCATCGCAGACGGTTTGTACATTAACGAGAAATCCAATCCCCATTTTCTGAATCGGTTCGAGCCGCTGACCCTGTTGTCCGCCCTGTCGGCCGTGACGACGAATATCGGCCTCGTAGCCACCCTGTCCACGTCCTACAGCGAGCCGTTTACCGTAGCCCGGCAGTTCGCTTCCATCGATAAATTAAGCGGTGGCAGAGCGGGTTGGAATGTGGTGACCTCGCCGCTGGAGGGCTCTGCGCTCAATTTCGGCAAGGGAGAGCACCCCCAGCATTCCCTGCGGTACGAAATCGCCGAGGAACATGTGGAGGTCGTCAAAGGGCTGTGGGATTCCTGGGAGGATGACGCGTTTGTCGGGGATAAGGCGGCAGGGGTGTTTTTCGACCCGTCCAAGCTGCATACGCTGCACCATCAAGGCAAGCACTTTTCCGTGCAGGGGCCGCTCAACATCGCACGGTCAAAGCAGGGGCATCCGGTCATCTTTCAAGCCGGATCCTCCGAGTCCGGCAGGGATTTGGCGGCCCGCACCGCGGACGCGATTTATACCGCGCATGAGACGCTGGAGGAAGCACGCGCTTTCTACCAGGACGTCAAAGGGCGAGCCGCATCGTACGGCCGCAAGCCGGAGGAGCTGCTGATCTTCCCGGGAATCGGGCCGATCGTCGGCCGCACTGAGGAGGAGGCGGAGCGGAAATACCGCGAGATTGCTGAGCTCGTTTCGATCGATCAGGCGCTGAATTACTTGGGACGTTATTTCGACCATTTCGACTTTTCGCAATTCCCCTTGGACGAGCCGTTCCCGGACATCGGCGATTTGGGCAGCAACAGCTTCCGCAGCACAACGGACAAAATCAAGCAGGAAGCCAGGGAGCAGGGGCTCACGCTCCGCGAAGTGGCGCTGCGGGCTTCGACCCCGCGCACCTCATTTATCGGTACGCCGGAGCGGGTCGCCGACCTGATTCAGGAATGGTTTGAAGAAGGGGGGGCCGACGGCTTCAATGTCCGGACTGTGGTGCCGAACGGTTTGGCCGATTTCGTCGATCTCGTGGTGCCGATCCTTCAGGCGCGGGGCCTGTACCGGACGGAGTACGAAAGCGATACGCTGCGCGGGAATCTCGGGCTGCCGGTCCCGGCCAACCGGTACGCGGCTCAAAACCTCGCCAAGGCAGTCCACGAAGCTTAGTCGTCATTGCGCCGGCATGCTTGGCGCTGCGATCGGTGCATGGGAAGTACCATGCACCGGTCGCAGCCGTTTCCCAGGATGAATCCGGGAAGTTACGTAATGAGACGGATTACACACTTGAAGGATCTGCCCTTGTGCTGCAAAAGGCTTATCTGTCGCAGTTTCCCGACGGGCCGCAGCCGCTCAGGCTGACCTTCAGCGCAGGAAACGATGCGTTTGTGACGCTGGACGTCCACCCGCAGCCGTGAGTCGTCCAAGGACTGAAGGAAATACCTGCTGACTTTGATGTACATCCCTATACAATTTAAAAACGCTGCGAAAGCCCTCCATGTGGAGGGCTTTCGGCATGTTATAACAGGGTAAGCTTCCAGGAAGGGGACCCGGAACGTCTGCGCCGGCGCTTATGGTTTGCGTGTCTGCCGGTTCGCGCAATGGAAGAACGTGCTCTCCCCTTTTTAAAGGAACGAGTGTGCGGGGAGGCAGGTTTGGATAACGGGCCAGGAGGAGGAATTCCGCCTTCGGTTGGAACATGATGTTCTTTCAGTGCGTTAAAGTTCACCGGTTCAATGGAACATGCTTGCATCGTCCAAGCAATTTCGGGATTGGTAAATACCCGGAGCTCGCGCTCCCGGATCTCTGTCCATTCGGACATGCCCAGCAGCACATCATCCACGTAACCGGGATGGCACATAATCTCGGTAATCCCAATCGGAGCAGAGCGTATATAGTGCAGCAGCCGCTGCAGGCCTTCGCTGTCGCCATAGGTGTCCAGAAGGACCCAGTCCGTCATTTTCAGAGCAGGCGGGGAAAGATGAGGATGTTCAATCTGCGATCTCCGGAGCGGGATCCGGTGCCTGCACGCCAGCTCAGCCAGCACTTGGTAGATCACAGGGTCGTCCTGATGCAGCAGCTGATGTGAATCCAGGTGTGTGGGGAACAGGGACGTCTCCAGGAACCGGTTCCACTGGGCATCCAGCTCGGCGGCAACATCGGCGGCATTCCGGCTGCGTCTGATTTTACCATCAAGAAATACCCCGTTCTCTCTCACCAGCGAAGGGACAGCAGCCGGGTCCGACAAGGGCCGTCCATATGTCAGGTTAAAATGCAGCCCGACGCCGAGACCGGGCAGCGAGCGTGCTGCATGCACAGCGTCCGCCAAACCGGGCATATTGACCATCATCGAGGTGCTGGTGATTCCACCGGCCCGGTATGCCTCAGTAATGCCGCGGTTCACGGCAGGTGACAGGCCAAAATCGTCGGCATTGATAATGACTTGCCGGTTCATCGCAGCGCACTCCCTCCATCGTTCATAGAATCTGGCCATAACTAACCGATGATACAGCTTAATGCGGTACGCAGGCGTTTGGAAACGTACGGACGCCCGGCTGGGAAGGTTTTCCCGCATCGTGCCCGGACAGCGGTGACCGGGCGCATTTTTATACTTTTTTTAGATTTGGTTTAGAGGCGTTTTAGAGACGGAGGATAAGATGGTGATTAGAGGGCCAGGGCGAGTCCGCTCCGAAGGCGGACGGCAGCTGCCATCGCGGGACCCGGGCTTTCTAATTCACGAAACAATGGAGGATATGATGAGAAAAAAATGGTTGTCGGCAGGAGCGGTTGTAGGGCTGGGCGCGGTTATGCTGTTAACAAGCGGGTATTCCGTCATGGCGAACACATCCGGATATGAAGCTTACAAATCAGCGTTTACGCATACGAAGGGCGCTGACAGTATGGCTTCCCATATCGTATGGAGTTTGAGCGATAACGGTACGAAGGTGCTGTCCGGTACGGCGGACATGAAGGTCAATCACGCCAAGCAGGCGATGAGCATGACGGCGGTGGTAGACGACGGTACACGGACACATACGATGCAGACTTACAGACAGGACGGCAAGATGATTCTAAAGAGCAGTGATTCGGAAGTATATCGGGTGATGGACCAGGCGCCAGAGTGGCAGCATGACGGTAAAACGGCCCAAATGCCGCAAGCCGCTGAGCAGGTAATGGAAGCGCTGGTGGGGAACATCAAGGATTTGGCGACGGTGGAGACGGGCAGTGACGGTACGAAGGAGGCGGAGCTCCATTTATCGGGCAGCCAGATTCCGGCCGTGGTGAATGCCGTAGGCTCACTTATCGCTTCCAAGGCCGGCAGCGCGGATGGCTGGAATCACGGTGCGGCGGTTCAGGGACATCTGCCGGCCGGACATTCGGAATGGAAGGTGAATCTGCCGAAGCTGACGGATGAGATCAAGGTGGAGCAGATCGATCTGGATGCCAAAATCGGCAAAAATGCTGCCTTGGAAAACCAGTCGGCGGAAATCCTGGTTACGGGGAAGGATGCGGCAGGAGCAGCGCATGTGCTTACCCTCCAACTGAACGCTGGCTTCTCGGGGTATGACGCAACGACGCCCGACCGGGTCGATCTCGCGGGTAAACAGACCGAGAAGGTCGATAACCGTTGGGAACGAAACGGCTGGAATCGTCACTAAGCAGGAAGGCGGCCGGACAGGAGAAGGTCCGGCCGCCCTTTTTTAGAAGGAGGGATTGAACGCATGAACAGCGTACTTGAAGTGGAGGGAATCACCAAGCTTTTCCGTAACCACCGCGGGGTCAAGGATGTGTCATTTACCGCCTCGGAAGGTGAAGTATTCGGATTCATCGGGCCCAACGGCGCGGGCAAGACGACGGTGCTCAAAATCATAACAGGCTTAATCCGGCCTGATCGGGGAAACGTCCGGATCATGGGGCATGATATCGTGGAGCGTTTTGAACAGGCCGTCAGCCATACCGGGTGTATCATTGAGACCCCGGAAGCTTATGAATACATGAGCGCCCGCGATAATTTGAAGCTGTCGGCACGGTTTTACAAGGATCTGCCGGCGAGCCGGATTGACGAAGTATTGGAGAAGGTCGGTCTCAAGCCATATCGCAATGAACGGGTACGCGGCTTTTCGCTGGGAATGAAGCAGCGGCTGGGGCTGGCTTCGGCGCTGCTGTCCGCTCCGCGGCTGGTGCTGCTCGACGAACCGACGAATGGTCTGGATATCGAAGGAATGGCCGATTTTCGCAGCACGGTCCGGCAGCTGGCAGACCAAGGAATCACCTTCCTCATTTCCAGCCACCTGGTCCACGATCTGAGTTTGATCGCGGACCGCGTCGGTGTGATGCGTGAGGGTCATCTGATCAGCCTGGGAAGGGAAGACGAATGGAACGGGGCAGGTATGTCGCTGGAACAATACGTCACCTTTAAATTGCTCGAGTCCAAGGAGGGGGAGCACGATGCACAGCTTATACGCCAATCTGCTGAATGAAACGGAGAAGCTCTGGCGGCAGCGCCGGACGAAGGGTTTCCTGCTGTTGGCCTTGATCCTTCCGGTCGTTACCGTGCTGCTGTCCAGCCTTCTGAAGATGAGGGCGGGCATGCTGTTTGGACTGGAGGGGAGCCTCCCGGTGGCCATGCTTCACCTGTTCACCTTTGCGATCATTCCGCTCTACATGGCGGCAGCGGCGGCCCACTCGTTTGCCGGGGAGATGGCGGCCCGCACGATGAAGCTGGTTCTGCTGCGGCCCGTCACGCGTGCCCGGGCGTACGCGTCTAAAGTGATCGCCATCGCGGTGTTTGCCGCCCTATGCCTTGGCGTGCTCTGGATCGCCTCAACCGTATCGGCGTGGGCGGTCGGGGGACCGGCAGGCGGCATGGCGGACAGCCTGAAGGCGTACGCCGCTTCCTTTGTGCCGATGATGGCCATCGGCCTAGTGTGCGTATTTATTGCGCAGCTGTTTTCGTCCGGAACCAGCGCTTTAATGACCATCGTGCTGATCTACGCCGCGGCCAAAGCGCTGCCTTTGCTGCTGCCGCAGCTGTCTGCCTGGTCCGTCTTTTCCTACACACGCTGGGATGTGCTGTGGACCGGCAGCGGAGCGCCGGCGGGTACACTGCTCAATACGTTTCTCCTGCTGCTGTCTTATATTATAATGGCTTATGCGGCGGGACTCATGATGTTCGCGAGAAAACAGCTCTAAGGAGATTGGCCCATGTCCATCAAAACAAGACTTTTGCTTTCTTATATTGCGATGACCTTCATCCCGGTCGTTCTGTTCGCTGTGATTGCCGGAGGGCTGTATACTGTATTGTTCAAAAACATCGGGGAAGGCCGCGGCACCCCTGCCATTTGGGAAAAGGCAAGCCTTCGCGGCGAAATGGCCGCCGGCCTCAAGTTTATGATCCAGACCGAACCTGATCGGTTCGCCGATCCCTCCTTCGTGGCCAAAGCGGACGAACAGCTGACCCGATTGGATGCGGGGATCGTCGTAACGGAAGACGGCCGGATCACGTATGCCTCGGATCTGCTCCGCGGCGTCGATGTGGAGAAGGAAATCCAGAAGTGGCAGCCGGCGATGTCCTGGCACCGATGGGGAGCGAAAGGAAGCGGCCGGTTCTCCGTGGAGAAATTCGATGTCGCGTTCAGCGGCCAGCATACGGGGGCGGTCTACGTCTTGACGGATATGAGCACATTTTTTGCGGAAGCCAAAAAGTTATTCCCACTGATGATGCTATCCCTGCTTCTGGTCATCGGGTTAACCAACGGAATTCTGACCTTTCTGGTCTCCCGGAGCCTGGTCAAGCCGCTGTATGCATTAAAGCATGCCGCAGAGCAGATCAAGGACGGGGATCTGAGCCACGAAATCGCGCTGAAGCGCAAGGATGAAATCGGGGAGCTGGGGGAGGCGTTTGAAGAAATGCGGAGCCGCCTGAGCGAATCGATCCGCCTGCAGCTGCAGTACGAGGATAACCGCAAGGAGCTGATCGCAAGCATCTCCCATGACCTGAAGACACCGATTACCGGTATCAAGGCTTGTGTGGAGGGCCTTCAGGACGGTATTGCCGATACCGAGGCGATGCGGGATAAGTATATGGGGATGATCGCGAAAAAGACGGAGGATATGGACCGGCTGATTGAAGAACTGCTACTGTTCTCGAAGCTGGATCTGAAGAAGCTGCCTTTTCATATGGAGCCGACCGATCTGAAGGGATATGTTACGGACTGTGTTCAGGAGCTGCGGCTCGATCCCCGGATGTCCGGCGTGAAGATCGCGTGTGAGCTGCCTGATAGGGAGCGCGTTCAAGTGATGGCGGACCGGGAAAAGCTGCGGAGAGTGATCCTGAATATTATCGACAACAGCCTGAAGTATTTGGATAAAGCGGACAAGGAGCTGTCCGTAAACCTGAGCGACGGGCCGGATGAAGCTGTGATCCGGATCAAGGATAACGGCTCCGGGATTGAAGAAGCGGCGCTGCCGCACATTTTCGACCGGTTCTACCGCGCCGAGCCGTCGCGAAATACGGATACCGGCGGGAGCGGACTCGGGCTTGCGATTGTTAAGCAAATGATCGAGGGCATGGGAGGCAGAGTCTGGGCGGAGAGCCGTACCGATGAAGGAACAAGCATTTATTTTGCTTTGCCAAAGATGACAAGAGATGGCGGTGAGCGGGCGTGAAGCGTATTTTGATCATTGAGGATGAACTGGTCATTGCGGAAGTGGAAAAGGATTATTTGGAGGCGGGCGGATATGCCGTCGACGTCGCGGCTAGCGGGGATGCCGGCCTGAAGAAGGCGCTGGAAGAGGAGTACGATTTGATCATCCTCGATCTGATGCTGCCGAAGGTGGACGGATTCGAAATCTGCCGCCAGGTCCGCGAGGCGAGGAATATTCCGATTCTGATGGTGACCGCCCGCAAGGAGGATATCGATAAAATCCGGGGACTCGGCCTCGGTGCGGATGATTATATTACAAAGCCCTTCAGCGTAGGCGAGCTTGTGGCACGCGTCAAAGCGCATTTATCCCGCTATGACCGGCTGACGTCGGAGCACCGGCGGGAGCCGAAGAGCGAGCTGCGGCTGCGGGGAATCCGGATCGACCAGTTGTCCCGCAAGGTGTTCGTGAACGAACAGGAAGTGCTGCTGACCTCTAAAGAGTATGATCTGCTGCTGTTCCTGTGCAACCACCCGAACCGGGTGTTCAGCAAGGACGACCTGTTCGAACGAATTTGGGGACTGGATGCTATGGGGGATAACGCCACCGTCACGGTGTATATCAGCAAATTAAGGGAGAAAATCGAAGCGAACCCCTCCAAGCCGCAATATATCGAGACGATTTGGGGTGTGGGTTACCGCTTTAATGTATAGATGAAGATGCGCAATGGACCCTAATAACGCGTTTTGGGAAGGCCTTTACTGTCGGTAAAGGCCTTTTTGCGTTTTCGGAGCTTGGAGGCCCGAGCGTGTTTTTATACTTTTTTTAGATTCGGTTTAGAGCCGGTTTAGAAACGAGATCTATGCTGAAGAAGGAGGTGAATCGGATGAAAAAAATGACGGTGAAGCAGCGGAAATGGCTGCTGACCCTGCACTTGCTGTTTTCGGCCGTCATGCTGGGCACGGCTGTTATTTTCTTGTTCTTGAGCATTATGGCAGCCGCCACAAAGGATGAGGGTGTATTTCGCGCATGCTACAGCATTATGCATATGCTGTCCGAAAAGACGGTGCGCGTGTCCACGATCGCAACGCTCGTAACCGGCATCATGCTGTCGGTCTGGACGCCGTGGGGATTGTTCAAATATTACTGGATCATCGTCAAGGAAATCCTGACGCTGCTTCTGGTCATTCTCGGGCCCGTCGGCATGTATTTCTGGACGCTGCAAGCGGTCCAATACGTCTCCGAGCCGGGAATGCAGGGTATCCTCAGCCCGGAATTTACGGTGAACAACGTACAGCTGTGGACCGGGATCATTCTGCAGATCGTTTCGCTGGTAGGGTTATTTATCATTTCGGTATTCAAACCGTGGGGAGCAAGGCGGGACAAAGCAAGAATCAATATTAAAAGATGAAAGGGAGCGGTAAGGAATGAGTGGCAGGAACGAAAAGCAGGGGAAAAATGAAGCAAAAGGAGGATTCGGCACGAAATCGGAGCCTGGGCGGCAGTTCAACTCCGGTGATGCAGGAGCTGCAGCGATGCCGGTCCGGATCCGTACCGTAAGGTGGATTTACGGATTGCTGGCTGCGGTTTACCTCGCCTGTGTTGTTGTGCAGGTGTTTATCGCCGGCCTCGGCATTTTGGTGGATCCCGGCGATTTGCAGCTGCATCGTGTCTTTGCGAATGTTTTTGAGTTCGTTCCTATTGTAATGTTTGTCCTGTCCTTCTTGGGGGATATCCGGGGTGGTCTAAGATGGTGGCCGCTCGCGCTGTTCGCCTTGACTGCGCTGCAGCACATCACCATTCAAAATGTGACAGGTTCGCTGCGTGCGCTTCATGCGGTGGATGCGCTGCTGCTGTTCGGATTGTCGGTCCATTTGGCTAGACGTTCCTGGCCTTGGCTGCTGGGTACGAACCGAGCCGGGAAGGCAAGCGCGTCAGGGTCCGAAGATATGAAAGGCTATTACATGTGATGTTTTCTGACGCAATAAAAAATATTAAGCGCTTGCATGAACTTTGTATTTACAAAAATGCGGATCCCTTGTTAGAATAAATAACAAATCAGCTTGTCCTTGCGGCTTATAGGTCGTCCGATGCCGCCCATCGAACATCCCTATGGGTTCAGCAGGAGAGCGAGGAGACGGGGGATGCGTCAATTGTACGATAAAGACACGATCTACATCGTCGGCGATGCACAGACCTCGGTGAATAATCCGATAACCCAGCAGTACAGCGCCTTTTTTATCGGGCTGGTCGTGGACACCGTCAGCCACAAAATCGTGGATGCCGCCTGTTCCTCCACGATTCCACTCACGTCGCAGTTTGTACGCTCCATCTTTCTCGGGAAGAGCATGCTTTCCCTTGAGCCGGTAGCGGAAGAGATTCGGACAAGGTATTACGGCTCTTCGCAGAAGGCGATCATCGTGGCGTTCAAGGATGCGCAGAAGAAGTATAAATCGGCGCTTTCGTCGAGGGAAACTTCGCCGGATTCATGAGCAGAGCTATTCAGAACGATTCATTACCGTGTTTTTCCGTGATCCACCAATTGCATACCGCTGCTTTGTTTATCAGTATGGCGACATACGCGTAAATAAAACCCAGCAAATGACATATGCACGCCCGGGCAGCGCAAGCATATGACGTTTGCCGGGTTTTTTTATACCCAAATACGACAATCGGAGGGACTTGAAGATGAAATTGTACATATCCATTGATATGGAGGGCATTACCGGTCTGGTGGATGCGACATTCGTCGATTCCAGCCGCTACAACTACACCCGGGGCCAGCATATCATGACGGCCGAGGCGAATCACGTCATCGAAACCGCTTTTGAAGAAGGGTTCAGCGAGGTGATCGTCAACGACAGCCACTCGAAAATGAACAACCTGATCATCGAAAATCTCCACCCGGACAGCAAATTGATTTCCGGCGACGTCAAACCGTTTTCGATGATGCAGGGGCTTGACGGAAGTTATGCGGGAGCCGTCTTTCTCGGCTATCACGCAATGGCTGCTCGAAAGGGCGTCCTCAGCCATACGATGATTTTCGGCGTCCGGAACATGTATATCAACGACGTCTCCGTAGGCGAGTTGGGATTTAACGCCTACGTGGCGGGACATTACGGCGTGCCGGTACTGATGGTGGCCGGTGACGACGAGACCGCTATCGAGGCCGAAAGTCTGCTGCCCGGCGTGACGACGGCGATCGTCAAGGAGCGTATTTCCCGCACGTCGGCGCTGTGCCTGTCACCGGAGAAGAGCGGACGGCTGCTCCGCCAGAAGATGGCTGAAGCGATTGCCGGGCGCGACCGCGTCAAGCCGCTCGTTCCGCCGGAACGCCCGCTGCTGACGATCGAATTCGCGAATTACGGGCAGGCGGAATGGGCCCATCTGATGCCAGGCACCACGATCGAACAGGGATCGCCTGTCGTCTCGTTCCAGGCTAAAGATATTCTTGAAGCGTACCAGGCTATGCTGGTCATGACCGAGTTGGCCATGCGGACGTCCTTCTGCTGACGAAGGCCGCCTGTTTTTCGAAAATACGCTGACAGGTTTATCGAAGTAGATGTGCCCGAAAAAATGCACCATATGCCGAGTAAAGAGAGGGTGAGATTCATGGCGCAATACATTTTGAAGCGTTTCTTATCCATGCTGGTCACGCTGTGGCTGATCGTCACGGTCACCTTTTTCCTGATGCACTCGATTCCCGGCTCTCCGTTTGACCGCGACGGGAAGGAAGCAAGCGCAGCGGTCGTGCAGAACATGATGTCGTTCTACCATCTGGACAAGCCGCTGGGCGTCCAGTATTTGCTGTATCTCAAATCGCTGCTGACCTTCGATCTCGGGCCATCGATATCCCATTACCCGACAACGGTGAACACGATGATCGACCGCGGCTTCCCGGTATCCTTCCAGCTCGGCGCGGCGGCCATTCTGCTGGCGATTGCAGCAGGAATAGCGCTGGGTACGGTGGCCGCCCTGAAGCAGAACGGCATCATCGACTATATCGCCATGGTGCTGGCCGTCATCGGCATCGCGGTGCCAAGCTTCGTTATCGCTCCGCTCCTGATCAAGTATGTCGCCGTCAAATGGGGGTTGCTGCCGGTCGCTTCGTGGGGGACGTGGAAGCATGTCGTGCTTCCGGCCTTCGCTCTCTCGGTTGGGCCCATCGCCACGATCGCGCGTCTCACTAGGGCTAACCTGATTGAGGTGCTCACCCAGGACTATATGGAGACGGCACGCTCCAAAGGGCTGTCGCCGGCGAGGATGATCATCAAGCATGCGCTGCGCAATGCGGTGCTGCCCGTGGTGACGCTGCTCGGCGCGCTGCTGGCCAACGTGCTGACGGGGAGCTTCGTCATCGAGAAAATCTTCGCGATCCCCGGCATGGGGAAATACTTCGTGGACGGCATCAACAACCGGGATTACGCCGTCATCATGGGCACGACGGTCTTTTACAGCGCACTCCTCATCTTCATGATGTTTATTGTGGATATCGTGTACGGGTTCATCGATCCCCGTATCAAGCTGCATAGAAAGGGGGCCTGACGCATGCAGGTACCGGACCATTTGTTTACCCCAATGTACAGAACGGCCGGAGAACAGGAGCGGATCGTCAGGCCGCGCCAGTCGTTATGGCAGCAGGCCGTCCGCAGTTTGCTCCGCAACAAGCTGGCCTGCTGCGGACTCGCCCTGATCGTGCTGCTGGCACTGCTGGCCGTGTTCGGCCCGCTGCTGACGGATCAGAGCTACTCCGGCCAGAATCTGCTCAGCGCGAACCAGCCTCCGTCCGGCGCGCACTGGTTCGGAACGGATGACCTTGGGCGGGACGTCTTCGCCCGGATTTTGTACGGTTCGCGCATCTCGCTTACGGTCGGTTTGGCCGCCGCCTTGATCGATTTTTTCATTGGTATCATTTACGGCGGCATCGCCGGATATTTCGGCGGGCGCGTCGATAACGCGATGATGCGTTTCGTCGATATGCTGTACGGCATTCCTTATCTGCTTGTGGTCATTCTGCTCATGGTCGTAATGGGCCCCGGGCTGCTGACCATTATATTGGCATTGACGGCAACGGGGTGGATCGGGATGGCGCGGATCGTCCGCGGGCAGGTGCTTCAGCTGAAGTCGTCGGAGTACGTCCTGGCCGCCCGGACCTTAGGGGCCGGGTCATGGTACATCATCCGCAGGCACATGCTTCCCAACGCCGTCGGGGTCATCATCGTGCAGGTGACGTTTTCCGTGCCGTCGGCCATTTTCGCCGAAGCCTTCCTCAGCTTCCTCGGTCTCGGCATCCAGCCGCCGCTGGCGAGCTGGGGAACGATGGCCAACGATGCCCTGCCGACCATTCTGTCCGGCAACTGGTGGCGGCTGTTCTTCCCGGCTTTTTTCATTTCGGTGACGATGCTCGCCTTCAACCTGTTGGGAGATGGACTCTTGAACGCCTTTAATCCGAAGCAAAGGAGGTAACGGAAGATGAACAACGACGCGCTGCTCGAAGTGGACAATTTGCATGTTTCGTTCTCCACCTACGGCGGGGAGGTGAAGGCCGTAAGGGGCGTCAGCCTCCGCCTGCACCGGGGAGAGACGCTGGCGATCGTCGGCGAATCCGGCTGCGGCAAAAGCGTCACCGCCCGCAGCATCATGCGGCTCCTGCCCAAGAACAACTCGAGGATTACGGAGGGCAGCATCCGTTTTAACGGACGCGAGCTGACGCGTTTGAGCGAAAAGCAGATGCGTGACGTGCGCGGCTCGGACATCGCGATCATCTTTCAGGACGCGATGACCGCGCTGAATCCGACAATGATGATCGGGGAGCAGCTGAT
Organism: Paenibacillus cellulositrophicus; assembly: GCF_009363095.1. GTDB lineage: Bacteria > Bacillota > Bacilli > Paenibacillales > Paenibacillaceae > Paenibacillus_AQ > Paenibacillus_AQ favisporus. The sequence continues at coordinate 5,930,903 of NZ_CP045295.1, forward strand.
GGAGGGCGTCATCCGCCACCAGCGGCTGTCCCGGACGGAGGCGAGGAAGCGGGCGGTCGAGATGCTGCAGTTCGTGGGCATCCGCGACCCGGAGCTCCGGCTGAAGCAGCACCTGCATCAGTTCAGCGGGGGCATGAGGCAGCGGATCATGATCGCGATGGCGGCGATCTGCAGTCCCGCCGTCCTGATCGCGGACGAACCGACCACCGCGCTGGACGTCACGATCCAGGCGCAAATCCTGGATCTGTTCCGCATGCTGCAGCGCACGACCCAGGCTTCGCTGATCATGATTACGCACGACCTCGGCGTCGTCGCCAGCATCGCCGACCGCGTCAATGTCATGTATGCAGGTCAGGTCGTGGAATCCGCACCGGTCAAGGAGCTGTTCCGGAATCCGCAGCATCCGTATACGCGGGGGCTACTCGATTCCATCCCGCGCCTGGACCGGCCAAGAGGGGCGAAGCTCGACGCGATCCCGGGCACGCCGCCGGACCTGTTCGCACCTCCGAAGGGATGTGCGTTTGCCGCCCGGTGTCCTCACGCGATGGAGGTATGCGGCCTGTTCCCGCCGGACAGCGTGAAGCTGGACGGAGAGCACACCGTAGCTTGCTGGCTGCAGGACGCCCGAGCCAGAACGATGCCGCCGCAAGGGCCGGCGCAGGTTGAAACCGCATCGGCCAGCCAGGGATAAGGCATGAAGAGAACAGTTTTATCATTTTGCGGGAACAGGATCCTGCTTCAGGTTTGCTCTGCAAGCCTTGGGACTTGACCATAGATCAGCGTCTTGAATAGCGCAAGCTCATGAATAACGGAATAGCTTGTATTTGCAGCAACCAACCAATTCGGGATTAAGGGAGAGGGTCTCATGGAAAAGGCTGTCGTGAACAAGGCTGTGAAAAGAAGGTTAATACTGGCGCTGCTGACGTGTATGCTGCTCAGCCTGCTGCTGGCCGCATGCGGCGGCGGAACCGAAGGAGCAAGCGGCGGTGGAGGAGATACCGGAAGTAAAATCCTCCTGTATAACAACGTTCGCGAGCCCACTTCGCTCGATCCGCCGATCGGCTTCGACCAGGTTTCCTATGACATTTTGAACAATGCGATGGAGGGCATGACGCGTCTCGGCAAGGACCAGTCTCCAGAGCCGGCCATGGCGTCCGAGTGGAAGGTATCCGAAGACGGACTCAAATACACGTTCACGCTGCGCGACGGCGTACAGTGGAGCAATGGCGAGCCGGTTAAGGCGGGCGACTTCGAGTTTGCCTGGAAAAGAATGCTCGATCCGAAAACGGCGTCTTCGGCCGCGACGTTGGCCTATGTGTTCAAAGGAGCGGAGGCTTTTAACTCCGGCAAAGGGACGGCGGACGACGTACAGGTCAAAGCCGTTGACGACAAGACGCTGGAAGTGACGCTGGCCCAGCCGGCTCCCTGGCTGCTGAGCATGCTGGCGAATCCGGCTTTCTTCCCGGTGCCGCAAAAGACCGTGGAGTCCAATCCGAACTGGACGGCGGAGGCCGATACGTTCGTCAGCAACGGCCCGTTCCGCATCTCCCAGTGGAATCACGATTCCGAGCTGAAAATGGTGAAGAACGATAAGTATTGGGATGCGGCGAACGTGAAGCTGGACGGCGTCACGTTCAAAATGATCAACGATTCCAACACGGAATACCAGCTGTACCAAAGCGGCGAGCTGCACATTGCCGGCGTTCCCGCCGATATGAGCGACCAGCTGTTCTCGGAAGGCAAGGTGAACGTTCAGGATTCGGCAGGTACGTATTTTTACCGCTTCAATACGACCATGAAGCCGTTTGACAACGCCAAAATCCGCAAAGCCTTTGCGCTCGCGGTGGACCGTCAGAAAATCGTGGACCTGGTGGTCAAGCAGAAGCAAAAACCGGCCGGGGGTTTCGTATCCTACGGTCTCAAGGAGCCGGACGGACGCGATTTCCGCGAGGTGGGCGGCGACCTGATTACGTTTGACGCGGCGCAGGCCAAGAGCCTGCTTGCGGAAGGCATGAAGGAAGCGGGATACAGCACGCTGCCTGAAGTGACGCTGACTTACAACACAAACGATTTACATCAGAAAATCGCCGAAACGCTGCAGGCCATGTTCAAGGAAAACCTGGGTGTCGACGTCAAGCTCGCGGGCAAAGAAGGCAAAGTCCTCACCGCGGAGCAGAAGCAGCTTCAGCTGCAGTTTTCCCGGTCGTCCTGGCTGCCGGATTTCGCCGATCCGATCAACTTCCTGGATATTTTCCAAAGCAAAAGTCCGAACAACCGTACGGGCTGGAGCAATGCCGAATACGACAAGCTGATCCAGGCCGCTTACCAAGAGACGGACGAGGCGAAGCGCTATGACCTGATGCACCAGGCCGAAAAAATCCTGATGGACGAGGCGCCGATCATGCCAATGTATTTCTATGATTCTGCTTATCTGCAAAGCGACAAGCTCGTCGACGTGGTACGCCATCCATACGGCTACATGGACTTTAAGTGGGCTGATTTGAAATGAGAAGGCTGAGACCGTTCATGCATGCTGCCGATTCGGGCATCGAAGGGGCACAGGCCGGTGCCGGGAGAATGCTGATCCGGCCGGCCCGGTTGAAGCCGGGGGACACGGTGGGCATCACCGCCCCGGCGAGCCGCGGGGACGCGGAGGCGATCCGCCGTTCGGCCGAAGTGTTCGAAGAGCTTGGCCTGAAGGTCCGGTTTGGCGATTCGCTGAACCGCGGCCACGGCTACCTCGCCGGAACCGACGCCGAGCGGGCCGCCGAGCTGAACGCTATGTTTGCGGATCCCGGCATTCAGGCCATCGTTTGCGCCCGTGGAGGCTATGGCACCGCCAGGATAGCGGAGAAGCTCGATTACGATCAGATCCGCCGGCATCCCAAAATTTTGTGGGGGTACAGCGACATCACCTTCCTGCATGCCGCCATCTGGAAGATGACCGGATTGATCACGGTGCATGGGCCGATGATGATTTGCCTGGGAGACAAGGATGTTCACCCGTTGACTCGGCAGAGCTTCGCCCAGCTGGTCCGGCCCGAGCCGTTCCGCTACACCGAGGATATCACCTCGCTGCATATCTTGGTGGAAGGCAAAGCCAAGGGCCCACTCGTCGGAGGCAACCTGACTTTGCTGACGAGTACGCTCGGTACGCCGTTTGAGATCGATACCAGGGGCTGCCTCCTGTTTATCGAGGACATCGGGGAGGAGCCGTACCGGATCGACCGTATGCTGAATCAGCTGCGGATGGCGGGCAAGCTGGAGCAGGCGGCCGGTATCCTGGTGGGCGACTTCCGCGATTGCGAGCCGGTCAAGCGCCCGGTCTCCTTTACCTTAGAGGAGGTCATCCGGCATTATGTGACCGAAGCGGGCAGACCTTCCCTGATGGGCTTCGGGATCGGGCACGGCTCACCCAACGTCGCGGTTCCGCACGGGATGGAAGCCGAGCTGAGCACGGCTGACAAAAAGGTGGAAGCGCTGGAGTCAGCCATTATATAGAGGAGGCAACCGGCAAATGCGAATACATGATATCGAAGTGCTGCGCAAGTACACGCCGCTGACCAAACCGTTCAAGACGGCGCTGCGCACGGTTCATCAAGCCGAATCGATTGTGGTGAAAATGACGGCCGACGATGGAAAAGTGGGCTGGGGCGAGGCGCCGGCCACCGTCGTTATCACAGGCGACAGCCTTGAGGCGATCCAGTCCGCCATTGAGCATACATTCAAGCCGCTGCTGATCGGCCAAAGCCTGCTCGCCTATGAGCAGATCCTTCAGTCGCTCCACCAGGCCATGGTCGGCTGTACCAGTGCCAAAGCGGCCATCGACATGGCCGTATATGACCTGGTGGCCCAGCACGGGCGTATGCCGCTGTACCAATTTCTCGGCGGGTACCGCGACCGGATCGAAACGGACTTTACGGTCAGCGTCAACTCGCCCGAGGAAATGGGAGAAGACGCGGCCCAATACGTTCAGGCGGGATTTACCGTGCTGAAGATCAAGGTCGGCAAGGATGACATCGAGCATGACATCCGCCGCATCCGGGAAATCCGGCAGCGCATCGGCAGCGACGTCAAGATCCGGCTGGACGCCAATCAGGGCTGGCAGGCCAAGGAGGCGATCCGCTCCATCCGGAAGATGGAGGACATGGGACTGAACATCGAGCTGGTGGAGCAGCCGGTTCGGGCTGGGGATATTTACGGGCTGCAGCAGGTGACTGCGGCGGTGGACACGTTGATTATGGCCGATGAAAGCGTCTTTTCTCCAGTGCAGGCGCTGGAGGTGCTGCAGCGGCACGCGGCCGACCTGATCAACATCAAGCTGATGAAGGCGGGCGGCATTTACAAGGCGCAGCTGATCAACCAGCTGGCTGAAGAATACGGCGTCGAGTGCATGGTGGGCAGCATGATCGAATCCCGATTGGCGGTGACCGCCGCTGCCCATTTCGCCGCCAGCAAAAAGAACGTCACCCGATACGACTTCGACGCGCCGCTGATGCTGCACCAGGATGATGTCGTCGGCGGCGTCATGTACGACGGCCGGGTGATGACCTTCTCGGATGTGCCGGGTCTTGGCATAACCGACGTGGGTACGACGGACGAAGTGGGGGTATGGTGATGGTGAATCGAAACGATCAGGCCGTATCCCCGGCATGGCGGGTGGTCAGCGTTCCGGTAGCCACCGTCTGGACCAGCCCGTCCTCGCCGCGGGCGCTGGACGAACCGGCACTGGCCGGGTTCGCCCCTAGTGAACTTGGGAGTAGGAAACGGGAGGCCAAGGGCCAATCTGATTCGGGGAACCCGTTGGAGATGGGAACCGATTCGGGGTTTGCGCGGGGGAGCGGTATCGAGGCATGGCTCGCCGCCATGACGGTACCGGATAAGCTCGACCTGTGCGCGGCCAACCGCTTGCAGACCCAGGCGCTGTACGGCACGCCCGTCCTTGCCTACGAAGAGCAGGACGGCTGGAGCCGGGTCGCCATTCCGGGCCAGCTCTCGCCCAAGGATGAGAATGGATATCCCGGCTGGATTCCGGCGGAGCAGCTGCTGCCATTGAGTGAGGAGGAAGCGCGTCGGCTGCTGGACAGCGGCGAAAGCGTTCCCGGCCCCGCTGCTGCTCCAGCTTCTGCGATCGTTACGGCACCTACGACGGACTTGGAGCTGTTATCCTCATCGGCAAAGATGCGTATCAGCTTCCTGACAAGGCTTCCGCTGGCGACCGAGGAGGAGCGGGGGACGGTGCTTGAGGTAGAACCCGGCGATGGAGTTCAAGCCGTCCCGGGTTTTCAAGCCGAATCGGTAGCGGGACCCGATGCTGGAGCATTTCCCCAAGCAGGGAGTGTTCCGAGAGATGGCGTTGAGGCAGGGGCTAATTCTCGTGAGGATTCCTTTGTCGTCGTGCAGGCCCCGCACGGTCTTGCCCGGATCAGACGGGCAGACGTACAGGTGGTGGCTGAGCCAGGGGAATACCCGGCGGTTCAACCGGATGGGCAGAATAGGGGCCAGGCTATCGTGGCGCAGGCCAAGCGCTTTCTGGGACTGCCTTACTTGTGGGGAGGCATGTCGGCCTGGGGCTACGACTGCTCCGGGTTTGCCCACTCCATGCATCTCGCCTGCGGCATCGACATCCCGAGGGACGCCTCTGTCCAGGCGCTGCACGGAGCCAACATCCCGCCGGAGGAGCTGCAGCCGGGGGATCTGCTGTTCTTTGCCTATGAGCAGGGCAAGGGACGCGTCCATCATGTCGGCATCTACGCCGGGGACGGGCACATGATCCATTCGCCGGATTCGGCCAGCTCGGTGGAGCTGATTCCGCTGAAAGGGTATAAGCTTGCTGACGAGCACTGCGTCTCCCGACGTTATTGGACGTAACGAGGCAAGGCTTTGCCGGGGCATCGCATTCAAATCGAAGCGTTCTGTAAGCTGCTCCCAGATTACACATTCCAGAGAATCACAATGAACACTTCGATCGACAACAAACTCCCGGTCGGTTCTATGACGCCGGGAGTTTTTGCGGACATCCCCCGAATGGAGCACAGCCCGTGCAGGCTCATTCAGGTATATTTTAACGGAAATCACCCATATTAAGGGAATCAAGGCAGAAGCTGCTCGCAGGGTGGGGGAATGATGACTGTGGAAAGGCATGAGGAAAAGCATTTTAACGCATCGGATTTGATCAGGGATATTGTGATCGGAATGTCGGACGGTTTAACGGTTCCGTTTGCCCTTGCCGCCGGCTTGTCCGGGACCGTACCGAATACGAGCTTGGTCGTTGTGGCGGGGATGGCTGAAATCGCTGCGGGTGCTATCGCGATGGGGCTCGGCGGATATCTTGCCGCCCGGACGGACCGGGAGCATTATGCATCCGAACTCGTGCGGGAGCAGGAGGAAATCAGGGAAATACCGGATCAGGAAAGGGAGGAAGTGGCCGATATCCTGAGAGAGTGGCATTTTCCCGAAGAAATTGTGGAATCGGCGGTGGATGCCATCTGCCAGGACTCGGACCGATGGGTTCAATTTATGATGAAATATGAGCTCGGGCTCGAAGAACCCGAGCCTAAGAGGGCGCGCAACAGCTCGCTCACGATCGGACTGTCCTACATTATAGGGGGTGTGATTCCGCTGTCCCCTTACATGCTGATCAGGCAGTCAGGCACAGCTTTATCCGTTTCGGTGATCGTCACGCTGATTGCCTTATTCGTGTTTGGCTACGTCAAAGGAAGGTTCACCGGTACACGTCCGTTCCGTAGTGCCTGGCAAACAACCATTGTAGGCGGAGCGGCCGCCGGAATCGCATTTTTCATTGCGAGACTGATCTCTTAAAGGATTATTCGTCAATGACTGTTTTCAGCGGATGAATCCGAGATGTTCCCTAGTAAAACGACAAATACTTCATCACATTCTCCGCCTTCTCCTCGCCCAGCAGCTGCATCATCTTCGGCCTGACTTCCTCCACAAAAACAGCCTCGATTTCAAACGTTTCTTCGTTGGTTACATTCCCCTCCATTGTGAAAGCGGCTTCGATCAAGAGCGCCAGGGCCGAAAAAAAGTCGGCCAGCGAGTCTGCAAGGGGGAATGCTTCAGATCCATCGATCCGCCCGTACACCGGGGACGCTGGCGAGGCGGTGTCGACGATCAGCGGGTCGTCGTTGTAATTGGCAATGACCACATGCTCCGGAGGCCACGAAGGGGATGCTTGATACGGCTCCCCCGTTCCCAGCCAACGGTATCCCAGCTGCTGGCGAAACAAATGCTCCGGCTTCGGAAAGAAAAGAACGGCAGCATCTCCGATTTCCACGGCGGCGCTTTTCATTCCGAGCGATGTTATATGATCAGCACCACTTCTTATTTCATACCTGGTGTAAAAATGCTGCAGTTCCGGCGAAAGCGGAATACGTATATCCACGCCGGGGTCACAGAACTCCGCCAACGGGCGGATGTCCTGCTCTTTGAAAAGTCCATATGCCTCGTTATATTGATCCTGCCATTTTAGAAAAGATGCCATGGCTTGGTCCAGCACGTCCATCAAGTTTCACTCCCCATAGATTCTTTAATAAAAATCGAAGTAGCCGCGCCAGGTGCCATCCTTTTTATGCTTGGCAAAATAAAAATTGCCGTCATCCACGATGTTGAGCCCGGCTTTGGCGTCTGAGGCGATTTGGAGGACAAAAGCGTATCCATCTCCAAAGTCGATGCCAGGCTGGGTGAAGGCGGCATATCCGCCAAGCTTGTGGACACGATATATTTCCCCGGCAATATCCTCGAAATAATTCAGCCCTTCCAGCTCTTCCAGTCGGAGAATCTCTTGCCTGTACGCTTCGGGTATATCATCGCTGTCCCATTGCGGGGAGTCATCTTGACAAAGCTCTGGGAACAGGGGGAAAGGTTTGATTGACATAAAGGCAGGCCCGAAGTCTTTCAAGACCAGCTTCCCGGTATCGCTGTACTCTCGGATGCACATATATCCGCTCATATCATCGTGATCCAGGACGTTAGGTGACAAAAATACGGTCAGCAGCTCGGTTTCCTTCAGTTCGTCCGGAACATAGGGAAGCGCGGGCATATATAGCTGAAGGATGGGAGCCATCGCCTCTCCGTCTGCATCGACGGGCAGTTCCTCCCCGGGCAATGCCAGGTTGACTTGTCCGATCCAGCACTGCTCCACCGAGAGGCTAGGCCTGCTTCCACCGGTTTGAAAAAGGGTCGCCGTGCGCCGCAAGGTACTTTGAAGCTCTACGATCCGTTCGTTACTCATTTTTGCCTCCTTCTTGAAGGATTCACCCGCAGGTCACCCTTGCGTCAATCTTAAAAAACGAAGATCATCCATATATCATGATGTACGTACACGAAGCATCTTTGCCGCTTCTTTACAAACCCTCCTCGAGTAGGTCTTTGTTCGATCCCCTCTGCTTAACGCTCGGCAAATATGCCGTCGTTCGGATCCCGCTGCTTACCCTCCGGAAAGTAGTAACCCATATTCCTTTCACCCTACGTATCCGTCCGCACGTCGTCCCATTCCTGGCCCATATATCCAGTCAGCCAGTTCAAGGCACGGTGACGCTCATACACAACGCCTGCGTTCAGGCCGCCGGGAGCCGGCTGTCCTTGAATGCGGCTGTCGACGCAGAGCCAGTCGTAGCGGTAGATCAAATCGGCAGCGTCGAGAATTTCCTTACTGCTCCGCAGACGTGAGCCCGCTAAAAAGGCATCAAACGAATCAAACTGCTGCAGCATGGAGACGGCTTCGGGGACATCGCAAATATCCGTTGGGCTCCCCAAGGCGTCCACATGGCCCAAGGCCCACAGCAGCACCCAAAAGCCTTCATACCGCCAGGAGAACGGGACCGCTTCGGATTCATCCGCTTGGCCGTTTTGGATAAACGCCTTCTCCTCGGGAGAAAAGAAGCCGTCCGCCCCGTACTGGGCCGTAATTCTCGAGATCAGCTCCCGGGTATCCTCGGGGCTTTCGCCCGCACCGATGCATTCGCCCTTGACGGCGGTAATGCAGAGGGCGACGGCGCGCTGCGCGGTTTCCGCAAGCGTCCGGATTCGTCCCGCGGCTTCATCGCCGAGCCGTCCGGGCATCGGCGGCATCTTCTGGAAGCCTTGCGCCGACAGAACCGCTTCGGACCGCGCTTTGCGCTCCGTACCGGAAGCTGTCTCCGGCTCCTCGCCATGGAGGAAGCTCGTATGGGCGGTGACGGTGTAATCTTCCACTTCCGAGCGGCCGTCCGTACCCAGCAGCAGCCGTCCTTCCGGGTTCAGCAGCTGCCCGCCGCCCCAGAACATCAGCCCGTCCAGCGGCCGGATCATCGACAGCAGCCGGGTGAATAAGGATTCCGAAATGTCATCCTCCGTTTCGACACCGATGACCATATTGAGCGTGCTGATCTTGATCAGCAGCTTTTGCTGCAGCGGCTCGTTCTCCGCCGGGATCTGGGCAAAAAATTGCTCCATGCCGCTTCGCATGCTTGCAAACTCATCCGGATGCGTTCTGCTGGTCATGATGTTAAAAGCGGTAGCCTTTCGGCGAAGCCAGCCCTTGCTGACGATTTCAATCCGGGTTTTGCTCTCATTAACGCTCATCTTTCCATTCGGGTCGATCGCCTTCATCAGGCCCACGATCTGATCCAGATCGAAGGTTGAGCTGTACAGCGCACAATTCTTCACAACGATTCTCCTCCCACATGTAAAAAAACAACCAGTAACAATGTGCAAAAAGCACATATCAACCATTTTATACCGAATTCGCGCACGACTTCCAGGCCGAATCCCGTCAGCAGCAATATCCTCGAAAACCTCCCACCTTCGGCTTGAAAAATGTACCCCTGACAGTCGTTCACGTCGCATGTGGAGCGCTGTACGACCAACCACCTTCGTCAGATGGTGCTGTACATGAGCTACAACGTCAACTCGGCGCTGACCAAATACGACGACATTTCCAAGCTGATGTACACCGGCCGGTATGACGTGCATCGATAGACCTTTTTTACTTGAGGTTGTGCGATAAACCCGAATACTAGGGACAATGCATTTCCCATATAAATAGGCAGTAAAGGATGTGCATCTATCACAACTATGGGGATGAAAGGAGGGAGCCGAAATCGCCTCGTCCATCGGAAAGGAAGTTCTGAGAAAGGAATCCGGGCAGAAAGTGACCGGGACGGCCCGTTACACGGGAGATACCTCGAAACCCGGCCTGCTGCACGCCGCCTTGGCTGTCAGCCCGCATGCCCATGCCCGGATGCTGTCGATCGATACCTCCGCGGCCCGGAGTGTTCCGGGCGTCCGTGCGGTCATCACAGGAGAGGATTTCCCGGTGCTCACCGGTTCTCCGCTGGAAGACCGGCCTCCGCTGGCCTTAGAAAAGGTGAGATATTTCGGCGAGCCGGTCGCCGTGGTGGTGGCGGATGCGGAATATATCGCGGAAATGGCGGCGCTGCAGGTCCGCGTGGAATACGAGACGCTGCCGCTTGTTCAGTCCCCGCTGGAGGCCTATAAGCCGGGCGCACCGCTCATTCATGAACGTCTGGCCGAGTATAAGCATTATGAGGAGGTGTATCCGGAGCCCGGCACCAACGTTGCAAGCCGCAACCGGATCCGCAAAGGAAACATGGAGGAAGGATGGAGCCGCAGCGTCCACACGATCGAGGTCCGGGTGAGCATGCCGCAATCGGACCATGCCGCGATGGAACCGCGCTGCAGTACGGCGGAGCTGCTGCCGGACGGCAAAGCCGTCATCCATTCCGCCTCGCAGTCTCCCTACATCATCCGCAGCCAAATCAACAGATACTTTCATATCCCGCTGCAGCAAATCATCGTTCACACCCCGCTCGTTGGCGGTGGGTTTGGCGGGAAGGCGGCCGTTCAGCTGGAGTTTCTCGCTTTTCTGGCTTCAAGGGCCGTAGGGGGAAAAGCGGTCAAGCTGGTCAATTCAAGGGAGCGCGACATGGTCTCTTCCCCGGTGCATATCGGGCTGGAATCGAGAGTCAAGCTGGGCTGTACCGCCGATGGAAAAATCGCTGCCGCGGAAATTACGCACTGGTTTGACGGAGGAGCCTACTCGGACCGGGGACCGATCATGAGCAAGGCGGGAGCCAGCGACTGCTCGGGTCCGTACCGAATCGACAATCTGCAGTGCGATTCGCTCTGCATGTATACGAATCACCCGTATTCCACTTCATTTCGCGGGTTTGGACATCCCGAGCTGACGTTTGCCATAGAGCGGGCTATGGATGTCATGGCCGCACGCCTCAGCATGGATCCGCTGGAGTTCCGCTTTCTGAATGCGATCGGGCCCGGTGATACGACGCCGACACAAACGCTGCTGGACCGCAGTACGGTAGGCAATCTCCCGATGTGTATCGCCAAGCTGAAAGATATGATCCGATGGGATGAGCAGCCCTTGATTGAAGCAAAAGGCCACTTTGTCAAAGCCAGGGGCGTATGCTGTATGTGGAAAAATTCCAATACGCCCGCCGATGCCGGTGCGGGGGCGGTCATCATTTTCAATGCCGATGGCAGCGTGAATTTGCTCTGCGGCGCTGTGGAGATCGGGCAGGGCACGCGGACGTCCCTCACCCAAATGGTAGCCGAGCTGCTCCGAATGGATGTACACAAAGTATCGATCAGCACTGACGTCAATACGGAGACCGAGCCGCAGCTGTGGAAAACCGTTGCAAGCCGCAGCACTTTTCTGGTCGGCAACGCGATTCGGGCGGCGGCGCACGATGCCATCGTACAGCTGAAGAACACGGCTGCCCGGGTACTTCAGCTCCCGTCGGCCGAGCTGGAAATTGGAGGCGGAAGGGTTTACAGTATGCGGGATCCGGGGATCGGCATAGAAATCACCAAGATTGCCCTTGGATACAAACTTCCGGAGGGGGGGACGATTGGAAGCCAGGTCATCGGCCGCGGCAGCTATGCGATGCGGGATATTAAGGAGCTGGACCCGATGACCGGCAAAGGAAAACCGGGCCCGGAATGGACGGTCGGCGCACAGATGGTGGAGGTGGAGCTGGATACGAGGGATTATAGCTATCGGATCCTGCAGGCGGCAACCGTTATTGATGCCGGCAAGGTTATCAATCCGGTTTTCGCCCGCGGCCAAATCACCGGAGGCATGAGCATGGGACTGGGCCTTGCCAGCAGGGAGGCCTTTGCGTTCAATGACGAGGCCCAGGTGCTGAATCCGCAGTTCCGGACTTATCACATGTTGCGTTACGGAGAGCAGCCGGCGTATTTCGTCGATTTCGTCGAAACGCCGAATGCGGAGGCGCCATTCGGCCTGCGGGGTATCGGCGAGCATGGCATTATCGGCATGCCTGCTGCACTGGCAAACGCTTTGTCGGCAGCAACGGGCATCGCGCTAAATCGGCTTCCGCTTACCCCGGAGCGGATCTGGAGGACGGCCCATGATACCCTTTGACTTTGAATATTACCGGCCGTCTTCGGTGAAAGAGGCGGCAGATGCCTATCAGGCGCTGCAAGCCCAGGGCAAACAGCCGATGTATTGGTCCGGAGGGACGGAAATCATTACGATGGCCAGGCTGAACGAGGATCGCCCGGGTGCGGTCGTCGATTTAAAGGCGATCCCCGAATGCAATGTCATAGAGTTCCGCGAAAATGACCTGATCATCGGCGGCTGTGTCACGTTGTCCGCCGTTACCGGATCGAACTTCTTCCCGCTGCTCGGCAGGGCGGCCCAGGGCGTCGCCGACCAGACGTCCCGTAACAAAATTACGCTCGGCGGCAACCTGTGCGGCCGAATCTATTACAGGGAAGCGGTTCTCCCGCTGCTTGTGGCCGACAGCCGCCTGGTCATCGCAGGGAAAGGCGGCGTCAGGGAGGCTGCGATCCACGAAGTCTTCCGCGGGCAGATCCGTCTGGAACCCGGAGAATTTCTGCTGCAGACCGTGACGGACCGTGAATTTGTATCTCTGCCGTCCGTTCATGTGAAGAAGCGGCAGATCGGTAATGTCGGTTACCCGTTGGTGACCTTGGTTGCCGTGAAAAAGGGTAGCCGCATCCGCGCGGCATTCAGCGGGATTTGCGGGTTCCCGTTCCGTTCGGCCTCCATCGAGCAGGTGCTGAATACCCCCGGGCTATCGGCGGAAGAGCGGGCCCGCCAGGCAGCCGGACGGCTCCCGGCACCGCCGCTGACCAATACGGAAGGCACGGCCGATTACCGGCTCTTTTTATTTAAGCAAACCATCAAAGACGCCATTCATGCTTTGGAAGGAAGGTGAACGTCCTGGAAAGCGCAAGCTTGAACTCGAATGCGATCTACCCGCTGGAGCTGGAGGTCAACGGGGAGCGCAGGTGGCTCTGGGTCCGGGCGGCGGAGACGCTGCTGCATACCCTCCGGGACCACCTTGGCTTAACCGGGTGCAAGCCCGGCTGCGAGAATGGGGACTGCGGCGCCTGTACCGTTATCCTGAACGGTCTGCCGATGAAGTCCTGCCTGATGCTCGCCGTAGAGGCGGACGGACAGCGCATCACCACGATTGAAGGGCTGAAGCATTCGCCGGTCCAGGAACAATTTGTCTTGAAGCAGGCATTCCAATGCGGCTACTGCACGTCGGGATTTATCATGAACGGTCACGGGCTGCTGAGCGCTCATCCGGACGCGGATCCGGAGACGATCCGGCTGTGGCTGGAATCGAACATATGCCGCTGCACCTCGTATGAAGAAATTCACGGGGCGATCATGGCGGCGCTGGCAGTGAACAAGGAAGGCGGCTCGGCAACCGGCAGCAGCTAAAAGGAGGAACACGCTTGGAAGACATTCATCGGATTCTGGAAGCACTTCAGCAGTGCGGACAGCGCAGCGTGCTGGCGACCATTACCCGGGTGAAGGGCAGCGCCTACCGTAAAGAGGGCGCATCCATGCTGCTGTTCGAAGACGGAACGCAGATCGGCGTGCTGAGCGCCGGCTGCCTGGAAGCGGATATCGCAGCCCGCGTACCGGAGCTGTTGGCAGCCGTGGTTCCATGCACCTATACCTTCGACCTGGATGCTGCCGATCCGCTGTCCTGGGGGGAAGGACCGGGCTGCGGAGGCGTGATCCAGGTTACGGCTGTGGCCGTCGGCGACCAGCTGCGGGGGCATCTGCAGATGCTGAAGGAGTATTTGGACGATCAGACCGAAGTCATGCTGATTCTAAAAAATAGCGCGGACCCCTTGGCTGCCGGATACAGCTTTGTCACCAGCTCCAGGCACCGGTTTGGCGAATGGCCGGGGGCGTTTCCGGAGGCTCTGCTGGATTGGGCAGCTGCCCGGATGGGGTGGCGGAGCGGGATGCAGATCGTGCCGGGAGAGGCGGAGGAAGTATTCGTCCACACGTATTTCCCCAAACCCCGGCTGACCCTGTTCGGTGCGGGGCCGGATGCCAGGCCTTTGGCCTCCTTTGCGGCCGCCGCCGGATTCACGGTTACCGTCGCCGATTGGAGGGCAGCCCTGTGCGACCGAAGCTTTTTTCCGGATGCCCGCACGCTGCTTGACGGCTTCCCGGAGGAAACGGCCGGGCGGGTCCGGTGGACGCCAAACGATTACGTGGTCATCATGACGCATCACTTCCGGAGGGACCGGGAGCTCATCCGGATCCTCTCCGGCCATAACCTGGCATATGTCGGTCTCCTGGGCTCGAAACGCAGAACGCAGCGGCTTCTCGAAAGCGGCTCCCTGCCGGAGCAATGGCACGCCCCTGTTGGTTTGCCCATCGGAGCAGAAGGTCCGGAAGAGATCGCCTTCAGCATCGTGGCCGAATTAATCCAGGTGTACCGAACTTCCCGAAAGAGGCGCTTATCTTATGAAGCGACATAGTGTCCATGGCATTTATTTGGCGGCGGGGCAAAGCACCCGGATGGGAACGAATAAGCTTGGTCTGCCGCTGAGGGGGATTGAGCTTGGCAATCACGCTCTGCTTGCCGCAATGGAGGCCGGACTGGCGCATATATGGATCGTGACCGCCGAAGGGAAGGCGGATTGGATGGACGCAGCCCTTGGCAGCGACCGCTTTAGACCAAAGTGGACGCTTGTCCGCTGTCCGGATGCGCATTCAGGACAGGCGCATTCGATCCGGTGCGGGGTGGAGGCGGCGATGAATGCGGGGGCCGAAGCGGTTATGATTTTGCTCGCCGACCAGCCCTGCGTCACAGCTGCAATGATCAACGAACTGCTCTGCCGCTACGGTCAGACATCGGAACGGGAAGCGATTCATTTCGCCGCCGCGGAGTTCGGCGGTCTGGCGAGACCGCCGGTCATTTGCCACCGGCGGATGTTTCCGGAGCTGCTCCGGCTGCAAGGGGACCAGGGAGCCCGGCAGCTGATCCGTCACGGAAGGCCGGGGATCTCTGTCCCTTTCGAATCGCCGGATCTGTTCCTCGACGTGGACACGCCGGAGGACTACGGACTGCTGCGGGACAAGGAGAAAGCGGATTCCCCGCCAAAATCCTGAAGCAGCTGCCCGGCATTCATATACAGGGCGAGCGGGTATTGCTCCTGCTCCCAATGCGCCGGTGCCTGAATGCTCAAGCCAACCTTGCCGGCGCTGCCATCAGTGGAGATGCCGGGGCCTGTATGCCACCGCTTGATCACCTGGGCGAGTTCTTGCAGGTAGGCGGCCCATTGCAGCTGCTGCTCCCGGGTAAAATGGCCGGTCCGCGACCACTGCCCCAGCACCCGGATCATATCCGACAGATTGGCGTAGCCCGAACGCAGCTGCTCCATCTGCCGGGTCAGGCGGTTCAGCAGAGCGCGCTTCTTGGCGGCAAAAGGGTGGTACCGCAAGCTCTGGGCCGCCTTGTCCAGCTCGGTGGTCGCTTGGTGCAGCTCCTGAAACAGCGCCTGCCAAGTCCATTTCAGCGTTTGCGCTTCACTTGGAGGACATCCCTGCTCCACCCATTGCCCGGTCTTGATAAAATGACTTGCCAAATGGTCCGCGAAGCGGGTCATTTTTTGCTTGGCGGATGGGATGGAATCCGGAGGGAACAGCAGCGCCTGCACCAGTACGGCTAACACGGCGCCGATGATCGTATCCCGGATCCGGTCGATCGAATAGCTGGGCATTTTGTGCTGAAAGAACAGCACGAGCAGAATGCTGAGGGCCACCTGTGTCAACAAGGTGTGGTCCAGCTTCAGGCGCTGGATGGCAAAGGCCGCGACCAACAGGCACGCCCCGATGCTCCATCCGTTCAGGGGGAGCCATGGCGTTACGCAGAGCGTCAGCAGGACGCCGGCAACTGTTCCAAGAACACGCTGCCAGGCGAACTGCATCGATTGGCTGACCGTGGCCTGTACGGACAAAATCGCGGTCAGCGGGGCGAGATAAGGATGTGAAGAGCCCGCCCACTTTGCAGCCTCCCATGACAGCGCCGCAGCCAGCGGCATTTTCCAGACGACACCGCTGTTTTTGATCGTATTCCATAGATTGTCACTCATTGTTGTGCAGCTCCATTTTCCTTATTGTTGCTGCTATTGTTCCCATGGAATCAGGGGAGTAAACTCGCCGGGCAGGTGCGCTACTTTCTTTTTCGATAGCCGCTCGGGGTGGCCGATACGAATTTTTTGAACTGCCGCATAAAGTGGGTTTCGTTCTCATATCCGCACATCTTGGCGATGCCGCCGATGGAGAGGGAGCTGTTATCCAGCAAATACTTCGCATACTCGAGCCTGCTGTTGATCATGTCGGACGAGACCGAGCATCCGAACAAATCCTTGTACAGATGCTGAAAATAAGATTTGCTCAGGTTGACGCTTGCCGCGAGCTCGTCCAGGGAGTAGGAGGCCTGCGGTGAACGGTACAGCTCGCTGCGGATTTCCGACAGCTGGTGCAAATACCGGCCGGCATTTCCCTGGGCAGGGGGCAGGTGCCGCCAATTGGCGAGCTTCATCAGCAGGCTGCGCAGGTCCAGGTCGATAATTTCCAAACGGTGTGGCCCGCCCAGCCAGTTCACGTTTTGAAGCTCCATGATGCCCCGGGACACGGACGCCGGGTAAGCCGCTTCGGCCGGACGGTCAAGCGGAAGCTGAAGCTGCTGCAGATATGCGCCTAGCTCCGTTCCTTCGCAGTGGAACCAGTCGTTGACGAAGGGCTTCTCCAAGTCCCGGTACATGTAAGGAGTGCTGGGCTGCATCAAGATGTAAGCATTGTTATCCACGGTATAAGCCGTGCCGTCAATCACCACTTCCGCCTTGCTCCGAAAAAGGACAAAAGCGTAATTCCCGGCCCCGCTGCTGCGGTCGATCCGGATCCCGTCCGAGTGAACGAAGTTGTGCCCGCAGCTGACTAATTGAATCATAAATGCCTCCTCCATAAAAAGCACGATAGGTCAGTTTTTGGCCAGTATAAATCATTGTGGCATAACGTACAAGCTACTATACTGTGTGGGAGAAAACCGGGAAAGAGGAGGCTATTGGATGAGCAGCGTATTAAACGCAGACACGATTAAAGGCAAAATAAA
This sequence comes from Paenibacillus cellulositrophicus, assembly GCF_009363095.1. Taxonomy (GTDB): domain Bacteria; phylum Bacillota; class Bacilli; order Paenibacillales; family Paenibacillaceae; genus Paenibacillus_AQ; species Paenibacillus_AQ favisporus. The sequence continues at coordinate 5,948,365 of NZ_CP045295.1, forward strand.
TAAAAACATTTACGGACACTTCTCGGAGCATTTGGGGCGGTGCATTTACGAAGGCATCTGGGTCGGGGAGGATTCGCCGATTCCGAACACGAACGGCATTCGCAATGACGTCGTGGAGGCGCTGAAGCAAATCCGGGTACCGGTGCTGCGCTGGCCGGGCGGCTGTTTTGCGGACGAGTATCATTGGAAGGACGGCATCGGACCGCGGGAAAACCGCAAACGGATGATTAATACCCACTGGGGCGGCGTGGTGGAGAACAATCACTTCGGTACGCATGAATTCATGGAATTATGTGCCCAAATCGGCTGTGAACCTTATATTAACGGCAATGTTGGAAGCGGTACCGTGCAGGAAATGTCGGAATGGGTGGAGTACCTGACCTTCGGAGGCGTATCGCCGATGGCAGAGCTGCGCGAAGAGAACGGGCGCGAACAGCCTTGGTCGGTCACCTATTTTGGCGTAGGCAATGAAAACTGGGGCTGCGGCGGCAACATGCGGCCGGAATACTATGCGGATTTGTACCGCCAGTACCAGACGTATGTCCGCAACTACGGGGACAACCGGATTCACCGCATCGCCTGTGGCCCGAACTCGGACGATTACAACTGGATGGACGTGCTGATGCGTGAGGCTGCACGGTATATGGATTCCATTACGCTGCACTATTATACCGTACCGGGAACGTGGGGGAACAAGGGGCCGGCTACCGGGTTCAGCCGCGAAGAATGGTTCACCACGCTGGAAAAGGCGCTGTTTATGGATGAGCTCATTACCAAGCACAGCACGATTATGGACAAATATGACCCTGACCAACGGATCGGACTGATCGTCGACGAATGGGGAACTTGGTATGACGTGGAACCGGGAACCAATCCGGGATTCCTGTATCAGCAAAACTCGCTGCGGGACGCGCTCGTGGCGGGACTAACCCTGAACATTTTCCACAAGCACTGCAACCGGGTGCGGATGGCCAACATCGCCCAGACGATCAACGTGCTGCAGGCGGTCATTTTGACCGAAGGCGAAAAAATCGCCTTGACCCCGACGTACCATGTGTTCGATATGTACAAAGTGCATCAGGATGCGGAGCTGCTGGATCTGAATCTGGAGAGCGGTACATACAGCGCCTTCGGACGGACTATTCCGGAAGTGACGGGAACCGCCTCGCGGGACGCCGAAGGAAAAATCCATATCAGCTTGTGCAATTTGAACGACGAGAGCGCTTCGACCGTAACGATCGACCTGCGCGGCATTTCGGCGGCATCGCTGACTGTGACCGGAACGACGCTGACCTCGGAGGAGCTGGATGCGCATAACACGTTTGAACAGCCCGACCGGATCGCACCGAAGCCGTTCGATGCGTTCAAGACGGATGGGACGCACCTGGTCGTCGAGCTGCCTTCCAAGTCGGTGACTGTGCTCGAACTGGTCTAAGTAAGTCTGCTTTGGGCTTGCCGCGAATAAGGATCCAAGACGGACTAATAACGACATTCAAGATTAAAATCAAGGCCGATATTTCCGATATGTTCGGAGATTCGGCCTTTTTTGCATTGCAGGGAGCCCTGGCGGCTGGGTTCAGGGATGTTGATGAAATCCGTTTCATCGGTGTCATGGATCTGTTATGATTACATAGATTGAACTAAAGTTAAGCATTGAGCTTCCCTTTTATAACGGACCATTACGGGCAATATCATTCATTTCTTTAGTTCATTCTATGTAACATTGACTATTTCAGAAAGAGGAAGGTTCGCATATGACACCTATCACCATTTACGATATCGCCAAAGAAGCCAACGTATCGGTATCCACCGTATCCCGGGTGCTTAACGATACCGCGCCGGTGCGTGCCAGCACACGGGAAAAGGTGATGGCGATCATCGAGAAGCACCAATTTCAGCCGAATGCGCTTGCCCGCAGCCTGATCAAGAAAGAGACCGGTACGATTGCGATCATTCTGCCGGACATCACGAACCCGTTTTTTCCGGAAGTGTTCTGGGGAGCGGAGAACGAGGCGCGGGACAAGGGGTATACATTCTTCCTGTGCAATACCGGCGGGGATCACAGCAGGGAATCCGAGTATTTGACGATTCTCCGGGAAAAGCGGGTCGACGGCATCATCTTTCTCGGCGGCAGAATCAATCTGCAGCACTGTCCTGAAGAGATGGCGCAGGAATTGATCGAAGCCGGCAAGCATCTGCCGATCGTGCTCGTGAACGGAAACATTGCCAAGAGCGGCCTGCATCGTATATACACCGACGAAGCGGCTGGTGCCGTCCTGGCCACCCAGCATCTGCTTGACCTCGGACACCGGGAAATCGCCTTTGTGGGCGGGCTGAAGGAAATGGCCACCACCATGGTCAAGGTGAAGGCCATCCAGAAAAAGCTGAAGGAGCACGGGCTGGAAATCCCGAAAGAACGGCTGATGCTGGGCGACTTTTCCATCGATTCGGGAAAAGAGCAAATGGCCAGGCTGCTGGAGCAGCAAAATCCGCCGACGGCGGTCATTTGCGTCAACGACTATACAGCCATCGGAGCAATCAAGGCGACGATTGAGCACGGACTGTCCATCCCGGGCGACATATCCATCGTCGGATATGACGACACGCCGCTGGCGAGCGCAGTCATCCCGGAGCTGACAACCGTCTCCCAAAACACATATCAGCTGGGCAAGCTGGCGGTCGATCTGCTTCATGACCTCATAGGCGGAGGTAAGACCAAAAAGCAGACGGCGCTTCAGCCGGAACTGATCGTCAGACAAAGCACCGGGCCGGCCCGCCGGTAACGCACGCGCATGGCCCTCAAAAAGAAAGCGTTGACATCCGGGGAAATGCTGGAATATAATGATCGAGGAATGAAACCCCTTTCATTAAATGGATCGGGTTTTCTATTCCGGCTTTATGAAACCCATTTCATGAAATGGGTTTCAATATGATCATTTGTTTCGTCTGCTGTCGTTGAACTTTATTTGAGGGGGAGTAACAGGTGAAAAGAAGAAGCTTTGGAATCATTTCTTTATTGGTGTTGTCGATGCTGATCGGTCTGACCGCGTGCGGAAGCAAGGGCAGCGGGACTTCGGCGGAGGGCGGGGCTGGGACAAGCGGCAAGAAGGTCGATCTGTCCATGACGATCTGGGGCTCCGAGGATGAGAAGAAGATTTATCAGGAACGCCTTGATATCGTGAAGAAAACCTATCCCGACATTAACGTCAAGCTGAACCTCGTGGCCGGGGATTACGATCAGAAGGTGCAGACGATGATTGCGGGCGGAACCGCACCGGACATCATGATGATCGCGGAGAACTACCAGGCCTATGCCTCAAAGAATCAAATCATTCCGCTGGATGAGCTGATTCAGAAAAACAACGTCAATATGTCCGAGCGGTACACAGATGATATTGCGAACCTGATGAAATACGACGGCAAGCAGTACGGTATGCCGGACCGGGCAGGGGCCATGGTTCTCTTTTACAACAAAGACATGTTCGATAAAGCCGGCGTCTCCTATCCAACGAAGGATTGGAAGCAGGAAGACCTCCTGAACGCCGCCCAGAAGCTGACCATCAAGGAAAACGGCAAAACCGTGCAGTGGGGCTACTACCCGGGCTCCTGGTGGCCGCAGTGGATGCAGCTGATTTACCAGAATGGAGGCTCACTGCTGGATGCCGACAATAAGCCGACCTTTGACACCGAACCGGTACGCAAGGCGCTGCAATTCCTGAATGACCTGACCTTCAAGTTCGGCGCCGGCCCGACGCCGACCGAGATCGCTGACATGGGCAACATCGGTGCCGATCCGCTGTTCGCTCAAGGCAAAATCGCCATGGAAACGACCGGCTTCTGGAACATCGGCTCGCTGGCCAAGGTGCAGGGCATCAACTGGGATATCGCGCCGATCTGGGGTGAGACCAACGCCTTCTTCAACGGCTTTACGATTACGAACGCATCCAAGCATAAGGAAGAAGCCTTCAAAGTGATCGAGGCGCTGACCACGCTCGATGCGCAAATGCCGATGATCGAAAAAGGGCAGGATGCTCCGGCTACGAAGGCGGGACTGTCCAGCGACAAATTCCTGAACGCCGAATACGGCGGCAAGAAGATCAACATGGCGGCCTTCAGCGAATCCAAAATTTATGCGGAGCCTCTCAATCCGCAGTGGAACGAAATGATGAAGGTCATTAACGACAAGCTGGGCGTGTACTTTAACAACAAAGCTTCGCTGGACGACACGGTGACTTCGATTCAGAGCGGCCTTGAGAAAATTTACAAGTAGGATGACAGCTGGGGAGCGGGCAAGTTCCGGCAGCCGCCGGGGCGGCCTTCTCCCTTCATCACAGGAGGGCTTGACGTGGGAAAACGGGAAGGAAAATGGTTTTACCTGTTCATTTCGCCATGGCTGATCGGGTTCATCGGACTTACCCTGGGCCCGATTTTATTTTCCATTTACATGAGCTTCACGGATTGGGACCTGTTCCAGTCGCCGCATTTTATCGGTTTCGGCAACTACAAGACGCTGCTGACCGACGATCCGCTGTTCTGGAAATCGGTAGGGAATACCTTCTTCTATGCGCTGATCTCGATTCCGGTCGGGATGGCCATCTCGCTGTGGATTGCTTATTACCTCAACAAAAAGCTGAAAGGCATTACGTTCTTCCGCATCTTGTTCTATCTCCCGTCCGTCGTGCCGGTGGTAGCGAGCTCGCTGCTCTTCATCCATCTGCTTGCGCCGACCGAAGGGTTGATCAACAAGGGGCTGGCGATCTTCGGCATCCACGGACCGGCCTGGCTGTTGGACCCGCATTGGGTCAAGCCCGCGCTGATCGTGATGTCGCTGTGGGGCGTGGGCGGCGGCGTGGTGCTGCTGCTGGCTGGCATGAAAGGAGTACCCCAGGAGCTGTACGAGGCGGCCGCGATCGACGGGGCGCGCAGCACGCAGTCCTTTTTCCACATTACGTTCCCCATGCTGACGCCAGTGATTTTCTTCAACCTGGTGACCGGGATCATCGGGGCGCTGCAGACCTTTGCCCAGGTGTTTATCACGACCGCCGGGGGGCCGGACAACTCAAGCCAGATGGTGGTGCCGTACCTGTTCCAGAACGCCTTTCAGTTCTACAAAATGGGCTACGCTTCGTCCATCGCCTGGGTGCTGTTCATCATGATCATGGCGCTGACGCTGCTCGTCTTCCGCTCATCGGCGCTGTGGGTGCATTACGAGGAGGGGAAAGCCAATGAGTAAGATATCCCATGTTGAAAAAGCGATAGCCTACATTTTTCTGATCGTTGTGGGCGTGCTGCTGGCCTCTCCGTTTCTGTACATGATCTCGATTGCGCTGGCCAGCGACGAGACGACGGTCAAATCGGCTTTTACGTTCGTTCCGGCCGAGTTCGAATGGTCGAACTTCGTGACGATCTTTTCCAATAACAATCTGGGCCTGTATCTGAAAAATTCCCTCATCATTACGGTCATTACGATCATCGGCTCGGTGCTGTCCGCCTCGGTCGTATCTTACGGCTTTGCGCGGATCAAGGCGAAGGGCAGTAAAATCCTGTTCGTGGTGCTGCTGAGCACGATGATGATACCGGGAGAAGTGACGATGGTTCCGCAGTTTATCATTTTCCGCAACCTGGGCTGGGTCAATACGTTCTATCCGCTGATCGTACCGAGCTTTTTCGCCGGGGCGTTTAATGTGTTCCTGATCCGGCAGTTCGTGATGGGCATTCCCAAATCGCTGGACGAAGCGGCGATGATCGACGGTATGGGCCATCCGGGCATCTACTGGAAAATCATTATGCCGCTGACCTACCCGATCCTGGCGGCCATCGCCATTTTCTCGTTCTCCTGGAACTGGGGCAATTTCATGGGCCCGCTCATTTATATCAACGATCCGGAAAAAATGCCGCTCGCGCTGGGCGTGCAGCTGCTGACGACGGTTGGCGGAGGGCAGATGCCGCCGTGGAACCTGGTCATGGTCGCCTCGCTGTTCCTGACGATTCCGATGGTGCTGGTGTACTTGTTCGGCCAGCGGTTCGTGTACGAGGCTAACATCAGCGGCGGCAGCAGCGGCATCAAGTAAGGGGGAAGGCGTAGTGCCACAGCCCGGCAGGAAAAGAAAACGAATGATAGGATTAGCAGCCGCCGGCCTGGTGCTGGCGGTCATCGCAGGAGGAGGCATGCTGATGAACTCGGCAAAGGATATCGAAGGCACAGAGCCGGCAGCGTTTGAAAGCGAGCTGGTGCATCTGATGCCGGAGGAAGCATACGAAGGTTTTGAAGGCTGGGGAACGTCGCTGGCCTGGTGGGCCAATGTGCTCGGCGGCTGGAAGGACAAACAGAAGGAAAACGAGGTGATGGACCTGCTCTTCGATCCGGATCGGGGGCTTGGCCTTACAATCGTTCGTTATAACATCGGCGGCGGAGAGAATCCGGAACTGAAGGAGCTCCGCCCAGGGGGCGACGTGCCTGGTTTTCAGCCGGAAAAGGGGCAGTGGGACTGGGAGGCTGACGCCAACCAGCGGTCGGTGCTGCAGGGAGCGCTGAAGCGCGGGGTGACGATCGCCGAGGCGTTCTCCAATTCGCCGCCTTACTGGATGACGGTCAGCGGATCGGTGACCGGAGCCGTCGACGGGGGCAACAATCTGAAGGATGATCAGTACGACGCCTTTGCGGACTATTTGACTGAAGTGGTGAAAAGGTACCGCGACGAGTGGGGCATTACGTTCCGGACGCTCGACCCGCTGAACGAGCCATCCTCGAACTGGTGGAAAAAAGGAAATATTCAGGAAGGTGCCCATTTCTCAACCGATAAGCAGGCGCTGCTTATCCGCAAAGTCGTGGCGTCCCTGGCAAGCAAAGGGCTGACCGGGACCGGCGTCAGCGCCGCCGACGACAACAGCATCGACGAAACGGTAGAGAATCTGCTGGCCTATGATCCGGAGACGCTGGACGCCATCTCGCAGATCAACACCCATTCCTATAACGGGAGCCGGATGGAGGAACTGCGGGAGCTTGCCGGCAAGCTGGGCAAACCGCTGTGGATGTCCGAATACGGGACCGGGGGCAGCGAGCCGCACAGCCATGAGGATATGTCTTCGGTGCAGGAGCTGGCGGAGCGCATCATGTTCGACTTGAAAGTGATGAAGCCTGCGGCCTGGGTGTACTGGCAGGCGGTCGAGGACGAAGGGGCGGGCAACAACTGGGGATTTATCCATGCTGGCTTCACCGGCGAAGAGCAGTATGCCATGACCAAGCAGTATTATGGCATGGCCCAATTCAGCAAGTTTATCCGGCCGGGAGCAACGATCATTCCGACAGACGACGGCCGGACGCTGGCTGCTTACGACGAGGAGCGCGGCAGGCTGGTGCTTGTCGTCCGCAACGAGCTTTCGGAGAAGAAAGTAGCATTTGACTTGAGCGGTTACTCCTATCCGGCATCAGCGGTGGCGGAAGTGTACCAAACCTCGCCGGACCGAAATTTGGAGCGGCTTGATGACCTGAAGACATCACCCGTCGGACTGGAAATCACCGCAGCGGATAACTCCGTCAGCACCGTCGTGATCGACGGCGTTTCACCCAAGCTGAACCCGTAACGGTTATTTCCGGCCCGAACGAATTGCCGCGGAGGATGCCGGGGGACTTCGTCATGCGAAAAGAAACCGGTTAGCGTCAGAACAGCAACAGCATCTATAGAAGAGAAGCTAGAAGAAAGAAGGGGTTTATGGTGGCAGAACAATCAACCGCATCGTTAACCGATCCGCACCGTGAAGCGGCTGCGCCGGAGCTGGCGTATGACCGCCGCAGCTTTGTGCTGAACGGGGAGAGGATATTTCTAAACAGCGCGTCCGTGCATTATTTCCGCATGCCCCGCAGCGAATGGCGGGAGGTGCTAATGAAGGCAAAGCTCGCCGGCATGAACTGCATCGATACGTATTTCGCCTGGAATGTGCACGAGCCGCAGGAAGGGGTATGGGATTTTGCGGGCGACCGCGACTGCAAGGCGTTTTTGGACCTGTGCGCCGAGCTTGAACTGTGGGTCATTGCACGGCCGGGTCCTTTTATTTGCGCCGAATGGGACTTCGGCGGATATCCGTGGTGGCTCGGCACGAAGGAAGGGATAAAGTTCCGCCTGGTTAACGAAACCTATTTGCACTACACCGACCTGTACTTCGACCGCATCGTACCGGTCATCCGGGACCGTCAGATCAGTCACGGCGGAACGGTGATTCTGGTGCAGGTGGAGAATGAATACGGCTACTTGGCGGACGATGAGCAGGCTGGGGGATACATGCAGTATTTACGCAATGGCCTGCTGGAACGGGGCATAGACGTGCCGCTGATCACCTGCGTGGGCGGTGCGGAAGGTACGGTCGAGGGAGCCAATTTCTGGTCGGGAGCGGACCGGCATTATGCGGAACTCCGGGCCAAGCAGCCCGATACGCCGAAGCTGGTGACGGAGTTCTGGACAGGCTGGTTCGAGCATTGGGGCGGGCCGTCGGCCACGCAGAAAACCGCGCCGCTGCTCGAAAAGCGGATGATGGATATTATCCGTGCCGGCTTTACGGGAATCAGCCATTACATGTTTTTCGGCGGAACCAACTTCGCCGGATATGGCGGAAGAACGGTAGGAGCAAGCGATATTTATATGGTTACTTCGTACGACTATGACGCCCCGCTGAATGAGTACGGCCGCATCACGGAGAAGTATGCCTCGGTCAAAAAGCTGTCTTACTTTTTGCACGCCTTCCGCGCATTTCTGCTGCAGGCCGAAGCATTGACGGAGCAGGAGGTTCCGTTTCCGCGGCATCCCGGTGGGTATTCGGTCCGGGGACGGGGCTCCGGCAAGGGAAACATGTGGTTTGTGGAAAGCCATCAGGAAGAACGGGAAACGGTACATTTGACGCTGGATGGAGGCGTCACTGTCCCGGTTTCGGTCCATCCCGGAGAAATCGCTCCGGTGCTTGACCGGATCCCGATTGGCGAGGGGATTCATCTCACGTCGGGTTCCCTCCTCATAGGGAACGAAATCGTAGGGAAGGAGCTGACCTTGTTCGTTGCGGCGGACCGGGGGCAGCGCTCCTGTGTCGTGATTGAGGCGGCCGAACCCGTCGCTATCACGGATAACGGTGCTAACGCCCTGAGCGAAAGCACTGCTGACGGGAGAGGGCTGCGGCTCGATATGTGCCATTTCGAAGAGCCTGGCATCATCCGCATCTCGGCGGGGGAACAAAGCATCCGCTTTGTCGTGCTGACCGGCGATGCGCTCAACCGGACGTGGCGGATCGAGGGACGTTCCGGCGAAGGTGTACGTTATGCCGTCGGACTTGACGATATCGATGTTGGTAAGGACGGCCGGGTTCAAGGCACCGCAGCTGATCCGGAGCGCAGCGTGCTGCTGCTGGGGCATTGGGCCGGAGGCGAGCGCTGCGTCACCGCCGGTGAGTTCCAGATGCGGGAGCCGTCCAGGCCCGGGCTGCCCCAGCTCCCTGCCGCTGCATGGGAGAGCTCGCCGATTGAGCTGCAGGCGGTGGTGGCGGAGGAAGGCGCTGTCCTTACGGGAAATCCACAGGATTTTGGACGGTTTGGGCAGGATTACGGGTACCTGCTGTATGCCTGCGACTTTGACAGCGAACAGGCCGGCGAAGACTGCCTGATCCTGCCGGACCTTCAGGATACGGCGCGGGTGTACAACAACGGGGCGGAGCAGGCGCTGGTCCGCCAAGTGGGGGCTGCTGCCGTCCCGATAAAGACAGTCCAAGGGACCAACCGGCTGCAGATTCTGGTGCAGCACATGGGACGGCTAAACTTCTCACCTTATCTTGGCGAGACCAAAGGACTCACCGGCCCGGTATACCGGGGCGGCCGCGTGCTGGACCTTCGCCGCGGTTGGCATGGCGAAGACGAGACGGTCTTCCATCTGGACGAAGTGAGCCATCCATCCGGCGTCCCCCTGCTGCGGAAGGAATTCGAGCCCGGCGCCATGGACCGGGCCATCATCGCCGGCGCGGTCAGCCAAGGGCTGCGCATCAACGGTACTCCGGTTGAGCTGGAAGGTTACCATGACTGGTTCGCGTTTTGTACCGTCGACATCTCCAGGTATGTAAAGCCGGGGGAAGTCAATGTGATCGAAATGCCTTATGCATCTTCACCGCTGAACCGTTTGGATCTGATCATGTTCCGGAGTGCGGACCACTTGGAGAACTGGTCCATGGCCGGGGCCGGCTTGCTTGGACCGGGTGCCTGGAAGGCGGTCGATGCAGCCGCTGAAACGGGCATGGACGGAGGGCCGGTTTGGTACCGGTGGCGATTCCGCCGGCCGTTGTGGCCAAGCGGATACAACATTCGCTTGAAGCTGCGGTTAACGGGCATGAGCAAGGGGCTTATCGTACTAAACGGGCATGATCTGGGACGCTTCTGGCAGATCGGTCCCCAGGAGGATTACAAAGTTCCAGCGGATTGGCTGCGGGAAGATAACGAGCTGCTTCTGTTCGATGAGGAAGGCAGGCACCCCGGGCAGGTCAGGCTGATGTTTGACGGGCCGTCCCGGCAGCCATGGTTCGTGTTGGAATAATAAAAAAGCAATCTCCACAGCGCTGTCGTGAACAGCCCCGGAGATTGCTTTTGTTGTAGTTTCGTCGTTATTTCAGTTTCAGAATGCCCGTTGTGTCGAGCAGCACGAGCAGCACCAGAATCGGCGCCACATAGCGGAGCATGAACAGCCATACCCGGAACCATCCCGATTTGAGGCCAGCCGCTTCGGCAGCACCTTTCCAGAAGTACCCGGCGAAAATGGTGGTGATCAGCCCGCCGACCGGCAGCAAAATGTTGGATGTAATGAAGTCGAGCCAGTCAAAGAAGTTTTTGCTGCCCATTTCCGACAGACCCGGCACGATGCCGAAGGACAGCGCGGACGGAAGGCCGAGCAGCAGCACGAGCACGCTGATGATGATCACCGATTTCGTACGGCCCCATTTCCAGCGGTCCATCAGGTACGTTACCGGCACTTCCAGCAGCGATACCGCCGACGTCAAGGCGGCGATTGCCAGCAGGACGAAGAACAGACCACCGAAGAACGCACCGAACGGCATGGCCGAGAAGGCGGCCGGCAGGGCGATGAACACCAGACTTGGCCCGGAGTCGGGCTCGATACCGAACGAAGCGGTCGTCGGGAAAATGATCAGCCCAGCAACGAACGCATAGATCAGGTCGCCAGCGCCGATGGCGATCGTGGCGGACCCCAGAGACTGGCGCTTGTCCACATAAGCACCATACGTAAGCAGGATGCCCATTCCCAACGAAAGGGAGAAAAAGGCATGTCCCAAAGCGACTAGCGCCGATTCCGGGGTCAGCTTGGAGAAGTCTGGATTCAAGAAGAACGATACGCCTTCACCCGCGCCAGGCAGGGACACGGCACGAATCATCAGGACGATGAGCAGGATGATCAATCCCGGGATCAGCACTTTGTTGAACTTTTCGATACCGCCGGAAATCCCTTTGACCACGACAAAGCCGGTAATCAGGATAGCGACAGCTTGCCATACGATCGGCATGTAGCCGCCGATAAACGAATTGAACTGTCCTTTGAAATCCGGATTGCTGTACAGGTGTCCGCTGAAAGACTGCACGGCGTAATGCAGCGTCCAACCCGCGACGATGACGTAGAAAGTCAGAATCAGAAAAGGCGCGATAACCTGCAGCAGGCCGAGACGGCCGAACACTTTGCTGCCGCCCGCTTTCACAAACGAAGTGGCCGCACTGCCTCTGCCCGCGCGTCCGATGGCAAGCTCAGCAAGCAAAACAGGTAAACCAATGACGATCAAGCACACGATAAAGAGCAGAAAGAAGGCTGCGCCGCCGTTTTGTCCGGTGATGTACGGAAATTTCCACATATTCCCGAGACCCACAGAGCTCCCGATGGCGGCCAGGATAAAGCCTGCGGATGAAAACTGGTCTTTTTTTCCTGATGCCGCTGGGTTTTTTGGTGGTGTAGTCATAGATGTTCCCCCAGTTTATTTTTGAAAGTTCATTCTATTATAATTTAACGTCCCCGTAAAGGCATAGGAAATTTAATTTCACCCAATTAAAACAGCACGATTCCCGCAACGCCCGAGCATACGATGACGGTCACCGGATGCAGTTTGTATCTGGTGATCGCGACAAACGCCAGTACACCGATCAGCAGCGTGGCGAAGGTCGTCCAGTGATAGATGGCTTCCGACGGATTGGGGAAACCGAAGTGGATGGCCGCATAGACGATAAGTCCGGTAATGATCGGCCGGAGGCCGTAAAAGGAGGATTTGACCCAGGGGTTAGCATTCATTCGATAAAAGAAAGCGGCAATCAGGATCACAATGAGCAGGGAAGGCAGAACGATACCGGCGGTAGCGGTAACGGCTCCAGCAAGGCCCGCGGTCTGGTAACCGATCAGCGTCGCGCTGTTGGTTGCGATCGGGCCGGGCGACATGCCCGCAATCGATACGGTCCGCTGAAATTCCCCGGTACTCAGCCACCCGTGCTGCTGCACTTCGTACTGGATCATCGGGATGACCGCATAACCTCCGCCGAAGGAGAGAAACCCGATTTTTAAAAATGAGACAAATAACTGCCAGAACAGCATGGGACGCCTCCTAGATGTAATATTCGATGACGGACTCGTTCTCCTCGCCTGCCCTCTCGGTGTGAACCGGAAGCCCCAGCCGCTTCTTCAGCCGGATAACGGTGATGCCGAGCACCAGCCCGACCGCAATTAGAACCATGGGGTTCAGTCCGGTCAGCAGAAGCAGGGCCAGGGAGCCGGCGGCGGTAATGATGGTCGTCCGGTCAAACAGAGCATTTTTGCCCATTTTGAACGCGGCCACTGCGATCAGTCCGATGACAGCGCCGTGAATGCCTTTGAAGGCGGCCTGGACTTTGGGTTCTTCGCGGAACATCGAGTAGAACACGCTCAGCAGAAAAACGATGATGAACGTAGGGAGTGTTATGCCCAGCGTGGCCGCCAGAGCGCCGGGGATTTTGCCCAGCCGGTATCCCAGAAAAGCCGAAGCGTTTACCCCGACGCCGCCGGGCGCCGAACCCGCGAGCGACATTAAATCGCTCATTTCCTGGCGGTTCATCCATTTGCGTTTATCGACGAATTCCTTCTCGATCATCGGCATCATGGCGTAACCGCCGCCAAATGTCGCCGGACCGATTTTGAAAAAAATCCAAAACAATTGAAGCAGCAGGTACGCTTTCGATGTCTTGTCGGTATGCACAACACGTCACCTCGAGTTAAATTCTGTCTGTATTATAACATCTTTTATTCAAAATGAAATTAACTTATTTGAAAATAGGCTAGAAGATATCGAAAGGGAAGTGAAGCACGTAGTAACCGGGGATTGGGATCTCGGCTGCGGTATGTTTGCTGGAACTTTGTAATGTCGAGGGATTTAGTGGGTTTTTCGCATGTCGTATAGAAGAACATCCAATCGAAGCTAGTATCCAAAAAAAGGATTTAAACCAAGCGGACTGCTCGACTTTATTCCATAATAGAATTAACTTAAGAGCGGATGACAAGCCGGCCGCCGATTATGACGAGTCTTACTGGGACCGGCTGATCTCAGTACATTTGACGGGCACAGCCTTGTGCATGAAGGATATGCTTCACCAGATGCTCAAACACGGGAACGACGATTCACGTCGACGCTGGATATACTTCCCGTTAATCGTTCCTGAATAAATCAGTCGCTGGACAATTTAAATGCAGGTGCTCTGGAAACCGGGGAGACTCCCCGGTTTTTTGGTTTGAGGCAGCTGGTACCCTGTGAAGAATTGGGAAAAGGCTGCTTTTTTTGAACGCCCATGGCTGGAAAAATCCTTTGCTGGCCGGACAAATCACCAGTTTTTTGGGAAAAGTGTACGCCGGAACACCCAGATGTACCTGTTCAGAAAATGAGGAAGTCCCTATCATCAGCAGTATAGAAAGCGCTGTCATTTCGTGTTCGGTGGCCGGCCGTCTGTGGCGTCAGCGTCCTGGAAGCCAGCATCCGTCAAGCGGTCCGAAATAAGGTCATCCGTAAAACGCGAAGGCGCCTCTAAGTTTTTCATGCTGGGAGGAGATGATGGAATGATGATGAAGCTGTTGGGAAGGAAGATGGGGCTTATCCTGCTGGTGATGCTGGTACTGGTGCAGACCGGATGGGCTGGACAAAAGCTCAACGTGGCCGAAGCGGCAAACAAGGAATTGGCCCAAAAGCCGTACATGGGCTGGAGCAGCTACAGTATGCAGGTGTATGATTCTGCGGGCAACTGGACGTCGGCGGAGAGCATCAAGAAGCAGTCCGACGCGATGCGTGACAAGCTGCAGTCCCACGGATACAACTACATCAATATTGACGCGGGCTGGAACGGAGACATGGACGAATACGGCAGGCCGATTCCGAGCACGAAACTGTATCCGAACGGATTTCAGGAGGTCATCGATTACGTGCACCATAACGGGCAGAAAATCGGTATTTATCTGATTCCCGGCCTGTCGATTGATGCCTATAAGCAAGATCTCGAAGTTTATGGGACGGGCGGCGCCTGCCGGGTCCGCGACATTGCGGCACAGCCGCTCAAGATCGTCGATGCCTGGAACTCGTACACGTACAAAATCGACTTCAGCAACCCGTGTGCGCAAAAGTATGTGGACTCCATTGCCGACATGCTCGGGGATTGGGGGATCGATTTCGTTAAATTCGACAGCGTCACGCCGGGATCGGGCAACAACAACCTGAACCTCGACTCCCGCGGGGACGTGAAGGCCTGGTCCGAGGCGCTGGCACGCCACGACATTTGGTTCGAGATCTCGTGGGCGCTGGACCACAACTACGTGGACTTTTGGAAAAAGTATGCCAACGGCTGGCGCATTCAATGGGATGTGGAAGCCTATGACAGCAATGTGGGGCTGACGCAGTGGGCCAATATCGCCCGCCTGTTCCCAGATGCGGCCGTGTGGTGGAGGGACGCCGGGCCGGCCACCGGCTGGAACGACTTTGATTCCCTGAACGTCGGTAACGGCTCGATGGACGGCTTGACCAAAGACGAACGCCAGACGGCCATGACATTCTGGGCGATATCGGCGGCGCCGCTCTATATCGGCAACGATATGACCCGGCTTGACGACTATGGGCTCAAGCTGCTGACCAACGACGAGGTGATCGCCGTCAATCAGGCGGGGCGCCCTGCCCATCCGGTATCGATGGACACCCAACAGCAGGTGTGGTACGCCAACAACGGTGACGGTACTTACAGCGTCGCCTTGTTCAACCTGGGCAGCCGCAGTGCCGAAGTCAAGGTCAGCTGGAAGGACATTGGTCTGACAGGCTCGGCCAAGGTAAGGGACTTGTGGAGCCATTCAGAGCTGGGAACTTTTGATGACGGATACGCAGCCGTTTTGGAGCCACATGCCTCCCGAATGTTCAAGGTAACGGCTGTCCAAGGAACGTCGGCGGTCAATGACGACGACACGGGCATCCGATATACCGGAGACTGGCAGCGGAACGGTGGCTATGAGCAGACGCCTGCCGTGCAAAATCTGGCTGTGACGATTAAAGACTCCGCATCTATACAGGGCGTAGGGTCCGAGCAAGACACAGGCGGCGTTCAACCGGAGGCTGCAGGTGGAGCTCAACCGGAAGGAGGAGTGGCCGTTCAATCGGAGGAAGCTGGTGACGGTCAGCAGGAAAACGCAGGCGGCGTTCAGTTGGATGCCGCGAGTGATATTCAGCCGGATGGCGCCGGCCAATCCGTTGCCGAGCAGCCTGATGCAGCCGCGGGCAACCAGACTTCTGACTCCGGAGAGGCGATTTCCAGCTCCTCGGACAAGAGCGCAGCGGATGTCCCTGCTTCCGCAGAAGCGACGGTCACTCATTCGGTGTATATCAACGATAATGATCTTGGAATTACATACAGCGGCAGCTGGTCATCACAGGGAGGCCGGTCTGCGGGTGATTATAAAGGGGATGTTCATTTTACCGAAACGGACGGCGACTTCTTCGAGTATGCCTTTAACGGCAGCGGTATTGACCTGATTACGGAGAAGGATCCGGAGCAAGGAGATGTAGACGTCTATTTGGACGGAGCGGCTGAACCGGAAACGGTCAGCACGTATACGGAAGGCAGCAAGCAGGCGCAGCAGGTGGTGTACACCGTATCGGGACTTCCGGAAGGTCCGCATACGATCAAGGCGGTCAAAAAAACGGGCAAATATATGCTGCTGGACGCGCTGAAGGTGACGGCAAGCCATCTGATCGACCCGGTGTCCGCCAGCTATGACAGGGAGAGCGCCAATCCGTCCGACCTGACTGTGAATCTGACGCTCGGGAGCGGTTCGCTTACGGCCATTCAGAACGGCGCCGATGTGCTGAAGAAAGGCATCGATTATACGGTAAGCGGCGGCACGGTAACCATCAGTAAAGCTTATCTTGCCAAGCAGCCGGAGGGTCCGGCGTCGCTTAGCTTTATGTTTGAAGGTGGAGACAGCGAGGTGCTGAGCGTGGACATCCGCGGCAAAGCAGCGCAGAACAGCTCGATCGAACCGAAGGAGACCAACTTCGACAAAAGCGCCGGCCAGCAGCAGGACTTGTCCGTGAAGCTGGATCTGAACGGCAACACCTTGACCGCCGTGGAATACGAGGGGCAGGCTTTGACGGAGAATGAGTATGCCGTCGATCAGGACACGGTGACGATCAAAAAGGAATTTTTGGCGGGGCTGCCGGGTGGCGACATCATGCTCAAATTTATGTTCAGCGCTGGCGATCCCCAGACGCTGACCGTCCATATAACTGGGGCGGAGACGGTGCGCTATACGACTCTGAACGATGACGATCCGGGTATTGTTTATCATGGAGCCTGGAACCGCAGCACCGGAAGGAACTTCGGTGACTACAAGGACGATGTGCACTATACGGAAGCCAACGGTGATTTCTTTGAGCATACGTTCCGGGGAACGGGCATCCAGTTTTTTACCGAGATCGACCCGTCGCAGGGAGACATGGATATTTACCTGGACGGCGAGTTTAAGAAAACCGTGAGCTCATTCAGCGAGCAGCGCCAGCCGCAGCAGAAACTGTACAGCGTGAGCGGGCTGAAGGAAGGGTTTCATACGCTGAAGGTCGTGAAGAAATCCGGCCGCTTCATGCTGGTGGATATGCTCAAGGTTGAAATCCCCGACTTGATCAGCCCGGTATCGGCCGTGTTCGACAAGTCCGCCGCGAACCAGAAGGATGTGGCGGTCACCTTGCTGCAGCAGCCGCAATTGTTCAGCGGCATAGCGAACGGGAAGAACCGGCTCGTCGAAGGAACCGATTATACGGTTGAAGGCAGCCGGGTGATTCTAAGCAAAGCTTATCTGGCCGCCCAGCCGGCCGGAACGCTGCAGCTGGCATTCGCGTTCGATGGGGATTATCAGAACGACGTGCATTATACGGCAGCGAACGGCGATGAACTCGCCTATACGTTCAAAGGGACGGGCGTGGAGTTGGCGGGTCCCGTTGGACCGGCTCTGGGAGACATCGACGTGTACGTGGATGGCGTGCTGAAGAAGACCGTCAGCGCCCACAGCGATCAGCGCCTGGTATTACAGCCTTTATACCGTATTTCCGGTTTGACTGACGGAACACATACGTTGAGGGCGGTGAAAAAATCGGGCGATCTGATGCTCGTGGACCAGCTGAAATTCACTGTGCCTGCGGCGGGCACAGGCCCGGTAGATCCCGGCACGCCGAACCCGCCAACAGGGCCGCCCGGTCCAACAGCACCTGGCCCGGGATCAAGCTCGGGGGGATCATCGTCAGGAGCGGCAGCGCCTCCGTTCACACCTGAACCCGGGGCTCAGGACGATACTCCGAATGAGCGGCATACCGCATATATTCAGGGATATCCGGACAGCACCTTCCGGCCGGATCAGCCGGTTACGCGCGCCGAGATGGCGGCCATTCTGTCCAAAGCGGCTCCGCAGGCAGCAGGCGATAAGGCCGGCACGGCAGCCAGCACGTTCCGCGACGTGAAGGACGGCTTCTGGGCCGGGAAAGCTATTGCTGCCGTAACGGGTGCGGGCTTGATGAAGGGTTATGAAGACGGCACCTTCAAGCCGGAAAAGGCTATCACACGCGCCGAAATGGCCACGCTGGCCAGCCGGCTGAAGCCGGGTGCTTCCGCGGCGGGCAGCGGCTTCCGCGATACCGCGGGCCACTGGGCGGAGAGCGCTATCGCGAAGGCGCAGGGATCCGGCATTCTGAACGGCTACCCGGACGGCACCTTCCGCCCGTCCAAGGCGCTGACGCGCGCGGAGGCGGTAACGGCACTGAACCGCGCGCTCGGCCGCGGGCCGCTCTATGGAACGGCCGCGCTGCCTTGGAGCGATGTGCCTGCTGCGTATTGGGCGTATGAGGATATCGCCGAAGCTTCGCTGGATCATCCGGTGAAGGCAAGAAAAGCAGGCGGGGAAGAGTGGGCTGGGGAGGCGGTTAAACAGCAGTAAAAATATACATCATCTAGGAGTCTGAATCCCAGATCCCTTGGAAAATGATCTGTTGAATGCAGCAGGCCGTCGAAACACCGGCGGCCTGCATGTTGTATACGATGCTGAAAAAATACTGGACTACTCGTTCCAGTTCGTATATACTTGTGCTCAAAGGGAGGTGGCGCCGATGGGACGCACCAAAGAATTTGACCGGGATCAAGTGCTCCGCAAAGCGATGACGGTGTTCTGGAAGAAAGGTTACGAAGCGACGAGCATACCGGATTTGCTGGAAGCGATGGGTCTTAGCCGTTCCAGTTTGTATGAAACGTTCCAGGATAAGCAGTCCCTGTATTACGAGGCGATCCAGCACTACAAAAAGATGTCGCAAAGAAAGCGGGATGTGTTAATCGCCGCTCCTACCGCCATTGAGGGCATCCGGCAGTATTTCGAGATTCATATCACGAGTGCTTTTGCCGCGCAGGACGAAGTCCTTCCCAATGGATGCATGATTACGAACGCAGCCCTGAGTTTCGACGCCATGGACGAACCGCTGCAGAACATGGTCAAGAATAGCTTTGATGAACTGGAACGGCTGTTTTACGAAAAATTAAAGAGAGGGCAGGAGACCGGAGAAATTTCTCCCGACAAAGACATTCGTCTCTTATCGTTCATGCTGCTCAATCTCAACCACAGCGTTAACGTGGTGGCGAAAATTCAGCAGGACAGCACGAAGGCGCGGGAGATGATCGAAATGGTGCTGGGCATGCTGTAACGAAGCCTCTGCTTCCTGATCGGCAACAAAAACTTCCGCTAGCGGTCCGACTTCTGCGAAGAAACGTCGGCAGGCATTTTTTTAGCTATATCGGAACGACTGTTCCGAAAAATGAATTTCTGACAAAAAATATTTTTTTGTTAAAAAACATGGGCGGACTGTTCCTAAACTGGAACGATTGTTCCGAAAAAGGGATGCCTTACAAACAAAGGAGAAATGTTATGAGTACCATCGCAAAAGAAAAGCCTCAGGCCGCTGCCGTTTCATCTTGGATCAACCTGATCCTCGCCGTCGCTTGCGGCATCATCGCTGCCAACCTGTATTATGCCCAGCCTCTCGTAGGATCGATCAGCTCAGCCCTGGGATTATCCTCCGGGGCGGCGGGATTGATCGTCACCTTAACTCAAATCGGTTACGGAATCGGCCTGTTATTGATCGTGCCCTTAGGAGATTTGCTCGAAAACCGCAAGCTTGTGGTCACCCTGCTGATCTTTAACGTGGTTGTGCTTCTCATCGCTGCTGAAGTCCGTAACGCGGCTTTGTTTCTTGCGGCGTCGCTTTTTATCGGCGTAGGGTCCGTTGCCGCCCAGGTTCTGGTTCCTTATGCAGCCCATCTGTCTCCTGAGGAAACGCGGGGGCGCAATGTGGGGAATGTCATGAGCGGCCTGCTCCTTGGCATCATGCTCGCCCGTCCGGCGGCCAGCTTGGTGGAAGACTTCCTTGGATGGCACGCCATCTTTATTCTGTCCGCCGTTCTGATTCTCGTGCTTGCGCTGGTGCTGGCCAAGGCGCTTCCGGCAAGACGTCCGCAAACATCCATCAGTTACCCGGAGATCCTGTCGTCGATGCTGAAGCTGCTGAAAACGACGCCGATTTTGCGGCGCAGAGCTCTTTACCACGCGTTTCTGTTTGCTTCCTTCAGCCTGTTTTGGACAACGGTTCCTATGCTGCTGGTCAGCCCGGCATTTCATTTTTCCCAGACAGGGGTCGCCCTGTTCGCCTTGGTAGGGGTAGCCGGAGCGGCGGCTGCGCCGGTTGCCGGCCGCCTTGCCGATAAAGGGTGGATCCGTCCCGGTACAGGGATCGCCCTTGGGCTTGCGGTCGTTTCCATGCTCCTGCCTATTGTGATCCATGGCGGTTCCCTGCTATCCATCATCAGCCTGGTCGTGGCCGCCATTGTACTGGATATGGCT
The DNA here is from genome assembly GCF_009363095.1 of Paenibacillus cellulositrophicus. Taxonomy (GTDB): domain Bacteria; phylum Bacillota; class Bacilli; order Paenibacillales; family Paenibacillaceae; genus Paenibacillus_AQ; species Paenibacillus_AQ favisporus. The sequence goes on from NZ_CP045295.1 coordinate 5,968,806, forward strand.
GTTTCCGCCAATCTGGTGCTCGGGCAGCGCTCCATTTTCGCACTGGGTGCAGAGCTTCGCAGCCGGCTGAACGGCTTGTTCATGGCTATCTTTTTCGCCGGCGGGGCTATTGGTTCCGCAGTAGGCGGATGGGCGTATGCACAAGGCGGATGGGAAGCGGCCATATGGCTTGGCGTTCTTTTTCCGGTGCTTGCTTTGCTCTACTTCTTAACGGAAAAAAAAGAAGCGAGATAACAAGTTTGGTATCATCCGGAAGATCGCTGCTGGATTTCTCAAAAAAAACAACCGTACAAGGGGACTGACCCCGTTGATAAGACAGGGATCAAAACACCTTGCACGTTTAAGCAGCCAGTCGTCGATCATTAATCGGCGACTGGCTATTTAGTTTCGCTTTTATACCTCCCTGAGAGAAATGCTATATCCTACCGCCTATTTCTCGGACAACTGAATGTGAATCTCAGCCTCTGGTGACGCCGGCGTGGCGAGAAGCTGTTGTCCTTCAGGCCAGTGATAATGAACCGTTTCCGTTACAGGATCGATTTCGACGGTATATAGCGTGCCGAAATGATTGGAAAACTTGCGATGATACAACGGCTCTTTATGAAAATCCTGAGGCGATACGGCACCGCCCTTTCTGAGGAGATGGTCGAACCGCTCCACGGTCCGGTGTTCGTCGTGCGCGGAATCTCGAACGTGCCTCTGATGATTCGTGCAGCAAATGAGACCGTCAGCTGCGCTCACGCCTTCCGGCGAAGTGTAGACGACGCTGAAACAGCCCTTCCGATCCAAGAGCGAGATGTTTTGAACAAGCCTATGGGGGATCGAGTTCAGACGTTCCACTGCCTCAGGAACCGTTGCCGAAGTGGCCAAGAGATAGCGGACAATGAGCGGAATGCTGAAACCGTTACCTACCGAGAAGTCCCCGCCAAACGTAATGGCCGCTGCGAGACCGTGATGGTTCAGGCCATCGAGATAGCCCCAGCCGCCTTCGGCGGAACCCATGATCCACCCTCCATCAGGCAATGGCTCGTAACGGAATACGCCGCTGAACCCGTCCAAGCTGAAGTCGTAATTTCGGATTAAAGTATGATGGCCTGATCGGTGGGAGATCGAGTTGCTGCAGCCGGAGAAGAAGGGAGGGAGGTTATACATGGCTAGCAGTTGTGCCTCACCGGGACGGTTTGGCGAGACGGATAACAGAGCTTCGTACTCGGGGAGCAGTTCGGGCATGAAATGACGGAGAGCAAGCCGTACTTTCTCGGGATCCATGGGGTTCTGGGGACGGAACGCCTCCATATTCCAGTGCTGGGCGATATGGGAAGCCCATACCGCAGGATGCGATGCAAGGGCCGGCAGCCGCTTAAACCAAAATGGTTTCGTTTCATTTACCATCTCTGAGTCTCCTTTTCATGAATCAAGTTTGAAAAATCCTTCACCAGTTACGTTATCTCAATCGAGTCCGTTCCGCCTGTTCATTTGTGCGGTCTTTGGATAGCCCAGCAGCCGATAGGATCAAATGAATGGCTTTCATCAAAAAAAGCCCGGCTGCTGTACTGCGAAGCGCCGGACTGCGGATATTCGTAGGATGTAACCGGATTGGTTCTTCGATTGAGGCATTTAAGGAAACAGCCTGCTTTCTTAACTTGTTCTTGTACCATGCTACCTGGGAGCCTGGATTACCGGGCGGCTTGCGTCGACTCCCGGAACAGCGGCTTGGTCTGGATATGCGTGACCTGGTAAGGCTGCTCCGGCTCCTTAATCCGGGAGAGCAGCATATTGGCGGCGGTGATGCCCATCTCGTCACTATAGATGTGCACGGTCGTCAAACGAGGCTCGACAATGCGCGATTCGGGCGCATCGTCGAATCCGGCCACGACGATTTTCTCCGGAATGGCGATCTGACGGTTCTTCAAAGCCTTCATCACGTTGACCGCGATAAAGTCATTCGCGCATACAAAGCCCGAGGGCGTGCCTGGCATCTTGTCCAGCCGCTGCTCCATCCAGTCGGATTCCGAGAAAAATTCGCGGTCCGGTTCCAGAACGCACTGGCTGCGGTCCAGCGGAATTCCCGCTTCTACAAGAGCCCGGTTAAAGCCGGCCCAGCGCTCGTTGAAGCTTTTACAGTGGTTGTAGTCGCCGATAAAACCGAGCGAGCCGCAGCCGTCCTTGATAAGCCGTTTGGTCATGAAATAGGTGCTGTGTTCGTTTTCCATCAGTAGCAGGTCGGCTTCAAGGTCGGGATAAGACATGTCCGCCGCGCAGTCGATGAATATGGTCGGGAGCCCCAGGCTCGTAATGAGCTTGCTGTATGCCATGTCGAACAGTTCGATGCAGATGATGCCGTCCACCTTGGACGCTTCAAAATTGTTCGGAAGCTGGAGGGAGCTTCGCTCGATGTCCCTTACGATATGGATGGACAAATTGTAGCCTTCGCTGCTGATGCGTTTCTCCAGTCCGCTGATCAGCTTGGCCCCGAAATGCGACATGCTGGGCATGTTTTGCGTCAGCAGGGCGATATTGCCGGGGTTTTTCGGCATCAGGCTTTCGCTTTCCATGTAAGCAAACTGCTTGTACTTCAGCTCGATCGCTTTCTTAATGACCCGGTTGCGTGTCTCGCCCGGTATGCTGTCGCTGCCGTTCAGCGCTTTGGACGCCGTGTTCCGGGAAATGCCCAGCGCATCGGCGATATCCTGAATGGTGACTTTCTCTTTCCCCATGTATTCGATATTCACCTCTAACGATTATTTGTACGGAAGCAAGTTCCTCTCATAAACCTGCATGCATTCGATCTCAGGTATCCTATGACCAATGTATACCAGATTGCTTCAAATAGCAATGTTAACTTTACAAATGCACAAATATATAACGCCTTCATTGTGCAAAATGGCATGCAACACAGGTGGATGACTTTACATAGGCAATTATTATACACACAGTAGAATCGGAACGGACAGACCACGCTTTGGAAAGATATAGTTGGTCCCTGAATTGACGTGAAAAAGTGACATTTCAGCAAAACATTGAACCTATATGAACAAATTATATTTGTCAATTGCACAAATAAATATTTACAAAAATTATTGACGAAGATTACATCGTCTGCTAAATTGTAAAAGCAGCGATACGGTGCAGGTGCGAATGTAAGCCCTTACGGTATGCTGCATGTAAACTTTTTGTGCAAAGAACGGAGGTCACGGTTTTGGAAAATACGGTAGAAGTGGATCCAAGGGCGGCGGCAGTGAGGAGGAAGAGCTCTGCGGGGCGGGTGCTGCAGACGGTCAGAAAGCATTATTTTCTGTACGTGCTGTTGGCTCCGGCGCTTATTCTGACCCTGATTTTCAAATATGTCCCGATGTACGGGGCGATTATCGCCTTTAAGGATTTCAGCCCAATCAAGGGCATCATGGGCAGCGAATGGGTCGGCCTGAAGCATTTTGAGAAGTTTCTCTCCTCGCCTAATTTCGACGTCATCTTTTTGAATACGCTTAAACTCAGTTTCTTCGGACTGATTTTCAGCTTTCCCGTGCCGATCCTGCTGGCGCTCATGCTCAATCAGGTCCGGAGGGCGGGCGTGAAGAAGAACGTTCAGCTGTTTCTGTACGCGCCGAACTTCATTTCGGCGGTTGTCATCGTGGGCATGCTGTTCATCTTTTTGTCCCCGACGGGACCGGTCAACCATCTGCTGACATGGATCACGGGAGAGCCGCTGATGTTTATGTCCGAGCCGAAATATTTCCGCTGGATCTACATCCTCTCCGACATCTGGCAGGGCGCCGGCTGGGCATCGATCATTTACGTGGCTGCTCTGGCGAACGTCGACCCGGAGCTGCACAATGCGGCAAGCCTGGACGGGGCGAACCTGCTCCAGCGCATCCGCCACATCGATCTGCCGACGATCCGGCCGATCATGGCCATCGTGTTCATTTTGGCGGCGGGAGGCATCATGTCGATCGGGTTTGAAAAAGCGTACCTGATGCAGACCTCGATGAATCTCCCGGCTTCCGAGATCATCGCCACCTATGTGTACAAGGTCGGTTTGCAGTCCGGCGACTATGCGTATTCCGCGGCGGTTGGCCTGTTCAACTCGGTGATCAACGTCGTGCTGCTGCTCACGGTCAACTTTATCGTCAAGAAGCTTAATGAGGGCGAAGGACTTTATTAGGAAGGAGCTTATCAACTATGGCTGTTAAACATTCGCCGTTCGACCGGTTTCTGCTGATTCTGAACGGCCTGTTCCTGACGGTGGCGGTGCTGCTGATCGTCGTACCGCTCGTTTACGTCGTGGTGGCGTCATTTATGGATCCGACCGTGCTGCTGAATCAGGGCCTGTCGTTTCGCATCTCGGACTGGAGCCTGGAGGGCTACCGGAAAATATTGTCCAACCCGGCTATGCTGCGGGGCTTCGGCAATTCCGTATTTTACTCCGCTGCATTTGCCCTCGTTACCGTGACTGTATCGGTATGCGCAGGCTATGCCTTGTCTGATTCCCGGCTGGCGGGCCGGAAAATTTTTATGACGCTGTTTGTGATCACGATGTTTTTCGGCGGGGGTCTGATTCCTACATACCTGCTCGTCAAGCAGCTTGGCATGCTGGATACGGTGTGGGCCATCATCATTCCGGGTGCGGTCAATGTTTGGAATATCATCCTGTCCCGGACCTTTTTCAAAGGCGTGCCGAATGAGCTGAGAGAGGCGGCCAACGTCGACGGCGCGACGGAGGCGGGCATTTTTTTCCGGATCGTGCTGCCGCTCTCCAAACCGATTATTTTTGTGCTGGCTCTCTATGCTTTTGTCGGGCAGTGGAATTCCTATTTCGACGCGATGATTTACCTGGAGGACGCGAAGCTTCATCCGTTGCAGCTCGTGCTGCGCTCGATCCTGATCCAGAACCAGGCGGCGCCGGGCATGATCAGCGACCAGCTGGCGATGAACGAGCTCAAGCGCCTCTCGGAAATGATCAAATATTCGGCGATCGTCATTTCCAGTCTGCCGCTGCTCGTCATGTATCCGTTTTTCCAAAAGTATTTCGAAAAAGGTGTGATGGTCGGTTCCCTGAAATAGGGACGGCCTGAACATACATGGCACTGATCCATTCTAATCCTTTGGAGGTCATAACGATGAACAAAAAGAGAAATCGCAAGGCTGCTGCCATGACGGCATCCGTTTCAGCGCTCGCGGCGCTGCTGCTCTTGTCCGGCTGCGGAGGAAGCGGCGGAGACGCCAAGGAGTCGCCTGACGGGAAAGTCACCCTCAATTTTCTGACGCAGAGCTCGCCGCTGGCACCCGCGGACCCGAACGACAAGCTCATCAATAAGCGGCTGGAAGAGAAGACCGGCATTCATATCCATTGGAAAAATTACACGAACGACGTTTTTACGGAGAAAAGAAACCTGGCCGTGGCCAGCGGTGATCTGCCGGATGCGATTTTTGATTCCGGGTATGGCGATTATGACCTGCTGAAGCTGGCCAAGGACGGGGTAATCATTCCCCTCGACGATCTGATCGAGCAGCATATGCCGAACTTCAAAAAGGTGCTGGAGCAGGCGCCGGAATATAAAAAGATGATCACCGCGCCTGACGGCCACATCTATTCTTTCCCATGGATCGAGGAGCTGGGCTCCGGCAAGGAACGGATTCAGTCTGTGGACGACCTGCCGTGGATCAATGTGGAGTGGCTGAAAAAGCTGGGGCTGTCCATGCCGAAGACCACCGAGGAGCTGAAAAAGGTGCTGATCGCCTTCAAAACGCAGGACCCGAACGGCAACGGCAAGGCGGACGAAATTCCGCTCTCCTTTATCAATAAGCCGGGCGGGGAAGATCTGGCCTTCCTGTACGGTTCTTTCGGGCTCGGGGAGAACTGGGACCACACCGTCGTGACCGATGACGGCAAGGTTGTCTTCACTGCGGCGGAAGAAGGTTATAAGGGATCGATCAAGTACATTCACGAGCTGTACCAGGAGGGGCTGATCGATATCGAGTCCTTCCAGCAGGACTGGAACACCTATTTGGCGAAAGGCAAGGATAACCGGTACGGACTGTATTTTACATGGGATAAGGCCAACATCACCGGCATGAACGATACGTATGACGTGATGCCTCCGCTGGCAGGACCAAGCGGCGAAGTCAACGTGACTCGCACGAACGGCATCGGCCTGGACCGCGGACGCATGGTCATCACAAGCAGCAACAAACATTTGGAGGAGACGGCCAAATGGGTCGATCAGCTCTACGATCCGCTGCAGTCCGTTCAGGATAACTGGGGGACGTACGGGGATCAGACGCAGCAGAACATTTTCGAATTCGACGAAGCCAAGGGCATGCTGAAGCATCTGCCGCTGGAAGGCACAGCCCCTGTGGAGCTGCGGCAAAAGACGAGCATCGCCGGTCCGCTGGCCATCCTCGACGAGTACTACGGCAAATACACGACGATGCCGGACGACGCGGCATGGCGTCTTAAACTGCTGAAGGACGTGATGGTGCCGCATATGAAGGCGAAAAATACGTATCCGAACGTCTTCTTCTCCATCGATGAGCTGGACCGGCTGTCTACCATCCAGACCGACATGTTCGCCTATCTCGAGCGGAAGCGCACCGAGTGGTACCAGAACGGCAAAGTCGATCAGGAGTGGGATGCCTACCTCAAAGAGCTGAACCGGCTGGGGCTGCAGGATTGGCTGAAGATCAAGCAGGCGGGGTATGACCGCAGCGCGCAATAAAGGTTGAATAAAAAACAACATATCCGCACTTGCTTGGCGCATAAACGTTAGCAGTGCAGAATCCGGATGCGGCCGCCAGATGCCTTTGGGCAAAAATGCGGCCGGGTCTGCTGCAAATAAAACATGTAATTCAAAGGAGCACAGCTGATGTCCACATTCATATCGCACAACTACCGCGGGGGGTATCACTTTTCCCCGAAAGAACACTGGATGAACGACCCCAATGGAATGGTCTATTTCCAGGGGGAATACCACCTGTTTTACCAGCATCATCCCTTCGGGAACACCTGGGGACCGATGCATTGGGGACACGCGGTCAGCCGGGATCTGGTCGTCTGGGAAGAACTCCCGATCGCCTTGGCGCCGGACGAGTTTGGCACAATTTTCTCCGGCAGCGCCGTGGTCGACTGGAATAACACGACCGGCTTTTTCGGCGGGGAGCCGGGGCTTGTCGCCATTTTTACGCAGCATGCCGAAGGACCGGAGGGCGAAGCGCCGGTGCAGCGCCAGAGCCTGGCATACAGCACGGATGCGGGACGGACCTGGACGAAGTATGCCGGCAACCCGGTGCTGTCGCATGACACCTTCGTGGACTTCCGCGATCCGAAAGTATTCTGGCATGAGGCTTCCTCACAGTGGGTGATGATTGTTGCCTGCGGCCAGACCGTCTGTCTGTACCGTTCGCCGAACCTGATCAACTGGACGCTGTCCAGCGAATTCGGGGAAGGCATCGGCAGCCATGACGGCGTGTGGGAGTGTCCCGACCTGTTTCCGCTGCAGGTGGACGGGGACCCGGGCCTGACGAAGTGGGTGATGCTCGTCAGCATCGGCGATCATCCGGAGTTGGCGGAGGGGTCACGCACGCAATATTTTACCGGAGACTTCGATGGGGAACACTTTACGCCGGATGCCGTATCGCAGACCCGCGTGAGATGGATCGATTATGGCCGGGACAACTACGCCGGCGTCAGCTGGTCGGATGTGCCGGCCGAGGACGGCAGGCGCCTGTTTGTCGGCTGGATGAGCAACTGGAAATATGCCAATCAGACGCCGACCGGCGTGTGGCGGGGCGCGATGACCGTGCCGCGGGAGCTCAAGCTGGAGCTGCGCCACGGTTCGGCCGAGCTGATCCAGCAGCCCGCCCGGGAATTGGAGGGATACCGCAAGGAGCTTCTGTCCCTGAAGCGGGTAACGGCTGCTCAGGCCTCCGCGCAGCTGGGCGATTTACAGCTGGAGAGCGGAGAGATTCGGATTCGCTTAGGATCCGCCCAATCGCTGGAGCTGAAGGTGCGGGCTGGCCGCGGTCAGGAGACGGTGATCGGTTACAGCGGAGCGGCCGGTGAAGTCTATATAGACCGGACCCGGGCGGGAGCGGCAGACTTTCATCCGCTATTTGCCGGCAGGCATGCGGCCGTTCTCGATGAGGCGGACGGAACGGTGGAACTGCGAATCCTGATCGACCGGTCTTCGGTAGAGGTGTTCGCGGGCGGTGGTCGTGCGGTTCTCACCGACCTGATCTATCCGGATCAGGCATCCACCGGATTGTCCCTCAAGGTAGACGATGAGGAGGCGCTCGTCGAATCGCTCGACATTTACGATCTTTCTATTTAAATAACAACCTTATAAATAAGTACTTTTAAATACGAAGCTTGATCCAATGGAGAATCCTAATCCATCGACCGATAAAAATTTGAAAAGAGAGGCACATCATCATGCGCATCGGAGCCATTGAAGCGGGTGGAACGAAATTCGTCTGCGGCATCGGAAACGAACACGGGCAAATCAGCGAGAGCATCAGCTTTCCGACGGGACGGCCTGAAGAAACGATGCCCCGGGTCATCGCTTATTTCAAAGATCGCCAGCCGGAAGCGATCGGGATCGGATCGTTTGGCCCGATCGACCTTCACCCCGGCAGCCCGGGGTATGGAAGCATCACGACCACCCCTAAGCTGGGATGGGCGCATTATCCCTTGCTCGCGGAGCTGAAGCGGCACTTCGACGTCCCTTATGGATGGGACACGGATGTGAATGCCGCCGCCTGCGGCGAGGCGCTGTGGGGAGCGGCCCGCGGGCTGGGCAGCTGCGCGTACTTCACGATCGGCACCGGCGTTGGTGTCGGCGTGAACGCCGGCGGCCGGCCCGTTCACGGGCTCGTCCATCCGGAAGGCGGGCATATTCCGGTCCGCCGTCATCCGGAGGACGGCTTCCCGGGGGCGTGCCCGTATCACGGGGACTGCCTGGAGGGGATGGCCGCCGGGCCGGCGCTGGAAGCGCGGTGGGGAGTGAAGGGGCCGCAGCTGCCCGCGGATCACGCGGCCTGGACCTTCGAGGCGTATTATGTCGCCCAGGCGGTCACGGCGGCGGTCCTGATGCTCTCGCCGGAGAAGGTCATCCTGGGCGGGGGCGTCATGCAGCAGCCGCAGCTCCTCCCGCTGATCCGCCAAGAGGTTCAGCGGAGCCTGAACGGCTACGTGGACGCCTTGGAGCTCACGGACGGAATCGACGGTTACATCGTTCCGCCCGGACTCGGCGGCCAAGCCGGATTATACGGCACACTTGCGCTTGGGCTTCAGGCGCTGGAGGCATCCGGTAAGAAGGTGTAAGAGCCTGCAGCAAAACTTTGGTTCATTCCCGCCCTCGCTTGGGGGCAGCCAGCCGCAGTACAGGCCGGCTGCCCGAAAGCGGGCGACGGTACAAACGGTATACATATCGTGCAGAGCCGAATAAGGCTGGGAGGAACAACTGAGATGATGCTGGACAGGTTTTGGCGAGACAGGGACAAGCCAAGGACAAGCCAAGGACAAGCCAGGGACTAACCAAGGACAAACCAAGGACAAACCAAGGACAAGCCTTGAATATACTCGGCAGTCGTGTTCGGTTTCTCACTAACCTAAGTCCAGTCTAGCTCAGTTCAGACATCGTTCATGTCCGATTTGAGTGCATTCACCGTTTGCTTAAAGGAAAACGCCAGTTTAACGCCGCGTAATGTAAGCGGTTACAATCAATAATGTTGTTTTCATGCATTAGGCTTGTCTTCATGCGCCGCTTTGTTTTCATGCACAGGTTTATTTTCATGCACAGGTTTATTTTCATGCACAGATATGTTTCATGTATAAGCTTGTCTTCGTTTATATGTCATTTTTACATTGTTCTGATGATAAGGAGGAGTGTTGATGAGATCAGCAAGAAAGAGGCTGTCCGCGTGCCTGGCCGGAATTTTGGCATGTGCGTCCATCCTGCTGTATGAGTCTGACGAAGGGCGGGGGTGGGCGATGCCTGCAGATACCGAAGTTAAAGTTAACGGCGCAGCAGCTGCATTAACAAAGGAGGCGGACAGGATGGCGGCGAGCGTCAATACGAACCTGGAAGGCTGGCAGGTCCAGGGCAAGGGCAAGCTTGAGCAGACGGCGGAGGGGCTGAAGCTGGCTTCCGATCCGCAGGAGAACGTGATGGCGGTCTCCAGCACGAAGGCGGACGATTTTATCTACGAAGCCGATGTCATGATCCAAAACGCCGAGGCCGATGCTTCGCTGCTTTTCCGCTCTAGCAGCGACGGCTGGTCTTCATACATGCTGCAAATCGTGCCGTCGTCGGGCATCATCCGCTTGAAAAACGCAGCCGGAGGAGGGATCCAGGAAGAACGTCAGGTGCCGCTGAAGGTCGGCGAAATCTATCACCTGAAAGTGAAGGCTGAGGGAACGAGCCTGCAGGTGTATTGGGGCAGCCAGTATCAGCCCGTCATCCGTGCGGTTGATACCGCTTATGCTTCCGGATATCTTGGGCTTCATGTGTGGAACGGTTCCGCCGTATTTCAGAATGTGAAGGTCGGAAGCCTTGCCGGCAATCTGGACGGCGTGCTCGCTTCAACTGGACGCTGGCAGCCCGATCTCAAAGGGCTTAAAGGAACGGGAACGACCGGAAAACCCGCGTTACGGGTATACCGGAACATTGCTGCGGACGCCGTCTATGAAGGCAATGTCACACTGGGTGAAGCCTCATCCGCGGGACTGCTGATTCGGACAAATGCGGAGGGAACCGCAGGATATGAAGCTGTGCTGCAGCACCAAGGAAGCGGGGTACAAGTACTGCTGCGGAAAATGGACGGATCTCTCATCAACGCCTCGACTAGCGTTTACCCCGATTCGCCAAACGCCAAGCATCATCTGGAGATTCAGGCGGTCGGGCCGAGGATTCAGGTGTTTGTGGACGGTTATGCTCCCGCCGCCGTGAACGTGACGGACGACAGTTATTCGGCCGGATATACCGGACTGGTTGTAAGAGAAGGCACGGCATACGTCCAGGATGCCTATGTCACGCTTGACTCCGAATACTATACGGAAACATACCGGCCGGAGTACCATTACAGCCCGATCCGGGGGTCGGCAAGCGACCCGAACGGTCTCGTTTATTTTGAAGGGGAATACCATCTGTTCCATCAGGATGGAGGACAGTGGGCGCATGCCGTCAGCCGTGACCTGCTGCACTGGAAGCAGCTGCCGATCGCCCTGCCCTGGAACGATCTGGGGCATGTCTGGTCAGGCTCGGCCGTGGTCGACACGACGAACGCTTCCGGATTGTTCGGAAGCTCAGGCGGCAAGGGGCTGATCGCGTACTATACTTCCTATTCGCCGGATCTGCCGAACGGCAACCAAAAGATCGGACTGGCCTACAGCACCGATCAGGGACGGACCTGGCAGTACTCGGCGGAGCACCCGGTCGTGATCGATAATCCCGGCAAAAACGGTGCCGACCCGGGCGGCTGGGACTTCCGCGACCCCAAGGTCGTCCGGGATCAGGCGAACGGCCGCTGGGTTATGGTCGTCTCCGGCGGCGATCACATCCGTTTTTTTACCTCCCGCAATTTGATCGACTGGACGCTGACCGACAATTTCGGATACGGGGAGTACGTACGCGGCGGGGTGTGGGAGTGCCCGGACCTGTTTCAGCTTCCGGTAGACGGCACGGACCGGCGCAAATGGGTGCTGATGATCAGCACTGGCGCGAATCCGAAAACGCAGGGCTCGGACGCGGAGTATTTTATCGGGGAGCTGACACCGGAAGGGAAATTCGCGAACGACAATCCGGCGGGAACCGTGCTGAAGACGGATTGGGGCAAAGAATTTTATGCCTCAATGTCTTTCTCCGGCACGCCGGACGGGCGACGGATTCTGCTGGCCTGGATGACGAACTGGGATTATCCGTTCAGCTTCCCGACGGAAGGCTGGAAGGGGCAAATGACCGTACCGAGGGAGGTCACGCTGCATACGACGGATAACGGTATCCGGCTGTTCCAGTCGCCGATCCGGGAGCTTGCCGGGCTGCGCAGCACTTTGTTCAACGTGAAAAACCGTGAGGTTAGCGAATCGGCAGCGAACGTGCTTGGAGAAATTTCAGCAGGCGCCTATGAAATTGAAGCCGACATCGAGCTGCCGCAAAGCGGAGCCGCAGCTGAATTCGGATTTACGGTCCGCGAAGGCGGCGGGCAGAAGACGATGATCGGGTACAAGACTGCCGAGCAGAAACTATTTGTGGACCGCTCGTCATCCGGCGTTACCGATTACTCGAGCCTGCTGCAAACGAGGCATGAGGCCGCGCTCCAGCCGGACGGCAGCCGCATCCGCCTGCGGATCCTTGTGGATGAATCGTCGGTGGAGGTGTTCGGCAATGACGGCAGGGTCGTCTTTTCCGACCTGATTTTTCCGGATCCGGCCCGGCGGGGCATGAGCTTCTATACCAAGGGAGGTAAAGTGAAGCTCGCATCCTTGCAGGTGCATGCGCTGGACAATGTATGGCGCGAAGGACGGAAGACGGGCTCCTCGATCATCCTGGATCGGAAAGAGCTGGAATTGTCTAAGGGGGATGAGGAGAAATTGTATGCATCTTACTTGGAATCCTCTGGAGCAAGCCATCTGCCGCTGGTATGGAAGTCCAGCAATACCGGCGTCGTGCAGGTGACTTCCTCCAATCAGGGGGAATCTCCGGGGAAAGCGGTGCTTCGAGCGAATAAGGCGGGAACGGCCGTCATTACGGCCGTGTCGCCGAACGGGAAGGCTTCGGCCCGCTGCGTCGTAAACGTCACCGACGGGACGTTTACGACGAACCTGACAGGCTGGAAGTCGGATTTGTCGGCATCGCGGTGGGTCGTGACCGAACGCGGTATCCGGGGCAGCTATACAAGCGATGCGAACTACATGGCGAAGGAGCAGGCCGGGGATTTTACCCTGGAAGCCGACATGACGCTGGGGGAGACAGGAGGTGCGGGCTCGATCCTGTTCCGGGCGAGCGCTGACGGCCGCAGCGGGTATTATTTCAATCTCGATCCGAACCTGAAGGCCATTCGACTCTTCTATAAAGTAGACGGGCGGTTTGAGGACAGGCAGGTGCTGGCCAAGGTCCCCAGGTTCATTCAGCCAGGCAAAACGTACCATATCCGCATCGAGGCGAAGGGGCCTCAGATCCGGGCGGAAGTGGACGGGGGGCAAGTCTTCGACGTGAAGGACGGCACGTTTGCTGAGGGGCACTTCGGCGTGAACGTGTTCGGCGGGCAGGCGTTTTACCAGCAGGTGACGGTGAGCGGGATGGCTGATGCCGAGCTGGCCGAAACGACGCTGGTGAATGAGGCTTCCGGCCTGGCACTGTTTGCTGCAGAATCGCAAAATGGCGAACCGGTAACCGTGGGCGGCCCTGAAGGGGCTTCCCCGCAGGTATGGGTTTTCGTTCCTAACGGGGACGGGACATGGTCCATCCGGACCCAAGCGGGCAAAGCGCTGGACCTCGACACGGGGCAGGGCCGGCTGCAGCTGTACGACTACCTCGGCTACAACAACCAGCGCTGGCGAGTGGAGTACCAAGGAGACGCTGTCGTCACGGTATACTCCGTGCATAACGGCCAGGCGCTGGAGGTATCGGCCGATGGGACAAAGCTGCAGCTTGGCGAACCGGCCGCCGGCGAGCCGCGGCAGCGCTGGAAGGTCCTGCCGGATGCCGATCTTCTTCCGGGAAAATAAAATGCAGCAGCAAATGGGCTAATCGACTGCCCATGCAGAACAGAAAGCGCAAATAGGGGCAACGCTGAGCTGATGTTCCATCACGCAACCGCAACCCGATGTACGGGGTGCGGTTGCTTTGTTCTCTAGATTAATAGATTTTCAGCAGAGGGAACATTCTATAAACGCCAGAATAACTCCTGATAAAAGGCGGTCAGCCTTCTATGACATTACGTCAATACACTGTTTTATGAGCGATGCAGTTTCTACCAACTTGCAGCCCACTCCGAGGTTTGTTATTATTTAGATATAAAATATTTAGATGACTAAATATATAATGAAAAGAGGAAGCAGCATGAAATTACAAGGGAAGGTCGGTATCATTACCGGCAGTGCATCAGGCATCGGCAAAGGCATGGCGCTGGCTATGGCTAAGGAAGGCGCGCATATCGTGATCGTCGACGTGAATGAGGAGAAAGGGAAAGAGACTCTCGCCGAGATTAACCAATATACAGAGGGAATGCTGTTCATCAAGGATATTTCCAAGCAGGAGAGCGCGCATGAAATCGTGGCCGACGTGGTCAAGCGCTTCGGCAAGCTGGATATTCTGGTGAATAATGCGCATGTATCGAGACAGGCCCCTTTTATGGAAACAACGCAGGAGCTTTTTGATTTATCCTTCGGAACAGGCTTTTATCCTACCGTTCATTTCATGCAGGCGGCGTATCCGGAACTGAAGAAAACGAAAGGCAAGGTCATCAACTTTGCGTCCGGTGCGGGCATTGACGGGCAGGTCACGCAGACGTCGTATGCTGCCGCCAAAGAAGCGATCCGGGGCGTGTCGCGCGTTGCGGCCAATGAATGGGGTCCGGAAGGAATTAACGTCAATCTGATCTCCCCGATCGCACTGACCCCGGGCGTGGAACAGTGGCGTGAGAATGCTCCGGAGCTATACGAGGCGATGCTGAATAAAATTCCTCTGCGCCGGCTCGGCGATCCCGAGCAGGACATCGGCCGTGTCGCGGTGTTTCTTGCCAGCAGCGACGCTGACTATATCACAGGTCAAACCTTTATGGTGGACGGGGGCTCCATTAAATTGCGTTAAAGCGGGATCGTCCTACGCCGCAGGCTTCACGGGCGGCCAGGAGCGGTGGATTCCCGGCTGAAAAGCATGTATGATAATGAAGGCCTCTAATGCAGATTAGAGGCTTTGACTTGCAGAAAGCGGGGATTTGCCTGATGGAAGAACAGACGATTTTTGAAATCATTCACAATATGGATAAAGTAACGAACAACCTCATCATCCAGTGGGGCAAATTGTTCAACGAGGACCTTGGAATTTCCCATATTCTCGTTCTGGCTCACCTGCAGCACCATGGGAACAGCCGGCCTTCTGATATCGCCAAGGCTCTGGGGCTGACCCCACCGACGCTGACCCATCTATCGGAAAAACTCGTGCAGAAGCAGTTAGCCGTTCGAATCGTCGATGAGAAGGATCGCCGTATCATCTATTTGGGGATTACGGACAAGGGTCTAGACATCGTTCAAAAGGCGAATCAGGACGGGCAAATTTTGCGCAGAAATCTTTTTGAAAAATTGACCGAGGAAGAAAGGCAGCAGCTGCTGAAAATCTATGAAAAGCTGACCGGGTTTTTATGAGAATCCCCGAGGCGGAGCGTAACACCTTCACGTGATGACAGCCATGTCGTGAGATATGGACATCACCTGGAGGTGTTTTTTGCTTTATTAAAACCATGACGTACAGTTGTCAGCTTTTGCCCCCTATAATGGCCTTAGAAGATGAGGGAACAAACGAAGGAGGAAAATGAACATGAGCGAAAAACAAACGTTAAGAGGCATGGCGACGATTAATTATTGGGCAGACGATATGGAGGCAGCGGTGTCGTGGTATTCGGAGGTGCTCGGCATCTCCCCGTACTTCAAACGCACCGGACCGTCTGGCGAGCTTGCCTATGCCGAGTTCCGGGTTGGGGACTACCAGCATGAGCTGGGTCTGATCAGCCGTCGTTATGCTCCTTCGCAAGCGGTGCCGGGTCCAGGCGGTGCCATCATGTACTGGCATGTTGATGATGTGGAAGCCGCATTTACGAAATTGCTGGAGATGGGCGCGAAGCAATACGAACCAATCACGCCGCGTGGCGAGGGATTCGTTACGGCTTCGGTAACGGACCCTTTTGGCAATGTGCTGGGGATTATGTATAACCGGCATTATTTGGAGATGGTGGAATGGATGAAGAGAAGTAACGAGGTTACGAATGATTGATGATATGTTTGTTTTGAAGAATATGAGGGAGTGTCGCGTTGAATAATATGGTTTGAAAAGGCTGTTGGGAATTTTCCCGACAGCCTTACGCACTCATAAAAAGTTGCTTTTTTGTGTGTTGGACTTTACGATTCATCCCACACTGCCTGCAAGGTCCGCACCCGCAGCACCAGCAAGCGCAATCATTGCGTTCCATCGTCATGCTCTCCTTCTATTACGATGACAGGAACGAAAATATGTTCAAGCCGATGCTCGAAAATGAGGTTCATATCCTCGCCTTCCCGCTTCAGTTGAACCGGACTGCCATCCGTCAGCAGATTTGCTGTGCCTTCACAGAAGAACTCCTTTACCTTGATCGTTCTGCCGTTCGGATGCCCCAAAATGATCAGATACAGCCGGTTGTCTTTCCTAGTAAACCGGATCGTTTCACCGGTCTCCGTTTCCGCTTCCGCACGGATCCAGGGACGTGTACCATATACGGCCTCTCCATTTCGTTGTAACCAATCCCCGAATTTGGACAACCGGCTTAACTGCTCGGGAGGAATTTGAGCATCCTCGCCGCGCGGGCCTACATTCAGCAGCAGGTTTCCGTTTTTGGACAGGGCATCTATAAAATCGATTAGCAATGTTTCAAAGGTTGAATAGTCTTCCTCCTGCTCATTGCGGTTGTAGCCGAATGAATGGCCGATTCCGCGTGTCATCTCCCATTTTCCAGGTTGTATTTCCTTGTATTTGGTATATTCCGGAGTCGAAAAATCGCTATGGGGGATAGCTGGCTGCGCCAGGGCAGAATGAATATCTGGATTGTTCATGATCATTCGTTTGATCATCATGTCCATCACTGCGCGTACAGGTTTGAGACTTAACAACTTGTTAGCGGAAGTCGAATGCTTCCAGCGGTCATTGACCACGCCTTCGGGTACAGCGTTATAGTAGAAGGCGAACAATCGAAACAGAGAGCCCTCATGGCCTGGCCAGCATATATCGTTCCATAGAATATCAGGGCGGTATCGGGAAATCAGTTCGCGGATCTGGGCATCAGCGTATGCTGCATAATCGCCCCCGGGTGTGGAAAAGGAGTAGTCCATAAACGTTCTCGAAATCCTTCCCCGAAAAGTCCAGTCGATTCCACCCGAATAGTAGATGCCGAAGCGCATGCCTTCGCTGCGTACAGCAGCTGCTAATTCGCCGATGATGTCGCGCTCGCTAAACCAGTTCGGCTCATGCGGGTTGGCCACCTTCGTAGGCCATAGGCAAAATCCGTCATGGTGCTTCGATACGATCACGACGTACTTTGCACCGGCATTCCTGAAAATTTGGGCCCAAGCCATGGGGTCCCATTGTTTCACGCCGTTCATGAACAGCGGTTTAAATCCTTGGTAGGGCATGCTGCCATATACGGCTTGATGATAGCGTGCAGTCGGTGTGGTCTGGTCTTTGATCGCATTCCAGTAGCCTTCAGCGTACGGGTAGACGAGCATTGCACGATCATAATCGGTCTTTAATGTATCCGCAAAGTTACCTACGGGTGCAAAACCAGGTACGGAATAAGGACCCCAGTGTATAAAGATGCCGAATTTTGCTTCGTCAAACCATTGCGGAAGCGGGTGAGCGTTAAGGGACTCCTGCGTAGGCTCGTAATTTTTATGATTCACGGCTGCCTCCTCCGTCCTTGTCGTCGCCTGATGTTTGACCGGATAAGTATTGGTTTACCGCCTTGTCGATAAAAGCTTGGGATGCCTCGAAGAGTTCCCGGTCGCCCTCCGGCCAAGATGCACGATCACCTTGCATTTGTACAAACGCGTCCGCTTGTTCGCTTTCTCCGCCGGTTGCCTCTTGCACCATGGTGCACCAAACCTTGGCCAGCTCTTGTGCAGCGGGCTCTTCCGGCCCTGCGCCTGCCAGCCCCAGCGTAACGGCTTTTAAAGCCAGTCGTCTCCAGGTATGATACAAATCGAATGCACTTTGTTCCGTTGGAAATCGTCTGCCGAAAACTTCTTTTTGGGTTTCGTTAAAAGCGTATTGTTTCCAATCGACCAAGCTGCTGTTGTTGAAACACCGGATAAAAAAGGCCAAAAGATGCCACGGTGTATCATTTCCGGCCGCGACTGCCGTCCGGTGGGCCTCGATGGCGGCAATGCCTGCATAGGCTTCTTCTATTTTTCGATAAAGCGCAAGTTCCTGCTCTTGCAGAATTTGTTCGATCTGAGATAAGTCGGGACGCTTGATGACTTTGTCGCGGATTTCTTGAAGAGAGAGCCCAAGAGATTTGTAAAAAATGATCTGCTCCAAGCAGAGAAGGTCATCCTTCGTATAATACCGCCGTCCGCCTGCCGTACGTCCGGTTGTGGGCAGCAGCCCGATATTGTCATAGTGCTGAAGGGTCCGTACCGTTACGCCGGTAGCTGCGGATATTTCTCCGACCCCAAAAGTTTTGTCGTCAGTATGCATGCATCACACCTCCACACTCATTACATCACATGACGTTACGTAATGAGCAACTGTTTTTTCGGGGAGGAAATCCTTCATCCGGACTCGCGCAGCGAAAGTTTAGCCCCTTGGGGCGACGCAGCAGCTGGCAGTCGTTTATCCCTCGTTTTGGGTGGGTGCAAAAAGGACTTTCCCTTTTTCGCCATCCTGTTCCGCCATTTCTATTGCTTTTTTGTACTCTGTGAGCTTGAACCGTTTTTTTTCTTGCCGAATGATCAAGTTATTCTCCTTTACCATTTGAAATAAATTAATGAATGTTTGATGCCACTGTGCATCGGAAACTCCTTCAACCCATCTTCGAAGCCAGTAGGGCATTACGTTGATGCTCGGATTTTTCTCGTGGATTTTCATCCAGTTGATTTGAATTCCGGATAAGAGACCAATACTTAAAACCGTGCCGTTTGGACGAATACAATCAATAAGTGATTCTCCATCTGGCCCTCCTATGCTATCTATTCCTGCGGTTGCACCTGCCCCATCCGTTAATTCCATTACTCTATCGATCAAGAGTTCTTTCGCTGTATTAATCACCGCCCAAGCACCTAGCGATTGCAGTTCCTCGGTATGAACATCATTTCGTACAACAGCAATGAGCCTGAATCCCAAAATGTTTGAAAATTGCGCAAACAGACGGCCGATTGCAGATCCGCAAGCATTTACGAGCAGTATGTCGTCCGCATTCAGCTGCAGTTCATCTGAGCAAATGAGCCACGCCGTTACAGGATTGATGTACATTTGGCTGGCCGTTTCGTCTTCAATTCCATCCGGAACAAGGACGGCAAAATTGGCTTTGGTTTTGACATACTCTTGCCAAGTCCCTTCACCACGAAGCGGCAGTACCCGCTTGCCCAATAAAGACGCTGATACAGACGAACCGATTTTTTCAACAATGCCCACGCCTTCATAGCCTGGAATTGCCGGCAGTCGAATTCGATGTTTATAGGCGCCGCGAATCGGGATTAAGTCGGAGGGATTAATTGGACTCAGCGACATTCGAACCCAGACTTCGTCGTACTGGAGCGGGACATGCTCCCGATATTCCGTTTCTATGACTTTCCGGGGATCTCCAAACTCGTTATATTGTAAGGAAACAAATTTCATGGCGGGTCTATCTCCCTGCTGCATTAAATCGTTATTTAATAAATTAGGCAATATCATCAGTCTTTTAAGTATACACGTTAATCTTCTTTTTTCTTTTCTTATGAACGTCGTTATATAGATTAATCATATTTAAAAAAATTTCAATCGATTTCTCAATCTCACGCGTCTATATTATAGAGCGGCCGCCAAGAGGCCCGTCGGTGAACGGGTTGTAGAGATACAGAGGGGGGAGTGGGGACGCTGAATGCTGATAGTACATGGAGCGAGATCCATATGAATAGAACCACGCTGACGGAAGCGGAAGCGTTTTTTGAGCGTCTGACCGCCGAGCAGCGAAAATTGTATTCCATCGCCTACAGTTATTTGCGCAGTGAAGCCGATGCGCTGGAAGCCGTGCAGGAGGCGTCATACCGGGCGTGGGTGAAGCGGAAGAAGCTGAAGGACCCGCAGTCCTTCACCCCGTGGCTCATCCGCATCACGATTAACTGCTGCATGGACGAGCTGCGGCGGAAGAAACGGGTGTTTCCGGTGGAGGAGCCGCAGGAAGGGGCCGTGCAGGAGATGAAAAGCAGCGAGCGGATCGACCTGCAGCGCGCGCTGGAGCGGATGAAGCCGAAGTACCGGCATGTCGTCATGCTGAAATATTACCAGGACATGACGTCCGTTGAAATCGCGAAGGTGCTGGGCAAGCCGGAAGGAACGATCAAGACCTGGCTGCGGGAAGGCCTGAAGCAGCTCCGGAAATATATGTAGAGGCTGAGCAGAAGGGAGGGACAGGTTATGCCCGAAAAAGAACAGCGCATCCTGCTGCAGGATGCCTATGAAGTAAACAAGCATGCGGAAACGTTGCCTGAGATGAAATTGACTCTGGCTATGCGTAAAGGAATGGAGAGAGGAAAAATGCGTGAAAAGCGGCGTTTCTATTTTTGGAGTACGGGGACGGTTATGGCGCTCGCGGCGGCCCTGCTAATTATCAATTACTCGATCGGCAGCTTGGCCCATCGGGCGGAGCCGGCGCCGAAGCAGACGGCGGGGATACCAAGTCAGTCCGCCTTAGATCCGTACCGCTCTACCTATCTGGAGGGTCTGGCGAGCGCAATGGACCGGGGGCTCGTCAAGCCGATTGCCGAAAGCGTCGAACAAAAAGGGTATCGCGTAGAGGTGGACGGTGCCGTCACGGATGGCCGGATGGCTTATGTGCTGTTCGGTGTCCGCAACCAAACGGATAAAGAGGTCATCAACGCCGACGTATCCCTTGAGCTTGGCGGCGTGGAAGCCCCGTCCAAAGGAGCGTCGGTCGAATTGGCAGGAAGCAACAGCAACAGAATTTCGGCGAATGGAGCCAATCATTTTATTTACACCGTGCCCCTGAACCCGTCCGTTCAATATACCAAGGATGCCAAGTTTCATGTGACCTTGACGGAGACGTCAAACGAAGCGCTGATGTCCAGCTCCAATAAATACCGCACGGCGTTCGACATTTCGTTTGAGCTCGATCCCGGCATGTTCAAGGACAAAGAGCGCGTGCTGCGCCCAGATCGGACCCTGACAGTAGACGGCCAGCAGGTTCGTGTGACTCAGGTCATCTATACGCCGCTGCACACGTACGTCGACCTGGACTATGATCAGGCGAACGCGAAACAAGTATTCCGTCTGCTCAGTCCGGTGCTCATCGGAAAAGTCGGCGACGAAATCGAAAAGCTGTATTATCCGAAGTGGTACTCTCGGGACAATTCGGAGGCCCTCACGGAGGGTACAGATGCGATGCTGATGTACGGCAGCGGCCAGAAATACGCCGAGTATGATTCTATTAGGCTCAAGACGGAGGGCACTGCTGCGGTGGACAAGGACCAGCTGCAAATCGTGATCGACCTGAAGAAGAAGCAGATCGTGGAGGCGCCGGACGACCGATTTACCCTGATTTCATACACCCGGACGGCTGGCCCCGGCGAGGTGCTGATTCACCGTGAGCTCGAAAACGCCTATGCCGGCGAGAGCCTGTCGCTGTCGCTGGATGACAGCTTCACCGATGCCGACGGCAACGTCCACAAAAGGCAGTCTCCTGAAGGATACTCACAAGGTGGACATAGCTGGTCCAACAAGAAGGACACGATGGGAGACGATTACGATTACAACTTCGGCAAGGATGCGGTAGACTATCCGCAGCCGCTGACCATTAAGGTAAAGCAGATATGGATGCCGAATCGCGATACGCAGGCGGTTGAGCTGCTGAAATAGCCAGCGTACAACCGCGTACAACCACAAAATATACAGACAGGCAGTCTGAAGGCTGAGGAGCCCGAAGGCTGCCTTTTTGTTCCCTCAGAAAAGCCCGGCCGGTGGGATTGAAATGCGCCAGCAAAATTTGTATGTTGGATGCATACTATTTTTTCAACTGAACAAAAGGGGCTATGTCCGGTGAAATTGGCAGAAGATTACCTTCGGCTGCGAAGCGCTTATTCCGGTGAAAAGGAAGGGGAGCCGTTCCGGGTGACGATCGACGGGCTGGCCGAGGCCCTGTACTGCACGCCCCGTAACGCCAGGCTGATCCTGCGCAAAATGGCCGACGCCGGCCTGATCCGGTATGCAGCCGGGCAGGGCAGGGGCCATCGGTCGGAGCTAACGTTCCTCACGGACAGGCGGGAGCTTGTGATCCGGGAAGCGCAGCAATACGTGAAGCAGGGGGACGTGCAGGGCGCGCTGCTCTGGGTAAAAGAGCAGGCGGGCGAACCCGAAGCGATGCAGCGGTTTGTGGACTGGCTCACCGGCTATTTCGGATACCGGACGGAAACGACCGGGGAGGGCCGTATGGTGGAGACGCTCCGCCTGCCGGTATACCGGCCGATCGTGACGCTGGACCCGGCGGACGCAATGTATGCTTTCGATACCCATCTGATCCGCCAAATCCATGCGACTCTGGTCGAGCTGGAAATGGACACCGGCAAGGTTATTCCGGGCGTCGCGCACCACTGGGAGTCCAGCTCCGATGCCTGTTGTTGGACGTTCTATTTGCGAAAAGGCGTGACGTTTCACGATGGTACGGAGCTTACGGCCGATGACGTCAAATACAGCCTGCTGCGCGTCCAGCAGGAATCCAACAATCATTCCTGGCTGTGCAGGGATATCGTTGAGATCTACGCGGAATCGCGTTACACCATCCGCATGGAGCTGCGTCAGCCCAACGTCCTGTTTGCGGCATTTATGTCGCATACTGCGGCAGCCATCCTTTCCCGCGCCAGCGATGAGTCCGGGGCCGGAACGGTTCCCGGCAGCCTGCCCGTCGGGGCCGGGCCTTACCGGATCGCTAAGCTTACGCCGGGGATGTGCATGCTGGAGATTTTCCCGGATTATTATGCGGCCCGGGGCCTGATCGATCGAATCGAAGTGATGATCATCCCGGACACCGGCGGAGAATGGACGGTGGAGACCAATCCGGGCGTACTGGTCGTCGAGACGGGTGAAGCGCGCCGTCAAGAGCTGAAGACATGGCGGCGCAGCCGTCTCGTCACCGGATGCAGCATGCTGACGATTAACCTTGCGAAACCGGGAATTTTGCAAACCGGTTCCTTCCGCAGGGCGCTTGCACTTGCGGTTGACCGGAGCCGGATGGTCCGGGAGCTGGGGTACCCGCATGCTTCCCCTTGCCTTGGTTTTCACCTTGAGCCGCAGCCGGCTGCCGCTGATCCGCTGTATGATCCGGAAGAGGCATCCAGGGAATTGAAACGGTCCGGGTACGGCGGAGAGGCGCTGAAGCTGTATGCGTACCGTCGCCATGAGCAGGCGGCTTACTGGCTTCAACAGCAATATGGTCAAGCAGGAATCCAGCTGGACGTGCATATTCTGCCTTGGGAGGAATTAATGAAGGAAGAGCGGATCCGGGAGGCGGACCTGATCCTGTTCGAGGCGCTGCTGAGCGAGGGGCTGCTCCGGCAGATCGAATATTTGCTGTCCCGGTACAGCTTCATTCGCAGCATGCTGGATCCCGGATCGCAGGCGGAAGTAGGCCGGCTTGTGGAGCAACTGCTTCAGGAGGCGGAACCGGATGCCCGGGACGAGGCGTTTCAGCGGCTGGAAACCTGGCTGATTGAGCGCAGCACGGCCGTCTATTTGACCTACAACGAGGCCCGGGTGCTGTCCCATCCTGCGCAGCAGGGCGTTCGGTTGAATGCCGCCGGGTGGGTAGATTTTAAGGACATCTGGTTTAAAGGGGAAGGTTAACAGCAGGAGATCAATCGCGATTACGGTACGGGAAAACATGACATCTGGCGAAAGGGGAAATGTTTCCCGGAAAGATTGCCTTTTTCTGAAGCTCGTCCGGCTGTACAATGATCACAGCACATGAGATGAAACTTACCAACGGAGTGAAGGTGAACGGTATGAAAATTATGCTGGACGATTTAAGCGGGCCGGAAATAGCCGCGTTGATCCGCGAGCATCTTCAAGGCATGGCGGAGGAGTCGCCGCCGGAGAGCGTACACGCCCTAGATCTGGACGGGCTGCGGCGGCCGGATGTGACATTCTGGAGCGCATGGGAACAGGGGGAGCTGCTTGGCTGCGGGGCACTCAAGGAGCTTGATCCCAGTCACGGCGAGATCAAATCGATGCGGACCTCATCCGCCCACTTGCGTAAAGGAGTGGCCCGATCCATCCTGGCGCACATCATTGAGGAGGCCCGGCGGCGGGGATATCGGCGGCTGAGCCTGGAGACGGGCTCAATGGCGTCGTTCGAGCCGGCCCGACGGCTGTACGCGGCCTTTGGATTTGAGGAGTGCAGCCCATTTGCGGATTATAAGCTCGATCCTTACAGTACTTTTATGACCCGAGATCTGTAACCTAAATATGCGGAGCTTGATGTGAAAAAAGGACATGCTTCCTGTCATCGACAGGTTGAGCATGTCCTTTACTTCATGGGACGGAAGACTCAGCAAGGAATGACAGCGGTGAAGGTACTGCCTTGGCCGGGCGTGCTCTGCACGCTCAAAGTGCCGCCGTGGGCTTCGGCAATCCATCTGCCGATGGACAGCCCAAGGCCGTGGCCGCCCAGCTCCCGGGCGCGGGATTTATCCACGCGGTAAAAGCGTTCGAAGATGCGCGGCTGCTCCTCCGGCGGTATACCGATTCCGTTGTCACTGACGGTCATATGCAGCATTCTCCGTTTGTCCTCCCGGATCTCCAGGGCAAGGGAGACGGTGCCGCCTTCCGGCGTATACTTGATGGCATTGTCCAGCAGGATGACCATCAACTGCTGCAGGCGCTGGGCATCGCCATGAACCGTCATGCCGTCTTCCGCTTGTAGCTTCAGTGTAATTTGCTTGGCCTGCGCCAAAGGAAGCAGGGATGCCATCGTCCGCGAGGCTTCGGCCGCCAGATCAAAATTTGTTATGCTCAGCTGAACCTCATCCGAGTCGGAGCGTGCCAGCGTCAGAAGGTGGCTGGAGAGGTCGGTCATCCGCTTGGCTTCTTCCCGCATGTTGTCCAGCACCCTCCGGCTGAACGGATCATCCTTCAGGCTGTTTTCCATTTCGAGCACCTCAATGGAGGACAGGATGACGCTGAGCGGCGTGCGCAGCTCATGCGAGGCGTCCGCGACGAACTCGCGCTGCCTCGTATACGAGCGGGCGATCGGAACCATCGCCTTGACCGACATGTTCCGGCTGAGAAACACGGCCAGGACGCAGAACAGCAGCGCGAGCCCGATCAGCACAAGCAGGAGCCAGCCGAACAGCCGGTACTGGCTGCCTACCTCCTTGGCCACGTACAGCGTGCCTATAAAGACTCCGTTATCGTAAACGGCCTTGCCGGCCAGAAGCATGCGGACATTTCCGGGAGCCGCCTTACGGGGATCGTTCCCGTGTCTTGGCGGCCCTGCATCCCGGCCGGTTTCCTTGATCGTAACGGTCTTGTACTCCGTCTGATCGCCTTCGGGCGTCCACTCCGCCACCGCGCTGCCGACCGCTGCGCTCAGTCCCATCCGCTGCTGTGCTTCGTACAGAAAATTCCCATGAGGGTCCTTGAAGCAGCCCACCGTCTGGTTCGCTAACGATGGATAGCTGCTGCCGAGATTACCTTCTATATTATAGGAGCCGGTATGCTCCATCGATTCATGAAACGCATAGGACATATCCTGAATCCAGTCGTTCAGCTGATTTTTCTGGTCGTTGATCAGCAGAAAATACAGCAGCCCGTACACCGTTCCGATGAACAGGGCGAGGAAAGCGATAAGCACCGCGGTATACTGCAGCGTTAACCGGTTCTGGGTTCTTTTGAACAGGTCACTCCCCTGCCGGGGCCAGACGAAGGGGGATTTCCATTTCCATTTAGGCTTCAATTTTATAGCCGACCCCCCGGATGCTCTGAATCAGCTCTTGATCCAGTCCGCTGAGCTTCTTGCGGAGCAGCTTGATCATGGCGTCGATCGCTTTGGGGCCGACATCGGCGTCGAGTCCCCAAATCCGGTCCAAAATGACTTCCCGGGTCAAGGTGATGCCCTTGTTCTGGATCAGCAGGTCCAGCAGCTGAAACTCCCGTGGCGTCAGCTGGATGAGCGCTCCCGCGATGCTTGCCGTCTGGTTGGTCCGGTTCAGGATAAGGCCGGTAACCTGAACTTCCTCACCTTGAATGGGCGCAAAATTCCGCCGCGACAGGGCGCGGAGCCGGGCGAGCAGCTCCTCGATTTCAAACGGCTTGACCAAATAGTCGTCGGCGCCCGCATCCAGCCCATTGATCCGGTCCTGTAGTCCGTCCTTGGCGGTCAGCATCAGGATGGCGCCCATGTATCCTTCCATCCGCAGCTGCCGGCAAGCCCAGACGCCGTCGCCATCCGGCATCATCCAGTCGAGAATCAGAACGTCGTAATTGGTGGCCTCGGCATACTCGCAGGCTTCCCTGCCGGTAGTGACCCAATCCGCGGTATGGCCGCCTTTTTTCTTCAGCATGTGCACGACCAGCTCTCCCAGCCGCATATCGTCTTCTGCCAGCAATATTTTCATCCATATCCGATCCTTTCCCGCATCTATATAGATTGAACTAAAGTTTTGCATCAAGCTTCCTGTTAAAAAAGTCTAATACGGCCTGAACATTTCTTTCTTTAGTTCATTCGATCTAGCTCCTGAAATAGTGCCGGTTTTAAAGTTTAATAAGAGCATACTTCCGGCGGACAAACCGAGTCAAGATTCGGGGGCTGGCGGGTGCTACGACCGTCCCTTTCAGCTTGGGTGCAAGCCATGGATTGGGGGCTAAGCACGATTTTGAGGACTCTGCATATCACAAAAGCCCCAAAACCCAAGGCTTTGGAGCTCTTGAAGGTTTGGGGCTGATGACGAAGGCGGCATACCCCCCCGTTATACAACGGAGAGATGCGCTTTTTGATAATACGACGGGTTATGTCGTTAACTTCGCGTAGACGATGAAGAAAATCATGATCTCTCCGACGATGGCGTAATTGGGGACGGGGAAGATCAGGTCAATTACGAAGCAGCAAGCAAGAATCCCCAGCATGATAGCCAGATGATAGGGCTTCAGCCGCAAATGTTTGTGTCTGTACCGGTGAAACACCACAGAGGTCGATAAGAAATACAGGAGCACGGACCCAAACACGAATGCCAGCAAGAAGGAGTAGTCCATCTGGTCTTTGTATAACAGCTGAATGGCTGCCGCGATCATGCTCATCGACAAATACACAAATAAGTGACCGTAAATAATCATTTGGCCGGCCGTGTGGATTTCCCGGCTTACCTTTTTGTCGATGTTATCAAAGTACTGCCACCACATGGCGATGACCAGCAGGCTGGTAAAGGCGACGAATAAGACGGACGGCAGATCCCAGTGGTTAAACTGCAGCACAGCCAGAATACTGACGACCGATTCGCCTAGAAGAATCAAGGTAAACAGGGCGAAGCGTTCGAACAAGTGGTGCGTATTGATCGGCGTTTTGACCAAATGCCGGCGCCCGATTAAGGGAAGCAGAATATCTACGGCGATCCCCGCGTACAAGACGGCATACCGGATCCAGGAGTCGAAGAACAGCGAGCAGGCCGAGATCAGGATGCCGATCAAAAAGTGGGTGCCCAAATAGGAGGCGGTCACTTGCTGATGCGCCGCTTTGGCCCGATGGACCAGAAGATACTGCAGGGCCGTCAGCGCCCTTGAGCCTATGTATCCTACAAAGAAGGGAACATAGTATTGGTCAAAATCTGGGGACAAACTCGCCGTCATGACGAGAACGAACAACAGCTGAAGGATCATGAAGACCCTGTGAATTAAAATATCCTGGCCGAACCGATTCACAAAGAGTGTTTGTCCTACCCAACCCCACCAGATCGGGATAAAAATCAACACGAATTTGCTCAGGTACTCCAAGGGAATGGTCCCGTGTTCCGCATGCAGCAGGACATGCGTTGCTTTGGACACGGCTGCGACTAAGAGAAGATCGTAAAACAGCTCCAGCCAAGTCACCTTTTTTTCAATCATAGCCTTATAGATCCCCTCCTTGATGTGATGAATGCCGTCAAATGAGTCACAAGCGAATCCGCCGCTCATCCGAAGAATCAATTTATTATATCAATTTTCAAATCCCGGTCTACTACATTTTCGGAAATAGGACTGCAGGCTGTAACCGAAGTCCCGGATTGTTAAGCAAGGGTAAATGCAACGGCCTTTTTTACTGATTTTTTGTACATTAGAGAGAAAAACATAGTTAATATAATTTTATATACACAAAAAACATTATGTGCTATTCTAACGTTGCCAAAGAGATGTTATGCGTCAAGCATGTTTGTCGATTGCCACTACGCTTCTTGGCTGCACGGAGCACCGGATCAACATTCGAAGGTCCTTAGCCTGATAGACGGGCATCATGGGATGCCGTGGCCCTTACCGGGTGATTTTATGCTTTTTGAAACTACGCATTGTAGTATAAATTAAGGGAGGGAATACATATGACAAAGAAGGTTGTTTTGGAACCCGCTGCTTTGAAATTTGCACAAGATACCGCCAATCCGCCGTATTTGTTTGATCTTGGACCGGAAAAAGGGCGCGAAGCCGTAGACGAGGTTCAATCGGGCGACGTCCCGAAGCTCCCGGTTGAAATTCAGGATATCACCGTTGAGGGAGGGCCGAGCGGACAGGTTTCGGTCAGACTGCTTCGTCCCGAAAACGTTACAAATAAGCTGCCGGTCATTCTTTATATCCATGGCGCCGGCTGGGTGTTCGGAAATGCGCATACCCATGATCGCCTGATCCGGGAGCTTGCAGTCGGTGCCGAAGCCTGCGTCGTATTCCCGAATTACAGCCTGTCACCGGAAGCGAAATATCCGACAGCGATCGAAGAAATCTACGCGGTTCTGACCTGGATTGCGGAACATGGCGAGGTGTACGGCCTGGATACGGACCGCCTTACCGTGGCTGGGGACAGCGTTGGGGGAAATATGACCGCTGCGATCACGCTGATGGCGAAAGAACGGAAGGGCCCCGCCATTCATAAACAACTGCTGTTCTACCCGGTGACGGACTCGGGCAACGACACAGAGTCCTATCATCAGTTTGCGGAAGGTTATTTCCTGCGCCGGGACGCCATGGCCTGGTTCTGGGAGCAGTATATTGCGAAGCCGAGCGATAAAGAGGAGATCTATGCTTCCCCGCTGCGGGCAACGCGCGAACAGCTTGAAGGCTTGCCTCCTGCACTGGTCATTACCGCTGAAGCGGATGTTCTTCGCGATGAAGGCGAAGCTTATGCCAACAAACTGCGCGAAGCCGGCGTCCGGGTGACCGCTGCCCGTTTCCAGGGGGTCATTCATGACTTCGTCATGCTGAATGCTCTTGCGGATACCGCAGCGGCTAGAGGCGCGATCGCGCTGGCGAACGCTTGGCTCAAAGAATAGCAGGGGCGGTGAAAATAGAAAATGGCGACAACCATAGGCATTATGGTGGGGAGTTTAAGGGAGCATTCGTATAACCGGATGATTGCGGATACGATCCCGGAGCTTGTGGATTCCGCACAATATGTATTCATCTCGATAGCGGATCTCCCCTTGTACAACGCGGATTTGGACCGGGAGGAAAGCCCGGAGCCGGTCAAACGCTATCGCGAAGCGATTCAACAGGCGGACGGAATCATCATCGTGAGCCCGGAATATAACTCAGGCATCCCGGGTGTGCTGAAAAATGCGCTGGATTGGGCCTCAACCCCGACCAAAACCGCGGTCCTTATTCATAAACCGGCCGGGGTCATCGGTGCGACGCCGGGCGTTAAAGGGACGATTTTGTCGCAGCAGCAAATCCGGCAAACCTTGGACGCCGTTCAGTCTTATGTGATGCCGTTTCAAAAAATGTATATATCGCAGGCGATGGAGAAGGTTGATCCGGAGAGCGGTAAGCTGACCGATGAAACGACCCGCAGGTATGTACAGCGTTACGTGCGGTCGTTCATCCAATGGGTCGATCAGGTACAGCAGATGAACGGGCAATAACCATTTTAATCAGGAGCTGAGGCTATTATGGGTAACATTGCAATTTATGGATTCGGTCGGATCGGAAGACAGCTGCTTCGGGCGGCGTTGGAACAAAACTTGTTTGTTCCTTATTCCATCTCCGATATCAAAGATGAAGCGACGCTGGCGGCGCTGTTTGAAGTGGACACCAACTACAAGCGCTGGCCTGAGAACGTATCGGGCGGCGAGGGCGCGATCGTGATCGGCGGCCGGGATATCCGGTATTTGAATTCGGCCAAGGAAGTGCCTCATTGGGGTGAGCTCGGCGTCGACCTGGTCGTCGACTGCACCGGGCGGGCCGTGACGCGGCCTGTGGCCGAACAGCACCTGGAGCGGGGAGCCAAACGGGTGCTGGTCAGCGGACCAAGCAAAACGCTTGATGACTGCGACGCCGTTCTGCTGAAAGGAATCAACCTCGACAGCTTCGATCCGGAAAAGCATAAAATCATCAGTATGGCGAGCTGCACGACGAATGCGCTGGCTCCGGTCGTCAAATTGGTCCGGGAAAACTACGGGATCAAATACGGCTTATTCTCCACGGTACACTCGTATACGAACACGCAATCGTTAACCGATCAGCCGATGAAGGACCGCCGGGATTCCTGGGCTGCATCCGAAAACATCATTCCGTCGTCTTCCGGCGCCGCCAAAGCGCTCAAGTTCATCTGGAACGATCTGCAAATTACCGGCAAAGCGTACCGCATTCCGACGCGTACGGGCAGCATTGCCGAGCTGAACCTGATCACGGAGAAGCCTTGTACCGTTCAGGAGATCAATGATATGTTCCGGCAGGCCGCAAGCGAAGGCGATCTGAAGGGTGTGCTCGACGTTTTGGAAGGGGAATGGGCATCGTCACGCATCGTCGCCGATCCGCATTCCTCGATTATCGACCTGCCGTTAACCCAGGTGCAGGGGGAAATGCTGTCCGTCGCCACCTGGTACGATAACGAATGGGGTTATGCCTCCAGATTGGCGGAAGTTGCTGCTTATTTGGCAGGGAAATAGGATGAAATAAGATTGCAGTTACAGAGGACAGGGGCTGCCGGTGAGTGCCGGCGGCCCTAATTTGCTTGAGGATCGGATTCGCTCCGAAAAAATGGATTGACAATGAGAAGAACATCATATATCTTTAATTTAAGATAAATAAATTCGAAATAAAAAACCGGATCCAAACATCCTAAAGGAGCGATACAGATGTTCACGCGCACGGCAGGTATTCATCACATTACGGCATTTTCAAGAAATCCCCAGGAAACGATTGATTTCTACAGCGGTATCCTCGGACTCAGCTTGGTGAAGAAGACGGTCAACTTCGATGATCCTACGGTGTATCACCTGTATTTTGGCGACCCGGCGGGATCTCCGGGAACGATCCTGACCTTTTTCCCCTATCCTCGGGCCCGGCAAGGGCAGATTGGGGGCGGTCAGGTGGGCATCGTGACCTTTGTCATTCCGCCCGGGTCCATCGATTTTTGGCAGGAACGGCTGGCTTGGTTCGGACGGGATGCAGCAAGCAGCAAGCGGTTTGGCGAGAGCTATCTGCAGTTCTCGGATCCGGACGGACTGCGCCTGGAACTGGTGGAGCGGGAAGACGGAGCCGGGGGCGCAAGCCCGCTTGAAAGCATTCCGGATGACCAGGCCATCAAGGGATTAGGCGGTGCGGTTCTGTTTAGCGAGGCTTATGCCGACACGATCGACGTGCTGGAGAACCTTCTCGGACTGGCCAAAATCGGGGAAGACGACGGATACGCCCGTTTTCAAGCGACGGCTGAACTCGGCAACCTGATCGATGTCCGTATGGAGGACATGGAAGCGGGACATGGCACTGCCGGAACCGTACATCACATCGCCTGGCGGGCAAGCGATAACGCGGAGCATGAAGCGTGGAGGGAACGCGTGTCGGTCATTGGCTTTGACGTCACTCCGATTAAGGACCGCCAGTATTTTAACGCCATCTATTTCAGGGAACACGGCGGAATCCTGTTCGAGATTGCGACGGATCCTCCCGGATTCGCCCGGGACGAATCCCCGGATGCGCTGGGACGCAAGCTGATGCTGCCGGAATGGTTTGAACCGCAGCGCGGTGACATTGAGGCCCGGTTAGAGCCGGTTACGACCGAGAAAGTATGGAATTGACCGCGAAAACAGGCGGTGTGCGATATCGTGAGACAATCAGCATTTGGACATGAGGTGGTTTAGAGCCGCCGGCCATCGATGATCCCTGCAAGGACAGGGGTCATCTTTTTTTTAGCAATCTTCTGCCTGAACGCTAGACTTTATTGTGAGACATTGCCTTTTCACCATCTTTTCACCATCGCCCTGTACAATGACAGCATAACGGGAATGAACATACTTGAAACAAGGTGGTCTGTATATGGCAAATTCCAAATGGATCAAATGGACGGCAGGCATGGCGGGTGTGGTCATGTTTACAGGTTTCGTTGGATATATCTCCAAATTTAATCCGGCCGACACTGCAAAAGGGAATGTGGCGAGCGCTTCCCCGATCTTCGGAGCGGGACAAGATGACTCAAGCGGCGACGTCGAGAACCAATGGCGGGACGAAGCTTCCGGCGGGGACGCAGGGTTCTCCGGACAGGAACGCGGATTTATGGGCGGCCGCTCCCGGTCGGGCATGGACTTCGGTTCTGGGGAAAGCAGCAGCGGGGAAGGCTCCATGCGCACCCACGCTTCCTAGCGGCAGGCGGTGGACGGAGGTGATTGAAGATGCATACATTCAGAGCCATGAACACAGAATTCGTCACGCATGGACTGTCTGAGGCGGAGCAGAGGGATGCGGAGTCCTGGTTTGCTTTTGTAGAAAAGCATTTGACCCGCTTCGACCCGGGCAGCGAGCTGTCCCGGCTGAATCGTTCGGCAGGCAGACTGTTTATGGCGACGCCGATCCTGTTCGAAGCCGTCAGCGTGGCGGTGGATTATTACCATAGGGCCGACGGGTTGTTTAACCCTTTTCTCGGACAGCTCCTGACTGATCTGGGCTACGGCCGAAGTTTCGGAGAGGCAGCCGCGGAGGAGGTTTTTTCACAGGCACCCGACCGAACGGAGGCTAATGCAAAGCTGCTGGGCGCTTTTGGCCCGGAGATGGGGGCCAAGCTGAACCCGCTGCTTCGCAGCATCGAGCTGCCTCCGGCATGGTCGGTGGATCTCGGTGGCATCGCCAAGGGCTGGAGCGCCGAGAAGTTCGCGGGCATGATGCGCAGAAAGGGCATTGCACACGGGGCGGTCAGCGCCGGCGGGGACATGATGCTGTGGGGCGGGGAGGACCGTCCGCAGCAGGTTAACATAGCGGATCCATTCGCTTTGGACCGCGACATTGACTCGCTCGTTATCCGCAGGAACGCGGGCGTTGCCACAAGCAGCCGGCTAAAGCGGAAATGGCTGAACGGGGAGGGACAGGAGCGGCATCACATCCTTGATCCCCGCACCATGATGCCGAGCCTGACGGATGTGGTGCAGGCGACAGTCATCCATCCGTCGCTGACGGCGGCCGAGGTCTATGCCAAATGCCTGCTGATCCTTGGCCTGCAGGCCGGGACGGCATGGCTTGAACGCAAACATCCCGCCGCGGCGGCTGTACTCGTCTGCGAAGACGGCTCCGTCTGTACGGCGGGATTCATCGAAGCATATCGACAGGAGAATGGAAAGGAGGCGGGATGATGGCGGTCTTTCATCATTTCGGCAGCAGCATCAGTCAAATTTTATCGGTATGGGTCACGACGAGGGCGGCGGGGCTGACCTCTTATATGCTTCTGTTCGCTTCCATCGCGGCAGGGCTGCTGCAGGGAGGGTCGTGGGCCAAAGGACCGGTTAAAGCGAAGCTGAACATGGCCCATCAATGGTGCGGCTGGTTCGGTCTGTTATTCGGCTTGGCTCACGGACTCGTTCTCCTGTTCGACCGGTATGTCGGGTATTCCTTGGCGGATCTTTTGATCCCCTTTAAGGCGAGCGGCGACCGGTTGTGGATGGGGCTGGGGATTGTGTCGCTGTACTTGATGCTGCTGCTAATCATCAGCTCGGATCTAATGAAGAAGCTCGGCAAAAAGGCCTGGCGCTTGATTCACTTTCTGGCGATGCCCACCTATTTGATGGCGCTGGTCCACGGGATCGTGCTGGGAACGGACAGCCGGCAGGCTCCCGTGATTGTGCTCTATGCGGTGACCGGTGTGACGGTGCTCATCCTGCTGGCAAACCGGATCGCCGCTTCTCGCAGAAAGGGCGGGGGGAGACTGATCGTGGTGCAGGAAGGCGGGAAAACCCGCATTAAACAGATTCCTTCTTCACGCTAATAAGACAGGCGGAGTGCTTCTGCGCTCCGCCTGTTAAGCATGATCAAGCGTTATTCGGATGTTATCAAGAGTTCATATTCGCGGGGTTCGGGCCATTTAGCGGCTGTTCTCCTGCCGTCCGGCGTAGTAGGGGTCGCCTGGATCGATGTCGAGCACGACGCGGTGCGGCTCGGCCAGCGCATATTGATGCTCGCAGCGCCAGCGCATCTCTTCGGTGAAGCCGATCGTTTCGCCGTCTTCGATCACATCTCCCTGCCGGAATAAATAGTACGCCACATCCATCAGCTGGCCGGCCAACTCGGAAGGGTCGAGGTCAAAGAAGTGGCATTGGACGTCGGGAATCCCGAGCGCCGCCAGCCCAAGCGAATCCATCAGCCCTTCATTGCGCCCGCTCCCGGTCCCTTCCACGTTATAAAAGCGGATGTTCATCGCGCCGTACAGCAGCTCGCCTTGTTCCACCGCCGCCAGGTACGCCTGCGGTTCGACAAGCTTGTCGCTGGCCCGGAAATAGACGGCGTCGCATGGAGCCGCCTCCAGCACGGCCCGCAGGGCGCCGGTCATCAGCTGCAATCTGTCTTGGGGCTTAAGGCCGGAAGCCATCAGGTCGGTGAGCAGCAGCGTATAACCGCATCCGCTGACGACTTCTCCGGCTTCTCTCCAGTGCCAGGACTGCTGAACGGCGGTGGCGTAGTCGTCTACCGGGCGGTTTTGGACCGGCATCAGGCTGGTTTGCGCCGGCATCTCGCCTTCCGAATAGGCAACCTTATAGTCCAGGTGAAAAAAGTGCAGCAGATCATCCGGACCGGACTCATCCGGCTCCCACACCGCAAGGCAGGCATGTTCGCGTTCTCCGGCTTGCTGGGTGGAGCCGGTGTAACGCTCCATGCTTGCAAACAAACGGCTTCGGTCGATTTCCGGCTTGTGCCGATATTTCAGTTCGACTGCATATACCCGCGAGAAGCCAAAGCTTTGTTCTTCCTGAACTACCTCACTCGTCATGTTCCTCTTCTCCTATCGCTGTACTGTTCTCCATTCCTTATTGTAACGAATCTTTCCAATGCGTTCCAGCTCGTGCCCTGTATCCCGCCGGACAGGGAGAAGGAAATTTATTTATTTCGGCGAATCGCTGGATGTCATAAAACCGCAGGCCGGCAATAAGTTATAAAAGGCCCGGCTGAAATCGGAGTGTTCCGAAAACGCATCGGTCCCGGGACGTAGTTTTATGTCGAAAAAAGCACAATTAAAGAAGGGATTTGATGAAACATATCGAATAAAGAGAAGTGCATTTTTACCTCTATACCCAATTTTCAGGAGGATGTTTAATGATCGTTGTCATGATTGTGCTGTACCTAGCAATATATATCGCCATTTGCGGCGCGTATTTCCAGCTTGCCAAAAAGGCGGGCAGGGACGACATCGCGTGGTTTGCGTTTGTCCCGATTTTGAATTATATTCTCCAGTTGAAGCTGATCAAGGAGAGTGCATGGTGGATCCTGATCACACTGGTGCCGATTGCCAATATCGTGTTCGCCATTATCTGGCAGGTGAAGCTGCTGAACGCGTTCGGCAAGAACGGGGCCTACGTTCTTTTTGCCATTTTCCTGTCCCCGGTATATGTGATTCTGTGGATGGTTTGGGGCTATTCCAGCAAGACGACTTACCAGCTGTACAATCCGCCGGTTCCCCCAGGGCCAACAGCCGCTTTTTAAGCAGAAATCGTTCGTGGGCTCTGACCGGATCTTTGCTTACATACCGACAGAACTGAAGCGTGATTCTAAGATTTAACAACGCAGGGCATGATTCGTAATCGGGTCGGCCCAAATCATCAAGGTAAAAATGCACACAATGACCGTGACCGCTCCCGTTAGGGGGCGGTTTTTATATACCCAAGGGGCATTTCAATCGGCTGTTTCGGCAAACATCCGGAAAGAATGAGCGATTGCACATAATCCCGCTGCGGAGGTGGATACCCTATCCGTAACTGTCCTAAAGGGGGATGAAATATGGAACAACTGCTGCAATCGGAATCTTCAGCCCGGCGAATCCGCCGCGAGGCGTTGCCTTACCACAGCCCCGAAGATTTAAACCGGGTGGTCGAAGCCGCCAAGGATGCGAGGTTAGTATTGCTCGGCGAGGCTTCGCATGGGACTTCCGAATTTTATACGACCCGCGCCGAGATAACGAAACGGCTGATCACTAGCAAGACGATTCGGTTTGTGGCTGTGGAGGGCGACTGGCCTTCCTGCTACGAGGTCAACAAGTACGTCAAGGATTTGGAGGATAACGAAGCCAAATCGGCGGCAGAGGCGCTGCGGGCATTTTACAGATGGCCGTCCTGGATGTGGGCCAACCGGGAAATGGAAGCGTTCATCGAATGGCTCAGAAGCTATAACTTGGAGCGGCCCGCCAGGGAACGGATCGGCTTTTACGGCCTCGACGTATACAGCCTGTGGGAATCCATGCAGCATATCGTCGATTATTTGAAGCAAACGGAGTCGCCTCTCCTGGATACGGCGCTGCAGGCGTTCGGCTGCTTTGAACCTTATGGGGACGACTCGCAGTCCTATGGCATTTCCGCCGGACTGATCGGGGAAGGTTGTGAGGAGGAGATCGTGGCGCTGCTGCATGAAATGCAGAGCACCAGGCTCGGCCATCCGCAGAGCGAAGCGGAGCTGAACGCCATGATGAACACGATGGCGGCCGCCGACGCGGAGCACTATTACCGGACCATGGTCCGCGGAGGACCCGATTCCTGGAACGTCCGGGACCGTCATATGGTTCGGGCGCTCCGGCAGCTGCTCGATTATCATGGGCCGGATGCCCAGGCTGTGCTGTGGGAGCATAATACCCATATCGGGGACGCCCGCGCAACGGACATGGCGGCTGACGGCATGGTCAACGTAGGTCAGCTCGTCCGCGAATATTACCGTCCGGCCCAGACGTTCAGCGTCGGCTTCGGCACCCATCACGGGCATGTGCTGGCAGGCTCGGCCTGGGGTGCCCCCGTGGAGGTCATGGAAGTTCCGCCCGCCATCCAGGGCAGTTGGGAAGACCTGCTGGCCCGTGCAGGCGGAGGCGAGAACATGCTATTGCTGTTCGACGCCGATGCCCAGCCGGAGCTGCGGGAGGTATTCGGTCACCGGGCGATCGGCGTCGTCTATGACCCCGGGTATGAGCTGGGGAATTACGTTCCTTCGCGTGTGCCGATGCGTTACGATGCGTTCGTTTTTATCCATGAAACCCATGCGTTGGAACCGCTGGCACTGCCGCTGATGGTTTGATTAGCTCATATTAAAGCGTTAAAAGCCGCCTAAGAGAATTTAAAGGCGGCTTATTTATCGTTTGTTGTTTTGAAATGTCAACGATATTTAGAAGTAACTGCTATTGAAATGATAAACATGACATCAAAAAAGCGGCTCAAGGGATTTTCCCCGGTGGCCGCTTTTTGTGTGTAAAGGGATTACCAGTCCTCAGGATATCGGCAGCACTCCGTGAACAGGGGAGGAAATCAGGCATACGCTGCCGAAAACAATTAGGCGTCCAAGAACCAACCGATGGGTGATTACATCCGGAAAGGG
This sequence comes from Paenibacillus cellulositrophicus, assembly GCF_009363095.1. GTDB lineage: Bacteria > Bacillota > Bacilli > Paenibacillales > Paenibacillaceae > Paenibacillus_AQ > Paenibacillus_AQ favisporus. The sequence goes on from NZ_CP045295.1 coordinate 6,006,755, forward strand.
AAGGAAGCACTGAACAGCCAGTTGAAAACTTTTTTTGAAGATATGTCGATCCGGGTTTCGTCCGTTCGTCGTCTATATAGAAACCATGAAAAAGGAGATTATTCTCATGCACACTGTCATTTCAAAAGACGGAACCAAGATCGCTTACGACCGGACCGGGAGGGGGCCTGCGCTCATCCTGGTGGCGGGAGCGTTCAGCTACCGCAAATTTCCGGCACAGGTCCAGCTGGCCCAGCTGCTGTCCAGTCAGTTTACCGTATATAACTACGACCGCCGCGGGCGGGGAGACAGCGGGGATTCCCAGCCTTACGCCGTGGAACGCGAGATCGAGGATTTGGAAGCGGTCATCGAAGCGGCCGGAGGCTCCGCGTATGTCTGGGGGCTGTCCTCGGGAGCCGTATTGGCCCTTGAGGCAGCCGCCGGAGGGGCGGCCATCACGAAGCTTGCCCTCCACGAACCTCCGTTTGTGGTCGATGCCTCGGACCGGAAGCCGCCACAGGACTTTTTGCCGCAGGTGACGGAGCTGATCCGCAGCGGGCGGCGCGCCGAAGCGATCAAGTATTTTATGACCAAAGGGATGGGAGCCCCCGGGTTCGTCGTCAGCATGATGCGAATGATGCCGAAGGTGTGGGCGAACCTGATGGCGGTGGCCCACACGCTGCCCTATGATGCCGCGCTGCTTGACGGTTACTGGGAAGGCAAACCGCTGCCTGTTGAACAGTGGAGCCGCGTGACGATGCCAACGCTTGTTCTGGAAGGGCCGGACAGTCCGGTTTCCCTTCGCCATGCCGCCGGTGCGCTGGCTCAAGGGCTGCCTAACGCCAACCTGCTGAGTAAGAAGGGGCTCGGCCATACGAAAAAGCTGGACGCTCCGAAAATTGCGGCGGAGCTGTCCGCATTTTTTGCAGACAAGGCGCAGGCATCCGGCATGTAAAGGCATGTTTGAACGATCCAGACCAAAAGAAATAAAAAAAATTTAAAAAAAATGAAGCGCTGATGTCAATTTCAGTCTCTCCCGTTCGTCGAAATGATAGAAGCTGAGTTAGGGAAGCTGTGAAGAGCACGGCGGCAGCTTCATCCAATCCTAGGAGGAATAAAACATGAGATTTATGATGATCGTCAAAGCTACAACGGATTCTGAGGCGGGAGTTCTGCCAAGTCCGGAGCTCCTCGAAGCCATGCACCGCTACAACGAGGAGCTGGCCAGAGCCGGCGTCCTGCTGGGAGGCGATGGCCTGCATCCGAGCTCCAGTGCAATCCGCATTTCTTATCCGGAGCCCGGTGGCAAACCGAAAGTGGTTGACGGGCCGTTCACCGAAGCCAAGGAGATGATCGCGGGATACACCCTGATCGAAGTCAAATCGAGAGAGGAAGCGATCGAGTGGGCGCTGCGGATGCCGGATCCCCACGGATTTGGCCAGGGACAAATTGAGCTGAGACAGGTGTTTGAGGTGGAGGACCTGACGGATAATCCGGAAGCGATCGCCAAGGAGAACGCGCTGAGACAGCAGCTGGAGGAGCAAAGAAAAGCGTGACTTCATCCCAAACGCACCGGACCATTGACGCCATCTGGCGGATTGAATCCCCTAAGCTGATCGCCGGCCTGACGCGAATGGTCCGGGATGTGGGCCTGGCCGAGGATTTGGCCCAGGACGCGCTGGTGATCGCCCTTCAGCGGTGGCCGGAAAGCGGCATTCCTGACAATCCCGGCGCCTGGCTGATGACGGCGGCCAAACGGCGGGCCATCGATCTGCTCCGCAGAAACAAGCTTCGGGATGAGAAATACGCGGAAATGGCGCAGACGACGGAATTGTATACCGAAGATGACCTGGAGCGGAATATGGACGGGGAGATTGGCGACGATCTCCTCCGTCTGATCTTTATGACCTGCCATCCGGTGCTGTCGCAGGATGCCAGGGTTGCGCTGACGCTTCGCCTGTTATGCGGCCTGACCACGGATGAAATCGCCCGTTCCTTTTTAACGGCAGAATCGACCATCGCACAGCGGATCGTCCGCGCCAAACGAACCTTAAGCAGCCGGAAGGTTCCTTTTGAGGTTCCGGAAGGAGAGGAGCTGCAGGAGCGCTTGAGCGCTGTGCTTGAGGTCATCTACCTGATGTTTAATGAAGGATACTCGGCGACGACCGGAGACCATTGGCTTCGCCCGCTGCTCTGCCAGGAAGCGCTGCGGCTAGGACGCGTTCTGGCCGAGATTGCCCCGGAGGAGCCGGAGGTTCACGGATTGGTGGCTTTGATGGAAATCCAGTCCTCCCGTTTCAAGACCCGGGTCAGCGCTTCCGGCGAGCCGGTGCTGCTGATGGACCAGAATCGGACGCAGTGGGACAGGCTGCTCATCCGCCGCGGGCTGGCGGCGCTGGAGCGGTGCCGGAAGCTGGGCCGCCCGCTCGGTCCTTACGCGCTTCAGGCGGCGATATCCGCCTGTCATGCACAGGCGCCCGCTGCAGCGGACACGGATTGGGCCCGCATCGCTGCCCTCTACGAGGCGCTGTCCAGGGTGGCGCCCTCCCCGATCGTCGAGCTGAACCGGGCAGTGGCCATTTCGATGGCCTTCGGTCCGGCATTCGGACTGCAGCTCGTCGATGAACTGATGCACGAGCCTGCCCTGACAGAGTATCACCTGCTGCCGAGCGTCCGCGGCGACCTTTTGGCCAAGCTCGGAAGGATGGACGAAGCCCGCTCCGAATTCGAACGGGCGGCCGCCATGACCCGCAACAGCCGTGAGCAGCAGCTGCTCTTGAAGCGGGCCGCGGAGTGCGGCGGTTCACCAAATTAATTATTTTTGCTGCTGCATGTCGATGAAGGACGTTCCCATTCGTCGTTATAGCAGGTGGAAGAATAAGAAGGGCAGGAAATCGTGGCCTTCGTTCTTCCTCCAACAAGGAGGGAAACGTTCATGAGATTTATGTTGATCGTCAGGGCAAACGGGTTGTCCGAAGCGGGTATTTTACACACGCACCGGTTCGAAGAAGGGATGGCCGAATATCGCAAGGCGCTGGCGCAGGCAGGCAAGCTCCTCGCTGCCGAGGAGCTCCAGCCCAGTTCAAGCGGGGTCCGAATCCGGCTTACCGGCCGGGACGCTAGTCCGGAGGTCTGCCCCGGTCCATTCCCGCTGGATCATCGGCTCATCGCGGGATACGTAGTCATCGAGGCGGAAACGGCGGACGAGGCGGTGGAATGGGCGTTGAAGATGCCGGTACCCGCAGGCTGTGAGGGCAGCGAAGTAGATGTCCGCGAGCTAAGGGAATGGGCTCAGGAAGACCGGAATCCTAGGGTGTTGGCCCTGGAAGCCGACCTGCAGGAGCAGGTCCGTATGCTGAATCAGATGCAGAAATTTTTATAAGCAACCCATTCATCGTTGACAAAGGAGCGAATTATAAATGAGTCAGGAAGTCATCGATTATATCGAGGCGTTGAAAGAACCGTGGCAAAACGAGCTGTCCACCCGTCTGCGTGAAGTGGTCCATCAGGCCTTGCCGGACGTGAGCGAGCGCATCCAGTACAAGAAACCCCATTTTTTGAAAAACGGAAAATACGCTGCCGTCATCTCCGCCTCGAAGGATGCGGTCAGCTTTACGATCTTTAATGCGGACGGGCTGGACCTTCCGGAAGGCATGTTTGAGGGACCGGAGGAAAGAAAAACAATGAAGCTGCGCAAAGGGGACTCGTTTGATGCCGGCCAACTGTCGGCTTGGCTCAGCCAGGCAGCCGAAACGCTGTAAATGTTATCCTTAGACCCGACGCGATATGGAAACCCAAACCCTTGAATGCCAAGGGTTTTTTTGTTTTTTTTCGCAGAACCGGGAATCATTCGGGCAGGATGGGACACCCTATAACAGGTCCAGGATTGACCGCCATATTATGCTTCTTGGAGTGGTTAAAGAGCTGATGAACCGATTCAAGTCTCGTTATGCCCGTTATATTGCCGCCGCCCTGTCGACTGCATTGATTGCAGGCGCGGTCCTGCTCTACCGGAACCTTCCGGCCAAGCTGCAGCCCGAAACCAAGCCGCATTCGGTGACACAAAAAGTGGTTAAGCCCCAGCGGGAAAAAACGATTCCCGAAAAACTCGAGGAGCTCGACCGGACTTATCCGTTTGGGGAGCCTCACGAGGGCAGTGCCAGATCCTATTGGGGGGCCGGAAAGGGCAAAAATCTCATTGTCGTTCAGCTGGAATCCTTTCAAAATTTTGTGATGAATGCATCGGTTCATGGGCAGCAGGTAGCACCGGTTATGAAAAAGCTGTCCAAAGAAAGCTTGTATTTTCCATACATATTCCAGCAAATCGGAGTAGGCAATACGTCAGACGCCGAGTTTGCCGCCAGCACGTCGATCTACCCCATCGGGTTTTCAGCCATGTCTACTACGTATGCCGACCGAAAGCTGCCGAGCCTCGCCAAGCTGATGGGCAGGAATCATTACGTTACGGCGACGTTCCATGTCAATGACGTGACCTTCTGGAACCGGGACCAAATGTATCCGGCGCTGGGGTTTCACGCGTATTATGACAAGCCCTATTTCAGCAAGGTCAAATTCAGCCGGTTCGGGGCGTCGGATGAGGAATTGTTCCGGGTCGGTATCCGTAAAATGAAAACGATGCGAAAGCTGGACAAGCGGTTCTACGCCCAATTTGTCACCGTGACGAGCCATTCTCCCTATAAAATCAAAGAAGCCGACAAGCGTCTTCATCTTCCCGACGACTTCGCCGATCGGTCCCTCGGGGACTACTTGACGGCCATCAACTATACCGATTATGCCTTGGGGACCTTTATCGACAAGCTGAAAAGATCGGGGCTCTGGGATACCAGCGTAGTCGTGATCTATGGAGACCATTTCGGCCTTCATAAAAGGTATCATCACCCCGCCACCGTCAGCAAAGCGCTCGGCATTCCGTACCATAAGCATATCAGCACGTACAACGTGCCGCTGATCATCCACCTGCCCGGCCAGCACGAAGGCAAGAGGATCGAGCGGACCGGAGGGCAGATCGATATTTTGCCCACAGTGGCCAATGTGATGGGCATTGATTTGAAACAGGAGAAATTTACCGCATTCGGCCACGATTTGGCCAACGTCGATCATAATATTATCGGATCGCGGTATTACATGCCGGCCGGCTCCTTTTTTAATGACGACATCGTGTTTATCGCTGGAAAAAACGGATTTGAGGACGGAAAAGCATACGATCTCCGAACGCTGCTGCCGGTGCAGAACGTCGAGCGGTACCGACCAGACTTTGAATTTATTCAAAAGCGGATGGGGCTGTCGGACCGGTACGTGAAGCGTCTGCCCGTCAGGCCCGGCGTCAAGCTGGAATCCCAGTCGAAACAGGAGCCCGTGGGGGCCAAAGCGCCGCCTAAAGCGGAAACCGGGCCGGGAGCAAAGCCGGTTGAAAAGCAGGCGGGCAATGATGGGCCAGCCGGCCCCCGTGCCAAGCCAAGTCCAAACGGAAAAGCGGGGAAGGACGGAAGCAAAGAGCGCATCAAGCAACCTGCAGCGGATCATCCGGCAAGGTGAGCGGAACATACAACGGCATGGATTCGTCATACCAAAAACAGCGGCCCCAACCGGATGCACCGGGGACCGCTGTTTTGCCGTTAAGGGGAGTGCAGCCTGGCGGAAATAGGAACTTACTCCGCCGAATCCGATTCGGAAGCGCCGGCGCTTCCGTCTGCCGGCGGCTGGCCGCCTTGGTCGCCGGGCACACCCTGCCCGCCCGGCATCCCGGCTGAGGCTCCTTGGCCCTGACCGCCGCCCATCTGTCCCTGAGGGAACTGCCCGGGCTCGAACGGACGGTGCACCATCTCACCTCCGAGGTGAGCGGTATACATCACCAGGACGACGGCTGCGAGGGTCACCACGAGGTATAGCGGGTTTCTGCCGATGTCCCGCTTCTTCCAGAGCCCAATCGCTCCGCGGACGATGCACAGCGCGATCGCCAAATACATCGTATAGACGCCGTACATTGCATGAGTTTCTACGTTCGGATTACGCATCATTTTCGGTCCGGTCAGTACCGCAGCGACCGTGCTGACCGTGCCGATGATGAGGCAGATGAGGGCTGCGGAATGCCACTCCCGTTTTTTCCAGATCAGTGCAGCCAGATCAAACAGCAAGCTGAACAGCAGGAGCACGATTGGAAAATGCGTAATGATAAAATGCTTGTTATCCCATAAATAATTCATCACCATTCCTCCTCAAGTTCAAATAACACTACATATCGTAGTTTTAAATTTCCGAAAAAACGCCGCTGCCTGATATGAAACGGCAAGGCGTTGTTTTACCGTATTATCCAATGCCAAATACGACGAATACGAATGCGATCAGCGAGACGATGCAGGGGATGAGCGGCGGACGCAGCGGCGGCTTAAAGTGCGGATCCACCAGCAGCTTCAAGCGCAGATTGATCGCATTGTCGGCAAACGACGCGCTGCTCGGTACCAGCGTGGCGGATGTCCCCCGCTTCAGCATCACGAGCAGGGCACTGCCGAGATCGGCGACGCTCCCGGTGGCGCGAACGGCCTGCCGGTCGGCCATCAGCTCGATCAGCATTTTGTATTTGCCGATCAGCCAGCGGTAGATCGGTATGTACCAGAACGTGGTGCCGACCAGCGTCAGCAGAAAAATTTTAAGCGGATGCCTCTCGCTCAAATGGTACTTCTCGTGAGCCATGACGGCCGCGAGTTCGCTCTCGCTCAGCTCGCATATGAGGCCTGTCGACAGGACGATGCGGGGCCGCAGCAGTCCCACCGTCATGGCTACCTGATCCGGATGATCGATCACAGTTAAAGCTTGGGGACCAAGACCGTGCTCTTCGCCGATCGCCTGCGATAAGTCGGGATCCAGGCAGCGGTGCAGAAGCTTCCTCCAGCGGAACGAAGCGATGCCTTCCCGGAGCCAGACGGCAAGCGACAGCAGGAGCGAGGTAAGCAGCAAAAACAGCATGACATTGATCCGGAGCGGGAACCCGATGAATCGCAAAAATTCAATGCAGACATTAAAGAGGTTGGCCGGCATACGGACATGGAAAATAAACTGAACCACAAACAGCGTCATCTGCACGTAGACCAAGCCGGCCGTCAGCATGACAAAGGCGAGCATCCCTTTCGATCGCTTTTCCCACATGGCTTACCGATCCTTTTTCCATTGTTTGATTTGCTTCTCCAGCTGGTCGAGCAGGTCGGGGTCCACCTGTTCCATCGCATCGATCATATGGGCGACGGCCCGGGAACCGAACTCCTTAACCAGATCGTAGGACAGCTCTTTCGATTGTTCCTCCAGAAACTGCTCCTTCGTCAGAACGGGGCTGTACACGTAAGATTTCCCCTGAAGCTTCTTCTGCAGAATCCCCTTGTCAACAAGCCGGTTCATAACCGTCATGATCGTGTTGAAGCTCATGGGTTTGTCTTCGCTGATCTTGGCGTTCACTTCCTTGATGGTCACCGCCTCCAGGCGGCTCCAGATCACGTCCATGACCTTGGCTTCAAGCGGGCCGAAGAATCGCTCCAATCCCCGTCCTTGATAATTGAACTTGTTCATCTTCATACAGCGCACTCCCTTTACACTACAAATTATAGTGTTATGTCGGCATGCCCGTCAACCAGGACCGGAGCACTGGCTCTCCAGGCCATCAACGCCTGCATAACCTGTGCAGTTAAAGGATATGATTTCAAGAAAAGTTCTTCTAGCAAACGGACGATGCTGTGATACAATAGGTAAGTCGTTTTTTTTGGCATACCGTAGGGAGGGAGTCACACCATTCATGAAACAGGTGCCGTTTATCGCCGTGGAAGGGCCCATTGGAGCGGGGAAAACCACGCTGGCTGCGATGCTGGCTAACAGACTGGGCTTTCCGGTGGTGAAGGAAATTGTGGAGGAAAATCCGTTCATCGAGTCATTTTACGAGAATATGGAGGACTGGAGCTTTCAGCTCGAAATGTTCTTTTTGTGCAGCCGGTACAAGCAGCTCACCCATACGGTGAACGGCTATATCGGCAAGAGCCAGCCGGTTATCTCCGATTATCATATGTATAAAAACCTAATTTTCAGCGAAAGAACGCTGCACGGCGTCGAGCGGGAGAAGTACCGGCAAATCTATCAGGTGCTGACCGGCGATCTGCCGAAGCCGAACGTCATTATCTATATCCGGGCCAGCCTGGATACGCTGCTGCAACGGATCGCCCGGCGGGGCCGCCCTTTTGAAGAAGGAATGGATCCCGCCTATCTCAAGCAGCTGATCGAGGACTATGATGCCGCGATGGGCAAGCTGAGTGCCAGCACAGACGGTGCATCGACGGTGCTGCTGACGGTTAATGGGGACGAAGTTGATTTCGTCAAGAATGAGGAACAATTTGAAACGATAGCCTCGCAAATAAAGGAGCTTGTGTATGAATCCATATAATATCCCGGATAATGCGGTCATTACGGTGGCGGGCACGGTGGGTGTCGGCAAATCGACGTTGACGGCGGCGCTGGCCGGTTCGCTCGGCTTTAAAACCTCGCTGGAGCAGGTGGACGACAATCCATACCTGGAGAAGTTCTACCACGATTTTGAGCGCTGGAGCTTCCATCTTCAAATCTATTTCCTGGCCGAGCGGTTTAAAGAGCAGAAGCGCATGTTCGAACTCGGCGGTGGCTTTGTCCAGGACCGTTCCATCTATGAGGATACCGGCATTTTCGCCAAAATGCATGCGGATAAAGGGACGATGTCGGAAACGGACTTCCGTACATATACCAGCCTCTTCGAGGCGATGGTGATGACGCCTTATTTTCCGCATCCGGACGTCCTGATCTATATCGAAGGGAGCTTGCCGTCCATTCTGTCCCGAATCCGGGAACGCGGCCGCGAGATGGAAATCCAGACCGACGTGTCTTATTGGGAAGAAATGCATGAACGGTACACGGCCTGGATTAACGGATTTCATGCCTGCCCGGTGCTGCGCCTGAACATCGAGGATTATGATGTGCACGACGAGCGGTCCATGTCCGACATCTTGACGCAAGTGGGCCGAACGATTGCAGGCACGCCGGCAAAATTATAGTTGTATAGGAAGACGGATCATGCCAGTTGGCGTGGTCCGTTTTTTAGATTATAAACGATCAGCGGAGCTGTCCAGCTACGTCAACGGTTAACGGACGAGAGTACCGGCGGGAACATCATGAAGCGCGCGTCTCCCCCGGTTAAGCAGCAGGAACACGATATACAGCAGGATCATTCCGTTCGGAATCAGAACCAATGCGGGATACGGCGGCTCCGGGACGTTCCACCATGGGTCCGGAACCAGGACGATCAGATGGGTCAGCTCCCACGGCAGCAGCTTTAGGCAGGTCCGGCCGGCGGCCTGGATGAAGGAAATCCGCCCTCCGTCTCTGCGGGTCACCGAGAGCCGCAGCAGCTTTTTGCCTAACGTCGCGCCGAAAAAATACTCCGACACGATAAAATACATCCACACGGGGAAGGACATCGTGGCGAGCACCCAGCATTCGATCTGATAGCCCTTGTCCAGCCTGTCAAACGGGAATCCTCCGCTCAGATGATAGGCCGCCAGCTGAAGACCGACGAGCACAAGCGCAAGCATCATAAAATCCAGCCCGTAGGCGGTAAGTCTTACCAAGGTCAGCTTCATGGCCGTTTCCCCTTTCCGTATCGTACGGAGCTGATGATGTTGGTCCTGCTTCTTCCAATGTACGTCGAACGCGGTTTGTCTAATCCTATTATCTATGACGGCGGGCTGCGGATCTACAACTTTTTATTCCGACTTTTTTGAATGATGTCGCTTCCTTGAAACATTATAACGTTATGTTTACTTGTGAGTGGTTCCATGCTATCTTAAACATTATAACGTTATAATAAAAAGACAGGTGATGACATGGAGCAAACTACCGTACTCCGCCAAGTGAAGCTTGTGAGTGGAGAAGAAATCGACATCGTCATAACCAAGGGCGTCATCACCGGCATAATGGCTGCCGGCGAGGGAAAAGGCGACGCCGTATGGGACGGCCGGGGCACTTACGTGTCGAGCGGCTGGATCGATATGCACGTCCACGCCTTTCCCGAATTTGACCCTTACGGCGATGACATTGACGAAATCGGCGTCAAGCAGGGCGTCACGACGATCGTCGACGCGGGAAGCTGCGGGGCCGACCGGATTGCCGATCTGGCCGCCAGCGGGCGTGCAGCCAAGACGAATCTGCTCGCCTTCTTGAACATTTCACGGATCGGCTTGCAACGGGTGGATGAGCTGTCCCGGCTGGAATGGATTGACCGCGGCGAAGCAATCGAGGCGGTGCAGGCGTATCCGGAGCTGATCGTCGGGCTGAAGGCGCGCATCAGCCGGAGCGTCGTGAAGGAGAGCGGGCTCGAGCCGCTGCGCCTTGCCCGGGGCTTGTCGGCCGATACCGGCCTGCCGCTGATGGTGCATATCGGCTCGGCGCCGCCGGATATCCGGGACGTGATCCCCCTTCTGGAGAAGGGCGACATCATCACCCACTATTTAAACGGCAAGAGCAACAATCTGTTTGACGCAGATGGCCGTCCGCTGAACGTGCTCACCGATGCCGTGCGGCGCGGCGTCCATCTGGACGTGGGGCATGGGACGGCAAGCTTTTCCTTCCGGGTGGCTGAAGACGCAAAACGGCACGGCATTCATCCGGATACGATCAGCACGGATATTTACCGGGGTAACCGGCTGAACGGTCCCGTGTACAGCTTGGCAAATGTACTTTCCAAGTTCCTCAGCCTGGGGTATTCTCTAGAGGAAACGATCAGCAGAGTCACGGTTCGTGCGGCGCAGTGGCTTGGCAGACCCGAGCTCGGGCGGATACAGGTCGGGGATGCGGCGAATTTGAGCCTCTTTACGGTGAGCGGCGAATCCGCGCAGCTTGTAGATTCCGAGGGTGTGCACAGAACGGCCGAGCAAGTCATTACTACCAAAGGAGTGGTCATTCATGGGGAATTCATTGTTTTCTAAGTATGGGCTCAAGCGGGTCATCAATGCCAGCGGACGGATGAGCATTCTCGGCGTGTCCGCGCCGACGGACACGGTCATGGAAGCGATGAAGCAGGGCGGGCAGAGCTATGTGGAAATCGCCGACCTGGTGGATAAGGCGGGCGGTCACATTGCCGGAGTTCTCGGCTCGGAGGCGGCGGTCATCGTCAACTCGGCATCCAGCGGCATCGCCTTATCGGTGGCCGGTATCGTTACGCAGGGAAACCGCCGCCGGAGCGAACAGCTGCATAAAGAGCCGATCGCGAAAAACGAAATTATCATTCTTAAAGGTCATAACGTGCAGTACGGCGCTCCGGTGGAAACGATGGTCTACCTCGGCGGCGGCAAGCTGGTCGAGGTCGGATATGCCAATGAGGGACGCGTGGAACATATCGAAGACGCGGTCACGGACAAGACGGCTGCCATCTTGTACGTAAAATCGCATCATGCCGTACAAAAAAACATGATCTCTGTTGAAGAAGCGTGGGAAGCCGCCAAGCGGGCAGGCGTCCCGCTGATTGTCGACGCTGCGGCGGAAGAAGACCTCCAGAAGTACGTGAAGTGCTCGGATCTGGCTATTTACAGCGGCTCCAAGGCGATCGAGGGACCGACCTCCGGCATTGTGGCGGGTAAACGGGAATATATCGAGTGGGTGAAGGTCCAGCTGCACGGTATCGGACGAAGCATGAAGGTTGGCAAGGAAACGTCGTTCGGCCTGCTGCAGGCGCTGGACGAATATATGGTCAAAGTCGATCGGAGCGAGGAGGAGAAGGCATCGCTGCAGGCGCTGATGCCGCTGAACGACATTCCCGGGGTCCGGGTAACGATCGTGCAGGATGAGGCCGGCCGGGCCATTTACCGGGCGCGGGTGCAGATCGATCCGCAGCAGGCGGGAACGACCGCCAAGGATGTGAACGACGGCTTGAGGCAGGGCGCCATTGCGATATATACCCGGGATTACGGCGTAAGACAGGGGTATTTTGACATCGATCCAAGGCCGTTGATGGGCGATGACATGACGGTGATTGAATCGCGAATCCGTGAATTGACAGGAGGAAAATAAAATGTCCCACATAGAGAAAAGATGGTATAAGGGCCGCGTCGCTCTGAACGTGCTGGCGAAGGATATCGCGAACGCCAAGGAGATTTTTGAAGCGGCCGAAGGCCATGTGCTTGTCGGCGTCCTGTCGAAGGACTACGCCAGCGTGGAAGAAGCTGTGGCGGCGATGAAGCAGTACGGCGAGGCGATCGACGAGGCGGTGTCGATCGGGCTTGGGGCCGGGGACAACCGCCAGGCTGCGGTCGTGGCAGAGATCGCCAAGCATTATCCCGGCAGCCACATCAATCAGGTTTTCCCGGCGGTCGGCGCGACCCGGGCGAACCTCGGAGCGAAGAACAGCTGGATCAACAGCCTTGTATCGCCATGCGGCCGGCCGGGCTATGTTAACATTTCGACCGGCCCATTCAGCGCGGCGCAGTCCGAGCCCGCCATCATTCCCGTAGCGGCGGCGATCGCGCTGGTGCGCGATATGGGCGGGAATGCGCTCAAGTATTTCCCGATGCAGGGGCTTTCGCGCGAGGATGAGTACCGTGAAGTCGTGAAGGCATGCGCCGCGGAAGGCTTTGCCCTGGAGCCGACCGGCGGCATCGACATGGACAATTTCGAAGCCATTCTCCGCATCGCGCTGGAAGGCGGCGTGCCGCAGGTCATTCCGCATGTGTATTCTTCCATCATCGACAAAGATACAGGCAATACCAACATCATGCACGTGCGGACGCTGACCGGAATCATGAAGAAGCTGGCGGACGATTATGCCTAAGCGCATCGCGGCTTTCGGAGAAGTGATGATGCGCCTGACGGTTCCGGGAGTTGAACTGCTGTCCCAGTCCGGGACGCTGCATTACACGTTCTCCGGCACCGGAGTCAACGTGGCTTCCGCGCTGTCACGCATGGGCCACGAAGGCATGCTCGTGACCCGCCTGCCGGACAATCCGTTGGGCGATGCGGCGGCAGCCTATCTCCGCAAGCTCGGCATCGACCTCTCCTTTGCCGGCCGCGGCGGAAAGTACCTCGGGATGTACTTTCTCGAGAACGGCTTCGGCGTCCGCCCGAGCCGGGTCACGTATACGAACCGGCTGGAGAGCAGCTTTAACACCGCTCCGGTGGGAACGTACGATTTCGCCGATATTGCGGGCAAGGTGGACGCCGTTCACTTCTGCGGGATCGCCCTGGCTATGAACGACGGGGTGCGTGCACATATGAAGGCGCTCGCCCAGGTGGTGAAGCAGCAGGGCGGCACGGTCATATTTGACTGCAACTACCGTCCTTCCCTGTGGGGGGAAGACGGATATGACCGGGCACGACCGCATTACGAGGAGATGCTCCGCCTGGCGGACGTCGTCCTGATGAACGAGCGGGACGCCATGCTGACGCTTGGCTTCCGTACGGAGAATGAAACCCGCCGGGAGCAGCTGGAAGAGCTGATCCCCCAGGCCGCGCGGACGTTCGGCATCCGCACGGTCGCCGGGACCCACCGCTTCGTGAACGGCGACAATTCCCATTCGCTGCAAGGATTTATGTTCACCAGCGGACAATTTGCGTATTCGGACCTGCTGACGTTCGCCGTCTATGATAGAATAGGGGCAGGAGATGCTTTTGCCAGCGGAATCATCCATGGCGAGCTGGAAGGCCTGCCGCCGGAGACGACGGTGCGTTATGCGGCGGCCGCCGGCATGCTGGCCCATACGGTGGCGGGCGATACGCCGATGTCCACCGCGCAGGACATTCTCAAGGTGATGACGGCATCCGCAGGTGACGTAGAAAGGTAGTGGAGCTGCTGTGAGCTTATCCCGCAAAGATAGGCCGTTGTACATACAAATCAAGCATATTTTGAAGGAACGGATTTTGCACGGCGTGTACCCCAAAGGCGAAAATATCCCTTCGGAGCCGCAGCTGGAGAAGGAATTTGCGGTCAGCAAAATTACGATCCGGGCCGCCGTTTCGGAGCTGGTCAGCGAGGGCTTTCTGGAGAAGGGCAGCGGCCGGGGAACGAAGGTGATCCGCAATACATCGGTATCCAAGCTGGCCAAGTGGAAGCATTTCACGGAAGTGCTGGTGGAGGAAGGGCATCAGATCCGGAAGCTGTGGCTTCAGGTCAAGCGCGTGACCAACGACGAATCGTCGGAAGCTTGGCGGCTGCTGGGAGAGACCAGTTTACTGTTGGAACGGGTGTATTTCCTGGATGACCGGCCGTACATTTATTACACGCATTATGTGACCCCGGATGCCGGCGAGGTGGATATGGACGACCTGAACGCCATGTCCCTGTATGAATGGCTCGAAGGGCGAGATATTCCCCTCGGCAATCTGCGGGATGAGTTTACGGTGGCCGTCCCTCCGGAACATGTGCAGAAGACGCTCGGCCTGGACGGGGGTACCCCGGTCCTCAAAAGGCTGCGTTACTCCTATGACGAGCTGGGCCAGGTGATCGAATACAGCATCGGTTACTATCATACCGGCCTTCAAAATTATGTGGTCACCTACGACAGATAGCGGCAGTGCGGGCTGTTCTCGAAGCGGATTCATCCGTTTTTCGGAACAGCTTTTTTGCATTTGGTTCATTTTTGGGGGAGCCACCGCCGCGTAGAATTTTGACGCCACGCAATCGCAGGTTTATGATATGATCAATTTACGGTTGTAAAATTTGGAGCCAAAATTTGCAGAGGAGGGACTTGGATTGGCGAAGCTAAAAGATATTGCCGAACGGGTGGGCGTGTCCATTTCCACCGTCTCCCGGGCGATCAGCAATGACACCAGCCGGCCGGTCAGCGAGGAAACGAAGCAGAAGATCCGGGAAGCGGCCCAAGAGCTGGGGTACAAATGGCACGGATCGCCGAAAGGCGCGCCGCAGCAGGTTGTCGAGACCAAGCGGATCGCCTGTATCGTTCCCCAGCATCTGATGGACGATCATCCGTATTTCTCCAAGGTGCTGGCCGGCTTCCATGAGAAGATGGAAGAGATGGGACAGCCGCCGGCGATGGTCCGCACATCGGAGGAAGTGTCGGATGCCGAGAGGCTGAAGCAGATGCTGAGGGAAACCGGGGCGGAGGGCGTCGTGGCCATCAGCTGGTATGACGAGGAGCTGTTCGGGCTGATTCAGAAGGAAGGGATTGCCATCCTGGGCGTGAGCCTGAACGACGATAGACTGTCGGTGCCTGTCGTGGACTGCGACCGGATCTTCTCCTCACGGGCGGCCGTGCGCCACTTGATCGAACAGGGACATACGCGGATCGGATTTGTTGGTGGTCCTGCCTATTCCAGGCAGATGGAGAGCGAGGAGCGTTTTGTCGGGTATAAATTCGCCATGCTGGAGGAGGGGCTTGCCCTGCGCCAGGACTGGCTGATCAATACGGACTGGAACGTGGACCGCAGCTACAGCGGGGTGAGCGATTTGCTGAGCCGGCTTCCGAAAGCGGAATGGCCGACGGCGATCTTCTGCGCCAGCGACATGCTGGCGATCCCGGCGATGCGGGCCGTTGTGGAGCATGAAGGCCGGATCCCGCAGGATATCGCTATCGTCGGCATGGACAATATTGATGTCGCCCAATATACAACGCCTCCGTTAACTTCAGTTTCGGTGCCCAAGCACGAAATCGGCCGGGTTGCCGCCAAATCGATTGTCGACTATTTGGACGGGCACTATCCGGCAGGGACCAAGATTTTGCTGTCCTGTTCATTGAGCGTCAGAGAGTCGTCCAGTTACAGCAGAAAATGACTTTATATGTTCGATAATGTTACATAATAATGACGCATTTTTGTGAGCAGCATCGGCTGGGAGCAGGTTCCGGCGGATGCTTTTTTGCATTTTTAAGCAAAATTTGAGCGGTTTTGAAACCAAAACAATCCAAAATAATGTTTGACATCCCCAAAAAGCTATATTATGATGAGGAAAAATTAAACAACGTTTGGATTGGTTTTCATCCTTTTGGAGTGATCGAAATCCAAACTTTCCGCGAACCATATGCTATATGATTGCGTTTTCATTTACTTTAAATAAAGGAATTATGAAAATGAGGTCATTCCTCCCTTTAACGATAACTCCCCGGGATATCCCGGTTTTGTCCTATAGATGATTGTTTATATCCAAAATTAATCCAAATTAAATCCGGATTTTTATCCAAAAATAATCCAAACCACTCCATTCCTGTAAGCGACACATCTCCAAACTCCGTTCCAATTGCTGTTATGTCATTTTATATTACATATAAACGGGTCGTTTGTTTGCGATCCCCAGTCATGACAGGGTTTGCGCTTATCCTATCCTTCATTCGAGGTGATGTCGTATGGCTGACATTCAAGTACAACCCGCCGTGCAGGCGGCAGCCGGCAAAAAACGCAAGGCGTTGAAGTGGAACCGGATCTACCGGAACTGGCAGCTCTATTTGCTGATTTCCCCGGTGATCGCTTATTACATCCTGTTCCAATACGTTCCGATGTACGGCATCCAAATCGCCTTCAAGGACTTTATTGCGACCAAAGGCATTTGGGGCAGCCCATGGGTCGGTTTTGACCACTTTGAGCGTTTCTTTCACAGCTACTTTTTCTGGCGGCTGATGAAAAATACGCTGGGCATCGGCCTGTACAGCCTGGCCGTCGGTTTTCCGATCCCGATCATCCTCGCTCTCCTGATGAACGAGGTAAGGGCCGAGAAATTCAAAAAATTCGTACAGACCGTTACCTACGCGCCGCATTTCCTGTCTACCGTCGTCGTCGTCGGCATGATGATGATTTTTCTGTCGCCGCGTTACGGGATGGTCAACCATGCCATTCAGCTGTTCGGGGGCCAGCCGATCAATTTCATGACCGAGCCCGCCTGGTTCAAATCGCTGTATGTGCTCTCCGACGTATGGCAGACGATGGGCTGGAGCTCGATCATTTATTTGGCCGCCCTGGCCGGGATTGACAACCAGCTGCATGAAGCGGCCCGCGTCGATGGCGCCACCCGGCTCCAGCGGATCTGGCACATCAACATCCCCGGCATTATGCCGACGATCGTCATCCTGCTCATTTTGAACATCGGCAGCATCATGGGCGTCGGGTTTGAGAAGGTGCTGCTGATGCAGAACAATCTGAATCTGGAGTCCTCCGACATCATCGCCACCTATGTGTACCGCAGCGGGATCCAGAACGCCGAATACAGCTTTTCCGCCGCGATCGGTTTGTTCAATTCCGTCATCAACTTCGTGCTGCTGGTCGTCGTGAATCAGATTTCCCGGCGCATCAGCGAGACAAGTCTATGGTAGGGGAGGCATGAGGCATGCTTATCGAATCCAAGGGAGACCGCATTTTTAACGTCATCAACTACGTCGTTCTGATCCTGGTTACGCTGGTGGTGCTGTATCCGCTCGTGTTTGTGCTCAGCGCTTCGTTCAGCGACCCGCAGACGGTGCTGCGCGGCGAAATGCTGCTGTGGCCCAAGGGCATTAATCTGAACTCATACGAGAAAATTTTTCAGAACAAAGACATCATCAGCGGTTTTACCAACACGCTTATTTACACGACGCTGGGGACAGCGATCAATCTCGTCATGACGATTTTGGCGGCCTATCCATTGTCCCGCCGAGACTTTGTGGGAAGAAACGGCATTATGGCGCTGCTGGTGTTCACGATGTTTTTCAGCGGCGGCCTGATCCCTACATACCTGCTGATCAAAAACCTCGGCATGCTGAACACCCTCTGGGTCATGATCATTCCGAACGCTGTCTCCATTTGGAATATCATCATTATGCGGACCTTCTTCCAGCAGTCCATCCCGCATGAGCTGCAGGAGGCGGCGACGATCGACGGCTGTTCCAACATTCAGATTCTGACGCGCATTATACTGCCGCTCTCGATGCCGATCATCGCGGTCACGATCTTGTTTTATGCGGTCGGCCATTGGAACGCGTTTTTTAGCGCGCTGCTCTACCTGACGGACAAGGACAAGTTCCCGCTGCAGCTGGTGCTCCGCGAAATTTTGATCCAGGGGCAGACGAACGACATGGTCAAAATGTCGACCGAATCGGCGATCAAGCAGCAGCGCGAGGTGGAAGGCATCAAATACGCTGTGCTGGTGGTGGCCAACATTCCGGTGCTTGTGCTGTACCCGTTCCTGCAGCGTTATTTTGTCAAAGGCGTCATGATCGGAGCCATCAAAGGATAATTCCTTGCATGGATAAATGATGGAATCGTGGTTGGAATCAGATCAAAGGGAGGAATCTTGGATGAAGCTGAAGCAATGGGGGAGTCTGCTGCTGACCTGCGTACTGACGGTATCGCTGGCGGCGGGCTGCAGCTCGGGGGACAAGGAAGGCGGCGCAGCCGCGGAATCGAAAGACGGGGGATCGGCCGGGGGACAGGTTAATGAGACCGGGATGCCGATCGTAACCGACAAGCTGACGGTGAACGCTTTTGCCGGCAAGTTTTTCGCCAATGCCGACTGGAACAACATCAAGCTGTGGCAGGAATACGAGAAAATGACCAACATTCACGTCCAGTGGGACACGGTCCAGAAGGATAATCTGGCGGAGAAGCGCAATCTGCTGCTGGCCGGCGGCGATTATCCGGAAATGTTCTACGCTTCCGCGTTTCCCCGGGCCGACTTGCTCAAATACGGCAAACAGGGCGCATTTCTTCCGCTGAACGACCTGATCGACAAATATGCGCCCAACTTTAAAGCGCTGATGGAGAAGTACCCGATCATCGAAAAAGGCATCACGATGCCGGACGGCAACATTTACGGCCTGCCGACGCTGTACGATCCGGAATTCAAGTCCGTGCTGTACGGAACGCCATGGGTGAAAAGCGAGTGGCTCACCAAGCTGGGCTTGAAGGAGCCGCAGACGCTGGATGAATTTTATAACATGCTGAAGGCGTTTAAGGAGAATGATCCGAACGGTAACGGACAGAAGGACGAAATCGCATGGGGCGCGGTCGGAGCGGCTGGCCTGGTCAATTACCTGCGCGGCTCGTTCGGCCTGAACAACCACGGAACGTCGAATATTTATGTCGATACGGATCCAGACAGCGGTAAAGTCCGCTTTATCCCGACCGATCCGCGTTACAAAGAGCTGCTTCAGTACGTCAACAAGCTCTACAAGGACGGCCTGCTGGAACAGGACATCATGTCGGTCAAGAGCACCGAAGTCGATGCAAAAGGGATGGAAGGGTTGATCGGGGTAGTGGATAACGTCGACCCGGTGGCGATTTACAACCAGAAGGGCTATGTCGGGCTGCCGGTGCTCAAGGGGCCGCATGGCGACCAAATGTTTAGCGCGACCGGATCGCCGCTCGGCAACATCGGGATGTTTGTACTGACCGATAAAGCGAAAAATCCGGAGGCGTTGATGCGCTGGATGGACTATTTTTACGGCGACGAAGGCATCAAGATGTTCTTCATGGGCTGGAAAGATGAGACCTATAAAGAAAACGCGGACGGCAGCGTGGATTACGTGGACGACATCAAAAACAACCCGAACGGCCTGAATCTGGACCAGGCGGTAGGGCAGTACCTGATTTGGCCAGGCGGTTATTATCCCGGCTTTGTCACCCAGAAATATTTCAAAGGAGCCGAAGGGCTGCCGACGTCCGTGGACAATGCCAAAAAAGCGGAGCCGCATGTCGTTCCGCAGGATCAAATCTGGCCGCCGTTCAACTTCACCGCCGAGGAGCAGGCCGACCTGACGGGCATCCAGACGGATATTACAACCTATGTCGACGAAATGCGCGACAAATTCATATCCGGCAACGCCTCCTTTGACGAGTGGGATGCGTACGTGTCCACGCTGCAAAAAATGGGCCTGGACCGCTACATCGCCATCTATCAGTCGGCGGCGGACCGTTATTCCAAATAATTGCAATGTATAGGTTGAACCCAGTTCAATTGTTCAACTTATATAGAGACTTCAAAGGAGCGAACAAGATATGACGCAACTGAAAGCGATTCTGATCGGCGCTGGCGCCCGCGGAGCCGGAGGTTATGCCCCATACGCGCTGGACTATCCGCATGAGCTGGAATTCGTGGCCGTGGCGGAGGCGGATCCGGTCCGGCGGCTCCGTTTTGCCGAGAAGCACGGCATTGAGCCGGAGCGGTGCTACGAATCCTGGGAGCTACTGCTCGCCGCAGAGCGGATGGCGGACATTGCCGTCATCTGCACGCAGGACCGGATGCATTACGTTCCCACCATGCAGGCATTGAGGCAAAAGTATCACGTCCTGCTGGAAAAGCCGATGTCTCCGGATCCCGGCGAATGTCTGGACATGGAGCAGGCGGCCAGGGACCATGACCGGCTGCTGACGATCTGCCATGTACTGCGGTACACGCCGTTCTGGAGCACGATCAAGCGGGTGATCGACAGCGGGGCGATCGGCGAAATCGCTTCGATCCAGCTGAACGAGAACGTGGGCTACTGGCATATCGCCCACAGCTTCGTCCGCGGCAACTGGAATCACTCGGACAAGGCCAGCCCGATGATTCTGGCCAAATCCTGCCACGACATGGATGTGCTGTCATGGCTTATGGATAAGCAATGCATGCGGGTGAGCTCGTACGGCTCGCTGATGCACTTCCATGAAGGCCGCGCGCCGGAAGGATCGGCGGACCGCTGCCTGGACTGCGCCGTCGAGCCGGACTGCCCGTATTCGGCGCCGAGGTTCTACCTCAGCGACCAATACAAAGGCTGGGCCGGACATTTCACGCCGGAGCTGACGAAGGCGAGCATCATCCAGGGCCTGCGCGAGACGGACTACGGCCGCTGCGTCTACCGCAGCGACAACAACGTCGTTGACCACCAGGTGGTCAACATGGAATTTGAAGGCGGAGCGACGGCGATGTTCAGCATGTGCGGCTTTACCTATGAGCAGGAGCGCCGGATTCAGATCATGGGCACGCGCGGCGAGCTCCGCGGCGAGGAAGGGAAGGTCACCGTCTTCGATTTTCTGACCCATCAGCAGACGGAAATTGCCATCCCGTCCCAGGCGAGCGGCCACGGCGGCGGGGACAGCGGCATCGTCCGCAGCTTCCTCAAGGAAGTCCGCGGCTACAACGGCCAGGAAAGCCTGACGTCGGCAAGCGCATCGGTGCGCAGCCATCTGATGGCGTTTGCGGCAGAGGAATCGCGGCTTCATCAAGGAAAATCGATCGATTTGAATGAATTTGCAAAAGCATGGACGACCAGGAAGCAAACGGCCGAGCAGCCGAAATAAGGCGATGAAGCAAACTGGCGGAAACAAGGCATCGCTGTCCTGGTTTCCATTGGACGGCAAGCCCAGAAAACAACTAAACTCCGATTGCCTCGGGTTTAGTTGTTTTTCATTTCCGCTGCTCATCAGCCCGGCAGGTGCTGTGCCCCGTAAAAAACCAAAATATTTTTGTCCTCAGTGGATGTACAAATTGAATAAAAGGTGATACATTAAAAATTAAATAAATCCTTTAATGACAAGGGATATAACGGATTTTAAATGTCTACCGTGAGAGGACATATGTATATTGAGGAGGGATTGATATGGCAAGTCAAGCATTGGACTTGTTTCTAAGCACGAACATTGAGGATCTGAAAGCCAAGGGATTGTATAACGTGATTGATACGGTGCAGGGACCAAACGGCCCGGTGATCCAAATTGACGGAAAGTCCTTGATTAACCTTTCCTCCAACAACTATCTGGGTCTCGCCACCGATTCCCGGCTGGTCGACGCGGCGGTGCAGGCAGCCAAGACGCACGGTGCGGGTGCCGGCGCCGTCAGAACGATCAACGGAACGCTGGATTTGCATAACCAGCTGGAGGAGAAGCTGGCCGGTTTCAAGCACACGGAAGCTGTCATTGTGTACCAATCGGGCTTTAACTGCAATATGGCCGCCATTTCTGCGGTGATGGACGCAAACGACGCCATTTTGTCTGATGAGCTGAATCACGCTTCCATTATCGACGGCTGCCGCCTGTCGAAGGCGAAAGTGATCCGCTACAAGCATTCTGACATGGAAGATCTGAGAAGCCAGGCGAAAGCAGCCAAGGAATCCGGCTTGTACAACAAAATTATGGTGATCACCGACGGCGTGTTCTCGATGGACGGCGATATCGCCAAGCTGCCGGAAATCGTAAAGATTGCCGAGGAATTCGACCTCATTACGTATGTTGACGATGCTCACGGCTCCGGCGTTTTGGGCGAAGGAGCGGGAACCGTCAAGCATTTCGGCCTGTCCGACCGGATCGATTTTCAAATCGGTACGTTGTCGAAGGCGATTGGCGTTGTAGGGGGCTATGTCGCCGGTTCGAAGCAGCTGATCGAGTGGCTGAAGCTGAGAAGCCGTCCGTTCCTGTTCTCGACCTCCCAGCCTCCGGCAGTCATTGCGGCCTGCATCGCGGCGGTGGACATTCTGATGAACGACAAGGAGCTCATCGACAAGCTGTGGGAGAACGGGCGTTTCCTGAAAGACGGTCTGCGCGCGCTCGGTTATGACATCGGGCACAGCGAAACGCCGATCACCCCTTGCATCATCGGGGACGAAGTGAAGACGCAGCAGTTCAGCAAGCGGCTGATTGAGGAAGGCGTCTATGCCAAATCGATCGTATTCCCTACGGTGCCGAAGGGAACGGGCCGGATTCGCAACATGCCGACAGCAGCTCATACGAAGGAAATGCTGGAGCAGGTCATCGGTGTATACGAAAAGGTCGGCAAAGAAATGAACCTGATCGGGTAAATTTTTTAGTGAATTTTCCAAGGAGGAATGACGCGTGAAAAGGATTCTGGTGACAGGGGCGCTTGGGCAAATCGGCTCCGAGCTGGTTGCCAAGCTGCGTGAAATATACGGCAACGACGCGGTCGTTGCGACAGATCTGCGTTCATCCGCCCACGAAATTACCCGGACGGGTCCTTTCGAGCTGCTGGACGTAACCAATGACAAGGCGATGCACGAAATTGCCAAGCGATATCAGGTCGATACGATTATTCATTTGGCGGCGCTGCTGTCGGCAACAGCCGAAGAGAAGCCGCTCCTGGCCTGGAATCTGAACATGGGTGGGCTGATGAATGCGCTGGAGGTGGCCAGAGAGCTGAAATGCCAGTTCTTTACGCCAAGCTCCATCGGGGCGTTCGGGCCGTCGACGCCGAAGGACAACACGCCGCAGGACACGATTCAGCGCCCCAACACGATGTACGGCGTGAATAAGGTGTCCGGTGAGCTGCTGTGCGATTACTATTTCCATAAATATGGGCTGGATACGCGAGGCCTCCGTTTTCCCGGGCTGATTTCCTATGTGACGCCACCCGGCGGAGGGACGACGGATTACGCGGTGGAGATTTATTATGCGGCCGTCACTCAAGGCAAGTACACGTCTTATATCGCCAAGGGCACCAACATGGATATGATGTACATGCCGGACGCCCTGACCGCCATCATTGATCTGATGGAAGCCGACTCGTCGCGGCTGACGCACCGCAATTCCTTTAACGTGACGGCCATGAGCGTAGATCCCGAAGCGATCGCCGCGGCGATCCGCAAAGAGATCCCCGGATTCACGCTGGACTACAATGTCGATCCGAAGCGGCAGGCGATTGCGGACAGCTGGCCGCACTCCATCGACGCTTCGGCGGCGAAGGCCGAATGGGGATTCCGGGCGCGTTACGACCTGGACGCGATGACGAAGGATATGCTGGGCCATCTTGGCGGGAGACAACTGCTCCGTAAAGCATGATTCAAGGGATACGAACATTTAATGAAGCTGGAAAGCTGTAACGGGAAAAAGCTGTACGCTCAAGGAAGGGATGCAATGGGATGCATGGACCTTGGGGGTGCGGCTTTTTTGGTTTTTTTGGCGGAAAAAAATAGGGATGATCTCCCTACCGCAGGCCGTTTTTTCGATATAATGGGAAAGAAAGCGTACAGGCGCAGCCAACACGAAGCATCATTGCAGCAGCAAGTATACAAGCGCCTAATCACAACTAATCCAAGGAGGCGAAGGTATGATATCATTTCCAAAACCGGATGTGGAGCAGTTTTTTCAGAGCTATGTCATCAGCAGCTTCGGAGTGAGCGCCGAAGAGTCGAGGCTTGTGTTCAGTGCCAGCCTGAGCGGGAAATTCAATGTGTGGGCCATGGATTTGAAAGGGGATACATCGTATCCGTACCCGCTGACGTACAACGATCAAATGGCCAGCTTCGTTAAGCCGGACCCGGAGGGAAGGCATCTGCTGACGGCGTTTGACCGCGACGGCGACGAAAACTACCAATTCCATGTGCTGAAGTGGAACGGCGGACAGCCGCTGCCGCTGTTTTCCGAGAGTGCTCCGGATGAAAAGCATTACTTTGTCCATCTGTCCGAAGACGGCAACCGCCTGTATTACAGCACCTCCCGGGATAACCCGATGTTTCTGAATTCCCGGGTGTACCGCCTGGATACGGGAGAGGACCGGCTGCTCCTGCAGGGCGAAGAAACGACGACCAGTCTTACGGCCGTCAGCCCGGATGAGCAGACCTTCGCATACACCAAGAGCTACGCCAATACATACAACGTCAGTTATTTACGCCGGGTAGGGGACGAGGCGGATCAGTGCCTGACGCCGGATCCCGGGCGGGTCCATAATGCCGGTGAGGTTCATTTTCTAAATGATGAGGAGGTGGTCTTTGCCACCGATTATGATGCGGAATTTGCTTATTTGGCTTCCTTCGATCTGGTAACCGGCACGTTTGAACCACGGCTGCACATCGAGCGGGAAAGTGTGGAGCTGATCCGTCTGCACCGGGAATCGCGGACAGCGTATCTGGTGACGGACCGCGGGGTCGAAGACCGGCTGTACGCGTATGCGCTGGACACCGGCGAGCTGACGCCGATTCCGCTGCCCGCCGATATCGTGCACCAGCTGACCGTAACCCGGTCAGGGAACCTGTACGTGCTTGCGCGCAGCGCTGTCAAGCCGCTGAATGTGTACCGTTACGCGGACGGACAGTGGACAATGCTGACGAAAAACGTGCTGACCGGACTAACCGAGGAGGATTTGTCCGCGCCCGAAGTGGTGTCCTATTCCTCTTTTGACGGGATGAAGATAGAGGCTCTTTTGTACCGGGCGAAGGAGGACGCGGCCAACGGGTATACGGTATTCTGGCCGCACGGCGGGCCGCAGGCCGCGGAGCGCAAGCAGTTCCGGTCGATGTTCCAATATATTATCGCGCAGGGCTACAACATTTTCTGCCCGAACTTCCGCGGCAGCACAGGCTACGGCAGCTCGTTTGTGAAGCTGGTGGAGCAGGACTGGGGCGAAGGGCCGCGCAAGGACTGCCTGGCAGGGATGGAGTGGCTGTTCGAGCAAGGCATTTCCTCAAGGGATAAGCTGTTCGTGGTCGGCGGCAGCTACGGCGGATATATGACCCTGCTCTTGGCCGGGCGCAATCCCGAGTATTTCCGGGCGGCCGTGGATATTTTCGGCGTAAGCAATCTGTTTACGTTCTACCATTCCGTGCCGGACCACTGGAAGTCGATCATGGAGCGCTGGCTCGGCGATCCGGAACGCGACCGCGAACGGTTCGTCAAGGATTCGCCGATAACGTATCTGGACCAGATGGTCAACCCGATGCTGATCATTCAAGGGGCCAACGATCCCCGGGTGGTCAAGGCGGAGTCCGACCAGATCGTGGAAGCGCTCCAGGCCAAGGGCCGCGACGTTGAGTATATTGTGTTCGAGGACGAGGGTCATGGCATGACCAAAAAGGCCAACGAAAAAATCGCGTACACCCGCATGGTGGAGTTCATGAACCGCTGCCAGTAGGGAGTGGAGGGGCTTTTGTAAGCCCGCGCGAATACGGTGCTTTCATCCAACTTAGGGCCGGCCGTGAAGCCGGGAGAGGAGACACAGGAATGTCGGAACGAACAGAACATGCTGGCAGGGAAGAGCGGCTGTATTGGCTTCATCATTTGGAACGCTGGGCGCGTCCGGTGCTGACGCGGCTTGCAGAGGGAAGGCTGCGCGCAGAGATGCCGGTGGAGAGCAGCGGGGAAGGGCGGGAGGCTTACACCCATCTGGAGGCCTTCGGCCGCCTCCTGGACGGCATCGCCCCTTGGCTTGGAGCGGAGGGTGGAAGCGCGGAGGAGCAGCGGCTGCGCACAGAGCTGCTGGGGCTGACACATCAAGCGCTGGAGCAGGCCAGCGACCCGGCCTCCCCGGACGTGCTGAATTTTGGCGAAGGGCATCAGCCCATCGTGGACACGGCCTTCTTGTGCCAAGCTTTTCTCCGTGCGCCCCATGTTTTATGGGATCCGTTAACGGACGGGCAAAAGCAAAGATGGCTATCCACCTGGAAGCTGACCCGCACGCGCAAGCCGTTCTTCAACAACTGGCTGCTGTTCTCGGCGGTCATCGAGACGGCTCTGGCCCGGTTTGGCGACCGGGACTGGGATCCGATGCGGATCGATTACGCCTTGAAGCAGCTGGAACAGTGGTACGCCGGTGACGGAGTGTACGGCGACGGGCCGGCGTACCACGCCGATTACTACAACAGCTTCGTCATCCACCCGATGCTGCTGGACGTGCTGGATCACGCCGGCGCGCTGCAGCCGGACTGGGAGGCGCATAAGGGACCGGCGCTCGTTCGGGCGCAGCGTTACGCGGAGCAGCTGGAGCGCATGATCGCCCCGGACGGCAGCTTTCCGGTGGTCGGCCGGTCCATCAGCTACCGGACGGGCGCCTTTCATCTGCTGGCCCAATTGGCCTGGCAGCAGCGGCTGCCGGAAGGGCTGGACGCGGCGCAGGTGCGCGGCGCGCTGACGGCGGTCATGAAGCGCTGCTTCGAGCCGGCCGGAACGTACGACGCCGAAGGCTGGCTGCGCATTGGCCTCAGCGGTCATCAGCCGGAGCTGGGCGAGGGTTATATTTCTACGGGCAGCTTGTATCTATGCGCGACCGTCCTGCTGCCTCTCGCGCTGCCGGAGAACGATCCGTTCTGGCAGGGCGCAGCTGAGTGGACGTCCAAGCGGATTTGGAGCGGCGGGCATGGCCGAATCGACCATGCGCTTGGACATTAAGCGCGGGATGACGGAACCGTGGGTGTCACAAACCAAGAGGCTGTCCCCCAGGCTACTTCGGCCTGGCGGGGACAGCCTCTTGTCCGTCATCGTACCATGGGTTCAGGTGCACCATGACGTCGGCCACCTGCTTCATGCGCTCCATGATCGTTTTTTTCACTTCCCGGCTGACGTCATGTCCTTCCTGTACGGTGAGATGGTTGGGGACGCTGACTTTGACGTCGACGATGATGGCGTTGCCGAGCTCTCGGGCCCGAATGCTGTCGACGCGCTTCACGTTGGGTACGGAGTAGATGATCGAGCTCAGCATGGTGAGCTGCTCGTTCGTGATGTTTTTGTCCATCAGAATGTCGATGGACTCCCGTCCCATTTTGTACCCGAGCCGGATCACCAGGTACGATACGATAATCCCGGCCACCGGGTCGCCGTATTCCGTATAGGGGATATGATAGGCTTCGCCAATCAGCGAAATGCCGATCCCGATGGACGCGGCTGCGGAAGCGTAGACGTCCGCGATATGGTCGTAGGCCGTGGCGATCAGGCTGCGGCTGTTCTCGGCCTTGCCGATCCGGATGCAGTACATGTACAGGATCTGCTTCCAGATCAGGGAAACCAGCGCGGCCGCAAGCGCGATCCAGCTGGCTTCGGCCGGAGGAACGAACAGCGATTCGATTGATTTATACACCATCAGCAGCGCCGCCATGACGAGAATGATCGCCACGATGCCCGATGCGATCGCTTCGGCTTTCCCATGCCCGTAGGGATGATCTTCATCCGCCGGCTTGCGGGATACCATGGCCGAGGTAAGTGCTGCGATCGTCGCCACGACATCGCCTGCATTATGAATCCCGTCGGCTACGAGAACCTTACTGCCGAATAACAGCCCGACGATGACTTTGAGAAGGGTCAGCAAGACGTTGCTGATGAGGCTGACCCATACCGCCAATATTGATTTGCTGGCCACGGACTCCAGTCTCCTCGCTCCATTCTTGGGTTTATTTCTTTTTATATAACCAAAAATAAACATTTCTTATTACGCCAAAACATGCCTCGCGGACAAAGATAACCCCCGCATGACACGACAATATCGCGCCTCGGGAGTCCTCCGAGTTAAAAGTATTCGGAAAAAGGTGGAATCGTATACATCATATTCCCACTTTCCGGCTCAAGCAACAGAACAAAAGCCTCCCGTGACATTTGTCTTCTCCGCACAAAATGAGGTGCAGGAGGCTGACAAATAACAGGAGGCTTATGCCGGTTATGAGGCCTAAATTGACGCTGCTTGGTTGATGAAACAGAAGCTTTTCCGGTACAAGGCTGGATCGTCTAACTGCGGAGGCTATTTAAACGGAAGTTTAAAGGATTTCCTGTAGAGCGGATACAGCCACTTCACACCGCTTGGCGTCATCGAATCAGCGATCAGATGGGACAAGTACCCGGCGGTGGACACGAGCATGATCCCTTCCAGATTGAGGTATGCCTCCAGTCCGGAACTGATCCAAGCCCAGAGCCAAACCGCCCAGACGGTATGGGTCATACCGCGGTGCTTGAGCCAAGGGGCGATACCCACAAATGCACCCAGTCCGGACATCCAGACCATGGCGTTATGTATTCCGGCGTAAATCAATATGCAGCCAATCAGGCTGACGAGCACGTTACGAATCATGCCGTCTTTAATGATCAGTCCGAGCAGAAACAGGACGAGCGCCAAGATGGAATATTCGAGATAAAAGCTCCCCTTAGCGATATACAGGTACCCCAGGACGATTACGAGCAGCAGCCCGGACCAGTACAGCCATTCTCTGAGCCATTTCGAGAACCGGCCGAGGGTAGAACTGAGCATGCTGGGGCCGTCGAGGTCTGCGCTGAGCGCTGATAAGGCGGAAACCGCGATGTACATCGCTGCATGCTTCAGCGTAAACGGATAATGGGCTGCGGCGGCAGCACCGATCACTACGCCTATAGCGAGATGTGTCGAACCCTTCATTTCTCCTCCTCTGACTGACATCAGGATGATTGCAGGCAAACATATGTTTGCTATCGTATTATACACGTTTTGGTGTCACGTGTATATGCCTGTCAGAGAGGATAGGACTAAAGTTCGTGAAACCATCAGGTCCGTTAATCAGCCGGATTGGCTGTATCCGAATTTTCGTCCGCTGCGGCTGCCTCTGTTCGTCCAAGCAAATAATCTATGGAGACTTGAAAATAATCAGCCAGCTTCGACAGCGTATCAAAATCCGGTTTCCTGCGGTTCTTCTCATAGTGGGACAAGGCCGCCCGGCTGATCCCAAGGGTTATGGACAATGCCTCTTGAGTCAATTTCCTCTGCTCCCTGAGCTCTGATATTCGGTTGCCGTAATTCATTTCTTTCCCCCCTTGGATACCCGGGTATGCGTGAGCAATTGGACCTGCTAAATAACGCTTGACATGATACAAAATGTATCGTAAATTAACAGTGTCGTCAATAGTGCAAGCTGTTTTTGAACCGATTTACCCAAAAAAACAGGTTCATTCTCCTCTTGGAAAGTCAATCTTTATTCATAGATTAAGCCAATTCCAGGAATAAAGACGCAATTCGTCACCATCTGTTACACCAGGAAGCCGGAACCAGTGCATATTCTGTCGAGCTTCCGTATTTAATGATACATAATGTTTCATTGTTTTTCGAAAATCAAAGGGATGGATGCTGATACGTATGATCGATACACACTGCCATATCCTGCCGGCTGTGGACGACGGGCCGAAAACGATCGATGGAGCACTTCGCTTGGCTGCGGCTGCAGTGGAAGAAGGGATTACGACGATCATCGCCACCCCGCACCACCGGGAGAGACATTATTTGAACTCCGCCAAAAAAATCAACCGCCGCGTGAAGCTGTTTAACGCCAAGCTCAAGCGCGCCGGGATCCCCCTGAAGGTGCTCCCTGGACAGGAGTACCACCTTACCGAACGTTATCCCACCGAATTCCGGCGCGGCCGGATCCAGACGCTTGCCGGCAGCCGCTATTTACTCGTAGAGCTTCCTTCCCGCAAGGTACCCGGGTATTTTACAGATTTTCTTGCCTTCATGAAGCGGGCCGATATTCGGGTCGTCATTGCCCATCCGGAACGGAACTTGGGGATTATCGATCAGCCCGATCAAGTGGCGGGATGGATTCGGGACTTCGGCGTCCTGCTGCAGGTAACGACCCAATCTCTTGCTGGATTTTTTGGGGAATCGGTACAGAGCACAGCTGCGTACTTGTGCAAACAC
Source organism: Paenibacillus cellulositrophicus (assembly GCF_009363095.1). GTDB lineage: Bacteria > Bacillota > Bacilli > Paenibacillales > Paenibacillaceae > Paenibacillus_AQ > Paenibacillus_AQ favisporus. The sequence goes on from NZ_CP045295.1 coordinate 6,037,068, forward strand.
CGGTTGGTCCATTTGATAGGAACGGATGCGCACAACACGGTCCGGCGGAAATTTTACGCACAGGAAGGGCTCGGCATCATCGACAAGCTGTGTGGAGCAAGCTTTCGGAAGAGCCTGGAGGACCATGCGGTGCAGCTCATCAGCGGAAAGGAGATCGGAACGTTTCATCAGCCCACCGTCTAGAGCGGAGGCAACCATTCGATGAAATTGGGGGGAAGGATTATGGAATTCAAGCTGCTGCTGCAAATGTTAAGAAAGCGCCTTTGGTTGATCGTATTGGTGGTGGTCTTGTGCTCGGCCGGCACCGGTGCCTACAGCATCTATGTCATGAATCCGGTGTATGAAGCAAGCAGCACGATGATCGTCAATAAGTCCAATTTGGACAGCGAGGGAAAACCGACGCTCGATATTAATGAAATCAATTCTAACATTATGCTGATCAACTCCTATAAGGTCATTATCAGCTCTGCTTCCATCATGGAAAAGGTCGTCGCCCAATACCCCGGTCTGCATGAGACCGCGCAGGACTTGATGGACCGGGTCGAAGTCGTGACGACCCAAAACTCGCAAATCATCGAATTGAAAATCCGCGATGCCTCCTACCAGCATGCCAAAGAGATCGTGAACGCCGTATCGCTCGTGTTCAAGCATGAAATCCCCCAAATCATGAAAGTGGACAATATTTCGATTCTGGACAGCACCTTGTCGACGAGTGCTCCCGATCCGGTCAGCCCGAATGTTGTCCTCAATATCATTATCGCTTTTGCCGCATCGTTCATGCTCATCGTCGGCGTGGTGCTGTTTATCGAGTACTTGGATGACACGATCAAGTCCGATGAGGACGTGGAGCAGTATCTTGAGCTTACGACCCTGGGCGCGATCCGGAAAATGAAAAAGCGGGACTTGCGAACGCGGGCGACCGCCCAATCCAAACAACAGGCAGGTGAAAAGTATGCGTCAGTCAGCCAATAGAAACAAGCTGATCATGAACGTCAACCGGAGGTCGTCGATCTCGGAAGGGTACCGCAACATTCGGACCAACATCCAATTTTCCGGCTGGAATCAAAAGCTGCAGGTGCTTGCCGTGACCTCGACCCAGGCGGGGGAAGGGAAATCGACGACGATCAGCAATCTGGCGGTGGCCTATGCCCAGGAAGGAAAAAACGTGCTGCTGATCGACGCCGATCTCAGGCACCCGTCGCTGCAGAGTATTTTTAACGTGCCGAACCGGCTTGGGCTCTCGAATCTTCTCGCCGAACAATGCGCTTTCGGTGATGTCGTGCAGACGACCGTGGTGGAGAACCTGACGCTGGTCACCGCCGGACCGGTTCCTCCGAATCCGACGGAGCTGTTATCTTCAGACCGGCTGCAGGAAGTGATCGACGGCTGGAAGCCCGTATACGACATCATCCTCATCGACACGTCACCGGTGATGGCTGTCGCCGACGGCTTGATCGTCTCCTCCATGTGCGACGGGGTGATCCTCGTTGTTCTATCGGGCAAGGTCAAGCGGGAGTACATTCAGAAAACGAAAGAGAAGCTGGAGCTTGCGAAGGCAACGATTCTCGGCGTCGTTCTGAATCAGAAAAAATACAGTAAGTCCGAGGCGAACCAGTACCGTTATTACGGTCATCAATAGTTTTTCGGGTATCAAGGAAACCATGTGTTAATGAAGCATGTTTTTACAGGTCATGTCTACTGTACCTTTATCACGGGTAGGCACTCGATCATGCTGTGGGTATTCGGATACCTTAGACGTTTATCGTCGAGAGTGTGATGTGAGGTCGGGTTCAATGCCCGAGTAACGCTCATGCTTCGGATGGAAGCATGAGCTATGCTGCCTGCAGGCGGTATAGCTCATCCTTTCATCCTGATAAACAGAAGAAAACATAAAACCGAAGGATACAACATTATGAAGTTGGGGGTTTATTCAAGTGAAAAAAGTGAAAAAGGCCATTATCCCGGCTGCCGGACTCGGTACCCGTTTCCTGCCGGCAACCAAAGCGATGCCCAAAGAAATGCTGCCTATCGTCGACAAGCCGACCATTCAATACATCGTGGAGGAAGCGATCGAGGCGGGAATCGAGGACATCATTATAGTCACCGGCAAGGGAAAACGGTCGATTGAGGATCATTTCGATTACTCCTTCGAGCTGGAGCTCAGCCTGCTGGAAAAAGGGAAGCTGGACGTGCTTGAGATGGTTCGGCGTTCGTCGGCCGTAGAGATCCATTATATCCGGCAAAAGGAAGCCAAAGGCCTCGGCCATGCCATATGGTGCGCGCGGAATTTTATCGGTGACGAGCCCTTCGCCGTGCTTCTCGGTGATGACATCGTCCGCGCGGAAGCGCCCTGCATCGGACAGCTCGTCCGCCAGTACGAAAAGCACGGCTGCTCCGTCGTCGGCGTCGGGCAGGTGCCGTCCGGGCACACATCGCGGTACGGCATCATCGACCCGAGTGCGATTCACGACACGGACAAACGTACCTTTGAGCTGCGGAAAGTGGTGGAAAAGCCCGCTCCAGGAGAGGCTCCGTCAAACTTGGCCATTATGGGCCGTTATGTGCTCACCCCGGAAATATTCAGCCTGCTGGAACACCAGGAAGCCGGGTATGGCGGGGAGATCCAGCTTACGGATGCCATCCAGCAGCTGATCGTCAAGCATCGCTGTCTGGCCTATGAGTTCGAAGGGGAGCGCTTCGACGTCGGCGAGAAGCTCGGGTACATTCTGACCACCATTCAGTTTGCGCTTCGCCAGGGAGAACTTCGGACGCCCCTCTTAAGGGAACTGGACCGGATTCTGCAAATCGAGAACGTGGAACCGAAGATTTGACCGGGATCAGCGTGCCTGATCAGCCGTATGAGCGGTGAAAGAAAGGTCATTACCATTTGAAATGAAGGCAGGGGCGGACTTATGGTCAAAAAAATTTGCGTCGTGGGACTCGGTTATATCGGACTGCCAACAGCCAGTCTGCTTGCGATTAAAGGCTTTGAAGTGCATGGCGTGGACACGAACCGGCATGCGGTCGAGCTGATTAACCAGGGCGAGGTTCATATTGTGGAACCGGATTTGGACATTATGGTCAAGGCGGCCGTCCAGAGCGGACAGCTGCATGTCTCGGAAGAACCGGAGGAGGCAGATGTATTTATTCTGGCCGTTCCAACCCCTTTCGAGGAGAACCAGAAGCCGGATTTGTCTTACGTCAGACAGGCGGCTGCTTCCGTGGCTCCTTTCCTCCGGCCGGGCAACATCGTCATCCTGGAATCTACGAGTCCGGTGGGGACGACCGAGATGGTTGCGCGCTCGATTTTGGACGCCCGGACGGACCTGACCGTGTCCGGTTCACCGCAGCAGGCCGCCCGGCGGATCTATGTCGCCCATTGCCCCGAGAGGGTGATGCCCGGGCAAATCCTCCGCGAGCTCGTGGAAAACGACCGGATTATCGGGGGGATCGATATCGAGTCGACCCAGCGAACCGTGGCCTTTTACAAGCAGTTCGTCAGCGGGAAAATCCTTGAAACCAACGCCAAAACGGCGGAGATGGCCAAGCTGACCGAAAATTCCTTCCGCGATGTCAACATCGCTTTTGCGAACGAGCTGTCTCTCATCTGTGACCAGCTGGACATTAACGTGTGGGAATTGATCCGGCTGGCAAACCACCATCCCAGGGTGAACATTCTTCAGCCGGGACCGGGCGTGGGAGGACACTGCATCGCGGTGGATCCATGGTTTCTCGTCCATGCGGCGCCGGAACAGGCCAAGCTGATTCATACCGCCAGAATCGTTAACGACTATAAGCCCGGTTACGTGGTAAATAAGGTAACGGAGCGGGCCAAACGGTTGAAGTCGCCCGTCATCGCCTGTCTGGGACTTTCCTTTAAGGCGAACATCGACGACCTGAGGGAAAGCCCCGCGCTTGCCATCGTGGAGCATTTGGCGAAGGCCCGGATAGGGGACATTTATGCGGTGGAGCCGCATATCCAGCTTCTGCCGGACTCGCTTGCGGCAGCCGGGGTTCAGCTGCTTGAAACGGTGGAGGCGGTCCGCAAGGCGGATATCGTGCTGCTGCTCGTGAATCACGACGCTTTCTCCCATATGGACCGCAACCTGCTTCAGGAAAAAATTGTGATCGATACGAGGGGCTTCTTCAGCGAATCGCCCCGGGAACGGGTCGGGGTGCACTGATGTCCACGCTGATGATGAAAGTGAAAAAACTGCGCAGGATGCCGCTGCATGCGGCGGCGGCCAAGGTCGCGGTAAAAGCGCTTGATGAAACGCGCACCGCCTATCTCAGCATCCGGCACAGGCTGGCTCCGGCAGTGCTGAAGCCGAGCCTGTTCAGCGGATTCCGAAGCTGCGGCCGCTTCCTGTTCGATCCGCAGGATAAGGAGCGGTATGCGGAGCTGCTGCGCGAATGGCGGTCCGATACGGAGATTATCAGGCAGGCGGACCGCATCCGCGTCCACGAGTTCGATCTGCTGGGATCGGGTCCCGTGACCCTTGGTGAGCGGCTTCCCTGGCACGAAGATTTCAAGACGGGATTCCGCTGGGAGCCCCGGTATTATAAACGAATTCGAACGGTCGATTTATCGAACCGGGCTGACGTGAAGGTTCCCTGGGAGCTTTCGCGTTTTCAGCATGTCTTTACGTTGGGGAAAGCTTATTGGTTGACAGGCAGAGAGGAGTATGCGCTTGAATTTCAAGCCCAGCTGGATGACTGGATCCAGGAGAATCCACCCGAAATGTCGGTAAACTGGACCTGCGCGATGGATGTGGCGATCCGTGCCGTCAACTGGATTGCGGGTATCTATTTTTTCCGGGACAGCCCTTCGCTGCCCGAAGCGTTCTGGGACCGGCTTCATGCGTCGCTGTACAGGCACGGCGGTTTCATTATGGACAATTTGGAAAACACGGGCGAGCATACGGGGAACCACTATTTGTCCAATCTCGCCGGGCTGATCGGATTGGGCCTTTATTTTGGGGATATAGAGGTGCGCGGCAAAGGAATAAGCGGCTCAAGCCCCAAGGAGTGGCTCGCTTACGGCATCCGGGAAACCGAGCGGGAAATGTTCGTGCAAGTGAACGCGGACGGATCGAACTACGAGGCCTCCACTTCCTATCACCGGCTCGTCGCCGAGCTCTTTGTCCTGTCTTCGGTCTGGTGCCGCAGCAACGGGATTGAATTCACGCCGGAATACATGAAGCGGCTCGAGAAGATGCACGAGTTCATGCTGGACCTCATGAAGCAGGATGGGCGAACGCCGGTCGTCGGCGACGCGGACGACGGACGCGTGATGATCGCGTCCGGTTACGGCCGGTGGGCGCCGGCGGATTGCCGCCATATGCTGGCCGTGGCCGGCGAGCTGTTCGACCGCGCCGATTTCCGCGCCGCCGGACGCCTGCACCGTGAGGAAGCGATGTGGATTGCCGGGCTGCCCGCGCTCCGACCTTATGCAGCGCCTGAAAGTGCGCCCTCGAGCCGGCCTTGCGCAGCGTATCCGGATGGCGGGTATTATGTGCTGCGCAGCAGCTCGGCGTACTGCCTGGTGCGCTGCGGAGAGCTGTCTTTTCGCGGCCATGGGGCCCACAGCCACAACGACCAGCTGAGCTTTGAGCTTCAGGTGTCCGGCCAGGACATCTTTGTCGATCCGGGCGCCTATATTTACTCCGCCGATTACCGGCTGCGCAACCTGTTCCGCAGTACGGGCATGCATAACACCGTTCAAGTGGGAGGGCATGAGCAAAACGATTTTGATGAACACGAACTGTTTCTGATGCGGGAGCAGACATTCGCACGCTGCGATGCGTTCAGGGAAGGCTTTTTCGCAGGCAGCCATTCAGGCTATGCCGGCAAGTGCGGCGTCATCCATCGGCGCGTGTTTGATTTTCATGAGGGGGAACTGACGCTGTCCGACCGTCTGGATCCGGTGTCACCAGAAGAGGAAGAGATCCGGGAATTTACGGCTTCATTCATGCTGGCGCCGGGTGCCGCTGCAGCCCAAACGGATGACATCGTCCTCATACGCCAAGCCGGAGTAACGATACATATGAATTTTGAGGGGGCATCCGCCATCCAGCTGGAAGATTCCTGGGTTTCGGAACGATATGGCGTGCGGCGCGCAAGCCGGCTGATCCGGGTTCGAAGCAGCCATCCGGAAGGGCTTAGCACCCGCATCCGTTGGAAATAAAACCGCAGCAGATGCACATGTTGACTTCGTAATCAAACGCAGCAGCTCAACTGAACGAGGTGATCCTTCCATGAAAGTCGTATTCATCGGTCCGCTTCCGCCTCCGCGCGGCGGCGTATCCATCCATCTCAGCCGTCTGTCCGCCGTCATGGAGCAGCAGGGCATCGATTATGAGATATATAACGAAGCCAAAGGCGCGGCCCGCAGCCCGCACGTCCATCCTTTGAACCGGTACCGGCGGTTTTTGTTCAAGATCCCTTTTCTGAAGGGGGACATTCTTCATTTCCATACGATCGACCCACGGCTGCGCAGTCTGCTTGGGCTGTATAAGCGGCTTGGCCACAAAATCATCCTCACGGTTCACGGCGTCAACCTGGAGGACCAGATCCGGCATGCCGGTCCGTTGAGGCGGCGGATTCTTCTACGCAGTCTGAAGAGCATCGACCTGATCATATGCGTCAATGAGGACACAACCCGGTTCTTGCGCGAGCTGGGATTTCGTCATGACCGGGTCGTTACCATCCCGGCATATATTCACCCGCCGGAACGAGCAGAGGAAGCCAGGGCCATCCCTGCCGGGGTGTACACGTTTTTGGAAGAAGCGGATTTTGCGATTTGTGCCAACGGCTATGTCCGGTTTTACCGCGGAGAGGATTTGTACGGGTTCGATTTGTTGATCCAGCTGATGAAGGAACTGTGCGGACGCGGCAGGCGGATCCGGCTGCTGATCGCGGTCATGGGGGTTTCCGCGCAAACCGGGGAGGAACGAAGCCACTACATGAGGCTTCAACGGGACCTCGACGCGTACGGCCTCAGCGGTGATGTCATGTTCTATGAAGTGGACGATACGGAGTTCTATCCGATTCTGAAGAAGAGCCACTTATTCATCCGGCCGACGAACACGGACGGCTATGGCATGTCCATTGCGGAGTCGCTGCACGGGCGTATTCCTTGCGCGGCGAGCGACGTATGCAGGCGGCCGGAGGGGACGGTCGTGTTCCGCTCCCGGGACTTGGCGGATCTTGCCGCCAAAGTGAGCGACATCATTGACCGCTATCCGCATTACAAGAATCAGCTGCAGAACCTTCAAGTCGGGGACTACGCGGCGGAGCTCATTCAGGTGTATTCCAGCATCGCAGGAAAGGAATCGCCGAGTGGCAAGCCGGCTGTGGAGGTCTATGGAAAATAAAAAAATTCTCTCCAACGGCGTCGCCTATTTCTGCTCCTCTCTGATGACCCAAATGGTGAACCTGATCCTCATCCCGCTGTACACCCGCAACTTAAGCCAGCAGCAGTACGGACAATATGACATCATTCTCAGCATTCAGCAGCTGCTGGCGCTCGGGATTACGCTGGGCGTATATTCGGGCATGGTCCGGTTTTACCATGAATATGACAACAAGCTGGAGCTGAGAAATACGGCGGTGAATTTTTCCCTGCTGTGGGGACTGGCATTTATCCTCTTGACGTGGGCCGTAAATCCCTGGATCTATCCCCATGTGTTCGTTCAGCTCTCGGACTCCACCCATCTGTTTATTCCCTATGTCGTGATGAGCTCGGTGCTGGCCTGTCATAACTTGATCTATACCAGCTACTACACGATGCAGTTTAAGGCGCTGCTCGCCAGCAGCATCCAAATCGCAACCGTGGTGTTCACGCTGGTCTACGCGCTGTACTTTTTTCTGGTGCTGAAGATGGGGGTTCTCGGTATTTTGCAGGCCCAGCTCTTCGGCCACTTGACGGTATTCGTCCTGCTTTTTCTCATTCATATCCGGCAGTACCGTTTCAGGCTGAGTATCCGGAAGCTGCGGATGATGCTCGGCTACGGCACGGGTTTGATGATCGGCGATGTCTCCGCATGGGTTCTGTCCCTCAGCGACCGTTTTCTGATCAAGGGCTTTCTGAACCTGTCTTCGGTAGCGGTGTATTCCATCGGTTACAAAATCGGCATGCTGATCAATCCGGTGTTCATCAACCCGTTCATGTCCGTATTCACGCCGTTCAAATACGCCATGTACAAGGAAACGGCCGGACCGGAGCAGATCCGTAAAATGTTCAGGCTGTACAACTTCGTAGGCTGGCTGTGCGTGCTCGGGCTCTCGCTGTTTGCCAACCTTGCCACGCAGCTGGTCGCCACCGAGGCATACCGGGATGCGAACTACATTATCCCGATCGTGGCGATTTCGTATTTTTTGGCGGGTGCGGCGGATTTCTATGCGCTGGGGCTCCATATCGCCAGAAAAATGAAGCTGTACTCGATCATTATCATTATAGCCGCCCTGATCAACGTCGGCTGCAACCTGGCGCTTATTCCGCTTCTTGGGCTGTACGGATCGGCCATATCCACCGTGATCGCTTATATGGCCTCGAATTATTTGTTTTACCGGTTTGGCACCAAGTATTATTCGATTGGGCTCGGCCTGCTGTTTCCGTACAAGTACTTGTCCGTTACCCTGCCGATTTACGGCATTTATTTCGTCTTGATGCAGGTCATCCATTCTGTGCTGCTGGAGATTCTGTTTAATGGCATTCTCTGCTGCGGCTTCGTTTACTTATGCCTGCTGTGCAAGCTGGTGACCCGGGCGGAGCTGGGCGGGATGATCCGGCAGGTGCTCAAGCAGAAGTCCAATATGTCCATGAAAGGAGTCCAATCCGAGCTATGAATACCCGAATTGTGACCGATATAGAGGGGTTTCAAAGCCTTCAGGAAGACTGGGAGCGGTTGGAGCTTCAGGATCCGGATGCGACCTATTACAGTACATTTCAGTTCAATTATTTCTGGTGGAAAACCCATTCCAAGGACCCGGGCAAACGGCTTTTTATCGTGTGCTGCCTCCTGGACAACAGGGTTGTGGGGATCGCACCGCTCATGATCCGCCGTGACCGCAGCAAACTGTTCAGCTGCAGCACGCTTTGCTTTATCGGTCAGGGCGATTATTTCACCTTTTTGCTCGAAAGGGGGAGCGGAAGCGAGATCAAAATTCTGAAGGAGCTGTTCGGCGCTTTTCACGCCCATGACAGCCTCTGGGACAAATTCGAGCTGACCCATCTGACGCAGGAGTCGCAGCTGCTCCACTACCTGCTTCGCCATGAGCAGTATAACGAACATGTGCAGTACCTCACTTCCTGTCCGGTGATCCCGATCAGGGAGCATGAGACTTACGAGCGGCTGAGCCAAACAAAGGATTTTATCAAAATGAAAAAGACGCGGGATAAGCTCCGCAAACAGGTGAACTACCGGTTCAAGGTCGTCACCGGTGAGCAGAACGCGGAAATTTACGACCGGGTTGCCCGGGTTCACCGGCTGCTGAAGGAGTACCTGCAGACCGAAAAAGGCAGGTCCGAAAGACGGAGCCTGTTTGAAAACGAGTACACCGACGAGTTTCTCAGGCGGCTGTTCCGCAATAACGAGCAGGTGGTCGTCTTTATGCTTGAGGATGAGCGCGGGGAGATTATCAATTACAGCATCTGCTATCTTTACAAGGATGTTCTGTACGATTGGAATTCGGGTTACGCCCCCGAATATTCGACTTTTCACGGCCTAGCCAACGTGCTCATGATCGAAACGCTGGAGCATTTGTTCAAGGAGAAGCTCGGCAAGCGGCTCGACTGCGGGGCGGGCAGCTATGCCTGGAAGTTTAAATGGACCAGCCGGTTCAACGTAAACTATACGTTCAAGATGTGGAATCTGCTGAAAGCCAGGGGCCGGTTGTACCGGTTTTTGTCCGGATTCAAAACGATGCTTCAGACCGCCTTCATTATGACCGGAATGATCGAAATCATGCTGTAACGTCTACCGGCAGCCGAGCTGACTCAAGGATAAAGGAGTTTAACTGGAACCATGAGTATAAAAATTGTTACCGATACCGATGGATTCCTTAGCATTCAAGAGGATTGGGAGCGCTTGCAGGAGCTGGACGACGAATTGACCTACTACAGCACCTTTCAATATAACTACGCATGGTGGCTGACCTTTGGAGAGGACCGGAACAACAAGCTGTTCATTATTTGCTGCAGCCGGGACAACGAAATGGTCGGCATCGCTCCGCTTGTCATCCGTACGGTGGATAAAAAAATCGTGAAATGCCATGTGCTCGGCTTTATGGGTAAGGGCGATTATTTCAATTTCATCCTCCATTCCCAAAAGGGCAGTCCGGCTGCGATTATCAAGGAAATTTTCAAAGCCATCGAGGACCATTCCGACCTGTGGGACAAAATCGAATTGACGCACCTTGCAACCGACACATCGCTGCTTCACTTTTTACTGCGCCATGACAGGTACAATCCGAGCATCAAGTACCTCACCTCCTGTCCGAGCATCCGGATCGGCGGATGGGATACCGCAGCCGGGTGGGATACGAGCGGAATCAATGCCAAGGCGAAAAAGAAGCTGAGGAAGCTCCAGCAGGAGACCGATTATCAGTTCAAAATGGTGGACTGCCGGCAAAGCGGGGATATTTATGACCGGATCTCCAATGTTCACAAGCAGGAGAAGACGTATCTGCACGAGCAGAGGGGAAGGATCGACCGCAGAAGCCTGTTTGAAGACCAAAAGAATGAGGAGTTTTACAAGCGGGTATTTATGAACAACGACCAGGTCATTGCGTCCTTCCTCGAGCTTGAGGATTCGAACGTGATGATCGCCTACCAGCTGTTTTTTCTGCACAGGGGAAAGCTGTACGGCTGGAATACCGGGTATTCCCCCGATTATGCGAAATACGGCGTCTTCGACGTACTGATGCTGGAAACGATCCGCCGGCTGATCGAGCAGGGGCAGGTGACGGACATCGATCTGGGCGCCGGTTCGTACCCGTGGAAGTTCCGGTGGACCAATCAATTTACCGTCATGTATTCGCTGCAATTGTGGAACAATGACCGCCTTCACACCAGGCTGTACCGAATGCTGGTCAAGGGGAAGGGAATCTTGAAGTACCTGAACCGGAAAACCGCTGTGCATTCCTGATGCAGCAGGGTGAAGGAAAGGGATAAGGGGAAAATCGTCATGAACTTGGAGAAATGCAAATGGTTTAACGGCGCCGATTCGCCTGTTTTCTTTATGATCGATGATCTGGCCAATACGTGGGTGGACGTCAACCATAACGGAATTCCCGATCTGGAGGAGGATTGGGGATACTGCAAAAATGGAGAAAACTCATCCTTCCGGTACTTGAATGAGCAAATCCTGCGGCATTTTCCGCAGGTCAAGGTAACCTTCTTTGTTCCGGTAGGGGTCCGGGCCGGTATGTCCGATCATCCGGTGTGCAGGCAAACCTCCCTCCCGATCAACGCCGACGAGGAGAGCAGGGCTTTCTTCCGCGGCATTCACCGGCACCCAGGCTATGAACTCGCCTATCATGGTACGACCCATGGCCGAACGGGACCGAATCCGGAGGATTTTGTACAGGAATGGGAGCTGTTCGAAAGCGCCGAAGAAGCATTGGAACGTACCTTGGAAGGGATATCGGTCTATGCCGATGCCGTCGGCGAAAGGCCGAAAGGCGGCAAATACTGCGGGTACGCCGGCAACGATTGCTCGGATGAAAGCATTGATCGGGCGGGGTTCATTTGGTGGTGCAGATACTGGAACCGGGGGGCGGGAGACCCTGCGATGAAACGGATCAGCGGCGGGGATCCAGATCCGCTCACCAACTACGATATTAAACGCTTTGGCGAAGGCGGCGTCATCGACATTCCCTCGACGGTGGACGGAGGGCTGCTGAATGGGATTTACCGGCCGGAAGCTTCCTTGAAGGGGATGGCCAAACGGTTCTTAAAGACGCCGCTTCGCCGCTGGAAGCTCCGTGAGCTGGATTATTTGCTGGAGAACAGGCTGGTCATCGGGATTCAGGAGCATATTTCCCCCGCACGCGACGACGGGAAGAGGCAGTCCCCCAACATTTTTGACGACTGCGGCAGCCTGCAGGCGATCTTTCGTTATTTGGAGGGGAAAAACGTATGGTACTGCACCGGCTCGGAGCTTGCCGATTACGTGAACCTCCGGGATCACGTGCAGGTCGTGAGTTATCCGGGTGAGGAAAGGATGTTTACCCTGGAACACGAATCCAGATACGGAAACGGCGGCGTTCTCTCGCTGAAGCTGGACCCGTCCAATCCTGCAAGCATCCTGCTGCCCGACGGCACGGCAGTCCGGGTAACAGCCGGGATTGCGAACCTTCCGGTCATGAAAGGGGAATATTTCATTCGGGAAGGTGAAATCAGATGAAGCAGACGATGATCGTCATCTCGGATTATATCGAAGGCGCGCCGGTGGTCGCATCGGTCCGGTATACCGGATTGATGAAGCATTTTATGGAACAATACCGCCTGATCGTCGTGAACGACCGGAAATGCGGTCCGGCGCCGAGCCGGTATGCCGCTGTCAATTACAAATACGATACGCCCAGCAGTACTTTTACGCAGACGATGGTTGGCGGTGAGCCTTCCGGCCGGGGAATCAAGCAGCTTATTGAAGGTGTGCTCAGAAACAAATGGACGATCACGGCATGGAGGAACTATAAATACAGCTCCTATGCTTTCAGGCGCATGAACATCCGCCTCTTCCACGAGCTGGACGCATGCCTGGAGCAGAACGAGGTATCAGCCGTATTTTTGACGATACCGGATGTGTACGGACTGTACATCATTGACCACATCAAACGCAAAGCGCCGGGAATACCGGTAGTGATCGAGATCAGGGACATCATCAACCATAACATCGGGGAAGGTCAGCCCCGTCAGGCCTACCGCAGGGCGGAGAGGATGATCCCCCGGCTGGCCGACGAAGTCGTGGCCGTGTCCCAGGGGATCCGGCAGCATTATGAACTTGAGCAGGAACGGCCGTCTATACGGCTGATCCGCAACGGATACGACGAGGAACTGTTCCGAAACTGCGCATATCAACGTATTTCCGACAATGTTCGCGAGCTGACCATGGCTCATATTGGCTCCATCTATAAAGGACGAAATATACATGCATTGATCGAGGGGCTGCAGCTGTTTCACGAGAGGACCAGCATACGGATCAAGCTGAAAGTTGCGGGGCTGCTTGACCAGCAGGCGGCCAGGGATCTATCCAATGTGAACATGACAGGTGACGGGGTTACGGTGGAGATCGTAGGAAGCGTCAGGCATGAGGCGGCGGCGTCTCTGCTGAAAGAAGCGGACGTAGCGGTCATTCTTACGCATACCAAGGGCAGCGATTATGCCATCCCGGGCAAAACCTTTGAATATATCGGGGCGTGCAAGCCGATCCTGGCTGTTACGGCCGACCGGGAGCTGGTGGAATTGGTCCACGGCCGGTATGGCATCTGTGCGGGCCATCACCGGGACTCCGTGGCCGATGGTTTGGCGGACTTGATCGCCAAGGAGTTCGATTTCTCCGGCCGGTCAGCCTTTTCCCGTACGAACCAGGCGGAGCAGCTTCTGGCCATGATCGGGGAGCACATTCGTGGAGCGACGCAAAAAAGAGTAGAGAGGGTATAAAATGGCGCTGATTTTGTCGTGTTCCTACGTGCTGCATGAAATGCTGTCCGCTAATTTGGACCTGATGTACTTTCTAAGCCTTGTCCTGATTTTCGTGGATATCTATAAAAACAAACGGCTGACGGTCAAAGCACTGGGTTACATCTACCTCGTCGTCCTGTATGCGCTGCTGCAGATCGTACTGAACGACCAGATCGAGATTCCAAGACTGGTGATTAACGTCGCGAAAATCTTTCTGAACGTCTTTTTATTCATCCAAATCAAGGAATCGAAAATTCCATTACCGGTATGGAGAAAAATGGCCGTCTATTCCTCCCTGCTTCATGTATTCCTTCTTGCCGTCAGCCTGGCGTTTAAAACGGAATGGCTGTGGAGATTGGACGAAACGGTCAATATTTATCAAAAAACGAGGCTGTCGCTTCTGTACTTCGAACCGAGCGAAGCCTCTTTTCATGCCGCCTTGCTGGTCCTGCTGCTCGTTTTCTTTGCCCTGCGGGAAAAATCAGGGTCCAGGAATCTTCTTCACTTTGCGCTGATCGGCGCGAATCTGGTCATCGTGGTGCTCTCGGCAGGCATGGGCGGGATGTTCAGCCTGTCCCTGGCCTGTGTTGTGATGTACTTATTTTATTTGAAGGAAAACTTCAGCACGGTCCGGGTGCTCGGACTGATTGCCCTGATCTTTCTGGCGGTTCTTAGTGTGCTGGCGGTCGTGAACAGCAATAACAGCTTCTATCTCCGCTTTAACGATATCGTGAACGGAAATGACGGGTCGGTCGTCTACCGGTTCAACGTCAGCTTTCGCGTCATGAAACAGATGCTGCTGGACACACATTATTTCGGCGTCGGATTCGGCAACCTGAACACGGACACGATCCATAACGCCTATGCCGGCTTCGGGCTGGTGGATGTCATCTCCAACTCCTTCATGTACGCCTTGGCCGAGGGAGGGTGGCTGATGCTCCTTCTCCTCGCAGTCTTCTTCCTGTCATTGATCCTTCCGGTTCGTCCGGAAGAAAAAATATTGAAATACGCGCTTCTCTTCTTTATTGTCAGCTACCAAATCGCCGGCGGATATTTTACGAACCCGGTCAATTGGATTGTGTATGGCATCATAGCCAATCCCTATTTGCTTCGGCACAGCCGCAGCCCAAATCCTGTTCCCGCTGAGAATTTGCCCGCCGCAGGCGTTCAGAGCACGGGGACCTTGGAGTTGAAGTCATGAAACTGCTGCATGTCACCCTCGGATTGCCCCCATACCGAACAGGCGGACTGACGAAATACAGCGTCGATCTCATGCTGTCCCAGCTGCAGCAGGGGCATGAAGTCAGCTTGCTGTATCCGGGGCGTTATACTTGGTCCGGAAAAATGAAAACAAAGCCAAACCCTCCGTATGAGGGCATCGGCGTATACGAGATCATCAATCCGCTTCCGGTTCCCCTTCTCGGAGGGATCGGCCGCCCACCCGCATTTTCCCGAGCCGGGGATCCGGAGGTATTCCTTGAGCTGCTCCGTAAAGTACAGCCGGATCTGATCCATTTTCACACTTTGATGGGAATCCATAAAGAACTCTTGGAGGCGGCCAAAGCGCTGGGAATCCGGACGGTATATACGTCGCACGACTACTTCGGCATCTGCCCCAAGGTCAACCTCCTGAATGCGGCAGGAGACCACTGTGACGATTTTGACCAGGGAAAGAGCTGCATTTCCTGCAACCAGCATACGTATTCGCCGCACATGATCTACATGATGCAGTCCTACAGCTACAGGCGCTTGAAAAACAGCCGGATTTTGCAAAAGGCCCGCAGGGCCGTAAAAAAACGAACTTCCAGCACTTCCAGCACTTCCAGCCATATGCCTAGGAAAGCGGGGGATTCCAAGCCTATGATTCATCCGGAACGGGCCAACGAATACAAAGAGCTCAGAAGCTATTACTTGGAAATGTATCAAATGATCGACGAATTTCATTTCAACAGCCAGGTGGCCAAGGAGATTTTTACGGCTTACCTGAACGTGAAAGGAAAAGTCCTGTCCATCCGCCACCGGCATATGGCCGACCGGAGAGTCTTAAAATCATTTCCTTCAGCGGATGAACCCCTGCGCATCGCTTATTTGGGTCCGGTTGACCGCTATAAAGGATTTTTCCTGCTGCAGGAGGCGCTGGATCAACTGCCGGATACCCATGCGGGCCATTGGCATCTTCACGTTTACGGAAATGACGTCATCCCGGCATCGGCACCACCTGCTGAACACTGCACCTTTCATGGCCGCTATGAACCAGATCAGCTTGCCGGTATTTTCGCGGAAACCGATCTGCTGATCGTCCCCAGCATATGGAAGGAAACGTTCGGTTTCGTCGGGCTGGAAGGGCTGTCGCACGGGGTACCGGTGCTGGTCTCCAGACAGGCGGGCGTGAAGGATATGATCGCAGACGGAGTCAACGGATGGATTTTTGAGCCTGATCCCGCGGATCTGGCGCAGCGTCTTACACATCTGCTGGCCAATCGGCATTTGCTGACCGCGGCGAACCGCAGCATCGTGAACAGCGAACTGGACTTGTCCATGCAGCGTCATGCCCAGGATATCTATGATTGGTATCTTCAAATCGGAGAAGAGGTCGTGGTCAAATGAAGCACGTGTTTATCGTTGGCTCGAAAGGAATACCGGCGAAGTACGGCGGGTTTGAGACCTTCGTCGACCAGCTGACCGGAAGAAAGACCGACGGGGATACAAAGTATCATGTAGCCTGCCTGTCCGACCGCAAAGCAGAGGAATTTATGTATCAGGATGCACGCTGCTTTCCGGTGCACACACCGAAGATGGGAAGCGCAAGAGCAGTCGTCTACGATGTGCTCAGCCTGCTGGAGTGCCTGAAATATATCAAAACCCATCGGCTTGAGAACAGCATCGTTTATGTATTGGCCTGCCGGATCGGCCCGGTTTTCTATATTCTAAAAAGGCAGCTCGAAAAGCTGGGGGTGCCTGTGTTCGTCAATCCTGACGGTCATGAATGGAAACGGGGAAAATGGAGTACACCCGTCAAACGCTACTGGAAGTGGTCCGAGCGGCTGATGGTGAAGCACGCGGACCTTCTCGTTTGCGATTCCCGCGGGATCGAGCAGTACATTCATGACATGTACGCCCGGTATGAGCCGAATACCACCTTTATCGCCTACGGGGCGGACGTGACGCCGTCTCCGCTGGACGATGAGGATCACCGGTTTACGGATTGGATGGACCGGTTCGGATTGTCCAAATACGGATATTATTTGGTCATCGGCCGCTTTGTTCCGGAGAATAACTATGAATTGATGATCCGCGAGTTTATGAAGTCGGGCACCGCCAAAGACCTGGTCATTGTGACGGGGGCCCAGCAGCAGCCATTTTATGACGAGCTGCGGCAAAGAACGGGTTTCGATTCGGATCCGCGGATCAAATTTGTAGGAACCGTCTACGAGCAGCCGCTTTTGAAAAAGATCCGGGAGCAGGCATACGGATACTGCCATGGTCATGAAGTGGGCGGAACGAACCCGTCCCTGTTGGAATCACTGGCATCGACACGGCTGAACCTTTTGTTTGACGTCGTATTCAACCGGGAAGTCGGCGGGGAGAGCTGCCACTATTTTTCGAATGAATCCGGCGCCTTGAGCAGGCTGATCGATGAGGCTGAATCGTGGAGTCACGAAGAGCTGGAGGAGCTTGGGGAACGGGCGAAGCACCGGATCCGGAGCTTATATTCGTGGGATCATATCGTGCAATCCTACGAAACGCTGTTTCAAGGGAACGATTATGTGCGGGCGAAGCAGGCGGGCGGAAGCCGACTGGCGCGCACCAAAGGGACGACAACACCTTTGTGAAGTAAACTGGGCCCATTCGTCAGGGTACAGCACTTGGCTATATGGAACCTGCGGCAGGTAAAATAGGCAAGCGGCCCTAGGGAAATGTCCAAAGCTAAGCAAGTCTGCCCCGAATACAATAGCATTGGACTTGACATTCGTTGATGGGGAGGTTTTGCCTATGGGTCGTCTTTTCGATAGGCATCAGCATAAGAAGGGGATAAGGCAGCGGGGAAACAGGGGCCGCGCCCAGCCGGAGAAGAAAATCGCTTCCATATCGGCGGCTGAAGCGACCAGTGGGAATCTTCCGCTGAA
The DNA here is from genome assembly GCF_009363095.1 of Paenibacillus cellulositrophicus. GTDB lineage: Bacteria > Bacillota > Bacilli > Paenibacillales > Paenibacillaceae > Paenibacillus_AQ > Paenibacillus_AQ favisporus. Next base: position 6,054,885 of record NZ_CP045295.1, read on the forward strand.
CTCGGTGGGGACGTCCAATCTGGTGGATGGGGCCGTGGTGACGACCAAAATCGCCGAACATTCGGTCACTGCCGACAAGCTCGGTTTGACCTGGCTGAGCGTCCCTGCCGCTGCAGGCTTCGCTGATGCCCTGAGCCGATTGAAAGCCCAAGGGGGTGGCGTGCTCGTAGTCCCCGCGGGAGATTATCCGATCCCGGCCGATACGGTGGTGGATCCGGGCATTACCCTTCGCTTGATGAACGGGGCCCGGCTGAACATCGCACAAGGAAAAGTGCTGACCATTAACGGCGGCGTGGAGGCCGGATTGTACCCCATCTTTACAGGTTCAGGCATCGTGAACGGGGCGCTGGCTGAATATTATCCGCAGTGGTTCGGAGCGGCTGCCGACGGGAACGCGGACGATTCAGCCGGGATTCAGTCCGCCGTCAACGCAGCGGACGGTTCGGGGGCGACCGTGGTCCTGCCTGCAGGAACGTACAAAATCAGGGAAATCAAGCTTCAGAACCGTATGAAGCTGAGAGGAGAGAAGGGCGCAGTACTGGAGCCGTTTACCGCGGGTCAGGATGCAAAACTGACCGCTTCCGGAGCAGCCGGATTCGAGGTAGCCGACCTTGAAGGGCCCATCAGCTTGAACATCCTATCCAGTTCGGATTTCGTCATCCGGAACCTCCGGGTTCGTCAAAATGTGGAGGGATGGCATATCTACCAGTCCGAAGACGGACAGCTTATGGATAACCACATCGTGGAGTCCGCCAATAAGGACGAACGATTCATATACCTTAACGATTGTACCCGTATGCTCGTTCAGGGCAACCAGATCCGAAATCAGACCTTGTTCAACGGCGCAGATCCGAACAGCAATACGGGAATCAATATTTCCTCCTCCAGCTACTGCCAAATCGTCAATAACTATGTGGAAAACTGCGGCGGTCAGGGCATCTGCTTTGACACCAATACAGGGATTGCGGACGCTGCGTCCCGGGCCTGCTTCAGCAACATTGCCGCAGGCAATATCGTGATCGGGAACGGGCAGGAAGGGATTACGGCGTTTGCTTCCAAACAATACGAAACCTATGATATAACGGTCGTAAACAATATTTGCATCAATAACCGGTATAACGGAATCGAATTTTGGGGTGTTAGGCAAGGCGTGATCGAGGGAAACAGCATCAGCGCGCCCGCGATGAAGGAGTACAGCTTTGGGGCAATCAACATTTTTGCGACGAAGGACGTCATCATCGACGGCAATTCGATCGAGAATGTACCTACCTCCGGGATTGCACTGGTCAACGGACCGAAATATGCGGAGTCCCGGTGCCAGAATATCATCATCACGAGCAACCGGATCCTGAACTGGAACAACCTTGACCTGAGCCCCGCGACCAATCATGACCAGATCTGCGGGATTAATTTGTTCAATGCCGACTGCTGCCTGATTCAAGGGAATCTGCTGATGGACACGAGACCCGGCCGAAAAAATATCGTAAAAGCCATTTCTGTTGTGGAAGGCCGCCATCTGATCCGGGGCAATATCAATCCCCAGAATTTATTGATTGACGACCATGTGGAAGCCGATTTGGCTTGGGCTGGGCATCAAATTGCTGAACGGACCCCTTTCGTACGGTTTTCTTCCTTGCCGGGCGACGTCAACAACGGTGTCATGACAGGAGTGGACCCTGGAACCGTATGGTATAACCACAGCAAGCGGGCATTGTTTTATAAAGGATACGATAAAACGATGCTGACCCCGCTCGTTCTGGATGAGAAGAGCACCTCCGGGTTCCCGTCCGGTGACTATGCGCCGGGATTTTTCAGCTATCAGACCCAAACGGGAAGGCTGTTCTACCGCGGTAAACCGAATAATTCCAATGGCAAGTACGCGGAGGTTGTGCTGAAGGATAAGTTCATCAATTTGAAAAGAAGCACCGAAGTGTCGAAAACCCCGGTCGAAGGCGACACGTACTACGATACCGTTCGGAAAAAGCCGGTCTATTACGACGGCGCAAATTGGAGAGATTTCAACGGTAACATCGTTAGTGTGAACCCATAATCAAGGGATGTCTTGTGGTGTGCAGATCATATGATGGTAGAGAGAGGGGTTGTTCGCAAGTGAAAGGCATCATTTTGGCAGGGGGCAGCGGCACGAGGCTGTATCCGCTCACCAGAATCATTTCCAAGCAGCTGCTGCCGATTTATGACAAACCGATGATATATTACCCGTTGTCCGTTCTTATGCTTGCGGGAATCCGGGATATTCTGATCATATCGACGCCGCAGGACACTCCCCGGTTTGAAGAGCTGTTCGGCACAGGTGAGCAGCTCGGAATCCGGCTGTCTTATGCGGTGCAGGAACAGCCGAACGGGCTTGCGGAGTCGTTCATCATCGGCGAGGAGTTTATCGGCGAGGACAGCGTGGCTTTGATTCTGGGAGATAATTTGTTTCACGGCCATGGACTGACGGAAATGCTGCAGACGGCGGTCCAGCGCGAGCAGGGTGCCACGATCTTCGGCTACCATGTGCAGGATCCCGGCCGATTCGGCGTGGTGGAGTTCGATGCAGACGGGAGGGCCGTTTCCATTCAAGAGAAGCCGGCCGAGCCGCGGTCCAATTACGCGGTAACCGGACTGTACTTTTATGACCGGAACGTTGTGGATTACGCCAAGCAAATCGTACCATCAGACAGGGGAGAGCTGGAAATTACCGATATTAACCGGATGTATCTGGAGCGTGGACAGCTGCGTGTGGAAATATTGGGCCGCGGGTTTTCGTGGTTTGATTCGGGAACGCATGAGTCGCTGCTGGAGGCTTCCCAATATATTGAGACGATTGAGAAGAGGCAAAGTTTGAAGGTGGCCTGCCTTGAGGAAATTTCCTATTCCAAAGGGTATATCAACCGGGAGCAGCTGACTCTGCTTGCCGAGCGGATGAGCAAAAATGCATACGGGACCTATCTCATGCAGCTTGCCGCCGGTAACGTCCAAGCCATCTATCAATGATGGAGCGGCTGGATACATACCAAAAGCCGGCGCCTCTGCGGCAGAGGGCCGGCTGTGAATGGGGAGCAGGCTCAGCAGCTTTGCTGTTTCCTTGCTTCCTCAGTAAACTTTATGGATCACATCCTCAAACGCCGGCTCTTCCGTATGGATGTCGGCTGCTTCGCCCCATGCGGACATCTCGCGCAGAATATCCACCGCACGGATCTGCTGGCGGTTCGCTTCAACCCGGACGTAATCGGGTCCGGTCTCCACGACGCGGAACGCTTCCCCGGTGGGGAGGCGAATTTCAAGCGGGAGCCTGAGGCTCTCTCCTGGCGGTAGCGGGATGGACCAAGCTCCTGCGAAAGTTACCCGGATCGTCGTCGGAAGACCGATCTTCTCCCGGAGTTCATCGATCGTCCCGTCATAGCTGAGCTGCCCGTGATTGATCACCATCACGCGCTCGCAGAGCTGCTCGATGTCGTCCATGTCATGGGTGGTCAGCAGGATGGTCTTGCCGAACTCGGTATTCAGCGTCTTCAGAAAATCGCGGATGCTGCGCTTGGCGGTGACATCGAGGCCGATCGTCGGTTCATCCATGAACAGGACGTCCGGATCATGCAGCATCGAGGCTGCGATGTCGGCCCGCATCCGCTGTCCTAGGGACAGCTTGCGCACCGGTGTCGTCCAAAATTCCCCCAGGCCGAGCAGCTCGGACAGCTGTCCGAGACGCAGGTCCCGCTCCTTGTCCCCAACTTTGTACATATGGGCCAATATTTCGTATGAGTCTTTGACCGGCAGATCCCACCACAGCTGGCTTCGCTGCCCGAAGACGACGCCAAGGCGGCTGACGACGCGGCGCCTGTGCCGATGAGGATCAACCCCGGCGATCCGGACTTCCCCCGATGACGGATGAAGGATGCCGGTCAGCATTTTGATCGTCGTCGATTTGCCCGCACCGTTCGGCCCGATATAGCCGATAAAATCCCCCTGGTTGATCGTAAAGCTGATATCTTTCACCGCTTCCTTGACGCGGTATTCCCGCGAAAACAAGGTGCGGATGCCCGCGAAGCTCCCCTCCTTGACCACCGGCGTTTTAAACTGCTTATGCAGCCCCCTGGCTTCAATCATCGGCTGGGGCCGATCCTTATCCGCCGACCGTTCCAACTCCGTTCGTACGGCTGCTTCTGTCATGATTCCCATATCGATCTTCTCCTTTCTAGCTTCCGGTACTTTGGTAACGTGACATGCCGAATGTCCACAATTTCATGCTGGCGAAGAGGCAGACTGCCGCCACCAGGACGATGCCAAGCAGGACCCAGGCGCCCAGCTCCCCGCGCAGGATAAACAGCGAAGGTACATAATTGACAAAACCGACGGGAATGACAACGAGCAGGATGGACCGGAGCCAGACAGGATACAAGACCAGCGGGTAACGGACCGCGGTCTGGGAGGCGTCCTCCGTCAGCGTCTGCAGCTCGTTGATTCGGGTCAGCCAGAACCCGGCGGTAGCGGTGGTGAGACCGATGGCGAACAGGATGACTGCTCCCGTAAGGATCACCAGAAAAGTGAAGGGAACCGCTATCCAGGTAATTTGCCCGGCCTGCATCATCCCGTGGAGCGCCCAGGTCAGAATAAATCCGCCTTGCAGCAGTTCCCCCGGCATCATCCGGAAGTTTTGCGACATCAGGGCAAGCAGAACAGGGACCGGCCGGGTCAGGAGCTGATCCAGGTCGCCTGACGTCAGGTAGTTCTCAAGATGATGAACATCATTGGCAAAGCTGCGGTACAGCGCCTTGGACAGCGTCATGACGGCAAACAGGTAGCCGACTTCATAGAGCGACCAGCCTTTCACCGCGCCAAACTTGTTCAGCACGATGGCAATCATGAGAAACTCGGCGATCTGGATCCCGGCGGCCAGAAACGTCCCAAGCAGAAAGTTCATCTTATACTGCATCCCGCTGCGGATGCTGGACCGGATCAATACGAAATACAGATGAAGCCAATACCGAATGTTCATCCGCCCTGCACCTCCACCTTGCGGCGAACGACCGCCGTTACGCCAAGACAAGCCAGAGTCATCAGTACGCACCATACGAGAGAGCCCAGCAGCCGGTAGGCATCCTCAAACCCGAGATAAATCCGGGTCGGTACGTACAGCAGGTAAGGATAGGGGGAGAGCCAGGAAACCGTTTGCAGCCAGCGCGGCAGCCATTCCACCGGAATGAAGAAGCCTGCCAGCAGGTTGATCAGGGCATGGTTCATCCAATACAGCCAGCTGGATTCCGTGGTCCACAAGGCCGTAGCCCCGATGATGTAATTCATGCAGATCGATAAATAGGCGGCCGCGGCCAAACCGGCCAGTGCCAGAAGCAGGGTGGTGACTTGCTGCGGAAGCGACAGGGAGAATACGAGGACGTACAGCAGATAGATCGGAACGGACTTGTACACAAACTGGTACGCGATTTGACCCCATTCCCGGCACATCAAATGAACGAACAGATGAACCGGGCGCATCAGATCCAGGGAGATCTGGCCTGTCCTGACCGATTGGGGAATGCCCAGCCCATTGGTCGTAAATCCGGAAATCCACAGCGACGCCTGGGTAAAAGCGATGTAGCCGATCATCCCGTGCACGCCGTATTCGCCGAGCGGCCTGTCCTGGCCGATGCCGATCCAGATGCAGGCATACAGGTAGCCGAACAGGGCGCTTGCAACGTTGTGCAGCATATGAGCCCCGCGGTACTGCAGGTTGCGCGCATACGCTTTTGAAGCAAGTGAGAAATAAAGCATTACACACCTCCGATAAGTTTTGTGGCGACGAGAACCGTCAACTTCAGTCAAGGCGGGTGAGTGAGAAGGATTTCCATCATACCAAAAATAGGATGGCGCGACAAGGAAAAGTTTTCGGCCGGAGGCGGATACAACCTTGTCTGCTGCCATGTGCATGCAGCGTCATGACATTCCACTATAACGCTTTCTTGCCCCTTTTACCACGTGATTTCCCACAATTATTTTTGTAATCAGAGGCGGTCCGGCGCATATTGACTTGCCCTTCCTTCCGAGTAGAATGGGAGCAAAGACGAAGTGAAAACAACAAAATGATTCGGTTTGAAGGCACCGGAGGAGAGTACCCGATGATATCATTCAAGACGCGGCCGCAGCACCGCCGCAAGACTTCCATGCAGCGCAGAAACCTGAGGGTAGCCAGCCTGGAAGGCATCCCGGCCGTGATGTTTATGACCCTGCTCGGCGGGCAGTTTTTGACCGGTTATCTGCTGTACCTAGGCGCAAGCTCGGGTGAGATTGGATTCGTGCTGGCGATCACGACTTTTGTCAATATCGTCCAAATTTTTGCCGCGTATCTGATCCAGAGGCTGCGCAGCCGGAAGTGGACGCTGGTGCTGTTCGTAGCCGTGCACCGGGTCATTTGGGGGAGCACCGGTCTCGTGCCGTTTATTGTCCCGAAGCCATACTGGGTGTCCGCGTTTATCGTATTGTACACGGTGGCCTTCATGTTCAATACGCTGGGGGGCATCCTGTGGAACTCGCTTATCAGCGATATGGTCCACCCCAAAGTCAGAGGACGGTACTTCGGCATCCGGAACACGATTCTGAATGCGCTCGGAACGCTGGTGATGTACGGGGGTGGAGTCATCCTCGATCATGAGCCGGGCGGAAAGGGATTTCTGCTGCTCTATATCATCGTCTGGGTCTGCATTGCGGCCAATATCGCCGTGTTCTTCTTCTATCCGGACATTCCGTTTGAGCGGTCCTCGGAGAAGCGTTTTATCCCGATGCTGAAAAAACCGCTGCGCGACGCTTCTTTTCTGAAGGCGACGCTCTTCCTGGCCGGATTCCTGTTTCTGCAAAACCTGGTTGTGCCGCTGTATTCGTACGTCATGCTGGAAATGCTGCACATCAACTACCAGAAGCTGTCGCTGCTGAACGTGCTGCAAACGGTGTCCATGATGGCCAGCTTCTATGTGTGGGGTAATCTGAACGTTCGGCACAGCAACCGCAGGCTGCTGTTCTGGACGCTGCCGATCATCGCATTATCCTGCCTGTGCTGGGGGCTGCTGTCGGTACTGCCGATGCTGCCTGTGCTGATTGCGGCACACATGATTTTTGGCATCGGTGTCGGCGGATTCAACCAGCTGGCGTTCAATTTCATGATCGGCGACACGCCTAAGGCGGAGCGCCCGATGTATATGGCGATGTACGCGGCGATTACGGGTGTCGCAGCGTTCTTTGGCCCGCTGATCGGGGGCAATCTTTACGAGCTCATCGGACACTGGCCGGAATGGACCCGGATCTATGGCGTGCAGATCGTCGTCGGCCTGAGCATGCTGCTGCTGACGGTCAGTCTTGGCCGGAAGATTCTGCGGAATTCGTGAGGGCTCGAGAAAAAAAGGCGAAGGTTAAAACTGGCCCGGGGCGGTCTGAGTTTATATACCCTGCTTGTCGATAATATTCCTAATAGAATACGAAATGGCTGAGGTACCTCCCATAAGAAGACGGCAAATTGAGCTTCCGTCTTCTTGAGGGAGTTTTTTTGTTGCTTGAAGCTATGCAAACGCGCGGAGCGTCCTCGCAACCGCCAAACACAGCGCGTCACAACAGCAAGGCGAACGTCTCTATGGCCTTGCGCAAAGCCGGCTTTTCGCGTGAACCTTCCGATTGGGTGGAAGTTGCTATTGCTTTAGCTAGGCGGATGCACGAAGCAGCGGAGAGATCGAAGGCATTCCGGAAAAGCGAAGCGGTCGCCTTTGTCCCCGAATATCCACCATTGAAATAGATTCAAGGATGTTCGGGGGCAACAGCGATTGAAGGAAGGATTCGAGCGCGGAGCGTCCTCACAACCGCCAAACGAGGCACCCGGGCAACGATATAGCAATGCCTCAAGCCCCAAACCAAAGTCCGTCTTTTCGCGTGAACCTTCCATTCGGGGGTATAATGAATAAGTAGAGGTGAATTTAGGAGCAGGGAGGAATCATTTATGTTTATCAACCAAATGTATATAAATGGTGCCTGGAAGGATGCCGCCGAGCACATCGACGTCCTGAACCCGGCCACCGGTGACGTGATCGGCACCGTACCGAACGGCGGCGCGAAGGAGGCTGGCGAAGCCGCGGATGCCGCTTATGAAGCGTTCCCGGCATGGTCCGCGCTGACGGCGGACGAGCGGGGGGCGCTGCTGATGAAATGGCACGGACTGATCGCAGAGCATACGGACGAGCTCGCCCGGATTATGACGACGGAGCAGGGCAAGCCGCTGAAGGAAGCCGCCGGCGAAATCGGCTACGCGAACAGCTTTATTTCCTGGTACGCGGAGGAGGGCAAGCGCGTCTATGGGCAGAGCATACCGGCCTCGTCCGCTTCGCAGCGGATCTGGGTGCAGAAGCAGCCGGTCGGCGTCGTGGCGGCGATCACGCCATGGAACTTCCCGGCGTCGATGATTACCCGCAAGGTTGCGCCGGCGATGGCCGCCGGCTGCACCGTCGTGATCAAGCCGTCCGAGGAGACGCCGTATACGGCCTTGAAGCTCGCTGAGCTCGCACACCAGGCCGGACTTCCGGCCGGCGTGATCAACGTGGTGACCGGCGAGGCGGCAGCGATCGCCGGCCGCTGGCAGCAGGACGAGCGGGTGCGCAAAATTTCCTTCACCGGCTCGACCGCCGTAGGCAAGGAGCTGATGAAGGGAGCAGCCGAAACCGTCAAGAAGATTTCCTTGGAGCTGGGCGGACACGCCCCGTTTATCGTGACCGCCGCGGCGGATCTGGACAAAGCGGTGGACGGGCTGATCAAGTCCAAGTTCCGCAACGGCGGCCAGACCTGCGTCTGCACCAACCGGGTGTATGTGGATGAACGGATCGCCGGCGAGTTCACTCGCAAAGCGGCGGAACGGACGGCCGCGCTTCAGGTAGGCAACGGCATGGAGGAAGGCGTGGATATCGGTCCGCTCATCAATGCCAAAGCGGTGGACAAAGTGCTGCGGCAAATTGAGGACGCCAAAGCTAAGGGCGGGATCATCGTGACGGGCGGCGAGGCGCTGCAGCATTCCGGCGGACACTTCGTGCAGCCAACCGTGATTGAACAGGCGACGGACGACATGGAATGCATGATACACGAAACGTTTGGACCGCTTGCTCCGATTACGACCTTTCGTACGCTGGAGGAAGCCGTGCAGCGGGCCAACCGCAGTCCTTACGGGCTGGCCGCTTACGTCTTCACGGAGCGGATCCAGGAGGCGCTGTACGCCGCCGAAGCCCTCGAATACGGAATCGTCGGCGTAAACGATCCGCTGCCTTCCACGGCGCAGGCTCCGTTTGGCGGATTCAAGCAGAGCGGACTCGGACGGGAAGGCGGTCATTTCGGCATCGAAGAATACCTCGAGGTCAAATATGTATCGCTCCGGCTCTAAGCGGAGGAGCGGCCGAAAACGCGCGGTGACTGGGCGCTGCCCCAACATCCGGGAAATGCACCAGGCAGAGCTCCGACCAAGATCTCATGCAAGCCGCCAATCAAAAATAAAGAAGAAGCCCGAGGTGATTACCCTCGGGCTTCTTCAATAACAAAGCTGTTATTTCGTTGTATTTGCCGCTGTATCGGCTGAGCCTGCGCCTGCAGCCGTATCGGTTGCCGCGTTAGCCGAATCGTCCAGCGAGTTGGTAATTTTGGCTTTAGACTTGAGGTCGGCAATCCAGGTCGACGCTTTGGAAGAAATGCCTTGCGTGATCAGCGTTTCCTTGATGTCAGCCTTCTTCTCGTCAAGCGTTGCCGTGTGAGCCGCTTTGCGATCGGTAACCTTGATGATATGGTAGCCGTTGCTGGACTGCACGATGCCGCTCATTTCGCCTTTTTGCAGCTTGAACGCCGCTTCTTCAAACGGTGCTTCCATCACACCTTTGGCAAAGAAGCCTAGGTCGCCGCCGTTGTCCTTGGAGCCTGGGTCGATCGATTTCTCTTTTGCCAGCGTGGCGAAATCGGCGCCTCCCTTGAGCTGCGTCAGGATGCCTTCGGCTTCTTCCTTCGTCTTCACCAGAATGTGGGAAGCTTTGACTTCTTCCGGCGTGTTGAAGGATGCTTTATTTTCATCAAAATATTTCTTGATATCGTCGTCGGTCACTTTTACTTCCGGTTCGAGCAGCTTGCGGATTTGCACCTGCATGTTCATTTGCTTCTTCAGGTCTTCCACCGACATGCCCGACTGCTGCAGAGCCATCTGGAATTCCTCGTCGCTGCTAAAGCCCTTCTTGATATCGTCCATTTCCTTGGTGACATCGGCATCGGTTACTTTAATGCCTTTTTTGCTCGCTTCCTGGTTGACCAGTTCTTCTGTGATGAGGCTGTCCAGCGTCTGTTTGCCGCCGGCATCCACCAGTGCGTCATAGAGCTTGTCCTTTTTAATGTCCGTGCCGTTGACCGTCGCTACCGTCGGGTTGCTACCCGAATTAAAAGGAGGCTTGATCAGCACAATGACGAGAATGACGGCAAGCACGAGCGATACGGCCATCCATACCTTGCCAGTTCCGCCGGACCATGCTTTCGGAGCAGGAGCGGACGCCGCAGCAGACGCTTTGGGAGCAGGCGTCTTCTCTTTATTCGGCTTGGCCGGCGTCTCGCCGTCGCGCTTCATTTCGCTGAGAACCGGTGCGCCGCTCTCGGAAGGGGCTGCCGGTTTGCTGGTCCGTTCAGATGATTCCCCCGTTGTTTCGGTATTGTTCAGCTCTTCGTTGTTTAACGATTCTCTTTCTTTGTCTGTCATTAAATCTTGTCCTCCTTTAATATATGCAAAACGCTTATGGGTTCACTTTACCAGATTTGCCGTAAATAATCCTTAAGAAGACATAAATTGTGACAGATTTTTTTTAATCCTGTTTTAAGATTCGGCTGTTTGCGGCGGTTTTAATCAGGAAGCAGACGATGTGTCCAAATAAAAGACCGCTCCGGGCGGGAATGCCCCGGGAGCGGCCTTAGCTACATGCTTTATTTTTGCCGTTCGATCGATACAGCGTGCGCAATACAAGGAATGCTCTCCTTCTGCTGATAGGAGAGGGGGGAGAGCAGGGCACCCGTCGCCACGACGAGGATGCGGTTCAGCTCGCCGCGCTGCATCCGGTTCAGCAGGTGGCCGTACGTTACGACCGCCGAGCAGCCGCAGCCGCTGGCCCCGGCCTGAACATTCTGTTTACCGTAATCGTAAATCATCATACCGCAGTCCGAATAGGTCGTCTGATGAATCGGAATGTTATGCTTCTTCAGCAGATCGTTGGCGATTTGATACCCGACCTTGGACAGGTCGCCGGTAACGATCAGGTCGTAGTAACCCGGCTCGATCTGCAGGTCGCGGAAATGCGCTTCCATTGTGTCTACCGCTGCCGGCGCCATTGCCGCGCCCATATTGAACGGGTCGCTGATGCCCATGTCGACCACCCGGCCGATCGTGGCGGAAGTGACGTATGGCCCGTCCCCGTCCTGCGACAGGACGACCGCGCCGGCCCCGGTCACCGTAAACTGAGCCGTAGGGGGCTTTTGGGAGCCGTACTCGGTCGGATACCGGAACTGCTTCTCCACGCTGGCATTATGGCTGCATGTTCCGGAGAGCACGTAATTTGCTCCGCCCGAGTTGACGATATAAGAGGCCAGCGCGAGGCTCTCCATCGACGTGGAGCATGCTCCGAACAGGCCGAGATAAGGAATGGCCAGCGTTCTCGCGGAAAAGCTGCTGCTGATAATCTGGTTCATCAGGTCGCCGGCGAGAAAAAATTGGATTTGTCCCTCGGTCAGTCCGGCGTGCTGCACCGCCATTTTGGCCGCTTCCTCCATTAAAGCCTTTTCGGCTTTCTCCCAGCTGTCCTGTCCCAAATACATGTCGCCGTGGATAATATCGAAATCGTCTGCAAGCGGACCCTGACCCTCAAACGGGCCGACGATCGCCGCTTTCGACTTGATGGAAGGCTTGTTCTCGAACACCCAGCTTTGATGGCCTTTCAGCATATGAATCCTTACCCCCCTACAATATTAGGATCAAAAATGATGTAGGCGATGCCGACGCAAAAGGCTGCGACCGAACCGAACACGATGACGGGTCCGGCAACCTTGAAGATGCTGCCGCCGAGGCCGAGCACGAGCCCTTCCCGGCGGTACTCGATCGCCGCCGAAGCCATGGCGTTGGCGAAGCCGGTGACCGGGACGGCGGTTCCAGCGCCCGCCCACTGAGCAATTTTGTCATATACCCCCAAGCTGGTGAGAATGACGGAGATGATGATCATGACGCCTACGGTCGGACTCGAGGCCGCTTTTTCCTCAAAACCCCACCAGTGGATAAACATCTGCTGCACCGCCTGCCCGAGCAGGCAGATAAGGCCGCCGACGAGAAAGGCCCTGTATAAATTTTTGAACGTAAACTTGCTGGGCTCTCGCTTTTTGGCCAATTCCTGATATTCCTGCTGGACAGGCGTCAGTTTCTTCTTCTTTTTGCTGACCATGCTGCTTCACTCCTAACGGGTTAATAATGGCTTGACGTTTGAGATAACCTGCTCCAGCTGGGCGGACACCTGCTCGTACATCGCCTTGTTCTGCTCGTTTTTGGTCGAAAGTCCGTACATCTCCAGGTCCGCCTGGCATTTTTTGAGATCCGCATACAGCATCGCTTTCTGCTGCGGCTCGGGAACCTTGATCTGATCGTCGAAGAGGTCGACGTACAGCTGTCCGTACGCATCCACCTGCCCGATAAAGACGTTGTCCAGCGATACGCCCAGCTTTTCGAGCTCGGTATGTATCCAGCGCCGGTTCAGGCCCCTTGTAGCCAGCGGCTCGTCCATGATTTTGCCGTCCAGAATGACCGTCTGCGGCTCGCTCTCCGGCCCGACCTTGATGCCGAGATGGGTGGGGGTCAGCGGTTGATTTTCTTTTTTCATCAGCACGTTGATCTGTCCGTTCGGCTCCATGATCGCAAACTCGACCTCCGCCGTTTTAAAGGCGTTTTTCCCGCGGAGCTGCTCCATAAGCTCTTCGTTCGTCAGCCGCTCCTTCTTCAGATTGTCCTCCATGATCTTGCCGTCCTTGATCAGCACGGTACTGGTGCTGTCAATGAAATCCCGGGCTTTCTTGCTCTTTAACTGCAAAAATTCAATCATGAGCGAAACGGCTACCCACACGGCGAGGGAAATGACGCCAAGGTACCAGGTGGCTTTCAAATCAAGCGAGATGGAGGCCGCCAGGTCACCGATCGTGATCCCCGTAATGTACTCGAAGAAGGACAGCTGGGAGATTTGTCTTTTGCCCAAGAGACGGGTCAAGGCAAACAGAAAGACCACAGAAGCCAAAGTCCGAACGATAACCTCTATCCAATCCGGCATATCTATAAATTCCTCCATTCCAGATCTTTGCTTTAAACGCGGATAACAAAATTATTTGCAGTATCTTCTCGTTTTATGAATTTTTTGATTTCAGACAGGTTAGATTATGTTTCGTACTTATCCTGTAAAGGAGGTGAAAGTAACAATGACCGTTGCATCCCAAGTCAAAACGACACTTGCATCCCTGAAAAGCGCCCAAGCCAGCTTGGAGACGTTTGCTCTCAGCACGCAAAACCAGGAAGCTAAAAACCTGTTCTCTCAAGCTGCCCAGCAAACCCAGCAAATCGTGCAGCAGGTGGAAAGCCGGGTACAACAGCTTGAAAACGAGGAGCCTCAATATAAAGGATTCTAATTCTTTAATTGATCCCCGATATCAGGCCATACCGCTCCAGTCCAATAACGTTTTGCCTTAAGCACCGGTTTTGCCGGTGCTTTTTGCTTATGCTACAGCTGACAAATTCTGATCAGGATAAGCGTGACAAAGGCCGGGTCTTCATGGATAATATTAAAGTCATACCGGATGGCAGAAGCGGGGGTTTATAGAGAGAGGAGTACATATAGATATGAGAGCAAATCAAAGACGGCTGAATAAGCTGTTAGTTATGAGCCTGGTGCTGGGCGTGCTGTTCGTGATCATGATGGTCCTGGTCGGAGCGGACCGGATCGCCTGGTTTGACCAATCGATCATCTATGCAGTTCAGGGGATGGAGAATGAGGGGTTGACCCGAATCATGAAGGGCTTCACCTTCCTTGGGTCATCGCTCGTGGCGACGCTGCTGAGCGTGATCGCGTTCCTGTTTCTGTGGCTGGTTTTGCGGCACCGCAAGGAGCTGCTGATGTTTCTCTTGTCAGTGGGAGGATCGGAAATTTGGAATATCATCATCAAAAATTGGATGCATCGGCAGCGCCCCAACACGCACCGGCTGATCGAAATCAGCGGATTCAGCTTTCCGAGCGGGCACTCGATGGCTGCGTTCGCCCTGTACGGGACGCTGACTTACTTGCTGTGGAGGCATATTCCCGCGCTGGCCGGAAGAATTGCGATGATCGTTATCGGGGTGGCCCTGACGCTGCTGATCGGGATCAGCCGGATCTATCTCGGGGTGCATTATCCGAGCGACGTCTTCGGCGGGTATTTGGCGAGCGCAACGTGGCTGATGCTGTCCATTTATTTCTTTGAAAAGTACTGGAAGCCAAGGCCATAGGCGCCAGGAAATGAAAACCGTACATCAGGCGGCAGAAACTTGCATGAAAACGCCTCGCTCGCGTAATATGATTGCATAAAGATCTTTTTAAAGGAAAGGGTGTATGGCTTCGGTCCGATGACGTCGCTAAGAGATTTTGTTCAACTGCCTGCCGTTAAAAAAGTGATGGTCCTCATTTTGCTCGTGCTGTTTTTGTATGTCTTCCGGAGCATGATGAACCTCATTCTGATTACCTTCATAGTTACGTACCTGGTGAACCGGATTCATTCGTCGCTCACCCGGCGGTTTACGAACCGAATGGGAATCAGCAAGAAGATCGCCGTACTAATCATTTATGCCGTCTTTCTTGGAGCCCTGTCGATCGGAACCTATCAATACGCTCCGAAGCTGCTGGGTGAACTGAACGTGCTGATCAACCAGGTTATTTCGTTCTACAGCAAGCCGCTGGAGCTTACCGACAATAAAGTCATCGACTACGTGCTGGAGTACATCCATAAGATTGATATTTCGCAGTACGTCAAGCAGGGTTACAACCTGCTGACCGGAACGATCTCCAACATCGGCAAGGTCGGTATCAATTTTGCCATCGCGATCATCATGAGCTTGTTCTTTATGCTGGAGAAAGAGAAAGTGACCCATTTCACGGATAAGTTCAGAAGCAGCAAATTCGCCTACTTTTATGATGAATTAGCTTATTTCGGGAAAAAATTTACGTTTTCTTTCGGAAAAGTGATCGAGGTCCAGTTTTTGATTTCCATTATTAACGCAACGGCTTCCACGCTGTTTCTGTGGATCCTCGGATTTCCCAACCTGTTCGCCCTCGGGCTGATGATCTTCCTGCTCGGCCTCGTGCCGGTCATGGGGGTGATCGTCTCACTGGTGCCGCTGTGTGCCATCGCGTTCAGCATCGGCGGAGTGATGAAGGTCGTTTACGTCCTGATCATGGTGGCCGTCCTGCACGCGTTCGAGGCGTACGTCATGAATCCGAAGTTTATGTCGGATAAAACGCATCTGCCGATATTTTATACGTTTGCTGTACTGATCATCTCCGAGCACTTCTTTGGGGTGTGGGGGCTTATTCTCGGCGTGCCGGTGTTCATGTTCCTGCTGGATCTGCTGGAGGTGCCGGTCAACGGGCCGAAAGATGAACCCGCTGGAGCCGCCAGGAAGAACAAAAAAATACCACACAAAAAATCCTAACGGTTGAAGTTAGGATTTTATTGTGCGGATATCCTTGCGTTAGATGTGCGAGTAGGAACCTGGCTGAGTGCGGTCCGAGTGCGGGCGGTACGTCCGCTCGGTAAACCGCTTCAAGGAAGCGGGCAGCTTCTGCTTAAGCTGATCGGCACGCTCCTGGGTCATTTTGCCGGCTTTGACGGCGGCATCGATTTTGGAGCTTTGGACGGCTGTCATCTTCTTGACGAGCTCGTCACCGCTCCAGCCTTTTTTCTCCTTGGCGATCTGCTGCAGCGTTTTGCCCTGCTTCCATTCCTTGCTGAGATCCTGGACGCTCATGCCGAGCAGATCCGCAGCGTCTTTAAGCAGAATGTACTTGCGGCCGTGATGTCCATGGCGGATATGATGGCCGTTCTCCTTCCGGTCCTGATCCGGCGTAGCTATATGGGCAGATGGGGAGTCGTCCGTTTGGGGAGTAACAGGCGCCGGGTCGGCGAAAGCGATGCCGTGGGATCCGGCGAACACGATGCAGGCCATCGTACCGGCCAGCAGCGCATTTTTGATTGGATTCATGTCAGTTCACCTCTTGGTTGAATTGGGTCATGCTTTATTTTTTCTGTCCTATTATGCGCCTGATTTGGAAAAACATACATGTATATTCAAAGATGCTGGGCCCTCGGGCTGGGCTGTAATATTTGGTTTGGTATCACAAAGGGCTTCACCGGGTAATTAATTCGGGAAGACGATACAATATGTACTATATAGAAAAATGAAAACTTTAGCTCAATCTATACAACGATGGAATTAGGAGGGGTGAGCGTGACTTTTGGCGCGAGGATGTTAAAGACGGGAATCGCGGTTACCCTCGCTTTATATATCAGCATTTGGCTTAATTTGTCTTCGCCGGTGATGGCGGCAGTGGCGGCCATCTTTGCCATGCAGCCGTCGATTTACCGCTCATGGCGGTACTTTCTGGACCAGCTCCAGACCAATACATTGGGAGCCGTTCTGGCACTGCTGGCAGGCCAGGTGTTCTCGAACGAGCCGATTGCCGTCGGCCTGGTGTGCATCTTGGTCATCATGATATGTCTTAAGCTGAAGATGGGCGATACGATCGGCCTGACGCTGGTGACGGTCATTGCCGTGATGGAGGCCTCCGGGCAATGGCAGTTTGCGCTGACCCGGTTTTCACTCAGCTTGATCGGCATCGTTTCGGCCTTTTTGATAAATATTTTGCTGTTTCCGCCGAAGCCCAAGCAGCAGTTTATCGGGCAGATCCAAAATACGTTCGACCGGATGTCGCTGCTCATGCGAACGGCCATTTCGGACGAAATCAAGGAAAATGTGTTCCGTGACAAAAAGCGCGAGCTGGAGGATGCCATCAAATCGCTGTCGAGCAAATATCAGCTGTTTGAAGAGGAGCAGAAGAAGATGAAGCGGGCATCCTTCAGCCAGACCCGGCTGCTGGTCGTCTATAAGCAGATGCTGAATGCTCTGCGGAAAGGGCGCGAAGTGCTGGACGCTGTGGAGGAGCATTATTTCCAGTCGGACCGGGAAGCCGGCACCGACCGGATCTTTGACGAACAGCTGGAGCGGCTGATCAAGTTTCACGAGCACATCCTGCTCAAATTCGAGGAGAAGCTCAAGCCGAACTGCCTGGAAGCTTCACAGCTGGACCAGGAAAACACCGCGTTTATCCAGGGCGTGCTGAGCCTTGCCATCGAGGAACCCGAAGGCAGGCTGCGCTTATCCATCGTGGGGGCCACGATGTACGATTACGGGTATCAGCTGGAGCGGCTTAACCGATTGGTCGAGCATTATCACAAAACCGATGACGATGAATCCGGATTTTGGGCATCGTGGATTAAAAAATAAAAGGAAAGCATAAACCCCGGTCATCTGCGGCAGCAGTTGACCGGGGTTTTAAATTTCTATGCCTTCAGATCGATCAGAGGCAGCTTCACGATAAACGCCGTTTCCGCCGTGTTGCTCGAAGCATAAATCTGTCCGTCATGAAGCTCGATGATGCTCTTGACGATGGCCAGCCCCAAACCGGCGCCGCCGGTGTCCAGGGAACGCGATTTCTCGACGCGGTAGAAGCGTTCGAAAATATAAGGGAGGTCCATCGGCGGGATCGGCGGTCCGTAGTTGATGACCCGGACCTCGGCCTCCTGTTCCGACTTCTTCGCCTCGACCCGGATCTGCTTTCCGTCATTACCATAGCGCATCGCATTGGTAATGAGGTTCTCAAACGCCTGCATGATCTTATCGCCATCGGCCTGGATCATCAGCTTCTCCTGCGGCGGCGAGAAGACGATCTCCATGTCCTGGTTGCGCAGCTGGAGCGAAAATTCCGCGGTCAGCTGACCGATCAGCTGCACGAGATCGATAGGGGTGCGGTGCAGCGGAATTTGGCCGAAGCCCATCCGGGTATATTCGAACAGATCGTTCACGAGCCGATTCATCCGTTTGGATTTTTCATAGGCGATATTGACATAGTACCGCAGCTCCACCTCGTCCTTGTATTTGTCTTCCTCAATCAGCCGGAGATAGCCGATGATCGACGTCAGGGGCGTGCGTAGATCGTGGGAAACGTTGGTGATCAGATCGTTTTTGGCCTGGGTCGCCAGACGCTCCTCCTCCCTGGAGGCTTCCAGCTGGGAGACCAGCGCATTGATCTGCCCGGCGAGCAGCCCGAGCTCATCCTTGGAGCGAACCGGAATCTGGACATCCGTATTGCCGGAAGACATGCGCTGAACTCCGCGGATGATATTGGTCAAATTCCGGGTCGTGCCCCAGCTTAGAATCAAGCAGTAAAAAATGAACAGCATAATGACGACGACGGCCTGCCACACGGAAAACCCAAAAATCCGGTTGACCCGGATGACCGCTTCCACAAAGGGATACAGCGCTTTGAAATGATTGTCGTACACCGCCTGCAGAATCGGCTTGACGATCATCAGCGTAGCGAACGTCAGGGCGACACTGAGGAAAAATAACGTGACGATTTTCCACTGCAGCTTGTTAAATATGCTACGCATCGATTTTATAGCCAACTCCCCACATGGTTTGGATCAGCTTGTAGCCCAGTTCTTTCTCCAGCTTGTCCCGGAGGTTGCTGATGTGAACCATGACCGTATTGTTGGAGACGTAATACTTTTCCTTCCAGACCCGCTGGAAAATTTCCTCGGCGCTGAACACTCTTCCCGGATGGGAGGCGAGCAGGTGAAGAATATCGAATTCACGGCCGGTGAGCTGTATGTCGGTCCCGCGGGCGGTTACCTTATGGGAAGTCCGGTTGATCTCCACATCGTGAATCCGAAGGGTGGAATCCGTCTGTTCTTTCGGTTCATTATATTGAAAAGAACGCCGGAGGAGCGTTTTGACCCTCACGGTCAGTTCCAGCGGATTAAACGGCTTGATCATGTAATCGTCGGCACCCGTCATCAGGCCGAGGATTTTGTCCATATCTTCGGTCTTGGCGCTGAGCATCAGAATCGGAATGGTCGACTCGTTCTCCCGAACCTGGCGGCAGACCTCAAGGCCGTTTAGTTTGGGCATCATCACGTCCAGCACGATGAGGTCGACCGGATGCTCGTTCAGCAGCTGGAGCGCCTCCTCGCCATGATAGGCGCAGATGACATGAAAACCTTCATTTTGCAAATAAATCGAAATCAGATTGGCGATTTCCTTGTCGTCGTCGACGACCATAATGTTGCGCATGCATAAACCTCCATCAGTGCTTGTCTATAAGTTCGAGACGGCATGGACCGTTCGGGTCAGCCAGCTGCGGGCAGGATTGTCCGCATGCTCAAAGGCGTAATCGAACATGGCCGCGGCGTCCTGGAACCGGGTCTCGGTGTCGGGCGCTCCCATGACAACGGCAATGACCCGCTTGCCGTCCTTTTCGGTCGTTCCGGTAAAGCAGTACCCGGCCCGCTCCGTATACCCGGTTTTGAAGCCGTCGTTGCCCGGATAGGCGTATGGCTCGCCGGGGAGCATCGCGTTGGTCGTATGCAGCGTAATTCGTTTCTCGGGGATGCTGACATCGGCCTTCTGCGTAATATTTAAAATTTCGGGGTAGGAATCAATGAGGCACTTCGCCAGTTTGGCCACATCCTGCGCGCTCAGCATCGTCTCTCCCCGCGAAGACGCTGACTTGAACTGACGCAGATCGCTTGAAGTCAGTCCGGTCGCATTGGCGAAAACGGCTTGGGGGGACAGGCCGATGTCCTTGGCCTTGGCGTTCATCCGTTTGACGAATTCTTTCTCGCTGCCGCCAATATGTTCGGAAATGGCCACCGCCGCATCGTTGGCGGAGTGCACGACCATCGCTTCAAACAGCTGGCGCAGCGTCAACGTCTCGCCTTCGCGGAGTCCGATCTCGGAACCCGTCACGTTCGCGGCATACCGGCTGGCGGTGACGGGCTCATCCCAGGTGCTTTGCCCCTGATGGATGCTGTCCAGCACGAGCAGCTCCGTCATCATTTTGGACATGCTGGCCGGCGGGAGTGATTGAGACCCGTTATGCTCATAATATACCTTTCCGCTCTCCGCATCCATAAGAACGGCTGCCTGCGCCTTGATCGTAATCATGGGAAACCGGATCAGGCTGACGGCCGCGGCGACCGTCAAGCTCGACAGGAGCGCGAGCGCAATCAGTTTTCTTTTTTGCTTTTGCTTTGATTTCATTGCACCATACCTCGTTTATCCGTTTTGAATACCTTTCATTCTTTTACCAGTCTAACCATCAAACTTTAATTGCCCTACAAGAAAATCTTAAGAAATGTAAAGTTTTCGTCCTTGTTCGGATATATAATATGACTAACCTAATGCCGTCCGGCAGCATGGATAAAGTTACAGATATCGATCGAGAGATAGAGAGACTGGAGGGTTTACAATGCACAACAACACTTGGAAAAGACTCCCGATGGCCGACTGTGTCCGGGATTTGGTCGCCACCGCACGCGGGGACCGCAAAGCAAGCCTCGTCATCCTGAACGTGAAACTGGTCAACGTCTTGTCAGGCGAAATTGTGCCGGAGATGTCCATTGCGGTACAGGGGCCGCGGATCGCTTATGTCGGCAAGGACGTGAGCCATACCATCGGCGAAGGGACCGTGGTTATTGATGCCGGAGGCAAATATGCAGCGCCCGGACTGCTGGACGGACATTGTCATATTGAGAGCACGCAGCTTACGCCAACCGAATTCGCCAGAGCGGTGCTTCCGCTGGGCACGACCGGCGGGTTTTTCGATGCGCATGAAATTTCGAACGTCCTCGGACTGCCAGGCCTTCGCTTCATGCTGGAGGAAGCCAGAACGACGCCTCTGGCCGCCTATATGCAGGTCGCATCCTGCGTGCCGTCAACCCACCCCGGGCTGGAAACCACCGGAGCTTACATCGGTCCTGAAGAAGTGGCGGAAGCGCTCAGCTGGGGGCCGGATATGATCGGATTGGGCGAAGTGATGAACTTCCCCGGCGTCGTATACGGCGACGACAAAATGATCGGGGAGATCGAGGCGACGCTGCGGGCCGGGAAATACGCGGACGGACACTTTACATGGAGCTCCGGGGATTGGAGGCTTCCAGTGTATGCGGCAAGCGGCATTGACGGAGACCATGAATGCGTGAGTGCGGAGGATGTCATCGAGCGCGTCCGGCTCGGCATGTACGCCAAGATGCGGCAGGGCTCGGCCTGGCATGACGTTGCGGCCACCATCAAGGCGCATACCGAAGGCGGCCTGGATACCCGGCGCATGATTCTGGTCACGGACGACCGAAGCTCCGAGTCGCTGATGAACGAAGGGCATATGAATTTTGTCGTCCGCCACGCCATTGCGCAGGGCGTCAAGCCGGTAACGGCTTTTCAGATGGCTACGATCAATACGGCAGAACGTTTCGGGGTGGCCAGAGATATCGGAGCGATCGCTCCCGGGCTCTGCGCGGACATCATTTTGCTGGACGGGAATTTGGCCGACGTGAACGTCACGATGACGATCGCGGCCGGACACGTTGTGGCGGAGGATGGCCGGATGACCGCCGAGTGGGAGCCATATGCCATACCGGCAGAGGCGTACGGCACCATCAAATTGGGGCGTCCGATTGAAGAACGGGATTTGGTCATCGCCGCGCCGCAGACGGGCGGAACGGTTGAGGTCCGGGCAATTGGGGTCGTGGAGAACCATGTGGAGACGAAGGAAACGTGGGTGAACGTGCCGGTGGAAGATTCGGCGCTTCGCGTTACGCCGGAGAGCGGCCTCTGCAAAATGGCGGTATTTGAACGCCACGGTCAAGGCGGAGGCCATGCGCTCGGCATCGTGGCGGGGATCGGCTTTGAAGAACCGGCAGCCATCGCAATGACCGTGGCCCATGACAGCCATAACGTAACGGTCATCGGCAATGATGACCGGCTGATGGCGCAGGCGGGAAACCGCGTGGCCGACATGCAGGGCGGCGTCGTGATGCTCACGCGCACGGGCCGGACGGAGTTTCCGCTGCCGGTCGGCGGCCTGATGTCCGATCAGCCGTTTGAAACGGTCGCGAGCCAGTCCGAAGCGATCAGCCAGGCGCTGATTCAGTCCGGCTGCCTGCTGAACAACGCGTTCATGACGCTGTCGCTTCTGGCGCTGGTCGTCATTCCGGAGCTGCGACTGTCGGATAAAGGACTGGTCCGAATTTCGGCGGATGGCATTGAGATCGTACCGCTGTTCCGGAGCTGAGAAAGGAATTTGAAGAGGGCGGACAACATCCGAACCGGCGGGCGCCATATAAGGCTCCGCCGGTCTTTTTAGTAGGCAAAGATTGGGTGAAGTAAAAGGAAACGGACGGGCCGTCCGCGAATTATAATAACATACAGGTTGAGTCACGAAGAAAATCGGGGCGATGCCACAGCCCTCCTGGAAGGACGAGGTACGCCAAAAAGGGGAGCCGGAGGCTCCCCTTATCCTGCATTGATTTACAATTCAAAAGTTGGTAATATAGAACTTGTGACTCTAAAACGATACAAATAAAAATAATAATCCTATACGGATTTTATCACATTGGGATGAGTTTGTCAAACATTTAAAAGGGGATGGATATCGGCATGGATTTAAACGATCAGGACTGGCAGCAGGAGCAGGGGCGGGTTACTCAGGTAACCGGGAAAATCGCCCGCCGCAAAAAAGCGCTTGAAGCGGAGGTCGGTACGGTCCGGGGAGATGTTGTGGAGCTGAGAAAGGATTTCTGGGATGAGGTCCGCGTCAACTTCAGCAGCGCCGACGACCTCGGAGAGACCTCGACCAGTTTGCGGCAGCAGTCCCAGGTGCTGTCGGAGCGAGAGCGCAGCCATCTGCAGGCTTTTGAATCCTTGAAGAAGCTGCGGCTGCTGGAGAAATCGCCGTATTTCGGCCGGATAGATTTTACGGAAAACGGTCAGAAGCAGACGGAACAGATTTACCTTGGCATCGCTTCGTTCCTGGATGATGACCAGGAGACCTTCCTCGTGTATGACTGGCGGGCTCCCGTCTCCAGCCTGTACTACGACGGTGCGCCCGGGCCGGCTTCCTACCAAACACCCGGCGGCGAAATTGAAGGGACGATGGAACTGAAGCGTCAGTTCGTCATTAAGGACGGCCGGATCGACGTCATGTTCGACACCGGCGTCACCATCGGCGACGAGCTGCTGCAGCAGGTGCTCAGCCACAGCTCCGACAGCCAGATGAAAAGCATCGTGGCGACGATTCAGAAGGAGCAGAACGCCGTAATCCGCAACGACAAGAGCCGGATGCTGGTCGTGCAGGGGGCGGCCGGGAGCGGCAAGACGTCTGCGGCCCTGCAGCGCGTCGCCTATCTGCTCTACAAATACAGGGAAATTCTGAAGGCCGACCAGGTGCTTCTGTTTTCCCCCAACCCGCTGTTTAACAGCTATGTCTCCACCGTCCTGCCGGAGCTGGGCGAGGAGAACATGATGCAGACGACGTTCCAGGCGTACCTGGAACACCGGCTCAGCAAGGAATACGACCTGGAAGACGTGTTTTCGCAAATGGAGTCGATTCTGAATGCGGAGGAAGGGGAATGGCTCGAGAATAAAAAGGCGTCGATTGCCTTCAAGGCCTCTCCGGCGTTTCTGAATATCATCCGCAGCTACAAGGATTATCTGGAGCATGACGGCATGATCTTTAAGCCGATCCGCTTCAAGGGGCATCTTATCGTTTCGGCTGAAGCGATGAAGGAGAAATTTTACAGCTATGACCCTGCGGTTCGCCTGGCCAACCGGATCGAGCTGATGCGGGAGTGGCTGCAGAAGGAGCTTGCCACCTTTGCGAAGC
This sequence comes from Paenibacillus cellulositrophicus, assembly GCF_009363095.1. GTDB lineage: Bacteria > Bacillota > Bacilli > Paenibacillales > Paenibacillaceae > Paenibacillus_AQ > Paenibacillus_AQ favisporus. The sequence goes on from NZ_CP045295.1 coordinate 6,078,917, forward strand.
AGGAGCGGAAGGCGGCCTGGGTCGATGACCAGATTGAGCTGCTCAGCGCGGAGGAATACCAAAAGGCGTACACCCATGTCCGCAGAAAGCTTGCGTCCAAGAAAGACACTTTCGACGATCACGAGCGCGAACGGAACCTGCTGGCCAAAATGATCGTCAACGAGTGGCTGAAGCCGGTTCGCAAATGGATCAAGCGCAAGCGGTTCGTCGACGTCAAGGCGCTGTACCGTGAGCTGTTCGTCAATGAGGAGCTGTTTGCCCGGGTCAGCGGTACAGGCGATTTGCCAGAACGGTATCATGAGATCGGCGCCCAGACGGTTCAGGATCTCATGGAGGGAAGGCTGTCCTACGAGGATGCGACGCCATATCTGTACATGCAGGAGCTGATGAAAGGCTTTCAGGTCAACAGCTTGATCCGGCACGTGTTCATCGACGAAGTTCAGGATTATTCACCGTTCCAGCTGGAATACCTCAAACGGCTGTTCCCGCGGGCGCGCATGACGGCGCTGGGCGACCTAAACCAGGGAATCTACCCGCATACCGGTGTGCTCGGCGGGAGTTTGGCGTCGCTGCAGGAGCTGTACGGCCCGGAAGAGACGGAGGTCATTTCGCTGACCCGCAGCTACCGTTCGACGTATGAGATCGTGGATTTTACCCGGAGCATGATGCCGGGCGGGGAAGCGATCGTGCCGTTTAACCGGAACGGGGAGAAGCCGCTCGTACGGGTTCAGCTGGACCGGGAAGAGCTTCATGACCGGATCGTCACGGACATTATGGAGCTGAACGCCAAAGGCTATGAGCACACGGCCATCATCTGCAAAACGGCGGAGGAGTCCGTGACGGTCTACGAAGCGCTGAAGAACCGCCTGCCGCTGAAGAAGATCACGAAAACAACCCCTTCCTTCGCGAACGGGACGTTGGTCATTCCATCCTATTTGGCAAAAGGGGTCGAGTTTGATGCGGTCATCATCTATGACGCGTCGGAAGGCCAATACAGCCGGGAGTCCGAACGGAAGCTGTTCTATACGGCCTGTACCCGGGCGATGCACCAGCTCCATGTATACAGCCTGGGCGAGCCCAGCCGCTTCATCACGGATGTGGCGGAAGATAAATACGTTTTGGCCTAGAGTCAGGCGTGGATCGGTAGTCCCGCCAAGTCCGGCGGCTCACACGGGTTCCGTCAGCACGTAAGCCTGTTCCTCGAACGGCTTGCGGTATTTGGACGGGGTACAGCCTTTATGATGCTTAAAGACGGTAATGAAGTAGCTGAGGTTGTCAAAGCCGACATCCATGGCGACCTCGACGATTTTTTTGTCGGTGTTCTCCAGCAGCTTACATGCCTTGAGCACCCGGTAGTGGTTGACGTATTCCACCGGGCTCTTCTGGGTCATCTGTTTGAAAAAGCGGCAGAAATGCCCTTCGCTCATGTTGATCTGTCCCGCCAGCTCTTTGAGCTTAAGCGGCTCAGCGTAATGATCATGTATATAATGAAGCGCGGTTTTCAGCCGCTCCACCTTGTCATGGCTTCCGGTGGGGCGGCTTTTGCTGTCTTCGCCCAGCGGCGCATGAGCCGACAGCAGGGCAAAGATCCGCAGCAGATGCGCTTTCGTCGACAGCTCGTAAGCCGGTACTTTGGCTTCGTTTTCGCGGATAATCCGGTGCAGCGCGTCCAAAATATCCTTCTCCCATTCCGAGTTTCCGATGATGTGCTGTCGCGGCATAAAGCTTTTTTTCATCAAGGGATCGATATATTTCTCCTGGATGATGTCAAAGTCCGGGCTGCTGAGCAGATCGGCGCTGAACACGACCGCTGAAAAAATGCACGGTTCTTCCGAGGCCAGCATCCCCGAGTGAATTTCCCCGCTGTTGACGAATAATGCTTCGCCTGCCCGGACCTCCACATACGTCATATCGAGCTGAAAGACGGCGCTGCCTTGATGCAGCACGATAAATTCCATTTCGTCATGCCAGTGGCAGTCCAGAATGCTCTGCCCGTTGAGCTGCTCGACTCTGGGGTAGATGCTGACGGGATACAGTGGGTGTCCGTGCACGCGGTTCTCCCTGAGCGTTTCTCGATTCATATGATGTCACTTCCATTCCTAGCAAATATCAATATATTAATATATTTGGTCAAAATAACGTAAGAAATCTCTTCATTAGATCAATATTATTATAGTATAAACTCTAGGAGGGACGAAACATGAAATTCACGGACGGTTACTGGTTGATCCGGGAAGGCTACAACGTACAGAACCCTGCGGATATCCGCGATATTACCCATACAAGCGACTCCATGACGGTTTTCGCGGCGACAAAAATCATTGCGACCAAGGGCGACACGCTGAACGGTACGCTACTCAAGGCCGACTTCAGCTCCCCGATGCCGGATGTGATCCGCGTCAAGCTGTTTCACCATAAAGGAAAAGTAAACAAAGGACCTGCGTTCGAATTGTTCCCAAGCGATACCGATGTGCAAATTTCGGTGGATGAAGAGACCGCGGTGCTGACCAGCGGCCAGCTGAGCGTGCAGGTCAACCGCAAGCAGGGCTGGAACATCGATTTCAACTATGCCGGCAAGCGGATTACCGGCAGCGGCTGGAGAGCGCCTGCGTATATCCAGGATCCGGATAAAAAAGCATACTACCGCGAGCAGCTTGACCTGGGCGTCGGTGAGTATATTTACGGCCTTGGCGAACGCTTCACCCCGTTTGTAAAGAACGGCCAAGTGGTGGAAATCTGGAACGAGGACGGCGGCACGAGCAGCGAGCAGTCGTACAAGAACATTCCTTTTTACCTGTCGAGCAAAGGCTACGGCGTGTTCGTCAACCATCCGGAAAAGGTATCTTATGAGATTGCTTCTGAAAACGTATCCAGAGTGCAGTTCAGCGTCGAAGGCGAATATCTGGAGTACTTCATCATCGGCGGCGCCACGCCGAAGGACGTGCTGGACAACTACACGAAGCTGACGGGCAAGCCTGCGCTTCCGCCGGCCTGGACGTTCGGATTATGGCTGACGACATCCTTTACGACGGATTACGATGAAGCGACCGTCAACCACTTCGTGGACGGCATGGCCGAACGCGATCTGCCGCTCTCCGTCTTCCACTTCGACTGCTTCTGGATGAAGGAATACCAGTGGTGCGATTTTGAATGGGACAAGGATATGTTCCCGGATCCGGAAGGCATGCTGAGACGGCTGAAAGACAAGGGGCTCAAGATCTGCGCCTGGATCAACCCGTACATCGCGGAAAAATCGTACCTGTTCGATGAAGGCATGGAGAACGGTTACCTGGTGAAAACGCCGGACGGTTCCGTATGGCAGTGGGATTTGTGGCAGGCCGGCATGGGCCTGGTGGACTTCACGAATCCCGATGCGGTGAAATGGTACAAGAGCAAGCTCGAAGTGCTGATCGACCAGGGCGTCGACTGCTTCAAAACCGACTTCGGCGAAAGAATTCCGACCAACGTCGTGTATTTCGACGGATCCGATCCGGTGAAAATGCACAACTACTATACCTTCCTGTACAACAAGGCGGTATTTGAAGTGCTGGAGGACAAGCTGGGTAAAGGGGAAGCCGCTTTGTTCGCCCGTTCGGCCACGGTTGGCGGCCAGCAGTTCCCGGTTCACTGGGGCGGCGACTGCTCCGCGACGTACGAATCGATGGCGGAGACGGTCCGCGGCGGCCTGTCGCTCGGCCTGTCCGGCTTCGGCTTCTGGAGCCATGACATCAGCGGCTTCGAAAATACGGCTCCGCCGGATATCTACAAGCGCTGGGTGCAGTTCGGCCTGCTCTCGTCCCACAGCCGCCTGCACGGCAGCACATCGTACCGGGTGCCGTGGCTGTTTGACGAAGAGGCGGTCGACGTGGTGCGCAAGTTCACGAAGCTGAAATGCAGCATCATGCCTTACCTCTACAACTCGGCGGTGGAATCCACGGAACGCGGCCTGCCGATGATGAGAGCCATGGTGCTGGAATACCCGCAGGATCCGACCTGCTTCACGCTGGATACGCAGTACATGCTGGGCGATTCGATTCTGGTGGCGCCGATCTTCAATAAAGAAGGCGACGTCCAATATTACCTGCCGGAAGGCAAGTGGACGAACTACCTGACAGGCGAGGTGCTGGAAGGTAACCGGTGGTACAGCGAGAACCACGGATACATGACCCTTCCGATGATGATTAAGCCGAACACCCTCCTTGCGGTGGGTAAAGAAGACAGCAGACCGGACTATGATTATGCCGACGGCGTCTCGCTGCATCTGTTCAAGCTCGGCGACGGCGCTTCGGCGGAGGCCGACATCGTGAATACACTGGCCGAACAAGAGCTCAGCGTAACCGCATCCCGCAGCGGCAATGTCATCGAAGTGAAGGCCTCCGGGGCTGGCAAGCCTTGGACGCTCGTGCTCCGCGGCATCGGCGAAGTAGCGTCCGTAGATCAGGGCACGGCGGCAAGCGGCGAACACGGTGCAGTCATTACACCTGCGGCCGGCGCTTCTTCCGTCACAATCACATTAAAGTAACAGGCTGCTGAGGCAGCTTAGGGATAGGACCGGACCGCAGATGGCTGCGGTCCGGTTTTTTTAGAGATCAGAGCATTTAGCCGTGTTTTAAGCCGAATCGAGGAGATGTAATTACCAAGCCTGAACTGGGAGCGCATGCATATCCGTGACTGAAAAGAACCACAATAAAACATGATTTATCATCGAACGTAAAGGTGGTTTTGTCATGGAAGACAAAAAATGGGATCTGGTGGCACTTGCCTCGATACCGCTCATTATGACGCTTGGCAACTCCATGTTAATTCCCATTTTGCCCGAGATATCGCAAAAGCTGCACGTCAGCGCCTTTCAGGTCAGCATGCTGATCACGGTGTTTGGCGTTGTGGCGATCGTGCTGATTCCGATTGCGGGTTATTTATCAGACCGGTTCGGACGCAAAACCGTCATTATCCCCAGCTTGATGATTGCCGCGGCGGGAGGAGCGATATCGGGGGCAGCCGCCTGGTGGACGGACGGAGCCACCGCTTACTGGATCATTCTTGGTGGCAGATTCCTGCAGGGTATCGGTGCAGCGGGCGCTTTCCCGATCGTGCTTCCGCTTGTAGGCGATATGTTTGATGATGAAGACGATGTCAGCAAAAGCTTGGGGATCATCGAAACTTCGAATACGTTCGGCAAAGTGGTCAGTCCGATTCTCGGATCCGCACTGGCTCTGCTGGTTTGGTTTTTGCCTTTTCTCGCGATCCCCGTTCTCTGCATCATTTCGCTGATCATGGTCGCTTTTTTAGTGAAAACACCTAAGAAGAAAAACGAAAACAAAACGTCAATCAAGGAATTTCTGTCTGACTCGAAGGACATTTTGCGTGAAAAAGGGCGCTGGCTGTACGCCATCTTCGCCATTGGCGGGATCAGCATGTTTATTACGTTCGGCGTGCTGTTTTTTTTATCCGAGACGCTGGAAACCAAATACGGCATGCACGGAATCGTTAAAGGCCTCGTGCTGGCGATTCCGCTGGCAGTGTTATGTCTGTGCTCGTTTATCGCCGGGAAAGTCATCGGCAAAAACAAAAAGCGTATGAAATGGACCGGCTTTGCAGGCATGGTGCTGCTGACGGCCGGACTCGTTATTGCCGGATTCAGCAGCCAGATTACGTTTCTCCTGATCTTTTTCTCAGTCTGCGGAGCAGGCATCGGCACCACCCTTCCCTGCATGGACGCACTGATCACCGAAGGGATTGAGGAAAAGCAGCGCGGAACGATCACTTCTCTATACAGCAGCATGAGGTATATCGGGGTATCTCTCGGCCCTCCGGTAGTATCCCTGCTCATGAAGAGTACCCACTGGATCCTTTTTGGTACGATGGCTGTGGTAGCGGCGATTGGCGTTCTGCTGACCCTGCTGGCCGTGAAGCCGAAGGAAAACAGCAGCAAGCCGGAGGATTCGGGCCGCAGCTCCCGAAGCAAGGGGCGGCGCGGAATCGGGTTGAGCAGACGGGTTGGTGCCCGCTGAGGGTGATCTTGGAATAACAAATGAATATGGATGAAGCCTGGCCCAATGAACGCGGCAGGTTCGGAAAATGTTTGCATTTTTCGGATCTGCTGCGTTTTTATTTGTTTTTTGATGAAATAGGGGTGTAAAAACAAAACAAGGTCTGTTATAATCAAACCAATACAAATACAAACAAACAAAAACAAAAGAACTTATTGGAGGTTATCCTTTTCATGGTACAAAATCGATGGAATTCCGATGAAGCTTCCCGGCAGAAAGCCGGCGTCGACCAGCTGGTGTACCGGTCCAACCTGATCGGCAGTGACCGCAGTGTCTGCAACTGGGGCGGTGGCAACACGTCGCTAAAGACGGTGGAGCAGGACTTTCGCGGCCGTGATGTAGAGGTCATGTGGGTAAAAGGGAGCGGTTCGGACCTGGCGACGATGAAAGCGCAGCATTTTACCGGCCTGCGGCTTGAGGATATTCGTCCGCTGATGGAGCGTGATGAAATGTCGGATGAGGAAATGGTGGCTTACCTGTCCCACTGCATGATCGACAGCAAGCATCCGAGAGCGTCGATCGAGACGCTGCTGCATGCATTTCTTCCGTATCCGCACGTCGACCATACCCACCCGGATGCGATTATCAGTTTGTGCTGCGCGGATAACGGCAAAGAAATCGCCCAAGAAATCTACGGCGATACGTTCGTATGGGTACCGTATATCCGTCCCGGGTTTACGCTGTCCAAAATGATCGCCGAAGGCGTCCGGAACAATCCGAATGCCCAGCTGGTGCTGATGGAGAAGCACGGTCTGGTGACATGGGGCCAGACGTCCGAGGAATCCTACAACCAGACGATCGCCATGATCCAAAAAGCGGAAGCGTATATTGCCGCAAAAGTACAGGAAGAAAAGGTGTTTGGCGGGCAAAAGACGGAGGCGCTGGCGCCTGAGAAGCGCAAAGCCCTTCTGGCCGAAGTGCTGCCTGTGATCCGCGGCGCGGTTAGCGACAGCAAAAAAATGATACTCACCTACGACGATGCCGAAGACGTGCTTCAGTTCGTCAACAGCCGTGATGCGAAGGAGCTCTCCCAGGTGGGAGCGGCCTGCCCGGATCACCTGGTGCACACGAAGCGGGTTCCGCTGTATATCGACTGGGATCCGGCTAACGGCGATGCCGATTCCCTCAAAGCGGCGGTACGTCAAGGCGTCGAAGCCTATAAGGAAGAGTACAAGGCGTATTTTGAACGGAACAAAAATGAGGGCGATATCATGTCCGAGGCGGCTCCGCGCGTCATCCTCATTCCGGGGATCGGCATGGTCAACACCGGCAAGAGCCTGGATATGGCGGGGGTCAGCGGAGCTCTGTACCACCGGGCGATCGCGGTGATGAAAGGTTCTACGGCCTTGGGACAATTCGTATCCTTAAGCGAGAACGAATCCTACAACGTGGAATATTGGCCGCTTGAGCTTTACAAGCTGTCCCTGGCTCCGGCGGAAGCGGAGTTCTCCCGCAAGGTCGCCTTTATTACCGGCGGCGCAGGTGGCATCGGCAGCGAAACGGCGCGCCGCTTCGTGTCGGAGGGAGCTCACGTCGTCCTGGCCGACCTGAACCTGGAAGGCGCCGAACAGGTGGCCTCCGAGATCAATGCCAAATACGGCGAGGGCCGGGCCAAGGCTGTCAAGATGGACGTAACCCAGGAGGACATGGTCAGGGATGCTTTGGCCGAAACGGCTTTGACCTATGGCGGCGTGGACATCATCGTCAACAATGCCGGACTTGCCACTTCGAGTCCGTTTGACGAAACCTCCCTGAAGGAATGGAATCTGAACATGAACGTCCTCGGCACGGGTTACTTCCTGGTAGCCAGAGAAGCGTTCAAGCAGATGAAAGAGCAGGGAATCGGCGGCAGCATGGTGTTTGTCGGCTCCAAAAATTCGGTGTATGCCGGCAAGAACGTAACGGCCTACAGCTCCGTCAAGGCGCTTGAAGCCCACTTGGCCCGCTGCATCGCGGCTGAAGGCGGAGAATACGGCATCCGGGTCAACACGATTTTACCGGATGCGATCCTGCAGGGATCGGCCATCTGGAACTCCAACTGGCGGAACGAGCGGGCCGCGGCCTACGGCATCGAGCCGGATCAACTGGAAGAGCATTACCGCAAGAGAACGACGCTGCTGGTCAACATTTATCCGAAGGACGTGGCCGAAGGGATTGCCTACTTCGCTTCATCCAAGTCGGAGAAGACGACCGGCTGCATGCTGACGATCGACGGCGGCGTACCGGCGGCGTTTACCCGGTAGGCAGTCGGTCTTACAGGGGAAACTGGCGCAGATTGCACGTCTGATAGAAGGGAGCAGGTACCAGCTGAACAGGCATGTTTGGCGGGAGCCGCTCCCTCTCTTGCCATAACACACGGCAGACACCGGCTCGCTGCCGGCGCTCTGCCGGACTTTTAATGTTGAACCGCAAAGGAGGTATTACACCGTGAAGGTTTCGCTATTCATTACCTGCATCAGCGACGCGCTGTTTCCGCCCATCGGCGAAGCGATGGCCCGTCTGCTGGCGCGGTACGGCGTCCGGCTCAATTTTCCGCAGGTGCAGACCTGCTGCGGCCAGCCGGCCTTTAACAGCGGCTATTGGGATGAAGCCAGAGTTTCGGCGCGGACGATTTTGGAAGCGTTTGACGACAGCGATTTTGTGATCGCCCCTTCGGGCTCCTGCACCGGTATGATCCATCATTATTACCCCAAGCTGTTTGAACACGAGCCTCAGCTTCAGGAAAAAGCGCTGGCGCTGAAGGAGAAGACGTACGAGTTCACCCAATTTCTCGTCCAGGTGCTGGGCGTGACGGATGTGGGGGCCGTTTTTCCCCATAGAGTCACTTATCACCCGTCCTGCCACGGCTCCCGGCTGCTCGGCATCAAAGACGAGCCGATGCAGCTGATGGCCAGCGTGCAGGGCATGGAGCTGATTCCGCTGCCTTATGCGGAAGACTGCTGTGGCTTCGGCGGAACGTTCGCCATCAAGATGAGCGACATCTCGGGCGCGATGGTCGAAGAGAAAACCCAGCACGTGCTGGAGACGGAGGCCGAGGTGCTGGTCGGGCTGGACATGGGCTGCCTGCTAAATATCGGCGGCAATCTGCATTATCAGGGCAAGCCGGTCCGGGTCATGCATCTGGCGGAACTGCTGTATGAGGGAGTGAAGCACCGTGAGCAAACCGCAGGGGTCTAGCGTAAAGGAGCGGGCGGAAACCGCACTGAAGGACGAATTTCTCGTTAACGCCGTCAAGTTTACGACGGAAAAGCTGAAAAACGGCAAGAAGGCAGCGACGGCGGAACACGGCAACTGGGAGGAATGGAGGGAGCGGGGAAGGCAGATCCGGGCCCATACAATCGCCCACCTCGACTACTATTTGAACGAGTTTGTGAATAATGCCAGAGAGCAGGGCGTGCATGTGCATTTTGCTCCCGAAGCGAAGGACGCCGCCCGGATCGCGGTGGAGATTGCCAAGCATAAGCAGGCCAAGTCGGTCGTCAAGTCCAAATCGATGGTGTCCGAGGAAGTGCATATCAACGAAGCGTTTGAGGACATCGGCATCGAATCGATTGAAAGCGACCTAGGCGAGTACATCATCCAGCTGGCGAATGAACCGCCTTCCCATATCATTATCCCGGCCATACACAAAAACCGGTATCAAATCGCCGAGCTGCTGTCGAAGGAAGCGGGAGAGACGCTGGCACCGGACACGAAAATTTTGGCGGGATTTGCGCGGAGAAAGCTCCGCGACAAGTTTCTGGAAGCCGACATCGGGTTAACCGGGGCCAACTTCGGCATTGCTGAGAGCGGATCGATCGTCATTTTTGAAAACGAGGGCAACGCCCGCATGGTGAGCACGGTGCCGAAAACGCAAATTACGCTGATGGGGATGGAGCGGCTTATTCCGACCTGGGATGACCTCGAAGTGATGGCGACGCTCCTGCCGCGCTCGGCGACCGGCCAGAAGCTGACCGTGTACATGTCGGGCATCACGGGGCCGCGCCGGACGGCGGATGGAGACGGCCCGGAGGAGATGCATATCATCATCGTCGACAACGGCCGCTCACTGCAGCTTGGGGATCCGGATTTCCAGGAACTCTTGAACTGCATCCGATGCGGAGCATGCCTGAACGCCTGCCCGGTGTACCGCCATATCGGGGGGCATTCTTACCCCGGAACGTACAGCGGGCCGATCGGTGCGGTACTGACGCCGGCGCTGAACAAGAATACCGAGGAGTGGCAGGACATCGCTAACGCCTCCAGTCTATGCGGCGCCTGCTATGAAGCCTGTCCGGTCAAAATTCCGCTGCACGACATGCTTGTCTATTTGCGCAACCGGAAGGTCGAGAGGGGTTATACCGCAGCCGGCGAAAAACTGGCGATGAAAGGCTTCAAGATGCTGATGAAAAGCTCGGGCCGCTTTAAGCAAGCGGTGAAGCTCGGGCAGACGGGCCAAAAACTGCTGGTCCGGGACGGATATATCCGTTCTCAATTCGGCCCGCTCAAGGGCTGGACGGCGTACCGGCACATTCCGGCACTGCCTAGCAGATCGTTCCGGGAACGCTGGCCGCAGCTGGACGCCGAGGTCGGGGCCAGCCTCCCGCCGATGCCGGAAGCGATGAAGTCCCGCATGGAGAGCATCGTCGCCGGCCGGAAGGAAAGGGGGATGAAACGATGAGCACATCCGATCCGGCATTTTTGGAGAAAATGGAGCAGCAATCCCGGGAGCAGCAGCAGCGGTTCATCGGCCATATCGCCAGCCGTCTCGGTCGTGGGGGCGCTTCTGAATCCCGCAAGCCGGAGCATCCGTATCGGGGCGCACCGGATTTTTGGAACGGCTACGAGCTGACGCATGAAGAGCGGATCGAGCGCTTTATGGGGAACTGGCGTGCCGCCGGCGGCCATACCGAGCGGGTGGCCGGCTGGGAGGAGCTGTCCGGCGTCGTGACCCGCATCCTGCAGGAGCACGGAGCACAGTCAACGATCCGCCAGGACCTTCCTGAGCTGGCCGGGCTCCGGCTGGAACAGCATTTACCGGAGCTTGCACACCGGGTGTGGAACGGGCAGGATCCGGACGCCTCCCTGGCCGCCGCGGCCTATACGGATGCCGGGATCGCGCTTGTTGATGACGCCGTGGCGTATACCGGCTCGCTCGTGGTCACATCATCGGCGGAGAAGGGACGGTCGGTGTCCCTCCTGCCTAATCTGCTGATCGCCATCGTCCCGGCGGAGCGCATGAAGACGCGGCTCGGCGAGGTTATGGGCCGCCTGTCCCGCAGCGCCGGGGAGGGGCTGCCGGCAGGGGTTCACTTTATCTCGGGGCCGAGCCGCTCCTCGGACATCGAGAACGACCTGACCATCGGCGTTCACGGGCCGGGGATCGCTTACGCTTTGATTGTCGGATAATCCGATTCGGGAGTGTCCCCGCTCAGAAAGGCATGGGGATAACACGTTGTCCGGGAACGGGCAAATCTATATAATGGGTGTACGATAGAACGAAAGAGGGAAGCTATGTTAGTTGCGGAACGTTATGATACCATCGTGCGGCTGGTCAATGAGCGCGGCAGCATCCGGGTGTCGGAGCTGAGCGAGCTGTGCGGCGTGACCGAAGAGACGATCCGCCGCGACCTGGACCGGCTGGAGCAGCAGGGCAAGCTGCGGCGGAGCCACGGCGGCGCCGTCAGCGTTAAGGAGACCCAGGCGGAGACCCCGTATTTTGAGCGGGAGGTCATCCATCAGGACGAGAAGAGGCGGATTGCCGAAGAGGCGGTGCGGCGGATCGAGCCGCGGAACCGCATCGCCCTGGATGCCAGCTCGACGGCGTGGTATATGGCTTCGATCCTGCCGGACATTCCTTTGACCGTGGTTACCAATTCCATCAAGGTTGCCCTGGAGCTGTCCTCCAAGGAGAAGATCGAGGTCATATCGACGGGCGGCATGCTGGCAGCCCATTCCTTGTCTTACGTCGGCCCGCTCGCCGAACGCGGCCTGGAATCCTATTATGTGGATAAGGCGTTTATTTCCTGCAAAGGCGTGCACTTGGACCGCGGAATCAGCGAATCCAACGAGCTGCAGGCGATGGTCAAGCATCGGATGATCCGGCAGGCGAAGACCGTGTACATCCTGGCCGACGCGAGCAAAATCGGCGTGCAGGCGTTCACCCATCTGGCCGATTGGGCCGAGGTGGACGTGCTGATCACCGACGGCCATGTTGACGAGAAGGACGCTTCGCTGCTCCGGGAGAAATCGATCGAGCTGATTATTGCAGGACAGACAGATAGCAATGCAGGTTAATTCGTATGCACCGCCCGATCACTAATAGCAGCAGTAAGAACCCTCCCGCAGTGCTGGTTTCCAGCGATTGTGGGAGGGTTTGATTTTGGTAAAGAAAAAAGAAGCAGCTGAAATAATGGCGGCGAAAATCGCATAAGACTCCTACGTTAAAAGCAGCCCTGCCGGGAAACTCCCAGCCGGGCTGCTTTTATAAGTGTGCTGTTCGAACGTTACTCGCCGGCCTTCGCCTGGCTTTTGGCCGCTTGCGGCACTTTCTCCCAGTCGGCCAGGAAACGCTCGATCCCGCTGTCGGTGAGCGGATGCTTCCACAGAGACGGCAGCAGCGAGCCCGGAATGGTCGCGATGTGGGCGCCGGCGATGGCCGCGTCCTCCACATGCTTGATGTTGCGGATGCTGGCCGCGATAATTTCGGACGTCATGCCGTAGTTTTCGAGGATTTGCTTCAGCTCGCGAATCAGCTTCATGCCCTCGACCCCGATATCGTCCAGGCGTCCGACGAACGGGCTGACGTACGTAGCCCCGGCCTTGGCGGCCATCAGGCCCTGTGCGGCGGAAAAGATCAGCGTCACATTCGTTTTAATGCCCTTTTTGGTCAGCTCATGACATGCATACAAGCCGTCTTCGGTCATCGGCACCTTGATGACGACGTTTGGCGCCCATTCGGCAATCTCGTACGCCTCCTTCAGCATGTCCTCGGCTTTGGTACCGATGACTTCGGCGCTGACCGGGCCGGAGACGATGCTGCAAATCTCCTGAATGACCTCTTTGAAGTCCCGGCCTTCTTTGGCGATCAGGGAAGGGTTGGTCGTTACTCCGTCCACCAGTCCCAGGCGGGAGATCCGTTTAATTTCGTCGATGTTGCCCGTATCCAGGAAAAACTTCATATCACTGATTCCTCCTTCGGTTATGAAAAGATATGGCTATCGGTTAAAATAAAATTTATAATAGTGTGTATCATAACTGATTTATGACACAATAATTATTTAAACCATGCTGCCCGTGATATAACAATGAAATTGCAGCTTCAGGTGATTTTTCTCAAAGGAGAGGATTCCCATTCAACTAACTCCGAGACAGCTGGATATCGTGGAACTTGTGCGGGAGCATGCGCCCGTTACAGGCGATCAGATCGCTGAGATGATCGGCCTCAGCCGCCCGACCCTGCGCGCGGACCTGTCCCTGCTCACGATGCTGGGCTTGATCAGCGCCAAGCCGAAGGTGGGGTATTTTCCCGCCGAAACGCCAAGCTCCCAAGGTGAGTTTGAACAAAGATTGCAGCAAATATACGTGAAGGATATATACAGCACTCCCGTGACCATCTCCGAGCATGCGACGGCCTACGATGCCGTAGTGCAGCTGCTGTGTGAGAATACGGGCACGCTGATGGTGACCGGAGAGTCCGGTGAACTGAAAGGGGTCGTCTCCCGCAAGGACGTGCTGAAGCTGACGATGGGGCATGCGGATTTGAGCACGATTCCCGTCGGTCTGGCGATGACCCGCCGGGCGCACATGGCGGTCCTGACGCCTGAGGAGACCGTGCTGGATGCGGCTGACAAGCTGGTGAAGCATCAGGTGAACTGCCTGCCGGTCGTTTCCGGCGAGGGAGACAGCATGATGGTCGGCCGGGTCACCAAAACGGATATTTTGCGCGTATTGATCGATCTCGCGGGTAAAGGCGGTTCGCCCGCCCCGAATTAACGGGTCTCTTGAACACATAACTACAAGACACAACAACTAAAAAAGCCGGCTGCTCCCATCCCGTATGGAATGGAAGCAGCCGGCTTTTGCCATGGGCCGTTACCGTCTTGGAAGCAGCCTTACGTATTCGTCCGACAGCTTCATCAGGTTCAAAATATAGTCGTAATCCTTCCGGTATTTCGAGAAGTCGGCGACAGGCTGCATCGTCTTCAGGGAGATGGCGGTGCCATCCTCAAAGCCTTTGCCCGGCACAAACAAAATGTCATTGTTGAAGAAGGAGCCTGTCGGCAGATAATACCGCATACCGACGACGTTCTTGTCGATGTTAAGCAGGTCGTGGCCAAATGCGGTAAAGTGCTTGTCCTTGAGCGAAATGCCCAGCAGGTTCGCCAGCGTCGGCATGATGTCGAGCTGACCGCCGACCTGGTCGACGACCTTGCCCTGCTTGCCAGGAATATGCATGATCAGCGGGATGTTGAAGCGGGTAATCCGCTGGTCATAGGAGATACCGAGCGCCTGCTTGATGACCGCCGGATCGTTGTCCTGCGGCTGAAGCCCGAAATGGTCGCCGTAAATGACGAGCACGGTGTCGTCCCACATGCCTTTTGCTTTCAGACCGTCGATCAGGGTACCGATTGCATAGTCCGTGTAATTCACAGCCGTCAGGTAGTCCCCCAACTGGGTTCCCTGGATGGAATCGGGGACCTTGATTTTTTTGCGGTCCTCCGGCACCTTGAACGGAAAATGGCTGGAAGCCGTGACGAACTGGGCGTAAAACGGCTTGCCCTGCTCATGCAGCTCGGACAGCTTGTCCAGACCGACCCGGTACAGCTCCTCATCCGAAGCGCCAAAATCGTTGAAGTGATCGTTTTTGTACGACTTTTTGTCGTAATAATTCGTAAAGTTCAGCGCCGGGTAAAGCTGGTCCCGGTCCCAGAATTTCACGTCGTTAACGTGAAACGTATCGGCCGTGTAACCGAGCTGCCCGAGCAGACGTGGCATACTCGGGAGCTCCCGGTCGCCGAAGCCGCTCGACATTGCAACGGTGCCGGTCGGGTAGATCGACGTATTGCTCATAAATTCGGCGTCCGACGTATTGCCTTGCCCGATCTGCTGGAAGACATGCGGAAAGTACAGGCCGCCGTCAGCCAGTTGGTTCAGCACGGGGGTCAGTTCCTGGCCGCCCGTCGACAAATGGATCGGGAAGTTCTGGAACGCCTCCATTTGAATGACGATGACGTTTTTGCCTTTGGCAGCTCCAAACATCGCCGGTTTGTCTTGTGCAGTCTCACTGGCGTACGGGTATGACTGCTCGGCCTGGCTGACCTTTTGCACGGTCTCGTCCAGATTGCCGGAGGCGATCATGCTGTTCTCCTCGCTGGCGCGGATCCCGGCAGCAACCTGGTAATCCAGGAAGCCGAGATGCTCCGCCTGCATCAGTTCATTGGTGATGGAGCGGTCCGCATGAATGTACAGCGCCGAGACGATCAGGCCGATGACGCCGAGGGCTGCCGGCCAAATTTTACGAAGCCGCGTGCGCAGCGAAAACCGGAGCGGTACCCAGCGGCCGATCAGCCAGAAGAGCGCGACGATCACGACGTCGGCAAAAAATAAATAGTTCTCCGTTTCGATCGTTGACTGAACGCTTTCCTTGATCTGCAGCACCTGCTTCAGCTCGGACAGCGCCGTATAGGTCGGCACCGAATTGAAATGCTGAAAATACAGCGCCGACGCAAACATGAGAATCGAGAAAATGGCGTTAAAAATCCAATAGACCCATCCCTTCGCTTTCGCGGGGGTAATCAGCTCAATGATGCACAGCAGCACCAGCAGCGCAGCGGCGTCGGCGGTGATCCGGCTCCACAGAATATCATGGAAGAAAAAGTACCGGAGGAGCAGCAGCTTGAGCAGCAGGACGACGAAAACGGCGATAAAGGGCGTCTTCGGTCTGGAATAAGTGGAACGGAAGTCGATCATACCTGCTCCTTTCTGTTTCATTACAGTGTTCGTTGGTATTTACAAGTATAGTCATGTTAAACCCGATTTTACATACCGCGAACACTAAATTAACACAAAAAGGGCGCGCTGTTAATCATTTTTGGTATTGCGGACCACAAATGCCATAAAAGAACACATGAATCATATCCTCTGTAAACGCCTCGGGATCCTCACTCTGATTGACCAGATCCAGCATTTTTTCGTACTGCTCCGTCATCATGCCTACATAAAGAAGCACCATTTGGACGGACACTTTCTCTGAAATTTCTCCGCGCTGCTTCCCCTTCTGCACAAAATCGGTGATCAAGGGAATGGCACGTTCCTCATACTGCTGCTGGATAAACCGGTTGATTTCCGGGTCGGCTTCGATCAGCTGCTTGAGCGCGGATGGGGTGAAGGGCAGCTTTAACCGGCTTTTTTGAAAAATAATGTATTCGATTTTTTCCTTCAGCGGCGCATCGCCCGTCAGCACGCGCTCATACTCCTCCATCAGCATGGCGACAAATTCCTTAAACACTTCGCGGAGCAGCGCTTCTTTGCTGCCAAAATAGTTGTATATGGTGACCTGCGACACTTCCGCCTTGGCTGCGATATCCTTGATGCGGATTTGCCGGGGTTCCCATTCGCCCAGCATTTCCAATACGGTTTGTTTGATCTTTTGTTTAATCTGCACTGCCCGCTTCTCAAATCCATTCATTTCTTTCGAACCATCCTAACTATTGTAAAATAGGTCATCGGCTTGATCGAATGAACGAAGAATATCGGTTCTCGCCGGTTCGATCCAATTAATGAAATTATACCACAAAAATATTTCATAAAATGTATTGACGATGGAAAGCGGCAGGCGTATGATCCGATTATGAAATATCCGAACAAGAATATTTCATAAATTCAAATATGCATTGGAGGCGCTGGCATGCTGAGCGTTGAACATGTAACTAAAATTTTTCCGAACGGGAGAGGCATCCGGGACGTGACCTTTTCGGTCCGCCGCGGCGAGGTGTTCGGTTTTCTGGGACCGAATGGAGCCGGCAAATCGACGACGATCCGGCATATCATGGGCTTTTTGAAGCCGGATCAAGGCTCCGTAAAGGTATGCGGCTACGACACGTGGAAGGAACAGGGACGGTTTCAAAAATATATCGGCTACCTTCCCGGCGAAATCGCGTTTATCGAGGGGATGACCGGCAAAGCGTTTCTGGATTTTATGGCAGGCATGCAGGGCGGCGTCGATCCGGCTTGGCGCGACGAGCTCATCCGACGGCTGCAGTTTGACGTCCGGACGCCGATCCGGAAAATGTCCAAGGGAATGAAGCAGAAGGTCGGGATCGTTGCCGCCTTTATGCACCGGCCGGAGGTCATTATCCTGGATGAGCCGACGTCAGGGCTGGATCCGCTCATGCAAAAAGTGTTCATCGAGCTCGTGCTGGAGGAGAAGGCAAGGGGGACGACCTTCCTGATGTCCTCGCATAATTTTCCGGAAATCGAACGGACCTGCGATAGGGCAGCGATCATCAAGGACGGCGTGATTATTGCGGTCAAGGATATCCATGAGCTGCAGTCGATGCAGCGCAAGCTGTTCGAAGTGACGTTTGAGACGGAGCAGGAGCTGGACGATTTCATGAAATGCGGCCTGATGATCGATTCCCGGGAAGGAAACCGCGTGCGGGTGGCCGTTCAGGGCGACGTGGACCGGTTTATCCGCGAAACCGCCCGCTTTCACGTCCGCAATATCGATGTGTTCACGCAGAACCTGGAGGACATTTTTATGGATTATTACGATCGGGAGGGTCAAACGCCATGAATATGCCGCTGTACAGACAAATGCTTGCGATTAACCTCAAAATGTTCATGAATTATGCCGTCGGATCGGCCTTTTATATATTGTTGATGTTTTGGATTTATCCGGGAATCGCCAAAAACAGCAGCAGCTTGAATTCGCTGATCGATGGGATGCCGGAGGGCTTGGGCAAGGCGTTCGGCCTGGAAAACGGCTTCAGCAGCATCGGCGCGTTTATATCCGGTGAGTATTACGGCCTGTTGTATCTGCTGATTCTGTCCATCTTCTGCATTCTCGTATCCACGCAGCTGATCGCCAAGCTTGTCGACCAGGGCTCGATGGCGTACCTGTTGTCGGCGCCCACCACGCGCACGAAGGTAGCCCTGACCCAGGCGGCCGTGCTGCTCTCCGGGCTGGTGCTGATTTGCGCGGTCACGACACTGGCCGGGTTTGCCGGGTACGCCTGGTTTATCGGGGATCTGGGGGATTTCGACGGCACTGGCTTTGTGCTGCTGAATGCAGGCGCCCTGCTGCTGTTCTTCTGCATCGGAGGCATTTCTTACTTGATTTCCGCCTGCTGCAATGACGAGAAGCGGGCGCTGACGCTCTCGGGCGTGATCATCATCGGATTTTTCAGCCTGAACCTGATCGGCAAAATCAGCGGGCAGCTCAGCTGGATGCGGCATATTTCGGTCTTTTCCTTATTTGATCCCGGCGAGATCGTCGGCAAAACGGCGGATTGGCCGGTGTCTATCGCGGTTCTGGCCGGCCTGGGCGCGGTAGCCTTCGCCGCCGGCATGATTATTTTCCGGAAAAGAAGCCTGCCGCTGTAAATCAAGCTATACTAGGGGGAGCAGGTATACCGATCAAGAGACCGATCAAGGAGGTCACGATGAAAGCACTCATATTGGCGGCTGGCTACGCCACGAGGCTGTACCCGCTGACGCGGGATGTGCCCAAAGCCCTGCTCCCCCTCGGGCCCGGCACCATTCTCGATCATATCGTCCGCAAAGTGGAGCGGGTCAGCGGCATTTCGGAAATCGTACTGGTCAGCAACCACAGGTTTGCCTCTGCGTTTCGGGGATGGGCTGAGTCGCGCGAATGTAGCGTACCGGTGCGCGTGCTCGACGATGGTTCCACACATGAAGGGAACCGGCTCGGAGCGGTCGGCGACATGGCGTTTGCCGTAAAGGAAATGGGAATGGAAGAAGACCTTCTGGTTATGGCCGGGGACAACGTGTTTACGTTCGATCTGCAGGAGTATGTTGACTTTTATTACAAACGGCAGCGCGACTGCATCCTCGTTCAGCCGATGGAGCGCAAGGAGGACTTGCAGCGGGTCGGCGTCGTCCAGCTTGATGAGGGGGACACCGTCCTGTCTTTCGAGGAAAAGCCGGTGCATCCCCGGACGAATCTCGGCGTGCTCGCCGTGTACATTTACCGCAAAGACACGCTTCCTCTCATTGACGAATATCTGAATGAAGGGAATCAGCCGGATGCCCCGGGATATTTCCCTGAGTGGCTGTGCCAGCGCAAGGAGATGGCCGCATACCGGGCACGGGGAACGAGTTATGACATCGGGACGCCGGAGGCTTACCGAAAGGTGACGGAGAACTATACAACTCTGTTTGGGAATTGAATATTTATGAGTATACATGTATATTTATTCCAATGATGCTGAAGGAGCGATATACATGTATAAATTTTTGGAGGAAATCACGATCAACACGTGGCCGGCCAAGTATTCCGCTCAGATGAACGGTTGGCTGGTCCGCTATGCAGACGGATACACGAAGCGGGCGAATTCGGTCAGTCCGATTTACCTGAACCCGGGCTGCGATGTGGAAGGCAGCATCGCCGCCGCCGAACGGTTTTACAGGGATGCCGGTCAGCCGGTCATTTTCAAGATGACTCCTTATGTTATACCGTCCGATCTGGATGAACGTCTCGCCGGGCGGGGATATGTTCAGGTGGACCTATCCAGCGTGCGGATTCTGGATCTTCAGCGAGAAACGGCACCGGCGGCTGACCCCGGGCTTCATGTCGTGTTCCGGGACCGGCTGGATACCGGCTGGCTCGAGCAAATGTCCCTCATGAACGGAATACCGGGCAACGGACAATCGGTCCTGGCGCACACGCTGGCCTCCACTCCGCTCAAGCAGGGATTTTTCCTGTTACAGCAAGGGAGTGAGACGGTAGCCGCCGGACTCGGCGTCATTCAAGAGGGATGGCTGGGCCTGTACGATATCGTGACACATCCTGATTTCCGGGAGCGGGGGTTTGGATTCCAGCTGATCCAGCGCATGCTGGCATGGGGCCGGGAGCAGGGCGCGCATTCGTCGTTTCTTCAGGTCGTTCAGGCCAATGAGGCGGCATGCCGGTTATACGACAAGCTTGGTTATCGCCATGTTTATTCCTATTGGTACAGAGTGCTTAAATAATGGAATTAGGCGAATGTTTGTTCTTGTCTCAAATGCCCTTCCAGGGTATCATAGTGTGGCATGGCCAGCGCCATGACAGATTGACTTGGATTGGGAGAGATGAGGATGAACGACATACCGGAGAAACTTGCGCCGATGTGCGAACTGATCGATGAGGTGAAGGCACTGGCGGATATTCCGGAAGATCAGTGGACGGGAGCGATTGCCGAAGGCAAGTGGTCGCCGCAGGAAATCATCGGGCACATGATGCTGTGGGACAAGCATTTCCTGGAGCACGCGATCCGGCCGATGGCGGCCAAAAAACCGATGGATATGCCAAAGGTGGAGCTTGACGAATTCAACCGGGAAGCGGCCGCGTATGCGCGCAGCCAAGGACGCCAGGAGCTGATCGATCAGACGGTGCACTGGCGGGAGCAGATCATCGGAGAGCTGAAGCGGATACCTGAAGAAGAGTATGCCACCGAATACAGTACCGGAAGCGGCAAGCTGTCCGTAGACGAGTATCTGGCCGATTTTTACTGGCATGACCGCCATCATATGAATCAGATCCACCATTACATAGCAAACGGACACAAATAGAACAGCTCTCCTAACAAGAGGACCGTAACGAGGTGAAAATTACTTCGGGCGGTCTTTTTTTAATCAACCTATATTGGGTAGGAAGGAGAAACGTGATGAGCAGCATCATGAATGAGAAGGTCTAAAAATACAGCATGGGGTAACGTTTAAGCTCCGGGGAATTTCTCCGGGCTGATCTGGCATGAAATCGGATGGCCGGACCGTAGACTAATAGAAAATCTATCTGTCTGAGCCCAAGGAGGTCTGGCATGAACAGAGAGGACCGGCTGGAAGCAAGCCCACATGGGGGAAAGCCTGAATCCGTAAGCATTCGTGAAGCCGAGCCGGCAGAATGGGAGTGGTACCTGCGCATATATGATAAACAGATGGCTGCAGGGATCAAGCTGCCGCTTCATACCGATTCATTTCTGCCTGCGGGCTTCATGCCTTATTGGCTGAAAAAAAACGGCAAGGTGATCGGCGGTGCTGCTCTTTCGGGCAGTGCGATCCGGGATTTGTTCACGATTCCTCCCCATCAGGTGGATCACCGATTAATCCTTGCTGTCGTCAAGGCGATCCGGGAGACGGAAGCAGGAGGGGGAACGCGTACGATCCGCGCCTATGAAGTCTTTGCGGATCAGGAAGATGCCTATATGCGGGCAGGCTTTTTCCCGGCACCCCATAGGCATCGCTGGATGCAGCGGCCAACGGCCGAATATGATTCCCACGGAAACGGCGGATCAGCTTTTCAATCCATAGAAATCCAACATGAGGGCGGAGAACGGAGGCTCGTGCTTGAACGGGAAATCGGATTGTTTTTGTTCAAGCATGCACGGCATGAAGAGGGCAGTAAGCTGGAGGACGCTTCTTTTGCTGACGTGCTGTCCAAGCTCAGGCTCGTTGCTGCGCATATGACAGAGGAAACAACAACGGCTTCAAGCCTGTTGTATGATACGTCGACCCGCGCATTGATCGGTGTCTGTATCATTGGGATGCTGGCGGGCTGTCCCACGATTCAGGAGCTCACCGTCATGAAGGCTTACAGAGGCCGTAGGCTGGCGACCCAGATGGTGCAAAAAGCGCTGACGATGTTAAAAAAACAGGGGCTGCCGCTGCTGCGGATTCGTGCCATGCATGGACACCCCCATGAGTCCTTGTGCTTTCAACTTGGATTTATGCCTGGTCCTCTGTTTATTTCGACCATGACCATGTATGGTTGAGAAGCCGCAACCAGCGCATCTGGAAGCAAAGCATGGGGAACTGGGAAGGAGCGTCCGGCATATTTTCCATAACTTGATCGGGCCATCTGCTTTATCCTGCTACCGTAACTCATTGACGCTCACAGCATAATGATTTAGAATTTCTTTTCGAAAGGTTCAGTTCAACATTTCTACATCAAGTTCGTGCAGCATCCGCTTTTAAACTCCGATTCGTTCGCGAGTGGCGAAATTTTAACGAAGACTTCGTAGTGTCATCGGTTTCGTTCGCCCCCTGTCCTAACCGACAGGGGGCTTTTGGTTGTTGCGCGGGTACTGGCATCAGGAGGTTATCCATTTGAACAAGCTCAAATACTCGCTACTAATACTGATCGGTGCATGCAGCTACGGCGTGCTTTCCTCCATTATGAAGGTCGGCATGAAGGAAGGTTTTACAGTCAGCCAAATGCTTGGCGGCCAATATATTTTCGGTTGGTCATTGCTGCTGGTGCTGATGCTTATTTTTTCCCGGAAAAAGATTGCGCCGAAGCAGTGGCTTGCATTGCTGGCGGTCGGAATTACCATGAGCGGCACGTCGGTCTTTTACGGCAAAGCCGTTGAGCGGCTGCCCGCATCGATTGCCGTTGTGCTGCTGTTCCAGTTCACATGGATCGGCGTATTAATGGAAGCCGCGGCGGATCGTCGCATTCCAAGCCGCAGCAAGATCATTTCGATCGTGATTTTGATCCTGGGGACCCTGCTCGCTGGAGGCGTCATCGGCGAAAGTACCGGACCGCTGGACACAAGAGGCGTCGTATACGGTCTGCTGTCCGCTTTTACGTTTGCGCTATATATGTTTGTCAGCGGACGCGTCGGAACGGCGGTTCCTGCCTTTAATAAAAGCTTCTTCATGACCACGGGCTCGGGCGTCATCGTATTGTCCGTCTTTTCTCCCGCTTTTTTGTGGGATGGGGCTCTGGTCGCCGGATTATGGAAATACGGTCTGATTCTTGGCATTCTAGGCATCTTGATCCCGGTGCTCTTTTTCGCGATCGGTATGCCGAAGGTGGGATCCGGCACGGGGGCGATCCTGGGAGCTGCCGAATTGCCTGCGGCGGTCGTCGCTTCCGTCCTGCTGGTTCACGAGCATGTGAGCAGTCTGCAGTGGCTCGGGATCGTGCTTATTTTCATCGGCATTGCCATCCCGCAAATCCGCTTTTCAAGGAAGCAAAGCCCGCCGATGTATGAACGACCGGAAAGCGCCGCACATCTTTAGCTTTTTGACGGGCCGCGAGATTAAGCATTACGGTACAGGGTAATGTAAACATGTAGACATCTCTTCTTATTTTAGCCTCGGCGCGTAGCCGCAGGCTGTTTTTTTTGTATAATGGAATCAGTGAGAAGGGGGTTGATTTGCAATTATTCATGCAATGACTGCATTTTCTGTTTAGGGTAATCAAAGAAAGCTTCGATTTCATTAAAAATATGGAGGTCATTTCTTATGATTATCAGACAAATGCATGTGAACGAGGCGGACAAGATCCGCCAAATCGACCGGTCCGAACAGATCGACCGGATTTACAAAATGAACGGCGGGCAGCTTGAAACCGTTCCGATGGGACATGAATGTCCGACCTGGGATGAGGAACACACAGATGAAATGGTCAACCGATTCCGGCATGAGCTGGAGCAGGGAGGCACGGCATACGGGGCGTTCGACGGCGATGTGCTCGCCGGCTTTGGCGTGCTCGGACACCGGTTTAGAGGCCGCAACCAAGACCAGCTGCAGGTGGATCTGATGTATGTCAGCCGGCCATACCGGAGACAAGGGCTGGCTACCCGGATCATGAACGAGCTGAGCCGCGTGGCCAAGGAGCGCGGAGCGAGCTATTTATACATATCCTCGACGGAAACGGAATCGGCGGTCGGCTTCTACCGTGCCAACGGCGGAAACCTCACCGAGGAAGTGGATGAGGAGCTGTATCAGCAGGAGCCGGAAGACATTCATATGCTCAAGAAGCTGTAAGACAGAGGAAATAGAGGTGAACGGGCTGTGTTCGTGTATTTTGCATTCGGAATAGGTATTCTCATCATGATCGGGGCGGGCGTGCTCGCTTGGAAAAATTCCAAAATCATCGCGGAACAGAAGAAGCAGCCTGGCCCCAGACCGATTCACTACACCTATACGGTGCAGGTGACAAGCCGCTTAGATGAAGAGGAGAACAGCCGCTTCACCCCGATTTATCGAATTTCGTATGAGGATCCTCAAGGAACGATGTATGCGTACTTAAGCAGGGTAACCGGGGAAAGGGAGCTGAAGCTGTCCGAAGCAACCGGCATCATGGAGACTAAGCTGGCGGACGTGCTCGCGAAGGGCCGGCTCAAGGCGGCGTCTCCTGTCATGGAAGCGGTCATCGGCGAAGAGGAGAAGGAGGCTGTCGCCCGTTTGGACCACAAGTTAAACGCGTCAGGGGGGCTGATCAGTGGATGACTTGACAAAGCGGCCGATTCGGGCGGTGTTGTTTGATTTCGACGGCACGCTGGCGGATACGCTGCCATTGTCTTTTTACGCGTTTCAGGAAGTATTCCGCAAGTATACCGCGAAGGAGTACAGCAACGAAGAGATCATGGCCTGGTTTGGACCGACAGAGGAAGGCATTATCAGCCAGGTTTTGAAATCTCACGAGTCACTGCCGGAAGCTATTGACGACTACTATCGGATCTACGACGCATATCACGACCGGATGCTCTCGCTTTCGGAAGAAATCCGCGGCATGCTGAACCGGCTGCAGGACATGTCCATTCCGATGGGCATCATCACAGGCAAAAGCCGCAGATCGCTCGACATTTCTTCGGCAAAGCTCGCTATGGGGTCTTATTTCACCGTAGGCTTTGCCGGGGATGAACTTACCCGTCCCAAGCCGGATCGGGAGGGCCTCGATAGGGCGATGGCCGTGCTCGGAGTAATGCCGGAAGATACGCTGTTTATCGGGGACAGCAACGCCGATATGGCAGCCGGGCGGGCGGCAGGCACCCGGATCGGCGGTGCAATGTGGTTTGAAACGATTCAGAGCAGCAATCTTCTTCCCGTTCCCGATTATCGGTTCACCTCGCCGCTTCAAGTGGCGGAGCTGATCGGCAGGTTAAATCAGGGCAAAGGATAAACAAGAGGCGATGGAGGGAAGGCGAATGCACGTCGTTCAATTTCAGGATCCGGAAGCATTTTTGGAGCATACGGAGCCGGTGCTGCTTGAGAATGAACTGCTGAACAATCTTCCGCTTGGCATTCTGTACCGGTTGGTAGACACGATGAAAGAAGAAGGCGGCATTCCGAGGCATGGGGAGGGAAGCAGTCGGCTGTTTCTGGCGACGGTTCAGAACGGAGAGCAGCCCCTGCTCATACTCATCCAGACGCTGTCGCATCTGATTCTGTATGCAAGCGATGAAGTCGGCGGCCCGGAACAGCTTCGGACTTGCTGCTGCGAGGCGGTGGACTATATCATCCGTCAGGGTGAGGTATCCCAAATCCCTAGCATTATCGGGTTAACGTCAACCGCTGAAATGTTTGCGGAGGGGTGGCGCGACAAGACCGGCATTTCCTACCATGTCGGAATGAATCAGCGGATATACCGCTGCACGAAAGTAAACCCTATTTCCGAAAGCGGGGGGCACTTGAGGGAAGCTGGGCCAGATGATCTGCCGCTCCTTACAAGGTGGGTGCTGGACTTCAGCCGCGAAGCGCTGGAGCCGATCCCGCAGGAAGACTCGGAGCGGATTGCCCGAAGGGGAGTCATCTTGTCTTCCCTCTATATTTGGGATGACGGGGGACCGGTCTCTATGGTCCAAAAATCGCGTCCGACCAAGCGCGGTATTGTGGTCACGCTGGTTTACACGCCTCCCGAGCTGCGCGGCAGGGGTTATGCAAGCTCATCCGTAGCCGAATTGACCCGGCGGCTCCTAAGCAGTGATTACGAGTTCACCTGCCTGTACACGGATCTCAGCAATCCGGTGTCCAACCATATATACATGAACATCGGCTACGAGCCGGCGGCGGATTCTATCGTTTATGTTTTCGACCGGGCGGGCGAATAATTACATATGATAGCTGCCTGTAGGTTCGTTTAAGACCCATTCCAGCATGGTCAGCATGTCTTCGACGCGGAGCAGCTGGGCAGACAGCGAGGCGTGGACCGGCGTGTCCGGTTCAGCCGATTCGATGCGGGAGAGCAGCGACTTTTTTTGCATCAGCAGTTCGTTCATTTTGGATTTAATCTGGTTTTCAGTTCTCATTGATAACCCTCCATGTGCAGTTGTTACGGTACCATGATGATTATACCAGTCTTGAAGGGCAGGTCCATAACCGAATCGGCCCATCCACTATACCAAGGAGATGATGTGGAATATGAATCTGAAGAAAATGGCTGCGGAAAAAGCTGTTGAATACGTTGAGGACGGCATGCGTGTCGGTCTGGGGACAGGCTCCACCGCTTACTGGGCGATCAAGAGAATCGGTGAACGCGTCAGGGAAGGGATGACGATACAGGCAGTGGCGACCTCCAAGGCTTCGGAGAAGCTGGCGGCCGAGGAAGGGATTCCGCTATTGCCTTTTCACCAATTGGACGGGCTGGACCTGACTATTGACGGTGCAGACGAAGTCAATCCGGAACTGAGCCTGATTAAAGGCGGGGGAGGAGCTCTTCTGCGGGAAAAAATCGTTGCCTACCACAGCAAGCAGCTGATCATTATTGCCGATGAGCACAAAGTAGTGAATACGCTGGGCGCATTTCCCCTCCCGGTGGAGATCATCCCGTTTGCGCATGAATGGACGCTGGGATCGCTGGAGAAGCTCGGATGCAGCCCGCAGCTGCGCACCGATAACGACCAGCTGTACGTCACCGACAACGGAAACTATATCGCCGATTGCCGCTTCGGGGAGATTGCCGACCCTGCGAAGCTGCATCAGCAGCTGTTATACATTCCGGGCGTGGTGGACAACGGGTTGTTCATTGGAATGGCGGACCGGGCGGTCATCGCCGGCAGCGACGGAACGGTTAAAATCATGGAGCGTCCGTTAAACCGGTAGATCAGGCGCATTCCATGAAACAACCGGTATTGTCCGCTGCATGGCGAAATCTGCTGACCGTGTTGATCGTCGCTTATACGCTTCTTCTCCTCTATTGGATGTTCCTGGGGTTCGGACGGAGCCCGGGTTCATCCTTTCATTATAATGTGATTCCTTTGCGGACGATCCGGCTGTACATTCAGTATGGCTGGACCATGTCCCCGAAAATATGGATCATCAATTTGTTCGGCAATATGGCGGTGTTCGTCCCTTTCGGCCTCCTGCTACCGCTGCTGATCCAGAAGCTGCAGTCGTGGCTTGTGCTTACGGCCGTCTTCGTTTCGTCCATCCTGGTCGCGGAATGGGCGCAGATGCTGCTGCGGGTCGGCAGCTTTGACGTGGATGACGTGATCCTGAATACAGCGGGCGTGTGGATCGGATGGTTGATCTCCAGCATTTGGCGGGAACGGATCGGCATAAAAAGAGGAACAAAGGTTTGACATCATCGCGTCTTTCGATTATCTTAGCATTAAGATAGCGCGTTTGGAGGTTTTTACATGGCTGGTAAAACTAGCAACGATGAATTGTCCCTGGATTTATTTATTGTCCTTGCCCGCGCCTATAATTCAGTAGTTGCCCACTCCATTCGTGATATTCAAAGCCACGGTTTGAATTCAACGGAATTTGGAGTCCTGGATCTGCTGTATCACAAAGGGCCCCAACCACTGCAAAAAATCGGGGAGAAGGTATTGATATCCAGCGGGAACATTACGTACGTGGCGGATAAGCTGCAGAAAAAGAATCTGCTTGTCCGCAAGGCGTCACCGGATGACCGACGGGTCATATTTGCTGATCTGACGGATGAGGGGAGAGCATTCTTCCAAAGTATTTTTCCTCAGCATCAGCAGGTTCTGGTCCGCGCGGTGGAAGATCTGGACAGCGAAGAGAAGATGCAGGCGATTCAGCTTCTGCGCAAGCTCGGATTGTCGGCAGAGCGGAAATTCAAGGAGAGTGGGGCTATATGAACGGACAGCTTCGCGCAAACATCAGGCCCGGACTCGAGGTCGATATCGTACTGAAGCAGGACCAGCGTACAGGCAAAAGGACACGCGGCATCGTGAAGGATATCCTGACCAATTCCGCCCAGCATCCACACGGCATTAAGGTCAGGCTGACGGACGGGCAGGTCGGCCGGGTGCAGGAAATCATCACGCCATAAGTGTTAGAAACGGAACCATCTTGGCAGTCGTGCTGAAGCATGAAAAACAGCCGCTGCCCGCCGGAAGGGCGGGAGCGGCTGTTTTTCTTTTTGTATTGGTGACCGTTATTCCTCGGGCGGTCACAGATGAAACCGTTCAACCTGATCCCACTGCTTTTCTTTGCGCAAAATTTCGCGCTGTTTTGGCCCGATCAGGTCAAAATGGGGAAAAGGAGAGCGGTTGTGTATATATTTCGGTGAAAGTCCGTGGCTGACGCACCAGCCGGCGAGCCGGTCCAAATCCGAGCAGCCGACCTTGGTCACCGTCGTCATCCCGGGAAAACGCGGGTCCAGCCAGTAGTGCGTCAAATACGCGATTTCTCCCCGGCTGACCGCCTCCTTCCACCGGTTCAGTTCAATGCGGTTAATTCCAAAAGCCATCCTGTATTCATCCCCATCTATTTCGTCATTCGTCTTCGGATATGATTCGTACGTCTTCGCACATTTCCAGTTATTCCGCCTGGCAAATTCCTGCTTGCCGATTAAGCGTCTGCCGTACGCTGCATCAAACGCTTCAGCTTGGTTTCGGTCGGAGATCCGGCGCATGGCGTATAGATGCTGCAGCGCAAATCGCTTCCGCCCTGTACCTGCAGCGACGTTAAATCGAACAGCATCTTTCCGGCTTTGGCATGCCTGAACTCAATCAGTACCTCCGGCGCCGAGCTGACCTGGCTCTGTTTCCACAGCGTCAGGAATTCGGGATCGGTATTCTCCATTTCCCGCAGAAACTGCTCATACCATTCGTCATCGACGTACTGCCCGTAATACGCGCGAAAAATCGACAAAAACCCCATAATAAAATGCTCCCAGTTAACCGCCAGCCTCCGCATCTCTTTGCGGGTAAACAGAAGGCGAATCAGGTTCCGCTCCTCGGGCGGAATCTGGGTAAAGTCGAGAAACACGTGGGCGGCCGCTTCATTCCAGCCGACAATCTGAAAACGCCGGTCGGAGATGATCGTTGGACAGTAGTGGAGCTCGTCCACGATTTTTTGCAGCGCCGGGCTGATCTGCGGGTGCTCCTGCTGAATCGGGGCGGCAGCGGAGCCGCTCTCCAGGGCGAGCGAAAACAAATATTTCCGCTCGTCCGCTGTCAGCCGGAGCGCGGACGCGACGCAGTCGAGCACCGAAGCGGACACTTTGATGTCCCGTCCCTGTTCAAGCCAAGTATACCAGGTGCTGCTGACCCCGGCGAGCTGTGCCACTTCTTCCCGCCGGAGTCCGGGCGTCCGCCGGCGGGTGCCCTGCGGAAGTCCGACTGTTTCCGGCTGCAGCTTGGCCCGCTGGTTTTTCAGAAAAGCGGAAAGCGCATTAAGCCGTGCCTGCTGATTCATCTGTTCTTGCACCTCTTTCAAAGTTAAGACCCATTTGCAGATCTATTTGCACATCCAATGATAAGCTCCATCGTAGGTTCCGCTGCCATCCGGGTGTTTCTTATGATGGTGTTCATTATGATGGTGTTCATTATGATGGTGTTCATTATGATGGTGTTGCTTATACTAGGATAAACTATAACTTGTAATAGGATAAATGCTATGGAAAAATGATATCATAATTTGAGTTTGGGAGGAATACCAGATGGAAAAGGTTGTCGTTACAGGAATGGGGCTTGTTTCACCGTTGGGCAGCACGGTGCCCGGCTTTTGGAATGCCATGATTCGAGGCGAGTCGGGAATATCCCGGATCGATGCGTTTGATACATCGCACATGAAGGCTTCCGTCGCCGGCATCGTGCGGGATTTTGATGCAGAGGCAAGATTCGGCCGCAAAGAAGCCCGACGGATGGACCGCTTCACCCAGTTTGCGCTGGCGGCGGCCGAAGACGCGCTCAAGGATGCGGAACTGGACATGGACCGCCTGGATAAGGAGCGGACGGGTGTGTACGTCGGCTCCGGTATCGGAGGCATTGGGACATTGATGGAGCAGGGGGACGTTCTTCGTTCCCGGGGACCGGAACGGGTCAGCCCGCTGCTCGTCCCGATGATCATCTCGAATATGGCCGCGGCGACGATCAGCATCCGGTTCGGCTTCACCGGACCTACAATGTCGCCGGTTACGGCATGCTCGATCGGCAATACAAGCATCGGAGAGGCGTTCCGGCTGATCCGCTCGGGCGGTGCGGACGTCATGATTGCCGGCGGCGCGGAAGCGGCCATTTCCGAAATTTCGATGGCGAGCTTCGGCAATGCTACGGCCCTGTCGGCATGGGACGGGGATCCGAAGCTGGCAAGCCGCCCGTTCGATGCTGGCCGCGACGGGTTCGTCATGGGCGAAGGCGCGGGCATCCTGGTGCTGGAGTCGCTGTCCCACGCCCGCAGCCGGAACGCCCGCATATATGCGGAGGTAGCCGGATATGGGGCGACTTCGGATGCCTATCATATTGTTGCTTCCCATCCGGAAGGCATCGGAGCCTACAACGCGATGAGGCTTGCCCTTCAGGAAGCCGCCGTCCGTCCGGAGGACATCGATGTGGTCAGTGCTCATGCTACGAGTACGGAAGTCGGGGACAAGTCCGAGACGCAGGCCATCAAGCGCTTGTTCGGCGAGGCGGCTTACCGTGTGCCGGTGACGGCGAACAAATCGATGCTCGGGCATATGTTTGGGGCTTCCGGCGGCGCTCAGGCCATCGCTTTGGTACAGATGCTGCTGGAAGGCGTGATACCACCGACGATCAATCTGCGGGAAGCGGACCCGGATTGCGACCTGGATTATGTTCCGAATATCGCGCGCACCGCTGAAGTCAAGATCGGCATGTCCAATTCCTTCGGTTTTGGCGGTCATAACGCCGTCATCGTTTTGAAGCGATTCGAAGCGTAACGAAGGGCGTATCCCTTCCCCGGGCTTCTCTTTGGCGGCCAATCCCTCGAGTCCCGGTCGTCTTGGCCGCTATGGTATGATGGGGATATCTATCCATAAGTCAGAAACCCATAACTGGAGGGGATGAGAATTGGCCGTCAAAATTTGTCCGAAGTGCGGGGAATCCAATCCGGAGCAGGCGTGGACCTGCGTACGCTGCGGCAGTTCCCTGCAGAATGCCGAAGTGGCCGGAACTCCGGATGCCGACAAAAGGGCGGGCATATCGCTCGGACGCGATGAGAACATCTGCCCTGCATGCGGTGAACAGCTCGAGCCGGGGGCGAGAAAGTGCAAGTTTTGCGGGACGACGATTTATAAAAAGCCCGCTGCACCGATTTATGAAGAACCGGATGAAGATCCGTTTAGACCAAGCGCGGTGTCGATCATTTTGCTGATTCTGGCGACGGTGGTGTTTCCTCCGGCCGGTCTCATTATAGGCGGGGTGGCCGTCGTTCTCGGCGATCCGGATAAACGGATCGCCGGGCAGCTGTTGATGGTTCTCGGTCTGATCGTGATTGCGGTGAAGTACTTTTTTTAATGCGTGTCGCCATCATTTTCTAGAAGAAATTCGGCAACCAGCCTGGTCGGGGGCTCCTTCCTTGGGTAAATCTTAAGTAGAAGCTTGTTAACTAAGGAGGCTGGCCGATGAACAAAGAACATTTTGAAGCAGCAAGGGCTTCGGAAGCGGAGTACCATCAGCGCTTTTACGAAGATAACGATCTGTTTGAACAGGGTACCTGGATGGCTCAGCCGGGACCGGTCGTCATGGAAATGCTGGAGCGGCTGCTCCAGCATCGCGAGGATGCACAGGTGCTGGATCTCGGCTGCGGCGTCGGCCGCAACACGATTCCGGTCGCCGAGCGGTTGCGCGGAACCCGGAGCCGGGTGGTCGGGGTGGATCTATTGGAGGATGCCGCTGCCAAGCTTAAGGAAAACGCAGTGGAATTCGGTGTACAGGAGCTGGTTGAATCTGAGGCCGCCGATGTGGAGCATTACGCGATACAGGCGAATGCCTACGATTACATCATTGCGTGCTCGGCACTGGAGCATACGTCATCGCGTGACGCCCTGGAACGGGTGCTGGACCGGATGAAGCGCGGGACGCGGACCGGCGGAATCCACTGTATCACCATGAGCACGGACGTAGAGGAAGTTGACCGGGTAACCGGAGAAGTTCGGAAGGGATTAATCGAGACCAATTTGGCGCAGCAGGACGCTATGGCCCTGCTTCAGCAGCATTACCGGGATTGGAACATCCTGATCGAACGAGTGGTACCGCAGAGCATCGAGGAAGTGAAGGATGGGCGCAGCATCGATTTTCGCTGTTCCCTGATTACGTTTGCCGCACAGAAGATCCGATAAAACCGATGTGCGTGCAGCTGCAGCCCTCCTACTCCGCTTAACTGTTTGATCAAGATACGAGATCTATCTAACCTTTGCCCCATGACAGCCAGCGGCTGACGGGGCTTTTTTTCGCTCAAATACGCTAGGGTTGGAATCGCGATGTCATGGAGACGTCAGGAGGAGTTCTGCTTGCTCCAGGGCCACCCTGCAGATTCGGTCCGGTTGAAATTTACGCGCAGACAAGGTACAGTAACGAAACAGAATTCTTTTTGCCATGATAGGGCAGAGCAGTGAATGTGAATTTACAGGAGGCAGAACCTATGCTGTTAAATATCAAAAATTACATACGCAAGCCGGAGACGATGGAGCTCATCTCCTATGCGGTTTTTCCCGATGACCGGTCGATTGAGCAGGCGATCCAGCAGTACGAGGCCAACGACGCCTGGCAGCTGTACGGTTTTGAAGACGGGGAACTTCTAGTCGGGTTGATCGGTTATGAAAAGATGGATGATACCTTGCTGATCCGCCATATTTCGGTCATTCCGGAAAACCGCGGGCTCGGATACGGAAGGGGCATGATCCTGGAAGTGCTGACGCAGGAAAAGCCCGCCAGGGTCGTAGCGGAGACGGATGAGGAGGCGGTCGACTTTTACCGCAGCATCGGATTTGAGGTGCACAGCCTGGGCGAACTGTTCCCGGGAGTGGAGCGTTTCCGCTGCGTTTACGAAGCCGAAGAGGATGAGGAATAAAACGGCAAATCAGATGAAAATAACGAGAGCCGGTTCCGGAAAGGGACCGGTTTTTTGGCGTTTTTCCTTTTTTTTGCAACCTGAACGGGTTTGGGTGCATCTTTATAGTAGAGGGGAGGTAGCCGTACTGGACGTAATCGGGAGACTGAAGCAAAAAGATGAGGCGGCACTTCAATGGATTATGCGTCAATTCGGTGACGAGCTGTTGCGAACGGCGTTTCTTCTGCTCCGTGACAGGTATGATGCCGAGGAAGCGGTCCAGGACAGTTTTATTCAAGCCTTTCGGCATATCGAACAGCTTCAGGATGAGAGCAAGCTTAGGAACTGGCTGATCCGCATTGTCGTAAACAGATGCAGAATGAAGCAGCGTGCCTGGTCGTGGAGACGGTTCTTGCCCTCGCCGCGGATGGAGGAAATGATGGGAGGACTTCCTACCCCCGGCCCGGAAGAGAAGCTCCTGACGAAGTGGAGGAATGAGGGTCTGAGCCAAGCCATTCATAGGCTGAAATACATCTACCGCGAAAGCATTACGCTTTACTATTTTAATGAGATGAGCGTGTCCGACATTGCCGGTTACCTACAGCTTAGCGAGAACACCGTCAAGGCTCGATTGGCCCGCGGACGCCAACAATTGCAGCAGATGCTGGAACAGGAGGAGCTTGATGCGAAAAACAGAACAGCTTTTGATTAAACGGACTTTGGAGCAGGAGCTATCCGAAATTCGGTTTACCCAAGCTGCGGAAGTACTGAGAGCAACCCATCCACGGAACTGGAGAGACCGGGTGCGGGCTTTTTTGAACAAAGAACTGGAACTGCCGCTTGTGCCGCTGGGGACAGCCTCATTGTTCTTTCTGGCTGCGTTGTTCGTATACCATTTGGTCGAGCAGCCGAAAACTCATCCTGGCGGGCCACAGCAGCATCTTCGTGAATTGATTGAAGAAGGCGGAAGCTATTATTGGAAAGACGAATATGAGCGGAAGGTGAATAGGCATGAAGGTGACCATCAAAGTTAAGCATTTGATTTTGTCCACTGCTGTCTTTCTCCTGCTCATAGCTGGATCTCTGGTAGCCCTTTCCCGTCAAAGCCCCCCGTCTCAAAACACTGATCAGGCGGTGGGGAGCAGCTTGAGCAAGCAGGAGGTTTTCAAGCGGATTCGGGAATCGGAGG
Organism: Paenibacillus cellulositrophicus; assembly: GCF_009363095.1. GTDB lineage: Bacteria > Bacillota > Bacilli > Paenibacillales > Paenibacillaceae > Paenibacillus_AQ > Paenibacillus_AQ favisporus. The sequence continues at coordinate 6,113,348 of NZ_CP045295.1, forward strand.
ATGAACAGAAGTGGACATATATTCGCAATTACCTGATCGGCAGGGAGGGAGCCGAGCTAACAAACAGCTACGACATATATGTCGGGCCGGGAACATCGGAATGGAGCTCGGTAACGGATGAGGGACAGGGGCAGCTGCCTCCCATCACGTTGAAGGAAAAATTCCCCTATTTGGAGGCTTATGTAGAATCGGGACCCGCTGATTTTCATTTGGCCGGAGCGGCGTTGCTTCTTTCGTACTATTACGAAGGAGCGGGGCAATGGAAAAAAACGATCGAGCTGCTGGAACGTACCGAAGAACGGCTGCCTGCTTCACAGATGTATGCTGCTCAGAAGTTGAAAATAAGAATGGCCGAGGTCGCGGGAAACCATGGAGACATGGATCTTTTTCGTCAGATCAGCGCCGATTTATCCCGCGAGCTTAAACAAAATCCAGACACTCGCATCGTGGAGAAGTTCAGCTGGCTTCAGACCAGATATCTGGGCGGAAACGAAAGCATTCAGCAATATTTGAAAGCACTAAAAAAATGGGAAGGATCCCCGGTCGATGGAAGCGGGAAACAACCAACGTTGATCTTGGAGCAGCCCACTCTGCTGAAACAGGGATTGCAAAAGCTTGCTGACTCAAGATCGGACCGGCTGCCTGAAGTGTCCGGTACGCTGAAGAGAAGCGACGGTTCACCGATCGCCTATGCTGGCGTTTATTTACGGACGAAGGACAGCGTGCAAGGAAGCCTTCAGTCGGATGAACCTTACCAAACGATGACCAACGGGAAGGGGGAATATACGATCAAAGGGGTGCTTCCAGGAAGCTACCAGCTGTATTTGGGGCTTGAATTGGACCAGATCAGCGGGTGGACTTGGCCTGCGGAATCCGATGAATGGGTTCGTGTTGGACTTCAGGATGTAACCCGGAATGCCGTTTTACAGCCGCTGCTGGAATTGGATTTTCCTGTTAACCAGACGACGGTCCGCGAAGATCGGATCACCTTTGCATGGGAGCCTGTACCGAGGGCCGCTTATTACGATGTATACCTCGGAGTGCAGATTCATTCAGGTTCGTTCAGCCAGCCGGTTATGACGAAGGTTGACACAACCCGAACAACGATAAAGACCGAGGAACTCTATCATCTCCTAAGCGGTATTTCATCCTATTCAGATCAGGACGGGAAGATGGTCACGGATCCGCTGTCCCTGCTCGGGTTCTCCAATCCGGAGAACCGCTTCTTCTGGACCGTGAATGCATATGACAAAGATGGCCATCTGCTCACCCGAAGTGACGGGTATCGCGTCGGAAACGACAAAATCGGAAACCTGCCATTCTTTTATCTGAAGGAGAGAGAATTGACACTGGCGGACCGCACACTCCTGGCAGGGAATCTGGATCAGGCTATGAAACAATATGAGCAGGCATACAAGGACGATCCGGCCGATACGCACAGCCTTCATATGCTGATCGTGATGATCGATGCACAAATATCCGAACACCGATCCAACGGATCGGATTCCTTCGACCGAGAAAACGCCGAAAAACAGCAAGAGACTTATTTGAAGGAAATGGTTCAGCTTCATCCGACCTCCGGATATTTGTCGAGACTGACAGACTATTACTATAAGAAAAAGGATTGGCAGGCTTACAATGTCTATTTCAAACTTTATGAAAAAGTGGCGGCGGGAGATTCATGGGATGTTGATCTGTCGACCCATGCGATGGCCATGATGAGACAGGGGAAGCTGAAGGACGCGGAGGCATTATTGGTTCAATCGATGGAGGATGATCCCTCGCATCGAAGGGTCGGACAATACCTTTCCCTGATCCTGTACCGGGAATGTTCCTTTAAAACAGCTAGGCAGCTAGCCGGTTCGTACCCTGACCTAGCTTCAAACGAGTCAAACGATTGGGGGCGCATGGTGGAAAGTATGGAAGAAGAGTCAGCCTCCAATGCTGATTATGACAAAGCTATACACAAGTATCTTGGATGGTACCTTCAGGATCAGCAGGAACTGTTGGACGCATGGCTGCGAAAAAGGGATCCATCGTACCTGGCTTTGAGGGCATTTACTCAAGCCCTTCAGAACAGCGAGTGAAATATTCGGGGTCCCTTCTCCCTGAAAATCAAAAATCCCGCGCATGGTCCCGTTTCGCTCCCAGGCCCGGTTACATATACTGCATTAAGCAGCTTATGAGTCAGAAGGGGGGCGAAGGCTTTGGTGTATTCATACACCGCGATAGGGGATTCATTGACCGTCGGTTTTGGAGCCTTGCCGGGAAACGGTTTTGTTCCAGTGTATCGGGGGATGGCGGAACAGCATGTAAGAGCTTTTGTATCTTATGAAAATTTTGGCGTAAACGGGTTGACGACGTCAGGCTTATATGATCACATCTCCAGAAATGGGGCGATGCGGCAGGCGATCAAGCAGGCGGAGATCATTACGATTTCTATTGGCGGCAACGATCTGATTCGGGCGGCCAAAAACGCACCGTTCGGCTCGAAGGCTTCCCAGCATTTCAACCAAGCGCTGAGCCAGTGCAAAACGAATGTGTCGGGAATTCTCCGCACGATCAACCAATTAAAAGGCGGGGGCCAGCGCCCTTACATTATTCGCGCCGTAGGCTTGTACAACCCGTATCCGCAGGTTGAAGAGGCGGGTTACTGGGTACAGCAGTATAACCGTTTTTTAAACGGATACGCCGGCGGAAACCTGGGGGTCGCCAACATTTACGGTTCCTTTCAGGGAAGGGAAAGGGAACTGCTGTCGCTTGACCATCTGCATCCAAACGGCAGGGGGTACCGGGTGATTGCGGAACAGCTTAACTCGTTGGGGTACCGGCCTTTGGCCTAAGCAGCCCGGCACAAAAAAACAGACCCGGCAATCGGGTCTGTTTTTTTGCTGGTCTGGACCCGCACTCACTTGCGAAGCATGCTGAGGACGGCCCACTTTCGTTCCTGGCGCTTTTTGTACAAGGGCAGCGCGCGGTACAGATCGATCGATTCCTGGAACGCCGCTTTGGCTTCCTGGGTCCGGCCTAGGGATTTGTACATCATCCCGAGCAGGTAGTAGCCTTCACAGGAGGAGGACTGGATCTGCTGGAATTCCTGCACGTAGCTCACGGCCTTAGCCTGGTCGGTGCTCTTATAAATATCCGCCAGTCTCAAATAAGGGCGGCCGTATTTGACGCGGGGGTTCAGCTCAAGCGCGCGCAGGATGTGCTGCTCACCCTCCTGAATGCGCCCCAGCTTGAGCTTGACGGTACCGAGGTCATCCCAATATTCGGCGGAATCCTCGGACTGGGTTTCGATGGATTCCAGCAGGCGGAGCGCCTCAGGATACTTTTTCCGTTCGATCAGCAGGCGGGCGAGCTCGTGCTTGGAGGAGACATCGCTGGGGCTCATCGTCACGTGGGCTCTCAGCTTGGATATCCGGTTCATCCGTTTAAATGGCTTGGTCACGCTCGGAAAAATGCCCACAAATTTTCTGTCCAGCAAATAGACGATGATCAGCAGGACAAGGATGGCCAGGAAAGGGTTTCCGAGCAGCCGGGCCAGTATGAAAAACAGGGCGATTTTAATAAACATAAATCCTCCTTATGAAAAACGCCGGGCCAGGCTGCAGCGAGCAGCCTATTGGCTCGACAGTGCGCTTCGTACGCTTAAAATGTATTTCGATTGATCCAGCGGATTGACGCCCCGTCTCTGGCGGGCGGCATTGGTTTCCGGCGGGGCTTCCTGATATCCGGCAAAAGAGGAAGCCATCACGCCGCGGCCGCCGGTCATGGACCGCAGCTTCACCGGAAATTCGAGCGAAGTCGCCGCCGGAATGATGCCTTCGACCATAAAGCGTCCGTGCAGGATGGAAGGCGGCTCAAACTCCGCGCGCATCTGCACCAGGTCGCTGAGGATTTTGCCCCCGTAATCCTCGGGGGTGGTGATGCGGAACCGAAGCAACGGCTCCAGCAGGGTCGTGCCCGTCGCGGCCAAGCCGTTCATGATGCCCATCGGCGTGGCGACGACAAAATCGAGCGGATGCGTATGCCATACGTGATGCTCTCCTTCAACGAGGGTTACCCTGAGGTCGGTGACCTCCCAACCCAGAAGTCCCTGCTGCAGGGCCTCCGGCACGCGCCGCTCCACCTCGTTCTGGTAGCTCGTCAGCAGATCTTCGCTCCGTACCTGGGAGCTGTATACGAGGCCGCTCCCGCGGGGGAGCGGTTCGATCGTGAAGCGGAGCACGGCCCAGCACGGCTTGGGCATCGTATAGGCGATAAAGCCTTCACCGGATTGGCTCGGCGTTTCCTTATAAATTACGGAAGGCTGGCCGAACCGGACCTTCAGGCCAAAACGGCTCTCCAGCTGGCTGGACAAAATTTCGAGCTGGATGGAGCCCATCACTTTAAGATGGAGCTCCCGCTCGCTCGGAAGCCACTGCAGATCGAGCAGCGGATCCTCGTCGGTGAGCTCCTGAAGCGCCTCTACCAAGTCCTGATAGCGCGCTTCTTCCTCGGCCTGCACCTGAACGGTTAACAGCGGTACGGCGATGGAAGGGGAAGGGGGGATGAGCTCGCTGCTGCCCAGAATATCGCCGATCTTGGATTGGGACAGGCCGTATACCGCGGCGATATCTCCGGCATGCAGCTCCCCCAAATCTGCGAATTTGCGCCCGTCCATTTTCCGGATTTGGGTTACCTTTTCCTGAACGTCCTGCGTCAGATTACGGACGGCGTCTCTGTTCTTCAGAGTGCCGTTATAGAGCCGGACGTAGGCGGCGCGTCCCATCGTTTTGTCCCGTTCGATTTTGAACACGACGCCCGACAGCTCGCCCTCATTATCGCCGGTTGGCCCGGGCAAATACGCTGTTGCATGATCCAGCAGCTCCCGGATGCCGATGCCCCTCTGTGATGAGCCGAAGAGGACGGGGAATAACCGGCCCTGACGGGTCAGCCCGGCGAGCATGCTCCGCAGCTCTTCCGGCGCAATCGGCTCCCCTTCGATAACCCGCAAAAGCAGCTCTTCATCCACATCTGCGCAGGCCTCCACCAACTGTACGTACTCCGGACGTTCAAGCTCCCCATCCTTGGCGGGGTCCAGAATGGAATGCATACCGGCAAAGTCCTCTGCTTCACCTATCGGAATTTGAAGCGGGACGGCGTGAGGAGAGAGGAGCCGTTTGATTTCATCCAGGACGGAAGCGGCGGACACGCCGGTCCGGTCCATTTTGTTCACGTATATTAACGTCGGGATGTTTAAGGATCGGAGCGCATGCCACACCGTTTCCGTCTGGGATTGAACGCCCTCGGCCGCGGATACGATGAGGATGGCCCCATCCATAACGCGCATCGACCGCTCCACCTCGGATAGAAAATCGACATGGCCCGGCGTGTCGATGACGTTGATATGTATGCCTTTCCAATGAAGCGTGGTCGCGGCGGCACGCACGGAGATGCCCCGCTCCCGCTCGACTTCGAGCGAATCGGTCAGCGCCGTTCCTTGATCCACGCTGCCCAATGTGCGGATCGTGCCGCTCTCAAAGAGCATATGCTCGGTCGTGGTCGTTTTACCCGCGTCGATATGGGCAAAAATGCCGATGTTTCTCGTTTCTTTGGTCGTCATAGCGCTGATGCCACCCCGTATGCTTCGGATTATAGTGACTCTATTATAGCATGGGGGAACGATCCGCAGCCTTTTTCGCGCGAATTCAAGGACTCCGAAAAATTGCAAGCCGTTTTATTTTTTCGAGATTTGAAAGGTGAATTTCCATACGGCCTGGTTTCCCGAATATCGGCCCCGGTTTTCTGTGACCGTCACTTTCATCTCCACCAGCTGGGTTTTCTTTGTCAGCGTGCTGACTTTAATCGATTTCTGTGCTTTCCCCTCGTCCGGAATCTTGTCCTGTTCTTCGGCGTAGGCGTACAGATTGATCGAACTCACGTTTTTGAGGGTGACGGAACTGCCCTCCTCCACTTCCTTACCGTTCACAGAAGCCGTGTAATACCACTCATTGCCAACATGCTCGTTCTTAACTAACTGAACGCTCACCAGTTTGACATTCCAGCCGGTAGCGGATGCAGCCAAGGCAGGTGTGGCGCCGGCAACCACGATCAACAGAACGGCAGTGATCCATAAGCCTAATTTTTTGATGAATGAATCCATTGTGTACCGCCTTTCGCTATAGTCCATATAGAAACTTCTTTTAATAAGGTAGACCCCTATCGTACTATAACCCCTTTTGTTAAATTGTTCCATATGCAATTTGGGAAATTAGCGGATAACGGTTTACACGCTGTTTCGTTATAGGCCGCCCTGGTTGGGGTAAGCATAAAAGGATGGAATTCTGCTGCCGCGAGTATGGCATTGGCGGTGTATATGCAAAATGGGAGGAATGACGAATATGGAACGCACGTGGTGGAAAGAAGCCGTCGTGTATCAGATCTATCCCCGCAGCTTTAAAGACAGTGACGGCGACGGGGTCGGCGATATTCAAGGGATCGTGTCGAAGCTGGATTATTTGCAGGAGCTGGGGATAGACGTCATCTGGCTCTCTCCGGTCTACAAGTCGCCGAATGACGATAACGGTTACGATATCAGCGATTACTTCGAGATCATGGACGAGTTCGGCACGATGCAGGATTGGACGCAGCTGCTGGACGGCTTGCACGAACGCGGAATGAAGCTGCTTATGGATCTGGTCGTAAACCATACATCGGATGAGCATGCCTGGTTTGCGGAGTCCCGCTCATCCCGGGATAACCCTTACCGCGACTATTATATCTGGCGCCCAGGTAAAGGCGGGAATATGCCGCCGAACAACTGGAGGTCCTTTTTCAGCGGGTCGGCCTGGAAGTATGATGACACGACCGGAGAATACTATTTGCACCTGTTTTCAAAGAAACAGCCCGACTTGAACTGGGACAACCCGAAGCTCAGGCAATCGGTGTACGAGATGATGACCTTTTGGCTGGATAAAGGCGTGGATGGCTTCCGCATGGACGTCATCAACCTGATTTCCAAAGTGCCGGGGCTTCCAGACGACGGGGAGGACGGACTTGGAGATGGCAGCCCTTATTTTATGAACGGCCCGCATGTGCATGACTATTTGCGGGAGATGAACGAGCAGGTGCTGTCGAAATACGATGTGATGACGGTTGGGGAGACACCGGGCGTATCTGTGGAAGAAGCTCTGAAGTATACCGGAGCGGACAGGAAAGAGCTGCAAATGGTGTTTCAATTTGAGCATATGGACGTCGATGCGGGTGACGGCGACAAATGGACCGTGGTCCCATGGACGCTGCAGAAGCTGCGCGGCGTGCTTCATAAATGGCAGACCGGGCTGGCGGAGGACGGATGGAACAGTCTGTATCTCAACAATCATGACCAGCCGCGGATGGTGTCGAGATTCGGCAATGACGGTGAATACCGGGTTCCTTCGGCTAAAATGCTCGCTACGCTGCTGCACACCCTTAAAGGCACGCCTTACATCTATCAGGGCGAGGAGCTCGGCATGACGAACATCCAATTTAACAGCATTGAGGACTACCGGGATATTGAAATTTTGAACATGTACGAGGAACGGGTCACGCAGGGAAATGCGGATCCGGGAACGATCATGGAATCGATCCATGCCAAGGGAAGGGACAATGCGAGAACGCCGATGCAGTGGAATGCCGGGCCCAATGCCGGGTTTACGATAGGTACGCCTTGGATCCGGATCAATCCCAATTACAAGGAAATCAACGCGGAAGCGTCGATGAGCGATCCGGATTCGGTCTTCCGCTATTATCAGCGGCTGATCGCTTTGCGCAAGCAGAATCCCGTGATGGTATACGGGGATTACCAGCTCCTGCTGCAGGATAACGAGCAGATTTATGCGTATACCCGTACTTTGGGCGAGGTGATATGGCTTATCGCTTTGAATTTTTCGGAATCGGCTGCGATCCTTGAACTTGACGACAGGTACAGCGGCATGAAACGGGAGCTGATCATCGGCAACTATCCCGAGGACGGAATGGAACCCGAGCGGCTGCGCCCTTATGAGGCAAGAGTCTACCGGATGTTCACGTAATGTCCGGCTGCTCAAAGAACAGACTTCTCAAAGAACAGACTTCTCAGAACATACTCTCGCAATGAAGGAAAGCGTCCCGGCCATGGCCGGGTCTTTCTTTGTTAAAAGGAGAGAAGAATTGCATGGAATGCCGGAAGCGTGTCCGTTTTGTCACGGGCTGTTGGATATGATATGTTCGTCCTAACGTATAGGAGGTTGTTACCCATGAATGAACGTTTGAACCGGCAGATCGAATTTATCAGGGAAATCGACAAGCTGAAGACGATCTACCGCCAGTCGTACCTGATGGACAAATCCCGGCACGAAAATGATGCGGAGCACACCTGGCATATTACGCTCATGGCCTGGCTGCTCGAGGAGCATTTGGATCAGCGGAAGGTAAACCTGCTTCGGGTCATGAAAATGCTCCTGGTTCACGATTTGGTTGAAATCGATGCAGGTGACACTTTCGCTTATGATGAGCAGGGCCAGGAAGGGAAATTCGAGCGGGAAATGGTCGCGGCGAAGCGGATTTTCGGGCTTCTGCCCGTCGATCAGCGTGATGAAATGCTGGCCCTGTGGCTCGAATTCGAGCAGCGGGAAACCCTGGAATCGCGCTATGCGGCGGCCATGGACCGGATTCAGCCGCTGCTTCACAATTATTTTACCGGGGGAAAAGCGTGGCAGGAACACGGAGTTGCGGCAGACCGCGTCCGGGCGCGGATCGTTTTTTTGCAGGAGGACCTCCCGGACCTGTATTCGCTGGTTCAGCACTTGATCGACGACGCGGTCAAACAGGGGTATCTCCGCCCCTGATCCCGAACAGAATAAGGGACTTTTCGGTATAGACGGTCCCCGCCAATGTGATAGAATGATAGTAACTGCTAAGCGAACTGCGATCCACATATTACTTGCCTGAACGCAAAAAGGAGAGGGACTAGAGCGATGAAGCTGAGCCAAAATGATACATTACTCTTTATTGGGGATTCCATTACGGATTGCGGCCGCGTCCGGCCGGTCGGGGAAGGCGGCTTCGGCCAGCTGGGCAGCGGTTACGTCGCACAAGTCGACGCGCTGCTGAGCGCGGTATACCCGCAGCTTAACATCCGGGTGCTGAATACGGGAATCGGCGGAAATACCGTCCGCCATTTGAAGGAGCGCTGGGAGAGCGACGTGCTCGACCTGAAGCCGGACTGGCTTTCGATCATGATCGGAACCAACGATGTGTGGCGCCAATTCGACCGTCCGCTGAATCCGGATCAGCATGTGTATTTGGACGAATATGAAGCGACGCTGAGGGAACTGGTGCAAACGACACGGCCGAGGCTGAAGGGGCTCGTTTTGATGACTCCATATTACCTCGATCCGAACGTGAACGACCCGATGCGTGCAACGATGGACGTCTATGGGGCCGTTGTCAAAAAGGTCGCCGCGGAATTTGACGCCATCTTCGTCGATACACAGGCTGCTTTCGACGCGTTGTCGGAGCATGTCTATCTGTCTTCGTTGGCTACGAACTGGGACCGTGTCCACCCTGGATCCCGCGGACATATGACGCTGGCGAGGGAATTTCTGAAAGCGGTCGGCTTCAGCTGGTAAGTTAATATTGAAAAAGTTGCCCTGCCTTCCGATATATAGGTTGAGGTGATACGGATGGCCAAGAAGGGGCAAGTTTTTAGCTCATACAGCCTGGATACCAAACGGAAGGCCGTACATATGCGTCTTCAAGGGATGACCAAAAAAGAAGTGGCTGCCGCATTAGGCATCGCCGACATCGGCCGGTTAAAGGTATGGATGAGGAAATACCGCGAGCACGGGGAATCCGGGCTCATGGATCAACGAGGCCGCTCAAGGGAAACGCTGACGATCGATCGGCCCTTAGCGGAACCGGTTCAGCATTAAATTTCGGGGAAGAAGCTCTGATTTGACAGGGCTTCTTCTTTTTTTCGCGGGAAGGGCCGGGCCGGAGCACATTTTGCAAATGGGTCTGGATTGTCCATACGTTTGTGCATTTATGACATATGGATAAAATAACCTTACAATCAGCCATATATGCCGCAAAAGTAATCCGAATGGAGGTGTTGTCAGTGCAAAGCCGGAGTGCAACCCACGCCAAAGGCATAGATGTGTCGCATTGGCAGGGCATCATCGATTGGAAGAAGGTCCGCGGCGCGGGATATTCGTTTGCCTTTCTTAAAGCGACGGAGGGATCCCGGATCGTCGACGACCGCTTCCGGGCCAACGCGCAGGACGCCAAAAACGCGGGGCTTCTCATCGGGGCATACCATTTTACCCGTGCGGCCTCACCGGGTGATGTCAAGAACGAAGTGGATCATTTCCTTCAGGTGATTGAAAGTGCCGGGGGGCTGTCCGCATTCAAGCTGCCTTTTGTGCTGGATATCGAAACGAAGGAAGGACAGAACAAGGCGCGGATCAGCCAGATCGTGAATACGTGGGGAACCCAATTCAAGCAGCGGACTGGCCGAACCCTGATGATCTATACGTTTCCAAGCTTTATCGATTCTTACCTGGATTCGTCGCTCGGCTCTTACCCGCTGTGGTATGCCTATTACGCCAGCGGTACGCCGGCCAACAAGGCCGGCTGGAAAGCTTGGGAATTTATCCAGTATACCAACAAGGGCAAAGTGCCGGGGATCAGCGGCGACGTTGACCTGAACGAGTATAAAGGAAGCGAGGCGGAATTAATGGCAGCATACAGCAATCCAACGCCGAACACCAGCGAAACTGCTCCGCAGTGGAAAGAGTCGGGAAGACAATGGCTGATCGATCAGGTGGGAATCAGTCCCGACTGGAAGGCCGAAGATCCGGTTGATATCGGGACGCTGGGCAGCATTTTGCTCAAGTATACCCAGAATGTCCTGGGCAAAAAGCAATCCTGATTGGCTTAACGTACCCTTCGCGTAAAATAGGCTGTGCTCTCGCCATGAAAATTGGGTCTTTGACCAGGCCATGGGGAGCGGGCTTTCATACCATAAGAGTATGAAAACGGAGGAGGGAATGAAATGAGCGGAGTCGTTGGAGGTTATGGCTGCGGCGTAAATCCTTTCGCATCGACAGGTGCAATTTTGGTCCTCTTTATTTTGTTGGTCATCATTACCCGTTCTTTCTGGATATAACGTCTACAGAAATATCGTTTGCTCACCTGTTTTCGGCGTCTGCCGGGGACAGGTGGATTTCTTTGGATGCTATAGCCTGTACATACTTTCGGGCGTGATTCATTTTTGAGCAGCCGGGTATTTGTACTCCAAGAGGTGATGAAACATGGACAAGGATTACAAGGACCGGCAGGAGCCCGTGAATCGTGATGAAAACGAAAAACATGCACGCATGGATCATCCGGAACAGTATGCCACCGAGCGCGAAAGCCTGTTCGACCGCTTCGAAAGCGAACGCAACGTGGATCCGATCCCCGTGGAGGATTTAACCGAAAATATGAAGGACGAGCAGAATAAAGAGCACACCAAAGATTCCTCCTCCAGCGAGAAGAAATATCGACCGTAACAGCCCGGCTTTCCTTACGGACAGGATCAGGAAAAGAAAAAGCGCAGGTTCCTCCCTTATAATTGGGACAAGCCTGCGCTTTGCTATGCTCTCGGCTGCAGTCATTTGCTCATGGTGCCTGGTGTTGGCTGATCTGGCTTTTATTTTTTAGTAAGAAGAAACAAGAGCTTAAGTTGATTGCAACAAGGGCTGTTCTAAAGTAGTCGGTTCCGCGGCTTTTCTGCCGTGGATTTAATCTTTGGCGCCCATCGTGATCAAATTGAGAAGCACCGTTACGGCACCAAGAATAATACTGGTCCATAATGCGCTTGTATCTACGGAATAAACGAAAGGGAATACGATGAACCAAACTCCGGCAAGAAGCGAAATCCAATTTTGCCAGGAGCCCCATCCCGAACTGGAGAACGCCCACAATGAGGCGATCAGCTGAACGGCACCGATAATGACGCTGGTCCACAATGCGCCGTTATCGTCAGAGAACCCGAAAATCCAGGGAGCGATAATAAACCAAATGCCAATCAGAGCGACAATCGTGTTGTCTACGCTTCTGAGCTTCATACACACACCTCCGGTTATATATTGCCAACATCAGGATACGTAAAAATCATATGCAAATAATTCCAGTTCATGACCTGCTGTACAAATTAACATCTGGAGTCAGTTGGATCCTAGAAAATGGTATCCTTGCCCCGGACTCCTTCATTGGCTGAAAGGCGGGATGAAGTCATCGCCGTCATCCTGCACACTGCCGAATGGTTCGCGATGGCCGCCAGGGCCCCCGCCGTGTCCTCCGCCTGGGCTACCATAGCCTCCGCCACCGTGATAACCTCCATGACCTACAATGCCCGGATAGCCTCCATGGCCACCAAAACCGTCGTAGTGCCCGCCATGCCCGTATCCCCCGTATCCGCCAAAATAGGGATATCCCCAAGATGGTCCGTAAGGGTATCCAGCATAAGGATAGGGGTATGGGTAAGGAGAGTAGTAGGGATAAGGATAGGGATAATAGGAATAAGGGGATCAAGTAGTAAAAGACATTCTAACGCCTCCCATTCTCAACTATGGAAACATCGTATGCCGGAAGGCGAAAATCGTGATAAGTGCCCTGTAAAAATGGGCGCATGTCCCGTAACCAAACAGACATCAAAAATTAATACTGGCATAATGCTGTTTTAATGTTTCATTCACAATTGGTTTGTATATTTATATATATAACCCCCTTTGATATATATAGTACGGAATGGACCCTGACGGCCTTGGCGCTGTGACAGGGTCATTTTTTTGCGTAAAAAGGGAAATACAAAATATTCCATGGGATGAAATAGATACGGGCTGCGGACTGCATAGGTGATATCTCATTTGGGAAACTTACGATTGAAGTCTTATACCTGGAGGTGAAAAATGATGAAGAAGCGTATCGCTGCAGCCCTGCTTACAGCCTGCATTTCCATGAGCGTTTCCGTACCTGCTTTTGCGTATGGCCATGGTACAACCGGTACAGGCACTGGAACGACGGGAACAACGGGAACATACAGCACGACAGGTACCTATGGTACCAACAACACGAACGGAACCTATGGCACCAACGGTATGAACAATACTTACGGCACCTACGGTACCAACAACGGATATAACAACACGATCCGTACCAACGCAGCAAATGACAACAACATGGACTGGGGATGGCTTGGACTTCTTGGCCTGCTTGGATTGATTGGACTCCGCGGAAGAAACCGCGAGCATTCCTAAGCAACTGGGCACCCCATAATCAAGCAAAAGCACCCTTGCAGATTCTGTGATCTGACGGGGTGCTTTTTTCTGATTAGGAACAAACCGCACAAGTGCAGCGCGTCCAGATACAAATACAATCGGATGTTAACCAAATAAAATTGGGCGCCCCTTGCGGGACGCCCTCATGGGAGAGGAGAAACCGGACGAAGAGCTTATGGGGAAACGTAAGCTTACTCCGCGGTTGTCTACGACATTCGTTTGATGTCGATAATTTAAGCATTCCCAGGCAGAGATGTTTTATACATTGCTTTTCCAAAAAAGATGAAAAATTCCTCAAGGGCCATTTTTCAAACTTGCGGGGATTGTGGTACGATATCGTCATAATTGCGTATTCCGCAAAATTCGATATCCCTCGCGAAATTCGGGCATGATATGACGCCGTAGGATGAAGAATAACGGAATACGGACAAGATCAAGTGAAACTGCGGTTTCATCGATAGAATGGGTGAAAAGCAAGTGAGAGTTGTTTCGGGAAGCGCAAAGGGCAGACCGCTGAAGGCGGTGCCGGGCATGGGTACCCGCCCGACGACCGACAAGGTCAAGGAAGCGATTTTCAGCATGATCGGGCCTTATTTTGACGGAGGGACCGTTCTCGATTTATTTGCGGGAACCGGGGGACTGGCGATCGAGGCGCTCAGCCGGGGCATGGAACGGGCAGTGCTCGTCGACATGGACCCGAAGAGCATTGAGACGATTCGGGCGAACCTCAAGGCGACCAAGATGGAGGGACAAGCGGAAGTGTACCGGAACGATGCGGTCCGGGCGCTGAAGGCGTTGGAAAAGCGGGGGCTGGTCCTGAACGCTGTTTTTCTGGATCCGCCGTACCGGATGAAGAACGGGGACGAGCTCATGCTCCTTATGCAGGACAAGCATATGCTGCGGCAAGGCGCGGTCATTGTTCTGGAGCATGAGTCAGGCTACGAATACCCCGCCGAGTTCGGCTCGTTTACCTGCATCCGGCATGCGGTGTACGGTGAAACGGCCGTATCGATCTATAGATACGAAGAACATACAGCGGATTCGTCAGACGACGGTCCGCGGGCAGGAGGGCAAGATGAGCGAAACGAATAGCAAGCAGCGCATTGCCGTATATCCGGGCAGCTTCGATCCGGTGACTATGGGGCATCTCGACATCATCCAGCGGGCCGCAAAGCAGTTTGACGTGCTGATCGTTGCTGTACTCAACAACCGGAGCAAAAACCCGCTGTTTACGGTAGAAGAGCGGATGGATTTGATCCGGCAGGTAACCGGGCATATCCCGAATATCGAAGTGGACAGCTTCCGCGACCTGACGGCCAACTATGTGCGGCAGAAGAATGCACAGGCTATCATGCGCGGCATTCGCTCCGTCACCGATTTTGAATACGAGATGCAGATGGCGTCGACCAATCATAAGCTGAACCCGGAGGCGGAGACCGTCTTTATGATGACGAATCCGAAGTACTCCTATCTCAGCTCAAGCATCGTCAAGGAGATCGCCGCCTATCATGGAGACGTGACGGATCTGGTTCCGCCGGAAGTGGAGAAGGCGCTGCGCAGTAAATTTTAACGCCGGACCGTTTTGTCGCGACGGGGAACCACAATCAGAAGGACGATTAAGGCGCCGAGGATGGAGGCGAGCAGGAGTCCCTGCCACTTCAGCAACTGGGGCATCAGCACCCACAGATCCTCGATCGGGCCGCGGCTGCCGCTGAACGGGCCGCTCTCGGAATAAACGGGATGAATACGGCCCAACAATGCGGCGAGCGGAGCCCAGGTCAACCATGTCAGGGCAAAGGCATACGCCCCATGAAGAATCCGGGTCCAGACCATGGGCATAAGCGGAGCCCCGGTTTTGCGGATGAGGGACATGGACTGCAGCAGGGCGCTGATGCCGCTGAATCCGAGGAGAGCGGACAGAACGGACCACTGCAGCCCACCGGAAGCAAACGCGGCGGCACTGATGTCCCGGGCGCCCAAATGAACCTCGAAGAGGCTTGATAATGCGTAATCCGGAATCGGAAGCCGGGCGGTCGTCACCCGGCCGGCAATTTGGATAACAACGGAGAAAATAATGATGTATCCGCCGATCATCATCAGCACCTGGACGGCATGCGTGACGGAGTCGCCCAGCAGCCGGCCGAAGCTGCGTCCGTCTTTGGCGCGCGCTTCCTCCGCCGCTTGAAGAACGCGGGCAGGCAGCGGGGCAGGCTTGCTCTCCAGCCGCTGCTGCCGGGGCTTGTCTGACGCAGGGGCGGCTCCTTTCGTTCTGACGCGCCGGTGGACGGTCAGATAGGCCAGGATGCCGGCGATCCAATGAACGGCGATCAAGCCGTAGCCGAGGGCCGGATCGTGCATCAGTCCGGTGGCTACTACGACGAGAATCATCACCGGGTTGCAGAAGTGGGATATGGCCGCGAGCTTGCCCGCTTCTTCGGCCTGAAGACTGCCCTGGGCGTGAAGCTGCTGAACCGCCTGGGCACCGCCCGGAAAACCGGTCGTCAGCCCCATGGCCATGACCCATCCGCCGGTGCCGGGCAGACGGAACAGCTTCTTCATCAGCGGCTCCAGAAAAGCGCCCAGGGCGCTCACCCAGCCGTACGCGATCAGAATTTCCGACAGGACGAGAAAAGGCAAAAGCCCGGGAAACACGATTTTCCACCATAGGTTCAGACCTTGAAGGGAAGCCTGAAAAGCGGGGGCAGGGGAACTGACGATACCGGCCACGAGAGCTGCTGCGCACGCTCCCAGCATAAGCGTTATGGCTTTGGGAGAAGGACGATGCGTCGTTTTTTTCATGATTTTCACCTCTTAAGAGTAAACATAGCTAGTACCCAATCTATGCGGGGAAGACAACCATAAGACCAGGGAGCAGGGATGGGAATGAAAGATGGCAACAATATGAGACGGCCGCGCAGAAGAGAGGGCTTGCGCCTTCTGCTGTACATTTTCGTGGTGGCTGTCATGGTGTATGTGTGCGTATATATGCCGACACCATACATTATTTATCAGCCGGGCAGCGCCAACGAGGTGAAGCCGATGCTGTCGATTGCCAAAGGGGATACGGAGGAGCGCGGAACCTTCATGATGACGACGGTGGCGGCAAGTTACGCCAATATCGCCATGCTCGTCATGTCGGTGTTCAACCCGAACGATGAGGTAGCCAAGAAACAGGCGAGACTCGGGGATATGAGCGAGGATGAGTATGCGGCGGAGCAGGTCTACATGATGAGCGACTCCCAGTCCTCCGCGATGGAGGCGGCTTACCGGGAAGCCAAGGTGCCGTTCAGCATCGTTCCTGAGTATTTGTTTGTGTTCTCGACGCCGGACGATTCGGTGAACAACCAATACTTCAAGCCTGGAGACCGCATTGAGGAAGTCAACGGCAAGCCGGTCCCGGACAATACGGCGCTCGCCGACATTCTGAAACCAATGAACGTGGGCGATGAGGTCACCGTCAAGCTGCTTCGGAGCGGCAAAACGCTGGAGCAGAAGCTGAAGCTGATTCCGATCAAGGATCAGAAAACGGGAAGCACCCGGGCCGGCCTCGGGGTCACCATAGCGACAATGCAGGCGGTCAAGACGAAGGATCCGGGCCATCAGGTCCAGTTCAAGGATACGCGGATCGGAGGGCCTTCCGCCGGCCTTATGTTCTCGATGGAAATCGTCAACCAGCTGACGCCCGGGGATCTGACCAAGGGCTACCGGGTCGCAGGCACAGGCACGATTGACAAGAACGGTACCGTCGGGGCGATCGGAGGCGTCCAGCATAAGATTGTGGCGGCGGACCGGGAGAATGCGGATATTTTCTTCGTTCCGAAGGATAACTATAACGAGGCGAAAGCCAAAGCGGATCAGATTAAAACGAAAATGAAGCTGGTTCAGGTCAGCACCCTCGAGCAGGCGATGGACTATATGAACCAGCTGCAGGCTAAATCATGACCGGCGGCTGCATATAGTCGCGGTACCAATCGTCCGGCGACGGCGCGGCGTACGCGTTCGCATATGCCGCCGCCGCCCGGAGGTCCAGGTCCAGCTGGTCATGGGAGAAGGCGGACGGCTTCATTACCACCGGTAGGGAGGCCGTCTTTTTCATTTGCTTGAGCAGAGCCTGTCCCATCTTGTTGAATCCCAGGATCCTTAAATAGCCGGGGCCTTCCGCAAGACGCGCAGGAGCGAGCTGCTCCTTCGAGTGCCGAAGCAAAATATGCACCAGCATCCGCTGCAGCTTCGTATGGGTATAGCGCTTTGTCTTTAAGGCGGCGAGCAGGCCGGCCACATCGGCTCCCGGCAGGGCCGGCAGCCGTCTGCCCAGGCGATGCTCGAGCCCTTCCGTCACTTCGTGCAGGGCCGCGAGCTGCTCGGGAGGCGTGGTGAGCAGCAGGTGCAGAAGCGGCTGCCGGAACGATTCCCAGGTGATCGGCCCGCGTCCGGCGGCAAATTCCCGCTTCAAAATGGCGAGCGTCGTGGCCGGCACATACGGAGCGGCCTCGTCAGGGGCCGGGCCGAGCAGCATGCGGCGCACCGCGGTGGCGCTGGCTATATACGTATGCCCCGGCACTTCATCGTGATATCCCGCGTGGATGCGCGGGATGGTGTAGGGGCGCATACGGCTGCCAAGGCGCTCGAGCGCGATCAAATAATGCAGGCCGAGCGTATGATTCGGCTTGTGGAGCAGCTGGAGGATATCCTCCTTCCAGCCTCCGCTTCCCGCCAGAGCTTCGGCGGCTGCCGCGTAGGCGGAAGGATAGCTCATCCCCTGGCCCAAGTAGTGCGCGATATGGCCTTGAAGCTCTTCGCTTTCATGCGCCAGCATGCGGGCCAGCGGCTGCAGCACCTCCAGCGTCCCGCTTTCGGTTCCGAAGCAGACGCTGTCGACGACACCGGTGGCGTTCAGCAGCGCGACGGCCCCGTAGGCGAACCATTCGGCGGGCTGAACGGCATATGCGGCTGGCAGCTCGATTACTAGGTCGGCACCCATGGCCAGCGCCATTTCGGCGCGGGCGTATTTGCTGACGATCCCGGGCTCGCCCCGCTGCAGGAACGGCCCGCTCAGCACCGCGACGGCATGCTCGGCACCCGTCACTTCCTTGGCTCTGGTATAATGGTGGACGTGGCCGTTATGTAAAGGATTATATTCGACAATCAGGCCGACTGCGGACATGGTCTTCAGCTCCATCGTTTCATTTTGGGCACCCGTGGTTAACGGCTGTTATAAAATATATCATAAAACGAATGGCATCCAGTCACAATAAGGGGGAACGTAAGGTCAAGGTGAAACTATTGACAAAGTTCCCCGGAAATCGGTATAATAATTTTTGTTTGTTTGGAGTGATGTAGATGCACTTTCAATTCAGGAAAATGGCAGCCAGCAGCGAGCCGCTGCAGCTCCGTCAGCAAGTGGATGTAAGTCCGCTGCTTAAAGGACTGGGTGACATCAAGGCCGACGGACCGCTCACAGCGGAACTTACAGCCTCGTATGTCGGTCCCGATACAGTGGATGTTCAAGGCGAGTTATCCGTACAGCTGGACATGTCCTGTTCACGCTGTCTGACACCGGTGCATGAGCATTTGGATATTCCATTCCACGAGCAGTTCAAGCTTAAGAAGCAGCCTGAGGAAGCCGAGGACGAAGAAGATGAAACCATATATGTGGACAACGAGACTGTGGAGCTCGCCCCTTACGTGGAGGAATCCTTTATCCTGAATCTTCCGATGACCGTCGTGTGCAAGGAATCCTGCAAAGGCCTGTGCCCTACGTGCGGAAGAGACTTGAACGAAGGTGCCTGCGGCTGTAACAATGAAGTGGTAGATCCACGGCTTGCAGCGCTAAAAGACTTTTTCAAATGAGCATGAATGCATTCCTCCGGGCCCTTCGGGACCCCGGTTGATTGAAATAAGGAGGTGGGAACATGGCAGTACCTCAACGGAGAACGTCCAAGACACGTCGTGACAAGCGTCGTACTCACTTTAAACTGGCAGTGCCGGGCATGGTGAAATGTGAACAATGCGGAGAATTGAAGCTTGCTCACCACGTATGCAAAGTGTGCGGAACGTATAAATCAAGAGAAATCATTTCGCAGTAATGCCAAAAACAATCAAGTAGTACTTCATCTTTGGTGAGGTGCTATTTTTTTTGTCACTTTCTTTTTAACCCGTCATGCTTTATACTACATTAGTACCAGGTTCTAATGAAAACTGTCCGGATTGATTCTTTTTTCCTGTGAATTCTATTGACGAACTTCATAGACTGTTTGTGTTCCACATTCATGGACGGACAAGACATGACAGGGAGGTGCCTCACATCGAACGGTTGCCCAAGAAGCAGCGGCATCAGCAGCTTTTGAAGATTATCGAACAAAATCCGTTTGTGACCGACCGCGAACTGACGCGGGAGCTGAAGGTCAGCATTCAGACGATCCGGCTTGACCGGATGGAGCTAGGCATCCCGGAACTGCGGGAACGAATGAAGCAGATGGCAGAGCACTCCTATGATCAAGTTCGCTCCTTGCAGCTTGATGAGGTTGTCGGGGATGTCGTGGATCTGCAGCTGGATAAGAGCGGCATTTCCATTTTTGAAATACGGGAAGAGCATGTGTTCACCCGAAACCATATCGCCCGCGGACATTATGTGTTCGCCCAGGCCAACTCGCTGGCAGTTGCTCTCATTAACGACGAGATTGCCTTGACCGCATCTGCAGACATCCGGTTTCTGCGGCAGGTTCATCTGGGTGAGAAGTGTATTGCCAAAGCCTATGTCCGGTCTATGGCCGGCCAGAAGGGAAAAGCCAAGGTTGAGGTGTTCACCTATGTGGGCGAGGAAATGGTGTTCCAGGGGAACTTTCTGATATACAGATCGACGGGCGAGGATAACAGCGAAGGAGGAGTACAGTATGCGGATCGCCATTGATGCCATGGGCGGTGACCATGCGCCGGAGTGCAACGTGGAAGGAGCTTTGGCTGCCGCCGCCGAATGGAAAGATACGCAGATCGTTCTGGTCGGGGACGAGCAGCGGTTGCTGCCGCTCCTGAAGCAAAGCGGAGGGACGGTTCCCTCCAATCTGACGGTCCATCATGCGGGTGAAGTGATCGAAGCCGAAGATGAACCGGTCAAAGCCGTCCGGCGCAAGAAGGATGCTTCCATGGTCGTGGCGGGACGGATGCTGAAGGAGAAGCAGGCGGAAGCCATGATTTCGGCAGGCAACACGGGAGCGCTGATGACGACCGGATTGCTGGTTGTCGGACGGATGGAAGGGATTGAGCGTCCGGCTCTGGCCCCTATGATCCCGACGCTTGACGAAGCCGGCGTGCTGGCCCTGGATCTGGGCGCGAATATGGACGCAAAGCCCGAGCATTTAGCGCAGTATGCGCTGATGGGCAGCCTTTATCGCGAGAAGGTGATGGGCGTGAAGAATCCACGGGTCGGCCTGCTGAACGTGGGCACCGAGCCAGGGAAGGGGAACGAGCTCACCAAGCTGGCGTTCCCGCTGCTGCAGGAGCTTCCGATCAACTTCATCGGCAACGTGGAAGCCCGGGATATTATGCTCGGGAGCTGCGACGTCCTCGTGTGCGACGGATTTGCCGGCAATATCTTGCTGAAGGCTGTGGAAGGAACGGCCGGCGCGATGTTCAAGCTGCTGAAGGAGCAATTCACTCAGAATATGCGCAGCAAGCTTGGGGCCGCCCTGCTTATGCCTCAGCTGCGTAATTTGAAAGGCAAGCTGGATTACAAGGAGCACGGGGGCGCCCCTCTGCTCGGCCTGAGCGGACTTGTCGTCAAGAGTCACGGCTCGGCGGACGGCAACGCCATCAAGAACGCGGTCCGGCAGGCCCGCGTTGCACTGCAGAATCAACTGGTTGAGAGTATATCCAAGGAAATCAGCGGGAAGTGAGTGACAAGAGAATGGAAAAATTACGTTCAGTAGGCATCATCGGCACAGGCAAATATGTTCCTGAGAAAATATTAACCAACAGCGATCTGGAAAAGATGGTAGAGACGAACGACGAATGGATCGTCTCCCGCACCGGGATCCGCGAGCGGCATATCGCTTCTCCGGAACAAGCGACTTCGGACCTGTGTTATGAAGCAGCCCTGAAGGCGCTGGAGTCCGCTGGGATGTCGGCTGAAGAGCTGGACCTGATCGTTGTCGCAACCATCACCCCGGATACGTTCTTTCCGTCAACGGCCTGCATTCTGCAGGATAAGCTCGGCGCCAAGCAAGCCGCCGCGTTCGACCTGTCCGCTGCCTGCTCCGGCTTCGTCTACGGACTGGCGACGGCGAGCAATTTTATCAAGACCGGCATGTACAACAACGCTTTGGTCATCGGCGCCGACACGCTGTCGCGGATTACGGATTATACCGACCGCAACACTTGCGTGCTGTTCGGTGACGGCGCGGGAGCCGTCATCCTGGGCGAAGTTCCCGAAGGCCGAGGATTTCAGTCCTTTGACCTCGGAGCCGAAGGGGCCGGCGGTACGCTGCTGAAACTGGAAGCTGGCGGTTCCAGACTGCCGGCGTCCCAGGAGACGCTCGAAGGCAAGAAGCACTACATTTATATGAACGGGCGCGAAGTGTTCAAATTTGCGGTCCGCGTCATGAATACGGCAACGGAAGACGTCCTGCGCAAGGCCGGCAAAACGAAGGCCGATATCGACCTGTTCGTGCCGCACCAGGCGAATATCCGTATCATTCAGTCCGCCATGGAGCGCCTCGACCTTTCGCCGGATAAATGCGTCATCAACGTAGATAAGTACGCCAATACGTCGGCGGCTTCCATTCCACTCGCGCTGGTTGAAGCGGCGGAGGAAGGACGGATGAAGGAAGGCGACTGCGTGCTGATGGTCGGCTTCGGCGGAGGATTGACCTGGGGCGCATCCGTGCTGATCTGGTAATCATATGATTCATCTTATGTGAATGATCAATCGATAGCTTACGAAGTGAATTGGCTTATTCAAGCAATACAATAGAAGCTTTGCATCAAGAAGTATACGAGAGGAGCCTGAGCAATGGGGAAAGTTGCGTTTGTGTTTCCCGGACAAGGGGCCCAATCCGTCGGAATGGGTAAAGATTTCTATGATGCGGTTCCCGCTTCCCGCCGCATTTTCGAAAGTGCGGACGAGGTGCTGGGATTCCCGATGACGAATATGATTTTTGAAGGTCCGGACAGTGAGCTGAAGAAGACCTTCAATACGCAGCCTGCGCTCCTGACGGCCAGCGTTGCGGCGTTTGAGGCGGTTCGCGAACAAGGCGTTACTCCTGACTTTGTCGCCGGACACAGCCTGGGCGAATACAGCGCCCTGGTGGCTTCCGGCGTGCTGAGCTTTGAGGATGCGGTAGGAACGGTCCGGGCGCGCGGCGAATTTATGGAGCAAGCGGTTCCGGGCGGACAAGGGGCCATGGCCGCCGTGCTCGGTGCCGAACGCGAAGCGCTGGCCGAGCTGTGCCGCAGCATCACGGCAGAAGGACATCTCGTGGAGCTGGCCAACCTGAACTGCCCGGGGCAGATCGTCGTCTCCGGCTCGAAGGAGGGCGTCGCCCTTGTGGGCGAGCGCGTGAAAGAAGCCGGAGGAAAAAGAGCGATCCCGCTTGAGGTAAGCGGACCTTTCCATTCCTCGCTGATGAAATCGGCTGCCGAGAAGCTGGGCGGGAAGCTTCAGCCGCTTCACTTCGATGAACCGGCCATTCCCGTGATTGCGAACGTGACGGCCCGTCCGGCCGCGTCTGCGGAGGAAATCCGCGGATTGCTGGTCGAGCAGGTATACTCTCCCGTGCTGTGGGAGGATACGGTGACCTATCTCATCTCCCAAGGGGTGGATACGTTTGTCGAGATTGGTCCCGGAAACGTGCTGACCGGCTTGATCAAAAAGACGGATAAATCCGTCAAGCTGATTAACTTAAGCAGCCTGGACAGCCTGGAGACGCTCAAGGCCAGTCTTGAACAATGATTACGCAATAAACTTTGGGTATACTCTAGGAAAGGAGGAATGGGTATGTCTAAGCCTTTACAGGGACAGACAGCACTCGTTACCGGCGGCTCCCGCGGGATCGGCTGCAGCATCGCGCTTGCGCTGGCCGAAGCCGGGGCTAACGTAGCCGTCAACTATTCGGGCAGCGAAGCCGCCGCCAAGGAGGTTGCGGAGCAGATCCGTGCGCTTGGCGTAGAGGCGATCACCGTTCAAGGCAATGTCGGTAAAAGCGAGCAGGCCGAGGATCTCGTTAAAGAGGTTGTTGCAGCGTGGGGCAAAATCGATATTTTGGTCAACAATGCGGGGATTACCCGGGATAACTTGCTGATGCGCATGAAAGAGGAAGAATTCGATCAGGTGATCGAAACGAATCTGAAGGGCGTGTTCAACTGCCTGAAGGCGGTCAGCCGTCCGATGATGAAGCAGCGCTACGGCCGGATCATCAACATTTCATCGGTCGTCGGCGTTCTGGGCAACGCCGGGCAGGCCAATTACGTCGCCGCCAAAGCGGGGGTAATTGGCCTAACCAAATCGTCTGCGCGTGAGCTCGCCTCGCGTGGCATCACCGTTAACTGTGTCGCACCAGGTTTTATTGATACCGATATGACACGAGAGCTGCCTGAGGATCTCCGGGCGAAGATGCTGGAAGACATTCCGCTCGCCCGCCTCGGACAGCCTGAAGAAATTGCCAAAGTCGTGGTTTTCCTAGCGACGGAAGGGGCATCCTACATGACAGGGCAGACGCTTCATGTGGATGGCGGTATGTACATGTAATACCGGAAATCTAGGAAAAACAGCGAGATAACCGTTTTCATTGCCTCTATGGCATTTTGAAAACTTTTCTCGTATAATACCAAAGAGGAGGTGAACCGGATGTCCGATGTATTGGAGCGTGTAAAACGCATTGTCGTCGATCGCTTGGGTGCTGACGAAGCCGAGGTTACACTGGAAGCATCTTTTAAAGATGATCTTGGTGCTGATTCTCTCGACGTTGTTGAACTGGTGATGGAATTGGAAGATGAATTCGATCTGGAAATCTCTGATGAAGATGCAGAGAAAATTACGACCGTAGGTGAAGTTGTAAACTACATACAATCTCATACCTAAGTCATTTGATAAGTCCCGTACTGCTCTTACAGGCGGGACTTCTCCTCATTTTCCAAGTGAATCGGCTTTACAAATAGGATAATTGATTTTGCAGATGCTGTTTATATAGAGGTGAACTTATTGATGCACAGAGTGGTTGTTACCGGGATGGGTGTTGTTACGTCACTGGGCCACGATTTGGACACTTTCTGGAATAACCTGATGGAAGGCAAATCCGGTGTGTCTCAGATCGAATCCTTTGATGTCAGCGACTACCCTACACAGATTGCCGCTTCGGTGAAAGACTTTAATCCCGAGGCGTATATGGACCGGAAGGATGCGCGCAAGATGGACCGATTCGTCCAGTTTGCCGTTGTCGCCGGCAAATCGGCCCTTGAGCACAGCGGGCTGGATATTCAGAAGCACTCCGATCCGAACCGGGTGGGCGTATCCATCGGTTCCGGCATCGGCGGCCTCGGAACCTGGGAAGACCAGCATAACGTTTTGCTGGAGAAGGGACCGAAACGGGTCAGCCCGTTCTTCATCCCGATGATGATTGCGAACATGGCCTCCGGTCAATTGTCGATCATGCTGGGCGCCAAAGGCCCGAACACGACGCCTGTGACGGCATGTGCGACCGGATCGCACGCTATCGGCGACTCGTACAAGCTGATCCAGCGCGGCGATGCCGACGTGATGATCTGCGGCGGAGCTGAAGCGACCATCCGGCCGACGGGAATGGCCGGCTTTTGCGCTATGCGCGCCATGTCCACCCGCAATGACGAACCGGAGAAAGCGAGCCGTCCGTTTGACACCGGCCGTGACGGATTCGTCATGGGTGAAGGTGCAGGGATTCTCGTTCTGGAATCGCTGGAGCACGCGCAAAAACGCGGGGCCAACATTATCGCCGAAGTGATCGGCTATGGGCTGAGCGGCGACGCTCACCATATGACCGAGCCCGATCCGGACGGACCGGCGCGCTGCATGTCTATGGCGATGCGCGATGCGGGCATTCAGCCGGAGGACGTAGACTACATCAACGCTCATGGCACGTCGACGCCGGTTGGAGACCGGTCCGAGACGATCGCGATCAAGAAAGCGCTGGGAGACCATGCGTACAAGGTTGCGGTCAGCTCGACGAAATCAATGACGGGCCACCTGCTGGGAGCCGCTGGCGGCGTTGAAGCGGTCATTTGCGGCCTGTCGCTGCAGAACCAAATGCTGGCGCCAACCATTAACTTGGACAACCCGGATCCGGAATGCGATCTGGATTATGTTCCGAACGTTGCACGAAAGGCTGATTTGGACGTTGTCATGTCTAACTCTTTTGGATTCGGAGGCCACAACGCCACTGTAATCCTGAAGAAATTCGAGCAGTAAGGGGACGATTTGTTGAGTGGAGATCTGAAGCAGTTACAACAGAAACTTCAAATCCAATTTCACAATCGGCTGCTGTTGAAGCAGGCTTTTACCCACGCTTCCTACGTCAATGAGCACCGTTTCAGCCAGCAGCAGGATAACGAGCGCCTGGAATTTCTGGGCGACGCCGTGCTGGAGCTGACGGTTTCCGAGTATTTGTACAACCTGTTTCCGAACCGGCCCGAAGGAGAGCTGACCAAGCTGCGTGCGGCGATCGTCTGCGAACCGTCGCTGGTGAAATTTGCCGAGCAGCTGGAGTTCGGGCAGTACGTTCTGCTGGGAAAAGGTGAAGAGCTGACCGGCGGGAGAACTCGCCCAGCCCTGCTTGCGGATGTGTTTGAATCGTTTGTAGGAGCGCTGTACCTTGACCAAGGCCTGGAAGCGGCGCGGGCGTTTCTGGACCGCTACGTGTTCCCGCTGCTGGAAGAGGGCGGCAAAGTGCACATGAGCGATTTCAAGACAGAGCTGCAGGAGCTGACGCAGCACCATAACATGGGCGTTCTGGAGTACCGGATTGTGGAGGAACGCGGTCCGGCGCATGAACGCGAGTTTGTCTCCGAGGTGTATATGGGGAATGAGCGTGTGGGAAGAGGATCGGGCCGCTCGAAGAAAGAGGCGGAGCAGCAGGCTGCGGCCGAAGCGCTGAAGCAGCTGAAGCTGGCCGGTAACGGCTCCCTGTAAAGCATGGACAAACAAAGAGCAAAGAGCAGTCGCCTTTCGGATGGATGGCAGGAAGAGCCTTCAGACTGCTTTTTGCTCTTTATTCATTGGGAATATGCTTGTCCTCGCAAGCTGCAATGTTGTGGTATTATTAGGTTTAGAGGTGATTGAGGGAATATGTTTTTAAAACGGATCGAATTAGCCGGTTTCAAATCGTTTGCCGACAAAACGGAAATGGAATTTGTCCGCGGAATTACGGCTGTCGTCGGTCCCAACGGCAGCGGCAAGAGCAACATTTCCGACGGCATCCGCTGGGTGCTCGGGGAACAGAGTGCCAAGTCGCTGCGCGGGGGCAAGATGGAGGATATTATCTTTGCGGGAAGCGATGCGCGCAAAGCCGTCAATTTCGGCGAGGTGTCGCTGACCCTGGATAATGAGGATCATGCCCTGTCCCTCGATTTCAACGAGGTGACTGTGACGCGCCGTGTGCACCGCAGCGGAGACAGCGAATATTTTATCAACAAGCAGTCCTGCCGCCTGAAGGACATCACGGAGCTGTTCATGGACACAGGCATCGGCAAAGAGGCATATTCCATTATCGGTCAGGGCCGGATCGAGGAGATTTTGAGCACCCGGTCCGAAGACCGCAGAGGTATTTTTGAAGAGGCATCGGGCATCGTTAAATATAAATCCCGCAAAAAGGACGCCGTCCGCAAGCTGGATGAGACCGAGCAGAATCTGGTTCGGATCCACGACCTGGTCGTTGAGCTGGAGGATCAGATCGGCCCGCTGAAGGAGCAGTCCGAGAAGGCGATCCACTATAAACAGCTGCGGGAGCAGCTGAAGCATAAAGAAATTTCGCTCTACGTGTACCAGATCGAGCAGATCCACGCTGCCTGGAGCGAAGCGAATGCCAAGCTCGCTGTGCTGCAGGAAGAACAGCTTCAGCTGTCCACCGTCGTGTCGGCGCATGACGCCAAGCTCGAGAGCGACCGCGCCCAGCTCCGCAAGCTGGAGGAAGAAGTGGAGACGCTGCAGGGTGAGCTGCTTCAGTATAGCGAAGCTTATGAGAAAAGCGAAGGCTATGCGGAGGTGCTCCGCGAACGCAAGCGGAACCTGGAAGCGAACCGGGAGCAGCTGGCCGGGTCGCTGACGGCAGGGGACGAGAGATTCGAAGACCGCAAGGCGGAAATCGACCTGCTGAAGTCCAAGCTGGAAGCTTCGCGGGACGAGCTGAAGGCGCTTCGGGATCAGCTGTCGGCCGAAGAATCGAAGCTGGCCGGCGTGACTGGAGGCATCAGCCAGCAGCAGGAAGAAACGTTAAAGGGTACGCTGCTGGAGCTGATGAACCAGATGGCGCAGACCCGCAACGAGATCCGCTATGCAGATCAGCAGCAGGAGGCGCTCTCCCGCCGGATGAACCGTGCCGCGGAGGAAACCGGCAAGTGGGAAACCCAGAAGGAGGAGCTGCTGAAGCGTAAGCAGCAGCTGGATTCGGCCATCGAGAAGCTGGGCGGGGAAATCCGCGAGCTGCGCGGCGGGTACATAAGCGAGAGCGAGCGGTATCAATCGCTGCAGCGGCTTCTGGACGAGAGCCAGGGCACGCTCCGCAAATGGGAGCAGAAGCGTGAAGCTCAGGTATCCCGCCGGGATACGATGAAAGAGATGGCCGATGATTTTGACGGCTTTATGCTGGGCGTCAAGGAAGTGCTGAAAGCGTCCCGGCGCTCCATCCTGTCCGGCGTGCACGGGGCTGTGGCCGAGCTGATCCGCGTGCCTGAGAAGCTGGAGCTGGCGATGGAAACCGCGCTTGGCGCATCCCTTCAGCATATCGTCATGGATAATGAAGCTGTATCGCGCCAGGCGATCTCCTTCCTGAAGCAGCGGCAGCTCGGCCGCGCGACCTTCCTGCCGCTCGACGTCATCCGGCCCCGCAACATTTCGGGGGGTGACCGCTCGATGGTGGAAGGCGTGGAAGGCTTCGTCGGCATCGGGGCCGACCTGGTGCAGTTCGACGGCCGGTATGCGCCAGTCGTCGGCAGCCTGCTTGGCAACCTTATCATCGCGGAAAGCCTGGAAGTGGCGAACCGGATTGCCGCCAGATGCCAATACCGCTACCGGGTCGTCACGCTGGAAGGTGACGTCGTCAATGCCGGTGGTTCGATGACAGGCGGTAGCCAGCATAAGAAGAACAGCAGCCTGCTCGGGCGCAAGCGCCAGCTGGACCAGCTCGATCAGGAGATCAACGATACGGAGGTTCAGCTGCGCAAGCTCCGCCAGAGCATTCAGGAGGTCAAGGTTCAGCTGACCGAAACGCAGGCCAAGCTGGACGAGCTGCGCCAGTCCGGCGACGAGAAGCGGATCGAGGAGCAGCGCTTGTCCAGCGACCTGAAGCAGCTGGAGCATGAGCTGCGGCATGTGCTGGAGCAGGTGGAAGTGGCCGATCAGGAGAAGACCGGCTTTAACGAGGAGAACAAGGAGCTTGAGGAAGCCCGGGCGAATGCTGTCAAGAAGCTGGCCGAGCTGGAGGAAGAAGAAAAGGCGACGCATCAGGCCATCCAGGCTGCCGAATTTGCCCGCAAGGCGAGTGAATCGGCGAAGGAGGAGCTGCAGAGCCAGCTTACCCAGCTTAAAGTCAGGGAAGGTAAGCTGGATCAGGAATGCTTCTCCTTGGAAGAGCAGTTAAAACGAATGCAGAGCGAATTCAATTCGCATGATAAAGAGCTGCGCCAGACGAAGACGCTGCTCGCTTCGATCGAGGCGGATCTGGAGACGAACGCGAAGGAATCCATCCAGCAGATCGAAGATTTGAACCGGTACCGGCTCAAGAAGGAGCAGGCATCCGAGCAGCTGGACTTCAAGCGGGCGGCCCGGACGCAGCTGTCGAAGAAGCTGGAGCTGGAAGAGAGCGAAACGAAAGAGCAGCGGACGCGCCTCAAGGCCGTGGAGGATCAGCTGCGCCAGACCGAAATCGGCGTGAACCGGCTTGACGTGGAGCTGGAGAACATTCTGAAGAAGCTCAGCGACGATTACGAGCTGAGCTACGAGCTGGCCAAGCAGCGCTATCCGATTCCGGAGGACGTGCCTGCGGTCCAGACCGAGGTGCGCGAGCTCAAGCGGGGCATCACCGCGCTGGGCGATGTCAACCTCGGCGCGATCGAGGAATACCAGCGGGTCAACGAGCGGTACGAATTCCTGAATGAGCAGAAGCAGGATCTGGTGGAAGCGAAGACGACGCTCTATGAGGTCATCCGCGAGATGGACGACGAAATGTCGAAGCGGTTCAAGCATACCTTTGACGCCATCCGCCGCGAGTTCGGTACCGTCTTCGTGAAGCTGTTTGGCGGCGGCCGGGCGGATCTGGTGCTGCTGGATCCGGAGCATCTGCTCGAGACCGGCATCGATATCGTGGCCCAGCCCCCGGGCAAAAAGCTGCAGAACCTGCAGCTGCTCTCCGGCGGGGAAAGGGCGCTGACGGCGATGGCGCTGTTGTTTGCGATTTTGCAGGTCAAGCCGGTGCCGTTCTGCGTGCTGGACGAGGTCGAAGCCGCGCTCGACGAAGCGAACGTGACGCGGTTCGCGCAGTATCTCCGTGAGTTTTCCGAGCAGACCCAGTTTATCGTCGTGACCCACCGCAAGGGAACGATGGAAGAAGCCGACGTCCTGTACGGGGTTACGATGGAAGAGGGCGGCGTATCGAAGCTGGTGTCCGTGCGGCTGGAAGACGACGAAGCGGAAATTGCTTAAGCATATTCAACCTTAGAGATGGAGGAGACCTATGAGCTTTTTCAGAAAGCTGAGAGAGAGCATTTCAAGCAAGACCGAATCCGTAACGAAGCAGTTCCGGGACGGATTGGAAAAAACGCGCAAAGGATTCGTGGAACGGGTTACCGACCTGATGACGCGCCGCAAAAAGATCGACGAGGAGTTCTATGAGGAGCTCGAGGAAATTCTGATCGGCGCGGACGTGGGCGTGAACACGGTCATGGAGCTGATCGACGATCTGCGTGCCGAAGTGAAAAAGCAGCGGATCGAAGAAGCGGTGGAGCTGCAGCCGATCCTTTCGCAGAAATTGATGGAGCTGCTGCGCGGCGATGACGACAACGCGCTCCGCATGAACGAAGACGGCATTACCGTCATCCTGTTTGTTGGGGTCAACGGCGTCGGCAAGACGACGACGATCGGCAAGCTCGCTCACCGCTTCAAGCAGGAAGGCAAGAAGGTGCTTCTTGCCGCCGGCGATACCTTCCGTGCCGGAGCGATTGAGCAGCTCGAAGTGTGGGGCGAACGCGCAGGCGTAGAGGTCATCAAGCAGCATGCCGGCTCCGATCCGGCCGCGGTCATGTTTGACGCGGTTCAGGCTGCCAAACAGCGCGAGGCGGATGTGCTGATCTGCGACACGGCGGGACGCCTGCAGAACAAAACGAACCTGATGGAGGAGCTGAACAAAATTTTCCGCGTCATTCAACGGGAAATTCCGGGCGCTCCGCATGAGGTGCTGATGGTGCTTGACGCAACAACGGGACAGAACGCCCTCAGCCAGGCCAAGCTGTTCGGGGAGAAGAGCGGTGTCACCGGCCTTGTCCTGACGAAGCTTGACGGTACGGCGAAGGGCGGTATCGTCGTGGCGATCCGCCAGGAGCTCAACCTTCCGGTGAAGCTCGTAGGCCTTGGCGAGAAAATGGAGGATTTGCAGCCGTTTGATTCCCAGCAGTTTGTACATGCCCTGTTCGCCGGACTGATCCAGGAGCAGGAGGCGGAAGGCGCAGCGCAGGATGAAACGTAGCACTGATCTGTATTGCGCGGATGTACGCATAACAATAGGACGTAAAAAAGAAGGATGGCATGCAGCCACCCTTCTTTTTTTGCGTTGGGCCGAGCAAAATGCCTCTAGCCTTGCCGCATTTTTAATCCGTCAGCACTCTGACAAACTCGACCGACCGGAGCGGCACGATGGCCACATCCCCCGGAGGGCCGTACATAACCGGTGGAACCTTCAGCATCAATGAAGCGTCATTAACCGAGATGAGCGTGCCGGTGATCATGTCGCCTGGCGTCATGACTTCGACTTCCGAGTTTATGAAGCCGCGAACCAATTCTTTGAAATCCATGGCCGTTCTCCTTTCAAATGGAATTGATTGTCATTGGTTACTGAACCGAAGTAATCCGGCTGAACGGAATGATCAGCAGGTCGCCGCCGCTCTCGCGGAGTTCGACCGCGTCTTCGGCTACCGTCAGCACGACGCCCTGCAGGGTAGCGCTGGCCGTATCCACCCGGACCTCGCTGCCGATCTTGCCTGCAAAGTAGGCGTGCAGCTCGGGATTGTCCGTGATGCCCGTCATGACTTCTTCTTCCAGTCTCGCAACGCGGTCCGCCAGCGACTCCAACTCTTCGATCCGTCGGGCCAGCCGTCTGATTTCCTCCTTAAGCTCCTTCCATTCCCACAAGTGCTCATTCAGCTTTGCTTCAATCTGACGCACGTCATCCTTCACATGATGCAGCTCATGGCTTAGATGCAGGATCTGATCATGCAGCTGTCGGATCCGGATTTTCCAATGCCTATGATTCCAGAAAAACGTCATGGCTCTCATTCTCCTCCTTTAATTCATTGGCAGTTGCTTTCCCGAAAGGGACTATGATCGGTAAGACTCGATTTCTTCCTTCAGCCGACGCAGCTGCTGCAGGCTTTCACGCTCCGCGCGGCGGATCGCCTTTTCCTGCAGCTTTATTTCTTTGGGACTTTCCTCCAGAAACGCGTCGACCCTGTTTTGCAGATCTTCGTATGCCAGCTTGTAATCGCAGTAGTATTTTTTCATCCCGAACGCATCCAGCAGGCTCTCAACCTTGCGCATCTGGCTCAGGGCGAATACCGGTTTCCCGGCGCGCAGGGCGACCAAGGCGGGGTGGAGCTTGTAGGTGATCAAATAATCGACAGACTGGATATAGCTGTACGTCAGGTCTAATTCCATCAGCATAGGCAGCGTTTCGGCGGATGCCCCCGGGAGGGCCTCCTTGATCCGGGAGAGCATTTGCTGGCAGACCGTAAGGTCCGAGTAAATATTAGTGGGGTGGTTGATCACGGGGATAAACACAAGGTGGTAACCCTGCCGGATCAGGTGGAGCGACAGCTGCAGCATATTTTCAAAAGGGAACGAAGGGTAAGCAAACAGGCACAGGCCGATGGTCGGCCGGCTGGAGAATCGTTTGACTGGATAGTCAGGCTGCCTGTACGCAAATACGATATCGTGGGCCTGCTGAACATGCTGATGGAATCCGGCTCTTTGGGCGATATCGGCCGATCGGCTGTCCCGGAATACGGCCATTTGCGCCGTACGGATATAATTCCTGTATTTCGCAACCTGGTCCGCAGGCCAGCTGGATTCCGGGTAGTTGTCCACGATGCCGACGCCGTACAGCCATTTGGGGTGGTTCTTGAGCGCATCCGGAAAATAATAAGGATTAAACGAATACGGTGTGACCAAGTCCCCGCCCCCGATAATGACCTGGTCGGTTTGCGCCGGATCGAGACGGCTGGTCCACGGATACACCACATGGCCATCGAATACCTGCTGCAGCGTTCTCAGAAAAAGATCGTCACCGAAGTTGCCCATGCCGTAATAACCGCATACTCCAATGTTCAACGATAAACGCCTCCTTTCATTAAGACTTCGGCTCGCTCTTGCGCCGCAGCGTGTCCATAATGACCTGGTGCGCGGCCTCGCCCCGGTCTTCCCAGCGGTTGCCCCGCGCATATTCGATCCGAGCCTGCCGCTGTTCACGGGAGTCGGGCTCTTCCAGCATCCGGCCCAGCTTGGCGATAAAATCGTCGTGTGTGGTCGCCGTCGTGACATGGGGCTCCATGCGGATGCATTCCGGAAGCGCCGTCGACAGTACAGGCACACCTGATGCCATATATTCATAAGCTTTTACAGGATTGGTTGCCAGGGTAATGGGGTGATACTGAAAAGGGATTAACGCGACATCGATATGCTGAAGATATTTTTTGAGCTCGGTGTGAGGCTTTTCGCCCAGCACATGAACATTCGGAAGCCTCGCATAATCAGGGATATCGCCGTAGGCGGCACCGATGGACACGAAATGCACGTCCGGATAGTGCGACGCCATCTTCGCGAACAGATCGTGATCGAGCCAGTAGGCCCAGGCGCCGATATAGGCGGCGACTTTCCCCTGCGGCAGGTCATGAGGGCGCTGGGACGGGGCGGGATCGAAGAAGGAAGCATCAGCTCCGTTCGGGATCAGCGTTACCGGTTTATCAGGATAGGCCAGCTCCAGGCGCATCCGGATGGATTCGGCTGTGCAGACCAAATGGTCGGAAGCATCCACCATCTTGACTTCATACTTGGCCCAGTGCGGAAACTCATCACAGCAATCATAAATGATGGCATCCGGACGGTAGAGGGAAGTCAGACGTGTGCGCTGTTTGGCCCAGGTGGTCCAGCCCACGACCGCATGGTCTTCGCGAAGCTTCTTCAGCCTCTTCATAAAGGCGTGATGGTCGGTGAACAAAAACACGTTCGGCTCCACTTCTATGAATTCACGATCCAGCGGCGCCAGGTTTTCAAAGAATACGAGGTGGCCCCTGGCCCCAAGCTGAGTCATGAGCTGCTGCGGCCGCTGTTTCATGTACTTCCAGTTCATCGTTTTCGGATAAATAATGATTGCCATAGTTTACATACCTCCTTTCAACCAGCCGCTTACAATATATGCTTTGATAGCTTTATAGAATTGGATGAAAGGACCAATTAGAGGCGAAATGGGGAAAGAGCCCGGCCGACACGAATAGCATGTCAGTCCATCATGAGCCCCGCCATGGGATAGGCCCAGGGAAAGTGGAAATGCGGGCGGCTTGGAGGTTATAATGGTGAAAATAAAAGGATTGATGAAAGGGTTGTTTATGGCTAATACACACACTTACACCCGGAAGGAAGAAGTGGCGAACGCCATTACCCACGGCATCGGGGCACTGCTCAGCGTTGCCGCATTGGTGCTGCTGATCGTATTTTCCACCATGAAGGGGACGGCATGGCATATCGCCAGCTTTTCGATCTACGGGACGACGATGCTGATTTTGTACATCAACTCCACCTTGGTACACAGCTTTAAGGAGGGCAGGGTCAAGGATCTGTTCGAAATTTTTGACCATTCCTCGATTTACTTGTTCATTGCGGGCTCGTATACGCCGTTTATGCTGGTTGCGATCCGGGGACCGCTGGGGTGGTCGTTGTTTGCTACCGTATGGGGGATTGCACTGCTCGGCTGCGTGTTCAAGGCATTTTTTACGAAGCGATTTCTGTTTATGTCCACGATTTTCTACATTATTATGGGGTGGATGGTCGTGGTTGCTTGGGGGCCTCTGACGGCTGCCGTGGCTTCGGGAGGCATCTGGCTGCTGGCTGCCGGCGGGATCCTGTACACGCTTGGTACCATTTTTTACGTGTGGAGGGGCTTTCCGTATCACCATGCGATCTGGCATTTGTTCGTGCTGGGCGGAAGCGTTATGCATTTCTTTGCGGTGCTGATCTATCTGCTTCCTTGGTCGTAAAGATAGAAACTTTTCAAGATGACAAGGATATTTGCTTGACATCTTTCTTTGTTTTCTGTATGATTAGGAACGTTAAAGAACTGTAAAGTGTTTTTCCTTGACGAAGGGAGTGTCCCTCAGTGAGTCAGGAGAATCGGCTCGAGAAGACGAATCGAATCAACCTTTTGTTTGATTTCTATGAACAGCTGCTGACAGAGAAGCAGCAGACGTTCCTTAAATATTACTTTCATGACGATTTCTCCCTCGGGGAGATTGCAGCCGAGTTCGACATCAGCCGTCAGGCCGTCTATGAGCATATCAAGCGGGCTGAGCAGGTGCTGGACATGTATGAAGAGAAGCTGGGACTGCTGCAGAAGCATGAGCAGCGCAGCCAAAAACTTGAGCGGCTGCAGAGCATTACGGAGTCCAGCAGCATGTCTGAATCCGATAAAACGAGAATATATCAAATCATAAATCAATTGCAGCAATTGGAATAAAGCGTTAGAAGGAGGTGGCGGTTCATGGCATTTGAAGGATTGACGAGCCGGCTGCAGAACGTATTCAGCAAGCTGCGCGGCAAAGGCAAGGTGTCCGAGGATGACGTTAACGAAGCGATGCGCGAGGTGCGTCTTGCGCTCCTGGAAGCTGACGTTAACTTTAAGGTCGTCAAGGATTTCGTCGCCAAGGTGAAAGAGAAGGCCGTCGGCACCGAAGTGATGGAGAGCTTCACGCCGGGCATGGTCATCATCGACATCGTTAATAAAGAACTGACCGAGCTGATGGGCGGAAGCCAGGCGAAGCTGGCAAAGGCGAACAAGCCTCCGACCGTCATTATGATGGTAGGTTTGCAAGGGGCCGGTAAGACGACGACATCAGGCAAGCTGGCGAAGCTGCTGCAGAAGCAGAACCACCGTCCGCTGATGGCGGCGGGCGATATTTACCGCCCTGCGGCGATCAAGCAGCTTCAGGTGCTGGGTGACCAGATCGGCGTACCGGTATTTACACTCGGCGACAAGACAAGCCCGGTGGAAATCGCAAAGCAGGCTTATCAGCATGCCAAGGATAACGGGAACGATTATCTGATCATCGATACGGCGGGCCGCCTGCATATCGATGAAGAGCTGATGGAAGAGCTGCGCCAAATCCACAGCGAGGTGAAGCCGGACGAGGTGCTGCTGGTTGTGGACGCGATGACAGGCCAGGATGCCGTCAACGTCGCGGATCACTTCAACAAGCAGCTGGATCTGACGGGCGTCGTGCTGACCAAGCTCGACGGCGATACCCGCGGCGGCGCCGCGCTGTCCGTTAAGGCCGTAACCGGCTGTCCGATCAAGTTTGCGGCGCTCGGCGAGAAGATCGATGCGCTGGAGCCGTTCCATCCGGAGCGGATGGCTTCCCGGATCCTCGGCATGGGCGACATGCTCTCGCTGATCGAGAAAGCCCAGTCGAATATCGACACGGAGAAAGCTAAGGAAATGGAACGTAAAATGCGCAACGCCGAATTTACGTTCGACGATTTCCTGGAGCAGATGGAGCAGGTGAAGAAGCTTGGCCCGATCGACCAGATCATGGACATGATCCCGGGGATGGGCAAGCTGAAGCAGACCAAGGATCTGAAGGTCGACGAGAAGCAGATGGGCCGCATTGAGGCGATCGTCTTTTCGATGACAAAGGCAGAGAAACAGAATCCGGATATCATCAACCACAACCGCCGCAAGCGGATTGCGACCGGCAGCGGCACATCGCTCGCCGAGGTCAACCGGCTGATCAAGCAGTTTGACGAGATGCGCCGGATGATGAAGCAGTTCTCGGATATGATGGGTCCGAAGGGTCCGAAGGGCAAGGCTTTAAAGCAGCTGAAAGGATTGGCCGGCAAAGGCGGCATGAAGTTTCCTTTCCGTTAATCACTGCATTTCTATATAGACAGCTTTCTCTCCGCTTAGGCGGGAGGCTGTCCCCACACTTATTTTGTTGAAGGAGGTGAATTTCGTGGCAGTACGTATTCGTCTGAAACGCATGGGTGCTCATAAAGCTCCTTTCTACCGTATCGTGGTATCGGATTCCCGTTCCCCACGTGACGGCCGTTTTATCGAAGAAATCGGTTACTACAATCCGGTCAACCAACCGGCTGACGTAAGAATCGATGAAGATAAAGCACTGGCGTGGCTGCAAAACGGTGCGCAAGCATCCGACACAGTCCGCAACCTGCTGAGCAAAGCAGGCGTGCTTAAAAAGTTCCATGAGCTCAAGCAGCAGAAATAATGACTGATCGTGAGGGTTATCTATGGAAGAATTAGTTGGTGTTATTGCTAAGGCTTTGGTGGATCATCCTGAAGAGGTGGCTGTGAAGACGGTGGAGAAGGATCACCTGATTGTCTATGAGCTAACCGTGCATCCCGAGGATGTGGGAAAGGTCATCGGCAAGCAGGGCCGGATCGCCAAGGCGCTTCGAACAGTCGTAACTTCTGCAGCAGTCAAAATGGATAAACGCGTGACCGTGGATATCATATCTTAAAGATATACGAAAGGGGGTTAGGATGAATGTCCTAGCCCTTTTTCGTACATGCTGAAGATTATATAATAGATCCGTGCAATACAAGCGCGCCGAAGCGCCGGCGCCACGAAGCTAGGAGGAGAACATGCCGGAAACACTTTATAAGGTTGGCAAAATCATCAACACCCATGGCATCAAGGGAGAAATCAAAGTGTTGTCGTACACGGATTTTCCCGAGGTCCGTTTCGCCAAGGGGAGCGAGCTCATGATCGTTCCGGAGGACGGGGGCAAGCCGGTCGACGTGACCGTCCATTCTTCCCGCCTTCATAAAAATATGTACATCATCAAATTGGACGGCTACGACAATATTAATGATGTGGAGAAATTTAAAGGCAGCATACTGAAAGTCGGCAAGGAACATCTCGTGGAGCTGCCGGAAGACGAGTATTACTTCCATGAAATTATCGGCTGCACCGTCGTGACCGATGAAGACAAGGAGCTTGGGGTCGTGACGGAAATTTTGACGCCCGGCGCGAACGACGTATGGGTAGTCCAGCCTAAGGGCGGCAAGAGCATCCTCATCCCCGTCATTGATGATGTCGTCCTTGACGTAGACATTCCGAACCAAAAAATACTCGTTCATATTATGGAAGGACTGCTGGACTAATGAGAGTGGATGTGCTGACCCTGTTCCCGGAAATGCTGGATGGGGTTTTCCGGACAAGCATTCTCGGCAAGGCCCAGGAGAAAGGAATCATCTCGCTTCATACTGTCAATTTCCGGGATTACTCCGGGAATAAGCACGGTACGGTTGACGATACGCCTTATGGCGGAGGCGGGGGGATGGTTCTGAAGCCGGAGCCGATCTTTGCGGCTGTCGAGGATCTGCTGGAGAAAGCGGGACATCAGGCCAAGCCAAGAGTCATTCTGATGTGCCCGCAGGGGGAAACCTTTTCCCAGAAAAAAGCGGAGGAACTCGCGAAGGAAGAGCATTTGATCTTCATTTGCGGCCACTACGAGGGATACGATGAGCGGATACGTGAGCACCTCATCACCGATGAGCTGTCGATCGGCGACTACGTCTTGACCGGGGGCGAGCTTCCGGCGGCGGTTGTGATTGATGCGGTCTCCCGGCTGCTGCCCGGTGTGCTGGGCAACGAAACGTCGGCCGTGACGGATTCCTTCAGCACCGGGCTGCTGGAGTACCCGCACTATACCCGCCCGGTGGAGTTCCGGGGCTGGAAAGTGCCGGACATGCTGTTGAGCGGCCACCACGCGAACATTGAGGCTTGGCGCCGGGAGCAGGCGCTGAAGCGGACGCTGAAGCGGCGGCCGGACCTGCTGGATGAGGTGGAGCTGACCGACCGGGACCGCAAGACACTGGAAAAGCTCCGCAGGCTGAAAGATACCGATGGCGGACTTGAATAACCAAGCTGTAAAACCACGGCCCCTGGGTTCTGCAAGGGAGTGGTTTTTTAGCGTCAGATGCGTTAGTCTGAATATAAGGTTGTCTGAATTTCGAGCATCAAGAACACGAGCACCAAAGAAAAATTTGATCATGACAGGAGGATATTATGGATTATAAAGCATATTTTCAAACCCATCGCGATCAGCATCTGAACGAACTGAAGGAATGGTTGTCCATTCCGAGCATTTCCGCATTGTCCGAGCATAAGCCGGACGTTAAGCGGGCGGCAGAATG
The DNA here is from genome assembly GCF_009363095.1 of Paenibacillus cellulositrophicus. Taxonomy (GTDB): domain Bacteria; phylum Bacillota; class Bacilli; order Paenibacillales; family Paenibacillaceae; genus Paenibacillus_AQ; species Paenibacillus_AQ favisporus. Next base: position 6,152,547 of record NZ_CP045295.1, read on the forward strand.
GCTGGCGGAGACACTCAAAAAGGCCGGCCTTGAAAACGTGAAAATCCACGAAACAAACGGCCACCCGATCGTCTACGCGGACCATCTGCATGCACCGGGACAGCCGACGGTTCTCGTCTATGGGCACTATGACGTGCAGCCGGTAGACCCGCTGAACTTGTGGGATACCCCACCATTCGAGCCGGCCGAACGCGACGGCAAGCTGTACGCCAGAGGGGCAACGGACGATAAGGGGCAGATCTTTTTACATATTAAGGCGGTGGAAGCGATTCTTCAGCAGGAGAAGCAGCTTCCGGTCAACATCAAGTTTTGCGTGGAGGGCGAGGAGGAAGTCGGAAGCCCGAACCTTCCGAAGTTCCTGGAGGCACAGCAGGAGCTGCTGAAGGCCGATGCGGTTCTGATCTCGGATACGTCCCTGCTGGAAAAAGGAAAACCGGCGATCTGCACCGGTCTTCGCGGTCTGTGCTCACTGGAAGTTCATGTCCATACGGCCAATACAGATCTGCACTCCGGCAGCTACGGCGGCGGCGTCCCGAATGCGCTGCATGCGATGGTCAGCCTGCTCGATTCCCTGCATGATGCCAAGGGCCGCGTGACGGTGGAAGGCTTCTACGAAGGCGTTCCGGAGCTTACGGAGGCCGATCATGCCGAGTTTGCGAAGCAGTCCGGAGACGAGAACAAGCTGAAGCGCGACCTTGGCCTTGACGAGCTGTACGGGGAAGAGGGATACACGTTTGCCGAAAGAACGGGCGCCCGCCCGACCCTTGAGCTGAACGGCGTCTATGGCGGATTCCAGGGCGAAGGCAGCAAAACGGTCATCCCGAAGGAAGCCCATGCGAAGATTACATGCCGTCTGGTGGGACATCAGGATCCGCAGGACATCTTGAACAAAATCGAAAAGCATATCTACAGCCACGTACCGACGGGCGCCAAAGCAACCGTCGTCCAGTTCGAGAAGGGCAATGCATTTACGATCGATCCGTCCACACCGATTTTGCAAAAGGCGGCGGAAGCCTACGAGGAAGTATACGGCACGCGTCCCGTATTTACGAGAGACGGGGGCTCCATCCCGATCGTGGAGACGTTCTCCCGTGTACTGGCCGCTCCGGTCGTATGCATGGGCTTTGGCCTTCCCGACGAAAACCTGCATGCGCCTAACGAGCACTTTAACCTGGAAAACTTCGATCTTGGCCTGCTGACCATCGTCGATTTTCTGAAAAGAGTGTAACGACCTCCTGAATAAGGAGTCCTGAAAAGGATTATAATGAATGAAATCGCCGGATCGAGAGCTGTCAGCTCGGATCCGGCGATTTTTATATTAGCCTTCAATAAGGATTGGCCTGGATTGAACCGTATGCTGATGAATTCCATGGTAATCCCAAATCACTACGGACAAAGGAACCTAATTATTCTCCATTGAAATTTTATAACACAATAAATATAATTGTTATGTAATAATATTTTATAATGAGACGTATGATTCTTTTTACTACAATCCTTATCCCGCTTGAAGAGCAGCAGCTAAAGACGAGTCGAGCTGACATGAAATATCCGATGGACAACATTTTTTGCAGAACTCGTTTGCACGTACGATCCACAGTAGAAGGAGGAGTTATTTTGAAGATCATTCCGATGGATGCCGAATGGCTTGATGCGATGTGTGACCTTTGGAACGGGGAACTGGGCGGCCATTTTCCGATGCGCAGGGAACTGATGAAGCAAAATACAGTTGAAGATGTGAACGTGTATGGCCCCGCTTCCGGGCTGGCCGTTGACGGGGAGGGCCGTCTGCTTGGGTTCGTGATCGCCAAGAAGTGGCAGGAGCCGGCGCGCGAAATGCAGCTGGGTGACGGCGGCGGATGGATACAAGCCATCGTCGTCCGCCGCGATGCTCAGGGGCAGGGCATAGGGTCAGGGCTGCTCCGTCATGCCGAGGACGCATTGCGCGAAGCCGGAGCGGTATCGGCCAGCATCGGGCGTGACCCGTGGCACTATTTTCCCGGGGTGCCGCTTGAACTGCCGGAGGTTAAGTCATGGTTCGCGCGCCGCGGGTACGAATACCTGTACGAGGTGTTCGACCTGGTGAACGAAACGTCGGACGATGGCCTAGAGCGGCCCGAGTATCGGGATGGCGCCTTCGCCCGCCTGCTTGTCCCGGGAGACCGTGAAGAGATGCTCCGATTCTTCAAGCGGTGCTTTCCGGGACGCTGGTATTACGAGGCGCAGTGCTATTGGGAACGGGGAGGGCAGGGACGGGAATTCGTCGGCCTGTTCCTTGGGGACGAAATGATCGGCTTTTGCCGCGTGAACGACGGCGAGTCCCCGCTGATTGCCCAGAATACTTATTGGGCGCCGCTGTTCAGTGAACCGCTTGGCGGCATCGGGCCGCTCGGCGTGGACGACCGGTTCCGCGGGAAAGGCTACGGGCTGGCGATCGTTCAGGACGGGGTCGCGGAGCTGACGGCCAGAGGCGTGAAGCACCTGGTGATCGATTGGACGGAATTTGTGGATTTTTATGCCAAACTTGGTTTTCGGACGTGGAAAGGATATAATATCGGCAAAAAAGCACTGATGTAGCTCCCAGAAGGAGGATGATGCATGAATCCGGCAAAAGCAATTTGGCGGTTCTTTTTTCCCAAGGAGCGGATACTGATCTTCACATCTTTCGACGCAGACAGCTATGCAAGGGCCAAGTCCAGACTGCTGAGCGGAGGGATCCGCCACCGCTCGCGCATCGTGAGCCAGCCGACCGGCCGGGACACCTTTACTGGCCGCGGAATGACGCAGTACGACTTGTACGTGGCCCAGGAGGATGAGCATGCCGCAAGGCAGCTCCTGTAGTCACAAAGCGGATGGTCAGAGCTGCGAAGAAGCGGTAACTGCCATTTTCGCAGCTCAGAGACAACCAGCCCCCGGCAAATGGCCGGAGGCTGGTTGTGGCTGCGGCGTATGGGCGGCTATTCGTCCAGTTTGGCAATCGTGGTAAATACGTCGTACAGCTTCTGATCCGGGTGCTGGCGCTCGGTGTGCTTTTCTACAAACTCTGTCCATTGCTCAAAAAACGCTTTGGCTTCCTCTTCCGTCAAATAGACCTCGGAATGGGACAGGTTCCCGGCAGGCTCCTCCTGGTTCTGAGCCTTCAGAAACTTACGCTTGCTCTCCTCATACAAATCCTCCAGCAGCTTTTGCGTTTCGGAACGGAAGATTTTTTGGGCCGCCTCATCAATGTCCTTGCTGCGCTTAATCCGTACGGATCCTTTGAAGGCTTGATAATATTTGGCCGTGATTCCGTTGATTTGCTTGGTGTGCACGAGGACAATTAACCCGATGCTCTCCAGCTTTTTGGCGTGATAGTAGACCTTGGCCGGAACCTCGCCGAGTTTGTCAGCGATATCTTTGATCGTCATTGGCTGGTCAGCCTTCTGAAAGCAGCTTAATATTTTCAAACGGTATGGATCGGAATAAATCCGGATCTCCTCGATCGTGCTCAGTTCTTTGGTCTCCAATGTTGTGCACCTCTACATTTCCCGTATCTTGTTTTCCGGATCGTTTATCTTCATTATAAGCCGAGATGGCTTCCGAGCACAAAATGTTTCCATCGCTCTAGATTTTCATAAACCCTTCCTGGCTCCACAGATACACCCCCGGTATCAGCATCAGCAGTCCAAAAACGAGGTACAGCACGTGGACCCCAACGAATGCTCCGGCCCAACCGGCCAGCAGGCTTCCGACGGGAATGGCGCAGGTGCAGATCGTGCTCGACAGCGCCCCAACCCGGCCAAGCATCGCTTTGGGGGTGACTTCCATCATATAGGTGGATACCGGCGTGTTGACAAACGAAATGGCGAATCCCATGCCAAAGCAAAAGGCGGCCGCGGCATAGAGAGGATATTCCCTTAGAAGGGCGGGGACATAGAGAAGGCTGTACGTAACCCCGAGCAGCAAAAATCCGAATACGATCAGACTGCTTTTGCGGTAAGCAGTGCCCTTCTGGCTGATCCATAAGCCGCTGATAATCATGCCGGTAATCAGGGCGATGCCGATCAAACTGAGGCCGTATGGGCCCGAGTGGAGTATTTGTTTGACATAAACGGGCTCAAGCACGTTTTTAGGCGTGAGGCACAGATTCACGAATGCGGCTGAAAGCATGGTCATCATCATCAGCTTGTGGCCTTTAACGAACTTCAGGCCGGTTTTAAACTGGCTCCAGTAGGACGGGCTTTCCTCTGCCTGCATAAGACCTGCGTCATTATCGTCTCCCTGCCCGTGATCCCGGTCGATGCGGATCCAGACGTACAACAGGGCGGCCAGCAGAAAAGACAAGGCGTCGATCAGCATCGCTCCGGAAATGCCAAGCATGGCGATCAGGCCGCCGGCTGCGGCCAGACCGGCAAGCTCGGCGGTGCGGGAGGCAGACGACGTCAGCGAGTTGCCGCTGAGCAGCAGCTCCTTAGGCAAAATGCGGGGAACGAGCGACATCTCCGCCGGCGTGGAGAAGCATTCGAGCGTTGAGTTGATAAACGTAAAAATAAACAGGTGCCACGGCTGCAAGTCTCCTATGAAATAGAGCAGCGCCGTCACGGTTACGGTGATACCCCGGCCGGCATTCGTCACGATCACGACCTTTTTCTTGGACCAGCGGTCGACCAGGACGCCGGTAAACATACTGAAAGCAATGCCAGGAACAAAGTTGATGGCGTACAGTGTTCCCATTAGCAGCTCGGAGCCGGTAAGCAGGTAGACCATCCAGCTGTAGGCGATGGAATCCACGGAATCCCCGAATCGTGAAATGATTTTGGCGGTGATCATCATTAGATACAACTTGTGTTTTACCAGTCTGCGTACACCTTGATTCTGCTGAAGCAATACGGTTTCGCTCATGAAAGGACATCTCCATTCAATTTTTATTAACGTTAAAATTATTTTAATGATAAATTTATTTTAACGTCAATTCCGATTTTGGCAAGAAGTTTTTTAAGATTATAGAATTAATAAATTTCAGCGAAGCTGAACCATTCTATAATCGCAAGAAAAACTGCCTTTTAAACGCGGTCTGTCTTCTTTGAAGGTACGTCGATAGACGTTTTTCTTACAATTGGGTCAGCCTATTTTTCGGTGTGAAGTATCTGTTGTTGGGAGAGCGAGACTTTGCTATTTTTTCAACCGAGGGGCAGCGCAACAACTGGAAGATTTATAGTTGCAAAGGATGAAACAAATATGCTACAATAAATGCTGTTGTGTGGAATACGGTGGTCCGCTGCGGATGATGAAGGAAAACAGAGGGTTTTCCGGAAGAGGCAAGAACACCTGTACGGAAGGAGGAGTCCTAAATGAACATCCTACAAGAGATTACCAAAGAACAGCTTCGCACCGACATCCCTAGCTTTCGTCCTGGCGACACTTTGAAAGTGCACGTTAAGGTTATCGAGGGATCGCGCGAGCGTATCCAGTTGTTCGAAGGTGTTGTGATTAAGCGTCGCGGAGGCGGCATCGCTGAGACTTTTACTGTGCGTAAAATCTCTTACGGTGTTGGGGTAGAAAGAACTTTCCCAATCAACTCGCCAAAAATCGAGAAGATCGAAGTGGCTCGTTACGGTAAAGTACGTCGCGCCAAACTGTACTATCTTCGTGAACTGCGCGGTAAAGCAGCAAGAATTAAAGAGATTCGCCGTTAATCAGCGAACAACGCTAAAGGGCTTGATTTCAAGCCCTTTTCGTTTTAGGATTAAAAAGGCGTCAATAGATGAACGAACCAAGTTGACAAACCGCGATAAGCGGAGGTTTTTCTGGCGATCACGAATGCCTTTTCGCTTCGCTGGTCCAAAGAAAGCATACACGGCTCCGTAATGGGAGCTTTTCTTTTCGGCAAAACTAGGAGAGGGCGGTGGATATATGCAGCAGGACATTCAGAGCGATGCGGTGGAACTGAAGGAAGAAGATCATAAACCACCTAAAAAAGGGAAAAATGAAGTCGTAGAATGGCTGAAAGCGATCATCATTGCCCTGATTTTGGTGGCACTGATCCGCTGGCTTCTCTTCAAACCGTTTATTGTGGACGGACCCTCCATGCAGCCAAACTTTCATACAGGCGAGCGGTTGATCGTCAATGAAATATTGTACGATATCCGGGCTCCGCATCGTGGAGAAGTTATCGTGTTCCATGTTCCGTCCGAAGGCAAGGATTTTATCAAACGCGTGATTGCCGTCGCAGGCGATACCGTCAAGGTGGAAGGCGACACGGTAACCGTGAACGGCAAAAAAGTCAATGAAGCCTACATACAGGGTGCCATCGATGCAAGCCATAAAGCGGGCCAGATGTATAATGACAAAGATTTTCCAAACAGCGCGTTTCCGGATGGCAAGGTTCCCGAAGGTCATGTGTTCGTGATGGGGGATAACCGGTCCGACAGTACGGACAGCCGGATGATCGGTTATGTGCCGCTCGGGGATATCGTCGGACGGGCTGACCTCATCTTCTGGCCGGTGAAGGACATCCATTTGATCAACCATTAATGAACGTGGAATGAGGCTGTTTGCGGACAAGAGAATGAGGTGATGACGGTGACGATTCAATGGTTTCCTGGTCATATGACCAAAGCGCGCCGCCAAATACAGGATAAGTTAAAGCTGATTGACGTCGTGATCGAGCTGATCGATTCGCGTCTTCCGCTGTCCAGCCGCAATCCGATGATTGACGAGATTTTGCAGGGGAAGCCCCGGCTGATCATTATGAACAAGGCGGATTTGGCAGACCCTTCGGTAACGAAGCAGTGGCAGGATTATTTTAAAGAGGAAGGCCATACGGCATTTCCGGTCGATGCGGCTACAGGCACGGGCGTGAAAGAGATTCCTGGACAGCTGAAGCTGCTTCTGAAGGAGAAGATTGATCGCCAAATCGCCAAGGGGATGAACCCGCGGGCGATCCGTGCGCTGATCGTCGGCATCCCGAACGTAGGCAAGTCGACGCTGATCAACCGGCTCGCCGGGCGCAGCATTGCCGCAACGGGGGACCGGCCGGGCGTGACGAAAGGCCAGCAGTGGATTAAGGTAGGCGGAGAAATCGAGCTTCTGGATACTCCGGGGATTTTGTGGCCCAAATTTGAGGACGAGAACGTTGGCTACCGCCTCGCGGTAACCGGCGCGATCAAGGAAGAGATCCTGAACGTGGAGGATGTCGCCTTTTTTGCGGTCAAATACCTGGTCCAGTATTACTGGGACGCCTTCCGGGAGCGCTTCGAGATCGATGCGGACATGCCGCACAACCCGGACGAGAGCGACGAAATCGTCTCCATCATGGAAGCGGTGGGGCGCAAGCGCGGCTGCTTGATGAGCGGCGGACGGGTGGATCTGGAGAAAGCGTCGAAGACGCTGCTGCGGGAGCTTCGTGCCGGCAAAATGGGCCGGTTCTCGATGGAGGCCCCTTACTAATCGGAAAAGAACGCCGGATACGATCCATGTGTCCCGCGTGTATCAAAGCGAGATGTACAGTATCATAGTGAACGAACAAGCCCAGTTCCGTTATAGGTACTGGGCTTTTTTTGCGTGTTGATTTATGGGAGAGGAAGGCCGTCATATGAAAAAAAGAATGATGGAAATCATAACGATCATCGCGGGGGCGTTTATTTTTGCGCTCGATATCAATCTGTTTGTCATTCCCCACGACCTTGGCGAAGGCGGTGTGACCGGGATTACGATCATCCTGTATTACCTGTTTGCATGGTCGCCGGGATTGGTCAACCTGATTTTGAACGCCATCCTGCTGATCGTTGGTTATAAGTTTTTGGACAAAATGACGACGGTGTACACCATCGTTGCTGTCGTGTTTAACTCTTTGTTCCTCCATTTGACCGAAAGTTGGACACTTACATCGAACGAACCGATCGTCAATGCGATTTTTGGCGGTGTATTGGCCGGTGTCGGCATCGGGCTGATCGTGAGGGCCGGAGGCACCACCGCCGGTACGGTCATTTTGGCGCGGATTGCCCATAAATACTGGGACTGGAACATCAGTTACGCCCTGCTGTTCTTTGATCTGATCGTCGCGTTCTCCTCCTACTTTATCATTGGCGCGGAAAGCCTGATGCTGACGATCATTATGCTGTTCGTCGGCACGAAGGTGATGGAATTCATCATCGAGGGCCTGAACCCGAAGAAGGCGGTGATGATCGTATCGGAGCAGCATGCGGAGATCGCCGAGAAGGTTAACCGGGTTATGGACCGGGGAGTCACCGTGTTTAAAGGGTACGGCTATTACAGTAAGTCGGCCAAGGAAGTGCTGTACATCGTCATCAGCAAGCAGGAGGTACCTGTCCTGAAAAAGATCGTCAAGGTGGCGGACAAGCAGGCGTTTATTACGATCCATGACGTTCGGGACGTGTTTGGGGAAGGATTCATCGACATATCGAAATAGTGTCGCAGCAGATAAAGACTTAGAATAGAGAAGAGGAAAGCTCATGACCTGGGGTCATGGGCTTTTTTTGTCGGGATCGACGAACGCAAGAAAGGCAGCCGCGCATGAAAATACAGCATCGTGGCAAAATAGGTGAAAACGGTTAGAGGAGGAAAAATGTGAGAAGCTGGCGGATATTTTGGGCAATCGTGATGACGTTGATGCTGGCCGTGACGACAGCGTGCGGCGGAAATACGGGAACGAAGCCGCAGGAGGGGCAAACCGGGGGCGCCCAGACAGGTAAAAACCTGCTTGAGACGATCAAGCAAAGCGGCAAGCTGCGCATCGGCACGGAAGGAACGTATGCACCTTTTACCTATCATGATGAGAAAGGAACGCTGACCGGTTTTGACGTTGACCTGGGCCGGGAGATTGCCAAAAGGCTCGGCGTGAAGCCGGAGTTTATCGAAACGAAATGGGACGGCATGATCGCCGGCTTGGACGCCAAGCGTTTCGACGTGGTGATGAACGAAGTATCCATTAATGCGGAGCGGAAGGCTAAATACGACTTTTCGGACCCCTACATCGCCTCCAAGGCGGTATTGATTGTGAAGGATAATAATCAGGACATTAAAAAGCTGGCCGACCTCAAAGGCAAAAAAGCAGGTCAGTCGCTGACGAGCAATCTGAATCAAATTGCTAAAGACAACGGTGCCACGATCGTGCAGGTCGACGGTTTCAACCAAGCGATCGACTTGCTGCTGTCCGGGCGCATCGATGCTACGGTGAACGACAAACTGTCCTATCTCGACTTCAAAACAAGACGTCCCGACGCGCCGATCAAGGTGGTGGACGAAACCGATACAGGCAGCACCAGCGCCGTACTGATGAACAAAAACAACAATGAGTTGCGGGACGCCATTAACCAGGCGCTGGCCGACATGAAGAAGGATGGAACGTACCTTGCCATCTCCAAAAAATACTTTGGTACGGATGTATCGAAATAATCGGCAAAAAGGGGGTTAACCGATGAATGACAGAACCGCCCATCTCACCGATATTTTTATCGACTCCTTTGTGCCGCTGCTCATGGCGGGGATCAAGTTCACGATTCCCCTGACGATCATTTCCTTCATTCTCGGTTTCGTGCTGGCGTTCCTTACCGCGCTGGCCCGCCTGTCGCGCTGGAGCATTCTCCAGCGGGTCGCCTGGTTTTATGTGTGGATCATCCGGGGGACTCCGCTGCTCGTCCAGCTGTTTATCATTTTCTACGGGCTTCCGAGCATCGGCGTCGTCATCGACGCTTTCACCGCTGCGGTGATCGGATTCTCGATCAGTGTCGGAGCCTATGGTTCAGAAATTATGCGCGCCGCGATCCAGTCCATCGCCAAGGGGCAGTGGGAGGCGGCGTACTCGGTCGGGATGACCCGTTCCCAGGCGCTGCGCCGGATTGTTCTGCCGCAGGCGGCAAGGGTATCGCTGCCTCCTCTGGCCAACTCTTTTATCAGCCTGTTGAAGGATACGTCTCTGGCAGCGACGGTGACACTCACAGAGCTGTTCCAAAAGGGGCAGCAAATTACGGCGGTCGTGTATGAGCCTTTGCTGCTGTACTGCGAGGTAGCCTTGATCTACCTGATCTTCAGCACCGTCCTGTCGGCGCTCCAGCATCAGCTCGAACACCGGTTTGACCGTTATGCCGCAAGATAGCGAAACGAGGGATGCATCATGATTGAAATCAACGATCTGAGATTAAGCTTTGGCAGCAATGAAGTGCTCAAGGGAATCGACCTGTCGATCGAAAAAGGACAAGTGACGGTCATCATCGGGCCCTCTGGTTCCGGAAAAACGACGCTGCTCCGGTGCATCAACCTGCTGGAAATCCCGACGGAAGGAATGCTGCGGATCGGAGACTCCGCCTTGTCGTTCAGGGAAGGAAACAAGCCGGGAAGGGGAGACATCCTGGCTTTCCGGAGGAAAACCGGTATGGTTTTTCAATCGTATAATCTGTTTCCCCATATGACGGCTCTGCAGAACGTGATGGAGGCGCAGGTCATCGTGCAGAAAAAGAGCCGAGCGGAGGCTAAGGAGAGATCGATGGAGCTTCTCGGCAAGGTAGGACTTGCCGGCAAAGCGGACTCCTATCCGCACCAGCTGTCCGGCGGACAGCAGCAGCGGGTCGGTATTGCCCGGGCAATGGGCATCGGTCCGGAGCTGCTTTTATTCGATGAACCGACGTCCGCCCTGGACCCGGAGCTGGTCGGTGAAGTGCTGAAGGTCATCAAAGAGCTGGCTGTAGAAGGCATGACGATGGCCATCGTAACCCATGAGATGAAATTTGCGAGCCAGGTGGCGGACCGGATCGTGTTTATGGACGAAGGAATCATCATGGAGCAGGGCAGTCCGAATGAGGTGCTAAACCATCCGGCGCAGGAGCGGACGAGGCAGTTTTTATCGCTGCTCAGCGAGCCGGTGTAAAATACTAGTAGGTGCTTGCGGGCACGGCGACGATAGCTGCATTGATGCAGCTATTTTTTTGTGTGGGGATCGTGGTGCGCGGGTGTTTAAAGTTGTACCGCCTTCTCAAGCAGCTGAATAACCGCATTTGGAAATTTACGAAACTATGATTGATTGCGGTGGTGTCAAAAAGCTTGGTTGGGTAGCATTCTTCAAAGAGTTTGGCCGGTTCACGGCGGACTCCGGGATTGCCAAAACCACGATGACCCTTGTTCAAGTCGTTCGATATAGCTGCATCCATGATCACTCCTCGAAGTACATCCATCTCATTACAGCATATTCACCTCTTTGCAACACTCTTCTTTTTCAATACATTCACCTCTTTGAAGTTACATTCATCTCTTTGCAGTTACATTCTTCTCATTACAGCACATTCTGCTCCTAGCTTCGTGAGGCTAGGTTTTTTCACCGGTTAATGCTTTCGGGCATATCGGCTCGGCGCATCTTCTGCACTCCAGCAGTCCGCACCCAAATTTTTGGAAGCCTGCCAGATGTCGTTTTTCGTTGGAATCCGCTGCCCGAACATAGTACAATAAAAAGGATAGATTGCGAGTTTGATAGACTTGCCAGGGGAATGAGCGGGAATACCCCTTGGCTCTTGCAGCACGGAGGAGGAAAGACAGCATGGATACGGAAGAGATCGAGCAGTCCCCGAGGGACCTGCTAAAATATGAACGCGAATACATAGAAAAAGATTACCGGTACATAGCGGGCGTGGACGAGGTTGGAAGAGGCTGTTTATTTGGCGACGTGGTGGCGGCGGCCGTGATTCTGCCGGAAGGACTCGTTCTGGAGGGCGTCGACGATTCGAAAAAATTGAGCGCCAAAAAACGGGACCTTCTGTACGACGTGATTATGGAGCAGGCGCTTGCCGTCAGCGTAGGGTACGTGGATGCTCGGACGATCGATGAAATCAATATTAAGCAGGCGGCCCGCCTGGCGATGAAAAAGGCGGTGCTTGGCCTGACGATCGCCGCGGATTTTTTGCTGGTGGACGCGGAGCATGTGGACGTGCCCGTTCCACAGCTGGCGATCATAAAGGGGGACGCTAACAGCCAATCGATTGCCGCGGCTTCGATCGTGGCCAAGGTTAGCCGGGACCGGCTGTGTGAAGGGGAATGGGAGGCGAAGTATCCTGAGTACGGCATCGCGATTCATAAGGGCTATGCAACCAAACTGCACCGTGAGCAGCTGGCAGCTTTGGGACCGACACCGATGCATCGCCGCAGTTTTTTGAAAAATATGGAAGTTGTGCAGCAGACCCTGTTCTAGGGCTGCTGTTTTTTTGCCAAGTAAAATGGAAACTCGGGTGTCGCGATGTAAACTTTTATAAGGAAAAAGTTTGGCTGATCAGACTTTTGGAAGGTGCGTTTTTCTGGATAAGTATCTCCAAGCTTTGATTCAGAAAAAAGACCAACCTTAGATGCAGGCTCGCCGTTTCGCGTCGTCTCTGTTCCTCGCGGACCAATCAGGACGTAACGATGACCCCAGCATCCGATAAAACGTATTCAGCCAGATTCGTAATTTGTTGGACGGTATTTTACATTTCATGTTTGAAGAGCTGAGCATTTGCAGCAATTATGAAGATAAATGACGATCTTTGATGAAAAGAAACAACGGAGATCGTGAACGCAGATAGACGGACTACAGCCCGCGGCTGGTTCGGCCGATAAATAAATAAACGAAGGAATACGGAAGGGGGAGAGGGACATTGAATATCGGTTCACTGCTGCGCGGCATGATGGGAGACACCAAAGCGGGCGAGACCAAACAGCTGGATTTGAAGGAAGGGCAAGTCGTCCGCGGCGTTGTGCTGAGCGTCTCTGAGGACGGACAGGAGGCCGTCCTGCAGATCCAAGGCGTCAAAGTACGGGCGGCGCTGGAAACGCCGCTTCAGCCCGGCCAGGCAGCGGTCCTGCAGGTACAGCCGGACAATGGCGGCGGCCTTCCGGTATTGAAAGCGATGGAGGGTTCCCCCTATGGGTCCGGGACTCCGATGTCGCTTGCGGACGTGCTGCAATCGCTCGATCTGCCGGATACGCCGGAGAATCGGGCCATGCTGGAGGCGCTGCGGTCTTCGGGCGTATATGTGACAAAAGAAAACGCAGCCGTCTTCAAAGACGCGCTGGCGTTAAAACCTGGCGGGGTCAGCACGGAGCAGTGGCTTGGCGCCGCATCGATTGCCAATCAGCGCGGACTGCCGCTGACGGCCGAAAGCGTCCGCGGGCTGCAGCAGGCGGTATTCGGCCCGCCGGTGCACCAGCTGCTTCACGTGCTGGAGGAACAGTTGAATGCGTTCACCGCGCAGGCTGGAGCGGGTTCGGAGGAAGCGGGGGCCGCAATCAAAAGCGGACAGGGCGTCATTACGCCACAGGCTCTGGGGCAGCAGCCGCCGGCTTCGTTACCCGGAGCGGCTACGCAGCCTGGGGCTGGCAGCATAGCGGCTCCCGAAGCGGAGCCAACGGCCGGTGCCCGCAGCCCAAAGAGCACCGAGGCAGAGGGGGATGCCGGGAAGACGGCGGGGCGCGCGGCTGACGGCACATCCGCGGCCGGCACGGCTGCCGCGGCGTCCCATCCGGCGGCGGCGCTTCAGCCGCTGGTCGCCAGGCTGCAGGCGCTGCTGCAGCAGCTGCGCGCGGCACCGCTCACGGGTGCCGCCGCACCAACGCCCGCCCCGGCTGAGCCGGCGGGCGGGCCTGCTGCCGGCGGCTCAGCCGCGCCGGCAGCAGAACCTGCGCCGCAGCACGCGGCGCAGGGAGGCGAAGGCCCCGCAGGCATGGGGCCTTCGCTGAAGACGCCCCTGTCCCACGGTGCGGAGCCGTGGGTGGGGCGTCTCTTGAAGCTGCTCGGTGCGGAGCACGAGCAGCAGGGCGTGCGCGCGGCGCTGCTGCAGCCCGCGCAGGAGGCCCCGCAGGGGCCGGGTGCCGCGGCGGGGAACGCGCGGCAGCCCTTGGCTGCACCGGCCGCAGGCCAGGGTGCAGCGGCAGAGGCAGGCCCGGCACAGCCGGGGCCTGCGCCGGGAGCGGCGAGCGCGGCAGGGGCCGCCGCCGCGCAGCCCGCTCCCCAAGTCGCGGACGGTCCGGAGCTGACCGTCCGGCCGCATGCGGTTCAGCAGCAGCCTCCCGGCCCGGCGCATCACGCCGTCCGGCCGGAGCAGCTGGCTGAGCCCGCTGCGCGGATGGAGCAGGCGCTGCAGGAAACCGGGCAGCGCGACACGCTGAAGGGGCTCCTCCTTCAGCTCGTCCAGGACGATGCTGCGCCGCCGGCCTTGAAGGAGGCGGCGCAGCAGGTCATCTCGCAGCTGACCGGCCAGCAGCTGCTCCTGAACACGGACCGGACGGCGCCGTTCGCCCAGGTCACGCTGTTCCTGCCCTTGAACGGGCCGGACGGCCAGGAGACGGCGTCGGTGCATGTCCAGTCCAGGCGCGGCCCCAAGGGTGAACTGGATGCATCCAACTGCCGCCTGTGGTTCGACCTTCAGATGAAGCATCTCGGGCAGACGCTGATCGACGTCCAGATCGTCGACCGGATCGTCAGTCTGAAGGTCCACAATGATCAGGAATGGGCTCAGTCCCTGGTGGAAGACAGACGTCCTGAAATCGCTGACGCTCTATCCTCCATCGGCTATCAGCTTCTGACGCTTAAAGCCGCTCCGCTACCGTCTCCGGCCGATGAACAACAGCCAGCTGGCTTGAGTGCGGCCATGGGCGGTCACCGCGTGGCGGACTTCGTGCCGCAGAGCTACAAGGGGGTGGATATGAGGGTATGAGCAGCAAGCCTCAGGAGCCGTCCCCAAGTTTGAAAAAGGCCGTCGCCCTCAAATACGCGCCCGGTGACAACGATGCCCCGGTCGTCGTGGCGAAGGGGCGGGGGAAAGTGGCGGATACGATTCTCGAGACGGCGAAGGAACACGGGGTCCCCGTTCAGGAGGACGCCGCGCTGGTGGAGGTCCTCTCCAAGCTGGACCTGGACCAACAGATTCCGCCGGAGCTGTATCACCTTGTCGCGGAGGTTCTCAGCTATATTTACCGGGCGGACCGGCTCGCTCGGGAAAGGCCGTTCGAATGAACGGACGGCAAGGAAAAATGAAGGATAACCGCCGCCAAAAAGGAGCAGCCGCTGAGCGGGCGGCAGCCGACCTGCTGCTCTCCGCAGGTTACCGCGTCCGCGACCGGAACTGGCGCTGCCGCAGCGGCGAACTGGACGTGGTCGCCGAGGACGGCGGCGTCATTGTTTTTGTGGAGGTGCGCAGCCGGACCGCCGGCACCTCCTTCGGCACAGCCGCAGAATCTGTGAATTTCCGCAAAATCCGCAAGGTCCGCAGCACGGCCGAAGTGTATCTTCACGCACAGCGGCTGGAGGGCCGCGAGGTACGCTTTGACGTCGTCGCCGTGGAGCTGGGGCGCGATCTAAGCATTGCCGCGATTCATCATATACAGGGGGCGTTCTAGGACGAGCCCCTAATAAAAAAACTTCCATTACCATGCGATTGGAAGTTTTTTTATTACCCCATTTTCACTGAGACAACTAACAGCATTAGTGCATCCAGATCGGCCGGCTTTATCTGGAGGTGGAAAAGTGGATGTATTAATTGTAATTATTTACCTTATGGTGAAGGCGATTTGAACTCATCATAGAATAATCTAAGTAGAAGTGATGTGTGAACTTGCCTAAAATAGAATTTTTCCTAGGTATCAACATCAGAGGATGATAGTAATTATTTTATTGAGCTTACCTCAACCCGTTCTACATCGAAAGGGGAAACGACGATTTAGTGGGAGGTATCATGAGGAATATTCTGAATTTTCTTATTACCTTTTTGGTGTTCTGGATAGGCAATGAGTACTTTAATCCATATCTTTCGATAACAGATACTAAAACTTTGCTGATTGCATCCCTTCTTATGTTCATAATTAGTCTTTTATTCAGTTTAGCCATGGTAATGTCGGTTATGCTGATCACTGTAGGAATTGGGTGTTTAACCACTCCGGCTTTAATGTTGGCTTCCATCGTGCTGACACCCATTAAACTTTGGCTTCTGGACAAATACCTGTATGGATTTGAAATACATGGATTGTGGACATATGTCATTCTTACTTTGGTTCTTAGCCTATTCACAGTGAAAGTAAAAGAGAGGCATGATTGACGATATGGCAAAAAGCCTGTGAGAACATTTACGAATTGAGGAGGAACCTGTGTTTAAAAATAGACACTGGAAAAAGTATCTCATTCTACTTGCCATTACGCTACCTGTTTTTATTGTTTTTATATTTATGCTTCCACATGATAAACAGCCTATTGCACTAGGTATATGTCCATCCATATTCTGGATATTGTATTATTCATGGATCGCAATGGAGAATAGAAAAAAAGATAGATAGAACAAATATTTAATGAAGGATAACATGAAGTTCTATCCTACAATAATGGCGTTTGGTTACCCGATGATTTACCTCTAAGGGTTAAATTAATCCAGATGAGATGATTGGGTTTTGAAGAGAGAATGGATTGACGGAAATAACCTGCCACAAATGGCAGGTTATTCTTTGTTATGAACCCCAGTGTCCAGTTTCTTCTGATGATTTACAATAAGGCGCCTTGTATCCCTGTAACGTCTGAGGCTGCGCATCTATCTGCTGATAGAGCTCAACGTTTGTTTTCTGGAGTTTAGATATCGTTGCCTTTATCTCTTCGGCTTAGAGCATAGATCATGAAGCAGGATGGCCGAAGGGGTCGAAGGGCAATCTGCATCATTTTATTTTCGTGATCGAACATAAATGAATCACATTACTAGGGTTTATACCGCAAATTAGCTTCCTTTCACCCCACCCCCGTAATCTGCGGCCGATCCAAATTCCGGTATTGGATCGCTTCCGCCACATGGTTGAAGGCGATATTCTCCTGGCCGTCCAGGTCGGCGATCGTCCGGGCCAGTTTCAGGATGCGGTCATATGCCCGCATGCTGAGGCCCAGCGTTTCGATCGTCTGATGGAGCATATCGGCTGAAGCGGAGTCGAGCCTGGCGAAACGCCGGAGCGCACTGCCGGTCAGCTCGCTGTTCCAGCTGCCATAACCGCTGCCGTATCGTTGTTGCTGACGGGCATGGGCTTCGAGCACCTGATTGCGCATTTCAGCCGATGACAGGCTCGGTGCATCGGTGGACCATTCCTTAGGGCGGGGGACCTCGACTTGAAGATCGATCCGGTCAAGCAGCGGACCGGAGATTTTGGCGCGGTATTGGGCGATCCGGCTGAAGCTGCATGTGCATTGATGTTCCGGGTGATCGCTTCCGAGGTATCCGCACGGACACGGATTCATCGAAGCCGCCAGCATGAAGTGCGCCGGGAAGGTGTGCACGGCACGCGCCCTGCTGATCGTAACCGTTTTGTCCTCCAGCGGCTGCCGCAGCACTTCGAGCACCTGGCGGTTGAATTCCGGCAGCTCGTCCAGAAACAGGATGCCCCGGTGGGCAAGGCTGACTTCGCCCGGTTTGGGTATCGTTCCTCCGCCGATCAGTCCTCCGGAAGAGATGGTGTGGTGCGGGGAACGAAAAGGACGTCTGCGGATGAGGCCGGAGCCGGGTTCCTTCAGTTTTCCGGCCGCGCTGAATATTTTGGTCGTTTCGAGCGCTTCCTGCTCGGTCATGAAGGGCAGGATGGTCGGCAGGCGTTTGATGAGCATCGTTTTGCCGGTTCCGGGCGGTCCGATCAGCAAAATGTTGTGCATGCCGGCGGCAGCAATCGTGAGCGCCCTTTTGACATGGAGCTGGCCGAGCACGTCGGCATAATCTTCCGCAGGAAGGTGATCGGGTACGGAAGCTGCGGCAACAGTCGTTGCTTTCAGCAGCGGGGACAAGGTTTGAATCCGGAGGGGCTGGTCTTTGCCGGGCACGTCAGCAGCCGAGTGTTCTGCGGCTAACTGACGCAGCTCGTTCAAATGCCGGATGGCATAAATATTCATGTGATCGATTAAGGCGGCCTCACCGGCATTCTCTTCCGGCAGCAGAACGGCGGTGAATCCCTCGCGCTTCGCCCTGTCCACCATGGACAGGACGCCGTTAACGGGCCTCAGGCTGCCGTCGAGCGCCATTTCTCCGATGAGAAGCAGCTTCTCATCCTGCGGCAGCAGAAGCTGTCCGCTCGTTACGAGAATGCCAAGAGCAATGGCCAGATCAAACGCGGAGCCTTCCTTTTTCAGATCGGCCGGTGCGAGATTGATCGTGACGCGCTGAAGGGGGAAGGTGAAGCCGCAATTTTTGATGCCCGCCCGGACACGTTCCACCGCTTCCCGGATGGCGGAGTCCGGCAGTCCGATAATGCTCGTCTGCGGCAGTCCGTTGGAAATGTCGACCTCCACCTGAATGATCACCCCGTCAATTCCGTATAAACATGTACTGTGCATTTTTCCATACATACAATAAAGCACCCCTATTCCCCGGCGGTTTCCCTGGACAAACGAGAACGGGATCGCCGTAGTTGACGGAAAAAAGGTGCTTCCTTATTTTCGCTTAAGTTTACAAAAATTGTAGGACCGTAAGCAGTAAAAGTCAAGATGGAAGGCATCGGGGATGAGAAATAGAGGTATGCTTGTAAGGGAGTGATTCAAGACCGATTTGTTGTTTAAAATTTAAAAGTATACAATAAAATTGCAGGGCATCAATTGCTCCTTCAGAAGATATCGCGCAATTACTATGATAATGTGACAAATTTATGATAATATTATGACAAGAAGGCAGGTGAAGACGAAAGTGATGAAACCAAGTGAAATGAATCCGCAGCTGCAGCTGGAAAATCAGCTGTGCTTTACCATCTATGCCTGTTCGCGAGAAATCACCAAGCTGTATCAGCCCCATCTGGAGAAGCTCGGTGTGACATATTCCCAGTATTTGGTCCTGCTTGTGCTTTGGGAGCGGGGACAGTGTACCGTGAAGGAGCTTGGGGAGGCTCTTTTCCTGGACTCCGGCACCTTGACGCCCCTGCTGAAGAGACTTCAGGCCGCTGGTCTGATTCACCGTGAGCGCTCTGCCCAGGACGAACGGAAGGTCATCATCACGTTGACGGACGAAGGAAACAAGCTGAAGGAGAAGGCGCTGAACGTTCCGGCCGCCATGCAGCAGGAGCTGTGCCTGAACGAGAGCGAATTCGGGCATTTGCTGGGCCAGTTCAAGAGTCTGCTGAACCGCGTCCATCACAACAACGAACAGCAAGAGAGCAAGATGTGAAGTAAAGAGCGATTTTTGCAGAACATTATCTGCAAATCTGTCGCTCTTTTTCCCTGTTATCCATGAAACCATGTTGGGACGACGCAAGGTTCCAAGGAATTATATCGGATCTAAGACGTTACTTCGAGGGCGGATTTTACCATCAAATCCCAAATATTCTCTCAAACGGATTAAACCGATATCAAAAAGCTGTCGATGGAAACACAGTTTCTTAAGGTAAGCGTTTTAAAAACATGTTACAATAGCTTGGGTTTATATTATTTTCCAAGAGATATCAGAACCCGCCTTGTAGCAGTCATGTTGATAGGAGGATACCGTAAATGAATATCCATGAATATCAAGGAAAACAAGTGTTAAAGCAGTACGGCGTTACCGTTCCGAACGGAAAGGTGGCCTACACCGTGGAAGAGGCGGTTGAAGCCGCTAAATCCCTGGGCAGCCAAGTCACGGTTGTCAAAGCGCAAATCCATGCAGGCGGCCGCGGTAAAGCCGGCGGCGTCAAAGTGGCCAAGAACCTGGACGAGGTTCGTGCTTACGCGGAGGAAATCCTCGGCAAAGTTCTCGTTACGCATCAGACAGGCCCGGAAGGTAAAGAAGTCAAGCGGCTTCTGATCGAAGAGGGCTGCGATATCCGCAAGGAATATTACGTCGGCGTCGTTGTTGACCGCGCTACCGGACGTGTCGTGATGATGGCATCGGAAGAAGGCGGAACGGAAATCGAAGAGGTTGCCGCTGCAACGCCTGAGAAAATTTTCAAAGAAGTGGTGGATCCGGCCGTAGGCCTGCAGGTTTTCCAAGCACGCAGACTGGCTTATGCGATCAACATCCCTAACGAACTGGTCAACAAGGCAGTTCAGTTTATGATCGCCCTGTACACCGCTTTTGTTGACAAGGACTGCTCCATTGCAGAAATCAACCCTCTGGTTGTAACGGGTGACGGCAATGTCATGGCACTCGATGCCAAGCTGAACTTTGACTCCAACGCACTGTTCCGGCACAAAGACATTCAAGAGCTTCGCGACCTGGACGAAGAGAACGAAAAAGAAATCGAAGCTTCCAAATACGACCTGAGCTACATAGCTCTCGACGGCAACATCGGCTGTATGGTCAACGGCGCAGGCCTTGCCATGGCCACGATGGACATTATCAAGTATTACGGCGGAGACCCGGCCAACTTCCTCGACGTAGGGGGCGGTGCCACGAAAGAGAAGGTTACCGAGGCGTTCAAGATCATCCTGTCGGATGAGCAGGTCAAAGGCATTTTCGTCAACATCTTTGGCGGAATTATGCGCTGCGACGTCATCGCCGAAGGCGTGGTTGAAGCTGCCAAGCAGCTCGGTTTGACCCGTCCGCTGGTTGTGCGTCTTGAAGGAACCAACGTGGATCTGGGCAAGAAAATTTTGGCCGAATCCGGCCTGAACATCGTGCCTGCCGACTCCATGGCTGACGGCGCCCAAAAAATTGTCTCACTCGTAAAATAGAATCTTTAAAATACGATAGGGGATGTGAACAAACGTGAGTATTTTGGTCGATAAAAATACAAAAGTCATCACACAGGGCATCACCGGCAAAACCGCCCTTTTTCATGCGAAAGGCGCCCTCGACTACGGCACGCAAATGGTCGGAGGAACTTCTCCGGGCAAAGGCGGCACCAAGGTTGACATTACGCTGGAGAACGGCCAAACGGTCAGCCTGCCCGTATATAATACGGTTGTAGAAGCCAAGGAAGCAACTGGCGCGACTGCAAGCGTTATCTACGTACCGCCGGCATTTGCGGCCGACTCCATCATGGAAGCCGTCGATGCGGAAATGGAACTGGTCATCTGTATTACGGAGGGCATTCCGGTGCTGGACATGGTCAAAGTGTCCCGTTACATGGAAGGCAAGAAAACCGTCCTGATCGGACCAAACTGCCCAGGGGTTATTACACCTGGAGAATGTAAAATCGGCATCATGCCTGGGTACATTCATACTCCGGGCCATGTGGGCGTCGTATCCCGCAGCGGAACGCTGACCTACGAAGCAGTTCATCAATTGACGACCCGCGGCATCGGCCAGTCCTCTGCGGTAGGCATTGGCGGCGACCCGGTAAAAGGCTCGGAATTCATCGATATTTTGAGCCGCTTTAACGATGATCCGAACACCTATGCTGTGATCATGATCGGCGAAATCGGCGGAACGGCGGAAGAAGAGGCAGCGGAATGGATCCGCGCCAACATGACCAAGCCGGTCGTCGGCTTCATCGGCGGGGTTACTGCGCCTCCAGGCAAACGTATGGGACATGCGGGCGCTATTATTTCCGGCGGTAAAGGCACGGCGAAAGAAAAGATCGCCAAGCTCGAAGAATGCGGCATCAAAGTCGCTCCGACGCCTTCGGAAATGGGATCTACGCTGGTAAGCGTTCTTGAAGAGCGCGGCCTGCTGGAAAAATGCACGACTCACTAATATAAACCGGCGTTATTTACGGTTCAAAGGTAAGCAACCTTTTATTTCTCCATCCGGGGGATAAAGGGTTGCTTTTTTGTGTTTTCAACACCAAAAATCTGGAAAATATAAGGAAGGGCGGGATTGGCGTGAAGGACGAACGGTGGCTATTGATCGCACTGCATGAGACCGAGGGGATCGGGAGGAAGAGTATTGCCAGGCTGCGCGGGCAGCGTATGTTCTCCGAGGACATGCTCCATTATAATAGTAGAGATTGGGAGGAAGCAGGTTTTCCCGAGGAAAAGGCGAAGCTTTTATCTGAACGAATCACACCCGATTTGATCGAAGAGCTGAAATCCCGTAAGCTTGAGGGAGGCGCCGGCATCCTGACTTTTTTGGATGAGGATTACCCTGCGTATTTAAAGGAGATTGCGGAGCCTCCATGGGTATTGTACTGCACAGGAAAACGGGGATTGCTGCAAACGCCCGGCGTCGCCATGGTCGGGACAAGGGTACCGACGGCCTATGGCCGTAAGGTCGGCCAGGAGCTGGCGGAGGGCATCAGTGCGGCTGGATTCACGATTGTCAGCGGCATGGCCAGAGGCATCGACAGCGTGTGCCATGAAGCCGCTCTTGCCTGCGGAGGAAATACGATTGCGGTGATGGGGACCGGTCATGGCGTAATCTATCCGCCGGAGAACAGAGGATTGTATGAGCGGATCGCCGAGGATGGACTCATTCTGACGGAGTATCCTTCCGGGACCAAATCGCATCCCGGCCTGTTTCCGCAGCGCAACCGTATCATCGCCGGCTTGACGCTTGGGACGCTGGTCGTCGAAGCGGACTCGCGCAGCGGTTCTTTGATTACGGCGGATCTGGCGCTCGAAGCCGGTAGGGATGTGTTCGCCGTGCCTGGGCCGGTCACCTCGCCCAAGAGCCGCGGGGCGCTGAACTTGATTAAACAAGGAGCCAAAATGGTGCTGAATGCCGAAGACGTCATCGAAGAATATGATTCATGGTTGCCAAAAGGGTTTGAAGATACATACAATAGGGAGCGTCAGATGTTGGAGGACACGCGGCTGCCTGCAGATCATTTGACAATGGATGAGCTTGGGATATACCATATATTGGAACAAGGGCCGTCTACATTGGATGAGCTGCTGCAGCAGACCGGATGGGATTTTGGACATTTGCATTCAGTTCTGTTATCTTTAATCATAAAAAAGCAGATTACCCAATTATCTGGTGCTATATACAAGCTTATATAACAAGAGTCTATTGACTAACATTCACAGAATTGTTCGGAAAGGGGGATGAACCTATGGCTGACTCACTTGTCATCGTCGAATCGCCGGCCAAGGCGAAAACGATCGGCAAATATTTAGGCAGCAAGTATATCGTAAAAGCTTCGATGGGTCACGTGCGTGATCTCCCGAAGAGCCAAATCGGGGTTGAGGTTGAGAATGACTTTAATCCGAAATATATTACGATCCGTGGAAAAGGCTCCGTATTAAAGGAACTCAAGGACGCCAGCAAAAAAGTGAAAAAGGTTTATCTCGCAGCTGACCCCGATCGCGAGGGTGAAGCGATTGCCTGGCATCTTGCCCATGCCCTGGAGCTCGACGATACGGATAGCTGCCGCGTCGTGTTTAACGAAATTACGAAGCAAGCGGTCAAGGATGCATTTAAAACGCCGCGCAAAATCAATATGGACCTGGTTAACGCACAGCAGGCCAGACGTATTCTGGACCGGCTCGTCGGTTACAAGATCAGTCCGCTTTTGTGGAAAAAGGTAAAGAAAGGCTTGTCCGCGGGCCGCGTTCAATCGGTGGCGGTCAAGATCATCATCGACCGGGAGAACGAAATCAATGCGTTCATTCCGGAAGAATACTGGTCTATTACGGCCCAGCTCGCCAAGGGAGATTCCGTTTTCGAAGCGAAATTCCAGCAGCTGAACGGCCAGAAGAAAGAATTGTCACGCGAGGATGAAGTAAACGAAGTGCTCGCTGCCATTAAGGGAGCCACCTTTAAAGTCAGCGAAGTAAAGGAAAAGGAACGCCAGCGGCATCCTTCGCCTCCGTTTACGACAAGCTCCCTGCAGCAGGAAGCTGCCCGGAAGCTTAATTTTCGTGCCGCCAAAACGATGTCCGTCGCCCAGCAGCTGTACGAAGGCGTAGAGCTCGGGAAGGAAGGGACCGTCGGCCTCATCACTTATATGCGTACGGATTCCACCCGGATTGCCGGATCGGCACAGGAAGAAGCCAAGGAATTTATCAGCGGGAAGTACGGGGATCCGTTTGTTCCTGAAACTCCGCGGGAGTATTCGAAAAAATCGGCGAACGCCCAGGATGCCCACGAAGCGATCCGCCCGACCTCGGTCATGCGCGATCCCGACTCCGTGAAGTCGTTCATGAGCCGTGACCAATACCGTCTTTACAAGCTGATTTGGGAACGTTTCGTTGCCAGCCAGATGGCTTCCGCCATACTGGATACGCTTTCCGTTGATATTGCGGCCGGTCCTGCCGTATTCCGCGCATCCGGTTCAAAAGTCCGTTTCCAGGGCTTTATGAAGGTATACGTGGAAGGCAACGATGACGGAACGACGGAAGAAGAGAAGTTTTTGCCTGCCTTGGCCGTAGGTGATAAGCTGAAGAAGGAAGATATCGAGCCGAAGCAGCACTTCACGCAGCCGCCTCCGCGCTACACCGAAGCCCGGCTGGTCCGGGCGATGGAGGAGCTCGGCATCGGACGGCCAAGTACGTATGCGCCGACGCTGGAGACGATCCAAAAGCGCGGTTACGTGGCGATCGAAGAGAAAAAGTTCGTTCCGACAGAACTGGGTGAATTGATCATCGAGCAGATGGAACAATTTTTCCCGGAAATTCTTGATGTGGAATTTACGGCCCACATGGAAGACGATCTCGACCATGTCGAGGAAGGCTCGGAGGATTGGGTCAAGGTGCTGGCCGAGTTCTATTCTTCCTTTGAAAAGCGCCTGGAAGTAGCCGAAGAAGAAATGAAGGAAATCGAAATCGAGGATGAGGTATCGGACGAGATTTGCGACAAATGCGGCCGACCGATGGTATACAAATTGGGGCGGTTTGGCAAATTCCTCGCCTGCTCCGGATTTCCGGACTGCCGGAACACGAAGCCGATCGTCAAAGATATCGGCGTCACTTGTCCGAAATGCAAGGAAGGGCATGTGGTCGAGCGCCGCAGCAAGAAGGGGCGGATTTTCTATGGCTGTGACCGTTACCCGGAATGCGATTTCGTATCCTGGGATAAACCGTCGCCGAAGCCTTGTCCGAAATGCGGCTCTCTGATGGTTGAGAAGCGCAACAAGCAGGGAGCACGTCTCCAATGCACGGCATGCGACCATACCGAGCCCCTGGAAGAGAACGAAGACAACGAAGAAATGATGTAATTGTAAACAGCAGGGGGTAATGAAGTTGACAGAAGTACAGCAGGTAACCGTCATCGGCGCGGGTCTGGCAGGCAGCGAGGCTGCCTGGCAGATCGCAAGCCGGGGGGTTCCCGTGAAATTATACGAAATGCGTCCGGTCGTGAAGACGCCCGCGCACCATACGGACAAGTTCGCCGAGCTCGTCTGCACCAATTCGCTGCGTGCCAACGGACTTACGAACGCAGTCGGCGTCATCAAAGAAGAAATGCGGATGCTGGATTCACTGATCCTGAAGTCCGCCGATAAAAATGCGGTTCCTGCCGGAGGCGCTCTGGCGGTGGACCGCGACGGTTTTTCCGGGGATATTACGAGCACTCTCCATAACCATCCGCTGATTGAAGTCGTAAACGAAGAAATTCAGCATATACCAGAAGAAGGGATTGTCGTCATCGCCACAGGCCCGCTGACCTCGCCTGCGCTCTCCGCCGAGATCAAAGCACTCATGGGCGAGGAGTATTTCTACTTCTATGACGCTGCGGCTCCAATCGTCGAGAAAGACTCCATCGACATGAGCAAAGTATACCTGGCTTCCCGCTATGATAAAGGCGAAGCGGCTTACTTGAACTGTCCGATGACCGAAGAGGAATTCAACGCGTTTTATGACGCGCTGGTCAATGCGGAAGTCGCGCAACTGAAAGAGTTTGAGAAGGAAGTATACTTCGAGGGCTGCATGCCGATCGAGGTCATGATGAAGCGCGGCAAGCAGACGGCGCTGTTCGGGCCGATGAAGCCGGTAGGGCTGGTCAACCCGCACACGGGTGAGCTGCCTTATGCGGTCGTGCAGCTGCGTCAAGATAATGCCGCCGGTACGCTGTACAATCTGGTCGGCTTCCAAACCCACCTCAAATGGGGAGAGCAAAAGCGCGTATTCTCTATGATTCCGGGGCTGGAAAATGCGGAATATGTGCGCTACGGCGTCATGCACCGCAATACGTTCATCAACTCTCCGAAGCTGCTCCAACCGACCTATCAGCTGAAAACGAATGAGAACCTGTTTTTTGCCGGTCAGATGACAGGGGTAGAGGGATATGTGGAATCTGCCGCATCCGGGCTTATAGCGGGCATTAATGCAGCGAGAAAGGCGCTTGGACAGGACCTTGTCGTGTTCCCTGACACAAGCACCCTCGGCAGCATGGCTCATTATATTACGACCGCGGATTCGGAGCACTTCCAGCCGATGAACGCCAACTTCGGCCTGCTGCCGAAATTGGAAAAGAAAATCCGCAACAAAAAGGAAAAGAACGAGGCGCTGGCCGATCGGGCTTTGGAGACGATTGCCGCGTTTATCAAGGAAGCCGGACTGGCAACCGTACATCAGGAAGTATAGATTAGGAGGTCTGTAGGTATGGATTTATCTTTTCATGCGACAACCATTTGTGCTGTACGCCATAACGGAAAAGCGGCGATCGCCGGTGACGGCCAGGTGACCTTCGGTGAAAATGTCATTATGAAGCAGACCGCCAAAAAGGTGCGCCGCCTGTACAGAGGCCAGGTCGTTGCCGGCTTTGCAGGCTCTGTGGCGGACGCCATTACCCTTTTTGAAAAATTCGAAAGCAAACTGGAGGAGCATCACGGTAATCTGCAGCGTGCCGCCGTGGAGCTCGCCAAGGACTGGCGCCAGGATCGCGTTCTCCGCAAGCTTGAGGCACTCATGATCGTTATGGATAAAACCGGCATGCTGCTCATTTCCGGAGGCGGTGAAATCATCGAACCGGACGACGACGTACTGGCGATTGGCTCGGGAGGCAATTTTGCGCTCTCCGCCGGACGGGCGCTGAAGCGTCACGCCCAGGACTTGGAAGCGAAGGATATCGCGCGGGAAGCTTTGAAAATTGCTTCGGAAATTTGCGTATACACCAATGGAAATATCATTGTGGAAGAGCTGTAAGGGTGGAGGAATGCATATGGATAACCAAAGTTTGACGCCAAGACAAATCGTGGCCGAACTGGATAAATACATTGTAGGCCAGAAGCAGGCGAAGAAATCCGTCGCCGTCGCACTGCGCAACCGTTACCGCCGCAACCGGCTTCCCGAGGATGTTCGGGATGAGATTGTACCGAAGAACATCCTGATGATCGGTCCGACGGGTGTGGGCAAGACCGAAATCGCCAGACGTTTGGCGAAGCTGGTCAATGCGCCATTTGTGAAGATCGAAGCCACCAAATTTACGGAAGTGGGATACGTCGGCCGCGACGTGGAATCCATGGTCCGCGATTTGATCGAAACGTCCATCCGCATGGTCAAAGCGGAGCGTACGGAAAAAGTAAAAGACCGCGCCGAGGAGCTCGCCAACGAACGAATCGTGCAAATTCTCGTTCCGCCGGCTGGCAAAAACAAGGCACAGCGCAATCCGTTTGAAATGCTGTTCGGCAACGGAAATCAGAACGCACAGGATACGGAAGAAGATAAGGAGCAGGACAGCACCGTGACCGAACGCCGGCGCCAGGTGAAGTTTAAGCTTCAGTCCGGCAGCCTGGAAGACGACATGATCGAAATCGACGTGGAGGACAACTCGCCGACGATGATGGATATGCTGGCCGGGCAAGGGAATGACCAGATGGGCATGAACATGCAGGAAATGTTCGGCAGCCTGCTGCCGCGCCGGACGAAGAAGCGGAAGCTGTCGATCCGGGAAGCGCGCAAGGTGCTGACGCAGGAGGAAGCGACCAAGCTGATCGACATGGACGACGTCATCGCCGAGTCGATTCTTCGTGCCGAGCAGTCGGGCATCATCTTTATCGACGAAATCGATAAAGTTGCCAGCCAGGGCAAAGGCTCTGGGCCCGACGTGTCCCGTGAAGGCGTCCAGAGGGATATTCTGCCGATCGTGGAAGGGTCGACGGTCATGACCAAATACGGCCCTGTGAAGACGGACTTTATTTTGTTTATTGCAGCAGGTGCATTCCATATCGCCAAACCGTCGGACCTCATTCCCGAGCTTCAAGGCCGGTTCCCGATCCGCGTGGAGCTGAGCAGCTTGTCTCTCGACGACTTTGTGTCGATTCTGACCGAGCCGAAGAACGCCTTGACCAAGCAGTATACCGAGCTGCTCAAAACCGAGGACATCGAAGTCGAATTCTCATCTGAAGCGATCCGGGAAATTGCCAAAATTGCCGCGACCGTCAACCAGAATACCGAGAACATCGGTGCGCGCAGGCTGCATACGATTCTGGAGAAGCTGCTCGAGGATTTGTCGTTTGAGGCGCCTGAATTGACCTTGGAGAAAATGACCATCACGCCGGAATACGTGCGCGAAAAGCTGGGCGACATCGCCCAGGACCGCGATCTGAGCCAATATATATTGTAAACCGACAACCGTCACTGCGGAGACATGTCAGAAGGATGAAGATCCTTCGGGCATGTCTTTTTTTGTTGTGCTAAGGAAGGGACCGCAGGAAGGACAGTGCCGACATCGTAAGAACCTCCCTGGGAGGTATAACTACTATCCTGCGCTCGTATGCAAGGGAGAGGTTATTTTACGACACTTTCGCAAATCTGAAATTCTAGGACTATTCAGGCTGAGTTTTTATCGAAATGTGACAACAGGCCTGTCCTATGTAAGCCCACAAACCCTTATCCTGCAAAGATTTAGCAAAAATTTCGGAGAAATTAAGAATAAAGACCTTCTTTCTGGTAAAAGATAGGGCTTTTTTCTTATTGTAATATGTCCCAATCTTTAAGAAACTTAGGATATACGACAATATAGTAATTTTTTCTACTTTAGACCTAGAATAAGCAATATTTCTAAGGACTTTTGTCGAAAAAAAGTGAAATTGGGAAGAAAGTTCCCCACGGACAAATAGTAAAGTTATGGAAAACAAGGGGGATACGGAATGGATTTGCTGAACAGCGTCAGCTTTCAACGTTTGGAAGGCGGACTTCAGGCGGCAAACGCGCGCCAGAGAGTCATTGCGAACAACATTGCCAATGTCGACACGCCTTATTTCAAACGGTCCGAAGTGTCATTTGAAAGCCTGCTCCAGCAGGAAATTAATGGATCTGCACCACAGCTTCGCGGCAGGGTCACCGATCCCCGGCACTTCGTCATTGGTCCTACGAATTCGGTCCCGGATCCAGTTGTAACGGAGGACCAATCGACAGCGATGAACAACAATATGAACAATGTGGATATTGACCGGGAGATGTCCGCACTGGCTGACAACCAGCTTCAGTACAACGCCTACATCCAGCAGATGAACGACCAGATCAAAATGATGCGGACAGCCATTGAAGGGAGATAATCGCGGGTGAACATGAACAGCAGCTTTGGGATTAGCGCTTCGGCGCTGACGGCACAGCGTTTGCGGATGGACGTCATTTCGTCCAACATTGCGAATGCGGAAACGACGAGAGCGTCGGTGGTTGACGGCAAAGCGGTGCCGTACCGCCGCAAAATGGTTGTGCTTTCGCCGAATGAATCGGATTTCTCCAGCATGCTGGAAGCACAAATGAACGGACAAAGTGCGGGGAAAGGTGTGAAAGTGGCTGCAATCCAGGAGGATCAGACGCCGCTGAAGCCGGTATACAATCCGACTCATCCGGATGCAGATGCGCAAGGGTATGTCTACATGCCTAACGTGGATATCGCCAAAGAAATGATCGATATGATTTCGGCCACGAGATCTTACGAAGCGAACGTCACAGCACTGAATTCCTCAAAAGCGATGATCACGAAGGCCTTGGAAATAGGTCGATAAGCCTAGTTTGAATAAATAAATGCAGGTAAGGAGGGACATTGATGATTCAAAACTCGATGTTTTCGACACAAAGCATCCAACCGCTCGACATGAAGCAAAGCGCATCAAGCGCAAGCAAGACGCCAGCCCAATCTCTTAGCGATTTCGGATCTTATCTTGAAAATGCGCTGAACCAGGTGGCCGGGCAAGAGAAAGCCGCCGAAGAAATGAGCAATCAGTTCATGCTCGGACAAGTTGATGTGGACCAGGTGATGGTTTCTTCGCAAAAAGCGCTTCTCAGCCTGGAGCTGACGACGCAGATTCGGAACAAAGCGATCGAAGCGTACCAGGAGATCATGCGGACGCAAATTTAAAGGCTGCAGACAAAAGAGTGAACGAAGGATTTGGCGGATCGCCTGAACCTATTCATTCATAGATTTATGCTAAGTTTTCGGGTGGGGTGGGTGACGTTGTGAACGAAAGAATCGTCCAGTATAAGGACAAGGTCGTTCAGTACTGGAATCAATTCAGCAAAAAGCAGAAAATTTTATTCATTTCTACGATCGCTTTTATTATCATCGCCATTGTCGTGCTGACCATGCAGTTTTCCAAAACGGAGTATGAAGTGGCCTTCAAGGACTTGAATGCCAGTGACTCCGCAGGCATTATGAACTACCTTGATACGAACAACATCCCGTATAAATTGAGTCCTAACGGAACATCCATTTCGGTACCGAGTACGGAGGCGGCTCGCATCAAGGTCGATGTCGGCTCACAGGGACTCATTCAGAATGGATCCATCGGTTTCAAAACGTTCGATCAATCATCATCGATCGGCACAACCGACAGCGAGTTTGACGTCAAGTACAACAACGCATTGAACGGAGAAGTTGAGCAGCTGCTCACGAGCATGAACGGCATAAATAAGGCTAAAGTCCTAGTAAACCTGCCGAAGGAAAGTGTGTTTGCAAGCGAAGAAGACCAGGAGAAAGCAAGCGCCTCAGTCGTGCTTTCCTTTAAACCGGGTTATCATCCAAGCCAGCAAACGATCGACGGGTACTTTAACTTGGTCAAGACCGCCGTACCGAATCTGCCGGTAGAGAATATTACCATCACCGAATCAGAGGGCAATACGGAGCTGCTGTCGTCGGCCCAAGGCGGTTCGGGAACGCTGTCCTCGTCCGTCGAAGAAAATTTTGCGCTTCAGAAAAAGTTCGAAAGCGAAGTTCGCCAGAACGTCAAAGAGTTTCTGAGCCAGTTCATGGGACCGAATAAAGTCGATGTCCTCGTCGTCTCCAAGCTGAATTTCGATAAAGTTCAGAGCAAGGAAAACATGGTGACACCGGTAGATACGGAGAACATGAAAGGCATTGAAATCAGCGTTCAGGAAATTTCGAAGAATTATACGGGTAAGAGCAATCCGGATAGCGGAGTGGCGGGCACGGGCCAAACCCAGGTGCCGGGGTATCCAAGTAACTCGTCCACAGGTGACGTAACTTCCGAGGATTTGTCCAAGACGATCAATTACGAGGTTAACCATATTACCAAAGACATCGTTGCCAGTCCGTATACCGTAAAAGATTTAACCATAAACGTAGCAGTTGAACCACCAACGGGACAAACCAGTGTAGATCAACAAACCAGAGATGCCATTCAGAATATCTTGGTAAATATCGTAAGGGCATCGCTTGCCGATTCCGGTATTACATATACAGACGCTGATTTGGCTAAAAAAGTTTCGGTCTATTCGCAACCTTTCAGTGGTAATGTTACCCAGCCGAGCGGAATCAAGCTTTCCCAAGGCATGCTGTGGGGAATTGGCCTTGCCGCGCTTGCGCTGCTTGCGGGTGGAGGTTACCTGATTTACCGCCGCCGCAAGAACAAAGAGGAAATCGAAGAAGATCTTCCGCTGCCGCCTGCGGCAGAGTTTCCTTCCATTAATCTGGAGAGCGTGACGAACGAAAGTCAGGTGCGCAAACAGCTGGAGACATTGGCGAAGAGAAAGCCGGATGAATTCGTCAACCTGCTGCGTACATGGCTCGCGGATGAATAGGGGGTGGATTTATGGCAAAAGCAAACAGCCAGGCACTGAGCGGGCGGCAAAAAGCGGCCATCCTGCTCATTACGCTGGGACCGGAAGTGTCCGCACAAATTTTTAAGCACTTGCGTGACGACGAGATCGAGCAGCTGACGCTGGAAATCGCCAATGTGCGCAAAGTGGACAGTGTGGAAAAGGACCTGATTATGTCCGAGTTTCATCAAATCTGTCTGGCCCAGGAATATATTTCGCAGGGCGGCATCAACTACGCCAAGGAAATCCTTGAAAAGGCGCTCGGCTCGCAGAAGGCGCTTGAAGTCATCAACCGTCTGACGGCGACGCTGCAGGTACGCCCGTTCGATTTTGCCCGCAAAGCGGATCCGAACCAGATTTTGAACTTTATACAGAACGAAAATGCCCAGACGATCGCCCTGGTGCTGTCCTACCTGCAATTTGAGCAGGCGGCGGCGATTCTGTCCTCCCTGCCGCAGGAAAAGCAGGCGGATGTGGCAAGAAGAATCGCGGTTATGGACAGCACGTCACCTGAAGTTATCGCCCAGGTAGAGCGCGTGCTGGAGCAGAAGCTGTCGGCGACCGTGACACAGGATTACACGAATGCCGGCGGCATCGAATCGATCGTCCAGATTTTGAACGGAGTCGACCGGGGAACCGAACGAACGATCCTCGATTCGCTCGAAATTCAGGATCCGGAGCTGGCCGAAGAAATCAAGAAGAGAATGTTCGTGTTCGAGGATATTGTCAACGTCGACAACCGTTCCATTCAGCGGATCATCCGCGACATCGAGAACGCCGACCTTCAGCTTGCCCTCAAGGTGGCGAGCGAAGAGGTGCGGGACGTCATTTTCCGCAACATGTCCAAGCGGATGGCCGAAACCTTCAAGGAAGAGATGGAATATATGGGGCCAGTGCGGCTGCGTGACGTCGAAGAAGCTCAGACCCGCATCGTAGGCACCATCCGCAGACTGGAAGAAGCCGGGGAGATCATCATCGCCCGCGGCGGAGGAGATGACATCATTGTCTAATTTGATTAAGTCTTCGCAGTACGTACCGGTGGAAGCCCTCAAGCGGCTGGATCTGGCAAGGCACTATGCGCTTCCGGAGCAGGATGAGGCAAACAACGAGGTAAAGATTGAAGAGATCCGGGCCCAGGCGGATGAAGAGAGTAAACGGCTCAGCCAGGAAATGCTGCAGGATGCCAAGGAGTTCGCGGAGCGACACATCCGTGAGGCGTCTGAAGAGGCGCAGCGGATACTGGCCGAGAACGAGGAGAAGATCAATGCCTGGTGGCAGGAACGCAGGGAGCAGGACGAGCACCTGATCGAGGCCGTGAAGTCGGAAGGCTACGCAGAGGGATACCGGGAAGGCGCTGAGAAAGCGGAAGCGGATCTTGCGGCCAAGCTTCAGGAAATGATGGCCGAAGCCCAGTCGGTTTTGCGGCATGCCTATATGATCAAAGAGCAGATCATTCAGGAAGCCGAGCCCTTTCTCGTAGATCTGAGCTGTGCCATCGCCGAGAAGGTGATCGACAAGCAGCTGACCGTGGACCGGGATTATGCGATCGATCTCATCCGGAAGAACTTGTCCCGCAAACGGGAGCAGGGCGTAATTACGCTTTGCGTGGCGCCGGAGCATTTCGCTTTTGTCCAGGCGGCCCGGGAAGAGCTGAGCGTGGCGATCGATTCGCAAGCGGAGCTGCAAATCCTGCCGGATGCTACGGTTCATGATCACGGCTGCGTCATCCGCTCCTCGTTCGGCAGCGTCGACGCACGCGTGGAAACACAGCTGACCGAAATCAAAAAAGAGCTGATACGCATCGCTCTGGACGAAGGGGAACGGAGAGACCAAGATGAAGGTGCTTGACAGCGGACGGTATATGGAGCATTTGCGGAACATCGATCCGGTCCGGATCAACGGAAAAGTCACCCAGGTCATCGGACTGATGGTCGAGTCGGAAGGCCCGGACGCCAGCGTCGGAGACGTCTGCTACATTTATCCGAGCAAAGGAGCCAAGCCGCTGCAGGCGGAAGTTGTCGGTTTCCGCGACAACAAGGTTCTGCTCATGCCGCTCGGTGAGCTGCAGTCGATCGGACCGGGGTGCGATGTGGTCGGCACGGGCAAGCCGCTCAGCGTTCAGGTAGGCTCCGAGCTGCTTGGCAAGGTGCTGGACGGTTTGGGGCAGCCGCTCGACGGTTCACTGATTCCGACCCGGATGCCGCACAGCTCGACGTATAACACGCCGCCCAACCCGCTGAACCGGCCCCGGGTGCTGGAGCCGATCAGCATCGGCGTACGGGCGATCGATGGTCTGCTGACCATCGGCAAAGGGCAGCGGGTCGGGATTTTCGCCGGTTCGGGCGTCGGGAAAAGTACGCTGATGGGCATGATCGCGCGCAACACCGCGGCGGATGTCAACGTGATCGCGCTCATCGGCGAGCGGGGACGGGAAGTGCTCGATTTTATCGAGCGCGACCTGGGTCCCGAGGGGCTGCAGCGATCGGTGGTCATCGTGGCCACCTCCGACCAGCCTGCGCTGATCCGGATCAAGGGAGCGCTGATCGCGACGACGATCGCCGAGTATTTCCGGGACCGGGGCATGAACGTCATGCTGATGATGGATTCCGTGACGCGGTATGCGATGGCGCAGCGGGAAGTGGGGCTGGCGATCGGCGAACCGCCGGCGATGCGCGGTTATACGCCGTCGGTGTTCGCGAGCCTGCCGAAGCTGCTCGAACGGGCGGGGACAGGGCCGCAAGGTTCCATTACCGCCTTTTACACCGTGCTCGTCGACGGCGACGACATGAATGAGCCGATCGCGGATGCGGTGCGGGGAATCCTGGACGGGCACATCGTGCTGAACAGGGGTATCGCGAACAAGGGCCATTTTCCCGCGATCGACGTGCTTGCCAGCATCAGCCGGGTGATGAAGGATATTGCGCCGCGCGAGCAGACGGACGCTGCAGATAATTTGAAGCGGCTGATGGCTGTCTACAAAGAGTCCGAGGATCTGATCAACATCGGCGCTTACCAAAAAGGCTCGAACGAGCAAATCGATGAAGCCATCGATTCCATCCAGGCCATCTGGGATTTTACCAAGCAGCGCGTAGACGAAAAAGTGACGCTGGAGCAGGTTCAAGAACGTTTGATTTCCGAATTTTCAAGGAGATGACCTTAAGGGATGAGATTTCAGTACGCGTTCCAAAAAATTGTCGACCTCAAAAGCAACGAACGTACCCAGGCGGAATGGATGCTGTCCAGCGCCATCGGCAAGCTTCAGGCGGAAGAAAAATCGCTGGGAGAGCTGCTGGATATCCGGGAGAGCATGGTCAAGCAGCTTCAGGAAGCCGCAGGCCAATGCGTTCCTGTCTCCATGATTCAGGAAATTCAGGCGTATGTCGAATATTTGGACCAATGCATACGGATGAAGCATGTGGATGTGAACAGAGCCAATATGAAGGTTCAGATGCAGCAGAAGCATTTGTCCACAAAGATGCTGGATGAAAACGTCTGGTTAAAAGCGCGGGACAAAGCAAAGACGGCATTTCAGCAGCAGGCGCTCCTGCATGAGCAGAACGAGCTTGACGAGATGGCGACCGTACGGTTTGCCATGGGCGCTAGGGCGAGATGAGTGAACGTGATATAGAGCTGCTGGCTTGGGGGTGGAACAACTGTGGCAAGAACAGGTTTTGAAGAATTAGAGAAAGAATCAACAGGGGGATTTGAACGGTTTTTGTTTTTAGTTATACCAATCATCTTTACGGTGGTGCTTCTGGGCGTGCTTCTGATGCTGCTGAACACCAACGTGCGGAACGAAGTGCTCGGCGTTGCCAACAAAATTCCGGTTGTGAAAAACTGGGTCCCTGACCCGGTCAAGGATCCGGAAGCGGCCAAGCTGGACAAAACGAAAGCACAGGTGGAGAGCGCGACCGCTACGATCAAGGAGCTGAAAAGCCAGCTGGAAGCCAAGGAAGCGGATCTTCAGAAGGCTAAGGAAGACCGGCAGCAGCAGGACAGTAAAATCAAATCGCTGCAGACGCAGATTGATCAGCTCCAGGAGAGCGGCGCGCAGGCTGCGGATGCACAGACGGGAAATACCGCCGACGATTACGAGAAGCAGGTCAAAAACTTGGCGAAAATGTACGCCGGCATGAGCCCGAGCAAAGCGGCGCCGATTCTGCAGAATATGACCACGGAAGAGGTCGTTCAGCTGCTTAACGCCATGGATGCCGACAGCCGAATGAACATCCTCGCCAAGATGGATCCGAAGATGGCGGCGGATATCACGCTGAAAATGAAGGACTCCGTGTCATCCAGCGATTTGGCGATCGCGGCGCTTCAGTCCAGAGTGAACAAGGACAGCGCCGCGCAGACGACACCGTCGTCAACCGGGCTCGACAAGGCTCAAATCAGCCAGACATTCGGGTCGATGAACGCGGACAGCGCGGCCAATCTGCTGCTGGCCATGTACAAGATCAGTCCGGACAAAGTACTGACGATTCTGGGCGCCGTGGCAGATTCGACACGGTCAAGCATTTTGGATTCGATGAGCAAAACAGACCAGAAGACGAGCGCTGTCATTCTCAACAAGCTGCTAAGCAGCAAGTAGTGATTCTTTTCAACCAGAGCTTCTTTTCAACAGAGTACTTGAATGTAGTACTGCACGCGAAAGGAGGTGAAAACAAAGATGAGCCTGATATTTCAAAACATTTCCGCAGGTACGTCAGCCGGAGCAAAGACAGCAGGAACAAGCGGCGGTGCGGCAAACGCCTCGGCGGGAACGGCACTGGTACCGGCATTTGGAGTATCGTTGACTCAGCTGATGACAGGTACAGCAGGCGGTTCGCAGGAAGCTTCGGCCATGAACGGCGTGGCGTCACTTTTGGAAGGGCTGCTGAAAAATGCTCAAGCGACCGCGGTTCAAGGGAACGGGGACAGTGATGAGCAGAATACCGCAGCCCTGCTGCAAAGCCTTCTTCTGGATGCCGATCAGCTGGATGAAGCGATTGCCGAAGACCCTGAAGTGCTGAGCGCCCTGCAAAGCTGGATTCAGCAGGTAACCACCTTGCTGCTGAACGTTCAAGGAAACGGCGAAGCACAGTCTGAAGACACCCCGGCTAATGAGGGAGATCAAGCCTTGACGGCACTGGCCAGCCACCCGGCGACGGCACGGTTTGCCGCGCAGGATGCGTTGGCCCAGCTGATCACGGTGCTGCAGCAGCCAACTACGGGGGCGGACACCACGGCGCAGGCGGCAGAACTGCTGGAAACGTTCCATAACCTGGTTCAGAACGCCACAGCTCCTGGGAAAAGCAAACCGGCGGCTCTGGTCAAGGACTCGGAATCGGCAGCACCACAGGAACCGGCACCAATGTTCCAGCCTAAAGCGGAAGGACAAGCCGGCCGCATCTCCGCGTTGCTGGAAGCGATCCGGCAGCAGCCGGCAGGCGATACTGCATCCGCTGCAAGCGGCAAGGCCGTGCTGAGTACGATCTTGACAAGACAGCATCCGAATGCCGATGCGCAAACAGCAGCATCCGCTGCAAGCCCTTCTTCCGGAGAAGAGATGGAAGCAGCGGCGAAGCCGGAGGATCCGCTTACCAGCCAGACGACGGTAACGGCAGGGCATCTCGTGATGAAAGAAGGCATTCAGTCGCCTCATAAAGCAGCGGCGCCAGCGGTGCCCGTTACGCAGTTTGCCAAAGAAATGAGCACTTTTGTCGTAAACAAGCTGGAAATCGTGAAGCAAGAAGGCATCTCGGAAGCGAAAATATCGCTGTACCCGGAACATTTGGGCCAGGTCGACATTAAGCTGACGATGCAAAACGGACAGCTCGTTGCCCAATTTACGACCGAGCACGCCGGAGCCAAGGATTTGCTGGAACAGCAGATGAGTCAGCTCCGCAGTACGCTGCAGTCTCAGGGTGTGCAGGTTGAGAAACTTGTGGTAACGCAAAACCCTTCGCTGCAGTCCCAAATGTATCACGATGGCCGTCAATCCCAATCCGGTCAGCAGCAGCCGAACCGCCGGCAAAAGGACAAGGACGCTTCCTCCAAAGATGCCTTGACCGTGGCTGAGCTGGGAGACGAGCTGAATGAATGGCTTGCCCGGCAGCAGGCGGATCAAGGAAATACATTTACGGCTAAAGCGTAAAACGGAGGTGAACAACCATGACAGATATCGTATCGACAAGCAACATTTGGCCTAACTACTCGGCTTCCAATGTGCAGAAGGCCAGCACGAAGACGCAGACGCTCGGGAAGGACCAGTTTCTGAGCATTCTGGTGACCCAGCTTAAAAACCAGGACCCGATGCAGCCGATGGAGGACAAGGAATTTATTGCCCAGATGGCCCAATTCACCTCGGTCGAGCAGCTGATGAACATATCCAGCCAGCTGAACGCCATGAGCCAGTCCCTTGGCAACGTATCGGGACTGATCGGCAAACAGATCAGCTGGGTCGATAGCGGAAGCAGCTCCGATCAATCAGGCGAAAGTACACCTGAGATCAAAACGGGCATCGTGGATTCGATTATCGTCAAGGACGGCGTTCAGTACGCTTCCGTCGGGTCGGTAGCGATTCCGATTACGAAGATCGTCGAAATCATGAATGCCAAGCAGGAAGAGGGCACTCCGCCGGCGGATACCGATACGCCATCAACTGACGGTGCGTCGAATGCGAGCGGCGCGGCAGAAGGTTCTGCGGGCAGCGGATCTGAAACCAGAGAGACGGGAGCCGAGGCAACAAGCGCAGCGGCAGGAGAGGGCACGACAGGCGGGAACGGGGAATCGGCATGAACGAACGGATGACGATCGGACAGCTCTACCCCGGAAGGATATATCCGGCCGCACCCGTCAAGACTTCGAAACCGGCCGCAACGCCGGACGCCTCGTCCCAGACGTCATTTGATGAACTGCTGCAGGGAAGCCTGCTCAAGTTCAGTAATCATGCGGCCAAGCGGCTGGAGCAAAGAGGAATCGAGATCAAAGGGGAACAGCTGGACAAGCTGAACCAAGCCGTTGAAAAGGCTGCCGCCAAAGGCAGCAAGGAATCGCTGATCCTGATGAAGGATATGGCGCTCATCGTCAACGTTCCTAACCGGACGGTCGTCACGGCGATGGACGGCAAATCCATGAAAGACAACGTGTTTACCCAAATCGACAGCGCGGTCGTGCTGTCGTAAGCTGGCTGGCCCGAACCGGAAAGCCAGGGAACTGCTGACCGACTGACGCAGTTCATTTCACAAACCTAGGAGGAAACAGACCAATGTTGAGATCGATGTATTCAGGCGTTTCAGGGATGCGCGGATTCCAAACCAA
Source organism: Paenibacillus cellulositrophicus (assembly GCF_009363095.1). Taxonomy (GTDB): domain Bacteria; phylum Bacillota; class Bacilli; order Paenibacillales; family Paenibacillaceae; genus Paenibacillus_AQ; species Paenibacillus_AQ favisporus. Next base: position 6,191,608 of record NZ_CP045295.1, read on the forward strand.
GCTCGACGTAATCGGCAACAATATCGCCAATGTCAACACGACGGGGTTTAAGGCAGGCCGGGTGATGTTTAAGGATGTCATGAGCCAGACCGTATCTGGCGTGACAGCGCCGGTTGACGGCGAATCGGGCGGAGCCAACGCCAAACAAATCGGGCTTGGCGTATCGATCGGATCGATTGATACGTTGCACACCGGGGGAAGCGCGCAGACGACAAACAATCCGACGGACTTGCGGATTGATGGTGACGGTTTTTTCCTTGTGAAACTGGATCCGGCCCAGGATCCTCCGTTCCTTACCAGAGCTGGCGATTTTCATGTGGATGCGCTGAAGAATCTGGTCACATCGGACGGGATGTTCGTCTGCGATTCAGGTGGGACTCCGATTAATTTGGCTGGAGCCGTTTCCTTTTCCATCTCACAGGACGGCACCATTATTCAAAAATTGGACGATGGATCAACCGATACTGCCCTTAAGGTTGGCGTAGGAAAGGTAACAAATCCGGAAGGGCTGGAGAAAGTCGGTGGGAACCTGTATCGCTTGACGCCAAATGCTATTGAGGATGGAACTTTTCAACCAGGTGAAGCAAATGATGCAACCACAGGTACCGGTGCAATCGTTGCAGGTCAGCTGGAAATGTCCAACGTCGACCTGACCGGCGAATTTACCGAAATGATCGTCGCCCAGCGCGGCTTCCAGGCGAACTCGCGGATCATTACGACCTCCGACGAGGTGCTGCAGGAAGTCGTCAATCTGAAGCGTTAGTAGAGTGAAGTGACGGGGGAGGCCTGTCCTCCTCCGATTTCCATAGGAGGCCTGCTATGATTTTAGTTACCCGGTTAAACGGCTCACCATTATGGCTGAATGCCCTGCTTATCGAAACAGTGGAAGAAACGCCGGACACGTATATTACCCTGGTTACGGGCAAACGAATGATTGTTTTGGAAAAAGCGGCGGAAGTCATTTCCCTGGTGAAGCAATACAATCAGGAAATCGGCGTTCACAACGCAACTATTAAAGTGCAACAAACGGAGGAATCCCCATGAAAAAGATGCTGCCCTGGCTAATAACGATACTGCTGGCGATTACACTGATCGTGCTTGCCGCATTTTTGCTGATGGATAAATATTTCGGGAGCAGTTCAAACGAAACGAAATCGGCCGCCCAAACGATCGAGGCTCCAAAATTATCGGCAGACGAGCTTGTGGAAATCACTTCGGAGATTACGGATATCAAGACCAATCTCGCGGATCAGGATTATATCGTATTGATGAATTTTGCGTTCCAATTGAACGACAAAAAATCGAAGGAAGAATTCGATAAGATCAAAGAATTCGAAATCAAGCCCATCATTATTAAAACGCTCGCCGATACGAGACCCGAGGAACTGAAGGGCTCCAAAGGAAAAGACCAATTAAGCGCAAAATTGATCAATCTGATCAATAAAACCCTGACACGAGGGAAACTGACGCAAATCTCCATCACGAACTTTGTTTTGACGCCGCTGTAACATAACGACCGGAAACCGTAAGGGGGTGAGATGATTGGTTGATGTATTATCGCAAAATGAGATTGACGCCCTGCTCGCCGCACTGTCGTCCGGTGAAATGGATGCGGAGGAACTTAAAAAAGAAGAGACCCAGAAAAAAATCCGTTCCTATGATTTCAAGCGGGCCGTCCGCTTTTCCAAGGATCATATCCGAAGTCTGACACGGATTCATGAAAATTTCGCGCGTTATCTGACGACCTATTTTTCCGCACAGCTGCGGACGTTTGTTCAAATTAACGTCGTTCAGGTCGAGCAGCTTCCTTATGACGAATTTATCCGCTCGATTCCGAAGATGACGATTCTCAATATTTTTGAGGCGGAACCTTTGAAAGGAAGAATGGTGCTGGAGGTACACCCCAACGTGGCTTATGCCATGCTGGACCGGCTGCTGGGCGGAGTCGGAAACGCTCCTTCCAAAATCAACTCGCTCACCGAAATCGAAACGACGATCATGGAGCGGATTTTCAGCCGGGCGTTCGAGAGCTTGGCGGAAGCGTGGAAAACGGTGCTGGATATCTCTCCGCGGATGGAAGCGATGGAGACGAATCCGCAGTTTATGCAGATCGTCTCACCGAACGAAACCATCGCCCTGATTTCACTCAGCACCAAAATCGGCGATACGACGGGCATGATCAACCTCTGTATTCCGCATGTAGTGCTGGAGCCGATCATGTCGAAGCTCTCGGCCCATCAGTGGTTTGTATCGGAGAAGAAGTCCAGCGTGCCGGAGGAAGCCGAGTCGCTCAAAAACCGGATCAGCCAAGCCAAGCTGAGCATGATCGCCGAGCTTGGGGAGTCTTATATCTCCGTATCCGAGTTTTTGGGATTGAATGTAGGGGACGTCATCAGCCTGGCCAAGCCGGTACATTCGGGACTGAAAATCAAGGTTGGTGACCGGTTGAAGTTTATAGGAAGCCCGGGTACCGTCAAAGACCGCGTGGCCGTGCAAATCGACGAAATTGTCAGCGAAGGAGCTGAGGAACTTGACGAGTAAAGATTATTTATCCCAGGAAGAGATCGACGCCCTGCTGAAACAGACCGAAGCGGCCGACTTCTCCCGAAATGCGGGTTCGACGGTAGATGATTATTTAACGCCTCTGGAGCAGGATGCACTGGGAGAGATCGGCAACATTACGTTTGGCAGTGCAGCCACCGCACTTTCGACGCTGCTTGGCAAGAAGGTGGACATTACGACGCCGAAGGTGTCTATCATTACCCGCAGCCAGTTTGAGGAAGAGTTCCCCAAGCCCCATGTGGCTGTTCATGTCACATATGTGGACGGTTTTGAAGGGATCAACTCTTTGGTCATTAAAACGCGTGACGCTCAGGTCATCGCCGACCTGATGCTGGGCGGAGAAGGTGATCCGCAGGATGCGGAGCTGAACGAAATCCATATCAGCGCGGTTCAGGAAGCGATGAACCAAATGATGGGCTCTTCGGCCACTTCGATGTCGACGATATTTAACCGGTTCGTCAATATTTCGCCGCCAGGCATCGACATTCTGGACATGGCCAACGGCGACGGGGTCAACAGCCTGCCTTCCGAGCAGACGCTGATCAAGATCTCTTTCCGGCTCAAAATCGGAGAACTGATCGATTCCACGATCATGCAGCTGCTTCCGGTCCAGTTCGCCAAGGATATGGTCAGCATGCTGATCCATGGTTCGGACGAGGCGGAGCAGTCGATGCAGCAGGCGGCTCCAGCGGTTGAAGCGCCTGAGCGGCCGGCATCTCAGCCTGAGGCCTCTTACCCGCCTCCGGCAGCCAGTCAGCAAGCTCCGCAGCAGCAGGATTACGGAATGCCGTCCGGCGCGCCGGGCTACGGTGCTACAGCTGCCGGGATGCCTGCTTCCATGCCGGGGCAAGCGTACGATCCGAACATGCAGAATCCTTATGCGGCCATGCCGCAGCATTACGGGGCTATGCCTAACCGGAATGTCAACGTGCAGCCCGTGCAATTTGCGAATTTACAAGGTGGCTCGTTCGGCCAGGTCGATCAAAATAATTTAAACTTATTGATGGACATTCCTCTTAAAGTCACCGTAGAATTAGGAAGGACCCAGAAGCAAATTAAGGATATCCTGGAAATGTCTCAAGGTTCAATCATCGAGCTGGACAAGCTGGCGGGCGAGCCGGTTGACATCCTGATCAACAACAAGCTGATCGCCAAAGGCGAGGTTGTCGTTATCGATGAAAACTTCGGGGTGCGTGTCACGGATATTCTCAGCCAGTGGGACCGAATACAAAAATTACAATAGCAAAATTTAGGGAGGATTTTTAATCAATGGCAAATCGAATTCTTATCGTGGATGACGCTGCATTTATGAGAATGATGATCCGTGATATTTTGACTAAAAACGGTTTTGAGGTAGTCGGAGAGGCCCAGGACGGATCCCAGGCGATCGAGAAGTTTAAAGAGCTTCGTCCGGACCTGATTACGATGGATATTACGATGCCGGAAATGGACGGGATCGCCGCGCTGAAAGAAATCAAAAAGATCGACCCGGCCGCGAAGGTCATCATGTGCTCCGCCATGGGGCAGCAGGCGATGGTCATCGACGCCATCCAAGCAGGCGCGAAGGATTTTATCGTCAAACCGTTCCAGACCGACCGCGTTATTGAAGCCATCAATAAGACGCTGGGAGTTTAGGACTTTAGATGAGTAATCCAGATACGCCGCTTCCTGGCTCCGGTAATTACGCCCTCAGCCTGGTTTATGTCATCATCGTCCTGGCGGTGATTATTGCACTCATTATTCTTCTGATCCGTTTTCTCGGCCGGAAAAATAAAACTTGGTTCAGCAGCCGTTCGATCCGGACGCTGGGGGCTGTCGGGCTGGGGCCGAACAAATCGCTCCAGGTCATTGAAATCGGCAGCAGCGTATATTTGGTCGGCGTAGGCGAAGATATTCGCCTCGTCGATAAAATCACCGACCCTGACGAGGTCGCCGTCATCCTGGCATCGTTTGAACAGGATCCGGCATACTCGCAAAACGGGTTATCGCCATTGGTGGCCAAGCTTGCTGCAAAGCTGCGCAAAACGGGACCGGTATCCGAGGAGATCAGCCTGGAGGAAACGCCGGAATTTCATGAAGTATTTGACGAGAAGCTGCGCCGGATGTCAAACCGTAAAGAGAAGATGGAAGAGCTCCTGCGGGAAGACAATACTACAGATCGGTTGAGGGAGCCATGAAAAAGAAGGTTTTGTTCGTTTGTATCATCGTTACATTGATCAGCCTGCTCTCGGTGACGGCCGCCTTTGCGGATCCGATACCGAATATCGATATCCAGGTAGGGGACTCCGGAGGGAAGCCAAGCACCAGCTCGCTCTCGATTCTGCTTCTCATCACGGTCATCAGCATCGCGCCGGCGCTGCTTGTGCTGATGACCAGTTTTACGCGGATCGTGATCGTGCTCGGTTTTGTCAGAACGTCGCTTGGAACTCAGCAGATGCCCCCTAACCAGGTCATCGTAGGGCTGGCTCTTTTTTTGACGCTGTTTGTCATGACGCCAACCTTTTCCTCCATCAATGATGTGGCCCTGCAGCCGTATTTAAAAGGAGAACTGACACAGACGCAGGCTTTGGACAAAGCGGCGGAACCGATGAAAAAGTTCATGTTCTCCAACACAAGGGAGAAGGACCTGCTGCTGTTTATGAAATATACCAAGATCGAAAAGCCGAATACCTACAAGGACATTCCGCTCACGGTCATGGTGCCGGCGTTCGCGATCAGCGAGCTCAAAACGGCCTTTCAGATGGGATTCATGATCTTTATTCCTTTTCTCATTATAGATATCGTCGTATCCAGTACCTTAATGGCGATGGGCATGATGATGCTCCCGCCGGTCATGATCTCACTGCCGTTTAAAATTTTGCTGTTTGTGCTGGTGGACGGTTGGTATTTGGTCGTCAAGTCGCTGCTGATGAGCTTTAATACCTGAATGAGTATGAAGAAGGGGCGGGATGCTCAGCCATGAATTCGGAATTTATTATCGGTCTCGCCGGCCAGGCGGTATATACCGTGCTGAAGGTCAGTGCGCCCATGCTGCTGCTGGGACTCATCGTCGGTCTGGTGATCAGCATTTTCCAGGCGACAACCCAAATTCAGGAGCAGACGCTGGCATTTGTGCCAAAGATCGTGGCCGTACTGCTGGCGATTCTTTTCTTTGGGCCATGGATTCTGACGACGCTGGTGGACTTCACTTTTAACATTTTGGACAACTTGTACAAATACATCGGATAGGCGGACTTATTCATGAACATGCTGCTGGAAAGTCTGCCGGTTTTTATGCTTATTTTTTGTCGAATTACAGCCTTTTTTGTTGTCGTTCCGGTGCTTTCTTCCAAAGGAGTCCCGAATATTTTCAAAATAGGCATCGCTTTTTTCGTATCTGCGCTTGTGTACCTAACTTATGGCGTGCATCAGAGCGTTCCGGCAGATGTGACGTACGTCCTCTTGATCATCAGGGAAGTGCTGATCGGGCTGCTGCTCGGATTCGTCGCCTATGTGCTGTTTATGGTAATCCAGACGGCCGGCTCCTTCATCGACATCCAGATCGGCTTCGGGATCGCGAACGTACTGGATCCAATGACGGGCACCTCAGCGCCAATGCTGGGCAACTTCAAATACATGTTCGCCCTGCTGCTGTTTCTGACGATGAACGGGCACCACTATTTGCTGGACGGCATCATCCGGAGCTATGACTGGGTTCCGCTTTCCAACGAGTTGTTTATGAGAATGGCGGACGGCAGCTTGTCGGAATTTTTGATCAAGACGTTCGGCCAGTCGTTTGTCCTTGCCTTTCAAATGTCGGCTCCGCTCGTCACGGCGCTGTTCCTGACAGACATCGGGCTGGGATTTCTGGCACGCACCGCACCGCAGTTTAACGTATTTGCCGTCGGGATGCCGCTGAAAATTATTGTCGGACTGATGATTCTGTTTTTGCTGGTACCGAGCTTTTCCTATATTTTCGGCGACTTGTTTGGGATCATGTTTGAGTCGATGCAGACGCTTCTGGGGATTATCGGTCACAAGCCTGCGTAATGTGAGGATGGAGGGAAGGAACGTGTCCTACAGGTATCCCCTGGATCTGCAGCTGTTTGGCGGAGAAAAAACCGAAAAAGCGACCCCGAAAAAGCGGCAGGATACCCGGAAAAAGGGCCAGGTCGCCAAAAGCCAGGATTTAACCGGCGCGGTCGTTCTGCTGGCTTCCTTTTTCAGCCTTCTCATGTTCGGCTCATCGTTCAAGGAGCGGCTTGTCGGACTGTTCAAGGACATTTTTCTGAACCGCCTGACCATGGATTTGTCGATTAACAACGTCATGAGCCTCGCCGTGGAATACGGCATCGACATTTTGCTGCTGCTGGCGCCGGTGTTTCTTACCGTCGTCGTCATGGCGCTCGCCGCCAATTTGATGCAGGTCGGTTTCATGCTGACGGGGGAATCGCTGAAGCCCAAATTCAGCAAGCTGGACCCGATCAAGGGGTTTAAAAATATATTCTCGGTCCGTTCTCTGGTCGAGTTCGCGAAATCGATCTTAAAGCTGGTGATCATCGGCTTTCTCGTTTATCAAACGCTTAGAGGAGCTATCGCGGATATCGGCAAGCTGTCCGAGGTTAATATCGAGAAGACGTTTCATTTTGTGGCCAGTTTGACGATGACGCTCGGCCTAAAAATAGGGGCCGCCCTGTTTGTGATGGCCGCACTGGATTTTTTGTATCAAAAGTATGAGTTCGAGAAGAGCATTCGGATGTCAAAACAGGACATTAAAGATGAGTATAAAAAAATGGAGGGGGATCCGCTGATCAAGGGGAAGATCAGGGAGCGGCAGCGCCGGATGGCGATGCAGCGGATGATGCAGGAAGTGCCGAAGGCCGACGTCGTCATCACGAACCCGACCCACTTCGCGGTGGCCCTGAAGTACGAGGGCTCAAACATGGAAGCCCCGCAAATCGTAGCCAAAGGGCAGGATTTTGTGGCTCTTCGGATCAAGGAGATCGCCAAGGAAAACGGCGTGATTACGATGGAAAACAAGCCGCTGGCCCGTGCGCTGTTTCAAAGGGCGGAGATCGGGGACTCGATTCCCGCCGATTTGTTTCAAGCCGTGGCTGAAGTACTGGCTTATGTATATAAATTAAAAGGCAAAGTGAGATAAGGGATCGGAGGTAAGGAAGCTTTGAAATTAAAAGAGATAACGATACTGACCGGCGTCATCGGCATTGTAATGATGATGATTCTTCCGATCCCGTCCTGGCTGCTCGACGTGCTGCTGGTCATCAATATTTCGCTCGCGCTCATTATTTTGCTCGTCGCGATGAATACGCAGGAAGCGCTGCAGTTTTCCATTTTCCCTTCGCTTCTGCTCATTACGACGCTGTTCCGGCTGGCGCTGAACATTTCGACGACCAAGCTCATCCTGTCCGAGGGCTTTGCCGGCGACGTCGTCAAAACGTTCGGCAGCTGGATCGCCAGAGGGGAAATCGCCGTCGGGTTTATCGTCTTTCTGATTCTGGTCGTCGTGCAGTTCATCGTCATCACGAAGGGATCGGAACGCGTGGCGGAAGTCGCCGCCCGGTTCACACTCGATGCGATGCCCGGCAAGCAGATGAGCATTGACGCCGACCTGAACGCCGGCATGATCAATGAGCAGCAGGCCAGGGAGCGGCGCCGCAAAGTAGAACGCGAAGCGGACTTTTACGGCGCAATGGACGGTGCGAGCAAGTTCGTCAAAGGGGACGCGATTGCGAGCATCATCATCCTGTTGATCAACCTGGTCGGCGGTTTTATTATCGGGATCGCCATGCGGGGCCTGTCCTTCCAGGATGCGATGTCCACCTACTCGGTACTAACTATCGGGGATGGTCTGGTCAGTCAAATTCCCGCACTCTTAATTTCAACGGCTTCCGGTTTGATCGTGACGCGTTCTTCTTCGGAAGGCAATTTGGCGAACGATCTGACCAAACAGCTGCTGTCGTACCCGAAGCTGCTGTACATTGTGGCGGCGACGATTGCCCTCCTTGGGTTGTTTACTCCGATTCATCTCATCACGACGCTTCCGCTGGCCGGGCTGCTCGCTTTTGCCGCTTACCGGATGCAGCGGAACATGGACAAAAAGCAGATCGAGGTGGAACAGCTGGAAGAGGAACAGCAGATCGAAGAGGTGCGCAGTCCGGAAAGTGTCATCAACCTGCTGCAGGTGGACCCGATCGAATTCGAATTCGGTTACGGATTGATCCCTTTGGCGGATACACAGCAGGGCGGAGATTTGCTTGACCGGATCATTATGATCCGCAGACAGTGCGCCTTGGAGTTGGGACTTGTGGTCCCGGTGATCCGGATCCGCGACAATATTCAACTAAAACCGAACGAATATGTCATTAAAATTAAAGGGAATACCGTCGGAAGCGGTGAATTACTATTAAATCACTACCTGGCCATGAGTCCCGGTTACGATGACGAATCGATCACGGGAATTGAAACTTTGGAACCAGCTTTCGGACTCCCAGCCTTGTGGATTGACGAAGCGACGAAGGATCGCGCGGAGCTTTCGGGCTATACGGTAGTGGATCCGCCGTCCGTCGTGGCGACCCATTTGACCGAGCTGATCAAAAAGCACGCCCACGAGCTGCTTGGACGGCAGGAGACGAAAACGCTGGTCGACAATTTGCGCGAAAATTATCCGGTTCTCGTCGACGAGCTCATTCCGTCGGTGCTGTCGATCGGAGATGTTCAGAAAGTACTGGCCAAGCTGCTTCGTGAGAAAATATCGATTCGGGATTTGGTGTCGATCTTTGAAACGCTGGCCGATTACGGCCAATATACGAAAGACCCCGATGTGCTGACCGAGTATGTGCGGCAGGCATTATCCCGCCAAATTACGCAGCAGTTCTCAAGGGAAGGCGAGACGCTCAAGGTCATTACAGTAGGGCCAACGCTGGAGAAAAAGATTGCCGACAGCGTCCAGCAGACGGATCAGGGGAGCTACCTGGCGATGGATCCTGTTTCTACCCAGACGGTGTACCAGAAACTCAGTGAGCAGATCAACCGCCTGCTTCAATCGGGACAGCAGCCCATTTTGCTTGCCTCGCCGACCATCCGGATGTATTTGCGCCAGGTGATCGAGCGGACCATGCAGGATATTCCGGTTCTTTCTTACAGCGAGCTTGAACCCAATGTAGAAATTCAAAGTGTCGGAGTGGTGAACTTATGAGAGTAAAGCGATATGTGGTCGATACGATGCCTGAAGCTATGCTCCAAATCCGCAATGACCTGGGCAGCGATGCCGTCATTCTGAGCACGAAGGAGACCAAGCTGGGCGGCTTCCTGGGCATGTTTAAGAAGAAAAAAATCGAGGTCATCGCCGCGGTGGAAGCAGACGAACAGGCGAATACAGCAACGAAACAGCGGCAGGCGCAGGCCCCGGCTCCTCAAAAGGCGGCCGTCCCACAGAAGGCCGTGCCGCAGGCATACAAGAAGACCGCCGAGCTGACCCTTGCCGCTACCGGCGTCAAGGTTTCTGCTGATCAAGCCCAGCCGGAGGCCGCTCCTGCGCGTCCGGAGCCTTGGGGGGCGGAGATGACATCCGTTCAAGCCGGCAAGGCCGTGACCCAGACGGCAAGCTATGGGGAATCAGCAGCTGCGAACGAGACGCCGCCTTCCAACGTAACGTTCCCTCTTTCGGAACGGGGGCAGATCACCGGAGCGCTCAACCGCTCTGAACAGCCTCAGCCGGCGGGGGAAAGAGAGCCGGAGGCCAGAAACAGCGTGGAGGCCAAGCTGCTGGAAGAGCTGCAGGAAATGAAGGCGTGGATGGCCAAAATCTCCCGCCAATCGATGATGAAGCAGCAGCTGCCGGCTGTGCTGGAGAAGCTGCAGGAGCGGCTGATCCAGCAGGAGGTCGATTTCGACCTGATCGAGGAGTGGATTACCTCTTCCTTCGATCATTGGGAAGAGAGCGGCCGGACGCTCGGGGATGCGGAATTGTTTGCACATGTACGCAGCCAGGTGCTGGCGTTCCTTTCGGAGCGGTTTGGCGGAGGCATTTCCAATCGGACACGGATCGTCTATGTCGCAGGTCCTACGGGGGTCGGCAAAACGACGACCATCGCCAAGCTGGCTGCGGAACAGCTGCTGCGTTTTCACCGGAAAGTTGGCCTGATCACATCCGATACCTACCGGATATCGGCGGTTGACCAGCTTCGGACGTACGCCTCCATCCTGAATGTCCCGCTGGAGGTCGTGCAGTCGCCCGGTGATATGCAGCGGGCGTTTCAGCGCCTTCAGGACTGCGACATCATCCTGATGGACACGGCCGGCCGCAACTATCGTAACGAACTGCTCGTCTCGGAGTTGCAAAGCCTGTTTTCCGCCATCACGGACCACAGCGAAACCTATCTGGTGCTCAGCCTGACATCCAAGAGCCAGGATATGAAGAAGATCACAGAACACTTCAGCAAGTATGGGCTGGACAAGGTGATCTTCACCAAGCTGGATGAGACCGGAAGCTGCGGCTCCGTCTTTAACCTGATCCGGGAATACCCGCTGTACCTGTCCTATATGACCAACGGCCAGAACGTGCCTGAAGACCTTCTGCTTCCGGACAGCAAGAAGCTGTGCGGTATGCTGCTTGGAGAAGAGGCGCCATGATGGACCAGGCACAAGCATTAAGGGATTTGATCCGGAAGCAGGGATCCGGCGGGAGAGGAGCCGAAGCCGGAATGGAACCGAGGCTGACCGGGAAGGGGAAAACCGCCAAGCTGATCACCGTCACAAGCGGAAAGGGAGGCGTAGGCAAATCGAACTTTACGCTCAACTTTGCCCTTGCCCTGCAGGCGATGGGACGGAAAGTGCTGGTGTTTGACGCCGATATCGGTATGGCCAATATCGATGTACTGATGGGCATCTCGCCCAAATTCAACCTGTACCATTTGCTCCAGCGTGAGAAGTCGGCGAGCGAAATCATCGAGAAAGGACCGCATTCGTTGTCTTTTATCGCCGGCGGCTCCGGGTTATCCGAGCTGCTGTCACTCTCCGAGCAGGATCTGGCTTATTTTACGGAGCAGATTGAAGGACTGGCAGACGAGATGGACTATATCATCTTTGATACCGGCGCGGGGCTGTCCAAGGAGAACCTGAATTTTATCCGTTCGGCGGATGAATGCCTGGTTGTGACCACCCCGGAGCCGACCTCAATCACCGACGCCTACGCTTTAATCAAGGTGGTCAGCGGCGCGGAACCGGGCGTTACCTTCAAGCTGATCATTAATCGGGCGGGCGATGAGAAGGAAGCGGCTCAAACCGCCGACAAAATCGCCATGGCGGCCCGGCGTTTTCTGGGCGTGGAAACGACCATGCTGGGTTACATCGCAGATGACAGTCATGTTGTACAAGCTGTGAAGAAGCAGGTTCCCTTCTCCCTTGCATACCCGAACTGCAATGCAGCGAAGGATCTGCAGCGGATCGCATACCGTTACTTGCTCGTACCGGCTCCCCCGGAACCAAGTGCCTTGACAGGAATCAAAGGGTTTATGCATAAATGGCTTCGTCGTACAAAATGATTTTCTGTACTAAGGAACAGAGGTGAACAAGCGGCATGACGCCATACAAAGTCATAGTAGTGGACGACTCGGCTTTCATGCGGAAGATCGTATCCGATCTCATTGAAAAGGATCCCGCATTTCGGGTCGTTGATACGGCCGTTAACGGAAAGGAAGCCGTAGACAAAATTTTAAGCCAGCAGCCGGACATCGTCACGATGGACGTGGAGATGCCGGTGATGAACGGACTCGAAGCGCTTACGGTCATTATGCAGGCGCATCCGCTGCCGGTAATCATGCTGTCCGGCATCAATGAGGCCGGCATGAGGGAGACGATCAAGGCGCTTGAAGCCGGAGCGTTTGATTTTATCCGCAAGCCGTCCGTAGCGCATGCGCAGCAGATCGATGACGTTCGGGATGCCCTGCTTGAACAGATGAAGGCAGCTATGTCGGCCAAGGAACGGAGAGCGCTTTGGAAAGCGGAGGAAGAGAAGCGGAAGAACAAGCCCGCCGCGGCTGCACCGGTTTCAACGCCAGTCCTGCCAAAGCTTGGGCGGAAGCGTCCGCTCCCGGACCTGGCGAAAGAAACCGGCGCTCGTAACGGGGCAGCCGCGCAGGAGAGCGCTCCCGATAAGGAGGTTGTTCTGCAGCAGCCAGACAAGCCCAAGGCGACGAAGCTTTCCAAGCCTGGAGCAGGAAAGAAACATCAGGACTCCCCGAGTAGCAGGACAACGCGCGAACTGACGCACCAGGTGCTGGAATCCGCTCCTTCGGCGCAAGAAGCGAAAACAACCAAGCCGGCGGGAACGGATGCCGCCAAGCCCAGTCGGACAGCGGAGGGCAGGGCAGCAACCGCGTATACGCAGCTTGTTGCGGTCGGCTGCTCCACAGGCGGACCGCGGGCGCTGAAGACGCTCCTTGAGGGCATTCCGGCCGATTTTCCGGCACCCGTTGTTATCGTGCAGCATATGCCGCCCAATTTCACGAAATCCCTCGCCCAACGGCTGAATACGTTCAGCCCGCTGACCGTGGTTGAAGCCGAGCAGGGAATGGCATTGGAGCCAGGGTTCGCTTATATTGCCCCGGGCGGCTATCATACGAAAATCGTGCCGGATCAGAGCCGGGGCTTAATGATCTCGCTGACGGAGGAGAGTCCGGTGGGCGGCCACCGTCCGTCGGTGGATGTCATGTTCGAATCCCTGCTTGAGCTTCCATCCCTGAAACGCCACGTTGTGCTGATGACCGGGATGGGAAGCGACGGGGCAAAGATGATGAAGCGGCTGTACGATGCCGGGGTTACCAGTACGTTTGCGGAGAGCGAGGAGACCTGCATCGTATACGGCATGCCGCGTTCCGCAGTGGAACTTGGCTGCGTGAGTCATGTATTACCGCTTCACAATATTGCCGCAGGGCTCGTCCAGGCTGTAGGCAACGGAAAGCAAACTTATTAGGAGGTGTCTCATAATGGACATGAATCAGTATTTATCCATGTTTATCGATGAGTCCAATGATCATCTGCAATCCTTGAATGAAAACATGCTGCTGCTCGAACAGACACCGAATGATCTCTCCATCGTCCAGATTATTTTTCGCTCGGCTCATACGCTGAAAGGGATGGCGGCTACGATGGGCTTCGAGGACCTGGCGTCGCTGACCCACCAAATGGAGAACGTTCTCGACCTGGTACGGAACGAAAAGCTGGCGATGCAGGACTTTATCTTCGACACGCTGTTCAAAGGGCTCGATGCACTTGAGGCTATGGTGGAGGATATTACCCAGGGCGGCGAAGGGAAAGCCGACGTATCGGCAATCGTTGCCGACCTTCAGGCGATCGTTCGCGGAGAAGCCCCTTCCTCCGGCAGCGCGAAGTCCGCAGGCTCCGCTCCGGCCAAGCAAGAAACCAATACCGCCATCCAGCTTGATGAATTTCAATACTCCGTTTTACAGCAGTCCATAGGGGAAGGGCACCGCGTGCTGTATATTGACGTCGCCATTCGGGACGATTGCCAGCTGAAGGCGGTCCGCGCCTATATGGTGTTTGATTTGCTGGAGAAGTCCGGCGAAGTCATTAAGTCCCATCCAACCGTGCAGGATATTGAGCAGGAAAAATTCGAAAAAAGCTTCTCACTCTACTACATAACACAAAAAGATCCTGCCGAACTCAAACAGCAAATTTTGAACGTTTCGGAGATTGACCAAGCATCAGTAGTAGAACTCGATCACGAATCCTTGCAGCAAATGGCCGAGATGGGGGCGGCATCCGCTCAATCCGCGGCGGCTGTGGCCGAAGAAACGAAACCGGACACTGCCGCTCCGGCAGCCGCTGCGCCAGCGGCAGAGAGCAAGGATAACAAGCCAGCGGCAGCCGCCAAGCCGGCCGCCAAAACCGGCGGTGCCCCGGCCCGCACGATCCGGGTTGATATCGAACGGCTCGATGTGCTGATGAACCTGTTCAGCGAGCTGCTGATCGACCGGGTACGCCTGGAACAGCTGGCTTCGGAGGTGCAGAACCATGCTTTGACGGAGACCGTAGAACACATGAGCCGCGTCAGCTCCGATTTGCAAAATATTGTCCTGAAGCTGCGAATGGTGCCGGTCGATACGGTGTTCAGCCGGTTTCCGCGGATGGTCCGCGACCTGGCCAAATCGCTGGATAAAAAGCTGGAGCTGGTCATTACCGGCGCAGAAACAGAGCTTGACCGGACCGTTATCGATGAGATCGGGGATCCGCTCGTTCACCTTTTGCGCAATGCGGTCGACCACGGCATTGAGTCGCCCCAGGATCGGGTTGCCGCCGGCAAACCGGAGACGGGTACCGTACACCTTCGGGCTTTCCACAGCGGGAATCACGTCTTTATCGAAATTGAAGAAGACGGGCGCGGCATCTATCGCGACAACGTCCTGAAATCCGCGCTGAAGAAAGGCATCGTCACCGAGGAGGAAGCGAAGGGCATGTCGGACGAGCAGGTGCACCAGCTGCTGTTCGCGCCGGGCTTCAGCACCGCCGAGAAAATCTCCGACGTATCGGGCCGGGGAGTCGGACTGGATGTCGTGAAGGCAAAGATCACTTCGCTCGGCGGGCAGGTGACCATTTATTCGACGCCGGGGAAAGGAACCAATTTCTCGGTGCAGCTGCCGCTCACCCTGTCGATCATCGCCGCGATGCTCGTGAAGATGGGATCCGAGAAATATGCCATCCCGCTCAGCTCGATCGTGGAAACCGGCATCGTTAAGAAGGAACAGATCCGCCAAGTGCATGGCAACAAAATGGTGGATTTCCGCGGATCGATGATCCCGCTCATTTCGCTGAGCCGCATTTTTGAAGTTCCTGACTTTAATGAAGAGGACGAAAGTGAAACCGAGATCATCGTCATCCATAAGGGAGACCGTTTGGCGGCTTTGGCCGTCGACGAATTTATCGGACAAAACGAAATCGTCCTGAAAAACCTTGGCAAGTATCTGCCGCAAATCAAAGGAATCTCGGGGGCAACCATTCTGGGCGACGGCCAGGTGGCCTTGATTCTGGACCCGAACGTCTTCATTAAATAGGAAGGTTTGCGATAAAGGAAGGCTTGCGGCGACAGTAAAGAATTGCAAATACGCCGCATTTAAATAAGGAGGTTTAGGGCATGGGAGAAGATATCAAAGTCATTGTATTTAAGCTGGGCAGTGAAGAGTACGGAATCGAAGTCGACAAAGTCCAAACGATTGAGCGCATGCTTCCCATTACACGCGTTCCGAAGACATACACGTTCGTTAGGGGCGTCATCAACCTGCGGGGCGTCGTTATTCCGGTGATCGACCTGCGGGGACGCTTCGGCCTTCCGGAAACCGAACATACGGACCAAACGCGGATCATTATCGTGGTGGTAGGCGAAATGGAAGTCGGCTTTATCGTCGATTCGGCCAATGACGTCATCGATCTGAACAGAGACCGGATCGAGACTCCGCCGGAAGTCGTCGGTGGCATTAAGGCCAGATACCTGGACGGCGTGGCAAAAATCGGCGATGACCGTCTGCTCATCATGCTGAACTTGTCCGAGGTGCTGAAGAAGAGCGAAATTATTCAGCTGGAAAGCCTAGAGGAGTAGTTCGTGGAGGTCTTTAAGCATTTTAAGGAATTCAAAATGGATGTCCTGAAGGAAGTCGGCAATATCGGGGCGGGCAATGCGGCAACGGCGCTGTCCCGCCTGCTCGATAAGCCAGTCGATATGGCGGTTCCCAAAGTGCAGCTGCTTCCCTTTGAAGAGATTGCCGACAGGGTCGGCGGGGCCGAGCGAATCGTCATTGCTATTTTTCTCAGGGTGGAAGGCGACGCTCCAGGTAATTTGTTCTTTATTCTAAGCCCGGAAGCAGCCAAAAGCCTGCTGAAGAGGCTGGCCGGCATGCAGGTCGATCAGGATGGGATGTTCGATGAGATGGAACAATCGGCACTCTGCGAGATCGGCAATATTTTGGCCGGCTCGTACCTGTCCTCGCTCGCCGACTTTACGAAGCTGGATTTGTCCCCGACGGTCCCTGGCCTTGCGATGGACATGGCCGGCGCTGTTTTGAGCTACGGGCTGCTCCAGTTTGGCCAAATGGGTGACGATGCGCTGCTGATCGATACGACTTTTCTCGAGGGCGATCATGAGGTGGAAGGGAAGTTCTTTCTGATCCCCGATCCGGACTCGTTCGCGAAAATTTTTCAAGCCCTGGGAGTGCCTCTAGAGAATGATTGAAGAGCAAAGCATCGTTAAAGTAGGCATGGCCGACATGAACGTCGTGCGCGATCCCGGGGTCATCCGCACGCTGGGCCTCGGATCATGCGTCGGAATTACCCTGCACGACCCTCTGCTCAAAATTGCGGGTATGGCTCATATTATGCTGCCGTCCTCAGACATTGCCCGTGAAGGGCAGCTGAATATCGCCAAATATGCGGATACCGCAGTGCCTGCTTTGCTGGAGCGGCTGGTGGCCATGGGTGCCTCGCCTTCCAGAATTGTCGCCAAGATGGCCGGAGGATCGCAAATGTTCCTGATGGCCGGTACCGGGGATACGATGAGAATCGGCCCCAGGAATGTGGAATCATGCAAAATGATGCTGTCAAATCTTCATATCCCGTTAATCGCCGAAGACACGGGCGGAAGTCACGGACGAACCATTGAACTGGATTCAGGCAGCGGAATCCTGTCCGTGCGCAGTGTACAAATGGGTATAAAGGAATTGTAGCCATGAAAGGAAATTTGTTGTTTAACCTTGTGTTTGGTACTGTCGGATTCGTGCTGACGCTGCTGATCTCGATGGGAAACAACCTGTTTATGACCAGCTTGATCAGAGGGCTGATATCCTTTGTCATCTGGTTTCTGCTCGCCTTTTTGCTCCGCTGGGTATGGGGTGTGGTCAGCGTTCCCGAAGCGGAGCAGGAGGCAGCAACCGAACAGGAGCGGGGTGCCCGGTTCGATGTGACGACCCCGGATGAGAGCGATGAGTTAAATGATCTGTTGACGCCGAAGCCCGCCTCCGTTCAAGAAGATGGGGGAGGCTTTACACCACTCAATCCGCCGAAGCTGGTTTCGGCGAAAGATCCGGAAGAACTGGCGAAAGCCGTTCGACACCTGTCAGAAAAATAGGGGGTGGGGGAAATGAGCGAGCGCAAAGCTTCTCACCTGAATCATGCCGAGCTCTGGGAGCAATGGAAAGAACACGGAAATATTGAAGCAAAAAAGTCCCTGATCGAGAAACACCTCCACATCGTGGATTATGTTTCCAGCCGCCTTGCCATCGGTCTTCCAAGGAATGTTTCCAAGGATGATCTGGCCAGCAACGGCGTCATGGGCCTGATTGATGCTATTGACAAATTTGACTATAAACGCGGACTGCAGTTTGAGACCTACGCTTCTTTCCGGGTAAGGGGAGCTATTCTCGACTCTCTGCGGCAGGGGGACTGGGTGCCCCGTTCCGTCCGGGAGAAGGCCAAGCGGATTGAGGATGCCTATCAGCAGCTCGAACAGAGGCACCTGAGGTCTGCGACGGACTTGGAGATGAGTGAATATTTGAACGTATCCGAGAAAGATTTTCACCAGATGCTTCAGGAAGTCGCGGTCATGTCACTCTGCTCGCTGGAGGACCCGATCCGTGAGGAGGAATCCGAGACGCGTCTGTCCGTGATGGTCGACGACAAAGCCAAAAATCCGGATTACAAAGTCAACGAGTTTTATTTGCGGGAGTCTCTCGTCAAAGGGATTGAGAAGCTTACCGAGAAAGAAAGAACCGTCGTATCCCTGCTGTATTATGAGGACTTATCTTTAAGCGAAATAGCAGAGGTCATGTCACTTTCACCTTCAAGAATATCCCAGCTTCATTCCAAGGCCATTTTACGGCTGCGCGCAACGCTGGAGAAGCACCGGGATTTACTGATGCAAAACGATTAACCGTTGCACGAGTAGAAAGGAGGAAAACGATTGACAGCTCCAATCGCGCTTGAAACCTATTTGGATATTACCTTTTCGGAGGATAAAAGCGTCGCCTATCTGCAGTTCTCCAAGCGTTCCGAGGATTTTGAGGTGACGGAGGAAGAGCTTCAGCTCTTTTTGAGGAGCCATCAAGTCCAGTTCGGCATGGACCAGGCGGTCCTGAGCCGGATCTGCAGCCATCCTCAGGAATACATGTTTGGACGGACCGCGATTGCCTTCGGTGAGCAGCCCGTCAGCGGCAAGGACGGCCGGATCGAGTATGCCTTCAACCTCAGAGATGACAAGGAGCACAGGCCGCTCGAGACCGAAGACGGCAGAGTGGACTATAAAGAACTGATCAGTCTCAACAATGTCATGAAGGGCCAGCTGATCGCCAAACGGATTCCGCCCGAGCCTGGCAAACCGGGACTCAGCGTTACCGGGGAAATGATTCCGTTCAAGCCCGGCAAAGAAGCCTATTTTAAGGTAGGAAAAAATGTGGTGGTCGACCCGGAAAACACAGCCATGTATGCCGCCATCGACGGCCTGATCGCCACGACGGATAAAGGAAAAATCAACGTTTTTCCCGTCTATGAGGTGAATGGGGACGTGGATTACAGTGTGGGCAACATCGACTTTGTCGGTACCGTGGTCATCCGTGGGAACGTTCTGACCGGATTCCGTGTGAAAGCGGCAGGGGATATCCGCGTGGTCGGCGGCGTAGAGGGCGCGGAGCTGGAAGCGGAAGGGTCCATTGAAATTACGAGCGGGATCATCGGTTATAACAAAGGTTATGTGAAAGCGGGCCAACATGTAAAAAGCTCTTTCATCCAGGACGGCAACGTCATCGCCGGGGAAGATGTCATCGTCTCGCAGAGCATCATGCACTCCAACATCCGGGCAGGAAGAAACGTACTGTGCAACGCTACCAAAGGGCTGATCGTCGGCGGAGTCATTCAGGCGGGGGAGCGGGTCATTGCCAGAACCATCGGCAACAGCATGTCCACCATGACGACGATTGAGGTGGGTGTTCTGCCAGAGCTTAGAAACGAGCTGGCCGACCTGCGGGGCAAGATCAGGCAGCTGGCGGAGGCGCAGGACAAGACGGACAAGGCATTGTATTTGTTGAATCAGCTGGCTGCTTCAGGACAGCTACCGCCCGACAAGATGGCGCTTAGGCTCAAACTGAACGCCACCAAGAAATCGAATGACCGTGAGCAGATGGAAGCGAAAGAACGTATACTGGAAATCGAGAAAACATTGGAAGATTCAGTGCGGGCCCGCGTCGACGTCGTAAAAGTGGTCTACGGAGGCTCTAAAATAGTTATCGGCAGATACACCAGATTTATTAAGGACCCGGCGGAACGGGTTTCATTTTATTATCATGAGGGCGATATTACGATGGCTCCGTACATTTAATATAAAGTGCGAGTTCAAAAAGGTCGTTTTCTGGCCTCGATTGGTTTTCTTATAATATCAGAAAGTATAAACATCCAGAGCCATTGCTTCCTGATATTGCAAGAAAAATTACCTTTAAACGCGGTCTGTCTTCTTTGAAGGTACGTCGATAGACGGTTTTCTTATCAAAAGCGGTCTTTTTGAACAATCTCTAAAAAGAAGCAAAGTACTCTGGATACGATTCCTATCGATAAGAGGGGGAAGACGAATGAGTATGAAGGCGGTTGAAATGCAAATTGCGATCCCACGGACCAGCGAGGCCGGGAAGGTGCAAAACGAGCTCCAGCACCGGCCTGCACAGGATCAGCAGTTTTTGGCCGAACAGCAGCTTAAGGAAACAGCGGAAATGAGCAAGCGCAGCGAATCGGTGGACGAAGCGGCGGACGCCGCCGTTCGGGATGAGGGCGGACGGAACAGGCATCGGCGTAATCAAACCGCAAGCAAATCGGCAGAGGAGCATGAGGACCTGCAAAGTGCGCAGCACCCCTTCAAGGGACATCATCTGGATGTGTCCCTATGAGACGCTGCCCCGTCATGAATATTACAGTCAAAGGAGAACCGCTACTTGGAACCTTGGTTAATCGTCGTTATATTGGGCGCTGCCGCGTTGGTGTATGCCATGATGCTTCCTAAACGGAAGGAGGAGCAGAGCCAGCAGGGCAGCGTGGTCAAGCAGGTCGAGGCTACACTGGAGCAGTACATGGCCGAAATTGAAAATGAAAACGTGGAGCTCGTCGAGCTGGTTTCCCAAATGAAGCAGGATATGGCGGCCAAGCAGCTGTCCCAGCAGGAACAGCTGTCGGAGATGCGTCAGCGGCTCGTTTCGCTTGAACAGCAGGTTGCGCAGCAGGATGCCAGGCTTTCGCAAATGGAGAGCCTGCCTGCCGGACAGGCCACGGTTAGCCGTGAAACGGCCGCGGCCGTGGAGCCGGAAGCTTTCCTGGAGTCAGCAGCTGCGGCTGGTGCAGATTTAGAGGGTCAGGATGGAACGGAATCAACGCTGCCTGAGCAGCAGCCATCGATCAGGGACAGGTATCCGGAGCTGTTTGAGTTGTACGACACAGGCAAATCTATTGATGCGATCGGAAAAATGACCGGCATGCACCGCGGCGAAATCCAGTTGATTCTTCAGCTTGCGAAACAGGAGGAGACGCTGTGATCAGAAATCGGACATTCATGATGGGACTTGGCCTCGGTCTCCTGCTTGGAGCCCTCCTGCTGCAGCTGATGATCCTTGGGCAGGGTACCGGCCGCCCGGCCGGAGAGGTCCCGTCAGCTGCCAGCCTGACGAAGGAAGAGCTTGAGCAGCAGGCGGAGACGATGGACCTGAAGGTCGTCGGCAAGGAGGACAAGCTGATGACTGAGGAGGAATGGAAGCAGCAGATGGTTGAGCAGAGCTCGGTTCCCAAAGGAGACGCAGCGAAGGCGCCGAAGGCTACGGACGCGGGCAAACAGCCGGATAAGCCGCAGCAGCCTGCCGCTTCTAAGCAGCCGAAGTCGGTCACTCCGGGATCCGGTGAGGCTTCAGCAGCCAAGCAGCCGCAAACGCCTTCTGTGCCGGCGGCCAAAGCGGTTGAAGTGAAAATCGCCAGCGGAAACAACTTGGAAGACGTCGCCGGCAAGCTGGAGAAGGCGGGGGTCATCGCCGACGCCGACCAATTCGTGCAAAAAGGCCGATCGCTTAAGATCAGCACGAAAATCCAGACCGGCCAATACACGTTTTCACCCGGCGAGGAATTCAGTTCCATCATCGCTAAAATTACGACAAAACCGTCACGCTAACGACAATCGGCTGGACGGTTTTTTGCATGTAAAAAAAGCCGTCCCTTAGGCGTTGCATCGAGCTTTTAGATATGGTATATTAAATGACGGTGTTAAAACACACGCTGTCGGATTTCGTAAAGGGTGCTTTCCATATGGAGAGTCTTGACGGGAAATGAAAGCAGCGGAGGACACAATAAAAAACCAAACTTAGGAGGTGTGTGAAGATGGCAGTTATCTCCATGAAGCAGCTTCTCGAAGCTGGCGTTCACTTCGGTCACCAGACACGTCGCTGGAACCCGAAAATGGATAAATATATCTTCACTGAAAGAAACGGAATTTACATTATTGACCTGCAAAAGACAGTTAAAAAGGTCGAAGAAGCTTTTAACTTCGTGAAAAGCGTGGCAGAAGAGAACGGAACAATTCTTTTCGTCGGCACGAAGAAACAAGCCCAAGACTCCGTCAAAGAAGAAGCAGAACGTTGCGGTATGTACTACATCAACCAACGTTGGCTCGGCGGAACGCTGACTAACTTTGAAACGATCCAAAAACGGATCAACCGTTTGAAAGAACTCGAAAAATGGGAAGAAGACGGCACATTCTCTGTTCTTCCTAAGAAAGAAGTCATCCTTCTCCGCAAAGAGAAAGATCGTCTTGAGAAATTCCTGGGCGGCATCAAGAACATGAGAGGCCTGCCAAGCGCCCTGTTCATCATCGATCCGCGCAAAGAGCGCATCGCGGTTGCCGAAGCCCGCAAATTGGGTATCCCAATCGTAGGTATCGTTGACACGAACTGCGATCCGGACGAAATCGACTACGTTATTCCTGGTAATGACGACGCGATCCGTGCCGTTAAGCTGTTGACTGGCAAAATGGCTGACGCTGTGGTGGAAGCTCACCAAGGCGAAGAAACTTCTGCCTAAGTTTCGACAGTTACGTAATATAGACATGAATTAAATGAAAAGGGTGGTTGGTAGGTGGATAACCTCTCACTGCCCTTTTTTTAAGATGAAAACAAAGATCAGGTGTGACGCCTGGCTGAAAAATTAGCATCCTATTTGGAGGGAATATTCGATGGCAGTAAGTGCTAGTGCGGTAAAAGAACTTCGTGAAAAAACAGGCGCAGGTATGCTCGATTGCAAAAAAGCGCTGGAAGAAGCAAACGGTGATATCACCAAAGCAACAGAACTCCTTCGTGAAAAAGGTCTGGCTGCAGCAGCAAACAAAGCTGGACGCGCAGCTACGGAAGGCGTTGTAGAAGCTTACATCCACGCCGGCGGAAGAATCGGCGTTCTGGTTGAAATCAACTGCGAAACCGACTTCGTTGGTAAAACAGACCAGTTCAAAGAGTTCGCTCGCGACATCGCTATGCATATTGCAGCTTCGAGCCCGCGTTACGTTTCCCGCGAAGAAGTGCCTCAAGCAGAAGTAGAGAAAGAAAAAGAAATCTTGAAAGCTCAAGCTTTGAACGAAGGCAAGCCTGAAAAAATCGTTGAAAAAATGGTTGAAGGCCGCATCGGTAAATACTACGAAGAGTTCTGCCTTCTGGAGCAATCCTTCATTAAGGATCCGGACAAAACGATTTCTCAGCTGCTGAACGAAAAAATCAGCACCATCGGCGAAAACATCTCCATCCGCCGCTTTGTTCGTTACGAACTGGGCGAAGGTCTTGAGAAAAAAGTCGACAACTTCGTTGAAGAAGTTATGGCGCAAGTTAAACAATAAGAGCCCTTTTTTTGCGGCATCTATAACTAGAACAAGAGAAGAGCGGAACACGCAGTGTTCCCTCTTTTTTAAAAGAGCAGACGTTTTTTTCTGAAGAGAATGACATCGGTTTGGTGTGGTGTTTACCGGATAGGGCCCGCCGAACGTTAGTTGCAGCAACTGGCGCCATATGGTGATGTCTTTAAAGTGGAGGGTAAACATTTGGAACAGCCTGTATTTAAACGAGTTGTCTTGAAGGTCAGCGGGGAATCCCTCGCAGGTCAGAACGGTTATGGTATCGATGCGGAAACGATCGGATCCATTGCAGAGCAAGTCAAAGAAGTGGTGGATCTTGGCGTTCAGGTTGCAATCGTCTGCGGCGGCGGCAACATCTGGCGCGGCATCGCCGGCAGTTCCAGCGGGATCGACCGCGCGACAGCCGACTACATGGGGATGCTCGCGACGGTCATGAATTCGCTGGCGCTTCAGGATGCCCTGGAGCAAATCGACGTGCCGACGCGCGTACAGACATCGATTGCCATGCAGCAAATTGCAGAGCCTTATATCCGCCGCAGAGCGATCCGCCACCTGGAGAAAGGCCGTGTGGTCATTTTTGCCGCAGGAACGGGTAACCCGTTCTTCTCGACCGATACAACCGCTGCCCTGCGTGCGGCTGAAATCGAGGCCGAAGTGATTCTGATGGCCAAAAACAAAGTGGATGGCGTGTACTCCGCCGATCCGTTCAAAGACAGTACGGCCGAGAAATATGAACAGCTTACTTACATGGACGTGCTGAACAAGAATCTGGGTGTAATGGATTCCACGGCATCATCCCTCTGCATGGACAACAACATTCCGCTGATCGTATTTGCTGTTACCGAGCAAGGGAACATCAAACGGGTCGTTTTGGGTGAAAAAATCGGAACGATTGTTAAAGGGAGCGTAGACTAATGCCAGAAACGGTAAAAAAACACGCAGAAGAACGCATGGAAAAAGCCATCGGCGCATTGAAGAGAGACCTCGCCACACTGCGCGCCGGCCGCGCCGCCCCGGCACTGCTTGACCGAATCCAAGTGGAGTATTATGGAGCGATGACACCGGTGAACCAGCTGGCCAACATCAGCACGCCGGATCCGCGCACGCTGCTCATCCAGCCTTGGGACAAATCTTCGCTGGCCGATATCGAAAGAGCGATTATGAAGTCCGACCTCGGACTTACGCCGGCCAATGACGGCAACATCATTCGTCTTTCGATTCCGCCGCTGACCGAAGAACGCCGCACGGAACTCGTAAAATTGACGAAGAAGTTCGGCGAAGAGGCGAAAGTGGCGATCCGCAACATTCGCAGAGATGCCAACGACGACATCAAAAAGATGGAGAAAACCGATATTTCTGAGGATGAATCGCACCGTCATCAGGAAGACATCCAGAAGACGACGGATAAATTTATTGCGGAAGTCGACAAGGTGCTCGTAGCTAAAGAAAAAGAGATCATGGAAGTATAAGAGACTTGCGGCCCCTCCTTTTATGGTGGGGTTTGTGTCTTTTTTGCAGAAACCCGCTTGGAGGAACTAGAATGATCAAACGAGTTCGATCGTGGTGGAAACAGAAGGACCCGCAGCTTTTGCCAGAGCGATCCGTGGACAACGTTCCTGAGCATGTGGCCATCATTATGGACGGCAACGGGCGTTGGGCCAAAAGTCGTGGGCTGCCGCGAATCGTCGGGCACCAGACCGGGATGAAGGCAGTGAAGCGGGCAACCATTGCTGCCGACGAGCTGGGCATTAAATATTTAACGCTGTATGCTTTCTCTACGGAAAACTGGAAGCGTCCCAAAGACGAAGTCGACTTTCTGATGCGTCTGCCGCAGGAATTTCTGGCGATCGAGTTGGACGAATTGATCCAAAAAAATGTGCAGGTCCGCATGATGGGTGACCGCGACGGTCTGCCGCAGCATACGCTGAATGCCATGGAGGAAGCGATGCGCCGGACGGCCGGCAATGACGGGCTTGTCCTCAATTTTGCCCTCAACTACGGCAGCCGTAAGGAAATGACGGATTGCATGAAGGAGCTGGGCAAGCAAATTCAGGAAGGCGCGCTGTCGCCTGACGACATTTCCCCTGAGCTGATTGACCGTCATTTGCTGTCGGGAGGCATGCCGGATCCGGACCTCATTATCCGGACGAGCGGCGAAATGCGGCTCAGCAATTTCATGCTGTGGCAGCTCGCATACAGCGAAATGTGGTTTACTGATATTTACTGGCCTGAATTTAACCGAAATCATTTATACGAAGCGGTTGCTGAATACCAGCGCAGAACGCGTCGATACGGCGGACTGACTTAGCCTGATGGGGGATGAATACCGTTGAAACAACGACTGATCACAGGAATTGTTGCGGGTGTCGTTTTTCTGGGATTTTGCCTGCTTGGCGGCCTGCCGTACCACATTCTAGTCCTGGCGATGGCAATGATCGGATATTATGAATTTGTAAAAATGACCCGGGTATCCCCGTTTAGCGGTACGGCCATGCTGGGATACCTGGGCGTGCTTGTGTTTATGTTCCCGTGGAAGCTGCTGGATATCAGCTTTCCGCTTCCACTTGGGCACGTCATCTGGCTGCTTCTGTTCCTGTTCCTGCTGGTGACCGTCGTTACCAAAAACAAGGTGGGCATTCAGATGACCTCCCTGCTCTTTCTGGGAGCCGTTTATGTGGGCGTCGGCTTTTCGTACATTGCCGAATCCCGCAGCGCCCCGGATGGGCACGGGGTGTTTTGGACGTTTTTGCTGCTGGTGTCGATCTGGGCGAGCGATGCAGGAGCGTACTTCGTGGGCAAATGGATCGGCAGCCACAAGCTGTGGCCGGCGATCAGCCCGAATAAAACGATCGAAGGCGCCCTTGGCGGTGTCATCATCGCCATGTTGACATCGGCGGTCTTTGCGCTTCTGTCGGGCGGTCTGCTCACGATCGGACGAGCGCTGGCGATCGGCCTGGCATGCGCGGTGGCCGGTCAGCTTGGGGATCTGGTCCAATCGGCGTACAAGCGTGTATACGGCATCAAAGATTCGGGAAATCTGCTGCCGGGTCATGGGGGAATCCTGGACCGCTGCGACAGCTGGATTATCGTATTTCCGTTCGTACATATCATGATGCTGATGCCTTATTAATACGAGAGAAGGTTCAATATGAAGAAATTAAGCGTTCTCGGCTCTACCGGCTCGATCGGCACGCAGACGCTGGATGTCGTATCGAAGCATCCGGAGCATTTTCAAATCGAAGGGCTTGCGGCCGGGTCGAACGTGGAGCTGCTGCTTCGGCAGGTTCATCAGTTCAGACCGAAGAAGGTTTCGGTCGCGACCAAAGAATTGGCTGAACAGGTGAAGACGCAGGTTTCGCTAGGTACGGAAATTTTCTATGGAAATGAAGGGCTGGTGGAGGTAGCGGCCGGCACGGACGCCGATACGGTAGTAACGGCAGTGGTAGGCAGCATGGGGCTCCATTCCACGCTGGCGGCGATCGAAGCCGGGAAGCACATTGGACTGGCCAACAAGGAGACGCTTGTAACCGCAGGACATCTTGTCACTGAGGCCATTAAGCGAAAAGGCGTGAATATGCTGCCGATCGACAGTGAGCACTCGGCTATATTTCAATGCCTGAACGGTGAACGCCGCGATGACCTGGCCGGCATCACGCTGACCGCTTCCGGCGGTTCGTTCCGGGATTTGACCCGGGAGCAGCTCCAATCGGTGACGGTGGAGGATGCCTTGAAGCATCCCAACTGGTCGATGGGGGCGAAAATCACCATCGATTCGGCGACGATGGTCAACAAGGGGCTGGAAGTGATTGAAGCCCATTGGCTGTTCGGCCTACCGTATGAGCAGATCCACGTGCTGCTTCACCCCGAGAGCATCATTCATTCTTTCGTGGAGTTCCGCGATACGAGTATCATCGCCCAGCTGGGCAATCCGGACATGCGCGTACCGATCCAGTACGCACTGACCTACCCGGAACGCTGGGATTCGCCTGCCAAACGGCTGTCGCTGGCCGATGTGGGCAAGCTGCATTTTAGAGAAATGGACATGGAGCGGTTCCCTTGTTTAAGACTTGCCTTTGAATGTGGTAAAATGGGTGGTACAGCAACCACCGCTTTTAACGCAGCCAACGAAGTGGCGGTAGGCCGGTTTCTAAACAGGGAGATTTCGTTTTTACAAATAGAGGATATTATTGAGGAAGTGCTTGACCGGCACGCCAACATTTCGAATCCGCAGCTGGCGGACATTGAGGAGTGCGACCGGAACACGCGGCTGCTTGCTGCCAAGTTGTAAGCGGGCACGCAAGCGGCATAACAATACATCACTCTACTCCCCTGATTTTAAAAAATGACGAGAATGTGATTCTCTTGTGCGGGACCGGAGAATAATGATAATCTATATAGACTGAATTAAAGACGAGCTTCTTTTCGCGCTGTGGGCTTTAATCCATCTGATGATATAGATGCGACAGAAACTTCGGTCTCAGACAAATTAAGGGGGATGCGACGCTTGGAAATGGTGCAGGTAGTATTTTTGACGGTACTCATGTTTTTCGTCATCGTGACGGTGCATGAATGGGGCCATTTTTACTTTGCCAGACGCGCCGGCATACTGGTACGGGAATTTGCGATCGGTTTCGGTCCGAAACTGTTTTCTTATAAACGGAATGAAACGCAGTTTACGCTGCGGCTGCTGCCTTTTGGCGGTTATGCCCGGATGGCGGGGGAAGATCCTGAAATCGTGGAAATTCACCCCGGCCAGACCATCGCGGTACGCGTCAGCGGCGGCGAAGTCAAGAAGATATATCTGGATCAGCTGGACAACCGAAAGAACGTCATCCGCGGGGAAGTGGAATTCATCGATATGGTCGATGATTTGAAGGTCCGCCTGAACGTGGACGGCGAGAGCCAGCAGTATCCGATTTATCCGAAGGCGATGCTGGTCGCCAAATCCCATGAGACGCAAATAGCCCCGAGAGACCGCCAGTTTGCCAGCAAGACGGTGGGGCAGCGCGCGCTTTCGATTTTTGCGGGGCCGCTGATGAACTTTATTCTGGCCTTCGTACTCTTCGGGGTCCATCTGCAGATGGCGGGGATTCCGCTGGAAAATCCGACGTACGTGCAGATCGGCGACATCTCCAAAGGAATGCCTGCCTATGAAGCGAACCTGAAGAAGGGCGACATCATCGAATCGATCGATGGCGTGCAGATCGGCGCGGATTATCAGAAAATGATCGATCTGACCTCCAAATCCAAGGACAAGCCGATGAAATGGACGATCCGCCGGGGAGACGAGGTATTTAATGTAACGCTGACACCTCGTGCAATGGAAGGCCAGGAAGGCGGCAAGGTAGGCATTACGCCGCAGCTGCCAAGCCGCAAAGCGTCGATCGGCGAAACGTTCAGCGGAGCGGGAGTCGCGATGGTCGATACGACCAAGATCATTTTCCAGGGCTTCGGCCAGCTGATCAAGCAGTTTAACATGGACGATCTGGGCGGACCTGTCCGGACGTTCGAAGTAACGGGCCAGATCGCGAAGCAGGGCATCGTGCAGCTGACGTATTGGGCGGCGATTCTCAGCCTCTACCTGGGGATCTTCAACCTGCTGCCGATCCCGGCGATGGACGGAAGCCGGCTGGTGTTCCTCGGTGTCGAAGCGCTGCGGGGCAAGCCGATCGATCCGAGCCGGGAAGGCATGGTCCATTTTGTGGGCTTCGCCATGCTGTTCCTATTAATGATTGCCGTAACCTACAATGATATATTACGATTGATTAACGGATAACTAATGATGTCCCCGGCTAGAACGGGGTGAACTTGGGAGGAAGTCCATTTTTATGTCAAACGATAAACAATTTGTGACGGAGATTACGCCGCAGGGAGAAGATTTCTCCCGCTGGTATATTGATGTAATCAAGAAAGCCGATCTGATGGATTATTCGCCGGTTCGCGGCTGCATCGTCTTCCGTCCGGACGGCTACGAAATCTGGGAGCACATCCAGCGTGATCTGGACCGCCGTTTCAAGGAAACGGGTCATCGCAACGCCTATTTTCCGCTCTTTATTCCGGAGAGCTTTTTCCAGAAAGAAAAAGAGCATGTCGAGGGCTTTAATCCCGAGCTTCCTTGGGTGACTGAGGCAGGCGGAGACAAGCTGGAGGAGCGTCTGGCGATCCGTCCGACGTCGGAGACGATGTTTGGGCACATGTACGCCAAATGGATCCAATCCTACCGCGACCTGCCGGTGCTCATTAACCAGTGGGCCAA
Organism: Paenibacillus cellulositrophicus; assembly: GCF_009363095.1. Taxonomy (GTDB): domain Bacteria; phylum Bacillota; class Bacilli; order Paenibacillales; family Paenibacillaceae; genus Paenibacillus_AQ; species Paenibacillus_AQ favisporus. The sequence continues at coordinate 6,221,343 of NZ_CP045295.1, forward strand.
CGTCGTCCGCTGGGAGAAGCGCACGCTGCCGTTCCTCCGCACGAGCGAGTTTTTGTGGCAGGAAGGCCATACCGCTCATGAGACGGAAGAAGAAGCACGCGAAGAAACGATGAAGATGCTGGAAGTGTACCGTCAATTCGTGGAAGAGTTTTTGGCGATTCCGGTCATTACCGGCCAGAAGACGCCTTCCGAGAAATTCGCCGGTGCGGTGGAGACGTTCTCCATCGAGGCGATGATGAAGGACGGCCGCGCGGTTCAGGCGGGAACCTCCCACTACCTGGGCACGAACTTTGCGGTGGCGTTTGACATTCAATACTTAAGCAGAGACAACAAGCAGGAATACGTGCATACGACATCCTGGGGCACAAGCACGCGCCTGATCGGCTCGATGATTATGGTGCACGGCGATGACCGCGGCCTGGCGCTGCCGCCTAAGGTGGCTCCGACGCAGGTGATCATGATTCCGATCGGCCCGCCGAAAACATGGGATGCTGTCGTTGGCCGCACGGACGAGCTGTTCGCCGAGCTGAAGCAGGCAGGCATCCGCGTGCGCGTGGACGACCGCAGCGACCTTCGTCCGGGATGGAAATTCAACGAATACGAAATGCGCGGCGTTCCGGTCCGTTTGGAAATCGGTCCACGTGACATGGAGAACGGTGTCTGCGTGCTCGTCTCCCGGATTACCGGCGAGAAGAAGGTTGTCCAGCAGGCCAACCTGGTCGAAGAAGTTCAGACGATGCTGGATCAGGTCCAGAAGGAAATGTTTGATCGTGCGAAGCAGTTTATGAACGACCATTTCTATTCGGTGGATACGCTGGAGGAAATGAAGAGCAGCATGGAACAGCAGCGCGGATTTACCTTGGCGGGATGGTGCGGTTCGGAAGCCTGCGAGAGCAAGGTGAAGGAAGAGACCGGGGCAACCAGCCGGAACATTCCTTTCGAGCCTGCGGAAGAGAAGCATACCTGTCTGGTATGCGGGCAGCCTGCCAAGCACACCGTCGTTTTTGCAAGAGCGTATTAATACTGCGGCAGCCAAGCTGCGAGTTTGATTCGTTTCCCGCATAAGCAGGGAAGAACCCGGCGGATCGGTAGAGAGGCCGGATGAAATAATGATGAGGAGCTTCTGCCAGAAATGAGTCGGTGCACGAGATCGAGACATTTTTGTGAACAGAGGCTCTTCATGTTTATGGATTAGCGCTTTAAAGGGGGAGGAGAGCATGGAAAACGTGGGGGAAAAGAGAAAACGGTTCGAGCTGCTGATGAAGCAGGGGGAAATACCGCCCGCGATCGTGGATCCCTATTTTCTGGATGGTCATATCGAACAGGTGGAGATCAGCCGGAGCAATCAGGAATGGAGAATCACCATCTGGAAGGAAACCTTGGTCCCCGGTGAGGTGTACCGGACGTTCTGTCTGAGGCTTCAGGAGAAAATGCAGCATATTGCAAAGCTGTCGTTTGTGTTCAGATATGCAGAAGAAGTAGACCGCAAAGATATCGTCGGCGCATACTGGAACCTTTTCCTGGAGTGGGTTCACCGCGAAATTCCTTCCGTCAACGGCTGGATGGCCCGGGCTAAGCATGAGCTGGACGGAGAAACCCTGACGGTCACGATGTCCGACAATACGTCGCTGGAGCTGGCGAGAAAGAAGCAGATCGATCAGGCGCTCACTCGTTTCTTCGCGCATTACTTCGAGGTTCCTCTCCGCGTCAAAATTCAAGTTGGCGAAATCCAGCGGGAAATGTACGAGGAATTCGAGCAGAAGAAGCTCGAGGAAGAGCGTGAGGTCATCCAGAAGATGATCACCAGCATGGAGGCGGAGACGCGCGCCGCTGAGGGTGACGATGAGGAAGTCTTTCTTCAGGTCGGTTACGATATCAAGGAGCAGCCGGTTCCGATTCAGGAAATCCAGGACGAAGAGAAGAAAATTACGGTTCAGGGCACGATTTTTGGCCTGGACCGTAAAGAGCTGCGCAACGGCAGCACGCTGTTCATGTTTAACCTGACGGACTTTACGGATTCCCTGCAGATGAAAATGTTCGCCAAGACGAAGGAAGACGTCAAAGTTCTGAGCCTGCTCGCCAACGGCAAATGGGTGAAAGCCCGCGGACGCGTCGAGATGGACCGCTTTATGACGATTCCCGAGCTGGTCATGATTCCTTCGGATTTGATCGAAGTCCAGGCGCCGCCTACCCGCAAGGATAATGCTCCGGAGAAGCGGGTGGAGTTCCATTTGCATACAACGATGAGCACAATGGACGCCGTGACGCCAATCGACCAGTATATCAAGACAGCCGCCAAGTGGGGCCACAAAGCGATTGCCGTGTCCGATCACGGTGGCGTGCAGTGTTATCCCGAAGCGGCGAAAGCCGCGAAGAAAAACGGGATCAAGATGATTTACGGCGTCGAGGCCAATGTGGTGAACGATTCCGTTCCGGTCGTCATGCAGCCGAAGCCGATGGACTTGAAGTCTGCGACTTACATCGTATTCGATATCGAGACCACCGGCCTGTCGATCACGAACAACAAAATCATCGAGCTTGCGGCCGTCAAAATGCATGAAGGCAAGGAAGTCGACCGTTACGCTACGTTTGTCAACCCGCATGAAAAAATACCGTATCACATCCAGCAGCTGACCAACATTAACGACGAGATGGTCAAGGATGCGCCGGAGCTTGATCCCGTCATCCAGGACTTCGTCAAGTTTGTCGGTGACGGCGTACTTGTGGCTCACAACGCACGGTTCGACGTGGGCTTCATCCAGGCTGCCCTGAAGGGGCTCGGCATGCCAGAACTGGACAACCCGGCGCTGGATACGCTGGAGCTGGCCAGATTGCTTCACCCGACGATGAAAAACCACCGCCTCAACACGTTGGCGGATAAGTATAAAGTGGCGCTGGAAAGCCACCACCGGGCGATTGACGATACGATTGCCCTCGCCGGCATTCTGGACGGACTGCTCGCCGATGCCGAGAAGATCAAAGGGCTGACCCGCCTGGAACGCCTGAACGATTACGTCGGCAAGGATCTGTCCAATTCTCGTCCGTTCCACTGCGGAATCTACGCGCTGAACCCGATCGGCAAGAAAAACTTGTACAAGCTGGTGTCGATGTCGCACACCGAATATTTCAAACGGGTGCCATGCATCCCGAAATCGAAGCTGGAGGAGATGCGCGAAGGGCTGCTGGTCATCTCCGGCTGCGAGAAGGGCGAGTTCTTCGAAACCGTGCTGAACAAGACGGTGGAGGAGGCGACCGAGGTGGCGGAGTTCTATGATATTTTGGAAATTCAACCGCTGACGATGTACATGCACCTTGTAGATAAAGGGCTCGTCGGAAGCACAATTGAGCTGAAGAACGCCATCAAGACGGTGTGCGAGATCGGGGAAAAGCTGAACAAGCCCGTGATTGCCACCGGCAATGTGCACTATCTGGAGCCGCGGGACAAGCTGTTCCGGGACATTACGATACACGGCATTACAGGCTTCAGCCCGCTGAAGGATATCCGCAAGCCGGATGCCCATTTCCGGACGACGGAAGAGATGCTGGAGGAATTCGAGTTCCTTGGTCCGGAGAAGGCGATGGAAGTGGTTGTGAAGAATACCAACGATCTGGCCGACCGTTTTGAGGAATACGAGCTGTTCCCGGACAAGCTGTTTACGCCGATTATCGAGGGGGCGGATGAGGAAATCCGCAACACTTGCTATGCAACGGCGCGGTCGATTTATGGCGAAGACCTGCCGGAAGTTGTCGTCGCACGGCTGGAGAAGGAACTGGAGCCGATTATCAAATACGGCTTCTCCGCCAACTATCTCATTTCCGAGCGGCTGGTGAAAAAGTCGAACCAGGACGGCTACCTTGTCGGTTCGCGGGGTTCCGTCGGATCGTCTGTCGTCGCGACCTTCCTCGGCATTTCCGAGGTTAACCCGCTGCCCGCGCATTATATTTGCAAAAATCCGGAATGCAAGCACAGCGAATGGTTCCTGGACGGCAGCGTGCCGAGCGGATTTGACCTTCCGGACAAGCAATGCCCGAACTGCGGCCAAATGCTGAAGGGCGAAGGTCAGGATATCCCGTTCGAGACGTTCCTTGGCTTTAAGGGCGACAAGGTTCCCGATATCGACTTGAACTTTTCCGGGGAATATCAGCCGACGGCACACAACTATACAAAAGAGATTTTTGGCGAAAAATGTGTGTTCCGTGCAGGAACGATAGGTACCGTGGCGGAAAAAACGGCATTCGGTTATACAAAGAAATACGAAGAGGAGTACCATAAAAAGTGGCGCGGAGCGGAGCTGAACCGGCTCGCCGCCGGATGCACCGGCGTCAAGCGGAGCACGGGCCAGCACCCGGGCGGCATCGTCGTTGTCCCTGATTACATGGAAGTGGAAGACATCACGCCGGTTCAATTCCCGGCTGACGATACGAACGCGGAATGGAAGACGACCCACTTCGATTATCACGCCTTCGACGCGAACCTGCTCAAGCTCGATATCCTGGGGCACGATGATCCGACCATGATGCGGATGCTGCAGGATTTAACAGGGGTCGATCCGACGACGATTCCGATGAACGATCCGAAGGTCATGAGCATGTTCAACTCAACGGAGGCGCTCGGGGTAAGGCCCGAACAAATCCGGACACCGGTGGCCACCTACGGCGTGCCGGAGATGGGGACGAAGTTCGTCCGCCAGATGCTGATTGAGTCGAAGCCATCCTCCTTTGCCGACTTGCTGCAAATCTCGGGCCTGTCCCACGGAACAGGCGTATGGCTCGGCAATGCGCAGGAACTCATCAAGAACGGCACCTGTAACATCAAAACGGTAATCGGCTGCCGTGACGACATCATGCTGTTCCTGATTTACAAAGCTGGCATGGATGCGAGCCTGGCGTTTAAAATTACGGAAAGCGTGCGTAAGGGCAAGGGCTTGACGCCAGAGTGGATCGAGGAGATGAACCGGTGCAAGGTGCCGCAGTGGTATATCGATTCCTGTCTCAAAATCCAGTACATGTTCCCGAAAGCGCACGCCGCTGCATATGTTATCTCTGCGGTGCGCACGGCTTACTTCAAGCTGTACCATCCGATCGAATATTATGCCACTTACTTCTCGGTCCGGGCAGAAGACTTCGATATCGAGCTGTGCTGCCAGGGCTATGAGGCCATCTACCGGCAAATCGAAGAGATCGAGCAGAAGGGCTTCCAGGCGACGACCAAGGAAAAAAGCATGCTCTCGATCCTCGAGATGGCGCTGGAAATGACCGCACGCGGCTTTACGTTCAAGCCGATCGATCTGTACCGTTCCGATGCGACCCGGTTTACGGTGGACGGAGAATCGCTGATTCCACCGTTCTCGGCGCTGGCCGGTATCGGGGATAACGCGGCCAAGAACATCGCCGCCGCCCGTGAATACGGGGAGTTTCTCTCCATTGAGGATTTCCAGCAGAAATCCAAAGCGAGCAAGACGATCATCGAACTGCTCACGGGTATGGGCTGCTTCAGGGGGCTTCCGGAGAGCAACCAGCTTTCGTTATTTTAATTCCGTCTTTTGCGTGCAACGCCCTAACCCCTTGCTGCACAAGGTTTAGTCAAGGCATCATACTTGTCAGTACTGCCAGACTATGTTATAATTTTTTTGGTAATCATGTAGATAAAACCGTTGTTTAAAGAGTGGGGCGACCCACTCTTTACTCTTTGGTATATAGGATATTTGAAGCCTTGGAGGTTATAATCTTTGAGCACACCGAAGATCAAAGGAATTGTGGAACAAATGGTACAGCCCTATTTGGATGAGCATAACTTCGAGCTTGTCGACATCGATTACGTGAAGGAAGGCAGCAACTACTTTCTTCGCGTCTTTGTTGACAAGGAAGGCGGCATCGACATTGATGACTGCGGGATGATCAGCGAGTATCTGAGCGGGAAGCTGGACGAGAACGATCCGATTCCCGAAGCTTACTTTCTGGAAGTCTCCTCCCCTGGCGCCGAACGTCCGCTCAAGAAGAAGGAAGACGTAGCCAAAGCCGTCGGCAAAGATGTTTTTGTAACGGTTTACGAGCAGGTAGAAGGCCAGAAGGAATTTGAAGGCCGGCTTCTTTCGTTCGAGGACGACGTTCTTGTCATTTCTGCGGGCAAGAAGGAATACAGCATCCCGTATGCAAAAGTTGCCAGCGCCAGACTGGCGATTATTTTTTAAATACAAGGCTGCACTTTGAAAGGGGGAATTGATTTCCAATGAGTATGGATTTTATTGAAGCGATGAATGAGTTGGAAAGAGAGAAAGGAATCAGCAAGGACATTTTGTTCGAAGCCATTGAGGCAGCGCTGATCTCCAGCTACAAACGGAATTTTAACACGGCGCAGAACGTTCGCGTCGACATGAACCGGAATACCGGGGTTATCAAAGTGTTTGCCCGCAAGCTGATTGTGGAAGAGGTGCTGGATCCCCGCACCGAAATTTCCCTGCCTGCCGCCCGCGAAATCAATCCGCATTTCCAAATTGACGATATTGCGGAAATCGAGGTCACTCCCCGGGATTTCGGCCGGATTGCCGCCCAGACGGCCAAACAGGTCGTTACGCAGCGGATCCGTGAGGCGGAGCGCGGCCTGATTTATAACGCCTTCGTCGACAAAGAAGAGGATATCGTGACCGGTACGGTCCAGCGCCAGGATCCTCGCAACTTCTACGTGGATCTGGGCAAGGTGGAAGCGGTGCTGCCGCTCAACGAGCTGATGCCGAACGAAAAGTTCAAGCACGCCGACCGGATCAAAGCCTACATCACGAAGGTGGAGAATACGACCAAGGGGCCGCAAATCATGCTGTCCCGGACGCATCCGGGGCTCTTGAAGCGATTGTTCGAGCTGGAGGTTCCGGAAATTTTTGACGGTGTCGTGGAAATTCGCTCCGTCGCCCGTGAAGCCGGATTCCGCTCGAAGATCGCGGTGTATTCCCGCAACCCGGAAGTGGATCCTGTCGGCTCCTGCGTCGGGCCGAAGGGCTTGCGTGTGCAGACCATTGTCAATGAGCTGCGCGGTGAAAAAATCGACATCGTCCGTTATTCCGAACAGGTGGAAGAGTATGTGGCCAATGCCCTCAGCCCTTCCAAGGTTCTGGAAGTGATTGTATTTGAAGACGAGAAGATGGCACGTGTCATCGTGCCGGATTATCAATTGTCTCTCGCGATCGGGATCAAAGGGCAAAACGCCCGCCTTGCAGCCAAGCTGACAGGATGGAAGATCGATATTAAGAGTGAGAGCCAGGCGGAACAGGAATTCGGCAGACCGAAAACATCCTCGGGTGAAATGCATCAAGATTCCGTCTCCGTCGATTAATTCCAAACAGGACGGGGGTCGCGGCATGAAACAAAGAAAAGTCCCGCTGCGCAAATGCGTGGCATGCCAGGAAATGATGCCCAAGAAAGAACTGATCCGTATTGTCAAAACGCCGGAAGATGAAGTGCTGATCGACCTGACTGGCAAGAAGTCGGGCCGGGGGGCTTACCTCTGCGGCAAAGTATCTTGCTTTAAACTGGCACAGAAGAACAAATCACTGGATCGGGCTCTGAAGCATCATGTCAAACCGGAAATTTACGAACAGCTCGCAGATGACTTTGTGCTCGTGGAAGACGAATTTTTGGCCGTAAAGGAACGTTCGGTTGATGAGTAAAACTTTATCCCGCCTGGGTCTTGCCATGCGGGCGGGGAAAGTGGTCACCGGCGACGAAATCGTCCTGAAAGCGATCCGGTCTTCCGAAGCGAAACTGGTCATGCTGGCGGCTGACGCCTCAGCCAATACACAAAAAAAGTTCCGCGACAAATGCGGAACATACAACATTCCTCTGGTGATCGGATTTGACCGGGAAAGCCTGGGCACAAGCATTGGAAAGCCCGAAAGGGTTGTGCTCGCCATTACGGATCAAGGATTCGCAGAAATGATCTCCAAGAGTCTTGGAGATAATTCGGAGGTGGAGTATATTGAGTAAACAGGACAGTAAAGATAAGCTGCGCGTGTACGAATATGCAAAATCACTTAATATGAGTAGTAAGGAAATCATAACCATTTTGAAAAGGCTTGATATTCCCGTTAACAATCATATGAGCGTTATGGAGAATGATGCGGTCTCGAAGGTGGAACAATTTTTCAAGGATATTAAGTCGAATGCGGCCGCCAAGCGGGAAGGCGGAGACCGCCAGACCGTGGCGAGCACTTCCGCGGTCAGAAACGAGGCAGGCACTCAGCGTAACCAGGGCGGCCGGGCAGCCGGATCGGACCCATCACAAAAACAACAGGAAAAGCAGGTAGGTATGAATAATAAATTGAATAACACCACACAATCAGGGTCGCAAAGACCGCAGGGCGGGCAAGATTCCCGCAGAAGTCACTCAGGATCTCAGCAAAGCAGACCGCAAGGTCAATCGAATGGATCGGGCAACCGTCCGCAAGGCGCGGGTGCCGGATCGAATAACCGGAATCAAGGTTCCCAAGGAGGCCGTCCGCAAGGATCCGGCCAAGGCGGCAATCGCCCCCAAGGATCCGGTCAAGGCGGCAATCGCCCTCAAGGATCGCAGCAGGGTGGCGGCCAGCGCTCGGGCGCAGGACGCCCGCAGCAGCAATCCACCGGAAACCGCGGTCCGCAAGGAAACGCCGGCGGCGACAACAACTTCTCCAGAAGCAACGATAACCGCGGCGGCGGCAATCGCGGTCAGAACCGCGGCAACAGCAACGGTTCGAAACGCTTTGACGACAACCGCCAGGGCGGAGGATTTAACCGGAACAATCGCGGCGGTAAGAACAACCGCGGCAGACAACAGTCTCAGCAGCCGCCGCGCGAGAAGATCGACAACACGCCGAAGAAGATTATCGTCCGCGGCAACATGACCGTTGGCGAAACGGCCAAACTGCTTCATAAGGATGCTTCCGAAGTCATTAAGAAGCTGATCCAGATGGGCGTCATGGCAACGATCAACCAGGAACTCGACATCGATACGATTTTGCTGCTTGCCGGCGAATTCGGCGTCGAAGTCGAAGTGAAGATCGTGGTCGAGGACGATCGCTTCGAAACCGTCGAAGAGAACGACGATCCGGCTGATCTGAAGTCGCGTCCGCCGGTTGTCACCATTATGGGTCACGTCGACCATGGTAAAACGACGCTGCTGGATGCCATCCGTTCCACGAACGTAACCGGCGGCGAAGCCGGAGGCATCACCCAGCACATCGGTGCTTATCAGGTGGAGATCAACAGCAAGAAGATCACGTTCCTTGATACGCCGGGCCACGAAGCGTTTACGGCCATGCGTGCGCGCGGTGCGCAAATTACCGACATTACGATCATTGTGGTCGCTGCCGACGACGGCGTCATGCCGCAGACGGTGGAAGCTATCAACCACGCGAAGGCGGCCGAGCTGCCGATCATCGTTGCAGTGAACAAAATCGACAAACCGGATGCTAATCCGGATAAAGTGAAGCAGGAGCTGACCGAATACGGTCTCGTTCCGGAAGAGTGGGGCGGAGACACGATTTTCGTCAACGTATCCGCGAAGCAAAGAATGGGGCTTGAGGATCTGCTTGAGATGATCCTTCTGGTCGCCGAAGTGAACGAATACAAAGCGAATCCGGACAAACGCGCCCGCGGTGCGGTGATCGAGGCCGAGCTGGATAAAGGCCGCGGACCGGTAGCCCGCGTGCTGGTACAGCACGGTACGCTGAAAGTCGGGGATGCGTTTGTGGCAGGCAACTGCTTTGGCCGCGTCCGGGCGATGGTCAACGACAAGGGACGCCGTTTGAAGGAAGCCGGACCGTCTACGCCGGTGGAAATCACCGGTCTGACCGAGGTTCCGCTTGCCGGCGATCCGTTCATGGTATTTGAAGACGAGCGCAAGGCCCGTTCAATTGCCGAGAAACGCGCCATCACACAGCGTCAGTCCGATCTTGGCAGCAACGTCCGCGTCACGCTGGACGATCTGTTCAAGCACATCAAGGACGGCGAGATCAAGGACCTGAACGTCATTATCAAAGGCGACGTGCAGGGTTCGGTCGAAGCGCTGAAAGGCTCGCTCTCCAAGATCGAAGTGGAAGGCGTTCGCGTCAAAATCATCCACAGCGGCGCAGGGGCAATTACCGAGTCCGATATCATTCTGGCAGCGGCGTCCAATGCGATCGTCATCGGCTTTAACGTCCGTCCAGATCCGCAGGCTGGCGCAACCGCCGAGCAGGAAAAAGTGGATATCCGCCTGCATCGCGTCATTTACAACGTCATTGAAGAAATCGAGCAGGCCATGAAGGGCATGCTGGATCCGGAATATAAAGAAGTGGTTATCGGCCACGCGGAAGTGCGCAACCTCTTCAAAATCAGCAAAGTGGGTACGATTGCCGGATGTATGGTTACATCAGGCAAGATCGCGCGTAATGCCGAAGTCCGCCTGATCCGCGACGGCATCGTTATCCATGAAGGTAAGATCGATACGCTCAAACGTTTCAAGGACGACGCTAAAGAAGTGGCACAGGGTTATGAATGTGGCATTACTTTGGAAAGCTATAATGACGTCAAGGAAGGCGACGTTATTGAAGCGTTCATCATGGAAACGGTGGAGCGCAAGTAGAGAGGTGAACAGGCATGGCTAAAATTCGGGCTGGACGGGTTGGAGAGCAGATCAAGAAAGAGCTGAGCCAGCTTATCCAAAGCGAACTGAAGGACCCGCGCATCGGTTTCGTTACCGTAACCGGTGTGGATGTGACGAACGATTTGTCGCAGGCGAAAGTTTATTTAAGCGTTCTGGGGGATAACGAGCAGAAGAACAACACGCTGAAGGCTCTGGAGAAGGCGAACGGCTTTCTCCGCTCGGAGCTCGGCAAGCGAGTCCGGCTGCGCCATACCCCGGAGCTGATTTTCAAGTTTGACGAATCCATCGCGTATGGCAGTCACATCGAGAAGCTCCTCGGTGAAATCGGAAAAAACGAAGATAACTAAATAAAAGATTTAAAGGAGACGGCCAATGCAGACCTATGAACAATCGCTTGAGCAGGCAAAGGAGTTTTTGCTGACACATGATGATTATCTAGTAGTGTCTCATATTCAGCCGGACGGAGATGCAGTCAGTTCCACAGTTGCCGTGGGCTGGCTTCTCTCATGTCTGGGCAAAAAATTTACTCTGATCAATGAAGGGCCGATTCCTGAACGGATGAAATTTTTATGCCTGTCAGAGCAGATCGTGAATATGGAGCTTCATCCACCGGAACGTTCATTCAAGCATGTCATTTGTGTGGATTGCGCCGATTTTGGGAGAGTGGGATTAACGCAGCAATGCTTCGCTCCGGATGCCTTGATCTTGAACATCGATCACCACCCGACCAACAACGGTTACGGGAGCGCGACGCTGATCAAACCTGACGCTGCGGCGACGGCCGAAATTTTGTATGATCTGATCCATGCTTTCGGATTTCAATGGACGAAGGAGATTGCGACCGCGATCTACACCGGGCTGCTGACGGACACCGGCGGTTTCCGTTATTCCAATACGTCCCCTAAAGTGATGGCGGCGGCTTCCGAGCTGCTCGGCTATGGTGTCAACGGGCCGGAGCTGTCGGAAACCCTGCTCGAGGCAATGACCCTGCCCCAGATGAAGGTGCTGGTCAAAGCGTTGAATACACTCGAGATGACGCCGGACGGCAAAATCAGCTGGGTATACGTCACTCCCGAGCATATGGTGGAAGCCGGCGCGGCCAACGATGACCTGGAAGGAATCGTGAACTATCCGCGAAATATTCAGGGCGTCGAGGTCGGCATTTTATTCAAAGTGATCAATGACCAAGCGGTCAAAGTAAGCCTGCGCTCTGCAGGCAAAGTTGACGTGGCCGCCCTGGCGCAGACGTTTGGCGGCGGCGGGCATGTCCGCGCAGCGGGGTGCCGGATCGAAGGAACGCTGGATACGATTATTCCTCAGGTTATAGAACGGGTGAGACAATTTTTATGAGCAGCTTAGAAGGTGTATTGGCCATCGACAAGCCGGCGGGGATGACTTCGCACGATGTCGTTGCCAAGGCGCGCCGTATATTGAAAATGAAGCGGATTGGGCACACCGGAACCTTGGATCCCGAAGTTACCGGTGTTCTGCCGCTCTGCCTCGGCCGGGCGACCCGGGTGGTGGAGTACATGCAGGAGCTTCCGAAGGAATATGCAGCCACCCTGCGGCTGGGCATTGCCACCGACACTGAGGATTTGACCGGTACGGTCACAGAATCTGTGGACGAGGTCCATGTCACGCCGGAAGATGTGGAGAAGGTGCTCCGCTCTTTTAAAGGGAAGATTTCCCAGGTGCCCCCCATGTACTCTGCGGTCAAGGTCGGAGGCAAACGGCTCTACGAGCTGGCCCGGGAGGGTAAGACGGTTGAGCGCAAAAGCCGCGAGGTGACGATTCACGAAATTGAAATGACCGGCTCGGCCTGGCAAGGGCCTTATCTGGACATTTCCTTTCGGGTTCTGTGCTCCAAGGGGACGTACATTCGGACGTTATGCGTAGATATCGGACGGGCTCTGCATCTGCCGTCAACGATGGTGAAGCTGGAGCGCACGATGTCGGCAGGAATTCCGGCTTCGAAGTGCCTCACGCTCGAAGATATCGAGCGCCTGACGGCGACGGGTGAGCTGGACGAGCATTTGATTCCGGTCGACGAAGCGGTCCGGCATCTTCCGGCCCATACCGTGGCCGAGGACAAGGCGGCTGCCGCCTTGCAGGGTCAGAGGCTCTCGGGCAGAGCGGTTACGCCGGAGGTCATGCTGCCCGGATGCATACGACTGTATGATCCAAAGGGAACGTTTCTCGGTATTTTCGAAAAACAGGCAGAGACGGGGGCCATTGCTCCGGTCAAGGTATTTCTGCCAGAGTCATAATGATTATCTATGGAATTGCAGGTGAAAGAACAGTGAAGACCGTATATTTATCGTACCCGCTGCCTGCGGAGGTCATCCGGGAGCATACCCAGCCGCAGGTCGCAGCCATCGGACAGTTCGACGGAGTGCACCTTGGTCATGCCAGCGTCATCTCTTCTGCGGTGAATCTGGCAAAGGGCAAGCACATCCCTTCGGCCGTCATGACATTCCATCCGCATCCGAAGGACGTTATGAAGAAAGGGGACTACGAAGGCAGCCTGACGCCCCTGCAGGAGAAGCAGGAGCTGCTGGCCGGCCTGGGGGTCGATATCGTATACGTCGTTGAGTTTAACGATTCCTTTTCCCATGTAAGTCCGCAGGAATTCGTGGAAGGCGTGCTGTTTCCCTTGGGCATCGAGGCGGCCGTGGTCGGTTTCGATTTCCGCTTTGGCCACAAGGGGGAAGGCAATGCTGAGATGCTCCGCCTGCTGGGGAACGGCCGGCTGGACGTCGAAGTCATCCCGCCGTTCGAGCTGGAAGGCGGCAAGGTCAGCAGTACGGAAATTCGCAAAGCGCTGCAAAGGGGTGACCTGGAGCGGGCCGGCCGTCTGCTCGGCCGCAGCTACCGGCTGCGCGGAACCGTGGTCGGCGGAGAAAAACGCGGCCGCACCATCGGTTTTCCGACGGCCAACCTGAAACTGGACGATAAGTTCGTCATTCCGGTTAAGGGTGTCTACGCGGTACGAGCCTTTTTGAACGGAAGGATTTTTCCCGGCGTCATGAATGTGGGGGTCAAACCGACGTTTCATGAGAACGAAACGGTGCCAAGCTTTGAGGTTCACTTGTTTGACTTTGACCGGGAAATTTACGGCGAGCAGGTCTCGGTGGAACTGGTCCATTTTATCCGGAATGAGCGGAAGTTCCCTTCCGTACCGGAACTCATCGCCCAGATCCAGGCGGACGCGGATCGCGCAAGAGAACTTTTGAAGTCGGGCCGCTAAAGCTTACGCGCTGGCGAACATTTACTTTTGCCGGTGAAGTATGCTATACTGATAAACGTTGCTGGATGCCCATGGGCTGAAGGAAACCTTAGCTTGGATACACGATCTCACCGACGGTTTCTAGGCTAACGGCGATTATTTATGTTAAGGAGGTGAACAGGATGGCATTGACTCAAGAACGCAAACAACAACTGATCGAAGAGCACAAAACTCATGAGTCCGATACAGGATCTCCTGAAGTGCAAATTGCTATCCTTACGGAGAACATCGTTAATTTGACAGACCACCTGCGTACGCACAAGAAGGATCATCATTCCCGTCGCGGTCTTTTGAAAATGGTCGGTCAACGCCGTAAGCTGTTGGCATACTTGAAAAACAAGGATGTTAAACGCTATAGCGCTCTGATTGAAAAACTTGGATTGCGTCGTTAATAATCCATATTGTTCTACGGAAAGCAGCCTGGTTGTTCACCGTTTGTCCTTCTAGGAGTGACAGCGGGGCAACCGGGTTGCTTTTTATGCAGGACTATATGAATTATCCCCATCTGGGGAATACTGATTGAGTAATAAAGGAGGGATTTCATGGAAAGTCGTGTTGAAATGCAGTTGGGCGGCAGAACCCTGGTTATGGAGACCGGACGCCTCGCGAAGCAGGCTAACGCCGCCGTGATGGTCCGCTACGGGGAAACGGCCGTACTTTGTACAGTGACCGCCTCCAGCGAACCGAAGGATCTGGACTTTTTTCCGCTGACTGTAAACTATGAAGAAAGATTGTATGCCGTAGGTAAAATCCCGGGGGGCTTTATCAAACGGGAAGGCAGACCGAGCGAGAAGGCCATTCTGGCCAGCCGTCTGACCGACCGTCCGATTCGTCCGCTGTTCCCGGAAGGCTTCCGTAACGATGTGCAGGTGCTGAACCTTGTCATGAGCGTGGATCAGGACTGCTCGCCGGATATTGCGGCCATGATCGGTACTTCCGCAGCGCTGAGTATTTCGGACGTGCCGTTTGACGGACCGATCGGCGGTGTCATCGTAGGACGCGTAGACGGACAATTTATTATTAATCCGGACATCGCGCAGCAGGAGAAAAGTGACATTTACCTGGTCGTTGCAGGCACCAGAGACGCCATCATGATGGTTGAAGCCGAGGCGAACGAGGTTCCTGAGGAAACGATGCTGGAAGCGATTATGTTCGGTCACGAGGAGATCAAAAAGATCGTGTCCGTCATTGACGAACTGACGCAAAAAGCCGGCAAACCTAAAATGGAAGTGAAGCTCCATGCGGTTGACGCCCAGGTTAATGCCGAAGTACGCGAATTCGCTGCACAGCGCCTCGTAGAAGCGGTACGTATCGCCGAGAAGCATGCCCGCCAGGACGCAATTGATGCGATCAACGAAGAAACGGTAACTTTCTTTGAACAAAAATACATAGAGACGCCTGAGCTCTTGAAAGATGTCAAAGAAGTGCTGCATGATATTGTCAAAGAAGAAGTAAGACGCCTGATCACCCACGATAAAGTCCGTCCTGACGGCCGGGGTCTGGACGAGATCCGTCCGATCGAATGCGATACGAACATTCTGCCGCGCACGCACGGTACAGGCTTGTTCACTCGCGGTCAAACCCAGGCTCTCAGCGTATGTACGTTGGGTGCGCTCGGTGACGTGCAAATTCTGGACGGGATCGATTTGCAGGAAACCAAACGCTTTATGCACCATTATAACTTCCCTCCGTTCAGCGTAGGCGAAGCCCGTCCGCTTCGTGCACCGGGACGCCGCGAAATCGGCCACGGCGCGCTGGGTGAACGCGCTCTGTCGAAGGTCATTCCATCGGAGACCGAGTTCCCGTACACGATTCGTCTCGTTTCCGAAGTGCTGGAGTCGAACGGTTCCACATCCCAGGCAAGTATTTGCGCAAGCACACTGGCCATGATGGATGCCGGGGTACCGATCAAGGCGCCGGTTGCCGGTGTAGCCATGGGTCTGATTAAAGACGGAGAGCATGTATCCATTCTGACGGATATTCAGGGGATGGAAGACCATCTGGGCGATATGGACTTCAAAGTGGCCGGTACGGCTGAAGGGGTAACCGCCATTCAGATGGACATCAAAATTGCCGGCATTGACCGCCAGATTTTGAACGACGCTCTGAAGCAGGCCAAAGAAGGACGGATGTTTATCCTGAGCAAAATGATGGAAGCGATCCAGAAGCCAAGAGAGACGTTGTCTCCTTATGCTCCGAAGATCATCGTCATGAACATCAATCCGGACAAGATCCGCGACGTGATCGGCGCAGGCGGCAAGATCATCAACAAGATCATCGAGGAAACCGGCGTGAAGATCGACATCGAGCAGGACGGACGCGTCTTCATCGCATCGTCCAATGAGGAAATGAACCAGAAAGCCCGCTCTATTATTGAAGGCATCGTCCGTGAAGTTGAAGTCGGCGAAATTTATGTCGGCACCGTCAAACGGGTCGAGAAATTCGGTGCTTTCGTCGAAGTGCTTCCGAATAAAGAGGGACTTGTGCACATTTCCCAGCTCTCGACCGAGCGTGTCGGCAAAGTTGAGGACGTCGTGAATGTCGGGGATACGATCACCGTCAAAGTGACCGAGATCGACCAGCAGGGACGTATCAACCTGTCGCGCAAAGCGGTATTGGTTGCAGAATCCAAGGCTTAAATCAAGCGGAACGGCTTCGTCTAGAAGCCACGCTTGCTACCATATGCAGTCTAAGAGACAGAAAGTACTCACTTCTGGCTCTTTTTTTATAATATCAGAATGCATAAACTCCAGAGCCATTGCTTCCTGATATTGCAAGAAAAATTACCTTTGAATGCGGTCTGTCTTCTCTGAAGGTACATCGATAGACGCTTTTCTTATAATATCAGAATGTATAAACTCCAAAGCCATTGCTTCCTGCGGCCGCTCATTCATAATCCCGCTCGTCCCTTCATATGATGGGACAAAGTATGTTAAGGGAGATGAGCGGAAAAATGAACGGGAGACGGACAGCCATCGTGCTTGCCTGTTTTGCCACCATCGTCGGGCTCGCGCAGACCGGTGCGGTCGGGGACTATTTTCAGGACGTACGGCACCACCTGACTGCTCAGACCGCGTTTGAGCCCCAGACGGATGAGAAGCAGCTGGATCCGCTGTACAAGCAGATTCAGGAGAAGGCCGAGGCCACGCGGATTCCGCCGGTAGATGCGGTCGTGGACCGCGTCTGGAAGGCCATTCCGGGGTACAACGGCCTGGAGATCGACGTAGACGAGACCTATAAGCGGGCCAAGGCCCAGGGAGCCACGGCTCCGATTACATATGTGTACCGTCAAATTCCCCCCAAGGTGAACCTGGGCGATTTGGCGGTTGAACCGATTTATAAAGGGAACCCGAAAAAGCCGATGGTTTCCCTGATGATTAACGTCGCATGGGGGGACGAGTACATCGTTCCGATGCTCGATACGCTGGATGCGGAGAACGTAAAGGCAACCTTCTTCTTTGACGGTAGCTGGTTGAAGAAAAACCCGGAGATGGCCAAGGAGATTCAGAAGCGGGGGCATGAGCTGGAGAACCACGCGTATACGCATCCCAACATGAGCCAGCTGAGCCGCGAACGGGCAACGCTCGAAATCAGCAAAACCCAGCAGCTGCTGAAGGATACGCTGGGTGTGACGAACAAGTGGTTTGCGCCGCCTTCCGGAGACTTTAATCAGCAGACCGTCCAAATCGCCGCCAGCCTCGGCCTGAAGACGGTGCTGTGGACACTGGACACGGTGGATTGGCGGAAGCCTTCACCTGATTCCATCGTCAACAAGATCTCGGCCAAGGTGGAGCCGGGCACCTTGATTCTGATGCATCCGACCTCCTCCTCCTCCCAGGCGCTGAAGGGTATGATCCGGGTGATCAAGGCGAAAGGCCTTGTACTGGGCACGGTCAGCCAGACGCTGTCCCCCGAGAGGGTGACGGCGCCCAAGGTTGAGTGAGACGGCTTTTTTTGATAGGATAGGGATTGCGCTGGCTGTAGTCAGGAAAGTTACGGCTCGGCCATCATTTGCATGAAGAACGGATTACTAGTTAGAACTGGACAGGGGCAGCCTGGAGGTTCATTGGATTAATTTTAGGAGGGCCTCTCGCGTGAAAAAAATAAACTTAAGCAACGGCCTTAGAGTAGTCATGGAGAAAATTCCGACGATGCGGTCGGTGTCCTTTGGCATATGGGTTAAGACGGGCTCCCGCCACGAAACCTTAGCCAACAACGGCATTTCCCATTTTATCGAGCACATGCTGTTTAAAGGGACTGAACGGTTTGACGCCAAGGCGATTGCCGAGGAATTCGATGCCATTGGCGGCAATGTGAATGCCTTTACTTCTAAGGAATATACCTGTTTTTATGCCAAGGTGCTGGATGAGCATCTGCCGATCGCCGTAGACGTGCTCGCCGATATGTTCTTTCGTTCCAAGCTGGACGGTGAGGAGCTGGCCAAGGAGAAGAACGTCATTCTGGAAGAGATTTCGATGTACGAAGATACGCCGGACGACATGGTGCACGATCTGATGGCTAAGGCGGTCTACGGGGATCATCCGCTCGCCTATCCGATTCTGGGAACGAAGGAACAGCTGGAAAGCATGGGATCTTCCGACCTTCGGGCCTACATGGATGAGCACTATACGATCGAGAACACCGTCATCAGCGTGGCAGGTAACATTGACGATAACATTGTGGAGCTGCTGGAACGCCATTTCGGCGGTTTCCAAACCAGCGGGCGGGTGAGCGAATTGACCGTGCCTTCATTCCAGAGCGGGATCTTGTATCATAAAAAGAAGACGGAGCAGAATCATATCTGCCTGTCCTTCCCGGGGTGCTCGATCCATGACCCGCTTCAGTACGCCATGATTCTGCTCAATAACAGCATCGGCGGCGGGATGAGCTCTCGATTGTTCCAGGAAATCCGGGAAAAGCGGGGGCTCGCTTATTCGGTCTACTCGTACCACAGCTCCAACGAAGACAGCGGTTTGTTTACGATCTATGCCGGAACCGCGCCGAAGCAAACCAATGAGGTCATGGGCTTGACCAAAGAGGTGCTAGCGGATGTGGCCGTTCATGGGATGAGCGAGGACGAACTCCGGAAAGGGAAGGAGCAGCTGAAGGGCAGCCTGATCCTGAGCCTTGAGGGCACTGGAAGCCGCATGAACCGGCTCGGCAAAAACGAGCTGATGCTGGGCAAGCATTTCTCGCTCGATGACATGATCGAAAAGATCGAAAACGTGACGATGAACGATGTGAACGCCGTGCTAGACCGGATGTTCAGTCAGCCGTTCGCGCTGGCGATGGTCGGATCGACGGACCGCGCCATTGCAGGGTTAAGGAGGGACGATTTTGTCACACTACGTACAAATTCATAAATTGCCGGGTCACGAGGATGTGCGGCTGCCGGAGAAAATGTCCGGCTCCGCCTCCGGCTATGACCTGTACGCCGCTGTTGAAGAAGAAATTGTCCTCCAGCCGGGGGAGCGCAGGCTCATCCCGACCGGGTTTGCCATCGCCATGCCCGACGGGCTGGAAGCACAAATCCGCCCGAGAAGCGGGCTGGCGCTGAAGCACGGTATCACCTGCCTCAATACGCCGGGGACGATCGACGCCGATTACCGCGGGGAAATCAAGGTGCTGCTGATCAACCTCGGCCAGGAGCCTTTTGCGATCACCCGAAACGAGCGCATCGCCCAAATGGTGTTCATGGAAGTGCCGCAGGTGACGTTTGAGCAGGTGGACGTGCTGTCCGAAACCGTTCGCGGTGAGGGCGGATTCGGACACACCGGCAAATAATTTATAGTTCAATACAGCCTGGAGTTCGTTCCCGAAAGGGTTCGGTCTCCAGGCTTTTTTACATAGAAGGAAATATAAGCTTCAGAGACCCTGCTTCCTATATCGCAAGGGAAATTGCTGCTAAATGCGGTCCGGCTTCCTGAACAGTGCGCCTACAGACGTTTTTTATTTGACGGGCGTCTTTCACCCCTCCTTAGGCAGCGGCATATGATGGATTCATAACAGTGTTTTTGAAAGGAGTGACATCCTTGTGCTGACTGGAGTTCATATTGTGTTCCTAGGCGGGGATGCACGGCAGATCGAGGTGATCCGTAAATGTTCGGAGATGGATGCCACCGTCAGCGTAGTCGGATTCGACAAGCTGAATGAAAGGGTCCTGGGAGTCTCGTGGGAACGCCTCTCTTCTGAACTGCTTTCTGCGGCAGACGTTCTCGTGCTGCCTGTTGTCGGGTGTGATGATACAGGAGCGATCCAAACGCCATATTCTGGAGAGTCCTTAAAGCTGCTGGATGAGCATTTGGCCGCTCTTCCGTCGCATTGTACCGTTTATACGGGAATGGCCAAACCCTATCTGCGCAGCCTATGCGCAAGCCACGAGGTACGCCTGTTGGAACTGCTGGATCGGGATGACGTTGCCATTTTTAATTCCATCCCAACGGCGGAAGGCGCACTGGTGATGGCAATCCAGAATACGCCGTTTACGATCCACGGTTCGGATTGTATTGTGCTGGGATTGGGGAGAACCGGGTTTACGATGGCGAAAAGCCTGCAGGGACTCGGGGCGAAGGTGAGGGCCGGCGTCAGGTCGGAAAAGGATTTTGCCAGAGCGGAGGTCATGGGCTGGGAGCCTTTCCTGACAAGGGATTTGGAGGATCACGTGCGAAGTGTCGACTTGATTTTTAACACGATTCCGACTATGATAGTCACAGCGCAAATCCTGTCAAGAATGCCCCAAAGCGCCGTCATTATTGACCTTGCTTCGGCTCCCGGAGGATGTGATTTCCGGTATGCGGAGAAGCGGGGAATTAAGGCCTTGCTTGCTCCCGGATTACCTGGAATCGTAGCTCCCAAAACAGCTGGAATGATTATTGCCAATGCTTTGGTACAGTTGATTTCGGACGAGATCAAGATTCGGGGGGATGGGGAATGAACTTGCAGGGTAAAACGGTAGGTTATGCGATTACGGGTTCACATTGTACGCTTGCTGAAATTATGCCGCAGATTCAACGATTTATGGACGCCGGTGCCAAAGTGGTGCCGATTGTCTCCAATTCGGTGCAGGTAACGGACACCCGCTTCGGCACATCCGCGAGCTGGCTGGAACAGCTGAAGAACATCACGGGGAGCGAGATCATCACCTCAATTGTGGATGCGGAGCCTCTGGGACCGTCCAAACTGCTCGACGTGCTGGTCATTGCGCCTTGCACGGGCAATACGACAAGCAAGCTGGCCAATGCCATTACGGACAGTCCTGTCTTGATGGCCGCCAAGGCACAAATGCGGAATTTGCGTCCGCTGGTGCTGGCGATTTCCACCAATGACGGATTGGGATTAAACGCAGCGAATATCGCCAAGCTGCTTGTGACCAAGAACATTTATTTTGTTCCGTTCGGTCAGGATAATCCGGTGCAGAAGCCCAATTCGCTGGTTGCGAACATGGAGCTGATCCCCGAAGCGTGCGATGCGGCTCTTGAAGGAAGACAACTGCAGCCTATGCTGATTCAACGCATGTTTTCCGCGTAATCCAGATCGGCTGCATTCGTTTCGAGTTCCGGCACCCGAAACTGCATTGTCCAGCCCCTAGCAGATGCTGCGGGCGGTAATTTTGCGCCCCATGCCGTAAGACACGGGGCTGTTTGCATCGTTTATTCCGGGCCGCCGTAATCGGATAAATATCAGTGTACAGGACATAAGTTGAATGATCCAAATGGTCGTAAAGACCAAATAGTAAATGTAGGACGACTCGATCGAAGTGATCGCAGCCTGTTTTGCTTATCCCGATTGGATGCGGCACCGGATCTTGTTAGGATGCCGATTCGGGCGGGAACAGGAAACTAGGCTGCGATTACGAACTGCTGGCCAAAGCGCATGTGTTCATGCTTTGGCTCTGAGGAAGGTACAGCCGTCATGGCTGTACACGTCACAGGAAATCGACGCAGCTAAACGTTCTGCCGTTCTTATCTAGCATGGGGGAATTGAAATGAGCATCTTAGTACAGAAATTCGGCGGTACATCTTTGTCGACTCCGCAAGCAAGGGAACTCGTCATCAAGCACATCAGACGCGAGCTGGACAACGGTTATCAGCTTGTTGTCGTCGTTTCCGCTATGGGACGCAAGGGGGAGCCATATGCGACCGACACGCTCCTGGACTGGGTCTCCCAGAACGGGAACGCTCTTCCGTCGCGGGAGCGGGATTTACTGCTGTGCTGCGGTGAAATCATATCGGCTGCCACGCTGTGCAGCCTGCTGGAGGATGAAGGTATCACCTCCACAGTGCTGACCGGGGCTCAGGCCGGATTTGTCACCGATGATCAATACGGCAACGCGCGGATTAAGGACGTGCGTCCGGAGCGGATTGTGAAGGAGCTCGAAACGCATCAGGTGGTCATCGTCACCGGTTTTCAGGGTCAGACCGAAACCGGGGACTTCACCACTTTGGGGCGGGGCGGAAGCGATACTTCGGCAACGGCGCTGGGTGCGGCGCTGCGTGCCGAAATGGTTGACATCTACACGGACGTCAACGGGATTCTGACAGCGGATCCCCGGATCGTCGAAGACGCCAAACCGCTCTCCGTCGTAAGCTACGCTGAAATTTGCAACATGGCCCAATACGGAGCCAAGGTTATCCACCCGAGAGCCGTTGAAATCGCGATGCAGGCGCATGTGCCGGTGCGGGTGCGGTCCACCTTTTCGGAAGATGAAGGAACGCTGGTTACCCAGCCGGAAGGCTTCAGGGACGTTCAGCTGGGCTTCATGGACCGGTATGTGACGGGAATCGCCTACGTGAGCAACGTCACTCAAATCACGGTGGAATGCGAGAACGAAGGAGATAATCTCCAGCTCAGAGTGTTTAAAGCTATGGCTGAAAATTCCATCAGCGTCGATTTTATTAATGTTACCCCGACTGGGGCGGTCTATACCGTTTTTGACCATGATTCGGAGAAAGCGATCCGGGTGCTTCAGGATTTGGGATTCCGGCCTAAGAGCCTTTCTGGCTGCGCCAAGGTTTCCGTCATCGGGGGCGGGATCAACGGAGTGCCGGGTATCATGGCCAAAATCGTCGAATCCCTAAGTGAACAAAATATCCAAATTCTTCAGTCGGCAGATTCGAATACGACCATATGGGTGCTGGTGAAAAAAGAGGACATGGTACAGTCTCTTCGGGCGCTGCACGCCAAATTCGAGCTGCATCGGTAGTCATAAATCTGGAAAACGCACTTTTACGTCCTATTAGGAGGTTGTACAAGATGGATTTCGGTAGGTTGATTACGGCCATGGTGACTCCCTTTGATGAGCAGGGGAATGTGAACTGGACAGAAACCGCCAAGCTGATCGATTACTTAATTGAGGAGCAGCGGTCCGAATCACTGGTTGTCTGCGGAACGACCGGTGAGTCCCCGACGCTGACGGAAGAAGAAAAGCTCAAGCTGTTCGAATTTGCGGTGGACCATGCCAAAGGGCGCTGCAAAATTATTGCCGGTACCGGCAGCAACAGCACCGCGCATTCAATCCATCTGACCCAGGAAGCCGAAAAGCTCGGGGTCGATGGCGTTTTGCTCGTTGTGCCTTATTACAACAAGCCGAACCAGGAGGGGTTGTACCGTCATTTCGAAGCCATTGCCCACAGCACGAAGCTGCCGGTTATGCTGTATAACGTCCCTGGACGGACCGTCGTAGGCCTGAGCACCGAGACGACGCTTAGACTGGCTGAGATTCCGAACGTGGTCGCCACCAAGGAATGCGCTTCGCTCGAGCAGGTAACCCAGATCGCGGCCGGTGCGCCGGCGCATTTCCGGGTTTATTCCGGTGACGATGCAGCGGGTCTGCCAGCCATGGCCGTAGGAGCATACGGTATCGTGAGCGTGGCCGGACATATCATTGGCGCTTCCATGAAGGACATGATTACGGCCTATCTGGAAGGTGAGCAGGCGCAGGCCGCACGGCTTCACCAGAAGCTGTTTCCTGTATTCAAGGGCCTGTTTGAGTCCCCGACTCCGCTGCCGAATCCGGCTGCTGTCAAGTATGCGCTCAATTTGCTCGGTCATTCCGTCGGAGGCGTACGGCTTCCGCTCATTGGACCGAATGAGAAGGAAGCGGAATTTATCGAACGGTTGGTTCATTCGCTTGCGGAATAATTGAATCCTCTTATAAGCTGACAGAAACAGCGCCCTTACCAGGGCGCTGTTTTTTGGTGTTTAGGATGCATACCTTTGGGTTAAGGCCTAAGCAGGGACGCTGCTTTCGAACGGGCTTTTTGTCCATAAGGATATTTCAAATAAACAGCGTGGATTTGGGGAACTCTAATGCCTACTTTCAGGGTGACTTGTGTTTTGACTTTTTTATCATGTATAATGAGGTCAAGTGACTGGGTGCGGTATATTTTTGAAATATAAATATTAAATGGTACGACGTCCAAAACCATAGGAGGGTTAGATTCATTTGTCTAAAAAAAATAATAACGATAAATTGGCGATTTTCGCGTTGGGCGGCGTCGGTGAAATCGGGAAAAACATGTATGTCATCCAATACGGCAATGACATCGTAGTCGTAGATGCCGGATTGAAGTTTCCAGAGGAGGACATGCTCGGGATCGATATCGTCATTCCCGATATTTCCTACCTGACGGAGAATCGTGACAAGGTGAGAGGCATTTTGCTGACGCACGGACACGAGGATCACATCGGTGGATTGCCTTACGTGCTGAAGCATCTGAACGTTCCTGTATACGGAACCAAGCTGACGCTTGGCCTGGTGGAGAACAAGCTGAAGGAAGCCAATCTCCTTGGCGAAACGAAGCGGATTCTGATTCACGAAGATTCCGAAGTGGCGCTCGGCTCCACGCTGAAAGCAACGTTCTTCAGAACCAACCACAGTATTCCGGATTCGGTCGGGATTTGCATCTCAACGCCGGAAGGCAACGTGGTTCATACAGGCGACTTCAAGTTCGATCATACGCCGGTTAACGGACAATATGCGAACTTGCAGCGGATGGCCGCTATTGGAGAAGAAGGCGTATTGGCGCTTCTGTCGGATAGTACCAATGCTGAGAAACCGGGCTTCACGCCATCGGAGAAAAACGTGGGTGTCGTCCTTGAAGATATTTTCCGGAAATCATCCCAGCGCGTAGTTATCGCTACTTTTGCTTCGAATGTTCACCGGATTCAGCAGGTGGTCAATGCGGCGGAATCCACAGGACGGAAAATTACCGTCATCGGACGCAGCATGGTAAACGTCGTTTCCATCGCAGCCGAGCTTGGATACCTTCACGTGCCGGACGGCATGCTGATCGAGCCTGAAGAAGTTAACAAAATGGCCGCTGACCGCGTCGTCGTATTGTGCACAGGCAGCCAGGGAGAGCCGATGTCCGCATTGACGCGGATGGCCCGTTCCACACACCGCAAGGTTGATATTCTGCCGGGTGATACCGTTATCATTGCCGCGACACCGGTACCGGGAAATGAGAAATATGTCGGCCGTACGATCGACGAGCTGTTCCGTCTCGGAGCGGATGTCATCTACAGCGGTTCGAATTCCGGAGTACACGTATCGGGTCACGGCAGTCAGGAAGAATTGAAGCTCATGCTGAATTTAATGAAGCCGAAATTCTTCATCCCGATCCACGGGGAGTACCGCATGCAGCGCCGTCACGCACTGCTGGCCGAGTCTGTTGGCGTAGATCCGGACAATATTTTTATTACGGATATCGGCGAGATCGTCGAAATCCAGAACGGATCTGCCCGTAAAGCCGGTAAAGTAACGGCTGGCAACGTGCTGATTGACGGATTGGGCGTTGGAGACGTTGGCAACATCGTCCTCCGCGACCGTAAACTGCTGTCACAGGACGGAATTCTGGTTGTAGTCGTTACGCTGAGCAAACAAGACGGCACGATCATGTCCGGACCGGACATTATCTCCAGAGGATTCGTATATGTTCGCGAATCGGAAGGGCTGTTGGATGAAGCGAACCGCATTGTTTCCAGTACACTGCAGAAATTGATGAGTGAAAATGTTAATGAATGGGCTTCCTTGAAGACAGGCGTGAAGGATGCACTGGGCCGGTTCCTCTATGAGCAGACCCGCCGCAGACCGATGATTCTGCCGATCATCATGGAAGTGTAATCAATTGAATAAACCAGCGTCTTGAACAGCACACAGTCGCCCCCTTTCCGCAGGCAATATTGGACGGTTTCCTGCGGAAGGGGGCTTTTTGTCGTTTAATGACGATGTAATAGGAGATCTGAAAGGAACTGGAACCTGAAGAGACGGCCGGGCATAGGCTCTGTAAATAGGGTTATTTTTTCGGAATAATTCATGTCTTTCCTCCACCATACTACAATGACAGGAAATTATATGGTTAGGAAAGGACGAGGACATGATGACACAAAATACACGCCGTGCGCCGATGAGCGAAACGGAGGCGCCGGAACAAGCCCCTGCTGTAAACCCGGAACCGACGGCATTGGATACGCTGAAGCAGCTGGGACAAATGAACGTGCCGCAGGGGACCGAGTCGAACATTTTTTGCCTGACGATCATCGGGCAAATCGAAGGGCATCTGGTCCTTCCGCCGCAGAACAAAACGACGAAATACGAGCACATTATTCCCCAGCTGGTCGCTGCGGAGCAAAGCAAACAGGTGGACGGAATTATGATTATTCTCAATACAGTAGGCGGTGATGTGGAGGCTGGACTGGCCATCGCCGAAATGATCACGTCACTTACCAAGCCTACCGTCACCGTCGTCGTCGGGGGCGGGCACAGCATCGGTGTGCCGATCGCCGTAGCTTCGACGTACTCGCTTATCGCCGAGAGCGCCACCATGACCATTCACCCGATCCGCCTGAACGGACTTGTGATTGGTGTGCCGCAGACGTTCGAATATATGGAGAAAATGCAGGAGCGCGTCGTCCGCTTCGTTACCTCCCATTCGCGGATTAGTGAGGAGCGGTTTAAGGAATTAATGTTCCGCACCGGCGAGCTGAACCGGGATATCGGTACGGCGGTGGGCGGACTGGATGCCGTTAAATACGGCTTGATGGACGAAGTAGGAGGTATAGGCCAGGCTCTGGCCAAGCTGAACAAGCTGATCGATGAGCGTAAACAACCGGTTGAGGCGGAAGGGATTACTCAATGATGCTTCATACGATTATGCCGCTTGGTGCTGTCTGGGAGGAAGGCTTTACCCCTGTCCAAACGGCGGAGGTAAGGCTGCAGGGCGTCCTGATGGAAGTCAAACCGCTTGATGCGGGCCGGGCCGAAATCGTCCGGCTGCTCGACTGCCCGCTTGAATCGTACCTCAACCCGGCGTTTGCCCCAGGACAGGTGATACGCTACATTCCGACACTGTAAAATGGACCTTTAGCAGCAGAAACAGAACATAGGTGCCCCACGGTATTATATGGTATAATATTGGCCGGGGGTGACATTTTGGCTAAGCGAAGAAAGAAGAAGAAGGCAGTACTGACCAATGTGCTGAAATACGAAATATACGGAATTATACTGATCACCCTTTCCGTTATCGCCTTATCCGGTGAAGCGACGGTAGGGTGGTCATTATCCAAAATGTTCGGACTGCTGTTAGGGCGGTTTTATTTTGTGATCCCCCTGGTGGGAATCTACTTGGGCCTCAGCGTCATGATTCAGCGAAAATGGCCGAAACGGTGGAATACGCGGAGAAGCGGAATTCTGCTGTTGGTACTGGCCTTGGTACTTATGAGCAGCATTTCTTCATTGGAAAAGAAACTGG
The DNA here is from genome assembly GCF_009363095.1 of Paenibacillus cellulositrophicus. Taxonomy (GTDB): domain Bacteria; phylum Bacillota; class Bacilli; order Paenibacillales; family Paenibacillaceae; genus Paenibacillus_AQ; species Paenibacillus_AQ favisporus. The sequence continues at coordinate 6,248,995 of NZ_CP045295.1, forward strand.
GTCCGGTTGGCGCATTGAGCACCGGGAACATATTATCCCAGGTACATACGGACTTGCAGGGAGCGCTGCTGTCGTCATCGGCCCGCGGCGACCACTCTATGCTGAATAAGGACATCAGCGGAGGCTACATCGGCGCCATCGAGTTTGCGGCGCTGTATTGGCTGTTTGGGACCTTGGGCTCGATGCTGATGATGATCGTTATGTTTATTATCAGCTTTATGCTGATTACGAATCTGTCGTATGTCGACCTGATGCGAATCTTCCGCAGCAGGCTGGTGAAGGCCGGCGAGAATGTCCAGAAGCGGATGGACAACCGCCGCCAGTCGGCCAAGGTCGCTTCCAAACGGGCGGCTTCGTCCAGGCAGAAGAAACCGCAGCCGCTCCCGGCTGACGACGATGAGGATGAATTGGACGAGGATTTCGTGCCGCCGAAGCCGAAGCGGAGCGCCCCTGTGTTCTTCCAGCTGTTCGGAAGCAGGTTTGCCAAGAACGAAGCGCAGCCTCCGCTTGCTGATGATGAGCTGGACCGCAGCGATATTCTTGAACCGGTCAGGGACACCCGTTCCGCGGCAGACGGGCGGTTCAGCGAGGCGGTGGAGCCGGAGGAGAACGATGCATTCGACCTGCACGAGGAGCCGCTGTGGGTGGAGCCAAAGCGGAACGAATCTTCGCCGATCATCCGCGACTTTTTCGAGCATGTGAAATCCGAAGGCAACGTCGATCCGGAGGAATCGGACGAAGCATACGCCGGAGCTGCCGGAGCCGCTTTTCCGCCTGAAGGCATCAGTGCGGAATTCCATGAGGATACCGCTGGGACGCCGGACGGCGGGGCGCCGGTAACCGCTGCGGATCTCCAGGGAGAATCCGCGGGAAGTCCGGCTGAGCCGGCGGAGGCGCTGGAGCTTGCGATGACCCCGCCTGCGCCTCCGCCGAAGCCGTACAAGCTTCCGCCCTTCAGGCTGCTCTCCAAGCCCCAGAATGGCGGCAAGGCAGGCGATCAGAACGATTATAAGCAAACCGCCCGCAAGCTGGAGGCGACGATGGAGAGCTTCGGTGTACGGGCGAAAGTGCTTGAGGTCGTTCGCGGGCCAGCGGTGACGCGGTACGAAATCCAGCCGGATATCGGCGTGAAGGTCAGCCGGATTGTCGGGCTGACGGACGATATCGCGCTGGCTTTGGCCGCGAAGGATATCCGGATGGAGGCGCCGATCCCGGGCAAATCGGCCATCGGCATCGAGGTGCCGAACAATGAGGTTTCGCTCGTGACGATGCGCGAAGTTATGGAAACGCCGGTCTTTCAAGACGCCTCGTCGAAGTTGTCGATCGCATTCGGCCGGGACATTTCGGGACAGACGATCGTCGGCAATCTGGCAAAAATGCCCCATTTGCTCGTCGCCGGTGCGACCGGTTCCGGTAAATCGGTCTGTATTAACGGCATCATTACGAGCATCCTGTATAAGGCTAAGCCGGATGAAGTGAAATTTCTGATGGTCGATCCGAAGATGGTCGAGCTGAACGTGTATAACGGCATCTCTCATCTCATGGCGCCAGTCGTGACCGATCCGAAGCGTGCTTCCCTGGCGCTGAAGAAGATCGTGGTCGAGATGGAAAAGCGCTATGAGCTGTTTTCCAAATCCGGCACGCGCAATATAGAAGGCTATAACAATCTGATGAAGGACAATCCGGCAGCGGTGCTGCCTTATATCGTGGTCATCGTCGACGAGCTGGCCGACCTGATGATGGTCGCCGCGCATGATGTCGAGGAAGCAATCACCCGCCTCGCTCAAATGGCGCGGGCTGCGGGCATTCACCTGATCATCGCCACCCAGCGGCCGTCCGTCGACGTCATTACGGGTGTCATCAAGGCGAATATCCCGTCGCGGATCGCTTTTGGGGTATCGTCCCAGGTCGACTCCCGGACGATTCTCGACATGGCGGGCGCCGAGAAGCTGCTGGGCCGCGGGGATATGCTCTTCATGCCGATGGGAGCGTCCAAGCCGATCCGCGTGCAGGGGGCATTTATGACCGATCAGGAAGTCGAGATCATCGTTAACTATGTCCGCGACCAAGGGGAAGCCAAATACGATGAAAGTCTCGTTCCCGAAGTGGAGGAAACGTCGCAGGATGCCGACGACCAGCTGGACGAGCTGTACGATCAGGCCGTTCAGATCGTGCTGGAATCCAAACAGGCATCCGTGTCGCTGCTGCAGCGCCGGATGCGGGTGGGGTATACCCGTGCTGCCCGCTTGATTGATTCGATGGAAGCGCGGGGGATTATCGGACCTTACGAGGGAAGCAAACCGCGTGAGGTGCTCGTCTCCCTGGAGCAGTATCAGCAGCAGAACCGCATCAGCTCATAGTCCGGTAATTATTGCCGGATGTGCTATATCTTCCTTGGAGGCCTCTCATGATCGTTCATGAGAGGCCTTTTTGGCGGTGATTTGCATGGGAATACGCTTGAAAGCTTACATCAGCGGTACACATTCTTTCTCCTGGGCAGGGTGTATAGGAAATGGGGCCTGTTGTCATAATAACCGTAGCCATCCTGTCAAACCCACAAGAGAAAGGTAGAGCTAACCCATGAAAAACGCAAAATTATGGATCATCATCGGTTTGGTGTTTCTATTGTCTGCGGCGGTCTATGCAGGTGTAAGACCCCATACGGATTCCAAAGCTTCGTCCAAAGCGGCGGTGGAGCCTGCGGAACAAACCATACCTACATTCGGATCAACGGTTTTGAAGTATGGATCCTCAGGCCAGGATGTGTATGAACTGCAGGGGCGCCTGAAATTTTTGGGCTTTTATAACGGAAAGATTGACGGACAATACGGATGGAGCACGCTGAAGTCCGTCAAATGGTTCCAGTCCGAATTCGGGATGAAGGTGGACGGAACGGTCGGAGCCAAAACCAAGCTGAAGCTGTACAATGCCACCAAAAATTGGCAACCATCCGCAGCCGAGTCCGGAAACGCCGCCGGCAAACAACCGAGCACAAGCGGCAATCAGAAAAACACAAGCGAACCGATGGCTTCGGCCAACACGATGGGCCTATCTGAAAACGATCTGAAAATTATGGCTAATGCGGTGTACGGCGAATCCCGCGGTGAACCGTTTGAAGGACAGGTTGCCGTGGCGGCGGTCATTCTGAACCGTGTCAAATCGCCAAGCTTCCCAAATACGCCCCATGGCGTTATATTTCAGCCGGGTGCATTTACGGCGGTAGCCGACGGACAGATTTATCTCACGCCGAACGAAACGGCCCGCAAAGCGGTGCAGCAGGCGTTAAACGGCTGGGATCCGACCGGCGGATGCCTGTACTACTTTAACCCGAAAACAGCCACTTCGAAGTGGATCTGGTCCCGGCCTCAAGTCTTGACGATCGGGCAGCATATTTTCTGCATGTAAAGAATTGAACGTAAGTTTGGCACCGTAACTTCGTTCGTTCCTTGAAGCAGATTGCGCATGAGGAAAACAGCAACCGGAGGGTTTGTCTTCGGTTGCTTCTTCACTTTCCAATGGTATAGAATGGAACTTAATCAAAAGCGTGACGCTTTATAAATTCATGGCTAAAGGAGTTTTGGACCTTGAATACAACTGCTTTTCAACATGGAAACGCCAAGCGGATCCGGATTCACGTTCTGCCGACGAAACGCTTTAAGACGTTTGCAATATCGCTCTACGCAGGCATCCCGCTTGCAGAGGACACCGTAACGCCTACGGCCTTGACTCCTTTTGTACTCCGCCGGGGTACCGTTACATATCCGGAGACCCGCCAGTTCCGCGAGCAGCTGGAGCAAATGTACGGGGCCGGCTTCGGTTTTGATGTGTATAAAAGAGGCAACTACCAGATGGTGCACTTCCGGATGGACACAATTAACGATTCGTTCGTAAAGAGCCAGGAGAGCCTGCTCGCATCCTCATTCGCTTTTCTCGGCGAAGTGGTGACGCGTCCCGTTTTGGAGGGCGACCGTTTCCGCAGTTCTTACGTTCAGGCGGAGAAGGAGAACGTCCGCAAAAAGCTGGAATCCATCGTCAACGATAAGATCCGCTACGCCTCCGAGCGCTGCATCGAGGAGATGTGCCGCAATGAGCCTTACCGTCTCCACGCGCTCGGACAGCGTCAGGACCTGGAGAAAATTTCGCCGGAGAGCCTGCACGACGGGTACCGCAAATGGCTGAGCGAAGCCAGCATGGACCTGTATGTGGTCGGGGACACGACGCTCGAGGAAGTGGAGAAGCTCGTCAACTCGCACTTTGATCTCGGTTCTGAACCGGGTATTACGTACAAGACCGAGACGCCGGTGCGCCAGTCGGGCGAGCCTCGTACCGTAGTGGAGAAAATGGAAGTGAGCCAGGGCAAGCTGAATCTCGGGCTGCGCACTTCCATCACTTATGGGGATGATCATTATGCGGCAGCATTAATGTACAACGGCATTTTGGGCGGATACCCGCATTCCAAGCTGTTCATGAACGTAAGGGAAAAAGCAAGCCTCGCCTACTACTGCTCTTCTCGCTATGACGGGCACAAGGGAATTGGAACGATCCAGTCCGGCATTGAAGTGCAGAACTACGAAAAAGCGCTCGATATTATCAAGAGCCAGCTCGAGGAAATGCGCTCCGGGCGCATTACCGATCTTGAAATGTCGCAGACAAAGGCGATGATCCGGAATCTGCTTCTTGAAATTGAGGATTCGGCTTTTGAAATGATCGCTTACGACTTCAACCGTCAATTCTCCGGCAAAGACCGGTCAAGAGAAGAGCTGCTGCAGCAGGTGGAAGATATTCAAGTCGCGGATGTTCAGGCGGCCGCGTCGACTTTTGATTTGGATACGATTTATTTTCTGAAGGGTCAGAAGGAGGAATAGCCGGTGGAAAAACTTCAGTACGACAATTTGCAGGAGACTCTCTATTATGAAGTGATGGATAACGGCCTTCACGTCTACGTGCTTCCGAAGCCGGGTTTCCAGAAAACCTATGCGACGTTTGCCACTAAATACGGTTCTGTCGACAACCACTTCCGGGTGGAGGGACAGGACGAAATATCGGTTCCGGACGGGATCGCCCATTTCCTGGAGCATAAAATGTTCGAGGAGCCGGAAGGCGACATTTTCGCCACATTCGCCTCCCACGGCGCATCCGCCAACGCATTTACGAGCTTCGACCAGACCGTGTACCTGTTTTCAGCAACCGAGCACATTCCCGAGAATCTGGAGACGCTCGTGAACTTTGTGCAAAATCCTTATTTCACCGACCAGAACGTCGACAAGGAAAAGGGGATTATCGGGCAGGAAATCAACATGTACCAGGATAACGCCGACTGGCGCGTCTATTTTGGCCTGATCGAAGCGATGTATAAAATCCATCCGGTGCATATCGATATTGCCGGTACGGTGGAATCCATCGGCACGATTACGAAGGAGACGCTGTACACCTGCTATAACGCCTTTTATCATCCGAGCAACATGCTGCTGTTCGTCGTCGGCGGAGTAAAGCCGGAAGAAGTGTTCGACCTCGTCCGCGCCAACCAGGCGAAGAAGGATTATCCGCCTCAAGGTAAAATCGAGCGTATCTTTGAGCCGGAGACGGTCGGTGTTGCCGAAAAACGCCGGGTTAACAAGCTGCAGGTGTCCATGCCGAAATGCTTGTTCGGTTTCAAGGAAAAAGAAGTGGGGCTGACCGGCAAGGAACTGCTGAAGCGCGACCTGACAACAAAGCTCATGCTTGATTTGCTGTTCGGGTCAAGTACGGAGCTGTACCAAAAGCTGTACGACGAGGACCTGATCTCCGACAGCTTCTCGCATGAATACAGCAGTTCTCCGCAGTATGCTTTTTCGGCCGCAGGTGGAGACACCCGTGATCCCGACCAGCTTCTTGCCCGGATCCGCGAAGAGGTCGACGGCATTCTGGCATCCGGCTTCAAGGAAGAAGATTTCGAGCGCGCCCGCAAGAAAAAAATCGGCGGATACCTGCGCATGCTGAATTCTCCGGAAAATATCGCGCATGAATTCACCCGCTACCAGTTCCGCGGCGGCGACTTCTTCAGCGTGATTCAGCTGTATGAGTCCATCACGCTCAGCGATGTGAACAATCGCTTGAAAGAGCATGTGGACTGGGATCAGCTGGCGGTATCGGTCGTGGTGAATCCTTAATGCAGCATAGGGGAGAGGAGAGCCTGCACAAGCCGATCGGAGAGACGACGGTGCTCGTCACCGGGGCGAGCCGCGGCATCGGTGCCGCCATCGCCGAGCGTTTTGCAGCGGTAGGGATGAACGTAGTGATCCACTACGGTTCGTCCCACGAAGCCGCCAATGACGTGGCCCGGCGCTGCATGCAGTCCGGAGCCAGGGTCATGACGGTCTCCGCCGATTTGCGGGATAAAGAGCAGATTCTGCGCATGCGCGACAAGCTGGACACCCACGGTTTGCTGCCGGACATTTTGGTGAACAATGCGGGCGTCTCTCACTACGGCCTTCTTTCGGACGTGACCGAGGAAGAATGGGACGAAGTGATGTCCGTTAATTTAAAAGGCATGTTTCTGTGTACACAAGCTTTTATGCCCTATATGATTTCCCAGCGGAGCGGCCGCATTATCAACATATCCTCCGTCTGGGGGATTTCGGGCGCTTCCTGCGAAGTGCTGTATTCGACCACCAAAGGCGGTATTAACGCTTTTACCAAAGCGCTTGCCAAAGAACTTGGCCCTTCTGGCGTCACGGTGAACGCGGTAGCTCCGGGCGCGGTGGATACCGAGATGCTGAACCATTTGGACGACGAGGAAAAACGAATGCTCGAGGATGAAATTCCGGCCGGACGGCTGGCGAGACCCGACGAAATTTCGTCCCTCGTTTATTTTCTCGCGCTTCCCGAATCCGGCTACATCAACGGTCAGGTAATAAGCCCCAACGGTGGATGGATTACCTGAGCCGCCAGGACGGTCTTCCCTGCATAGGCGCGCCCCAAACAGGTTATATTACAACTGTTGATTTCAAATCTCATGCGCCACAGCAAAGGGAGGACTTATCAATATGTCAACAGTAGTAAAGAACTTTGATGCCTGGAAAAAGTTTCTTGGGGAACGCGTCGCACAAGCCGAAAAAATGGGGATGAGCGAAGACACCATCGCCAAGCTGGCTTACGAGATCGGTGATTTTCTCGATGAGAAAGTCGATCCGGCCAACGCTTCCAACCGTGCGCTGAAGGAGCTGTGGGAAGTGGGCAACCGTGAAGAGCGCCAGACGATTGCCCGGCTGATGGTTAAATTAGCCAAGAAAAACGCTTAACTTTAGGAAAAAGCCCCCATTTGGGGGCTTTTCTCTAATGTTTACAGAGTTGACCTTGTTTTTCATATGTATTTTATATATCATTAACGTGACCCATGAAATAAAGGCGATTTTTTGGAAGCCTCACCCGAAAGGGTTGCAGGTTTATTTTATTGGAAAACATGGGAAAAGGTCAGATGGGGTGTCGAAGTGGAAGCGAAACAATGGTACATGGAGTATAAGATACATAAGAACCGTCCGGGACTGCTCGGGGATATTGCATCCCTGCTCGGTATGCTGGAGGTTAACATATTGACAATTAACGGGGTTGAAGGCAAAACGCGGGGAATGCTGCTGGAAACCAATGATGACGAGAAGATCCAATTGATGGGTGCCATGCTGAAAAAGGTCGACAGCATAACGGTCTCCGCGCTGCGGACGCCGAAGCTTGTCGATATTTTGGCTGTGCGCCACGGCCGGTACATCGACCGCGATTCCGATGACCGGAAAACATTCCGTTTTACGCGTGACGAACTTGGGTTACTGGTTGACTTTTTGGGTGAAATATTTAAGAAGGAAGGAAATCAGGTCATCGGGCTTCGCGGGATGCCCCGCGTAGGCAAAACCGAGTCCATTATCGCGGGCAGCGTGTGCGCCATGAAGCGCTGGACGTTCGTATCCTCGACATTGCTGCGGCAGACGGTCCGAAGCCAGCTCTCTGAAGACGAAATGAACCGGAACAACGTGTTTATTATCGACGGAATCGTCAGCACCATCCGTTCCAACGAACGCCACTACAACCTGCTGCAGGATATTATGAACATGCCGAGCACGAAAGTGATCGAGCATCCCGATGTGTTCGTGCAGGAGTCCGAGTATACGTACGATCATTTCGATATTATTATCGAGCTGCGCAACAATCCGAATGAAGAAATTATTTATGACACTTTCACAAGCACATACAACGACGATCTGTAAGTAATTTGATGAGGAGGTGATGGTGTTGTCTGAACTGGGTCAACAGTTAAGAGAAGCCAGACTGCAGAAGGGCATGAGCCTGGACGACGTGCAGGAAATGACAAAAATCCGCAAAAGATACTTGGAAGCCATCGAAGCAGGGGATTACAAGGTGCTCCCCGGCAGTTTTTATGTGAGGGCTTTTATTAAAACATATGCCGAAACCGTGGGACTCGATCCGGACGTTCTGCTCGAAGGCCACAAGAAGGAAGCTCCTCCGGAGCCGGAAGCGACAATGGAGCCGGTCATTCAGAAGCGGTCCAGCAGCCGCTCCTCGTCGCCTGAACGAAACGTAAAGTGGCTGTCGACCGTGCTGATGTGGACGTTCCCGATTCTGATCATTGTCGTTATTTATTTGTACGCGAACAATGCAAGTTCGCCAAAGAAAGACAACAGCATCGATTCGTCCAAGGTTACGGAGCAGCAGGATCCGACAACGGCGAAGAATCAGGATCCGCCCGCAACAACAACTACGCCGCCGGACAATGCCACCAATCCGGGGGATGACGGCAGCAAGGACAATTCCGGAAATTCGGATACCACAACTACGGATAACACGAACACGGACAGCGGAAATACCGGGGGCAAGGACACAACCACACCGCCGTATCAAAATGGCACGGACCCTTCAGGCACCGGAACAGATCCTTCGGGAACCGGTACGGACTCGACGGATTCGACGAACCAAGGCAATCAAGGCGTAACCGTGGCTCAGGACGGCAAGAAGGGCAAAACGACGATCTTTAAGGTTGCAGCAGCCCAGGGAACACCGGTTCAGGTGGAAATCAAAGCGACGGGCAAGAGCTGGCTTGAAGTGTACAAAGGCGAAAATACTTCCGGCGAGAAGCTTTCCTTCGGTAATACGAAGGAGGGGGATACGCTGACCTTTACGCTGGATTCTTCCGGTATATACATTAAATCGGGATATTCTCCCGCAACGACGATTACGGTAGCAGGGCAGACGGTGGAGGACGGTAAATCGACTTCGCGCATTCTGCTGAAGCTGGACGACTCCGGTGCGAGCGGTACTTCGACCGGTAATGATTCGTCGACAGGGGATTCCTCCGATCAATCGGATAGCAGCAACGGCTAAACGGCGGGACAGGCTCGACTGAATAATGCCATACACTCCGGGGGACAATAGTTCTAGCTTTAAGTCCTTCTTATTCCGGATAGAAATGAGGTGTATGGTTATGACAGTCAGCTGGATCACCACGATTGTGGGGATTATCGTCAGCCTGCTCGGTTATTACCTCACTCCCAGCGCTTGGGGGTACGGCATTCTTGGATTTGGACTGGCATGGATCGTATTGGGCATCTTGGATATGTTCCGCCAACCAACCCGTGACCGCAGCCGATCGTAAAATAAGAACAAGGCATTCCCGGGGACCCATGAGCCGGCGAATGTCTTTTTTTTTGAGGTCCATGTTCATTGCTTGTAGGCTTCCGCTAATCGCGTCCTGTCTTCTGCCTAAGCCGTGCCTAAGCAGTGCCGAACGCCGTGAGATAATATCCGTGAACGGAAGGAACGCTGTTTAGGATTAGACTTGTCCCGGGTAATTTCATATAATATGACATGAAAAGGAACTGAAAGGGCGTGTAATGATGAGTTCGGAAAATTCGTTTGACATTGTTTCCAAATTGGACTTCCAGGAAATGATCAACGCGATCAACCAAACGGAGCGTGAAATCGAAACCCGTTTTGATTTTAAAGGGAGCAAGAGCAGCCTGAAGCTGGAGAAGGAGACACTGGTCATCACCTCTGATGACGAGTATAAGCTCAATGCGGTGATTGACATTTTGCAGTCCAAAATGATCAAGCGCGGTTTGTCGCTCAAAAACGTGGATTACGGCAAGGTTGAGCCAGCTTCGATGGGAACCGTCCGCCAGCGGATCACCCTGAAGCAGGGAATCGATCAGGACAACGCCAAGAAAATCAACGTGCTGATCCGGGATTCCAAGCTGAAGGTCAAAAGCCAAATCCAAGGCGATCAGATCCGGGTGACCGGGAAGAGCAAAAACGATCTGCAGGCGGTCATGCAGCTGCTCCGCAAGGCGGATCTGCCGCTGGACCTGCAGTTTACCAATCTAAAGTAATGCGGGCGTATACCGCACGGCAAACGGGCGGGAAGAGGAGCTTACTCCTCTTTTGACAGTGTATAAATTGATATATTATACTGTAACTTGTCCCGCTGTCTTGGCGGGGTTGCCGGCCTGCCGCAAGCTGTGCCTGCTGCCCCCAAGTAGAGGATTCATACATAATGGATGGTCTGGGTGCATTATTATTCATTTTCGGCCTGCCGTGCATGTGAATGTCGTTTCTTAGTTTGATTTATCCGGGGAGGGTTTACAGTGAATCTGCCCAACCGTATTACCATTTCAAGAATCTGTTTGATTCCGGTCATGATGGTGTTTCTTCTGGTCGACTTCAAGTTCTATCCGGAACCGATTACCTGGAATTCATTCGAGCTGCCGTACAATCAGCTGATCGCTGTAATTATTTTTATTCTGGCAGCAAGCACAGACGGTATAGACGGTTATTTGGCGCGCAAAAACAACTTGGTTACAAATCTCGGAAAACTGCTGGACCCGCTGGCCGACAAGCTGCTTATTACGGCGGTGCTGGTTTCGCTCGTCGAAATGGGGAAATGCGACTCCTGGATCGCTGTGGTTATTATCAGCCGCGAGTTTGCCGTTACCGGCCTGCGCCAGATTGCGCTGCTTGATGGGGCTGTCGTGGCGGCCAGCAAATGGGGCAAGGTGAAGACAGTCATTCAGATTGTCGCCATCGTGGCGATTCTGATCAACAACTTCCCGTTCGAGATGATCGGCCTGCCGTTCGACGATATTGCCATCTGGGCAGCGGCTTTGATCACGATTTACTCGGGGATCGATTATTTTGTTAAAAACAAAAAACTGCTTCATCTTTCCAATGTGTAAGGCAATAGGGATATCCTATTGCTTTTTCTTTCCACCAAACGCTGTGGTGCGGATAGGCTAAAAACGTGTAAAGTGTTCAATATAGGTATATCCATTCTACTTTACGATAACAGGGAGGCCAATCAAGGATGAAAGCAGAAATCATTGCAGTCGGTACGGAGCTGCTGCTTGGACAAATCGTGAATACCAACGCGCAGTACTTGTCGCAGGAGCTCGCGGCAATGGGAATAGACGTCTATTACCAGACAGTCGTCGGGGACAACGCCTCGCGGCTTCAGGGTGCCATTGAGCTTGCTTCGCAGCGCGCGGATATCCTGATTCTGACCGGAGGCATCGGCCCGACCCAGGACGACCTGACCAAGGATGCCCTGGCCGCGCATGTCGGCCGCTCCCTGCACATTGACCGGCTGGCGATGGATCAAATCGAAAGGTTCTTCGCAGGGCGGGGGATCGACATGACGGAGAACAACCGCCGTCAGGCGCTCGTCATCGACGGCAGCACGCCGCTTCCGAATGAAACAGGATTGGCCGTCGGACTCGCGCTTGCCCAAGAGGATAACTTCTACATCGTTCTGCCTGGTCCTCCAAAAGAGATGAAGCCGATGTTCGACCAGCAGGCGAAGCCGTGGCTCCTTCAGCACGCCCTGACCGACGAAATGCCGATTTACTCCAAAATGCTCAAGTTTGCCGGCATCGGCGAATCGCTGCTGGAGGATCGGCTCCTGGACCTGATCGACGGGCAGACCGATCCAACGATCGCTCCTTATGCAAAGGAGGGTGAAGTGACCGTACGCATCTCCACCAAAGCGCCTACAGAGCAGGAAGCCATGGAGAAACTGAATGCGATGCAGGGGCAAATTCAAAGCCGGCTCGCAGACCATATGTACGCCAGCATGGACGTGCCGATCGAACGGATCATCGTTGACATGATGGCGGACCGCGGGATTACGCTGAGCGCCGCTGAGAGCTGCACAGGAGGCATGCTGATGGAGAGCATCACGTCCATTCCGGGCAGCGCCACCATGTTCGTGGGAGGGATCGTCTGCTACTCCAACGAGATGAAGGAGAAGCTGCTGCATGTCCCGCATGAGCTGCTGGAGGGAGACGACGCACCGGGAGCGGTGAGCGCCGAAGTGGCTGAGGTGCTTGCTGAGAACGTGCGGATGATCACGGACAGCGACTTCGGCTTATCCGTCACGGGTGTAGCGGGTCCGGGGTATTCCGAACGCAAACCGGTCGGCCTCGTGTACGTCGGGATCGCCCAGCGCGGACAGAAGACCGAAGTGTTTGAGTTGAAGCTGAACGGCAACCGCGAAACGATCCGGGTCCGCTCGGTCAAAACGCTGCTGTACCGGTTGTGGCAAAGACTGGTATCTACCGATCCGGCCACCGGGGAGTCCAAGGATCAGGTTTGAAGTTGTGCAGCCGTCCGCCAGGCGGTATAATATAACCATACGGAAGAACCGTGCAAAAATAAGTTTGCCGCGGTTCTTTTTCTTATGGTTGGAGTAGGGGTGGAAGCCTGTTCCAGTTCGGACTCTAGCATCCGATCATCATAGAAGAACAAACGCCCACCAGGGACCCCCCATATTTGGCGGGCTTTCCTTGCGGCGGTTGGTTTGAGGTACGGCGGCATGATGATGAGAGGAGAATGCCTGGCAAAAAAAACGAATGTATGTTCGAAAAAATGCTTGGCAAACGTTCCAAAACAAGGTATCATAATAGTATAAACGGTGAAGGATGTGAGTTTATTGTCAGATCGTCGTGCTGCGCTTGAAATGGCGCTTCGTCAAATAGAGAAACAATTCGGTAAAGGTTCAATCATGAAACTCGGTGAGTCGACACATATGCAGGTGGAAGTTGTTCCCAGCGGCTCCCTGGCTCTAGATATAGCACTTGGTATTGGCGGACTTCCAAGAGGCCGCGTTGTTGAAGTATATGGACCGGAATCTTCCGGTAAGACGACGGTGGCCCTCCATGCCATCGCGGAAGTACAGAAGGTCGGTGGACAAGCTGCTTTCATCGATGCGGAGCATGCGCTTGATCCGTCGTATGCCAACAAGCTTGGCGTCAACATTGACGAGCTGCTGCTGTCTCAACCGGACACTGGTGAGCAGGCGTTGGAAATTGCGGAAGCCCTCGTACGTAGCGGCGCCGTTGATATTATCGTCGTGGACTCGGTTGCCGCGCTCGTACCGAAAGCGGAAATCGAAGGCGAAATGGGTGATTCCCACGTAGGTCTGCAGGCTCGTCTGATGTCCCAGGCACTGCGTAAGCTGTCCGGTGCGATTGCGAAGTCGAAGACAATTGCGATCTTTATCAACCAGCTTCGTGAGAAAGTCGGCGTCATGTTCGGTAACCCGGAGACGACCCCCGGCGGCCGTGCGCTGAAGTTCTATTCTTCCGTTCGTCTGGATGTACGCCGTATTGAGAGCATCAAGATGGGCAATGATGTAGTGGGTAACCGGACGCGGATCAAGGTTGTCAAGAACAAGGTGGCGCCTCCGTTCAAGCAGGCGGAGATCGACATCATGTACGGCGAAGGCATTTCCAAGGAAGGCAGCATTATCGATATCGGTACGGAATTGGATATCGTCAATAAGAGCGGTGCCTGGTACTCTTATGAAGGCGAGCGCTTGGGTCAGGGCCGCGAGAATGCGAAGCAGTTCCTGAAAGAAAATCAGCCTATTTCGGAAGCGATCGAGAACAAGATCCGTGAGGCAAGCAATTTGACGACAACGGTGAACGCGCCGACCGCAGAGGAAGCGGCGGCCGAGGAACGCGAAGAACAGGAATTGTTAGAGCTGGAATAGGGTTGTCGTTTGAAGTCGTATTGAGAATAGAGACTATAATGAGGACGCTCCGTGATGACCTGTCACTGGGCGTCTTTTCTCATATAGAAGGTGCGGTGCTGTTACAGGATAACATTGAACACGTGATGGGATGTGAGAGAGATGCGAAAAGGAAATAGCCATGAACATCAGGAAGGGCAAGGGATTCATGAAGAGCAGGGAATCCATGAAGAACGGGGAATTCATGAAGAACAGGGAATTCATGAAGGACTGGCCGGTTTCCCGGACGATGAAACCCTTTGGATCACGGAGGTAGAGCGTCTGGCCAAGCCGAGAGGGCGCTATTTGATATCGTTCGGACCCTACACCCTTTCCGTCCACGAAGACGTCCTCGTGAAGTACCGGATGGTCAAGGGGAACGCCTTTACGAAGCAGGAGCTGGAGGAAATCGTCGTAGCGGACGAGCGGCAGCAGGCTTATGTCGAAGGCTTAAAGGCGCTGGAGCGGAAGCCGCGGACACGCAAGGAAATTGAAATGAAACTGCGGCAGAAAGGGATCGAAACGGGATCGATTGAGTATGCGCTGAACCGGCTGGTGGAAGAAAGGCTGGTGGACGACGAAAGCTATGCCAGGCAGTGGGCGCAGCAGCGAATCAGGAACCACCGCAAAGGCAAGGCCTGGATCAGGCAGGAGCTTCAGCAGAAAGGCGTCGATAAGTCGATTATATCCGAGGCGCTGGCCGAAGTCAGTTCCGATCAGGAATTTGAGGCAGCCCTGGCAGCCGGCCGAAAGAAATGGAACCAGACGAAGGGCGAAGCCGCCGATCGCAAGCGCAAAACGGGGGCTTATTTGATGAGGCGGGGATACTCCGGAGAGCAGGTCCGAAAGGTCATCAATCAGCTGCTCAAGGAGGATGCGTATCCCGAGGATGAAGAGGAATATTTTTCATTCGACTGAGGAAGAAGTTGACACAATATGAAATGCCCTCTCTTGACAATATCTTTTCACAAATACTAAAATGAAGAGGAATCTATTCCTGTAAAAAGCTCTTTTTTCCTTCCAAAAAAAGGTTTTTTATTGAAAGATTCTAATTTCTCTCCAATTCATATGAACTACCCCCGCCTTATCCCGCCTCTAGGGTAGCACGGGTTTTGTACAACCTTCCCATGGGGAAGTTGTGCAGATGGAAAATGATTGAAGTACGTATGATGAATTGAAATGAATGGACAACTGTAGAAGATCCCAAGGAATACCTTGGAGGAACCAACGAGGAGGTGAACTGAATGCCTATATGGCTATGGGTCGTTCTCGTTGTTGCCGCATTGTTCTTGGGGTTCGTGATTGGATATTTTATTCGCAAATCTCTTGCAGAGGCTAAAATTTCTAGTGCTGAAGAAGCTGCTGTACAAATCGTGGAAAACGCGCGTAAGGAAGCAGAAGCACTGAAGAAGGAAACGGTACTGGAGGCTAAAGACGAAGTACACAGAATCCGGACCGAAGCTGAAAAAGACACTCGTGAGCGTCGAAATGAAATTCAACGGCAGGAAAGACGATTGTTGCAAAAAGAAGAGTCGCTGGATAAAAAAATTGAATCGCTTGAACGTAAAGAAGAGCAAGTGGCCAACAAAGAGAAACGCATCGAAGAGACTCAACAGCAGATCGATTTGATTTACAAGAGCCAGGTCACGGAACTGGAACGTATTTCCAGTTTGACCATGGAAGACGCACGAAGCATTATTTTGAGCAATGTAGAGCAGGAAGTTCGCCATGAAACCGCTCAAATGATTAAAGATATTGAGCAGCAGGCGAAAGAAGAAGCTGACAAGAAATCCCGTGAAATCGTAACGCTCGCCATCCAGCGCTGCGCAGCAGATCATGTGGCGGAGACCACCGTATCTGTGGTGACGCTGCCGAATGAGGAGATGAAGGGACGGATTATCGGGCGTGAAGGCCGGAACATCCGTGCACTGGAAACTCTGACCGGTATTGACCTCATTATTGATGATACGCCTGAAGCTGTAATTTTGTCGGGATTTGATCCGATCCGCCGGGAAATTGCCCGGACCGCTTTGGAGAAATTGGTAGCAGACGGACGCATTCATCCCGCTCGGATTGAAGAGATGGTGGAGAAATCCCGTAAAGAGGTTGATGAGCGGATTCGCGAGTATGGCGAACAAGCGACATTCGAAGTGGGTGTACATGGTTTGCATCCGGATTTGATCAAAATTTTGGGACGGCTCAAATTCCGTACCAGTTATGGTCAGAACGTGCTGAAGCATTCCATGGAAGTGGCTTATCTGTCCGGTCTGATGGCCGGAGAGCTCGGCGAAGATATCGTATTGGCCAAGCGTGCAGGCTTGCTGCACGACATCGGTAAAGCGCTGGATCATGAAGTGGAAGGCTCACATGTTGAAATCGGCGTGGAGCTGGCCAAGAAATACAAGGAACATCCGGTGGTTATCAACAGTATCGCATCCCACCATGGCGATGTAGAGGCAACTTCGGTTATCGCGATGCTGGTTGGCGCAGCCGACGCCTTGTCAGCTGCAAGACCAGGAGCGCGCCGTGAAACGCTCGAAACGTATATCAAGCGTTTGGAGAAGCTGGAGGAAATCTCCGAATCGTTCGAAGGCGTCGAGAAATCGTTCGCGATTCAGGCAGGACGCGAGGTCCGCGTTATGGTACAGCCTGAGAAGATCGATGATGCCGAAGCATTCCGGCTGGCTCGGGATATTACGAAGACGATTGAGAATGAACTGGATTATCCGGGGCATATCAAAGTGACGGTCATCCGCGAGACTCGCGCGGTTGAATACGCGAAATAATGTAAATGATGAAAAGTGGCCGCTTTGGGGGCCACTTTTCATATTTGTTCATCTTAAGGGGGAGACCGACATTAACGTATTATTTATTGGAGATATCGTGGGCAGTGTAGGCAGAAAGGCGCTTAAAGCGACGCTGCCGTCGTTAAAAACGAAGTATAACCCTCATATCATCATTGCGAACGGAGAAAATGCTGCTTCCGGTCGAGGGATCACGCAGTCGATTGCCAAAGACTTTTTCGATTGGGGTGTCCATGGGATTACGCTGGGCAACCATACGTGGGATAACAAGGAGATTTTTGACTTTATCGACGACGAGCCGCGCATGGTGAGACCGGCCAATTTTCCGCCGGGGACGCCGGGATTGGGGCATACGATCATTAAAGCGAACGGCAAAGAACTGGCCATCGTGAATTTGCAGGGACGTACGTTTCTGCCGGCCATTGACTGTCCGTTTCGGGCCAGCGACGAGATCGTCGACCAGCTCCGCAAGAAGCACAAGCATATTCTTGTTGATTTTCATGCCGAAGCCACATCCGAGAAAATCGCCATGGGCTGGCATCTGGACGGCCGTGCTTCGATCGTCGTAGGAACACATACCCACGTGCAGAGCAATGATGATACTATTTTACCGAACGGAACGGCCTATCTCACGGATGCCGGCATGGTCGGTCCTAGAGAAGGCATTTTAGGCATGGAACGCGATGCGGTACTCCGCAAATTCAAAACACAGCTGCCGGTCCGGTTCCAGGTCGACAACGGAAAATGGCACTTCCACGGCGTATTTGTCCAGTTGGACGATGCAACCGGCAAGGCGCTGAAAATGGAAAAAATTCGGATTCTCGAAGACGATTGGATCATGGATTGACCGAGTTTTCCTCTGAGACTATTGGCGGATTTATGGCTGAAAAATTGTCAGAAAGAAGGAATTATTTCCGGACTCCCGAATAACATCTAGTATGTGGAAGCTTATCATCATTCCCAGGGGAGGTACTTACCATGGAAGTATTAAAAGTTTCAGCAAAGTCCAATCCAAATTCTGTTGCCGGTGCTCTGGCAGGCGTGCTTCGTGAACGCGGGGCGGCTGAACTGCAAGCCATCGGAGCAGGCGCACTCAATCAAGCGATTAAAGCGGTAGCCATTGCCCGGGGATTTGTAGCACCCAGCGGAGTAGACTTGATTTGTATTCCAGCCTTTACGGATATCGTTATTGACGGGGAAGACCGAACGGCGATCAAACTGATCGTAGAGCCCAGATAAGGGAAATGGCAGGATATGCCATCATTTGATGAAACCTGTTTATTGATATAAGCTGAATGAAGCCGGATTAGAGGTGCTCGGTGAGTACCCGGACTTTGATTCAGTTTATATGGGATAGACAGGTTTTTTTGCTTGCGTACGACGGAAAGGAGAGGCTTAAGCATGACAATTCCGGTGGTGGATTATCATTGTGATGTACTAAGTAAAATGGTGAAGGATAAAAGCATCTCCTTTGCAGACGATCCGAAGCTCGATGTGACCTACAAGCGTCTGCAGGAAGGAGGGGTGGCGCTGCAAACCTTCGCTATCTTTTTGTCTGAGGAACGGGGGATTCCCCGCTTTGAGCATATATTGGATCAGATCGACGTGTTTACCTCCCGTGTCGTTCCCGTGCAGGAAGGCGTCCGGTGGATGAAATGGAGAGAAGACGCAGCCTCGCTTGAGCATTCGATGAAGGCGGCGGAGCAGCTCCCGCTTCAAAGCCACGCCCTTCAGCCGTGGGGGCTTCTGTCCGTGGAGGGCGCCGACGGATTCGAGGGAAACTTGTTTTATGTCAAAGTGTGCTATGATCTGGGCGTGCGGTTCCTTGGGATTACGTGGAATCATGCGAACTGGGCTGCCGACGGCGTTATGGAGAAGCGCAAGGGAGGCTTTACCGAAAAAGGAAAACAGCTGATTGAGCTGTGCAACGAAACCGGTTTGCTGCTGGACGTATCCCATTTATCGGAGGCCGGGTTTTGGGAGCTGGCCGAACGATCGAAACGGCCGTTTATCGCTTCCCACTCCAACGCAAAGACGGTGTGCCCGCATCCCCGCAATTTGAACGATGAGCAGATTCGGGCGATCGCAGCGATGGACGGGCGCATCGGAATTACGTTTGTGCCGTATTTTGTAAAAGAAGGTCCAGGGCCGGTCGTTCCTGCAGATGTTCTTCCCCATATTGAGCGGATGTGCGAGCAGGGAGCGGGTAACATGCTCATGTTCGGCTCGGATTTTGACGGGATCGAGACTTGGATTCAGAATTTGGAGCATCCCGGACGCTATCCGGCGTTTATCGATCTACTGCTTGCCCGCTATCCGGAGGATATGGTCAAAGGATGGATGTCGGGCAATGCTCTCTCTTTTCTGAGCAGGCATCTTCCGGCTAAACCGGTTTGATTTGAGTGGAATTAAACCATGTTTTGGCAATACGGAGCAGACATTTTGACAATCTTGTAGCAGAATGGCAGGAAATGCATGAAAGTTGGAATGAAAGCGGTGACGTCTTTTTCTTTTTTGGGTAAAAGGATGTATAATGAGTCTGGCCTGTACAGAACATAGAGAAAATTTAAGGAGTGATCCACGTGAGTAAAACTGTACCTGTAGGCGTGTCCGCACGACATATCCATCTTACCCAAGAACATATTGAAGCTTTGTTTGGTCAAGGCTATCAGCTGACCGAATTTAAACCGCTATCCCAACCCGGACAATTCGCCGCCAATGAAACGGTGGCCGTTATCGGTCCGAAGGGTCAATTTGATAAGGTTAGAATTTTAGGGCCTGCCCGTTCGGCAAGCCAGCTGGAAATTTCCCGTACGGATTCTTTCGCCATCGGCGTGAAAGCTCCAGTCCGTGAGTCCGGAAATATTGAAGGAACCCCAGGCATCAAGGTAAAAGGCCCGCAAGGCGAGATCGAACTGGAGCAGGGCGTGATCGTTGCTGCTCGTCATATCCATTTTCACACGAGCGACGCGGAAGGCTGGGGCATTGCCGACAAGCAGCATCTGAAAGTGCGCATCGGTGGCGAGCGCGGACTGGTGTTTGAAAACGTCATTGCGCGCGTATCCGATTCGTTTGCGCTCGACATGCATATCGACACGGACGAGGCCAACGCAGCCGGTGCCAAAACCGGAGATACGGCTGAAATCATTGACTAACAACGACTGACCAGGCCGGCAGGCCTGTAGAACGGGGGAGCCATCCTCCGTTTTTTTGTTGTTTAACCAGTGGCGTGATGAACGAAAGATGTCTTTCGATCCAACGATTCGGCTATGCTTATACATAGATGGAAGTCCTGGCAATCAGTAGATATGCCATTAGGTTCATGCTATAATTTATTAGAATGTCGTTTAACAGGGGTTCCCTGGATTAAAGGAGTGGTCAACAGCATGGCGAAGGAAACGAAGGATTACTCCAAATATTTTGATTTCTCCGATGCCAAAGTTCTGTCAGAGGACGAATTCGGAAAGAAGATCCGGATCAAGGGCCGTGAGATTCATATTATTTCGGAGCCTAACCATAGACAAAGCAAGAAACGGCGCAAGGAAGATGTTCAAGTGCTGTATGAGAACGCGGTGCCGGAAGAGCTTCAAGGGATTGGAGCAGGGAAGCATTATATCGTATACACGTTCGGCTGCCAGATGAACGAGCATGACTCCGAGACGATCAAGGGCATGCTGGAGATGATGGGCTACACCGCTACCGAAGACCGCAAGGAAGCTGACATCATTCTGCTGAACACATGCGCCATCCGTGAGAATGCAGAAGACAAAGTGTTCGGCGAGCTCGGCCATCTCAAGCACCTGAAGACGGAGAAGCCCGATATGCTGCTTGGCGTTTGCGGCTGTATGTCTCAGGAGGAAGGTGTCGTCAACCGGATTATGCAGAAGCACGGCTTCGTGGACATGATCTTCGGTACGCACAATATTCACCGGCTGCCGATGCTCATCAAGGAAGCGCTGTTCAGCAAAGAGATGGTCGTGGAAGTGTGGTCCAAGGAAGGCGACATCATTGAGAACCTGCCGAAGAAGCGTGAAGGACTGCGGGCGTGGGTCAACATTATGTACGGCTGCGACAAATTCTGTACATACTGCATCGTTCCGTTTACCCGGGGGAAAGAGCGCTCCCGCCGGCCGGAAGACGTGATCGCCGAGGTTCGCGATTTGGCGCGCCAGGGCTTCAAGGAGGTTACCCTTCTCGGCCAGAACGTGAACGCTTACGGAAAGGATTTTGACGATATCCGGTACACGTTTGCCGACCTGATGGACGATATCCGCAAAATCGATATCCCGCGCGTGCGGTTTACAACGTCACATCCGCGCGACTTCGACGATCATCTGGTGGAGGTCCTCGGCAAAGGGGGCAACCTCGTTGAGCATATCCATTTGCCGGTGCAGTCGGGCAACAACGAAATTCTCAAAATCATGGGCCGGAAGTACACCCGCGAAATTTACCTGGAGCTGGTTCGGAAGCTGAAGGCAACCGTGCCAGGGTTGGTGCTGACGACAGACATCATCGTCGGCTTCCCGGGCGAAACCGAAGAGCAGTTCGAGGATACGCTGAGCCTGGTGCGCGAAGTCGGCTTTGACTCGGCTTACACCTTTATTTATTCCCCTCGGGAAGGTACGCCGGCGGCTGTCATGGAAGACAATGTGTTCATAGAAGCGAAGAGCGAGCGCCTGCAGCGCCTGAACCGGACGATTGAGGAGTACAGCCGCAAGAGCCACGAAAATCTTCGTGGGCAGATCGTCGAGGTGCTGGTGGAAGGCGAGAGCAAAAACAACGCCTCCATCCTGGCGGGAAGAACGCGCACCAGCAAGCTCGTCCATTTTGAAGGCGGCAAGGAATTGATCGGCAGCTTCGTAAACGTCAAAATTACGGATGCGATGACGTGGTACATCAAAGGCGAAGTCGTGGATGTGCCGCAGGCCGAGGCAGCGATAACTCAGTAAATTCCATAACAGAATAGGGGTATTGAACCAAGATGGAGAAGGGTCATATCAATAAATACGGCATGATGTCTTATGATACGAAGGATCTTGTGATCCGCGACGATATTATGTCCAAGGCCAAGGAACTGGCCGAACTGATTTCCGGAAGCGAAGAAGTGCAGCAATTCCAGAAGGCCGAGGAGAAAATCCGCAATCATGAGCGCGTACAAAACCTCATTGCCACCATCAAGAAGAAACAGAAAGAGATCGTGGCCTTCGAATCCTTCCAAAATCAGGAAATGGTTGCCAAAATCGAGAAAGAAATCGAAGCGCTGCAGGATGAGATCGATGGGATCCCTCTCGTGAACGAATTTCAGCAAAGCCAAAGCGATATTAACTATTTGCTGCAGCTGGTCATTTCCGTCATCCATGATACGGTATCGGAAAAGGTCAACGTGGAAGCGGGAACGGAAGCGCCTCCTTCCAGCTGCGGCTAACCTTTACAAGGCTGCGGACGAGACGTCCGCGCCTTTTTTTCAAATGCAGATCGCATGGCTTTCGTGGTTTCGCTGAGTACCAGAATAACATCGGAGCGAAGGCCCCACGCCGCTGTGGGGTTATTTTTCGTCATCGGGAAACAAGAGGGAATCAAGCCAAGAGGTAGGCTATCCAGCCGACTTATGGGATAGAGCAGACGAATTTGGTTAAACATGAACGTAAACAGTTATCGCTGACAACATAGAGCAACGAAGGCGGTTCCTCCGGCAAAAGGATGCTGGGCGAATACGCGAAAAATGACAGCATGGGGGAGACGACAATGAACGCATTGGAACAAATGGTGGCCCGGGGACAGGATTCGTTCTGGGCGTATCTCGGCTGCGAGCTGGTGTCCGCAAACAAGGAAGAAGTGGTCATTGCGCTCGATGCCAAGCAGCACCACACCAATTCCATGGGCATCATCCATGGAGGTGTACTGACATCCTTGATGGACCAGGCGATGGGAATGGTAGCGACGGCGGCTAAAAATATCGACAGCTGCGTTACCACCGACATTAACGTGCACTTTATGAATGCGATGGTTCCGGGGAGATTAACGGTGACGGCCAAGGTGCTGCACGAAGCGGGCCGGTCTCTCGTCACCGAAGCAAAAATTAATGACAGTGAAGGAACCCTGGCTTGTATGGCGACGGCTACGTTTCGGGTAGTAAACCGCAAGTAGCCATTAACGGGGGATCCTTGCTTTCTTATGCAGGACCAAACAATCAGAACGCGGCTTACACAACATAGACAGAATGACTTGACTTTTTTTATCTATAGTTCATAATGAAAGTATCAAAAAGACGTTATGTGGTGATAAGATGACTGAAAATGAGAAAGCAAGCGGCAGACCGAAAGAGAAGACCGCCGAGGAGATGGGGTACTCCCCGAAGAAGTACCGCACGCCTGACGGTGTACCCGCAGACATTGTGATGTTTACGCTGACCAAGCGCGAGCGCAAGACCGTGACCAAAACGCTGCCGATCCGGGAGCTCAAGGTCATGCTGATCCGCCGGAAGTCGTGGCCGTTCGCGGGGATGTGGGCGCTGCCCGGAGGATTCTGCCAGGAAAGCGAATCGATCTATGACGCGGCAAAGCGTGAGCTCAAGGAAGAAACCGGCGTCGACGGAGGACACCTCGAGTATTTAGGCGTATACAGCAAGCCGGGAAGAGACCCCCGCGGCTGGATTATCAGCAACGCCTTCTTCGCCCTGGTGGAAGAATGGATGCTGGAGAGCAGACAGGCGGCGGACGATGCCGGCGAGGTTGGCCTGTTCGGCATCGATGAGGTGCTGAACGAGCTGGAGCTGGCCTTTGACCACCGGGAAATCATCCAGGATGCGTACCACCGGATTCAGCAGCAGATGCTGCATTCCACGATTGCGCGCCAATTTTTGCCCGAGCAGTTTACGTTAAGCGAGCTGTACCAGGTCATCCAGACCGTTGTTCCGGAATTCAGCGAGCCGAATTTTATCCGTAAAATTACGTCTACGCGCAGCCGGCAGGGGATCCTCGAAGAAGTACGCGACGAGAACGGAAAGCCGCTGAGCTCCAACCAGTATTCCCAGCGACCGGCACAGCTGTACCGGTTCACCGATTACGTGCCGCTGCTGTCCATTTATACCTAAGGGAGTGAAGGTAGATGAAAGCACTGATCGTTATCGATTTTACGAATGATTTTGTCGACGGAAGCCTGCCTGTAGGCCAGCCTGCGGTGGATATCGCGCCGGCGGTAGCCGCCATCACTAAAGAATTCATCGATCGCGGCGACTGGGTCGTCATGGCTGTGGATCTGCACGAGAAGGACGATCCCCATCATCCGGAGACGAAGCTGTTTCCTCCCCACAACCTTCGCGGCACGCGGGGAAGAGAACTGTATGGCCCGCTGGAGAAGGTATACAACGACCATCGCGATGCGATTTACTGGATGGACAAAACGCGGTACAGCGCTTTTTGCGGAACGGATCTCGAACTCAAATTGAGGGAGCGCAGCATCACCGAAGTGCACCTGATCGGGGTATGCACCGATATTTGCGTGCTGCACACCGCTGTAGAGGCGTACAATAAGGGCTTCGGCATCACGGTGTACGAAGACGCTGTAGCCAGCTTCAACCCGGATGGGCATACGTGGGCATTGCAGCATTTTAAAAACAGTTTGGGTGCGCAGGTTGTCAAAGGAGCAGAGAAGTAAAGACGATGGCCCGGGACACCGGGCCTGCCTGATATGACAGGCGTACCAGCAAGGAGGAACTCGGGATGCAGACGATGGGTCTGGCCTTACACACGGATAAATACCAAATCAACATGATGTACGCGCATTGGGTGAACGGCTCGCACCGACAAAAGGCGGTGTTCGAGGCGTACTTCCGCAAGCTTCCTTTCGGAAACGGGTATGCGGTTTTCGCAGGCCTGGAGCGTATCGTGCATTACATAGCCAATCTCCGATTTACCGATGAGGATATAAAGTATTTATCCGAGCAGGAAGAGAATTACGATTCGGCGTTTTTGGAGGAATTAAAGCAGTTCCGGTTTTGCGGCACGCTGCACTCGATGAAGGAAGGCGCGCTCGTCTTTCCAAACGAACCGTTGGTCCGTGTGGAAGGCACCATTATGGAAGCCCAGCTGGTGGAAACGGCGCTGCTCAATTTCATGAATTTCCAGACGCTGATTGCCACCAAGGCGTCGCGAATCAAGCAGGTTGCGGGCGACGATATTTTGCTTGAATTCGGAACGCGCCGGGCGCAGGAAGCCGATGCGGCGGTATGGGGGGCACGGGCCGCTTATGTGGCCGGTTTTCACGCAACCTCCAATATGCTCGCTGGAGAGAAATTCGGCATCCCGACAAAAGGAACGCATGCTCATTCTTGGGTACAGACCTTCGAAAGCGAACAGGCGGCGTTCGACGTTTATGCCAAGGTTATGCCGGATCAAGTGACGCTCCTCGTGGACACGTACGACACGCTCAAGAGTGGTGTGCCGCATGCGATCGAAACGGCCAAGAAGCTGGAGGCGATGGGCAAGAAGATGAACGCCATTCGTCTGGACAGCGGTGACCTTGCGTATCTGTCGATCAAAGCGCGCGAGATGCTCGATCAGGCTGGATTGAACTATGTGAAGATCGTGGCCTCGAATGACCTCGACGAGAACACCATTTTTAACCTGAAGGCGCAGGGGGCACGGATCGATACGTGGGGCGTAGGCACCCAGCTGATTACGGCGGCCGACCAGCCGGCGCTGGGCGGTGTTTATAAGCTGGTGGAACGCGAGATTAAGGGCGAGATGATTCCGACGATCAAAATATCGGGCAATCCCGAAAAAGTATCGACGCCGGGCAAAAAGAACGTCTACCGGGTCGTGGACCGGGTCAGCGGGAAAGCAACGGCGGATTACATCGCCTTCCCTAGCGAGAAGAAGCCGCATGACGGCCTCCGTCTGAAGCTGTTTAATCCGCAGCACCCGTATTTGCAGAAATACGTAAAAAACTACGATGCCATTGAAATGCTTACACCGGTTTTCGAGAACGGCCTGCTGGTGTACAAACTGCCGTCGCTGGATGAAATCCGGGAATACCACCGGGAGCAGATGAATTTATTTTGGCCGGAATACTTACGCAAGCTGAACCCGGAAATTTATCGCATCAATATCAGCGAGAAAGTATGGGACATGAAGCAAAAGATGATGGCCGAATATATGCAGCAGGATGAGTAGCTGCGGAACGAGTCGATGAGGGGGGACCAAGGGTCGCCCCTTTTTTTTTATATATTAGACTGTATTAGTATCTGGAGACCGTCAGCCTTACCTCTTAACCAATAATAATATCGAGACGGGTTCTTCTCGTGCGGATATTTAGGGTGGGAAGCAGAGCATTATTTCTCGGGAAAGCGCAGAATCAGGCATACTCCGATGCACTTCCCGATGGTTCGACAGTTGTCGATCGCACGGTAGGTTGATGACTGGCTTGAATATGCCTTACTCCCAACATTTCATGCCATGAACTATTTGGCACTGGGAGGACAGGGCATCGGGTTGTGTCCTTGTATTTTGAAAGGGGCTCTGCTGAGAGGTATAATATGGACAATCTTAAGGAGGGACGACGCATATGGAAAAGTTTCAGGCTTTTATGGTCCGTAAAGACGAGAATGGCGGATTCCAGAGCGGGATCGAAACACTGACTGAGGGTCAGCTGCCGCCGGGTGATGTAACAATCCGCGTTCATTATTCGGGAGTGAATTACAAGGACGGATTGGCAAGCTTGCCTGATGGGAAGGTCGTCTCCAGGTATCCGATGGTGCCGGGCATTGACCTGGCTGGCGAAGTCACGCATTCGGAGCACCCGGCGTTTAAGCTCGGGGACCACGTGCTGTGCACGGGGTACGGTGTAGGGACCGACCACTTTGGAGGATTCAGCGAATACGCCCGCCTTAAAGGTGATTGGCTGGTACACCTTCCGGAGGGACTCAGCATGCGTGAGGTTATGGGAATCGGGACGGCCGGGTTTACCGCCGCCTTGTCAGTGGACGCGTTGATCCGAAGCGGCCTCACGCCGGACAGCGGGGAGGTGCTGGTGACCGGAGCGACGGGCGGTGTCGGCAGCTTTGCCGTCAGCATATTGTCCCGGCTCGGATATCAAGTGACTGCCAGTACAGGCAAGCTGGAAGCCCAGAAGGAATGGCTTACCGGGCTCGGAGCGAGCGCCGTGGTCGGGAGGGAAGAGATTTCCGCCCCGGTTCAAGGCGTGCTGTCCAAGAGCCGCTGGGCAGGCGTGGTCGACCCTGTCGGGGGTCCACAGCTGGGGACGCTGCTGAAAAGCGTTAAATACGGCGGCGGCATCGCCCTTTCCGGATTGACCGGAGGAACGGCGTTCGACAGTACGGTTCATCCTTTTATCCTGCGCGGCATCAACCTGTTCGGGATCGATTCCGTCTTCTGTCCGATGGAAACCCGGAGCCGGGTCTGGAAGCTGCTCGGATCGGCGTGGAAGCCAGAGACGGCATTGTCCCAAGGATTAACCGAATGCGGATTGCGCGATCTTCCGGACGTCCTGGAGGCTATTCTGCGCGGAAAAGCTGTGGGGCGGACGCTGCTCCGCTTGGAATCTTTGTCCGAGTGAACCGCGCTGCATAAACCGTATGCTTTGATGGCATTCTAACCCTATATCAGCTTAGTGCCTCTACAATCGGCAACAGGAATCTGGAAGGGATGAACCATCATGAAGAAACGGGTAGCGGGAGTTCTGGCCGGTGTGCTGGTTACAGCCGCCATGGCCGGATGCGATTCGCATGAAGTCGTCAAAAAAGAAACGAAACTATATAATATGCAGTCTTATTCGGAGGGAAACCTTCGGGCGCAATCCCAAGGCAAAGGGCTGAACGGCAAGTTTCTGAAGGAGATGCAGATTCAGTTCGGGCATGAAGGGGTCCCTCTGACCCATGAGATGTATGCGGAGGACGGAAGAGGCAATATCAGTTATATGTACATGATCGCCGGCAATCCGTTGCAGTATATTACGCTGCATGTCTTTTCAAACGAAGCGGAGCGGGTCGAGCGGATTCATAACTGGTACGGTGATCAAAAATTGATCGATACGCCGCGGTCCCGGACGGTCATCTATAACTATTCCACCGCTTCGCTGATTTACACGTCTTCCGGCAAAGAGAAGGGCAAATACGACCCGGAAGTGAAAAAGGTGTTTAATTCCTTGATCGAACGGATGAAGTAATTCAGGGAAAAAACGAAATGCCGGCTCATCCGCGATGAGTTCGGCATTTTTGTGTTTGCGTTCACCCGCAGACTATTCCTTCTTGTAAATTTCCCTCATGACATGCCGGAGCTCCGGCACGATGATCTTTTCCAATGCCAGCTTGACGGCCCCTCTGGACCCAGGCATGGAAAAAACAGCGGTCTTGCCGACCGTACCGGCGATGGCCCGGCTCAGAATCGCTGCCGCTCCGATATCCTCCGTATAGCTCAGGTACCGGAAAATTTCTCCAAAGCCGGGCATTTCCTTGTCCAGCAGGGAAGAGACCGCCTCGTACGTCGTGTCTCTCGGCGAAATGCCGGTTCCCCCGGTGAGCAGCAGAGCCTCGACATCCGGCCGCGCTGACGCTGCGTGCACCAGCTCGCGGATTCCCTCGTAATCGTCCGCCACGATGGTATAATCGGCAATCCGGTAGCCCGCTTCCTCCAGCAGGGAGATCATCAGCTGTCCGCCGGTATCGGTTTCTTTGGTACGGGTATCCGAGACGGTCACGACCATGCAGGACACGGTGGCGGGTGCCTGGCTTCGATGCTCGTCCACTGACTTCATGTTCATACGATATCAACTCCTACGATCTTTTCTGGCTATTTCATTAGGATAGTCTTTTCCAGAATGCCTTGCAAGTTGAAGGTGACAACGGCAGTGACTGAGCAGTGGAAAGCTGCAGAGGGCGGCAGGTGAGGGGAAACGGAGTGGCTTGCGGCAGTGATGGGTGCTGTAGTACACTGTGCTAGTCATGCAAGGAAGGATAACGGAGGAGATATCATATGAGCCAAACGACGCCAATTTACATACTGTCCGGATTTCTCGGTAGCGGAAAAACGACATTACTGCAGCAGCTGATAGACCATTGGCAGGGCGAGGGATTGCTGCCGGCCGTCATCATGAACGAGGTCGGTGACGTGAACCTCGACGGGCTGCAGGTGCAGGAGCAGGTCCCGATGACGGAAATGCTGAGCGGCTGCATCTGCTGCTCGATCCGTGGGGACTTGAGCGGGGAAATCGCCGGTCTGATCCAGCGCGAGGCACCGAATATCATCGTGGTCGAAGCGACGGGCATCGCCAATCCGATGGAAATTTTGGAGGGGGTGTCCGAGGCAGCCCTCTATTTGCCGATCGACCTGAGGGGCATTATGACGGTCGTGGACTCTGCTCATTTGCTGGAGCTTTATAACGTTCAGAAGGGCAAAACCTACCGGCTCATGCAGGAACAGATCCGCTGTGCATCGGCATTGATCCTGAACAAAATGGACAGGGTCAAAGAAGAGGAGAAAGACCTGCTGCAGAGCATTGTTGAACGGTGGAACGGATACGCTGGGGTGTGGAAGGCGGTCCGGTGCCGGGTGGACATCCCGGCGCTGCTTGATGCTCTGGGAGGAGTCAAGGCAGACTGGACTCGCGCGGCGGACAATGAGAGCAAGCAGGCTTCGGAAGAGCTTGTACTGCAAAATGGCCGGGAGCAGAACACGGAACCGCATGGTGAATCGGCTTCGGATCATGGCGGGGAATCGCAACCTTTGCACCACCCGCATCATGGCCATAAATCGCATAACCATAAATCACATGCCCATGAATCGCATGATCATGTTATGGTTTACACCCATTATTTTAAAGGTCCCGTTGAGAGCATGGCCTTTGAACGGATGATCGCCAATCTTCCGCGGGACGTGTACCGGGCCAAAGGTGTGCTGACCTTCAGCGATACGGCCAGCCGCTTCCTATTCCAATATGCCTTCCGGGAGTCCGATTTTATGAAAATCACCCCGCAGGGAAATGTTCCGGATGTTGCGGTCTTCATCGGCGAGCACTTTTCGCGGAGTGAGCTCGAACAGGCTCTGCTCAGCCTCGAACAAGGCGGGCTGCGGGAAACAGACTGAATTTTCCTGGTTATAACGCCTCCCAAACGGTTAATAGATGTGCAGAGCAATAAATCACGGGAGGTAGATCGATCATGATGAATCAGGAACAACAGTACAAGGATTGTATCGAAGCCTGTTTGCAGTGCATGAATGCCTGTAATGTGTGTTATGTGTCCAGTCTGAAGGAGTATGAGCTCGCCATGCTGCGTGAATGCATCCGTCTGGACCGGGAATGCGCGGATATTTGCGATTTGGCGGCGCAGTCGATGCTTCGCCACAGCCCGTTTGTGACGCAAATCTGCGAGCTGTGCATCACGGCCTGCGAAGCGTGCGCCGAAGAATGCAGTAAGCACGAGCACGATCACTGCCAAGCATGCGCCGAGGCCTGCCGCCGCTGCGCCGAGGCCTGCCGGCAAATGCTCGTCGCGGCATGACCGATCATTATACAGCATTGAACGACTGCCTGATTGCCGGGGGATGACCCGGCGGTCAGGCTTTTTTCGTTTCAGGGTTACACATCCTCCTATGCGATTGTTTTTCCATGGATCCGGGTAACATATGGATGGTTACTACAACCTGTATCGGTAGAAGGGAGAACAACATGGACAAGCAAAAGACCACGGAATCTTCAAGTTTCATCCCCTACATACCTGCATCCAGAACACTGCCGGAACTTACGGTGCTGGCCGTCATCTTGGGCATCATCCTGGCGGTTGTATTTGCGGCTGCCAACGCCTACCTGGGACTTAAAATCGGGCTGACGGTCAGCGCATCCATTCCAGCCGCCGTCATATCGCTCGGTGTCCTGCGAGGATTGTTTAAACGAAAATCGATTCTGGAAAACAATATCGTGCAAACAATGACGACAGCGGGCGAGGCGGTGGCAGCCGGGGCGATCTTTACCCTGCCCGCCCTGTACATGTGGAATCAAGTCCCGGGCATCGGAACCGTCAGCTTCATCGTGCTCGTCGGGGGATTTTTGGGCGTCGCGATGATGATCCCACTGCGCCGGCTGCTGATCGTCAACGAGCATCAGACGCTGCCTTACCCGGAAGGCACCGCCTGTGCCGAGGTGCTCATATCGGGAGAAACCGGCGGCAAGAGCGCAAAAATGGTGCTGTACGGATTTATCGCCGGCGGCCTGGTGAAAGCGCTGGGTGATGGCTTCAAGTGGTTCAAGACCGAGATCGAAACCGGCATTTACCGGTTTAAAAACGCGGTCATCGGCATGGATACATACCCTGCGCTGCTTGGCGTAGGCTACATTATCGGTCCGGCGATTTCGGGGCAGATGCTTGCCGGCGGGATCATGGCCTGGCTCGTGATGATTCCGATGATCGGCTTTTTCGGCGGAGGCGCACAGGCTGTGCTGCCACCGGCCGATGCACCGATCCCGCAGCTGGACGCATGGGGCATCTGGGAAGGCTACATCCGTTACATTGGCGCAGGCGCAGTGGCGGCAGGGGGATTGATTACGCTGGTCAAAACCCTGCCCATGCTGTTCAGTTCGCTGGCGGCGACTTTGTCCGGCTTGAGCAAACGAGACGAGCAGAAGGTTACGCTTGACCGCACCCAGTTTGATATTCCCGGCTTTTGGGTGACGATCATGATTGCGCTTCTCGTCATTATCATCGCGTTTGCCCCGCTGACCGACGTGGGGATCATTGGCGCGATCGCCATCGCCATTTTCGGCTTTTTGTTCGTAACGGTCGCTTCCCGGATTGTTGGCCTGGTGGGGAGCTCCTCTTCACCCGTGTCCGGCATGACGATTGCGACGCTGCTCATCGTAACGTTCATTTTTAAAATGACCGGGTTATCAGGTATGGGCGGAATGATCGCCGCACTGACGGTTGGAGCGATCGTCTGCGTCGCGTTGGCTGTGGCCGGGGACATTTCCCAGGATTTGAAAACAGGTTACCTGGTGGGCGGGACGCCTTGGAAGCAGCAGGTGGCCATGATGATCGGGGTACTCGTATCCGGTCTGGTGATCGGCTTCATTCTGTCCGTACTGAACGAAAGCTACGGACTCGGATCCGAGCAGCTCCCAGCGCCGAAGGCCGTATTGATGCGGCTGATCGTGGAGGGGATCATGTCGAACAATTTGCCGTGGGAGCTGATTTTTATCGGTGCGGCTTCGGCGGTTGTGTTCGAGTTCTTGGGACTCAACTCGCTGACCGTAGCGGTCGGCATCTACCTGCCGATTCATGTCAGCACCCCGATCATGGTCGGCGGTATCGTTCGCTGGTTTGTGGATTGGCGATCGCGGAAGGATGCCGGATTGCTCAAAGCCAGGGTGGAAACGGGGACGCTGCTGGCTTCGGGCCTGATCGCCGGCGAATCGCTGATCGGGGTGATCATTGCGATCCTGATCTGGCTCGGCGTTCCGATTCCGGGAGACGTCCTGGTCTCCAGCAATGTGCTTCCACTGGTCGTTTTCCTGCTTGTCGTCGTGATGCTGGCCTGGATCTCTCTCCGGCAAAAGAAAGAGTCCGTTGTGACGAAGCGGGAGGTGTAGCAACATGCGGGGCTACCGGAAAAAGCGGAAGGACGCCGGGGGAATACCGATCAACTTGCTGGACTTGGTTCCGGTGCTGCATTCGAAGGTGAAGTGGGAAAAGACCGAAGGGATCGTGACGTTGTCCGTGCCGCGGGAGGGATGGCTGGCCCGCCAGTCGGTCAAATGGCTGAAACAGCCGGCGGTCGTCCAAATCCGGCTGGATGCGCTGGGCAGTGAAGTGGCCGCCTGCTGCGACGGTTCCCACTCGGTAGCGGATATCGCAGGCAAGCTCCATGGCCGGTTCGGCGAGCAGGCGGAGCCGCTGCTGCCAAGGCTGGCCAAGTTTATCGGGCTGCTGGAAATGAACGATTTGGCCGTATGCCGTCCCGGTGATTCCTGCCAACGGGCACAGGATGCATAAGAGGTAACATAAGAGGTAACATGAACAGGCAATCCTGCGGCAGGAAATTGGGGTGTTGCATTCTTTGCTGTCCCCCGTGTATACTATTGGAAAATTGAACGTCATGGAACGGGAGAGTAGTGAAGCGTCAGGGCATCAAGCGAGCCGGGGATGGTGGAAGCCGGTATGTCGCGATTCATGAAGCGCACCTGGGAGACGGCCTTTTGAACTAAAACCGCAAGATGGGTGCGGCGTAGAGAGGTCCGGTTAGCTGCCGTTACAGGCTTCAAGGGAAACGGATGCCGTGCTGGCGCATGGGCCGTTTACTTAGAGTGGTACCGCGGGAATTCAGCTCTCGTCTCTATATTAGAGACGGGGGCTTTTTTGATTTTTGATAGTCGTTACGATATGGAAAGGATGATTGTTATGTTACAGGAATGGATCGCGTCGGCGCTCGAGCCGCACGTGCCGTGGACGAAGCAGCAAATGGAGGACCTGCTGGAAATCCCGCCGCAGCCGCAGATGGGGGATGTCGCTTTCCCATGCTTTACGCTGGCCAAAACGTTTAAAAAATCGCCTGCGGACATCGCCAAAGAGATGGCTGCCCAATTTGACGGGCGAAACGGAATACAGGCGGAGGCCGCCGGCCCTTATGTCAACTTCAGGCTCGACCGGAAGCGCTATGAGCAGCAAATCATGGACGAGTTGACGGCGTCGGATCATAGACCGAACCTGGGAAAAGGAGAAAAAGTGCTCATCGACATGTCCTCGCCGAACATCGCGAAGCCGATGGGCATCGGGCATCTGCGCTCCACCATGATCGGCGCCGCCCTGTACAACATGTACAAATTGGCGGGGTACGACGTGGCCAGCATCAACCATCTGGGAGACTGGGGTACGCAGTTCGGCAAGCAAATCGCCGCATACAAACGCTGGGGGAACGATGAAGCCATTGCGGCCAATCCGATCAAGGAATCGCTGAAGCTCTACGTTCAGTTTCATGAGGAAGCACCCCATGATGAGACGCTGGAGCCGGAGGCCAGGGACTGGTTCCGGAAACTGGAATCCGGGGATGAGGAAGCTTACCGGCTCTGGAAATATTTCGTGGACGTCAGCTTGGAGGAGTTTCAGCGGATGTACGACCGTCTTGGTGTCAGCTTCGACTATACGCTCGGGGAAAGCTTCTACAACGACAAGATGGGAGCCGTCGTGGATCAGCTGCGCGACCAGCATCTGCTCGAAGAGAGCGAGGGCGCGCTGGTCGTGCGCCTGGATGAGGAGGGGATGCCGCCTTGCCTGATCATCAAAACGGACGGAACGACCATCTACCCGACGCGTGACCTGGCAACCGCCATTTACCGGCACGATGTCTTGAAAGGCGACAAGCTGCTGTATGTCGTGGGCGGCGAGCAGAGGCTGCACTTTCAGCAGGTGTTTGCCGTGCTGCGCCGTATGGGAGCAGACTGGGTGGATCAATGCGAGCACGTGCCGTTTGGCCTGATGCGCTTTGAAGGAAAGAAAATGTCGACCCGCCGCGGCAAGATCGTCTATCTTGAGGAAGTGCTGGATGAGGCGGTTGCCCGGGCATTGCAAATCATCGAAGAGAAAAACAGTAGCCTCGAACATAAGGAGGCGGTCGCGGAAGCGGTCGGCATCGGGGCGATTATTTTCGGGGACTTGAAAAACAACCGCCAGAACGAAGTGGATTTTTCCCTGGAGGAAGCGCTGAATTTCGATGGGGAGACAGGGCCGTACCTTCAGTACACGTATGCGCGTACCCAAAGCGTGCTGTCCAAAGGACGCGCGGCCGGGGAACCGGAGAGTGGAACGGCCGGGTCTGCCCAAGCGGTTAACGGCCAGCTCGGAGATTCCGGATGGGAGCTGCTGAAGCTGCTGACCCGCTTCCCGGATCAGCTGAAGCGCGGAATCCAGAACAACGAGCCGTCGGTAATGGCGCGGTATGCGCTGGATGTAGCTCAAGCGTTCAACCATTTTTACAACAAGGAACGGATTGTCACCGAGGACAGCAGCCTGAGGGAAGCGAGACTGAAGCTGACGGAGTTGACGGGCGCTTCATTAGCGAGAACGATGCATCTGCTCGGATTAAAAACGCCGCAGCGGATGTGACGCCATTTGTTGAACGGGGGAGAGTTGGTTGGCTGTACAGGAGCAAGGAAGCGGCCGGCGGAACACGCCGGCGGAGATCATCCTCCGGCTGGAGGATGTCAGCAAACGCTACGACCGCCGGGTAGTGATTGAGCATATGACGCTCGAGATCGCCAAAGGGGAGTGCACGGCGCTGGTCGGGAAAAACGGCTCGGGCAAAAGCACACTGCTGCGCTTGCTGGCCGGATTATCCCGTCCTACCGAGGGAAGACGGCGGGTGGAGGACATCCGAAGCCCCACGATTGGACTTGTCGCCGAGAAGTTTCCGGCGCTGCCGTTTACGCCGGGCGAGTATTTGATTAGCATGGGCATTACGCGAGGGATGGACAAGCGGACCGTCCAGTCGGAAATATCCGAATGGCTCAAGAGACTGGGTATGGATTCGTACAGGGATGTTCGAATGAGCCATTTTTCGAAAGGCATGCTGCAGAAGATCAATCTGGTTCAGGCGGTGATGGGGAAACCCAGGCTTCTGCTGCTGGATGAGCCTTTGTCCGGGATCGACACCCCCTCGCAGAAAGAGGTGTTCCGCCTGCTGATGGACATCAAGGGGATGGGGACCGCGATGGTCATGTCCGTCCATGAGCCGGAGCTGATCAACCAAATGGCCGATCGCATCGTACTGCTTGAGAACGGAAAGATCGTGAAGGAGGAACGCGGGTTCCGTATAGAAACGGTCCGGTATGCGACTATTGTTTTCAATGGAGATCCGCTGCGCGTCCGCCAGTCTTTAGAGGGGATCGGCGATAGGGAAGTGGCTTGGGTAAAAGAGGGGGCGGAATCCGAGATTCATGTAAGAACGAACATAAGCGATCATGTGCTGCAGCGGATCCTTAACGGCGGGGGTCATATCGTATCCGTTTCGCAGCACGAACCCTCCGAAGTGGATCTAGGCGAGCTGCTCAAGACTGCGGCGGCTGCCTTAAAAGGAGGAACGCAATGATTCGTCTCGCTTCTTTTTTACTTGCCAGCTACATTCGGTCTTACCGATACTTTGCTCCTGTGGGGAGCATGCTGATTGCGATGATGCTTTTGTACTCCTATAAGCCGAACCCGGTGATGGACAGCTATGCGGTCACTTCTGCATTTCTGTTCGTCGGCGGGGCATGGTTGTCGTTCAGCTTCCTGAATCATGCGGGCGCCGTATTGGAACAGCTCAGCGTGATTCACGCAGGGAGCATGCGGAAATATGCCGCAAGCCAAATGCTGGCTCTGCTCGCCGTCATCGTCTTTTTAAGCGCCTTTTTCCTGCTGTATCCTGTGGTGATGAACATGTTCGCCGCAACGGTCAGCGCACGGCAGTGGCTTATCGCTTCTTCCGGGCATTTGGCATTGGGCATGCTGGGCGCAGGCGTCAGCTATTTCTTTCAAGCCGCTTACATCCGCAATATCAGCCGCGCGACGGCGATTCTGCTAATCATCGTCATTTTATCGATTGGGGCGAGGCAGTTTGCGGCCAAGCTGCCCGAAGGGTTATCCTGGATCCGCTGGGCCTTCCCCCCGGTGGCTGAAATGATCGACACCCTGATGCGGAGTGATACCGCTCTTCTTACAGGCGTATGGGGAGTAATCGGGTATACGTACCTGTATGCTTTTGCTCTGGCCGCAGCCTATTGGATATTCTCCGCATACCGTGATGCCAGAACATAGGCTGATACATTGGGCTTTTCTCAGAACATTGAAACTGTTGATTTCCTTCTACCCCCGGGTTGTGATTGGACCGTAAGCACGGTAACATGGAGATAGGTCTGTCCGATCAGGAATATTTACATAAGAGGTTGAACCTCGGCAGCAGGAGTCAGGAGGAAAAGCATGAAATCAGTCGGTCTACAAGGTATCGAGCAGCAATCGAAGGAACTGTTCGCGTATTTCGGCTTGGCCGTATACTATTCGCAGGCATTGGAGCAGCAGCTGACCAATCTGCTGATGCTGATGAAGCTGTCGAAGGGGGAGGTTCCCTCCGAAGAGGAACTGACCGAGCTGTACCGCCGCAAGCTCAGCAGTTCCCTGGGCCAGCTCGTCAACGAAATCCGGCATCACTTTCCTTTTACGGAAGAAGAGACGCTTCTATTAAAAGAGGTATGGAAGCAGCGGAATTATATCGTTCACGATTATTTCAAGGAACGGATCAAGGAGACGTTCACGCCGGACGGTCGCGCACGGATGATCCGCGAGCTGACCGCTTTTCGGGATCAAGCCCAGGAGCTCGAGCAGAAGCTGCAGGGGTATACGAATGAATTATACGTCAAGCTGGGGCTGGAGAATGATCAGCCGGGAGTTTCCAATCCGCACTGACTGTTCATAAAATAGGCATTCCGGCCTACAGGCATATTGAAACATTTGCGGGAGGTTCCCCGTCTGAGAGGCTGAGGAGGTGATTTGGATGAAAATCACAAAGAAATGGGCTGCGTTCATGGTGGCGGCAGGCTGTCTGGTGTCGGCGTCTTCCGCGTATGCGTTCTCGGATCTGCCGAATAAGCAGCAGGAGGGTATCGCCGAAGCGCTGCAAACGCAAGGGGTCATTCACGGGATTTCCGCGGACCGGTTCGGTCCGGCCGAGCCGTTGACGACAGCCCAAAGCGTGCAGATGCTGGTGAAAGCGATGAAGCTTCAGCCGGATGCAGGTGCAGCGAACGCCGGGACGCTGGCGGTTCCATCCACAGCCTGGTATGCTCAAGCAGCCGAAACGGCGCTGGATCACGGGCTTGTGGCATCGACCATCGGCAGCTGGAACGACAAGGTCACGAAGGAAGAGTTCGCGCAGATGCTCTACAAAGCCGTTACCGCTACCGGTGACTACCCGCTGATCAAAATGTATGTCACGGTCCAGGATGAGAACGACATGGCTTCTGGATCGCGGGAAGCCGTCCAGTTTCTGCTCCTTACCCACATAGCCGAACTAGATGCGCAGCAGAAATTCCATCCAAGGGACAACATCACCCGGATGGAGGCGGCGGAGATGGTCTATCACGCCATGAATTTCGTTGCTTCGCATCAGCAGGTAAATCAGCCGGAGAACGATGACCAGGTCGCTGTCAGTGTCGAGAAGGTGAACGACCAGGTGAACCGGATCGTCCTTACCAAAGAGGACATGCCGAATCCAGGATACGGCCTCAAGATCGACCGGATCGAATTCGTCTCGGAAGGGAAGGCGGTCGCCTATTACTCCGTCACGAAACCCGCCCCCGGCATGATGTATCCGCAGGTCATTTCCACGGCCAAGGCTTCCTTTTACATGGACAGCAAAATTCAGGTCAGCGTCAAGCAAACCGGCGGCGGCCTCGGTACGGGCATTTCCCTGAAGGGATCGCTCGAAGAGATGCCTTCCGTGACCCAATAAACAATGAATCGTATCGTCCGCACATCGCGGTGATACTGGATCCCCCTGCTTTCCGGATACCGGAGACAGGGGGATTTTTTTGCGGCTGGATCAAGAATAGGAATATTCCGGTTAAAAGTATCATTTTTCGTTGACGAGGCAAATAGTATCGCGGCACCCTTCCCGTTTACAATGTTGGCAAGGGGGGAAGAGGATGTCGCAGCTTGCGAACAGCGTGCCCATCACCGAGAGGAGGAAAAAGCGGGGATTGGCTTACCGGATGCTCAGGCAGTGGGATATTCAGCTGATGGTCATACCGGCGCTCATTTTGATTTTTATTTTTTCATACATACCGATGTACGGCGTACTGATGGCTTTTCAGGACTATAACATTTTTAACGGGTTTTGGAACAGTCCGTGGGTGGGATTCAAGCATTTCAGCATGTTTTTTCACGCACCCGAGTTCTGGACGATTCTGCGCAATACGATCATCATCAGCCTGCTGAAGTTTGGTATCGGGTTTCCCGCGCCGATCATTCTGGCCCTGATGCTGAACGAAGTCAGGCAAATGTTCTTTAAAAGGGTCGTTCAGACGATCAGCTACCTGCCGCACTTTCTGTCCTGGGTGATCGTTGCCGGGTTTGCCATGTCGATCCTGTCCACGGATAACGGCAGCCTGAACATCCTGCTGCAGAAGCTGCATTTGATTAAGGAGCCGATCGGCTTTTTGGGGCGGGCGGAGTATTTCTGGGGCATTATCGTCTCGACCAGCGTTTGGAAGGAGATCGGATTCAATTCGATCGTGTATCTGGCGGCGATCGCAGGGATCAACCCCAGCCTGTATGAGGCAGCATCCATCGACGGAGCGGGAAGGGTCAAGCAGGTGTTTATGATCACGATCCCTTCCATTATGCCGGTGGTCGTTATCTTTATGATCCTGGCGATTGGTAATCTGCTGAGCGCCGGCTTTGAAGACATTCTCCTGCTCGGGGCAAATCCGGTGCTGCGGGATGTGGCCAGCGTCATCGATACCTATGTGTACCGGGTGGGCATCACCAACCAGCGCTACTCGTACGCCACGGCGGTTGGCTTGTTCAAGGCTGTGATCAGCGTCGGCCTGCTGACCTTTGCCAACTACTTTGCCCGCAGGTCGGGAAACAGCTTGTGGTAAGCGCGGGAGACACCGCAGGAAACAGGGAGGCTGCAGTATAGTGAAATATACAAGTACCGGTGACCGGATCATGATGGTCTTCATTTATTTGCTGCTTATTTTACTGGGATTCAGCACATTCTACCCGTTCTGGAACGGACTCGTCATTTCGCTGAACAACGGCATGGACACGGCACTCGGCGGGATCACGTTCTGGCCGCGGGTATGGTCGCTGGAAAATTACCGGGTCGTCTTTCAGGATGACCGGATTGCCAACGCGTTTTTGATCAGCGTGCTCCGGACGGTCGTCGGCACCATTCTGTCGGTGCTGTGCACCGCCATCTTCGCCTACGGCATGACGAAGAAGGAGCTGATCGGCCGCAAGTTTTACATGCTGGTGTGCGTCGTGACGATGTATTTCGGCGGCGGGCTCATTCCGACTTTTCTCGTCGTCCGCGGTCTGGGCTTGATGAATTCGTTCTGGGTGTTTATCATCCCGGGTCTGATCAGCGTATGGAACATGATCATCTTCCGGACGTTTTTCATGGGGCTTCCCGGAGGCCTGGAGGAATCGGCCAAAATCGACGGCTGCGGCAACTGGGCCACTTTTTTCCGGATCATCCTGCCGCTGTCGGGACCAGTCATCGCCACGCTCGGGCTGTTTACCGCGGTCGCTCATTGGAATGAGTGGTTTCTGCCCAGCATTTACATCACCAACGAGAAGCTGCTGCCGATCCAATCCATGCTTCAGCAGATACTGAGCACGAATATTATGACCGAGCAGATGTCCAAGCTGGACTCGGCTGCCCAGAGCAGGCTCGAAACGATGAAAAGCGTGACGACCAAGTCGCTTTCAATGGCGACGATGATGGTGGCGACGCTGCCGATTATCGCCGTGTACCCGTTTGTACAGAAGTATTTCGTGAAGGGCGTCATGGTGGGATCGTTGAAGGAGTAGGGTTTGGAGCGATTGCTGCTTTGAACATAAATTTGACAATAGGGAAAAGGGGTTATCACGCATGAAAAGTTGGAGAAGATCGCTGCTCGTGGCCTTGGTGTTCCTGTGCACGACAGCCACGGCGCTGGCGGGCTGTTCAGGCGGTGGAGAGAAAACGACCGACGGAGCCGCACCGAAGGCAGAGAGTAAATCCGAAACGAAAGAAGGAAGCGGCAGCGCCTCGGAGCCCTTCCAGCTCGGAAGCGCGCCAGTCGACTTTACGTTCTACGGCCACTATGACTGGTATACGATGCCGACCTGGGGCGGGGACGTTGCGAGCAAATGGATTCAGGATAGCAAAAAGGTCAATGTCACGGCCATCAACTCCGGCGGCAATGCGGCCCAAAAGCTCAACACGATGATCGCGTCCAAAGAGCTGCCTGACGTGATCTGGATGGAGCGCGGCGCCGATGTGGAGCGGCTGCGTGCGGCAGGCATGCTGGTGCCTTATGACGACTATCTGGACAAATATCCGAATTTGAAAAAATGGGCCGGTGACTCGACGCTCAACATGCTCCGCTCAAGTGACGGCAAGCTGTACCAATTCCCGAACTGGTATACCTCGCAGCCTGCGGGCAATGCCGGATACCTGATGAACAGCAAGGTGTACAAAGAGCTTGGCTCGCCAAAGTTGGAGACAACTGACGATCTGTATAACTACCTGAAGAGCGTGAAGGCCAAGTATCCGAACATGGTGCCGTTCGAGCCGGATTTGGCCAAGGACGGGCAGGGGCTTGATATTCTGTACGGGGCGTTCGGGGAAGACCATCCGCCGGTGTATTTGAAAGAGAGAGCCGTGCCGGTCGACAATAAGCTGACGTCCATTTTCCAGGATCCAGTCTACCGCGAGTCCATGCAGTTTGCCTCCAAGCTGTTCCGCGAAAAGCTGATGGCCCAGGATGCATTAACCCAAACGAAAGACCAGATTCTTGAAAAAGCGTACAACGGCCGTTTTGCCATCGCAGCCGGAGCAAGCCCGACGGAATACGGCAGCAAAGGCGACGTGGAGCTCAAGAAAAAGGACCCGACTTCCGGTTACGAAATGATCTGGCCTGTGCATAAGGAAGGGCTGGACAAAAACAAGATTTGGACGGGAACCTACAATCAGCTGGGCTGGAACGTGGCCGTCATTACGAAGTCCGCCAAGGATCCGGAGAAGATCTTTGCGTTCCTTGACTGGCTGACCGGAGAAGAAGGAAGCCGGGTCATCATGTGGGGACCTGAAGGAACGCTGTGGCAGGGAACGGATGAAGAAGGATATCCGGTCTTTACCGACACATACACTAACGACATCCAAAAGCGCAGCGATATTATGGATGCGACGGTGAATCTCCAGTGGAACGGCAATACCGTCTATATCGACAAGTCGAAGATGAAATTCGAGAAGACGCTTCCGCCGGAAAAACAAAATTGGGAGAGCCGCTACCAATCCGAAATTACGTGGAAAACGCAGTATAACGCCACCGCCTTCGTCAACCTGAGCCCACTGCCGGATACCGAAGAAGGTATCATTCAGCAGAGCGTGGACGAAATCTTCTCCGAATCCCGCGCCAAAGCGCTGTACGCGAAGAGCGACGACGAGGTGCTGGCGATTCTGGACCAGGCTCAGAAGGACGCATTGGCGGTCGGATACGACAAACTGCTCGAATACAAGACGCAGAAATGGCAGGAGAACCTGAAAAAAATCGGCGGTCAATAATCTAAATCTAGCATGTTCTAGTATAATGATACTAATTCTTCTAATCGCGAGGATGCCGTCCCGACCCGGGGCGGCTGCTCGCTTCTCCAGCGTCCGGGGCGTATTCAGGGTAGTTGGCATGATCGCGTGGGACGGATGAAGGGATGTTTGTCTGAAGCCGGGATCTGACCATAGTATTCATTTTAATGATCAGGAGATGAGTTCATGTACAAAGTGTTGATCGTGGATGACGAGATTCTTGATCTGGAGGGTATGCGCTCTTTTATTCCTTGGGCAGAACTGGGGCTGGAAGTGACAGGCGCGGTGAACAATGGGTTTGACGCCTTGGCACTGCTGGAACGCCAGCCGGTCGATATTTTAGTAACAGACGTACATATGCCTAGCATGACAGGCCTGGAGCTGGCCAGAAAGGCACGGGAGTTCGCGGGCCGGCTTCGGGTTATTTTCGTGAGTGGTTACCAGGATTTTCACTATGTTAAAGAGGCGATTGCCCTGAACGCGTTCAGCTACGTGCTGAAGCCGATGGACGATAAGGAGCTGACCGATGCGCTGCGCACCGTCGTGCAGCAGCTTGATCAGGAGAAACGGCGGCAGCAGAACGAACAGGCTTACCGGGAAATCGCCAAAAATGACTATCTATTGAAGCTTCTCGAAGGCGCGGAAGCCGAAGAGGCTGCCGGGGTGCTGCAGGAAAGCTACGGGTTTGACCGTTTAGGATGGCCGGTGCGTGCGGCCGCCGTCGAGCTGGACGACCTCAGCTGGAAGCTC
This sequence comes from Paenibacillus cellulositrophicus, assembly GCF_009363095.1. Lineage (GTDB taxonomy): Bacteria > Bacillota > Bacilli > Paenibacillales > Paenibacillaceae > Paenibacillus_AQ > Paenibacillus_AQ favisporus. Next base: position 6,291,924 of record NZ_CP045295.1, read on the forward strand.
GACCCGATGCCGGAACACCGCCAGCAGGAATGGTTCAACCGATTTTACGATTCGCTGGTTCCGCTGCTCACCGAGGCCCGGATCCGGCATGTGTGCAAAACTTCGCGACGGCGGATTTTCGTGCTGATCGAAGACGGGGTGGACTTACAAGCGCTGTCGGCTCTGGCGGATCGGATTCAAGAGCTGCATCCCTTCTCCGTCACGGTCGGTGTAGGAGAAGAAGCGGTAAATCTGACCGGGTTGCGCCGTTCTTACGGTGAGGCCCTGGAGGCGCTGTCGTGCAAGCTGATCGCTGGCAAGGGCCGGGTCATCCGCCATGGGGAACTGAAATGGGACGATGCCCTCGAGCAGCCTTCCCAAACCGCTCTGCCGCTCGAGCCCCTGTATACCGCTGTAGTGAACTTCGATCTCGTCACGGTCAGCGACGAAATCGACCGGCTGTTCGCCGCTGCGGCCGGGATGAGATCGAAGCTGAAAATCCAATATTTCGTCATGCACATCCTGCTTGGGCTCGAGCATCACCTCCGGGCGATCAACGAGAGCCTTGCGAACGCCTTCCAAGAGGAAACGGGAGGCAGTCCGGATGTGATGCTGCAGCTCGAGACGATCGACGATATCCGTTCCTGGCTGCGAAAACGGCTCTTTGCCGCCGCAGAGGTTATTCAGCGCCGTAAGCAGAAGAAAAGCTCGAAGCTCGTTGACGAAATGATCCGGTACGTGAAAGAGCAGCTGCACGAAAATGTGACGCTGAAGGAAGTCGCCGACCACCTATGCTTTTCCCCAAACTATTTGGGAACGCTCTTCAAGGAAGTGATGGGCACGAATTTCAGCGAATACGTCATTCACCTGCGGATGGAGAAAGCGGGCGAGCTCCTCAGGGATCCCAGAGTGAAGGTCTACGAAGTGGCCGACCGGGTCGGGTACCGGTATATGCCCTATTTCAGCCGGCAATTTAAAGAGGTGTTCGGCATGACGCCGGGCCAGTTCAGGAGAAACGTATAATGAGGCGCGCGGCAATGAGGCCGCCAGGCGGGAAGCTGTTCCTGCCCTTTGGCGTCAAACTGTTTATCTCCTATTTGGTGCTGATCATCGTGCCGATTTTTATGTTCGGTTATATCGCCAATACAATCCTCGTCAACTCCTACCGCGAGCAAATGAACACGAATTTGACCGGGACGCTGAAGCAGATCCGCGACAACATCGCCTATAAAATGGAGGACACGCAACGGCTGTCGGACTTGCTGTACTTTGACGAAAGCATGCCCTTGGAGCTGATGCGATACGAGGAGGGCTGGGTCAGCTACCAGACTACAAAAAAGCTTCTGATTCCAAAGTTCCGCCAAGTCACGGATTCGAGCAACCTGCGGATCTGGATGAGCATTTATTTAAAAAACGAAACGCTGCCCGAAATCTATAACGCCGACCCGCAGGGGACGGACCCTTTGACCAGGGGGAATCATTGGGATTTGTACCATTTGAACCGGATCCAGAACAAACCGTGGTACGCTGACTTTCCTCCGGAGGAATACGGCAAAACCGTCGTGTGGAGGCAGGTGGAGGACGACGGCATGTTCGGGAGGATCTCGCTGCTGCGGCGGCTGGTCGATACCCGCGATCCAATGAAGCTGGAGACGATCGGGTTTATCCGGATCAGCGTTTATTTGTCCGAAATTTTCCGGAGCGTCGATGCGGGCAAAATCGGCAGCGGCAGCATGCTGTCGATCAGCGGGGAGGGAGGCCGGCGAATGTACGCTTCCGGCGAAAGCGGTCTGCTGCTGGCTTCCGAACCCGGGAGCAAGGTGGAGATCGATCCGGGCCGTTATACGATGCTGGAGGAAACGCTGCCGGAGCTCGGCTGGAACTTGGCGGCCTACGTACCGAACAGCGTGGTAGAGCAGGACACGCGCAAGGTGAACCTGCTTACGCTGATCATTTGTCTGCTCAGCGTAGGCCTGATCTCGATCGTCGCCTACGGGGTGTCCCGCTTCTTTTCCAGAAGGGTGTCCAAGGTCGTATCGGTGCTGCAGCGTTTTCAGCAGGGGGATTTTCACAAGCGGATCCATTACCGGGGGAACGACGAATTTACGATCATCGCCGGCTCGCTGAACAAGCTGGGCGAGCAGACGGAGCATTTGATCCAGGAAGTGTACGTCACGAATTTAAAGAAAAAGGAAGCAGAGCTTGAGACGCTGCAGGCCCAGATCAACCCGCACTTCCTGTACAATACGCTCTCATCGATCAGCCGGCTGGCCAAGTTCGGGCAAGTGGATAAGCAGCACCAGATGGTCATGAACCTGGCGAAGTTTTACCGGCTGTCGCTGAATGAAGGGCAGACCGTCATTTCGATTTATCATGAAATCGAGCAGGCGCAGGCATATATCGATATCCAGCAGGTCAAGTACGGTGAGCGGATGGAGGTTCATTTTGACATCGACCCGCAGATCGTCAAGTTTATGACGGTGAAGCTGATTCTTCAGCCGTTCATCGAGAACGCGCTGCAGCATGCCTGGCGCGGGGACCGGATTTATATCCGGGTTGTCGGGCGGATGGACGCCGGGACCGACTCGATCGTTTTCCAGATCATCGACGACGGCAGCGGGATGACTCGGGAGCGGGTGGAGGAGCTGTCCGGCTCGGGCTCGGGTGCGGGCACGGCCGGGCCAGGCACCTCGCAGCAGCGCAAAGGTTACGGCATCCGGAACGTAAACGACCGAATCAAGCTGTATTTCGGGAGCGATTACGGCGTCTCCCTGTACAGCCGGCCGGGGATCGGAACCTGCGTGTCGATCCGGATTCCGGTGCAGCCGCGCAGCCGGGGCGAACAACGGCAGAACGGTCATGACCATATCGGGAGGACCGGATGAGGTGGAGAGAAACGGGAGATGCAGCTGAGGAAACCGCTGTAACAGTATTGCATAGCAGCCGTAAGCCGTACGTGGATGATGGCGGAGCCGGATCAGCGCAGCGCCGAAACGATCGAGCAGGGGGACGGTGGTGTAACAGCATTTCCGTCCATTATCAGCCGAACAGAAGTAGTATTAGACTGGTTACTAAGTGTAAGCTCATGGCATTAAAAAGGGAGCGATCCGATCACGGATTCGCTCCCTTTTGTTGTTTTTCGTATATGTTCTTTTAACCCCATAGTGGCCACATGGCCGTAGGATGACCACGGTCGAGAATCGCAGTATGCAGTCTGTATGGCATCCCCCGGCGAATTACACCGGTGAAGGCGCCTGAACCGGCGGCTGTGCTTTGATTCCGCTGTCCGGGGCAGGTGCGGCTGCACCCGAGCCCTGCTGAAGCTGATACATTTGATAGTATCTGCCGCCGAGCTTCATCAGCTCGTCATGGCTGCCTTTCTCGACAATCTCGCCCCGGTGCAGCACCAGAATCTGATCGGCGCTGCGGATGGTCGAGAGACGGTGCGCGATGATGAACGTCGTACGACCCTTCTTCAGCACCTCAAGCGCGGATTGGATCAGGCTCTCCGTCTCGGTATCGATGTTGGCCGTGGCCTCGTCGAGGATGAGGATCGCCGGATCGAAGGCGAGCGCGCGCGCAAACGAGATCAGCTGGCGCTGTCCCGCCGAGAGTGTGCTGCCCTTCTCGACGACAGGCTCATCGAAGCCCTGCGGCAGATGCGCAAGGATCCGCTCGGCGCCGACATCGCGCAGCGCCTTTTCAATTTGCTCGCGCGAAATTTTGGCGTCGCCCAGACTGACGTTCGAGGCGATCGTACCTGTGAAGAGGTACGGATCCTGGAGGACGATGCCCATATGATGGCGCAGCCATTGCTTCGGCAGTGCGGTCACATCCTGGCCGTCGATGGTGATCGTCCCTTTTTGCGGGTCATAGAACCGGAACAGCAGGTTGATAATCGAGCTTTTGCCGGAACCGGTATGGCCGACCAAAGCGACCGTCTGCCCCTGCTTCGCTTCAAAATTGATGTTTTTCAGGACATAATGGTCTTCCTTGTAGGCAAAGGAGACGTTTTTGAACTCGACGTTGCCTTTGTACCGCGGCATACTTCCGTCCGTCACGTCTTCGCCCGGCTCATCCATCAGCGTAAATACGCGGCCGGCCGAGACCATGGAAGAGTCCAGGGCGGCGAGCTGATTGACCATCCCGGTGATCGGCTGGAACAGGCGCCCCAGCACGTCGACGAAGGCGTACAGCACGCCGAGCGACACGGCGCTGCCTCCGGTCAGCGTGCCAAAGCCGAAGTACCAGAGGATCACGGCAAAGGAGAAGCTGCGCAGCACGTTGACCAGATTGTGTGTCGTTAGCGCGTTCAAATTGAGCATTTTGTTCTGATGCTTCATATAGTCGTCGTTCAAGGCTTCAAACTCTTCGGACGTCTGCTTCTGCCGGCGGAATATGCGGATAATGGACATCCCTTGAATGGACTCATTGATGATGGCGTTAATTTCGCTTAAGCGCGACCGGATGATCGTGTTGTACTTGGTCGCGAATTTCCGGTAGAGCACGATCCATACGATCAGCAGCGGGACGACGAACAAGCAGACGAGGCCGAGCCGGACGTCCAGCAGGAACAAGGCGATATACACCCCGGTAATATAGATGATCCCCGAGCTGAAGTTCGACAGCACCGCAACAAACAGGTCCTTGACCGCTTCGGTGTCATTGGTGATGCGGGAGACTACCTTGCCGGCAGGCAGTGTATCGAAGAAATACACCGGAAGCCGCTGCATATGCGCATAGATGTCAGTCCGGAGCTTCTGGATGACTTTGTTGGCGGAAGACTGCAGCCAGTACGTTTTGCCGAATTCCGTAAAGATGCTGATCACCAGGAAAATGCAGTACAGTCCGACGAGCTTCAAAATACCCGGTATTTCCAGCTTGTAGAAGGAATACAGCTCACTCGCGGACAGCTTGGCGGCCGGATAGGTTTCCACAGCGCCGCCGCGGCTGATCGTCAGCCGTCCGTTCTCGAATTTGCGCTCCCCGTCCGGATTGGCTACGGGCTGGTTGACAAAATAAAAGTCCCGTCCGATTTGCAGCAGCCGGACTTCCTGGCCTTTGGCTTCTCCTTCACCGAAGCGGTCACCGCGCTTGTAATAATAGCCGTTGTAGGATACGGCGTTTTCAGATGATGTCGTTTCAAAATACGGCTTTTCAATACCCAGCATATGATCGTCGATCATCGTCTTGGCGATGAACGGGCCGGCAAGCTCGGCGCCGACGCCGATCGCAAGGGCGATGATGGCCGCGATAAAGATGCCTTTGGCGCATAGGGCGTACTGGAACAGCCGCTTGCCTACGCTAGCTTTGGAATTCATAGGTTTACACCTCATTTTTAAGTGGACAAATTGTTTTCGACCTGCTGCCGTTCAAACTGCTCGCGGTACCAGCCGCCTTTGGAGAGCAGCTGCGCGTGGGTTCCTTGTTCGACGATGGCTCCTTCATCCAGCACCACGATCCAGTCCGCATGTTCGATGGCGGACAGGCGGTGCGTGGAGATCAGCGTCGTTTTGCCGGAGCGCTGCTTGCGGATATTGTCGATGATCCGCGCCTCGGTCCGGGCGTCGACCGCGGAGAGGGCGTCATCGAGAATCAGGATCTCCGGATCGGAGATGAACGCTCTGGCCAGCGATACGCGCTGCTTCTGGCCGCCGGAAAGGGATACGCCTTTCTCGCCGACGAGGGTGTCAAGTCCGGCTGCGAGCGTGTGCAGGTCGTTGTCAAACGCAGCTGTCGCGATTGCTTCCATAATGATGTCGTCTTCGGCCTGGAATTTGCCGAACTGGATATTTTGCCGGACCGATTTAGAGAATAGGATTTGTTCCTGCGGAACATAGCCGATCCAGCTGTGAAGCTGGTTTTGGGTAATGCGCTCGATCGGAACCTCCGAGATCAGAATATCGCCTGTTCCCGTCGGATACTCGTGCAGCAGCTGCTTCAAGAGCGTCGACTTACCGCTGCCGGTCCGTCCCACGACGCCGAGCGTCTGGCCCTTATGCAAGGTCAGGTTAATGTGCTTCAGATTGTCGACCGATGAGGTCGGATACCGGAACGTGACATCCCGCAGCTCAATCGTGTCGGGACGCTCCACCTGAACCGGATCGGGCGCATCCTGAACGTCCGGCACGACCGATAACGTCTCATTGACCCGGTCGAGGGAGGCGCTGCCCCGCTGCATGACATTGATCAGCTCACCGATCGCAAACATCGGCCAGATCATCATCCCAAGGTACATATTGAACGATACGAGATCCCCCAGGGTAATTTGATTTTTAAAAACGAGATAAATGCCGAAAGCCAGGCCGATCACGTAACTTGCGCCTACGCATAAGCGGATGGTCGGCTCGAACAGGGCGTCCAGCTTGGCGACCCGCATGTTTTTGCGGTACACATCGTCCGTAATTTCCTTGAACCGGCGCTGGTCCTCACGCTCCTGAACGTACGCCCGGATTACGCGCACCCCGGCGACCGATTCCAGCACCTGGTCGTTCATGTCACCGAACGCGTCCTGAGCGGCCGTATACCGTTCGTGAATGACCTTGCCGTAAATTTTCATGGCCAGGGCGATAAACGGCAGCGGCAGGATGGCGGCGAGCGTCAGCTTCCAGCTGATGAGAAAGCCCATCGCCAGCAGCACGACGCTGAGGTACACCGTCGAGTCTGTCATCACAAGCATGCCGAAGCCCGCCGTGTTGGCAACGGAACGCAGGTCGTTGGTGGCTCTGGCCATCAAATCACCCGTCCGGTTCCGTTCGAAGAACGGAGGGACCATGCGCAGCAGCTGGTTCATGTAGCGGGAACGCAGGATGCGCTCCACGAGGTTAGCGCCGCCGAACAGCTTGTGCATCCATATGTAGGTGATGATGTAAATCACGGTGAGCGTACCGAGAATCAGCACAATATACCGTGTCAGCGAAGTCCAGGTAATCGAACCGCGGACGATTTCGTCGATGGCGTTTCCGAGAAAACGCGGGGGAAACAGCTCGCCGATTCCGCAGAGGATCAGCATGATCAAACCGATCAAGTAACGCTTCTTTTCCTGGCGGAAAAACCAGCCCAGGTTTTTAAGTACGGAAAACAAAACTTTCACTTCCTCTCAGGTCTAAAATGCCGGCAGTTCTTGCTTGCGGAGTTCATGGAAAATTAAAAAAGGCATACCATCCGTATACGGACGATATGCCTTGCAATCCTACATTTATCATGCGTACGGTTGAGTGTGAGCAGCCGTACCGCGGAAGGTTAATATTCAATGGCTCCAAGAGGCACGACTTCATCGCGCTCCTTAAGAAGGCCTCACCAGCAGGGCTGCTCCAGTATTCAATTGATAAAGATCTTGATGATGGTTGCGTGGATGAAAATTTATCATATTGAACACAGAACTCACCCTTTCTTGTTGATGTTGGTCTTGAGCCCGAACAGGGAGCACTTGCGTATCAAGGACACGACCTTGTCGGGTTCATTTGGGAATAAATTGAAAACGGATCTCGTATGCAGAAAATTTTATCATCGCGTCAAGAGAGCTGTCAATTTATATTTTCAGGAATCCGCAAAAAAATGTTATGATGTACTTATGAACATACAGATTAGAGAGAGGGAGTGAAACCAGATGGAACTGCGGATCAGCCCAGACGCTGCACGCTGGTATAAACGAGAATTGAATTTGGCAGAGGGCGCGGCGCTTCGCTTTTTTCCCCGCTACAGCTCGGGCGGCGGACTGCATCCCGGATTTTCGCTCGGCATTTCCGTGGAGAACCCGGAGCATCCGGTGCTGAAGGAAGAGCTTGAGGGCGTGGCCTTTTTTATAGAGGAACAGGACACCTGGTATCTGCAAGGATACGATCTGGTCGTCAATTATTTGGCAGCTTACGATGACATTGAATATGTATATGAAGCGGAGCGGGAACATAACACTTCCGCCACTTCATCATGATGTTGAATCGGCCGCATCCGCTAAACCAAGCGAATGTGGCTTTTCTTTTTGCAGGCTGCAAGGCATGGGGCCATTCACGTCACTTCTTGGGGGAGCCGGAGGGGAAGGCGATCATGCGGTATTCATAGCGGCCGACCTCCATCTGGCCTGCGGTGACACGCTCGCCGCTCAGCTTGTCGAAGCCTTCGCGAGGCAGCGTCACGCTCCCGCCTTCCCCGTTCATGTTGACAATCACCGATAGTTCCTCCGTCTCCGTTTCGCGCGGCGCCACGATCGTGCCGATCGTCACTTCTGCCATCCGCGTTACGTTCGCTTCTTTCCCGTAATGGATCAGCATCCGCTCCAGCATCTCGCTGCCCTCGTCTCCTGCAGGCAGCGAGCCGAGCAGCATGATTCTGCCTTGCCCCCGCTTCGTCTCCGTCAGAAAGGACAAGCCCGGCGATGGACCGCCGATGAGCGTGCCGACGCTTTCCGCCATCCGCCGGATATCTTCCCGGACGACTTCGCCGCTCCACAATTCCGGATAAAAAGCCGCGCAGTGATAAAGCTTATTCATCATTTGCGTTCCACTCCATTCCGCTGTATGGTTGCCAACCCCACTTTAGAAGGGGGCCGCGGTGAAGGCAATCGGATATTTTTGCAGTGCAAATATCGCCGCATAACACTCTTTTGCCGGCTTTGCACTTTTTTAAAACATGCCGTAAACCCGCGCTCCGGGAGTCTTCAAAAATGTCTCATTGCCGGAAAAGAAAGCGTTGACCCATAATTAGGCCACAACGCTCGCGAGGCGATGAACACATATGGAGGTGGAAAGCGATGGAGCAGGCGACGGCCCAAGGGAATCTTCCACAAGCGTCCAAGCCGGCGGTTTACCGCACGAGCATCGCGGCCAGGCTGCGCAGGGACAAATGGCTATACCTGTTATTGCTCCCCGGATTGCTTTATTTTTTAATATTCAAATATGTGCCCATGTGGGGCGTGCTGCTGGCCTTCCAAAACTATCAGCCGTTCACCGGGTTCTGGAAAAGCGAATGGGTGGGCTTCGAGCATTTCCGCCTGTTTTTTGAAAACCCCGAGTTTTATATGCTGCTGCGCAATACACTGCTGCTGTCGTTCTACAATCTGATCTTCTTCTTCCCGGCTCCGATCATATTGGCGCTCCTGCTGAACGAAGTCAGGCTCGCATTCTTCAAGCGAACCATCCAAACGATGATCTACGTTCCGCACTTTATATCGATGGTCATCGTGGCGAGCTTGACTTACGTGTTTCTGACGACGGAGGGCGGCACCGTCAATGAGCTGCTCTTCCAATATACGGGCAACAAAATCCAGTTTCTGTCCGATCCGTCATGGTTCAGGCCGATGATCATCCTGCAAACGATCTGGAAGGAATGCGGCTGGGGAACGATTATTTTCCTGGCGGCGCTGGCGGCCGTCGACGTGGAGCAGTATGAGGCGGCGACGATCGACGGAGCGAACCGCTGGCGGCAAATTTGGCATGTGACGCTGCCGGCGATCCGCAGCACGATCGTGATCCTGCTGATCCTGCGGATGGGCAGCGTGCTGGATAACGGCTTTGAGCAAATCTATTTGATGTTGAATCCGCTCAACCGCACGGTGGGCGAAGTGTTCGACACTTACGTGTACGCGATGGGCATTACGCAGGGCGCGTTCAGCTACAGTACGGCCGTCGGGCTGTTCAAATCGATCGTCGGCGTCACGCTCGTGCTCGGCACGAACTGGCTGGCGAAAAAATTCGGCGAATCCGGACTGTACTAACCCATTCAGAAAGGGGAAATCCTTCCATGGCCAAGCAATACAGGACCGCGGCCGGCGCCACGTTCGACGTGGCTAACTATATCGTCCTAACGCTGTTCGGGCTGGCCGCCGTGCTACCTTTCGTCTACGTCATTGCGGGTTCCTTTGCCTCGGACGCGGAGCTGACGCAGAGGGCGGTGTTTTTTATCCCGAAAACCTTTACCTTAGCGGCCTATGAGTTTATCTTTTCGACGGGGACGATCGTCAAGAGCATCGGCGTTTCCATTTACGTTACCGTCATCGGTACGCTCGTCAATCTGTTTTTTACGGTCACGATGGCCTATTCCTTGGCCAAGAGAGGACTTTACGGCCGCAATCTGGTGCTCAATCTCGTCATCTTCTCCATGCTGTTCGGCGGAGGGATGATTCCGACGTACCTGGTCGTCAAGGAGCTGCACCTGCTCGATTCGCTGTGGGCGCTCATGCTGCCTGGTGCAATCAGTGCGTTTAACCTGATCATTGTCAAAAACTTTTTTCAGGAGATTCCGAAAGAAATTGAGGAAGCGGGCCGCATCGACGGCTGCTCGGAGCTGGGGCTGTTATGGCGGATTGTGATGCCGCTCTCGATGCCCGTTCTCGCCACCTTCACCCTGTTTTACGCCGTGGGGCATTGGAACGATTTCTTTGCAGCTCTTCTGTATATTAACGATCCTGAGAAATGGCCGCTGCAGGTCATGCTGCGCCAGATCGTCCTGCTGTCACAGGCGGCCGCGGGCGATTTGAACTCCATGGACCCGAATTTTGTGAAACCGCCGGACCAATCGATCAAAATGGCCGTCATCGTCGTCGGCACGATTCCGATTCTGTGCGTGTATCCGTTCCTGCAAAAGCACTTTGCCAAAGGGGTTCTGCTGGGCTCGGTCAAAGGTTAAAGGTAAAAGTCAGGCTGTTCACCGTGTGTCGCCGAAATGCTCCGGAATTTATACACATCAACACTGATTTTTCGCTTGGAGCCCGGGTGGTTTTGCAATATGATCTAACGTTAAAAGGAGGCTATTTTCGTGAAGAAAAAGAAAAAGCAAGCGAAACGCGTGTCCACATTTCTCATTTTGAGCACGGTTTGCGCCGCAGCGCTCGCAGGCTGCTCATCCGGCAGCGGCGGCAGCGAGGGCGCCTCGGGCGATTCGTCCGCAGCTCCTTCTGCAATCGCTTCCGCAGAGGCGGAGAAGCCGCTTAAGCTGAACATTATGCTCCCGATTTTTAAAACGAACTATCCGAAGGATGACAGCCCCGTCGCCGCGGAGCTGGAGAAGCTGACGAACACGGACATCCATTTCGAATGGGTGCCTAATGCTTCATACGGCGATAAATTCAACATTACGCTTGCATCCGGAAATCTGCCGAAGATCATTTACGTGCCAGACTCGAAAGGCCCCAGCTTCGTGAGCGCGGTGAAATCGGGGGCGTTCTGGGATTTGACCGACAAGCTGAAAAATTATCCGAACCTCAGTCAGGCCAGCGAAGTTATTCTGAACAACTCCTCGATAAACGGCAAAACGTACGGCATCTACCGCGGGCGCGAGCTCGGCCGTAACGGCGTATATTACCGCCAGGATTGGCTGGAGAAGGTAGGCCTGCAGCAGCCGAAAACGATCGACGATTTTTACAACATGCTGAAGGCGTTTAAGGAGAAGGATCCGGACGGCAACGGCAAGGACGACACGTACGGTCTGGTGATGGTCAAATGGACGGCAGGCTGGGGAGCCGGTTTCGACCAGATCAAGCTGTGGTTCGGCGCGCCAAACGTGTGGGGCGAAAAGGACGGCAAGCTGGTGCCGGAATTCGAATACGACGAATATTTCGAAGCGCTCAAGTTTATGAAGAAGCTGTACGACGAGAAGCTCGTCAATCAGGATTTCGCCGTGATGGATTCAGCCAAGTGGACGGATCCGCTGGTGAATGGCCAAGCCGGCGCCATTATCGACGTCGTGGACGGAGCGGCCCGCGCCGACGACAAAATTCATGCCGCGCTTAAGGACGCGGGCAAAGATGATTCCAGGGAGCAGTACGTGGACGTGTTCGGGGCCGTCACCGGTCCGGACGGACAAATTCATACGCTGCCCACTTCCGGTTTCGCCGGGCTGCTGGCCATCCCGAAATCGAGCGTAAAGAGCGAAGAAGAGGTCGACCGCATCCTGAAGTTTCTCGACCAGCTGAACGAACCGGACCTGCAGACGCTGACCAGCTTCGGGCTTGAAGGCAAACATTACAAGAAGATCGACGACAAGACGCTGGAGAGAAGCTCGGACTCGGTGCTGCTCGAGTCGGAAGTCGAAGGGCTGAATCAGATGGTGCCGTACATTCCGGAAGGCAAAGGGCTCCAGGTGGCCCAAACGCCGCTTCGCTTGAAGCAGACGGAGGTTCAATTGAAAAACCGGGACACGATCGTCGCCAATCCGGCGGAGCCGTTCATTTCCGAAGTGTACGCACAAAAAGGGCAGCAGCTTGGCAACATCATTAACGATGCCCGGATCAAATTTATCGTCGGCCAGATCGACGAGAAGGGATGGCGGGATGCGATCGAGCTGTGGAAAAAATCGGGCGGCGACGATTATGTGAAGGAAATCAATGAGCTGTACGCCGCCTCGAAGTCCTGACCGGCCCCAGCGCAAGTGACCAGTGCGGCTGTCCAAAGAGACGGCGGCCTGGGATACATTAGGCCGAGCGGTGACCGGCTGGGGGACTGGAGGAGCTGTATCCTTTAGCCGGGGGCCGTGAACGGATTGGAGAGGCTCCGGCCTCTTTTTTTCGAACATCATTTTTATATTCGGGGTACCGTAAAACACCTGATTTCACAGCAAGCAGAAAGCCCCACGTCGTGGGGTTATTTCCCTATCCCCGGTTATTTGAACGATTTTCTCGGGTTTCATGCTGGACATATCCGGGGGGCGGAGGGTACTGTTTTCTAAAGGGTTTTTTTAAGTATGATTAATTGTATACGCTTACATATTTAAAGGGCATAAGGCTCGCTATAAAGGCGGGGACGACAAATTTTGGATATGGTTGGTGAGCTGACGATGAATGGATGGAAGTCGCTAATGGCCCGCTTATCTGGCGGCGGATCGGGCAGCTTTTACAGAAAAAGCCTGATTATGTTCTTGGTTGTGGCTGGCATCCCCGGGATCATCACCGGGATTCTTGTCTACTCCATGGCTGGCGGGAGGCTGGAGAAGGAACTGCTGAAGCTCCATAATGACCAGATCGAACAGCGGTCGCTGAACATGGATAAGCAGCTGTCCAACCTGGAAATGATGCTGGCGCACTGGGCGTTTGACTCGCGCTTTGATGAATCGCTGAGGGGCCACGACTTCGTGCGCGACTTTGAAAAAACGCGCGATATCACGAACACGCTGCTGGTGATGCAGGGCTCCAATACGATGATCCATAACGTCAGCCTTTATTTGCGCGGAGACCAGCCGATATTGTTTTATCCGGAATACTCCGCCTTGAATGACCGGCAGCTCATCTCCCGGTACGAACGTCTGATGGATGCGGGGAAGACGACGTATTGGACACAGCAGGCGCTTGACCCTGATCAGCAGGGTAAGACGGAATTGACGTTTGTGCATCTCATCCCGGGTGGCAGCTCCAATCCGCTCGGGGCTTTGGTCGTCAGGCTGGACAACGATCAAGTCGCAGAGGTGCTGAGGACGCTGACTCCTTATGCTGACGGGGAAAATTTTCTGATGGAAGCGGGCGGCGGCCTCTACGTTTCCGCTAACGGCAACCGGATGGATTCGCCTTTTGTCAAGGCGGTCCGCGGTGATGTGGAATCCGATGGGAAGGCCCGAGGGTCCTTTCTCTTTGAATGGAACGGCAAAACCTATGCGGTCACGTACGGTTATTTTGCACGCATCATGGACAACTGGCTGTACGTGTCGGCCTCGCCGATTACGAACATTACGGCCCCGGTCGTGCTGATATCCAAAGTCATTCTGGCGGTCAGCGCGAGTGCTCTCCTGCTGGCGGTGCTGCTGGCGTGGCTCGCCTCGAAGCGGATTTATTCGCCGGTCAAACGGCTGATGGCGAATTTGCAGCCGCACGCTTCCTTAGCGGGAATGGGCAGCGTCGACGAATTTGCCATCATCGAGCGGCAGTGGCAGCACTTAAGCCGGGAGAGCCGGGAGCTGAACGCCAAGCTGCTGGAGCAGCTGCCCCATGTGAAGGAAAGCTTTCTTCATCAGCTGCTGCAGGGGTATTTGTACGCCTATTCGGAGGAGGATCTGCGCTCGCGTATGGAACGGTACAGATGGCAGGTGCACGGCAAGCAGTTCGTCGTGCTGTACGTTCATTTGACGGGCATCGCCGCCATGGAGGGGAAATTCAAGTTCGGGGACGAGGGACTGGTCACTTTTGCGTCGGTCAACATGATTGAAGAGCTGGCAGCCGCCCATTTCGAGCAGAGCAGCACGATCAATTTCCACGATCTCGGATCGGGTGTGCTGCTGATCCTGCCGGAAGGCGAGCCGTGCGCAGAGCCGATCAAGGTGTTCAGCGAGGAGCTGACGCAAGCGGTCAACCGGCTGCTCAACATGCGCGTCACCATCGCCGTCAGCCGGACCATGAACCGCATCAGCGACATTCCGCTCGCCTTTGAGGGGGTGAAGCATGCCGCAAGCTTCCGCAACTTCGAGCATGACAATCAGGTCATCGAGATGGAACAGCTGAACTACGAAGACGGGGCCGAGCCTCCGTATCCGTTTACGCTGGAGCGGGAGTTCCTGCAGGCGCTTCGCACCGGACAGGAAGCGGATGCCCGGGCTTTGCTCGCCGACTTTCAGGATTCGCTGTCCGTACAAGGAGCGAAGGCAATCGATGTCCAGCAGGGAATGCTCCATCTGCTCGGATCCGTACAGCACGCGATCCTTGTATCCGGCATCCAGCCGAACCGGCTGTTCAAAGGCGTCAACTTGTATGAGCAGCTCTCGCAGATAAAAGAGCCGGCCGCCTTCCGGGACTGGTTCGAGGCGAAGGTCATCGCTCCGTTTATGCAGGAGCTGACGAACCGGTCGGACTGCCAGGTCAAACAGCTGATGGAGCAGGCGATGATCTACATGCAGCAGAACTACATGCTCGATATTTCGCTCGATAACTGTGCCGACCATATCGGCACGAATCCTTTTTTTCTGAGCAAGTCGTTTAAGCGGGTTACCGGTAAAAACTTTATCGATTATCTGACCGAGCTGCGCCTGGAAAAAGCGAAGGAGCTGCTGCGGGAATCGGAGCTGAAGATCAACACCGTCGCCGAGCAGGTCGGCTACCAGCACAGCTATTTTAACCGGATCTTTAAAAAGCTTGAAGGGATGACACCAACCCGCTACCGCGAGCTGAGCCGGGCGGAATAGGCGTCAGCGATACAGTTACGGAAGAAGCCGGCAGCGGTTCAACAGAAAACCGCTGCCGGCTTCTTATGATGCTGCTGCCAGTTTGCGGAACCCCGCCCAAGCATACTATTTAGGATGCATTCCCAGGGTGCACGCCCCGCTGCAAGAATGTGCAAGCCGGGTGAAAACGTGCAATGCTGCCGCATCGGGCCCGCCAAGAAAGTGTCATTGCCGGGAAAATGGCCGTTCTATACACTGAAGGCGTGATGACAAATGCGGAAGCAAACGAATTGCCAAAAGGAGATGAGTCCATGAACGAAACCCGAGTAAACGTACGTTGGCTGAAGGACGCCCCGACGGTTCCGGCCGGGGTGACCTGGGGGATCCCGTGGAAGGAAGGACAGCTGCGGAGAGACGAGCCGCTGGCGCTGCAGGCTCAAGAGGGTGGTGAAGCTCCCACCCTGCAGAGCTGGCCGGCCGCGTATTGGCCGGACGGCAGTGTCAAATGGACGGCGCATGCGGCCGTTTTTCCCGCGGGAGTACCCTCTAGGTATGCCGTCGAGAAAGGAGAAGCCGTACTAGCGGCATCAGCGCCTTCGTTGTCCGTTAGCGAGACGGATGAAGGCATCCATGTGGACACGGGGGTTTTTTCTTTTCATATTCCGAAGAGCGGCAGCCGGATTATAGGCAGCATACACCGGGGCGGAATTCTCGTCTGCTCCGGCGGGGAACTGGTGGCCGTCAAGGAAAGCGTGAGCGAGCTGACCGGCGCGCGCACGATCCGGGAGGAGTGGTATCAATCGCGGATTTATTCGGCGAAGGTAGAGCAGGCCGGTCCGGTGAGGGCAGTCGTCAAACTGACGGGCCGCCACCGCGCCGTGAACGGGACCGGGGAGTGGCTGCCGTTTTCGCTGCGGCTTTACGCTTACGCAGGGCTGGAGTCCATCCGGATCGTGCACACGTTTTTTTACGATGGCAATCCGAACGAAGACTTCGTGAAGGGACTCGGCATCCGTTTTGCGCTGCCGATGCGGGAGAAGCTCTATAACCGCCACGTCCGGTTCAGCGGCGATACCGGCTTTTTGAGCGAATCGCCGAAGACGCTGCATACGCGCCGGACGAAAGGGAAATACATGGAGCTGTTTAAGCGTCAGCTGGATGGCCATCCGCTGACCGACGAACAAATGGACGACGATTATTTTATGAACCTGCTGGACGAATCGGCGTGCTGGGACGGCTTTAAGGTGGCACAGCTCTCGGCCGATCATTACCGGATGGCCAAGCGGACGCAGTCCGGCTGCAGCTGGGTCAAAGCCGCCGAAGGCCGCAGAGCGCGAGGCGTCGCCTACGTCGGCGGTCCAGGCGGGGGGCTGGCGCTGGCCATGCGCCATTTTTGGCAAAAGCACCCCGCCGGCATGGAAGCGCACGGGCTGACGGGAGACGAGGCGCAGCTGACCGCCTGGTTCTGGTCGCCGGAAGCTCCTACCATGGACATGCGCCATTACGATACGAAGACGCATGTCGAATCGTCGTACGAAGGCGCGGAGGAGATGAGGGCGACCCCTTACGGCGTCGCGAACACGAGTGAGCTGACGATCTGGTGCCGCGAATCGACCCCTTCGCCGGCGGAACTGGAGGCTTACGCAGCGTATAACGAATCACCTCCGCAGCTTGCTTGCGACCCTGACTACCTGCACAGCCAGGGCGCATTCGGCATCTGGAGCCTGCCGGACCGGGGGATGCCGGTCAAAGCACGTCTTGAAGAGAGGCTGGACGGCATCATCGCTTTCTACCAAAGGGAGGTGGAACAGCGGCGCTGGTACGGGTTCTGGGATTACGGCGATTTCATGCACAGCTACGATCCGGCCCGCCACGTCTGGAACTACGACCTGGGCGGCTGCGCGTGGCAGAATACGGAGCTGGTTCCGAACATGTGGCTGTGGCTGATGTTTTTACGCTCGGGACGCGAAGATATTTTCCGGATGGCGGAAGCGATGACGCGGCATACGAGCGAGGTCGACGTATACCATTTCGGCGAATACGCCGGGCTCGGCTCCCGGCACAACGTCGTCCATTGGGGATGCGGCTGCAAGGAAGCCCGGATCGGTATGGCCGGCCTGCACCGGTACTACTACTATTTGACGGGGGACGAACGGATCGGAGACATGATGGACGAGGCCAAGGACGCCGATTATACGACTGTTCACATCGACCCGATGCGGGCCTATTTTCCGAAAGACGAGCACAAGACGCATATCCGGGTCGGCCCGGACTGGGCCGCCTTCAGTTCAAACTGGATGACCCGCTGGGAGCGGCAGGAGGATTCATTCTACCGCGATAAGCTGCTGACCGGCATTGCATGCATCAAGCAGGCCAATTACGGCCTGATTTCCGGCCCGACCTATGGCTACGACCCGCAAACCGGCGTGCTGACGCCGATGGGCGACGACAACTGGGGCCGCCATTTGGCCCTCTGCATGGGAGCGCCGCAGGTGTGGTTCGAACTGTCCGCCATGCTGAAGGATGAAGAATGGAACGAAATGATGGCCGATTTCGGCATTTTTTATAACCTCTCACAGGAAGAAAAGGATCAGATCACAAGCGGGGTCATCAGCACGCAGCGGTTTGAGCATCCGGTGCTGACATTGGCGCTTGTTGCGTATGGGGCATGGTACCGGAAGGATCAACGGACGGCCGATTTTGCCTGGTCGACGCTCCTGGGGCACCGGTTTGCCTGTACGGACCTTGAGAAAGACGCCGCGGCCGTCACTTACGTGAACGAGCTGCGCGAGTTTGACTGGATGAACACGAACGAGGCTTCGCAGTGGTCGCTGAATACGATCATCAGCCTGGCGCTGATCCCGGACGCCCTCCCGGAGGAAGCGGTACCGGCCGGACAGAAAGCGCAGGTATGACGCTCGATGAAGAGGCCATTCCGGCCTCCCTCGGAAGGAGGTAAGCATATCCGATGCAGACAGATCCATCGACCGGGGGCGGGAACACGCAGGACACCCGCAGCCCGCTTATTCCTGAAGGGTGGGACAGGATTTACGCGAATCCGCTCGCGAAGCCGGAGCATGTTACCGGTTTTCGAATGGAAGGAGAGGCTGCCGTCACGTTTCCTTTGGGCCGGATGCGGCTCGAAAGTGTGCTGGACGAGGCCGAGGGGCAGCGCGCCAACTTTGTGCTGTGGTGCCCGCAGGATTTTCCGGCGGAGGCCGCCATGTCCTGGGATTTTTGGCCGGTGCGCGAGCCGGGTCTATCGATCATGTTTTTCAGCGCAAGCGGCAGGGATGGCATGGATTTGTTCGACCCTTCGTTCAAGCCGCGAACGGGAGAATACGATCAGTATCATCATGGCGATATGAACGCCTTTCACGTGTCTTACTTCCGGAGGAAATGGACGGAGGAGCGAAGGTTTCAGACATGCAATTTGCGCAAAAGCTACGGCTTTCATCTGGTGGCGCAAGGGGCCGACCCCATTCCAGGCGTGATGGATGCGGCCGGCCCTTACCGGATGCTGATCGTCAAGGAGGGGAGGCACATTACCTTTGCCGTGAATGATCTCCCCTTGTTCGTGTGGGAAGACGACGGAGTAACCTACGGACCGCCGCTTGGATGCGGCAAGCTCGGTTTCCGCCAGATGGCGCCGCTGATTGCCGAGTATGCCAATTTAACCGTATATGCCAAAAGCGATCCTTAACCGGCGCATCCTGATAGATCAGGCCGCTGGATGCTTATGGATTCGGCTTTGTGTAGGGCTGTCCGCAAAAATTGGAGCGGCGCAAATCCAGACAAAACAAAAACTCCTTTCCGCCTGGAAAGGAGTTTTTGCTGCTGATCGAGACTTTATTAAATGTGCTGCGTATAGTTATCGGTTTCCACCGCAAACTGAAAATCCTCGATATCAAAAACATGCACAGGCACAGCAGCCTCGACGATCCGCTGGATCAGCTCGATCTGATCGGTGAGCACCGGGGCTTCCTCACGCTGCGAGGACAGCAGCAGTTCCGTCTCAACCGGGTCGAACAGCTCGCCATAGGGAGCGGTGTCCATCGCGTTGATGACCGTAATCCGCGCCGATTCGCCAAGAAGGATCGAAGGACTCTTGGCCCAAGGCATATGGAGCGCTTTCTGAATTTTCTTCTTGTTCAGCGGTTCCTCGAAATAGGCGGTCAGCTCCTTGATTCTGGCCTTCACGTACCTGTCATCCTCTGCAGAGCTCATCAGCGGCTCATCGCTGTCCTGAAGCTCATACAGCTCCAGCAGGCTGGTATAAGGCACGATATATTCAACCGGGACGCTCGTCTGGAGCAATTCTCCATAGATCGCCACCATGACCGCTTCTGTAACGAATTGTCTAGACATCAAGAACCTCCTGAATCCTAAGTATCTAACCCAAGCTGACCTTGCCGGGATAATGTATAATGATCGATACAGGAACAAAGTCCGATCTTACATTTAAGGATATCTAATCATTGAAGGGGGGAAATGTCAACTCATGAGCGTTAGGAAAAGGCAATTCAGCCCGGATCGGACCGATTATGGCCGCTGCTTACCGGCCGGACGGGGAGGAGCGCTTCGGTTTTGCCACATGCCGCAGCCGGACAGATGGGGTCTTGGTGCCAAGCAGCGGATGCGGCTGACCTGAACAAGGTATGATATAAGAGGCGCCCGGATTGCCGGCGCATATTCGCCTCTACCCACGCCATTAGCCTGATTGACAGCCAGAAAGGAGAGGGAATGTTTTTTGGAATATTGGAAAGCTTATTACCGGTTTGTTAAACCTTATACGAAATGGATTATTTGTACGCTGATCATCGGCATGATCAAATTCGGCATCCCTTTGACGCTGCCGATGATTCTCAAATATGTAGTGGATGACCTGCTGCTTAACCCGAAAATGACGGTATCGGAGCAGGTTACCCGGCTGTTTCTCATTTTAGGGGGCGCGCTCGTCCTTTTTATTATCGTGCGGGGGCCGGTCGAATATTTACGGCAGTATTTTGCCCAACTGATCACGAGCCGGATTTTGTTCGACATGAGGAACCGCCTGTATGCGCACCTGCAGCGCCTGTCGCTCCGCTACTACCAAAATACAAAGGTAGGCGAGGCCATCTCTCGTTTTATCAACGACGTGGAGCAGACGAAAAATATCGTTGAGGTCGGCATGATGAACATTTGGCTGGACATGTTTACGCTGCTGATTGTGCTGGGGGTGATGCTGTACCTGAACCCGGTGCTGACCCTGGTGTCCATCGCCATTCTTCCGCTTTACGGGATCGCGGTCAATGTGCTGTATAAGCGTCTCAAGAAGCTCACCAAGGACCGTTCTCAGGCGCTAGCCGGCATTCAGGCGTATTTGCATGAACGGATTCAGGGGATATCCGTAATCCGTAGCTTTACCCTCGAGCGCTTCGATCATAAGCAGTTTACGGGCATCAACCAGAATTTCCTGAACAAAGCGCTGGCGCAGACGAGATGGAACGCGCTGACGTTCTCGATCATCAACACACTGACGGATATCGCCCCGCTGCTAGTGATCGGGTACGGCGGCTACCGGGTGATCCATCATGATTTGACCCTGGGCACGTTTGTCGCCTTTTTCGGCTATCTGGACAGGCTGTATGCGCCTCTCAAGCGTTTGATCAACTCCTCCTCAGTGCTGACGCAGGCCTCCGCTTCGCTGGAAAGAGTGATGGAATTGCTGAAGGAGCCGTACGATATTGTCGATGCGCCGGACGCGAAGACCCTTCAGGGGCCGGTTCAGCATATTTCGTTTGACGAGGTGTGGTTTAAATACAATGAGGGCAGCGACTGGGTGCTCAAGGATATCAGCCTCGATATCAAGCACGGGCAGACCGTCGCTTTCGTCGGTATGAGCGGAGGCGGCAAATCGAGCCTCATTTCGCTGATCCCGAGATTTTATGACATTCAGCAGGGCAGCGTGTCCATTAACGGGCAGGATATCCGGAAGCTGACCCTTGAAAGCCTGCGGGGTTCAATCGGTATGGTGCTGCAGGATAACTTCCTGTTCAGTGGGTCGGTGAAGGACAATATTCTGATCGGCAACCCCGAGGCGAGCATGGACGAGATTCAAGCGGCTGCGGTTTCGGCCAACGCGCATGACTTTATCATGAATCTGCCGGACGGGTATGAGACGGAAGTCGGGGAACGGGGCGTCAAGCTGTCCGGTGGGCAGAAGCAGCGCCTGGCCATCGCCCGCGTTTTTTTGAAAAATCCGGAAATTCTAGTGCTGGACGAGGCAACCTCCGCACTGGACCTGGAGTCCGAGCATCTCATTCAGCAGGCACTGCAATCGCTGGCTTCAAACCGGACGACGCTGATCGTCGCCCATCGGCTCTCCACGATCACCCACGCGGACCAAATTGTCGTGATGGAGCACGGGATGATTACGGAACAGGGAACGCATGCCGAACTGATGGCTTTGGACGGAAGTTATGCACGGCTGTATAATGTGCAGCACCTGGAGGTTTAAACAAAAAAGAAGAAACCCGTGTCTTCAAAAGACCGGGTCTCTTAACATTCGGAAGAGGCGTCCATAGCGGGCGCCTCTTTTTTAACTTTTGCCGATCAGCAGGGACAGCAGCCCGGCCGCAATCAAAGGCCCTACCGGAACGCCCTTGAACAAGGCGACGCCAAGTACCGTTCCGACGAGCAGTCCGGCGACGATGGTCGGATTGGCCGACATCAGGGAGGCACCGCGGCCGCCAAGATAAGCGACCAGCATCCCGATGGCGATCGCCAGCAGGGACTTCCAGTTCAGAAAGGAGCTTCCAAGCATTTGCAGGCTCATTTTTCCGCTGGCCACCGGTGTCATGACGCCGATGGTCAGGATAATGATGCCCAGTGTCAGCCCGTACTTCTCCAGCCAGGGAAACACCTGCTGTAAATGCAGCACCCGCAGCAGCAGCAGGATGGTCATCGCCACGGTAATGGTCGTGTTGCTGCTGATTATGCCGAGGGCAGCGAGAATCAGCAGGATCAGTGATGTAAAATCCGTACGGAACATCTCCTTTCATTGGCAGCCGAAAGTACGCCTTTTTTGATGTATATGACGACGCGGACTGTCTGCCGTTAAAATTGTTATTGCTGCGAAGCCCGAACGGCAGCGATATGCTCGGCTATCAACCCGCCGTGCTTGCGGCCGGTTTCGATAAAGACCTCGTTCGCATTGCGGCCGGACGCGATGACGCCTGCCACGTAGAGTCCGGGCACATTGCTCTCCATCGTTTCCGGGTTAAACAGCGGCTTCTCCATATCCCCATCCAGTTCGACGCCGCAGGAGGCCAGCAGCTTCCGGTCCGGCCGGAATCCGGTTAAGGCAAGCACAAAATCGTTATCGATTTCGGTCGTATGCCCGTCTTTATCCTCAATGGTGATGGACGACTCCCGAATTTCGGTGACCTTGGATTGCACGTGGACCTCTATTTTCCCCTTTTTCACCATCGCTTCAAACACCGGGCGCACCCACGGCTTGATGTTCTCGGAAACCTCCTCGCCCCGGTAGACCATATGGATGTTCGCCCCAACACGAATCAGTTCCATGGCCGCGTCAACCGCCGAGTTGCTGCCGCCGATGATCGCCACGTTCATCCCGGTATAGGGATGGGCCTCACGGAAGTAATGTGTAACTTTATCCAGATCTTCGCCGGGGATGCCTATGTAATTCGGGTGGTCGAAATAACCGGTGGAAATCACGACGTTTCTGGCTTCATATTGATGTTTTTGTCCGCTGCGGTCAACGGTATGTACCACAAAGGAATGATCCGGCTGCCGCTCCACGGACAGCGCTTCTTCGTACTGGGAGATGGACAAGTCGTAATGATCCGCTACCTTGCGGTAGTAGGACAGGGCCTCGTACCGAAAAGGCTTCTCGTTCGGGGAAGGGAACGGCACATCACCGATCTCCAGCAGCTCCGCCGTACTGAAAAACTGCATGTGGGTCGGATACAGGTAAATGGAGTGGACCAAGCAGTGCTTTTCAATAATATGTGTCGATAGTCCGCGGCGTCCGCATTCGATGGCGGCCGATAGTCCGCATGGACCGGCTCCGATAATAATGACGTCTTGCATGAATTTCTCCTCCTCTGTCTATAAACCACTCACGTTTTATCGTATCGCAAATTTCCGGTAAAAACCACCATGGACAGCCAATAGAGATCCGCACATGGCGGCTCGCGGCTGATCATTTTTACGTGAACAAGCTGCATATACGGTGATTTTTACATGTGCCGTTGACAAATTCGTTTGAGAGACATAATATTAGATACATATCAAATTAGATGTTTATTAAAATTATAATTTCGGTATTTCGGCGGGCTATCCGGCTTGATGGCAGGAGATCATTTGCAGCCCGGTTCCTTCCGGAAAGCGCTCGGTATATTTTACCCAATCTTTCACGGGATTTATCAAAGGAGGTCCGGCCGAACATCGAATGAGCAATGAAGGGAGCTGGCATGTTTATGAGTAAAGCAGACGAAATGCAGAAGGGAACCTCCGATCCGGTGAATGAAGCCATGAAGGCGGCGGTGCTGAGGAACTTTTTTGCGGCGGACGGGAGGCTGGCGCAAATTCCAGCCCAGTACAAGAAGAAATTGATCGCCATGCAGTTTCTGGTGGAGAAGCTTGAGCCGGGGCGCCGTTACACTGAGAAAGAAATCAACGCGTTTATACAGCAGTTTCATGATGATTACGCAACGATCCGGCGCGAGTTTATCATTCACAGGTACATGTCTCGGGATAACGACATTTATGAAATGAACCCCCGGGACCAATGGACGAAGTGGGAGCAGGTTTGATCCCGTCCGGAAATTAAAGCTTGACATGAAACAAGCATTCCGTATATGATGGCAGCAAATGACAGGAAAGGAGACGATATAAAATGATGAAGAGCATTGTATGGAACTTGACCCCTTTAACATTTTATATATGGTCTCCTTTGACGGCTGGATAATCGATCGGATTTGAGGACTCACGTCTGATCATACGGCATTTCATCAGCAGGCATGGTTCCATGTTTGCCGAATAAGCCGCGGAGACCTACATGGGTTGCCGCGGCTTTTTTGCGTTCGGTAACGTTTCGGTATGGCATCACAGATTTGGTGTGCCTTTTTCGGGACGTTTCGGTTTGCGCATCAAAGGGAAATGCTCTCTGATTGATTCAGAAGTCATGCCCCCGGAGCCTAAGCTTCGGGGGCTTTTTGTCATTCATTCACTAATTGGAGGGATTTTTACTTGAATTTAGAGCATTATGGATGGAATACGGATTGGCAGCAGAAATGGCTGCAGCGAGATCGCAAACAGCACATTCCCGGCCGCATCGTCAGCGACTTCGGTCAAATGTACCGGGTCTGGACCTCAGCCGGGGAAGTATGGGGAGAAGTATCGGGCAAGCTGAAGCATGAGCATCAGGACCGGAGCGAGCTGCCGGCTGTAGGCGACTGGGTGGAAGTTCAGGCGCTGGAGCAGGAAGAGCGGGTGATCATTCACGGCGTCTTGGAACGTAAAACCTGTATCTCCCGGCAGGCAGCAGGGGTCGCCACCATTAATGAGCAGATCATCGCCTCCAACGTCGATACGCTGTTCCTGGTCAGCTCGCTCAATGACGATTTTAACGTCAGACGCATGGAAAGGTATTTGATCATGGCCTGGAACAGCGGCGTAACCCCGGTTATACTGCTCAGCAAGGCCGATCTATGCCCGGACGCGGAGCTGAAGGTCGCTGAGATGGAAGGGGCGGCGCCGGGGGTGCCGGTTCACGCCATCAGCGCGCTGGAAGATATGGGACGCGATATCGTCTCCGCTTACCTGGGAGAAGGGATTACCGTGGCGCTGACCGGCTCATCCGGCTGCGGCAAATCGACCATCGTCAACTGGTTGTCCGAGGCCGGCGTGCAGAAGACTCAAGGGATCCGCGATGATGACAGCCGCGGGCGCCATACGACGACGCACCGCCAGCTGTTCCTGCTGCCCCAAGGGGGCATCATGGCCGATACGCCCGGCATGCGGGAACTGCGGCTGTTCGAAGACGAAGGAGGCCTGGCCCAAGCGTTTTCCGACATCGAGGAGATCGGCGGCCAGTGCCGCTTTGCGGACTGCAAGCATGAAGGCGAGGCG
This sequence comes from Paenibacillus cellulositrophicus, assembly GCF_009363095.1. GTDB lineage: Bacteria > Bacillota > Bacilli > Paenibacillales > Paenibacillaceae > Paenibacillus_AQ > Paenibacillus_AQ favisporus. Next base: position 6,317,118 of record NZ_CP045295.1, read on the forward strand.
GGATGCGCCGTCCGGGAAGCAGTGGAAGCAGGCGTACTGGAGGAACGTCGGCTGTCCAATTACCATAAGACACAGCGGGAGCTGAGGTTTCAAGCGGTAAAAGAAGCACGAAGCAGGCGCAAGACTGATCCGAAGGGGCGGGGATCCAAAAGTGGGGCCCCGCGCAAATCCTCATCCTATTGGACGAAGCAGCTGATGGATGAATAAAGCAGCAAAAAAACCACGATGGTATCCATCGTGGTTTTTTTGGGCTGGAGATCGTTGTCCAGCTTCCGAGCAAATCATTTTATAAGCAGGATTAGAAGTTCTTGGCGGCTTCGGCAGCTTTGGCTACACCGGCTTCAACCAATGCGGCAGCCTGATCCGGAAGCTGGTTATGGCCTTCAACGATAATGGTCGTTACATTCTGGATCCCGAACAGACCCATGCTGCGCGAAACGAAGTTGACGGCCATTTCGCTGGCAGCGGCAGGGCCATCAGAATAGATGCCGCCTCTCGCATTGAGGATAGCGACCTTCTTGTCGCCAGCCAGACCTACAGGGCCCTCCGGCGTGTATTTAAAGGTTTTGCCTGCACGGTTCAGGTAGTCCAGGTACGAATGAAGCACGGCCGGAACAGTCATGTTCCACAGCGGGAAGCCGAAGACGATTTTGTCGGCGGCCAGGAACTGATCGAGGTAGCGGTCGGCGATCGCTGCCGCTTCACGTTCCTCAGGTGTCGTTTCGATGCCGTTGGCGGTTTTATACAGGCCGGTAATCGTCGTATGGTCGTAATAGCGCGGCTGCTCGGCGAACAGGTCCAGCTCCACGATTTCGTCCTCCGGATGAGCTGCCGTATAGGAATCCTTGAAAGCATGATACAGCTTCACGCTGATCGCCTGGTCAATGGGACGGTTATTTGCTTTGATAAAAAGTACAGTAGACATGGTGTAAACTCCTTTAAGTATAAAATAGTCACTAACTATGATAAATATAGTAGATTAAAATGTTTAAAAAGTCAAAAAAATATTTTTTGAGCAGAAACGGATGTCGAATGATGACGAAAATATTTTTATTGTAAAAGCGCTTTCTTTCCTGGTCATAATGGGACTAGTCATTCCAATATATAAATAGTAAGGAATAGGGAGGTGGGGGAAGGATGGGCTTTTATCATCTGTTTTGGGGATTTTTGTTTATGTTTGATTTCCAAATCAACGGTTTTGACATTTTACCCGACGTGATCGGCTATCTGCTGTTCTATGTGGGGCTGGCCAAGCTGAACCGGCGCTCCGAGCATTTTCGCAAAGCCGGGAACACGGCGGCTGTCCTGCTTGGTGTGTCCGCTCTTGCCTTTGTTTTGTCGGTCCTGCCCGGGGCTTCCGCAGCGATCGGAATTCCGCTGGGCCTGGTCATCCTCCTTCTGAATTTGTACATGGTGTTTCATATTTGTCAGGGAATCGGCGCTCTGGCTGGAAGGAGAGGTCTGTATCAGTTTCAAAGCATGGCTCTCCAGCGCTGGCGGTGGTATTTGCTGCTCGTGCCCGCGATGTTCGTCGTCCTGCTCATCGCTGCCCTGCTGCCAGCTGCGGCGCTCATTCTCGGGCTCGTGCTGATTGTGGCGTCTTTTGTCATAAATGTTCTAATGATGCTGCTGATGAGGGAAGCCGAGCAACACCTGCGCCGCTAGGCGCTGATTAAAGGCGGAAACGGCTGGGTATATATTCAAAACAGGAAGAAAATTCCTGGATTTATAAGGAAAATTCAATGACAAGGAGAGGATGGGCATGTCCATTGACCGCTTTATTTTAAAAAAATTGGACTCCTGCCAAGAAGAACATACGCGCGCCAATCTAGTGCAGCTGTTCAAAATCCGCATCCAGAAAGCAGAAAGAGCAACCGGTTTCCATACGGGCAGACACTAGATCATGACGATCAGGGGAGCCTTCACGGACTACTGGTTTACGATATCGATCTTTATCCTTTTGCAAGGTCCCCCGAAATTGCCAAAATAGCTTTCATGAAGGAGCCCCACTTTGTGGGGTTATTTTGTGCCCTTTTACCCGTCTGTGCAACCTTTCGATCCACCAAGCCGTCAAACAGATCAGATTGGAAAATATTATGCATGGAGTGGATGCATCGTGAACAAATTGCTGCAGGGAGCTGTTGTGATCGCGGCGCTGATCGGCCTGGCCGCTTCACCGTCGCAAATCTACGCGGATGATTCCTTTAAGGATTTAACCGGAGTTCAGGAGAAAGAAAAAATTGAGAGCCTTCATGCCCGTGGATTGGTACAGGGGATGACTGGCGACGAATTCCGGCCGCAAGCCGGTCTGACTGCGTCGCAAGGCGTGACGATGATCGTCAAGTCGCTGAAGCTGAATCTGGATGGCATCGCATTTATTAAGAAGCCGGAGGCAAAAGACGTGTTCACCCGCGTCGCCAATGACGCCTGGTACGCACAACCTTTTATCGTTGCCCATTATAATGAACTGGATATCCCGGCTAGCATCGAACCCGGCCGGACGCTGACCCGTGAAGAGTTTATTCACTATCTGGTTCAGGGCATCGAGCGCACAGGGGCATATCCTTTACCGAAAATATATATTCAAATCAGCGACGAGGCGAACATTACCCCATCGTACCAGGGAACGATTGAGCGTGCTTTGGTATATAAGGTTACGGCGTTAGACCCGGAAGGGAACATCCATCCAAAGGATCCGATATCCCGTGCCGAGGCTGCCGCCATGGTCTACGATGCAGTGGCTTTTGTGGAATCCCATCAGTAGGCGGGAACGCTGCCTTCATTAAACAAAAAAACACCATCCCTCTTAATAGAGGGACAGTGCTAGGGTGTCATTTTCGCTCTTGCTGTGAAGAATGGCTTCGGAACCTTCAATTTCAATGCTGATCAGCGTATTCAAGCATTTCTGAAGTGCTCTTTTTCCGTTTTGAATTTTATTTTCCAAGGTGCCACTCAGCAGCTTCATTATTTTCGAAACAGGTTGTTTGCAGTCGGTTGTAAAGTATACGGGAACTACTTTGTTTTGGAAGTTAATTAGTATTCTCATAGAAATCACCTCATTCGTGTTATTCCATACCTGTATTCTACCTGCCAAATATTAAAAAAACCTTAAAGAAAACTTATAAATAGTTAAATTGCACACAATTTTTCGGAAGTGAATATAATTAGAGGCTTCCGATTTTTTGTGTGTTTTCAAAACCTGCGGCCCTAAAAATACGCCAAGGCTATAAATCTTTTAAGAGGGAACTTGCCTTTCTTGAATCCGCCTGTGAAACTGGGTATCAGGTATTATTTTCGGAGTGATAAAATAGGACCAGTATCTCCTTAAAAATGGATATAAAATCAGTTACATACAGATAAATCCATCTAAAAATAGTACATAAGAACTATAAAACTCTAGAAGGCCGAGAATTAAACTAGTTAAAATGTCACAAATTGACAGGATTATGCACTGATGTTACATTATCATAAGGTTACAAAGTTTTCATATTTTCGCTTGGGTCTGCTGAATGTTACTTCAATTACAATAAATAAGCTAATTCTACTATGGCAAGAAGGAGTGGATACCTTTGATTCTAACCGTGATGATCAGCGGCCAGGAAAGAGACTGGTTTGATGTCGAAGTGCCGGATGACTGCCCGGCGGCCCACCTAAAGGACATGCTGGGTGTTCGAATCTATGGGGAGGCTCCGCCTGAAGGCTCGCAATATATATTAGAAGGCAAATTTCCCGAGGGGCTCTGGTTCCCGGTAAAGGATGCCCAGGACGTAGCTGAAGCAGGACTTAGGGAAGGCTGTATGGTCCGAATCCAGCGGGCCTTTTCGACCACGACGGAAGAGGCGCCGAGCTTCGGCAGAAGAAATTTGTTTCAATATGAATGGAATCGGGTATTGGAAAGTTAAAAATGTTTTTTTTCGGATTCCTGAACACTAGTACTTATTGCATGGGTAACCTGAAGGATTTTGGATGCCAAAAGAGGGGTTGACGCATTATGAATGTGTTATATCAACGTTCGCCCAGAATCAAACCGACGATCAAGGAACAGCGGCTGGACATCCTGAGGCCGCCGGGCGAGCCGAGTAAACCATCATTTTCTTTGGTTTCGATCATCCTCCCGGCAGTGATGACCATTTTCAGCATCGGTTTGTTTATCTACATGAACCTTACAGGGAATATAGCGAACAACACGTACGTCATGTTTCAAATGGTTTCTGTTGTTATGATGCTTACATCATATACGATCCCTTTCATCGCTTATCTGGGAAACAAAAGGAAATATAAAGAACAGCTGAACGAACGCATCAGCATGTATTATGCGGAGCTGGACAAGCTCAGGAAGGAGCTTGCCGCAGGGCAGAAGGAACAAGTGGACGTGCTGTACAATATCCATGGAGACCCCGATGTCTGCTTTCATATCGTAAAAAACCGGAACAGCTCCTTGTGGGAACGTTCACCGGAAGACGACGATTTTCTGCATACGAGGATTGGTACCGGCAGCCTGCCGTTTCATACAAAGGTAAAGGCGCCGAAGCCCGAAGGCTACGTCAAGGATCCGCTCCTCGAAGCGGCACAGTCGCTCGAAGATGAGTTTCAGACTGTGCCGGGATCCTCTATCGTATTGCCGCTGTTTCAGGCTAAAGTCGTCGGGATCGTCGGCGATCGCGAGTCCGTCATGAACGCGCTTCGGGTGGTCGCCGCCCAGCTGGCCGTACGGCATTCGCCAGATGAGGTGAAGCTGGCGGCGTTTTATGAGGAGAAGGATGCCGGAGACTGGGATTGGATGAGATGGCTGCCCCATGTCTGGGATGAGGACAGATCATCGCGTTACATGGCGGACCGCCGCAGCAGCGCCCACCAGCTGGCGGATGAATTGTTTCAGCGGCTGGTAAGGCGCAAGACGTCCCGTGTTTTTTCAGGCCGGAAGATCGCGGCCCAGCTGCCGGCCTACGTTGTCGTTCTTGCGGGGAGCGGGCTGATCGAAGAAGAACCGCTCCTGCCGCTGCTGCTGGAGGACGCTGCCGACGTCGATGCCTGCACGATCATTATATCGGACCGCAAGGAGAAGCTGCCGATGCAGTGCCAGTTGATCGTTGATATGTCCCAGGGGAGCGGCCAGTATTCGCTGAAACGGGAAGACGGTTCTTTTGAATTGCAAAGCTTTGAAGCCGATACGATTACGCTGGAAAAGGCGGACGCGCTCGCCCGCTATATGGCCCCGATTCGGCTTAAGCGTTCGTCGGCTTCGGAGATTCCATCCCTGCTGTCCTTGTTCGACATGCTTGGCCTGGAAGACATCCGGGCGTGGGATGTACGCAGCAGGTGGAGGCACAACCGTTATCCGGAGAGCTTTCCCGTTCCGATCGGCGTCCGGGCCGGGGGCAAAAAAGTCATGCTCAACATTCACGATAAGATCGAACGGAACGGTCACGGCCCTCACGGCCTAATCGCAGGCACGACGGGATCCGGCAAAAGCGAAGTGATTCAATCGATCGTCGCTTCTCTGGCTGCGGAATACCACCCGCATGACCTGGCTTTCATGCTGATCGATTATAAGGGCGGCGGCATGTCCAACACGTTTAATCATCTTCCGCATGTTGTCGGAACGATCACGAATTTGAACAGCAGCCTGATCGAAAGAGCCAAGGTCTCGTTGAAGGCCGAGCTGGTCAGACGCCAGAAAATACTAAACGAATCGGGCAATCTGCAGCATATCGATGAATATTATAAGCTGCTTAGACAGCGGCAGGGACAACCCCTACCGCATCTGGTCATTATTATAGATGAATTTGCTGAGCTGAAGCGGGACCAGCCCGAGTTTATGGATGAATTGATCAGTATAGCGGCGATCGGCCGCACGCTGGGCGTTCACCTGATTCTGGCCACCCAGAAGCCGGCAGGAGTCGTTGACGAGAAAATATGGAGCAATGCGAGGTTTCGCATCTGCCTCCGCGTTCAGGATGAAAGTGACAGCCGGGATATGCTGAAAATTCCCAATGCCGCCTGGATCACCAAACCGGGCAGGGGCTACCTTCAGGTTGGCAGTGACGAAGTGTTCGAGGAAATGCAGTTTGCATGGAGCGGGGCGCCTTATTTGGACCCTGAGGCCTCCCTTGAGAAACGGGCGGTAAGCGAAGTCGGGCTTAATGGCAAGCGGGAATGCCTGTTGTCCGGGGGCATGACCGCGGCCGAAATGCTGACGCAGCAGCCGAAGCGACAGCTGCAGGTATTTATAGATCAGCTCGCCCGGACTGCGGAAGAAGAGGGAATTATCCGCCTGCAGGGCCCGTGGCTTCCGCCGCTTCCGGAGCACTTGGAGCTGGATGCCGTCATGCAAGGAACGGATGCGGAAAAAATTGATGACATCGCCGGCATAGCCGGCCTGATGGACGATCTGCCGAACCAAAGCCAGAGGCTTCTGACCATCCCGATGCAGCAAGGACATTGGGCTGTGTACGGGATGCCGGGCCTCGGCAAATCGACCTTTGTCCAGTCCCTTCTGATGTCGCTGGCAAGATTGTACTCGCCGGCGGATTGGAACGGTTACGTTGTGGACATGGGCCGGGTCATGCGCGATTTTGCGGGGCTTCCCCACATCGGGGCGGTCATGACGGCTGAAGAGGACGACCGCATCAAGAGGCTCTTCCGGTTTCTGATGAAGACGGCAGCCCACAGGAAAGAATTGTTCGCCGAAGCAGGCGTAAAGACGGCAGCCGCTTACAGACCGTTCCGTCCTGGTTTGCTGCCTCAACTGGTCATCGTCATTGACGGCTATTTGAACTTCCGCAACATCTACCCTGAGGAAAACGAAACGCTGGAGTTTCTCCTCCGTGAAGGAGCGGCTCTAGGGATGACATTTGTCGTTACGGCCAACCGGATTTCTGATATATTCGAGAAAGTGCGGAGCAGTCTGACGAACGCTTTGACCTTCGAGCTGGCCGACTCCGCAGACTATTATTATGCTGTCGGCAGACCGGGACGGATACCGGGCAGTCTGCCGCCGGGAAGAGGTTTGGTGAAGGGGTACCAGCCGCCGCTGGAATTTCAGGCGGCTTTACCGGCCGTGGGAAAAGATGAGGTGCAGCGTACGGAAGCGCTCCGAAACCGGATCCAGCTGATCCGCTCCCTGTATCCCGAGCAGCAGGCTCCGGAGATCGGGAAGCTGCCTGACCGTGTCACGCTCAGGGAGCTGCTCCCGCCGGCAGCCGGTTACGACCGGGATATATTGAACGGCGGCAACCTCAAGGTGCCGCTCGGGATGGCAACCGATGACCTAGACCCTTTTGGGGTCGACCTGCAGGAAGGTCCGCATTTTATCGTAGCAAGCCCAATGGAAGGGGGGAAAACCTCCTTCCTGCTGAGCTGGATGCTGTCCCTCGCACACCGCTATCCGCCGGAAATGCTACAGATGTATACCATCGATACCCGTTATGGGAACCGCGGGCTCAGCCAATTGGCGGAACTTCCGCATATTCAGGCTAGCGCCAGCCGCGAGGAAGAGCTTGGACCGCTGATTCAGCGGCTGTATGAACAGGTCCAAGCCCGGAGTCCAGGCCAGGAAGCGCCGGCTGCTGTGCTTGTGATCGATGATGCGGACCTGTTGGCGAAACAGCTCCAGGATTTTACAGTGAAAGAGCAGCTGACGGCGATCGTCCGCCAAGGCCGCGACCGAAATGTGCATGTGATCGTTTCAGGCGTGCCCGCTGATTTACCGACGTTCGGCGCAGACTGGTTTAACGATATTAAATCCTGCCAAAGCGGATTTTTGTTCGGGACTTTAGACCCTAACGATTTATCGTTCTTTCGTATTCCGTTTTCGGAAGCGAGTCATACCCAGGGGAGCTTGAAAATCCTTCCGCCGGGACAAGGGTACTATATTAAACGGAAATATTTCAGGGTTAAGGCCGCAATTCCGTTTGATGACTATTGGAACAGCCATCGCTGGGTTGCCGAAATTCGCGACCGATGGCATGTTGTCGTTTGAGGGGAGGTGGCTCATAATGTTGACGATTCATGCTTCCAGACAGGACACCATTACACTTGATAATAAAGAATTCTTTTTTCTTGCCGGGATTCTCGGTTCGGACCGGCTTCTCGGCGTGGAAGACCCATTTCAAGGATATCTGGCCGAAGAGATCTCGGAAGAATGGGATATCGTGAAAGCCTCTTTGCTGGAAAAGGGTTACCTCATTGAGGAAGAGAACGGCATAGAATTGTCTATGCCGCCCAAAATCTTTTCCAGAGTGGCGATTGCCGGCTTGGCGCAGCGGTCCTGCTGGCTTAAATATGTTCAAAACGACGAAACGTTCGAAGGCTATCTTCATGTGACCAACGAACGTGTCGTTCAAGTATGCAAATCCGCAGAGGACTGCCAGTACAAACTGGATGAGCTCGGGACCGTCGAGGAGGCCTGCCGCACGCTGGTGGAGGAAATGGACTTGAAAAACTTCGCGCCGATGGAGGCGCCGGCTTTGCTTCTCTCTAAAAAGAAGTTTGCCCATCTCTTCAGCCATACCTCGGAAATTCCGTTCGAAGAGCTCGGCGACCAGCTGGTAAAGGCAACAAACGATGTGGAAGGTTCTATCGCGCTTGCCAAATGCATGAAATACCGCACGGGTGAAGGTGAGCTGCAATTGTCGACTTGGACCGGCAGCGGCTGGGAGTCGCAAAATGCGGCGTTTATGGTCAATGACACGATGAACTGGCTCGTACGTATGAGCATCAAAGGGGATCAGGACTGGCTGACGGCCATTCCGGCGAGCAGGGAGCAATTTGAGGAAATGCTGCTTCAGTGGCTGAAGCAGCCTGCAGAATTAAATGGAAGGTGAGAGTCCGTGCGTATTTCTGTTGAACCGGAGTCACTCCGGTCTTTAAGCCGTCAGTTAGATAGAGGCAGTGAACAAATTCGGGAAATGACGCTCGCCTTGAATCAGGCGCTTGGGAACTTTAGGGGAGAAGCGGCTTTCCCGCAATCCGTAATGGACGAATGGCAGTCCGCACACCGGCAGGGGGAACAGATCTATGCCATGCTGAAGGATATCGGCAAATGGATCGAATCCAAGGCATCCGAATTTCAAACCGCAGACGAGCAGCATCATTCCATTCTGAACGACACCTTGATGTACTCAAGCCCCGCACTCATGTTCCAGTCGGCGGCCGTCTCCGGGAGAGAACCGATTCTGCCTGGATATGGGCTGACAGACGGGACGGTCTCCAATCCGTTATCCGCTGTTCAGGCCGTCCATGCCGAAGCGGGGGGCAGTTACTCGGGTTGGAACAGCCACGGGACGGCTGCCGCCGGAGCGGCGGCTGGGTTAGTGACTTTGATGGCTGGAGCTGTACTTCCTGCTGCTAAAGACGCACGCTTGGGTATAAACAAAAACGAGCATGCCGGAAGTGCCAAGTTTTTGCTGGAGCGGGCCGCTAACAATCCTACAGCCTGGAGGTTCATCGACCCTAAGGCAGCGGGCAAAATCCGAACCCTGGGACAAGGACCGGGCGGACATTCGGGAAATGAAGGCCCTCCGGGAACCGGAACAAAGCGTGAGCAGCAGCAGGAGAGCGGGGAAGAGGATAGGGCTCCCGGCCATCTCATGATCAATAACGGTATAGGTCTGGGTGCGATAGCTGGAAGTACGGCCATCGGGGCTGCGGTCGGATCCGTCGTTCCGGCAGCGGGAACCGCTGTAGGTGCATTTGTCGGTCTGGCCTCGAGTCTCGTCATTTCGGCTGTAACCGACATCGAAGTCGCCGGTAAAACGCTGAGAACGCATGCCTCAGGCGGGATGGACTTGGTGTCCGACTCCGTCAAGGCGGTTACCCATGGAGCGAGCATACTGGCGGACCAGGTGAAGGACAAGCTGAAATCGCTGGGCATGCGTTTTGCCTGAAACCGGACCCAGCAGTAGACGTGAAGTACCCTGTTATTTCTATCTGCATCTGATTCTATCACCGGATCGTGATGACCGGCTGCTTACCCATGAAGAATACATACTTAAATGAGAGGACGGACAAGCGATGGATAATGGGACTCCTTCACAAGCTTTGCTTCCGCTCGGATCTGTGGTTCTTCTGAGAGGAGCACAGAAGAAGCTGATGATTTATGGACGTAAGCAGATTCATCAGGAAAACAATCAGATGTATGATTATTTGGGGGTCGTATACCCGGAAGGATATATTGATCCGAATTATACATTTTTGTTTAATCATGAAGATATCGACAGGATTGAATTCAAAGGCTTTTTTAACAGCGAAGAGGAACAGTTTCAAAAAATACTGTCGGAGGTATCCGCGACAAGCTAAGCCAAATGGCATTTGTGATGTGCAGCCAGAGTTTAAGATACCCGAGGAAAGCATAGGAAACCGATAAAAGGGGAGGGACCATCATGTCAGGACGTATTTTGATTTCACCGGAACAGGTGGAGGCGGTCGCCAATCAATTTAAGCAGAGCGGAGAGCAGAGCCAGCAGCTCGTAGCGAGCTTGTCCCAAGCGATCCAGGGGATGGAGGGGCAATGGGAAGGCCTGACGAAGCAGCGGTTTTTCCAGGAGTTTCAAGAAGCCGGCAGACAGATGCAGTCATTTGTCCAGATTCTGAACAGCATCAGCCATGAGCTTGGGGCCATTGCCCAGAAATTCCGCTCTATCGATGAAACGAGATAATTTTAGCCATTCAAGTTACGGTTCGTTTACAGTAGAATAAGATCGTAGGAATCATCAACCGGGTGTATTTACTCCCGGTTTTCTTGCAGTCCATAAAGTTTAAGTGAAAGGGGGGTGTCCATGTCTTTTCAACCGAATGCGGGAGATGAGATGGTTATTAACGGGGTGCTGTACCGCGTTGGCCAGCATCCTGCCGCTCCCGGGTTAGCTTATGCGCAGGCAGGAAGGCAGGGAATCGTCTACCAGCTGATTCCTGCCAGCGGGCAGCTTCATGAAGCCAAAGCATTAAAAGTGTTTTTTCCGAAGTATCGTATTCCTGCGATGGTGTACCAGTCCGAAATGATGGAAATGTACAGTGAAAGTCCGGGTTTGCAGGTCTGCAGACGAGACGTGCTCACTCCCGAAAGAAACGAAAGCCTGATTGCCGAGCATCCGGACCTGCTGTATGCGGTGCTCATGCCCTGGATATACGGGCATACCTGGTTCGATATTATGACCGACCAGCGCCGGCTGCTTCGCGGGGAGAGCCTCGCGCTCGCCAAAGGGCTGGCGGCCATCGGATCGGGGATGGAGCAGCGCGGTTTGGCGCACTGCGATTTGTCGGCACCCAATGTCATGCTTCCGTTTTTTTCTGAAGTGGAATTGCCGGAACCGCGAAGCGTGGTCGAACTGGTGGACATTGAGCAGATGTACAGCCCGAAGCTGGACAGGCCTGATGTGCTGCTGGCGGGTTCACCGGGGTATGCCGCGCACCGGACGGTGCAAAGCGGGTTGTGGAGCGGTTATGCCGACCGGTTCGCCGGTGCGGTCATCATTGCGGAAATGCTGGGTTGGTGCGATCCCCAAGTCGTGGAGAAGGCCTGGGGGGAAAGTTATTTTGATCAGCCTGAACTGCAAAATCCGTGCGAGCGGTACTTTATTCTGAAAAATTCCCTGGAACGGAACTGGGGAGCGAAGACGGCGGAGCTGTTTGCGCGGGCCTGGGAAAGCCAGGATTTGAGCAGCTGCCCGACGTTCGGCGAGTGGCTGGTGCTGCTGTCGACGATGACGGAGAACAGCGAAAACGCGGATGAAAGCGTTACGGAGAAACAGGATGCGGTTCAGCCGGCGGAGTCTCCGGAGCCGTTGGTTTCCGCTTCCTCCCCAGCTTTGCGTCCGCCGGCGGTGCCCACTGCCAGAAGTTTCGTGGCAGCGGCCGCTGAGCGGGCGGCTGCCCTGACGAAGGGGGGAGAAGCCGCGTCCGGTGATCAGGATGTCGTCAACAGGCTGTTTCACCAGGCCAGAGAGCTCGAATCGAGTGGAAATCTGAGCGGTGCTCTGGAGGTGTACAAGTCCGCCCACCATTTTGTCAGCGAAGGCTCGCCGATGGAGATCGAGCTGGAAGCTGCGATTCGCGGACTGGAATCCGAGCTGAATTCGCCAGGTCCCGATCGGAAACAGGCCAAGGTCCCTTTTTACCAGTCGCGTAAATGGCTGACTTCGGCGGTGGTTGTCATCCTGCTTCTCGCCGGGACGGCGTTTGCCGTCAACCAAATCGTTGCCGACCATTCGCCAGGGAAGCACATGGAGGCGGGAGCCGGCACGAAGCCAGGCGGCGAGAAAGCTCCTGCGGTCCCGGATACAGCGCAAACGGATCAAAAGCAGGAGGAAGCGGACCGGCAGGCCGAGCTGCAGAAGCAGGAAGCTGCGCGGAAAGAGGAAGAAGCCCGGAAACAGGAAGAAGCTCGTAAACAGGCGGAAGCACAGCGCCTGCAGGCCGAGGCCGAGCAGAAAAAGCTTGAGGAGGCGCGCAAAGCCGAAGAGCGCAAGAAACTGCAGGATCAATACGCAGTCCAAGCGAAATATGACGCCTATTTGCAGCAGCAGAAGGAAAAAGCAAAGAAAAAGGCTGCCGAGCGGAAAAAGCTGCAAGAAATGTACCAGAAGCAGGCGCAGTACGAAGCTTATCTTGCTTATCAACAGCAGAAGGAAGCGAAGGCGAGGGCGGAAGCGGAAGCGGCCCGTAAAGCAGCCGAGGCGAAGGCGCAGCAGCTTAAGCAGAAGCGCTCCGGCCAGGTCGTCCAGCTGATCGCTTACTACAATCAGGCCTTTAACGCCCAGCGGGGCGGCAACATTGAACGGGCGCGCTCCTATGCCAAGGATTTCGCCCGCCTGTATGAGCAGGATGCGGCGTATTTCAAGTCCGTCGGCAAGGTGGGAACGCGGGCGTCGGCCATCTACAAATTCCTGTCCAACGGCGCTTACTCGCTGCCTGACGTTTAGACATAGAAAAGACTAAGGAATTAATCAAAGGGGAGTTGTTTACTGATGAACTATACGATCCAGGCTTCCCAGCGGACTCCGGCGCTGATCATCTATCTGATCGACATCAGCGCATCCATGAATATGCTCATGGACGGCAAACGGCGCATCGACGTGGTGTACGAAGCACTGTCGCTTGCGATCCGCCAAATGGTGTACCGATCCACGAAAGGGAACCGGCTGACGCCCAGGTACCGGATTGCCATCCTGGCTTACAGTGACGACGTGTACGATCTGCTGAACGGGATCAAAGGGATCGACGAAATTGCAGCGGTCGGTTCCCTGCCGGACTTGACCCCGAAGCGGTTTTCGGATTCAGCAAAAGCTTTTCAGCAGGCAGAGAAAATATTGCAGGCCGAGCTGCCGCGCATGCAGGACTGCCCGGCTCCCCTCGTCTGCCACATGACGGACGGAGTAACGACCGGAGAGGATCCCGAGCCGATCGCAAGGCGCATCATGAGCATGAGCGTGCCTGACGGGAACGTACTTGTGGAGAACATCTTCATTTCCGATCACATGCTCGATCAGCCGATTGCCCAACCACGCCGCTGGAGAGGCATCCTGCCGGATACTCTCCTTCACGATGAGCATGCGGTAAAGCTGAGAAACATGTCATCTCCGCTTCCGGAGAGCTATCGGGACATGCTGGTCGAAGCCGATTATCTGCTTGCCCCGGGGGCGCTGATGATGCTTCCGGGAAGTTGTGCGGAGCTGGTATCCATCGGTTTTCAAATGTCGGCGGCCACGCCGGTAAGAGCTTAGGAGGGATCCGCCTGTGAAAATAAATTCGGCAGCAACCGGTGACATGTTTACGTTTATCAGCTCCCAGGCCCAGGAGCAGCCGCTCGCTTCCCATTCGGGACGGGTACTGTGCAGGTACGCTTACGGACGGGCGATGGAGACGCTGCTTCAGGGAGAGAACGGACAGGATTTTGTCGGTGTGCAGACGTACGGTGACGTGTGCAACTTTGTGCTGTGTGACGGCGTCAGTATGAGCTATCAAGGTGATTTTGCCGCCCGTTTTCTCGGCAACACGCTGCTGGATTGGCTGGACCATACGCGGGACTGGTCTTCGGCCGGATTTACGGATTTCATGACGTCCATCACCGAATCGGCTTCTGCGCAGCTTCGGCGGTTAGCTCCGCCTGGCGGGGTTCCCTCCTTACTTCGGGAGGTTCTGGAGGACAAGCAGCGTATGGGCAGCCAATCCATGTATATTTGCGGGCGGATTGAGCTGCCTATAAGCAGAAAGAAGCAGGGGAGACTGTGGATGGCGTGGCAGGGAGACTCGCGGCTGCGCTTTTGGAAGGACGGTCTGGAAGTCAGCGAGCACTTTGATGACACCTTTCGGACCAATGAGCGGTGGTCCACGCTAACCGGTCCGGTCGGCGGCAAACCGCATGTGTACCAAACCCGGCTGGATTACGGCATGCCGATGCGCCTGCAGCTGTATACCGACGGACTCGCCGATCTGGACCCGATCCATCAGGTGCTGCCGGACGAGCTGATCCAGATTTTGCTCGATGCGCCCCACACCGATGGGCTTCAGGATGATGCCGCTTTTCTGGAATTGCAGTGGTCGTAATGAACGGCTTGCTGCTGGTTGACCCTTTGCGGGTATAAAATTTGTTTGCTGCGCGATGATTAAGCTGACCTCCTTTATGGGTAATCTTGAGACAGATAACTATATTTGATGAGGATGAAAAAGGAGAGATAGCGATGAGTCAGCAGCAATACAACAGACAGCGATTCGAAGGGAAAACGGCGATTGTTACCGGTGCAGGCTCCGGCATCGGGAAAGCGGCGGCAATCAAACTGGCGCAGGAAGGCGCTAACGTGGCCTTATTTGATCTGATTAATGAACGGACTTCCAAGACGGAAGCGGAAATCAACGCGATCCGCGAAGGAGCGGCCCGCGCTTTTGACGTGGATACTTCCGATGCGGCACGCGTGGAGAAGGCGGTGCTGGAAACCGCCGAGCTGTTCGGCTCCGTGGATGTGGTGTTCGCAAACGCAGGCATCAACGGTGTGTTGGCACCGATTGAGGAAATGCAGCTGGAGGACTGGCAGCAGACGCTGAGCGTCAATCTGAACGGTACGTTTTTGACGGTGAAATACGCGATTCCGCATCTGAAAAAAAATGGCGGAAGCGTCATTATCACCAGCTCGATTAACGGCAACCGCACCTTCTCCAACTTCGGCATGTCGGCTTACAGCACGTCCAAAGCAGGACAGGTCGCTTTCGCCAAAATGGCGGCGCTGGAGCTGGCCAAGTTCAAAATCCGCGTCAACGTCATTTGCCCCGGCGCGATCTCGACCAACATCGATCAAAGCACGGAGAAAACGGAGGAGCTGAAGGAAATCGTCATCCCGGTCAAGTTTCCGGAAGGAAGCCAGCCGCTCGCCGACGGGCCGGGTCAGCCGGAAGACGTGGCGGATCTGGTGGCCTTCCTGGCTTCAGACGAGTCCAAGCATATTACGGGGGCGCAGATCATTATTGATGGTGCGGAATCCCTGTTGGTTTAACAGCTTTTCGATATATATAAAACGGCAGCTCAAGCGGTGAATCCCCTTGAGCTGCCGTTTTTGTTGCGGCCGTATCGTGTGAACCCCTTAACTTTCGTACAACCGGGCAAGGAGCTCTTCTGTTATGACGATTGGCTCGGCTGGAACGAGGCTCAAATCAAACCGGCCGATCAGCTCCTGGGGAGCGGCCGGATCCGGCGTGGGCACGAGCCCGCCGATCCAGGCCAGCCAGCCGGTGAGCTTGGCCGGGGATACCCCCTGCTCCCGAAGCGCCGCCAGGCTCGTGTTCCCGTGCCGTTTCGCCAGGCGTTTGCCATCCGTTCCCATAAACAGGGGAACGTGGGCAAAGGCAGGAATTTCCCAGCCCAGCGCCTGGTAGAGCTGGATCTGCCGCGGCGTTGAATCCAGCAGGTCGGCGCCCCGCAGAACGTGCGTGACCTGCATCATGGCGTCGTCCACGACGACGGCCAGCTGGTAGGAAAACATGCCGTCCGCCCGCTTAACGATAAAGTCGCCGGTGGCTGCCGGGTCAAAGCTGTGCCGTCCGCTGACGCCGTCGATGAATGCCACCGGCACCTCCCCGACCCGGTATCGGATAGACGGCTGTTTCAGCTTGGCCTTGGCCGCCCTCTCTTCCGGGCTGAGATTCCGGCAGGTGCCGGGATAGGCAGGCCCTTCCGCGGCCAGCCCGTGCGGTGCGCTGGCCGCGGACAGGAGATCGGCCCGGCTGCAGAAGCAGGTGTACAAGGCGCCCTGCTTCTGCAGCTTGCCTAAGGCATCCTCGTAATGCTGAAGCCGTTCGCTTTGCGTATAGGGAGCATAGGGACCGCCGACGTCGGGGCCCTCGTCCCAGTCAATGCCAAGCCAGCACAGATCGTCCAGGATCTGCCGGGCCAAATGCGGCTTGGACCGGGGCTTGTCGATGTCTTCCATGCGGAGGTTGAAGCTTCCGTGCCCGGAGCGGATTTGCAGCCAGGCCAGCAGGGCTGTCCAGGCATTGCCGATATGCATTTCCCCGGAGGGGGTCGGGGCAAACCGTCCGCGCAGCTTCGGGTTGGTTGGGTTCATGATGCTGTCTCCTTTCCCCAATCATCAGTCAGGTCGGTCAATCCGAATGGATACATTTTATAGCAAACCTGAATAGATATCCAGCGCATGCAGGCTTTATAATAGAGGGATACAGCGTAGTCGGGTGATTGTCTGGGCCCGATCCTTACCTTACATAAAGAGAAAACGGGTGGAATTATGACAGAATTGGAGCTGCCGGTACTTCAGGTCATGCCGGAGCTGAAAGAAATATTGAACCGCCGCACGTCGGCGCTGCTTATTGCCGAGCCGGGGGCAGGCAAAACGACCCAAACCCCGCTCGCCTTCCTCCATGAAAGCTGGCTGGACGGCCAAAAAATCGTCATGCTGGAGCCGCGCAGGCTGGCGGCCCGGTCGGCTGCTGCTTATATGGCCTCGCAACTGGGCGAGAAGGTCGGCCAAACCGTCGGCTACCGGGTCCGGATGGACAGCAAGACCAGCGCGTCCACACGAATCGAAGTCGTGACGGAAGGGATATTGACGCGCATGCTGCAGCGCGATCCGGAGCTTGGCGGCGTCGGCATGATCATCTTTGACGAGTTCCATGAGCGCAACATTCATGGCGACCTGGGGCTGGCGCTTGCGCTGGAATCCCAGGCGGTCCTGCGGGAGGACCTGCGCCTGCTGATCATGTCGGCCACGCTGGAAGCGGAGCCGGTAGCCGCGCTGCTGGGCGGAGCGCCGGTCGTTCACTGCGCGGGCAGGCAGTATCCCGTCGAGACGGTCTATGCCCCGCCGGCGGCGGGAACCCCGCTTCATCAGGCCGTGGCTGCGGTCGTTTCGAGGGCTTTGTCCGCCCATGACGGGGACATGCTCGTGTTCCTTCCCGGCGCAAAGGAGATCGGCCAGGTTCGCCGGGAACTCGAGCAGAGGGGGCTGCCCGCGGGCTGTGTGATCCGTCCGCTGCACGGCCAGCTCCCGCAGCAGGAGCAGGATGAAGCCGTAGCTCCGGACAGGCAGGGGCGCCGCAAGATCATCCTCAGCACCTCGATCGCGGAAACGAGTTTGACGATCCAAGGGGTCACGATCGTGGTCGACGCCGGTCTGATGCGGACGCAGATGTTTTCACCGCGGACCGGCATGTCCGGACTCACGACGGTCAAGGTGTCCAAGGCATCGGCGGATCAGCGCAGAGGCCGTGCCGGGCGGACGATGCGGGGGACCGCCTACCGGCTGTGGAGCCGGGAAGAGCAGGATTTTCTTCCGGAGCGGAGCACGCCGGAGATTCTGCAGACCGATCTGGCTCCGCTGGCGCTTGAGCTTGCAGCCTGGGGGGTGAAAGACCCGCTCAGCCTGCAGTGGCTTGATCCGCCGCCCGCAGCGGCGTACGGGCAGGCGGTAGAGCTGTTAAAGCGCCTGGGAGCCCTTGATAGCGGAGGCGGCATCACCGGACTGGGGAAAAAGATGTCCGCAGCCGGGATGCATCCCCGTCTGTCGCGGATGGTGCTGCTGGGTGCCGCGCAGGGACATGGGATGCTGGCGGCCATATTGGCAGCCCTTTTGCAGGAACGGGACCTGTTCCATGGACAAAGTATGGACCGGGACGTCGATATCCGGAAGCGGGCCGAAGCCGTAGCCGCATGGATGCGCGGCGGCCGGGGTGCGCTATCCGGCCTTGCGGACGAAGGGCGAATCCGCCGTATTGAGCAGGAAATCCGCGGTATTCGCGCTTCAATGGATTTGGATGCCGATGCTGCGATCAACGAAGAATACGCGGGTCCGCTGCTCTCTTTGGCCTATCCCGACCGGATCGGACAGAACCGGAGTAACGGCAGGTTTCTGCTGACTTCGGGCAGGGGTGTAGAAATCGGGCAGGTTCAGCTGCTGAGCCGTGCGCCGTATATCGTGGCAGCCAGCGTGGATGACGTCAAAGGGGCGGAGGGCCGGGTGCTTCTTGCCGCACCTCTTCCGGAGGAGGAGCTGTTCGCACTTCATCAGGACGGCATCATCCGGGAAGGAGCGATCGCCTGGGACCGGCAAATCCAGGGGGTTAAAGCAAGGCAGGTGACGAGACTGGGAGCAGTCATCCTCCGTGAATCACCGGACCCCGCGCCCCCGTCAGAGGCCGTAGCCGAAGCACTGCTGGACGGCATTGCCGTCGAGGGTTTGGATATCCTGCCGTGGAACAAGTCGTCAACACAGCTTCGGCAGCGTCTGCAATTCATGCATCTGATGCATGCCGACTGGCCGGATTTTTCAGGAGAGACCCTTTCCGGGACTCTGCGGGAGTGGCTTCAGCCATACCTGCACGGGATGAAGAAAAAGAGCGATCTGCAGCGGCTGCATATGTCCACCGTCCTGGAACAGAGCCTGACGTGGGAGCAGCGGAAGCAGCTGGATGAGGAGGCGCCTACGCACATCACCGTACCGAGCGGTTCGCGAATCCCGGTGGACTACAGCGACCCGGCCAAGCCGGTGCTTGCCGTGAAGCTTCAGGAAATGTTCGGATGGCATGAAACGCCGCGCATCGGCAGGGGGAAGATGCCGCTAACCCTGCACCTGCTGTCCCCGGCTCAGCGGCCGGTGCAGGTGACTTCGGACCTTGCCAGCTTTTGGAAGCAGGGGTATTTTGATGTCAAAAAGGATCTCAAGGGCCGCTATCCCAAGCATTACTGGCCGGACGACCCGCTCGAGGCTGTTCCGACAAGGAGAACCAGGCCCCAATAATGTTATGACCTCACATTCGGTTTATTGTTGTTTGCAAACCTCTGGGCAGGGGTAATAGAAGGCATAACAACAATGAATGGAGGGTGAACATGATGGATCATGGCAAAAAAATTGTTGGCGTTTTTGAGAGTGAGCAGGAAGCGTCCCGGGCGATCACCGAGCTGCAGGATTTCGGTTTCCCGCCTGAGGATATTTCCGTCGTAACGAGGGACCGGGAAGATTTGCAGACGATTACGGAAGATACAGGAACGAAGGCGCCGGAAGGCGTGGCCGCCGGTGCAGCCACCGGCGGTATGCTCGGCGGTGTGGCCGGACTGCTGGCGGGGATCGGCGCACTGGCCATCCCGGGAATCGGGCCGATTCTTGCGGCAGGCCCGATCGCCGCGACGCTGGCCGGTGCTGCGGTAGGTGCCGGTGCCGGCGGACTCGTCGGCGGCTTGATCGGCCTGGGCATTCCGGAGGACGAGGCCAAAGAGTACGAAACTTATGTGGATAAGGGTAAAATTTTGGTCATCGTCGATGCCAAAGGACGCGACCGTGACATCTACGATGTATTCAACCGAAACCGTTCGCTGAATGCCGAGCGCTATAATAGGGATCTCGGACTCGTGACCGACGATACCGCTTCCTTGACCGATAACGATCACCTTCGCCCGTAATGGCATAAAAAAGACGGCTCCTTCAGGGGGCCGTTTTTTTACGTTCAGACCATTTTAACGGCCTTATAAGCCCACTTCAGGTCCTGCTCCCACTGTGCCGAAGCGTCCGGCAGAATCCAGGCTTTACGAACGCAGTACTCCGTAAGCCGCTGCAAAAATTCAATAGCCGTTCGCAGCTCGTTGGCTATACTGTCCTGAATCAGCGGCGGATTTTCCAACAGGCACTGGGCAAGTAGAGAAATCCGGACTTGTGTATCCTGCATCAGGTCGGCTGCAATATATTGGTCATTGAGCGCCTTTAGGCCGGTCAGGCTCTCAAGGAGGGGATTCATGGTCGTCACCTGCTTGGAATGAGGATGAAATCGCTTGGGATTGCCCGTAAAAAACGTCGTGAAGCTGTTCGAGCACCGATTTGCGCATTTGGGCGCTGATTTTCAGCAGATCGATGAGAGCGGAGTCGGAAACGAGCTGCGCCAAGGTCTCGGACTTGATGATGCCCAGCGTCTCATGCCTGATCAGTTTTTGCAAGGAGGCGTTCGGAGCGGGACTTCCGGCCATCTTACGGCTGCTGTCCATCATTGCACCCCCTGTCTTTTTTGGAATATTGTTGTCTGGATCTTAAGAAGCTATGCATCGGATAGATTCACTTTGTTTAGACTCCTAAGGACGCGAAGAAACTTGAGAATCAGGTGTTGACAAAAAACGAATTATGAATTATCTTAAATTTAAGATATTTACCAAACAGAAATGAGGCTGATCTAATGCAGCGGTTATGCCGATATTAGCGGGTTGAATGAAGGCAGTTTGTTAGAAGTTACAGCGGAGGGTTGGCAGTTTGGATAAGGATGATGCTTTTTTAAACTATTATCTCAATATTAAGAAAATTAAATTTAAAAAATGGAGGATGTTAAATATGGTTGCATGGGGATTGTTGATTATTCGTTTGGTGATTGGACTTACGTTTGCCGGGCATGGCGCGCAGAAGCTGTTCGGCTGGTTTGGCGGAGGCGGCTTAAAAGGGACAGCCGGGTGGCTCGCATCGATGAACTTGAAGCCGGCTTTCTTGCTGGCACTTGTAACGGGGATCTTTGAATTTGCAGGTGGATTGCTGTTTGCTGCGGGGATCTGGACTCCGCTTGCGGCCATCATGATTGCTGTAACGATGATCGGCGCCATCGTCACCGTCCATGGCAAAAACGGATTTTGGGCGACCTCGAACGGGTTTGAGTATAATCTGATCCTGATCGCCGCGGTCGTCGGCGTGGCATTGACCGGTCCGGGTGCATACAGCCTGTTCCAGTAAGGACAGCTATCGTAAAATATATAAGTGTAGTGGTCGGGTGTGTATACTCCATTGGATTGGGTGTTTCGTTAGTAACGGATACGCAAGTCAATCATTTAGATGAATCGTGATGGATGTAAATTTAACACAAGGTGTGAAAGGATGGGATGAGCATGCATGTACGGCGCTATTTGCCCTCGATGCAGGGACGCGGAGAATTTGACGGAGGAAAGATTACTGAGCAGAAGCCAATCGGTTTCCCTGGGGAGGGATCGGTCATTAACCGGATCGGCCCGCTGTTTTATTGGGCATGGGCCCACACTCCGGAGGAAGGCCATATTCCTCTTCACCCCCATTTTGGATTTGAAATTATGACGTACGTCATCCAAGGAAAGGCTGAGCACGGGGATTCCCTCGGTACCCGCAGCACGGTTGGTTCCGGCGGAGCACAGCTCATCCGGGCGGGGGCCGGAGTCAGCCATGAAGAGCGTCTGATCGGTCCGGACATGGAGAGCTTTCAAATTTGGTTTGAGCCGGATCTGAAAGTATCGAACAAGCGGGAACCGTCTTACGAGCAATGGGAGCACGAACAGTTTCCGGTAACAGAAACCGCCAGCGGCACCGTGAAGCAGATCGTAGGGGGAGACGCTCCGCTTAAGCTCAGCGTGGATGCCGGAATGTGGGAAGTTCAGCTGGAAGCTGGCGGCACCTACAGCCACTCCCTTCGCAAGGGCCGATCGCTGACCGCGCTCGCGCTTCAGGGCGGCGGCCGCTGGAGCGGTGAGCTTCCGGGCGTACATGACGAAACGTTTGATCCGCGCGACTTTATGCTGCTGAGCACAGATCATGATGAAGAAATCACAGTTCAGGCCAAGGAAGGCCCGCTTCGGATGCTGCTGATTGAAGTTCCGGAACGCGTGGATTACGCGCTGCTCCCTAAACGCTATTAACGATGCGGCCTCGGTACGTATTATCTGCCAGGCTGTAAGTTCCAAAGAACGCTTTGCCAATTCTTTCTGGCAGGCGTTCTTTTTTTCGTTTAGGATGGAAAAGGGTAAAGTAAAGAAAATGAGCTGTGGTCAGGAAAGTGATCTTTTTTTGCACCAGGAGGAAGGTATGTCAAAGAAAGCGAGAATACAGGAAATAGAGCTGCTGCGAGGGTTGGCCTTCTTGGCTGTGGCCATGCAGCATGCGATCGCCCACTACTCCATCGTCGGCGGGGTGGCAATGGAGGACGGGGTTATCATGACGCTGCTGCTGATGGCGGCTAAGTTTGCGGTGCCTGTTTTCATTTTTATCACCGGGATGGTGCTGTTCTACAATTATGACGGACCGCTGCGGTACGGCGTTTTTATGCGAAAAAGGTTCAGCGATGTACTGGTTCCCTACATCTTGTGGTCGGCTGTTTATTTTGGCATCAGTCAGCAATGGAACTTCGGGTCTCCCGAACAATGGGGGAAATGGGCGATGATGCTGTTCACGGGTAAGAACAGTTATCATTTATGGTACGTGGTCATGATCATGCAGTTTTATTTGCTGTTCCCTGTCTTTCGGATGCTGATCCGCCGGATTATGCAGGCTGCTCCGCATCGATTATGGACGGCCCTGCTGGTGCTCAGCGGTTTGGCTTATCTGGTGCTGATGTACTTCCGGCCGGATATCAGCGCCCTGCTGACAAAAGCGGACATCCCGTTTCTGACGCCGTTTTTTACCGCCTACGCCGATCGTAACTTCGTCTACTTCATGTTTTATTTTATTCTTGGGGCGGCAGCGGGGATGTACCCCGAACGGTGGAGATGGGCGGTAGAGAAAGGCGGAGTTATTTATACGGCTGTCTTTTGGATCTTGTTCGGATATTTTACGTATAAGCTGGTGGCCAGCTTCCAAACGGCGGACGGGCTGAACATAAATTTTAATGCGGTTTCGCTGCTGCGTCCGTTGATTGCCGTGTTTCTGGTAAGCTCGGTTTTCGTCATTTACAGATACGCGCTCCAATGGACTCGTCAGGCAGGTCCGCGGGCCCAGCGGGCGATGTCCCTGCTCGGTAAATATTCGTATGGCACTTATCTGGCTCATGCCCTCATGCTGCGCTATACGTATTCCTTTGATGCCTGGTGGTTTGCCGGATGGAACGTGGCAGTGCGGATGCTGATGTCTTTCATCATTTGCGTGCTGCTGTCTTATCTCCTCATCGTGGTATTATCTTACCTGCCATTCGGCAAGTGGACGGCTGGGGTCTCTTCCTTGAGAAAAAAAACAAGCCCGCCAAAAGCAGCTTGATTCCAGTTAGCTGATCCAGCGATCCACCAATGCGAGTGGACAAGCATCCCAACAGCCCGGCATGGCCAGCGATAAATCGGACCTTGCGACCCAATCGCTTAAACACCTTGTATCGTTAAAAAGCCTTGAGTTCTCGAAAAGCCTTGAGTTCTGCCTCGGCGGATCCAAGGCTTATTTTATTTGCCAACCGCAAAATTATACAATTTCAACATATGAAAAATTCACAATAGAATAAACCCAATACGTACCGAATCTTGCACCTTTGGAGCCATTCTGCCATGCCCCGCGTACTTAACTCATCCAGGTCCATTGTAAAAAGGAAGGCCCCAAACCGACTTAGACCGTTCCAGACCGTTCCAGACCGTTCCAGACCGATCCACTCTGATTCAGAACGGACCGGGAAAACGGTTCAATCCCGTTCCACGGTATTCTCAGTAAGCCCGTTGTATTAAATTTTCGCAGATTCTCCCAAAGTGAAACCTTCATGCTATGCGATTTGGAAAATAGACGTTTATAATGGAGGTAAATTGGTTAATGAAGGAAATAGGGAAGAAAGCGAGGAAGCTGGCATGGCCTTTATGATTGCCCAGCGGGCATTTATTAAAGCTTACCTGATTACGATGGTGGAGCAGCACCGCGGATATGGTTATCAGATGCTGGAGGAGCTGAGACAGGAGTTTAAGAGCTACGGCTATTCTCCCCCGCAGAGCGAGATTTACCGAGCCCTGCATGAACTGGTGCAGGAGGGCATTTTCTACCGGACCAAGCAACTGAAGGGCAGCGATCCGCGGGTGGATTTTCAGGAAATTGTATTGTACCACTTTACGGACGATGGAGCCGAGAAGGCCAAGCTGTATAAAAAACAGGTCAAAACCGATCTGGACCGCTGTCTTGGCATTCTGCACAAGGCGGTTAACGACAATTACCAATAAGACCCGGAAGGGAAGGAGGCGTAGGGGATGCAGGAAAAGCTGCGTTTTGGGGTTTTAAGCACGGCCAGTATCGCGAGAAGCGCTTTTATTCCCGGCGTCCAGAACGCCAGACGCGTCGAGATTGCGGCGGTGGCCAGCCGGGATTACGCCAAAGCCAAAGATACGGCGGAACAGTTTAATATACCGAAGGCGTATGGAACCTATGAAGAACTGCTGAAGGATCCCGATATTGATGCGGTCTATATTCCACTTCCCAACCATTTGCATAAAGAGTGGACGATCAAGGCGGCAAAAGCCGGCAAGCACGTGCTGTGCGAGAAGCCGTCTGCGCTCAGCCCCGAAGAAGCTTCCGAAATGGTCGAAGCGTGCAGGGAAGCGGGGGTGATTTTCTCCGAAGCATTTATGTACCGGTATCATCCGAAGCATCGCAGGGTCCGGGAAATCATCGAGGAAGGCGAGATCGGCCAGATCCGGGCCATTCACGGGTGCTTCACGTACAACCACATCGAAAATAAGGAGAACGTGCGGTACAAAAAAACGATGGGCGGCGGGGCCATCTATGATGTTGGCGGCTACCCGATTTCGGCGGCTCGGATGATTCTAGGCGAGGAGCCGCTGGCCGTGTCGGTTCAGGCGCTGTTTTCGGAGGAACACGATCATGTGGACGTCATGGCAACCGGTCTGGTGGAGTTTCCGAACGACGTTGGGTTGACCTTTGACTGCGGCATGTGGGCCGCGCCCCGGTGCTCGCTGGAGATCGTCGGCTCGCAAGGACGGATCGAGCTGCCGGTTGCATTTGGCTGGGAGCAGAGCGAGGAGCCGGCCCAGATTATCGTCCATGTTGGGGATCAGCGGCGGGAGGAACGCTTCGGTGTGCTGAGCCATTTCATGCTGGAGGCCGACGCTTTTGCCGCAGCGGTATTGGACGGAACACCGCTCCCTTATCCTCCGGAAGATGCGGTACGGAACATGAAGGTTGTGGAAGCGTGCCTGAAGTCAGCCGAGACGAAACAGAAGGTCTTCCTGCAGTAAGCGTTCATCTGCAAGCACCGAGGGAGGCGAGACACAAGTCACAGGACAATGAAAGCCCCGGGTTCTCTGGTGGAGATCCCGGGGCTTCGGTTCGTGTGTACCGGCTTTACATGCCTTCATCATAATCGGTGACGTCACGCTTGGCTGCCATGGCCGGCGTGTTAGACGTGCCGTACTCTTCGACGGACTCCCATGCGTCCGCATCATCAAAACGGCCGTCATAGCGCTGCCGGTTCTCGCCTGCGCCGGATGGCGGCGGAGTGATCACCTCTTCTTCGACCGGCCGGTCGCTGCTGACGTCCCGGTTCGGCGTATGCTCCACGCAATAAGCGGTGTACGGGATCGCCTGCAGACGCTCGAACGGAATGTCCCGGCCGCATTCGACGCATTGGCCGTACTCCCCGCGGTCCATGCGCCCAAGGGCGCTGTCGACCTGCTCCAGCTCATCCTGCAGCGTGTCGTTGACGGCCAGGTCCCGGCCGCGTTCGAACACCTCCGTGCCTACATCGGCGGGGTGATTATCGTAAGAGGACAGCTCGCCTGTGGAATCGGCGAGCGAGTCGCCCAGCAGGGTATTGTCCTCACCATTCGCGTGAAAGTGGTGTTCCAGCTCCTTTTTGCGTTCCAGCAGTGCTGATTTGAGTTCCTGCTGCTGATCATGGGTTAAATGACTCATGGATAAGACTCCCTTCTGACAGTAGAATAAGGTATCTGTACTCTTTCCTTACCCTAAAGGCGCGGGGAGCAATCATGCCATGTCTGTCAGCTCCAGCTGAACAGTCTAGACGGTATCCGTTCCGTCCAGAGCGCAGTGCAGATCACCGATCTCGAGCTGTAAGGTGGTATGGCCGATGCCGAATTGCTCGCGCAGCTCGGCTGCAGCCTGCTGCAGAAGTTCATCGCCATTGCAGGGCTCCGTCACCACGAGATGTGCCGTGAGCGCCGTTTCCGTGGTGCTCATGCCCCAAATGTGCAGATCATGCATGCTCTTGACCCAGGGCAGGGAAGTCAAGTAATTTCGGATGGCCGTAATGTCTGTGCCCGGAGGCACGCTGTCGAGAGCCATGTTAAGCGAATCCTTCAGCAGCCCCCAGGTGCTGATGCCGATAACAAGCACAATCAGCAGACTGACGACCGGGTCGACCCACAGCCAGCCCGTTGCGGAAATGACGATCCCTGCGATGACTACGCCGAGTGATACGCCGGCGTCCGCAGCCATATGCAGAAACGCCCCCCGGACGTTCAGATCGCCCCGGCGGCCGGAAACGAACAGCAGCGCCGTCAAGGCGTTGATGAGGATGCCGACAGCCGCCACCCAGATGACGTCCACACCGTCGACCGGCTGCGGGTGGATGAGGCGGCTGATCGCGCCCCAAGCGATGAGCGCGATCGCCGCGAGCAGGAACAGGGCGTTGAAGAGGGCGGCGAGGATAGAGGAACGGCGGTAACCGTACGTGCGCAGCTCCGTCGCTTTCTTTCGGACGAGGAGGCTGGCGACCCAGGCCAGCACGAGAGCGAGGACGTCGCTTAAATTGTGTCCGGCATCGGCTACGAGCGAAAGGGAATGGCTGATCAGGCCATAAGCTGCCTCCAAAATGACGAAGGCCGTGTTGAGCACGATACCGATCAGAAAGGCACGGTTATAATCTGCCGGTCCGTGTGCATGCGAGTGTGAATGTGAATGTTGGTGAGTGGTCGAGTGGGAATGATGGTGATGATGACCGTGTGCCATAAGCGGCTCCTCCTTTTGAATACAAAGCAAATTGCATCCATGTTTAATTAATATTAACATATGAGCATTTATTCATATAATAACATATTTCACGCTTGTGTCAATTTGTGCCATCCTTTAGGATGGCCATTTTTCTTTGGAACATTCTCCAAAAAAGCGGGGAACGGTTTTCATCCTTAGCAAGGATGTGATATAAAAAATATAGGGTGTGGGAGTAATACAGGACATCCTCCCTTTGCGGGGCTAGAGATTTGGAGGTATTCGTCAAATGGATGAACATATGCAGCGCCGATTGGATAAACAGAAGAAGCTGTTCAAGCAGCTGGGCATTCATCTGGATGCACTTTCCATCCATGAAAAGGTGTTCAGCAACAAGCTTCGGGGTTACGATCCGGAAGAGGTGGATGCCTACTTGGATGAAGTCATAAGCGATTACGAACGGTTTTATGCGATCATTTCCGATCTGATGGATAAATGGCAGGAGCAGCAAATCACGCTGCGCGACATGAAAGCAGGCTCACGGCCGGAACCGGACCGTTTTGCCATCGATCCGAAGGTGATAGAGGATATCGTATTGAAAATGGAGTACAACCTTAGACAGCTCAAAAGCAAAATCAGGCCGGATCCTGACTTTTTCGTCGATTAATCCATTACATACAGACATACTGCGAGAGCCCTTCCGAATATCATGGACAGAAATCCTGGTTCGGAGGGCTTTTTATGTTTGCGCCCTGTTGATTTCATCCAACCACGCGAAATGTAAAGGAGAGGGACCGTATGAAATTTATCCTTATATTTGGCCCGCAAGCTGTAGGCAAAATGACCGTAGGACAGGAGCTCGAAAAAATAACGGAGCTGAAACTTTTTCACAACCATATGACGATTGAGCTGGTATCGCCGTTTTTCAGCTACGGTTCGGAAGCCGGGAAACGGCTGGTTGGGTTGTTCCGGAGGGAGATCTTTGAAGAGGTTGCCAAGAGCGACCTGGCCGGCCTTATTTTCACGTTTGTATGGGCGCTGGACCAGAAGGCGGATTGGGATTATGTGGAGGAGGTCTGCGGGATTTTCGAATCCAGGGGCGCGGAAGTGTATTTCGTGGAGCTGGAGGCTGATCTAGATGAACGGCTCTCCCGCAATCTTAGTCCAAACCGGCTGCAGCATAAGCCAACGAAACGGAACACGGAGTGGTCCGAAAATGAGCTGAAGACATCGATGGAAAAATACCGGCTAAATTCATATGATGGCGAGATCAAGCGGGAGAACTATTTGAGAATCAACAATACGGATTTGAGCGCAGAAGAAGTGGCGCGCCAGATTAAGCATGAATTCGGGCTATAGTTTTTCAGTACGGCCACAAGCTGACGCAATCCAGTAAACTTTTTCTTCTCCGTGACGTTCTTTAAATATAAGCAGCATATTGCTGGAAGGGCGCATGGAAGAAACAATGGTCATGCCGTCGCATAAGTAAAGAATGTACCGCCAAAGCGCCAGAGTACTATGAATAAAACTTGGGGTACGAGAAGGAGGAGGCGGAATGAATCGGAATGCTGGTTTTTGGATCAGACTTGGGGCATCGCTGGTGGATGGGCTGCTCGTCGGCTTGCCGATCATGATTGTGGTGTGGATGATTACGGGAAAATGGGGAAACGAGGATTGGATTTCCGATACGATCAGCGGTTTGTATTCACTGCTCGTGCCTGTATTCTGGAACGGTTATACGGTGGGCAAAAGGATATGCAACATCCGGATTCGCAAGGTGAGCGATCACCAGCCCCCTGGAATCGGGACCATGCTGCTGCGGAACGTCGTTGCCGGCCTCGTGTATGGTCTTAGCTTAGGCATTTGCGTGATCATCAGTGCTTTTATGGTGGGGCTGCGTGAAGACAAACGGTCGATTCATGACTTTATTGCCGGGACGGAAGTCGTATATGACTGAACAATGTCCTGGCTGAAAAGTAACAGGAAGCACGCCGCCTTGCCGGTGAATTCCGGACCTCTGGCTGATGTGCGGGACAATCATATCATGATAGGGTAAAAGGTAGGATAGGACAGCGTTGTCAGGCGTAAGCAGCCAGCAACCGTCAAATCCTCCTTTTTTCTTATGAAATGACCGGATTACTATTTTGGTCAGTTGGTATTTTTCGAGCGGTTACCAGTCCGCTGCGCGGTCTGGATTAAAGAGAAAAAACAGGATGATGGAGGGAATAACCATGACGCAAACCATTCAGGTGCCTCAACCTAAAACCTACGGACCTTTAGGCAATCTGCCTTTGCTGGATTCCGCCGCACCGGTGCAATCGTTGGTAAAGGTCGCCGCGGAGCTCGGGCCGATCTTTCAGTTCCAATATCCCGGCGGCCGCAGGGAGCTGTATGTGTCCGGCCATGAATATGTGAAGGACGCCTGCGACGAAAAGCGTTTTGACAAAAGGATCTGGGCTCCACTGCAGAACGTTCGCGCATTTGCCGGTGACGGCCTCTTTACGAGCGCAACCGAGGAACCCAATTGGAAAAAAGCCCATAACATTCTGCTGTCCAGCTTCAGCCAGCGGGCCATGCAGGGTTATCATACGAAAATGCTGGATATCGCCATGCAGCTGATTCAAAAATGGGGAAGGCTGAACCCGGACGAAACGGTGGACGTTCCTGCCGATATGACCCGGCTGACGCTCGACACGATCGGGCTGTGCGGGTTTAGTTACCGCTTTAACAGCTTTTACCGGGAAAACAATCACCCCTTTATCGATGCGATGGTACGGGCGCTAGACGAAGGGATGAACCAGCTTCACCGGCTGGGCATCCAGGATATGTTTATGATCCGGAAGAAGCGGCAGTTTCAAGAGGATATCCAGACGATGTTTTCACTCGTCGATGAACTGATCCGAGAGCGCAAGGCGCATGGCGGGGATGAGGATGACCTGCTTGCACATATGCTGGAGGGCGTTGATGCAAATACGGGGGAGCGGCTGGATCATGAAAATATCCGCTATCAGATGATCACGTTCCTGATCGCGGGGCATGAAACGACCAGCGGTTTGCTCTCCTTTGCGATCTATTTTCTGATGAAAAACCCCGATAAGCTGAGCAAGGCCGTGGAAGAAGTGGACCGGGTTTTGAAAGATCCCGTACCGACGTATCAACAGGTAAGGGATCTGAAATATGTCCGGATGGTTCTTAGCGAGTCCCTGCGGTTATGGCCGACAGCACCGGCTTTCTCGCTGTACGCTAAAGAAGATACGATGATTGGGGGAACCTATCCGATCCAACAGGGCAACAGCGTGACGGTGCTCATTCCGGGACTTCACCGGGACGTGCGCGTCTGGGGCGATGACGTGGAGGTATTCAAACCCGAGCGGTTCGAGGATCCTAGCAAGGTTCCGCATGATGCGTATAAGCCGTTCGGCAACGGCCAGCGGGCGTGCATCGGCCAGCAGTTCGCCCTGCAGGAAGCCACACTGGTGCTGGGGTTGGTGCTGAAGTATTTTGACCTTGCGGACGCCGACCACTACGAACTCAAGGTTAAAGAGACGCTTACGCTAAAACCGGAAGGATTCCGGATCCGTGTCCGCAGCCGAAAAGGCGCATTGATCCCGGTGGGTTACGGCAGCGCCGAGACCGTGGAAGCCGCTGTCAGCGAATCCACCAAGCCGGCTTCCCTGGCTGCAAATGAACATCATACGCCGCTGCTTGTCCTGTACGGCTCCAATTTGGGCACCGCGGAAGGCATCGCCAGGGAGGTGGCTGACCGCGCGAGGTACCAGGGATTCGACAGCCAGGTCGGTCCCCTGGACGACTATGCCGGCGCGCTTCCGAAGGAGGGGGCGGTCATTATCGTAACGGCGTCCTATAACGGCCAGCCCCCTTCCAACGCCAAGTCGTTTATGGAATGGCTGGAAGCCGCCGATCCTTCCGCCATCCGGGACGTCCGTTACGCCGTATTTGGCTGCGGGGATCACAATTGGGCCAGCACGTACCAGCGGATCCCGCGCCTGATTGATGAGCAGCTGGCTGCCAAAGGGGGAAAGCGGCTCCTTCCGCGCGGGGAGAGCGATGCCAGCGGCGATTTTGAACGGGAAGTGGACGACTGGACGGAGCGCTTATGGCCGGATTTGATGCCAGCGCTGGGACTCCCGGTCTCGGACGTCCGCGACACCAAGCGGAGCACGCTGTCGCTGCGCTTTGTCCAGGGGGTGGCTGCCGTGCCGCTTGCGGAGACCTACCACGCCGTATCCGGGCGGATCGTGCGCAGCTGCAATCTTCAGCAAGCAGACAGCGGAAGGGTCACGCAGCACATTGAAATTGCGCTGCCGGAGGGTACAGCTTATCGCGAAGGGGATCATCTGGGCGTGCTCCCGGTCAATCCTGAGTCATTGGTGCGGCGGGTGCTCCGCCGATTCCAGCTGGACGGCTCGGCGCACCTGATTCTGACGGCAGACGGAAAACACAGCGCTCACCTGAAGACAGGAGTGCCGATCCGGCTGGACGAACTGCTGGCACGCAGCGTCGAGCTGCAGGAGCCGGCCACCCGTGCCCAAATTCGGGAGCTGGCATCGTACACGGTATGTCCGCCGCATGCTAAGGAACTGGAGGCCATGCTTGAGGAAGGCGCGTTCCAAACCAACATTCGGGCGAAGCGGGTTACGATGCTTGACCTGCTTGAGCATTACGAAGCCTGCGGGCTGCCGTTTGCGCGTTTTCTGGAGCTGCTGCCGGCGCTCAAGCCGAGATACTACTCCATCTCCAGCTCGCCCAAAGTCAGCCCAGGCACTGCCAGCATTACAGTCGGTGTCGTTCGGGGTGAGGCATGGAGCGGTAAGGGAGAGTACCTCGGTATCGCCTCCAACTACCTGGCCGAACAGGATCCTGGGGCCGAAGTGCTGATGTTCGTCCGATCTCCTGAATCCGGCTTTGTGCTGCCGGAGGATCCCGCCACACCGATGATCATGGTAGGGCCGGGCACAGGCGTGGCTCCGTTCAGAGGCTTTATCCAGGCTAGACGGGTCCTGCAAGCGGAAGGAAAGGTACTGGGCGAAGCTCATCTGTACTTTGGCTGCAGACATCCGGAGCATGATTACTTATACCGCGAGGAGTTTGAGCAGGCGGAAAAGGACGGCGTGGTGACGCTTCATACGGCTTTTTCCCGAGTGGAGGGCACGGATAAATGCTATGTCCAGCACCTGATGAAGCAGGACGGCGAGCTGCTGCTGAAGCTGCTCGAGGCCGGGGCTAAGCTGTACATTTGCGGCGACGGCTCCCGGATGGCACCCCAAGTAGAAGAGACGCTGATGGGCTCCTATCGGGACAAACACGGGGCGAGCCCAGAAGAAGCAGCCGGGTGGCTTGCCGGGCTCGAATCGGCAGGAAACTATGTGAAGGACGTATGGGCAGGTTGAACTCCCGGCGGTCGGATTTCGGGGCAGGCCTCATTTTACTGATTGCTTCCTTACCGTCCGCAAATATATGATGAAAGCGAAGGTAAGGACGATCAGGAAGGGGCAAACCAGGTGAATTATGAAATCAGAATCGCGAGCACGGATGAAATAGAGCTCGTTCACCAGACGATGATGCTGGCTTTTGAAGAATATCGGGGCCGGCTCCATCCGCCCTCAGGCGCTTTGTCGGAAAATACCGAAACGATCCTGAGCAAAATCAGCGAACATGGGGGCGGAGCCCTTCTGGTTTGGTCCGGTGACAAGCCTGTAGGCTCGGCGCAGTATTTCTTCCGAGAGTCCTTTTTGTACGTCGGAAGGCTATCTGTCATTCCCGAGGTCCGCGGCCGGGGATTGGGCAAGGCCATCATGAAGCATTTCGAGAAACTCGCTGCACAGCTTCGTTATTCCGAGATCCGGCTGGGAGTCAGGTTGTCGCTTCCAGAAAACCTCCGGTTCTACCGGAAGCTGGGCTATGAAATCGCTGAGGAGCATGAATATCCTGAACGAACGGATGGTTGGTACATCATGAGCAAACAAGTGCGGAGTCAACACGGTATGATCAGCAAAGACAACGCGGAGCATTACGTATGGGGGAACGATTGTGACGGATGGCGGCTGGTTGATGAAGAGACGGTTAGCATCATTCACGAAAGGATGCCTCCGGGGACAAGTGAGCAAAGGCATTATCACGCCAGAGCGGGGCAGTTTTTCTTCGTGTTGTTTGGCACACTCGATATTGAAATCGAAGGTACGGTGCATACGTTATCTGCCCATCAGGGAATGAGGGTGCAGCCGGGTGCGGTGCACCAGGTCATGAACCGATCGGCGGAGCCGGTCGAATTTATGGTCTACTCCCAGCCTAATTCGCGGGGGGACCGGACGCTTGCTTAGGATTACGAATGGAACGGCCATATTACGGACAAGTAATACACGATGAGGAGGAAGCATACGATGTCCCAAATAAGCATTACGATCCGGGAGGCGGGACTCGAGGATCTGCACGAGCTTGCCGCCATTTTTGACTTATACCGGATATTTTATGGTCAGGAAACGGACGTTGAAGGGGCAGCCGCCTTCTTGTTCGAACGAATGGAGCACCGGGAATCGGTCATCCTGATCGCCGAGGACGTGGAGCAGGGCCGGATCGCTGGGTTAACCCAGCTGTATCCGGTGTTTTCCTCCATCTCCATGAAACGGTCCTATATTTTGAACGATTTGTACGTACGGGAGCAATACCGCAATCAGGGAATCGCCCGTCTGCTGCTTGAAGCGGCCAAGCGGTACGCCAAGCTGGCCAGGGCGAAGGGGCTGTCCTTGTCCACGGCGGTAACGAATGTACGTGCCCAGCAGCTGTACGAACAAAGCGGATACGTTCGGGACGAACAGTTTATCCATTATGATTTAACAACGCTGGATTAGGATAAATCACGGGACAATAAGGAGGGATCATGAATGGGGTCGTCTACGCAGCATTTCTATGACGGTATGTCTGAATCATACCATTTGATTTACGAGGATTGGACACGTACAGTGTCCAGTCAGGGACAATTTTGGGACCGGTGGATCCGCTCCCGGCTGAATCGTCCGGGAAGCAGCAAGATCCGGCTGCTGGACGCCTCATGCGGTATCGGAACCCAAAGCTTGGGGTTAGCACGGCACGGATTTGATGTGACGGCAACCGACCTTAGTCCGGACTCCGTGGCGCGAGCGAAAAGGGAAGCGGAGGCTATGGGACTGTCGATCCAATTCGGAACAGCGGACTTCAGGACGCTCGATCAGGATGTCGCCGGTACCTTTGACGTCGTCTTCTCCGCCGACAATGCGGTGCCGCATTTGCTTACGGACGAGGATCTGCTGCACGCCTGCCGGCAGTTTTACAACAAATGCGCTCCGGGCGGGATGGTCATTATCACGATCCGCGATTACGACAACCTGGTCCAAGAGCGTCCCCGCGCTACTGAGCCCAGAATTTTTGATGATGGAAAGAGAATTGTGTTCCAGGTGTGGGATTGGTCGGAAGATGGATCGACATATACCACCCGGCAGTTTATACTGCAGGATCACTTAGAGTCTTGGAAGACGGAGAGCTATGCAGCCGTGTACCGGGCAGTTCAGCGAAGCGAGCTGAGCAACTTTTTGCAGCAGGCTGGATTCCAGTGTGTTGAGTGGGTCATGCCCGAGCAGTCCGGTTTTTATCAGCCAATCGTAACGGCAGCCAAAATCTAAATAGAGCGGGTTGATTTCAGTGTTCCGCTAATTTTCTCTTCATGACGGTCATCATCCACAGAATCAGCGGAATGGAGATCGCGCAGACCGGGATGACAATCCGCTCCCACAGCTTCTGAAGCACGATAATGGTCTCTTCATTCGGAATCAGGAGCGCGATGATGAAGATGGCCGGTGCACAAAACCACAGAAGTTTTTTCCAATTTTTCACTTGAAGCCACTGGGCCATCTCATAGCTCGTAATAAACAAGTAAAGGGAGATCTTGGCGAAGACGCCAAAAATCCAAATGAAAATCACGAGTACATCGACATTTTGAATAAAGTTCAGGATGTTTATGCTGCGTACCAGCATAAAGTAAGAGAATCTCAGCTCCATTCCAACGTAGGGGCCGAACACGAGCAGCACCATGACCGTCGCCAACATTACCATGATGGCGGTGAATGCGATGCTCGACAGTGTTTTGACATATATTTTTTTATTGCTGGATATAAACGCGAGAAGAACCAGCAGCATAAACGATTCGCCGAAAAAAGAAGCGGGCGACAGCGACGCCTTGAACACCTCTTGCCAGCTTGTATCGCTGGCGATCGGCAGGATGTGATGAAGCTTCGTGTTCGTGATGTTCAGCAAAAAGGTGAGTATCAGCGCAATGAACGTCACGGGTCCGGCCAGTTCGCAAAATCGGCCGATGCCGGTAATCCCGCTGAAGCCGGTCAGATAAACGGCCAAAGCCATTATCATGACCATGAGAATCCAGATGGGAGTCCGGTCCAGAATCGTCAGATGGATAAAATCCGCGAAGGAGCGGAGCACATCCCCGGATAACAGGAGCCAGGCAACGAAATAGGGAAGGATCACGATTCTTCCGATCCAGCCGCCAAGCAGCTTACGGCTGAACTGCGTTAAGGTTTCTCCTGGATGAAGCAGGCTGACATGCATGACCAGATACGTGATGGCCAGCCCGATCGCTCCCGCAATGATCATAGACATCCACGCGTCCTGCTTGGCTGTTTCGATGGCAGGCGATACTCTCAACCAGACGGCCATGACGACTTCCACCGTGCTTAAGGTCCAAAAGATTTGCGATCCGGTCAGCTTCATCGCTTCTCCTCCTTTCCGATGTGATTCCCCTGATTATTGATGATCTACAGCGAAGAATTGGTTTGACCCGGATCCCTGTACCGGAGATGAACCGATACAGTGATCGGCAGTTCGGGGAACGTTTCGTGCCAATGAGGCTTGAGCGTTTTCCATACCTCCGGATGCTGCCTGTGCACATGTTCCCCAATTCCAAATATATCGATCTTATATTGGTGCTGCGCTTTATCCACCAGTTTGCGAACCTTCTCCTCCGCTTCCTGGCTCAGCCTGGTCTGAATTGTTTTGAGATCATCGTCCTTGGAAGGATCGAGTGGCGAATTGTTTTCGACAATGCTGCCGGTGCCGTGCAGCGATATGTAAATCTGCGGCTTGTTTTTAACCATTTTTATGTGTGTGCGGTGCTTTAGGGATTGAACGGCTAAGCTGATCATCTTGTTCTCCTTTCCGATTTGGGTGGTGAACGTGAGTTTTTTTTGCTTACCCATCATCCAGTTATCGTACATCGATTCCTCCGGATCGAGGAAACCGACGAGCTTCAGACCATGATCTTTATTCAGGATGGCCGAGCCAGTGTATACGTAACCTCTGGCAGGATCCGCTGTGATGGCAGGCACAATCGGCTGGGTTCCTTCGCTGTAGGCATCGCATAATAACATCCGGAAGTAGTAGGGCTTCATGCCAAGGGCATTTTGCTGACTGCCAAGTGTCGTACTGATGAATGGATCAAATGTAGGCTCGGCTTTGATCACTTCTTTCGCCGTTCCACCCTTAACAACGAGTACGACGGAACGTATTTCCGATTTCGGGTTGCGGACGACCATGTCGAGATACCTATCCACCCCCTCTTCGGCCATATGCTGACCGATCAGAATCGTTTGCCGATGAGCATAAAACAAGGAGCGCGACAGCTCAGCCTGCATATGCTGCCCGGCATCCATAAAATCCTTTCCCTTCGCACTCACGACCGTAAATGTGTTTTTCTTGCCCGCACCCGTCACCTGGCTGCTGCCCAAACCCGCGGGTACGGCGATTTCGGAACTGATTTCCAGCTCTTTGTCCTCAGTCATGTCGATTCCGACGCCAATAATAAAAGCACGCTGGTTAGGTTCCTTCAGGTTCCAGCAGCCGGTAGACGAAGCTGACAGAAGCATTAAGCAGAAAATAAGCAGGATTTTTTTCATAGTTCCTTCCGCCTTATCCATCAAGTTCAAGATTTATCTGCACGTTGTCTCGGCCAACGTAAAAATACATTTTTCACCTTGCTTTTCCTGGTTGGAGCAACGGGCTGAAGATACGGCGTCCCTAACGGACTGAGGTGAATCAGATGGGACAAGATGGCGATCATGCCGATCGCCGTGCCGAAAAGTCCAAAAATTCCGGATAATACGAGCAGCGGGAAGCGCAGCATCCGCATCGGGTAGCCGAACCGGTAACGGGGGATCACAAACGACGATATGCCGGCAGCGGATACGACGATGACGATCGGCGCCGAGATGATCCCGGCCTGTACCGCAGCCTGTCCAATAACCAGGGCACCGACGATGCTGACGAGCGGGCCGATTTGCTGGGGTAACCGAATCCCGGCCTCCCGCAGCCCTTCAAACATAAATTCCATAATAAATACTTCGATGACGGTTGGAAATGGAGCCTGTTCCCTGAGTCCCGTAATGCTTAGCATCAGCTTGGGCGGGACCATTTCCGGATGAAAAGTGGTCAGTGCAATATAAACCGACGGAAACAGGATGGCAAACAGGGCAAACAAATATCGGATCCACCGATTCATAGTGACATACATAAACCGTTCGTAATAATCGTCAGGGGCTTGCAGGCCATCCCAGAACGTCATCGGCACGATCAGAGCGATTGGCGACCCGCTCACCAAGATCCCCACCCGTCCTTCCATCAGTCCGGAGGATACGACATCCGGCCGTTCGCTGCTCAGCATTTGCGGAAAAGGGGAGAAGTTGGTGTCCTCAATGGATTCTTCGATGTAGCCTGATTCCAGCACGCCTTGAAGATCGATCTGCTGAACCCTTGAGCGAATTTCATCCAGCATCGAAGCGGACACAATTCCTTCAATATAGGCAAGTACAACCTCGGTTTGAGTCAGTTTACCGATGTGAAAGGATTCCATCTTCAGGTTTGGCGTAACGATGATTCTGCGCAGCATCGATGTGTTCGTCCGCAGCGTTTCGGTGAAGCTCTCCCGCGTTCCGCGCAGGGATGCTTCCGTAGACGGTTCCTCGATCGATCTTGCTTCAAATTGTGAGACATTAGTTAGAAGGACAGAGGCTTCTCCGTCCGCCAGAATGGCCAAGTTACCTTTTAAAATATCATCTGCCGCATCGTGGAACGTGTTGACCTTCTTCGTTTGCAGTACTGCGAACAGCTGCTGATCACACATTTGCGCAATGCTGTCAATGGGACCGATCCCCTGAGGGATGCCTTCGTACATTAAAGGCTTAAGGATGACGGACTGGATGATATCCTTGTCAATCATGCCGTCCACGTAAATGAGCAGCAGCTTGGTATCTCCTTGCAGGGTAACATCACGGAATATGACGTCCGAGCAGCGCTCGAACATTGTTTTTAGCGTGTGTTCATTGTTGACCAAATGGGGGCTGAGCCGCAGATTCGGATCGATGCTGGTTGATCTCTGGCTGGTTGCATTCATGACATGTTCTTCTCCGCTGGGATAATCACTAATTTTTAGATACTATACCCAAACACCCGATAAGCATACTTTGGCGGTATAAATCCTCCTTGTTGCGGAAAAATTAAGTCGGTATCTTACATTCAACTGTATTAGGGAGGCAGCACTCGTCATATGAAAAAAATCGTTATGATCGCCGTTCTGATATTGATTACAGGCTGTGCGGATCACGGCGCTTCAACGGCGCGCCAGCAGGTGACCACCAAGCAGACAAACCGTGCAAGCCAAATCCATCAAGCGGCTCCGACCCGAAAAATCGTCACTTCAGCCTCATCAACGTCTACGGACAGAGCGGGTAAATCCCATTTGACGGTCAAACAAGTCAATCAAAATGACCTGACCTCGGATTTGCTTAATTTGATTCAGCAGCCAGGGGCGGTACCCGGAACTTCACCGCAGCAGCCTGCGGGAACGCCATCCGGGACGCGGACCGGAGCTCCAACCACCCCAGGGGGAACTCCAACGGGAACGCCAACCGGTACGCCAGCGGGAACACCAACGGGAACGCCGGCCAATCAGGCCCCTGCGGGTACCCCCAAAAACCAGGCTCCTTCCGCAGGAACCGGGAACCAGGCTCCTTCGGGTACAAACAATCAGCAGACCTCTGCGAGTGGCGATGCCTCAGCATATGCTCAACAAGTGCTCGATCTGGTGAATCAGGAACGCTCCAAAGCAGGTTTGGGTGCACTCAGCATGGATTCCAAACTGTCCAACATGGCAATGGCCAAAGCCAAAGACATGTATGACAACAAGTATTTTGACCATAACTCCCCGACTCACGGATCTCCCTTCGACATGATGAAGGAATACGGGATTACGTACAACTCGGCTGGAGAGAATATCGCCAACGGGCAGACCTCCCCTCAGCAGGTGATGCAGGACTGGATGAACAGCCCGGGACACAAAGCCAACATCCTGAACAAAAGCTACACCCATATCGGGATCGCCTTTTACAATAACGAGTGGGTGCAGGAATTTACAGGATGAGCAGTGCAGCATAGTGCAGTGCACCACAGCTCTTCAGGATAATCCGAGGATGCTGCGGCATAGGGTATGGGAAAAACCGGCGGGGCGCTCCGCCGGTTTTTTTGGTGTATAATGGAACGGGTGTGAGAAGCAAATTTCCAAAATATCGTCAAAGTTGAGGGATGATGGATGATCCTATGGATAAACGGCGCGTTTGGCGCAGGAAAAACGCAGACCGCCTTCGAGCTTCACCGCCGGATACCGCATTCTTTCGTGTACGATCCAGAGAATGCAGGGTATTTTATCCGCAAAAATATTCCGCCCAGCATCAAAAAGCCCGATTTTCAGGAATATCCGTTATGGCGGGAATTCAACTATGCCATGCTGAAGCACATCGCTTGTGAATACGACGGAGTCATCATCGCTCCAATGACCGTGGTCGATCCGGTATATTTTGAAGAAATCGTCGGCCGGCTGCGCGCGGACGGCATGACCGTGAAGCATTTTGCGTTATGCGCTCCGCGCGAAGTCATACTGCAGCGCTTGAAAAGCCGGGGGGAACGATCAAACTCATGGGGCGCTCAGCAGGCCGAACGCTGTATTGAAGGTCTATCCCAAGACATATTCCGGGAGCATATCGATACCGTTGATCTGTCGGTAAGCCAGGTAGCGGAGCAGATTGCGGACATGGCCCATATTCCCCTGCTGCCCGATCACAGGGGTGCGGTGCGGAAGAAATTCGACCAAATCAAAACCCAGTTGGATCATTTCCGTTTTTTTAACTAGGGGGAGTAGAGGTTATGGAAGCCGTTCTGTTCGACTTGGATAATACGCTGGTAAACCGTAAACAGGCGTTTGAGCAGTTTTCGCGAAAATTTATCGACAGGTTTGCCGCCGCGCACAACCCTGAGCATCGCCTGAGGCTGGTGGAACAGCTGCGTGCCGCAGACCGGAATGGCTATCGGGAAAAAAGGGAGCTGTATGAGGAAATGAGGCGGACACTGCCAATGAGGGAGGAGGGGACCACCGCAGAAGACCTGCTCGCTTATTGGTTCGCTGAGTTTCCCTCCTGCACCGTAGCGATGGACGGAGCGGAACTGGTGCTGCGGGAACTGAAAAGCAGGGGAGTCCGGATCGGGTGCGTCACGAACGGCTCGGCGAGAACCCAGTATGCCAAGCTTGACCAGGTGCAGTTCAGAGGCTATTTCGATGCGGTTATCGTTTCGGAAGAGGCGGGGGTCAAGAAGCCGGACCGGCGAATTTACGAAATGGCGCTGAGCAGGCTGCAGGCCCGTCCGGAGAATTGCTGGTTTGTGGGTGACCATCCCGAAAAGGACGCGCAGGGCGCCGCTGCAGCAGGTCTGCGTCCCGTACTGCTGCTCACTACGCCTGCTGAATCGGGTCCGCTACTGCCGGAAGGGACGCTGACTATAAACAAACTGCAGGAGATCCTTCCGCTATGCACCGGCCCATTCTTGCGGTTTTGAGCGGACGGTGATGCAGCTGGAAGGTTCCTGCAGGAAGTGGTGCATGGCATTTAGGCTGGAGCGTTCTGGTTAGCCGCCTGCGGAGAAGCGGATTTTTGTTTGCGCTCGTTAAACATAAAGTAATAGATGGCCGATGCGCTGATGTATAGGATTCCGGTCATGCTGAAAGTCAGCGCATAGCCCCAGTACGTCCCGTATGCGGTAAGCAAATGGGACTGGACAGGTCCCATTGTAGCCCAGCCGAGCATAAACGCGGTTTGTGTCATCGAGTTGGCGATCCCTCTGCGGGCATCGGATACCCGGTCAACCGTGATCGAGGACTGGATGGGATTGGCCGCATTCATCAGTGCCTGCCTGAAGAGGAAGCTGAAGCAAGCGACTGCGAACAGGTTGGTGAAACCGGTCAGCAGCAAAAAAGGCAGGGACATCATCTGAAACAGCACTACGGCCTTGACCGGTCCGACGCGGCTTGCCAGCGACGGGCCAATCAGCATCGAAACGATAGTCATCACCTGGCCGAGTGAAATCAGGATGCCGACGGCCGTAAGGGATACGGCAAAGCGGTTTGTAAAGTACAGATTGAGATAAGGCACAACCAGTCCCGAGCCAAGGCCGACAATCAGCTGGGCCAGCGTAAATTTGGCGATGGCGCTCCAGTCCTCCCGCGCTGAAGATGGGAGCGGATGGGACTGGGCAGGCCCGGGCGGAGCGGCCGAAGCGTCTTTTTGGACAGCCGGCTTCTGCCGGACCAGCAGCAAGGGCACAAAGGCAAGCACGCTCGCCGCTCCCCCTGTGAACAGCACAGCCTGCAGGCTCTGAATTTTGCTCCAGCCGGCGGACTGGAGCACATCGGCCAGGTAACCGCCGCCACTGCTGCCGATGACCTGGGCGGCCAGCACGAGGGAGAAGTGGTAGCTGAACAGTTTCAGCCGCTGTTTCTTGTCCGAATTCCCAGCCAGAAACGGGACGGCGATCACCTGAAAGAAGGCCGCAAACAGGCCGGCGGCAGCGGACAGGACGATCAGGGCGGATTCACCGCTGGCCAGCGACCTGCCCATGAAGCTCAGACCCGTAAACAATGCGCCGGTCATTAAGAGCAGCTTATGACTAGTACGGTCCCCCAGCAGTCCGATCGGTATGAAAATAAGCGCCGTCGCAAACGACTGGACGCTCACCAAGGTGCCGTTCATCGTATCGGGGTAACCCAGCGTTTGCACGTAAAGATTGTAAAGCACCGAGAACATGCCAGTCCCGATCTGATACAGCAAATTGGCAAGAAAAAAGAGCCGGATATTCCGGTTGAGGCGATTCCATTCTGACGAGACCTGATGCAGTAACCGCATGGTTTGATTAATCCTCCGTCCTGATGCATTAGCTTCTCTACTGTAGCAAGCGGCCCCCAGGGTGGAAAGGAAAACTTTACATATGGCATATGCCAAATCAGAAGCTTGGCTCATGAGAACGAAAGAGGTGATTTGCAAGATGGAAATAACCATTCAACCGTGGGAAATCGGCGAGGATATTCCCTATGATCTGCTGCTGCTAGCTGATCCATCCAAAGAGATGGTTGAGGATTACGTCGCCAGGGGCAGGGGGTATGGAGCTTACCTGAACGGCGAATTGGCGGGAGAGTATGTGCTGATCGATACGCATCCGAAAACGGTTGAAATCGTCAATATTGCGGTGCGGGAAGACCTGCAGGGCAAAGGGATCGGCAAAATGTTGGTCGAAAACGCGGTCGAAGAAGCCAGGAGGCAGGGAGCGCATGCGGTGGAAATCGGCACAGCCAACTCCAGCTTTCCTCAATTGAAACTCTATCAACGCTGCGGTTTCCGGATCGTGGGCGTGGACCCGGGCTTTTTTATAAGACACTACCAGGAAGTATTCTATGAAGACGGAATCCAAGTGCAGGATATGGTCCGGCTCCGTCTGGATTTGATATAAAGAATAGACCTGCAGAAAGCGGTCAGAATCGTCAATGCAGGGCTGGGCGTCTATTAAAATGTGTTTCAATCTAGCGGCAAGTATCGTTGCATTGATAGATTTCAGGCATAGGATAATCTATCAAATGGTAAAGGAGGTCATGTCACATGGCTATTTTGTTACCAGAGCAGTTTTACTCGCTAGCCGCTGGTGTCGGCAAGTCGTTCTATGAGAATCTTGCCGGCGGAATCAATGCTGCGGTCACGGTGAATAATACGTCGGCTTTTCCGGTTGACCTTGTCATCACCCGCGTCAACGCCCCTGTTGTCACTTATACGATCCCGGCGGCAAACAGCTTGACGCTGTCAGTGGAACGTCTGCTTGTCGCCGCTCTGCTGGCTTCAGCTGCCGGTCCGGTGTTCGGTACGATTCAAATCGCTACCTCTGATTTCTAATTGGCAATACCAACATCTGCACCAGCTCTTCCCCTTCCCCATGTGATATTGAGCCTCCAGCCGGAATGTTCCGGTTGGAGGTTTTTTTCTGCTGGTGGTGCAAGGCCGGGGAAGGTTGTCGATCCACAAGTGAATTTTTGCTGGGAAAATGGGCTGAAAAAAGTTAATATTAGGTAAAACATCAACCGATGGAGGGTGAATGTGATGATTGTCCGAGAACAACCGGAAGACTTCGTTCTGATTCGCCAGCATGATCATGCCAAGTTATCAGGACAGATCGCAGAGCATTTGTTGCCGGAGTGGATGCCGCCAGGATCAGACCGTGAAGCTGCGGTGCTGGCCATTACCCAGCATGATCGCGGCTGGAGATATTTGGACGAGAATCCGTTATGGGATTCAGAAAGCAGCAGCCCGTTTTCCTTTATCAACTATCCGCTTGAGCCCAAGCTGTCTTCGTACCGAGCCGGCCTGGATGAGGCGGAAGCGATGGATCCGTATGCAGGTCTGCTCTGCAGCATGCACTATGCGTCGTTCCAGCAGATCCGTTATGCGGAAGAACCGGAAGCCGCCCGGTTTTACAAGGAAGAGCTCCATCGGCAGGAACGGATTCAAAGTCAGCTCAGCGGATTGGACGCCAGCCGGGTGGAGCGCCATTTTAACCTGCTGAAGCTGTGCGACAGCCTGTCGCTGTACGTATGTCTCAATGAGCCAGGAGTGTCCGAAGATGAGGAGCATCCATGGTACCGTGAAGGGATCGAGACAGAGATCGCCGGGCTCAAGCATTTGCAGGGCCGATGGGTGGACGAAGGCTGCGTGGCGGTCAGCCTGCCCTTGTTCCGATCGGAGTTTACCGGGTCGATTACGCTAAAGCGGGTATCGAGACAAGCTATTGAGGAAAAGGGTTTGGGTGCAGCGTACGACATGGCCCCGGAAATCACGCAGGATGTTATATTCCGGAATAAATGAGGAAGAGAACATAGAAAAAAGGGAGTGCAAGGAATGGAGATTACCAAAACCGCAGCCGTGGAGGTCGCGCTGTATACGATGTGTCTCGTACGGGACGGCGACCGAGTTCTGCTTCTGAATCGTCCGGATGACCGCGGTTTTCCCGGATATATCGGCCCCGGCGGCAAGGTGGAGTTCCCCGAGAGTCTTTCGGACGGGGCGATCCGCGAGGTATGGGAGGAGACCGGGCTACGGGTAAAGGACCTGGAGTTTAAAGGAATTGACGAATTTGCCGATCCGGCCAAAAATTACCGCTACATGGTGTTCAATTATGTCGCCAATGATTACGAGGGAGAACTCCTCGCCGATCCGCCGGAAGGCGAGCTCCGTTGGGTAACGATCGAAGA
Organism: Paenibacillus cellulositrophicus; assembly: GCF_009363095.1. Taxonomy (GTDB): domain Bacteria; phylum Bacillota; class Bacilli; order Paenibacillales; family Paenibacillaceae; genus Paenibacillus_AQ; species Paenibacillus_AQ favisporus. Next base: position 6,361,926 of record NZ_CP045295.1, read on the forward strand.
TGCGCTGGAGCTGCCAATGCAGCCGTGGTTCCGCAAGAGATTTCCGCTCTTCTTCGAGGAGGGAATCTTTGAAATCCATGATGTGTGGGATCAGGAAAAACAGATCACGATCGCGGAATCCGTCAAGAAGCTGTAGATAGGAGGTGGCTGTATGGATCCTGTATATTTAAAACCCGTTACCGACGATATCCGCCAGCAGTGCATCGAGCTTCGTCCCAGGGATGACCAGTTGAGATTTGTGGCTTCAAATCTAAATTCATTGCAAAAGGCGGCCGAGGAGAAAACCTGCTATCCCTACGCGATTTATGCAGATGATATTATGGTAGGATTTGCGCTGTTCGATGAGGAGCCGTATCCGGAAGACGGCTGCTTCTGGATCGTCAGGTTTATGATCGACCGGAATTATCAAGGCAGAGGTTACGGCAAAGCGGGATTATCCGCCGTCCTTCGCAAGCAAAAAGAGCATCCGGCCTGTACTGTTATCAGAATCTCGCATGTTCCCGACAATACAGCCGCAAACCGACTGTACAAAGGGCTGGGTTTTAAAGAGACCGGTCAATTCATAAATGGGGAGCTTGTGCTTGACCTCGAAGTATAGGCGTGTCTCAGGACGCGTGGTGAAGTTGGCAAAGAGCAGTCTTTATTTGATCCGTTTGGAGCTGACGCAACATCTCTATTTCAACCATATGATCAGTCAGGAGGAAATGATATGATTCTGGAAGCCGCGATGCTGCAGGTGAAGCCGGGGCAGGGCGAAGCATTTGAGCAAGCCTTCCGGGAGGCTTCGGGTATTATATCTTCCATGAAAGGGTACATCGGGCATGAGCTTCAGCGCTGTATGGAGGTTCCAAACAAATACCTCCTCCTCGTGAAGTGGGTAACCCTTGAGGACCATACGGATGGATTCAGGCAGTCCGAATCTTATGCTCGGTGGAAAGGGCTGCTGCATCACTATTACGACCCTTTCCCGGTCGTTGAACATTTTGAGAAAGTAACCTTACCGGGCACATCCTGAAGGGATACTCCTAGAACGTGACGGGAGAAGCCCCATGTTCCAACGCGGCAGCTGAATGAAAAGTTATGTATTACTCAAATAAAGAAACGCGCGGGTCATGTCCCAAATCATGCACAAGCATGGAATGAAGCTGACCCCGGTGATGGTATAAATGCGCCAAAATTTCCAGCAGCCAGCCGAACCGAGTATATGATGCCCCCCAATAGGAGGAAACCTCTTCCTGAAGCTGGGCTTCCGTCAGCGAGCCGTATTTTTGAACAAGGGATTCATAGTTATCTTGAAAGGCTTGGCGGATGCGCGCGCTCGTCGAATACGATGTCCTGCTGTAAAATGCAGCCATCTCTTCCTGAGAGACGCCTTCCGAAATGATCGAATCGGCGAGCGGCAGCATGGCGAGATGCTCCAGCAGCTCGCCTACGGAAAATTTGCCGGGGGTCGGCCGTTTCGGCAGATCGCATTCATCCAGACCGTCCATGATCTCGAGAATGGAACGGATTGCCACATTTATATGATGCAGCGCGCTTTGGCAGCAGGGATTCATGGTTTATCTCCTCCAATATTACAGGTAGTATGTACATAGCGAAGATCGAAGAATTCCGAACGAGAACATTTGTTCTTGTTTTTTATTATAATGGCAAGTCAGACGGTGATCAAGTTTTTTCGAGGCTGATCAACGCTAGTGAGAATGGATGCATTGGAATGTGTACTATGCGAAAGGAGATTTTCCGTATGAGCATCAGACAGGCTGCTTATGATGATTACCCGGTGCTGGCAAAGGTCCATGTGGAAAGCTGGAAAACGACCTACAGAGGCATAATCGCAGACGCCTATCTGGATCAGCTGACGGTGGAGAGCCGGATGGAGCGGTGGAAGCAGCTTCTAAGCCGGGGGGATAAGGACTTGTGGACATTCGTTTCCGAGGATGAAGCCGGACGGGTGTCCGGGTTTATACAAGGGGGAAAATCCCGGGAGGAAGAGGCCGGGTATGATGCGGAAATCTACGCCTTGTATTTGCTTCAGGAACATCAGGGAAAGGGACACGGGAGATTGCTGGTGAACACGCTGATTCAAGCCTTCCGGGAGAACGGCTTCGGTTCCATGTACGTGTGGGTGCTCAAGGATAATCCGGCGCGTCAATTTTATATAAAAATGGGTGGAAGTCCTGTCTCTGAAAAAATGCTGGATATTGCCGGCCAGGCCGTTCTGGAAACCGGTTTGGCTTGGGATAAGCTCTGAAATAGGAAGGACGGGAATTCGTCTATGGAAAGGAAGCGGAAAGATGGGCAGCATAATCGATTACTATAATCAGTTTGATGAATGGGGGAGACTGGAACGGGAGCCGGTCGAATTTATGGTCAACCTCCATTTCATCAAACGGTATTTGAAGCCGGGAACACATGTCCTCGACAACGGGGCGGGGCCGGGCAAATATGCGGTTGCGCTGGCGCAGGAAGGGTATGACGTGACCTTGACCGACCTGTCTCCGCGCCTCGTCGGCCTCTCGGCCGGCAAGGTGAAGGAATGCAAGCTGGAGGAACGGTTCCAGGGGATCCACGTGGCCGATGCAAGAGATCTTGGAAGATTTGAAGACGGGAGGTTTGACGCTGTTTTGATGCTTGGGCCGCTGTACCATCTTCAGCAGGAGGAAGACCGGAACCAGGCGGCGCGGGAGCTTTTCCGGGTGGTCAAACCCGGCGGACATGTATTTGTCGCCTTTATGTCCCGGACGAGGCATTTAATAAATTCGCTGCTGCATCCGCAGTCCTGGAAGCCGAATGATACGATGGACGGCATTGATGAGTTTATGAGAACGGGTGTATTCAACCACAGCGATGATGGCCGGTTTACGGGAGCATATTATTTTCCGATCGAGGAGATCCGTCCCTTCATGGAGCAGCACGGCTTCAACAGCGTGAAGTTGATCGCATCCGGCAGCGTGGTGCAGTCTATGAACGAGGAACAGTGGGCATACTGGCGGGGTCGCGGTCCAGAGCAATATCAGCGGTTTCTGAACCGTGTCATGGAGGCTGCAGAAGACCCATATATCCTAGGTGCTTCCTCTCATCTGCTGTATATCGGAGTCAAGCCACAATAACCGAAGGTTACTTCTTACTCCGGAGGATTCCGCTCTATGACGGGGAAGTGACGCTTGTTCGTGTTTTTGTCCGGCAAACCGTTTATACTGTAACTAACATAGGGTTTTGCGCATACGGGAGGAAGAGCTTTGGAAGACTTGGTGCAGAGGGAGCACGAAATCATGAAGGTATGCCTGCTGGCCGGGCAAATCATGCTGCAGAGCGGAGCGGAAACGTACCGGGTGGAAGATACCATGGTACGGATTGCCGCTTCTTTTGGCGTGGATAAAACGCATAGCTACATGACCCCTACGGGACTCATTTTTTCTATGGAGGATCCGCAGCCGATCACGAGGCTGAACCGGATTTCGGACCGGACGACGAATTTGCATAAAATCGACCGCGTGAACAGCGTATCCCGCCGCATCAGCAAAGGGGAGCTGACCATCGCTGAAGCGCGCCGGGAGCTGGAAAACATCCAGCGGACAGGCGATATTTACCCGCTGTGGCTGCGGTTGCTGATGGCGGCGCTGGCCAGCGGCTGTTTCCTGATCATGTTCCGCGGCATCTGGCCCGATTTCCTGCCCGCGGCTGTGGCCGGAGGTCTCGGATATTACTGCACGCTGATGCTGCAGCGGATGATTCCGGTCAAGTTCTTCGCCGAGTTTTCGGGAGCGCTGGCGATCGGCCTCTGCTCGATCCTGTTCGTCAAATTCGGCTTCGGGCGGGACCTGGACATTATCGTCATCAGCTCGGTTATGCCGCTCGTACCGGGGCTGCTGATTACCAACGCGATCCGCGACTTGATGGCAGGCCACCTGGTTTCCGGCTTGTCGAAGGGGGCCGAGGCGTTCATCACCTCTTTTGCGATCGGGGCGGGCATCGCGTTTATGCTGTCATTTCAATGAGGAGGATGCCGCATGTACATTGAACAACTCGTCACGAGCTTCGTCGCATCGGCTGCGTTTGGCATGCTCTTCAACACCCCGAAAAAGGCGCTGCTGCAGTGCGGATTTGCCGGGATGGTCGGCTGGCTGCTGTATATATGGCTTCAGGATATGCATGTGCTGCGGATTACAGCCACCGTGGTCGCCAGTTACTGCGTCACGATGATCAGCCATTTGTTCGCCAAAAGGTACCGCACGCCGATCATCGTGTTCAGCGTATCGGGCATCATTCCGCTGGTCCCCGGCGGAACGGCTTATGACGCGATGCGCAACGCGGTCGAGAATCAATATGACCAGGCCGTCCAGCTGGGAGCCGAAGCCTTTATGATTTCGGGCGCGATCGCCCTTGGCCTGCTGTTGTCGGAAGTGACCAATCAGCTCATCCGGAAATGGAAGCCCTCACAACGATAGGAATGCAAAAAAATCAGGCGTCAGCAATTCGATTTGCTTCTCCTTCACTGAGGAGGAATGTCGAACCGGCTGCTTGGCCTGATTTTTTGTTCTTCATGAAGTTCCGATGAAGCGGACGAATAATTTCTTTAGATTATAGAATTTATAAAAATTCAGCCAGAGCTGGATGATTCTATAATCGCAAGAAAAACTTCCTTTAGATGCGGTCTGTCTCCTGAGGAGGTACGTCGTGCTTTTTCCAGACAAGCGTGGACAGCCCGGTGCCGCAGCCCAGATCGAGCACCAGTTCCGGCTTGCGCTGAAGGTACCCAGTCAGGTGGGACGTCACCAGAGGAGGCACTGCGGGCCGGTAGCGGTCGTAGATATCCTCGTATCCGGAGAAACGTTCGATATTGCGCTTGTTGTTTCCCTCCGGAACGACGCTCATACGCCTCTTGCTTCAAAGCGCTTCAGAATTTCGATGATGACCTGTACCGACTTCAGCATATTGTCGACAGAAATGTATTCGAACTTGCCGTGGAAGTTTTCACCTCCCGTAAAAATATTCGGCGTTGGCAGCCCCATATAGGAGAGCTGGGAACCGTCCGTTCCGCCGCGGATCGGCTTGACAATCGGCGTGATGCCCAGGCTTTCCATCGCTTCGTAGGCTACGTCGACGATCTCTTTTACCGGCTCGATTTTTTCCCTCATGTTGTAGTACTGATCGCGCATTTCCAGGATGACGCGCTCCTCGCCGTATTTTGCCTGAAGCTGCTTCACGACCTGGGTCAGATGCTCCTTCTTGGCGGCAAATTCCGTCCGGTCAAAATCGCGGATGATGTACTCCATTTTTGTGCGTTCGGTATCTCCGTTCTGCGAGAGCAGATGATAGAACCCTTCGTAGCCTTCCGTATGCTCGGGCGCCTGCTCCGGTGGAAGCATGGAATTCAGCTCCATGGCGATCTTGATCGAGTTTACCATCTTGTTCTTCGCCGTGCCCGGATGAACGTTGGTGCCTTGGATCGTGATGCTTGCCTTGGCTGCGTTAAAGCTCTCGTATTCCAGCTCGCCGAGAGGACCGCCGTCCACGGTGTAGGCAAAATCGGCGTTGAAAGCCGCAACATCGAATTTCTCGGGGCCGCGGCCGATTTCCTCGTCGGGAGTAAACGCGACTCTGACCGTCCCGTGCTTGATTTCCGGATGGCCGATCAGGTAAGCCATCGCCGTCATGATTTCGGCAATTCCGGCTTTGTTATCTGCGCCAAGCAGGGTCGTTCCGTCCGTCGTGATCAGCGTGTGCCCTTTGTACTGAGGCAGCTCAGGAAACAGCTTTGGGGAAAGGACGACGCCTAGTCCCGCGTTCAGAACGATATCGCCTCCGTCATAGTTGTCGACGATTTGCGGATTGACGCCTTTGCCGGTAAAATCCGTGGCGGTATCCACATGGGCGAGGAAGCCGATCGTCGGCACGCCATCCTTGTCCGTATTGGAAGGAAGCGTGGCCATGACATAGCCGTTCTCATCCATCGTGACGTCCTTCATGCCGATGGAATTCAGCTCTTCCACCAGCATGCGCGCGAGGGTAAGCTGTCCCGGGGTCGAAGGCGTGGTGCTGCTTTCTTCATTCGATTGAGTCTCCACCCTGGCGTATGAGATTAACCGGTCCATGAGTTCCTGTTTCAACATCCTTCATCTCCCTTTATGTAAATGGTGTACTACTTGATATGATATCATGGGCAAGGGGCAAAATCACAAGCTTGATCCGAAAAGCCGAAGTGATTAGCGCCCGTCCGGCTGTCTTCCCTGTCCAAAACGATTATAATAGGTTCATGGAGGTGCGTTGGAAGTGTCGGTTAACGTGTTCAGCCTAGTATTTTCGCTTGTCGTGATCGGCTTGATCTTTTTGTTTTTCTTTGGCCTGTTCAAATACGTATCTAACGGCAGCAGGCATGTCAGAAATTCCGATGACGCCTTGAGGAGAGTTGAGGAGAAGCTGGATTACATTATATACAAAATGAATGAGAAACAGGGGGATGAGCGATGACGGCAAGTCCTTTTAAGGCAATTATTCAATCGGAGGAAGAGCTTCGATTACTGAACAGTCCTCCCAGCGAACTGGTAAGGAACAAGGTTATCACGCGTTTGGATTCCCACTGCCGCGAATTTATTTCCAAGTCTCCGCTGCTGTTCCTGTCCACGAGTGACGCGGAGGGCAGCTGCGACGTATCACCCCGCGGCGATGCACCGGGCTTTGTATACATATTGGATGATACGCGGCTGGTCATTCCGGAAAGACCAGGTAACCGGAGGTATGATTCGCTGCTAAATATTTTGCAGAACCCGAGTGCCGGGCTGATCTTTATCATTCCAGGGCTGGAGGAGACGCTCCGGATTAACGGAAAGGCCTGCATTACTGCGGATCCTGAGCTGATGGAGAAACTGTCCGCCCAGGGGAAAATCCCGCAAATAGGCATCGGCGTGGAGGTCGAGGAGTGCTATATGCACTGTGCCAAAGCCTTCAAGCGCTCCAAGCTTTGGGATCCGGAACAATGGCCGAAGCGGGAGAACCTGCCCAATCCTGCCGCCATCATCGCGGATCATGTGCGCGGATTAAAGGTTACGGAGGAGCAGGTCGCACGGTCGCTGGCGGAAAGCTACGAAAAGCGATTATATTAATAGAATGGATATGATTTTTAATAGGGGGGCTGGCTTTGAGTATCATTCCGATGTTGGCCGTTCATGATGCTGCCGCTGCAATTTCTTTTTACCAATCGGTGTTTGGCGCGACGGAAGCGAACCGGATGGTTACGGAAGACGGGAAAACATCGCATGCTGAAATCCGGGTCGGTGATGCACGGTTCATGGTCGCGGACGAATTTCCGGAGCATAATACCTCAGCGGATACGCTCGGTGGAACGCCTGTGATTTTGTATATCACCGTTGACGATGCATTGGAAACTGTGAACAACGCCGTTGCGGCTGGAGCGGCCATGCTTAGGGAGGTTGCTGCACAGCCTCACGGGGACTTGGTTGGGAAGATCAAGGATCCGTTCGGCCATGTCTGGATGATTGCCGAGCCCTTGAAGACCGTACCGCAGGAAAAATAATTTAAGGAAATTGAAACTGCCGAACAATTTTCCCGGGGACCCGCCCGGTCGGGGCAAGCGTCGGGTTCATAACATGAACAATGAGCGCAGGAACACTGCGCCAGGAGGAAATGATGAAATCCCTTTTTCTATATAATTGGCAGGTACGCGATGAATGGTTTGATGTCTGCGCACAGTTAAGTCATGAAGAATTACTGAAGGAGCGAACGGGCGGAGTTGGCTCCATCCTGAAAACCTTGTTCCACATCGCTGACGTCGAGTACAGTTGGATGCTGGCTGCCGAAGGCAAGGAGGCTGCAGAACCAAAATTCGAGGATTTCGCGACCCTGAGCAAAGTCAGAGCCTTGTCCGACAGCTACGTGACAGAGCTTCGTCCGCTGATTCTGAGCCGAAGTCCTGAGCGGGACGGGGAAATCGTCAAGGCCGCCTGGCATGCCGAACCCTTGCGTTACGGGGAGGTCGCAAAGCACGTCATCGCCCATGAAATTCATCATATGGGCCAGCTGTCCGTTTGGGCCAAAGAGCTTCATGTGCCAAGGGCTTCGGCCAATTTTATCGGCCGAGGACTTGGTGAGCAGTAAAACTTGAAGGAAGGTAACCATTAGGCATGGAAATACAGATTCAACCGATGACCCGGGAAGCTGCCGCCCGGATATCTACATGGCGCTATCCGGCTCCGTATGACTTCTATAGTATGGCAGCAGATGAAGAAGATATATTGGAGCTGATGAACGGGGATTATGCAGCAGCGTCGGACTCCGCCGGAAATTTGGTCGGTTTTTACTGCACGGGCAATTCAGCCCGTGTTGCCGGAGGTTATGGGGCCGGTCTATACGAAGATGATACCTGCGTTGATTACGGATTGGGCATGAATCCCGAGCTGACGGGGCAGGGTGCCGGCCTGGATTTTGTAAAAGCAGGCATGGCTTATGTTTCCGATAAGTTTCCCGGAAAGGGAATCCGCCTAGCGGTGGCCAAATTCAATCAGCGTGCCGCAAAGGTATACAGCCGGGCAGGATTCAGGGAGACCTGCGAGTTCTCCTCGATGGTGGGGGGGCGGAACGTGCTCTTTATCGGCATGGTTTACAGATTTCCCGAAGATGCCCGGACAACATGATATAATAACTCCGGGGCTGACGGCCCCGGATGGAACATCGCCGGGTAGCCATTGATATGCGCCCGGAGCAATTATTAAGAAAAATCAGGTGAACAACATGCGAATTGCGCTTTTTGATTCAGGCCTCGGCGGACTGACCGTGCTGTCTGAAGCCGTAAAGCAGCTGCCCAACGAAGACTTTTTATTTTTTGCAGACACGCTTCACGTTCCTTACGGAACCAAGACAAAGGATCAGGTTCTGGATTATGTCCGCCAGTCCGTGGACATGATTCTGCAGGACGAGATCAAAGCGCTTGTCATTGCCTGCAATACGGCGACGAGCGCCGCGGCGGAGGAGCTTCGCCGGGAATACGACATTCCAATCATTGGGATGGAGCCTGCGGTTAAGCCCGCGGTTGAAATGAACCGGCTGACCGGGAAAAGGGTGCTGGTGGCGGCAACCCCGCTGACCCTGCACCAGTCTAAATACACCCAGCTCGTTTCCAGGGTGGATGACCACAGCATCGTAGACTCCCTGCCGCTCCCCGAGCTGGTCGGATACTGCGAAGCGCTGGAGTTCGACCCGGACCGGATGACACGGTATTTTCTGGATAAATTTGCCGATTACCGGCTGGAGGAATACGGAACCCTGGTGCTCGGATGCACGCATTATCCCTTCTATACCCGGATCTTGAGGCAGATTCTGCCGTCGCATATTGAGATCATTGACGGTAGCGCCGGGACGGTGCGGAGGCTGGACTATATTCTTAAGAAGACGGGAACGTCCGGAACGCAGCGCGGAGGAGATATCCGTTTTGCCTGTTCCAGCGGGGATCCGGAATATATGGCAAAGATGCATAGAGCTTACGACTACTACAGCACTCAAGTCGCCGGCTGCGAACGGGCCGTTGATCCTTCTTTCTAAAGGGAACGCTGCGTTCCGCTTAGCTCAAGTAGACGCTGTACAACGGGTCCTTCAAGTTTTCCGCCGTGGTAGCAAATAACGGAGGATATGTCGTAGGCGGCCAGTTGGGCGATGGACTGCGTCGCAAGCGGCATATCGACAGTCGTGTCGGCATCCGGCCCATGCAGCTCTCCGTCAACGACCCGGAGAGCGTCAGCCGCGATCAGCGTCCGGGTCGGCCGATGGTATAAACTGATATGCCCTGGAGTGTGCCCCGGTGTGCCAATCACGACGATGCCGCCACAGATGGGGAGCTCTTCCCCTTCATGGATGATTGTATCGACAGGCGACCGGGGTGGATTCTCCAGCGTAGAAATAAAGGCATTACGCCATTCAGCAGGTACTTCCGGAGGCAGAGACGCTTTGGCCCGTTCGATCGCCTCCGGGGTTACCTTGATCAAACGCTTTTCACCCTGAATATAGGGCCTTTCTTCTTGACTGGACATGACTTCGACCGGAGAAGAGGCGTGCTGGCGTATGGCCGGCAGGCTGCCGATATGATCCAGATCCTGATGCGTAATGATGACATGGGTAATCGAATCGATCGATAGGCCATGGGACTTCATCGCTTCCCGCAAAAGTGGATACTGACCGGGGTAGCCGGTGTCAATCAGGAGCGTATCGTTTCCATCCGTAATGACCGCAGGGTGAACGGTGTTAACGCTGCCCATCATGACGGCTGATACGTCCAGTATAAACACGTTTGCGGCAGATTGGTTCGTACTCATCCTTCGATTCCTCCCTAATTCCAACTCATGGATTTCAAGACAGAGTCTATATTACGGACAGGGAACTCTATTGTCAAAGTAAATATTTTATTATAACACAAAACTATGGTTTTGTCAATATTTATTTTTGGTGCTATATGCAATATGGCAATCCGCGTTTTTCGCAAAAATTTCGACATGAAGGGGGCACAGCGATGCGTGATGTACAGTACCCTGTCCTGCATACGGAGAGGCTGAGGTTGAGGCCGCTTGAGCCGGAGGACCGGGATGACGTCTTTCGGCTGTTCTCCAACCCGGAAGTCACCCGGTTCATGGATATCGAGCCTTTGGTGAGCATGGAGGAAGCGGACGAAATTATTGCGCTCACCCGCAGTTCCGGCTGCAGGTATGCCATATTTGACCGTGAGAACGATACGTTTATGGGCACCTGCGGATTCCACTGCTGGGTCAAGGACGGCGAAAGGGAAAGGGCGGAAATGGGCTATGATCTGTCTCCGGAGTATTGGGGCAGCGGTTATATGCCTGAGGCACTCGAAGAATTGATGAAGGTCGGCTTTGAAGTGATGAAGCTGGATGAGATCGAGGCCCATGTGGAGCGGGATCATCCTCGATCACAAAAGGTTCTGAGGAGGCTCGGTTTTCGGGAAAACCACCTGCGGGACGGCCACTTGATCGTTTTCAGGGCCGGAAGTGAGGATTTTGCCGTGCGCCGCACCTTCAGGAACGCCATAACGCTCCGGCAGTCAGGGAATGCCGAGCAGTCCAAGGAAATTTGGCTTTCCCTGCTGGCGGAACAGCCCGAGCATCCGGTGATCTTGTATCAGACTGCATGGACCCACGACGTACTGGGCTTGGAGAAGGAAGCCGTGCCCTATTATGAAAGGGCGATTTCGCTCGGACTGCAGGACGAAGAGCTGGCGGGGGCGATGCTTGGGCTCGGCAGTACATACCGTACGCTGGGACGATATGAGGACGCAAAGTCGCTGTTGAAGCAGGCGATGGAGAAGTTTCCCGAACGCAGGGAGTTTTCTGTTTTTTACGCCATGGCTCTGTACAATTTAGGGGAGCATGCCGCTGCAATGGAGGAGCTCCTCGGACAGCTTGCGGAAACCAGCGCGGACAGCGGGATCCAAGGGTACCGGAAGGCGATTGCCTTTTATGCCGATAAGCTGGATCAGGTGTGGGATTAGCCTTGTTAACGGCCAGCTGTGTGGGTACGAAAAGGCTGAATGCAGGAGGAATCATGAACATACAGGGTGTGAATCATTTTTGTTTTTCCGTTTCGGATCTGGATCGGTCCATCGCTTTTTACAGGGACGTTCTGGGCGCCCAGCTGCTCGTGCAGGGCCGGAAGCTGGCTTACTTTGATCTTGCCGGACTCTGGATTGCGCTGAATCAGGAGGATGCGGAGCGGGGGGATACACCATCGACTTATACGCATATCGCCTTTACGGTGAAAGATCAGGATTTCGAAGCCTGGCTGTCCCGGCTACAGCGTTACGGCGTTCGCGTACTTGAGGGCAGGCAGCGGGATGAGCGGGACAAGCTCTCGGTATATTTCCTGGACCCGGACGGGCACCGGTATGAGCTTCATACCGGCACGCTTGCGGATCGGCTCGCCTATTATCGGGAGACGAAGGGCCATATGAAGTTTTACGACAAGGAGGATGTTGGCAAATGACGACGATCGGATTTGTAAGGCACGGCATCACGGATTGGAACATTGAGCGCAGGGCGCAAGGCCAGACGGATATTCCTTTGAACGAAACCGGGCGGGCCCAGGCAAGAGCTTTGGCTGCACGGCTGAAGAAAGAGCGGTGGGACGCCGTCTATGCCAGCGATTTGTCGCGGGCGCGGGAAACCGCCGAAACGATTGCGGCCGCGCTGGGGCTCACCGTCCGGGTCGATCCGCGGCTGCGGGAAATCCACTGCGGTCAGATCGAAGGAACGGTTGAGGAAGACCGGGTGCTTCGATGGGGTTATGATTGGGCTTCGCTGGATCTCGGGATCGAGACCGACGACTCGATGATTGCCAGAGGAATGGAGGCGGTCATGGACATTTGCGCCAGCCATCCTGAAGATCGCGTCCTCGTGGTGAGCCACGGGGCGCTGATCGGCACGCTGCTTCCTGTTCTGATTCCGCACACGGACACGTCCGAGCATCTGCATAACACATCCATCACCGTCATCCGAAAGATCGAGGAAAGCTGGGAATGCGGGCTTTTCAACTGCGTCAAGCATTTGGAGCAGCTGGCGATCTGAACGAGCCTGCCTGTTAAGGATCGGGTTTTAAGGCTGTGTGTCTCTGAACTTAATGGATATCAGTCTTTCGGTCACCGTGTTAAACCGGACGGTAGCCAGCACAGCTGCCGGCATGCCCTGCCGGCTCAGCAGCAGCTTGAACGTTTCCTCCGCTTCCGTCGGCGACAGATTGATGCGTCCGATATGCAGGTAATCCGTAATTTCCGAGTTGTATTTTTTCTGGGCTTCCTTCACGGCGATCAGGCCCCACTTGGCGTAGGGAGGATCAACGGAAGGGTCCGGATCGGCAACGAGCAGCGAGAGAGACAGCGCGAGGGACAAGGCGACGGATTTGACGAATACGGCGGACATCCACTTCATAGCTCTATAGCCTCCTGAGTATAAATCTGACCGTTCACGTGCAGCGAGAAGTGCCGGCATACATAGAATTCCCATGTTTTGCAGGTCTATGAGGAATGCAGCCATGGATTATCCGCAATGAAATCGGCAGGTCGTGCTACATAGAGGAATCGTGCTCGTGGTTTCGGGCTCGTCCGGAAGCCTGTATTCGTCAACCCCAAGCTGGAACAAAGCTTTCCAAACAGTGCAACACGAAGGCAGATGGCACCACACGGCGGAGATACAGGCATCGGAGCTGCCTTGCGATATCAAGCCAAAGATGGGATGGGATCTTATGATAACGACCGTAACGATGAACGCAGCCATTGACAAAACATACTACTTGCCGGCATTTCCGCACGGGAAGGTATCCCGGGTCAGACAATATTTGGCAGCCCCTGGGGGGAAAGGCATTAATGTGGCGAAAGTCGCCGCACAGCTCGGGGCAGAGGTTACCGCTTCGGGCATCGTCGGCGGCATGAACGGGGAAATCATCAAGAAGCAGCTGGACGGTATGAGCATTGCACATCAATTTGTCGCCGTGGAAGGGGAGTCGAGACTATGCCTCAACATCATCGATGAGGAGACCGGGTCGTCGACAGAGCTTCTGGAGCCCGGTCCGGTGGTGGATAGCCGGGCACTTGACGTGATGGAGCAGACGATGGCCGCCCTGGCACGCACATCGAAAGTCGTCTGTATCAGCGGCAGCCTGCCGGCCGGGGCCCCGGCCGATTATTACATCCGTCTTGTCGGCGCGGCCAAGAAGGAAGGGGCATATGTGATTCTTGACGCCAGCGGTGACGCCCTCCGATTCGGACTGCAGGCAAATCCGGATATGATCAAACCGAACGAAGAAGAGGTTGCTGCTCTGCTTGGCACGGGCATCCGGGATGAGCAGGAGCTGCTCCGGGCGATGGAAGACTTGCTCCGCGAGTACCGGATGGAGCGCGTCTGCGTGTCGCTCGGGGGTGCCGGATCGCTGACCGTCACATCGCAGGGATGTTATCGGGCCGTAACCCCTCCGATTCAGGTGGTCAATACGGTAGGCTGCGGCGATTCCTTTGTGGCGGGCATGGCCGTGTCGCTGCTGAAGCAGCTCCCCGCCGAGGAGGGCATCGCTATGGCCGCTGCCGCGGGGACGGCGAACGCCTTATCGGCCATGGCCGGCAGCGTCGATCCGGACACCTTCCGCCGGCTGCTTGGCCAAGTGGAGATCAGAAGAATGTAAGCTGCGAATGACAGCATTATATTTGTGCACAGGCTGCGGTTCCTGAATCGCGGCCTGTTTGACTACATGGTGATTTCAGGGAGGAATAGCCCTGCCGCAAGGCGAATCTATTAATGCGGCTTTACAGCCCATCGACAAGATAAAGAAGGGGTGAACGGCTTGATTCAAGCATTGATTTTTGATTTTGACGGTCTCATCGTCGATACCGAAACGCCGGCCTATCACGCTTTCTGTGAGATTTACCGGGAGCATGGCACCGAACTACCGCTGGAGACGTACGCGAAGTGCGTCGGCACCAATTTCGACGTATTTAATCCGTATACGTATTTGTCCGAGTGCCTGGGCAGGGAAGTGGATCCAGCCCTCGTCAAGGAACAGGTCAATGTCATCTACCGGGAGCTGCTTAAGGATGTTGAAGTCAGACCGGGGGTTGAGGACTATTTGGCGGAGGCCAAGCGGCTCGGGCTGAAGATCGCGCTGGCATCAAGCTCTTATTACAACTGGATTGAGCCATATTTCAACAAATTCGAACTGGAATCTTACTTCGACGTTATTTGTACTGCGGACCTCGTGTCCAAGGTCAAACCGGATCCCGAGCTGTACCTGCTGGCATTGCAGAAACTGGAGGTAACTCCGGATCAGGCGGTGTCTTTTGAGGATTCGCTTAACGGCTTTATTGCAGCCAAAGGAGCAGGCGTACATACGGTGATCGTGCCTAATTCGATGACCCAGACCTTCCCTTTTGAAGGCTATGATATGATGATTTCCAGCATGTCGGAGATGAAGCTGCAGGATCTTGTCCGGGAACTGGAAGCGTAAGGCCGCAAAAGCCCGGAAAAACCTGCACTTTTTTGCAACTTATTGATTGACGTATATTGGCAGTGCCCCTTATGATAATGAATAATCCAGTGGTTATTTAATTCTATGAAAAATATCCGGGCAGGCAGTTCATGTACCCGTGTGCTCCGCCTGATACGGTATTTTTCGCACTTATTTACTTTAATGCTTTCGTATATGACAGCGTTAAAGAAGAGAATCGGAAGGGGTTATGAACATGAAAAAGAGAAATTTGCTATTATCCGTCGTGATGTCCGCGCTCCTCGTAACCATGGCGGCCGGCTGCGGAAACTCGGGCACCAAGTCCAGTGAAGCCGGGTCCGGTGGCGGGACCGATGCAGGAAGCACAGACAAAAAAACCTACACCGTAGCCATTTCGCAATTCGTCGAGCATCCTTCCCTGGATGCCACGCGCGAGGGCTTCATCGCCGCCCTGAAGGACGCGGGGATTACGGAGGGGGATAATTTGAAGCTCGACTACAACAACGCCCAGGGAGACCCGTCAAACAACCTTTCCGTTGCCCAAAAGATCGCCTCCGGTAAAAATGATCTCGTTCTCGGCATTTCTACTGGCTCGGCACAGGCGCTCGTTCAGCAAGTGAAGGATACCCCGATACTGTTCGCGGCGGTTACCGATCCGGTGGATGCCAAGATCGTCTCGAACCTGGATCAACCAGGGGGCAACGTAACCGGGGGCTCGGACACGAATCCGGTAGCGGTTCAACGTCTGATGGACTTCATCGCTGAGAGCTTCCCGAACGTGAAGAACGTCGGTGTTGTCATTAACGAAGGCGAGCCTAACGCGATCGTGATGGCCAAAAATGCCGAGGAAACGCTGAAAAAGCATAACATCAAGCTGGTGCGCGCGGCGGTAACCAACACATCGGAAGTGAAGCAGGCCGCTGAGTCCTTGGTGGGACGGGTGGATGCGCTGTTCATTACGCTGGACAACACCGTCGTTGACGGCGTCGATTCCATTATCCAGCTGGCGAACGAGAAGCACATTCCGTTCTTCTCCAGCGACCGGGATACGGTCGAGAAGGGCGCCTTCGCTACGGTCGGTTTTAAATACTACGACCATGGCTACCAGGTGGGCCAAATGGCGGTCGATATTTTGAAGAACAGCAAGAAGCCGGGCGACATGAAGGTGACGGTGCAGGAGAAGCTGGACCTGATTCTGAACCTGAAGGCGGCTGAAGCGCAAGGAATCACGGTAACCGACGCCATGAAAGACAAAGTAACGGACAAAGAAAACGATATTATTCAGTAATCGAGCGATGGGGAGTGGCCGGAATCTTCGTCCACTCCCTTCGTCATAAGGGAGGCTGACACCATGCTGGATTCACTACTGGGAGCACTTGAGCTCGGGCTGCTGTACTCGCTGATGGCGCTCGGCGTATATATCACGTATCGTATTCTTGATTTTCCGGATCTGACGGTGGATGGCAGCTTCACCACCGGCGGCGGGATTGCCGCCGTAATGATTACCCACGGATACAATCCGTGGCTGGCAAGCCTGGCGGCGTTCGGCGGCGGGCTTCTCGCCGGAATTTGCACCGGGCTTCTCCATACCAAAGGGAAAATCAATGCACTGTTATCCGGTATTATCATGATGATTGCGCTGTATTCGATCAACATGCGGATTATGGGAAAACCCAACACGTCCCTGCTTGGGGAAAGCACCGTTTTTTCATCAGTGAACGCTTTCATTACGATGCCGATCGCGGTGATCCTGATTTTGCTTCTGCTGAATCTGTTCCTGCGGACCGATTTGGGGCTTGCATTACGCGCGACGGGAGATAACGCACGGATGATCCGCAGTTTCGGCGCCAATACAGACACGACGACGGTTCTCGGCGTCAGCCTGGCCAATGGACTGGTCGCCCTCTCCGGCGCACTGGTTGCCCAGCAGTCAGGATTTGCGGATATTTCCATGGGGATCGGCATGATCGTCATCGGGCTGGCTTCCGTCATTATCGGTGAGGCGATATTCGGAGCGACGAATGTGATCCATACGACCATTTCCGTCGTGCTCGGGGCGATCGTGTACCGGATCGTCGTGGCGCTCGCGCTCCGGGTGGAATGGCTCGATACGTCCGACCTGAAGCTCATCACGGCCATCATCGTGATCATCGCTTTGGTGCTTCCAACCGCGAGGCGTGCTCTTCGACAGAAGCAGCTGGCCAAGCGCCGAACCGAAGAGCTGTCCAGCCAGCTGGGCAGCAGAACAAGCCGGACGGTCGGAGGTGATTTCTGATGCTGGAGCTGAGCAGAGTATCGAAGCTGTTTAATCCGGGCACGCCGGATGAAAAAATTGCGCTGCACGACATTTCGTTGAAGCTGAATCCCGGCGACTTCG
Source organism: Paenibacillus cellulositrophicus (assembly GCF_009363095.1). Taxonomy (GTDB): domain Bacteria; phylum Bacillota; class Bacilli; order Paenibacillales; family Paenibacillaceae; genus Paenibacillus_AQ; species Paenibacillus_AQ favisporus. Next base: position 6,379,312 of record NZ_CP045295.1, read on the forward strand.
TCACGGTGATCGGAAGTAACGGTGCGGGCAAGTCCACGCTGATGAACATCATTTCCGGCGTCATGAAGCCCGACGCAGGGGAGGTGCGGATCGAGGGTGCGGTGATCAGTCAGCTTCCGGAATTCCGCCGGAGCCGCTGGATCGGCCGCGTATTCCAGGATCCGATGGCGGGCACCGCTCCCCACATGACGATCGAGGAAAACCTGGCAATGGCTTATACGAGAGGCAAGCAGAGAGGACTGGGGCTGAGCATCAAGTCCGGCCGGCGGGCGATGTTCAAGGAAGAGCTGTCCAAGCTCGGCATCGGCCTGGAAGGTCGGCTGCGGGCGAAGGTCGGTTTGCTGTCCGGAGGAGAGCGTCAGGCACTCAGTTTGTTGATGGCCACCTTCACCAAGCCGCAAATTTTGCTGCTGGATGAGCATACCGCGGCGCTGGACCCTGCAAGGGCGGAGCTGATCACGCGGCTTACCGACCGGATTGTCCGGGAGCTGAACCTGACGACCCTGATGGTCACGCACAATATGGAGCAGGCGATCCGGCTCGGCAACCGTTTGATCATGATGGACAAAGGCAGAATCATTCTGGACATCAACGAACAACGAAAAAAGACGCTGACCGTCGAAGAACTGCTGGCTGAATTCGAGCAAATCAGCGGACATAAGCTGTCCGACGACAGGGTTGTCCTGGGATAATATCTTGAAGAATGAAGGGAAGAGGGCCTTCGCGGTTAAAGCCGCGGAGGCCTCTTTTTTGCTGAAGCAACGTGGGGAATCTATTGGAACCCGAGCAGGAGAATCATCGATTAGACGATAATGGACACAGTTGTTATCCATACGTTTTCCATACAAATATACAAAGGACTGCTTTGGCGGATCCACTGGAAACCACCTGCAGCGGGCTTCAGCGATGCGGCCCGTCAACGGTTCATCCTGCCTCGAAGATAACTCTAGTTATTGATATTCGTTCCAACAAGTTCTAAAATACTATATTGAATGAACTGGTCACTCTATAGTTATTAGAAGAAAGAGAACACCCGTTGGATGGAGGTTTCGATTTTGTTAGGGAAGATGAGGCTAAGCATTCGGTCCAAGATAATTCTTGGATATATTTTTGTGCTCGTGTGCGTCGTGGTGTTCCTGGGAGTGATTTCGAGCCGGGTTGCTTCGCTGCAGCGGGAAACCGATTTTATAAGCCAGCATGACATCGAGGTCCATGACCTGGCCCACAGCATTGAAAAGTCCTTGCTGGACATGGAGACAGGCCAGCGCGGATATATGATCACGGGAGATTCGAGCTACCTGGAGCCGTACACGGCGGCCAGCTCGAAATGGGAGAGCGAGTACAACCAGCTGTATCGTTTGCTGGCGGACAACCCTGAGCAGCAGAAAAATCTGGAGGACATCAAGGCCAATATCGACCGATGGATTGAGATCGCAGGCAAGCCGTCCATTGAGATGAAGCGTAGCGGTCAGGATGCTGAAGTTCGGACATTTTTCCAACGTGACCCAGGCAAGCCGGAAATGGACGCCATGCGGGAAAAATTAACGGCATTTTTGGACACGGAGAAAGGGCTGACGAGCAAGCGGGTGCAGACGCTTGAGGACAATAACCGCAGACTGATCACGATCATCTATCTTCTTTGGATTGTGCTCGCGGCCGTATCCATCTCAGCAGCCGTGCTGATCTCCAGAAATATCGTTACGACAATCAAGGAAGTTACGGGCACAATTCGTGACATCGCCTCAGGCGGCAATTTGAACAAGCGCATCCATACCCGAACCCGCGATGAAATCGCAGAACTCGGCAGTGCAACGAACGACCTGCTTCAGGAAGTGCAGCAGCAGAATGAAATGAAGGAACAGATTGCCGCCACCGCTACACTGCTTCAGAACGAAACGAGCCTGGCTAGTCTAAGCCGCGTGTTTGTCAATCGGCTCGCTTCCATTTTCCAGGTGCCTTATATCGTATTGTACGAAGCCAAGGAGGAGGAGGAGGAGCTGGTGCGGCTCGCTTCCTATGCAGGAGATCACGAGGGTGAGGCGGGCAAATCGGTCATCGCCTGGGGGCAGGGACTTGTCGGCCAGTGTGCCGCCGATCAGAGTATGATCACGCTGGACCGGGTACCGAACAACTACATACACATATCTTCGGGATTGGGGAGCGCCGTTCCGACCTATATTGCTGTTGCTCCGATCGTGTTCGAGGGCAGGACGCTGGCAGTGATCGAGATTGCCGCGCTGGTGACGTTCAGCAAGCACCAATTGGACATGCTCCGGCAGCTCTTGGATACGGTTGGCGTCACGATGCACAGCGTGATCAACCGAGCGCAAATCCAGCGCTTGTATATGGAAGCCCAGACGATGAATGAAGAGCTTCAGGCCCAGTCTGAGGAACTGCAGGTGCAGACGGAGGAACTGCAGGTCCAGTCCGAAGAGCTGCAGATGCAAACCGACGAGCTCCAAAGCTTGAATGACAAACTGGAATATCAGAAGGCGCAGGCGGAGGAAGCGGCGGCCGAGATGGAAAAATACGCGGAACAGGCGAAGCTCAGTTCCAATTATAAATCCGAGTTTTTGGCTAATATGTCGCACGAGTTGCGCACTCCGCTGAACAGCATGCTTATTCTGTCCCAGATTTTGTCGGAGAACAAGAACGGAACGCTGCAGGAGGAAGAGGTCAATTACGCCAACGTCATCCATTCCTCCGGTACGGATCTATTGCGGCTGATCAACGATATTTTGGATTTATCCAAAGTAGAATCGGGACAGATCCAGCTGGATATCAGCTCGATCAACGCGAGTGAGCTGCCGGAGATCATGTACCGCTACTTTGCCAAAACGGCCGAGGCCAGGTCGCTGGACTTCAAAGTCGAAATCGCGCCGAACGTAGGTGACGTCTTTTTCAGCGACGAGTTAAGACTCCATCAAATATTGCGGAACCTGTTGTCCAATGCGTTCAAATTTACCGAACGCGGGGAAGTGTCTTTAAGCATATACAAGCTCGACTCGGTTTCGACCCCGCAGTTTTCTATGCCTTATGAGACATTGGCCTTCGCGGTTCGCGATACCGGAATCGGAATTACCGAGGAGCAGCAGCAGGTGATCTTCGAGGCCTTTAAACAGGCGGATGGAGCAACGGCGCGGAAATATGGCGGCACAGGACTCGGACTGTCCATCTCGCTTCAATTCGCCAAACTGCTGGGAGGAGAGCTGGTCGTGGAGAGTGAACCCGGCAAAGGAAGCACGTTCACCCTTTACCTCCCTTACCAGACCGAGTATGTCGATGAGTCGCCGATGCTTGTGATGCAAGCCGAGGCAGCGGCAGCCATCTCCGGTCCGTTAAGTACGGCTTCGGCGCAAGCTGCGCGTCCTGTGGGAAGTCGGATTTATGCGGAGGAGCCTGCCGCCGATCCGCCGGCCGCAGAGGATATGTTCCTGGAAGACTCGGCCTTGTTCGATGGGAAGAAAATCCTCGTTGTTGACGACGACATTCGAAACGTATATGCGCTGGCCAATGCCTTGGAGAGATATAATATGCAGGTGCTCACCGCACAGAACGGATACGAGTGCCTGGACTTGCTTCAGGCCGAACCGGATATCGATATGATTCTGATGGACATTATGATGCCGGAAATGGACGGTTACCAGACGATGCGGAATATCCGCCAGACGCTGGAGATGACCGATCTGCCGATCCTTGCGTTGACCGCCAAGGCGATGAAAGAGGATCGGGATAAGTGCTTGGCGGCCGGCGCGTCAGACTATTTAAGTAAACCGCTGAACATCAATGAAGTGATTGCCAGAATTAAAGTTTGGCTGACGAGATCGGAAATTTGATATAGTAATCGATTAATAAAAAGCGACCCAGCGGGAAGTCTCCGGTTCGGTCGCTTTTTATTTGGTTAAACCGCCGAAATCGGAGCGTTTTTTGAAAAACTTGCCTTGACAATAGGATGGTTAGGTGAGAAAATGTACGCGCGTACATCATTCGGAAAAGGGGGAGTTGCCATCGCATCCCGCAAAGAGGTGGCCGAGCTAGCCGGGGTATCGGAAGCGACGGTGTCGCGGGTGCTCAACGGAGTCGGCCCCATGAAAGAAGAAACGAGACAACGCGTCATGGAAGCTGCCAAGAAGCTGAATTACGTTCCCAGTGCACTGGCCCGTAATTTTGCGACCAGCCGCAGCGGCAACATTGGTGTCGTTCTTCCATATGTGCCGAAGGTGCATATGTTTTCGAGCTTTTTCTTCTCGGAAATTTTAAGCGGAATCGGCAGCAAAGCCCGAGAGCTGGGTCATGATATCCTGCTGCTGTTTCAGACGCCCGGCGAGTCCATGGATTATGTCCGCTGGTTTCATGCGCATAAAATCGATACATGCATCATCCTTGGGGCGAAGGATGATCCGGAAGAACTGCTGGCCCTTCGCCGTCTCGCAGAGGAAGGACTGCCTTTCTGCCTGATCAATCAGCACTTTGAAGGCGAGCCCTTCAGTGAGGTCGATGCAGACCATGTACAGGGCAGCTATATGGCGGTCCGCCATCTGATCGAACAGGGATATCGCCGGATCGCGTTCATGAACGGGCCGCTGACCTACTCCAACAGCCGGGATCGCCTTCAAGGCTGCGAGAAAGCGCTGGCCGAGGCGGGTTTGGTGCTGGAGGAGGAACTGATCTTCCGCGGAAACTTCAGCCGCAGCAGCGGCATCACCGCTGCTTCCGAATTAATGAAGGTCATCGATCAGGTGGATGCCGTCTTTGCCGCAAACGACCGGATGGCCATCGGCTTGATGCAGGGTCTCCGGGATCATGGGCTGTCCGAAGAGCGTTTTCCGGCCATGTTCGGCTACGATAATTCGGATGCTTCACAGGTAACGACGCCTGAGCTGAGCAGCGTAAAGGTTCCTTTCTATGAAATGGGGGAAATTGCGGTCGCTGAAGTGCTGAAGCGGCTGGAGCAGGGAGCATCGGCTCCGGGTCAACCCTTTCGGATCATGCTTCCGACAGAGCTGGTCATCCGGGCATCGTCCCAGAATCTGCGGCTCTAATGAGCCAGAAAGTCCAATATACCAAAGAGATGGAGGAATTCGGATGGAAATGAAAGCGCTGCGAATTGGCATGGTAGGCTACAAATTTATGGGGAAGGCCCACAGCAATGCGTACCGGGCGCTGCCCATGTTTTTCCCGGAGGCGCCGATTCAGCCGCAGATGGCGGCGATTTGCGGCCGTGATGCCGATGCGGTTCAGCAGGCGGCCGGGCAGTACGGCTGGGCCGAAACGGAGACGGATTGGCGAAACCTGGTGGCGCGGGATGACATCGACCTGATCGACATCAACGCGCCGAGTGATGCGCATAAGGACATCGCGCTGGCTGCCGCCAAGGCAGGGAAGCATATTTTCTGCGAGAAGCCGCTGGCCCTGACGCTTGCCGACTCGCGTGAAATGCTGAAGGCTGCAGAGGAGGCGGGAGTGAAGCACATGGTCGGCTTTAACTACCGGTTCTCGCCTGCGGTCCGGCTGGCCAAAAATCTGATCGAAAGCGGCCGGCTGGGACAGATCTATCATTTCCGCGCCTGGTTTCTGCAGGACTGGATTCTGGACCCTGCCTTCCCGTTAGTATGGCGGCTGCAGAAAGATATCGCGGGTTCGGGCTCTCACGGCGACCTTGGGGCCCATCTGATCGACTTGGCCCACTACCTCGTCGGCGATATCCAAGAAGTCATCGGCATGAGCGAAACGTTTATCAAGGAGAGACCGCTCGCAGAAAATATGACCGGACTCAGCGCCAAAGGCAGTCTGGGCGGACCGATGGGCAAAGTGACCGTCGATGATGCAACCCTGTTTATGGCCCGGTTCACAGGAGGCGCGCTCGGTAGCTTTGAGGCGACCCGGTTTGCGGCGGGACACCGCAGCACGAACTCGTTCGAGATCAACGGCAGCAAAGGCAGTGTCAAGTTTGATTTTGAGCGGATGAACGAGCTGGAAGTGTACTTTACCGACGACCAGGAGGATGTGCAGGGCTTCCGCCGGGTGCTTGCGACCGACGCCGCTCATGCGTATTCGCATGCCTGGTGGCCGGCCGGACACACTATCGGCTTCGAGCACACGTTTACGCATGAAATGCTGGAGCTGATGGAAGCGATTCACGAGGACAGACAGCCTTCCCCGAACTTCCACGACGGTGTGAAATGCCAGGCTGTGCTTGAGGCGGTGGAGCGTTCCGTTGAGGAGCGGCGCTGGGTGGAAATTTCGGAAATGTAGGCCAATCAGGCGAAGGTATTGAGTAACGAGTAGCGAGCATATCAAGCATAGACAAGGAGCGTGCCGCATGAAAAAAGCACTGATCGTATGGGGCGGATGGGATGGCCATGAGCCCAAGCAGGTGGCAGAGATTTTCAAAAACGTGCTGGAAGCCGAGCAGTTTGAAGTAGAAGTATCGGATACGCTGGAAGCGTTTGCCGACAAGGAGAAGCTCCTCGGTCTTGATCTGATCGTCCCTTGCTGGACGATGGGAGAAATCCGGAATGAGCTGGTGGGCAACGTGTCGGAGGCCGTGCAGAGCGGCGTGGGCCTTGCCGGCTGCCACGGGGGCATGTGCGACTCCTTCCGGACACAGGTCGATTGGCAGTTCATGACTGGCGGACAGTGGGTCGCCCACCCGGGGAATGACGGGGTTCGATACATGGTTAACGTGACAGACGAAGAGGAAGGCTCTCTGCTGCAGGGGATCGCGGACTTCGAGGTCGCGAGCGAGCAGTATTACCTGCATGTGGATCCGGCGGTGGAGGTTCACGCCACGACCCGCTTCCCGGTCGTTCATGGCCCGCATTCAGCCAACAAACCGGTTGACATGCCGGTAGTCTGGACGAAGTACTGGGGCGGCGGACGCGTCTTCTACAATTCGCTCGGGCACCATGCGGATATCGTCGACATGCCACAGGTGAAGGAAATGATGAGACGCGGCTTCCTATGGGCCGCCGAAGGCAAAGAAGCCGGCTCCGACTGGATGCCGGAGACCGCATATAACGGCATGGCAGACAGCCAATATTAAGGGGAGGGTTATTCTTGGAGCAGATCAAAGTAGGCATTATCGGCTGCGGGAAAATCAGCAGCATTTATATGGAAAACTGCAAAAAATTCGATGTGCTGGATTTGGTAGCTTGCGCAGACATCGATAAGGAGCGTGCCGCAGAAAAAGCAGCCGAATTCGGCATACCCAGAGTGTATTCCCCTGAAGAGCTGCTCGCGGATCCCGAAATTCAAATCGTGATCAACCTGACGATCCCTGCTGCGCACGCGTCGGTCTGCCTGCAGGCTCTTGAGGCCGGCAAGCATGTATACGTTGAAAAGCCGCTGGCCGTCACCCGTGAAGATGGGCAGAAGGTGCTCCAGCTCGCCAAGGAAAAAGGCCTGCGCGTGGGCTGCGCGCCCGAAACGTTCTACGGCGCCGGAATTCAGACCTGCCTCAAAGTGATCCAGGATGGACTGATCGGCCGTCCGGTCGCCGCCACGGCATTCATGCTCGGCGGCGGACACGAGACCTGGCATCCGGATCCCGAATTTTATTATCAGGTCGGCGGAGGACCGATGTTCGACATGGGGCCGTACTACCTGACCGCACTCGTGCAGCTGCTCGGTCCGATTAAGACCATCACGGGTATGACCGGCAAGGCGCTGGAAGAAAGAACGATCACCAGTTCCAAAAAATACGGTCAAAAAATACCGGTGGAAATCCCTACCCACGTCGCCGGGCTGATCCAGTTCTCCGAAGGCGCGATTGGAACGATCATCACCAGCTTTGACGTATTCGGCGGCAGCAATCTGCCAAACATCGAAATTTACGGCACAAAAGGGACGCTGCGCGTACCCGATCCGAACAACTTTGGCGGCAAGGTGCAGTACCGGATTGCCGGCGAAGCCGAGTGGAAGGAACAGCCGCTGCTGTTCGGCTACGCGGAGAACACACGCGGCATCGCCGCAGCTGACATGGCTTACGCGCTGCAAAGCGGTCGTCCTCACCGGGCTTCCGGTGAGCTGGCGTACCATGTGCTGGAAGCGATGTGGGCGTTCCATGATGCTTCGGATGAGAAAAAGCATTACGAGATGCAAAGCACCTGCACGCCTCCTGCACCGATGCCTACCGGCCTTGCACCTTATACATTGGATCAATAATGAAATAGGCATGAATCATAAAGCCTCCCGTCAGCAGCCTGGACTGCTGGGGAGGCTTGTTTGGTTTATACCTTTATACCATGATCAATGGATAAGCTTGCTTTCCTTAGCCTTCTTGACGAGGCCTGCGGCAAGCTGGTTGATGATCCCTTTCAGCGCAAGACCAATCACGAGCGTGATTACGACATACACGCACATGATGAGCAGATCGCTGCGGACGACGCTCCAGATCATGCCTCCCACCGCTTCGCGCATCATGCTGATGCCGTAGGTGAACGGAAGGAACGGATGGATCGCCCGGAAGAACGGCGGTGTCGTCTGGATCGGAAAGGTTCCGCCCGATCCGGCCAGCTGCAGCACCAGCAGAACGATGGCAAGCGCCTTGCCGACATTGCCGAACACGGAAACGAGCGTGTAGACAATCAGCATAAAGACCGCACTGTTGACCAATCCGAATAAGATGAACCAGCCTTTGTCCACCACATAGGTTCCCAAGAGGAACATATCGCCTGCCGTGACGAGGACCGATTGCAGCAGCGCCAGCGTCAGGAAGGTCAGAAACCGGCCGAAATAAATCTGGACGCTGTTATAATCCGACCCGGCTGCAGGCGAATGCACTTCCGTAGTCACCAGGGATACGAGCAGTGTCGCACCGACCCAGAGCGCCAGCGTTGAGAAGAAGGGGGACATGGCGGATCCGTAATTCGGTATCGGAAACAGCTGATTCTCCTTCAGCACGACAGGCTCGGCGAAGAACTGTCCTTCCTGCTGGAAGTTGTTTTTCAGAAGGTCGATGACTTCCTGCAGGTTGCCCTCCGATTCGAATTTGCGCATCCGGTCCGCCAGCTCCTTGACTTTGGCTTCCACGCCCGGAAGCTCCTTCTGGATGACGGAAATGCCCTGCGTGCCGATCGCCAATCCCTTGGAAGCGTCGGACAGCACCTTCTTGACGTCGGGCAGGCTCTGAACCGCAGAATCCATCACTTTCTTCGCTTCGGCGGCGGACTTGACCGCCTTTTGCAGCCCGCTTGCGATCGCCGGCTGAATTTCGCTGTCATACCGTCCGAGGATGTCCCCTAATAGATCGGATACGTCGCAGGAGATTGTGTTCAGCTTATTCACCAGATCCATGGCCGGTTTCTCGCCTTTCTTTACCCCGCTGCGGATTTGATTGACAAGGGTCAGCTGAGACTGCATTTTGTCCCGGACCTGCTTCAGCTTGGAGCTGACAAAATCCAGTCGGCCGCCTGCGGTCTGGTTCAGCCGGTCGAACCAGCTGATCAGCGCTTCCTGTACTTCCAGGCCGGTTGTTAACCTGGAGGATATCCGGTCCAGCGCATCAAGCGCAGTCTGCGGATCGACGTCGGGATCCTTCAGCAGCGCGGTCAGCTGCTCCGTAGCCATGGACGTCTGCTGCAGAAGCAGCAGATCCTGCTTTACGTTCGGCGCGATATCCTTGGCAGCCGTGGAAGCCTTGCCCATAAAATCGTCCAGACCAGCCGCCAACTGCTGCCCGTTCTTGGCCAGGTCGGTCACTATGGGCAGCGCCCCTTGAGCTTTGGATACCAGCTCGTTGGTCGTATGGATGTCCTGTGCCGCCGTGTTTACGGCTTGGTTGATTTCCGGGAAATTTTTCTCCAGCTCAAACACCAGCGAGCGGACCTTCTCAATGGTCGGCAGCTGATTTTGCAGCTCGATACCTAGCTCATTGAAAATTTTAAAAATCGTGCCGTTGGCGGTTTTGACGAAATTTTTGCTGACTTCCTGGATGATGCCGCTTGCTCCGGAAGATGTAATCTTCGGGGATACCGCATTGATCTTTTCGTTCACATAATACAAAATTTCGGCGTGGGTCGGGTTGTCCGACAGCACCGTGGCAATCGCGGCCGAAAAATTGTCCGGGATGATGATGCTTGCATAGTAATCCCCGTGCCGAACGCCTCTCATGGCATCCGCCTCGGAGACGAACCTCCATCCCAGCTTATGATTGTCCTTCAGCGAGGCGACGACCTCCTTGCCGAGATTCAGCGACTGTCCCTTCATCGTCGTCCCTTTGTCGTTGTTCGCGACGGCAATCGCAATATCACCGGTATTGCCGTAGGGATCCCAGGATGCCTTGATGTTGAACCAGGCGTACAGGGAAGGAAGCATAACAAGACCGGCGATGATGACGAGCGCGGCCCAGTTCGTGACAATGTTTTTCACATCTCTGCCGTAGATGGACAAGATTTTACTCATGAGAACACCTGCCTCAATCATACCATTTTGGTTAGTATTTCATTTGAGGAAGGGCGTCATACCGAAGAACTTGAATCCCGCCTTACCAGCCCATTCGTTCTTTGAGGGTCGTGATGTGCGCAAGATGGTGGTTGCCATGCCAAGCATAAGTGCATAGATGCTCGTTCAAATTGGTTTCTCCGTTCGCCGGATGGATGTATGTTCTGAGCCACTGGTCGCTGTTCAAGCTTTCCAGAACTAGCACAAACCGTACATGCAGCGCCTCCAGCAGATTCAGGGAAATCTCCGGATCAGGCAGCGCGGAATCGGCAAGTTCAGCCCATAATTGCTCCTCATAAGGTTTTATCACCGGATTATCCTCGGTTAAAGCAAGTTTAAGCCGAATCAGGCTGTTCATGTGGCTGTCTCCGATATGGTGCACGACTTGACGGACGGTCCAGCCGCCCGGCCGATAAGGCGTGTCCAGCTGCTCCTTGGACCATCCGCTGACGGCTTGCCGCAGCTTCGAAGGCAGGCTGCGGATTTCGCCGATCAATGCTGTCCGCTCATCTCCGTTCAGTTCTTTTTTCGTTACGCAAAGTCCGATAGGATATTTCAAATCATCGCTCATAGCTAATTCCTCCGTTTGCTCAGTAATATGTATTCGAGAAACCGCTGCATTCCAATATGATATAAGCCGGTTTCCCTTGTAACATTTTCGCTAAGGGCTCCTTGTCTTCCTCCAAGCCAGCTTTATGTATGCGCGGAAGCGATCTCGCTGAATTTGATCCACAGCCATTCGTCTTCAGCTCTAAACTTGATCTCTTCCAGATAGGTGTTAATCACGGTGACGAAGCCCCGGATTTCTTGTTCGGGTCCGGCACCGGCAAGGTACAGGGTTACTTTCAGGTGACGGCGGAGGGATTCCTCCAGCAAGCGGCTGGTCTGTGTCCAAGCAGCCTCTTTCATGGTAGAATTGAAACTCGCCGACGGTTCACAGGTTCGGTTGATCATCATTTCACCTCATTTATTAAAAGAGCTATGCATTGTATTATAGGCGAATATATGTTCGGTTTCAACCGTGATTGTTCAGAAAAATAAAACTGCTTGGAGGAAAGCATATGGAGACCGACCGAATGATTATGGAAGCAAGGGAATACGTGAAGGATCGTTTAAAGTCTGAGCCGTCCGGCCACGACTGGTGGCATATTTACCGGGTGGCGGAGTGGGCGAAGAGGCTGGCGGAGCAGGAAGGGGCCGACCTGGTCGTCTGCCAGCTGGCGGCCCTTTTTCATGACCTGGCCGACGAGAAAATCGTAGCTTCGAAAGAGGAGGGCATGGCAGCTATTTCCTCTTGGCTCACGGACCATGGGGCGGATGCGGCGCTCGTGGATCATGTGCTGGAGATCATCGGGACAATGTCTTATGGCGGCGGAGGCGGCAGGCCCATGTCGACTTTGGAGGGGCGGGTCGTGCAGGACGCAGACCGTCTGGACGCCATCGGAGCGATCGGTATTGCCCGCACGTTTGCCTTTGGCGGATCACGGGGAAGACTCATGTATGACCCTGACGAGCCGCCGCGGACTAGCATGACCCAGGAGGAATACCGCAGCCGGCAGGGGACGACGGTGAACCATTTTTACGAGAAGCTGCTGAAGCTGAAAGATCTGATGAATACGCCGGCGGCCCAGGAGGAGGCTGCTGCCCGCCACGCATTTATGGAGCAGTTTCTTGCGCAATTCCAACGCGAATGGCCCGGGGAGGAAGCACCAAAAAAGGGGCGCGTGTAAACGCCCCTCAAGGAATGTTGTACTCTACCAACTCCGATACGGTAACGAAGCGATATCCGCGCTTCTGCAATTCAGGCAGGATTTGTTTTAACGCGTCGACCGTTTGAGACTTGCCCTCCACGTGGTCATGCATCAGGACGATGTCGCCGTTGCGCGCGTTGTTCAGCACCTTGTTCACGATCTTGGCGACGCCCGGCCGATTCCAGTCCCAAGTGTCCTGATGCCAGGACCACATGACGACGAGATAACCCTCCTTCTTGCAAATTTGGATCATACGGTCGCTATAATATCCTCCTGGAGGGCGAAACAGGTAAGTTTTTTTACCGGTAACCTGGTATATGGCTTCCTGGGTTTCCCGCAGCTCCCGCACGATGACCTCCGGTGAGCTCCGGCGGTTAAAATACATATGGTCGAAGGTGTGGTTGGCAAGCTCATGGCCTTCGGCCACCTGCCGCTTGGCCAGCTCCGGGTGCTTCTGAACCTGTTTGCCGACGACAAAAAACGTTGCCTTTGCGTGATACTGCTTCAGCAGGTCGAGAATCTGCGGCGTATCCTCAGGATCCGGCCCGTCATCGAAGGTCAGTGCTATAATCTTTTCCCGATTCGGAATCTCCCAGATGACGTCTCCCCTTTGTTCATAGTACTCTCTGCCTTGGTTTACGGGAGAAGCCCCCGCCGCCGGAGCAGCCGTCACCGAAATCGTCAAAAGCAGCATGGATAGCGTTGCATAAAGCCTTGTGCGCATAAGGTCCTCCCGGTTGTTCGTTGTCGATGCTTCCATCCAAACGTCCAAACAAAGACAAGTTCGCTTCGTAGTATGTGACACGAACCGTTCTAACATACGCCGGGCGGGCCGTGATACAATAGAGACAAGTCTGAATATGCCGGGAGTACCCGGGGAAGGTGCGGATCAAGGCATGTCCTATAAACAAATCAAGTGGATGATATTGATTATTCCTACACTGGCTGTAGGGATATGGGAATATGCGAGGCATGCGTTTCTGATGCCTTATATATCGATGAAGGTGGGTAATTTTCTTACGCCGGTGTTTCTGTTTTTTATCAGCATGACCCTGCTCAGCATGCTGTTCCGGAGGCTGGAACAGGTGCAGGAGGAGCTGAACCGGGAGCGGGCGGAAAAAGCAGCCCTGGAAGAACGGGATCTGCTTGCCAGGGAACTGCATGACGGCATCGCGCAGTCCCTGTTTCTGCTGTCTGTCAAGATGGACCGGGCGGAGTCGCGCGGCCGGGGAGCCCGGGAATCGGCGGACTTCCAGGAGCTGCGCAAATCGGTTCATGAGGTGAACCGGTACGTGCGGCAGGCGATCGCCAATCTTCGCTATCCGGAATCGCCGGAGGAGCGGGAATATCAGGCTTCAATGCGTTCAAGGATCGAACATACAGCCAAGGAAACGCTGATCCAGCCCTGGATCGATTGGTCCATTCCGGATGCGGCCTTGAGCGCCAAGGAAAAAGTGGAGCTTCTGGCCTGCATCCGGGAAGCGCTGCTGAACATTCACAAGCATGCCCATGCCACCAAGGTGACGATCAAAGGCACGCTGGACGTCCGGGGCTGGACGGTTTTCGTCGATGACAACGGGCGAGGGATTCATACGGATCCATTTCATTTGAAGGACCGGTACGGCCTTCGGATCATGAAGGAGCGCGCCGAGGAGCTTGGCTGGAAAATGCTGATTCTGCCGATGCAGCGGGGCAGCCGGGTGGAGATCAGAAAGGAGGCCCATAACCATTGAATACGTTCAGAGTGCTGGTTGCCGATGATTCCGCTCATGCGCGCGAAGCGGTGACCGAAATCCTGTCGGCTGACCCGGCGTTTGAAGTGGTCGGCATGGCCCACAGCGGCGAGGAAGCCGTAAGTATGACCGAGTTATTGATGCCCGACCTGATCCTGATGGACATCCAAATGCAGGGCATTGGCGGGTTAGAGGCGACAAGGCAGATCAAGCTGCAGTATCCTTACGTCAAAATCGTTATGATCACGGTGTCGGACGATGTGACGCATTTGTTCGAGGCATTAAAGCAGGGAGCGCAGGGCTATCTGCTCAAAAATTTATCCCCGTCGACATGGCTTGAGTATTTACGGGGGATCATGAGCGACGAAGCGCCGCTCAGCCGGGAACTTGCCACGCAAATTTTAAGGGAATTTCCGCTTGCCCCCAAGAGTCCGGAGCATCATGAGACGTTGACTGCGCGGGAGCGCGAAATTTTAAATTGGGTGGCTTCGGGGCTCACCAACAAGGAAATTGCCGCCGAGCTCAAGATTTCTGACCAGACGGTTAAAAACCACCTGAAAAACATATTGCAGAAGCTTCATTTGGAGAACCGGGTTCAGCTGACGCGTTATGCCTTGGAGAAAGGCTTAGTAAGCCGGCGGCAGGGTTTGTTCCAGAAATTGAAAAAAGAGTAGTTGCCGTTTTTAAGCAGCGCAGGGTGTAAACCCTGCGTTTTTTTGTGCTTGCAAGGAAACCGATTTGGATGAAATTACCCTGACTTGGAAAGTATAAGCATCATAAATGGACAAGGTGGAGACCCGGATGGTTGGCAAAAAGAAATCCCGCAATGCTTCAACACAACAGCAGCCTTCAAACCAGGCTGGGAAGAACGGCTCACCGTATCAGGAATCCGTGGGGACGGATCCGCCAGAGCTGCACCCGGACAGGCTGTACCGCGAGTTGAAAAGTAATCTGGACCGGCTAAACAAGGACATGGGCGGCAGCAATGACCTGGTCATCCGCAACATTGTTGCCCGGAATTTAGGCCGGAAAGTCGCCTTTGTATATATCGACGGGCTCGTCGACACGTCATCGGTTTCAGAATTTGCGATCGAAACCGTCTTGAATGAAATCAAGCAGTTCGCATCGGAAGCAGAGCTTAACGAGGCGTGGGAACTGGAACAGAACGTCAAGGAAGGAATAGAAGGCGAAGACCCTGAAAAGGGCAGGTTCAGTGAAGATATCAATGAGGATGAGCCGGGTGCAGCGTCGGAAGAGGACGAGAGATTTTTGCGTCTGTTCAAGGAAAAGGCGCTGGCCGTCGGCGAAATCTACGAAATCTCTGAGTGGAGTAAGCTGTATATTCATCTGATGTCCGGAGATACGATTCTTTTTATTGACCGGATTGGCATTGCGGTTATCGCCAGCACCAAAGGGGGAGAACGGCGGAGCGTCAGCGAGCCGGAGTCCCAGACGGTCATCCGCGGCCCGCGGGAAGGCTTTACGGAATCGATTCGCACCAACACGGCGCTGCTCAGAAGGAAGATCAAAAGTCCGAATCTGTGGCTGGAAGAAATGCAGCTGGGAAGAGTCACGCAGACCGACGTAGGCATCATGTATATTCACGGCATCGTGGACGAAAAAAATGTGGATGAGGTCCGGAAGCGTCTCTCGGTCATTGATATCGACGGTGTCCTGGAGTCGGGGTATATTGAGGAGCTCATCGAAAATACGAACAAGACGATTTTTCCAACTATCTATCACAGTGAACGTCCTGACGTGATCGCCGCCAGCCTTCTGGAAGGCCGCATTGCTATCTTGGTGGATGGAACCCCATTTGTGCTGCTCCTTCCGACTACCTTCAACATGTTTTTCCAGGCCTCGGAGGATTACTACAACCGGTTTGATGTTGGCAGTTTGATCCGGATCCTGCGCTTCTCCTCGTTCCTTATTGGCCTGCTGCTTCCTTCTTTTTACGTGGCGATCATCGGATTTCACCAGGAAATGATTCCGACCTCTTGGCTGCTGAAGCTGGCGGTGCAGCGGGAGGGAGTTCCTTTTCCCGCCTTTGTCGAGGCCTTTATCATGGAAACGGTATTTGAAATTTTGCGGGAGGCTGGCGTGCGGATGCCCCGGTCGGTCGGGAACACCATTTCGATCGTGGGAGGCCTCGTTTTGGGGCAGGCTGCGGTCGAAGCGGGGATCGTATCCCCCGTCGTCGTCATCGTCGTGTCGCTGACGGCCATTGCGAGTTTCGTGTCCCCGGCCTATAACATCGGAATTGCCGCACGGATGCTCCGTTTTATTATGCTGATCGCGGCATCGCTATTCGGCATCTATGGGATTGCCTGTACGCTGCTTATGATGGTACTGCATTTGTGCAGCCTAAAATCCCTAAACGTGCCTTATATGACACCCTATTCGCCGATTATTCTTTCTGAGCTGAAGGATTCAATGATCCGGGCGCCTCTGGATCATATGAAGAAACGGCCAAAGCTGACTAGCAGAAATGATCCGGTCCGGTTCCGGGAAGGCACGATGGGCAATCAACAGGCGGATAGGGACGAGAATGAGCCGCATCAAACGCAGGATCCGAAAGAAGTATAACCGGATGTCATGCGAGATTCCAAAAACGGTATTCGAGATTCTGTCATGAAGGGAGAGAGCGATGATATGTTTCAACGAATCTGTCATATCACTTTATGTCTGATGCTCTTGCTTCCCCTGTCAGGCTGCTGGGATATCAAGTTTTTGGACCAGCTCTCCATCGTTTTGGGCATGGGGCTGGACGTAGATCCGGACAATCCGGATAACATTCTCGTGTCTCTGCAGGTTGTGGTGCCAAGCCAGGCTTCGGAGAGCAGTCCGGGCGGCGGAGGGGGAACCAGCGGAATTCCGGTGACGAAATATATCGGAAGGGGCAAGACGATACTGGACGCATTGCAGAATATGGACAATGTCGCGCCGCGCCGCTTTTACTTCGCCCACAACCAAATGATGATTATTGGTGAAGATTTGGCGAAGAAAGGGGTTGATGGCTTATTCGATTTAATTGACCGGGACCCGGAGATCCGGATCGATTTTTCTTTACTTGTCGCGAAACACGGAACAGCGGCCCAAGTATTGGAAACCTTGACCAATATGGAAAAATTACCGGTCAAGCAGATGTACAAAACGCTAGAAAGCTACAACAAGCGGGCGAGCGCAGCCTATCCCGTTAGTATGAAGGATTTTATTCTTAAATTGAATGACCCCGGGGAAATGGCCGTTACCGGGAGCGTTGAGTTCATCGGTGATTCGGAAAAGGCGGGAACAAAGGAAAATGTCGAGAAGATTTCGCCTGACGGCTATTTGCGGATCGGAAATATGGCCGTGTTCAAAAATGGGAAGCTAACGGGTTATTTGAACCCATTCGATTCCAAGGGGCTTGCCATTATCAAAAATAAAGTGCAGCGGCTTGTCGTGCCGATTCCCGTTGAGGAAGGAAAGGTACATATCGCGGTCCTGCACAGTAAGGCTTCGGTGAAAGCCCGGTTCAGCCGTGGAAAGCCGGAAGTCGTTGTTCGGATCAAACAAAGGGCAAGCGTGTTTGACGTTGACAGCCGCAAAATCAGGGTAGACAAAAAGGAAACGATCAGCTGGCTGGAAAAAGAAGCCGAGCAGCAGGTCAACAAGATGGTAAACGGCACCATTTCCACCCTTCAGCATGAACTGGACAGCGATGCGCTGGGTTACGGGAACCTGGTATATAAGGCCAGCCCTTCATACTGGAAGGTTCATAAGGAAGAATGGGAAACGCTATTCCCTGAAATCCGGACGGTCGTCAGTAGCGACGTGGAGATCTATTCGACGGGAGTACGCAATCAATCCTATCTGCAAAATATGAAGTGAGGTGTTTTTCGTGGGTCCCGATTATATCATTACTGCAGCAATCTTTGTGGCTGTGATCCTGAATTTTATTGCGCTCCGCCGGCAGGCGTCCAAAAAGGATCTATGGAGTTCGACGACAATCTTGCTGGTCGGAGGGTTTCTGTATATGCTGCTGATCACGGACATCCCCCTGCCGTCTTTCGTGATCGTGATGGGCCATATTTTCGGACCTCTCGCCAAGCCAGTCATGAATTGGGTGACGGAGGGCAGGGTGGTCCATGGATAAGGGTAAAATTTCGGCTCAACAGTTTGCTTTGATCATGTATTTGTATATTATCGGCACGGCCGCGCTCGTTCAGCCGCATACGCTTGTGTCCATTGCTGGACAAGACGCCTGGTTCAGCGTCATTATCGTCGGAATCATTCAGCTTGGTCTCATCACGCTCTATATGAAACTCGGCTTTCGGTATCCGCAGCAGACGATTATCCAGTACGGCCGCTTACTGACGGGAAAGTGGTTCGGATCAGCTATAGCCGTTGTATACATGTTCTATTTTTTGATTTTGACCGCATATGTGTTACGGAACATCGGTAATTTTATCGGCTCGGTTGTGCTCCCCCAAACGCCATTGGTTGTTAATATGGCGGTGATCTTGATCCCCGCGATTTACGGCTGCTTTTTAGGGATTGAAGTTATTGGAAGGACGGGGGAAATTTTGTTTCCGTGGGCGATGTCCGTTTTTATTATTACAGCGCTGCTCTTGATCCCTAAAATGCATCCTGGAGAGTTGTTTCCGATGTTTCCCGAAGGGATAACGCCATCGATTAAGGCAGGCTACCCACTGCTGGGGTTTCCCTCGCTAGAAATTGTTATCTGTCTTATGCTGATCCCGTTTGTACAAAACCAGCAAAAAATAAAAAAATATTTTTATATCACCAGCGTGGGTACCCTGATTTCAGGTACACTGCTCAGCTTGATCACGATCATGGTGCTTGGCGTGGACCTGACGGCTCGATCCCCTTATGCAGTCTATGACGTGGCACGTGAGATCCGGATTGAGCGGGTGCTGGAACGGGCAGAGGTCATTGTGGGGATTATTTGGCTGATTACATCGTTCATGAAGCTCCTGATCTGCTTGTATGTCACCGTGATTGTAACCGTGCAGTGCTTTAACGTGATTAGCTACAAGAACTTGGTGATTCCCTTTTCCTTTTTGCTGCTGCCGTTGTCCCTTTGGGTTCTTCGCAACACGGCGGAGCTGGAATGGTCCGGAATTGTTTACCCGATGATGGCGGTGTTCCCGGGATTCGTTATACCGGCAGTGCTGTTGATCGTTGGGAATTTCCGCAGTCGGAATAAGCAAGGTTCGGAGGCACAGACACAACCGCCTTCGCAGCCGCAGTCAGAGGCGCATTTACAACCACAACCACAACCTGAGTAACATTCCAGAATAAGAGCTTATCGACCAGGATACAAAATTGAATAGATTGGCTATTGACGTATCGCTGTATCTTGTTTTAATATAGGCACATAAGTGAATACTTGAAATTGGCGTGTTACCTTAACATTGGGCATGAGCCAAGAATCGATTCCTGCGTGGAGTCTATTCTTGGCTTTTTTTGTTGGTCTTTTGGGGAGGAGTGTGTGGCATTGGAGGGAGCTCCCAACGTTTTGAAATCGCTTCCGTTTCAAAGGTTGCGTTCTCAGGCAGCTTCCAACCGCAAGCATATAACAGGTTCCCACATAGTTCATCCGTTCCTGGACATAATGGAAAAGATCCTTTTTTCATAGCCCGGATGATGACAACCGATCGGAGATTCACGCAGATTTCGTCAAGGAGGAATATTCATGTTTTCAAAATGGAAATCCAAAAAACAGCAAACGCTAGAGATTACGTCCCCGCTTACAGGTACGGCTGTACCGCTTGATCAGGTCCCGGATGAAGCTTTTGCAGGCGGACATATGGGCAAAGGGCTCGCCATTGAGCCTGCCGACGGCAAGCTGATCGCTCCGTTTGACGGCGTCGTTGCTCACGTGATCAAGTCCAAGCATGCGGTCATTGTAGAGCATGAGAACGGCCTGCAGTTCCTGTTTCATATCGGCATTAACACAGTAGGGCTGAAAGGCAGCGGATTTACAAGCCATGTCAACACGGGAGACAAGGTGAAGGCGGGGCAAACGCTGATCGAATTCGACATCGAGGCGATTCGCGCGGCAGGTCTGCCGACCGTAACGCCGGTCATTATCACGAACAGCGAAGACAAAGTGGAGCAGATGGAAACGAAGCTGGGGGCCGTAACCGCCGGACAGACCGAAATCCTGAGCGTTACGCTTAAATCCTAAAGCTACTTTCGACGAGAAAGGGATGACAGAACATGCTAGCATTTCTGCAAAAAATCGGGAAGTCGCTGATGCTTCCGGTGGCGACGCTGCCGGCGGCGGCGATTCTGATGCGTTTTGGCAACATCGACTATATTAAGGACTTCCACTTGGGCAACCAGGTGGGATGGTTCCTGAACCACTACATTGCACCGTTTCTGGATGCCGGCGGATCGACGATCTTCGATAACCTGCCGCTCATCTTTGCCGTCGGGGTGGCTATCGGATTGACGGGTGACGCCGTCGCCGCGCTTTCTGCCGTCATCGGCCACATTATTCTCTTAAAGGTGCTGGTTAAGGTACCGCTTGCGTTTACGACCGTTATGGATAAAGGCGCGGAGCTTAACACAGGGGTTCTCGGAGGCATCATCGTCGGTCTGATTTCCGCCTATTTATACAACCGTTTTCATAAAATCAAGCTGCCGGACTGGCTCGGATTTTTCGGCGGCAAACGCTTTGTGCCGATTATTACGTCCGTCACGATGGTATTCGTCGGCATCATTCTCGGCCTCATCTGGGGGCCTGTCCAGGACGTGCTGGATACGTTCGGCCGCTGGATCGTCAGCCTCGGCGGAATCGGCAGTGCGGTATACTTGATCGCAAACCGACTGCTCGTTCCGTTCGGCCTGCACCATATTATCAACTCGATCGTCTGGTTCCAGATCGGGGATTATACCGACGCGGCAGGCAAGGTCGTTCACGGCGACCTGTACCGGTTCTTTGCGGGAGACAAATCCGCGGGCATGTTCATGACCGGTTTCTTCCCGATTATGATGTTCGGCCTGCCGGCAGCGGCACTGGCTATTATTCATACCGCCAAGAAGGAGAAGCGCAAGGCGGTGGCCTCGATCTTTATCGGTGCCGCAGTCGCTTCATTCCTGACAGGGATTACGGAACCGCTTGAATTTGCATTCATGTTCGTCGCTCCTGTACTATATGGTATACATGCAGTGCTGGCGGGGGTGGCCGGTTACGTGATGTATGCGCTGGGCGTGAAGCTCGGATTCGGATTCTCGGCCGGTTTTATCGATTATGCGCTGAACTATCCGCTGTCCACCAAGCCGCTGCTGCTCATTCCGGTAGGTCTGGTCTTCGCGGTCGTGTACTACGTCCTGTTCCGGGTGCTGATCGTGAAGCTCAACCTGAAAACGCCGGGTCGGGAGGATGATGTTCAGGTGGCGGACGAAGCAATAGAAGGCGGCGCAGCAGATGCGGGCGTTGCGGCATCGGACAGCAAGGCAGCCAGAGTGCTCGCGAATATCGGGGGCACGGACAACATCGAGAGTATCGATGCATGCATTACCCGTCTGCGTCTTGTCGTTAAAGACGAGTCGGTCGTCAACGATCAAGGACTGAAGCAGCTCGGTGCTTCCGGCGTCATGCGGCTCGGCAAAGGCGCCGTCCAGGTGGTGTTCGGGCCGCAGTCCGAGGTGCTGAAGGATGAAATCCAGAAGCTGATGTAAAGACGTCGGCGGTATGACAAAGAGGCTCCCCATGAAGGGGAGCCTCTTTTGGCATTCGGCAGTGCATCAGGATGTCGCCCATTTTTCTTTCAGATCGTCATAAGCGGTGCTCCAGTGATACGGCTGAATTTCCGACAACGTTTTGAAGACGAGCTCGCCGCCCGGGACCGTGACGGCGCATTTCACGTCTGGACCCCAATAAAATAAACGTTCCTGGCACACCCCGCAAGGAGAAAGCACCTTGTACGGCGACATCTCGTCATCCCGTGCCAAGCAGATGGAATGCGTTACCTTCTTGTTCAGCTTGTGGGCCTCCAATATAGCCCCCGTCTCCATACATAGATGAGTGGAGTCGTTGATGACTTCGGGAGCCACGCTGGTGAGGATCGTTCCGTCTATAAGCCGGACGGCTGCAGCGCCGCCCCAGCCTGTCGGATACCTTTTTCTGATAAGTTCAATAACTTCATCATACATTTGTTGCTCAATACTCATATCGACAGCCTCATTTCAAAAAATTGCAATCCCCGCATAAGTTGAGACTCACAACGGGTTTAACCGATAATGATTTTCCCTTCCGGATGATTGTACGGCTCCTTCTTGTTGTCCCGGGTCAGCGCGTACGCAAGGGTAAGCGGACCCAATCGGCCCAGGTACATCAGGCAGATCACCCATACCTTGCCGAAGGGGCTGAGCTCGGTGGTCAGTCCCATGGAGATGCCTGTCGTGCCGAAGGCCGAAGCCGATTCAAACAGGATTGACATAAAATCATGGTCTTCCGTCACCGACAGCAGCATGGCAAACAGGATGATCAGCAGAATGGAAAGGAGCGTCAGCGTGATGGCTTTGTACACCACATCCTTGGCGATCCGTTTGCGGAACAGGACGACATCCTCCCGGCCGCGGATCATCGCATGCACGGCACCCAGGAGCAGCACAAACGTCGTAATCTTGATGCCGCCGCCGGTCGAGCCGGGCGCCGCGCCGATGAACATCAACAGGATCATGAAGAACTGCGTTGACTGGTGAAGGCCGCCGATATCGACCGTATTGACACCGCCGGAGCGGGTCGTCACCGATTGGAACAGCGAAGCCCAAATCTTGCCGCCTGTATTAAGCGGACCCAACGTTCGCGGATTGTTGACCTCCATCAAGAAAATGACGAGGCCGCCGACGAAGACAAGCACCGCGGTCGCGCTGAGCACAACCTTGCTGTGCAGTGAGATTTTGCGGACCTTCGGGTATTCCAGCAGGTCTGACAGCACGATGAAGCCGATCCCGCCCAGAAAAATAAGTGCCATCAGGACGATATTCATATACGGGTCGCTCACGAAGGAGGCCATACCGCTGAACGGTCCCTGCACGCTTCCCATCAAATCGAATCCAGCGTTGTTAAACAGCGAGATGCTGTGATAGACACCGAAATAGACGGCCTTGCCCAGCGGCAGAGAAAGGGAAAAGACATAATGGACCGCAAGCAGCAGCGCTCCCACCACTTCGATCAGCAGGGAATACAGGATAACCTTCTTGACCAGCCGGACAACGCCGTCAATGGTGCCGTGGTTCAGCGCTTCCTGCAAAACCAGCCGCTCTCTCAGCGAAATCCGCTTGTTCAGCACGAGCGCGATCAGCGTTGCCATCGTCATGAAGCCGATGCCGCCGATTTGGACCAATAGCAGAATGACGGTTTGTCCGAACACGGAAAAAGCCGTTCCCGTGTCGACGACTGTAAGGCCGGTCACGCAGGCGGCTGAAGTTGCCGTGAACAGCGCGTTCAGGGGCCCGATCGAGATACCGGTAGCCGACGCTGCCGGCAGCGTCAGAAGCAGGGTCCCGGCAGCGATCATGATCAGAAACCCGAACACCAGAATTTTAGGGGGCGTGAGCAGCCGTTTGGACCAATGCCCCCGGGTCATACTTTTTTGTAAAATGAAACTCACCTCTTGCTGTGACTTAGATAGGTTTGGCAGACGAGCGGATCACCAGCTCCGACGGCAGGATCACCTTACGGGACTCCGGAACCGAGCTGCCCCGGATCCGCTCCACCAGCAGCTGGATGCCCATGGCGCCAAACTGGTAAGCCGGCTGTGCCGCCACCGTCAGAAACGGGTCCAGCGCCGACGAGAGATCGAGGTCGTCGAAGCAAACGACGGAGATGTCCTCCGGCACCCGGATGCCGCGCTCGCGCAGATCGCGGATTACACCGACCGCCAATACGTTGTTGGCCGCAAAAATCGCGGTCGGAGGAGAAGGCTGCTCGAGCAGCTGCTCCAGATGATCATCCGCATGGTAATCGCGGTAGTTCTGGTGGATGATGAGCGTCTCATCCAGCGGGATGCCCTGAAGCGCCAACGCCTCCGCGTATCCCTCATAACGGAGCCGGGCCGTGGAGACGTCCAGGGAACCGTTGACGAGCGCGATGCGGCGATGGCCCAGCCCGATCAGGTAATCGACAAGCTTCCGGGCGCCTTCCTTGCTGTCCCCGCAGATCATATCCGACTCGATTCCGGGCACTGCCCGGTCCATAATGACGAATGGGATGTTGTGAGCCCGCAGCTTCTCGAGATTTTTCAGCGACAGGTCCCCGGCCGGAGCAAACAGCACGCCATCGACCCGCGTGGACAGGATCATGTCGACATAATCCTTTTCCTTCACGTAATCCTCGTCGCTGTTGCCGAACAGAAGGCGATAGCCGTACTGTTTGGCACCGTCTTCGGCACCGCGGGCCAGGCTCGTATAGAACGGGTTGGTGATGTCCGTGATGAGCAGGGACAGAATTTGGGTCTGCTGCAGGACAAGGCTCCGGGCATTTGAATTCGGTATGTAATTAAGCTCTTCCATCACTTTTTTGACTTTGCGGCGTGTCTCCTCACTGATCCGCCCGGTATTGTTGATGACCTTGGAGACCGTCATGGCCGAGACGTTGGCCTTTTGCGCTATATCGTAAATCGTTACCAATGTAAACCCCTCTTTGCTGTATATTCTATCAGAACCGCCCGGATAAAAGAAAATACGGATTGACAGTAATCGCTTTCATTGTTATTTTAAAGTTACCGATAACTCATTATACATTTTTTTGAGCATTTGACCCAGCATCAATGCAGCAGATTCCAATTCAAGCAATCATGCAAGGCGTTTTGTACCTGGAGCTTAGGACGATCTAAAGAGCGGACGAGGCAGCGGGACCGGTATGTTATATAGAGCAGCAGCGTTGAAATTTCAGGAAAGCACCCTTCTTTTTTAAGAGAGCAGCACGTGTTCCGGTTTGGTGACGGTGCTCCGATCGAACCATGTCGCTTTCTTCCAGGCTTGTTCTGTATTCCCAAAATGCATGCCGATTGACGTTTTTCATAGGAACGACGGATTGGAAGGCTGTATATTTTTTTATTTTAGGGTTACCGGTAACCCCAATCGTAAGCAATGAAAAATGATAAGAAAAGCTGAGGAGGAAACAAACGATGTCTAACCAGAACGAAAGATGGAAGCACGGGTTCCCCAAGATCGGCATCCGGCCGACGATCGACGGCAGACGGAAGGGAGTTCGGGAGTCCCTGGAGGATATGACCATGAATCTGGCGAAGTCGGTCGCTGCTTTTCTGGGCGAACAGCTTCGCTACCCTGACGGCTCCCCGGTAGAATGCGTCATTGCCGACACCTGCATCGGAGGCGTGGCGGAAGCGGCGGCTTGCGCCGACAAATTTGCCAAAGCCGGCGTAGGCGTATCCATCACTGTGACGCCGTGCTGGTGCTACGGAACGGAAACGATGGACATGGATCCTTCGATTCCGAAGGCGGTATGGGGATTCAACGGTACGGAAAGACCGGGCGCGGTCTATTTGGCCGCTGTATTATCTGCCCATGCGCAGAAGGGACTCCCGGCGTTCGGCATCTACGGCCGGGACGTGCAGGATCTGAACGATCCATCGATTCCTGCCGACGTGCAGGAGAAGCTGCTGCGTTTTGCCAGAGCCGGTCTGGCCGCTGCAACGATGAAGGGCAAATCCTACCTGGCCATCGGCTCGGTGTCGATGGGCATCGCCGGCTCAATGATCGATCCGGACTTCTTCCAGGAATATTTGGGCATGCGCAACGAGTACGTGGACATGTCGGAAATTACGCGGCGGATCGAAGAAGAAATTTACGATCCGGAAGAGTTCAAGCTCGCCATGGCTTGGGTGAAGGAGAACTGCAATGAAGGGCCGGACAACAACCCTGAAGCGATCCGGACTTCGCGCGAGAAGAAGGACAAGGACTGGGAGACCGTTGTCAAAATGACGCAGATCGTACGCGACCTGATGGTGGGCAATCCGCGGCTGGCGGAGCTCGGCTTTGAAGAAGAGGCCATGGGCCATCATGCGATCGTATCCGGCTTCCAGGGACAGCGGCAGTGGACGGACCACTTCCCGAACGGTGACTTTCATGAAGCGATTCTGAATTCCTCGTTCGACTGGAACGGCATCCGGGCGCCTTATTTGGTGGCCACCGAAAATGACAGCCTGAACGGCGTATCGATGCTGTTCGGATACCTGCTGACCAATACCGCCCAAATCTTTGCTGACGTCCGTACATACTGGAGTCCCGACGCGGTGAAGCGGGTGACCGGTCATGAGCTCGGCGGAGCCGCGGCGAACGGCCTCTTGCATTTGATTAACTCCGGACCGGCGGCGCTGGATGGTACCGGGGAGCAGCTGAAGGACGGCAAGCCTGCCTTGAAGCCGTTCTGGGAAATTACGCAGGAGGACGCGGACAACTGCCTTAAAGCGACGTCCTGGCGCCCGGCGGCAGTGGAATATTTCCGCGGGGGAGGCTTCTCGTCCGACTTCCTGACGCGCGGCGGCATGCCGGTAACGATGTCCAGGCTGAACCTGGTCAAAGGGCTTGGTCCTGTCCTGCAAATTGCCGAAGGATATACGGTCGACCTGCCCGAGGAAGTGCATGACAAGCTGGATCAGCGGACCGACCCGACGTGGCCGACCACCTGGTTTGCCCCGAACCTGACGGGCGAGGGAGCGTTCAAAGACGTGTATTCCGTGATGGATCACTGGGGAGCCAACCACGGTGCGATCAGCTACGGCCATATCGGCGCGGACCTGATCACACTGGCTTCGATCCTGCGCATTCCGGTGAGCATGCACAACGTTGCAGAGGAGCAGGTATTCCGTCCGAGAGCCTGGGGGCTGTTCGGAACAAGCGATCCGGAGGGAGCGGACTTCCGGGCCTGCCAAAACTTCGGACCGCTGTACAAGTAAGCATTTTCTACGGGTGAGGTGGGCTAATGGGTTCGCAATCCTTACACATGCTGGCGGTGGATTTCGGGGCAAGCAGCGGACGCGCCGTGACGGGTGCATTCAATGGCCGAACGCTGACCGTAAACGAGGTGCATCGTTTCAGTAACGAACCGGTTCGTCTCGGGAACCATTTTCACTGGGATTTTCTGCGGCTGTTCCATGAGCTGAAGCAGGGCATTCACGCTTCCCGGCGGATGGCTGGCGGTGCCCCGGTATCGGTGGCGGTGGACACCTGGGGCGTTGATTACGGCTTGGTGGATGCCAAGGGGAGACTTGCCGGCAACCCTTATCATTATCGTGACCTGCGGACAGAGGAGGTCATGCCGGAAGTGTTCTCAGCGATTCCGGAAAAAGAATTGTTCCGGCTGACCGGCATCCGCTCCTCCTCGATCAACACGATTTACCAGCTGTATGCCGAGGAGAAGGTCCGCTCCGGCTATGGAGCGGGCGGGCTAAAAATGCTGATGATGCCGGATCTGTTTCATTACTATTTGTCTGGCGTCATGGCCAATGAATATACGATCGCCAGCACGAGCGGACTGCTCGATCCGCGCAGCCGTACATGGCATAGCGGCATTCTGAACACGCTGTCCATTCCGGAATCGCTGTTCTCGGAGATCGTGATGCCGGGAACGCTGCTGGGACAGCTGCGGCAGGACATCCGCGAGGAGCTGCAGGTGCCGGACATGGCGGTAATCGCCGCGGCGGGCCACGACACGGCGGCTGCGGTAGCGTCCGTTCCGGCGGGGGCTGCCCCGTATGCCTTCATCAGCTCCGGAACCTGGTCGCTGATGGGCATCGAGCTCGATCAGCCGGCGCTCAGCGATTTCAGCCGGGACAGCCTCTTCAGCAATGAAGGGGGAGCGGGCGGCAAAATCCGGCTGCTCAAGAACATCATGGGGCTGTGGCTGCTGCAGGAGTGCCGGCGCACGTGGGCGCTGGAAGGAACGCCGCTCACGTATGACGAGCTGACCGAGCTGGCGCTGTCGGCGCCGGAGAACGGCAGCTATATCGACGCTGCCGACGCCGTCTTCCTGCCGCCGGGCGGCATGCCGCAGCGGATCCGCGAATACTGCCGGGACAGCGGGCAGAAGGTGCCGGAGTCCCGCGCGGCCATCGTGCGCTGCATTGTCGAAAGCCTGGCGCTTCAATACCGCCAGACGCTGGACGAAATCGAGAAGCTCGCCGGAGAGCGGATGGAGCATATTCATATCGTCGGCGGCGGCATCCAGAACCGGCTGCTGTGCCAGCTGACGGCCAACGTTACCGGTCGTCCGGTGATTGCCGGGCCGGTGGAAGCCACGGCCATCGGCAATCTGATGATGCAGGCGCTGGCCCACGGCGAAGTGAAGAACCTTGCCGAGATCCGGCAGGTCGTTCTTGAGTCCTTTCCGCCGGAAACCTACTTGCCGGAGGATGCGGCGATGTGGGAGGAGCGCTATCAGCAGTACGTGAAGCTTTTTAAACGTCAAGAGACGGTATAATTACTTGTTCAAAAAGGTCGGTTTTCAGTACCGAGAAGATTGGATGAAGCTAGGGACTGAGGAGCAGAGCGTACGTGTGGGTACGTGAGCACCGGAAGGCCCGGCTGAATTCAAGATTCGATGCCGAATCAGCTTCACGATTTACTTCGTGATCAAAAGCGGACTTTTTGAACAACCTCTATAAGGAGAGTGGAGAGAAATGACTGTGCAGCTTGAACAGCAAGTCAGGGAAGAGTTGACCCGGTATGCCCGGAAAACCGTAGCCAAAGGGCTGGTAGTGGGACCGGGCGGGAACATTAGCGCGAAAGCGGGTAACATCATGCTGCTGTCTCCGAGCGGGTTTGCACTCGAAGACATTGAGCCGGAGCAGTGGATCCGGGTGGAGATCGACTCCGGTAACGTGCTGGATCAAGAGGTGCGGCCGTCATCAGAGGTACTGATGCATCTGTTTGCCTACCGGGTCAATCCGGATATCCAGGCGATCGTGCATACCCATCCGGCCCACTGCATCGCGTTGACGCTGGTCTCGAAGGAGCTGCCGATGCTGTTCCCGGACCAGGCCGCGCTTGTCGGCGACATCGCCTTTGTGCCCTACGTGCTGCCGACGACCGATCTGCTGGCCAATGCGGTCGCGGAGAAAGTCGGGGATCACAACTCGATTTTGCTCGAAAATCATGGACTCGTGACGACCGGGAAAAATCTGCGCGAAGCGTACTACCGGACCGAGGTGGTGGAGGAAAGCGCGAAGGTGTACCTCGCCGCCAAGGCGGTGGGCGAGCCGAAAGTGCTGACCGACGCCGAGTACAAAGAGATTCAGTCGCTCGAAAGCGAAGCCTACCGGGTGCAGCTCCTGCAGAAAATGAAGTGATATCCGGCTCTTGACATCGGTCCTGATCATCCTGTAAAGTATGGAAAAAACAAACCATGGTTTGTCAAATTTCCAAAGCGATGATCAAGAGTAACAGTTCATGAGGACCGGCGTTTTCCAGAGAAGAAACCCCTGGCTGAAAGGTTTCCGCGCACGGACATGAGCTTCCCGTCTTGTAGCTGCCGTGATGAAAGAATCTGCAGGTTCGAGTATTCATAGCCGGGTGATCCCGTTATATTGCCAATTAAGGACTGCCGTACATGCGGCGGTTGAATACAGGGTGGTACCACGAACACATTCGTCCCTTCAGGACGGATGTGTTTTTTGTTGTTTGAGTTTGTGTTTGTCACGAATATGTGCTGCATTAAAAGATACGAGGAGGCTGATCGGCGATGAGCCGTTATATTATCAAGCAAACGTCCCTGCTAATCCCAACGCTGCGCGAAGCGCCTGCCGAAGCGGAAGCGCGAAGCCACCAGCTGCTGCTACGGGCGGGCTTTATCCGGCAGCTGGCTGCGGGAATTTACAGTTACCTGCCGCTTGGCTGGCGCGTGCTGCGCCGGATCGAGACAATCCTCCGTGAAGAAATGGACCAGGCCGGGTTCCAGGAGCTGCACCTGCCGGCGATGCAGCCGGCCGAGCTGTGGGAGCGCTCCGGACGGTACGGGGCCTACGGGGCGGAGCTGATCCGCCTGCAGGACAGGCATGAGCGCGAGTTTGTGCTCGGACCGACGCATGAGGAGGTCATCACGGCGCTTGCCGCGAGCGAGGTGAATACGTACCGCAAGCTCCCGCTTCGCCTGTACCAAATCCAGACGAAGTTCCGGGATGAGCGGCGTCCGCGCTTCGGATTGCTCCGGGGGCGCGAGTTCCTGATGAAGGATGCGTATTCGTTTGACCGCAGCTGGGAGGAGCTGGACCGGACCTATCAGGCGGTCCGGGATGCTTACCGCCGCATCTTCACCCGCTGCGGCCTGAAGTTCAGCATGGTGGAAGCGGAGGCGGGAGCCATCGGCGGTGAAGGGGAAACGCATGAGTTCATGGCGCCCGCGGAAATCGGTGAGGATACGATCGTCAGCTGCCTGGCCTGCGGGTATGCGGCCAATCTGGAGAAGGCCACTGCTGCTGCTGCCGGAGAACATTCGGCGGATGAAGCGGAACGCCAAGCTCCCGCCATCGAAAAAGTCGCCACGCCGAATACAAGGACGATCGAAGAAGTGGGCGCCTTCCTTGGGGTGCCTTCATCACATATTTTGAAGACGATGATTTATATGGCTGACGATAAGCCAGTCGCTGCCGTCGTACGGGGAGATCATGAAGTCAACGAGAATAAGCTGACCGCAGCGATTGGGTGCGTGACGCTTGAACTCGCCGACCCGCAGGAGGTGCTGAAGGTGACGGGAGCGCCTCACGGTTATGCTGGACCTGTCGGCCTTGATATTCCTGTATATTTGGACCGCGATGCCGTGCTGCACGGCGGCGCGGTAGCCGGAGCGGGAGAGGAACATGCGCACGTGCGGAACGTGGTGCCGTTCCGGGATTTTCAGCCGGCGCATATCGGCAATTACCGCAGCGTGCAGGAGGGGGACCGCTGTCCGAACTGCGGGGAGACGCTGCATTTTGCCAAAGGCATCGAAGTAGGCCACGTCTTCAAGCTGGGCACCAAATACAGCAGCGTTCTCGATGCCAGATATACGGACGAAGCCGGCAGGGAGCAGACGATGATCATGGGCTGCTATGGCATCGGCGTATCCCGCCTCCTTTCGGCAGTGGCCGAGCAATCGTCCGCGGAACAAGGGATGTGCTGGCCGCTCGGCATTGCCCCGTATTCTGTGCATCTGATTCCCGTCTCCCCCCAGGATCCGGATCAGGCGGCGGTTGTGGACCAGATTGCCAAGGAGCTTGCGCGGCAGGGCGTGGAATGCCTCGTCGATGACAGGGAGGAGCGACCGGGCGTGAAGTTCAAGGATGCCGACTTGATCGGCCTGCCGCTTCGCATTGTCGTAGGCAAACGGGCCGGGGAAGGCGTCGTCGAGTGGACAGACCGCAGGGCCGGTGGACGGACTGAGGTAGCGTGGCAGGAGGCTGCGCGGCTGGCTGCGGAAATTTGTTCCGCGTCGTGGGAAACTCTATAATAGAAGGGATTGTGCCTGACACGGGAATGGGATTCCCTGGGCAGACCAACGCAATGTAATGCTATGATGGAGGAAGCTATGACGATCAGACCCGCAAAACGAGAAGACGCGCATCATGCCGCCCGGCTGCTGTACGATGCGCTGCACGATGTTGCGCAACAATTAACCGGAGAGGACAGCGAGGAGGCCGTGCTGGCCGCGCTTGAAGCCTATTTTGCTGCCGAGGAAGGCCGCCTTAGCTACAAGCAGACGCTGGTGAAGGAACTGGATGAACGGCCGGTAGGCCTTGTGGTGGCATACGGAGGCGACCAGGCAGCGGAGCTGGACCGGCCGATCCTTGCGAGGCTGCGATCCATGAAGCAGAACCCGGATTTGCAGCTGGATAAAGAAGCGGATCTCGACGAATATTACATCGACACGCTTTCGGTCTCACCGGAATATGGCGGACGGGGGATCGGCACGTCCCTGATTCGCGCAGCCGAGGAACGGGCAAGTGCATACGGATACCGTAAAATCGCCATGGCGGTTGTAACGGATAACACGAAGGCCCATTCGCTGTACCTGAAGCTCGGATACCAGACCGACAAAAACATTATGATTAACGGCCATGTGTATTATCATATGGTCAAGTTGGGCTGAAGGCAGCCTGCGAAAAATGAACAGAAAAAGGACAGCCGGCGGGCTGTCCTTTGCTGTATTTATATACTGGCGGCGGTCATTTCTGGCCCATCAAGCCTTCGTTTCCCGGATCGGTTCAAAAATCGCCACCTGCCGCTTGCCGATCTTGAAATGCTGAAGCCGCTTATAACGGGCGTGCCCCAGCTTTTGGCTTTTGTCCGCGATCATCGCGACGACCGCACCTTCGCTGCTGAGCAGCGGATAGATATGCTCGAATAAAGCGGACACCGGGTCGGCGTCGCCGCTTTCCCAGCTGACGAGATCCCCGTAGGGAAGGTCGGTCAGCACCAGATGAATCGGCTGATCGACGTGATCCAGGTGATGCGGCTCCGTAATGTTGTCCTGAAAAACGACGCTTGCGTCCAAAGTCAGGCCCGAGACTGCAGACTCAAGCCGGGCCAAACTCTCCAGCGCTTCCTTATGCGAAGGTTTGCCGTAGTTTTCGTACAGCTCCCGCAGCTGGAGCTCCCGTTCGCTGAGCCCCTGCTTCGTCAGGAGCGCCAAATTTTTGCCCGCGACGGACAGGGCGTTCGGATCGACATCCGAAGCATACATCCGCCGGACCCTTGATCCGTGAAGAAGACCGGTTATGGTCAGCAGGTAGGCTCCGCCGCTGCAGGGATCGTAAAGGGTATAAGGGCCGGAAATTCCCCGCTCCTCCAGGATGCCGAAGCACCGCTGGACGATTTCGCTTCCGAGCCGCACCGGGAAGGAGGTCACGCCGGGGGCATTATAGAGTACCCTGCCGCTTGCGTAGTCCTCGTAGCTGCCCGGTTTTGTTTCATACAAGTATTCCATATCGTTTACCTTTCAGCCGTTGGTGTGTTTGCGTTTTTTAAGAGATCAGAAAGTATAGTAGTTCTTTCTATAGAACTGGTAACATTGTAGCACGGGAAGGGTCTCCGCCCAAACAGCCACACAAAAGAAGCGCGAAAAAGTCTCACGAAAGCCCCCGAGAGCTTCACGAATCCCTCCCAAATGCCTCATGAATGCCTCACAAATACCTTGCGAAACTCTATGGATAACCTTATCTAGAGTCTCGCGAAGGACTCAAGATCGTCCGGCAAATCGCAAGACTTCCTTTTAAGATAGCTCTCCGCTATTCCGCCACCAGCTCGAGTCCCGGCCATTCTTCCGCCGTCACGGCAAGCAGAACATGATCCTCCCACACGCCGTTGATTTGCAAATACCGCTCCGCAAGGCCTTCCCGGCGGAAGCCTGCTTTTTCAAGCACGCGCAGCGACCGCAGGTTCCGCGGCATGACGCCGGCCTGCACCCGGTGCAGCCCGAGGCTTCGAAACGCATGATCCACGCTCATGCGGACGGCCGCGGTCATATAACCTTTTCCGTTCTGATCCTGGGCCATAAAGTAGCCGATGTTGGCGTTTTGAAATACCCCCCGCGCAAATGCCGTCAAGGCAACCCGACCGATCAGCCGGTCCGATTCCTTTAAAAAGATGCCCAGTACACAAGCCTGATCCAGCTCAGCGCCCGTGATGCCGTTCCACACGTCCTTGACCTGTCCTTCCAGCGTCCAGAACGACTCGGGACGAATCGGTTCGAAGGGCTGAAGAAAGTCGCGGTTATTTCGGCGCAGCGTAAAAAGCGCCTCTGCATCCTCTTCCACCAGTTCTCTTAAATAAATGGCCTCATGCTGATCCAGCAGCATTACAATCCCTCCTTAATATAATATCGGTCGATGGCATTCCAACTATATTTCCGGCCGCTTCATACCGGCAGTCTGGATGCCTGCTTACAGTAATATAAGTCTAATTTCCAGGCCTGTCCATGGAAAATGCTGTCGTATCTTCCCGTTTTCATCCCACTTTATTTTGATATTTTTTATACCATATCTACCAATATTTAGCGATCAAATCGTCCGCATCTTTTTGATAGGATAAGAGTAAGCACTCTATGAAAGAAAATCTATTCTATGAAAAGTGAGGCACCCTCCCTTGATTAAACCGCAAAAGTTAGTAACCTTATTTGCAGCATTCATGCTGGCCGCAAGCACTGGACCGGTATATGCCGCATCCGGCAGCTCGAGTCTGCCTTTTCATGACATTTCGGGGAGCTTCGCCCGGGATGAAATCGTCGACCTCGTTCACGAGGGCGTTGTTGAAGGAACGGGAGGGGGAGCGTTTGAACCGCGCAAAACGGTGACGCGTGCCGAGTTTACCGCCATGGCAGACCGATTGCTTAAATTGAAGGAAGTGGACGGGGACATCCCGGCTTTTAGTGATGTTCCGCGCACATCCTGGTATTACGGCTGGGTGCAGGCCGGACTGAACCTTGGCATCGTTCAGGGGAAAAGCGCCAGCACCTTTGAGCCGAAGGCGAATATTACCCGGGAGGAAGCCGCAGTCCTGATCGTTCGCGCGCTGAAAAAGGAACCGGCTGCGGTCAGTGCTGGGCAGCTGCCGTATCAGGATGCCGCGAGTATTTCCTCATGGGCCCGACCATATGTCAAAGCCGCGGCTTCACTTGGCCTGATGGAAGGAGCGGACGGAAAATTCCGCCCCAAAGCCAACATGACCCGCGAAGAAACCGCGGCCGTGCTTGACCGCGTGCTGCAAATTTCGTCATGGGATCAGGCGATCCATTCCACGCCAGCGTCCTCTCTGCAGGTCGGATGGCAGAACGGATTGACCATCTCCCAGTTTATCGCCAAGGTGAAGGCATCCAACGTCAATACGATCGTACCCCGCTGGTTTTTTCTGGAGGAGGGGAGCGGCTCCTTGTCCAACCACGTGGACGCCAGCCTGCTGAACTGGGCGAAGCAGAATCATAAAAAAGTGTGGGCGCTCCTCGGCAATCATTCGGATCCCGAGCTGACGGACGATATTTTGACCGATCCTGCGAAGAAAAACAGCGTGATCAAACAGCTGACCGCTTATGTCAAATCGTACGGGCTGAACGGCATCAACGTCGATTTTGAAAATGTCAGCCCTCAGGACCGTGAAGCACTGACGGCGTTCGTGACAGAGCTGGACCAAAGCCTGCGTACCGTGGGCGGCGTCGTATCGATCGACGTGTCGCCGGACCTTGGAACCGACTGGACGGAAGCCTTTGATTACAAGGCGCTGGGACAGGCGGCGGATTATATCATTCTGATGGGTTACGATGAGCATTGGGGCGGCGACCCGATCGCCGGGTCCGTATCTTCTTACCCTTGGGTGGAAAGCGCGCTGGACAAGCTTCTTCGCTCCGTGCCATCGTCCAAGACGATCCTGGCCCTGCCATTCTACACCCGGGACTGGACGCTGAAAGAAGGAGGAGCCACTTCGGAAGAATTGAACCTGGCACAGCAGGGCGTCCGTACGCGTTCCGTGGCCTATAACCGCACCTGGGACGACAACCTGGGGCAGTACGTTTTCAAATATCAAAAACAGGGATATACCCATAAAATATGGATTGAGGACAGCAGATCCATCACGAAAAAATATGTTATGGCAGCCGACCGGGGAGTAGCCGGTTACGCTTTCTGGTATATGGGAGCGGAGACGCCTGACGTATGGACGGCGATGTCCAATGCGGAAAGGTATGCTTCCTACTAATCATGACCAGTAAGATAAGTGGAGTCTGATCTTTATAGATCAGGCTCTATTTTTATATTAACGTTCAATAAAATTAGAATTAAATGTTCTATAGTTATTGAATATCTTAAACTGATCGATTAGAATAAAAACATATTAGTCCAGATTTTGGAATCCACCGGTATCGATACCATGGAATTTTGGAAGGAGAATAGGGATGAACTTGCTGGATCTTTCCTTTAAAAGAACGAGCTATGAGGCCAAAGTGCAAACCTCCATCTGGTATGAGTGCGCGCTGGGTGCAGCCGTGCTGACCTACCCGAAGCTTCACGGGTCGCTGGACAAGCCCGGCGAATATTATGCCCAGCTGCGCCAAAGAGCCAGCAGCCGGCTCGAAGCCGAGCTTCAGTTCTGCCAGGAGCATAACACCTGGAAAATGCTGCTCCAGCTGCTTCATTCCTTGAGCTGCGAGACGATTGAAAGCTTTGCAATGGAGACTCATGCTCTAAGCATGGAGGAGTTCCGCTATCTTGTGCTCCCGTACCTGGAGACAGCTTTGGAGCCAGCCCGCAGACGGGCGGCGGAAGGAGACGCTGCTGGTGTGGAAGAGATGATGGATGCCTGCCGAGGACACCGTTTTTTTCCACAATTGATTCATGATGTGATGACGACGGATACCGATACGCTTAGGGACCATCTGATTGCTCTGCTGCAGCTGTGGGACGCGGAGTTTATGGAACGCGAGCGGGAGATAACGGCGGCCGTACTGAAGCGGGATGCGGAGGAGAAGGCGGCCTGGCTTCGGACGCTTTCACCAGAGGAGACTGTCCTGAGGGCAACCGGTGTGGAGTATACCCCCGAGCCGGGGGTTCAGCAGGTGCTGCTCATTCCTCATATCATTTATAGGCCGTTTACGGTCGAGGCTTCGCTGCCGCAAACGAAGGTATTCTATTATCCTGTCAGCGAGACCAGCCTGCCGGGGCTCCGGGATCCTTACGAGCCGCCAGCCAGGCTGGTGCAGATCTACAAGGCGCTGGGAGATGACAAAAGGCTCCGCGCCTTGAAGCTGATCGCCGGGAAGGACCAGACGCTGAAGGAGCTGACCGACGCCTTGGGGCTGGGGAAAACGACGGTGCATCATCATCTGGCCGTTCTGCGCGCAGCCGGGCTCATCCGGGTGAAGGGCGGCAGCTATGCCTGGAATCCGCAGTCACTTCACCATCATGAACGAGAGCTGAACGAATTTTTGACTGGCAGCCATGATTAATAGGCAGAGCCCGGAACAAGCGGAGGGTGATTCCGCACAGCTGAGGCGGTGGCCGCCAAATTTCGCATGGCTGTATGCGGACCAGCTGCTGTCCATGTTCGCCGGCACTTGCGGTACGTTTATCCTCTCCTGGCTGCTGTATGAGGTGACAGGCTCCACAGTGGCGATGGGAGGGCTGTGGCTGATCAGCTTCGCTTCCCAATGGGGCGTTCAGCTGCTTGCCGGTCCCCTGATCGACCGGTGGAAAAGAACGGCGTTCATGAAGCTGTCGGAAGCCGTCCGGGCTGTGGTTTATCTTGCCGCGGGTCTGATGTGGATAGCCGGGGAAAGACAGTCATATATATTGTATACGGCATCTTGGATCAGCTCGTTTGTCATGTACGACCTTGCTTCCGGTGCCCTGCTTCCGAAGCTGGTAAGGCCGGAAGAACTGACCTGCAAAAATGCATGGATGTCGGGAAGCGTGCAGCTGATGCGGACCTTAGCCTTCCCGCTGGCGGGTCTTGGCGTGCAGGTCCTTGAACCGGGAACACTCCTTCTGATCCTGTCTTTGCTGTTCGCCGGCTCTTTCCTGTGTATCTGCTGCATTCGGGAGGGGCCACCTGCCTACGCTGCTTCTCCTGGACAAGGCCGATCAGGCGCGGGAGCGGCTTGGTTCGGTCAGATCCGCGCCGGATGGAGGGTGTTTTCGGGCAACCGCCTGCTGGTGGCGCTCGCTTTGTTCGTCTCTGTTACCAGCTTTGGCGTAGCGGCTACGCAGGCGATGTATATCCCTTACGTCTCGGAGGTGCTTGGCGGCGGCTCGGCCGAATATGGCTGGTTTACGGCCGCATTTCCCTGCGGGTATGTGCTGGGCAGCTGGGCAGCCGGCAGAATAAGGGGAACCTCTCCGATGCTTGGCACCATGCTCACCGCTCTCCTGATCGGCGGGGCGACTTACGTCGGGCTGTCGCTCGTTCGCAGCCTGCCTGCTGCCTTGATGATCGAGCTGGCCGCGGGGATCGCGATGCCGTTCTGGAATGTCTTCAGCAGCAATGTTTTCTACAGACTGGTCCCCGAGCAGGTCCTTGGGCAGGTTTTATCGATGCGGCTGCTGCTCGTCAAATCTGCCGGGCCGCTTGGT
Organism: Paenibacillus cellulositrophicus; assembly: GCF_009363095.1. GTDB lineage: Bacteria > Bacillota > Bacilli > Paenibacillales > Paenibacillaceae > Paenibacillus_AQ > Paenibacillus_AQ favisporus. Next base: position 6,417,307 of record NZ_CP045295.1, read on the forward strand.
ATCCTCTACGGTACTTTTTGTACCGCGGCGTACGGAATTCCCGGGCTGTTCCTGACGGTCGGCCTGCTGATTATGGCTGTGACGGGAACCGGTGTGGCCTGGACGATGATTTTCAGACATAATCCGGCGGGTGATTTGAGAAAATATCCATAGGAAAACAACCGTTTTACATACCACATGAAGGAAAAGAGGTTGACTATGGAGAAAGGTACCGATCAAGAGCTGTCTTACGGATCAGACTATCATTATATTCCTGCCACCTCGGCGGCCAGCGGTGAGGGCGTAGAGGTTCGTCCGGACGTTTACAGCTACACGGTGCAAATCGTAAATATTGTACTGGCCGGTAACCCGCAGGCAGGATCGTTCGTATTGATCGATGCAGGTATGCCGGGTTCGGCGGACGACATCATTCGGTCGGTGGAAGAGCGCTTCGGGTCCGGACGCCGTCCGGAAGCGATTATATTGACCCATGCCCATTTTGACCACGTGGGCGCACTGATCGATTTGGTGAAGCACTGGGAAGTCCCGGTATATGCCCATAAGCTGGAGATGCCATACCTGACGGGACAGGAGAGCTATCCGAAGCCCGATCCGACCGTGGAGGGCGGAATGCTCGCGAAGCTGTCCTTTGCGTTTCCGAACGAACCGGTCAACGTGGGACCATGGGTCAAGCCGCTGCCGGATAACGGAAGCGTACCGGGCATGCCGGAATACAGGTGGATTCCTACGCCGGGACATTCGCCCGGGCATGTATCCCTGTTCCGGGAGAGGGACAGGACTTTGATTGCTGGGGATGCCTTTACGACCGTCCGGCAGGATGAGCTCTACAAAGTGCTGACCCAGAAGGTGGAAATTAGCGGACCACCACGGTATTTTACGCCGGATTGGTTTGCGGCCTGGCAGTCGGTCAAACGGCTGGAGGCTCTGCACCCGGATGCAGCCGTCACCGGGCACGGAGAGCCCGTAACCGGCGAGATGCTTGCGGCGGGATTGAAGAGGCTGGCGGAACAATTCGACAGCCTGGCCATTCCGGATCACGGGACCTACGTGAAACGGTACGAACATTAATCGCAGCTTAGAACGATCAGCCGTACAACGGGGGCCATACTCCTGGATTACAGCTTTTTTTATCAAAATACAACGTTTGAAGAAGAAAGGAAGTGAACCGCACTCTTGTCCGTAAAATCGGTGAAATGGTATGCCGTGCTTGTACTGCTGTGCGTACTCCTCGTGTATCTCGTCGACCTGACGACCTTTCGTTACAACGGGAGGACAATATCCGCCGGCAACGGTAATCCCGGACTGCTGTTTTTGTTTCCGGCCTGGACGGCCGCGCTGATGCTGATGATCGCGACCTTTATTATGGCCGTCAAATATTTTGACGATCTCAGCGACCATATCGTAAAGAAGGCTTACCGGTTCTGGTTACCGCTTTTTTCCCTGTTAGCCCTGCTCCTGTCCGTTTATTTCCAATACCGCAAAATCATGCAGTGGATGGATACCTACCGTCAGATGACGGAGAGGCTTGGCTCGCCGCTATTCCTTGGCACTCTAAATCCGTATAATAATTCGCTCTATTACAATGCCCATATTTTGTTATTTTGTGTATCGGCGGCCATGCTATGCGGATGGTGGGTCGTATCCAGGCGTCCGTACTAAACTTTCGGCATGACGGGGCGGAGAAGGCGTGCTACAATAACATGTTGTAACGCACCCTATGTCAGTTGAAAGGAACATCCATGAGAAAAACATCCGCACCCCTACCTACATTCATTCCATTACTGATCGGCATTACGGCGATATCGTTCTCTTCCATCTTCGTAAAATGGTCGTCCGCGCCTGCGTCGGTGCAGGGCATGTACCGTCTGTTGTTCACCGCGATTTTGATGCTTCCCTTCCTGAAGCCCCATTGGAAGGAATTACGGGCGCTTTCCATAAAAAATTGGCTGCTCCTCGGGACGTCCGGCTTTTTCCTCGCGCTTCACTTCCTGCTCTGGATGGGGTCACTCAAGCTGACGAGCGTCTCCAGCTCAACGATTATATTAGCGCTCGAGCCGGTTTTTATCGTCATCGGGGCGTTCTTCTTTTATAAGGAAAAAACGTCGGCTGCCGCCATTTCGGGCATGGTGGTCGCCATTGCCGGAGCCGTTCTGATCGGACTCGGCGATATCGGCGTTTCCCGTGACAATCTGCTTGGCGATCTGCTGTCCGTCCTCGGCACGCTCGCGGTGTCCGTGCACATGCTGATCGGGCAAAAAATGGTCGCCCGCGTGCCTTCCTTTGTATACAGCTTTGTCGTGTTTCTTTCGGCTGCGGTCGTGTTTGCCGTATATAACGCGGCAGCCGGGGTGTCTTTTACGGCATACCCGGGACGGGACTGGGGAATATTCCTGCTGCTGGCCGTCGTGCCGACAGTGTTCGGCCATCTGCTGTTTAACTGGCTGCTGCAGTACGTGCCCGCATCGACGATTTCGATGAGCATCCTGGGAGAACCGGTTGGCGCGAGCCTGCTCGCGTTCCTGATCCTTGGCGAAGCGATCACGCTGTTTCAGCTGGCGGGGGGCCTGCTGGCGATTGCCGGGCTGATCGTATTTCTGAACGCCGGAAAGTTCAAAACCCGGCCGAAAAGCGATATTCCCGTCGAGCCGGTCCATCCGGCCCCATGAATTGACGAACAACGAAGCGGCTCCGACCTATGGTTGGAGCCGCTTTTTTTTGCGATGAAAACACTTTATGCAGAAAAACTAATAGTAATTATTACGATTTACTTGCCAGCTCGGGTGTTTTATGGTTTAATCGTTAAAGCGTAATAATTACGATTAATAGCTCATATACTGTACCGATTTGAATATTTGCCATCATGTTCCCCGAAAAGATCGGACTGAATGGATGATAAGCAAGATTATAAGCAAGTTACAGGAATGGCAGTCGCTTTGAAACTCTATAAGCTGCAGAAAGGGAAAAAATTTTTGTCTGAAATTAATCGTAATATTTACGAATAAATCCGAGAGGGAATGATTCATCCCTTGACGATGAGGAGGGAGAAAACGGGATGAATATCGCAGCAATGAACAACGTTGTATACGGTTATGATGGGGTGCCCGTCATACATAACGTCTCGCTTCGGATTGAATCCGGCGAGTTTATCGCGGTCAGCGGGCCGAATGGTGCAGCCAAGTCGACGCTGCTGAGGCTGCTGCTCGGCTTGGTGAAGCCGTGGAGCGGCGAGGTCAGCTACGCACCGGATTTTAACCGGAAGGCCATCGGGTATTTGCCGCAGCAGGCAGCCTCGTTCAACAGCGGATTTCCGAGCAAGGTGATCGAGCTGGTCCGTTCCGGCTGCTATCCGAAGCTTGGATTGTTCCGCCGCTTCGGCGCCGAGCAGCATGCGCTCGTGGAATGGAGCCTCCGACGGGCGGGAATGTGGGAATACCGCAGCAGAAAAATCGGCGGGTTATCCGGCGGTCAGAAACAGAAGGCATGTATCGCCCGCGTCATGGCCCAGCAGCCCGACCTGGTCGTCCTGGACGAGCCGGTAACTGGCATGGATGCAGGCAGCAGGCTGCAATTTTACCAATGGATGAGGGACTATGTATCCGCGGATGCCAGACGCACCGTGCTCATGGTGACGCATGGACTGGATGAAGCCCGTCCCTATTTAGACCGGGTCATCCGGCTGGAAGGAAAGGAGGAGGACTGCCAATGCTTCACTTCGAATTCATGCAGCGCGCCTTTTGGGCAGGAGGTCTTATTGCATTAATCGCCCCGATCCTCGGCGTGTTTCTCGTCCTGCGGCGGCAGTCGCTTATGGCGGACACCCTGTCGCATGTATCCATGGCGGGCGTGGCGCTTGGGAGCGTCCTGCATATGAGCCCTGTACTGGCGGGATTCCTGTTCGCGGTGATCGGCGGGATTGCGATTGAACAGCTCAGGAGGTCCTACCGCGCTTACAGTGAGGTTCCGGTCGCGATCATTATGACGTCCGGGCTGGCGTTGGCGATGGTGCTGATGAGCATGAAGAGCAACCTGAGCAAAAGCTTCAGCAGCTACCTGTTCGGCTCCATCGTGGCCGTGAATCCGCTGCAGCTGATGATCATCGCCGCGGTGACGGCGGGTGGACTGATCTTCTTCGCCGTCTTTCGGCGCCACCTCTATACGCTGACATTCGATGAGGAGACGGCTGCCGTGGGCGGCGTACAGGTCAAGCTGCTGACGTTCGCATTCGCGGTCATGTCGGGACTGATCGTGGCTGCGGCGATGCCCATCGTCGGCGTCCTGCTGGTTTCGGCACTGATCGTGCTGCCTTCCGCATTTGCGCTGCGCTTTGCCGGCGGCTTTCTGCAGGCGTGCATCCTTGCGGTTTGTGCCGGCCTGACCGGCGTGTTCGGCGGCCTGACGGCTTCCTATTACACGGATACTCCGCCAGGCGGCACGATTGCGCTGACGCTGCTGCTGATCCTACTTGCGGGCATTGCCGTCCAGAAGGTCGGCCAGCGCCGCAGACAGCGCCACTTGGGAGAAGCGGTCAGGGCCGTCCCGTCCGCATCCCGGCAGGTAATGAGCACATCCTATCAAGAAGAGGAGACAAACGTATCATGAATAAAAGAACACCCTTTCTATCTGCACTTATCGTAAGTTCGATGATCCTGGTCCTGGCCGGATGTGGATCGCCAGCGAAGAATGATAGCGCGGAGCCGGCTGCGGCGACCGTGGCCGGCAAGGACAAACTTAAAATCGAAACGAGCTTCTACCCGATGTATGAATTTACCCGCCAGGTTGCCGGCGATTTGGCGGACGTGCATCTGCTCGTTCCTGCAGGTACCGAGCCCCACGACTGGGAACCGACGCCGAAGGATATGGCCGCGATCGAGCAGGCGGACATGCTGGTCTATAACGGAGCCGGCTTGGAAAGCTGGGTGGATCAGGTGCTTTCCGGCTCGGACAGCAAGGGGATGACAGCGGTAGAAGCGAGCAAGGGCTTGGAGCTGATCCCGGGAACGGAAGAAGAAGACCACGATCATGACCATGACGCTGCAGATGGAGACGCGCATGCGACTGAAGCGGAAACTGGGCACGAAGAGGAACCTGCCCATGAGCATGAACACGAGCACGATCACGGCGCTTTCGATCCCCATGTTTGGCTGTCGCCGAAACTTGCCATCGGAGAAGTCCGCACAATCGAAGCGGCGCTGTCCGCAAAGGCGCCGGAGCACAAGGCACAGTTTGAAAAAAATGCCGCTGCCTACATAGCCAAGCTGCAGCAGCTGGACGAGCAGTACACGAAAGAGCTGTCGGGCACGAAGCGCAAAGATTTTATTACGCAGCATGCAGCTTTTGGATACCTGGCCCACACTTATGGACTGACGCAGGTACCGATTGCCGGTCTTTCTCCCGAACAGGAACCGTCGGCGCAGGCGATGGCGGAGGTCGTGAAGTTCGCCAAGGCTCATCAGGTGAAGACGATTTTCTTCGAGACGCTGGTATCCTCCAGTGTAGCGGATACGATCGCCAAAGAGGTCGGGGCGAAGTCGGCCGTGCTGAACCCGATCGAGGGGCTAACCGCCGAAGATGAGGCCAACAATCTCGACTATCTCAAAATTATGCAGGCCAATTTAACGGCGCTGGTCAAGGCGCTGAATGAATAATTCCACCTCAGGAGGATTTGCCCAAATGAACCAACCATCCGTCATTCCAGTCACCGTTTTGAGCGGTTATCTTGGATCAGGCAAAACGACGGTTTTAAACCATGTGCTGAACAACCGCGAAGGCGTCAAGGTTGCCGTCATCGTGAACGATATGAGCGAGATTAACGTGGACGCGCGTCTCGTCCAATCGGAGACTTCCTTGTCCCGCACGGATGAGAAGCTGGTCGAAATGTCCAACGGCTGCATCTGCTGCACGCTGCGGGACGACCTGCTGCAGGAAGTCCGCAAGCTGGCGGAGGAGCGGAGGTTTGACTACATTCTGATCGAATCGACAGGGATTTCCGAGCCGATCCCCGTCGCGCAAACTTTTAATTACCAGGACGAAGCTACCGGGATCGATCTGACGAAGTACGCACGGCTGGATTGCATGGTCACCGTGGTGGACGCGTACCGATTCTGGCTTGACTTTGCCTCCGGGGAAACGCTGCTGGACCGGAAGCAAGGCTCCGGGGAGGAGGATGACCGCGATGTGGCCGATCTGCTTATCGATCAGATCGAAACCTGTGACGTGCTGCTCCTCAACAAATGCGACCTGGTGGAAGAAGAGGCGTTAAACCAGCTGGAGGGATTGATCCGGAAGCTGCAGCCCTCAGCCAAAATCATCCGGACCGTGAACGGGGAGGTCGCACCGGGTGAAATCATGAACACGGGCTTGTTCGATTTTGATGCGGCGAGCCAGTCTTCCGGCTGGATTCAGGAGCTGCAGCGCGAACATCATACGCCCGAAACGGAGGAATACGGCATCGGCTCCTTCGTGTACCGCCGGCGGGTCCCGGTTCATCCGGAGCGGCTTGCCGCGCTGCTGTCGGACTGGCCGGAGGAGATCGTCCGCGCCAAGGGATTGGTCTGGCTTGCTGTCCGCGGCGACATGGCGGCGAGCATCAGCCAGGCCGGGCCGTCGATCCAATTCGGCCCGGCAGGCTATTGGGTCGCTTCGCTTCCGGAGGCGGAGCAGCGCGAATGGCTGGCACAGGAGCCGGATCTCCCGCGTAGATGGGACGAAACCTGGGGTGACCGGATGAACGAGATTGTGCTGATCGGGATCGGTATGGACCGGGAAGGCATTACCCGCCGCCTCGATGAGTGCCTGCTGACCGGCGGTGAGATGGAAATGAACTGGGCGGAGTTTCGCAATCCGCTGCCTTGGATCGAAATCCAGTAACATACGTTCCGTAGAGAGCTTGGCCGTCCGAAAAAGGGTTCATTCGGGCGGTTTTTTTTCGTAAATCGCCAAGTTACGCCTTCCGAGGCTCTATGGAGCATCCCATGCCCGTCCCGCGTTTGAATTTGCCGGATTGCGTGTAAAGGATAAGGGACTTCACCCCGCCGCCCATGCGTGAAAACGCAGGTTCGGGAGACACTACGGTCAAATCCAAGGAGGGACGATGCTGGCATGAAAGCTGTAACCTATCAGGGCAAAAAGAAGGTGGAAGTGAAGGAGGTCGGCGACGCGAAACTTGTCAAGCGGGATGACATTCTCGTCCGGGTGACGAGCACCGCGATCTGCGGTTCGGATCTTCACATTTACCACGGGCTGATTCCGGGGATGTACGACGATTATGTCATCGGTCATGAGCCGATGGGGATCGTCGAAGAGACTTGACCGGACGTTACCCGCGTCAAAAAAGGCGACAGGGTTATCATTCCGTTCAATGTTGCGTGCGGAGAGTGCTTTTTCTGCCAAAACCAGATGGAAAGCCAGTGCGACAACGCCAATGACGCCAAGGATACGGGCGGTTATTTCGGCTACTCGGAGACGTACGGCGGTTACATGGGCGGGCAGGCGGAGCTGCTCCGGGTCCCCTTCGGCAATTTTGTACCGTTCAAGGTACCTGATGATGCGGAGGTGGAGGACGAGAAAATCCTGTTCCTCTCCGATATTCTTCCTACCGCCTATTGGGGCGTGGACAATGCCGGCGTGAAGCCCGGCGATACGGTCATTATTCTCGGCTGCGGCCCGGTCGGTCTGCTGGCGCAAAAATTCGCCTGGCAAAAAGGGGCCAAGCGCGTCATCGCGGTCGACCATGTGGATTATCGGCTGGAGCATGCCAAAAGAACAAACAACGTGGAGACGTACAACTTCGAGAAGACTCATGACATCGACCAAACGCTGCTTGAGGCGACAAAGGGCGGAGCGGACGTTGTCATTGACTGCGTGGGGCTGGATGCCAAACGGACGGCGATGGAGAAGGTGGAAACGGCCCTGATGCTGCAGGGAGGATCGCTTGGTGCCTTTAATACAGCCGCCAATGTCGTCCGCAAGTTCGGAACGATTCAGGTGATCGGGGTGTACGGCCTGAAATACAACATGTTTCCATTCGGTCATCTGTTCGAGCGCAACGTGCAGGTGAAAATGGGACAGGCTCCCGTCATTCATTACATGCCTGAGCTGTTCCGGCAGATCCAAACCGGGAAAATCGACCCGACCGACATCATTACGCATCGGCTGCATATTAGCGATGCGCCGCGGGCTTACGAAATTTTCGATAACAAGGATGAGAGCTGCATCAAGGTCGTGCTGAAGCCCTAGGAAGATATCAAGCGGGTTCAGAAGCACATGCCGCGATATAAGCAATCCACTGAATCACAAATCCAAAAAGGAGCGGTGTGCAGGAATGATCCTGCCGCCCTCCTTTTTTTCGTATACCTGTACAGCACCTGACGCAGCATGGAGAGCCACCTCTTGCTTTCAAGTTTTTTTGCCGACGTTATAAATTCTTTAGAATTGCCTCCTATACTTCTTGGCAGGAGGAGATCATATGAACGAAATGAACGAGACTAACGTACTGGAAGTATTGAACGTATCGAAAAAAGCGGGGGCGCGTACCTTGGTGGACCACGTGTCCTTTTCCATACAGGCGGGCGATGTATGCGGTTTTGTCGGTCCGAACGGAGCCGGGAAAACGACGCTGATCCGGATGATGACAGGACTGATCAAGCCGGGGGGCGGGAGCATTCGTATTGACGGAACCGATGTGGGGCGCGAGCGGGTCAAGGCGCTGTCACGGGTCGGGGCGATTGTGGAATCGCCGATCTTTTTTCCTTATATGTCCGGCAGGGACAACCTGCTGAACCTGGCAAGGCTGCATCCGAATGTGCCGGGGACAGAGCGGAAAGCGCGTGTGGAGGAGGCTCTGTCGATTGTTGGACTGAGCGAACGGGGCTCGGACAAAGTAAAAACCTACTCGCTCGGCATGAAGCAGCGGCTCGGCATCGCCCAGGCTTTGCTTGGGGATCCGCGGCTGATCATTCTGGATGAACCGGCGAACGGCCTTGACCCGATGGGCATCCGCGAGCTGCGCCAGCTGATCCAGCGGCTGAACCAGGAGCGCGGGATTACGTTTCTGGTTTCGAGCCACCTGCTGGACGAGCTGCAGCGGATTTGCAGCCGCTTCGTCATCATCAAGGAAGGTAAGCTGGTCTGGGAGGGCACAAGCCGCGAGTGGCAGGAGGCAGCCGGGACGAAGGGGATCGAAGAGCACTTTGTGGAGATGATGACCTCATGAACAAATCCTTATTTCTAAGCGAGTGGGAACGGATGTGGAGGCGGAAAATCACCTGGCTGTTCCTGATCGCCATGCCTGCCGTCGTCGCGGCTACCGCCAAATATTATGCCGGCCACAATCGGGGAATTTCACCCGCGAGTGCGGAGTATACCTGGGCCGGGAATTTTCCGGTGATGGCCTTGATCGAGCAGCTGATCGTTGTGTTCAATGTAATGTCTCTGATCCTGCTCACGCTTTCCGTCACGGAGGAATACCGCAGCGGGCAGATCCGGATGGTCATGCTCCGTTCGTTCACGGCAGGGCAGCTGCTGCGCGCCAAATGGCTGGCCCATATGGCGGTGATGGCGCTGTATTTTACCGTATACCTGCTGTTGTCGGTGGCAGCCGGCCTGCTGTTCTTCGAGCCTCATGAACACATTCAGCTGTTTTACCATGACCATACCGTTCCCTTAAAAGGAATGATCGGCTACACCTTGTTGTATTATGGACTTGCGTTTCTGAGCGTGCTGGCGATCGGGAGCGTCTTCATGGCGGCGGCCGTCATTTCGCGAACAACGACGGGCGCCGTCGGTTTGGGGCTCGGATTTCTGCTGTGCTCACTCGGATTTCCGCTGATTTATGAGCTGGCCAACCGGGTTGGCGGCCTGGGTCTGCCGGGGATGCTCAAGTATTTGTCGTTGACCGAAATCCAGTACAGCGGAATCGCGGTTATGCTGGGTCAGGCGCAGGCGGTGAGTTCGGAAGCCGCAGCCCTGACCGCGCTGCTTGTGGGCTTAGGATATGCCGCGGTTTTCGGCGTGGGATCGCTGCTTGTATTTTCAAAATCGGACCGGTGGATGTAAGGGGGATAAATGATGCTTGCTATGATGTTAAGCGACTGGGAACGGATGTGGAAAAGGAAAAAGACGCTCGTCAGTCTGCTGATCTTTGTTTTCATCGTGGGATTTGACTGCTTGTTTTTGAGCATGCAGAAGTTGGGGGCGTTCGATAACGTATCGACCGTTCCGCTTGTGTCGGAAAATTTCGCTTTGTTTTTGTTGAAAGAGGTGTCGTTCTTCCTCGTACTCATTATCGGACCAATGCTGATTATTGACAGCATGAACGGGGAGTACACATCAGGACAGCTGCGGATGGTGCTGATTCGCCCGGTATCCTTCGCCAAGCTGTTCCTGGCTAAATGGATGAACCTGGCGGGAATGCTGCTGCTGTTCACGGCTGTAACGTTTGCCGTCGGCGAAGCCTTCGGCTATGCTTTTCTGCCCGGCGCGGATACCGTGGTGTTTTTGAATCCGGAACAGCAATACGGCCCGACTGGGGCGTTCTTCTACTGCTTGAAGTCTTACGGCCTTTTTTATCTGATCCTGCTGGCGCAGCTGAGTCTGACCAGCCTGATCTGCACGCTGCTGCCGGGCGTTGTGCTCAGTTATTTGGGGTGGATTGCGGTCGCAGCCGGGTCTTTGTATGTCTCTGACTCACTCGGGTTTCTTCTGATGGGAATGAGTACGATCTTTAAATTGACAACGGGATTATATCATCATCCTTTTTATTTGCCGCTTCTGGTGTGTCTTGGATTCGGTTTTGCCGTTACAATGGGATTATGGCAGCGGAGAGGCTGGACCAAATAGAGAGAGAAGAAAGAGGTACATGGAATGAGCGACAAAATACTGATCGTGGATGACGAAGCCGAAATTGCCGCCCTGCTGGAGCAGGCGCTGACGATGGAGGGTTACGAAGTGACTACCGCCGCAGACGGGCGTGAAGCGCTGGAACGGATCCACGACCGGCCGGATCTGATTATTCTGGACGTCATGATGCCGCACGTCAACGGCTTTGAGCTGTGCCAAATGATCCGTGAGGAAGTAGGCTGCCCGATATTGTTCGTAAGCGCGAGGCAGGCCGAAGCAGACCGGATCCAGGGGCTGTCCATCGGCGGCGATGACTATATTACGAAGCCGTTCAGCATCCGGGAGCTAAAGGCCCGCGTCGCGGCCCATCTCCGGGGGAGCCGGCGGGCTGCCGGCCAGCAGGCACAGCGGTCCACCTTGCGGTACGGGCTGCTGCACATCGATCTGAAGGGGCGGAGCGTCGCCTACAAGCAGACCGAGATTCCGCTGACTGCGAAGGAATTCGACATTATCGAGCTGCTTGCGCTGCACCCCGGCCAGGTTTTTTCCAAGGAGCAGATCTATGACAAAGTGTGGGGGCTTGAGGCGATGGGCGATGCCAGCACGGTAACGGAGCATGTGAAGAAAATCCGGGCGAAGCTGACCGGTACAGATCCGGATACCCCATACATCACGACAGTTTGGGGGGTCGGCTATAAATGGGAAAAATCGGCTTTATAGAGCGGCTTTCCATTAAAAAGCAGCTGATCTCTACGTTCATCCTGATCATGCTGCTCAGTCTGGTGCTGACGGCGGTAACCTATATTGTTGGCTTCTGGTGGCTCACGAGCAGCAGCTGGTTCAATCCGGCCAATCACTACGAACAGAAGATTCCGGCGATTGCCGCATACTCTCGCAGCTTGGGAGAAGCGGTGCTGGATCCGGCCAGCCGGCCGAAACTGGAGGAGAAGATTCCCGGAGAAGGGATCAAGTATCAAGTGATGGACGCCCGGGGCAAGTCGTTATACGGAACGCTGACCGGACCGGTTTTTAAGCAAAAAGGGGATTTGGTCCGACGCTTAAATACCTCTTTTTCGCGGCAGCCCAGCATCGGGTTCGGCGGCGTCATTACGAAGATCGTCCCGGTGACGTCTTCCTCAGGAGAACTGCGCGGGGCCATCGCGCTGGAGTACAAGCTTGAGGTGACTTCCAACGGTGGCCCAGGGTCAGCGGATATTCTCAAGTTCGCCATGAATATTTGTTTTCTTGCGGCGCCTTTTATTTACATTGCGCTCTTTACTTATATATTTGCAGCCCGGTTTGGAAGGCGGATCAGCCGTCCCGTTCACGAACTTATCGATGCATCCGAGCGGATCCGCAGGCAGGATCTTGATTTTACGATCACTTACAAGGCGGCCAATGAGCTGGGGCTGCTCACCGATTCTTTTGAAAAGATGCGGGCTGCTCTAAAAGACTCCCTGCTCCGGGAATGGAAGCTCGAGCAGGAGCGCCGGGATATGATGGACGCCATCGCCCACGACCTCCGGACACCGATGACGATTATTCAGGGCAACGTAGAAATGCTGACGGATACCGCGGGAGTGATTCCGCGTGACAAGCTGGAAGAACGACTGCGCGTGGTGGAGGGCAACATTCAACGGGTCAACCGGCTGATTCAGGATATTCAGGTGGCTTCCGAGAAGGACATGGAGTATTTTCCGCTGTATGTGAAGGAAACGGATGTCGCGGAGTTTGCAGGCGCCAAAGAACGGGAGATCCGCTATCTGTGTGCGGGCAAGCAGATCCGGCTGGAATATACGGTGACCGATGAGCGGCCGGAGCCGTATCCCGTCTATATGGACGTTCAGCGCGTCGGGCAGGTTCTGGATAACGTCATCACGAACAGCCTCCGGTATGTTCCGGAGAAGGGGAGCCTCAGCGTATCCCTCACCATTCGCGAGAAGGACATCCGGTACGAAATCTGTGATACGGGGCCCGGATTCAACGAAGCGGACATTCCGAATCTGTTCCGAAAATTTTACAAAGGCGACAAGGGACAAACCGGGCTTGGCCTGTATACAGCCCGCGTCATTTGCGATAAGCATGGGGGAGGCATTCAGGCTTCCAACCGGCCGGAGGGCGGGGCCTGCATTACGTTTACGGTTCGGACGGACATGCATAACCGTGAATCGGGGCAATGAACGGAAAGCGTCTATAAGGCACCGGCAAAGACAGGATGCGTTCATCCTGTCTTTTGTTTTGTCGGCGGCGGGTCTCACAACGAAACGGTTGAATGAGATCCCCTAACCGATGTTTATGCGAAAGGATGCTTCCCCTTTTTTCGTCTTAACAGGCTTGAAGTGATGGCGAGCATCCAACGCGTGTTTTTTTGGGATTTGACGGACTTATAACGATCGGCCGATTCCGTAGATTCTGATACGCCGGCATGTTTGCGGTGATGCTCAGCTTGGCGGTATTCCATCAACTTTTCTTGTACATAATGATGTTCCAGCATGTGTTCTCCTCCTCGAATAAATGTTCCGGTATTGGATGAATCTGTCTTTTCTCTGTCTAATGCCATTATGATCTATTCAAAAGGGGATAAAAAGTGTATACTTGCGCAAAAGGATTTCCTCTTTTATTTGGGACGTCAAGCAAGGAGGGCTGAGTATGCTGTTGGATGAAAGGTATTTGCTGCTGCATGAGCGCTTTGGCGGCGGCACGGAGCTGGGGATACCTATCGAAGTGACGCTGGATGAGCTGGCCGATGCGCTGTATTGCACCAGCCGTAACGCCAAGCTGATTTTAAGAAAACTTGAAAGCGAGCATTTGATCGAGTGGCTGCCCGGGCTGGGCCGGGGGAACCGGTCGAGGATCGTGTTCAAAGCCGACAAGGAAGCCTATTTGATCGAATATTCCCAGCATCTCGTGGAGAACGGCGATTACAAACGCGCCTTCGACCTGATCGGGGGATTTGGAAACGGAACGTACGCCAAGCCGAAATTTCTCGAATGGCTGGATAACCACTTCGGCTACAAAAAAGGGGAAGAAGGCGGCCCTGATGACACGCTGATCTTTCCCGTGCTGAAATCTCCGCATACGCTGGATCCCGCCGATTTGCTGTACGCGTTCGATTCGCATTTGATCCGGCAAATTTTTGACCGGCTGCTGAGGTTTGATGAACAAACCGGCACGATTGCGCCAATGATCGCTCATACCTGGTCATCGAACGACAGCGCCACGGAATGGACGTTTTATTTGCGCAAGGGGGTTCGCTTCCATAACGGACAGGAGCTGACCTCACGCGATGTGCAGTTCACGCTCGAACGCCTTAAGGACGGGACGGCCAACGGATGGCTGATGCGAGGCGTGGACCGTGTTGAGACGATCGGAACCCGGGTTCTGCGGGTCAAGCTGAACCGGCCTAACCGGATGTTTGACCGGTTCATGTGCTCGGCGGCGGCTTCGATTTTGCCCTTCGGCTTTGCAGGCATGGAAGAGGACAGCTATTGGAGCCATCCGCTCGGAACGGGACCGTTCCGTCTGGTCACCTGGACCAGCGGCCGGATCGGGATGGCGGCGTTTGACGCCTATTTTCAGGGGAGGCCGTATCTGGACGGCGTCGACATCGTGATCATGCCGGAAGACTGCAGCACGGAAGTGGACGGAATCGCCAAGGTTCACCACAGCCTGGATACGATGCGTATGGACCGGAGTACGCCGGAGGATACCTGGCAGGAGATCGAGAAACTGTGCCAGGGCTGTACGCTGCTTACCTGGAACGTGTCACGTGAAGGTGTGCAGCAGTCGGAGGCGTTCCGGCGGGCCGTGCGGATGATCCTGCATCCCGGTGATATGGTGGCGGAGCTGGGCGGCGAACGGGCGCTGCCGGCTTTTGGGTTCCGCCCAGACGCGAGCCGTTCCCACGCGGTGGAACCGACGCGTCCCGATCGCGTCCGGAGGGCGCTGGAAGAATCGGGTTATAACGGAGAGGTCCTCCGCTTTGCATGCCACCAAAAATATGGGGAAGACGGCATGTGGGTCGTAAACCGGCTGGCTGCCTGGGGAATCCAAATCGAGACCGTGGATTATGACCAGTGGCCGGAATCGGATTTCGTCATCTCCGGCCTGGTATTTCCCGAAGACGAGGTATGCGAAATTGAAGCTTATGAACACCGGGATTGCGTTATGCAGGCTTATTTTGACCATGAACGGAAGGAATGGATTACCGGCCGGATCGATGCAGCCGTGGCGGCCGAATCCACGGACCAGCGGCGGATGTTCCTGAAGGAGATCGAGGAACATCTCCGCGATGAGGCGACGGTCATTTTTCTGCACCACCGGAGGCTGAGCACCTTTTTACATCCCTCGGTACGCGGTGTCAGCCTGAATCCCCTCGGGTGGATCGACTTTAAGGACGTATGGCTGGAACAGGCATGACGAAAGACTGCAAAAGCGAAGCTCGTGCTCAAGTATGAAACATTTGTGAGGCGTAGGACATCATCTGTTGCTTAATAATAAAAGCAGGCATACGGCGGGGTTCATCCCGCTGTATGCCTGCTTTATTCATGTATGCCGATTAGAATTTAAAAATCTGAATCGTCTTTTGCAGCTGGAACACGGCCTGTCTCATTGCTTCGGTCTCATCGACGACCGCCTCGATCGACTTCATCTGCTCGTTCATGGCGGCGGACACCTGCTCCGTACCGGCAGAGGACTGCTCGGTGATGGCCGAAATATTCTGGATGGCCGCCGATATTTTACGGGCACTGTCCAGCATCAGGTCACTTTCATTTGAGAATGAAGTGATTTGCTCGGTTATGTATTGTACGCTTTCGACGATGTGGGCAAAGATCTGCTCGGCCTCGCGGATCCGTTCATTTTGCTGCTGCACCACATCCTCGTTGATCTTGATGTTGTCAATCGCCTGGTGAATGCTCTGCTCAATGCTTTTAACGAGGCTGAATACTTCCTGCGTAGACGCAGTTGATTCCTCCGCAAGCTTGCGGACTTCCTGGGCCACCACGGCAAAGCCAAGCCCATGCTCGCCTGCCCGCGCCGCCTCGATCGAAGCGTTTAAGGACAAGAGGTTGGTCTGTTCGGCAAGTTCGGAAATCGTCTTGGTGATCTTCGTGATGCCTTGGGCATTTTTGGACAGCGTGTCAATGGTCTTGGCCACATTTTCTGTTGCTTCGACGTTCTGTCGCATCCCTTCCGCTTGCTTCTCCACAGACTGGCGTCCTTTCTCTACGAGGCTGAAGGTAATTTCGGACTGCTGCTTCATTTCCTTGGTAGAGGCCGCATAGTTGCCGACTTTGAGCTCGATGGCCTGGATGGATTCGGTCATGCCGGCGACGTCCGAGGAAATTTCGTTCGCGCCGACGGCCAGCTCGTTGGCCGAAGTGGCGACTGTCGCCATGACGGTTTTAAGCTCCTGATTTTTATCCGCGATACCGCGGCTCGAATCCATCACCTGGCGGGTGATACTTGACGCGTCGTTCAAAATTTTCTTCAGCTTGTCCACCATGCTGTTAAACGATCGGCTGACGTCGCCCATAGAACCCGATTCATCCACACGGTTCGTAAAATCGCCTTTGGCAATGCTGGCGGTGGCGTTAGCGATGCTGTCAAACGAAGATGTAAGCGTTTTCTCGATGTAGCGGGCTAAAGGGTAAGTCAGTGCGGCAAAGATGATGACGAACGCCGCGCCGATGAGGATTTCCCCGATCAGAATAAAAATAATCAGGGCTGGGAGTGCGAACAATGCGGCCACCAAGTAACATCCGGCCAGGACCCGCTGGGACAGAGGAAGATTCTTCAGCCAAGACATAGGAAAATAGACCTCCTTCAATTGAGCAAATTTTACCATATTATAACATCGATATGAGCAAAAGGTCTATATATGAATATTTTTGTCGATTCACTACATGAAAGTGGTTCCATGAAGCCATAATAAACCAAAAAAGTGAGTTTTCAGGAGGTTGTTACCCGATGCGTATAGTGTTGATGATTTGGATGATGGTTCTGGCGGCAGCGGCTGCTCCGGCAGGAGCTGCATCAGCAAAGCCAGCCGATGTTTGCAAAATCGAGAAGAGTCTTTTTAAATCAAACGTCCAGCAGGAAGGAAACGTCTGCGACGTGCATATCAAACGCAGCGACCTGAACGTGTCGCTCATGGGTCGTCACCTTTCGCCGGAGCTGATGGATCTTGCCCTGGGTGCCACATTCGAGCACACAGACCCCCAAGGGGCGAAGGGAGCGGTGACCGGCGAATTCGCGCTGCTGGAGGACGAAGTCAATCCGGTCATTGATGCGCTCCGCAAAGGCAAGATCAACATCTCGGCTGTGCATAACCATTGGATGCAGCAGGAGCCGGAGGTGCTGTACCTTCATTTTCAGGCGGAAGGAGACCTCGCCTCCCTCAGTCATACGGTATACCACGCCATGGAAGCGGTGAAACACCAAGGCACGGTCCATTAAAACGGTTTATTTACGGCTCCAGATCAGTGAAGGACGGAACAGCAGGGGCGAAGCGCGGCTTTAACAACTCGGTGCCCGCAGCGGCTGCAATGGATGCCAGGCATAGAAGCAATCCGGCGGCCGCCACGACGGGAAGCGCTGACCACTCGAAAATGGTGCGGCCCGCGGCGGTCTGAATAGCGACCGCGGCAACGGATGCGATCCAAGCGGCGCTGCCAGTATGCAGAAGCAGCTGTGCGCGCCGGGCTTCGGCCCGAGAGCGCTCCAACAACCAGCCGAGCAGCGGCAGAACCTGCAGCGCATGAAAACCGAGGCCGTGCAGGACGATGATATTGCCGCTTGCTCCCGTAAAGCGCCCGTTCAGGGCGATCATCCACAAGCCGGCCGCAAAGCTAAGCGTCACCGACACAAATGAATAGCGGATGCCGAGGATCAGCAGCGGCCGTGTGGCCAAGAGCTTGCGGCGGAAAAAGGCAGCGGCAACAACGGTCGTCACGATAATAAGGATGAAGGATGCAAGGCCAAACGCAGTTCCGGCGATCGTATCGATGATTGAACCGGATTGCGAGAACCGCGGGTTCACGCCCCGAAAATGTTGGATCGTCTCCACGGCGTATGCATAGACGACGATCGGAACGAATACCCGGCGGATGGCCGTCCGCGCCCTTGCCTTAAAGCCGGACAGCGGCAGCAGCATGGCAATCGACAGCATAAATACGCCGATCGCCGCATTGAACGAAAAGGCACTGGCGACATTGCCCCCCGGCGGTACAATCGGGCCGAACATGCCGATATATGCAGCGATGCCCGCGGCAAGGACAAACCCCACAACACCGAGCCAAGCGAGCAGCTTCTCCTCCGCAAAGAGGCGTCCGGCGCCCCGCAAAGCCAAACGAATATAGTTTTCCATCAATCCTCAAACCTCCTGTTTTTTATTTATTGATAAATAAATATATAGGCTACAAAAAAGGCAGTCTGTAACTGCCTTTTTGTATTCTCTGTTTTGCTCCAGACCGGCTGGAATTTGAACCATCTAGAAGCGTTTAGCGTTTAGTCTCCATGCTCAAATAAGCACCACTCTAACAGTCCTTGAAGCAAAGCATCTGCGGTAAATCCAGCACTTCAGCTACCGTGATCAGATACCCCATGCCCATAAACTGGCTTGCCGCGGCTTCAGGCTCCGGCAAACCGGCGGCGGTAAATTTCTCCAGCACCGAACTGAATATATTGGAAAAAAGCCCGCGCACATGCTCGCGAATCGCCGGTTCCGGGATCGTATGCGCCTGCATGACGAGCAGCGTTTCTGCCCGGTAGCTGCTCATAACGTCATCAAATACTTGCCCCATGGTTTCCATCAGCTGATCGGCCGGCGCTTCGACCCGTGAAAAGGCATCGGCGATCCGCCCGATAGCCCGGTCGATGACAGCGATAAACAGCTCTTCCTTGTTGCTGAAAAAATGAAACACATACGGCTGCGTAACGCCAGCTTCCTTGGCTACCCGCGCCGTTGTTGCTTTGTAATACCCGAGTTCGGCAAATACGTCGACTGCTTTGGCTAAAATTTGTTCTTTACGATCCTGCCGGATGACCATCTTCGTTGCTCCCTTATTTATTGATAAATAAATAATAGCTCCACCATCACATGCTGTCAACATTTTCTATCTCCGACTTGTCTTTGACGAGTATGTCCGCTTTTACGTTCGCAGTCCGGACGCAGCCTGTTCAGCAGCATACGGGAAAAGGAACAGGGCTGACTGGAAGGCGCGCTATTTGCGTCCTTCCAGGTCAGCCCTGTCACGGGTGCCTTGCATTATTTATTGGAACCCGCATCTACTTACTTTATTTTCTGCCGGGCAGCACCTTATTTAATACGATCGCTGCAATCGATGCAGCCAAAATCGGCGACCCCAGCAAATATTGCACGAACGTAGGCAGCGAGTGCAGGAAATCCTGCGGGATCATGACTAATGCCAAAGTCAGGATCATCGGGATTGCGATGATGTACATTTCTTTTTCGGCGATGCTGACGTTTTTCATCACCTGCACGCCGTTAATGGCGATGATGCCGCAGACGATGGTGAAAACGCCGCCGATGACAGCCGTAGGGATGGAAGAGATCAACGCGGCCAGTTTACCCGAGCAGCCGAAGATGACAAACCATACACCTACGGCCAGGAAGACGCGGCGGCTCGCGATGCCCGTGATGGAAATGATGCCTGCATTGGTGGAATAACCCGTAACCGGCGTCGAACCGAGCAATGAAGCGATAAGACAGCTGATGCCTTCCCCGATGACACCCCGGTTTAAGTTTTTATCGGTTAACGGTTTATCGATGACGTTGCTGACGGCAAACCATGTGCCTGTCGTTTCGGCCAACAGGACGAAATAAATAATGACCATGGTAATGATCGCCGAAATGTTGAACGAAAAGCCGAAATCGGCAAAGGGGAGCTGCGGCATACTGAACCATTTGGCATCGTTCACCGCAGAGAAATGAAGCACACCCATAAAATTCGCCGAAATACACCCGACGACCAACGCGACCATGACCGAAATGATGCGGAAGATGGAGCCTTTACCGCGGAACAAGGAACCCAGGATGACAAAAATGATGAGTACAGCGCCCGATATGAGGGCCAGCAGCACGTTTTGGTTGATGGTCGCATCTGTCGCACCGTAGATATTATCCCGGATGGCCACAGGCAGTAAAGAAAGACCGACGATGAAAATGATCGTGCCGCCAACGATCGGCGGAATAAACGATTTTACGATTTTATTGAAAATGCCGGTAAAGCCCAAAACAATGACCAAAACCGCGCCAATCAAACCCGCGCCTAAAACGGAGTTCCAGCCTAACTGCCCACCGCCGCTGGCGGCATAAATGCTGACGATAGCGCCAAGCGGAACGTAGGAAGGGCCTTGGGCGACAGGCAGCTTCATGCAAAAATACGTTTGTACGATCGTAGCCAGACCGGCCGCAATAAAGGTCGCTTGAATCAAAGCGCTGGACTGGCCGGACGATAAGCCGATCAGCATCGCGATCAGAAATGGCACGACATAGACGTCCATGGCGACGACGTGCTGTAAGCCCAGAATGATCGATTTGTAGACCGGAATTTTATCGTCAGGTGAAACAGTCAATTGAGGAGCTTGTTCTTGAATCTCGGAATGCATAGCTGTTTGTGCCGCTGTTTGTGTGTTCACTCAGGAGTACACCTCGAATATTTTTGGATTTTTCTAGGAATAGCGAATGGTTTAACGTAGAAAAAGTATGCCAATCATTGCACTGGACGTCTACTTTTAACGCGAATGGACTTTTTCGCCCTGTACCCAAACTTCGCGGATGTTTTCGGGCCGGGTCAGGTACAGCATTTTTTGGAACACGTCGTTCAAATCTTCATTTGGATCAAAGATCGGCAGTTTGGCGGTTGGCAGCTTCGTATCGATGATCTGCACATCCCAGGCATAGTTTTCCTGGATGCGGCCGATCGGCAAGCTTAAGCTTTCGCCTCCCCCGGCTGTAGCGAGGTAAAACGCTTCGTTCACCGTAATGCGCGATCCCGGCATACCGCGGTCTTTGGCAGGTAGGGCAGGGTTCACGCCATCCTCCAGCATTCTGGAGGACATGACGGCTTGTCTGATATTATCGAACAGGCTTGGAGAAAAACCTCCCGAAATGTCGGTCCCCAGGCCGATCTCTACTCCTTTTTCGTGAAGATGGGCGACGGGGATAACGCTGTTGGCAAAATAGGCGTTAGATATCGGGCAGTGGGCGACAGCCGTTCCGGTTTCGGCAAATAAGTTCGCGTCATCGTCGCTCAGGAAATTGCAGTGGGCCATGACGGACTTGTCGCGCAGCAGCCCAAAATCATGCAGGGCATAGGCATCGTTTTTCCGGAACCGGTCCCGAACATAACCATGAGCCCAGTCGCTTTCGCTGCAATGCGATTGCACGTAGGCGTCGTATTTTTCGGCCAGCTCTCCCAAGCCGTGCAGCGCCTCATCCGTGCAGCTTGGAATGAACCTTGGCGTCACGACGGGAAATACGCCTTGTTTTACTGTTTTGGACAATGCTTTGACGGCGAGAATAAACTCTTCCGTGTCTGCAAGTGCCGCCTGGGTGTCCGCGTCGCGGTAATTTTCCGGATTTTGCTCCGGGTCATCCATGACGACTTTTCCGACGAGTCCGCGCTGGCCCCTTTCGGCGCAAATTCGAGCTAACAATAAACTGGATTCTTTATGTATGGTGGCAAAATATAGGGCCGTCGTGGTGCCGTTGGCGAGCAGGGTGCGGACCAAATCGTCGTAGACCTCATGGGCAAAATCGAGATCTGAGAACTTGGATTCCAGCGGGAAAGTATAGGTGTTGAGCCAATCATAGAGCGGGATGTCCAGTGCCGTTCCGGATTGGGCCCATTGCGGAGCGTGAACATGCAGATCGATGAATCCGGGCAGGATGTACTGGCCTTCAGTTAACGAATAAAAGTTGTCTTTTCCTTGATAAGCGTCCAGCAGAACCTGATAATCGGCATCCTCAGGAGCCACGATTTTTTCGATTTTCCCGTCATCATGGATACAGAAGAGATGGTCTTTTAGGATTTCAATTTCTTTGGATGATTTACTGGAAAATGCCGTTCCTCGAAACAATTGCTTATATTTACTCATAGTTACCGCCTTAATGTTCGTTATTTGATGATACTTTTGTTATTATATGCGCTGAAAAATGATTAGTCTATATTAAAAAGCGAATGATTGTGAAAGTGAAAAACCGCCTTCTACAGAAGGCGGTTACCTATATTAACCTTAAATCATCATGTACATGTCTAGACTTAATTCTGCCCCAGTATAGACCAAAGGGCCGTTGCGCTGCAGACTTAATAGCGAAGATAGACCCGGCTGCCGATCCGGGAAGCGGTGATGCCGTTCTCCCTGTAGGGCTGCTGCTGCCAGTTGGTGGGGGCCGGTGGCCCGCCAGCGGCGAATCCCGACAAATACAGAAAATCCGGATGGATGATCTGGTCGGTCAAATAGGCGGAACGGCTGCTGCCCGGAATCCGGTACCGGTTGAGCGTACTGATGATTTCGCCTGAAGTGACAATACCGACTCCGTGACCGTAGTACAGGTCGTCGTCCATTTGGATCGTATTTTCACCCTGCCACTCGATCCGATGGGGATTGACATCCGGATTTTTAAAATACCGGACGTCGCCCGGATAGGAATCCCGGGAACCCGTTTTTTCAATCAATCCCAGGTCGCTGTCGTAATGCCAGTCGTACAGGAGCAGATTCGCGAACAGACGGTTGAAGTCGTCTTCCCGAATACAATCGAGCACACCCTTGTACAATACGATCACGATCCCCGTCGCGCATTCGAAGCCATACGCCCAGCCATTCACGAAGATGTCCTGGATTCCCTGGGCAGGCGTAACATGGGGCTTGAGCTCGAAGCCGCCGCGCCGGTTCAAGTACCAGTACGCTTCGTTGCAGTGGGAATTTTTGAAGGTTTCAAACTGCACTCCGCTCCGGTTTAAGTCGGCTGCCGCTCTGACGATCGCTTCACGGAGCCTAAGTTCAAAGACCAGATGGGCCGGCGATTCGTAATGATATGCGGTCGTGCTCCTCATCTTCCTGTCGTAAATTTGCCTCCACAAATCCGGCCATCCTGACGGGTTCACCGTTTCCCCGCCGCTTCCAATCGTAATCACCCCGTTCATCCCTCCTTGCCGTTTATTGATGATCGAAAAAGCCCGCGGCATATATCAGCATATGAGCAGGCCGGGCCCGGAAATAACCCCGATTGTCAGATCCAAGCGATTAAGGCTGTCCTTTGTCAAAAATACGGTTTACGTTTGCTTCGGAAGGATGTTCTAATATAATAGGTTGAGAAGGTAACTTTTAAGGATCAGACTGGAGCTTCCATCATGAAAAAATTCAAAAAGTTTTACGTCGAACTGACGAGCAAATGCAATCTGGCCTGTACGTTTTGTCCGCCGACGCACCGGGCGACCAATTATATTACGATTGAGCAATTTACGCATACTCTGGATGAGATCAAACCCCACACGGAATATATTTATTTTCATGTCAAAGGCGAACCGCTGCTTCATCCGCATATCGACCAGCTGCTGGATATCGCCCATGAGAAAGGGTTTAAAGTGAACATCACGTCCAACGGCACGCTGCTGCACAAGGCAGGTCGGAAGCTGCTGAACAAGCCGGCGCTGCGGCAGATGAATTTCTCCCTGCACAGCTTTGACGGGCATGTCGGTTCCCAGGACAAGAACGGCTATATCTCCAAAGTGCTCTCCTTTGTCAAAGAGGCGGTGTCCCAATCGGGCATGATCGTATCGCTGCGGCTGTGGAATCTCGACCCGGACAACGCAACGAACTTGGAGCGGAGCCGCAATCGGGAAATGCTGGAGTACATTGAGAAGGAGTTTAACCTGGATTACAAAATCGAGGAAAAAATCGTTCCCGGCAAAGGCATCAAAATTGCGGACCGGATCTACATCAATATGGACCATGAATTTAAATGGCCGGACCTGACGGAGGAGGAGGACCTCAGCCGGGGCTTCTGCCATGGTCTCCGTAATCAGGCGGGCGTCCTGGTGGATGGAACGGTGATCCCCTGCTGCCTTGACGGGGAAGGTGTCATTAATCTCGGCAACATCCACAAGACCCCATTTTCCGAAATTATTGAAAGCGAGCGGGCAAACCGGATCGTCGACGGTTTTTCCCGGCGCGAGGTCGTGGAGGAGCTGTGCAGAAAATGCGGCTACCGCCAGCGCTTTAACTATAAAGCGAACGGCATCGCTTCTGACGAGCCGCAGCCTGCCCGCTCTGAATTACAGGAGGCGACTGGACTGTGAAACATTCATTTATGTTAAAGGCCGGCTGGAACGGCGGACGGAACAGCGATGGACAGATCGAAGCAGGCAATCTCCGTACGCAAATTTCCATCCCGAAAGAGATGGGAGGCCCGGGCGTCGGGACGAATCCCGACGAAATGCTGCTCGGCGCCGCCGCTACCTGCTACTTAATCACACTGGCGGCCATGATGGAGCGTTCGCACCTTCCGGTTCACGAGCTTTCGCTGGAGTCCGAAGGCATCGTGGACGTGACGGACAACATTTTTACGTACGTCAGCATTACGCACAAGCCGCATATCGTGCTGGCCCGTGATGCAACAGCCAAAGACGTGGAGACGGCGGACAGGCTGGCGCATAAAGCGGAAGGCTCCTGCATGATTTCCCGGGCGGTATCCGGGAATGTGGCCCTCGCAACTGAGCCGAAGATCGAAACCGTTACGGAATAGCGGCGTTAAAGCCTTGGTGAGAGGCGAGCGCCAAACCGCTGAATGTATGAACAGACCGCTTGGGCAGGCTGCCCGGCGGTCTTTCTGTTTGCTTGGACAAACTCAGGAAAGCGCCCAGATCACAAATGAATGAAAGCGGGTGAGTCGGCCTCCGGCTTTCGGGCATCCTGAGAAGGAGGACAGCCGAAGCGGTTCGGCGAGAGCCGGTATCATGGCCTATGGACAAACTAAACCACGCCGGGCCGGAAAACGCCGTCCGGTGGATCTTTTATCAGGCAGCGGTTTGTGTGAAGATAGGTACGGGGGGAATAACGTCATGTTTACGGATTTTAAAATTACAGAAGGCCGGCCGCTGACGGTGCAGGTCAAAGAATACTTGAAGCAGTGGATCACCAAGGGCAAGGGAAGGGTGGACCAGAAGCTGCCGTCGACTCGGGAGCTCAGCACGATGCTGAATATCAGCCGCAACACGCTGGTGGCGGTGTACACCGAGCTCGAGGAGGAAGGGTACATTTATACCGTCCGCTCCAAAGGAACTTTCGTCTCCAAAGTGGGCATCGCTTCGGTGCCTTCCTGGCATGTGGATTGGCAGCAGCATTTGAGCCCGGTGGCACAAGCGGCCACGGATCTGGATTTGATGAAGCGCGACCTGCGCGGGGAGAAGGGGATGATTAACTTCGCGAGCATCGCCCCCGACGAGAAGCTCTTCGACCTGGCCAACGTGAAGCGCGCTTTTCTGGACCGGATGGCGATCGAAGGGGAGATTTTGCTCAACTACGGCTACGCCAAAGGATACAAACCGTTGATCGAATATTTGACGGGTTATATGGAAACGAAAGGCGTCGACATGGACGGTAAAGATATTCTGATCACGAACGGGTTCACGGAAGCTTATGATATCATCCTGTCCTCGCTGAACGTGAAAGAAAAGCATATTTTGTGCGAAAACCCGACTCATCATACAGCCATCAAAATTTCCCGGCTTCAAGGATATGACATTACCGGGATCGGGATGGAGCAGGACGGGATCGATATCGGCGAGATGGAGCGGGCGCTGACCGAAAACTCCTTCGGTCTGGCGTTCCTCACCCCGTCGTATCACAATCCAACCGGGATCGTAATGTCGGCCGAGAAGCGGGTCGAGGTGCTGCGCCTGCTGGCAAAGCACCAGGTTCCATTGATCGAGGACGGTTTCAATGAGGAGCTGCGCTATTCGGGCTCGCACATGGCCCCGCTGGCGGCCTTCGGCGGGGATGGAAACAGCGTCATTTACCTCGGGAGCTTTTCCAAAATATTGTTCCCGGGCATCCGCATCGGCTGGATCGCGGCGGACAGGGAGCTGATCGATGCGCTGGTCAGCGTCAAGCGGGCGAGAAACATCCACACCTCCACGCTGGATCAGGCGGTGCTGTATCAATATTTTCATAACGGCAATTTTGAAAAGTATTTGAAGCGGGCGAAATCTGAATATAAGCATAAGCATGAGCTGGCTGTAGAGTGCTGCCGCAAGTATATACCGCACAAAAGGTTAACCGGAACCGGCGGGCTCCATCTGTTCCTTGAGCTGCAGGACGGCATCCGCTCAAGGGATATTTTGCGGGATTGTTACGAACAAGGCGTGGTGTTTACCGCAGGAGATGTGTTCTATACGGACGGTCAGGGCGAGGGAACGCTGCGGATCGGTTTTTCACGGGTGAGCGATGAAGACCTTGTGCACGGCATCCAGGTGATCGGAAAGGCGGTCCAAAGACGAATGGAGGAGAACGGATGTTAAGAGTAGGCGTAATTATGGGCGGAGATTCCTCCGAACGGGAGGTGTCGTTGATGACGGGCAGGGAGATCATCTCGCATCTGGATCCCGCCAAATACGAAGTCCGGCCGATCGAAATTACGAGGAAACGGGATTTGCCGCAGCAGCTGGCCGGTATCGATATGGCCGTGATCGCCCTGCACGGCAAATATGGGGAAGACGGAACGATCCAGGGTACGCTCGAGACGCTCGGTGTTCCATACACCGGCAGCGGCGTTTTGGCGAGCAGCCTGTGCATGGACAAAAATACGGCTAAGAAGCTGCTCCGTTACGAGGGTGTAGAGACACCCGACTGGACGCTGCTGACGAGTCCGGATGAGCTGGAGAACGTGCTCGCCTCGGAACCGCTCTATCCGCTTGTCGTCAAACCGAACAGCGGCGGTTCCAGCGTCGGCGTTACGCTGGCGCGGGATGAGCAGAGCTTGCGGGAAGCGGTGGAGCGCGCTTTCCACTGGGACGATGAAGTGATCCTCGAGCAGTACATCGCGGGTGAGGAAATCACGTGCAGCCTGCTGAACGGCGAGTACCTTCCGGTTCTGGCGATCAAGCCGAACGGGGAGTTTTTCGATTACACTTCCAAATACGAGGAAGGGGAGTGCGAAGAAGCCGTCGCGAGCCTGAATCCGGATACCGCCGAACGGGTCCGCCGGGCCGCCGAGCTCAGCTGCCGCGTGCTCAAATGCAGCGTGTACGCGAGGGTGGATGTCATGCTTCACCAGGGCATTCCTTACGTGATGGAGGTCAACACGCTGCCTGGTATGACCCGGACCAGTCTGCTGCCCAAGAGCGCGCAGGCCGCTGGGCTGTCCTTCTCCGCCCTGCTGGACCGGATCATCGAGGGGTCATTGGCTGAACGGCGGCGGGAATACGGGCTCGTTGTGTAATCGATGGTTGACAGCAAAAGAGCTGCTTTTAGGGCGGATCGCCCTGAAAGCAGCTCCTTTTGTTGAAGAGATCAAAAAATATATACATCCGATGCCAGATAGGCCGCGTCTTTCCCGCAGATTCGGCTCATCCGCCGACGGTCCCCGCGGATTATTTAAAGATACCGCTGATCTCTTCGACTTCAGCATCCGTTAATTGAACGTCCAGTGTCTTCAGGTTTTCCTTCACCTGCTCCGGTTTTTTCGCTCCCGGAATCAGGGCGTCAATGGCCGGCTGCTTCAGGTACCAGGCCAGCACCACATGAGCCACTTCGACGTTCTTTTGCGAAGCGATCGGCCGCAGTCGATCCACCTTGTCCAGGTTCCGGGCGAAAGCTTCACCTTGAAAGCGCGGATTGTTCGCGCGGAAATCGCTGAACGTGGTGTCCTTCGTATATTTGCCGCCTAGCAGGCCGGAAGCCAGCGGGAAATAAGGGACAAATGAGATGCCGTTCGCTTCACAGTATGGAAGCAGCTCCTTTTCCGCGTCCCGGGCAAAAAGGTTGTATTCCGATTGGAGCACATCCACATAGCCGTTCACGTTTGCCTCTTTCAGCTGGTCGATGCTGAAATTCGATACGCCGATGGCCCGGATTTTGCCCTGTTCCTTCAGCCTCTGCAGCGCTCCGACGGCTTCAGCCTTCGGCGTCTGCTCATCGGGAAAATGGATGTAGAACAGGTCGATGTAATCCGTCTGCAGGCGTCTTAGACTGTCTTCGACCGATTGCTCCAAAAAGGCGGGCGAATTGTCCATCACGACTTTGCCATCCACAAACTTGTGCGCGCCTTTGGTCGCGAGGACGGCTTTCGCTCTGCCTTTCTCTTTCAACACCTCGCCGATCAGCTCTTCGGAGCGGCCGGGACCGTAGATGAACGCGGTATCCAGGAAATTCACCCCGAGGTCGAGGGCGGTCCGGACCACGTCCCTGCCTGTCTCTTCATTCAGATTCGGATACAGATTATGCCCGCCGACAGCGTTGGCTCCGAGCCCAATCGGATTAATGTGCAGATCGCTTTTGCCTAAACGAATCGTAGCCATGGTGATCTCTCCTTCTCTACATTCATTGATGGTAATCCTTCATTATCATATCAAATTGCGAACTGTTTATACAATATGTACAGTTAAACGGGGGACGTGAGAGAGACGCTCCACTGAAAATGAATCGAAAAAACCGGGCACGGATCATTTCCGTGCCCGGCTGTGCGGGAGTGCCTGCCAAACCACTAAAAGGTAACAGTCATGTATGAGTTCCAACACGTGCATATCTCAAATGCTCTTAACACAAATGTTTTTATGAGCCCGGTTATTTAGTTCCGACGGCATTCGTAATCAGCGATGCCAGAAGTTTGGCTCCATCCTTCTTGAGATGGACCCCGTCGGGTGTAAAGAAGGACTTTCCGCTGCTCGCTTCGTACCAATCGAGCAGCGTCGCATTGTCATGGGCATCGGCTGCCTTTCGGAGCGCCGTATTGACCGTGCTTTCCCAGTTTCTCGGCACCCGGGTGTTCACGAGCACGACCTGCCGGACGTCCTTCAGCGAGTCGAGAAGCCGGGAAAGCTGCTTGGAGTTGAAGGCGCCATTGGTTCCGAGCTCGATCACCACGTAGTCGCCGAGCTTGCCTTCCGCCCGGAGCCGCTCCACGATGTCAGGCGCTTCCGACATTTGCCGGCCGATCTCGGCATCGACGACGATGCCGGGAAGGTACTGCTGCAAATATGGAGTGGCGTCCAGCAGGATGGAATCGCCGATGGCGCTCACCGCCAGATTCCGCTTGACCGGTGGAGGGGCGTTCGTTCCAGCTGCGCCGGCCCCTTGCCCGGACGCCTTGCCCGAACTCCCTCCCGGCTCGCCGGATTTGGCGGGAGGCGTGCCGGCCACGCCTACGGGATTCGCGGACGATGTTGCTTTGCCGCCGGCGGAAGGCGGGCCTTCGGCCTGGCCTGTAGTACCCGAAGCTGCATCATCCGTCTCCTGCTGGCCCTGGGATGCAGGAGGCGTTTGCACGTCGGCGGGACTGCCGGCGGAGGTCTTCGCCGGGCCGGCGTCGTGACGATCGCCGCCTTTTGCGGTTTGCTGGCCGGAAGCATCGGCATCCGCGTTTCCTGTGCCGTCCCCGGCAGCGGAAACCTCCTGTGACACCGGGCTGGAGCCGTCAGCTCCGGAAGCGGCCGGGCCGAGCGCCTGGACGGTGGATGCCACCGCCGGTGTCCGGGCGATGCCTGTGCAGGAGATAATGACCAGCAGCAGTAAGGTAGCCCCGGTAATCCAGCCCTTCAGCGGAATCTGATCAACGCCCAGTTTGCCGGAGCGCAGCTTCTTCAACCCTTTTCCCAATAACCCTTTGCGGATCGGTTCTTCGATTAATGTATACGACAGCGCAGCCAGCGCAATGCTGGCAGCCACCTGAAATACGGCTTTCAGGACGCTCACGTCTCCGGCTCCGCTTGTTGTGGATAAAATGATTACTGGATAATGCCATATGTATATGCCGTAGGAGCGAACGCCGAGCCATCGCAGCGGCTTGCAGCCAATCAGACGGCCCACCCGGCTAGCCGGGTGGGCGAGCACGGCCACGGCGGCGGCTGCGACCAGCGACAGAAGGACCAAGCCGCCGGGATACAGAAATGCGTCGTATTCGTTGGTGGTCCAGATCATGACCAGAATCGCTGCTATGCTGAGTATGCCGATGCCGTCCAGCAAGCGCCTGGAGAACCGGTCGATCCGGGGAGACAGCTTGCGGCTAGGCCAAATAATGCTGAGCGCGGCTCCTATAAGGAGCGAAAACGCCCGTGTATCCGTCCCATAATAAACCCGGCTGGGATCCGTCCCCGGATCGTAGATGACCAGCATCGCCAGGGCCGATACCGCCGCGGCTGAGAGCATGAACAGAAACATTTTTCCCCGCCGCGGGGCGAGCTTCAGACCGATCAGCATAAGCAGCGGCCACAGCACGTAAAACTGCTCCTCAACCGATAACGACCACAGATGTCCGAGCGGCGAGACGGGACCGAATTTTTCAAAGTACGAAACCTGGTGGTAGATCAGATACCAATTGTTGACATAAAAGAGTGACGAGATCGCGTCGCCCTTTAAAACCGGCATCGTAGACGGCCGCGCCAATGTTACCCAGGCGGTCACGGCAGCGAGCATGACGATCATGGCGGGAAGCAGCCTCCGGCACCGTCTGATCCAAAACTGCTTCAGGTCAAGTGTTCCGCTCCTTCGCCACTCGGCAGTAAGAAGATCGGTGATCAAATATCCGGACAGGACGAAAAATATGCTGACGCCAAGCAGTCCCCCCGGCGCCCAGCCGACGTTCAGATGGTACAAAATGACAGCGAAAACAGCCAGGGTCCGGAGTCCGTCCAGTCCCGGCATATATCTTTTATCATTCGGCGAGAGATGAATCATAGCGGCTTACCCGGCTTTCCAGGCAGGTGAGCGGCGCTGTTGTTAACGGCTATGTATGAACCTCCTGAGATGTATGTGCGCATTCTTTAGCTGCCTCCAGACATGGATGATCGGTGAAACATAAGTTTACCATGTCATACTTTATCATAGGCCACCGGAGGGAAAGTTACAAAATGATTGCGTTCATTTCACATTTTATTCATTATGTATATAGATTGAACTAAAGCTTTGATGAACTTCCGTTAGATCTGCTGAAAGTGGGGAATGAATGAAAATGAATGTAATCATGAGAAGAATGAGTGAATTTTCGCCTGCCGAGCTTACGGATCTTTGGAACGAAGGGTTTAAGGGGTATTCGGTCCCCATCACGATGAGCATGGACATGCTCCTCAAGAGAAGTGCAGATCAAGGATTGTCGCTCGCCCAGTCGATCGTCGGCTGTGTGGACGGTATTCCCGTCGGTTTTGTCATGAACGGTCTGCGGAATACCGGCGGCGTGAAGACAGCATGGAACGGGGGAACAGGGATCATCCCGGCGTATCGGGGCAAAGGCATCGGCAAGCTGCTGATCAAGGCCAGCCTTGAGCTGTACAAAGCGGAGGGTGCGGATGTCGCCCTGCTCGAAGCGCTGAGCGATAACAAGCCGGCGATATCGCTGTACGAGCGGATGGGATATGAGGTCATTGACGATCTCGTCTTCTATGAATGCAAAAGCCTGAAAGATGAAGTGCTGACGAGTGGCGGTTCCGGGAAGTACGAATTCCGCAGGGGCATTCCGCAGGATATCCAAAGGCTGCACGTGCCGGTCAGTAACCAGCCTTGGCAGACGCAATGGGAGAGCGTGGTGAACGGCGAATCGCTGATCGCGTTCGATCCGGAAGGTCAGCCTGCCGGTTACGCACTGTATAAAAGGGGTTTCGATGATCAGGGGACGCATACCTCCACGTCGCTGTTTCAATGCAAGGTTCTGGGCGGGCAAAGCGAAGACGCTTTGGCGCTGATGAAGGGCCTCCTAAGCGAAGTGTTTGGGCCGTCCAGCCTTGGACTGACCCTGCGTACCGTCAATATTCCCGGGTCCGAAACGATGCTGACGGGCGTGCTGAAGGAAGCTGGTTTTGGCATATCGGTCAGCCAGGTACATATGAAACGCAGCGTGTAACGGCTCAAGCGTTTATAAACTATACACGGGCCGAAGCTGCCGGTGGGAGCGCTGAGTTACTCCCGATCTTCATGGATATGTCTGACGCTTGTGCAGTTTCGCGGTTATTGTTAAGATATGATGCGGGCGGTTTCGATCCGAAAAGTCAAAACCGGACGAGCTTTTGGCCTGAATATGGATCAGCTTATGATAGAATTGCAATCGGTTACAAAGCCGGGTCGTCAGACTTCGGACAAATGACAAATGGCTTTAACAGCACGGGTGACTATTTTTAAACCTTGAATCAGGAGGATGCATCATGGCGAATACGAGTATTATTCTTAGGGTTGAGCTGGATCACGGGAAGGTAACTTTTGGAGATGTCGCAGCCGCGATCAGTAAATCGGGAGGGGACATCACCTCCATCGACGTCATCCGCCCCGGGAAGGATTCTTCTGTACGGGATATTACGGTAGAAGTGGTCGACACGCAGGAGGACCGCGTCGTTGAATCGCTGAAGCGGCATGACGGTATCAAGCTGATCAACGTGTCCGACCGGACCTTTCTCGTTCACTTGGGCGGCAAAATCAAGGTTCAGCCGACGCTGCCGATCAAAAACCGGGACGACTTGTCGCGTGTGTATACGCCAGGCGTGGCCAAGGTGTGCACTGCGATCCACGAAGACCAGGATAAGGCTTATTCGCTCACGATTAAACGTAATACGGTAGCGGTCATCACTGACGGTACAGCCGTTCTCGGGCTTGGGGATATCGGTCCGCATGCGGCGGCTCCCGTGATGGAAGGCAAGGCGATGCTGTTCAAGCAGCTTGCCGGCGTCGATGCGTTTCCGATCTGCCTGGACACGACGGACACGGAGGAAATTATCCGGACGATCAAGGCGATCAGCCCGATTTTCGGCGGCATCAACCTGGAGGACATCAGCTCTCCGCGCTGCTTCGAAATCGAGACGCGGCTGGCCCAGGAGCTGGATATGCCGATATTCCATGATGACCAGCATGGTACGGCCGTAGTCGTCATCGCCGGTCTCTTGAACGCCCTGAAGGTGGTCAACAAACGGATGGAGAATATCCGGGTCGTCGTGAACGGCATCGGTGCGGCGGGCGTATCCATTTGCAAAATGCTCCTCAGCGCCGGCGTAACGAAGCTGGTTCCGGTTGACCGAGAAGGCGCTATCGTCAGGGGAGGTACATACAGCCATCCGATGTGGCAGTGGCTGGCAGACCAGCCGCAGGTCGAAGCGAACGAAGGCTCGCTTAAAGAGGTCATCAAAGGGGCCGACGTATTCATCGGCGTATCGCGCGGCAATCTGCTGAACGGGGAGGATATCCGCAGTATGGGGCCGGATCCGATCGTCTTTGCGATGGCGAATCCAGAGCCGGAGGTGTCGCCGGAAGAGGCGATTCCGCATTCCCGGGTCTACGCGACCGGGCGCAGCGATTATCCGAACCAGATCAACAACGTGCTCGTCTTTCCGGGCCTGTTCCGTGGAGCACTTGACTGCCGGGCCCGCTGCATCAACGAACCGATGAAGCTGGCGGCGGCGCGGGCGATCGCTTCGGTCGTCTCGGGCGGAGAGCTGAACGAGCTGTACATTATCCCGAGTATTTTTAACGAGCAGGTTGTAATCGAAATCCGCAAAGCCGTAGTCCAGGCGGCGATCCTGACCGGGGTGGCGCGCAGAATTCCGAAGGACTTCAGATAAAACGCGGGGTTTCCCGGCTTAGAGCAGCTGACTTGTTCTCGTGCATACAACAATAGCAAAACCGTCCCATGTAAAGCGGTGTCACCCGGACATCGCAGCAAGGGGCGGTTTTTGTTTGCTCTCCGTGATTTATAACTGACAACTGACATAAGTAAAACGATCTGCATTATTCGGATGTTTTCGAAAGTCTATGGGATATTTTGTGTTTTGGCCGGGAGCTATAATAACCGTGACGAGAAAATAAAGGGCTTACAAGGAGGCTTTCCCCATGAAGATCACAAGACATCCGGAAAATCCGATCGTCGTTCCGGGCATATATAATTGGAGAAAAGTAACCGTATTCAATCCGGCGGTAATCATGGATAACGGTAAATTCTACATGATAGAACGGACGGCGGAATCACTGACTCCGTGCAAAAACGTGCTGGGGCTTCTCGAAAGCGAGGACGGCGTCCATTTCTCCCATGTCAAGGATGAACCGATTATCACACCGGACATGCTCGGTTTTCCTTACGGGAGTGTTCAGGACCCGCGGATTGTCAAGATTGAGGGCACGTACTATTTGAATTACGCGCTGCGCCCATGCGCGATGAGCTACTATCCGACCGGATCGGGTGTACCTGAGCGTTCCATACCTTCCTATCCGGACGGGTGGGGCGAAGAAGAGGGACACTGGCTAACCCGTTCCTCTATACTTAAGTCGGACAATCTCTTGGACTGGGAGTTTGTATCGGACACGACGCCGCTGGATATCAATGACCGCGACAATATTCTGTTCCCCGAAAAAATAAACGGGAAATACTACCTTCTTCGGCGTCCTGAAGAATATGTCGGGGAAGCTTACGGCACGGAGAAAGCCGCGATGTGGATCACAAGCTCGGAAGACCTCATCCACTGGGACGAGCCTGTGCTTCTCGCCAAAGCCGAAAATCCGGATTGGGAATCTAAAAAAATCGGCGGTTCCACCCCTCCGGTACGTACGGATCACGGCTGGCTGGTCCTTTACCATGGGGTGGACGAGGACACGGTGTACCGCGTTGGAGCGATGCTGCTGGATTTGGAACAACCGGAGAAAGTCATCGCCCGGACGAAAAATTACATTATGGAGCCGGAAACTTATTACGAGAAATTTGGCTACCAAATCCCGAACGTCATTTTCCCGACGGGCAACGTGGTAAAAGACGGACTTCTCTATATTTATTACGGCGTGACAGATACGGCGATTGCGCTGGCTACCGTTCCGCTGGATGACCTGGTGCAGCATATTTTGAGCGAATCTTTGGTGTAGGACAGCTCCGGTATTCGAGAATATTACTTTATATGAAAAGAAGGGGAAAGGTATGAAAAAATCACAGAATCGATTGAAATGGCTGATGACAGGATTGGTTGCCGTCATGATGGTGATTACTGCTGCATGCGGCAATAATCAGGCGGATGGAGGAGCAGATGCCAAGAACGGGAAAGTGACGCTGACCATGATGCATCCTTGGACATCGCCAAACGTGGACAATGATGTGTATAAGAAACGGATCGAAGAGTTCGAAAAACAGCATCCCGATATCATCATTAAGCAGGATGGAGTGCCTTCTGCCCAATACAAGACCAAGCTGCGTACCCTCGCTGCAGGCAACAATTTGGCCGACATCGACGTGTTATGGCCGGGAGCGGATCTGGCTCCGCTTGTAGACGGTAAACTGCTTGCACCGATCAATGACATGATGGACCAGTGGAACAGCATTCTTCCAGAAAGCGCGCTGGCCGGCTTTAAAGTCGGCGACCAGCAATACGCCATCCCTACCAAGCAGACATTCGTGGATATTATCTACTATAACAAAGAGATGTTGGCCAAAGTGGGCTACGATCAATTCCCGGATACCTATGAGAAATTCATCGATGCAGTGAAAAAGCTGAAAGACGCGGGAATGACGCCGATTTCTTTAGGAAACAAAGAGCAGTGGCCGCTGCAATCCTCCTACCTGTCCATCATTGGTGACCGGTTTACGGGCAGCGACTTCTTGACGAAAGTGATGAACAAGGAAGCCAAGTTTACCGACCCGGATTTCGTCAAGGCGATCTCCGTCATTGATGAGCTCAGCAAACTGAAAGCGTTTAATACCGACGCTAACAATATGGATACGGTGCAGGCCCAGGATTACTTTATCCAGGGAAAAGCGGCAATGCATATTTCCTCTTCGACCGTTGACGGCCGCATTCGTATCCAAAACGATGAAGGGGACAAGTTCGGAATCGCGCTGTTCCCGAAAGTGGATGGCGGAAAAGGTGATCCTGCCAAGAGCGCCGGCGTCGTACAATACGGCATCGGGATTAAGAGCGGACTGGACGAGAAAAAGCAGCAGGCCGCCGAGGAATTTCTGAAGTTTTTTGTGAACGAGGATTTGTATAAACAATTGATCAGCAGCGGGGTCGTTGTTCCTGCAAAGGTGGACATTCCCACAGATGCAAGCAAGTATTTGAAAGAAATGATGGAACTCACCAGTAAGGGAACCGCTCCGGTATTTGACAGCGTGATTCCGACACAGGTGGTTGACGTCATGCAAAACGGCCTGCAGGCGCTAACTGTTGGCCATGGGACTCCGGAGCAGGTAGCCAAGGATGTTCAGGAAGCTTTCGATAACATGAAATAGAATGGCACTGCGAGCCTGTTCGTGTCTGAAATGAAAAACGTGAAGGAAACCTGGGCTACCGGGTTTTCTTCCTTTTATCAGATCGCATGAGCGGGGTGAAGAAAAGGAGGGACCACATATGCACACCTTAAAAAGGACGAAGCTGGCCATCTTTCTTGGCTTGTTTCCTGCGCTTCTCATCTACCTGGGAATCGCCATCGTTCCGATCGGACTGTCGCTGTACTACTCGCTAATGGATTGGAACGGCATCGGCTCCATGAGCTTTGTCGGCTTGGATAACTACTTGGATATTTTGAAGGACGACATTTTTTGGCTGTCGGTCAAAAACAATCTCATCATCATGGTAACAGGGCTGGCAGGCCAGATCCCGCTCGGGCTTGTGCTCGCCCTTTTGCTTAACCGCAAGATGAAAGGATCCGGATTCTTCCGGACAATAGGTTTCATGCCCGTTGTCATTTCTTCGGTCATGGTGTCCATGATCTGGGGTATGGTGTACAACACGGAATATGGAATGCTGAACAATGTACTCGGTTTATTCGGTGCTGAGAGCTGGAAGCAGAATTGGCTAGGCGATTCCAAATGGTCTATGCTGTCCATCAGCATCGCCTACATTTGGCAAAACTGCGGACTCTATATGGTTATCTTTCTGGCTGCATTGCAGAACATTCCGGACGAGGTTAACGAAGCGGCCGCACTGGACGGGGCGACCGGTCTAAAGCGTACGCTGCGCATCACGATTCCGATGATCCGCGGGACGATTATGGTGGGCGTTGTATACAGCATAAGCAACTCTTTCCGTGTATTTGATCTTATTCAGATCATGACCGGAGGCGGTCCTGCCCATCAGACCGAGGTCATGACGATTTACATGTACAATAGCGCCTTTATGAATATGCGCTACGGATATGGGAGTGCCGTTTCGATACTGATACTACTGTTCAGTTTGATTGTCATAAGTCTGTTAAACCGACTCGGAAGAGAAAAGAACGCTTAAAGGAAGGAGGTTATCCCTTGGTCAGAAAGTCCAAACTGTTCCATATAATTGCATACACTTTTTTGAGCCTGTTCGCTATTATAAATATAGTTCCGTTATTTTGGATGGTCGTCAATTCGTTTAAGGAAGAGCAGGAATATTCCAGAAGTCCGTTTTCGCTCCCGTCGCATTTGCAGTTTTCCAACTATGCCGGTGCCTGGAAAGTTGCCAATATGAACACGTACTTTTTGAACAGCATCATCATTACCTTCGTGTCGTTGGCCGTCACGGTACTGCTCGGTTCGCTCGCCGCCTATTTTTTGTCTCGGTTTACGTTTAAGCTGCGGGGTACCGTGTATGGGTTGTTTCTGTTAGGCATGCTGGTGCCTATTCACGCGACACTCATTCCGATCTTCCTGATCATGCAAAAGGTACATTTGCTGGATACGCGGTTAGCATTGATTCTGCCCTATACGGCGTTCCATCTTTCCTTGACCGTGTTTATCCTGGAAGGCTTCATGCGGGGATTTCCGAAGGATCTGGAAGAATCGGGGGTCATGGACGGTGCAGGAATTTATCGTATTTTCTGGTCGATCCTTCTTCCGATCACAAGACCAGCCCTGGCTACGGTCGTTATACTAAATTTCATTTATAACTGGAATGAATATTTGTTCGCCCTTGTACTCATTACTTCGGGTTCCCTAA
The DNA here is from genome assembly GCF_009363095.1 of Paenibacillus cellulositrophicus. Classification (GTDB taxonomy): domain Bacteria; phylum Bacillota; class Bacilli; order Paenibacillales; family Paenibacillaceae; genus Paenibacillus_AQ; species Paenibacillus_AQ favisporus. The sequence goes on from NZ_CP045295.1 coordinate 6,455,247, forward strand.
AGACGCTGCCTCTGGGTCTTTCTAACTTTGCCGGCATCGAAACGGCCAGTATGACACTGCAGATGGCCGCGCTTACGATTGCCTTGATCCCGATTATTATCTTCTATCTGCTGCTGCAGAAGCAGCTGGTAAGCGGTATGACGGCAGGGGCGGTCAAAGGGTGATGCGCAGGGCAGCTTGAAGGAGAAGATCGCATGAAGACAAGCTTCAGAAGGCATCTAGGCAATTTCAGCTTGAAAAAGAAGGCGCTTGTCATATTTTTGCTGTTCGTCCTTTTGCCGACTCTCGGCGTTGGCGTCGTCGTTCAGCATAAATTTAATCAGATCCTGGAAGAGCGCTTTATCAACTCGACCAAACGCAATTTGGACAATGTAACGAATCAGCTTGAAGAACAGACCGTGATGGTGAAGGACATTGCCAATTATTTGATTCTCAGCCCGGATATGAGAACTTTTCTAAGAAGCAGCCCTCCGCTCACGAGCGATCAAAAGACGGATCTCAAGCGGAAGATCGAAGACTTTCTGACGTTCCAGCTGATGTCGAAAAGCTACATCCGTTCGATTGAAATTTCCGGACTGAACGGGAGTTTTATCGGGATGGGAGAACCGTTCTACGGGGACGAGTCGCGGTGGATGGAGCTGGCAAGGCAGCGGAAGGGAGGGATCGTCTGGACGGAAGGCTACGATCTGGACAGCGGATGGAACGGACGTGTCCGCGTGCTGTCCTTGTTTCGTTTGCTTAACTCGTACAGCGAAATTACTAAACCTCTGGGCAGCTTGATCATTCGTCTGGATGAGGCGAGCATCGTGGAGCTTCTGGAAAAAGGGATTTTCGAGGAGGGCAGCGGGAGCGTGTTCATCGTTGGGGATCAGGGGCAGATGATTATGGAATCGAAGCATCATTTGCCGGAGGCCTATGTGCCGGACAACGCCCTGATGAATGAGCTTGAGAACAGCAAAGATGGCTTTATTACGGCAAAAATAGAGGACAAGCGGTATCTGACGCTTTATAACCGGATCGAAAATACGGACTGGACGATCATCTCGATGATTCCGGAAGTGAAGCTTAATCAGGAATTCCGTAGCGTCAAAATATTGATGATCTTCATTATCGCCGTGATACAGCTTCTCGGACTCACGGCGCTCATCGGGTTCCATTATACGATTATCCGTCCGATTCTCCGGCTGAAAAAGGAGACGAACCGCGTGACCTACGGCGATTATAACGCTCGGGTTCCGGTCAATTCCCATGACGAAATTGCCGAGCTTAACCGTAAATTCAATGAAATGGTGGTCACGATTAAGGAATTGATTGAGCATAAATATAAGCTCGAGCTTCGCCAGCGGGAATCGGAACTAAAGCTTATGCAGAACCAGATGGACCCCCATTTTTTGTATAATACGCTTGATATGATCCGCTGGACGGCAAGGCTGGAAAAAGCGTCGAAATCGAGTCAGCTGATTGAGATGCTCTCGAAGTTTTTCCGCAGCAGCATCGACAACGGGAACTACGAGACGACTCTGTACAAAGAAATGGAGTTCGTGCGGTCGTATTTGTTTTTGCAGCAGAATCGCCTTGGTGACAAGCTTCAGTATGCGCTGTTCATGGAGGCTGGGATCGAGCAGGTGCCGATTCTGAAAGCGACCATTCAGCCCTTGGTGGAGAACTTTATCAAACACGGTTTGGACAAAAATAAGCCGCGGTATATCGTACATGTGAAATGCTACAAAAACGCCGGCGAAATCTGGATCGATGTGGTTGACAATGGGTCGGGAATGGAGCCGGAGCGTAAAGAAGAAGTTCAGGCCGCGCTGGAACATGCGGGGGCGGACGTCAACAGGGAGGGCGCCATGATGAACATACACGATAGACTTTCGATCTATTTCGGTGAAGGGTTCGGGCTGCAAGTCGTTCAGACTTCTACGGACGGGACTTGGGTGCGGCTCCGGATTTCCGATGCTGACATACAGCTTAGCCTGGCGGTGGATGAAAATGACGGTTAACCCGGAACAGTCCAGAAAAATCAGGATGCTCATCGTCGATGATGAAGCCGTGATCCGCAAAGGACTTCATCATACGATCGATTGGGCAGATTATGGCGTCGAAGTTGTCGGAGAAGCGGAAGATGGCATAGAGGCGCTGCAGCGAATCGCCGAATGCGGCGGCGTAGATCTCGTTCTCTCAGATATCCGCATGGACGGCATGGATGGGCTTCAGCTTGCTGAGCGGTTGAAGGTCCTCTTTCCGGAGGTGTGCATGATTCTGGTCAGCGGCTACGAGGATTTTGATTACGCGCGCCAGGCAATGCGGCTTGGTGTGACGGATTACTTGCTTAAGCCGGTGGACGTCGATGAACTGACAGCCGTCGTGAAGGGCGTTGTCAGCCGGGTCGACCGACAGGAGCATATGGGACTGCAGGAAGCGAGACTTTGGTTTGCAGGTCTTGTAAGAAGCGGTTTTGCTTCCGGCAAAGTTCCCGCCTGCCTGCTGGGGACGGAGTATCGTATTGTGGCTTCGCAGATCGCCGATTATCATACCCGGTTTGGCGGAACGGCGTCAGATGAATTGGAAGCGCTCCAAAATCGATGGAGTAAGGCGATTAACCATCTGTTTAACGACAATCATTGCCTGGAATCGGTATCCGTCCTGAAGAACGAAAATCTGATGATTTCGCTGATCGTGGTGAAAACCCCTCAGGAGCGTCCGGTCTGGGATGAACTGCTAAGCGGAATGATTGCATGCCTTGAAGAAATAGGTACCGTTTACCTCGGCGTCTCAGCACTTTTCAATACGCTTGAGCTTGCTGCATCCGCATGCACGGAAGCGGTCAGTCTGCTGCCGTATTATGTTCTGGAAGGTCAGCAACTGCTGCTTCCTGAATACCGGAAAGCCATGGAGATGCAGAGGGTGATTCCAAACTATGACACGGTGACGGCTGTCCGGGAGCTGGTCAGCAGGCTTTTTAAACAGGATCCTGTAGAATTGGGTGCATTTATCGCTGATATGTTTGCCGTTTTTCGGGAAAATGGACTTTTACTGGAGGATATCCTTCATATTTATGAAGAATTATGGGTACTGCTGCGCCAGCAGCTGCGCCGAAGCGGAATGCCGGATATGGATGCCGGATTCAAGGCGGCTGCCGACTTGAGCATTTACAATTCTTATCCTTCCCTTCAAAATCTAGTGCTGGACGAGATGCTGGAACTGCAGCACCAAGTCAACGTCAGCGGGCTTGATAAGTCTTACTGGATTATCGAGAAAGCGAAGAGGTACATGGATGATCAATTCAGGATGGATTTAAAGGCTTCTGAGGTTGCTTCCTGGCTGAAAATCACGCCAAGCCATTTCAGTTATATATTTAAGCAGAGTACGGGCAAGGGCTTCACCGAGTATATGAATGAGAAACGGATTAACCATGCCAAAAAGCTCCTTGCGACGACCCATGATAAAGTATTCGAGATTGCAGACCAGGCGGGGTACAAGGAGTATAAATATTTTGTGTCGGTTTTCAAGACCTATACGGGAATGACTCCGAAGGAATACCGCGGGTTGATGGCCGGTAAAAAGGCCGAGGGAGAGTAGCGAAGGAGATATCGGAAGGAGACCTAAGGATGGAGAAATATAGGCAGCCCGGTTATTCAATCGAAGAAAGGGTCCAAGATTTGATCGAGCGGATGACGCTGCAGGAAAAAGTAGGACAGCTGAATCAGCGGATGTATGGATGGGACGCTTATGTCCGGACAGGCGAAGAGATCACGCTGACCGATGAGTTTAAAGAGGAGGTCGCCCGCTTCGGAGGAATGGGTGCGCTGTACGGATTGTTCCGCAGCGATCCTTGGTCTGGCGTTCATTATGGTAACGGAATCCCGACAGAGAAAAGCGCGGAAGCCGCCAACAAGGTTCAGCGTTATGTCGTCGAAAATACGCGCCTCGGGATACCGGTTCTGCTGACAGAGGAGTGCCCTCATGGGCACCAGGCGTTGGACGGAACGCTGTTTCCAGTCAACCTGGGCGTAGGCGCCACCTGGAATCCGGATCTGATGCAGCGCGCCAGTTCATACATCGCGTCAGAGATCCGGAGCAGGGGAGCCCATATTGGACTTGTATCGGCTCTTGATATATTGCATGACCCGCGCTGGGGGCGTTCCGAAGAATGCTTCAGTGAAGATCCTTATCTGGCTGCGCGGTTTACGGAAGCGGCCGTACAGGGAATGCAGGGGACTACGCCCGAAATGCTGGCGGGTTCAGACAAAGTGGCTGTTGTGCTCAAGCATCTCTGTGCCCAAGGGGCTGCACAAGGCGGGCGGAACGCCGGGCCTGCGGCGATCGGCGAACGGGAGCTGAGAGAGATTCATCTGCCTGGCGCCAATGCTGGGGCAAAGGCGGGAGCAGCGGGCTTTATGGCTGCCTATAATGAAATCGACGGAATTCCCTGTCATGCCAATCATGCCCTATTAACAGGCATCCTTCGGGAGGAATGGGGATTCGAAGGGATCGTCATGGCCGACGGCGTCGCCGTAGACAGGCTTATAGCGCTGACGGGGAGCCATGAGTCTGCTGCTGCCCTCGCATTGTCTGCAGGGGTTGATCTGAGCTTATGGGACACTGCGTTTTCCACTCTGGAAAAGGCGGTGAGCCAGGGGTTGGTCTCCGAACAAACGATCGATCGTGCAGTAAGCCGGGTGCTTCGCCTCAAGTTCCGGCTCGGACTGTTTGACCGCCCATATGCAGATGAGACCCGGGCCATTTCGGCTGTAGGCGCGCCGGCAGCGCGGGAAACCAATCTTCAGCTGGCACGGGAGTCCATCGTCCTGCTTAAAAATACGAATCAGCTGCTGCCGCTGAACATTCCGAAAGGGGAGAAGCGGAAAATCGCAGTGATCGGTCCAAACGCCGATCGCTTGTACAATCAATTGGGTGATTATACGAGCGTGCAGCGAGAAGGGAATGGGACGACCGTTCTACAAGGCATTCGAACGCGCGCACCGGAAGGGACCGAAGTGGTCTTTGCGCTTGGCTGTGGAATCCGGGACGAATCAACAGCAGGCTTTACGGAAGCTGTAGCCGCCGCCCAGGACGCGGATGTGGCGGTGTTGGTGCTCGGTGGAAGCAGCGCCCGTCAGTTTAACGGGGCCTTTGACAGCAATGGTGAAGCCATCGTGGGAGAAGGAAGTCCCTCCGAAATGGACTGCGGCGAAGGCGTAGATTTAGCCAGTCTTTCTCTTGGCGGTGTTCAGGAACAGTTGGTTGAGCGAATCGCTGCTACGGGCGTACCGATCGTTGCCGTCATGATTCAAGGCCGCCCTCATGCATTAACCGGTATTGAGGCGCACTGCGATGCGATATTATGTGGGTGGTATCCTGGAACGGAAGGGGGACAGGCCATTGCGGAGATTCTGTTCGGGAAGGTGAATCCAAGCGGGAAACTGCCGGTTTCGATGCCCCGTTCCGCGGCTCAGCTGCCCGTTTACTATAATCAGAAGGACCCGGGAAGACCGCGTCATTACGTTGATATGCCTTCATCTCCACTGTTTCCTTTCGGTTATGGGCTTAGCTACACGACATTTGAATACAGGAATGTTTCCCTTTCAACTGATCGGATCAAGGTGAGCGAGTTGGAAGCTGGAGGACACGTAAGCGTCACTGTCGGGATTGTTAATGCCGGGCCGCGCAGTGGCGCCGAAACGGTCCAATTATATATTCAAGTGCGGGAATCTGGAATTAGCCGGAGGATCGCCGAACTCAAGGGATTCCGGAAGATCGAATTGGCGTCAGGGGAACAGCAGAGCGTTGTCTTCAAACTTGGTCACGAGGAGCTGGCTTTTTGGAATCAGGACATGCAGTTTAAGGCACAGTCCTGCCGGGTGCGGATCATGATCGGGGGAAGTTCCGTGGATACAGTTGCAACGGAATTATTGATCGTCCCTTAAATGAAGCCAGATCGTTGTCATCGAATTTGCCTGACATAGATAAAACCCGCCTTCCAGGAGGCGGGTTTTTATGCTGTTTGATTTGATAGGTTTTTGTTACGATCATCTGCTTATTTGCGCAGCGCTTCCGGATCAATCGGAGGAACCAGGCCTTCGCCGGCCGCCCGGGTCAGCAGCGAAGTGATCGCGGCGTATCCGTCGTCCCCGAGGTTGCGCGTAAAGTCGTTGACATACAGGTCAATATGCTGCTGGGCAACGTCAGGATCCAGCTCCTGGGCATGGCTCAGCACGTATTCCCGGGAAGCTTCGGGATGGGCCCAGGCGTATTCGACGGACTGGCGGATCCAGTCTTCGATCGCGTCCAAGTCGAGGGAGCGCTTGGCAATAATCGCGCCGAGCGGAATCGGCAGGCCGGTATCGCTTTCCCACCAGCTGCCAAGATCCGTCATCAAGGATAATCCGTAGGACGGATACGTGAATCTGGCTTCGTGAATGACCAGTCCTGCGTCAATCAAGCCGTCGCGGACGGCAGGCATAATTTGGTCGAACGGCATGACCACGATTTCGCCAATCCCGCCGGGTACGTTCTGGGCGGCCCACAGGCGGAAGAGCAGGTAGGCCGTCGATTTTTCGCTCGGGACGGCAACCCGGCGTCCGCTAAGTTCCGAAGGGTCGGCTTGGCCGCCTTTGGTCAGTACAAGCGGTCCGCAGCCGCGGCCCAAGGCTCCGCCGCATGGAATCAAGGCGTATTCGTCCAGAACCCATGGCAGGGCGGCATAAGAAATTTTAAGCACGTCCAGGTCGCTGCCCGGGTTCGATGCCAGGTTATTCGTAATATCAATATCCGCGTAGGTGACTTCCAGCTCCGGTGCGGCGGGAATGAGGCCGTGCGCCGCAGCATGGAAGACAAAAGTGTCGTTGGGACAAGGGGAAAATGCAATTTTCATCGTTTTAATACCTCCACTAAGATTGAGCTTGCTGCTTCAAGTGCTTCGAAAGCTTCTTTCATCCGCCAGGCGGAACGGTCCCGGGGACCGATGGCATTCGATATCGTACGGATTTCCAGGCAGGGGAGTCCGAACAGCCGGGCGGCTTCAGCCACGCCGAAGCCTTCCATCGCTTCCGCGGCAGCGTCCTCGTACCGCTGCCTTAACGCGGCGGCGGTTTGCGCCGAGCCGGTCCCGGTCGTGACCGTCAGGACGGCACCGCTGCGAACCGCCAGTCCGGCAGTAGCCATGGCTTCTTCGAGGCGGCGGACGAGCGGAAGATCCGGCTCGAGGCGGGAAGAGCCGAACCCAAGCTCGTCCACGCTGAGAAAGCCGTCCGGCGTCTCCGCGCCAAGATCAGCCGCGATCAGCTGATCGGCAATGACGATCGAGCCGATGTCGGCCCGATCCGTAAATCCGCCGCCGATGCCGGCGCTGATGACCAGGCCGTATTCATTACCGGCAAGAACACGAGCCGTACGGGCGGCGGCGGAGGCCGGTCCGACGCCGGCCAGCTCGACGTCGATAAAATCCGGGCTGCCGAGTCCGCGAAGAACCGCCTCCCGCTCGGCCTCGACGGCCGTCATGATCAGCACCCGGGAGTGATTGGTTGTTGGTGAATTCATGTGCGTACCTTCTTATCGTATATTTTACAGGCCGTATATGCAGCTTCAATATATAACCTTATCCTGATCGGAGGCTTGTGTAAAGTGCAGAAGGCGTGAAGACGGATCGCTGAGTGTTGATAAGGAAGAAAACCCCTGGGCCTATTTTGGCCACAGGGGGGTGATGTACCATGCATTCATTCGATGGTGTAGGTGTTGGCATGCTTAATCAAGACTTTCACCTTCACGTCATCAACGTTAATTTTAGAAAGAACCGGCCCCCTGGAGAGGGTTTGTTTCCAAAGGTCATAGTGATGACGGTATAACCATTCCTCGAACCCGAACAAGTCGATATGTTTGCTCTTCGCGTCGTTAAACTCCTTCAAGATGTCCTCTTTCAGGATCGACTGGGCCTTCTGTTCCATCGCATGATCCGTCGCGCCAAACCCTGTACCGGTACGCTTCTCTAGTACTGTGGCATTGACCGTAAGGTTGATATTTAAGTTTATGCTGTCTGACGTATCCCGATTTAACGAAATTTTTGTATTTGGCGTCGTCAAATTCAACGTGTTATTTCCGCCGGCTTTTTCGGTAATGTTGAGCGGATATCTCGGCATGTGGCTGTACCGGATCAGTCTGGCTCCCATCATGTCCTCCTCACCGACCCATCCCTCGTTCGCTCCTTTGTTGATGACGAACACGCCGGTGAGCTCCATCATGGAGGGAGTTTTATCTTTCTGATTGGCCACCCATTTGCGCTCCGTTACGGACAGGACGGGAAGCAGGACGCTGGTTGCAGGCTCCCGGACGCTGCTTACTAATTTTTGCAGCTGGATTGGCATGATCCCGGATCGCTGTTTATAGGTCTCCTTTGGCTCGAACATTTCCAGCATCAAGGGAGATTGATTAAGGGTTGTGTCTGCCGTAAAAATCGACGTGATCGGCTTTTCGGTTCCGTACACCCAGGAAGTATACCGCAGCTCCCTGGAACGCAGGAGGCTGTCGAAAATTTCCTCGAGCTTTCCGACCGCGGATTTCGTAAGGACAATCGCTTTTACGTGCGTCCACAGCGTATGATGCTGGGCAGTTCTATAAAGATCGTTGATGGCCAATAACACGGTGGGGCCTTCTCCGATGCCTACCCAGGTGGAAGCAGGCTTGGATTCTCCGCTGCCTTCCTTGGTGCCGACGGCGGAGAAATCGGTCAGCTTGACGTATACGACGTAATGGTCCTTCTCGTAATCGATGCCGAGCGCCGTCACGATATTCATATCCTGTACAGCCTTCAAGTCCCAGCAGCCGGTCAACAGCAGGGAGCAGACCAGAACAACGATGATGGCTTTCATCCGTTAATCTCCCTTGCGCGTATCGTCCTGTGCCCGCAGCACCCGCGGACGGTACTTGAACAGCTTGATCGGCTTTCGGAACAATCCTTCCCAGAAATCCCTGGCAATATAGGGGGAAGCGGGAGCGAGATAAGGAACCCCGAAGTTTTCAAGCGTGGCGAGGTGAAGGAGGACAGAGAACATCGCAATAAAAAATCCGAACATGCCAAGGGAAGAAGAGAGCAGGAGCACGTACAGCCTAATGATGGCCGTCGTCCCGGAGAGAATTTGATTGACCAGCGTATAGGTGGCGATAATCGTCACGGCCACCGACACCACCATTGTCGGCGACGTAATTCCTGCCCGGATCGCCGCATCGCCGACAATGAGCCCGCCGACCACCGTTACCGTCTGGCCGACCGATTTGGGTAGGCGGGTGCCCGCTTCATGAAACACCTGGAACAGGAAAAGTATCAAGAAGCATTCCAGCGGAATTGAGAACGGAAGTCCGATTCTGGAATTCATAATGGTTGCCAGCAGCGGAGTGGGAACCTGCTCGAGGTTGAAGGTTGTCAGTGCCACGTAAAATCCAGGCAGGAACAAAGCGATGAGTAGGCCCGAAATCCGTAAAAACCTTTGCACCGAAACGATGTGAAAGGGCATGTTGGCATCTTCAGGCGATTTGATCAGGCTGAAGAGGGTGATGGGTGCGATAATTCCCATCGGGGAACCGTCGAACATGATTACGAATCGGCCTGCCAAAAGGCTGGATGCCACATAATCCGGCCTCCCTACATAGTCGGTGAGTGGAAATATACTTTTTAGCTTCCCTTGAACGAGGTCTTCGATTTGTGTGGTGCCGATGATCGCATCCCCGTTGAAATTTTGAATCTTTTTCCTGATTTCATCGACGATATCAGGGTTAATGATATCCCGGATGTACATCAGTGCGATCTGGTTGTGGCCCCGCTCGGAAAGCACGAATTTTTCCACGCAAAACGACTGTGTACGAAGCCGCTTGCGGACGAGCGCCAGGTTCATGCTCAGGTTCTCGGTGAATCCGTCCTGGGGCCCCTTGATGGAAGATTCCGTGGAAGACTCCTCCGGAGACCGGGATGGCGTGCTGCTGACATTCAACTGGTAAAAGGCGTTCATGTGCTGGAAGTACAGGATCAGCATTCCCTGGAACACCTGGGTATCGAGCTCGTATAGTATATTTTGCGTCTTCATTCTTTTCAATGGCAGCGTTTGATAAGCGCGGATGCCGTCCTTGTAGGCGAATCCCGTTTCTTTGTGCATCTGTTCCAGCCTGGGAAGGACAAACTGATTAATTTGCACCGCGTCCACCATTCCTTCACAATAGATCAGAAGAATGGACTGCATCAGCTCTCCTTCCCCAACAACAAAGGGATGAAGGACGACGTCGCCGCATTGCTCGTAATACTTTTGAAGGAACGGGATATCGATATCTTCCAGTCTGGCCTGAGGCTGCTCTGTGCTAGGTGTCATGGTGTTCTTGTCCTTTCTTTCCGGATGAAATGAGAGCCAAACCAAACAAGACGAGGGCCAAGGCTCCCAAAAAAACGGCAGAAATCGGGAAATACATGTTTTTTAGAAACCTTAAGAAATTGATATCGTTTGGCCCGAGTAGGCAGATGAGCAGAATCATGCCAGCTGCCGCAACGTATGATACTATCCGCGGTATCTTTTGTTTAATATTCCAAATATCAACCATAAAATACAGGGCGAGAGCAATCCGAATGAAGGCTCCCGACAGCCACTGATAGATAGAGAAAAAGTCGGTTTGAGCGATATATCTGCCAATCGTGGCCACACGCCATTCCTCATACGCAGGGTACATTTGCCTGGACGCCTCATACGGATCAAAGATCGTGATGGCTCCGATCAGCGGCCCCATGGTTAGTCCGATCAGGGCCAGGGCAAGAACGTATAGCTGCCAGGCCTTTGCAGGCTTAGCCAATTTGGGCTGAATGAACAGGTACATGATGATTTCAAAGGATCCTGCACATGAATTGGCTAAGCCGTTAAATACGGGCCCCCAGCCTTTGGACAGAACAGGCAGCAGCTGGCTGTAATCCTTGGATTGAAAGTTAACCGTCATGATAAAAAATCCGAGGAAGACAACGAACGGCAGGAGAAGGCCAGCTGAAATGGCTATGGGTTTAAATCCCATGATCGCCGCATACAGGCATAGAAGCAGCAGGAGAATGGTTGTTACGGTTATCGGCGTTTCGGTCAAAAAGGTGATTTTGGCCCAAGTGGTTGTATCAAACAACGTGTAGAAGCAAAGCATGTATAAAAATAAGCTCATGACGATGCGCAGAACAACGGCGGCAGCAAGGCCGTACTCCTGACTCAGCCATTCGTGAATGGAGCGATCCCCCATGCGTTTGGCCACAAAATAAGTCATTCCAGTCACCGCTAACAGCGGCAGGGTGGACAAGGCGACCGAAATCCAAGAATCTCGGCCTGAGCTCTGGAGAAGGAACGGGATAATAAAGACATGGTTCATCAATCCGACGGACAGCAGGATCATCATGAAGCCTTGCGACAAGCGGGCTTTAAGAACTTTCATACAATAACCTCCAAGTATGCCGTGAATCTAGATCCATTATTAACCGGGAGGTTCCCCGCAATACTTCCTATATTTAAAATGACACATGGCGCGAAGACCGACGATATATTAGAATAGATAGGTCTGTATATTTAGTTAGGCTTCTTATGAGGCGCGGATTCCCGATCCAGGGACCGTGCAAAGACAAGAAAGTTGAAAGTGAGAATTTGCCATGATGATTAATAACCGGATGACATTTGAAAATCTGTGCTTGCGGAATGAACCGCTTGCGAACCACTCGTCCTATCAGATCGGCGGAGAAGCGAATTTCTTCGCCATGCCCGAAACGGCCGAAGAGCTGATCACGCTGCTGCAGGGATGCAGAACCCATGGGCTGGACTATTTTTTCTGCGGGATGGGATCTAATCTTCTGTTTCCCGACAATCCGCGCAAAGATACGCTGTACATTTCTTTGAAAAGGCTGGTTTATTGGGACATTACCCCGGACAAATGGTTTATTTCTTCGGGAACGCCGATGTCCATGCTGTCGATCGCAGGCCTGATGTATAACATCCCGGGTTACGAGTTTACCTACTTGCTGCCGGGCGGCCTAGGGGCCGGCATTTACATGAACGCCAAGTACAACCACCGACAGATCAGCGACATTATCAAAACGGTGTATTATGTGGACTTGGAGGATCCTTCCCTGTCCGTTCAATCGATTGATGTCAGCCAGTGCAAATATGGCTATAAGCAGTCCATATTCCAGATGAATCCGTGGCTCATTTTGGGTGCGGATATGCTGGCCGTACCGGAGCAATTGGATCCGCAGCAGGCAAACCGCCTTCTGAGCCGCTGGAAGGACAAAGAGGGGATGTCGTCCCTGTCTTCGTTCTATTCGTATATGGCTGAAGAGGCGAAGGCGCTCCAAAGCCGGGGAATCCATCTGCCCGCCCCGATGACCCAGATTGAGGAGTACCGGAACGGCAAGCGCCATTTCGAGTATCCTTCCTGCGGATCCGTCTTTAAAAACAATTACGATTACGGCGTTCCCGTCGGTGCTTTGGTCGACCGGCTTGAATTAAAAGGGAAGGCATACGGCGGCGCCATGATTTCCCCTTTTCACGGGAACATGATCATCAACACGGACCATGCGACCGCCGAGCACATTAAATATTTGATGAATGTGATTATGGAGGGTGTCGACAAGGCGTTCGGCTTCGTTCCTGAACCTGAGGTCGTCGTCGTCGAGTAGTCTGTTTCAAATCCGAATATGTGAACATTATGTGACCGTAACCCGCCTTCTCCCGCGATTGGCGGGTTATTTGTGTCACATTCGTGAGCGGGGTGACAATCAAGTTAAAAATCTTTAAATTAAGGTATTGTAATTGGACGAGGGTGTATGTATACTAAAAAAGTAAGTAAGTAACAAAAAGGAGGAAGATATAAAAATGTCTAAACAGTTTATTGATGCACTCAAGAACAGACGTTCCATATATGGAATCAGCAAGGAGCAGGTGATCTCCGACGAGAAAGTTCAGGAGATCGTCAACGACGCGGTGAAATACACGCCGTCTTCTTTCAACTCGCAAAGCACACGCGTTGTCGTTCTGCTTGGCGAGCAGCATGACAAGCTGTGGAATGTAACGGAGAACGTGCTGAAAGCCGTTGTTCCGGCTGACAGCTTTGCACCCACTGCTGAGAAAATGGCTGCTTTCCGCGCCGGATACGGCACGATCCTGTTCTTCGAAGATTATGAAGTCATTGAAGGACTGCAAGCAAGCTTCCCTTCTTATGCAGACAACTTCCCTGTATGGTCCCACCATACTTCGGCGATGCACCAATTGGTCATCTGGACCGCGCTTGAAGCCGAAGGTCTTGGCGCCAGCCTGCAGCACTACAACCCGCTGATCGACCAGAAGGTTGCCGCAGAGTGGAACATTCCTGCGAGCTGGAAACTGATCGCCCAAATGCCTTTCGGCAAACCGACAGTTCAGCCAGGCGAGAAAGAATTCAAGCCGCTTGAAGACCGCGTTAAAGTATTCAAATAAGCGGTACGGAATTTTTATACTTAATCAAAGAGAAGCACCTCACGTATTAGGCGTGGGGTGCTTTTTTGCGTGCCATGCTATTCTGCAGCCGATTTGGAGCGTCCGCCGCCAAGCGTGCGAATCTGCTCCTCCATGATGCCGCTGACCTTGGCTGCAAAGTCAATGAGCAGCTCGATCTGCTCCGCCGTATAGGACGAGCCGAGCCGGACCACGGAATCGTGCAGCGGCTTGAAGGTCTCGCGAACTTCGTCCCTGGCAAAATAGTCGGGGACGATCATGACCCGGCGTCTGTCGGACGGGTCCTGCTCCCTCCGCACGTAACCCGCTTTCTCCAGACGGTCGATCAGGGCGGTGACGGTGCCGGTGGAGAGACCGGTTATTTTGGAGAGCTCTCCGGCCGTAATCGGACCGGTTTCCCACAATATATCTACGGATTTCAAATCGGTGTTGGATAAGCCGAGGGAACTGGCGACATGCTGTTGGTACAGGACGGTCCTGGTTCCCAGTTTTCTCATTTGCGAAGCCAACCGTTCTTCAGGTGATGTGTTGCCCTCAGCATTTTGACTTGACAAAAGCAAGACCTCCTCTTAGAATCTGAATATCTTGATGATCGAGATACTTGAATTCCGAGATAATGACTTGGTTTCATTTTATCGGAAGGGACAATACATTGTAAAGGAGATAACCAATGGAAGCGACGAAAAGCAACATAAAAATGGTCGTAGCAGGGCTGCTGCTGGCCATTTTTATGTCTGCCATTGACAATACCATTGTCGCCACCGCCATGGGTACGATCGTATCCGATCTTGGGGGACTGGACAAATTCGTCTGGGTCACCTCAGCCTATATGGTGACGACGATGGCCGGCATGCCGATCTTCGGCAAGCTGTCGGACATGTACGGGAGGAAGCGTTTTTTCATTTTCGGCTTAACCGTGTTTTTGCTGGGGTCCGCGCTGTGCGGCCTGGCTCAGACGATTGAACAGCTGAGCTTGTACCGGGCGATTCAGGGGATCGGGGGAGGAGCACTCCTGCCGATTGCGTTTACGATTATTTTCGACATTTTTCCGCCGGAGAACCGGGGTAAAATGACTGGGCTGCTCGGAGCCGTGTTCGGATCTGCCAGCGTGGTGGGACCGCTGCTCGGTGCGTATATTACCGAATACGCCGGCTGGGAGTGGGTATTCTACATCAACGTGCCAATCGGCATCGTGTCCCTGATTTTCATTTTGCGCAGTTACAAAGAGTCCCCCTCCCATAATAAGCAAAAAATCGACTGGTGGGGCGCCTCGACGCTCGTTATCGCCGTCATCAGCTTGATGTTCGCATTGGAGCTTGGCGGCAAGGAGTATGCATGGGGCTCCGCACCGATTATTGCTCTGTTTGCCAGCTTTGCGGTGTTCTTCATCATCTTCTTCTTCGTGGAGCTGAAAGCGAAGGAGCCGATCTTGCCGTTCTTCCTGTTTAAACGCCGGCTATTTGCGGCATCGCAGCTGCTCGCGTTTTTGTACGGCGGAACCTTTATCATCATGACGGTATATATCCCGATCTTCGTGCAGGCGGTGTATGGCGGTTCAGCTACGAACGCCGGGTTGATCCTGACGCCGATGATGCTGGGATCGGTGGCCGGGAGCGCCATCGGCGGGATTTTCTCCACCAAGACAAGCTACCGGAACCTTATGATCATGTCGGTCATTTTCTATTTGGGCGGCATGTATCTGCTCAGCACGCTGACCCCCGATACCGCCCGGATGTATCTGACGATCTTCATGATCATCGTCGGCTTCGGCATGGGCTTCTCGTTCTCGCTGCTGCCGACGGCATCCCAGCATAACCTGGAGCCTCGCTTCCGCGGTACCGCAAACTCGACCAACCAGTTTTTGCGGTCGCTCGGCATGACGATGGGGATCACGATTTTCGGCACCATTCAGAACAATTTGTTCACGAACCGGCTTGCCGAAAATTTCAAAGGCATGGGCGGCGGGGCCAATTCGGCCATGGCCAACGTCGGCAGTCCGCAGGAAATTTTCCAATCGGCCAACCGCGCCAAAATTCCGGCCGAAGTGCTCAACAACATCGTGGATGCCATGTCTCATTCCATTTCCCGCGTATTCCTGTTTGCGCTGATTCCGATCGCCATCGCCGCGGTCGTGGTGGCCTGCATGGGAAATGCCAGAGTCACCGTCAGCAAGGAACAAAAGGCCGCTTCAGCAAAACAGCAGAAAACGGTATAAATCGGTTAAAAAAATGCAAGGGCTGTCCGTTTCCACGGGCAGCCCTTGCTGATTGAAGGCAAACTTTTAATTACAACACGAATGTGGACATTATTTTTATATAGGACAAGAGCGATATATTTTTTCAAGTATGCACAGGCAAAAAAACGCTAAATGTCGTACCTTGACCGGGTTCACTCACAACGCGGATGAACCCGCCGTGGGCCCGGACTAAATGATGAGCAATCGATAATCCGAGGCCCGTTCCGCCTGTGTGCCGCGAACGGGCCTTTTCCACGCGATAAAAACGATCGAACAGGTGAGCCAATTCATCAGCTGGAATACCGATGCCGGAGTCTATCACCGAGACACAGACATAAAGTGCATTCTGATCCCAAACTTGATCTTCAATGATAACCGAAACCTTTCCGCCTTCCGATGTGTAGCGAACTGCATTTGTCAACAAATTGATGAACACCTGCGTCATTCGTCTCGCGTCTGCCATCACCGTTACCGGCCTTGTGTTTGAAGAGAAGCACATTTCCAGCCCGTTCTCCTCAGCCTCCACGTTCATATCGTCCACAAGTTGTTCAAGTCTTGCTGAGAGATCGAGCGGTTTGCAATCCAGCGCCAATCGGCCCGCCTCAGCCAGCGACAAGACATGAAGATCTTCCACAAGCAGGCCTAAGCGGATCACTTCGTCATGGAGTCTAAGCAGCATTTCCGGGGGGACGGATTGACCGGCCTGCTGAGCATTTTCTAGTTTGAGCTGCATGATCGACAGCGGGGTCCGCAGCTCATGAGCGACATCCGCTACCAACCGCCTGCGGGCGTCCTCGGCTTCCCGGAGACGGAGCGTCATGTCATTGAATGTCCGGATGACTTTGCCGTATTCGTCCTTTGATTTTACAGGAACGTTCACGTCCAGATCTCCCTGCGCAACGCGTTCGATCGCGGCAACAAGCTTTCGAAGCGGGATCGTGAGCACCCCTGAAATCCATAAACTAGCGAACAGCCCGGTTGCGATGAAAAAGAACCAATTCCCAAGCTCGAATTTCCGCATTTTTCCTGAAACGTAAGTTTTCAAGTGCTCAATTTGTTCCGCGGCTGATGCGCTCAAATAAGCTGTACTGATTTCTTCCTTGCGATATTGATCGAACAACGACTCCATATAAGCCTGCTTGGTAACGGCATGAACACCTCCGATAATAAAAACGAGCAGTCCCATGCAGACAAATATTTTTTGGCGAACCGTGAGCGTCATGATTGTTCACCGAATCGGTAACCGAAACCGTAGACCGTTTGAATATAACGGGGATTGGCCGAATCGTCTCCCAGCTTGCGGCGAAGATTCCGGATGTGGGAATCCATCGTTCGCTCGTAGCCCATATATTCATCCGCGAGGGCGGCTTTTAACAATTGCAGGCGGCTGAAAACCATTCCGGGACGCGCAGCCAATGTGAGCAAAATTTTGAATTCGGTCGGTGTCAGTTGAATCTCCTGACCATCCTTGAACACCTGACATTTGGTCTCGGAAATGGTCAGGTTGTCTCTTTCAATAAGTATTGGCTTGTCTTCAGGTCCACGCAAGCGGCGAAGCAATGCACGGATTCGCGATGACAGCTCACGCAAGCTGAACGGTTTCGTCAAATAATCGTCCGCACCGATTTCAAGACCGACGATTTTATCCGTTTCATCCGAACGGGCTGTGACCATAATAATGCCGCAATTCGAGGTTTGTCTGATTTCACGGCACACGTCGATGCCGCTTTTCTCCGGAAGCATCCAATCAAGCACAATGAGATCTGGTCGTTCAGACCGGGCAATCATGAGCGCTTCTTTCCCGGTACGGGCGGTCAATACTCGAAACCCCTCACGATGCAAATAGGTCTGCATCTCCTCAAGCATGCCTGGTTCGTCCTCCACAAGCAACAACTTCGCTTCCATTCGAATCCCATCTTTCCAGTTTAGTCTGCTTCGAGTAGGTGAGCTCCATCACTTACCCCCAATTATACTGTGTTTTAACACGATCATGAATAAATCCATACAAAAGGAGCGGGATCTGCATAAGTTCTCGACATTTATTGTTTACACTGACTGTGCAATCAGAGCGATAGACGCATAAGAACAAAAATCTTAAATTAACGAAGGCGAGGATTCAAAGATGAGTAATCTACCCGTAAACCGCAGTGAACCTGAAGCCCTGGATCGTACGGTGGAAGCAGCCGATCTTTCACTGCTCGCAGTTAGAACGCGTGTCGTGTACACGGCAGTGGTGAAGAACGAATCAAAAACAAAAAGGAGCTTTGACCAATGAAAATAAAGATGGTGATGTTCGCTATATTTTGTGTTTTTCTACTTGTTCCATCAATTGCTTCCGCTGCTGCGGCCAATGGTAATGTCGGATACGGAGCAGCTACCCCTGGGCGAATCTGGGCTTCGTTAGATGCGATGTTGGGCTTGATCGGCGCGATCCTCGGCGGGCTTTCTTTGGCTCGCTCGGCAGGTCGATTCGGTAAGGGCAGTGGGAGGCGCGGGGCCATCGTGTCCGGGGTGGTGGGGCTGATTGTCATAGTCTACGCCCTGCTGCATTTGACCATTTTTACCGGAGATTTCGGAACCGGCAGCGGGCGGGCCGGAGCCATCATTGCCATTGTAATGGGGTTGGTCGGCATCGTCCTTGCCGGGTTGACTTTGGCTCGATCTCGCCATTCGGGCTGATGCGTAATCGTTAAATACCTGATTTTGGCCGACTTGGACCGCTGCAAGCGGTCCAACAAATGAAATGCAATAAAGAAAAAAATGCTCTCCTTATCGTATAAGGGAGCATTTTTATTAGCAAATCTTTAAACATTTGCATTCAACATCTGAGATGCTGTGTGATGAACAGTGCAGCACGGTCCAGGGCTTGATCGGCTTCATCAAGCATACCTGTGAACGCCTGGAACACATGCGGGACGTCGGCGGTAACGTCAAGGATGACATCGACGCCTGCTGCACGTGCACGATCGGCTAACTGCGTGGAATCGTCAAGAAGCAGCTCATTGGTTCCGGCCTGCAGCAGGATCGGTGGGAATCCGGTAAGATCGGCGAACCTGGCGGGGCTTACGAGTTCATGATTCGGATCCTGTCCTGCGAGGTACATCTCGTCCGTCAATGCAAAGCCCTCACGGGTGAAGAACGGATCGAGCCCCGTTTTGTTACCCATACTTGCTCCGGAATGCGTCTTATCGAGCCCCGGCGAGAACGTCACGACCGCTGCTGGCATCGGCAGGCCTGCGTCCCGTGCCATCAGGCAAGTCGAGACAGCAATACCGCCGCCGGCAGAGTCGCCGGCAAACGCAATAGACGACGCCTGGGCTCCTTTGTCCAGAAGCTCACGATAGGCTGCGAGAGCATCCTCAAGAGCCGCAGGGAACGGATGTTCCGGGGCGAGGCGATAATCGAGTGAGACGGACCGGATACCGGTCTTGTCGACCAGGTTCGCGGTAAGGGACATAGCCGTGTAGGGGGAGCCCATAATATACGAGCCGCCATGGAAATAAAGAATGACTCCTGGGCGGGTATCCTGTGCAGGGTCAACGATCACACCGGGCCGATTACCAAGGGTCGTCGGTGTGGTCCGCACGCCGGCAGGTACTAACATAGTTGCCATCATGGCAGCGAAGTTCATGCGCATCTCCTCGACAGTTTGCGGCTTGGCGGGCTTAGGACGCCGCAGCATTTCATCCAATTTGTTACGTTGTTCTCTAGACATATGAATAATCTCCTTCTCTTTTTTTATATCGCTTTCTACCGTCAATCTCTCCCAACGATCCGGCGTAATCATAGTGTATAATATGAATGTGACAGAACTTGTCACTATAATTTTTTGGGGGTGAATATGATGGGGAAGTCGAGGCGCCTGATTGAATTGATGATGGCGGTAAATCGAAAACGGAAATTCACCGTCAAAGAGCTTGCCGAAGAATTTGGTGTGTCTACCCGAACCATGCTGCGCGATTTGCAGGAGCTGAGTGGTATGGGAGTGCCTTTATACTCTCAAGTTGGTGCAGGAGGCGGATACCATGTTCTGACAGAGCGAAGCCTTCCACCGATCTCATTTACGGAAAATGAGGCATTCTCCATGTTTTTTGCTTCCCATGCCCTTCGACACTTCAGCTCGCTGCCTTTCGAGGCATCTGCAACATCCGCACTTCGAAAATTTTACAGGTATTTACCGGAAGATGTGAAAAGTCAGATCGACGAGATGCGAAACCGAATTGACTTCTTTACGCATACACGCCCAGAACGAGCTGGCTACCTTGAGTTATTGCTCCAAGCGTCCATTAGAAGGTTGCCCGTAACAATCAATTATGGAATTCGAAAGAATGGTACCCATGAAAGAACGATTCAACCCATCGGTATATATGCCCATGAGGGATATTGGTTTTGCCCGGCTTACTGCTATTTCCGAAAAGCTTTCCGATTATTCCGGGTAGATCGGATAGGGTCAGCCGTCTTGGCGGATGCCGAAGCGTCAACGCCTACAGTGGATGTTTCAGAGGTAGATTTAACGAACTGGGGGCCTCATTTCTACAACACTCTGGAAAGCGTAGATGTTAAAGTGAAACTAACGGCAAAAGGGATTGAGTTATTCCGAGAAAAGAGCTGGATTTTCCCTTGGGGAGAAGTACATCGTTCCGAGGACGGCACAGGCATACTGGAAATGGGGATCTTTCCGTCCGAAATACCATTCTTTGCTGATTATTTTTTTTCGTTCGGTGCTGAAGCGGTCGTGCTCCAACCGGAAGAGCTGAGAGAAGCGGTCAGAACAAAGCTGGTCCGTGCTCTCGAAGAGTATAAAGTTTAAAAACTGCCAGTCTCCCGATTTCAAGTTTATTGGTGGATCTAGATTTCTTTCGCAAGTTAGGTGCGGAGAATATTCCGCATGTTTTCTCACCCATTGTTCCCTGTCCACGGCAATCGATAGAGGTTTGTTGGCCGACTGTGCATATGGGAATTGTGAGGGTTCGCCCGCAATTATAGTATAATAACTTATATGAATAACTGGAGAAAGGGGGAGGACCGTGGCAAGAACGAAGGCTTTTGATACGAATGAGATCCTGCATAAGGCTATGAACATCTTTGGGAACCGCGGCTATGAAGGCACCTCATTACCGGATTTAATCACTGGACTGGGCATTGCCCGTCAAAGTATATACGATACGTATGGAACGAAGTGGGATTTGTTTTTCGCAGCAGTCAAGCACTATATGGATCAGAAGAATCAGGAGCTGAGGAAGCATTGTGAAGGGCCTGGAACGGTGGTTGACAAGGTAGAGCTCGTCTTCACTACCGTCATTAAGGTCCTAATGGACCCCGAACAGCGCCTGCAATGCTTCATTATTAGTAGCGCGATCGAGCAGGCCCCTCATCATGAGGAGCTGGCTGCTTATTTGCAGGCGAATACCGAACTGTCGGAGCAGATCTTTTACACGATGCTGGAACATGCGGTGACAGAAGGGGAAATAAGCACAGAGGTGAACATCCGAGACCTTGCCCGTTTCCTCGTTCACGAGCGGATCGCTCTGATAACGTCAGCCAAGCTCGGAATGGATGAGCCGAAGCTGCTTGGCATCATGCAAATGGTACTGTCCGTCTTCCGGACGATGCAAGGCAGCTAAGCGGTAAGTCTCTTATACAAGTGAATCCCTGAACCCAAAAGGCTCTCCTGTGGTCATCTTAAACGATGATCACAGGAGAGCCTTTTTTCTCAAAGTGCCCTTTGGTTATCTATTGAAAACCATGTCTTGTTTAGCGAAATGAATTGTTCAAGGGAACGCGGCTCTCGCCCGGTTACACGAAGTACCGTGTCCGTAACGTGATCCTCCATTCCTTTGAGGCGGATGCCGACATCCATACCGGCCAGGTATTTGGCATAGCTTTCCGGCAAACCGGAGGCCTTATGCCGCTCTGTAAGTTGCTCTGATGTGATATGGATATGCTTGGCGTTCAGGCCGGTAACGCTGCGTATGACTTGGGCCACATCGTCATAAGTAAGGGATTCCGGGCCAGTAATGATAAGCTCCCGGTTATAGGGCTCCTTGTCGGTTAGGGCATGGAAGCCTACAGCTGCAATATCATCGGCGTCGACGAAACCTACCCTGCCGTCCCCAGCTGCAGTATAGATGCACCCGCTATGGCGCAACGAGTATCCGTGCCCGTGTCCGGCATTCGTGAAGTTCTGCATGAAGTAGGAAGGGCGCAGTACGGCCCATTCGGGGGCGTGCTGACGAAGATAATGGTGAACGGCGCCGAAGATGGGTCCTTTTTCCGGAATCGAGGCACTGGATAACAGGACGAAGCGCTTAACTGAGGCGTCAAGTGCTCTGCGGATAAAAGGAATCATGACCTCTTCAGGGTGCATACTTGCAGGTGCAACCAAATACACGGCATGAACGTCCTTTAGGAGGTCATCGTGGTTAGAGTCATCGAACCAGTCGAACGGGACGTGTTCACCCATTTTCTTATCCCCAGGCTTGGGTATACTGCGTCCGGCTCTTCGAATCAGGTAACCTTGACTGTCGAGCAGCTGTGCAATGCGGGAGGAGGTATTGCCCTCTCCTCCGGTTAGTAGAATGCGCGTGAATGATTCATTATGCATACGGTTCTCTCCTTCAGTTCTAATAATTGTCCTATATCTTACGCTAATGGATTCCAGTAGTCCTGATAGTGGACAATCTTTCCATCTTGAACTTCGACTACGGATATATAGCTTTGCTCATAAGGTTTGCCTGTGACCAGGTTTTTGCCGCTCGCCCCGAACTGAGCGAAGAACACCGGGGCGCCGGCCGCTACATGAATGACCGGTGAAGTGAATGAGGTGATCTCAAGCACTTTTCCTAACTTCTCCAAATACTCCAATAGCACGGTCTTTCCTTCCAGGCGTTTAGGATTAGGTTCCTGAGCATAAGGAAATTCGAAGACGATATCTTCAGCAAACAAATTGATAAATGCAGCATAATCCTTACGAATATAACGGTCTGCGAAAAGATGAATGAGCTGTTCGGCTTGCTCGTGTGACAAAGTACTCATTTCTGTTGCCTCGCTTTCTTGATGGAATAGGTGTTATTACATAATGATGGATGGCCTAGACTCACTATATCACTTTCCGGACTGAACAGTCAAATATATTCGGACTGATCGATCAAAAAATATCCGGGCTGTTCGGGCAGTTTTTTGTACTTTCGCTAAAGTGTAATTTTTAACTTTTACCTGGCAGAAAAATGACAGATTTTAATCGGCATAGTAGAATAATAGAGAAATCATGTTTACCAGCAATGAACGGTGTAAAATTATGTCGAGAGAGGGATTTGACCATGTCGGATCAGCATTTGAAACCGGATTCGCAAGAGAGCCAGGTTCAGTCCAAGGAACTGCTCGATGCGCTGATGGCTTTTAAAAAGGGAGATTTTACATACCGCATGCCATATGATCAGACGGGCATCGCCGGAAAAATCGCAGACACCTTTAATGAGATCATGGAAATGCAGGAGAGCCTTGTGTCCGAAATCGATACCGTTGCCAGGGTTGTCGGTAAAGAGGGCAAGCTGTCGCGCAGGTTTTCCCATAAAAATACCGGCGGGTCTTGGGAGGCGGCTGTAGAATCGTTAAACGGTCTTGTCAGTGACCTGATCCAGCCGACCAGCGAGATGGTGCGCGTGATCAACGCGGTTGCCCAGGGCGATTTGCGGCAAAAGGTGGATCTGGAGTTTGAAGGGCGGCCGCTGACCGGCGAGTTCAAAAAATCCGCCAACAACATCAACAAGATGGTTAACCAGCTGAGCAAGTTTGCTTCCGAAGTAACTCGCGTAGCCAAAGAGGTGGGGACTGAAGGCATTTTGGGCGGTCAAGCCGATGTTGAAGGCGTCTCAGGGACATGGAAGGATCTGACCGACAGCGTGAACGGCATGGCGGCTAATCTGACGAGCCAGGTGCGCAGCATCGCCGAAGTGACGACGGCAGTGGCCAAGGGCGATCTCACCAAGCAGATCACGGTCAATGCCAGCGGCGAAATTCTGGAATTGAAAAATACGATTAATACGATGGTGGAACAGCTGTCGACCTTTGCGTCCGAGGTCACCCGAATGGCCCGCGAGGTCGGCACGGAAGGAAAGCTCGGCGGGCAGGCGAACGTCAAGGGTGTGTCCGGCACGTGGAGAGATTTGACGGAGAGCGTCAACGACATGGCCACGAATTTGACGGATCAGGTCCGCAATATTGCGGTCGTTACGACAGCTGTTGCCAACGGGGATTTATCGAAAAAAATTACTGCCAACGTTCAGGGTGAAATCCTGGAACTTAAAAATACGATCAACACGATGGTGGACCAGCTGTCCATGTTCGCTTCCGAAGTGACGAAGATCGCCCGCGAAGTCGGCACCGAGGGCATATTGGGCGGACAGGCGGAGGTCAGCGGCGTAGCAGGAACATGGCGTGACTTGACCGAAAGCGTCAACTCCATGGCCAGCAATCTGACCAACCAGGTCCGTAACATCGCCGAAGTGACGACAGCGGTGGCAAAGGGCGACCTGTCCAAGCACATCACGGTTAACGCCAAGGGTGAAATTCTCGAGCTGAAAAATACGATCAACACGATGGTGGATCAGCTCAGCACGTTTGCGTCCGAAGTTACCCGCGTGGCCCGCGAGGTCGGAACGCTCGGCATGCTTGGCGGTCAGGCGCAGGTGAAGGGCGTGGCCGGCACGTGGCGCGATCTGACCGAGAACGTCAACTACATGGCCTCGAACCTGACGAATCAGGTGCGCAATATCGCCGTCGTGACGACGGCGGTGGCGAACGGGGACCTGTCGAAGAAGATCACCGCGGACGTTCAGGGCGAAATCCTTGAGCTGAAAAATACGATCAACACGATGGTGGATCAGCTCAGCACGTTTGCGTCCGAGGTTACCCGCGTCGCCCGCGAGGTCGGCACCGAAGGGAAGCTCGGCGGACAGGCCGAGGTCCGGGGCGTCGGCGGCACGTGGAAGGATTTGACCGAAGGCGTTAACAATATGGCCCGTAACCTGACGAATCAGGTGCGGAACATCGCCGAAGTGACGACGGCTGTAGCGAAGGGCGACTTGTCCAAGAAGATTACGGTCGACGTCAAGGGCGAACTGCTCGAGCTGAAAAACACAATGAACACGATGGTAGACCAGCTCAGCAATTTCGCGTCGGAAGTAACGCGGGTGGCCAGCGAGGTCGGAACAGAAGGCAAGCTCGGTGCCCAGGCGAACGTCAAGGATGTGTCGGGTACCTGGAAGGACCTGACCGATACGGTGAACAACATGACCCGCAACCTGACGATCCAGATGCGGAACATTGCCGGTGTGACCACTGCGGTCGCCAACGGGGATTTGTCCAAGAAAATTACGGTCGACGTCAGCGGCGAGCTGCTGGAGCTGAAAAATACAGTCAATACGATGGTGGACCAGCTGAACTCGTTTGCCTCCGAGGTCACGCGCGTCGCCCGCGAAGTCGGAACAGACGGCAAGCTGGGCGGACAGGCACAGGTGAGCGGGGTCGGCGGCATCTGGAAGGATTTGACCGACAACGTTAACATTATGGCGAACAATCTGACGGATCAGGTCCGCGGTATCGCCAAGGTCGTGACCGCTGTGGCGAACGGGAACCTGAAGCAGAAGCTGAACGTGGATGCGAAGGGCGAAATTGCCGAATTGGCCGATACGATCAACAATATGACCGAGACGCTGGATACGTTCGCCGATCAGGTCATTACCGTCGCCCGTGAGGTCGGCGCAGAAGGAAAGCTGGGCGGTCAGGCCAGCGTTCCGGGGGCCGCCGGCACCTGGCGGGATTTGACCGACAATGTCAACTATATGGCGAGCACATTGACCACGCAGGTCCGCGCAATCACCAATGTGGCCACGGCGGTAGCCAAAGGGGATCTGTCCCGGACAATCGATGTCGCTGCGGCCGGCGAGGTTGCCGCGCTGAAGGACAATGTGAACGAAATGATCCGGAACTTGAAAGAGACGACCCGCATCAATACCGAGCAGGACTGGCTGAAGACCAATCTCGCGAAGTTTTCGAGATTGCTGCAGGGACAGCGTGACCTGTATGCCATCAGCCGCATGATCCTGTCGGAGCTGGCGCCGCTCGTGTCGATGCAGCACGGCGTCTTCTATATCAACGAGCCGGAGAACGACGAACCGGTGCTGACGCTGTTTGCCAGCTACGCCTACCAGAACCGGAAGCATCTGTCGAACCGCTTCCATGCCGGCGAAGGGCTGGTCGGCCAGTGCCTCGTGGAGAAGCAGCGTATCCTGTTGACGAATGTGCCGCATGATTATGTCATGATATCTTCGGGTCTCGGCGAAGCCGTGCCGCTCAATATCGTGCTGCTGCCGATTATATTCGAGGAGCATGTGCTTGGCGTGCTGGAGCTGGCGTCCTTCCGGGCGTTTACCGAGATCGATCTGGCTTTCCTGGATCAACTGACCGAATCGATCGGCATCGTCGTGAACACGATGCAGGCCAACCGCCGGACGGAGGAGCTGCTCATGCAGTCGCAGTCCTTGACGGAGGAGCTGCAGAAGCAGCAGATGGAGCTTCAGCATACGAATGAGGAGCTGGAGGACAAGGCGAAGCTGCTCGTCCTGCAAAAGGCCGAGGTCGAGAGCAAAAACCAGGAGGTCGAGGTTGCGAAGCAGTTCCTGGAGGAGAAGGCGGAGCAGCTTGCGCTGACCTCACGCTACAAATCGGAGTTTTTGGCCAATATGTCGCATGAATTAAGAACACCGCTCAATTCTCTCCTCCTACTTGCCGAACAACTTGCGGATAACCCGGATGAGAATTTGAGCGAACATCAGGTCAAATTCGCCAAAACGATCCAGGATTCGGGTCTGGAGCTGCTGAACCTGATCAATGAAATTTTGGATCTGTCCAAAATTGAATCAGGCACCGTAACGCCGGACTTCAGCGAAGTGTCCCTCAAAGCGCTGACGGACAGCCTCGACCGGTCATTCCGCCCGATGGTGGATAACAGCCTGCTTGAGTTCAGCATCAAGGTGGACCCGAACGTGCCGGATACGGTGGTTACCGATCAGAAGCGGCTGCAGCAGGTGCTCAAAAACCTCCTGTCGAACGCCTTTAAGTTCACGGAGAAGGGCCAGGTTACTTTGGCCCTGCGGCGGGCCAGCGAAGGCTGGAGCAGGGATAACGAGTCGCTGAACCAAGCGCCGAACGTGCTGTGCTTCTCGGTCAGCGACACCGGAATCGGCATTCCGGAGGACAAGCAGCAGATCATTTTCGAGGCGTTCCAGCAGGCGGACGGCAGCACGAACCGGGTGTATGGCGGCACGGGGCTCGGATTGGCCATTTCCCGTGAGATCGCCCAATTGCTTGGCGGGGAACTGACGCTTTACAGCGTCGTCGGCAAAGGCAGTATTTTCAACCTCTACCTGCCGGTCGACACTGAAATGGGGCCGCAGGAGGAAACGCCGAAATACGTGCCGGAAATCATCGATGTCACGCCGCCGGAGCAGAAGCTGACCTTCAGCCGCAGGGCGGATGACGTGAACGACGACCGGGAGCGGATCGAGCCGGGAGATCGCGTCTTTCTCATCATTGAAGACGACGTGAAGTTTAACGAAATCCTGCTGGAGCTGCTGCACCGGAAGAATATCAAGGCCGTCATCACGACAAAAGGATCCGGCGCACTCGAGCTGGCGAGAAAATACCAGCCGGAGGCGATTACGCTCGATCTGCGCCTCGGCGACATGGACGGCTGGATGGTCATTGAGCACTTGAAGAACGACTTGGCAACCCGGCATATTCCGGTCTGCGTCATCACCGTCGAAGAGGATGAAGTTGAACTGCTCCGCAAGGGAGTCTATGAGTATGTTTGCAAGCCGGTCACCAACGAAGACCTAGAGAAGGCGCTGGATCAGCTGAGCCGGTTTGCCGCTGAACAAAGCCGCAGCCTGCTGCTGGCCGCAACGGAAGATGAGCGCTGCCAGGAATGGGCGGCTCTTCTGGGCAGCGAGGACGTGCGGATCATCATGACGCAGACCGCCCGGGAAGCGCTCGAGACCTTGAAGAATGAGCATTTTGACTGCGTGCTCGCGGATAACGATTTGGAGGATATGAACGTTCTGCAGTTCGTCCGGGAAATGCAGAAAAATCCAAAGAACAAGCACACGCCATTGGTCTTGAACCGGAGCGTCAAATGGAACCATGACCAAGAGGAGGAACTGGAAGAGCTGACCAAATCCGCGGTCATCAAAGAGGTCAAGACGCCGGCCCAGATGATCGACGAGACGAGCCTGTTCCTGCACCGCAAGCCGGATGACCTGACAGAACAGGCGGGAGAGCTTGTGCGCAAGCTGTATCAATCCGACGAGATGATTCAGTATAAAAAGGTTCTGGTAGTGGACGACGACATCCGCAACATTTTTGCCTTGACTACCATCCTGGAGCGTCATCAGATGATGGTCGTTCCTGCCGAAAACGGTCACGAGGCCATTCAAATTCTGGAGCAGACGCCGGATATCGAGATTGTGCTGATGGACATCATGATGCCGGTCATGGACGGCTACGAAACGACTCGGGCGATCCGCAGCAAGCCGCTGTTCAAAGATCTCCCGATCATTGCTCTGACCGCCAAGGCGATGAAAGGCGACCGGGAGGAATGCCTGGAAGCCGGAGCATCCGACTACATTACCAAGCCGGTGAACAGCGCGCAGCTGTTGTCGATGATCCGCAGCTGGCTCGGAACGACGGCACCTGAGGAAGATGCCGGGCCGGACCAGGAGGAGTAGAAGGAACGGACATTTAGAGATGTTTCCCGCTGTTTGTGGTGGGAGGCATCTCTTTTTCTATTCTCGGCAATGTCCCTATCACAATAAGCCACTGTTCTTTGATCCTGCTTGGCGGGGAGATCGTGATCTCCAGGGATGTTTTGCCTTTCGGCGGAATGGTTAGACTCTTTATAGACGGGCCGCGGCCGCTTCATCGGCATCAACAGCACCCGGAGATGAAGGCAATGACTACTACGCAGAAAGAAGGGCTTTTCAATGAACGAATCTCTCAAATCCGTAACCGACTGGCTGAACGCGCATAAACAGCAGACCGTTATGATCCGCAAACAGGAGCTCGAGGACACCGACCAGACACGAATCACGCTGGAGGATGTGGAGTACAAGCCGAGCACACCGACGATTGACGAATATACCGAAGGGGATTCGCTGATCCTCCACGGCAGCGGAGCTGTGGTGAACGAGCAGGGAGATATCCCACTTCCGCAGAGCACATACCAAATTTACGTTGACGGATTGAAGTACGCGGAAGTACAGGAGCAGCAGCTTTCCATGGAAACGGAACGGGCAAAATATGAAATTTTCATACAATCTTGAAAAATTTCAATAAGTATCTTTGCATATTCCAATAAATGTGGTAAAGTAAAAATGACCTTATGACTGAAATTGAAAATTGGTCAGTTTTTGCTGATACGCGTTTAGATGGGAGGAGAACATCATAGGATCGGTCGACCGGAAGAAACAGGTGCTGGGCGCGGCTGCCCAGTCCTTTTCCTTGTTCGGGTACAAGGCGACGACGATGGAGCAGGTAGCGAAGATCGCTAATGTGGGAAAAGGAACGATTTATACGTTTTTCGATACGAAGGAACAGCTGTTTGACGAAATTCTGCACGGCGTCATCTCCGAAATGAAGACGATCATTGAGCGGGAAGTGGATCACCGGAAGCCGTTTTTCGACAACCTGTTCCGGGTTCTGGACTCCCTTCTGGAATTCCGGGGGGAGCATGAGCTACTGATCAAGCTCTCACAGGAGGTCAGAGACTTTGGGACGCCACAGTCCCAAGAGGCGATGAGCCGGGTGGAGGGTGTCATCCTCGGCTATATGGAGAAGGAAGTCCGGTTCGCGGTGGAGCAGCACGAAATCCGTGAATGCGATCCGTCCGTCGTCGCTTTCCTCATGCTGAAAATGTATGTCGCCTTGACGTCCGAATGGAACAAACAGCATCAAGAAACGTTAACCAAGGCGGAAATCAGACAGCACTTCCGGCTGTTTCTGGAAGAAGGGCTGTCTGTGAAATAACCGGGCATGCGTTATATCCCTTTATAAGAGCAGGGACCGCTGCGGCCTTTATCAGGCGCCACGGCGAAGTACCCGAGTACGTCTCGGAGCAATGGCCCCACGATGTGGGGGCCATTTGTCCGGAGTATTTCCGTATGCGCAAAACTGACCAATTGAAGAAATCAGTCAATGATACTCGGGAGTGTCTGAGTCATACTAAATAACGTAAAGGGGGAAGCCCGGAAACATGAAATCAATAGCCGTGTTTTTTAAAGATTTGGCGGCGGCCGTAAAAAATCCGAAAGTGCTCATTCCGGTCATTGCCGTCATGTTTATTCCGATTTTGTACAGCGGCGTATATCTGGCGGCCTTTTGGGACCCCTACGGTCATCTGGACCAACTGCCGGTAGCGGTGGTCAACAAGGATAAGGGCGCCGAATTCAAAGGCAAGCAGCTCCACATCGGAGACGATTTAGTGGACGAACTGAAGAAAGGCAAGGACTTTGACTGGGAATTTGTCAGTGAAAAAGAAGCTGAGCAGGGAATCAAGGATAACCGTTATTATATGAAAATTACGATCCCCGAGGATTTTTCCAGCAAAGCGACGACGCTGATGGATGAAAATCCGCAGCCGGCCAGCATCGAATACGAGCCGAACGGAGACTACAACTTTGTGGCCTCCCAGATCGGCAATACGGCCGTAAAAGATATCAAGTCCAAAGTATCCGCGAAGGTAACGGAATCGTATACCGACAGCCTGCTGGACAATTTTACGGAGGTATCGGACGGTTTGGCCGAAGCCGGTGAAGGCGCGGGCAAGCTGCACAACGGCACCAACGATCTGGATGAAGGAGCCGTCAAGCTGAAGGAGAACCTCGGCAAGCTGGCCGCAGGCACCCTGGAAGCGAAGGACGGCATGGGTCCGCTGGCCAAAGGGGCAAGCGACCTGACCAAAGGTGTAGGCGACCTGGAAGGCGGCGCCAAGAAGCTTGCCGGCGGGCTCAGCCAGCTGAGCAGCGCACAGGGTCAGCTGACCGCAGGGGCCGTGTCGGCCCAGAAGGGCGGCGAGCAGCTGTATCAAGGGCTGCAGTCCTCGCTCAAGGGCGCCCAAGACCTGAATTCCGGTCTGAAGAGCGCCGATGAGGGCGCAGCCGGACTGGAATCCGGCCTGAAGGCGTCGGAGAAGGGAAGCGCCGATCTGGCGAGCGGCCTTGAATCTTCCGCAGGCAGCGCTCAGAAGGTCGCCGACGGCGCCAAAGGCGTGGCCGACGGCCTGCAGCAGCTGGCCAAAGCGAGTCCTGAGCTCGCGGCAAACCCTGAGCTGCAGAAGCTCATCGCAGCCAGCCAGGCGGTAGCTGACGGCAGCGCCCAGCTCGCGCAGGGTCAGCAGCAGCTGCTCAGCGGGGCGAACTCGCTGAATGCCGGCCAGAAGAAGCTGGCTAGCGGCGCGGCCCAGCTGCATGCGGGCACGCAGCAGCTCACCGCAGGCAGCGGACAGCTCGTACAAGGCCAGCAGCAGCTCGTGGCCGGCGCATCCAAGCTGAATGCCGGCCAGCAGCAGCTAACGGCCGGCCTGCAAACGTTCGGCCAGAAGCTGTCCGAAGCGGCCGGCGGCAGCCAGAGCCTGGTGGGCGGCGCTCAGCAGCTCCTGGCAGGATCCAGCCAGCTGCAGGGCGGCGTGAACAAGCTGGCCAGCGGGCTCGGAACACTTGCCGACGGTTCGCAGCAGCTGAACAACGGCGCAGGTGACCTGAAGAGCGGCATCAGCAAGCTGGAGGACGGTTCGAAGGAGCTGCAGACGAAGCTGACAGACGCGGCGGATAAAACCTCCGAGCTCAAGAAGACCGATGCGCTTGTGGAAATGTTCGCTTCCCCGGTTGATACGAAGGAAATCGATGACCGCAAAGTGCCGAACTACGGCACAGGTCTGACGCCGTACTTCATGTCGCTCGGCCTGTTCGTCGGAGCGCTCATTTCGACGCTGGTCATTTCGCTCAAAGTAACGACGGTTCCTGGCGCTTCCGGCTTCAGCCGGTTTGTCAGCCGTTCGCTGTCCTTCGCGGGCATGAGCTTGTTCCAGTCCGTGGTCGCGGCAGCGATCATTCTGTACGGACTGGGGCTGGAGGTTCGAAGCGTACCACTCTTCTTCCTCTTCTCTTTTATTACGAGCTTGACGTTTATGTTTATCGTGCAGGCGTTCGTCACCTGGATGGATATGCCGGGACGCTTCCTGATCATCATCCTGCTGATTCTGCAGCTGGCAACCAGCGCCGGAACGTTCCCGCTGGAGCTGATTCCGGATTGGCTGAAGCCGCTGAATCCTTGGCTTCCGATGTCCCACAGCGTGCTCGGATACAAGGCGATTATTGCCAGCGGCGATTTCGATCTGGTGTGGAAGCAGGCAGGCATCCTGGGTATCGACGCCGTGATTTTCCTTGCTTTGACCCTTGTCTACTTCCTGATCAAGGGCCGCAAGGCGAAGGAAGTTCCTGCAGAGCCGCAAACGGCTTAATTGCACTCGCGATAACCATCCATTCACAGGAGTTCCGGTTCTTCCCATCGAAGGACCGGAGCTCCTTTTCGCCTTATTACGCATAAGATGAAACGGGTAGATTTCGGACATTGACGATATTGGGTATAATAAGAAGATACAGACAGGAATGAGGGTAGATAAAAAAATGATAATTCTGAAGACGAAAGACCAGATCAAGTACATGAAAGAAGCGGGCGAAATTTTGGCTGCCTGCCACCGTGAGATCCGCAAGATGATCGCTCCCGGCATCACCACTATAGAG
Organism: Paenibacillus cellulositrophicus; assembly: GCF_009363095.1. Taxonomy (GTDB): domain Bacteria; phylum Bacillota; class Bacilli; order Paenibacillales; family Paenibacillaceae; genus Paenibacillus_AQ; species Paenibacillus_AQ favisporus. Next base: position 6,487,829 of record NZ_CP045295.1, read on the forward strand.
ATTGACCGTTTCGCAGAACAATTCATCCGCAAGCATGGGGCTACACCCGAGCAGAAAGGATACAACGGTTTTCCTTATGCGACCTGCACTTCGGTAAACGACGTGATCTGCCATGGCTTCCCAGGCAAAACGGTGCTGAAGGACGGGGATATCATTACCGTGGATATGGTGGTCAACCTGAAAGGCTGGCTGGCCGACTCTGCATGGTCCTATCCGGTCGGAAACATTTCCGAGCAGGCGCAGCGCCTGCTGGACGTGACGCATGAATCCCTGTACAAAGGAATCGAGAAGGCGGTCATCGGCAACCGGATCGGCGACATCTCGCATGCGATCCAGGTTTATGCCGAAGGTGAAGGCTTCTCGGTCGTACGCGATTTCATCGGCCACGGCATCGGGGAGGAAATGCACGAAGCGCCGCAGGTTCCCCACTACGGACCGGCGAATGTGGGTCCACGGCTGAAGGAAGGCATGGTGATTACGATCGAGCCGATGCTGAATACCGGTACTTACCGGAGCAAGATGGACAGCGACGGCTGGACGGCCAGAACGCTGGACGGCGGACTGTCGGCCCAGTACGAGCACACCCTCGCGATTACAGCGAACGGTCCGGAAATTTTGACAGCACAGTAATCGAACTCCCCAGACGGCCTTCAGAAATACAAAAAGAGAAGCATCCTTGTGGTGCTTCTCTTTGTTCATGTGGAGCGCAAGCTATTTCAAATACACCGCAACGCAGATGATGATGGCCAGGACCACGGTCACCACGTACATGGAAGTCAGCTTGGACAAATTCTTCTTCGTACGATGCTCGTATTCCGGGTTACGCTTCTTATTTTCTGCGGAAAAACCGACCCAGAACGTCCCGACAGCAGCCAGCAGGGCGATGCCGATCACGACGATGTAAATCCACATATACAATCACCTTCCTTGATCCTTGGCTGTGCATGACAGGAACGCATTCTTTGCTTCATCATACCATGCTCCGGTGGATCAGTGAACCCTTTGCTTGTACTTTCCGGAGTTCACCATCGTAATGGTGACGTCCACGTTTTTGAGCATATCCTCGGTCAAAATAAAATCGGACTGCTTGCTGAGCTCCCTCCATTTGCCAGGGTATTTCCGGTACAGCTTGTCTTCCAGCATGAGCACGTCGGATTTCAAGGCAACGCCTTTTTTATAGCTCTCGATGACTTCTTTCTTGACCAGTTCAGCGGCCATTTTCTCGAGCGTCGACTCCGGTGTATCCTTGATGAGCAGATCTATATAGGATTTAAGCCCGATCCGGATATTGAAGTGTATTTTATCGTTCTCCAATTTGGGTTCCACGACAAAATGCGGTTTCATCAGAATCAGGCTGGCCACAGGGGTTTCGCCGACTGGGATGTTGATGGGTGTCTGTTCAAGCTGCTGCTGAATCCAGCGGGTTCCCCTCAGGTCATCCTCCGACAGCCATCCGCGGAGCTCCCGGTTGTCAAAGAAATAAGCTCCGTTCACCCGGAGCATCGGGTGGTCCTTTTTATCTTCATACCAGTCCTTAATGTCGATCGTCAACGATGGAAGAATCGCCGTACCGCTTGGTTCTTTTAACATGGCCAAAATTTTGAATTCGTAAATGGGCAGGATAAACGAACGCTGCGTATAAATTTGCTGCGGTGATTCCAATACGCTTTCCAGTGGAGAAAAATTCAGGATGGACTTCTCCGTCAAAATGTCTTGAATCGGATTTTTCGTCCCGTACAGCAGCACGTTATAGCGGATCTCCCGAAACCGGTTCAGCATGTCAAACACTTGGTCCATGCCATGCTTGAGCAGCCGCTCGGAACAAACGACTGCTTTCATATGGCCCCAAAATACACGGCGCTGGGCCGTCGAGTAGATGGACGTCAGCGATTCGGTCACGGTCTTCCCTTCTCCCGTACCGATCCAGATCGGCACGACTTTACCGACCTGGGCATTTTGGGATTGAGCAACATTCGAGAAGTTCAGCACCTGAATGTAGCTTTTATATTTTCCATCCTCGTAATCAAGTCCGATCGCTGTCACATAAGCCATATTCTGAATATCCTTGGAGTTCCAGCATCCCGGCAGGAGAAGCAGCAGCGCACAGCACACGATGGATAGCACCGTTCTTTTCATGTCGGAGATTCCCCCTGATGATCCGGATCCTGCGGATTCAGGAAGGAGGTGCGGCTTTTGACTTTTTCCCACGGCAGACGGATGACCGAGTTGATAAAATCCTTGAACCGGAAAGGCGAAACCGGCGCAAGATAGGACTCTCCGAACGTCCGGAGGCGGGATACGTAGATCAGCAGCAGAATCAAGCCGAGAATGAGACCGTACATGCCCAGAAACGAGGCGATCAGGAACAAGGTGAACCGGATAACACTGATGACCGAGGTTAAGCTTTGGTTGACCAGGGTCGCGCCGGTGACGGTCGTAATGGCGCCTACGACGACCGATGACGGAGAGACCAGCCCGGCACGGATGGCGGCGTCGCCGATGATGAGACCGCCAATGACGGTCAAGGTCTGGCCGATCGTGGTGGGCAGCCGGATGCCGGCCTCGCGGAAGATCTCAAACAGCAGGAGCAGCAGAAACAGCTCCATCTGAGCGGAAAAGGGCAGGCCCAGACGGGTCACTGAAATGGTCGCCAACATCCGGTATGGGAGCTGGTCCTGGTGAAATGCGGTCAAGGCCACCCAGAATCCCGGAAGAGCCACGGACAAGACGAGACTGAGCACGCGAATCAGGCGCACGAAGGAGACATAAATGTAGTTAAAGTGGATGTCTTCCGGCGACTTCATGAGCAGGGACAGTGAGCCGGGTCCCGTAAGCGCCATCGGATTGCCGTCTACGATGATGACAAATCTCCCGTTGATTAACGAGCTGACCGCGTAATCCGGCCGGCCCGTAAAATCGATCAGCGGCAGCAGGGAATACTTCGAGTCGGACAACAATTCCTCCAACTGGCTCGCCGTATATAGTCCGTCCATGTCGATCTTGGACATCCGCTTTTTGACTTCCTCCAGGAGCTTCGGTGAGATGATGTCATCAATGTAAAGGAGCGATACGCGCGTCCGTGTTCGTCTGCCCATAATAAACGTCTCATTGCAGAGTGTTGTGCTGCGGAGCCGCTTGCGGATCAGTGCGACGTTTGTGCTGATATCTTCGGTGAAACCGTCTTTCGGGCCTTTGACAGAAATTTCAGTTGTAGACTCTTCCGGGGTCCGCTTGGGCATGCTGCTGATGTCCATCGTATACAGCTCGTTGGTATGCGGGAGGAACAGGACGACACTCCCCTGAAAGACCGCTTCTTCCACCGCGCTGCTGGGCGCATTGTGCTTTAGCGCGCTCAGCGGAAGTTTGCCTGCAAGCAGTTCGCCTTTTTTGGATGGAAGGCCGTCTTTCTCATACATGTCGTAGAGCTCCGGCAGAATGACTTTGCCGATCTGCGACGACTCGCACAGACCATCAGCAAAGACCAATACGATTTCCGAATAAGGATTGGATTTGCTGAGCCGATGCATTTGGACTTTAATATCTGCACTTTTCGCAAATAAATCGTTCAGCTTACTGAAATTCCAAAGCGTCGGATCCTCCGAGGGGTTGTCGTCCTTTTGGTCTTTTTGGGACTTGTTATCATCCGACTGGCCGTCTTCTGAAGTTTTGTTATCTGTATTTTCATTTCTACTGTTACCTTTGCCGTGCTCTGCATCTTCATCGTTTCTTTTATCCTTGTCATGTTCAGGGCCGATGTTGTCCCCGTTGTCATCTTCGGTGTCGTCCAGCGGTGCGCGATTTTCCTGGCCCGATTCTTCTGAAGACGGATCTTCCAATGAATGGTCGCGCCGTTTACCTTGATCCCCGCTTTTTTCGTGATCCTGGTCACGTTTATCACCATGCGGATGACCTTCTGATTTCTGGTCCTCTGCTGGTTCATTGCTCCCTTGGGGCATGTTATGTTTATTTTCAGTATCCGTCATGTCGTACGTTCCCTCCTTTTCTCCGGAATGAAGGACATGCCAACGCACAGCAGGGAATACGCGATTCCCAAGATCAGCGATGCCGGAAAATAAATCTGGTACATCATGTTATAAAAGTTCTGCTGGCTGTACGGAAACATGCACAGCACGATGTAACTGAACGTAAGGGCGAGGATAAATCGGTTCCGCATCGTTTGACTAGAGAAAGGCATAATATCCGCAAGCAAAAACAAGGATAGGCTGACCCGTACGGTTGACCCGGCAAGCCACTGATACACCGACAAAAAGTCCACATGTTCCACATAATCGCCGATTTTGACAAGCCGCCACTGCTCATAAGGGGACGTGGCCTGCTTGGCCGCTTCATACGGCCCGAATTCGGTGATGGCTCCTATAACGGGTCCCAGCGTAATCCAAACCATCAACAGCGCAAACACGACCATATGCCAGGGTTTCACATTCGACCGGATCCGGTGCTGCATCGTGACGATGACGATGAGTTCGATGAACGCACCTCCGGCATACAGCATGCCATGAACAGGTGGCACCCAGCCGTGCTCCATCAGGGGGAACAGCAATTTGTAATTTTTGTGCGCCGTATTGGCAACCGAGACGAAAATCCCCAGGAAGACGACAATAGGAAGCAGGACGCCAGCTCCAATGGCCATGGAGCGCAGCCCGGTTTTTGCCATGTACAGGCAAACAAGCGCCAGTACGGTAACGAGCACCAGCTTCGGCGTGGCCGGCAGGTAATTGGTGATCGTCCAGGTGGAGGTATGAAGAAGCGTAAGGCCACCTATTAAATACAAATACAGGCATATCGGGGCCATGAGGACCCAGGAAATCCATGGTTTGGTCCGATCGGCAAGCCACGGCTGCAGCTTCCGATTTCCGGATCTCTTCATGAACAAGACGAGCAGCAGCGACCAGGGCACGTAAAAGACCGCCGCCATGATGACGGAAACCCAGGCATCTCTGCCGGACGAATCCAGAATCATGGGATTCACAATGACATGACTGGTCAGCCCGTTCATTAACATGAGGATCATACAGATTTGGGAGAAACTCATTCGATTGACAGAACCCATTGCGTTAATCACTCTATTCCGGTTTAGGCTTTGATAAAGGGTAGTATGGTAAGGAAAGGGGGATTTTATGTATTTACATAGATAGAACTAAGGATTTGCATGAAAATTGCTGTTAGATCGGCCCAACAAAGGCCAATGAGATTCTTTATTTCATTCTATGTACATAGAAATTTTCAAAAGATCCAGGTGGAAGAGGAGGAACAACGCTGCGTTTATATGATAAAAAAAACGACCGTGCCATTGCCGGCACGGCCTGTTCCCATAATTTATTCCTTCCGCAGCAGCGCTTCGCCTGCAATGCCCGGATTGGTCATTTGGTAAGGATCGAGGATGATGTTCAGCTCTTCTTCCGTCAGCACGTTGTACAGCAGGCACAGCTCCCGAACCGACTTGCCGGTCGTGATCGCTTCGCGCGCAATGCGGGAGACGACTTCGTAGCCGAGGTGCGGATTCAGTGCCGTAATGATGCCGACGCTGTTCTCGACATATTCCCTACACCGCTCCACATTAGCCTGAATGCCCTCGACGCAGTGCTCGCGGAACACCCGGAAGCCCTGATTCATAATTTCCAGCGATTGCAGCAGGTTGTAGACGAGAACCGGCTCCATGACGTTCAGCTCCAGCTGGCCGGCTTCGGATGCCAGGCAGATCGTATGGTCGTTACCGATCACCTGGAACGCGATTTGGTTGATAACCTCGCACATGACCGGATTGACTTTCCCCGGCATAATGGAGGAACCCGGCTGGCGTGAAGGGAGAGAAAGTTCCCCAAGTCCTGCCCGTGGGCCGGAAGCCATTAGCCGGATATCGTTGGCGACTTTGGACATGTTCATCATGCAAATTTTTAAGGCGGCGGACACCTCGGTATAGGCGTCGGTATTCTGGGTGGCATCGACAAGATGATCCGCTGCCTGCACCGGAAAACCGCTGAGCTCTGCCAGAATTTCGGCCACGCGCTTGATGTAGGTCAAATCGGCATTGAGGCCTGTACCGACCGCCGTTGCGCCCATGTTAATATGCAGCAGGTTGTTCTTGGTGGCTTTGACCCGCTCAATGTCACGGCCCAGCACGCGGGCGTATGCCTGGAATTCCTGCCCGAGACGGATCGGAACGGCGTCCTGCAGATGGGTTCGGCCCATCTTGATCACCGCGTCAAACTCGTTGGCTTTATCGACGAAGGCCTGGTGCAGATCAGTCATGGTGGCCACGAGCTTGTCAATCATGGTCAGTGTTGCCAGATGGACGGCGGTCGGGAACGAATCGTTGGTCGATTGCGCCATGTTGACATGGTTGTTCGGGCTGATATCGGCGTAGCTGCCTTTTTCCTTGCCCATCAATTCCAAAGCCCGGTTCGCAATGACTTCGTTCGTATTCATATTTATCGATGTACCGGCGCCGCCCTGGATCGGATCCACGATAAATTGGTCGAGCCACTCACCGCCAATGATCTCATCTGCGGCTTGTACAATGGCCTCACCTTTGGCTGGAAGCAGCCGTTTGATTTCCATATTAGCCAATGCTGCAGCCTTTTTGACCATGGCCATCGACCGGATCAGTTCAGGATGCAGATGCTGTCCGGTAATCGGAAAGTTCTCCTTTGCGCGCAGGGTTTGAATGCCGTAGTATGCATGGTTGGGAACTTCTTTGGTGCCTAGAAAATCTTTTTCCAATCTCATGAAAATCAATCCTCCGGGTATCTGTACTGGATAAGTCAAAGAGCCGCATGTAAACGCTGTGATTTGTCGGACTCGCTACCATTATACGCTGGTTGTCTTGAAATTTGCTAGTTTATTGTCAACGAGGGGTGTAAAGATCATTCATTTGTCCACTGAAAACGGACGATACGAACCCTTGGGGGACGGTGAATGACATACTTCTACACACATACATTTGAACTTTGTATTGGTGGCAAGGCTTACATTGAAGGAGCTTTTACACTTCGCACAGCTTGGCATAAAAAAGAGGAGGCGTATCATGTTCATTGTCTGGCAGTCGGCGGTTGTAGCGCTGGCGGGTATCCTGCTGCTTCGGATTAGCGGCCGCAAGTCGATTTCCCAGATGACGGTTGGGAACTGGAAAAGATTTTGAAGGCCAATTTCCCGCAGATGCTTGTTCCCGAGTCTCCGGAGGAGAGGAACATGTTCAGAGAAGTCATTGACAATGCCGACCAACCGATCGTTCAGGATCGTCTTCATTAACATACCCGGAGGATGGCCGTTTATGATTCGTCATATCGAAGAATTGGTGAACAAGCCAAAAAGCCCGGGTATGCGAACAAGCATACCCGGGCTTCTCTATAAAATAAGCGTATAAATCTGTTAAACGGAATGCGGAACCTTTACGTCAGGATTTACGTCGGCTTCATAATCGACGCCATCCGTCTCAAAGCCGAACAGCTGGAAGAATTCACGGCGGTACCCATGAAGATCGGTCAGATCATAGATGTTGTCCGATGTGATGCTGTTCCAGATGTCGGCGACTTCAGCCTGCACATCTTCCCGGAGCTCCCAGTCGTCGATGCGGATTCTGCCGACTTCATCCACAGGTGTTTCGCCGCCGGTATACAGCCGGTCGGTGAACAGGCGGTAGGTCTGCTCGATGCAACCTTCGTGGATGCCTTTTTCTTTCATGACCTTGTACAAGGCGGAGATATACAGCGGCACGACCGGGATCGCCGAACTGGATTGGGTCACCAGCCCTTTGCTGACAACGACATAAGCACTTCCGTTTTTGGCTGCCAGCTGGTCGTTCAGCTTCAGCGCAGTGGCTTCCAGGTGATCCTTGGCTTTGCCGATGGAGCCTTCCCGGTACACGGCCTGGGTGATGTCCGAACCGATGTAGGAGAAGGAAATGGTGGCGGCTCCGTCGGCCAGCACGCCGCCCTGCTCCAGCGCATCGATCCACAGCTGCCAGTCGTCCCCGCCCATGACCGCAACCGTACTGCGGACTTCTTCTTCCGTAGCGGGTTCAATGGTCACTTCGCTGATTTCGCCGGTGTGGAAGTTGACGGTTTTATTCGTATAGGGCTTGCCCAGCGGTTTAAGGGTGGAATTGTACACTTCGCCGGTGACCGGATCGGTTCTCCGGGCGGATGCCACACTGTACACCACCAGGTCGACCTGACCGAGTTCGGAACGGATCAATTCCACCGTTTTCTCCTTCGTTTCCGTCGAGAAGGCGTCCCCTGTCACGCTGAAAGATTTTAGCCCGGCCGCTTCAGCTGCTTGTTCAAACGCGGCGGAATTGTACCATCCGGCCGAGGCTGTCCGTTTCTCGGAACCGCTGCTTGGGCGGTATACGCCTACGGTATTCGCTCCGGCTCCGAATGCAGCTGTGATGCGTGCCGCCAAGCCATAGCCGGTCGACGCGCCGATCACGAGCACGTTTTTCGGCCCTTGGACGGCCGGCTTGGATTTGACGTAATCGATTTGGGCCTGGACCTGCGCAGCGCATCCTACAGGATGTGCCGTCGTGCAGATAAAGCCCCGGGTTCTTGGTTTGATGATCATGTGAATGATTATCCTCTCTTTGTTAAAGTAAAGTATCGTTTGTTTGGATTCAGGTTTATGTATCCCATACTACAGCCATGAGGAAACTCCTTTAATGATATTATATCTAAAAACCGAAATACAAGGGTTTAAGCGGTGAATGGTAGAAGCGGAGAGATTTCGGGATGTCCACCCATTTGACAATGAGAATCATTATCAAGTAAGATGAATACAGTCCGGAAATCACGGAGCCGACATGAGGCGATGATTCCGCAGGAATACAGCAATCATATCGATTGACGGGAGGAACCACCTATGTTTATTCAATTGAGAACAATGGCTGTGCAAAAAGGGTACAGCGAACAGGTTGCGGCCAGATTCACCAAGGACGGCCCAATGGACGAGATGAACGGTTTGATCGACAGAACGGTCATGGTCAATACCCGTGGAAGAGAGCAGGACGAAGTCGTCGTCATGATCCGCTGGGAGTCCCAGGAAGATTGGAAAAATTGGGAGAAAAGCGACGCGCATCTTCAAGGTCATCGCGACAAGAAGGGCCAGGAGCCGCCAGCCTATATGATCAGCACAACCGTCAAAATGTATGAAGTGCAGGCTGTGAAGCCGGGCAAGGCTTCTTCCAGCACCAATTAATATCGGGAACCAAGAAAAAACCGCCACTAATGGCGGTTTTTTGTAGTCTTCATGATTATTCTGGGGCGTTCTCTCCGGCCGTCTCTGCAGTTGCTGCACGGTTTCTGCGCCCGTAAATCCGGTACAGTACAATACCGAACAGCGTTCCCGCCAGCGACATGCCGGAAATCGTCAGAAACAGTGTCCTCCCGCCGAATGCCTCATACAGCGCACCGCCTGCAAAGGAAGCGATAATGCCGGAAACCCCGAAGAACAGCAGCGCCAGCACCGTTTGCCCGGTTGCCCGCCATTCGACTGGAACGATGCGGTACAGGTACTGAATGGCGGCGGAATAAAACACCGGAAAGGTGAGCAGCTGCAGTAACTGCAGATAGGCGAGGAGATGCGGGTCCTCAATCCAGGCCGATGCGAAAAAGCGTATAAAGTAAAAAAATCCCGAAAAGGCGATCAGCATCAGCTCGCTGCCTTTGCGAAGCCACCAGAAGCTCAAGGCGAACACAACGATCTCGCTTCCGGCTGCCAGAAACCAGGCTTGTCCCACCAGGCTGGCCGTCCCGCCCAGCTCCTTGATGTAAACTCCTAAATAAGTATCGTTCATCCGCGCGGGGATCGAACTGATAAAGACCAGGATGAGAAAGAGCAAAGTTTCTCTGCTGCTGAGAAAATGCTTCAGGCTGGAAAGGGTGACCGGTTTGCCCGACACCGGAGCGTCCGGCATGAACAGCGTAATGACAAAGCTGATCAGACCAATGGCCGCAAACAAATACGCCAAGCTGTGCGCGCCGAACGAAGTCATGATATAGCCTGCGAATAATGACATCACTGCATAGCCAAGCGCCCCATAGGTGCGAAGCGAGCCGTAGCTGATCCCCGCCGATTCCGCGACGCGGAAGTTCAGGCTTTCCGTCAGCGGATCGACCGGCATTAGAAAAAAGTAGGTGAGCATGGCAAACAGGATGATCAGGCTGTAAGTGCCGGTATGGTACAGGATAAAGCCGGTCATGATCGCGCAAACGAGAAGGAGCAGCAGCACTTTCCGGATCGTTTTGGTCCGGTCGCTGATCATCCCCCACAGCGGCTGGGCCACAATCGTGATAAATCCTCCCGTACCGACGATGAAGCCGATCTGGGAAGGCGATAGTCCCTGCTCATCAAAATATACGGGGAGAAATGGAATGAAAATGGCCAGCAGGGCGAAAAACAGAAAATTAAACGCTTTAACAGGAGCGGAAGTTCTCATTGGTACAATAGATCCCTCACGTCATTTTGGAAATAAGTTGAATTGCGTTAGGACATTGTATCATGAATCTATCATTTTCTAAATCACCGATTTGTCACGGAAGGGGTGGACGTAGTATGGTAGACTAGAGTTACAGACTTCAACAACAGCGGGGGAAATGATGATTAAATTGGTATCTTGGAACGTGAACGGGCTTAGGGCCTGTGTCAATAAAGGTTTTATAGAATATGTAAAGCAAGTGGATGCGGACATCTTCTGCGTGCAGGAGACGAAGCTCCAGGAAGGGCAGATCTGCCTGGACGGCATGGACGAGTATTACCAATACTGGAACTACGCCGAGAAGAAAGGCTATTCCGGTACCGCCGTCTTTACTAAGCAGAAGCCGTTGTCCGTGTACTCCGGGCTGGAAGAGGACGTGGAGCCGGAAGGGAGAATCCTTACGCTCGAGTACGAAGGCTTTTACTTGGTCAACGTGTATACGCCCAACGCGCGCCGCGATCTGTCGAGACTGGATCTCCGGCTGGAATGGGAGGACCGGTTCAGAAGCTACATTCAGCAGCTGGATGCGCGAAAGCCTGTCATCATTTGCGGGGATCTAAACGTCGCCCATCAGGAAATCGACCTGAAGAATCCGAAGTCGAACCGTGAAAACTCGGGCTTTACTCCTCAGGAACGCGGCAAAATGACTGAACTGCTGAATACGGGGCTGATCGATACGTTTAGACATTTTTACCCGGAGCAGGAAGGCGCCTATACCTGGTGGTCCTACATGCCCAAAATCCGTGAGCGGAACGTGGGCTGGCGGATCGACTATTTTCTCGTATCGGAACGGCTTGCCCCGTCCCTGATTGACGCCCAGATCGATCATCTGATCCTGGGGAGCGATCATTGTCCGGTGAAGCTGCTGATGGACGAAACGAAGCTGTAAACGGTGGATCTTGTCCTTGTAATCCGTCATCCCTTGGCTCACTGCGGCAATCAACATGATCAGACATTGCAGCGGTGAGTGAGGGGCATGATCCCACTTTTTAATACCACCCACAAAGATAGGGTGTTGACAATCCGGTAAACCGTATGCTAATTTATTTCTATAAATTTAGAAATACGAAATCAGGAAGGAGGAGGGGAATATGAACGAAGATGTGGAGTCCAAGCAAGCCGTAAAAATATACAAAGCACTGGGCGAACCGACTCGTTTGAAAGTGGCGATGATCCTTTCCCGGGAAGGTGAAGCCTGCTGTTCCACGCTTGGGACCAAGCTGGAAACTGTAGCGGACTCCACGCTGTCCCATCATCTGAAGCAGCTGGCAGAGAGCGGTCTGCTGGATTCGCGTAAGGAAGGCACCTTCATTTTCTACTGCCTGAACCGTGAGGTAGCGCAGAAATATGCGCCATTTCTGTTGAACTAATTTTTTTTGTCCTTTATTTCTATGATTGTAGAAATACGAAAATATTATTCAAAGGAGTTTGATTGCATTTATGACCAGCACCTGGAAGATTTACATTTTGGCCATTATCAGCTTTTTGGTAGGTACCTCGGAATACATCGTTTCCGGTATTTTGGATAAAATTGCGGATTCGATGGGCATTACAGTCGTTGCCGCGGGCCAGCTGATTACCGTGTTCTCACTGACATACGCGATCGCTACGCCTGTTCTCATGGCCCTGACGGCAAGGTGGGACCGTCGCAGGCTGATGATCACGGCCCTTGGCATTTTCGTTGTCGCCAACATCTTGTCGTTCGTGCTGCCCGGATATGAACTGCTGCTGGCGTCACGCATACTGATGGCGCTTGGTGCGGGGATGGTCGTCGTCACGGCGCTTAGCATCGCCGCCAAAATTGCGCCTGAAGGTAAACAGGCTGGCTCTTTGGCCACCGTCATCATGGGCTTTACAGCTTCGCTTATCATCGGTGTGCCGCTCGGAAGAATGGTCGCGGCTGCTTTTGGCTGGAAAGCGGTATTTATCGGGATTGCTCTGCTCGGCATTGTCGCGATGCTCATCATTTCGGTGACCATCCCGCGGATCCAGGGAGACGCGCATGTGCCCCTTCGGCAGCAGTTTTCTCTTCTGAAAAATCCGAAAGTTGCGCTGGGCCTGTCTATCAGTTTCTTTTGGCTGGGCGGCTACTCGGTGGCTTACACGTATTTGTCGCCTTATTTGCTTCAAATATCCGGATTGCAGGAAAGCCTGCTGAGCACGGCCTTGTTAGCTTTTGGTATCGCCAGCCTGGTCGGCTCAAAATTGGGAGGTTTCAGTGCCGATAAGAAAGGGGTGACCTTCACCCTATTGAGCGGGATGACTCTTCACGTGATCGCTCTTATTCTGCTCAGTCTAGCCGGCCACTCGGCGTTCGCCGTGTTCGCCATCCTGATCTTGTGGTCATTCGCCGCATGGTCGACAGGACCGGCACAGCAGTACAATCTGGTGACGATCAAGCCGGAATCCTCCGGTGTCATGCTGGGGCTTAACCAATCCATGATGCAGCTGTCCATGGCGGCCGGCGCCGGCATCGGCGGCGTAGTCGTCTCGGGCGTCTCGCTGTCAGCGGTTACTTGGATCGGGGCCGTGGGGGTTCTGGTTGCGATGCTGGCGCTGCTCGGCTTGAATCAGCTGTCCGCACGGAGAAAGGTTGCAGCGGCGGAATAAAGGAACGGGTCTTTCACTCGCATGGAGCAGAGAAACTGCGTTCATATCTAAAAAAAGAAAGCGGCCAGTCCTCTTTAGGGACTGACCGCTTTTGTTATTTTTAAACCCATTTGCCCGCGCGGAACACCGGCTCGACGGTGCCGTCCGGCAGTTCACCGTCGATGTCCAATTGGTCCGAACCGATCATGAAATCGACGTGCGTCAGGCTGACGTTGCCGCCTTTGGCGAGCAGCTCCTCTTTGCTCAGCTTGGTTCCGCCCTCGATATTGACCGGATAGCAGCTTCCAAGCGCGAAATGGCAGGAAGCATTTTCGTCCACGCCCGTATTGTAGAAGACACGGATCATGAGCGAAATCGGGGAGTCGTGCGGCACCAGCGCCATCTCGCCGAGGTAGGACGCGCCTTCATCCGTTTCCAGCAGCGATGTCAGGTGCTCGCGGCCCGAAACGGCGTCGTATTCCGTCACTTTTCCGTCTTTGAAGGTTAACTTGATGCCTTCCACCAGCCGGCCGTTCAGGTTGAGCGGAAGCGTGCTGGATACCGTTCCATTGACTCCGGTCCGCAGCGGCATCGTGTAGATTTCCTCCGTCGGCATGTTCGCCACAAAATACACGCCGTCCTCCTTCAGATCCCCGCCGCCGAGCCACAAATGCCCTTCCGGCATCTCGACCCGCAGGTCGGTGCCTGGAGCACGGTAGTGCAGGCTCTTATACCGCTTGTCGTTCATGTACTGCTGCCGTTTTTTCAGCTCAGCGATATGTTCCCGCCAAGCAGCAACGGGATCCCCGCTGTCGACGCGGTTCATGCGGAATACGGCTTCCCACATAGCCGGGACGCGTTCTTCTTCCGGCAAATCGGCGTAAACCTTGTTCGCCCAGGCGCGGGTCGGCGCCTTGATCAGCGACCAGCTGACCTTGTTGCTGCGTACGTAGGCCTGATACTTCTCGCGGGCCACCGCCGCCGCTTTCACGGCCGTCGATACTTTGGCGGAATCGATGCCGCGGAACAGCTCAGGGTCGGGCACCTTGATGTGCAGTACCGCGCCGCCGCCTTCGGCGAGCTGCTCCATCATGTCGGCCTGCCACTTCGGATAATAAGCGAAAGAATCTTCAGGCGCTTGTTCATACCGGATGCGGGTCACCTTCTCGTCGTCCCAATCGACCTGAACGTATTTGGCGCCGGCCTCATAAGCTTTGGACACGATCTGCCGCGTGAAATCTACGGTTTCCAGCGGGGATTGCACAAGCAGCACCTGGCCGGGCTGGATGTTCACCCCGACCTTGATGACCAGTTCGGCGTATTTCTCCAGCATTTGTTCAAAATGATCCATGATTCAAGTTCCTCCATCGTATGTGAAATGGCATTCCTGCCGAGAAAAGAATGTCTGTCTACCAGTGTATCTCTATCCATTTCATTGATGCAAGCTTATCGGGGCTTCCCGTCTTTTTCGGAAAACTTTTTTGCATGCCTACCCGAGTTTAGGTTTTTTTAAGTTTCGGCTGATATCGTGTTTGTCATATGAAGGAAGGGAGAATGGACATGAACAAAGCGGTAAAAAACGTGCTGATCATTTGCGGATGCGTCATTGTGATCGGCGCGGGGGGGACCTATTTTTATCAAAAAAACGCGAGCGCGACGAAAACGGAAACGGCGACCATTACATATGCCGTCGAGAGGGGAGACTTGTCCAAAACGGTAACGTCCTCCGGCAATGTGGAAGCACCCGAATCGGTGAACCTGAGTTTCAGCGGAAACTCCAAAGTGACCAAGGTCGACGTAAGCGTCGGGGAAGCGGTGAAAAAGGGACAGCTGCTTGCAGCGATGGATGCAACGGCGCTGCAAAACGAGCTGCTGTCAGCCCAGGCGAAGTATGACAGTGCAGTGGCGAAGCTGGACAGCATCCAGGCTGGAACGGACTCGGCTACCTTAAGCGAACAAAAAGCCCAGGTGTCCAAGGCGGAGTCCGATCTGGAGAACGCCAAGGCGGCGCTTACGAACGCGAAAAAGGCGGCCAATGCATCGTACCTGCAGGCACAGGTGGACAAGGCGAAGGCTGCTGTCATCAGCACGCAGGCCAAGCTGGACGAAGCAAAGAAGGGAACGGACCCGTCCCAGATTTTATTCGCTCAAGTCGCGGCGGATAATGCCCAGAACGCTTATAAACAAGCGGTATCGCAGCAGAGCAATCTGGATCAGCTGAAAGAAGCGGTTACCAATGCCGAATCACAGGTGGATAGCGCGTCCCGCGCCTATGATCAGGCGGTTTCGCAGCTGGCCAAGCTGCAGGAAGGGCCGGCTGAAAGCGACGTGGCCAGTGCCAAAGCCGACGTGGCCATGGCACTCGCTGCCTTGAACGACGCCAAGGCCAACGCTGCCGGGGCCAAAATTTATGCGCCGTATGACGGGATCATTTCCGCCGTGAACGCCAAGGTCGGAGAGACGGTTGCCGGCGACGCTGCTTCGGCCATCTCCATGTACTCAACCGGCGGGAGCTTCCGGATTTCGGCCTCCATCGACGATACCGATATCACCGATGTGAAGGTCGGCCAGGACGTAAATATAACATTTGACGCGCTCACGGGCATAACGCTGAAAGGCAAGGTCGTGTCCAAGGCGGTGCTCGGGGAAGCGCAGACCAGCGGCGTCGTGACGTTCCCGGTCGGCATTGAAATCACGGCGGGTCAAGATAACGCAGACAAGCTGATTCCGGGTATCAGCGCGACGATTGCCATTATTACCGACGGTAAGAAGGATGTATTGAAAGTTCCTGATGCGGCGATCAAGTCGTTTGGCGGACGGAAAATTGTCATGATCGACAAAGGCGGCAAAGAGGAGCAGGTGGAAATTACGACCGGCCTTGATGACGGGGCTAATTCCGAAGTGCTGACCGGATTGTCCGAGGGCGACAAGGTAACCATTACGATGACGACGACAAAGACGAGCACCGGAACGAGCCAGGGAACCATGGGCGGCTTTGGCGGCATGGGCGGTATGGGCGGCTTCGGAGGCATGAACGGAGGCGGCGAGATGCGGCAGTTCAACCGCGGCGGCGGAACGGGTGGAACCGGAGGAACTGGCGGAGGCGGAGCACGCAGCGGCGGCATGGGAGGTGGCGGACAGTGATCACCTTTGATCAAGTGAAGAAGGTCTATGCATCGGGCGAGAACGAGGTCCAGGCGCTGAAGGGCGTCACCCTTCAAATCGATGAGCGCGAGTTTGTTTCCATTATGGGACCGTCTGGTTCAGGAAAATCGACCATGATGAACGTGATCGGCTGTCTGGATAAACCGACTTCCGGCAAGTACATGCTGGACGGCATCGACATCGGCTCGGCATCGGCCAAGCAGCTGTCGGAGGTGCGCAACCGCAAGATCGGTTTCGTCTTTCAAAACTTTAACCTGCTCAAGCGAACCTCTGCCATTGAAAACGTCGAGCTTCCGATGCTGTATGCGGGCAAAAACAAAAAGGAGCGGCGGGAGAAGGCCGAATACTGCCTTGAGCTGGTCGGCCTGAAGACCCGGATGCATCACAAGCCGAATGAGCTCTCCGGGGGACAGCAGCAGCGGGTGGCTATTGCCCGCGCCTTGAGCAACGACCCCGCCATTATTTTGGCGGACGAGCCGACGGGCAACCTGGATACAGCATCATCCGAGGAAATCATGGGCATATTCCGGAGACTGAACGAAAAGGGGCATACGATCGTCATCGTCACCCACGAACCGGACATCGCCGCGCATACGAAACGGGTCATTTGGTTTCGCGATGGCTTGATCGAGACGGACCGGCTGAATACGGAGCGTGAGCGGGTATGAATGTGGGGGAACTGCTGCGCATTTCAATCCGAAGCTTACGGTCCAACATGCTGCGCTCCTTCCTGACGATGCTTGGAATCATCATCGGCGTGGCGACCGTCATTGCCATGATTTCCATCGGTCAGGGAACGAGCAAGCAGGTGACGAGCCAAATCCAAAGCCTGGGATCCAATCTGATCACGGTTACCGCAGGCTCGGGGTCGTCAACCGGCACAGCGGCAGGAGGCAACCAAGGCGGAAGCACGGGCACACTGAACATTTCGGACGCTGACCCGATTTCCAAAATAGATACCGTGAAGTACGTTGCGCCGGTCTCGCAGGTTAGCGCGCAGCTGCTGAACGGATCGAACACAGCCTCCGCCACGATCATCGGCTCGACGCCGGGTTATGCCGACATCAAATCGTGGGAGACGGACATCGGACGTTTCTTTACCGAGGATGAAGTCAATGACCGGGCAAAGGTCGTGGTCCTTGGCGCAACGACGGCGGAAACGCTATTTGGTGAAGCGGGCTTCGATGCGGTCGGCAGCATGATCAAAATCAACAACATCCCGTTTCGGGTCATCGGTGTGCTCAAAGCAAAGGGTTCTTCGGGAACGGTTGACCAGGACGACACCGTCATCGCGCCGATCACGACGATTCAGTCCCGGTTTCAGACCGGGAGCTCCCGGAGCAGTGTCCGGCAAATTTTGGTCGAAGCCAAATCTACCGACGTGATCAACAGCACCATGGCGCTGATCCAGTATACGATGCGCCAAAGCCATAAACTTGGCGGGGCCGACGATGATTTCAGGGTTCAAAGCCAGGAGGATGTCATGTCCTCCGCCGAAAGTGTCACCAAAACGCTGACCCTGTTTCTTGGCGGCGTGGCGGCAATATCCCTGTTGGTCGGCGGAATCGGCATCATGAACATCATGCTGGTGTCCGTTACGGAACGGACACGGGAGATCGGTATCCGGAAGGCGATCGGGGCCAAGGAAGGGACGATTCTATCGCAGTTTCTGTTTGAATCGGTCACCTTGGCTATCCTGGGCGGTGTGATCGGCGTCATCCTTGGCTTCGGCGGCTCCAAGTTCGTCGGCAAGCTGATGGACGTGACCACCGCGGTGTCCATGAACTCCGTGCTGCTTGCAGTCGGGTTCTCGGCCTGCATCGGCATCGTATTCGGCGTATTCCCGGCCAGACAGGCCGCGAAGCTGGATCCGATCGAGGCGCTGCGGTACGAATAGGCCGCCATTTGTGACGGACGGATTGATGTGAATCGGTTACCAGCCGACTCATGAACATTACATCTTGGGCAGAAAAAAAGGGCATTTCACCGAATGATGTTCGGCGGAATGCCCTCTTGCCATTTATGAAGCCGTTACCCGGCGTATTTGTGATGCCCCTTGGAAAACCTGGCCATACCGATGACTGGTTTATCCCAGTTGTTTTTCCGCCGCATCCACTGTGTGCTTCAGCAGCATGGCGATGGTTACCGGTCCGACGCCCGCAGGGACGGGGGTAATGGCGCTCGCTTTTTCCAAACATGCCTCATAATGAACGTCCCCGACGTTGCCTTCATTGTAGCCTGCGTCCAGAATGACGGCGCCGTCCTGAATCCAGTCTCCCTGAATGAATTTCGGTTTGCCTACTGCGGCAACAACGATCTCTGCCTGGGACACGATATTACCAAGGCCTTTTGTTCTCGAATGGCAGATCGTGACCGTGGCATTGCGGTTCAGCAGCATCAGCGAGACGGGCTTGCCGAGAATCGGGCTGCGGCCGACAACAACAGCGTGCTTGCCTTCTACAGGAATCCGGTAGTAATCCAGGATGGCGATGATGGCCGCCGGGGTACAGGAAGGATACGCGGCAAAGCCGAAAGCATTCTGCGCAAATCCCAACGTGGTGACGCCGTCGACGTCTTTTTCAATGGCGATCGCGTCGAATGCGGCTCTTTCATCAATCTGATGGGGAACCGGATGCTGCAGCAGAATTCCGTGAACGTTCGGGTCGGCGTTAAGCTTTTGGATTTCCCGGATAAGCTCCTCGGTCGTCGTCCCCGCATCCAGTGTGATTTTTAACGATTCCATCCCGAGCCGTCTGCAGGCATTGCCTTTCATGCGCACGTATGTGGCCGATGCCGGGTCGTCGCCTACCAAAATGGTCGCCAGGCAGGGGGTAATCCCTTGCTCGGACAGCCGTTTCACCCTGCTAACCAAGCCGTCCTTAATGTCCTGCGCCACGCGCGCTCCGTCCAAAATCAGCGTTTGTTCTGTCATTGTCTGCATCTCCTTTAAATCATGGTAAGGTCCAGAAAAACATAAAGAGGCAAGGGGAAATTCCCCTTACCTCTGCCCAGGCGTACGGCTGTTTATATCCATGTGCTCCCTCATGGTTCATCCCATGTTTCCGCCAGTCGCACACAGTCCATCTATGTAGAATGATACCTTATTGTGCTTACAGGCACAATGGGGAGTTTTGAGAATGATGCTTATGTGCCGCCGTTTCTTTTAAACACGATGTAATCCATTTTTGTCTCAACCAGCACCATCAGCTGCTGCGCCATATAAGACGCCGTGTATTTAAAATCAACCTCTGCCCAGTGCATAATGACCCCCACCGTGGCCGACATCCGGTAGCTCAGCATGATTTCGTAGTCGATCGGCGGCTCGGTCGGTTCCATTTCGATATGCATGTCCTTCCGCATCGACTCCCTGAGCCTGTCGTACATGTCCATCGCCAGCTTTCCCCGTTCGACTCGTGATAAGGCCAGGAACACATCTTTATGCTGTTCGATATGCTCAAACAAGCGCAGCCCCGATGGGTAGGTCATCGAGGCTTCAATTCGCTCCAGGCCCTCATACGGCTTGACGAGCAGTTCGGCGATGCCCTGCAGAAA
The DNA here is from genome assembly GCF_009363095.1 of Paenibacillus cellulositrophicus. Taxonomy (GTDB): domain Bacteria; phylum Bacillota; class Bacilli; order Paenibacillales; family Paenibacillaceae; genus Paenibacillus_AQ; species Paenibacillus_AQ favisporus. Next base: position 6,507,624 of record NZ_CP045295.1, read on the forward strand.
CTCGTCGTGGATTTCCTTGAGCAGGTCTTCCTTGCTGACGAAATGCTTGTAAAAGGTGCCCCGGTTATAGTCTGCACGGGCCGCGATATCGATAATAGTCACCGAATCGAAGCCTTTATCGAGAATTAAGGAAACGAGAGCGGATTTGAGCGCCTGCCGGGTTCTTCTGGCTCTGCGGTCAAGAATGTGTTCATCTGTCAAAATGCATCTGCCTCCAGCTTGTCGTTTCTCCTATTATAACGCAAGTTGGGATGCCGCCAAAACGCAGAAAATCATCAACAAAGAGAAGGTAAATGTTCAAGATTGTCATGGTTCGGTGACATACGGCGGCAATCTGTTGGATAGATGACATTATTTCGAAATATGATTATTGTGTAAACAATTAATAAGGGTGTAACCTATACATGTAGCAGACATGAGCTATAAAGCCTTTAAATCATTTTATAAACTTTGTTGAAAAGGAAGCGATTCAGTCATGAGTCAAACACAAACGAAAACTGCAGTCATTACCGGCGCGGCCGGCGGAATCGGGAAAGAGCTGGCACGGCGTTTGGCCGAGCGCAATCTGAACCTCGTTCTGGTCGATTTGAAGGAAGATGCGGTCAAGAGCGTCATCGAGGAGCTTGGCCTGAACGATACCAATTCACTGGCGATCGCTGCCGACGTATCCAAAGAGCAGGACGTGCAGAACTATGTGAACCGTGCTGTTGAAAAATTCGGCACCATCGATTACTTTGCGAACAATGCAGGGATTGAGGGCCCTACCGGGCTGATTGAAGAGCAATCGGTGGAAGCGCTTGATCTGGTATATAACGTCAACGTCCGCGGGGTGTTCCTGGGACTGCATTATGTTATTCCAGTTATGAAAAAGCAGAATTCCGGCGCAATATTGAACACGTCTTCGCTTGCAGGCCTGATGGGTGCGCCAGGAGTGGCCCCATACATTATGTCCAAGCATGCCGTGATCGGCTTGACGCGCGTTGCTGCCAACGAGCTGGCTTCGCTGGGCATCCGGGTTAACGCGGTTCTGCCTGGAACGATCAACACCCGGATGATGCGGCAAATTGAGGCGAACTCCGGCAATGCGGAAGCGTACAAAGCCGCCAATGAAGCGGCAACACCGATGGGCCGTTACGGCGAGCCGCAAGAAGTAGCGGCGGTAATGAACTTCCTCCTCTCCGATGAAGCTTCATTCGTTACGGGTTCCCTGTACACGGTAGACGGCGGGATGGTCGGTCAGTAATCACGACAACCGTATTCGTCCCAAAAAAATAGAGGAACGAATGTTCTGGGAATTTATTGACAATCGAGAGAAATAACGATATATTGAGTTCAACATAGTTAATGGAAGCGGGAGAAGCACCCTGCAGGAAAGGCGTCATGCCTTACTTGCGGGGTGCTTTTTTTGTCCATTCATTATGAATTTTGATGATTTGGGGGAGAGATGAAGATGACGTATGTAAAAGTTTTATGGAAAAACAGCTTGGTGACGGTTTTATGCTGTACGGTCGCGTTGTTCATGCTGGGTCCGGTTAAGGCGGACGCTGCATCGGACAGTGCTTGGGACGCCGCTTTGCAGAGTATTGGTGTGCTTCATGACAGCTATAAGGCGCTGGATGAGGCCAACAAGCTGAAGAAGCAGCAGATTCAAGTGCTCCGGAAACAGAATGATGACCGGTTAAAGTCTGTCAATGCGAAGGTGCAGGGGATCGACAAAGCCAAGATCGACAAGCTGAAATCCGAAGCCGATCAGGCCCAGAAGAAATATCAGCCGCTGCTTAATGAATATACAGACCTTGGGAAGAAGGCGGCGGATGCGAGAAAGCGCAAGGACCAGAAGGCCGCGCTTCAGTACGATCTGAAGCGCAACCAGATCAAGGCTTCGGCCAGTGCGGCCCGTGCGGAAATCAAGAGCCGTAAGGATGCGCTCGCTGCCGCAAAGAAGGAAGCTTCGGCCAAAGCCAAGGCGGTGAAGGATACGTTGGCGCAGGTCCAAACGTTAAAGAAGCAGGTGACTGCCGAGAATAAGAAGATTACGGCAGCGAACAGCACCCGGAGCGCGTCGGACAAGCGGTATAAAGCGGCAGTCAAGCTCGGGAACGCGATCACAGCCACGGCTGAGCTGACCGTGATGTATAAGGAACTTGGTAAAATCAGCGCCTCCCTCAATCAAATTTACCAATGGGAGAAGCAGATCGATTCCGTCATCCGGACAGCGGAAACGAAACTCCCCAAGTCTTGAAGAACAAGCGTGTATGTTCTTGAGAAGTACGTTCTGCCAAGGGGAACTACTCCTTTTTCTCCGGTTCGGGTGCTGCGGCCGGCTGCCATAGGATAACATGCCGGGTTTTGCTCCATTTTTCATAGAACAGCTGCGGCTCCTTCTTGAATACGCAGATGACGACATGAATAAAGAAGACGGTATTCATGGCGAACACAATGAGTCCCAGGATCATGCGAAGGACTGGCGGAACGGTGTCAAGGGAGCCGGCCAGAACCCGGTTGGCTCCAAAAAACAGCCAGTAGAGGATTCCATATCGAACCACAAGCGATTTAAGGGAGATTCGCTCCCCTCCATCGGCAAGACGGATGCGGACAAGCCATTTGCCGGGAGTCAGACCTCCAGTCAGCCAAGGTACCAGCATGAAATACAGTCCTGTCGCAACCCAGAAGGAAGCCGGTACATGCAGGATATGCAGAATGCCAAGCAGGATCGCCCAGACGATCCCGTCCGCCATAAAGGCGATTCCCCGCCGCGTATAGGTCACCCGCTTGGCGGCCCGGTCGATATTGGCATCCAAATGCTCAATGCGGGGAAGAAGGCCGGATAACCATTCGGCTGCCAAGAATCCAAGCAAACCGCCGAGCGTGTTAGTGATCAGGTCATCGACGTCGAATACCCGGTACGGGTGATCGTAGAACCCGAATATTCCGGTGAGCTGGGTCGTCTCAAACAGCAGCGACAGCAAAAACGACAGCAGAATGGAAAGTTTCCATCCCGTCCGGAAATAATAACGGAGGATCATACCAAACGGCACGGTAAGAAAAACGTTGAACACCACTTGAAGGAAGGCGCGTTCCGTAAGCAGCCGCAGGTACGTCGAGGGCTGCGATGACACGACGGACGTTTCTTTCAGGATGTCGTGAATGAAATTCAGCGGCACCAGCTGAAGCGCCCCTCCGGCCATGGCGGGATTGTGCCGTGAAGACGGCAGCGGAAGGATGACCAGAAACAGTGCGTTGAGCAGGTACAGCAGGAACAGGTACAGCACAAACGCCCTGATTTTATGGATATAACCGTGTCTGCGGTACTGGACGACCATGAAGGGAATGGTAAAAAATAGTGCCGCAAAGGGGAAAGACAGAAATGCATATGAAATTGGAAATACATACGAATGAAACACGACTAAACTGCACCGCCTTAATTTCTTTATGTTTTCTTTCGGCCTTGCCATCGGCTGAATGTACATCATAGCATATGTATGATCGGTTTCTGGTTAAATTTTGTTTAAAAATCATAAAGAATCGTGAAGCAAATGCAGAAAATTCGGCTAAATTTCTATCAGGATGCTTAAGCAAAATGTTATACTTGAACTTATGGTTTTTGTTCTAATACAACAAGATTCAGCAGGAGGATATTTGATGTCACAACCAGATGGGGTTTCATTGCAGAAAAAATTAAAACCAAGGCACATCAGCTTGATGGCCATGGGCGGAGTCATCGGCACCGGCATCTTCAAAGGTAGTGCCGAAACGATCGGTCTTGCCGGACCGGGCGTCATTATCTCTTACGTCTTCGCCGGGCTGCTGCTGCTCGTCGTCATGGGAGCCATGGCGGAAATGGCTACCGTTTACCCGGGTAAAAATATGAAGGACTTCGTCCGTGAGGCCTTTGGCGAGAGAGTGTCCTTTATTATGGGGTGGATGTACTGCTTCCTGTGGCTTTCCGTGTGCGTCATAGAGATTATAGCGGCCGGCAGCTTTTTGCAGTATTGGTTTCCCGGAGTACCGTTATGGTTGCTTAGTCTAGCCAGCGCTGCCTTCATTATTCTGATTAATCTGATGAGCGTGGGAAGCTTCGGCGAGTTCGAATTTTGGCTGGCGGGGATCAAAATCGCCATGATTATCGTCTTTATCGTTTTAGGGACATGCTTGATCTTCGGGATCATTCCGAGCGGCAACACGCCGTATCTGCATAACTACTCGGCGGCCGGAGGATTTCTGCCCAACGGATGGACGTCCATCTTTTCCGCTTTGCTTGTGGTCATGTTTTCCTACGGGGGCTCGGAACTGATCGGTTTGACATTGACGGAAACGGAAAACAGCGAAAAGGTGCTGCCCAAAGTGGTGCGCAATTTTATTTTGCGGATCATATTATTTTTCACGCTGCCGATCCTCGTGATATGCGGGCTGATTCCCTGGAACCAGCTCGGCCCTGAGTCGAGTCCGTTTGTCCAGGTACTGACTGCGACCGGCTTATCCGGGGCGGCGGATCTCATGAATTTTATTCTGGTTACAGCAGTGCTGTCCGCAGCCAACTCGGGAATTTACGGAGCTTCACGCATGCTCCACTCCATGGCTGCAGCCGGCGAAGCATCGCCGGCTCTTGCCCGCACGAACCGGAGGGGTATCCCGGTAAATACGCTGTTATTGTGTGCCGTGATCTTGATATTGGGATCCATGCTGGGCATGTTTGCGCAGGATCAGTTGTTCCGCGTGTTAATGGCTGTTCCGGGATTTTGTGTCCTGCTGGTCTGGATTTGCATCTCCTTGGCACAAATTAAGCTGCGGAAGTCGTATCCGGTCGAGCCATCCTTTAAGGTTTGGGGGTACCCTTATGTTACGTCTGCCGTCGTGGCCTGCTTGGCAGTAATCGCGGCTATGTTTTTATTCGATGCGCAGAACCGGCTTAGTATCGGCGTATGCATTGCCGTACTTATCGTGCTGATTATCTGGTCGATGATCCGGTTTTCGAGGACAGGAAGAAGCAAGTAAGCGAAAGAAAGCGAATGATGCGCTTATGAAGCGGTTTGGATTGTCTCGTATGACCCATCCCATTTGATATTTTTATCAAGACTATCGAATTTATTGAAACCTGGAGCTGCCTCCGTCCGTCTAAGATGGTAACGGAGGTGCAGCATGAAGAATACGATTAAAATCAGTTCGATTCTGCTGGCGCTGGCTATAGCTGTTGCGGTAACAGCATGCAGTGACAAACAGGAAACGGCGCCGGGTACGCCGCCAGACCAAATGGATGAGCAGAACAATCCGTCAACCCAGCCTGGGAATGCTGAACAGGTACCGTCCGTGAAGGAAGGAACCGGAACATATACCGGCCAGGCTGATCCGCATACGGTGGAGATTGTGGTTGACGGCAAGCCTACCGCTTTTCAGTTTGATGACGGGCTGGATCAAGCGGTAGCCGATTTACAGGAGCAGGACCAGGTGCAATTCAAATACGAGGAAAAGGCTATTGAAGGCGAGGATACGCTAAAGCAGCTCGTACTGACCGAAATTAAAAAATCGGACAGCGTGCAAGGAGCAGGCCAAGGCGGCGAAAGCGACACATCCGGCAAGGATTCATCTTCCAGTGCTTCGGCCGGCGGCCAATCTGATTCAGGGGACTCTAAATCATCCGCAAGTAGCGGCAGTGTCAGTAAGCGCCCTGCCGAGGGCAAACTGGAGGTCACCTTGGAAGGCAACGACGAAGTGCGGCCCGCCAAGCTTGTTCAGGCTGAAGGGTACTCGCTGTATATTCCCGAACAGTTTTCTTTTGATGCGGGCAAGCATCTGCTGTATATGAACGTTGACCACGAGTACTCGGTCCGTATTGAGAAGCTGCCTGCAGATTTCAATTTGGACCAGCTGGAACTGCAAGGGAAGAAAGAGCTTAAGCCGTATGGCGAAATCAAGAAGCTTGGGGCGGCAGACCTTACCGGTCCGATGAAGGACGCTCTTATCTTTTTGACGGCATTCGATTCTTCGGGAACCCATGAATATATCGTGAAGGAGCTTGACGGCAGCAGATTTGTTTTTCATGTCACACAGCCGCAGAGGGAAGCTTCTGAAGGTTTTGGACCACTGGCGTTTGCAGCGCTGAATTCGATCGAGAACGAATAGCTTTTAAACGAAAAGTACCGTTGTTTGTACGGGAATTTGCAGGGATAAGAAGAAAAACCGCCATCTGGCGGTTTTTTTTGCTTACGGTTTATTGTTTTGGGGTACGCCGGGAACCGGCTGACCCAGGCCACGCAGTGCGAATAACAAGCTCTGCGATGAGAAGCAGCAAAGGAATCGTGATAAACACGCTGATCCGGTAGCTGACCGGGTACGGACTTCCGGCAAGCGTGCGGATCGTCCACGTGAGGACGTGTACAACCAGGTTTGTAAAGCAGAAAGCATAGCTGCGAACCATCCACTTTCGGTGGCTGGCCATTTGCTTTTTCCTGATCTGAATTACAGCGATCACCGTGAATGCCGGCCATAGCATCGTTAACAGATTAAACGCAATGCTGACCGACCTTCCTCCCGTGGCGACCGGTGCCATATAACCTGAGGTGAGGCCAACCAGCATGACGCAAATGACATATAAATATCCGTTGAACCGGTGGAATTTTATGTGTCTGATCCGGATTCGTGCTGCGAAGTTGACGGCTCCGCAGATCATGGCCAAGCAGGCCAATCCGGCATGGATCCTCATGACGATCAGCCACAGCTTAGGGTTCAGGGGATGGTTCAGGTCCGTTTTGAAGCCGAGAAAAGCCGAGGCCTGGGGATCCTGAATGATCTGCATATAGGCGACATATAAAATAAAGGCGATCACAACGATTAGCATCAGGGCATAATAGCGCTTGCTTTTTGACATGGCATAATACTCCGCTCCGTTTGGCGATAATGTTCGAATCACGGCTGTGCCAGTAGACGAACTTCGTTCGGAAATTTATGCTATAGGAAAACGCTTTTGGTTGCAACGCATGTTTGGTGTCGTTTTTGTGACGGAATGGATATTATTAGAAAAATAATATTTGACAGAACAGTACAGAATTAAGTATGCTAAGAATCAATCCAATCATCAAACCTATGAAAGGGATGCCTAAACATGAGTAAAAGCGGTAGACCCCGTGAGTTCAAAGACACAGCCGTCATCGATGCCGCTGTGGAGGTGTTTTGGTCACAGGGATACGGGGCCTGCTCAACAGACGATTTATGCAAGGAAACCGGTCTCGGCAGAGGAAGCCTGTATAATGCCTTCGGGAGCAAGCATGAGCTGTATGAGCAGGCGCTGATTCGGTACCATCAGGTGGGGATTGAGGCGCAATTGGAAATCCTGAACAACGACGCTCCGGTAAAGGAGCGGCTGCAAGAGCTGTTGGAATGGGAAATCCGGGAGGGCTCGACAGCCAAGGACCGTGGATGTTTGCTTATTAACGCGTCGGTAGAGCGTGGAAAGACTGACCCGACTGTTGAGCGGATCTTCAAACAGCATGTGGCGCTGCTGGAGCAGGCTCTCGAGAAAACGATTCGCGAAGGACAGTCCGCCGGCGAAATTTCCCGTGAACGGGATACATCGGAGCTGACGGCTCTGTTCCTCAGCTGCTGTTATGGCCTGCGTGTGATTTATCCGGGGACTATGAACCGTGCGTTGGCCCGGCAAATTATTGAAGGCACGCTTGCGGCCATTTTTTAGCAGAATCCCTGGGAGTCAGAGATTTATTTAAACTATCGTATGCCTATCTAAATCATTGTTTGCTGTTGTGTTCGTATTCGAGCTGCCGCTTTGCGCTGGACGATGTTCACGCGATGGACGCGGCTGTGTTTTTTGAACAATTTTGTACTAGTTGTTACAAAAGTGGGATGTAAAATTAGCCGCAAAGTTATAACCGATTGAAAAATGGAGGTGAGGCATAAGTGAAGACGGGAGCAAGGTGGAGATATAGAGAACACACAGAGGAAATACAGTGAGGAATAAAGATGAGATTCCGAGGAGCTTTCGAGTAGATTCCGAGGAGTTGTAGAGGAGATGCAGAGAAAATTTAAAGAAAATACAGAGGATGATTCCTAGGTGAGATGCCTAGAGAGATCCCTGTGTCTAATTTTGTACTAATTGTTACAAAAATAATGGATAAAGGAGCTGTTTGCATTGCCGCTTGCGATTTATGTATTGGGACTGATGATTTTCTCCATGACGACTTCCGAATTTATGGTGGCTGGAATCATGCCTTCGCTATCAGAGGAGTTTGGTGTATCTGTCGCCGCCATCGGATATCTGATATCCGCTTATGCTGCGGGGATGATTATCGGCGGGCCTCTATTGACAGTCGGATTGTTAAAAGTGCCGCGCAAAAAAGCCTTCCTGGCATTGTCCACCGTGTTTCTGATTGGGCAGACGCTGGGAGCGCTCGCGCCGAACTATGAGCTTATGATGGCGGCCAGGATTATTACCGGGATTGCTTCGTCGGCCTGCTTTGGCGTGTCCATCGCGATTGCACTCACCTTGGTCCGCCCGGAAGCAAGCGGCCGTGCCGCCTCCATTGTACTTGGCGGATTGATGGTCGCGACCGCTGTGGGGCTTCCCGCCGCCATGCTGTTTGACCAGTATCTCGGCTGGCGGGCGAGCTTCTGGGCTGTCGTCTTCCTTGTGCTGATTTCGGGAATAATGGGTCTCCTGCTGATCCCGAAATCACCCAAGGAAGAGGCTGAATCGATCAGTCTCCGCGGCGAATTCGCTGCATTCAAGAACCGGCATTTATGGGCGGCCTTTGCAACCAGCATGCTGATCATCGGGGCGACGTTTGCGGCATTCAGTTACTTTTCACCGATACTTACCGATGTAGCGGGCTTCAGAGCATCCATGGTGCCGCTTCTGCTCGGGGTTTACGGGGTGGCAACGGTCATCGGCAACACCATCACCGGCAGACTGGCCGACCGGTACATGATGCCGATTATGACCATCGGCCTAGTCGTGCTTACGGGCGCGCTGCTCATGTTCGGCCTATTTGCCGCACACCAGGTCGTTGCGGTTATCGCCGTCATCGTGATCGGCCTGGTCGGGGTCTCCATGAATCCTCCCATGGTGACCCGAGTGGCGAGAGCTTCGAACGGTGGCTCGCTCGTCAATACGTTCCACGTCTCGGTCGTCAATTTCGGCATTGTCGTCGGTTCCACCATTGGCGGGCTCACGATCGATCATGGCTACGGCCTGGCATCACCGTTGTGGGTTGGTGCGGTTCTGGCCGTGCTTGGCCTGCTGTCGCTGATTCCATATTTGAAAAAGATCCCGGCTCCAGCTGATTCCGCAGCGGTTCCGGAAAAAACCTGTGCGTAAGCGTGAAGAACTGGTCCGGTTACGTTGTCAGAGTCTGCAGGTTCCTGCTTCCATCGTTCCTACCCGCTTCAATCATTTCCATTTAAGTCATGAACGGCTACAATAAAGGAAGAGCGAGCACCCGTGATCGTATCTAATTTCATATCCAAAGGAGAACCCGTAATTCATGGCAACGATTCGAGAGCTTCTGACGGAAGCGGATCTGCAGGAGGCCGAGCGCAGGAAGCTTCCCATACGCGTGTTTAAAGATGACCATTTGATCGATTCAGATACGCGGATCATCCGGTTCACCGACTCCACGGTGATTACCCAGTCCGGTGTAAGTGATGTTACTTACCACTCGCGTAAAGAATGCCAATTTTATGAGATCCGCAAATAGATTCGATTACACTGCCCGATAAACGCTTAGGCAGAGCCACCGGTGCTCTGCTCAGGCGTTTGTTTTTTTTGGCATCAACCACCCATAGACCGAAATATATATAGCCATGCCGGAATTGATATTATCTTTCGTCTTCAAGCCGCTATAAGATAAAAGTACCGGTTCGGGTTTACAGGCAGGTTACAGGACCTGCGGAAATTTATGAATATAGGGAGAGATCTAGAAATGGAACAATCACACTTGAATATTGGAATCATCCTTGGCAGCACTAGGGAAGGGCGGGTCAGCCCGCAGGTCGGAACATGGCTCAAGGAGCTGGCCGACGGGCGTGGAGATGCGGAGTACCACCTGATCGATTTGGCTGATTATCCGCTGCCGTTCCTCGGACATCCCGGCGGAGAGGACGCCATCCAAAACTGGGCCGCGGTCATCGGTCGCATGGACGGATTCGTGTTCGTCACCGCGGAGTATAATCACAGCATTTCCGGTGTATTGAAAAATGCGATCGACCTGCTGCGGGATGAGTGGGGGAATAAAGCGGCAGGCATCGTGAGCTACGGGTCCACTGGAGGCGCCCGGGCGGCCGAGCATCTGCGCGGCATTCTTGGGGAGCTGAACGTGGCGGACGTCCGCATTCACCCGACGCTGTCGCTCTTTACCGATTTTGAAAGCTTTAGAACATTCAAGCCGGCCGAGCTGCATCATAAAAATGTCAACGGCATGCTGGATCAAGTGATTGCCTGGTCCGCGGCTCTAAAGACGATTCGGGCATAAATTCGATTGGATATGTTGAAAAACGCACAGAGGAAGCGATTAGACGCTGCCTGAGTGCGTTTTTTTGCTGTATCTCCGAGTGCTAAAGGAATTCGCCGCGCTCAGGTGGTCATGGAGTATTGGGTGCTGGGAACATGGAGATCGACTTGCTGCAGACGGTTTACAGCTGATTCTGGGGAATCACGAACAGCCAAGCTGGACTTACGGCGACTTCCTGACCAACTCGATAAAATCGCTGAGTGCCCGGGAGATCCACTTCCTCGGATGGGTCATCAGCTGCAGGCTGAGCCGCAGATCGGGATGACTGAACGGAAGTGGGGCGAGCAGCCCTCTGCGGATTTCATCGTCTGCCGCCATGCGGGGCAAGAGGGAGATTCCTGATCCCGCCATGACGCAGCGTTTGATCGCTTCGGGGTTTCCCAGCTCCAAGCCAAGCCGGCATGGGATTCCATGCTGCTTCAGAAGCTTCTCCAGCATGACCCGGTAATTACAGGTTTCTTCCGGCAGAATCCACTCGGCATCGTACAGATCTTGAAGACGGATGATCTCTCGATCTGCTAGTGGATGTCCTGGCCCTGCAATGAGAACGAGCGGTTCCTCGCGGACCGTCTGCCAGTGAAGCGCCGGATCCTCCGGTTCGTTATCGAGAATCAGGCCGATGTCCAAATCTCCCTCTTTGACCCTCTGGACGAGAAGGTCCTCCCGGTCCGTCCATAATCGGATGGACAATCCTTCGTACTGCTTGCGCAGCTGCTGGATCAGCGGGGGGAGAAAGTAAGCGGCGAGGGAATCCATCGTTCCGACGGAGATCGTGCCACCTCCCTCGGTCCGAAGCTTCTCCTTCGATTCATCGAACAAATCAAGCATTTGTACCGTAAGCTTAAGCAGCTCTTCCCCCGAGGAGGTCAGCCGAACCCCCTTGCCGAAACGCTCGAACAGCTGCGTATCGTATGCTTTCTCCAGCTTCTGTATTTGCGCCGTAACACTCGACTGCGCATATCCCAGCACTTCGGCCGCCCGGGTAAAGCTTTTGCGGTGCGCGACCTCGCGAAAGGTATGAAAGTACGTTAGGTCCATGCTATTCATCTCCATGGTATCAATATTATCGATGATGCTCATCAACTATTATAGATAACACTGATAATAATTCCTATGCTAAATTAGAGGCACAACCTATAGAGGAGGTCATCGAAAATGATCGGAAGAGATGAACTGCATGGCGTTTTGGTTCCTGTGGTCACGCCATTTTTGCCAAGCGGAGAGCTTGATTTGGCATCATACACCCGTTACGTGGAAAAGCTGGCTGAGCATCATATCAACGGCTTGATCATAAACGGGACGACTGGAGAGGCTCCGACGGTACGCTGGGACGAAGTCGTACAGCTCACCCGGGCCACGCAGCAGATTTTGAAAGAAAAGCAGCGAAGCATCCCGGTGATCATCGGAACGGGAACCAACGACACGTTGACGACCGTGCAGCGGACGGAGCAGGCCGCCGCCTTAGGGGCGGATGCCGTCCTCGTTGTGGTTCCCTATTACAGTAAACCGTCGCAAGAAGGGATCATCGAGCATTTTCGCCGGGTGACGGAAGTCGGGGTACCGGTTATTGCTTATGAGATCCCTGCCCGTACCGGGGTCCACTTAACGATGTCTACGGCCAAAACCATTATGGAGATGGAAGGTATGATAGGAATGAAAGACAGCTCCGACGGCCTGGAACTGGTTACCGAGTTGACTCGTCAAGATGCGGGGGCGGTGTTATGCGGTGACGACCTGTACTACCATGCCAAACTCAGCCAAGGGGCGAGCGGGGGGATTCTGGCTTCGGCCAACTTGTACACAGATATCTTTATTGAGGTCCATGACCTGGTGCAAAAGGGGATGGTCATGGAAGGCAAACGATCTTTTGACCGTGTCGTCCCGCTCATTCGCAAACTGTTCCAGGAACCGAATCCCGCTCCAATAAAATGGGTGCTGGCTACTCAGGGTGTCATTGCTTCAGATCACCTTCGGCTGCCGATGACACGTATATCCCAGCCGCTCCAGAATGAACTGGCCCAACTGCTGACAGGAATCGAAGCAGCGCAGAACTAAAACCACGGACGTTAGCATGAAAGCGGCCATCCATCCTTCAAAGGAAGGGCGATGGCCGCTTTCTTGCTTCCCGTATCAGACGCCTGATTCCAGATCCAAGCGCCAGTCATTGCAGTGCATAAAGCTGCCTTTCGGGTATTCAAAATCACATTCACCCATGAAAGCGAAGCCGAGCTTCCGGCAAATCGCATTGGAACCCGGGTTATCCACGGACGGAAAAGCGTGCATAAATCGGTGCTTCCTCTGCTGTTTCGCCTGCTCGATCACGGCTGCTGTCGCGGCCGATGCAATGCCCCGCTGTTGAAAGGAAGGCAGGACGCCCCAGCCGATCTCATAAATGGTCGATCCCTGCCAACCACTCTCCCAAAATCCCGCATTGCCTATTGGCACCGGATGATCTGCCAGCCATATGCTATACATGCAGCCGTTCCCGAGGGACTGAACCTCAACATATCGCTTATGGCGCTTCTCGACCTGCACGTCACTTTCCGGGCCGCCCAGATGTTCCAGCATCTCTGGAACATTCAAACGATAGAGCAGCTCCAAATGCAAATGGTCTTCCGACCAGGGCCTGATCTGTACTTGCAAACCCGCCATATGATTTCCCATGGATGGTTATCCCCCTCAAATATAATCATGGATGAAACTTGGAATAAGAACCTATGTTCCTACTATATATCAAATAAATGGAAGTGTCATGTTTTTTTTATGCAAGCTTTACGTTGCGGCCGCTAGTTGGCCCTGAGCGATCAAATTTCAGCCGGCATCCCCGCGAGATCGAATTCCCGGTGACGGGCATAAAGACCTGTTTTGCGTATGCGTCCAAGGTCCCGTGTGCTTAGCAGGCATGATCCCATATAATTGAAGAGAGCGCCTCCTTCATCAGGAACCCGGCTTGTTTTCGGGGAAGGGCTTTTTTTGTTGCATTCATGATCCATGGTCCATCATCAGGTAAAAGTCAACAAGAACACTTCATACGTGATCAATGGGTGTCCAGCGATGAATGGATGGTGACTATCAAGAGGATGGTGAAGGAAATCAACCATTTATGGAAGGGAGGTGATAACGATGAGTACGATTCACATGCTGGTCGGCATTCCAGGAAGCGGCAAAAGCTTCTATGCCAAAAATTTGTGCAAACATGAGCGGGCCGTGGCGGTTTCGACCGATTCCATCCGGGAGCGGCTGTTCGGCAGCGAGTCCAGGCAAAAAAATTCGTATCTGGTGTTTGACGAGGCTTTTGCCGAAATAGACCGTCTGCTTGGGGAGGGCCGCAGTGTCGTATTTGACGCAACCAACGTGAGCCGCGACCGCCGTGTAAAGTTTCTGAAGAAATTCAAGGATGTGCCTGTCGAAGGCCATGTGTGCGATACGCCGTATGCGACGGCCAGGCAGCGAGCGGGGACGCGCAAACGCCGGATCGACGACGCAGTGCTGACGAAATTTGCCAAAAACTTCGAGTTTCCGGTCATGGCCGAAGGGTTCCAAGCGCTGCATATCGTGCACAGCTCAGAGGATGTGAAGCTGGACAGAAACCAATTGGAAAAACTGCTCGCAGAACGTCCAGGTCACGATGAGCTTTTTGCCTATTTAAGCGCCTGCCCGCATTTTTCCGTCATGCTTGGGTACGACCAGGAGAATCCCTATCACTCCAAAACCCTGTCTGAGCACACCTACGCCGTGCTTGCCTATATCAATGCGCAGTACGAAGGGGATGACCTGCTGGCGATGCAGTATGCGGCGTTGTTTCACGATGCGGGCAAACCGTTCTGTAAGGTCTGGAAGGAAACCCGCGGCTATTACTCCTATTTCGGCCACGAGCATGTCTCTGCGGCCATTGCCTGTCATGTACTGAAGGAGCTCGGATATGATGAGGCATTTGTGTTGAAGGTTGTGTATATGGTCAGCTTTCATATGGAAATTCTTCACGGGGGAGACGCAGGAGCGTCAAACATTTATCATTTGCTAGGCGGGGATCTGCTGGCCCGGTTGTATTTTTTCGCGGAAGCGGACACGAACGGCAAATAAAGAGGTGGTTTCATGAAAATCAAATATCCGAAAACGATGCATCTTCCCTGGTCACGAGGATACACCGATGATGACAAAATTTTGCGCAGCACGGACCATTTCGTGGGAAAAGAAGTGGTGATCACCGAGAAAATGGACGGCGAGAACACCACGATGTACCCGGATTTCATTCACGCGAGATCGCTGGACAGCAAGGATCATCCGTCACGGCATTACGTCAAGACGCTGCACGGCGGCATCAGGTACTTGATTCCGGAAGGGTATCGTCTCTGCGGGGAAAATGTGTACGCCAAGCATTCGCTCGCTTACGATGCGCTGCCTGGATACTTTATGCTGTTTTCGGTGTGGAATGAGCAGAACCTGTGCCTTTCCTGGGATGAGACGGAAATCTGGGCGGATCGGCTTGGAATACCTACGGTGCCGCTGCTGTACAGGGGCATATGGGACGAAGAAGCGGCCAAACGGTGCTACACGAAAAAGTCCTGCTGCGGCGGGGAACAGGAAGGGTATGTTGTGAGGCTGGCATCTTCTTTCCCTTACGAGCAGTTCAGGCAAAGCCTGGCCAAATTCGTGCGGAACAATCATGTCCAAACGGATGAGCACTGGCTCAGCAGACCGGTCGAGCCGAACGGACTCCAACCGTGAAGCTGCTGAAACAGGGGGGGGCAGACAATGTAAGCTGAGGAGCTTTATGTACAGAGTCTAAGCATGATCTAGATTACTTTAGCGGATTGCAGTTATAAGCTATATTTGTTGTTCATAGAAAGATGAAATGGATATGGAAGGTGGAGTTGGTCATGTAATTCTCAAGCAGCAGTACCCACATCGGAGGAAATTGACGGGTCTTGAAATTATATTTTTTTGAGCTATAGCTTTGAATACATATTTGAATACATAATAGAAGATTTAGAATAAGTAAAAAATGCGAACATTCTATCATGGAGGGGACGGTATGCCGGGATGTGCAGGTGTTGCGCTGTATCATACGGAACGGATTGGGGCGATGCAGGCTTTTGCCGCCGGGGAGGCTTTTTTTGAAAAGATCGACAGGGCTGTAACAGGGACGAGTTACTATGAGCTTTTGGAGTACGGAGATCATGAAGGCGATCACGATCTGGTGGAAACTTCCCCGGAGCAATTACGGGCGAAAATCGGCACTGGAGAGGCTGAAGCCTTCTGGATGTACAGCCAGCAGCGCGGAACTTTGCCATGGGACGCCGCTTTTACTTATCATACGAGCGGATACGGCAGTTTCCCGCATATCGCCGCTTTTTGCGACAGCCCTCCGGAAGACACATATTCCGTTCTTAAAGAATGGCTGCGCCATATGGCAGAACAGTTCACCTTTCCTTATGCAATCATATACGAGGCGAGAAAAATGACGGATGCGATGAGCTACGCCACAGGGGACAACGGAAAAACCGCATTCCCTTATGAAAAAGCGTTTGCCTTCAACAAGGAGACCCCCGGCTTATACGGTGGACAAGCCCGCTATACCGGCAGCAAGCTGAGAATGGTTTACCCTGCCAATGTACTGAACGGAGAGCATCTCAACATCGGGATTGCGGGTACGAATCTGGAAAACTGGATACAGAGCAGCCATGATCATGGTATACTTTACCGGGTGGGCGAAGAACGATGGATGTGGGAAGTCGACCCCGCGAAACTTGAACAGGTGAATCAAATCTGTGGAGAGGCGGGTGCCTTGATCGCCTGGCAGCCCCGGCAGTCGAAGAAACCGCGGCGCAAGCTGCCTTAATCGCATCGATCACACTCATTTACATTTCATCAGGACCCGGAGGATGGTATGTCACGACCTTTATTCCCGCGCTTAAAAGGAAACAGCAGGGGCTGTCTCGCCTTTGAGCCTTTTTTTCTTATACCGTACAGTATGGTGAGCACCTACGCGACGCTGTATATGTACGAGCTTGGCATCGCCGAAACCAGCATCGGCTGGATCACTACGATCGGCCTGATCGTTCAGGTGTTTTCTTCGTTTATCAGCGGTTATTTGACCGACCGGATGGGCCGCAAATCGGCCATCCTGTATTTTGACCTGTTCAGCTGGAGCTTGGCCACCATCCTGTGGGCGGTTTCGCACAATGTGTGGTTCTTCCTCATGGCGGCGCTCGTCAACGGGTTTCAGCGCGTGCCGCATACCGCGTTTTACTGCTTGATCGTCGAGGATACGAAGCCCGCCGACCGAACTTACGTCTTTACGCTGCTGCAGATTATTAGCGTGATCGGGGGGCTGTTCGCTCCGCTCGGCGGACTCCTGGTGGATCATTACGGCCTTGTGTCCGGCACACGCATCATGTACGTGCTTGCGTTCCTGATGATGACGTTCCAGTTCGTGGGGCGGCATCTGTCGACGCGCGAAACCGAAATCGGCCAGAGAAAGATGCGGGAGACCCGCGATCTCGGGCTGAAGGAAAGCCTGATCGATTATGGCGGGGCGATTCGCGACATTGTAACGAGCAAGTCGCTCATGCTGATCTTTAGCGTATATATTTTGTTCAACTTCCAGGCCACGATGAAAACGACTTATCTGTCGCTGTACATGGCGGATTACCTGCATGTGGGAAGCGGGCTGATTTCCCTGTTCCCAGCGGTGTCCTCCGTCATTATGCTGCTGACGCTGTGGCTGCTGATGCCCAAAATACCGGAGCACGCGGCGAACCGCTCGATGATGGCTGGTTTCTTCCTGTCGGTCGCTTCAAACGTCATGCTGGTGCTGTGGCCGACGTCGAACCTGGTTTGGATCGGGCTCAGCACGATTTTGGCCGCCGTAGGGCTGATGATCAGCTCGCCCTATTTGGAAGCAGCCGTGCAGAACGCGATCGACGATGACAAACGGGCAAAAGTGTTCTCCATGCTGTCCGTGCTGATCCTGCTGCTTACATCTCCGGCAGGCATTATCGGCGGTTGGGCGTACAAGCTCGATCCGCGGATTCCCGTGTGGCTTGTGGCGGCTGCGTTCGCCGGCGCCGTTCTTCTGATGATGCTGCATCAGCGGCGGGAGAAGAGCCAAGAGACGCAGGCTGCGCTCCGGCAATAAGGTTAACATAGCAAAGATCCCCTGCCGTATGTTCGGCAAAGGGATCTTTTTTGAAGAGATCAGAAAGTATAAGTTTCGGAGGCTCCGCTTCCTGATCTCGCAAGAAAAACTTCCTTTAGACGCGGTCTGTCTTCTCTGAAGGTACGTCGATAGACGTTTTTCTTATTCGTTATGAAAAGCACCTAAGGTGCAGTAATATTCGCAGTCGGTTATTTGGACGGTTGTGGCGATACCAAAATTTTGACTTGGCTTTTCTCTTTCAGCAGCGCCTCAAAGCCCTGTTCGACGATCTCGCTTAAAGCAATGCGCTTCGTAACGAGCTTATCAGCCGCGAAATAGCCCTGCTGCATCAGGCTGATTACAGCCGGGAACACGTCCCGGTAACCGATGATGCCGGCGATATTGCGTTCCTGCATGACGATCTGGTTCGGATGGATCGGGGCTTCCCGTTCGAAAATGCTGACAATCATAATTTGACCGCTGATTTTCGTCGATTGAATCGCTTGGTTCAAGACAGCCGGGACGCCTGTAACTTCATAGGCAACGTCCGCGCCGCCTTGTGTGAGGCGATGGATTTCTTGGACGACGTCAACGTCTGCAGGGTTGAGCGCGATGGCCCCCAGCTCTTCCGCCTTGCTCCGCCGCTCAGGCGATAGTTCTACGGCGTAGATTTCCGCAGCACCCGACGCTTTCAGCGCTTCGATGACTAGCAGGCCGATCGGCCCCGCCCCGAATACGACCGCGCGGTCGCCCACCTTGAAGCGGCTGGAACGGACGGCATACAGCGCAACTGCCGACGGCTCGACCAAAGCGCCCTGCTCGTAGGAGACGCTGTCCGGAATATGATGAACCATATGCTCATCGGCCGCCACGTATTCGGAGAAGCCACCCCCGCCGCCGGCGAGTCCCAGGAAGCCCATTTTTTCGCAAAGGTTATATTTTCCCTGCTTGCAGGCGGCACAATGTCCGCAGGCGAACACAGGCTCAACAACGACCCGGTCGCCGGCTTTGAAGCGGGTCACGCCTTCGCCGACTTCCACGACCTGGCCGGAAAATTCATGTCCCATCACGACCGGGGCTTTCTCACCGGTTAATGGATGAGGCGCACCCTCCGGAATGAATATCGGCCCGGCGGCGTATTCATGCAGGTCGCTTCCGCAGATGCCGCACCATTCCACCTTGATTTTGACCTTACCTTGGAGGGCCGAAGGCTCCTCAATCGTTTCCACGCGCAAATCTTTCACGCCATGCCATCTCAATGCTTGCATGAATCCGTCATCTCCCTATCAGGCAGTAAATAATATGGCGAGCGATATATCGAAAAATAGGAAACGTTTCCGATCCATATGATGTCACATTCTATTCTGCGTGTCAAATCATTTTTTAGGGCTATAGCGGGTGTTTTTAACCATGGTGCGAATGGAAGATTTACATGTCTATGTATAGAAATAAGCTGGGGTTATGCGTTGATTGCAGCGTCTGTCGGCTAAGCTGAGGCAACGGAATGGCGGGTATGTTATAATATATACTGAAAAAGAAAAAAATGTCTTCCGGATAGGAAACGATTCCGAAGTGAGAGGGATTAATTCGCATGTCCAACAAGAAAAAGGTGACCATTGAGGACGTCGCCAAGCAGGCGGGCGTCGGCATCGCCACCGTCTCCAGGGCGCTCAACAACAGCGGGGGAATCAGCGAGAAGACGAAGGCGAGGATCATGCAGGTGATCGATGAAATGGGCTTTGTCCCCAACACGTCGGCCCAAAGCCTCAAAATCCGCCAAACCCACCAGATCGCGCTTGCCGTGCCGGATATCCGCAACGCGATCATTCCGGATATCGCCTGGTCGGTAGAGCAAGCCGCCAAGCAGCATGGATACCGGGTGGTGCAGATTAATACGCTTGGCAACGCCCGTCTGGAGCTGGAGACGCTGCGGGAGATCAAGAAGCTTCATGTGGACGGCCTCGTCCTGATGCCGCTGGCGTATCCCAAGCAGCTGGAAAGCTTGATTAACCAGGCGAGCATCCCGGTATCCGTCATCAATTACGGCAAGAAGCTCAGCCCGGATCTAAAGGCGGATATCGTGGGTCTCGCCCGCCAGGAAGGAAGGCTGGTCATGGAGCATCTGCTCCAGATCGGACGGGCACGGATTGCTTACGCAGGCGCGCCCAAGGACAAAATTGAAGAACGGTACCTGGCATACGAACAGTCGCTTAGGCATGTCGATGCTTCGCTGGTTTATTTCGGGGAAGATTTTTCGTTTGAGACCGGACGCCAGGCGGCCGATTATTTTTACAGCCTGAAACATATGCCGGACGCGATTTACGCCGTCAACGACATGGTGGCGATCGGGATCGTTAACCGCTTCAAGGAGCTTGGTATCCGGGTACCGCAGGATGTGGCGGTGGTCGGCATCGACAACAACTTGTGGGCGACCGTAACCACTCCGCAAATCAGCTCGGTGTCCATCATGGGCAGCGAAGTCGGCCGGCTGGCGGCAGAGCTGCTGCTGAAGCGGATCCAGTCGCACAATCCGCCGGATTACGAGCGGGTGGAGTTTGAGCCGCGTCTCATCGTAAGGGAATCCAGCGTTTCAATGACGCAGTATTCGAATAAATAACATAAGGAAATGCTTCGGCACACATGGGAAGGGGACAGGATGATGAACGAAGAAATCGGCGCAC
>NZ_CP045296.1 GCF_009363095.1 Paenibacillus cellulositrophicus
TCGTCGCATACGATGCAGCCGGAGGCTTTTTTGCGCTGGGCACGGGGCGCTTCGGGCAAACCGGACATGTATATTATTTTGCGCCCGATACACTGGAGTGGGAATCTACTGAGCTTGCCTATTCCGGTTTTTTGAACTGGCTGGCCGAAGGCGATTTGGGGCTGTTCTATCAGTCGTTCCGATGGGAAGGCTGGCAAGAAGAAATGAGCCGGCTGGGAGACGGCAAGGTTTTCGCTTATTACCCGCCGCTCTGGGTGCATGAAGGCAGCGGCGAATCGAGCAGCAAGGCACCAGTGCCTGTAACGGAGGCCTGGCAGGCTGCAAGGAGTTCGGGCTGAATTTGATACTGAACAGGAGGGGTATCCGTCTGCATGGATGCGAAAGCAAAAAAAATATTAACGAATACGTACTGGCAATCGGGAGGCTGGAGACGCGGAAGTTTTATGTTATCGGCTGAGGATTTTGAGTACGCCAAAAGCAAGGGGCTGATGTTCGATCCGCTCACCGTGTCGCATGATGAGCTGATCCGGCGGATCATTCATCTGCATGAGCATAACGTGAAGAAGGAGCGGGTGGCTGCTGCGTTTTTGCATAGCCTTTCCACCCGGAAAGTTCATCTGCGCAGCGCTTTATCAAGCTGGACATTGACCCGCCATTTACCCTCTCATACATTCCGTATGCGTGCTGCCGATATCCCCCGGTACAGTGAGTGTTTTTTCTGCGATGGCGGCATGCTGATGTCCCAAGATGAATATGCCGACGAGGACCTGAACGTGCTTAATTTCGAACGGATCAAATGGGGAGGCGTCCGCCACAATTGGCTCGTATACTGCTGGCTGGATCTGTTATGCCTGAGCCGTGAGGAGGATCCGTTCCTGGTGCGGGAAGAAGACGTGGATATGCTGAAGGGGATGATCCACGGGATTGAGGCCTGTGGTGACAAGGATGCCGCCCGGCAGCTCGAGAAAAGGTGGAAGGACGTGTTCCCCTCCAATTCGCATGAACGGGATCAGGTCATGGAGATCTGGGGTTACGCGGGCATTTTGGAAACCAAAGATTTTTACCGCAAAGAACGGGGACGGGGCACCGATTTCAATGCCGTTGCCTGCTGGCGCGGGGAAGACGGGTATTCCCGGGAGAAACTGGAGTACTTCTTCGGTCCTTATTTATAAGTACCACGCCATGAAAAAGGAGAGCCGCCGCAATTTTGCGGCTTTTTGTTTTTTCGATGTATGTTCCTGCCGATACCGGGGGCTAGAACATATATCGTTTGCCGAAAAAGCCTAAAACATAGAAACGTCAGCATTGTAGCCAGAGGTATAGCAGTTGTGGATATATCATCCATAGCGGATTCATTAATATGTCTGTAAGGGGATTACATCGATGGCAGAAACCACTGATTTAAATCAGTGGTTTTTCTTTTTTAACAAAGTCAGTATAAGGAAGCTTAGCCAACGAGCTCTTGACAAATGCATACAGACAGGAATATAGTTTAAAACATGTTAATCGTAATTATTACGATTAAGAATCAACCAGATAATCTTCCATTTAGGAGGAGATGAGAATCGTGACAATGCTCAAGCCTAAGGAAAAGAATAAAATTCCTGTTACGGTGTTAAGCGGGTACCTTGGCGCGGGTAAAACCACCATTATGAACCATGTGCTCAATAACCGTGAGGGACTTCGTGTTGCTGTGATCGTCAATGATTTGAGCGAGGTCAATATCGATGCCGACTTGATCCGTGAGGGAGGAGGGTTATCCCGCACGGACGAAAAGCTGGTCGAGATGTCTAACGGATGCATCTGCTGTACGTTGCGTGAAGATCTGTTGGTTGAGGTAGAGCGTCTGGCCCAAGACAAGAAATTTGACTATATCCTTATCGAGTCGACTGGCATCGGAGAGCCTGTTCCAGTGGCTCAAACGTTCAGCTACGTTGACGAAGAGAACGGAATTGACCTGACGAAGCTGACGAGACTGGATACGATGGTAACGGTCGTTGATGCTGCTCAATTCTGGAAGGACTATTACTCCAATGAAAGCTTGATGGATCGGGGACAGGCCGTCGGGGAAGAAGACGTACGCGGAGTCGTTCATCTGCTGACAGATCAGATCGAATTTTGCGACGTGCTGATTATTAATAAGGTCGATTTGGTTTCCAATGAAGAGCTGGAGCGACTAGAGAAAGTACTCCGGGCCATGCAGCCGGATGCCAAGCTCATTCATTCGACGCATGGCCGGGTAGATCCCGCTGAGATCTTAAATACCGGAAGATTTGATTTTGAAAGAGCGAGCCAATCGGCCGGATGGATCAAAGAGCTGCTCAAGGAGGAACATACGCCGGAGACCGAGGAATATGGCATTCAATCCTTTGTCTACAAGCGAAAAATTCCGTTCCATCCGGAAAAGCTCATGCGCTGGATGGCTCAATATCCGGAATCCATTGTCCGCTCCAAGGGACTGATGTGGCTGGCAACCCGAAATCAAACGGCAATTTCTTTCAGTCATGCAGGGACTTCCAAGCAGTTGTCCCCCGCTGGATTGTGGGTCGCCTCGTTAAGCAAGGAAGAGCTGGCGTATCACTTTGGCAATGAAGTTCCGAAAACTCCGGATTGGGATGACGAATGGGGCGATCGCGTAACCAAACTTGTATTTATCGGGATCGATATGGATCGCGAACGCATCGAACGCAGCCTTGATGAGACATTGCTGACGCCAGAAGAAATGCAGGGGAATTGGCGCAAACTGAAAGATCCTTTTCCCGAATTCAGATAATATAGGAGTGATTAGAAATGGCTAAAAAATCCAAAATTGTGCGGCAGCAACAACGACAAGCCATGGTGACCAAGTACGCTGATTTGCGCCGGGAATTGAAGGAAAAAGGAGACTACGAGTCACTGCAAAAATTACCGCGCAATTCTTCGCCTACGCGGCTAAAAAGCCGCTGCGAACTGACAGGTCGGCCAAGAGGATACCTTCGCAAATTTAAGATGTCTCGTATTGCTTTCCGGGAATTAGCCCATAAAGGACAAATTCCAGGCGTAACCAAATCTAGCTGGTGATCGTCATGGAAGACCGTTATGATTGCCTGATTGTTGGAGGAGGAGCAGCCGGGATTGGAATGGCCACAGTCCTTCAGGATCTGCAAGTGAGCCGGTTTACAGTACTCGAGCGGAATCATGTGGGCTCCACATTTCTCTCCTGGCCTAAGGAGATGAGGTTCATTACCCCGTCCTTTACGAGTAATGCCTATGGCTTGATGGATTTGAATGCCGTGGCACGCAATACTTCGCCGGCCTTTACGCTCGGTACAGAGCATCCTTGCGGACAAGAGTACGCGGCTTATTTACAAGCAGTAGCGGATTTTAAGAAACTGCCCGTAAAGACGGGGGTTGATGTCATAAGCGTCCTTCCTGTTGATGGCGGATTTCGTCTTGAAACATCGCATGGGACCGTGTATTCCAAATTCGTTGTATGGGCGGCAGGCGAATTTCAATACCCCAAGCTGGATCAATTCCCTGGGGCTGAATATGGGATCCATAGCAGCCAAGTGAAAAGCTGGTCTCACCTTGATGGTGAACAGTTTATTATCGTCGGAGGGTATGAGAGCGGCGTCGATGCCGCGATCCATCTCAGCAAGCTTGGAAAAAGAGCCATGGTTATCGACCGTCATGATCGAGGACTCGATAAGGGCAGCAGCGATCCAAGCGTGGAGCTCAGCCCATACACGAAAGACAGGTTGCGGTCAGCCATGGAAACCGGCCTGATCGAATTTGCCTCGGGTTTTGACGTGAAATGGATTGAGCCGGGTGGAGATGAGGGGTTTATGGTATATTGCGAGAATGAGTATGGCATTTCCCGTCTTCTACAAAGTGATCATCCGCCCATTTTGGCAACAGGTTTCCGCGGCAGCTTATGTATCATCGAAGATTTGATCGAGCGCAGCTCGGATGGGGAACTGCAGCTGACGACTTACGACGAATCCACTGCGACTTCCGGATTGTTCGTGGTTGGTCCCGGTGTTCTGCATGGAAATCTAAAGTTCTGCTTTATTTATAAATTCAGACAACGTTTTGCCGTTGTCGCTCAGGCGATCGGCACCCGGCTCGGACAGGATTTGACGCCGCTTGATCCGTACCGACAAGACGGCATGTATCTGGATGATCTCTCATGCTGCGGTGAGAACTGCAAATGTTAGCAGAATCTGCTTCTTCCGGAGCAAATCCCGAACTAAAAACCGCTGTACTTGTGGGCTTTGAATCTGCCGGCAAGTCGTCGCTTTTTCGGGGACTGACCGGTCAAAACGTTGGCGAAGAAGCTAATTTCAGAGGTTCAACCGTGATGGCTCGCAGAGCGAAGCTTCCGGATTCGGCTGTTGAATTGGTGGATACGCCTGGAATTCGGTTACAGGATGACAGCCAGACAACAATGGCGGCCCTTGACCAATTAACCGATGGCGACACCGTAATCCTGGTTGTGCGCGCTACACATGTTGGCCTGGAGCTTCCTTTACTAATAGAGAATTTGGAATTAAAGAGGAAACCGGTTCTGCTTGTTCTAACCTTTGCAGATAAAGCCGCGCAGCGGTTGAAGAACCAAGTTGATTTATTGCGCAAAATCCTAGGGATATCCGTCATTCCGGTGAACTCCCGTGATTTGGATGCGGGATCACGCACGTTGCTGCTCAAAGCGATTCCTCTCGCTGCCCCCATGAAAAGCAACCCAAATATAAAGGGCATCTCCGATTTGCCAACCATCGATCCGGGTCAAACCTTATTTGAACATACCGTTTGGGGACGATTATTTTCGTTGTCGGCTCTACTCCTGATGTTTGCGGCTCCGGTTTATATCGCTTATTTATTTTCGGGGTGGACCCAGCCGCTTGCGGACAGATGGCTGCTCGATCCGCTACGGGAATCGCTGCTGAATGTTCCGGACTTCATTAAGGATATTGTTGTCGGCGATTATGGCGTCGTTAGTTTGGGTCTGTATTCTTTTGTTTGGGCATTTCCGGTTGTGCTGCTGGTTGGATTGAGCGTAGCTATAACCGAAGAAAGCGGGTTAAAGGATCGTATCACGGATGCGTTGGATGGTTGGATGAGAACAATCGGTCTGAATGGGAGAGACCTCATTCCGGTTTTAAGCGGATTCGGATGCAATGTTGTCGCCATTTACCAAAGCCGTACCTGCAGTTCCTGTACCCGGAAGTCATGTGTTTCGCTGATCGCATTCGGTTCAGCCTGCAGTTATCAGATCGGCGCATCCCTGTCTATTTTCAGTTCTGGCGGACGTCCGTGGCTCTTTATTCCGTATCTAGCGCTGCTGATCATCGTCGGGACTCTGCATGCACGATTATGGAATCGGAGCTCCGTATCGAATATGGTCTCGCTGTATACTAATCGAACCTTTTTGCAGACGCCATCCTTGATAGCCGTGCTGTGGCGCGTTCGGTCCGTAACGAAGCAATTTGTAGTGCAGGCGATGCCCGTTTTTATCGGGATTTGTCTGGCCGCTACTTTTCTGAAGTTAAGCGGAATTCTAAATGCATTAACAGCCATGCTGGCTCCATGGTTAAGCATATTCGATTTGCCGGAGGAAGCTGCAGGAGGAGTCCTGTTTTCGGTTCTTCGCAAAGACGGCCTATTGGTACTCAACCACAATGAAGGGGCATTCGCCGCCGATCTGAACGCAGGCCAGCTGCTGATTCTCGTGTACCTGGCTTCAACATTAACAGCTTGCCTTGTCACATTATGGACCTTGCGCCGGGAAATGGGGGCTTCGTTCGCAGCCAAGTTAGCCGGCAAGCAGCTGGCAACCTCTTTGGTTAGCGCTTTGCTGATCAGCGTAGGGGTGCGCCTATTTTGACAAAATGATTCCAATGAGGTAAGGAGGTACATATCCTTTGGATCCATTTACCGAGAAACGGGTTCATTCCATTCTAAACGGATACATTCATTTCAAGATTCCGGCGAGAATGCGTACAGCCGTTCAGTTGATCTATGAGATAAGCGACCACGAGCTCACTTTACGTGAAAAGAGGCTGTCGTGGGACGGGAAGTCATGGGAAATGACCGATATTGCCAAATTCAGGCTGGAACCTGAAGGATGGAAGGTATACGCGAAAAATCGTCAACAAGAAATTTGGCTGGGTGTGAACTCCATAATGCCGAACATGGATTTTGAAAATCAGCTGGAGCAAGTGGAAAGGGATCCCGCAGGGATCTTTTGGCCAGCATAAAGCGAATTTTGTTACGAATGAGGGATTGACGATTTTATGAGTAAAAATAAACAGAACAGCGGGAGAATGCCTTCTTCTAAAGGAATGGATGTGGCTTCGGTCTACACTGTCCCGGAGTGCGAATGTAAAACAAAGCATATCGTATTCTCGAAGGATAATAGGCTCATGATTGAAGAATTTATCCGCATCAGAGATATGAAGGACAAGTTTGCGGAGCACGATGTTCCGATGTCCAACAAGCTCATGATGTTTGGTCCGCCGGGAACGGGAAAGACGCTGACGGCATTTTATTTGGCCGGCCGCCTTGGCCTTCCTCTGATTGTCGTCCGATTGGATACGATTATCAATGCACATTTGGGTGAAACCGGGAGCAATGTCCGGAAAATATTCGAATTTGCGAAATCGGTGCCTTGCATCCTATTTGTCGATGAGTTCGACGCCCTTGCGCGGACACGCGATACCAATGATGAAGTTAAGGAAATGGCACGCGTAGTCAACACGCTCTTGCAGTGTATCGATGAATTTCAAGGGGACAGCATCCTGATGGCAGCTACTAATTTGGAGAATGAGCTGGACCATGCGATTTGGCGCCGTTTTGACACGAAGCTGGTCTACGAGGCTCCTGACGAATCCAGCAGGCTGGAATACATTGACTTGATCATCGGGAGCTTTATCAAAGAGGATGGCATACAGGAACGTGCGACCCGAATGCTTGCCGGATGCAGCTACGCTGATATCGAGCAGATCTTGCTTAAAGCCAAACGCAAAGCGATCGTAGATGATTTGGTTTTGACTCAGCAGCTTATTGAATCTTCTATTCAAGAATATCGACCGGTCCACTTGCGTATTGAAGATCAGGTGTAGGGAGGAAGTTCCTCTTAACAAATTCTAAAACGAAGAAGCCTGTGATTTATTACTAAGCCAGATCACAGGCTTCTTTTGCGTGGGTCTGGATCAGCGTCGTTCTTCAAAAAAAACGTCCTATCCGGTTGACAAGAGGAATACGAATCAGTACGATTATTAAATCGTAATAGTTACGATTAAGGGGGTGATATATATGAGAGTCGTCATTACGCTGGCGTGCACCGAAACGGGGGACCGTAATTACACGACCACCAAAAATAAGAAAGCTCATCCCGAGCGGCTGGAATTGCGGAAATATTGCCCGCGTATGCGAAAATACACGCTGCATCGCGAGACGCGTTAGCAGGTAAACGCCTATTACAGCAGCAGAAAGTATGCCTCAATGCCGGATAAGGAATATATTTCATCACATAACCAAGCCGGCATTGCTTGGCATGCATTTGCGGCAAGATTAGGCTCAGCAATGGTCATTGCCCCGGAGAAGTCGGTTAAAGTAATGACGGCCGCCTCACAAGGAACGACCTAAAGCTATGGTTATTTCAAGAGGAATGGGAGAGAAAATATACATGAAAGTAAATGGTATATAAGGATGTAGGGATTATGGGTGTAGGCCTGCAGGTATAAGTACGACTCTTGTACCGGGCTGTGCAAGAAAACGTGGGGGGATCCATATGGCTTACATAAGCACCAAAGACGATGTGGAAAAGGTGATCAGTGTTCATTCCAAAGCACAGTGGGAGCGGCGGGATGTCGAATTGTCCAATTGGGCGAAGCGCACCAAGTGCAAGAGGAGATCTAAACAAACCGCCTTATTGGGGAATATAGAGGTTGATGTAGAACTGCTTGGCGCACTAACGCTGTTTAAACGAATGCATATTCAAACTGAATTTTCCTGTGCCGGTGTCAGCCCTCTGGATGATCCTGAAGACCACTCTCTGTATGCGTATATCACCATCATCGCTTCGAAAAGAGCAGAGCGTTTTGTAGAAATGGCAATGAAGCAGATGCGGCACAGGCTGCTCGTTACGTTTGAATCGTCGCGAAACCGCTACGATCTTTCATCTTTCTATATCGGGCATAACCGTTCCTTTTGCCTGCTTTTGCAGCATTGCGCTGAAGGTTTCTATAATGGAGAACGGGAAGCGGCACATTAATGTGCCGCTTCCGGCTGTCGAGAAAGTCTCGACAGCTTCTTTTATGTTCATTTATTCAACACGACACCGCATTAATGTTGTAAGATAAAGGCAACTAGTATTTATGAACGGACGCTGTTGGTATGCTGCGCTCAAACCGAGACAAACAACAAACCTTAGAGTTGGTTTCCCTAGAAGAACTGGTGCCTCAAGATCATTTACTTCGCAAGGTGGATAAATATATTGATTTTCCCTTTATCGATGAGAAAGCAAAGTTCCAGACCATACCACGATTAGCTGGAACCGCCGAACCCGATTTAAGGACACCACGATTTCTCAAGATATTTTCGATGAAATTGTTCTGCAAGCGGTCTCCCACCGGATGGTAGGTGGCCGTGTTCTTGTCAACGATTCGACGCATGTCAAAGCCAACGCCAACAAACACCAATACCAAAGAACAAGTGGAAGCCGTTGCCTCGGATCCGGCTCAGTGCGAGCAGTGTCCACTCCAGAACCAATGCACTCAGGCCAAAAACCACCGTAAAGTGGTGACCCGTCACGTCTGGGAAGACAGCAAGGAGTGGATGAAGAACAACCGGCTGAGCCGATCTGGGAAGCAGTTGTACCGCAAACGAAAAGAGACGATTGAAACGAAGCTTCGCGGATGCCAAAGAGCTCCAAGGGTTTCGCTACTGCCGTTTGGACGGGTTGCACAACGTCAGGGAGCAAGCCCTGATGACAGCAGCCGTGTAGAACATGAAGAGGAGGGCGATCCACCTGAATCGCCTAGAAAAACGGGGGTAATCCCCCAATTTTTCGCCAGTTTAATATGTGTAACGAAAAAAGAGAAACCCGAGTCATTAAAAAGACCGGGTTTCTCGACACTCTGAGGAGAGCCGCGGGCTCTCCTTTTAGTTTGGTGATTCTTTTGTATTTGGATCGGTTCTCCGTTCCAGAACGGAAGCCTGGTCAAGCACAATCCACTGGTTAACTTCGTCATATCCCTTCACAACGGCTTGAACGACGTGCCGCGGGTACATCCATTCCGGCTTTCCGGACAACTCCAGCTCCTCAGTGTCAGCTAATCCTACTGCTCCGGTGTTTGCAAGCATAATGAGCGTTCCCTGCGGGAAAAAGGCTTCGATGGCGCCCTCGACCCTTTGTCCTACGGGGTGCAGCGACTTCTGGCGCTGCCACAGCTCGCCCGTGGACTTAAGGGAAGCGGACCAAACCTCCTCGAATTCTTCCTGGGTGATCAAGATCAACCCAGCTTCAGATGTATCGATCGGCTGCTCGGCCAGCATAAAATGATAGTCTCCGTCTTTCCGGTTCGAAGCGATGCACTTGCCGTCATCCTCGATGACGAGCTGGCGGTAAGCAACCCCCTGCTGGTCAATCTCGAAATACCAGGTGCCCATTCCGGGTTCGGGACAATCTTTAATATATTTCATAACCCTCTCCTTATCGAATCCATGCCTGTTGATGCAGATTTAAACCGCAATGACGTTTATTTAGTCAGCCTTATTTCAGGGGGACCTGCCCGGCCAACCGCTCGAATTGCTCCAGATGCGGGTTCAGCTTTGGCTGAATGCTTTGCAAATATTTGAGGCTAGCTTCGTTTATACGCTGTTCTGACGCCGTATCCGCAGGGAAGACCGAGTAGCTCTTGTGGATCGTGCCGCTGCGGTACTCCGCGCTGAACAGGCTGCCGCTTTTCAAAGACGCTTTGAGGTGGTCAGCGCTTCCCATGATGACGAGCTGTTCCTGCGGCGATTTGTACGCGAAGTAGAAGTCCGGATCGGCCAGGGCATGAATGACATCATATCCGCTCGTCTGCACGCCGCCGCCGAAAGCACCCGTTTGGATTTCATTCGAGCGGATCGCACCATCTTCCTGGATGACTTTGTGGGTCAGCGTGCCGGTGCCGTTCATCCGGTCCAGCTTCCACTCCCCGTTATATACGACTTTGTGGTTTTCGCCGTCGGCGGCGTATTCGTTGATGTACTTCCCTTTGCCTTCGCGCTGACCGTTCACGAACTCCCCGGAATATTGTTTGCTGTCGCCCCATTTCATCGTTCCCCTGCCGTTAGGCTTGCCACCGCTGACTTCACCGTAATAGGTGGTTGTATCCGAAATTTGCAGCCATTCTTTGGCCGGCGCTGCTTGTACCGAAGGAGAGATGGGCCAGATAGCCGCAGCCGACAGTGCAGCGCTCAGGACAAGAGATACGGAAAGATTTTTAAGTTTGATCAAATCAATACATCCTTTCAACAAGCTATTCTATGATTGCTCAAGGTTTATTGGCAATGCTTGGACAACGTTACGTGAGAAACGTTTTATTAGATGTTAGCCCTTAAGGTTCTTCGCATGGATTAGACCGCATATTTAAACGTGCAGGCATCGCGCACATAAAATTCGTTACCGATTTTCACGATGTAATCGGTGATTTGAACGATCTTCCCGCTTCCGATCATCTCCTGGCCCAAAAAAACGGCAACAGGCGTCTGCTCAATCATCGCGGTATGGAAGTGAATCGGGGAAGTCAGGGGCTGCATAAATCTTCTGCTTTTCATTGCATTTCACCTCTTCCTGTCATTTTACCAAATTTCAGCAAGGAATGGTGTATACAAAACAGTTTCAAACCGCTGGAATGGTTGATGATCTGGATCGCGAACAAACCAAAACGAAGAAACTAAACGACCGTTCCCCGGTGAATACCGAAAAACGGTCGCAGCTTTGTATCCGATTTGTCGATTCAGGTGAAAAGTCCGCCTAAGCGGTCATCGGCTGGAGGCGGGCAGCCCAGTTGTCTTGCCATGGATACGATTTGGCCTTTGTGATGAAATTCGTGAGTCTCCGTATGAGTTAACAGCAGCAAAGGAGTAGGAGCCTTCGGGTAACCCCGCCAGCCCTCGTCCTGCTTGATCGGATCATTCCAGCGATCGCGATATTCACTTATGAACCGCTGCACGAGTTCATCCGCTTCCGTAAATCGTTCACGGACGTACTTCACATTGGCGCGTTCAATTTCTTTTATGGAAATATCCCTATGCTCGTTTCTCTTCATAAACGCGAAAGATCCCAACCACCACCGATAGCAGTCAACGACATGAAGATGGGTTTGAATGATCGTTCCACGCCCAAATTCGGGAACGGGTTGATGCAAAATTTGAGGAGGCAGCTCTTCCAAGAACGCAAACATGTTTTGTCTAACGGATCGGATCCAATCGTATTGTTGCTGCAGCATTTCGAGCAACGCAATCACCTCTAGGATTTCGAATAATACTTATCGTCTTGCCATTTCAATTTCTCAGTGATTGTCAATACGTTGCCGTCGGGGTCGATGATCGTAAAATAGAGCGTATTGCCGCGCAGCTCGATCCGGTCCACCACCGCGCCATCGTCTATCAACGTCTGGTACGAGCGGAATATCGCATAGGGGTCCGCACGGCGAAAACCTTCGACCAACGCTTCGAACACCTCGATACTGAGTCCGCCGCGCGGAGCTGCGAGCACGGAATCATCCCAATATTCGGGATGGCTTTCAACGGTCTTTTTCAGCCTCGTCCTCGCCCGCCTTAGAGCCGCCTTCACCGAACCCTCGGATTGTCCGAACAGCCTTCCCGTTTCCTTCGCGGTAAAGTGAAATACGTCGATCAGCAAAATCAGAACGACCTGTTTGGGTTCGAGCCGATCGGACAGCAGTTCTAGCGCCTCACGAACATCCCACTTACTCCATTCATCATAGGAACCGATTAAATGCTCTTCGAGTGGTCCGACCTGCGGCTCCCATTTGCGGCTGCGGCATATATCCACCCAAGCGTTGGCAGCAATTCGAAACAAAAATGGCTTCGTTATTTCTCTATTCGGGAACCGAGTATGCCAACGATAAGCTTTAATAAGCGACTCTTGGAGCAAATCGTCCGCATCCCACGCCGAACCGGCCTTAGCCAGACAATATCGTTTCAGATCGCTTTGCAGCGGAAGCGTCACCTTAGCAAATGTCTCATATCCTGCGTCTGTTAAGTGATCTTCCTGAGGCACTATTGCTGCTTCCTCATATTATTCTTGTGAGTAAAATACGGCGTTTGCCCCGTTTCTTCCACAATATCCACGGGATTTCCGTCCAGATCGAATGCTTTGAAAAACCTGTATCCATCCTCTTCGTGGATTTCGCTTAATTCCGCTCCCTTGGCCTTAAGCTGGCTATACGAATGGTTAATATCGTACGAAGTGAAATTGAAGTAAGGCATCGAATCTTTACCGGTATCAAATTGTACAGGCTGCGGTTTCTCCACTTTCCATAACAAAACCAAGGTTTGGCCGTTAGGGAAGGCGAGCCCGACCCGATCATCGGTCTTTTCAATCGTCTCCAGATCGAACATTCGAACGTACCACTCCTCCGAACGTGCAATGTCGGTCACCGGAATAAAAATGCCGGAAACATAAGCGATGATTTTTTCCATAGATGAGCCACTCTCCTTTTAAGCTAATTTTCAATCTATTAACGATAAAAATCCATAATAAGATACGGGGTAGCGAAGAGTTTTTTAAATTTTAGCGCGGCTTATGGATTGCAGCCTGCTGCCGGAAAACGCCAAATAGGGCTGCAACAAGTCACTCACCAGCAACTTGTCACAGCCCCTAAACCTACGCGATGCGGTCTCCCTGCTATCAATCTTCTCCCGTCGCAATCGGATTTTCGCTGTACGAAATCCAAT
Source organism: Paenibacillus cellulositrophicus (assembly GCF_009363095.1). Taxonomy (GTDB): domain Bacteria; phylum Bacillota; class Bacilli; order Paenibacillales; family Paenibacillaceae; genus Paenibacillus_AQ; species Paenibacillus_AQ favisporus. The sequence goes on from NZ_CP045296.1 coordinate 12,955, forward strand.
CGCTCCAGCTGCCGGCATACAGCCGGACATCCGGGTATCCGAGCTCGGTCAAGGCAAGGACATTCGGGCAAGCCGACACGCCTGAACCACAGTAGACGATAACTTCATGGTCCTTCGGCACGTCCTTATAGTACTCTTTGAGCTCATCGAGGGATTTCCATTCCCCGTTGTCCTGCAGGACGCCCTTCCAAAACTTGTTCTTGGCGCCGGGAATATGGCCAGCGGTATGGTCGATCGTCTCGTTCAGCCCCAGGTAGCGGGAGGATTCACGCGAATCCAGGATGACGATCGATGGATCCTTCATCGCCTGGCGGACGTCATCCAGGTTTACGAGCATTTCAGGATGCACCTCAGCCGTGAAGGTGGTGGGGACCCGAACCGGCTGGTCCTTGCTGACGGGGTAGCCTGCGTCCTTCCATGCGCTGAAGCCTTCGTTCATGACGAACACCGTCTCATGCCCCATGTAGCTCAGCAGCCACCACAAACGCGAAGCGTAGAGCCCGCCTTGATCGTCATAAGCGATGACCCGGGTTTCCCGGTTGATGCCGACTTTCCCCAGCTTTGCGGCAAGCTGGCCGGTATCGGGCAAGGGATGCCGCCCGCCATGCTCACTGACTGAGGAAGACAAATCCTTTTCCAAGTCAAGGAATACCGCTCCAGGAATATGGCTCTCCTCATAGGAAATCCTTCCGGCATCAGGCTGTCCCAACATGAACCGGCAGTCGACGATCGTCACGTCGGGCTCGTACATCCGGGCAAGCACCCAAGCTTTATTCACTAGTACGCTCAATAAAAACACCGCCTTAATTCAATGATTATATCTTGAATGGAATATTGTTCTATTATACCAGCGGGGCGGGGGGTTGTCTCTCCAATCGGTTTCTTCAGCAAGGTCAAGTGTGTTATGATAAACGCGCTGCGGACAAGCCGCCGCAAAATAAAAAAACGGCCGGGTCACCCCGCATGGGGGAGATATCCAGCCGTCATCATTAGTGCCTGAAATGTAGGCAATTCTTCATTTATGGTAAACGATTCTCACATGGAGATGGGTGTAAATCTCTTCCGTATAATGGTCATTCGGACAGCTCTTGATGACGCGCAGGTGATCCTTGCTCGAAACCAAAGGCTCAGAGCATGAAGGGCAGCGGTCTACAAACAAGCTTTTTAATTTCGTAAACAAGCTTATTCACCATCCTATTCCCATTGATTTACTTGGGTTTATTATAAACGCTAATGTTTCATTCGTATAGTGTTAATTTTGAGTTTTTTGTTGCGAACTATTCAGTCATCCAGAGGTGTGTAGTAGATGGATTTAGCAGGACATATCGTTATGTTTATCATCGGGCTGGCAGGTTCTTTTTTTTCAGGCTTGCTGGGCATCGGCGGAGCCATTATCAATTACCCGCTGCTGCTCTATGTGCCGGGACTCTTTGGCGTGGAGGCGTTCAGCCCGCGGCAGGTTTCCTCGATCAGCATGATCCAGGTATTTTTCTCTTCCCTGGCAGGCATGCTGGCTTTTCTCAGACAGAGCAAAAAGGAAAAGCCGCTGATGCACAAAGGGCTGATCATGAATATGGGGGCGAGTATTCTGATCGGCAGCTTGGCAGGCAGCCTGGGCTCGGCTTATCTGCCCAGCGCAAGCATCAATATTATTTACGGGGTGCTGGCCGTGATTGCAGCCGTCTTGATGATGATCCCCGGCCGTGGCACCCAGGAGGAAGTGCAGCTGGCATCGGTGCAGTATAACCCGTGGATCTCCGCGGTTTCCGCCTTGATGGTGGGCGTTGTCTCCGGGATTGTCGGTGCCGGAGGCTCCTTTATTCTGATTCCGATCATGCTGACCATGCTGCGGATTCCGGTGCGGGTGACGGTGGCTTCCTCGCTGGCGATCGTGTTTATCTCGGCCATCGGCGGCGTATCCGGGAAAATAGCCGGCGGGCATATCCCGCTGTGGCCCACCTTGTTTACCGTGCTCGGGAGCATCCTTGGCGCACCGGTGGGGACGATGGTCAGCCGCCACCTCAACGTCAAATCGTTGAGAATCGCCCTCGCCGTCCTGATCGCAGCCACCGCCGTAAAAATTTGGTGGGGCATTATTACAGCAGGCATATAAGGTGAATCCTAAGCATGTATATTTCTGTGCCCGAGGTCAAAGATGAACAAACAGGAAGAGCATACCAAGAAAAAGAAGGGTGTGAAGGCTTTGCATAGACTGCTTCGAATCAGCTTGGCATGCGTGATGTCGATCATGCTCGCATCCGGCTGTTCCTTAAATCACGGAGGAAATAACGCATCTGGACAAACGGGTGCAAATGGACAACATGACGCAGCGGGGCAAGAGGGTACCGCCGGAGGGAACGGTGAGCCGAATTCTTCTGCAAATCAAGGCGGAGATTCGTCCAATCCCCCAGAGAGCACGTCAAATGGGGACGGAGGCAGCGGTCAGGGTACGGGTCCAGACGGATCGCATCCGGATGGCACAAATACAACTGCGGACGATCCGGTCCTTAAGCAGCTGAACCAGCTGACGACCGAAGAGAAGATCGGCCAGCTCGTACTCGTGGGTATGGACGGGACCGCCACAAGTGCAGAGACCCGCGAGCTCGTGCAGAAGTATTATGTCGGCGGGTTTATTTTCTACAAAAATAATATCGACAGCACGAAGCAGGCGCTGAGTCTGTTCAACGGCCTCAAAAAAGACAACCAGGACAATCCCGTGCCGCTGTGGATGAGCGTGGACGAGGAAGGTGGAAGGGTGTCCCGGATGCCGGATGAATTCGTCGACATGCCAACGAACCTCGCCATCGGAAGGAAGAACAGCACGGAGTTATCCCATGGCATCGGGCAGATCCTCGGCCGGGAGCTGGCCGGATTCGGGCTGAACATGGATTTTGCGCCGGTGCTGGACGTCAACAGCAATCCGGACAATCCCGTGATTGGGGACCGCTCCTTCGGCAATGACGCCGAACGGGTCGCCAGGCTCGGTAAAGCTACGATGGAGGGAATCCGTGAGGAGCATGTGGTGCCGGTCGTGAAGCATTTTCCGGGGCATGGCGATACGTCGGTGGATTCCCACATCGGTCTGCCTGTCGTGAACCATGACCTGGCGAGATTGCGGAAGCTCGAGCTCGTGCCGTTCCAGGCGGCGGTGAAAGACCAGGCGGATGTCGTCATGATCGCGCATCTGCTGATGCCGAAGCTGGATCCGGACCACCCGGCCTCCTTCTCCAAAGCCGTCATTACGGACCTGCTCCGCAATGAGCTTGGATTCAAAGGGGTCGTCATCTCGGACGACATGACAATGGGGGCAATCGATAAAAATTACAGCATCGGCAAGGCATCGGTCGGGGCCATCCTTGCGGGCGGGAACATCATTCTCATCGGGCATGATTACGCCAAGGAGAAGGAGGCCATCCAGGCACTGACGGACGCGGTAAAAAACGGGACGATCTCCGAAGAGATGCTCAATGACCGGGTATACGCCGTTCTTAAGCTGAAGAGGGCTTACGGACTTACCGACAAACCGGTAAATGGGCCGGACGTGGACCGGATCAACAAGGACGCCCGCAGCCTGTTGGGCAAATACGGTTTGAAATAGAGTCAATCATCGCATGCTAGGAAAAGAAGAGGCTTGAACAACTGTGTCACGGGTGGAAGAATTGTTGAGTCAATAGCACGGGGCTTCAATGACAAGCTTGGCATATACTATTCTATCTTCAAGGAAAGGAATGAGAGATATGCCAACATTTGATAGCATCCAGGTGACAGGGAACGCTACCATAGGCCAGGACCTTCAAGTCAACGGCAATGAGACGATCATGCAAAATTTCAACGTGGTGGGGAACCAGACGATAACCGGGTCCTCCCAGATCAACGGCAACCAAACCATTGCCGGGTCCCAGCAGGTCAACGGCAGCCAGACGGTATCCGTTAATATCGGCGCCGGGAGTACGGTGAGCGCGGCATTCCGAGTGGTCGCGCAAGCCCAACCGACCGTGCCGATGGGTAGTCCCACCCTGCAGCAGGTCCATCTCTATGCGGGAGTCATGGCCAGCCAGCCCGGCCTTGTGCTCAAGGGCACGGACGGTAACAACTACGTGCTCTTCGTTGACGTTTCGAGCGGAACGCCTACGCTTGCGCTGATGCGTACGTAAAACTGACATATAAGCTGACCGGAGTGGATTTGGACCGGGTCCAAGTCGAAATGAAAAAGGCGCCGCCTCTGATGAGAGGGGCGCCTTTTTTTAAAAACCAGAGCCATGGCTTCCTGATATTGCAAGAAAAATCACCTTTGCTAAAGTATGTACAGACATTTCATCCGGCAGCCTCGCGGCGCGGCTGCTTCTTCCGGCCCAGCAATCTGCTGACGTTAAGCTCGGACAAGGCTACGCCGAGCAGAACGAGACCGGCGCCTGCATATCCTTGGACGGACAACGTTTCGTTCATGAACAGCAGGCCGAAGATGGCGGCCACGACCGGCTCCAGCGCAAAAATGAGGCCTGCTTGGGTTGCGGTCGTATACTGCTGGGCCATGGTCTGCAGGATAAAGCCAAGCGCGCTGCACACGAGGCTGAGCGCCAGCACCGCCACCCAGCCGGAGATGCTGCCGGGCAGGCGCGGAGTCTCCCACAGCACCGTGAAGACGAGCCCGAACGCGCCGGCAAAGCCGAGCTGCCAAATGCCGATGCAGAGTGGATTCGGCGATGTTTTGGCTGCACGGCCCGTCAGCATCATGTGGACGGCGAACAGCAGGGCCCCAAGGATGCACCACAGGTCTCCGAAGCCGATGCCGGACTCGGGCCGCAGCGTGAGCAGACCGATCCCGGTCATCGCCAGCAGGACGCCAAGGACGAGCCGCTTGCTTGGCATGCTTTTGCCGAATACGGCCGAGAGAACCGGCACGAAGATGACCGTCAGGCTCATCAAAAAGCCCGCATTGGATGTGGACGTGCCTTGAAGCCCAAGCATAATGGAGGCAAACACGCCGAACAGGATGAAGCCTAAAAGCGCGGCATGTTTCAATACAGAGACGTCTGTATTGCGGCGAAGCCGGCCTGCGAAAAGGCTGCCAGCGGCGATGAACGCCAGCCCGAACCGGAGGGCGATCAGATTGAAGGGCTGAACCGAATCCAGCCCCATTTTCATAAACAGATAGGAAGAGCCCCAAAAAAGGGTGACGATCATAATCACGACATTTGCTTTAAAAGGTTTCATGGAATGGGAGACCCTGCCTTTACACGATCAAACTTGAACAACAGCTTTCGCCTGATCCAGTATACGTGGTATCTTTAAATAAGAAAATTGAATGTTTTGAATGTGAAGTATGAATGAATTTAATGAAAAAAGGGTGGCGAAGGTGAGCCTGTTTAAGTATGAAGTGTTTCATAAAGTGGTAGAGCTTGGCAGCCTGACAAGAGCTTCCGAGGCGCTGGGTTTGACCCAGTCCGGCGTCAGTCATGCCGTTCACAGTCTGGAAACGGAGTTCGGTTTCACGATCCTGACACGAAACCGTTCCGGCGTCCGTCTGACCGATAACGGGGAACGCGTGCTTGCATTCGTACGGGAAATGCTGCAGGTGCAGGAGCGGCTGAAGCAGGAAGTGGCGGCCATTAACGGGCTGGAAACCGGCACGATCCGGATCGGAACCTTTACCAGCATTTCGGTGCAGTGGCTCCCGGGGATTATCCGCGATTTCCTGGCCAGCCATCCCCGGATCGAAGTGAACTTGTATGAAGGGGACTACCATGAGATCGAGGAATGGCTGCTCAGCGGCGAAATTGACTTCGGGTTTGTGTCGATGCCCACGCTAGATTCGTTCGAAGTCATCCCGTTAAAGCTGGACCGGATGCTGTGCATCCTTCCCCCGGGCCATCGCCTGGAAAAAGAGCCCTGCATACGGTACGGCGACATTGCCAACGAGCCCTTCATTATGCCGAAGGAAGGCAGCGATTACGATGTTAGGCGGGTACTGCGCAAAGGCAGGGTCAAACCGCCGGTCAAGTTCCGGGCGGCCGACGATTATGCGATCGTGGCCATGGTGGAGAACGGACTTGGCATCAGCATTTTACCGGAAATGATCCTGCGGGGTAGGCGGAACGAGGTGGTAGCACTGGAGCTGGAGGACGGAAGCTGCCGGTCGCTGGGGATCGCCCTGAACGCCACGAAGAACGTCTCTCCGGCGATGCGGAAAATGATCGATTGCGCCCGAAGCTGGCTCGCCGATGAAGCGCGGGCGGGAGGAGCGAAACCCGCAAGGGGGGAGTAACGTATACACGGGTGGACGAGCCTGAATTTGACAAGAACGATCCGGGCGGTATAACTATAGAAAATGGATCTGGACTATATCATGTAAAGGAAGCGGTGTTACGATGACGGAACATCAATCTGCAATCGGCGGAGCTTCGAAAGAAGCGGCCGCCCCCAAAGGAGACTGGAAGGCGTTCATCCGCCTCGTCATGCAGACGAGGCCGTCGAAATGGCTGCTCGCCGTGGCTTCGGTGCTGAGCGTCATTTCCACGCTGGTCAGCCTGATCGTCCCGTATTTTACGAAAAATCTGGTGGACAGCTTCTCTGTGGAGTCGATCCGTCCGGAGCAGATCGTGCTGCTGGTCGTGACGTTCGTCCTGCAGGCGATTGCCGGCGGTGTCTCGATCTACCTGCTGAACCGGCTGGGGCAGGAGGTGGTGGCCAAGCTCCGCGACAGGCTGTGGAAGAAGCTGCTGACGCTCACCATTCCCTACTATGACAATAACCGGACCGGGGATACCGTGAGCCGGATGACCAATGATACCGCGGTGCTGAAATCGCTCGTATCCGAGCATGTGACCGGTTTTTTTAACGGCATTATCTCTATGATCGGTTCGATCATCATCCTGCTGCTGATGGACTGGCAGATGACGCTGATCATGCTCGCCGCCATCCCGGTGGCTTCGGCGGTGCTGGTGCCGCTCGGCCGGACAATGCTGAACATTTCACGGAAAATGCAGGATGAAACCGCCTCGTTCACAGCGGTGCTGAACCAAGTGCTGTCTGAGATCAGGCTGGTCAAAGCCTCGAACGCCGAAGACCGCGAAGAGCGAGTCGGGCGGAGTTCCATTGAGAGCCTGCTGTCGCTCGGCATCCGCGAGGGCAAAGTGCAGGCGTTCATCGGCCCGGTCATTTCGCTGGTCATGATGGGCCTGCTGGTCGTCATTATCGGATACGGCGGCATGCGCGTATCCAGCGGGGCGCTGACCGCCGGGGAGCTCGTGGCATTTATTCTGTATCTGTTCCAGATTGTCATGCCGGTGAACCAGATTACGGCTTTTTTCACGCAGCTGCAAAAATCCGTGGGGGCGACCGAACGCATCGTCTCCATTTTGGAGGATGAGCAGGAGGACGTGCTGCAGGGCCGCACGCTGACCGATGCGGCTCAGGCCATCGAAGCGGAAAACTTGACTTTTGCATACAGCGGCGATGGCGAGGGCGTGCTGCACGGACTTAACTTCACGCTTGAACCCGGTAAGGTGACAGCCGTGGTCGGACCGAGCGGGGGCGGGAAAACGACGCTGTTCTCCCTGATCGAGCGCTTCTACAAGCCGACCGGAGGCACCATCCGTATCGGCGGGGAAAATATTGAATCCTTCTCGCTGCATTCTTGGCGCAGCCGGATCGGATATGTACCGCAGGAGAGCCCGATCATTTCCGGCACGATCCGCGACAATATTTGTTACGGGCTGGACCGGAAAGTGACGGACGAGGAAGTGGAACGGGCGGCGCATATGGCGTATGCCGATATTTTTATTCATGAGCTGCCGGAAGGATATGACACGGAAGTCGGTGAACGCGGGGTGAAGCTGTCCGGCGGCCAGCGTCAGCGGATTTCGATCGCCCGGGCGCTGCTGCGGGACCCGCAAATTTTGATGATGGACGAGGCGACTTCGAGTCTCGACAGCAAGTCGGAGGTGTTCGTCCAGAAGGCGCTCGACAACTTGATGAAGGGCCGGACGACGCTGGTTATCGCCCACCGGCTGTCGACCGTCGTTGATGCGGATCAGATCCTATTCATCGAGAAGGGCCGCATTACAGGAAGCGGGACGCACCAGGAGCTGTTCGAATCACACGCCATGTACCGCGAGTTTGCCATGCAGCAGCTGCGCATCGGCGAAGACGCGCAGTCAGGGGAACTGCCTGAGCCGGCATCCGAGCCCGCCCTGAATCTTCCGCCGACGGCGGAAAGGAAATGAGGTATTGTTTTGTTTCGTATATTCATTATCGAAGATGACGCCAAAATCTCATCCATGCTGAAGGCGCATGTGGAGAAATATGGGTATGAGGCGGCGGTGCTGGAGGATTTCGACCGGGTGATGGAACGGTTTGAATCTTTCCAGCCGCATCTCGTTCTGCTGGACGTCAATCTTCCGAAGTTTGACGGCTTTTATTGGTGCCGGCAGATCCGGCATGTGTCCACATGCCCGGTGCTGTTCATTTCGGCGCGCGACAGTGAAATGGACCAGGTGATGGCGCTGGAGAACGGGGCGGACGATTATATAACGAAGCCTTTTGCTTATGAAGTAGTGATGGCCAAAATCCGCAGCAGCCTTCGCCGTGCCTACGGCTCTTACTCCGGCAGGCAGGAGGAGCGCAAAGTAGAGGAGTCGGGCGGACTGACGCTGTATCCGGAACGGTTTATTCTGTCTTCGGCCGGCGCCAGTGTGGAGCTGACACAGAAGGAATCGATGCTGATTGAAGCGCTGATGAACCGGGCCGGCCGCGTCGTCAGCCGCAACCGCCTGCTGGATCTGCTGTGGGAAGATCATCACTTTGTCGATGACAACACGCTGAACGTCTATATGACCCGGCTGCGCAAGAAGCTGAAGGAGCTGGACATGGAGGAGCGGATCGAAACGGTGCGCGGAGCCGGCTATGTGCTCCGTACTACGGGAGAGGAGACGCCGTGAGGCTGTTTTTGAAAGAGCACATCCCGCTTCTGATCGTATACCTCGTGCAGATCATCCTGGTCGGAACGCTGTTTTGGCTGGGATCGGATACGCATTCCGTCTCCATCTCCTTGTACAGCGCCGTCCTGATTACGGTTCTACTATCCGTTTATTTAACCTACAGGTATTTGAGCCACCGCCGCTTATACCAGCGGTTGTCGGAGCCGGCCGGGACGCTGGACCAGTCCCAGAACGAAATCGGGGAGACCCCGCTCGCCGATGCGCTGCATGAGCTGCTGGAGAATCAATTTCAGTTGTATCAGAATGAGCTCTATGATACGAGGCAGCGGCTTGCGCTTCACACCGCTTTTATCAACCGGTGGGTGCACCAAATGAAGACGCCGCTCTCGGTCATCCAGCTGACACTGCAGGATATGGATTTGGACGACGAGGTTGAGGGCAGCCTTCAGGAGGAGCTGGACAAGCTGCGCAAGGGATTGGAGATGGCACTGTATACATCCCGGCTGGACCGGTTTGAGCATGACTTTCGGGTCGATGCCATTCCGCTCCGGTCCGCCGTCCAGGAGGCTGTGGCCGACAACCGGCGCTGGTTCATCCGCAATCGTCTTGTACCGGACATCCGGATCGATGAGGAGCTGGCCGTCTACTCAGACGCCAAGTGGCTTCATTTTATGCTGGGTCAAGTGATCACGAATGCTGTCACGTATTCGGCCGGCCGCGGTGAGCGCGTAGTGTTTGCGGCCAGCCGCCGCGAAGGCGAAACGGTGCTGGAAATCACGGATCAAGGTGTGGGTATCCGGCCCGAGGATTTGGGGCGGGTATTTGAGCCTTATTACACGGGAGGTACGGGCCGTAACTACCACGAATCGACGGGAATGGGTCTGTATCTGGTCCGCGAGGTGTGCAGCCGGCTCGGTCACCGCGTAGAAATCGATTCGGCTCCCGAACAGGGGACGACGGTAAGGTTCATTTTTGATGCGCGGCTGTTACGGCCATCTGTCTAACAATCGCAGAGGGAGAGAGGACGCTTTGATGAAATGTCTTGGCGTCCTTTTTTGCGGTGCGGGACCCCGAACATATCCTTACGAAGGTTTAAGATTGGCGTAAGACGAATCCATAGTTTCGGCTGCGGGTGATGCTTTACAGTAGAGGTATCACAGAAGACAGACAAGAAAGGAGCATTCCTGTGACGGATATTTTGAAAGTGACCGGCCTGAGCAAAGTCTATCCGGGCAAAGTAACCACCCGCGCATTAACCAATATTCAGCTGACGATCAAGCAAGGCGAATTTGTCGGCATTATGGGGCCCTCGGGAAGCGGCAAAACGACGCTGCTGAACATGGTGTCCACGATCGATGCCCCAAGCTCCGGGGAGGTGCTGATCAACGGGCAGAATCCCCACAAGCTGAAAAAGAAGGAACTGGCGGGATTCCGCCGGCGCCAGCTGGGCTTTGTTTTCCAGGACTTCAACCTGCTGGATACCCTTACCGTGGCCGAAAACATCGTGCTTCCGCTGACGCTGGACCGGGTCAAGCTGTCGGATATTGAAGCGCGGCTAACGCTGATTGCAGACAAGCTTGGCATTACCGATATTTTAAACAAACGCACTTATGAGATTTCCGGTGGACAGCGGCAGCGTGCCGCCATCGCGCGGGCAATCATCCCTTCGCCGTCCCTGCTGCTCGCCGATGAGCCGACAGGGGCGCTGGATTCCGCATCCTCCCGCAACGTGATGGAGACGATGGAGAAGCTGAACGTCGCCGACCGCGTGACGATGATGCTGGTAACGCATGACCCCCAGGCCGCAAGCTACTGCCACCGGGTGGTTTTCATCAAGGACGGCGAGCTGTCGGGAGAAATTCACCGGGGAGAGAGCCGGCAGGCCTTTTTCCAAAAGATCATCGAGATGCTGTCTTTCCTGGGAGGTAACGCACATGAGCTTTCCTCAATTCGCGTTTAACAACGTCAAGCGCAACGCCAGGGCTTATTTCGCTTACTATCTCAGCAGCAGCTTTATGGTGATGGTGTTTTTTACGTATGCCTTGTTTATTTTCCATCCGGACATCAACAAGACCGAGCTTGGACACACGACGATGCTGGTCATGCTGATTATGGAGTACATCATTTACATTTTTTCATTTCTGTTTGTGCTCTACTCGATCGGGGCTTTCCTGAAGGCAAGAAACAAGGAGTTCGGCATCCTGACGATTCTGGGGGCGGAGCAGGGCCAGATCAGCCGCCTGGTCTTCATCGAAAATATGATCATCGGCGCATCATCCATTGTGACCGGGATCGGCTGCGGCCTCATTCTGTCCAAGCTATTCCTGCTGCTGAGCGCAAAGGTTGTGGGCATGGAGAAGCTGGGGCTGTACCTACCGGTCAAAGCGGTGCTGCTGACGGTGGCCGCGTTCGCCCTGCTGTTCATCGCTATTTCGGCGTTTACGCTGATCCTGATCCGCCGCAATCACGTCCTGCATCTGCTTCAGGGGTCGAATCGGCCGAAAACCGAGCCGAAGGCGTCCATCCTGATTTCCTTATTCGGGATCGCCCTTCTGGCCGCCGGCTATATGTCACTCCGGGTGAATCTCGTTCTCGCGGCTGTGACCGGGATTGCGGGGACGTATTTCTTTTTCACGCAAATTACCGTGCTCGTCATGCGTCTCTTGAAGCGCAGCCGCAGGTGGGTGTGGAAGGGGACGAACCTGATCTGGATTTCGGAAATGGCCTATAAAATGAAAGACAATGCGAGAGTGCTGTTCATGGTGACGGTCGTCACTGCTATTTCCTGCATGAGTGTCGCGTTTGTGATGTCCATCAACGAGACGAATAAAGATAATTACAGGGCGAATCCGTATGCCATCCGGCTTTTGGTGTATGATGACACAAGCTTGAAGGGTGATTTGGCGCTGATCGAGCAATCGCTGAGCCGTCAAGGCATTACCTATCAGACGATTCGTACGGAGCAATATTTTAGCGTGGTGGAAGATAGAACCTCTTCAGTCTCGGTTATGCCGCAGTCCATGTACAATCAACTGGCAGAAGCCGTCGGTGCACCGAAGGTTGGCAAGCTGGATTACCATCAGGCGGTGCATGTCATCCCTGCCACGGAGGTATCAAGGGAGCGTCCGGATTGGTACGACCTCAGGAAGATTACGCTGCGGGATACGAAAGCCAAGCTGGACATCACCGATACGATCAAGCCTGCCGTGAACGTGTCGCCTACACTCTCGGATATTCTGGTTATTTCGGATGATGAATTTCAGGCGCACAAAAAGCTCCTGTCCTCTGGACCGGAGTCATACCGGATTCAGGGCAGTATCGTGTATTTGATTCCCGAATGGTCGACAGGCACCGTTCCAGCGGAGGGAAATCCAGAAATCAGCATTGGCATGAAGCTGAAGCAGGAGGGGATCGACAGGGAATTGAGCGGCCAATCCGAAAACATCATCAGCGCCCGGGGCGGGGATTACTACTCGCTGAGGCAGTCCTTTGCGATGATGAGCTTTGCCGGTATTTTCATTACGGCGGTTCTGTCCATTTCCTCTGCGAGCTTCCTGTATTTCAAGCTGCACCATGAGCTGACGCAAGATCAGCGGATGTACCAGTCGATGTCCAAAATCGGGCTGAAAATCCAGGAAATGAGCCGCGCCGCAACGCTGCAGATCGCCGCCTTGTTCTTCGTTCCGATCGTAGTGTCGGTCATACAGACGCTCGTCGTGCTGAATGCCGTCCGTAAGGACTTCGGAGTCGGGGAAGTGAATTCATCCGTTCTGCTCGCTTCGATCGCTTTTGTTATTGTCCAGATGGTATACTTCCTGATCGTACGCTCGCGTTACGTTCACAAGCTCAAGCGTGTGATGGTGTAAAATTAAGAAAACCGTCTCCCTTCCGGTACATCCGGTGTGGAGGCGGTTTTTTTCATAAACTCGAAGTCCGGAAAATCATGGCTGAGCTGAGGTCCGTACCAAGTAACGGACTCAAACGATTTGGGCGCGGGATCGGCTTGCTCCGGGTGAGCCCTCAGTCTGCTTGCTTTGCCAAGTTCATTTCCGTGCACATCAGAATAAAAGCGCCGGCGCCGTGGAGGTCGTTCTCGCTCGTAGGACGGGCAATGTAGTGGGCGTAGTCCCCAATGCCTGTCCCGATGCAGATTTGACCGATGATCACGCGGCCGTTCTCGTCAAATTTCAGCGTGTCGATGACGCCCTGGTATCCTTTCCAGGCGTACTCTAGATAACTTTCGTCCAAATAACCGCACCGCACCGCTTTGGCAATGGCGTGTACATACAGGGCGGTACAGGAACTTTCCAGCCAGTTGTCCGGACGGTCGCCCTTGTCGACAACCTGGTACCATAAGCCTGAAGTTGAGGGTAAATCTTATTGCCAGGAAGGTGGGTTTCGGGAGCGTTACGCATTTTGGCCGGGTGTTCAAATCGGTTACGGGACATGCGCCTTTATATTATAGAAAGGGAAAATAAACATGATCCTGCATTGACAATTTCCTTCCCGGGGTTATAATCAAATTTGTTAATGACTTATAGAAAATGTTAATGGATGCTTGTCCGATTAGCGCCTTTTGCTGTATGGCAGCACTATGCTGCTGTGAAGGGCTAAGGACATGATCCCTCGCTACAATATAACCAGGGAGGAAAGCGGATGATTTGGTTGTTGCTGGCAGCCGTTATCGTCATTGGAGTATGGCTGCTCCGGAATATCCTGCCTGTCCATGGTCTTACGCCCATCCGTCCCGACGATTTGAAGGTCATCGCCAGGGATCAGGAAGACATCAAAATGCTGGACGTGAGAGATCCGGTGGATTATTTGCGGGAGCATGAGAATGGCACGGTCAATATTTCGCTGGGCCGGCTGCCGTATCTTTGGAAAAAGGAGCTCTCCACCTCCGAGCCGGTTGTGATTCTGGGCGGCAGCAGTCGGCAGAGCAAACAGGCGGCCCGATTCTTGAAACGGGTCGGCTTCCGTCAGTTGTATATCATCAAGGATGAGCCGGGACGGAAGAACCGCCAGGGCCAGACGGGGACGGCGGTATGCTGCTCCGATTGCTGCCGCTGATAGGAAATAAGCAATAAACGCAGGCATACGTTAGAATTTCAGCCGGCAAGCCCTCAAAGACAGTGCGTCTTTGAGGGTTTTTTTTGTTTAGAGATATCCGGTTGAATAAACATGGTGGCAAAAAGGGCTCACGTTTCCGACCGGAAGGTCGCTCCCAACGGATCTCCCAGACCGAAGTAGTGACGAAAATTGTAAATGAGCGGATTCCAGCGCCGGGGGTCGATATGATGTTCTCCAATAAGGATGTCGTCATGGGCATGGACCCGGACGGCACGGGTTTCCACGATCGCGAAGAACGGATCGTATTCCGGCACCGTCATCCGCTGAACCTGTGCTTCAATCTGGAGCGGGCATTCGGATATGCGCGATGGCTGCACGGCCTCGGAATCGACGGGGGTGAAGCCGCCTGCGGCGAACTTATTCTTTTCGTGCGTAAACCCCATGGCTTCCTTGAACTCAGGGACAACAGTCCTCCCGGTATAAGGGGCGATTCGCTCCACGTTCTCCCACAGCGGGGCGGAAGGAAGATTGATGACGCATTCCGGGTGAAGGTTCAAATTATCATAAGCTTTGCTGCTCGTTGAAATGCCCAGGACGATGTTGTCCCCCAGCGCAAAGGAAGAAGAGATCGGGCTGATATTGGTTGTGTGGTCTTCGTTACGCGTGGTGATCAGGATGACAGGCATGCCGTAATATAAAATTTTCGGGGTGATGGCACGGGTTTGCGGGTCTGCTGCAGTCATATGGCAAAACGCCTCCTTGTTGATATGTACTTGAACATTGTAACCGGTTCATATTACAATGATCATCGAAATGTGGAATGCAAAGGAGGGGGCAGGATGAAGGCAGGACCGATTGCGGCTCATCCCGCGGCCATGATCAGCGATCCTTCGCGTGCGGCGATGCTGACCGCCATGATGGACGGACGGTTCCATCCGGCGAGCGAGCTGGCTTATATGGCGGGAATCAAGCCGCAGACGGCGAGTTACCATTTGGCCAAGCTGGAAGAAGCGGGGATGATCGCCATGCATAAGCAGGGAAGGCACCGGTATTACGGTTTGAAGAGCCATGATGTGGCTGCGGTGGTGGAGACGCTGCTGTTGCTTGCGCCGCCGGTTGAGATCAAGTCGCTGAGGCAATCCGAGGAAAACCGCCACCTGCGGCGGGCGAGAACCTGTTACGATCATGTCGCCGGAGACCTTGGCATCCGCCTGAGGGACGCGATGATCGAAGCCGGCGTCATCCGCGAGGAAGCGGACGCCTTTGCTGTTACCGGGGAAGGGGGCGCCTTCTTCGAACATATGGGCATCGATGTGGAAGCGGTCCGGAAAAAGCGGCGCAGCTTCTGCAGCAAATGCCTCGATTGGAGCGAGCGCACGCCGCATTTGGCCGGCTCCTTGGGCAGCGCGATGCTTGAGCGGCTGCTCGAGCTGCGATGGCTGCGGCGCATGGAAGGAACGCGGGCGCTGCACATTACCGACGAAGGATCCCGCGGATTGCGGGCAACTTTTCATATCGAGATCCCCTGACCCTGAACTTCAAACGATCCGTGTATTGCAGAGCTTTCACGAGCCGTCGCAGCCGGGTCGTTTTTTTCGTGCTCGGCTCGATGCCGCTGCAGGTTTGTAGACCTTGTAGACATCGGTTTCGATCCCGGCTTGAAGACTTTCCTGACGTTTTTTTCGGAGACCGACGAATTTTCATATCCTGCTGCAACCAGAAAAAACGGCAGTGTTACCACGAATAACGGCGATTGTGGAGATTGCATGGCCTGTTTACAATTCAGTTCATGACGAACGCCAATTTCAACAATCATGGAGGGTGGCAGCGATGAAGCAGGTGAAGGACGAGGACATCAAGAATTCAGGGAGGTATAAGGAGGACTCCGGGCTTACGCGGGAAAGGTGCTTGGAGGCTATGGAGTTTATTCGGCGCCAGGTGGACCGGAATCTCCAGACATTTCAGGACACGTTTCCGTCGGAGGCCAGCACGAATCTGGTATACCGGCAGACTGGAAACACGGAGTGGACGCCGGCATTCTGGACCGGGATGTTGTGGCTCGCTTACGAAACGACCGGCGATGCCAAGTACCGCGCAGCCGCGGAAGGCCAACTGGACAGCTACCGCAGGAGGGTGGAGGAACGGCGCTATACGGACACGCATGACTTAGGATTCCTTTATACGCTGTCCTGCGTGGCATCCTACAAGCTGACCGGCAGCGAAGAGGCCAAGACGCTCGCCGTTCAGGCAGCGGATCTTCTGATGGAGCGTTACTGGGACAAGGCGGGGATCATCCAGGCTTGGGGAAATCTCCAGGATCCCAGGCAGCAGGGGAGGATCATCATTGACTGCCTCATGAATCTGCCGCTGCTGTACTGGGCATCGGACGTCACCGGTAACCCCAAATATAAGGCTGCGGCCGAGTCGCACGCCCGGAAATCGGCGGAGCACCTCATTCGGGAGGATGCGTCCAGTTATCACACCTTTTATATGGATATCGCATCGGGACAGCCAAAGTACGGCTCCACCGCGCAGGGGCATGCGGACGATTCATGCTGGTCGCGCGGACAGGCGTGGGGGATTTACGGCTTCCCGCTCTCCTACCGTTACACCGGCGATGACAGGTACCTGCAGTTGACGTCCAGGCTGGCGAATTACTTTCTGAACCGGCTTCCGCAGGACGAGGTATGCTACTGGGATCTCGTATTTACAGAAGGGGATGAAGAGCGGGACAGCTCCGCTGCCGCGATTGCGGTCTGCGGCCTGATCGAGACCGCGGAGCATCTGCCGCTGACCGATCCGCTGAAACGGCTGTACGAAAATGCCGCGCTGCGGATTTTGAAATCCCTGATCGATCATTATATGACCTGGCACGTGTCGGAGTCGAACGGCATTCTGCTGCACGCGGTATACAGCAAGCCGGGCGGAAACGGCGTCGACGAGTGCTGCATCTGGGGCGACTATTACATGTACGAGGCACTGGTTCGCGTAACCCGGGACTGGAAGCCGTATTGGTAGAAGGGGGCAACACGTATGGGAGAGCAAGAAGTGCACAAGAGAAGCGATCCGGCCACGGCATGGTGGACGGATGCGAGGTTTGGCATGTTCATCCACTGGGGACTGTACGCAGCGCTGGCCAAGGGCGAATGGGTCATGTACGCCGACAAGATCCCCGTCCGCGAGTACGAGAAGCTGGCCGGGGATTTTAATCCGCAGCAGTTTGATGCCTCGGCCTGGGTACAGCTGGCCAAAGACGCAGGGATGAAATATATCGTTATCACGGCCAAGCATCATGACGGGTTTGCGATGTTCCATTCCAAGGCCGATCCCTTTAATATCGTGGACGCGACGCCGTTTGGGCGCGATCCATTGAAGGAGCTTGCCGAGGCTTGCCGCGAGGCGGGAATCGTACTCTGCTTTTACTATTCGCATGTGATTGACTGGCACCATCCCCATTCGCTGCACAAAGAGTGTAACAACACCTGGGATTACAATCTGCCAGAGAAGCACTTTCCTGAATACTGGGAAGGCAAGGCGAAGCCGCAGCTGAAGGAGCTGCTAACATCCTACGGGCCGGTCGGCCTGCTCTGGTTTGATACGGCGGGCGGGTTATCGGAAGCGGACAGCCGCGATATCGTAGCCTTTGTGAAAGGTCTGCAGCCGGACTGCCTCATTAATTCCAGGGTGTCGCACTTCATCGGCATGGGCGATTATGTCTCCAAGGGCGATAACGAGATAGGAATGAGCGGTGAAGATCAGCGCCCGTGGGAAACGCCGATGACCCTGAACCAGTCATGGGGCTACACGGACCGGGACCAGGTTTGGAAGAGTGCGGAGGCGGTGATCAAGAAGCTGGTGAATGTCATCGGCAAGGGCGGCAACCTGCTCTTGAACGTCGGTCCAACGCCGGAAGGGACGATTCCGGAGCTGTCCGCAGAACGTCTGCGGGAGGTCGGAGAATGGACGCGGCGGAATAGCGACGCCATTTACGGTACCGAAGGCAGCCCGTTTCCGGCCGAGCTGGAATTTGGAGCGGTGACAACCCGCCCGGGACGAGTGTATGTGCTCGTTCATAACGACAAATGGCCTGCGGACAGCTTGGTGATGCACGGCATCCGCGGCGAGGTATCACGTATATACTGCCTGGCCGATCCAGAGAAAAAAGAACTTGCGTTCAGGCAATCGGTTGACGAGGGGCTCGATCTGCATGTGCTCAAGGTGGAGCTTCCAACCGAACCGGCTGACGAGCATGTGACGGTTATTGCCCTGGAAATGGCCGGAGAGCCTGATTTCGACCGGACGTTAACGCAGCTTGACGGCGGCCGGCTGCAGCTGGATGTCCCCCAAGCGAGCGTAACCCTTGTCAGGGAGGAAGACGAGGCAGCGGGGATTCCGGCGCTGCGGCAGGCGGAGTGGACCTTCAAGCTAGTTCAGCCGGGCACCTATGAACTGATGCTGATCAGCTTCAAGCGGCACGACCAGGATTGGCCCGGGCTGTATCCGGAACCGGTCGTCTTGGAGACGGATGGAAGCTGCCTGGTTACCGATCCGGCGGAAGACGGGGAGGATCCGGATTCTCCATCATGCCAGCATCCCTACATCCCGATACGGTCCCGATTGGGCCAAGTGACGTGGCTGGAGCCCGGAATCCATAGGCTGACGCTCCGTTCTTCCAAACTGAAGGACCCTTCTCCCAAATTCACGGAAATTTGGCATGCCGACGCGGTAAAGCTGCGTGCCGTAAGGCTTGTGCGGGTCCAGGATTAGCCGCCCGGATGAAGAAAAGTTAAGGCAGCATTAAAAAAATCAGTCCGTCATCTTACGAAAATACTGCGCTCCTTTCAAAGCGGCAGTATCACGGGAACAGGCAGGTTCCCTATACTTTGGGTACCGGCAGCTTCACATTAAATCAGAGTCCGGTCAACTGGATTTATTTCAAAAAGGAGGCGCTTACATGAGAAAAAAAGCAGCTAAAAAATGGGGTACTGCGGTGCTTGCAGCCGCCCTGGTTCTGTCGCTTGCGGCCTGCGGCGGCACCTCGGGGAACGATCAGCCGAAAGGGGAGGCGTCCACTAGCGGAAAAACAGCCGAACCGGAAAAATTAACCCACCTGACCTATTGGGTCAGCATGCACCCTGCTGCAGCCGCCCAAATGAAAACGTACGCGGAAATGGGCATGTATAAGGAACTGGAACGGATTACTGGCGTTAAAGTGGACTTCCAGCATCCGCCGACCGACTCCACCCAGGCTCAGGAGCAGTTCAACCTCATGATGGTCTCCGAGAAACTGCCGGATGTGATCGAAACGTCATGGATCGGGTATCCGGGGGGACCCGAGAAGGCGATCCAGGACAACAAAATTATTAAGCTGAACGATTTGATCGACCAATATGCACCGAATTTGAAAAAACTGCTGGATGAGCATCCCGACTGGAAAAAGCAGGTGACCACCGACGACGGAAGCCTCTATATGTTCCCGTTCTTCCGCGGCGGTGATAAGGTCCGTGTCTTCTATGGCCCGTCGATCCGCAAGGATTGGCTCGATAAGCTCGGCCTTCAGATGCCGACGACGATCGACGAATGGCATGAAGTGCTCAAGGCGTTTAAGGAGAAGGATCCGAACGGCAACGGGAAAGCCGATGAAATTCCGCTGTATTTTACGAAGGACGATATCGGCACGGATGCGCCTTTCCTTGGCGCATGGGGCATCAACTACGGCTTCTACCAGATCGACAACAGCGTCAAATACGGACCGATCCAGCCCGAGTACAAGGAATTCCTGGCTACGATGAACCAATGGTATAAGGAAGGGCTGCTCGACAAGGATTTCGCCGCTCCGAACGACAAGCTGTTCGATGCCAAAATGACCGGCAACCAGTTGGGAGCCGCTCCAACGTATAACGGCGGCGGCATCGGCAAATACGCCAACCTGATGAAGGATAAGGATCCGAAATTCAATCTGGTGGCCGCCCCGTATCCGGTACTGAACAAAGGCGATAAGCCGATTTGGGGGCAAAAGGATTTCGCCACGAACGGCATCGGCGCCGCCATCTCGACCAGCAACACGAACCCGACCGAAACGGTCAAGTGGCTGGACTATGCTTATGGAGAACAGGGCAATCTCCTGTTCAACTACGGCAAAGAGGGTGAAGCGTACACGATGAAGGAAGGCAAGCCGGTCTTCCTGCCGGAGGTGCTGAACCCGCCGAGCGGCGTCAGCCTTCAGCAATCCTTTGCAAAGCATAACCGTTCGACGTGGAGCGCTCCGTTCGTGCTCAGCGATGAATTCCAGATGCAGTATTTGGCCCTCCCGAACCAGAAGGATGCCTTGACCGTATGGTCCCAGCCGACCGGGGAACGCAAAATGCCGCTCGTGACGCCGACCAAGGACGAGAGCTCCCAATTCGCTTCGATCATGACGGACATCAACACGTATAAGGACGAGATGTTCCTCAAATTCATTATGGGCGCGGAGCCGATCGACAACTTCGATAAGTACGTGAAGAAAATCGAGGCGATGGGCATTAACGACGCAATCAAAATCCAGCAGTCCGCCCTAGACCGGTTCAATAAGCGTTAATCAAAAAGCATAAGGCGGCGAAGATGCCGGGCAGGGGATGTCCGCTTCCCGGCTCGCCCCTTGTTCCAACACCACATTCCGCAGGAAAGGCAGGGGGTTACATGTGGCAGGTAACCGATAAGAAACTGATGAAGAAGCGCCCGCTGCGCAGCCGGACCGATCTAACCACGGGGCAAACCATCCGTAAGGATCTCCGCCGCAACTGGATCATTTATCTCATGGCGCTCCCCGTCATTGCGTATTACTTGATCTTTCATTACGGACCGATGTACGGTCTCCTGATCGCCTTTAAGGATTACTCACCGGCACAAGGGATCTGGGGAAGCCCATGGGTCGGTTTCAAGCATTTTGACAGCTTTTTTAACGGCATTTATTTCTGGAGGCTCATCCGCAATACGGTCCTCATCAACTTCTATGATCTGCTGTTTGGTTTTCCGGCGGCGATCCTGCTGGCGCTGCTGCTGAACGAGATCCGCAAAATGGCGTTCAAGCGATTCGTGCAGACGATCTCCTATTTACCACACTTCATTTCGATTGTCGTGGTCGCGGGGATGATGTTTGACTTCCTAAGCCGTGACGGATTGATCAATCAGCTGCTGGGGTTCATCGGCGTCGATCCGATCGATTTTCTGAAGGAGGCCGGCTGGTTCCGTTTTATTTTCGTATCGTCCGGCATCTGGCAGGGCATCGGCTGGGGCTCCATCATCTATTTGGCATCGATCGCCAATATCGACCCGACGCTGTATGAGGCGGCCAAAATCGACGGCGCAAGCCGCTGGAGACAAACGTTCCATATCACCATACCGGGCATCATGCCCACGATTGTCATCATGCTCATTCTGAATATGGGGCACATGCTGTCGGTAGGCAGCGAGAAGGTGCTTCTGCTGTACAATCCGCTGACTTACGAAACGGCCGATGTCATTTCCACTTATGTATACCGAAAAGGGATTTTGGAGGCGAGCTACAGCTTTACCGCGGCGGTCGGCCTGTTCAATTCCGTCATCAGCCTGATTCTGATCGTGTCGGCAAATGCCATCAGCAAGCGCGTGTCCGAAAACAAACTGTGGTAGGAGGGATCATCCGATGATTGCACAAACGAACGGCGAAAAGGTATTCGGCGTGATCAATACGCTGCTGATGCTGCTGCTCTGCTTCGTTACACTGTACCCGTTCCTGTATGTATTATTCGCTTCATTGAGCGACGCGGCGAGCTTTATCCAGCACCGGGGCATCCTCCTGCGCCCGCTCGGATTTAACTTCGAGGCTTACAAAGCCGTCTTCAAGAACCCGATGATCACAAGCGGGTACCGGAATACGCTGTTTTATGTAGCCGCAGGAACGGCCATTAACCTGTTTATGACGGCTCTGGGGGCTTATGTGCTGTCGCGTCGGAACCTGTATTTTAAAAACCTGATGATGTTTGCGATCGTCCTGACTATGGTGTTCAGCGGCGGACTGATCCCGACGTACATCCTCGTCGGCAAACTCGGCATGATGAATACGCCTTGGGCGCTGCTGATCCCGGGAGCGATCTCCACGTTTAACCTGATTATTATGCGGACGGCGTTCCAGGGCGTACCCGTGTCGCTCGAAGAATCGGCCAAAATCGACGGAGCCGGCGAGATGACCATTCTGTTCCGGATCGTCATTCCGCTGTCGATGCCGGTCATCGCGGTCATGATTCTTTGGTATGCGGTTGGGCATTGGAACTCGTATTTTCCGGCGCTGGTGTATTTGCGTGACCGGACGATGTACCCGCTGCAGCTCGTTTTGCGCGAAATCCTCATCGCCAATTCCACCGATTCCATGTCCACCGGTGTGGCTGCGGACGACAAGTATGCGATCGGCGAAACAATCAAATATGCCACCATCATCGTGTCGACCCTGCCGATTATCTGCCTGTATCCGTTCTTACAGAAGTATTTCGTCAAAGGGGTGCTGATCGGCGCCATCAAGGAATAAAAAACTGCCCGGAGCCCTGTCCCTTGCATTATAATGAACATACAAGTTTCATTGATGCGCATGTCGGTCGATACATGAACAAGGTAGGGGGAATGCTTGGTGAAACGGCTGCTTCGTCCGCTTGGAATCGGTCATCTGCGAAGCGTGTGGATGACGATGCTGATTTCCAATCTGGTTCTGCTGCTCATCCCGGTCTCGATGGGAGCCTTCTTGTACACCAAAGTCGAAGCAAGTTTGGAAAGCGGTGCCAACCGTTCCAATCAAGCGATGCTGGAGCAGCTCAAGCTGTCCCTGGACAGCAAATTAAGCGAAGTGCAAAAGCTGGCGCAGCAGATCATTTTCGATCCGAAGCTGGAGTATTTGCTTAAACTGGACCAGGATGCAGGCGGTCCCGACCGGTACCAGTTCATCGAATTTATGCGGAACACCATGTCAAGACAGGGGTGCCTGACGAACTTTATCCTGGATTACTATGTCTATTTCCGCAACAGCGATCTGGTGCTGAGGCCCGGGCTTCTCACCGATTCGCACAAATTTTACGATATGTATTACAGCTATCAGGGCATGAGTTACGACCGCTGGCGGGAAAGCATGCTCACAAGCTTCCATACGATGGATTACCTTCCATCGGCCACGCTGCTCCGGACCGCCGAGTATGATCCGATGCAGAGTATCGAGAAAACGCCGCTGAACGTCATCACCTTCGCCCAGTCGCTTCCGGGGCGGGACCGGCGCGATATTACGGGGACCTTCGTCATTCTGATCGACGAAAGTCAGATTAAGGAAATGTTTGCCCAGATTGAATCCGCGAGCGACAGCTCGATCTACATCGTGAATTCGGACGGCCGCACGATCATGGCGACGGACCGCCAGCCGCTGCCGGGCGAATTGTTGTCCCGGATCACCGGGACCGGCGGGTTGTTCAACCAAACGATTAATGGCGATCAGAAAATGGTATCGTATACCTCATCGGAAAAAGAAGGATGGAAATACGTTCTCGTTACGCCGAAAAGCGTCTTTATGCAGCAGATCATTCTGATCAAGCAGTGGGCGCTGATCCTGTTCGCCCTTTGTCTGGCCGTGGGACTGACCGCAGCCTTCATCTTCGCTTACCGAAATTACAGTCCGCTGCGTAAAACGGTCAATGCCATTCTCAGGGGCAGTGAATGGAGCGGAAGGCCGAAGGTCAACGAATACGAGCTGATCCTGCAGTCCATTGAAGGCTCCCTGCATACCGAAAAAAATTTACGCAGCCTGCTCGCCCAGCAGACGCCCGTCATCCGCTCCAACTTCCTGCTGCGCCTGCTCCGGGGGCAGATGGATGTCGACGCGTCCCGGGAAGGCGGCCAGTCGCTGCGGTTTATGGATATTACGTTCGTCAGTGACGATTTCTCGGTCATGGTCGTCCAATTGGACAGCATCGCAAGGTTCAACGCGGAGCCGAGCGAGGAGCAGTGGGCGCTTGCCCGTTTTATCGTATCCAATATTGGCACGGATCTGATCGAGTATCCGCACAAGGCGTTTGCCGTTGAGCTGGACCGGGACCGGGTAGCGATCGTGTGCAACTTTGCCGCGGAACAGGCCGAGGGTGGCGAGAAGGTGACCCGTGAGCTGGCCACAGCGCTCAAAGGCATGATCGAGGAACGCTTCAAGATCGATGTTACCGTAGCGGTGGGCCTGCCTCACAGCGGTGCGAAGAGCATCAGCGAGAGCTATGCGGAAGCGGCGTCTGCCCTGGAATTCCGGATTGTTAAGGGCGGCGGGACGATCATCTTTTTTCAGGACATTACGGATGTGCACTCCCATTATTACTACCCGGTCGATATTGAGGTACAGCTGATTAATTTCGTAAGGAGCGGTGACGCCGACCATGCCCTGCAGCTGCTGGACACGATTTACGCGATGAATTTCGAGTCGGGCAGCATCACGCCGGAATACGGGAAATGCCTGTTCTTTAACATCACCAGTACATATTTAAAAATTATGAACGCCACGGGCATGGACCAGAATGACATTCTCGGACCCGATATCGATCTGGTGAAGGACATCTTCTCCTATGAAACGGCCGAAGGAATGCACAAACGGATGAAGCGGCTGTATGAAATTTTGGCGGAGAGCATGGTTGCGGACAAGAGCGGCCATAGCGCCCAGCTTCTGCAGGACATGGATCAGTTCGTGGATGAGCATTTCACCGATTCGAACATGGGGCTTGGCATGGTGGCGGATCACTTCGACATGACGCCGCAGTATGTCTCGACCTTTTACAAAAAACAGAGCGGGATCAATCTCAGCGACCATATCGCAAAGAAACGGATTGAGCTTGCCAAACGCCATATGGCTGACAAGGAATTCACAAACGCCCAAATCGCGCAATTGGTCGGGTATACGAGCGACGTTGTCTTTATCCGGGCTTTTAAAAAGATCGAGGGCGTCACGCCGGGGAAATACCGGGAGCTGATGATGTCGTGCGTCTCGGATGAGACCGGGTGAGCTGCAAGAAAAGGCAGGGGAACAGCCTCTGCCTTTTTTTCGTTTTTCTCCATCATTGGTGGAAAAGCCCGGAAAAGCTGGTTGACATTCTTCTCCATCCCTGAATATAATGTGCTTAACAAGTTTATATATGAATATATGCTCATATTATATTCGTGATTGGATCGGAGGCATTTAGATGACTGAAGCCGTCTCTAAGGTGAAGCGCGAGCTGCTGCTCGAAGGCTTGGATTGTGCAAACTGTGCCATGAAGATCGAGGATGGAGTCCGGAAGATGGACGGGATTTCTTCCTGCTCAGTAAATTTCGTCAAGCAGACGCTGACTTTTGAATCCTCAGAAGATCAAGGCCAGCTGATATCGGAGATTACGAAGAAAGTCAAAAAATTAGAGCCGCATGTCAGCGTGCGTGAGCTGGTTCCGAAAGCGGCAGGAAATCATCCGCAAAGGTCCCGCGGCCATCATCATGATGGGTACGCGCATGATCACGGTCATTCCCACGAAGGTCATGACCACGGAGCGGGCGGTCATTCGCATGATCATGCCCACGGCCATGATCACGGTCATTCGCATGATCACGGCAGTTCCGGCATCCGTGTCATGTCGATCCGCCTGGCTGCAGGGGCGGTGATCACGGCAGCCGCGATGCTGCTGCCGGTCACGGGGTGGGCCGAGCTCGCCATGTTTCTGGTGGCCTATCTCATTACCGGAGGAGACATCGTTCTGCAGGCGCTCCGCAACATCCTTAGGGGCCAGGTGTTTGACGAGTACTTCCTGATGTCGGTTGCGACGATTGGGGCGTTCTGCGTAGGACAGTATCCCGAAGGGGTTGCCGTCATGCTCTTCTACCAGATCGGCGAAATGTTCCAGGGCATCGCGGTTAACCGTTCGCGCAAATCCATCAGCGCCATGATGGATCTCCGGCCGGATTATGCGAACCTGAAGACAGGGGACGGAACGAAACAGGTGACGCCGGAGGAAGTCCAGGTCGGCGATTTGATCATCGTCAAACCGGGAGAGAAGATCCCGCTCGACGGCAAAGTGACCGAGGGACGGTCGATGGCGGACACTTCGGCGCTGACCGGCGAGTCCGTGCCGCGTGAGCTGGAAGCGGGCGATGAGGTGCTGAGCGGATTCATCAACAAAAATGGCGTCCTTACGATCGAGGTGACCAAGATTTATGGGGAGTCCACCGCGG
The DNA here is from genome assembly GCF_009363095.1 of Paenibacillus cellulositrophicus. GTDB lineage: Bacteria > Bacillota > Bacilli > Paenibacillales > Paenibacillaceae > Paenibacillus_AQ > Paenibacillus_AQ favisporus. Next base: position 39,195 of record NZ_CP045296.1, read on the forward strand.
CCAAAATTTTGGACCTCGTCCAAAACGCCAGCAGCAACAAAGCCCCTACCGAGAACTTCATCACGAAATTCGCCCGTTTGTATACGCCGGTCGTCGTTATCGTCGCCCTGCTTCTTGCGCTCGTACCCCCGCTCGTGGTGAGCGGCGCGACGTTCTCCGACTGGATCTACCGGGCGCTGATCTTTCTCGTCATTTCGTGTCCCTGCGCGCTGGTCGTATCGATTCCGCTCGGATTTTTTGGAGGGATCGGGGCCGCTTCGAAGGCGGGCATCCTGGTCAAAGGGAGCAATTACCTGGAAGCCTTGAATGATGTGAAGTACGTCGTGTTCGACAAGACCGGCACGCTGACCAAAGGGACGTTCCGGGTGACCGAAACCCGCCCGACCCACGACGGAATCAGCCCTGAACAGCTGCTGGAATTTGCAGCCTTCGCCGAACTTCATTCGAGCCATCCCATTGCCGAATCGATCAGGGAAGCCTACGGGAAAGAAATAGATGCGTCACGCATACAGGACTACAATGAAGCTGCGGGACACGGTGTTCACGTGAAATTGGACGGCGTGGAAGTATTGGCCGGCAACGCAAAGCTGCTCAAGGAGGAAGGCATTGCGGCTCAGCAGCCGGATGCGCCGGGCACCGTCGTATATGTGGCCGTGAACGGAGAATACGCCGGTTATCTGCTCATCTCGGACGAGGTGAAGGAAGATGCTGCGCAGGCGGTCGGCGCGCTTCAGCAGCGGGGCAAACAGACGGTTATGCTGACAGGCGATGCACGCCCGGTGGCGGAGAAGGTCGGGAAGCTGCTTGGCGTCAACGAGGTGCATGCCGAGCTTCTTCCACAGGATAAGGTAGAGCATATGGAACGGCTGAGCCGGTTGAAGCAGCCCAAGGAAAAAATCGCTTTTGTCGGGGACGGCATGAACGATACGCCGGTGCTGGCGAGAGCCGACGTGGGGATCGCGATGGGCGGCCTGGGATCGGACGCTGCCATCGAGGCGGCGGATATCGTCATTATGACCGATGAGCCGTCCAAGATCGTCACCGCGCTTGGCATTGCGGGGCGTACGCGCCAAATCGTATGGCAGAACATCGTTTTTGCGCTGGCAGTCAAAGGGATCTTCCTGCTGCTTGGAGCCTTTGGCATCGCAACGATGTGGGAAGCCGTCTTCTCCGATGTCGGCGTCACTCTGCTGGCCGTCTTAAATGCGATGCGGGTGCTGAAGCTGAAATAATGAAACAATTCCAAAGCTGTGGTGTACAAAATAACGGGCGGTCCGCTGCATGCGGTGCCGCCCGCTGCCGTTCGAGGAGCTCCTGCTAGTCCCCCGATATTCTTGTCACTTCTCCATAACGCTGCAGCCTACGCTCCACCTGTTTGGAGACCGCTTCCAGCGAACCTGGAATGTAGATATTTGAACCGCCGTTTCGCTGTTCTAACGCCTGAAGGGTTTCCCTTGGAATGAAAAACCGCTTTACAAAAAGGAGGGAGCCCTCTTTTTCCTGCAAAAGGTGGAGCATAGAGGAGGAGAATGGCTTCTGATCCAAGGGGAGCATGATCACGGCTCGGTTATGTTTGCCGGACATCTGTGCCGTATAAGCATCCACCGCTCCCGCCAGAGCTTCTGGCGCCGCGGCCTGAATTCGCTCGGTGCGGAGGCCCAGTCTGCGGAGCTGATCGATAACCCGCTGATGTATGTCGCCCGCAGCAATCACCTGCACTCCGCTTTGCGAAGCAAGACCGGAAGGACGAAGCCGGACAAGCTCGATTAGGGTGGCCTCCGGTGTTACATATCTGCCTGTAAACAGCATGGTTCCGTTCTTTGCAAAAAGCAGAAGACGGCTTGCCGCAAGTGCGCCTGGTTTATCCTGGGGATCGGCCAGAATGACGACGTCCGGGCTGTTATTCATGCTTCCGTCTAGCCATTGGGTCCTGGAAAACTGCACCGCGGCTTGTACGGGATCCTTTGCCAGCAGCATTGCCGATAAAAGGGACGGATCCAAGGAAGGGTCCTGCCCGGTTTGGCCGTCGCTCCCGTTAACAACCTTAGGTTGTTGAATAGAATCAGGGCCGAAGAACGTATCGGCACGTTCTGCATCAGCCACTCCTGCAGGCCATACAAAGCTCCATCCGGTATATAAGGCTACCGAGAGAAAGAGAAAAACGGATAGCAGGCTTCTGTTCATTCTGTTCATATGGAGCTGCCTCCTGATCAATGGATTACTTGTTATCAGCATTGACCTTTATTGGAGCCGGCAACCCTTGGTTTCTTCTCAGGAAAAAATGAGGGGGGGGGGGGGGGGCGGATGGTTCGGTTGGCCGCGAAAGCAAAAAAAGAAAAGACCCTTCCGCCAAAGGCAGAGGGTCTTGGGTTAATAATATTTATCCATGCTGGGTATGCTGCAGCGTCTGAAGGAAAATCTGTTCGATGTGCGTATCGTCAAGCGAGTAATAGGCCGTTTTGCCTTCCTTGCGGCGTTTGACGATCCGCAAATTGCGCAAATACCTCAGCTGGTGGGACACCGCGGATTGGCCCATGCCGAGCAGGGTGGTCAGGTCATGCACGCACAGTTCTCTTTGCAGCAGCGCGTCGATCAGCTTGACCCGCGTGGGATCACTAAAGGCTTTAAACCAATCGGCGACCTGCGAGGCAGCTTGATCATCGATCAGCGCTTCTTTGATTTTGCCCAATTCATTGTCTGAGCCCGTGCAGGTTGCGTCGCATTCCTGGGACGGATGGATGGACTGTTCCATGGCAATCACCTTTCTGTGAAAATCCGGAATAAAGGTTAGATACCTGTATTATATCAAAACGGCACCTTAAACGGAATAATTACTGTTAAGAAAATGTCCATGCCCCCGCCAGTACTCGGATCTGACATGATCAGGCACCGTGACTGGCTGCGAAGTCATCCGTATTTATATATCCGGCAGGCGGCATGGTATACTATGTAAAATGGACAACAATCAAAGGGGAGATACATGATGATGGGCAGTAAGGCAAGGCTGTCTGTGCTCGGAATCGTCCTGGGAGGGCTGCTGGTATCCGGCTGCTCGGATAAGGGCGGCCCGGATTCGGCGGAGCAGACGATGCAGCACGATCACGGCGCACACCAGCAGATGGCCGCAAACGGCGATCTACAGGAGACGACCGGCGGGAAGGAGCAGCTTCCTTCGTTTCTGCAGCCGGCGAACGATACCGTCAGAACGGCCTATATGGCGGCAGCCGGGGTAAAGGAAGTGCTCAGCCAAATTCCATGTTACTGCGGATGCGGGGAAAGTGCAGGCCACAAAAGCAATTTGAACTGCTTTATAAAAGAAGTCAACCCGGACGGAAGCGTGGTATGGGACGATCACGGCACCCGCTGCGGCGTGTGCGTCGAGACGGCGCTTACGGCAGCTTCGCTGGTCAAAGAGGGCAAAAGCGTGAAAGAGATCCGCAGCATCATCGACCAGACGTATTCCAACGGGAAATACGCGGCGCCGACGCCAACGCCGGAAGTATAGCGGGGATAGGGATCTGCATTCCGGCAGCGCCGGATCCGGACCATCATACCAAAATACGGGCAACATATGTGCTGAATGCCGAATGGGAGCCCGAACGTGCCTAGGTATAATCGCCACCCGTTGACAGGCGCGCGAGTGAGCATGACAAAAAACAGTCCCGGCCAATTTATTCGGCCGGGACTGTTTTTTAATGAGGCTGTGATTCATCCGTAGAACTGCGGACATCACTTGCTTCCCGCTGCATTTCCGGCGTCCAGGACCAGTCGCTGATCTGCGCGGCATCCGTCACGTGATGCACTTTGCTGGCACCGATGATGGCGGCTGTGACCGCGGGCTGATTAAGCACCCACGACAGTGCGTATTGGGAAAGGTTGACTTCGTAATGACCGGCAAGCACCGCGTATTTTTTGACAAGCTCATAATTCCGCTCGGTAAAATACTGCTGCAGCGGCTTTTCCCCGCTGGCGGCACGGCTCTCCGGCGGAGCATCCCCTGGCGCTTTGTACTTGCCGGAGAGCATTCCGCGGGCCATCGGACTGTATACCATTACGCCGACGTCCTCCGAGGTGCAGAACGGCAGAAGTTCCTGTTCGATTTCCCGGGAGAGCAGGTTGTACTGCGGCTGCACGGAAATGAACTTTTCGAGGTTCATCCGCTCGCTGATCGCATGCGCTTTGGCAATCTGCCAGGCGGCATAATTGGAGCAGCCGATGTACCTTACTTTTCCCTGGCGAACAAGGTCGTCCAGAGCCCGCAGCGTTTCTTCCAGCGGCGTGTGCGGGTCGAAAATATGTACCTGGTACAGGTCGATGTAATCCGTCTGAAGGCGCTGCAGCGACTTATCGACTTCGCGCAAAATATGGGTCCGCGACAGGCCGCTGTCATTTTTCCCGAACCCCGACCGGATGCCCACTTTCGTCGCCAGAACGACCTGATCCCGTCTGCCCTTCAGGGCACGGCCGATAATGTCCTCGCTTTCGCCTGTTCCGTGCGGAACGTCGGCATCCTGCCCCTTGCCGTAATAGTTGGCGGTGTCGATAAAATTAATTCCCTGATCGATCGCATGATCCAGGATCCGCACCGGCGCTTCGTCATCGATCCATCTTCCAAAAGCCATCGTGCCCAGGCAAAGATTAGATACTTCCAAGCCTGTGCCGCCCAATCTGCGGTACTTCATGACATGTCAGCCTCCCATCTTGATTTGGTATCAGGGATTATAATAGCACAGCAGGACAGGGTCAACGCAAGGCGATAAAGGAATCCGATTGTAAGCGGAAACAAAATGCTTGAAATTGCTATGTGGCTGCGGTACGTTTGTAACGAAAGGGGTGTGAAACCATGGAAAATACAAGCCTGCAATTACCAAGAAGCAGACCGGAAGCGCTGGGCATTCCCGGGGCGGCCATCCTTGATTTTCTGGACGAGGTACAGGCCAAGGGCATTGAGCTGCACAGCTTTATGCTCCTTCGCCGCGGACAGGTGGCTGCGGAAGGCTGGTGGGGGCCTTATGCCCCGGAGCTGCCGCACATGCTGTTTTCGCTGAGCAAGAGCTTTACTTCCACAGCCATCGGCCTCGCGGTGCACGAGGGTCTGCTGTCTTTGGAAGACAAGGTCGTTACGTTCTTCCCGGACGACTTGCCGGAGGAAGTCAGCCCGAATTTGGCTGCCATGAACATCCGGCATCTGCTGATGATGGGCACGGGGAATGACCAGGATACGATGGGGGCCATTGACCGCTGCACGGACGGGAATTGGGCCAAGGCCTTTCTCGCGGCTCCGGTGGAGCATACGCCCGGCACCCATTTTGTGTACAACACGGGTGCAACCTATATGCTGTCGGCCATTCTGCAATCCGTGACCGGGCAGACGCTGCTTCAATTTTTGCAGAAGCGGCTGTTTGAGCCGCTGGGCATTCACAACCCCACTTGGGAGTCCTGTCCGCGGGGAATCAACACTGGAGGTTTCGGACTGAGCATCACGACGGAAGACATCGCCAAGTTCGGCCAGCTGTTTTTGCAGCGAGGGGCATGGAACGGCAGTCAGCTGATTCCGGAAGCGTGGGTAGAGGAGGCGACCTCGAAGCAGATCTCCAACGGAGACGGCGGGGAAAGCGACTGGGCGCAGGGATACGGCTACCAATTCTGGAGATGCCGGCACGGCGCCTACCGCGGAGACGGAGCCTTCGGCCAGTTCTGCATCGTCATGCCGGAGCAGGAGGCGGTGCTTGCTGTCACGAGCGGAACGAACCAGATGCAGGAAGTGATGAACGCCGTCTGGGAGCGTCTGCTGCCAGCGATGGCCGGAGAGGAGCTCCCGCTGAACGAAGAAACGCAGGACCGATTGCAGGAACGGATCCGCAGCCTGCAGCTTGCTCCGCTCGCGTACAGCATTCAACCGGAATTAGAATCCGCCGTCAGCGGCAAAAACTATGTGCTGGACGACAACGACATGAACTGGAGCCGGATTTCGGTCCGTTTCGAGGCCGATCAGGCGGTGGTTGACCTGTATGAGACCGGCGGGAAGCATTTTGCATTGCCTTTGGGACGCGGGAAATGGCTGGAAGGCACGTCTGATCTGATCATGCCCCGCGAGACCGCAAATGTGTCAAGCTTTACATGGAAGTCCCCGGATACGCTGGAGCTGAGCATCCGCTTCATTGAAACACCGTTCCATATTACGACGGGCATCCGGTTTGAACCGGAAGACTCCGTCGTGCTGGATCATCGGATCAATGTATCCTTTGGTCCCAATGAGGCTCCGCCCATTACCGGGAGAGCGTGAAGCCCGCGTAGTAACCGTACAAATGTTACGCCTATGAACACATTTTGAAATCAGGCATGCTCCTCTTCGAAGGGCATGCCTTTTTGCTGTGGCGCGATCCGGTAAGCGGCCGGGGGAATGCCGGCGGCAGCCGAGAACATCCTGGTAAAATAGTGAACGGAGCCGAATCCCGTTAGGTCGGCGATTTCCTTGACGGAGCGGTCCGTCTCGCGCAGAAGGTACGCCGCTAGCCGGATCCTTTCCTGGCGGACGTATGCCGTGAAGGTCATTTTGAGCTCCTTCTGGAACAAACGGGCCAGATGTCTTCCCGATATATGAAAATACCGCGCCACATCTTCCAGCTTTAGCGGCGACTCCAGGTTATCACGGATGAATTGGAGCGCCTGCCTCAGTGAAGCGGAGCGGGGCGGAGGCAGCGTCGGCTTGTGCTGCTGGCGGTCCGGCGTAAAGGTTTGCGGCAGCGCAGCCACAAGCACAAGTACCAGCCGGTCCAGCGGAAATCGGGCGGTATCCAGTTCGGCGGCCGCTTGCATAATCGCTTTCCAGAGCAGGACGGCCGGGCTGTTTTCAGCTCCGTGAAGAATATAGCAGTCCGACTGCGCCAGCCGTGCAAATTGACCGTTCCAGGGCGCTGAGGTGCGCCCGGCATCCACATCGAAGGCGAGCCATATGAGCTGCATCCCTGTGCTTTCAATACGGTGCATGCGGTAGGGATTGGAAATGAACAGCGTTCCTTTTGCTAACGGATGGATCCGGCCTTCATCCACATACGTTCCTTCACCGCCCGCGACATAACACATTTCAAAAAAAGAATGCTTATGCTCTAAGTTGCTCCGGTGCTCCGCAAGGGCTCCCCAATAATGTATGCGGATGCATAAATCCTCTTCGGTTAGCTCTCCGACGGTTGAATGCAGTTTAGACAGGGCGGCTCCCCAGACGAGATGATCCATTTCAAGTCCTCCTCATCCATTCGTGTCCGAATCCGACAAAAACAGGTTCCAATCCGGCAAAGACGTCAGGTGTCCGTTATCCCTATAATGAAGGCGTATTCACGATTTGTCATTCAAATGTTACGGGAGGGAACGGAAAGATGATTAGCAGAGAAGACGTCGAATTTTATAACGAAAACGGTTATTTGCTCGTCCGCGGCGTGTTCAGCGCAGAGGAAGTCAAGGATATGCAGTATGCGGTGGAGCGTACGATTGCCAAGGCGGCTGCGGCCAAGCAGGACGCCAACCATACTTGGCAGGGCGATTACATTCCCCAGGACGAATTGAAGAAGCTGGTGCTCAAAGGCTTTCACGATCTGCAGTTTCACGACGCAAGCTTCACCCGTGCCGTAGCGCATCCGCGTATGACGGGCGTTCTGACGCAGCTGATCGGTCCCAACGTCCAGCTCCATCATACCAAAATGCTGGTCAAGCCGCCGGAGCAGGGCGCCGCTTTTCCGATGCACCAGGATTATCCGTATTTCCCTCATGATCGCCATACGATGCTTGCCGCCAGTGTTCATCTCGACGATGCGGATATGGAAAACGGCTGCCTGTGCGTCGTGCCCGGATCCCATAAGCAGGGACCGCTTCCCCATGTAGGCAGGTACTACCTCGATCACCGCGATTACCCGGTGAGCATGGGCACACCATGCCCGGCAAGCGCAGGCGATGTGCTGTTCTTCAACTACCTGACGATTCACGGGTCCGACCGCAACAAGAGCAGCCGGCCGCGCAGAAACGTCCTGTTCCAATACCGCGATCCTGCCGATCCGCCTAGCCGGGAGACTCATATCGATTGGGGCATGGGCATGATGGTCGCGGGGGAGGACCCGCAGTACCGTCAATATCATGCCAAGCTGGAGCTGAATGTGTAAGCTCACTCCGATTTCGAAAAGGCATGGATTCAAAAAAAGGCTGCCGCATTGCGGTCGTCTTTTTTTGCGTTATTGCGACATTTTTGCAAAACCCCGCTATACAAAATCCGCTATTCAATATAACATATATAATATATCAAATTAAGGAATCAGACGAATAGACCATTTTTTTAGTCAGGATGAATGTTGCGAACCCATGTTCCAGCCGATAATATATATAACAAAATCTCAAATTAAAGTATGGTGATCCTGTTGAATGTTACCGCACGGACCCCGCTGTATCAAAAAATACAGCAGTACATCCGGGAACTGATCGAATCGGAAGGCCTGAAGTCCGGTGATCGTATCCCGACGGAGAAGGAACTCATGGACCGCTTTGATGTAAGCAAAATTACGGTTGTGAAAGCGCTGACCGGCCTCGCGAACGAAAACGTCATCAGCCGGGTCCCCGGAAAAGGCAGCTTTGTCAGCGAGCCGGCGGCCGCGGAAGAAGCTGAGGTACCGCGTCCGGTCTTTGGCCGGGCTCCGGAAGAGGCGAAGCAGAAAACGGGGCTCATCGGGCTTGTGATGCCTTCGATTTACGATTATTTTGCCGTCCGGCTGATCGACGGTGTCCGCAGAGGGCTCAGCAGCAAGGGATACCGGACCATGATTCTGCTGTCCGAGGGGGATTTGGAGCACGAAAAGGAAGCGATCAAAACCTTGAAACAGATCGGTGCGGAAGGAATTCTGGTGTTCCCGGTGGACGAGGAGCATTACAACGACGAAATTTTGAACCTGAAGTTCTCCGGCTTTCCTTTTGTCTTGATCGACCGGTTTCTGCCGGGTGTCGAAACCAATTACATCGCGGCCGACGGGCGGCTGGGGACGCGGCTTGCCGTAGAGCATTTGTGGGAGCTGGGCCACCGTGAAATCGCCATTTGCTCCGATTCTCCGCTGCAGACCGTCACCGTCCAGGAGCGCATCGAAGGCTACATGGACGCCTTGAAGGATAAGGGCGCGCTGATCAACCCGGCCCATATCATTACGGGCTTTCGGATTCATGCTTCGGATGAGCCGGAGAAGCACCCGCTGTACCGGTATATCCGCAGCGGTCTGGCGACCGCCTACATCACGCTGAACGGCAAGCTTGGCGTACAGATCCAGCAGATGGCGAAGAGAAACGGGCTGTCCATCCCAGGCGACCTCTCGATCGTCAGCTTCGACGACCCGACCTCCGTTGTGGAAGAGCTCAGCGTTTTTACGCATATCAAGCAGTTTGAGTATGAAATGGGCCTACGCGCGGCGGAAACGCTGGTGGACATCATTGGGGAGGGGACGGACCGGAGCGGAGGCTACACGAAGACGTTGCTCGTTCCCGAGCTGGTTGTCGGACAGACAACCGGGCCTGTGAAACCGCGTTAATTTTCCATCGGAAGAAGCGATGCAGTATAGAAAAAAGACCTTTTCAATTCGAAAAGGTCTTTTTTATTTTTATTAACATATTGAATATGTTAAATATTTATATTATATTATGGTTAATCCAAGAGCTTCCATGAATCGACATCGTTTCAAGGGAGGTCAAGTAGATAAGAGAACAGCTGAATATGTTGTGTAATCGCTTACAAAGATATGAGGGGAGGAAGACTGAGAAATAAGCGCTTTGCCGAAACCTGGAACGTCCAAACTATCCGAAAACAGAGGTGGAGCTTATGAGTTCGTCAACACTGTGGAAGCGGATCTGGAAGCATAAGTTGTTTTACTTGTTCATGCTTCCGGGGATCATCTGGTTTTTTCTGTTCTCCTACGTTCCGCTTTACGGGATTCAGGTCGCCTTCCGCGACTATACGTTCGTGGGCGGTTTTACCGGCAGCCCATGGGCGGGATTGAAATACTTCAAGCAGTTTTTCGACTACTACCAATCGACAGACATTATCCGCAACACTATCATCATCAGCCTGATGAAACTGATCATCGGATTTCCGATGCCCATCATCCTTGCGATCCTCCTCAATGAAATCCGAAATCTGAAATTCAAGAAAACCGTTCAAACTTTATCCTATTTGCCTTATTTCATTTCCTGGATCGTCGTCGTCACCTTGATGCAGCGCCTCTTCGCTACCTATGGCGGGCCGGTCAACGACCTGCTGTCGTCGATGGGCGTAGAGCCGATCCAATTTCTGTACAATACTTCGTGGTTCTATGAAGTCATTATCGGCTCGGATGTTTGGAAGAACATCGGCTGGAACTCGATCATCTACATGGCGGCCATTGCGGGCATTGACCAGCAGCTGTATGAAGCAGCGAAAATCGACGGCGCCGGCCGTTTCCGCCTGATTTGGCACGTGACCCTGCCGGGCATCCGCAACGTTGCGGTCATTCTGTTTATTCTGGCGACGGGAAGCCTGATGAGCGCGGGCTTCGAGCAGCTTCTGCTTCTGAACGGTCCTTCCACCGCAGCCATCGGCAGCGTGCTCGACGTCCATGTCATCACTCAGGGCATCCAGCAGGGCCGGCTAAGCTATGCGGCGGCTGTCGGCTTGTTCCAGAGCCTGATTGCACTGGTCCTGATCGTCACCGTCAACAGGATTGCACGGAAGGTCAGCGACGTATCACTGTTCTAAGGAGGGAACCTACGTGGAGAAACGATCGTTTTCCTGGTTTACCGCATTGAATTATTTCCTGCTTGCGCTGTTCGCCTTTTCCATGATTTATCCGTTCATTTACGTGCTTGTGTACTCGCTTAATGACGGTAAAGATTCCATGATGGGGGCTCTGTATTTCTTTCCGCGGAAATTTACGCTGGACAATTACGCCCAGGTGTTCGATAATCCGCAGATTTGGCAGGCTTACAAAATCACGATTTTACGGACGCTGCTCGGCACGGTGCTTAGTGTGCTGCTCAGTACGCTGATGGCCTATGCCTTGGCCAAAAAAACGCTGCCCGGGCGCACGTTTTTCACCTTTTACATTTTTCTGCCCACGATTTTCAGCGCAGGCTTTATCCCGTATTTCATTACGCTGCAGAAACTTCACCTGATCAACAACTTCTGGGTGTATGTCATTCCGTTCCTGTTCAATTTTATGCATATCGTCATTATTCGGACTTTTATACAAGGCATTCCCGAAGAGCTGGAGGAAGCCGCCCGGATTGACGGCTTGGGCGATTTCCAAATCTTCATGCGCATCATACTGCCGCTGTCCGGGCCGGTACTGGCGACTATTTCGCTGTTCGTCGGCGTGATGCACTGGAACGACTGGTTCACCGGCACCTATTACGTGTCCAACAAAAGCCTCATCCCGGTGCAGACCCTGCTTCAGCAAATGCTGACCGAAGCGGAGGCGCTGTCGTCCTCGATGCAGCGTGCTGCACAGCAGGGTGGACAAACCGTCAATGTCAGCGCGGCGGGGGCTACGCCGGAATCGCTCCGGATGGCACTGCTCGTCATTACCGTGTTTCCGATCCTGTGTATCTATCCGTTCCTGCAGCGCTATTTTGTCAAGGGAACGATGATCGGATCCGTCAAAGGGTAAGGATAGACGTCCTGCATGCGGGACTATATCATATACATTCATTCAAACAAATTGGGAGGTTCATATGAGAAAAAAGCGGTTTAAATTGGCAGCTTCTCTGATGGCGTTTACCCTGATATCCGGCATGCTGTACGGATGCAGCAGCAGCGGCAGCGGCGACAGTGCGGACGGGGGAGACAAAGGCGCGGACTCCAAGACGGTTACGCTCACGGTGCTGAATAACTGGAACGGTTCCTCAGGCTCTGATTCGGAATCGAACCCTGTACTCAAAGCGATCGAGGAGAAAACCGGCATCAAGGTAAAAATCGACTATACGAAAGGCAGCGAGGCGGAGAAGGTCAACACGATTTTTGCGACACAGGACCTGCCGGACATTTATACCGGCCCTGCCTGGGGCGGCGAGCTGGACGGCATCATCAAGGCTGCTAAAGAAGGCCAGCTTGTGGATTTGACGGATAAAATCGACCAGTATCCGAACCTGGCCAAGGCGATCGCCAAGGAAAACGTGCCGCCGGCGCTGTACGAAAAAGCGATCGGCGGAATTGACGGCAAGAAGTACATGATGTACCAGAACCAGCCGGCAACAGACAAGGACGTCAACGACTGGCTGTACGGATTTTACGTGCGGAAGGACATTGCCGATAAGATCGGAGTCGATCCGCAGTCCGTGAAGACCAAGGACGATTTCTACAATTTCCTGAAAAAGATCAAGGATGCCAATCTGAGCGAAAACGGCGCACCGGTCATTCCACTCGGCGGCTTCCATGACGGATGGGCGGTAGGCATCGGGAATACAATGTTCTACGGGGCCGATTATCAGGATAAAGGCGACGGCACGCTGGAGCATGTGTTCTTCACGAAGGCTTACGAGGATTACACGCTGTATTACCGTAAGCTGATTTCCGAAGGACTGCTGGATCCGGATGCTTTTACGCAGACCGACCCGATCGCGAACGAGAAAATCAAGCAGGGGCGCATCGCGGTACTGTCGGCGCACTACCCAGCCATTCTGGACGCTTCCAAGGAATATGTGAAAGCGCATCCGGGCAGCGATTACGTCCCTGTCGGACCGCTTGAGCGGGCCGGAGCAGAACCGAACCGTCCGGTCGACCTGAACATTCAAGGAAATAACGTTACCGTCATCACGAAAAAAGCCAAAAACGTCGACGCCGCGCTGAAGCTGCTCGATTTCCTCGCTTCCGACGAAGGCTTTATGCTTGTGCATTACGGCATTCAGGGAACGCAATGGGATATGGTTGATGGCAAACCGACCGCCAAACAAGAATGGTTCGACAAGTTTACAGCGGACACCACAGGCAAGGCCAAGAAGAACGAAGGCATCAGCATTGGGCTGGAAAATATGACCGGCATGGATCGCATTAATTCGGTCGGCGGCGGTGATATTTGGGCAGATCAGGATCGCCTGAAAGCGATGGACAACGCGCGTAAAATTTTGCGTCCGAACGGTATCAGCGTCATTTCCGCCTTCAATCCGGGGGATGTGATCACCAAATCGCCGCAATGGGAAACGCTGAAGCCGTCCATGGACCAAATCAACGACGTATGGAAGCAGGCGATCTTCGCCAAGTCGGACGATGCGGCCCTGAAGGTGATCAACGACCTTCGCGAGCAAATCAAGAACACCGGTTACGATGACGCCATGAAGTATGTAAACGAAGAGCTGAAAGGGAAAGAAGTCGTCAAATTGTCGATGCCTAACTAAAGGAGGGTTCACCCTTGAGCAGCCGATTGGGAAGCAAGGGGCCGGAGTGGACGGGATTTCAGGAATCCCGTCCTTACGGGCCGAAGTATGATCTCCGCACGGATTTCGTTATGGTCTACGGCATATCGGATGATTTGCCGGAGCGCATTCAAGGCTGGAAGCAGGCAGGATACACGATTCATCTGATGACCGGCGTATCTTGGGGGGAGTACCAGGATTATTTGTACGGCCGCTTCGACGGGCGCAATCACTGGGATGAAGCCCAGGTCAACCGGGCGGGGGATCAGGTAAGCCACGGCAAGGACGTCCCGTACATGGTGCCGACCGTCTCGTTCGCCGAGTATTTGGCGACTCACATCAAGCGGGCGATCGACAGCGGCGTCGAGGCCATCCATATGGAGGAGCCGGAATTCTGGGCGGCTTCGGGTTACTCCGAAGCCTTCAAGCGGGAGTGGCGGAACTACTACGGTGAGGATTGGATTCCTCCGCACTCGTCGCCTGACGCCCAATACCGCGCTTCCAAGCTGAAAGCGTATGTGTACTACCGGACGCTGGACCGGATCTGCAGCCAGATGAAGGAGTATGCGCTTGTTCACTATGGCCGCACAGTCCGCTTCTATGTCCCGACGCACAGCCTGATCAACTACACGCAGTGGCGGATTATCAGCCCGGAAGCGCTGCTCGTGAACATGCCGGCCTGCGACGGCTTCATCGCCCAGATCTGGACGGGAACTGCACGGACCGCAAACGTCTATAAGGGTGTCCGTAAGGAACGTACTTTCGAAACGGCATTCCTGGAGTATGGCGTCATGCAGGAGCTGACCCGCGGCACAGGCCGCGAAATGTGGTTCCTCCACGACCCGATCGAGGACAATCCGCGCTATACGTGGAAGGATTACGCGTACAATTACCGCTCGACGGTCGTGGCCTCGCTGCTGCATCCGGGCGTTTCCCAATACGAGGTATGCCCTTGGCCTTGGCGGGTGTTCGAACTGGGGTATCCGAAAGAGGGCGGCAGCGGCAAGGAAGTCATCCCGGCAGGCTATAAAACGTCCCTGCTTACCGTCATGAACGTGCTGCGTGACATTCACCGGTATGACGGGGATGTGCAGGAAGGCGAGGCGACGACCGGCGTCGGCGTTCTGCTGGCGAACTCCGCGATGTATCAGCGGGGAGACGTCGATCCGGACGAAGACGGACGCAAACAGGAGTTTAAGTACGACGGCACCTCCGGCACGGAAGAGCTGAGCGAAGCGCAGCAGGAGCTGCTGGATTGGTCCGCCTTTTACGGGATGGCGCTGCCACTCGTCAAAGCCGGCATTCCGCTGCGGCCGGTCCAGCTGGACAATATCCTGACCTTTCCGGGATATTTGGCGGATTACCGCGTGCTGCTGCTGAGCTACGAGCTGATGAAGCCGGAGCATCCCGGCATTCACCAGGTTCTCGGGCAGTGGGTCCGCGAGGGAGGCGTGTTGATCTATTACGGCGATGGGAGCGATCCATTCCACAACGTGCAGGAATGGTGGAACCGCGACGCCGGCCGCGCCTATGACCGGCCGGAAGAGCATCTGTTCGAGTCGATGGGGCTGGGGCGTAACCCGGGCGAAGGAGAGCACCGCGTCGGCGATGGGGCCGTGCTGTACTACCGGCAGCATCCTGCCGAGCTGTCCCGCTCGGATGCAGGCGCCGAGCAGGTGCGGAGCAGCGTGCGTCAGGCGCTTCAGTTCCGCGGGGAGCAGGACGCGTACCTTGAGAGCGGCCTGCTTCACATCCGGCGCGGTCCGTATGTGATCGCGCATGCGCTCGACGAGCGCGATGCCGCGGAGCCGGCGGCACAGCTCGAAGGGGCGTTCGTCGATCTCTTTGATCCGGAGCTGCCCGTGCTGAGCCGCGTGGAACTTCAGCCCGGTGATGACCGCCTTTTGTATGATCTGGACCATCCTGCGGCACAGTTGCAGGACCAACCGGTCATTCTTGTCAGCGCATCCCGAATTCGCGAGGAGCAGTACCTCGAAGGCAAGCTGACATTCGTCTCCGAGTCCCCTTCCGAAATGACGGTCAGCACGCGTATTCGCGTTCCGGCTGAACCGTCGGCAGTGACGGCAGGGGGACAGCCGGCAGCCTGTGCCTATGATCCCGGTTCAAAAACGGTCTTGATCCGATACCCCGGCGTACCGGAAGGGATTGAGATCGCGGTGAATTGGGCGGAATAAGCTTATCTGCAAGTTTTTTCTGGCTAGAGTGTGAAGAAAACCGGTGGAACTCCTTGGTTCCGCCGGTTTTTTGGTCCTATTGCTATTGCTGTCTAGGTCATCATCTCTGGAGTTCTCGTATCGAGGCAACCGCTTGCGTCAGCCCTTCAAAATCGATCAAAAATTTTTATCAGGGTGTTCTCAGCTTGTCCCGGCTTGTCCATCGGTTTGAAGACATCCTCTAATTTGTGTTAGAATAATCATATATGAATTTTTCACAAGAGGGGGGATAGGATGGCAGCATGGATGAATAGACTTCGGATGATGTTCATTGTCGTTCTGGGTGTCATTCAGATGGCAACCTTTCCCGTTTCCCTGGAAGAAGAAGTGTTTACCTCCCCTGCAAGTTCGACGGAAACCGAGACGGTGTACAGCCGGATCGATCCTCCAAGCAAACCGCTGGTACGGAAAACGCCAACCCTCATGCAGAGACTGATCATGCTGGCGTCAGCGCTTCCTCTCTGTTTTGTGCTGCCGCTGCTGCTTGTGCTGCGTATTCCGAAACCGCGGCTGCCCTTTGTTCCGTGTGTTTTTCTCCGCAAAAAATATTTACTGCTGCTTCCGATAAAATTTACCTCGAGTTATGTGGCTTAATCTCCTCCCTGAATAGACGGTTCCTTATTGGCATGTGCCGGGGCATTCTCGCACCTGGACTGTAAAAAAGCCGATAGCGGGACGGTTCGTTTCGTGTACCCAAAAATGGATGAGTGACCGCAGGATGGCTTGGCTCTGTGATAGCTGCTGTTCGCTGCGTGTGGCAATGCCGTTGTGTTGACTGACGTGTGAAGAATTTCGTTATTGGTATTTTTGTCACGATTTATCGTTGAATCGTTTGTATTATCTGCAACGGCTGGATTTAGCATGAAAGTAAATCGGTTAGGCATATTTCGTTGTTTTTTTATGATGGATCAGCCAGGCTTTTTGGGCTTGGATGCAGTGCTGGATTTGCTGCGGATTGCGATGGCTTTGATGGCAAGTTGTATACCTTTGTTACGGCAGCATTTAGTCTGAGTGTGTTTTGTTGCGGTTGCCTCGCGCTTTTTCGAAAAAACGTGGCATTCTGCCACTTGCATCAACCCAATAATATGTGAAATATTTCTCAAATATAAACATGTAAATTACAGGAGGCTATTCTCATGGATATTCGTGAGTCTGTATTGCCCGGAATCGGGATGAAATATGTAATGGATACCGCCAGCGGCGACCGGATGGTCGTGGTCATTCATGATGACGGCCGGCGTGAGCTGTACCATTTTTCGTACGAGGATTTGGACCAAAGCATCTCGATGGTGACCCTGGAAGATCCGGAGGCGCGGCAGCTGGCCGCTCTTGTCGGCGGTATGACGTACAAACCGAAGCAGCTCGAACGGGTGGAAATGGCGTTTGACGAGCTGACAATCGAGTGGTACCGGATCGAGCCGCATTATGGATGCACGGGAAAAACGATCGGTGAGCTGAACATTCGGCAAAATGCCGGAGTCTCGGTGATCGCGCTGCTGGATAAACGTAACGGAAAACAAGTGAATCCCGGCCCGGAAGCCGTGCTGAACGCGGAGGCGACGGTTGTCGCCATCGGAGAACGGGAGCAGCAAAAGCGGTTCAAACAAATTCTAATGAACGGAAGCGGGTGAAAGGATGGAGCATTTGATATTTGAAATTGGATTAGCGCTAGTCCTCATTGCACTTGGGGGACTGATCTCGGCAAAGCTGCGGTTTTCGGTGATCCCGTTCTATATCCTGATCGGCATGGCGGTAGGTCCGCATGCGATGGAGCTGTGGCATTTCGACTTCCGGTTTATCGACAGCGCGCCGTTTATCGATTTTATGGGCCGGATCGGCGTTTTGTTCCTGCTGTTCTACCTCGGGCTCGAATTCTCCGTCGGCCGGCTGATCAAGTCGGGACGATCGATAGCCGTAGGCGGTTCAATATATATCGGCATTAATTTTACGCTTGGGCTGATGCTCGGATTTTTCAGCGGGTTTCCGCTCGCCGAGACGCTGATTATCGCAGGAATTACGACGATTTCGTCCAGCGCGATCGTAGCGAAGGTGCTGGTGGACCTGAAACGGACCGCCAATGCAGAAACCGAAATGATTCTCGGCATCATCATGTTCGAGGACGTCTTCCTCGCTGTGTATATCTCGATTCTGTCCGGCTTTGTGCTCAGCGACTCCAGCTCGATCGGCGGCGTGCTGCTGTCGGCACTTGTGTCGCTCGGGTTTATGCTCGCCGTCATTATTCTCGGACGTAAAGCGGTGCCTTATCTGAACAAATGGCTGCGGATCCGTTCCAACGAGCTGTTTGCCCTGGTTATTTTCGGCGCGCTGTTTCTGGTCGCCGGCTTTTCCGAAACGATCCACGTGGCCGAGGCGATCGGGGCGCTGCTGGTCGGGCTGGTGCTGGCCGAAACGGAACACGCCAAGCGGATCGAGCATTTGATCATGCCGTTCCGGGATTTTTTCGGGGCGATCTTCTTCTTCAGCTTCGGCCTGTCCATTGATCCGATGTCCTTGGGCGGAAGTGCCATATGGCTTGCGCTGGCAGCGGTCATTGTGACGCTGATCGGGAACTTTAGTGCAGGCATGCTGGCCGGGCGAACGGCTTCGCTGTCTCCCAAAGCATCGGCCAACATCGGGCTGACGATCGTCTCGCGGGGCGAATTTTCGATCATTATGGCGAACCTTGGCAAAGACGGCGGCCTGATGGAAATCCTCCAGCCGTTCTCGGCGATCTACGTGCTGATCCTGGCCATCTTGGGTCCGCTGCTGACCAAGCAGTCGAAATCGATTTTTACCTTCTTGAACCGCTGGATCAAATTTAAGGACCGAAAACCGGGAATTCAGAAGGAAGAGGCGCTGTAAAAAGTCGAAAGAATGCTGCAAGGCTAGTTCCATTGTTCGTGATGGTGAAGTGGCTGGATAAGACTAACGAATGTTTGGGTAAATGCGATCCCATCCAATGGACTTCCATTTCAGTTTAGGGAGGGAAGGTTATGCATGATCCGATCAAGCAGGCCGTATGGTCATGAGAAAAACATTTGGAGCTTCCGGCAGAAACAGCAAGCATGCCATCTTCAAATCGGTGATCGGCGGCATCGCCGCCTCGGTCGGCGTTGAGCTGTTTCTGCATCCGCACGAGCTGATCGCCGGCGGCGTCACCGGCATTTCCGGCCTGGTGTCGTTTCACACCGATAATCATTTCGGGATGCTGCTGGTGCTGTTTAATTTGCCGCTGCTGTTCTTTTATTCACTTCTGGGCCGGAAAAAAATATTGCTCCAGGTGCTCCCGGGGCTGCTTGCATTTGCCGGGTCGGCGTTCCTGCTGGCGCCGCTGCCAGCCGTCAGCGGTGAGCCGGTCATTGCCGCGCTGGCCGGCGGCCTGTGCCTTGGCTTCGGCGGCGGGCTGGCCGTCAAATCAGGCGGCCTGCTGGACGCGCTCGGCCTTGAAAAAACCGACCGCATCCGATCGGCCGGGATTCAGGCGGGCACCCGCCCGGCCATCTCCGTGGAGCGGCTGCTATTGCTCTGCCACGCCCTGGTGCTGGTCACCGCCGGCGCGGCTTTGGGGTGGGAGCGGACGCTGTACTCCGCGTTCGCCTGCCTTGCGGCGTATGAAACCGCCGGGATCGTCATATTCGGGTTTCGCCGATTGGCCGGCGTGACGACGGCGAATCCCCGGCAGGTGGAAGCCGAAATGAAAAGCCGGCTGCGGCTTGAAGGACTCGCGTGGAATGATGCCGGGATCGGCCATGACCGTGATCGTGAGATGGATCGTGACAGCGACTACGCGCGGGTTTCCGCTCAGACGCGATTGATGTACAGTGTGCATCTGCTGGATGTGCCGCGCTTCAAGGCGGTAGTTCGCAAAGCCGATCCGCAGGCGGAGATCGTATGGGTGGAACGGTCCGGAATGAAGCAGGAATAAAGCAGGAATAAAGCAGGAATAAAGCAGGAATACAGCAGGGATGAGGCAGGAATCAAGAACGGTTGAGTGGCAAGGGACAAAGTGCCTCGAAGTATCTGAAATTTACTCTTGTTTGGCAAAACAGATCGTTACAAGCTAACAGTTGCATAAGTGCAGTTCATTTACGGTGAAACGGCCGCAAGCCAGTGAATCGGAAATGAACTGCACTTTTTCCGTTGTTCGCAGCAATGGATGACTGGGCGGAAGTAGTGATCACAAAATAGCTGTTACTTTTACGCCCTATACGGTACTGAGGACACCAAGCACACTGTGCTTTTTTTCCGCACCACGCCTGCATTTTATGCCACCTGCAAAAATTATCCAATCAAAAACTTTTGAAAGCGCTATTGTCAAACGCAAAGTGATGTGTTACTTTATGTGTGTAACCGGTTCCACATTTCGAGGTGATAATTTCAGATGGTAACGATTAAAGATGTAGCACGCCATGCAGGGGTTTCGGTTGCGACCGTATCCCGGTGCATTAATGAAACAGGATACGTACACGCCGATACCCGCAAGAAAGTGGAAGACGCGGTTAGAGCGTTGAATTATGCGCCAAACGAGGTTGCAAGATCATTATACACACGCAAGTCGAAGCTGATCGGACTTTTGCTGCCTGACATTACAAACCCTTACTTCCCGCAGTTGGCGCGGGGCGTGGAGGACGGCATGCAGGCTAACGAATTCCGCATCATTTTCGGCAATAGTGACGAGAACGAGCAGAAGGAACAGGAGTACATCCAGACCTTCATTCAAAATAACGTGGTCGGCGTCATCTCTTCAACCAACCGTCCGGACTCAGACATTTACGCTAAGCTGAACATCCCGGTCGTGTTTCTGGACCGTACGTCCAGCGACAGCCCGTCAGTGTACTCGGACGGACGCAAGGGCGGACGGCTGGCCGCTCAGGAAATGATCGCCCGCGGCAGCAAGCGGATCACGGTCCTGCGCGGACCCGTACATATCCGTCCCGCCCAGGACCGGTTCCAAGGCGCCGTGGAGGTACTTGAGGAAGCGGGGATCGACTACAACATCATTCAGACTTCGTCCTTTTCCTTTGCGGAAGCAGAGAGCTGGGCCAAAGAGCTGTTCGCCAAGCATCTCGACACCGACGGGGTCATCGCCAGCAACGATATCGTGGCGACCGCCGTTTTGCATGAGGCTCAGCGTCTCGGCAAGCGGGTACCGGAGGATGTGCAGGTGATCGGTTTTGACGATATCCCGCTCAGCAGCCTGCTCTCCCCGTCGCTGTCAACGATCCGGCAGCCGGCCTACGATATGGGCAAGGAAGCGGCGCTGCTGCTGATCCGCCTGATCGAGCAGGGAAAAGTGGACAATCGAAATATACAACTGCCCGTATCTTTTGTAGAGCGGGATACGACCAGAAAGGTGGATTAAGATGGCTATCATTTGCGTAATCGGAAGCTGTTCAATGGACCTGGTGGTGACATCGTCCAAACGTCCGGGAGCGGGGGAGACCGTTCTCGGCGAGAGCTTCAAAACCGTGCCTGGAGGCAAAGGAGCCAACCAGGCGGTAGCGGCCGCCCGCCTTGGGGCGAGCGTTAGCATGATCGGCCGGGTGGGAGACGACCACTTTGGCGAAGCCATTTTGAACAATTTCCGAGCCAATGAAGTTTCTATAGACTATGTGGAACCGGTTACAGATATGGAAAGCGGAACGGCTCACATCGTGCTTGCCGAAGGGGACAACAGTATCGTTGTTGTTAAAGCAGCTAATGATGAGGTCACGCCGGCCTATATCGACAAGGCTGTACAAGCGATCACCGCCGCCGATATGGTGCTGATCCAGCAGGAAATCCCTGAAGAAACGGTGGAGCACGTGAGCCGGATCTGTGCCGAGCACGGCGTCCCTCTGCTGCTGAATCCGGCGCCGGCACGTCCGGTCAAGGACAAAGTGATCGAGAACGCGGCGTACATCACGCCGAATCAGCACGAAGCTGCGATCATGTTCGGCGAAGGCCGGGTATCCGAAGCGCTGCGCCGATATCCGAACAAGCTGTTCATTACCGAAGGCAGCAGCGGTGTACGTTATTTTGACGGACAGGAAGAGGTTGTGATTCCTTCCTACAAAGTCGAAGCCGTCGATACGACCGGCGCCGGAGATACCTTTAACGCGGCCTTTGCCGTGGCGCTGGCTGAAGGCAAGCCGATTGCGGACAGCGTCCGGTTCGCCAACCGTGCCGCTTCGCTGTCGGTCATGAAGTTCGGCGCGCAGGGCGGCATGCCGACACGTCAAGAAGTGGAGGAGAGCCTGTAATGAAAAAACATGGGATGCTGAACAGTCACATTGCCAAAGTCCTCGCCGACCTCGGCCATACCGACACGATCGTCGTGGCCGATGTGGGCCTTCCCATCCCCGAAGGGGTCACCAAAATCGACCTCGCCCTGAAGCTTGGGAATCCGAGCTTTGAGGAGGTCGTGAGTTCCATCGCGGAGGACATGGAAATCGAAAAGGTCATCGTCGCCGCGGAAATGAAAACGGATAACCCGGAAGCGCAAGCTTACATTGACCATACATTTGCGGATTGCCTGATTGAGGACGTGCCTCACGAACAGTTAAAAGCTTTGACCCGCACAGCCAAGGCGGTCATCCGGACCGGAGAAGCCAAGCCGTTCGCCAACTGCATTCTGCAATCCGGCGTCCATTTTGGATAAAGAGGAGGAACCCTTATGCACATACAAATGCAAGGCATTTATAAATCCTTTGGCACCAACCACGTGCTGAGCGGTGTGGATTTTGAGCTTCGGGAAGGCGAAGTTCACGCCTTGATGGGGGAGAACGGCGCCGGCAAGTCCACCCTGATGAACATTCTTATCGGTTTGCATCAGCGGGATGAGGGTGTCATCCGGATCGACGGCAAGGAGACGTATTTTCCAAACCCGAAGGAAGCGGAAAAAGCGGGCATCGCTTTTATCCACCAGGAATTGAACATTTGGCCTGACATGACCGTCCTTGAAAACCTGTTTATCGGCAAGGAAATGACCACGAAGTGGGGACTGCTCAGCACCAAACAAATGAAAACGCTGGCAAAGGCCCAATTCGACAAGCTGTCGGTAGACATCCCCTTCCAGCGTGAAGCCGGGGAGTGCTCGGTAGGCCAGCAGCAGATGATCGAAATCGCCAAGGCGCTCATGACCGACGCCAAAGTCATCGTCATGGACGAGCCGACGGCCGCGCTGACCGAGCGGGAGATCCGCAAGCTGTTCGACGTCATTGCCGCCTTGAAAAAGGAAGGCGTTTCCATCGTCTATATTTCACACCGGATGGAAGAAATATTTGAAATCTGCGACCGGATCACCGTCATGCGCGACGGTAAAACGGTGGATACGAAGGACATACCGCATACCAACTTTGACGAAGTCGTGAAAAAAATGGTCGGTCGCGAGCTGACCGAGCGCTACCCGCAGCGGAACCCGTCGCCCGGCGATGTGGTGCTCGAAGTGAAGAACGCCACCCGCAAGGGGCTGTTCGAGAACGTCAGCTTCCAGGTGCGTTCCGGCGAGATTGTCGGCTTCTCCGGCCTGATGGGTTCGGGGCGGACCGAGATCATGCGCGCGCTGTTCGGGCTCGATCACTTGGACAGCGGCGAAATATGGATTAAGGGCAAAAAAGCCCATATCCGCAAGCCTGACGATGCGGTCAAACGCGGCATCGGCTTTATTACCGAGGACCGGAAGGATGAAGGGCTGCTGCTCGATTTTTCGATCCGGGAAAATATGGTTCTGCCAAGCTTGTCCGGCTTTACGTCCAAAGGCTTTATCAACGGGAAACGGGAAAAAGACTTCGTCGACATGCTGGTCAAACGGCTGCAGATCAAAACGCAGTCTGCGGAAACCGCGGCAGGCGACCTGTCGGGCGGTAACCAGCAAAAGGTCGTCATCGCCAAATGGGTCGGCATCGGTCCGAAAGTGCTCATCCTGGACGAGCCGACACGCGGGGTCGACGTTGGGGCGAAGCGGGAAATTTACCAACTGATGAACGAATTAACCGAACGCGGCGTTGCGATTATTATGGTTTCCTCCGAGCTGCCCGAGGTGCTGGGCATGAGCGACCGGATCCTGGTCGTCCATGAAGGCGAAATCAGCGGGGAACTGAGCAGCGAAGAAGCCACGCAGGAAAAAATAATGACGTTAGCAACAGGAGGACAGTAACATGACAACCATTCAAGACGCTAAAAAACCAAAAGGCTTCCAACTATCGCAAGTGACGCAAAAGCTGGGCCCGCTGCTGGGGCTGATCATCCTGATCATCATCGTGTCGGTGCTGAATCCGAGCTTTTTGGAACCGCTTAACATTCTGAACCTACTCCGTCAGGTGTCGATCAACGCGCTTATCGCGTTTGGTATGACCTTCGTCATCTTGACAGGCGGCATCGATTTGTCCGTCGGTTCGATTCTTGCATTGTCCAGTGCGTTTGTCGCCAATATGCTGGTGTCGGGCTTTGATCCGATCCTGGCGATCATCATCGGCTGTCTTCTCGGCGGTGTGATGGGTATGGTGAACGGCCTGCTCATTACAAAAGGTAAAATGGCGCCGTTTATCGCGACACTGGCGACCATGACGGTATTCAGAGGCTTGACGATGGTGTACACGGACGGTAACCCGATTACAGGACTTGGCGACAGCCGTCTGTTCCAGCTGTTCGGGCGCGGATACGAGCTCGGTATCCCGGTACCGGCGATCACGATGATCATTACGTTTGTGATTCTGTGGGTCATTCTTAATAAAACGCCATTTGGCCGTAAAACCTATGCCATCGGCGGTAACGAAAAAGCATCGATCGTATCCGGTATCAAGGTACCGCGCGTAAAAATCATGATCTATTCCTTGGCAGGACTGCTGTCGGCTCTGGCCGGCGCTATCCTGACCTCCCGCCTGAACTCGGCGCAGCCGACGGCGGGCACATCCTACGAGCTTGACGCCATCGCGGCGGTCGTCCTCGGCGGCACGAGCTTGTCCGGCGGACGTGGACGCATCGTCGGCACCCTGATCGGCGCGCTCATCATCGGTACATTGAACAACGGTCTGAATTTGCTCGGCGTTTCTTCCTTTTACCAAATGGTCGTCAAAGGGATCGTCATTCTGATCGCCGTCCTGATCGACCGGAAGAAATCCGCATAAGAAGGAGTAGATCATCATGAAAAAATTAACGCTAATCGCAGCTGCACTCTTGTTGATTCTGACCACAGGCTGTTCGCTGGAACCGCCGGAATGGGCCAAGCCCAAAACGGGCGGCGATATTAAGGAAATGAAAATCGGCTTGTCCGTCTCCACGTTGAACAATCCGTTCTTCGTCTCGCTGAAGGACGGCGTGGTGGCCGAAGCCAAGAAGCAGGGTATGGAAACGATCGTCGTCGACGCCCAGAACGACTCGGCCAAGCAGAGCAATGACGTGGACGACCTAATCCAAAAAGGGGTCAACGTGCTCCTGATCAACCCGACGGATTCCGCCGCAATTTCTACTGTCGTTCAGAACGCCAACGATTTGGGGATTCCGGTTATTACGCTGGACCGTTCTTCAGACAAAGGGGACGTCAAAGCGCTGGTTGCATCGGATAACGTCAAGGGCGGCAAAATGGCGGCCGAATACATCGTGAAGATGCTCGGCAAAGATGCCAAAGTCATCGAGCTGGAAGGCGTGCCGGGGGCA
Source organism: Paenibacillus cellulositrophicus (assembly GCF_009363095.1). Lineage (GTDB taxonomy): Bacteria > Bacillota > Bacilli > Paenibacillales > Paenibacillaceae > Paenibacillus_AQ > Paenibacillus_AQ favisporus. The sequence continues at coordinate 64,472 of NZ_CP045296.1, forward strand.
TCCGCAACCCGCGAACGCGGCAAAGGCTTCCACGAAGTGGCCGACACCGAATTGAACGTCATTGCCAAGCAGGCGGCCGATTTTGACCGGACCAAAGGTCTGAACGTCATGGAAAACCTGCTGCAGGGCAACCCTGACGTGCAAGCCGTCTTCGCCCACAACGACGAGATGGCGCTCGGCGCGATCGAAGCGATCCAAAGCTCCGGCAAAAATATCCCGGTCATCGGGTTCGACGGCAACGAGGACGCGCTGAACTCGATCAAAGCCGGCAAGCTGACCGCCACTGTGGCGCAGCAGCCTGAGCTGATCGGCCAAATGGCCGTGCAGGCGGCAAAGGACGTGCTGCAGGGCAAAACGGTCGACAAGTCGATCCCGGCGCCACTGAAGCTGGTGACGAAGGATCAGCAGTAAGATCGCAAAGAGGTAACGAATAAACAGATCAGCAAAGAGATGGATTTTTATATTAAAATGATAGAATAAAGCATCTGAGAACGGTGACGCCCCTCGTCTGTCTTACGCCAATGCTGCGTAGGAAGGACGGGGGCTTTTTTTATGTTTAACGATTGCTCCAGGCACAGCGTGCATGAAATTTGGGAAGACGATAGAGAGGCAGCAACCGCCGCCGACATTATATCAGCATGGCACAGAGTGCACTCCGCGAACCGGAACGGAGATGTCAGCGTATCTGCACCAATTGGTTTAATGACTCTTCCATGTGGGTTGGGTTATTCCTGGGCTAACGCTGAGGCAGCACGGCAAAGGCACACCAATGCGGGCGATGTCACATATTCTATCAGGAATACATCCTCCAAATGAGGTGCATACAGTGAAGCAGCTGGAGAAGTTATTGAAAAAAACGGCCGTAAGCCGTCCGAGCAAAACAACAAGTCGTCAGATCGTCGTGTTCAAAACGCAGCAGGATTACCGGCAGTGCCTTGATATGCTCAACGCAAATGGAATCAAACCGGTGAAGGCCGTGGACAGCCACCGGCTGATCTGCTGCCATTTTCACCGCTCCACGGATATCGAAAAAATAAAACAGCATCCCCGTGTCGCCTATGTCCAGCGGGACGCCAAAGTAAAGGCGCACGCGATCAAGCCTGCTGCCGCCGCCAAACGCGGCGGTGCGAACAAGGCCACCAAGAAAAGCGAATTGGTGGACACGGCCAAAATCCCCTGGAATGTCAGCAGGGTGAAGTCCCCCCAGCTGTGGAACCGGACGAAGGGCCGAGGAGTAAAGGTGGCCATCATCGACACGGGCATCGCCAAACATCCGGATCTGTGTATCGCGGGCGGTGTAAATACGATTACCGGCGGATCGTTTCAGGATGACAACGGCCACGGCACGCATGTGGCCGGAATCGCGGCAGCCACCGGGAGGCAAAAAATTTTCGGCAATGCGCCCAAAGTCAAGCTGTTCGCCGTGAAGGTGCTGGACCAAAACGGAAACGGCTTTGTTTCCGACATCGTGGAAGGGATCGACTGGTGCCTCAAACGGGGAATCAAAGTGATGAACATGAGCTTCGGGCTGACCGGATCAGGCAATAACAAGGCGCTGCAGGACGCCATTAAACGGGCAGCCAAGCAGGGGGCTGTCATTTCGGCGTCCGCGGGAAACGAGGGGACGATGTTCAGCCCGCTGATCGACGCACCGGCCCGTTATCATGAGACCATCGCCGTTGCGGCGACGGATCGAGCGAACCGGGTTGCCGATTTTTCGAGCCGGGGGAACGGCATTTCCGTCGCGGCGCCGGGCGTCGATATTTTGTCGACCCTGCCCGGAGGAACGTATGGCAAGATGTCGGGAACTTCGATGGCAGCTCCTCATGTGACGGGGGGAGCTGCGTTGTTACGGGCGCTGTTCCCAAGGATGAGGCCGGCCGAAATTAAGCGCCGTTTCGAAGCCAGCGCGCTTCAGATTCCGGGAGGCAGGCAGGCGGTAGGCGCCGGACTGCTGCAGGTCGCACCCGCAGCGGTCATACCTGCTGCGGGTGCTTCAGGGAGCCGGTTCCCAAGCAAGACGCGGCGCTTGAAGAAGGCAAAGTCTGCGTCCCGGCCGGTGCTGTTTACCCCTTCCGGACGGAGCAAACGGTAAGAAGGAGCAGGCGGGATGCCTGCTCCTTTTTTCATGGATAGCCGGGGTGGTGGATGAATGTTTCATCCACCACCATTGGAGTATTGTAGCGGCACGGTAGACCGCAGGGGAGTCTAGAATGAATGGGCTTTTGGGTTTAATTTATGGCGAAGCCTATAGATGTTTGGGCGGACTATGTGCTTTTTGGATCATGGGTAAAAGGCAGACTTTATTTGAAAAATATGGTATATAGTAAAGGATGGAGCTGTGAAAGGAGCAGTGGAATGGAAACTAGTAAATATCGGATCCTCTATGTCTGTTCCATGACCGCGGGGCTGATGCTCCTTCTCTGGGGACTGGCACTCTGGATACCCAGAACGACGCGATCGGATACGCCCGATGCGTATTATATTGTAAGGGACTGCCTGAAACTCCTCCTTCCCACCGCAGGCTTACTGCTGATGGTAATCGGATCCTTCGTTTATTCCGCTTACAAGGACTTATACCGGGAGATTCGGGAACTGAGAGACCATGTCCGATCGCTGGAGAAAAAAATATCCGGTTAAAATGGAACGGAGGGCAGAAGGTTTACGAGAAAATCCCTTTATCCAGCCCCTGACTCAAAATAAGGAGGAGTGCATTTTGCGATTGATATGGGCAACGTTCCTGGTTGTCTTCCTGCTGTCCGGCTGCAGTGAAGTTAAGAAAGAAACAGCAGGGGGATACGAAGATTGGCAGCAGAGCCCCTCGTTTACGATTTCCAAATCCGGACCTGATGGGAATCCGGTGCCGTACGGGCTCAAGGGAAGCAAAGACAGATTTGCCATCGTAGACGGCTTAGTACAGGCGAATTCGAGCAACAAGCAGCTCCTCCACTTTTGGGGTGACTCGCCGGAAGAAACCGGGCGGCTGCTGGATAAAGAAGTGAAAGTCATCGGAACCAGCCGGGAGACGGGAGAGCAGGTGACGGCTTTTGAAGGGAAGACGCAAATCCAGAATGACGATCCTGTGAAGGAGCCGCGGGAGTACGTCGAATCTGTTGGCTATCTGAATCTGCCGGCCAAAGGATTATGGAAGCTGGACGCCTACATCGACGGGAAAGCAAGTGGAAGCATTGTCATTGAGGTACATGACAAGCCCGGGCAGCAGTGACCCGTGGTTCCACACCACTTCAACAAACCAAGCTATAATCTTTCGTTCTACTTGAAAGGCAGCGGTATAAAACGGGTATATTTTTATTTTCCATTGTACTCCCGCGCGCTATATGAGTAAATGAAATAGCCGTTTAGGCATGAATGACAAAGACAGATTCCGTTACGAAAGAGGAGATTGCTCATTAAAACGTTATTCCAATATAATTGGCAGGTTCGTGAAGATTGGTTCCGCTGGTGTGAGAGCGTGCCGGAGGAGGAGCTGCTTCGCACCCGCACAGGCGGAGTAGGCGGAATTCTGCACACCCTGTTTCATATCGTCGATGTGGAATGGAGCTGGGTTCGCTGCCTGCAGGGAAAACCTGATTTTCAAGAAAGCTTTGACGGATACCGCAGCCTGGATAAGGTGCTGAAATTGCAGGAAGCGTTCAAGCCGGAAGTGGAGGAATTTGTTTATTCCTGGAATGATGCTTGGGAATACAACGTATTCCGCGATGTCCATCCGGACGGCCACCCTGTTGAGGACAAATGGGGCGAAGTGGTCCGGCATATGATCGCTCACGAGATTCACCATGTCGGGCAGCTGTCCGTCTGGTCCAGGGAACTCGGGATCAAACCCGTCTCCGCCAATTTGATCGGCCGGGGCTTGATGAATCGTCAAGCCTAACTGCCGCTTTCTACAAACTATGAATCCCTCGTCACCATCCGTTATAATAGAATGAGAACACACATTCGGATGGAGGGGACTTAATGAAAAGCTTTTTGGTGTTATTAGGGAATAAACAAACCGGGAGTCTCTGCACTGATTTATTAGAGCAGCATGTTCAGCACCTTGAGGCGATGAGCCGGTTAGGCTGTCTGCGGTTATGCGGACCTTTTACAGACGGGGATGGTGCGGTGATGGTCTTCAGCGGACGCAGCGCCGAAGAGGTTGAGGTCTGGGTTAAACAGGATCCTTTTATTAAGGAGCGTTACTATGGTTCCTACAACATCAAGGAATTTACGGAAGCGAACGAGTCTAACCGCTGGCTGATGGGTGAGCCCGAGGCGTGACGCGCAAGTTTGAGAGCGTGCGGGATAACAACCGTGTTTCTATCCGCGTATGACGGTAGAATTCACGGTTTTTTCGTGTTGTGGGGAATTTGACGTGTCTAAACAACGTCTCCAGGATGTGCGATGCCGAAGCTGATTCTGTCCTATGGGATAGCCCGGAGCTGCCAATATTCTTATCGGTCGACCGCGGCAAATATCGGTGCAAATACGGGGCATATCCGGTATACTGCTTGGTATGAAGGAGGATGAAACCGATGGGCTACACGGACGAGGTGTCGAAGGAACTGTACAGTTACCTTCCCCCTCTCACCAAGAAAGACGATTTCGACGAGTTTTGGGAGACGACCATCAGACAGGCCAAGGAGGTTCCGCTGGACCCGGAGCGTACGCTGATCGAATACCCGGCGCGGCATGTGAAGGTATACGACATTTCGTATTGCGGAATGGATGAGACGAGAATTTACGGCTGGCTGATCGTTCCCGCTTTTGAGAACAAAGAGAAATATCCCTGCCTGATCCATTACCATGGCTTTACCGGCAGCAGGGGCAAGCCTTCCGAGCTGATGCACTGGGTGATGATGGGGATGGCTGTATTATCGGTAGACTGCCGTGACCAAGGCGGACGGACCGGCAACAGCGCTTCATACTCGCACGGATATGTGGCGAACGTGGCCAGCAAAGGCGTACATAACAAATGGGAATATTATTACCGTTATGCATACATGGATGCGCTGAAGGCGATCGATTTTGCCTGCGCTCAAGCGGATATCGACGCTTCAAAAATCGTGATCGAGGGCGGCAGCCAAGGCGGTGCGCTCGGGACGGCGGTATCCGCCCTGGACGACCGTCCTGTGCTGGCGATGGTTGACGTGCCGAGCAACAGCAACCTCGTCTGCCGGATCGAAGGCAACCACGGGGCTTTCGCAGCGGTAGCCGAGTACTTAAACCGCCACCCGGAGCAGACGGATCTTGTGATGGACAACCTGAGCTATTTTGACACGATGAATATGGCCAATCGTATCGCGTGCCGGGTATTAGCCAGCGTTGGACTCAAGGATGAAACCTGTCCTCCCCAGATGTATTTCGCGACCTATAACCGGATCCAAAGCGACAAGGACATTGTCATCTATCCGTTCAACGGACATGAAGGCGGAGGGGCAGGCCAGACCGAGGTTAAGCTGCAGTATTTGCGGAAGCATTTCCCGGAGTGGTTCACGGCATAGCATAATTCCGCATTGACCAGGAACATATGTTCCGGTATGATAATTTCAATACAGCATGCGGATTGAACACAGAGCCAATGAATTCCATCCTGGAAGGGGAAAGCAAAATGAGCAGCGGTACCGCATTATTGGTCATTGACGTGCAGGAAGGCATGTTTGTACCGGAGTATCCCGTTTTTGACGGCGAAGCTTTGTTGGACAAGATCCAAGGTCTTATCATGGAGGCGCGCTCAAGCGGTGTACCTGTCGTGTACATTCAGCATAACGAAGAACCGGGCGAGCAGTTGGAGCCGAACAGCTTTGCATGGCAGATCCAGTCCCGAATCGCTCCTGCCGAAGGGGAGATCGTCGTGCAGAAATTTACGCCCGATGGGTTTCACGAGACGGACCTGCAGGAGAAACTGTCGTCACTTGGTGTAAAGAGGCTGATCGTGTCCGGTATTCAAACCGACTTGTGCGTTGAAGCTACCAGCAAGCGCGCTGGACAGCTGGGCTACGAGGTGGTGGTCGTTGAAGACGCGCACACGACGTATGACCAAGGCGGCAGGACTGCCCGGGAGATTATCGAGGAATACAACGGGATGTTCCGCGATTTTGCGAAGGTTCAGCCAGCAGCAGCCATTGCGTTCTAAGGAAGTCCGGATCCCGGCTGGAATGAAACAGTCAGCACTTACAAAGTTTATGGTATGGTTGGGAAAGAGCCCCCGTTGATGGTAATGGGGCTCTTTTTTTCTGTTGCGGCGCATGAATAGTGGGGAGGGAAACCTCCAGCTTTCCTGATCGGATGCCGTGGATCACAGTTGTTATAGTTAAAAACTATTATATCTATACGATTTATATATTAGAACTATAACAGTCCTTTGTGTAAGCTTAATCTGAAAATAATTATCCGGTAATGAACAGGAGGCGGCAGCAAATGAATAATGAGCCGATGACCCGGCGTACCGAATTATCCGGCAAACTGACGAATGTTCTTCAGGCCAGAACGCTGGCATTATCGCATCCCATCCTGCAAGGAATGTTAACGAAGGGCATGTCGGTCCTGGATGTTGGATGCGGCACGGGAGCCATTACCCGAGGCATCGCGGAAGCCCTAGGTCCGGAAGGCAGCGTAGTCGGGGTGGATCAAAACCCCCATTTGATTAAGCAGGCGCAGCAAACGCATGGAAAGGTTGCCGGATTGTCGTTTATGGATGGGGATATCTATTCGCTTGAGGAAGCTATGGAAGGTTGTCCTAGGTTTGATATCGTCACCTGCTCAAGGCTCATGGTCTGGCTCCCCGATCCATTGACGGCGCTCAAGGCTATGGTAAAGGCTATAAAGCCTGGCGGGAGGATCGTCATTGCCGACTATAACCACGAAAAAATCGCCTGGTCGCCGCAGCCGCCTGCCAGCATGCTCGTGTTCTATTCCGCATATCTAGACTGGCGGGAGGATGCCGGCCTAAACAACCGGATTGCGGACGATCTCCCGGACTTATTGCAGCAGGCAGGACTTGCACAGATCAAGGCCACGCCCTGCCATGAAGAGGTGCGGCGGGATGATCCCGATTATGCGCAGCGGTCTGGCCTGTGGGCGGATACCGCTTCCAGCCGGGGCCCGCAAATGGAGCGGGACGGATTCATAACACGCGGGGAATACGAACGGGCGGAGCGGGAGTACCGCCAATGGGTTCAGTCTGAGGCTGAATCCATAACGATGTACATGCTTACCGTCGTTGGCGTCAAGCCTTAGGATCCGATACGGCGGCTATGCCTGCGGCAAAGAAAGGACCCCGGAACGTGAGCAGCGACAGAATGCGTGCCATCTCTGCCGGCGTTTCCTGTCTTCCGCTCATCAGCCACTGCTGGATAATGCCGAGATGGGCGGAAGACACATATGACAGGAAGTATTCGGCAGGGACCTGCAGATTCTCTTTGCGGATCAGCGGCGATAAATTTTTTTCCAGCAGATTTTTCCGGAACATCGCTTTCAGCTGCGATTGGAAAGACACGTCTCCCTTTGGCCCCAATATGGCTTTGAGAAAAGCCGCATGCTCCTCGATATATTCGAACACGGTAACGATCAGGGAGACCGAAATGCCGGTTTCCCGGTACGTTTCCAGATCCTCTGATGTCGCCTTCGTAATGATCGCGATGATCCCCTCAATCACTTCGGCTTCGCTCTGCTCGAGCAGGTCGAATTTGTCACGGTAATGCAAATAAAACGTTCCACGGTTAATATTTGCCCGAGTCGTAATATCCTTTACAGATACGGCTTCAAAGCCCTTCTCCTCAATCAGCTCCGTCAGCGCATCGCGGATGACCAGCCGCGTCCGCACGATCCGCCGGTCTGTGTTCCCGTCCATGTGATCACTCCTTGAAAGGTAGACACTTTAAAAGAATGTGTCGAGTAATGCGCACATTCCGGATTATTGTTCATTGAACCGTCTATGCGCTCTTATTATAATGAGTTTGCCCGAGATAATCAACGCGATGTTCATTATCTTGAACAAACTATAAAGGCATAGGAGTGATAGGTGAAATGACTTTGATGAAGCAAAAGCTGGTGTGGGTGCTGCCGCTGATCGTAGCCGCCGTTATATTTGTGTTTAGTTTGGCGATGATTCCGACCATTAATCCGACCCCGGTCCGGCTGCCGATCGCATTGGTCAGCGAGGATCAAGGCGTAACGCTGCCGAACGGAACCGCGACGAATATGGGAGAAACGCTGACCGGTATGATCAAACAGCAGACCTCATCCACGGCTTCAGCAGATGGACCGGCGATTGAATGGGTACATGTAAACACGGAAAAGGAAGCGATGTCCGGTTTGGATGAACAGAAATATTATGCTGCGCTGGTGGTTCCGGCCGATTTCAGCCAGAATCAAGCGACGCTGCTCACGGAAAAACCGGTGCAGCCTCAGCTGCGCATTTACGTGAACCAAGGCATGAGCGCTTCGGCTTCCACTATGGCCGGTCAGGTGCTGAACCAAATCGTCGACACGATGAATGCGAAGATCCGCGCTGACCTGCTGGCTGCAGCCGGTAAGCAGAGCGGCAAGGTTACGGTGCAGCAGGCATCCGTGCTGGCGGCGCCTATTGCGAAGGACGTAAAAAATGTCCATGAGACAGGCACCCATACGGCGAACGGCAACGCGCCGGTGTCGTTATTCCAGCCGATCTGGATGGGCAGCATCTTGGGCGGGGTTATGTTCTATCTCGTCATCAGCAAGCTGAACTTCGCCTACCGCCGATCTCTGCTCACTGCCCGAGTAGTCCAGACCGTCGCGGGAGCTGTTCTGGCACTCATTGCCGGGTTCGGCCTGACCTGGTTTGCCGGGAGCTGGGGACTCCATATTCCGGACGGAACCGCTACGGCGATGTTTTTGTCACTATGCTACTTTGCCTTTTTCCTGATGATCTCCGCCGTACTGTCCTGGGCAGGGCTCAAGTCGATGGTGCTGTTTGTCCTGCTGCTCTTCTTCGGGGCTCCCCTGCTGAGCCTTCCTGCCGAGATGATGGGATCGTTCTACCGCGACTACGTGTTCCCTTGGCTGCCAATGCGGTTTATGGTGGAAGGGCTGCGTGAAATGTTCTTCTTCGGCCGGGGCCTGGATTGGAATCATTCGACAGCCGTATTAACCGGTATTGCCGCGGTTAGTCTGGTTGTTCTGCTTGGCTCGGCTCTGAAGGTTCGGCAAAACCGGAAAACGGTAAGAGGTACCGTCGAGACGCAGACCGTGGAGGCGTAAAGAAGGCGGCCCATGTCGAAATCGCGCTCATTCTGCTAAATATTTTTGCGCTGAAGAAGTACCGTAAATTATAATGAGGCGTAGAGAACCGCTAACCGTTTGAAGAACGGCGGCGAACAGGTGCAGGAGGAAAACGCATTGAAGCTCGAACGCATCATATCGATGATTTACATGCTGCTGAATCACGAAATTATTACCGCGTCGGCGCTGGCCGAGAAGTACAACGTTTCGCAGCGGACCATATACCGGGATATCGATGTCATCTGCGCGGCTGGCATTCCAGTGGTGTCCTACCAAGGGGTCAAAGGCGGTTTCGGCATTATCAAGGATTATAAAATGGAAAAAAGCCTGCTTGGATCGTATGACGTCGGGTCGCTCGTGACGCTGCTCTCCAGCATGTCGACCGTGTTCGAGGACGAAAAGGCGGCCGAAACGATTCAAAAGCTGAAGACCATCCAGCACGAAAAGGATTCGCCGGTGTTGTCGATGAATCTAGCGAGCCGGCAGCTGTATAATGACTCTCTGCGGCTGCTGCGGGCGGCGATCACGGAATGCTGTGTCGTGCGCTTCAAATATATCAACGCCAGAAATGAGAAGACCGAGCGAATCGTGGAGCCGGTGCGGCTGATTTACGAATACGACGTCTGGTACTTGTTCGCCTACTGCCGGGACCGCCAGGATTACCGGAAATTCCGGCTGTCCCGGATGGCCGACCTGCAGGCGATGGGCGAGCATTTTACGAAGCATAAGCATGCGGCTCCCGAGGAAGTGACGTTTAAGCAACTGCATAACCAAGGGAACCCGGTGCATGCGGTGATTCATTTTTCCGCCGACTGCCTGGCGAGAGCGATGGATTATTTCTATGGAGCGGAGAAAACGTATCTCGACGACGGTTCGTTCCTGCTTAGCATTACCCTGGAGCATATGGAGCGAACGCAGTGGCTCATCCCGATGCTGCTCAGCTTCGGCGACGGTGCCGAGGTGAAGGAGCCCCCGGAGCTTCGGGAAGCTGTCCACGCCAAATTAAAAAAAATGATTCGGAAATACTCAGAAGTATGACATACAGTTGTCATACTTTTTTGTTTACACTCAGAATCGGTTACAGAGAAATCAGAAATTTAAAGGAGTGTTTGAGAACGTGAAACCTGCACAAAAGAGCAGTCTTCCGGTCGTCATCGCCGGCCTGCTGCTGGGCATCCTGATGGCCTCGATGGATAACACCATCGTCGCCACGGCCATGGGAAATATCGTGGGTGAGCTCGGCGGCATGGATAAGTTTGTATGGGTCACCTCGGCCTACATGGTGGCGGAAATGGCCGGGATGCCGATCTTCGGAAAGCTGTCGGATATGTACGGCCGTAAAAAGTTTTTTGTCTTCGGGATTATTCTGTTCATGCTGGGGTCTGCGCTGTGCGGCACGGCGACCACGATCACGGAACTGGCCTTGTACCGGGCGGTTCAGGGTATTGGCGGCGGAGCGCTGGTCCCGATCGCGTTTACGATCATGTTCGATGCCGTCCCGCTGGAGAAGCGCGGCAGCCTCGGCGGTTTGTTCGGCGCCGTGTTCGGCATGTCCAGCATTTTCGGACCGCTTCTCGGGGCGTACATAACGGATCATATCGCCTGGGAGTGGATTTTCTACATCAACCTGCCGCTGGGCGTCATCGCCTTCATCATGGTGGCGTTTTTCTACAAGGAGTCGCATGAGCATTCCAAGCAGCCGATCGACTGGTTCGGCGCCTTTACGCTGCTGGGAGCGGTCATCTGCCTCATGTTCGCCCTGGAGCTGGGCGGCAAGGAAATCGCCTGGGATTCCTGGGAGATCCTCTCCTTGTTCGGAGGATTTGCAGTGCTGCTGATCGCCTTCCTGTATGCTGAGACTAAAGCGAAAGAGCCGGTCATTTCGTTCGGATTGTTTAAAAACCGGCTGTACGCCACCAGCGTCCTTGTCGGACTGTTCAGCGGGGCGGCGTTTATCGCGGCTTCGGTGTACATTCCGATCTTTATCCAGGGTGTGCTGGGCGGTTCGGCTACCAATTCAGGGCTGGTGCTGCTGCCGATGATGGTCGGCTCGGTCGTCACCGCGACGCTGGGCGGCAGTCTGATGAACAAAATGCCGTACCGGAACATTTTGATTCCGACGCTGCTGTTATTCCTGGTCGGCACGGCCTTGGTCGCCACCTTATCGGTGAACTCGACCCGGCTGATCGTGACGATCTATATGATTCTGATCGGGCTTGGAATCGGCGCGTCGTTTTCGGTGCTCGGAAACGCAGCCATTCATGGCCTGGACTACCGCCAAAGGGGAACGGCCAGCTCGACGCTGAACTTCCTGCGCTCGCTCGGCATGACGATCGGGATCACAACCTTCGGATTGATTCAGAGCCATTCGTTTACACATGAAATGACGAAAGGGTTCGGCTCTGCGGGGGCTGGCGCAGCAAACGCGGGAGGAGCAGCGGCAATGCCGGCGGGGCTCGATATCAAGGATCCGCATGCGCTGCTGGCTCCGGAGACACGCTCGCTGATTCCGCCTGAAGTGCTGCATAACATTTCCGAGATGCTCGCCTCTTCGATCGTCCAGACGTTCGCATGGGCCTGCGTACCAGCGATTCTGGCCCTGCTTGCGGCACTGTTTATGGGCAGCAAGAAGCTGGATCATACGGCGGAGGTTGCTCCTGCAGGCGGCGAAGGGAAGGAATATTCTCCGGTTCACTAAGCAATTTTGAGCTAAGCTCACCGCGGCTGCAATCTGGAGGCATCATGGATGCCCTGGACTGCAGCCTTTTTTGGCAGTGCAGAATGGTTAGGTGTTTACCAATCCCTAATTGACGCAGCTGCTGTACCTCCATACAATGAAGCTGAGATCTTACCTCGGAAGGGAAACGAAGAGCATGTTTAAAATCAGCGCTTTTGCCAAAATGAGCGGGATATCGATCAAAACGCTGCGTTATTACGATGAGCTGGGGATTCTGAAACCGTCTGCTGTGGATGAGAGTTCCGGCTATCGATATTATTCCGCCGATCATCTGCTGACGGTGGAACGCATCCGCGCTTATAAAGAGCTTGGGCTGACACTGGAGCAGATCGCTCCGCTGCTTCAAGAGGAGGGAACGCCCGGTACGGCTGCGGATACGCTCGCCATGAAGCGGGCTGATCTGGAGACCGCCATCGAGGAAGCACAGCGTCAGCTAAAAGAAATCGACCGGAGAATGCAGCGTCTGGAACAAGTCGGGGCGGCTGCGGTGGATGGACCCGAAGCCGTAACGCTCCGTGAGCTGCAGCCGCAATGGGCCGCCTCGGTCAGGGATACGATCCCGCGGCAGGATCTCTGCCTGCTGGTCAATGAGGTCAGGGACTACGTCATGACTGGCGGCTGTGGAACACCGGACGGGCCGCTGATTCTTCTCTGGCATGACGCGGGCGGGGAAGGCGAAAGGGAAGTCATTGACATCGAGGTGGCATTTCCGCTGGAGGAACCAACCCCGGAGCGCGGGCGCGTCCGCATCGTAGAACTGCCCGGCTTTGAAACCGCCGCATCCCTGATTCATGACTGCAACCCCTATGCCGCCCACTGTCCTGCAGCAGCGCACGTCATGGCATGGGCCGCATCGCAGGGATATGAACCGTTACCCGGTGAGCCGGTCCGTGAAGTCTATATTGCCGCCGAACAAGACATGTACGGAAAATTCCGCAGGTCGGAAGTAATCCTCCCGCTGCGCGGTACTCTGAGCCCTTGATTTTGGTGTTGTTGAACGAAGGCTCACTCCAGGTGTTGACTCTCCCCTCAAGGGGAGGGTGTACAGTAGGTTTACAAACCACAGAAGAAGGAGTGAGCAGGTATGAAAAGATTGGAAGGAAAAACAGCTCTCGTGACCGGAGGAAGCCGGGGGATAGGAAGGGGCATCGCACTGCGTCTTGCCTCTGAGGGCGCGCTTGTCGCGGTTCACTACGGCAGCCGCAGGGATGCAGCGGACGAGGTCGTACGGATGATTGAGGAACAGGGAGGCCAGGCGTTTGCCATCGGTGCCGATCTTCACGACATCCAAGGCGTCCATCGTCTGCTTGAATCACTGGATGCCGAACTGACCCGGCGGACAGGCAGCCGCCAGTATGACATTCTGGTGAACAATGCCGGCATCGGAACATCGAAAGCGATGGAAGAAACAACGGAGGCAGACTTCGACGAGGTGTTTGCCGTGAATGTGAAAGCGCCGTTCTTTCTCGTGCAGCAGTCGATGGATCGGCTGCGGGACGGAGGGCGGATTATCAATATTTCTTCAGGCGTGACCCGAATCGCATTTCCGCATATCATGTCCTACAACATGACCAAGGGGGCAGTGAACACCTTTACGCTGCACCTTGCGAAGCTGCTGGGTCCGCGCAGCATTACCGTCAACGCCGTGCTTCCCGGCATTATCGACACCGATGTGAACGCCTCTTGGCTGAACACGCCGGAAGCCCGTCAGGGAGCGGCGGAAATGTCCGCTCTTGGACGAATCGGAGAGGCCGCGGACGTCGCGGATGCCGTCGCTTTCCTGGCTTCGCCGGACGGCCGCTGGGTGACGGGGCAAATGCTCGATGCGACCGGAGGTTCGCATTTATAAATGACCCGCGGTCATCGTTTTCCGTTCGGCGCCATGGTTGCCACAAACAACCCAGAACCTCAAAGAAACAAGCGGCTGGATTTTAGCCGCTTGTTTCTTTTTCCAAACTGATGCCATCTATCTTTTTCACCAGGTATTCATACTTGAAGCGCAAAAGTTCAACTGCGTTGGTCATGTCCCTTTCAGACTTCAAATGAATGGATACCCAACCCGAATGAGGGAACATATGATGCGGGTTGGCAAGACCGGTGGCTACCACGTCATCCCGTTTCGATTTGGGCAAGAGCAAATCAATCAGATGGTCCCCATGTAAATGACCTATTTCTTTTCCCCCATAAAGAAACTCAATTCCGCCGAATCGGTGGGGGTTAACCGTAACTCCTGTCCATGACAGCAATTCTTCGGATAAAACTTCCCTTCGCGAAATGGTCATCTGATCATGTTCTCCTCTCCACAAGCAGATTTGGTTCAAGCTCTATTTCAGCCTTTTCAACCAAGAGGCAAGGGCCTCCCCAACCTTATCGGGGGCATCTTCCATCGGGTAATGAAGCCCTGGCACCGTCACTTCGGTCTGCTGGGGCCAACTGCGGCAAAAATCCAGTTGGGACTGCGAAGTTCTTCCCGGTTCTGCATGGATGAATAATTTGGGGACGTGGCTGTGTGCCAGCCAGTGGCCATAAGCCGCGACAATTTCATTCACCTCCGTCGTTGACCCGTCGTCAAAAGGTAGCTGCCTGGCCCAGGAGAGCATCGGACGACGACCTTCCCCTGGTTCGACAAAGGGGCGGTGATACTGCTCCTGCTCTTCCTTCGTTAACTGACGAATGACATTAACGGGAAGATTGACATTCAGGAACGAGTTTTGTTCCAGGATCATCTGTTCACCTTCTTCAGACCGAAGCGCTTGAAATATTTTACGCCCTTGTTCCGGCATTTCGCTCCAGCTGCTGGATTTGATAATCGCTTCCATGTACACGATACCGTCCACAGCGCCAGGATGCCGCCGCGCCCAATCAAATCCCAAAGCAGAGCCCCAGTCGTGTACGACGAAGGTGATCTTCTCATGAATCCCAAGTTTGTTAAGAAGCTCGTCGAGGTATTCCCGGTGCTGGGCGAAGGTGTAGGTGTCCGGACCGCTAACCGGCAGTTTATCGGAATCTCCCATCCCGACTAAATCGGGGGCAATGCAGCGCCCGGCGTTTTGTGCGTAAGGAATAATGTTGCGCCATAGATAAGAGGAGGAAGGGTTACCATGCAGGAAAACGATCGGATCACCACTGCCGACCTCTACATAAGCCATCTCTAAATCATAAACCCGTTGACGCTTTTTTTCGTAAGGAAATGCTCCGCTAACCATACTTATCTCACCCTTCTGCTCACACCGCTGCTGTTGGGCATCGAGTGTGTATTTTAGTTGACTTGTAAACTTAATATACGGAAATGATAACTCGATAATGTTGAGTTGTCAACTAAAAAATTACCGAGATTTCTCTTTGCCTCCCATTCATTTATCCAGCCCAAAGAAAAAAGCAATCCACCCACAAAATTCCTGTGGATGGATTGCTTTGATTTTATATGCGTTTCGCCGCAATTACAGCAGCCAAGCGCCCAGCAGGCCGCTGATTAGTCCGGTCACGATGACCGCGCCGAACACGAACAGCAGGACTTTCCGCGGGAACGACTTGGCCACGATCAGCATGGACGGCAGGCTGACTGCCGGAAGCGTCACGAGGAGCGCAGCGGCTGGGCCCGAACCGACGCCCAGGGACAGAAAGGACTGGATGATCGGAATTTCGGCAGCCGTCGGAATGACGAACAGCGTTCCGACGACGGCGAACAGGATAATAGCAGCGATCCCGCCACCTACCCATACCGGGAACAGGGTGGACTGGAAAGCACCCAGCAGCAGGACGGCAATCAGGTATGCCGGAACGACGCTGAGAATCATCAAGCCGAGGCTCTTGGCCCAGCGGACCAGGAAAGGTCCGCGGTCCGTTTCCTTGATGGCCGCTGCTTCTTCCAGCGGTTCTGGCACTTCGGAGGAACCGGCAAAGCGGTTCGCGAAGTAGCTCACGCCGAACGTCAGGGCCAGTCCCAGAACAATGCGCAGCAGTGTGAACTTCCAGGACAGCACGAAAGCCATGAAGATAAGCGTTGCCGGATTCAGCAGCGGGTTGCCGAGCCAGAAAGCGAGCGCCGCCCCGACGGACACGTTGCGCTTGCGCAGACCGCTCGCAATCGGGGCGGCACAGCAGGTGCACATCATGCCGGGCAGGGAGGCGACCCCGCCGATCAGGGTGCTCTTAAACGTCGTTTTGCCAAGCAGTTTATACAGCCACTGGACGGGCAGCAGCACCTGGACCAGCGAACCAAGCAGAATGCCGAGAACGGCCGCTTTCCACACCGACTTGAAGTACGTCTCCGCATAGGAAACCGCCGAGTGCCAGGATGGCGCCGATCCGCCCGCTCCAAGAATGGACGATCCGATGCTGTGCTCGGCTGCGGCTTTAAATGCTTTTTGATAGTACGGCCACCATTTGACATAAGACAAGCCGATGGCGGCAATGAGAATAAACAGAACCACAAGCCAAATCGTTTTTCTGTGATTCTGACGATGAATATTTGGACTAGCGGGTGACATGGTGATCTATCCTCCAAGCGTATTTAAAATGTGTGATGAAGCAATTCCTGCATATCAACCTAAGTTGCAAGCAATCCATTATATCATAAAACAGGATAAAACGGGGTAAAGGTCTGTGGGTTAGCCGGGACGGAGGACATTTATCATTCAAAAATGGAACAAGAGAAGGATGTGGACTGTTTTTGCTGAATTATTGTTCCAGGAGAAAAAAGAAGAATTTTATCGAAAAAAGTAAGTTTTATGAGTATGCTGAGGGCATGCTTATCGGCGACATTGGACTAACGGGGGTAGAGCATGAAGCTGCAATCTGCGGGAAAAGCATCGCGATGGTACGTGTATCAGAAAATCGTCATCGTTTTTATTTTATTTTTGCTTCCACTCATTTCGATGAATATCTGGCTTAACTATAAGGGGATGTCCATCACCAAGGATGCGATTTTGAACTCATCTTTGGCAGGTGCGTCCTTCTACAGCAAGCAGCTCGATAAAGAAATGTACTTCATCCGAAACCTGCAGCTCCAGCTGTTAAATGACAAAGATTTGCAGAAGCTCAGCTTCCGCGGCAGCATGCTGGAAAATTATGAAGAGGTGGAGCTGATCGATCAGGTCCGGGACCGGCTTGCGACACTGACCGTTTCCAGCGAATACGTAGTGAATGCGGGCGTGTACGTCGAAGCCATCGGCAAAACGATTTCCACGGACTCGGGTGTGACCAATACGCCCAATGAGGAACTGAAGCTGATCTCGTCGCTCATGGACGTTACGCCCAAACCATCGTTCTATAGGAGCGGAAGCCGGATTTTTTTCATCGAAACGGAAAATAACGGCGCGGTCTGGTCTTATATCGAAATTTCCAGACCCAAGCTGCTGGAGGCTTTGAGGGAAATCGCCAATTTGTATCCGCAATCCGAAGTGCTGCTCGGGGATAAAGAGGCGGGAACCGTTCTGACGACAGCGCAGGAGCAGGGGGAGTCCGCTGCGGTTTTGGGGCTTTTTGATGATGAAAGCCTTCATAATTCGAGTATGCCTGAGATGCGGAAGATGCACGGCGTGAACTATTTTATTACACCCAATGACGTCAGTTCGCTGCATTTATCGCTCATCATGTATGTGAATCAAAATGAGATCACGCGCCCGTTGAGCCAATTTATTACATGGTTCTACACCCTGTTCATCATCGCGATCATCGTGATGATTCTGTACTCTTTTTCCGTCAATCTAATGATCCACAGGCCCTTATCCAAACTCGTCAAGGCGTTTCATATGATTGAGACCGACAATTTGAACATTATGATCGAATCCAAAACGAAGGATGAGTTCCATTACGTCTTCAACAGCTTTAACAATATGGCACGCAAGCTCAAAAATTCGATCGAGGATAACTATGAGCAAAAAATATCGCTGCAGCGCTCCCAGCTGAAGCAGCTTCAATCCCAGATCAATCCGCATTTTCTGTACAACAGCTTTTTTAATATTTACATGATGTGCAAAGTAGGCGATTCGGACAGCGCCGCCGAGCTCTCCCAGCGTCTCGGCAGCTATTACCAGTACATTACGAGAAGCGGTGCGGACGAGGTGCCTTTCGATAAAGAGTACCGTCATGCGCTCGATTATTGCGATATTCAGTGCATTCGTTTTTCCAATCGGGTACATTTCGAATACGAGGAGCAGACGGAAGTCCCCGCTACAATCACGGTGCCGCGGCTGATCATTCAGCCGATCGTGGAAAATGTGTTTGAGCACGCCTTTGAAGACGGGATGATGGAGGGAAAGGTCTACATCCGGACGGAATACCGGGAAGGGAAACTGTGCGTGACGGTCGAAGATAACGGGAATTTGGCTGCCGATGCCATGATCGAACAGTTGAACACCAAGCTCGCCAGGGATTCAAAATCGATCGAGAACACGGGTTTGATCAACGTCAATAATCGCCTCAAGCTCAAGTACGGGCCGGAGAGCGGCTTAACGGCGTCAAGAAGCATGCATGGCGGCTTAAAAATCAACCTGACCATTATACCAGAGACATAAAAGGAGGCAGCATCATGTACCGATTGTTGATCGTGGATGACGAGCCGGTTATCGTTAACGGGCTAATTCAGCTTTTTCAGGAAAATACGGAATTCGAACTCGATGTATGTAAAGCCTATTCAGCCGCGCAGGCGCTGAGCATCGCCAAGAAGATGAAGCTCGACATTTTGGTCAGCGATATCCGGATGCCCCAAAAAACCGGACTGCAGCTGGTCGACGAAATTGCTTATTATTGGCCGCACTGCAGAATCATTTTTCTGACCGGTTACAGCGAATTCGATTACGTGCAGGCTGCACTGCGGAAGAGTGCGGACAATTACATATTAAAAACCGAGGGTATCGACCCGATTTTTCGGGCCGTTGGGGAAGCCTGCCATAAGCTTGACGAGGAGAACAGCCGTAGAATCCGGGAAGAAAAGGCCAGCATGCATTTTCAAATCGCCGCTCCCGTCTTGAAAAATGAACGCATCAGAAGGATGCTGAAGGGGGAACCTGCTGCTTCGCTTCTGGCCGATCCCCGGTACGAGGAGCTGGATTTCCGGCTGAACGCGGAAGAACCGGCATTTGTAGTCATCGGCAGGATCGACAACCCGGAGGATTTGAAACCGCAGGAAGCGCTGGAATCCGTGCAAAGGGCGTTTCATAATAACCTGCCTGACTCGATCACCTGTGAGTCCTCCATATCGGATGAACATATCGTTGTGTGGCTGCTTCAGCCGCAGGCGGAACTGCTCGGCCGTTTCCTTCACCCTGATCCGGAGGCACAGGCTTGGAAAGGATTCATGGCGTATATGAAGGGGATTCTGGAACTGGTGCAAAATGAATGCGAAGGCCTGCTTGGCGCATCCGTGTCTTTCGGCGTTTCCGGCGATTTAAGCAAGGGCTGGGAGACGATCCGCGACCAATACAGCGCGCTGATCGGTGCACTGGAGTCCCGAGTCTCGTTCGGCCACAAGATGATCGTGATTGATATTGAGCAGGCCCATCAAGAATTTTCGCCGGAATCCGGGCAAATGAAGCAGGAAGACATGAAATCCTGGGTGATCAACCAAATTCAGAGCTTCATCCAGCACCATCTGTCCGGTGATGTGTCCCTGACCGCGATTGCGGAGCATGTCCATTTCAATCCGTCTTACTTGTCGCGTTACTACAAACAGATGACCGGACAAAATTTGCAGGATTACATTCAGTCGAAAAAACTGGAATGCGCGCTTCATCTGATGCAGCACACCAATCTTAAGTTAATCGAAATCGCCGCCCGGGTCGGCTTCGATTCGCATTCCTATTTTACGACCTTTTTCAAGAAAAAGATGGGGGTTTCTCCCCAGGAATACCGGAACTCCAAATAAGTAAAAAAAGTGAAAGCAAAGTAAAAAACTCAAAATTGATAGCGCTTTCCTTCGGAATCTATAATGATGACGTGAAGCGATAACAAGATGACAGCATACAAAGGGGGAAGGCCATCAATATGAAATTACACAAGCCATGGAAATTGCTTTTGCTCGCCACGATTTCTCTTTCGTTATTCACGGCATGCTCGAGCCAGGGGAACGATTCGGCGGCAACCTCAGCCGCAGACCCGGCAGCCAAGGAAGAAACCAAGAGCACAGACGCACCGCCCGAGCCGCTTGGTAAATACCCTGAAACGGTAACTGTAACGGAGGTGCTGGGGTATAACCCGCCAGAGGACCCGCGGACGCCGAAAGGCATTACGCCTGACCAAAATGCTTATCTCAAAGATTTGAAAGACATGTTAAACATCGAAGTCAAGTACAAATGGACCGTTCCATCCAGCCAATTCGAGCAAAAATTCTCGCTCGCGATGGCTTCGGCCGACCTGCCGGACATTATGGAGCTGGACCAGAAAAACTTCGAAAAGCTGAAGAAGCAGGGCATGCTTGCTGATTTGACCGCAGCTTACAACGATTACGCTTCGCCGGAATTGAAGAAATACATGGAGTCCGACGGCGGCTTTGCGATGAAGACGTTCTCCGAAGACGGTAAGCTGCTCGGTATCCCTGCATTCGAAGACCCGTTTCTGTCGACGCAGCTGCTATGGCTTCGTAAAGACTGGCTCGATAACCTGAAGCTGCAGCCGCCAGCGACGATGGATGATCTGGATAAGGTCGCGAAGGCATTTGTTGAGAACGACCCGGACCAAAACGGACAAAACGATACGTACGGCGTATCGCTGCAAAAAAATCTGTTCTTCTGGGCTTATGATCTGCGAGGCTTCTTTAACGGCTTCGGGGCGTATCCGTCGATTGGCGACAATCAATCCGCCTGGATCAAGGACAGCAGCGGCAAGCTGATTCCCGGCTTGATTCAACCGGAAGTGAAGAATGCGCTTGGCAAGCTGCAATCCTGGTATAAAGACGGCATTTTGGACAAAGAGTTCGCTTTGAAGGACGAAAACAAGGCTGTCGAAGACATTACAGCAGGCAAAGTCGGCATCGTCTACGGGGAATGGTGGTATCCGAACTATCCGCTGAACCTGAACGTGGACAAGGATCCGAAGGCAGAGTGGATCGCCATTCAAATTCCGGGTCTGGACGGTCCGGGCAAATCGCTGGTGCCTAAGATCCGGAGCGGAAAAGTGTATGCCGTCAACAAAAAAATGAAAAATCCGGAAGCTGCCATCAAAATGATCAACTTCTATATCGAAAAAGGCAAAAAGAAATACATGGAACAAAACAAAGCGGAAAACGGATACGTCTATAACTGGTTTAATCCGCGGATCTATAACCCGGCCCAGATCGATACGATCTACACGGAAGTCAACAAGGCACTCGATGCGAAGCAGACCGAAATTACGCTGGATGACGAGAACTACAAAAATGTGGCCGATGTGTTCAAAGCAGCCCAGGATTACCTTGCAGGCAACACGGCTAACGCTTCCAAAGGCGTAAACTGGGGCCAATACTTCAGCCGCGCGGCGAAAGACGGCGGTTGGGGGATGACACGGAAGATCAAGGAAAGCGGAGCTTTCGTGAACAACGAGTTCTTCGGATTGCCGACGGAAACGCAGGTCGAAAAGGGCGCCCAGCTCGATAAGCTGATGCAGGAAGCGTTTACGAAGATCATTTTAGGCGGATCCCTGGACGATTTCGACAAGTTCGTTCAGAGCTGGAAATCCCTTGGCGGCGATCAAATTACCAAAGAGGTTAACGACTGGTACAGTCAGCAGGCTGCGAAATAATTCGATTCGCGATTGCCGCTAGCAATCCTGAAATGAAGTGAAACGGGAGGAGGAGCCTGCTTTAGTCCTGGCGATTCCTCCTGTTTACGATTGAACGGGGAGGTCCATCTGTGAGAACGCTGAAAAAGGAATATATCCTTCATCTCATGCTGCTGCCCGGCGTTATCGTGACGCTGATTTATGCCTACGGCCCCATGGCCGGTCTCGTCATGGCTTTCCAGCAGTTTGAGCCGCTGTCCGGCTTTTTTCATTCGAAGTTCGTTGGTTTTGACAATTTCAAATATGTATTTGCCATGCCTGATTTCAAGCAGGTGCTGTGGAATACGATTGTGATCGCGGTTATTAAAATGGTGTTGTTCCTGTTAGTTCCGCTAATTCTGGCATTGCTGCTGAATGAAGTCACCAAGCGGTGGTTTTCCCGCTTTATCCAATCGGCCGTATTTCTGCCTTTTTTTCTGTCATGGACCGTTCTAGGCGGTGTCATTATCGAGCTGTTTTCCTTGAGTGGACCCGTTAACGGACTGATGACAGCCATGGGACTGAAGCCGATCATGTTTATGCTGGATAACGAGTGGTTCCGCGGCATCGTGATCGGGTCCGACGTCTGGAAAGGGATGGGCTATAACATGATCGTCATGCTCGCCGCCATCACCGGAATCAATGCCACGCTGTACGAAGCGGCCGAGGTTGACGGTGCGGGAAGATGGAAACAGATGATTCATATCACGCTGCCGGGCATGGCACCGATATTGATATTACTCGGAGTGCTCAGCCTTGGCGGGATTTTGAACGCCGGATTTGAGCAAATCCTGATCATGTATAACCCGACCGTGTATGAGGGAGCGGATATCATCGATACGTTCGTATACCGGCTTGGTATGTTCAGCCAGCAATTCGGACCTGCCGCCGCCGTCGGACTGTTTAAATCCGCGATATCTTTGGTTTTGGTGTCGCTAACCTATTACGCGGCTTACAAATACAACAATTATCGCATTTTTTAAGCTGGAGGCAGAGAGATGCACAAACCAACTTTGAGCAGAAAAATGTTCGTCATTTTCAATTCGGCGCTGCTGACGGCGATTACGCTTCTTGGCATTATTCCGTTTATCCACCTTCTGTCCGTGTCCCTCAGTTCGAATACGGCGGCGATGGCCGGCGAGGTTAAACTGTGGCCGGTCGGCTTCAACTTTGACGCATACCGGTACCTTGGGCAAAAGGTAGAGTTTTTCCGTTCGTTTGGGGTTTCGATTGAGCGGGTAGCACTTGGCACGGCGGTCAACATGTTCCTGTGCTTTATTTCGGCTTATCCGCTATCCAAGTCGGTCGACCAGTTTAAGTATCGGACGGTCTATGTCTGGTTTTTTGCGATTACGATGTTTTTCGGCGGAGGTCTCATTCCTACGTATATCATCGTGAAAAATACAGGTTTGATCGATTCCATCTGGGCGCTGATATTGCCGGGCGCGCTGAACGTATGGAACATGGTGCTGATGCTGAATTTCTTCCGCACCATTCCGCGGGAGCTGGACGAGGCGGCCACGATCGACGGCGCGGGACACTGGAGAATTTTATGGCGGATCTATTTGCCGGTCTCTTTACCTTCCATTGCGACCATCGGCCTGTTTACGATCGTTGGCCACTGGAACTCATGGTTCGATGGCATCTTATACTTGAATTCGCCGGAGAAATACCCGCTGCAGACCTATTTGTCCACGCTCATTATGTCGATCAATTCCCAAATGACGTCCGTTTCCATTGAACAAATCAAAGCAATGGAAAATTTGAGTGAGAAAACGCTGCAGACGGCGCAGATATTTATGGGGGCGCTGCCGATCATGGTCGTATATCCGTTCCTGCAAAAATACTTCGTCAAAGGGATGACCGTCGGAAGCGTCAAGGAATAACGAAAGGGGAAAGAAGACGTGAAAAAAGTAAAAGTCGCCTTGATCGGAGCGGGCCTGCGCGGCATCAATTACCTGGAATATGCGCTGTCGCATCCGCATGAGCTTGAGGTAGTTGCCGTGGCGGAGCCGGTCAAGGAACGGAGGGAAAGCTTTCAAGCGAGGCACGGGCTGCAGGATTCGATGTGCTTTGAGCATTGGGACGATCTGTTCCAAGCTCCGAAGCTGGCCGACGCCGTGCTGATCTGTACCCAGGATCAACAGCATTTCGAGCCGACCATGCAGGCGCTGCAGGCGGGCTATCACGTGCTGCTGGAAAAACCGATGTCACCCGATCCCGGGGAATGCATCCGGATGGGGGAGATGGCTTCGCAAGCCGGACTTGTGTTTTCCATCTGTCATGTCCTCCGGTATACGCCGTTTTTCCAGACGCTGAAAAGCTTGCTGGCAGATGGTGCGATCGGGCGGCTGATGTCGATCCAGCATAATGAGAATGTGGGGTACTGGCATCAAGCGCACAGCTTTGTCAGAGGGAATTGGCGCCGCAAGGAGGACTCCAGTCCGATGATTCTGGCCAAGTCCTGCCATGACCTGGATATTCTGCTGTGGCTTGCCGGTGCGGACTGCGTCAAAGTATCTTCCTTCGGCACGCTCAGCCATTTTACGGCATCCGAAGCGCCTGAAGGAGCTCCGCTCCGCTGTCTGGACGGCTGTCCGGTCGCGGATGAATGCCTCTATTATGCGCCCGATCAATATTTAACCGATAATACGAACTGGCCGACTTCGGCCATCAGTGACGACATGAGCTACGAAGCCCGTTACAAAGCGCTGCAGGAAGGGCCATACGGCAGATGCGTATATCACTGCGATAACGACGTCGTCGACCATCAGGTCGTGAATCTCGAGTTTGAGGGCGGTATCACGGCTGCGTTTACGATGAGCGCATTTACAAGAGACGTCAGCCGCACGATCAAGCTGATGGGCACGACCGGGGAAATACGCGGAGCGATGGAGAAAAACGAAATCGAAATCATTCACTTCGGCAGCGGCAAAGTCGAACGGATTACGTTCGGGGACATGGGCGGCCATGTGGGCCATGGCGGCGGTGATATGAAGCTGATGAGCGATTTCCTCAAGCTGGTACGGGCGGACGCCAAGGCTCAAGGCCTTACATCTGCAGACCATTCCGTCCAGGGCCATCTGATGGCGTTCGCCGCTGAAGAGTCCAGAATTGCGGGCGAGATCATCCGTTTGAAGGAGTTCGAACAGCGTTACGCCGTCCGCGAGCCATCAGTTTAATACGATACCTTCAACCTAATCCACAGGAGGAACTTATGTCTACGTTTCGATATTCGGGATCTGCTTTTTGTATGAATGATGAGCCGGTTCAAATTTTGTCGGGAGCGATTCACTACTTCCGTGTCGTACCGGAGTATTGGGAGGACCGGCTCATCAAACTGAAAGCCTGCGGTTTGAACACCGTGGAAACGTATGTGCCGTGGAATTTGCATGAACCGCAGAAAGGGGAATTCCAGTTTGAGGGCATCGCTGATTTGGTGAAGTTTATCGAACTGGCTGGCAGCCTCGGACTTTATGTTATCGTTCGGCCATCACCGTACATTTGCGCGGAATGGGAATTCGGGGGGCTGCCTTCCTGGCTGCTGGCGGATTCGGATATGCGCCTGCGCTGTTACCATCAGCCGTTCCTCGACCATGTCGATGATTATTATGATGTGCTCCTTCCTAAGCTGAAGCCTCTGCTCTGTACCCAGGGAGGCCCTGTGATTGCGCTGCAAATCGAAAACGAATACGGGAGTTACGGCAACGACAAGCAGTACCTGAACTATTTGAAAAATGCGATGATCAGCCGGGGGATGGACGTGCTTCTGTTTACTTCGGATGGTCCGGAAGACGCCATGCTCCAGGGCGGGATGGTGGAAGACGTCCTGGCAACGGTCAATTTCGGCTCCCGTGCCCGGGAATCTTTCGAGAAGCTGCGGGAGTATCAGCCGGATGCGCCGGTCATGTGTATGGAATTCTGGGACGGCTGGTTTGACCACTGGCGTGAGGAGCATCATACCCGTCCGGCGGAAGACGCCGCTTTTGTTCTGGATGAAATGCTCAGCCTGGGAGCCTCCGTTAACTTTTATATGTTCCATGGGGGAACGAATTTCGGCTTCTGGAGCGGAGCCAACGGCCATACGGAAGACAGCTATGAGCCAACAGTCACCAGCTACGATTATGATGCGCTGCTAAACGAAAACGGTGAGCCGACGGACAAATATTTTGCCGTTCGTGACATCATCGCAAAGTATAAGGCGCTTGCAGCGGACGGGCTGCCGGACCCCATCGCCAAGAAAGCATACGGTAAAGTGGCAATGACGGAGCTTGCTCCCTTGGCCGGCAATCTGGACCGGATTTCAACGGCGGTGCGCTCTCCCTATCCCGAACCGATGGAGAAGCTCGGCCAGAACTACGGTTTTATTCAGTACAGTACGTTGATCCCCGGCCCGAGGCCTAAGGAGGAGTTGTTCGTTCAGGACCTCCGCGACCGCGCTCTGGTCTATCTGAATGGGGAACTTGCCGGGACATTGGACCGCAGCGAGCCCGGTACGAAAATCGAGTTCGCGGTTCCGCAGGGCGGCGTCCAGCTTACGCTGCTCGTGGAGAATATGGGCCGGATCAATTATGGCCCGTACATGAAAGACAGGAAGGGAATCACCGAGGGCGTGCGGCACGGAAGGCAGTTTTTATCGGAATGGACGACGTACCCGCTGCCGTTAAACGACTTGTCCGGTCTCGATTTTCACGCGCTGCAGCCGCAGCAAGGCCCTGCCTTTTACCGTGGACAGCTGCAGGTTCACGAACCGGCAGACACCTTTCTGAGCTTGAACGGCTGGAACAAAGGCGTCGTATTTATCAACGGCTTCAACCTGGGCCGGTATTGGAACTTCGGGCCGCAAAAAACGCTGTATGTACCGGGGCCGCTGCTGCGGCAGGGTGCCAACGAAATCGTCGTTTTCGAATTGTACGGTACGGAGCTGCCGGAAATTGATTTTGGTGAGCAGCCGGATTTAGGATAGCTTCTTTATGGGGCTGGAACCAGCTCTTTGCAACTCTAAGCTTGATCATTGATCAGGCTTAGAGTTTTTTTTCGTTGAGCCGGCCTTAATGTTGAATCCAAAGTTTAAGAGATCCCCTGATGATGTATCCACTACCGGATCCATGAGGTAAAGAAAGTGAAAGGTTTGTAAAGATCGAGAAATGGATGCGCTTTCTTTCGGGCTTTATAATGATATAACACGTCAAAGATTAAAGGCGATGTTGATTACAGCATCGATAAAAAATAGGCTGGCGAGGGATGCATATGGTTAAAATCATTCATCATTTTGGCAGTCCCAAATGGTTGTTTACGGCCGGATTGTTGGTCATAGGTTCTGTGATCGTTATATTCACTGCGGGGTCCGGGTTTTCCAAGACGAAGCATCACGCTGAGGTGATCGCGACGGTTAACGGTGTACCCGTTCATATCAACGAATTCCGCAGAGCCATCACTGCAAATAAAGCTGGAGTCATCAGCTATTTTCATGAAAAATATGGCGCAGAGCCGTCGCCTGCGTTTTGGACCACGTCTTACGGAGGGCAAATTCCGCTGGAGATGATCAAACAAAGAGCGCTGGAAACGAGTGTGAACATCAAAATTCAGCAAATCATTGCGAAGGAGCAGGGAGTGCTGCGGGATATCGATGAGGACAGTTTTGAACAATCCCTCGAGCGTGAAAACAAGAGAAGGCAAAAAGCGATCCGCGATCATCAGGTTGTTTTCGGACCCGCCTCCTACAGTGAGGATGCTTATTTTGAATACGTCATGACAAACGCAATCGTATCCGTCAAAAACCATCTGATGGAGCAGGATTGGAAGCCCGATGAACAGCAGCTGAAACTGTTTTACGAGTCTCGAAAAAGCGCGGAAACGAAGGATCAGTCATTTGAAGCTGTCAAAGACCAAGTAGTCAAAGACTACATCGACTATAAATACGCGGGCTATGTCCGCGAACGCATCTCCGAAGCAAAGGTCGTCGTGAACCAGGGACCATACGATTCGTTTCAAATGTAACGATGTAACGCCTAATGGGCTTTACATACATGATAAAACGAAAGGATGATGCTTTTTGAGGAAATGGGGAGGTAAAGTGTTCTGCATGACTTTGATTGTCTCCATGTTTTGTTCTTTCTTCACCGCTTTGCCGCAGGCCGCGATGGCATCCGGAACGACTTATTACGTAGACAGTACAGGAGGGGACGACGGGAATAACGGAACAAGCGAAGGTTCTGCCTGGAAGACATTGGACAAAGTCAATGCGACTACTTTTTCCCCGGGTGACAAGATTCTGTTTAAAGCCGGGGAAAGCTGGAATGGCAGGCTGTGGCCCAAAGGCTCAGGCGAACAGGGAAATCCCATCATCATTGATAAGTATGGGGAAGGCAGCAAGCCGTTAATCGCCGGCGTGACGTCAGAACTGGAAGCTGTTTTTTTGAAAAATCAGCAGTATTGGGAGATCAGCAACCTGGAAGTGTCGAACAGCTCCCCACTGCCATTTGACAGAGACTGGGAAAACCCGCGCGGACAACGGCGGGGCGTCTACATCTTAAACGAAGAAGCGGGACTGCTGCACCATATTCATATTAAAAATTTAAACATTCATGATGTAGACGGTTCTTATACGACACGATCCGGCGGAATTATTGTCGACTCGGTCGGGTCAACGACGCCAAGCGCTTTTGACGACGTCCTGATTGACGGGAATACGCTGACGGACGTGGATGCGTATGGCATTTACATCGGTTCCAACTGCATCCTGCGTAACGGAATGGGCGATTTATGGCCGTGGGTGCCGAAGCCTTATGGGCCTTGGACGCCTTCGACTCGTGTGAAAATATCCAACAACACCGTCCTCAGAGCCGCAACGGGAGGAATTGCCTGGAACGTAACCGATGGAGCGGTTGTCGAGCGCAATACGGTAGGGCAGGCTACATATCTGGCGACGAATGCTTCCATTTGGTGGGCCTATTCGGACAACAATTTGGTCCAATTCAACGAATCATTTGCCAGCGTCAACGGCGCTGAAGACGGTCACGGCTTCGACGTGGACGCAGGAAACATCGGTTCGCTCGTCCAGTACAACTACAGCCATGATAACGCAGGCGGATTTATGCTGTTTGTAAACGATACGTATGACACGATCAATACGGTCGTAAGGTATAACATCAGCCAGAATGACCGGAAAAGCATTTTCCGGTACAGCGGATCGATCGATAACGTGTATAACTACAATAATACGGTGTATGTCGGCAAATCATCCGGGAACCCGGTTATGAGCGATTATTTCACCAAGGCTTCCGGCGCTCCGCGCAACATCAAAAATTATAACAATGTCTATTACAGCTTAGGGGATAAAGGCTGGGATTTGAGGGGGCAAACGTTCGATTATAACGCGTATTACGGCGGGAACACGCTCGTTCAGGCCGATGCCCATGGGGTAACCGGCGATCCGAAATTTGCTAACCCCGGCAGCGGAGCGGAAGGGATGAATACCGTCGACGGTTATAAGCTGCTGGCCGATTCTCCTTTGATCGGTGCAGGCATTCGCATCAATGAAAACGGAGGAAGGGACTACTTCGGCAATCGGTTATACAATGAGGCTCCGGATATCGGCGCACACGAATACGAAGGCAGCGTGCCTCCAGCCGGTTCTATGCCAGATCCCATCGACGTCGTTCAGATCCGGCCAGTCAGCACGCCTGTCGATGACTTGGCTCCGCAGGCTGCCGCAAGCACGACATTTCGTTCGTCGTCTTCACAGGCGATTGAAAACATCAACGATAAGTTTTATGACACCGCTTGGTCTACTGAGGGTTCGCCTTCTTTTCCGGGATATATCACGCTTGACTTCGGCGGTCAAACCATTTCTGCCAATCAATTGAAGCTCAATACGAGATTCGGGCAGGAATCGGGGATCACGGACTTCGATCTGGAATACGACAACGGTTCAGGATGGGTGCCTATCCGGACGAATATTCATCTGTCCTGGGATTTGAATAACGGCGCCAATGAGATCAAATCCATAGAGTTTCCGCTCACCCGTTTTTCCAAGATCCGCTTGAAGGTGCATGGAGGAAATGCGCTGTCCGGCAGGACCACGCTGAACGAACTAGAACTATATAACAATCCGGATTTATCCAAAGACATGGTCACCACGTCCTTCCCAACTGGTGCGGGCACGATCACAAACATTATCGACAACAATTTGAACTCGGCATGGGGAAGCGACGTTAACGTATCTTTTCCGGGCTATATCACGCTCGATTACGGACATGATCCGGTACCTGTCAACAAGGTCACGTTGGTTACCTTTTTCGGCATTGGTCAAGGGATTACCAAGTTTGACGTGGAGTATTACGACGGCAGCGGCTGGCTAACCGCATTGCCTGGTGCATCGGTCGAATGGAAGCTTAACGACAGCACCAAAGAAAGCCAAACCGTCACGTTTCCGACTGTGCATGCTTATAAACTGCGGCTGAAAGTGAATGATGCGAACCGGGTATGGGGCAATATCGCGCTGAATGAGCTTATCGTTGAGCATACCCCTGAACATGTACCTGTCACCGGTATTTCGATCGACCGACCGGAGATCGTTTTTAATGCGTCTTCCGACCGCAGTGCAGCACTGCAGGCTGCCGTTAGTCCCAGCAACGCGACCAATAAAAAAGTCAAATGGAGTACCGATGATGATCAGGTGGTTGAGGTAGACGCTGAAGGGCGGGTGAAGGTAGTAGGGGAGGGGAAGGCTGTTATTACGGCAACGACGGAAGATGGGAATTTTCAGGCTGCGAGCCAAATAACCGTCGATTGGACAGCCCCTGAGATCAGGCTGGGCCCTGTGACTACATCTGAATTAACGTCTGGTACGTTCCAACCTCGATTTGAAATATCGGATGCCTGGACTGGTGTCGATAACGCGAAAACGGAAATCCTGCTGGATGGAAAAGTTCTGACGGATGTAAAAGACACGCCAATGTACGAGCTGGCTCTGGGAGCGCATACGTTCACCGTGAAAGCCAGCGATTTGGCGGGGAATACCAGCGCAAAGTCCGTTGACTTTGATGTGAAAACAAGCAACGCGGCTCTTGAGGAGTTGGTTCAGCGTTTCGCAGAAGCCGGCTGGATTGACAACAAAGGGATTGCGAATAGCTTGCTGAAAAAGCTGCAGAATCATAATGTAAGCAGTTTTATTCATGAAGTCAACGCTCAAAAGGGAAAACATGTATCTGCCGACGCTGCGGAGTATCTGCTTCGCGATGCGGAATCGCTTCTTCATGAATAGAAGTCGTTATCTAACCTTTGAAGGGAGAGTTAATCATGAAAAAACATTTCATCACATCGATCGTCAGCCTGCTGATCGTATCCTTGTTTTCAACGAGCGCCATGGCGGCTGGTCACGGGAATGGCAAGGAGATTCGCACAACCGTGATGTCGTACAACGTACATCATGGCGTCGGTTTGGATGAACAGCTTAGCCTGAAACGAATTGCGGATGTGATCCGGGATTCCCGCGCGGAGATCGTTGGCCTTCAGGAAGTGGACCGGTTTTTCGGAGAGCGGAGCGACTTTCAGGACCAAGCCAAGGAATTAGCAGGCTTGCTCGGCTATCACTACGCGTATGGTGCCAATCTGGATTTGGAACCGGCGGATGGCCAGGCGGATAACCGCCAATATGGGACCGCCATCCTGAGCAAGTATCCGATCCTCCGCTCTGACAATGTGCTGCTCAGCAGCTTCGGCGATGAGCAGCGGGGCGTTCTGCATGCGGTGATCAATTTACGGGGAGTTCATGTGGATGTGTATAATACGCATCTGGGACTCGATGCCGCAAGCCGTAAGGCGCAAGTGCAGGAAATCGTTAACCTGGCTTCCACGGTGAAGGGACCAAAGCTTCTCACGGGCGATTTTAATGCGGAACCTGACAGTTCGGAGGTTCAAGCTCTGTTAGACAGCGGTTTATTCGTCAACAGCTTTCAAGGCGTTGAGGATGCCTATACGTTTCCGGCCGACCAGCCTACCGAAACGATCGATTACATCGTAACATCGCCTCAAGTTCAGCATTGGAATCCACGAGTGATCGCTACGGAAGCTTCAGACCACCGGCCGATCGCTGTCGACGTTGTGTTCAAGCGATAATGGCCCCGTGATATACCTGCTTATAAAAAGCGTGAAAACCCGCCCGAATGGGCGGGTTTTCCTTGTCCTATTTGCAATGCTTTTTTTGACAGAAGCCCGCAGTTTATCGGGACCGGCATATGACTTCCTTTTCCATAAGTACTGGCAAGCCTGTCAGCTTTTGATCGCCCCGGCAGCGATGTCGGAAATAAACTGCTTGCTGACGAACAGGAACAATATGATGAGCGGAATGACCGCGAGCAGCGTGCCCGCGATGACCATTGCATAATCGGTCACATAAATTCCGTTCAGGGAGGAAAGCGCAACCTGCAGCGTAAATTTACGCTCGTCGTTTAAAATGATCAGCGGCCAGAGGTAATCGTTCCAGGAACCGATGAAGGTGAACGCTCCCAGAAATGACAGCGCCGGGCGAAGAATTGGAATCGCGACGTTCCAATAGAGCCGGAAGAAGCCGCAGCCGTCGATGCGGCCGGCATCCAGCAGTTCGGATGGAACGGATTCCTCCGCGTACTGGCGGATCCAGAAAATGCCGAAGGCGTTGGCCATGCCGGGAATGATCAGCGCCTTGAAGGAGCCTACCCACCCGAACTTCGCCATGATGACGAAGGAAGGAACGAGCGAGAGCTGCGACGGCGCCATCATCGTGGCGAGCAGCAGGACGAACAGCCACTTTTTGCCGGGAAATTTGAATTTCGCAAACGTAAAGCCTGCAAGGGAATCAAAGAACAGGACCAGCAAAGTACTGCAGCCGGCCACAAACAGCGTGTTGAGAAACGCGCCGAAGAAATCGATGTTCTGAAACACCCGCGTCACATTGCTGATAAACTGCGTCCCGAACCAGAACTTGGGCGGGAAGCTGTAGATTTCCGCAGTCGTACGCGTGGCCATAACGGCCAGCCAGTAAAAAGGAAAGATGGAAACGATGAGTCCGACGATCAATCCGAAATACAGCAGGATAGAAGACTTCCTTTTAACCATGCGTATCACCCCGTTTATTCATCTTTGGCACCGCCGCCCTGAACTACCCGCCAGTTGAAGATCGAGATGAGGGCAATCAATATGAACATGCCCCAGCCGACGGCCGAGCCGTAGCCGAAGTAATTGTTCACGAATGCCTCGCGGTACAGGTAGAGAACGATCGTCAGACCTCCGCCGCTGACGCCGCCGTCGTTGCCGACGAGCACCTGCGATTCGGTGAAGATCTGCATGCCTCCGATGGTTGAAGTAATGACGGTAAAAAGAATAATCGGCCGTAAATTCGGGATCGTGATGCGGAAGAAGGACTGGATGCCGGTGGCTCCGTCAATTTTGGCGGCCTCATAGAGGACGGTAGGTATGCTCTGGAGTCCTGCCAAATAAATGATCGCATTGTAACCGACCCAGCGCCAGATGACCATAATGGATACGGCCAGCTGGATACCCCAGGTTTTGTTCAGCCATTCCACGGGGGAAATCCCGAACAGGGACAGGAAATAATTCAAAAGTCCGTAGTTGTTGGAGAATACGGTACTGAACACAATCGCCACCGCAACGAGTGAAGTGACGTTCGGCAGAAAGTAACCGATCCGGAAGAAGGTACGGAACCGCACGAACGACGCATTCAGCAAAAACGCAATGATGAGCGCGAAGAACAGCATCGGAATGGTCGAATAAATCCAGATCAAAAGTGTGTTGCCGACCGCCTTCCAAAATTCCGGATCGGTGACCATGAACTGATAATTGTTCAGACCGTTAAAGGTCATTACGCCGATGCCGTCCCACTTC
Source organism: Paenibacillus cellulositrophicus (assembly GCF_009363095.1). Classification (GTDB taxonomy): domain Bacteria; phylum Bacillota; class Bacilli; order Paenibacillales; family Paenibacillaceae; genus Paenibacillus_AQ; species Paenibacillus_AQ favisporus. The sequence goes on from NZ_CP045296.1 coordinate 98,088, forward strand.
TGGAAAGAAAGATACATCGAGAACAGGATCGGGAACAAGCCGAAGACGGCAAACAAAATATAGAAAGGGGAGATGGCCAGGTATTCTTTCCGGTGCTTCCATATTTCAGACCCCAATCCCCGCTTCCGCTCCGGCACCTGCATGGAGCTGCCGGGATCGAATTGAGTTCGCTTCTGTAATGGTTGACCCATAAGACTCTACCTCCATTGTCGGGATGGTATGACCGTTTAACGCAGCAGCTCCTTTTTCACTCTGGATAGTGCATCTTCCCATGCTTTATCCGGGTTTTTGCCTTGAAGGGCGACCGATGACAGCTCGCGGCTCACGATCCCGTTCAGGTTGGCGTATTTCGTGCCGAAATAGGAGGGCTTCACGTTGCGCGCGGACTCCGTAAAAATTTCACCGGTAGCCTGCCCGCCGAAAAAGTCCTCTTTCTGCTTCATGACGTCCGAATCGAGCGCCTTGGAGGCGGAAGGGAACAAGTTGAGTTCCTTGAAGCTGGTCACCTGGTTTTCGGGATTCAGGAGCCAGCTCATCACCTCGAAGGATTCTTTCGGGTATTTGCTCGTTTTCATAATGGCGAGGAAGGAACCGCCGTTGTTGCCGTCTCCACCCGGAGCTCTTGCGACGCGCCACTTGCCCTTCGTATCCGGGGCCGCGTCCATCAAGATTTGCTTCGCCCATACCGCGCTCACGAAGGAAGCGATCTTGCCATTGTTCATCGCGGCGTTCCACTCGGAGGAGAACGTGCTGGCATTGGCGAGCAGCCCCATTTGGGAGGCTTTGACCGCCAGGTCCCATGCCTTCTTCATGGAAGAGGAAGGATCCTCGCCGATGAAATTTTCATTTTTATCAAAATAAATTTTATCCGACTGCGCGTTGACCTGGGTGTAAACTTGGCCGATGTTGTCGAGCAGCTTCACCTTGCCGCCGAGCGCCTTCTGCAGCTTCTCGCCTGCGGCGAAATAGTCCTCCCAAGTGCCCATCATCTGATGAACCTCTTCCGGATCGGTCGGGAGACCCGCTTGCTCGAACAGGTCCGCACGGTAAAATAATGCGGTCGGGCCCGTGTCGATCGGCATGGCGATCATTTCGCCTTTCGGCGTGACCCCAAGCTGCCATTTCCAGTCCAGGTAGTCCCCTTCGATGTCCTTCGCTCCGAGATCATACAGGTTGTAGAAGCGGTCGGCGCTTGGGAACAGCTCGGTGACCCAGTCGTTAAAGGCCACGATATCCGGACCGCCGCTGCCAGCAGCGAGCGTCGTTTTCAGCTTGGATTTGAAGTCGCCCCCGATTTTTTGGGCGTTGATGCGAATTCCCGGAAACTGCTTCTGGACCGCGTTGATCAAATTATCGTCCAGACTCCGGTTCCAGTACCAAAGAGTAAGCGTTTTCACTTTGCTATTAGATGAAGACCCGCTAGAACATCCGCTAACCATGAAAGCAACAAGCAATAAACACGTTAATAAGATTCGGTATTTTGCCATCGTTTTCGGCCTCCCATCGCGGCTATATGGTACTGCAGCAGCATCATCACTCCTTTAAATCCCTAAAATGTGTCCGTTCTACGAACATTATAAACGCTTACAATACATTTTGGAACCGCTTGCTTGAAATAAGACGGTCGTAGGACATCGCCCCCGCGCCATATATTGAATATGGGTTTACCATCTGAAGGGAGGGAGTTCGCCACTGTCAGTCCGCAGCCTTTATCGCCGTTATGCCGCGGCAGCACTCGTTCTAGTTCTATCCTTTTGCTGGATGTTTCCGGCCGGGGCCGAGGCAAAAATCGCCTCGCAAGACCTCATTATCGTCAATAAAAAGACGAATAAACTGGCATATTTTAGCAGCGGAAAGTTGGTTAAGGAGTTCAGGGTGGCGACGGGCAAGTCACCAGACCTGACGCCGGAAGGAACGTTTGAAATCGTCAACAAGATTAAAAACCGTCCCTATTACAAGGAAAAGATCCCGGGGGGCGATCCCCGCAATCCGCTCGGTGACCGTTGGATCGGCCTCAATGTCAATGGGACGATGGGGACGACGTACGCCATCCACGGCAACAGCAACAAAAACTCGATCGGAAAGTACGTCAGCGCGGGATGCATCCGCATGTACAATGACGAGATCCACTGGCTGTTCGAGCAGGTGCCCCTGCATACGATGGCTATTATAACAACCTCCAGCCAAAGTTTTGAAACGATCGCCCAAAATCACGGCTATGCGGTGGGTGTGCAGTCGTTTGACGGTAAGCTGGTAGTGAATGGAAAGGAAGCTCAGCTGAAGCAGGATTTGATCATGGTCGATTCCCGCATCTACATTCCACTTCGCGCCTGCTTCGAGGTGCTGGGCGGGACGGTTGAATGGAACGCCAGTACCCAAACGGTGACGGTCTACACGGGAAATCGCAAGATTACCCATAAGGCGCTCTCCGGCAAGGCTGTCGTGAACGGCAAAACGGTTAACATTACCGCCTCCCGGTTCCAGGGGAATTCACTGATGCTTCCGCTTCGCAACATGTCAGAAATATCCGGTTACTCGGTCGTGTGGGACGGAGCCTCCAATACGGTGAACCTAACAACGGGCAAATAAGCCCGAGCCGCGCGCATGCGCGGCTTTTTTTGCGCGGTTAGCCTGGGGAAACAGGGTTGGAGCTGCCGGCTGGGGTGTGTATGATGGAAAGGCACGGAAGCGGCCGCGGCGAAGGTCCGGCCGTTGGAGGGCAAAACATACGAAAGAGGTGTGGGTGATGGACTGCGTAATCGAAATTGTGGATTATTTGCCGGAATGGGCGGAAGAGTTCGCTATGGAGAAAGAACGGCTGTCCGGAATAGCGGGCTTGGATGCGGTCGTGTTCGAGCATGTCGGCAGTACGGCCATTCCCGGCCAGCTGGCCAAGCCAGTGGTCGATATGTTCGTCGGCGTGAATCCGTTCCGTTCGGCTGCATATTACAAAGACCTGCTGGATCCAGCCAGCTATTCTTACGTGGAGACCGGAATGCGAGGAAGGCATTTATTTGCTAAATCGACAGAAGGAATCTGGACGCACAATGTTCATCTGATGCCTTATGACGAACAGTTCCATACCCGCAATGAGATTCTGCTCCGCGATTACTTGCGCCGCCATCCGGAGCTCGTAGAGGAGTACGGAGCCATTAAAATGCAGGCGGCCCGAATCGCTGAATCGATGAATGCTTACACCCGGGCCAAAACGACATTTATTCAGTCGGTCGTCGATGCGGCCAGAGAGGAGAAAGGGCTTCCCCTGGAAGACGTATGGGAGGAATAAGCTGTCTGCTTACGCCCGGACGGCCCGATGAATGATACGGACAAGTTCGCTGCTGTAGGTCTCCAGGTCGACCCTGCCGATGACCGCCGGGTTCAGCATATATTCCCCGATCGCGCCTTGAATCATGTTGGACATGACGGAAAGGTGAAAGTCCCCGAAAACGCCATGCTCCTGACCCTCACGCAGGATAGTCCCCAATGTCTGCAGCAGAGGGTCTTCCTCCTCCTCATCAAGCTTGTAATACGGGACGTTATCAGGCGTCCTTGCATTAAACACGATTTCGACCAAAGCCGTGTTGTGGGCGGGATGCGTTCCCTGATACGCCAAACTGGCAGTGATGAACGCGCTGAGCTTCTCCTGCGGCGTGCTTGCCTGTTCAACCCTATCCAAAATATAAGACGTTGACTGCTCCACCAGCTTCATCAGCAGATGATTCATTAAATCCTGTTTGTCGGAAAAATGATACGAGATCAAGGCCGTGCTGATGCCCGCGCGTTTGGCGATTTGGGACAAACTAGCGCTGACGTAGCCGATTTCGTCCAGGGTGCGGATGGCAGCTTCCATGATCTGCTCCCTTCTCGCTTCGGCGATAAACGATGATTTTCCTTGCGTTTTGGTTTCTTCCTTCATGTGATCTCCTTCAGTCATTCTTTGTTCTTGTTTTCCATTTTACTGAGCGAACCGAGCAATCCGAGCGCAATGACGATGACGGGAATCATCAGGTTCTTGGGATTGGTAAACAAATGCTCCAGCAAGGGCATCGCTTTCCCCTGAAACAAACCGGTGACCGCGCGGCTGGCCGCAATGACCAGATTGGACATCAGCATGAGCGGGACAAGAGATAAACCGCCCTTCAGCAAGTGCCAAGCGGAATTCCGGCCAAGCAGAAATAACAGGGCGGAAATCAGACACATCCATCCGATCACCAGCGTAAATGAAGGCCGTATCCATTCATACCATGGAACGTCTGCAGTATTCAACATTTCGTGACCTCTAAACCAAGTATACCAAAGAGCTGCGGCGCCGAGAAACAGGCTGACGAGCGGCATGATTCTTGCCAGCCAATCGGGGAATACCTCCGTTTCCTGAGGGGATGGATCTGTTTGATCATTCATTGTAAGACTCCTCCATTTCTAAAAATTGATCATTTAATCAAAAAACTGATTGAATGATCAAATCCTATCATATCAAAATGGAGGAAGTCAATCCGCGTCGGCCCGCATGCCAAAAAAGCATGCCAGCGGAATAAAACTGCTGGCACGCTTTTTGACGATTAGCGGTTTCGAGATGTATTGGTGGATGTGCCCCCGATATAGCGGAAAACGAGCACGCTTCCAGCCAGGCACAAAATGCCTGTCAGCAGCAAGGACCTCATGACGCCATGGGACAAATCGGGGGCTGCGGCCATGAGGACGCCGGGCAGCGCCACTCCCAGCGTAGCACCGAGCTGACGGAAGGCATTCAGCGCGCCGGAAGCCGTTCCCGTCTTGCCTTGCGGCGCTGCACTCATCACCACGGAGACGAGCGGCGGCAGGATGAATGAGATGCCGCAGCCGATCAGCAGCAGCGAAATTCCAGTGGGAATATACCCTGTATCTGCAGGAAGGAGAGCCTGGATCAGCATTCCGGTGCATGCCAGGAGAAATCCTGTACCGATGGTGCGAGCTGCTCCATACCTGCTGATCAGTCTGCTCATCAGCATGGGATTCACCGCCATGGGGAGCGTCAGCGAAAGAAATGCAAGGCCCGTCCCCATAGCTGAATAACGATGGAGCTGCTGGAAATACAGCGTCATGACAAACAGCACGCCGGAAAGGCCAAAATTAATAAGCAACCCGGCCGCTAATCCGGTCACGAGCACACGGCTTTTGAACAAGGACAGAGGCAGCATCGGCGAATGGCTTCGCTTTTCGATCCAGATGAACAAGCCGATCAGCAGGGCGGCGGCGGCAAACAGAACAAGAATGACGGGTGATCCCCACCCGAGGTCTTCGCTTTCCATAAAAGCGCTCGTCAGTACCGCCACGCCCAGCAGGCCGGTAAGCTGACCGACCGGATCCATGCCGGACGGTGCGGGTTTCCGGGCTGAAAAGTCCACGTTCGCCCGCGTCCACAGCCAGCTGAGGATGCCCACGGGGATATTCAGCAGAAAAATGCTCTGCCACCCCAGAGTGTCGACCAGAATGCCGCCGATGATCGGACCGGCGGCAAGCGCCAAGCCCGACACGGCCGCCCAAATGCCGAGCGCCTTGGCCCGGCGGGCGGGGTCCGTAAAGGTCTCCGCAATGATCGTCAGAGAAGACGGCAGCAGTGCCGCTCCGCCGACGCCGAGCAGCGCCCGGAAGCCGATCAGCCAGCCGATGGCAGGCGAAACGGCGCAGAGGACCGAAGCCAGCATAAACAGGACAATCCCGCCCAAGAAAACACGGGCTGCCCCCCATCGATCAGCCAGCGCACCCATGCCCAGCAGCATGCTGGCAAATACCATCGTATACGCGCCCGTTACCCAGCTCATTCCGCTGAGTCCGCCGCCAAGCGTATCCCGGATGGCAGGGAGTGCGACCGTGACGACCGTCGTGTCCAGCAGCACGATGAAGTAGCCGAGGGACAGCCCTGCAAGCAGCCAGGAAGACCAGTTTCTTTGGTTGGCCGGCTTGGTCCCGGCCGTGATGGATGTTCCATTCATTCCATAAACCCCTCCAATGATCTTTTTCAAACCCATCGATGTGTTGTATAGTGTATATTCAGAAGAAACGGGAATGAAGAGAGCGGTTTATCCTAGGAATGGTTCTCCTAGGTATCGGTCATCTTGCCCACTTCGGATAGAAAATGGAGGGTCTTTACATGGAGACAACGCATCAGCGTACGAGCCAGCTTGCCGAATTTTTGCAGACCCGGCGGGCCCGTCTGACTCCGGAACAGGCGGGTCTCCCCGGCGGAGGGAGACGAAGAACGCCCGGCCTTCGGCGGGCGGAGGTGGCGCTGCTTGCTGGCGTGAGTGTCGATTGGTACACCTGGCTTGAACAGGGAAGGGACATCTCTGTGTCCACTCAGGTGCTCGAGAGCATCGCCAGGGCGCTGCAGCTGGATGAGAATGAAACGAAGCATCTGTTTCTGCTGGCTTCGAGACTTCTGCCGTTTCATTATCAGCAGCCGGAAATGTCGATCAGCCCGCTCCTGCAGACGTTCCTGGACGAACAGGGGGAACATCCGGCGTTTGTGGCCAATTCCCGCTGGGATATCGTCGGCTGGAACAGGGCGGCACGGCTCGTGTTCGGCGATTATGAGCAGATGACGGTCAGGGAGCGGAACTCGGTTTGGAGAATGTTCGTTTCTTCCTATACGAAGGAGCTTCTGGGCGAGGGCTGGGAGAAAAACGCCCGGCTCCGGCTCGCCCAGTTTCGTGCGGGATACGGACTCAATGTCGAGGATCCATGGTGGAGCGGGATGATTGAAGATTTGAACAAGGAAAGCGAGGAATTCAGGGCATGGTGGCCCCAGCATGATGTGCTGAACGTCAAGGAAGGCCGGAAAAAAATCTACCATCCGCGCGTGGGGCTGCTTGAATTCAGCCATATTACGTTCCAGGTGGAGGATTCTTATGATCTTCGTGCCACGGTGAACCTGCCTTACAATGACGAGACCATACAGAGAATGAAACAGCTGCTTCAATAATGAGCAAAAGGCAGAAACCCACGTGGTTTCTGCCTTTTTTTGCTGAGTCGGTCCAATATTTCACCCCCTCCCGTAACTAGCGGCTCTGCGCTGGAATATGATCGTATAGGACGTAATTCAATTGCGGCGGCTGGCGGGCTGGATTCCAGCCAGAAGCCTGACAGGAGGCGAGGACGGTCGAAAAGCATCTGCTTATTTACGATGTCGACTGGTGGATCCTGGGTAAGACGGCCAAGATCATTCAACAGCATCATCCCTGCCTGGATATCATGTCCGCCAAACAACTGGAGGAGAGCATCGGGAGCAGGGGCAGCGAGGCGCTGAACCGGGAATATTCCCGCATCTCCGCCATGTGCCTGGGCCTGGCGGCATTTGCCATCTTTAAGCATATCCGGATCGATTCATCCGCTGCGGTCTCCTATTATTATTTCAGCAAAAATTACGACACGTTCCGTGAATGGGCTGACAAGCCGGAACCCGATCCCGATTTTTTGCGTCTGGTGATTCCCCGCATCGGCTCGATCGGGGCGATGAATCTGAAGCTGACCGAGTGCCTCGCAGCGATGGCACCGGCTGCTTCCGTCCGCCATATCGGACACTTTGTCGACCATGCGCTGTTCCATCCCGTTCCTGCGGATGGGGAGCCCTTGGAGCAGGAAGGCCGGCCGCTCGTCATCGGGTGGGCGGGAGATCCGGGAAAGGCATCCAAACGTTATGCGGCTCTGTACGAGCCAGTCAAACGTCATTTTGCCGGCCGGCCGGAAGTGCGCTTCGTTGAAACGGCCGGAGCATATGCGCACGAAGAGATGCCGCGCTTCTATCGGGATATTGACCTGCTTCTGATCACGTCGGCGAATGAAGGGGGCGGAGCAACGGCGCTTGAGGCTTTTGCCAGCGGCAAACCGGTGCTGTCAACCAACGTCGGATACGTAAAGGAAGCGGCCCATCCCAGCGGGCATCATTTAATTTTGGACCGTGACGATCCCGGGGCATTTATCCAGGCCATTGACGGCTGCCTGCAGGAAAGATCGCGTTTAAGGGAAATCGGGCGTCTGTGCAGAACGGAAATCGAAGCGCGCTGGACCATCGAGGCAGGCGTGAAACGCTGGCTCGCCGTCTTGTTTGGAATATAGGAGGTGACGACTCACATGGGCACATCCAACTGGCAGAACCTGTCTTATTGCGTGGAACTCATCCGGAAGGAGGCCCCGTCCAGCGTTCTTGACATCGGGGTCGGGTTCGGCCGGTGGGGCATGCTCTGCAGGGAATTTCTCGACGTCTGGCAGGGGCGCGTCTTTCGTGAGCAGTGGCAGACGAGGATCGAGGGGGTCGAGGTTTTTCCGAAAAATGTGGACGACTATCATCCATACTTTTACAACCATATATATATTGGGGACGCCTATGAACTGATGATGAAACGGCGGATTGGAGCCTATGATTTGATCATTATGGGCGATGTCCTTGAGCATATCGAGAAGGAGCGGGGGACCGCGCTCCTAGAAGCCTGTCTGAAGCAATGCCGCAGCCTGCTCTTGAACGTTCCGATTGGGCCTGATTGGCCGCAGGGCGCCGAATACGGCAACGAATACGAAACCCATCGCAGCGTTTGGACGGAGGAATCCGACCGCCTCCAAGCGCATGTTCAAGGATTATATCCAGCGTGACTTTGCCACTTATTTGTTCCAGGGCGCACAGCCGCACGGTTAAAAGTCAGAGGCTTTGGTCAATATCAACACCGAATGGGGGAAGCGCCATATGACAGGGCATGGTGCCAGCAGAGATTATGTAGTAACTGAAATCCCTGTTGAGCTGCTGTTCACCGAATTGGATGTTCGATCGGCCCGTACCGATCATCTGATCAAATCGTTTACTGACCGTTGGTACGAACACCATCTTCAGTATGCCGACATTTCCATCATGCGGCTCGTTCCGCACCGGGAGCTGTACCGTTACTTTGCCGGGGAGCCGGGGGCTGCGCCGGATGCTTACCTGGATTGGTATGAGCAGATTCATGTAACTCGGGGAATAGCCCCTCCAATGTCCCGCAAAGGGCTGTTGATTCAAAGACGGATGGAATACGAAAATATGCAGTCTGAGCTCCGCAGCGGATCGGACTTTTTTTTCGATCATCCGATCAAAGCGAAATGGAATCCGGCCGGATATTTCAATGTTTTGGACGGACATCACAGGGCTTGTTTTTTGTACTGCCTCGGCTTTCGGAGGATTCCGGTCCGAATCCCGCTTCAGGATTATAAGGTCTGGCTTCACTCCGCGGCAGCGGCTGACGTCGAGCAAACGATGAAGGACCAGCATCGAACGCTGATTTATACGCCGATCTTACACCCGCAGTTTTATGATATGCGCAGCGAGCGGGACGAGACATATCCAACGAGGCTTGACCATATTGCCCGGTTTTTGGGGCCAGGGAAGTTGAAAGGCAGGAGCATCCTGGACATCGGCTGCAACATTGGATACTATTCCAGGCATTTTGTCAGGGAAGGGGCGGACGTCACCGGGGTGGAACCGGATCCGGACCACCATTCCCTCCTTCACAAGCTGAACGCGATGGAGCGGACGGCATTTTCCGTCATCACGGAGCGATTTGAAGAATCTGATGCCGTGCAGCAATACGATATCGGACTATTGCTGACCGTTTTTTATCACATCATGAAAGATCCGGAAGCTTGCAGGCGGTTTCTTGCCCAGCTGGACCGGAGCGTCTGCGGTCTGCTCTTCTGGGAATCCGGGGATGCCATTGAATCGGAGAAGAAGATGCTGATGGAGAATACCGGTTTTAAGCATTATGAAAAGCTGGCGGATACGTTCGGCACGGGGAAATACCGGGAACTCGGTGTTTTTCGTAAAGCATAGACCGGCAAGCCGGTTAATCTATCGGAAGCAGAGGTGAGATGTGGATGCATGACGAATTGTCCGTACTGATCCCATACCAGCCGGACGGCGGGCCGAGGGATGAGGCGCTGTCCTTTGTTCTTCGGTTTTACAAGCATATTCTGCCCTCGGCGGATATTTGCATCGGGGAGATCGGCGCGGACGAACCTTTCAGCAGATCCAGGGCGATCAACCGGGCGGCGTCCCGGGCAAGCGGCAGCATCTTCATTATTGCCGACGGTGATATCGTCTACGACCCGCAGCTGGTGGCCGATTCGGTCCGCTGGATCGAGCAGGGGCGGTGGGTCATTCCGTTCAGCCGGATCAACCGGCTGACACAGCGCGTCTCCAGGTTGGTCATAGAGGGAGAAGCCATCTGGCCCCTGGAAACCGAACCGGATACCAGGGAAGAACATGCCGCCTTTTTCGTCGGGGGATTAAATATTGTCGGCCGGAGCGCATTTGAACAAATTGGCGGTTACGATGAGCGTTTCATCGGCTGGGGCGGCGAGGACGAGGCTTTTGCTTATACGATGGATACACTGGTGGGCGAGCATATCCGTCTCGATGGACTGATGTACCATTTCTGGCATCCTTTCGTTGGTCCGCAGGGCAACCCCCATTATGAGCATAATTACAGGCTTTTTCAACGATACAGAGCTGCTCGCGGTGACAGGGAGTCGATGAACGAGCTGATTCGGGAAAAAGCAGGCGGGTAAGCCATGACTGTGAGGCGTTCCGTTGTAACAAGGCCAGCATGGGATGAACAGGAAAGGAAGGAGCAGAATCTATGACATTATCGGTCATTGTCCCGATCCTGAATGAAGAGACCTTTGTTCCTTTGTATTTGGAGAGCGTGGCAGCCTTTGCCGATGAAATCATTATCGTGGATGGGGGAAGCACGGACGGAAGCCTGGAGCATATTGCCCGGCTGGAGACAAAGTATCCGATCAAGCTGTTTACGATGCCGCAGACAGGTCTTCCTTATACCGAGGACTGGAACGAATCGGAAGTACGGAACTTTTTGATCGGTCAGGCCACCGGAGACTGGATTATGAACCTCGATATCGATGAAATGATGGACGACAGGTTCCGGGATTTGCTGCCTGAGCTGATGGCGAACACCGCCGTTGATGTCTATCAATTTCCGTTTGTGAACTTTTGGAGGGATCCGAACACGATCCGGGTCAACAGTCCAGGGGATGAGCGCTGGTCCAATGACATCACCCGGATGTGGCGGGCCGGCAAAGGCATCCGTTACCGGGACGAGAAGCATCACTGCACTTTGGAAGCGGCCGGCGGAGCCAGCATTTGGAGCCTTCCGCGCGGACGGTCCGACGTCAACGTATACCATTACCACTATGCGATTGGCAAGCGGATCAAATATAACGACAACCGCAGAGGAGATGTCAATCTGCTGAACAATGAAGGGGAACCGGACTGGAATTACAGCCATAAGGAGTACCAAATTGCCACGGTCCCTTTTCAAGGAGAGCATCCGGCCGTCATTCGGCGCTATTTGGAGCAGCTGAATAGCAATGGTAAGAGCACTCCAAACCTTTGAAGCATGAAAAGAACTAAAGCCCTCACTGCCGAACCGGGAATAATCCGGGATCCGGGTGAGGGCTTTATCGTGACATCCCATTTGCCTCGAAACGAATGATTCAGCCATCGACGTAAAGGCCTATCATGCAAGCGACTGCTGAACGATCCGGGACGCTTCAGGCTCATCGTACAGCTGAACTTCCGGTAATTTGGCGGCCAGCAGCTCGAATTGACTAACCTGGTAGCATTTTCTATCCACCGCATAACGATCGGCATGAATCTCTTCGAACACCTGCTGCGACCCGCAATAAACGGCTAAATCGAAGCTGACCTGGCTGAACAAATCGATCCGGTTGGTCAAATACAGCCGGGGGCCTGCCTTGCGGATGCCGACGACAGGATGCTGAAGATATGTCAGCGTGTAGACAATCACGGTGCAGTCGTCCCTTTGGGCGAACTGCTTCACCAGCTGCTGCCATCTTGCAGGTTCGTCACTCCAGGACAATTCACCAAGCAGCAGCACCCGCTTTTCTCCAGGATGGAGAGCATCGGCCTGTTCCCGGACTTCTTCCGGGGTTGCGGACAGGTTAAAAGGGTTCAACGGACCTTTGGGCAGCTGCCACGACTTGGTCCACTTTGCTTCATAATAATGCTTGTTTCGTTCCCACAGCGATTGATATTCCTGGTTTTTCAGCTTCTTGATCGTTGCGCTGCCGTGATGGTACACAAAGGCGTCTTCAACGATCACCATCCGGTAACCCGCTTGCTTGACCCGTTCACAGTAATCGTCGTCTTCAAACATACCGATGCCGTAATGACGGTCCAGCGGCCCGATCTCTTCAAATGCGCTGCGCCGGATGGCCACACAGAAAAATCCGAGCAGTCCGGTTTCGCGGGTGCGTCCGCGGTAATTTTCATAAAACTCCTGCAGCCAGCCGGGATCCGCTCCCTGTACGGGGTCACCGATAAAAAAGTCAAGCGCCTGATCATTCCCTACGTGGTTGGACATCGGTCCGGTCATGGCGATATCGCTGTGTTCCTGCATCGGCCGGATCAGCTTGGGAACCCAGGTCGAGTCGGGGACAATCGTATCGTTATTAAGAAGGATCAGATATTCGCCGGTGGCACAGCTTGCTCCCAATGAGTTCCCCTCGGCAAACCCCAGATTGATGGGTGAAAAGACGGTCTGCACCGGTTTCTGCGCCAACGTCGCAAGCTGAACACGGGTCTGATCGGTGGAGCCGTTATCGACTACAATGATCTCCATGTTCGGATAGGCGTCTTTCCGAAGCAGGCTTTTCAGACACTGCCGGGTGAACGACCAGTTGTTATGGGTCACGATGACGATGCTAACCTTCGGAAAAATATGCTGCACAATGGCCCGATGCAGCATTTCGTATCGATGCCCCCACGTATTGCACATGGCAAATTTACGCCGGATTCTCGCGGCTTCCGGCTGCGCCGCCTCGATGCTGAGCGTCCGCTCCACCGCCGCCTCGAACGCTGCAGGGGAATCCGCGATCTCCACCATGTCCGAGGCGATTTCGGTCAGCTCGGGCAAGGGGGTGGAAACGACCGGCTTGCCCGCCGCCAAATATTCATAAAGCTTGACGGGGTTTGTCGCCTGGGTCAAGTTGTTCTGGACGAACGGAATGATCGCGCAGTCAAATCGGTGAAGATAGCCGGGAAGCTCCTCATAGGGCTTCTCCCCGAGCAGCAGGACGTTCGGCAGCTGTTCCACCCCGGAGGTGTCACAGCCGAACGTATGGCCGATTAAGGCAAAGGTCCATTCCGGCCTGTTCCGGGCCATCGTTTCAATCAAACTGATATCAAACCAATCCGAGATCGCGCCGTAATAACCGATCACCGGGCCGGTAATGCCGCTGAGTTCTGCGGGGCCGCTGCCCGCCCAGCCGGCGAAATGGCTGACATCGGCAGCGTTGCGCACCAGAATCGATGAGGGATTCAGCTCAAGGACACGCTGATGAAGAACTTGCGAGGAAGTGATCACCACATTTGCTTTTTGGATCAGCAGGTCTTCCTGATGAATAACGTCGGCATGATTGGTCGAAAACCCGGCATGATCGTCCATGCAGTCATACATGATGTTGTGCTGGTTCATCGCCGTGACAAGCGGAGTCCAAAACGGAAGGTCGACGATGGATACATACGAGGTGACCGTAAATTTGGCAAGGACATGTTCCAGTGACCATTTCAAATATTGGATATCCAAATCGTCCATTTGGTCCTGATACAAGTTTAGACGTCTATGGGCACAGAGGGTCACCAGCCATACGTTCCGGTCTACCTTTTTGAATTTGACATAGCGGCAGACCTCATCCCTGGCGGCATGCTCCTTTGAGATGCAGACGACGTCCGTCGTTATATAAAAAACGCGGTGATCTCGTGCGGCGAACTGCCGGGACACCTGCTGCGGGCGCTGCCAGCGGAAGTCCCAGTCAATAACGGGAAACCGGATGATGTCATAGGGTACCGCCGAATCCTGGCCGGGTTTTGCTGTTCGAAGATCCTGCATGGGCTCCATTGCAGGAGGGGCCGTGTTTGGGAAGCGAGGGGGCGAATACGCCCCAAGGTGCTGCCCTGGAAAAGGCTCCATCGGCAGAGAATTGCGCGGTGAAGCAAGTGCGGTTAATTTGAGGTCGAGGGCACGGTTTGGCTTTGCGGAATGAATGCTTTTTGATCTATGGACCATGGAAGCAGACAATTGACGGGGTGTCTTTCTGGATCGATTCCTCGGTTTATTCAAGCGCTATACTCCTCCCTAAACATTTGTCTATGTACAAAATATGTACCGGGTCAGATTTGCGTTTGGGTATAACACCATACAAGGGGATCATTTTTAGGGAAATTGCCCGGGTAAAGGCTTACCGCTGGGCATTTTGATCAACTTCCACTTGGCCTGGTCCCCATCGTTATCTACCTACATATTGTACCAATGACTATAAAGGAGGTAGGTCAAGTGAAATTGGTATTCATGAATAAGCACATGAAGGATTACGGAACACATGTCCATCACAAAAAGAAGCGGCATCACCATCGGAAAAGAACGTGGCGGCTTCTGAAAGTGATCCATGATATCAAGCACCGGCTGTTGAAACTGAAGCAGCAGTTTGAGAGCGTGGCAGGTACTGTGGCGGAGCTTTCGGCCCGGGTAAGCACGCTGGAGCAGCAGGTCGCCACGCTGAACAGCCGATTGGGCATTGGTCCAGGACCGGCACCAGGCCCGACACCAGGACCAGCACCGGCACCAGGCTCAGATCCAGGACCGGGCCCAGATCCGGCACCGGGTACGGGACCTACAGGCATCGTTGCTCTGCTGACTCCACGGATTAATACACGCGTCACGCTGGAAACGCCGGTAGGAACCATATTCGGCACCTTGATTCTGATTGGCGAAGACTATGTCCAGGTTCTTGAACCGGATGGAAGCAACGTATTGATACCGTTCCGCAGCTTGTTGGCCGTTTCATAACCTTTGTGACTTCAGGAGGGAAAGCATATGAATTTTGAGGAAGCACTTGCCGTTTTTGTTGGCAGACATGTCGAAGTGCAGCAGACCAACCAGTTTATCCAGGGCACCCTGGCATCTTCTTCTGGGGGGATCCTGGCCGTGGATACAGTCAGTACAAATTACATCCCGACGGCGCAGCGCGTAAATATATCCACGAACAGCGTGGCGCTGGTCCGCATCCTGCCTCTGTAATCATTCATATTTCCGGTGCCGCCCCATTGTCTCCGGCGTTCATCCAGTTCAGCCATTCCGAGTAATGATCTGCATGGCGGTGCGTAATGCTGTGCAGCCGGATACGCCGGTGGTACAGCGCCCTATCGACATACAAAAATTCGGCGGACCCCGACATTCTGGCGAGGATCTCGATATCTTCGTACAGACGGCCGCCAAACGGGGAATCCGTGTTCCAGCCGGACAACGATCTAAGCTTGGCTGTATTGAACATCCGCGGGGCAATGGGAATGCCGGCTTTGATTACACGGGCAGTAGAGAAAGGATGAGTCGCGGTACGTACGCCCTGATAGATCAGCTGCTTGTTTTTTCGTTCCTCCCACTGAACGTGATCGGCATATATAACGCCTGCCTGCCTGTGCAGGCTAGCCTTGCTGCATAACTGTTCCAGGCAGTCGGGAGACAGCCAGTCGTCGGCATCGAGCTCGAGCAGCCAGCTTCCTTTCGCGATGGACAATCCCGAATTCAGAGCATGGGCCTTGCCCGTATTGCGCTCCAGCCGGCAGGTTCGGATGCGGCGGTCCGGATACAGCGAATCCAAAATATGCTCCGTATGATCGGTCGACCCGTCATCGATGATCAAGAGTTCCCAATCGGGCAGCGTTTGTGCCATGACCGAACGGACAGCCCAGGGAATATAATCGGCATCATTATAAGTACATAACAGAATGGTTACCAGCGGCACTTTATGTGACGCGTCCGTCCTCGGCTCAACCTGGATCGGTACAGCGAGCAGCGGACACAGCAGCTCCCATTCCTCACGCTTTTTTTGCCAGGGTAACGGGGAGGAGACAGCCGGAACCACCGGACAATTACTGGTAGAAGTCCAGTTAAAAGCGGTGTTAAGCTGGTATTGTTTGTCTAACAGGATGTAGGATTCGAAAGGCAGCAGCGCTGTTTCCGTGAAACCTGGTGAAGGCGGCGCCATGACAGCGTCCGTTCGCCAGATCAGCGGGCCTCTTGGCAGCTGGAACCGTTCGCGTCCGCCCTCATCTGGGGTTGTGGGGCTGAAGAGGCAGCCGGCCGACGCTTCGGGAAGATGGCAGAGCTCTGTGCGCAGGAAGGCAGCCATGCCCGGAAGCAGCTGCTCCCCCGCGTGCAGCGTCAGAAAGTAGGGCTCCTGGTACGAGGCAAGCTCCTGGTTCATCCGGGAACCGAGGCTGCCATGTTCCAGCACGACGACATTCGAATCAGGGAGCTCCTGCTGTACGGAACAGGCGGTTGATTGTGCGTGGCGCAGGTGGAGGGAAGGCAGAATGAAGACGAGCATGGCGGGCTCCTTTCCCAAATCCGTCGTTAACATAGCGTATGTAACAATGGCCCAAGTGCCACTGCGAAATTGACAAATCGGCATGGCCGAAGGAAGAGCCGTAACGAAGAAGCGCAAAGAAGAGGCGCAAAGAGGAAGCGTTAAGAAGACGGCCACAGATACACAAAGCAGCCGCGGGGGATCCCACGGCTGCTGCGTATATCGGTTTATTGCCTTAACGGTTGTCGATTTTCTCCGGATACAGGTCGTGGTTGATCATGCGCTGCTCCGCCCACTGCTCATACTTGGTTCCCGGGCGTCCGTAATTACAGTACGGATCGATGGAAATGCCGCCCCGCGGCGTGAATTTCCCCCATACCTCAATATAGCGCGGATCCATCAGCTTGATCAGATCGTTCACAATAATGTTCATGCAGTCCTCATGGAAGTCTCCATGGTTCCGGAAGCTGAACAGGTACAGCTTCAGCGACTTGCTCTCGACCATTTTCTGGTCGGGAATGTAGCTGATATGAAGCGTGGCGAAATCGGGTTGTCCCGTGATCGGGCACAAGCTGGTAAACTCGGGAAAATTAAATTTAACGAAATAATCGCGGTAGGCATGCTTGTTATCAAAGCTCTCGAGCAGCTCAGGGTCATATTGGAACACATACTTGGTCCCCTGGTTGCCGAGAAGCGTCAAATCCTTCATTTCGTGCGGCTGTCTTCCAGACATATCGTTATTCCTCCTGGATCGTTTCTAATTTGTTCAATAGGAAAGTGTTTTCAGCTGGCATCCGCCCGAATCTGCGCGCTTAAGGCAGCTGCAGATTTGGTCAAACGCCGCGCTTATTTCCCCACACCAGCGCGTGAAGCTGGGGCAGCACGCGGACCGCGTTCAGCTCGGGGGAAGCGACCACGGCGTCGATGAGCCGCTCATAGCGGGCGAGCAGGTCGGCGGCATGGCCCGCGATATCCATCCGCTTCAGGTCGGGGTTGCCGACCTGAAGATACATCGGCGCCTGCGGGTACCGGGCATGGACTTTGGCGGCATAGGCCAGATCGGCATCGTCAAAGACGACGACTTTCAAGCTGTACGTATAAGCGGCCGGTCTGGCCGCAAGCCGGGTCACAATGCTGTCCAGCATCTCCCAGTCGGTCTCCATGCCGGAGCTCGGCGGCTTCGGCGACAGCGTGACTTCGTGAATGTCGTCGAGCCAATCCTGCCAGCGGGAGCCCTGGGTTTCGACGGCTATCCGGATCCCTTTGCTTTCCAGCAGGCTCACAAGCGAGCCGAGCTGGGGCAGCAGAGCGGGATTGCCGCCGGACAGGGTGACGTGGGAGAAGCGTTCGCCACCGATCCGCTGAAGCTCCTCCCAGATGTCGCCAGCACTCATTTGGCGGATGTCCGCCTTGGCACTGCCGTCCCATGTAAATGCGGAGTCGCACCAGGAGCAGCGGTAATCGCAGCCCGCAGTGCGCACGAACATCGTCTTCTGGCCGATGACCATGCCTTCGCCCTGAACCGTCGGGCCGAAAATTTCAAGCACGGGAATGTTCATTCGTACATCCACTCCCGTCTCGCCTCGGCATAACTCGTCGGCGTTTCGAACAGACGGACGAATTCGGTCCGGCCGCCTTCGATTCGGTAATCCCCGCAGTTAAGTGCCTCTTCCATCCGCTCAAACAGCCAAACGACTATATTCTCGGCAGTCGTATTCATCGGAGGCAGCGTTTCGTTCAAATAGCGGTGGTCCAAGGAAGGTTCGATCCGCTCCTTCCAGATTTGCTTGATCAGGCCGAAATCGGCGGTAATGCCGACCTCGTCCGGAAAGGCGCTGATCCCAAAAACGGCTTTATACGTATGGCCGTGCAAGTTTTTGCATTTGCCCTCATAGGCATGCAGGTGATGCGCGGCGTCGAAGGTAAATTCTTTGCTGACAAGCACTCTCTTATGATGATAGCGCAGGTCGGTTGGCTGGATGTCTTCCCCCAGCTTTTGCAGCCGGTCCACGATGCGGAATTCGCCGGGAGTCTTGGTCATGGCTGCAGCGCCTCCGCCTTGGATTGAAGGTACTTGTCAAGACCAGCCTTGCGCAGCCGGCAGGCAGGGCATTCGCCGCACCCGTCGCCGATGATGCCGTTATAGCAGGTCAGCGTGCGTTCGCGTACAAACGGGAAGGCGCCCAGATCGTCGGCAAGCTTCCAGGTCTCCGCTTTGTCGAGCCACATCAGCGGCGTATGGATGACAAAGTCGTAGTCCATGGCGAGGTTCAGCGTCACGTTCAGGGACTTGACGAAAGCATCCCGGCAGTCGGGGTAACCGCTGAAGTCCGTTTCGCATACGCCGGTGACCAGATGTCTGGCGCCGGATTGCTTGCCCAGCACGGCGGCGAAGCTCAGGAACAGATGGTTCCGGCCGTCCACGAATGTGCTGGGAAGTTCGCCTTCCTCCTGCGTGATTTCAATGTCGCTTCGCGTCAGCGCGTTCGGGGCGAGCTGATTGAGTAGGCTCATGTCCAGCACGGTGTTCTTCACGCCAAGCTCCGCGGCGATCGACTGCGCACATTCGATTTCAAGCCGGTGACGCTGACCGTAGTCAAACGTAACCGTTTCGACTTCCTTGAACTGCCGGAGCGCCCAGAACAGGCAGGTCGTACTGTCTTGGCCGCCGCTGAACACGACGACCGCTTTTTCGTTTTTGAGCATAAAAAAACCTCTCCTTCATGATTTGGTCCGGAAGCGCAGGGCTGGAAAGCACCTGATCTCCGGCAGAAGAGAGAGGATTCTTGAACTGATCCGTAAAAAAACAAGCCCGGTCTTTATGGCCAAAGAGGGCAGTCTTAGTTTTTTATAGAGGGAGTTCGCGAACCTCTCCCGCGCGCGACGCGCGGATTTTCTTCAATTAAGCGCAGGGTGCTGCGCCGGACTATTATATCATATCTTTGCGGATGAGGGAGTTTTGGATTTCAACATTTTCGCTGCTGACCTTTTTACGGAACTGGCTCGGCGAAATGTTCTTGTACTGCTTGAACTGCTGGATAAAGTAGCTCGAGCTCGAAAATCCCGTCTCCTGGGCGATTTCCGTCATGGTCATCTCGGTGGTCAGGAGCAGCTTCTCCGCCTCGGTAATCCGTATATAGTTCAAATAATTGGTAAACGTTTTGCCCATGATCGCTTTGAAGCGGCGCGAAAAATAGCTGTAGCTCAGGTTGCAGATCCGCGCGGCCGCTTGGGCGTTGATGTCGAAGCGGTAGTTGTCGTCGATGTACTCGAACACTTTCTGCAGCATCTGGATGTCCATCTCCTTTAGGGAGTGGGCAACATCCCAGTGGAGGCCGAGGTTTTTCGATTCGCGCAAAAACCACAGGAAGAGCCTGCAGATCAGCGTCCGGACTGCGAGCTCGAAGCCGTAAGACCGGCTCGTGAATTCGTCATAAATTTCGCGAACCAGGCCCGGGACGACCGTATCCTTGATTTCGGATTCGGCGAACATCCGCTGATTGTTCGATTCCGCCATCGTAAAGGGCAGCACGTACTTCGATTCGAATACGGTTCTGGATGTTGAGTACAAAATTTCAGGATCGAATTTAATGACAATATAAGAGACCAGCTCCCCATCCAGCGCATAGATGGAGTGGGTTTCATGCGAGTGGATCACGATCAGATCGCCTTTGCTCAGGGTATGGGACTCTCCTCCCAGGAACACCTTGGCTTTTCCCGTAAGAAAATAAAGAATCTCGATATACATGTGCCAGTGGGCGTGAACGATCCAGCGGCTGCCGGCGCTTTGATGGATCATGCATTCGTACGGATAGTGGATCGTCCCGATGGATGGGCGGTTCGACTCAAAATAAGGCTCGGTCATTTTCGCACGCTCCCGTTATACAATGACAAATATTTAATATATTAGAATAGGTTCATTGTATAACTTATCGAGGGATTTTGGTATCGTTACTTTGTATCAACGGAAGGGGTGCAAAGGATGGAAAAGGTGGCATTGCAGTTATATTCAATCAAGGAACTGACAGGAACTGATTTTCTCGGGACGCTCCGGAAGGTTGCGGAGACCGGCTACGATGGCGTCGAATTCGCCGGTTATTTCAATACTTCCGCTTCGGATCTGAAGAAAGCGCTGGACGAGTATGGCCTGCAGGCGGCCGGCAGCCATATCGGCGTATCCGAGCTGACGGATCACCTGGATCGGACGATCGAGTATTCGCAGGAAATTAATAGCGCTTACATCATCTGTCCCGGTCTTCCGGAGGAAATGAGAAACAGCGCTGACAGCTACAAGCGTACTGCAGAGCTGTTCAACCGCATCGGCGAACGCTGCAAGCAGAGCGGTATCCGCTTCGGTTACCACAATCACGGCATTGAATTTGAGAAATTCGATGGCGAATACGGGCTGGACCTGCTGGTGAACAATACGGACCCTGATCATCTGTTCATCGAGCTGGATACATATTGGGCGGAGCACGCCGGACTGCGCTCGGTGGACTTTATCAACAAATACAAAGAGCGCTGCGCCATTCTGCACATCAAGGATATGAAGAGCCTGGAGGACAAGCGGAATACGGAAATCGGTTCCGGCATCATGGATTTCCGTGCCATTACGGCGGCAGGGAAGCAGTACGGCGTCAACTGGTTTACGGTCGAGCAGGAGGAATATGAAATTCCGCAGCTGGACAGCATCGGCCAGAGCCTGAAGTATTTACGGGAAATTTTGTAATTCTGGTACAATCCCATTTTATATATGAAAAGGAGAATGAGTCATGGCGCAAAATACCGATAGAGTATTGAAGGTAGCAATCGTTGGTTGTGGAGGCATCGCCAACGGCAAGCACATCCCGAACCTGGTTAACCAGAAAAACGTAGAGCTGGTGGCTTTTTGTGACATCATCGAAGAGCGTGCCATCGAGTCCGCCCGCAAAATCGGCAAAGAGGATACGATCAAAATTTACACTGACTACAAAGAACTGCTGAAGGATGAGAGCATTGACGTCGTGCATGTGTGCACACCGAACAAATCGCACTCCTTTATTACGATCGACGCCCTCGAAGCAGGCAAACACGTGATGTGTGAAAAGCCGATGGCCAAGACAGCCAAAGAGGCAAGAGCGATGGTCGAAACCGCCAAGCGGACCGGCAAGAAGCTCACGATCGGCTATGACAACCGCTATCGTCCGGATTCCCTGACCCTCAAGCAAATTTGCGAAAGAGGCGACCTCGGCGACATTTACTTTGCGAAAGCGCATGCGATCCGCAGACGCGCCGTGCCGACATGGGGTGTGTTCCTGAACGAGGATGAGCAGGGAGGCGGACCGCTGATCGATATCGGTACGCACGCGCTGGACCTGACGCTCTGGCTTCTGGACAACTACAAGGTAAAGAGCGTCAAAGGCAACGTGTACTACAAACTCGGCGACAAGGAAAGCCCTGCCAACGCTTTTGGCCCATGGAAGGCGGAAGAATTTAATGTGGAAGACTCCGCGTTTGGCTTTATTACGATGGAGAACGGCGCAACCGTCATTCTGGAAGCGAGCTGGGCGCTCAACACGCTTGACGTGGGCGAAGCTCAGGCTTCCCTGTCCGGTACGGAAGGCGGCGCGGACATGAAGGACGGCCTGCGCATCAACGGTGAGGACCTTGGCGTGCTGTATACGAAGAAGCCGGAGCTGAAGACAGGCGGAGTCGCCTACTTCGCTGGCAATTCCGAGAGCCAAGCCGGCAGAGAATGCCGTCTCTGGATCGAGAGCATTCTGAACGATACCGAGCCGATGGTCAAACCGGAACAGGCTCTGGTCGTAACGGAAGTTCTGGAGGCCATTTACGAGTCGGCCCGTACCGGCAAAACGGTATATTTCGACGACCAGCTTGTCACGGCCGAAGGATAAGTTCAGCCTGCCAAAAACAATACGCTACAATCAAGTACAACCGTCCGGCTGCTGCCGGGCGGTTTTTTTCGTTGAAAGGCTCGTCCGCAGGAGAGCTATTCCCACGCGCTGTCCCGGATCAGCGGTGATGTACGGGTAAAGGCTGGATTCTTGGTTTCCGAGGATCCGGCTTTTTTTGCCTGAAGGGGATGCGAGGCTTGTCCCCATAGGCGTCGTGTGTAGACGTTTGTACCTAATTTGTTGATCAATTTGTGTACAAATGCTAGAAGCTATTAAAAAATAGGAAAAATTGGCCGAATAGTAATAATGAACGTTAGTTTTTTGTAGGAGGTTCAACCTAAACAAATCGATGAATTGGGGAAAATGTACTAGATTTCGCACCTTTCATTTTAGTAGCAAAAGCTGCTGTAAGCGGACCTGGTGATTACGAATGGAGCAACGTGCTCAGGAGGGCTTGATGATCAAACTGTATATGCTTGGGATCAAGAATGTTTCTGCGGCGCATTTCGATCATTTTATGAAACGGGTCTCTCCCGAACGAACCAGACAAGTACGACGAATCAGAAACAGGAGGGATGCTGTAAGAAGCCTGTTCGGCGAAGTCATGGTGCGCTGGGCGGTGAACCAAGTAAAGCCTGCTGCCGCCTTTTCCAAGCCATGGACACGCAGCGAATTTGGCAAACCGGCCTTTGCAGACGAACCGGATATTCACTTTAATCTTTCCCATTCCGGAGATTGGGTGGTAGCCGCCCTCGGCCCGTCTGAACTTGGAGTGGATGTCGAGCAGGTGCTCCCTGTGAACCCGGGAATGGCTGAATTATGTTTTTCACCCGCTGAACTCGGAATGCTTCAACACTTGACCGAAGAAGAGCGGCTGAACCGGTTTTATGACATCTGGACGCTCAAAGAAAGCTATATCAAGTGCATCGGCAGAGGATTAAGTCAGCCGCTGGACTCATTTACGATCATGGTTCGTCCGGACGGAAAAATTGAGTACAGCGGTCCCGACATTGAAGCACGCAATTATCAGTTTATGCTGATCCCGATGGAAGGACCCTATAAGCTCGCGGTCTGTACGAAATCAAAGGGGCCGATCGAAATTTATACGCCGGAAATGGATCAACTCTTGGATATGAAGATGTTTCAGGTTAATTTCTGAAATGAATGGAAATATCCATGAAAATTATGGTAGACTAGGTTTGCGAAATGAACAATTTATAGTTACTAATTATTCATTAGTATCTATAAAAATGTATATGTAAAATCCATAGGCAAAACTGCTGAAAAGCAGTGACGCAAAGCTATAGGGACTACTTCCGAAACGGGATATGTCAGCCAGTTGCAGATGAATTGGTGAGCTGTGGTTTGCATTCCCATAGGTTGCTATTTTTTTGCCCTGAACATGCTGTTTTCGCCACAGGGAGGTGTGATTCGTACAAAAACCAAGATCGTTTCTAGCATGGCCAGGTGGATAGGCGCCTGTAAGATTACATAACAGAGAGTCAGACAAAAGGAGAGAAACGAGAATGAGCAAGTTTAAGCAATTTTTCAAGAAGTGGCGGTTTAAAAATTTAAGTATTGTAAGCAGAAGTATGCTGCTGACCAGTCTTTATATTTTCATCACCGGGGCTGTCGTCATTGGCGCAAGCTTTTATATTCAGGGCACCGTTCTGACCGAGCAGCTGCAGTCGGATTCCGGTAAAACGATGGATGCCCTGGTGAAGAGCGTATCGGTACAAGATGTCGAGCAGGCCAAGGATGTTAAGGATCCCAACGCCGCTGTCCAGCAAAAGCTAACGGGTATCTTTGACGAGCTGTCCCGTACGCATCCGAATATTGCCCAAGGGTATATTTTCGGGCCGGAGCTCGAAGGAGGCAATCAAACCTCGATTATTTCGATGCCGTCGGCTGTGCTGGAAATGTTCGCCAAAGATAATTTGCATCTGGGCGACCTGTACGAGCAGCCTAAAATTCATGCCGATGCCGTCCGCGAAATGCTGAAAACAAAAAAACTGGTGTTTACCAAAGCATATACAGATAACTATGGTACATGGATCACGGTCCTGTATCCGTTCCAGGATGCAGGCGGCAACATCTTCGCCTACATGGGCATCGACGTGGATGCCAGCCTGGTCTCTACCGGTCAGAATGATCTGCTGCGCAACACGCTGTTCGCCCTGCTGATTACGCTGGTGATCGTACTGGCGCTGCAGTATTACACGAACAGACGGACGTTTGCCCCGATCAAATCGTTAATGACGGCGCTGGACAAGCTCAGCAAAGGCGATTTTACCGTACAGCTGAAGGCTGGAGACGATGAGCTTGGGCAGGTTAACGCCAAATTCAACACGATGGTGAACCAAATCAACGAGCTGGTAGGGACGATTAAAAAAGTATCGGAGCAGTCGGCGGAGCAGTCGAAGTTCCTGTTCTCGGCTGTGGAGAACAATAACAAAAACTCGTTGGCCATTACGAAAAATATTGAACAAATGTCCGAGCGGGTTGCACTGCAAAGCACATCCATCACGGAGAGCGTCGTTTCGCTGGAGGAAATTTCGTCAGGCGTCAACACGATTGCCGGCAATACGTCCGAGCTGTCGGACATTTCGATGCAGATGAAGGATCAGTCGGAAAAAGGGAACGAGAACGTTGAGCAGGTTATCGAGCAGATGAATTCGATCAACCACTCGGTTAAAAATTCCGTGGACATTATTGAGAAGCTGCAGGTCCGTTCCCAGGAAATCGGCCAAATTGTTCAGGTCATTACGGAGATTGCTTCCCAGACCAATCTACTGTCCCTGAACGCAAGCATCGAAGCGGCGCGGGCCGGCGAGGAAGGCCGGGGATTTGCCGTGGTAGCCGATGAGGTCAAAAAATTGTCCGAAGAGTCCAGAAGATCCGCCACGCAAATTATCGAGCTGATCCGCTTTATTCAGGATGAGACCGCACTGGCCGTCGAGGCCATTAGCGAAGGCGAGCAGAACGTCGCCAAAGGGATTGAGGTCGTCAAGGAAACCGGCTCCCTGTTTAAAGGCATGATGATCGCGACCGATTCGGTTACGAGCCAAATTCAGGAGGTATCTGCAGCGACGCAGCAGATGGTTGCCGAAACCGAGCAAATAACGGCTTCCATTAAACAGCTTGCGGAACTGGCGGAGAAAAACTCAGCCGTATCCAGCGAGATCAAGACGAGCGCCCACGAGCAGCAGGCTTCCTTTGACAGAATTTATGATTCCGCCAATCAGATGAACCAGGTGGCTGACCAATTGGAAACCTTAGTCGATAAATTGCGGGTGTAATCATGAAGGAGCTGAACATTTTGAACACAACATCGATAAGCGAGCGCAGCAAGGCATACTGGTCCCAGGAACTCGAGCTTCCTCTGCCCGGACTCAATCTCTACACGGATGAGCCGGTGCGGGAAATTCAGCCCGATTTGCTGCGGATCACGGAAACGCTGGACTTGGGACCGGAAGAGGCTGCTGAACTGAGCCGGCTGGGCAACCCTCGTGCCTGGTGGCTGGCTGGTTACGCGGTGTTCCTGTACAGGATGAGCGCCGATCAGGATTTGCTGCTTGGCGTGGTGAGCCGGCAAGGAGAACTGCTGCCGCTTCGCGCAGCGATCAGCGGACAAGATACGTTCCGGCAGGTCTATGCCCGGATCGAAGCCAAGCTGGGAGAGCTGGACGCTGCGGATTTGAGTCTGCAGGAGCTCGAAGAAATGATAGGCCAGCCCCTCGGCTATCAAGCGGTGTA
This sequence comes from Paenibacillus cellulositrophicus, assembly GCF_009363095.1. Lineage (GTDB taxonomy): Bacteria > Bacillota > Bacilli > Paenibacillales > Paenibacillaceae > Paenibacillus_AQ > Paenibacillus_AQ favisporus. The sequence goes on from NZ_CP045296.1 coordinate 124,145, forward strand.
CGGCGAGGTTCATGAGAGCCGCCCTGCTTGGCTGGGCTGGAATGTTCAGGCGAAATCCGGTCGTTGGACGATGAGCATTGCCTATGCACGCCAGCTGTTCCGGGAACAGACTGTGCGCAAGTTCAGCAGGCATTACGCTCAAATCGTTCGCGGTGCGCTGCGGAACGCGGATCTGGAAATCAGCCGCCAGCCTTTTCTGCTGGAGGAGGATCGGGCCGCTTATACTGCTTTGAATGATACGCAGATGGACCTTCCGGAACAGCCGACGATCGTCCGGATGATGGCTTCCACTGTAGCGAAGTATCCGGACCGGATCGCCGTCACTCAAGATGGGCAGCAGTTAACCTACAGGCAGCTTGACCGGCAGTCCAACCGGATTGCGAACATACTGCTGTCCAAAGGGCTGCAAAAAGGGCAGTTCGTGCCTATTTTCATGAAACGGAGCCTCGAAACGATTGTTTGCATGCTTGGGGTTATTAAGGCAGGAGGGGCTTACATTCCGCTGGATCCTTCCCATCCGGATGAAAGAAACGCCTATATTATTGCTGACACGCAAACCGGGATGATCCTGACACATGCTGAATATGTGGACCGTCTGGAAACGCTGCTTTCCGGTTTTGACAGGAAGCCGGAAATTCTCCCATTGGGAGAACAGGCGGACTCCTATCCGGAAGAAGCATCCCCGGTTGCCATTGAGCCGGATGATCTGGCCTATATCATTTATACGTCCGGTTCCACAGGCAAGCCGAAAGGAGCCCTGATCGCTCATCAAGGCGTCGTCAACTTGGCAGAGTCCACGCGCAGGGAGATGGATCTGACCGAGGAGGACGTGATTCTTCAGTACTCCACGTTCAGCTTTGACGCGTCGGTCTATGACATTTTCGGATCGCTGGCCTGCGGCAGCCGGCTGCATCTGCTCACCGATGAGGAGCGTTTCTCCATCGACGCCTTCACCGCGGCGGTGGTGAAGCAGCAGGCGACGCGCGTCGCCATTCTGCCGACCGTTTTCTTCAACCAGCTTGCCGCCCATTTGCCTGAAGAGGATGCGCCCAAATACGGGAACATCAAGAGCATCATCGTCGGTGGCGAGGCGTTGTCGGGAGAGGCCGTACGCATGCTGCAGAAAAAGCTGCAGGTTCCGATCGTCAATCTTTACGGTCCTACCGAGATTACGGCGGTGGCAACCTCCCATATCGTCGATTATCCGGTTCCGGACGATCTGACGACAGTATGTATCGGAACGCCGCTGAGCAATTATGAATTGTACATTGTCAGCGAGCACGACGAGCTGTGCCCGATCGGAGTTACCGGCGAGCTCTTGATCAGCTCCGTCGGCGTGGGCAAGGGGTATTTGAACCAGCCCGAAAAAACGAAGGAAGCCTTCATCACCGATCCGATTACGCCGGAGTCGGGCAAGAAATTTTACCGTTCGGGTGATATGGTCCGCCTTCTTCCGAGCGGACTGGTGGAATATCGGGGGAGAAAGGATGCCCAGGTAAAAATCCGGGGCTTCCGGATCGAGATCGGAGAGATTGAGGACAATCTGGCAAAGCATGAGTCCGTCAAGGATATCGCTGTCATTCCAAGAACCGAAGCGGACGGAACCAAAGTGCTCGCTGCCTTTTATACGTCAAATGACGGGCAGCCGGTTGCTTCCAAGGACCTCGCCCAATTTTTAGGCCAAAAGGTGCCCGGCTATATGGTTCCCAAATATATGTGTTTCGTGGATCAAATGCCGCTGTCACCGACAGGGAAAATCGACCGCAAAAAGCTGGCGGCCTTCGAGATCGTGCCGGAAGAGGACGATTCGCCGTATGAAGCCCCGGTCACGGCTATTCAAAAGGAAGTGGCCGCTGCATGGGAGAAAGCGCTTGGCCAGACGAGAATCGGCATCCACGACGATTTCTTTGAAATCGGCGGCTACTCTTTGAAAATATTGGAGATCCTGGTGCTGCTCAAGCCGAATTATCCGCAGCTGAAGATCAACGATTTCTTCGTCTACCCGACGATTGCCGCATTGGCCGGCCGGATCGAAGTGCTGGCCCATGAAGCGTCCACAGCCGAGGAGGCATTCGGTGAGGACGTTCCGCTGCAGGATTTGGCGGAGTTTCCGCTGAGCTTTTACCCTAAGGATCCTGCCGAAGGGCGGGTATTCACGCAGGAGAACATTTTGCTGACCGGCGCGACCGGCTACCTTGGCTCTCACCTGCTGTACGAGCTGCTTCGCCAATCGAAAGCTTCGATTTATTGTCTCGTTCGGCCATCCGGCGTGCAGGAGCCTTATGCCCGGCTGGAACAGACGATGGTCGGATACTTCGGGAATGAAGTCAAACGTCTGATGGACAATCGGGTCATCGCCGTGCAGGGCGATCTGGAACAGGAGCATTTAGGATTGAGCGGGGAAGTTCGGGACATGCTGGCAGATCGCCTGGACTCCATCCTCCATTGCGGTGCGGAAGTCAAGCATTTCGGGGAAGCGGACTATTTTGCCAGGGTCAACGTGGACAGCACGAACCGTCTGCTGGCATTGGCTAAGTCCAAACCGGGCGTTCGGTTCCATTTTATTTCGACGCTCGGCATTCCGGAAGATTTGGCGCTGAACGGCCAATGGGCTTCGATCACGACCGGCTCCAGTTATGACGAAGCTTACGTCGAGAACGTCTATACCAACAGCAAGCTGGCTGCCGAGAAACTCGTCGTGCAAGCCGGCCGGGAAGGCCTTGCAGCTTCCGTGTATCGCGTAGGCAATTTGTCCTGCCGGTCGGATAACGGCTTATTCCAGAATAACATCGACAACAATGCGTTTTACCGCATGCTTAAGGCGATGCTGCTGCTTAAAAAAGCGCCGGATGTGCGCTGGGAAGTCGATATGACGCCGATCAATTACGCAGGAGAAGCCATTACCGCCTTGGCGCTTCAGGACGCGACCGTCGGACGTATGTTTCATATCTGCAACCCGGTCACGGTATCTTATCGAGACATGGTGCGGTTCTTCCAGGCATACGGTTATACGATCGACTTGACCGACTGGAAGGAATACGAGCAGTGGCTTCTCGATCCGAAGCAGGCCAAGGACCAGGCGGGCCTGGAGCTGGCCATGGCGCAGCTGGAGGGGGACGGCGCGAAAAACTCCAATTACCGCTACGCATGCCCGCAGACGCTCGAGTACCTCGAGGGGACCGGGGTCCAGTGTGCTCAGCCGGATGAGGGTTATTTCCGCAAGCTGATCGCTCATGCAGTCAAGGTAGAGTATTTTGAACAGCCCGAATAGTCGGGAGAATTGTTATCTTTGGACAAACCCTTGGGCCATACTGCGGCAAGCAGATCGTCATGAACCTGGCAAGGAAAGAAAAAGGTTAGAACGTGTTAGAAATAAATACAGAAACGGACGAAAGCGAATAGTATAGCCGGAGCAGTATGAGAAGCTCGAGTTTTGCAAGGCAGGGTGGGCATAGTATTGTGGAATCTGCGACCGCAGGACATAGCAGACAAAAGCGAGATCTCGTATCATATAGCGCGACAATCAATTCACCAGCAATGTTAACAGCAACACACCAGCAATTCGCGAGCAATTCACCGAGCAATACACGAGTAATTCACCAGCAAGAGCCAGCTTTAGTAATGAGCAGAAGGGTAGAGGAAGAACCGGCCCAGTAATCGCATGGATAACAGCAAAAGCACCGTCAAGAAGCAAAAGCTTGAACCAGGTCCGCCGAATGATAATAAGTAACAATACTAGAAAGACAATAGCACCTAATAGCGGCAGGACGTTAGCTATACGACTGTGAAATTGAAATGAATGAATGGTAAAGAACAATACAGAAAGACAGATAAGGAACAACAATCTGCGGGACTTAAGCAATACTAAGGGGATTTGCGGAACTTTGCGGGCTCTTTCGGCAAATGATATTTCCAGCCATATTAGCATTCCTAGTCATACCACTCATCCTTTTCCATGTTTGCTGAATATTGAAATCGAACGACATGATGCCGTTCGATTTTTTTTTTTTTGCAATCCCTTGAACCTTACGCTGCGTAATGTTTTATATTAGAGCTACCGGTACAAGTCTTCGCGAAGCAAGGGGATGATTATGAACACGCAGTGGAAGGTCGGGGAGCTGGCGGCCATGACGGGACTGACGATCCGAACGTTAAGGTACTACGATCAAATCGGTTTGTTTTCTCCGTCCGGGCATACCGAATCCGGTCACCGGATCTATAACGGGCATGATTTGGCCAAATTGCAGCAAATATTGTCTCTGAAAGAGCTGGGATTGTCGCTGGATGAGGTCAAGGAAATCGTGGATGGGAACGAATTCAGTCCGCTCGACATTGTCCGGATCCAGACGGACCGCCTGAGAAGTACCATACGGTTGCAGCAGCGGCTCCTGCAGGAGCTGGAGAACGTATCAGCTCTTCTGCAGCATGACCAAACGTTGACGGTCAACGAGTTTACCGCGCTGCTTGAAGTGATGAAGAAGAGCAAGGAAAAGTTCTTTTTGGAAAAACGGACAAGCATGGAGCGCAGCCTCGACCGGCTCGGGGAGGCGCTTGGGGAAAGTAAGCCGGATCCCAAGAATGAAACCATCCAAGGAGGCCATAACCATGAATAACGAACGATCTGTCATTCACGAAACATTTGTCATTGAGCGCAATTATCAAGCAGCACCGGCGAAGGTATTTTCGGCCTGGTCTGATCCGGAGCTGAAGTCAGCTTGGTTTTCGAAAGCTGACAGCTTCGAATTTAAGGTGGGGGGGCGCGAAGTCAATGCCGGCGGTCCTCCGGACGGTCCGGTTTTCACCTATGATGCAATCTACCAGGAGATCGCCGAAAACGAGCGGATCGTCTATACGTATACGTTAGACCAGGGGAGCAACCGAATGTCCATATCGGTTGTGTCGGTGCAGTTCCAGGCGTCTGGGCAAGGCACGCGGCTGATTTATACGGAGCACGGGGCGTTTCTGGACGGGCTTGATACAGCCTCGATCCGTGAGCACGGGACCAGGATTATGCTGGATAAGCTGGGCGAAGTCGTAGCTGAGTAGCCCGGTCAAGGTGGTCATTGCAAGATGCAGTACTGCATTCAGATACAAGGAGGTCGCCTCAGGATCCTGAGGCGCCTTTTTTTGCTTTGAAGGGTCGGTCTTCAGTCTTCAGTTAGAGGTGCCGACGTGTAGAAAAAACCGAATGCATACCGCATGGACTCTGCTATCATATAGATGATGAGGATTTATACATACAGAAGGAGGGGATTCCATTGAACCGAAACAAAGGGCGCAGGGTTGTACCCTTAGGTGAAGCAGCGGTTGTGGTGCACCTTGGCGACACGGTCAGCGAAGATTTGCACCGTGAGATTCAGGAGCTGACCCGCCGGATTGAGGCAAATCCCTTTCCTGGGTTTGTCGAATGTGTTCCTGCGTTTACGAGCGTGACCGTATTTTATGATCCATTCGAGCTTGATTTACCGCTGCACGAAACAAGCCGGATGGATTATGTGCAGTCCCTTCTGGAAACTTATATGGCGGACATCCAGGGAACGCCCGAAGCGGAGCCGGTGGTGATCGACATCCCGGTATGCTATGGAGGCGGGTTTGGCCCGGACTTAGAAGAAGTCGCCTCCATCAACAACCTGACCACTCCGGATGTGGTCCGCATCCATACAGCTCAAACCTATTTGGTCTATGCGGTGGGGTTTGCTCCCGGGTTCCCTTATTTGGGCGGGCTCGACGAACGGATCGCCGCGCCGCGTAAACCGTCGCCGCGGCTTGCGATTCCGGCCGGGTCGGTCGGAATCGCGGGGACGCAGACGGGAATCTACCCGGTGGAAACCCCGGGCGGCTGGCAGATCATCGGCCGGACGCCGCTTCCCCTGTTCAGGCCGGATCAGGATCCGCCCGCGCTGCTGCGGGGCGGGGAATATATCCGGTTCCGTCAGATTGACGCGGCGGAATACGAGCGGATCAAGGGGGCGCAGTCATGAGCATAACGGTCATAAAACCCGGTCTGATGGCGACGATCCAGGACTTGGGAAGATCCGGCTACGGCAAGTACGGGATCATCGTCTCCGGCCCCATGGACCGATTTGCGCACCGGACGGCCAATTGGCTGGTGGGCAACGATGAGGGCGACGCCCTCATCGAGGTGACCTGGTCGGGGATGTCCGTCCGCATGGAGCGGGAGATGTGGGTAGCCCTGACCGGAGGGGATTTATCACCGCAGATGGACGGTGTACCGGTTCCGATGTGGAGACCCGTCTTTGTCCGAAAGGGCAGTACACTCACATTCACTGGGCCGAGGGCAGGCTGCCGGACGTATTTGGCTGTTGCAGGAGGAATCGATGTGCCTGAAGTTCTTGGCAGCCGCAGCACGTATATCCGTGCCGGGATCGGCGGCATGAAGGGAAGGGCGCTGAAGGCAGGGGACATCATTCCAGTAGGGACCGGCAAAGGCCGGTTACGGCATCCATCCACAAAGGGAACGCAGCCTTTTGATGCGGTGAGGTGGGCGGTTCCGGCCTCGGAAAGGCCCGCTTACAGCGAGCACCCTTACGTCCGGATCGTCCGCGGACCGCAATTCGGCGATTTCGACGATGTGAGCCGGCGCGCGCTGCTTGATCATGATTTCCGGGTTACGCCCCAATCGGACCGGATGGGGTACCGGCTGGAAGGTCCGCGGCTGCAGCTTCACCGCCCGCAGGAATACATATCGGAAGGTGTGACGATGGGGACCGTGCAGGTACCGTCTGATGGGCAGCCGATCATTCTGATGGCCGACCGCCAGACGCTCGGCGGCTATCCAAAGATCGCCCAGGTTGCCGGTGCGGACCTGCCGGTGGTTGCGCAGACACCGCCCGGTTCAGCCCTCCGCTTTAGGGAGATCAGTCAGACGGAAGCGGAACAATTATGGATGGATCAGGGCATACGGTTAAGGCGGCTTGCCCGGATGATTGCCCTTAAATTAAAGGAGGACGGATGGCTTGATGGGTTGGATTGACTTGAACTGCGATATGGGGGAAGGATTCGGCGTATACCGGATCGGGGCCGACGAAGAGCTGATGGGGGAAATTACGTCCGCCAACATCGCCTGCGGGTACCACGCCGGCGATCCCTCCGTCATGCGGAAGACGGTGAAGCTGGCTTTAAGCCGCGGGGTCGCCATCGGCGCGCATCCCGGTTTGCCGGATCTTGCCGGCTTCGGGAGAAGAAACATGGATATTTCGCCTGAGGAGGCCATGGATTTGGTGACGTACCAAATCGGCGCACTGCAGGCGATTGCCAAACAGGAAGGCGGGCGCCTTCATCATGTCAAACCGCACGGCGCCCTGTACAACATGGCAGCGGTCTCCGCTCCCCTGGCGGATGCAATCGCCGAAGCTGTCTGCCGCACGGACGAGTCCCTGATTCTCTACGGCCTGGCAGGCAGCGAGCTGCTGGCTGCGGGGGCAAGGTACGGGCTAACAACGGCCAGCGAAGTATTCGCCGACCGTACGTATCAGCCCGACGGCACGCTGACGCCCCGCAGGCTGCCTCACGCGCTCATCACGGACACCGATCAGGCGGTTCGGCAGGTGATTCGCATGGTGAAGGAAGGCAGGGTATCTACCGCGGACGGAGCGGAGGTGAGCATTCAGGCCGACACGGTCTGCCTTCATGGCGACGGCGAGCACGCCACAGCCTTTGCCAGGGAGCTTCGGGCACGCCTGGAAGCGGAAGGCATTGGAGTCAGGCCTGCAGCAGTATGACTCTGTCATCAATAAAACCGCAAAAAGACAGTCCGTCAGGCCCTTTATGCCTGATCCGGACTGTCTTTTTGCAGTTCTGCCGCATGATTCAGCAGGCCCAGCTGCCTCACGTAAGGTCTCAGCTCGTCGACGGAATCCAGAAAGTTCGTATACACCCGGATCAAAGTCGCGTTCGGTTTATCCTGTTCCAGCTCCCGCCGAAGCAGGTCGATCACTTCCAGCAGCTCTTTCTGAATCCGCTCCGGCTGCGGCAGCTCTTGGACCTTTTGGGCAAAATACTGCAGAAACTCACCCAGGTTCGACCGCCGGGTCGGGAGGTCCACCGGATTGATGTCGTTAAAATAGGCGCTCGACACCTTGAGAATCGGGACCGGCTCCTTATCGATCATGTCGCGGATGACCGCGTCCATCCGGTCTACGCAAAACCGGGCCAGTTCCGCCATCGGACAGGCGATGGCCGTTTGGACGGCATGGGACAAATATTCCCGCGACATGCCGCGGTAGATCGCCACGATATCCCCGAGATAAGGGGAGATGGAATCGCCGTATGCTTCGTAGAAGCAGTCGCGGTGCCACGTCAGAAACGCGGCGCGCTTTTTTTTCCATTCCACCTGGAAGTTTTCGTTAGCGGTGATCGGCAGCTCTTTGAACTCGCTCGTAAAAAAGTGGTTTTCCAGCATGTATTGAAGCTGAAACTCGATCTTGCGCCGCAAAATTTCCTTCGGCGGGTCCCCCGCCAGCCGCAGCGAGCGATCCAGCTCCCGGGCTTGCTCAAACATCGTCCGGTGCACGAAGGTGAAAACGCCGGTAAACAGGTCCTCTTTGGAAGGAAACACTTTATAAATGCTGCCCTTGGCCATGCCGCATGCTTCCGCAATGTCCTGCATGGAGGCGGCGAAATATCCTTTTTCTTTAAAAATACGCATTGCCATATTGATGATCTGCTGCTTTTTGATTTGCTCCATCCTTACCACCCCTACACATTTTGACATGATGTCCGCGAAGGGTCAACAAAGGAATTGACACAAAAAACTCAGGAGTCATATAATGAACTAGCGAGTTTTATGCGGATATTTAAGTTGACAGGAGGTGAGCCAAAGCGAGATGCTTTGGCGTGAAGTATGAAAATTTCGGATCAGATCGAAATGCTGGAACTGTCCCTTTCCATGGGCGATCGGGAGATGGTGATTCATCCTGTGGTCATCCGTGATAAGGATTCCTATGTATTGGTAGACACGGGGATGCCGGGCTGCTACGAAAAAATCGTAGAGCTCATGTCTCAGGCTGGGATCGACCCTGCCGCCCCTCATTCCATTATTCTTACCCACCAGGATATTGACCATGTGGGCAGCCTGCCTCAATTTAAGGGCGAGGGCGTGGAGGTATACGCACATGCGGAAGACCAGCCTTACATCGACGGGCTCAAACCAATGATTAAATTTAGCGGGGACCGTAAAAAGGGACTGCTGGAGTCGCTGCCGACCCAATTAGCTGAAGCCTTTGAGGCGACCTTTTCCGGAAAGGTGACCAATGTGACCCGCCTTCTTGCGGATGGCGAGAAGCTGCCGTTCGGCGGGGGACTGACCGTCATTTATACACCGGGCCATACTCCAGGGCATATCAGCCTGTATCACGAGCCGAGCAAAACATTGATTACCGGTGACGCCATGGTCGTTAACAACGGCGAGCTACAGGGACCGAATCCGCCGGTGACGCCGAATATGGACGAAGCGATGCAGTCGATCACCAAATTCAAAGCCTATCCGATCGAAAACGTCATCTGCTATCATGGCGGTCTGTACCAAGGGGATGCCGGGGCGCGAATCGCTGAACTGACTGAGAGCCTGTAATGACAGACACCGCAAGCTTGAACAACAGCCGTTTGAGGAACAACAAATGGCTGCGGTTTTTGGTGACCTGCGTGTTTGCCGTCATCGGCGGATTCATCTTCCAATGGATCCATATGCCGATACCATGGCTGCTGGGCTCCATGGTTTTTGTCATGATCGGCTCCAAGCTGTTTAAAGGCGTTTCTTTCTTTTGGCCGGGGCAGGTACGCAATACGGGAATGATCATCATCGGTTATACGATGGGATTGTCTTTCACCTTGTCCACGCTGAAGCAGATCGGGCATCAGCTGCCGACGATGGTTCTGTTTACGGCGCTGCTGCTGGTCGTTGCTGCGGCGATCGCTTTTATGATCGCTTTTCTGTCGGGAATCCCGTTTCCTACGGTGCTGATGGGCAGCATTCCCGGGGGGCTGAGCCAAATGATCACGCTGGCGGAGGAAGTGGAGGGAATCGATTTGACGGTCGTGACCTTTCTTCAGGTGTCGCGGCTGATCATGATTATTTTCTGTGTGCCTTTCTTGATCTTCAGCCCGCTGTTCCATACCTCGGGATCGCATGCATCAGGAGCCGCATCTGCGGCGACATCGGCTGATTGGTCCGCCCTGTTTCCGCATATCTGGCTTTTCGCGGTGGTATGCGTCGTGTTTGCCTTGGTGGGCAAACGGATCAAATTTCCGACAGCCTTTCTTCTGGGGCCGATGATCGGCACCATCCTGCTCAATTTATCAGGATATGAGGGACATTCGCTCCCGCCGGTGGTCCTTAGCCTGTCGCAGCTGATGATGGGCGGGTATATCGGATTGCTGCTCAAACCGGAAAATTTGAAGCACAAAGTGAAAATCATTTTGCTCGCCATATTGAGCGGTGTCGTGTTGATCGCATGCTCCCTCGGGCTCAGCGTGCTGCTGACCAAGTTTCACGCGATAACGGAAGTCACGTCATTTCTCAGCCTTTCGCCAGGCGGCATGGATCAGATGGCGCTGATCGCCAAGGAAGTGAACGGCGACCTGTCGGTCGTCACCTGCTATCAGTTGTTCCGGACCCTGTTTATCTTTTTCGCCGTACCGCCGCTGCTCAGGCTGATCTTCAGATCGATGCTTAAAGGGAAAAAAATGGCCAACAGGCCGATGTGATCTATCAACAGCGCACCCACATGTTTTATCTATTCAACCAGTCATCGCTTTTCGGCCTTGGCTGTTTTTTTATCTTTAGACCACCAGCCGACGCTGCGCCACGCTAACCCTGCGAATGCTGCTGTGTTATGCTTTTGCTGCTGCCGAATATCTTCTATACTATAGTCATTATCGGGTTGACCTATTTGGGAGGAACATAGCGCATGAGCATATCACATCAATCGAGTGACAAGCCGGTCCAGGTATTTCCGTGCCTGACGGCGGTTTCGCCTGAGGAGTGGCGGGAGTCCGAGCCGTTCATCCGGCGTTTTAAAGCCAAATCGCGAATATTCCAGCGGGATGATGCGGCGGCATATGGTATGTTCCTTCTCAGTGGAACTGCGAGGATTACGGTGATCGGCGAAAATGGCTCCGAATCCGTCATCAACCTGCTGACGGCTGGAGAAATTTGCTCACTCTTGGTGCTGAGCGGTCTGAGCGGGCGCGAGTATCCCGGTGAGCTGACTGCCGAGACCGAAGTGGAAGTACTGTTTGTGGGGAAAAGCAGCTTTATGCGTTGGGTACAGGAGTACGAGTCTATTCGCGCCACCGTGTTCGGCGGGCTGCTTGACGGCATGCTTCGCATGGTGGAACGGACGCAGCAGCGCCAGACCCTCCCGCTTGACAACCGCCTTGCCGGAGCACTGCTGCGAATGACGGCCGGGGAAGCGCCGACGGTTCGGATCACCCATCAGGAGCTGGCCGAAGAGGTCGGTTCGGTTCGCGAAGTCGTGACAAGGGCACTTGCCCGGTTTCAGCGGAAAGGGTGGATCGAGACCAGCCGGGGAACGGTCCGTATTTTGCAGCGCAAGCTGCTGGAAGAGGAGTTTGGTGACCTGGTCACAGAGGAATCCGGAGCTTCCTGCTAAAGTGGGTTCATGCATCTCATGCATAGAAGATCCAAGAGGAGGAATTTCCATGACCAACCTGCTGATGACCGGGGACAAAGCCCCGCTCTTCCAATCGATCGACCAGCACGGCGATCCGGTGTCGCTGGACCAATTCCGCGGCCGCAAGGTGCTGCTGTCGTTCTTCCGTAATGCGGCTTGCGCTATGTGCAATTTACGCGTTCATCAAATGATCCAGAGGTATCCCGACTGGCGTCGCAAGGGGCTTCAAGTCATCGCGTTGTTTGAATCGCCGGAAGCGAACCTGCACAAGTATGTAGGCGCTCAGCAGGCGCCTTTTTCGCTCATTGCCGATCCGAATGCCGACATCTATAGCCTGTACGGAGTCGAATCGTCGGAATCCAAGACGGAAGCTACATTAGCGCTGCCGAATGTTCATGAACTGGCAGATGAAGCGGCGGCGGCCGGTTTTCCGCTTACGCCTGAAGAGGGGGCCAATTTCCACCGCATTCCGGCCGAGTTTCTGATCGATGAAGAGGGGATCGTAAGGACCGCATATTACGGAAAGCTGATTACCGATCACCTTCCTTTCGAATGGGTGGACCGGTTCGCAGCGTCTCCCCGGAGGGGGCACTTATGAAGCCGGAGAATCGGTCACGCTAAAAGCCGCTGAAATAAGGCGAGACAATCCCTTACCATTGTATAGATTGTTTGGGACCCAAACAGTCATAGCAGGAATTTCCTTGCTTTGGCTGTTTTTTCGTTTTTTTAAATTATTCCTTGAAAGGAATATTCCAATGTGGTAATATTTGGTCAGGAGGCATGAAGATGAACACGACAACTTTGACTGCGCTTGCTGAGCCTAACCGGCTGCATATTATTGAGCTCATTCGCGACCGTGGTCCCCTGACCATCGGAGATATCGCAAATCGGCTTGAACTCAATCAGCCCCAGACATCCAAGCATGTCCGGGTTCTTCACGAGGCCGGCCTCGTTGAAGTGCAGCCTGCCGCCAATCGGCGAATCATTAAGCTGCGTACCGAACCATTTCAAGAGCTGGACCACTGGCTTGAGTCTTTCCGATCGATGTGGGATGACCGTTTGGACCGCCTGGATGAATATCTGCGGGATATCCAGGGTCTCGATCACTCGGATTGACCGGTATGCATACAGAGAGCTGGGCGTTATAGCACTTCTCTTTGAGCAGAAGGACGCTATGAATCCAATACATTTGTCATAAGCGAAGGAGGAAATGAAGATGACTGTTAACCGTGCGACAGACAGTAAGGTGATGATTACCCGGGTATTTGACGCTCCGCGTGAACTGGTGTTTCAAGCGTGGACCGAGCCGGAGCGTCTGGCACAGTGGTGGGGACCGAAAGGGTATGAGCTGCACATCGCCAAGCTGGATCTTCGCCCAGGAGGCATATTCCTGGGAAGCCAGCGCTCTCCTGAAGGGCATGTGATGTGGGGGAAATTTGTTTACCAGGAAATCATCGCCCCCGAAAGGCTCGTCTTTATCCAGTCGTTTTCGGACGAAGCAGGAAATACCATCCGAGCTCCTTTCAGCGAGCAATGGCCGCTGGAAGTCATTAATGAACTTATGTTGACAGAGAGCGGCGGGAAAACCACCATGACGCTGAGCGGCGGGCCGTTCAATGCCACAGAGGAAGAGCGCGCAGCCTTTGAAGGAATGCGTCCTCATGTCCAAGAAGGGTTCGTCGGAACATTCGATCAACTGGACGCCTATTTGTCTCAGAATAAGTAGTGGATTTTGACGAAATCAGACTTATGAAAGGAAGTGGCATGATTGAATCCGGAAGTTACTGAATACATTGATCGGCTTCAACTGCCTTGGCAGATTGAAGTGTGCACGAAGCTTCGTGACATGGTTCATCAATCGATTCCAGGTGTCGAAGAACGGATACAGTATAAAAAACCGCATTTTTTGAAAAATGGTCATTATGCTGCGGTCATTTCACCTTCTAAGGATGCAGTTGCATTTATGATCATGAATGCGGAAGGCCTGGATCTTCCCAAAGGTCAATTCGATGGACCACCGGAAAGGAAATGGATGAAAATCCGCGATGGCGAGCCTGCCGACTATGATATGCTGTCCAAGTATCTGATCCAGGCTTCAAGCGGACTATAATATCCGAATCCGGGTCTTGATTATTAGATTAATCCATCATATGGACCCAAAAAACATCGCGTATGTCGTGATGTTTTTTTCTTTTAAACTCCAAGATGAGCTCCTTTAAGACTGCATGGATGCCCCTAATTCTTCCAAGTCATGTTTTAACCACTCCATAAAACGGCGGGAGACCTGCGAATGGGTCTTTTCTTTGCGCTGGATGACGCCAAGGTAGACAGGGCCGTGATCCGGCAGATCGAAGTCAAGAATCGCGATATTGTCCTTGCGGAAGGCCGGTTCGTTCATAAACGAAAAGTTGAGCCCGATGGTCACGGCGCCATGGTTCATGCACGCCCTGAAGATCAGATCCCGGTTATTGGTGGTGAAGAGCACGTCTACCGGGCCATAAAGTGACTGAAAGTCGTCCATATACCACTTCACATAATCGTCGTTATAGAGGACGACGGTCTGCTGCCTTAATTCTTCAGGACCGACCACGGGCTTCAGGGCGAGCGGCGACGCGCTGCTGATGCCGGCGACCATGTGCACAGGGAGCAGCCGCTCGAAAGCAAGGCCGGTGCGTTCGATCAACCGGTTTTTGAACAAAATGATGAGTCCGAGATCGCTTTTGTCCTGGTTCACATCGTCAATGATGTCCTGCGAGCCTTTTTCCACGATCTCCAGCTTCACGTCCGGAAACTTCTTTTTAAATTCGATCACGACACGCTCAAGAAGAGACATGGGGCTTGGTATAGTCGCCACCCGCAGCCGGCCCTTGACCGTACCCGAAAATCCGCGGGCGGCCTCCAGCAGATCTTCATATTTCTCCAGCGTTTCATACGCTTTTTTGATAATGATTTTGCCTTCGGGAGTCAGGGTGACTCCGGATTTGGACCTGGTAAAAATGCTGATCCCCCACTCCGATTCCAGACTGGTGATGGCTTGGCTGACCGCTGAAATCGTCACGTGAAGCTGCTCGGCCGCTTTGGAAATCGAACCGGCCCGCGCCACCTCCACCAAGTACTCCAGCTTTTCCGTATTCATGAAGCATCGTCCTTTGATCTTTAAGTTTTTCTTAAACGAAATTCAATAGGTTTAAATTTTGCTGAATCTCAAGACATGTTAACATAATGATGTGAGATACGAAAGGAAGGGATTCATGATGAGACTCGAAGGAAAAGTTGCACTGATTACTGGTGCCGGCGCAGGGATTGGCAAAACGACGGCTCTCCGCTTTGCGGAAGAAGGCGCCAAAGTCGTCGTTACCGATATAAATCAGGACAGCGCCAAGCAGACGGCTGCGGAAATCACGCAGGCCGGCGGCGAAGCTGCAGCATTCCGTCATGATGTCAGCAATGAGGACGAATGGAAAGAAATTGCGAATGCTGCGGTTCAGCAGTTTGGCCGCATCGATATTTTGTTCAACAATGCCGGCATTTATTTCATCAAGCCGCTGGCCGACATCGAACTGGCGGAATGGAACCGGATGATGGCGATCAATGTGACCGGCGTTTTCCTTGGGATGAAGCACGTGATGCCGCTCATGGCCAAGCAAAAGGGTGGCTCCGTCATTAACGCATCCTCCATTGCGGGGCTGACGGGCGCATCCGGCCATATCGCTTACGGAGCTTCTAAAGGCGCGGTCCGGACGATGACCAAGGACGCCGCGATCGAATACGCAGCCGCAGGCGTTCGGGTGAACTCGATCCATCCGGCCTACATCAACACCGCCATGGGCGCTTATGCGTCCGAGGTGAGCCAAATGTCCGAAGCCGAACTGGGTAAAAAGGTAGCGCCGATGGGCCGTTTCGGCACGGTGGAGGAAGTAGCGAATCTGGTGGTATTCCTGGCATCGGACGAGTCGTCGTATTCCACGGGATCCGAATTTGTCATCGACGGCGGGGCAACGGCTATCTAAGAGTCTGTATATTAAAGTGAATTCATAGGAGCGTGTTCAATCATGAAATTTGATTCCAAAGTAGCGATTGTTACCGGCGGCGCCAGCGGCATCGGGGAAGCGACGGTACGGATGTTTGCTTCCGAAGGGGCGAAGGTCGTTATCGCCGATTTTTCGGACAGGGGCCAGACCCTCTCAGAGGAGCTGAACGCACAGGGATACGATACGCTGTTCGTCAAAACAGATGTGACGCAAGAAGCCGAGGTACAGCGAATGGTCGAGCAGACGGTCGCCAAGTTCGGCAAGCTGGACATCCTGTTCGCCAACGCGGGTATCGCCAAGGACGGACCGGCGGACCGGTTATCGTCGGACAGCTGGCAGCGGACGATCGACATTAACCTGACCGGTGTATTTTTAAGCGACAAATATGCGATCCAGCAGATGCTGGCCCAAGGAACGGGCGGGGCAATCGTGAACTGCGGATCCATTCACAGCCATGTGGGCAAGGCGGGTGTCACGGCCTATGCTTCCGCCAAAGGAGGGGTGAAGCTGTTGACCCAGTCAATGGCAGCCGATTATGCCGCCAAGGGCATCCGGATCAATGCGGTGTGCCCGGGATATATCGACACGCCGCTCATTCAGGGCAGGGACGAAGCCATAACCGCACATCTGACTGCCCTTCATCCGATGGGGCGGCTCGGCAAGCCGGAAGAAGTCGCCAAAGCCGTGCTGTTCCTGGCGAGCGAGGATGCTTCCTTCATCACTGGCGCCAGCTTGCTGGTCGACGGGGGATACACGGCGGTATAATAAAAGTACCTGCTGGGCATGATAGAGTACTAAACCGATACAGCGCAGAATATGGAGTGGGGCAACCCCGTAATGCTCCTGTTCTGCGCTTTTTTGTATTGAATGATGCCTGAATACTCTTAGGATATGGAAAAAGAAATTCGCTTATCAACTTGATCACAACGGGTAAGACCGGGTGGGAGTTTTCGATTTTGCTGGTCGGAAATGCCGTGTTTTGGTGGACCCGGGTATTTTTTAAGCGGAAAACAGAGTGAATATCGTGAGCAGCAGAAGGTGAACCAAGCTCTGCTATAGAAATTAGCTGTATGGCTGATATTCCGATGCTTGCATGTAGCGGCATGGATATGCGCAGCACTATAACAGCAGGGAGGTAGCTCGTTGTGACTAACCATCCATCGCAGAGGCCGGAAATTCAGGCTTATCTGGACCGGATCGGATTCCATGGCAAGCTGGACAATGGGGCGGACACGCTGGCGGAACTGCAGCACTGCCATATTTACAGCGTACCCTATGAAAATTTGGATATTTTAAACAGTGTGCCCTTATCGCTAGACATCCCGGACCTGTACGACAAAATCGTCGTGCGCAAGCGCGGCGGATACTGCTTTGAGCTCAATGCGCTGTTTGGCTGGCTGCTGGGCGAACTGGGATTTCCCGTGACCCACTATTTCGCCAGATTTTGGCGCGATGAGGATAACCTGCCCCCGAAGCGCAGGCATCATGTTCTTCAGGTCGAAGCAGAAGGCGCCTGGTATTTATGCGATGTCGGGGTAGGCGGAAATGTCCCCGGCAGGCCTGTGCTGATCAAGGAGCATCTGGAACAGCAGCAGGGAACCGAATGCTATCGTCTTGACCGGGATCCGTTCTTCGGCTGGCAGCTGATGGAGCGGAAAGGGGAGGACTGGCGGCTCATTTATTCTTTTGCCGAAGAGCCCCAGCTGCCGCGGGATTATGTGATGGCCTCGTTCTGGTGCGAGCATGCTCCGGAATCGATTTTCAGACAAGGTCCGATGGTGTTTATCCGCACGTCGGAAGGGCGAAACACGGTCGCTGGCGACGAATTCCGGATCTTTGCCGGCAAGGAGGTGCGCATTCTCACTCCCCGGACACCGGAAGAGAAGCGGGATGCGTTCAGGCAGTATTTTGGCATTGTCCTCCCTGAATAAAATGACTGCTGCTCCCATCAAGATTGGGCGTGGGCAGCCGCATCATAATGAAAAGTGCCGTTTCCCTTTGGAAGGGATAACGGCACTTTTTTGCTGTTGGCGGTACACACTAAAATACGCTCCGGACTAACCCGCCGTCGATCCGCAGCGCGGCCCCGTTGATCGCAGAGGAGAGGGGGCTGCTGATGAACGTGACGAGGTGAGCAATTTCCTCCGGCCGGATCAACCGCTGAATGATCGAGGTCGGCCGGTTCTCCCGCATGAAGCGCTGCTCAGCCTCCTGGATCGTTAACGATTCCCCCGGATACAGGGTATCGAGCATTGTCTCAACCCCCTCTGTCAGGGTGGAGCCGGGCATCACGGTATTAACCGTCACGTTCGTGCCCTTGGTCAGCTCGGCCAGGCTGCGGGAGATCGACAGCTGCATCGTCTTGGTGGCGCTGTAATGCGCCATCTCCTGCGACGGCATAACGGCGGCTTCGCTGGCAATGAAAATAATTCTTCCGCGGTCCTGCTGCATCATCCGTTTCAAATAATGCCGGCTCAAGCGGACACCGCTCATAATGTTGACCTCAAAGAAGCGGAACCATTCCTCATCCGGAATATCGAAAAATTCGGCCGGTTCAAAAATGCCCAGATTGTTCACCACGATATCGACATCCGGATGCTGTTCCATCATGGTGAGACAGCCTTGTTCCGTTCCCAGATCGGCGACTGCGGGAACGAGTTCGGCTCCGGTATGCCGCCCCCGGATTTCTTCGATCGTTTCGTGGACCTTGTCTTCACGGCGGCCGTTAATCAGAACTTTGGCCCCTTCTGCAGCCAGTGAAGACGCGATCGCCTTGCCGATGCCGGAAGTGGAGCCGGTGACAAGCGCGGTTTGTCCAGATAGCTGAAGCTCCATAATAATACCCTCCTCCATAAGAATCCCTAAATAGGATCCCTACAATTTAATCTTTTATACCACTAGTTTCCAGTTCTTCATTCTAACTGTCAAGTCTGCCTCGCATCAAAAGTTCAAAACTTCAGACATCCGTCACCTGCCGGCCGGAACAGAGGAGGTGTTTGCCAGTGATCGGAGTAACGATTCTAGCAGAATGGCTTTGATCTATGAAAATCAAGGTGCAGTACAACTCTCCGCTCGGCGCATACCTGGTCAATATCGGCTCGGTCGTCATCGGCATCATCGTGCTGCTTACCTGGTCGCTCCGCAAGAAAAACAGGGTGGACTGGAACCGCATTGAGCCGGAAGACGCTAAGCCGGTAAGTTATGTACAAGCATAATCCGGAAAGAAAAACCGATGGAAGGCGGGCTCTGTGGGAGCCCGCTTTTGTCATTCGTGTGTAGACGTGCGGTATTGTGAGCAATCTGGGGGAATGGCGGGCTGGGAGGATTCCGGGCATGGTTTTCCCGTACATTTCCACCGTTTTCCTGCCTTGTGCGCTCCTTTTGGCTGAGAATATAATCAGCTTATTACACGACATATCGAAGAAGGAGAAGTCATGGGAATATGGGTGCGTGAACGGTCGTTTTACAGCATGTTTATCCGGTTAACCGTGCTGATCGGACTGCAAAATATCATTACGCTTGGCGTCAACTTGTCGGATAATCTGCTGCTTGGAGGATACAGTGAATCCGCGCTGTCCGGGGTTGCGCTGGCCAACCAGATCCAGTTTATTTTGCATATGCTGGTCATGGGCGCGGCCGAAGGGCTGGTCATCCTGTCCTCCCGAAATTGGGGCGCCAAAAATATAGACGCCATCAAACGAGCCTCCAGCATCGGAATGCGGATCGCCCTGGCTGTAAGCGTAATCATGTGGGCGGTCGTTTTTTTCTTCCCGCACGGCTGCCTGTCGCTGTTTACGAACGAGCAGAACGTGATCGCGGAAGGAGCGAAGTATTTAAAGATCATCTGTTTTTCGTACATATTTTTTGCGGTGACCAACATTTTGCTGGCGGCGCTCCGCAGCGTTGAGGTCGTGCGGATCGGCTTTCTCGTTTCGCTGTCCACTTTGATCATTAATGTGTGCCTGAATTACCTGCTGATTTATGGCCACCTGGGCTTCCCGCGCCTTGGGGTGAGCGGTTCAGCCATCGCCACACTGACCGCAAGGGTGATCGAATGCGTGATCGTCCTCACCTTCGTGAAGAAGTTCGATCAGCGGATCCGCTTTAGGCTGAAAGATTTTTACAGCATCGACAAGTCTCTGTTTAAGCAGTATCTGCGGATCGGATCACCTGTGCTGATGGCCAACCTGCTGTGGGCCGTATCGATGGGTGCCCAGACCGCCATCCTGGGCCATATGGGCGAGGCGGCGATCGCCGCCAACAGCGTGGCGAACACGATTTTTCAGCTGGTCACGGTCGTTACTTACGCATCGGCCAGCGCGACGGCGGTCATCATCGGCAAGACGATCGGGGAAGGGAATACGGGAAAGGTCATTTCCTACAGCAAAACGCTGCAGCTGCTGTACTTGATCATCGGCGTACTGACCGCGGTCCTGCTGTTTGCCGTGAAGGACGTCGTCCTCGATCTGTATGCAATATCGGAAAGCTCCAAAACGCTGGCCCTGCAGTTCATGACCATTCTGTCGGTGACGGTCGTCGGTACGGCATACCAGATGCCTGCCTTGACCGGCATTGTCCGCAGCGGAGGAGACACCAAGTTCGTCCTGTACAACGACTTCATTTTCATGTGGCTCATTGTGCTGCCGGCTTCGGCGCTGTGTGCGTTTGTGTTTGATCTGTCGCCGGTTATTACGTTTATGTGCCTCAAATGCGATCAAATCCTGAAATGCTTTGTTGCGATCGTAAAAGTGAACAGGTACCGCTGGATCCGGGTGTTCGACGATCGTGGCGGGAAGCCGAAGGACGCTGGCGGCAATGTCGCAACCTGATGCAGGATGATCACCATCGGGCAGCGGTCTGAATGGAAGGAGCGATTCGCTTAAGATGATATGGGACTGCGCGATCATCGGCGGAGGACCCGCCGGACTGAATGCCGCATTGGTGCTGGGGCGCTCCCGCAGGACGGCGGCGCTGATCGATAATGACCAGCCGCGAAACCGGGTCACAAGGGTATCGCATGGCTATCTGACGCGGGACGGCGTCCGCCCTGAACAATTCCGAAGCTTGGCTTATGAGGAGATCGGGAGGTATCCTACCGTTCGCCGGTTCATGGCAACGGCTCTGGAGGTGAATCCGGCCCGCGGTGCATTCCGCGTTACCACTTCGATGCGGGAAGAAGTGTGGGCCAGAACGCTGATTCTGGCTACCGGGCTGCACGAAACGCTGCCCCGCATTCCCGGCCTAGAGCCGCTGTATGGAAAAAGCATCTTTAATTGCGTTTATTGCGACGGCTATGAGCTGCAGGACCGGCCATTGTTTGTGCTGTCGGAGCAGCCGGGACTGTATCACTTCGTCAAGACGGTTCACCATTGGAGCCGGGATTTAATCGTCCTGACGAACGGCAAGCCTGTTCTGACGTCTGGGGAAAAGGAAAGGCTCCAATTCAAGGGGTTGCCTGTTGTGGAGGAGCCGATTCATTCGTTCAGGGGAGACGGAGGGCAGTTAACGGAAGTTGTATTTCACAGTGGTGCTTTCGTTCCGCGAGCCGGAGGCTTCATCGTACCCCATTGGTCGCAGAAGGCTCCCTTCGCGGCGCAGCTGGGCTGCCGGCCCGATGGAGCGGGCGGCATTGCTGTGGATGAACTGGGCAGAACGAGCGTGAAGGGTGTGTACGCTGCTGGCGATACCGCCCGTTTCGGGCCTTCGCAGCTGATCATTGCCGCAGGACAGGGGAGCAAAGCCGCCATGGCAGTGAATGCGGACCTGATCGATGAGGAGTTTTGATGGGAACGATGCTCGCTGTAGAACCAATTTCAGCATTTATATAATCGTACATCGTATCCGTTCCACGGGCCATATTCCCGGTTTCTTCTTGGGAATACGGCCTTTTTTTAGTATGGATGATCCAACCGATCAAGCAATTGATCCGCCACCTTTCGCTCGCCTTCGGACAGGCTGCCGGTTTGCTTCAACTGCTCCAATTTCGCCTTGACCTTGGCGGTATCCTGATAACTTAGTCCATAAGCCAGATGGGATACTACGGACTCGACTTGAGATGGAGTTTCCAATTCTGCGAGTGCTTCGATGAACTTGGATGGTTCCCGCGTGTACAGCTCGGCCAGAATGGCCGCATAACTCTCGGCAGAAGCCCCGTCCGTACCGTTACCTGCTCTTACGATGTTAGGATAATCTCCGGCTTCGATCTTATCCAGTTGTTTATAGAGATACTCAACGGTCTCAAGCGTCTTATGGCCGCTGATCCGGTTATACGTCGTCCAATTGATCCCCGCGATTTGCCGCATCATTTGAGCCACTTTCTCCTTATCGCCAATGTCTGTCCGGGAATAGATTTCGTACAGCGCTTTTTCCGCGACGATCTTCCCGCCTCCTTTGGGAATGACGGCCGCTTGCGGGGAACCGTTCGTCTCGGATTGACCGGCCGAATCGGCGGTAGGCTGCTGCCCGGAAGTGCTGGAGCTGCTTGGCGCAGACCCTGTAGCAACGTGATCTGAATCCGAAGAATCGGCACAGGCGCTGAGCGATCCGCACAGTATCGCACACACGGCAAACAACGCAAATTTGTGGTTCATCAGAAATCTCAACCCTTTCTTGTATATCTGGATACATATTCCAGACGTTATAAAGGGATAAAAGTTGCTGTGAACAGGGTGAGTTAGCAAATTTATACAGCAGAGGATGAGAAAATTATCGTATCGGCATCCGTCAGCAAGGCCTTTTGACAACTCATCTCCCCTAGTCTGAAACCAAGCAATACTTATGAACTATCTTCATCTGCTATAATTAGGTCTAATGATGCGTTAAGGAGGCCGCGCAAGTATGGCGAATTCAGTTTTTGAGCTGCTCGAGATCGATGACAGCCTTCCGTTTGACGTATCCCTGCACAGTGTGAATTACGTGCCCAGCCATTGGCATAACAGCGTTGAGATCATTTTTGTGCTGCGGGGAACGCTTGAGGTTTCGATTGACACGGTCAGCCATACGCTCAAGGAAGGGGATGTGCTGCTGATTAACCAGCATCATGTCCATGAGGTCATTGGCCTGGACATGAACATTATCGCCACCTACCAAATTCCAACCGCTTATTTGAAAGAACATATTGCAGGTTTTGAGGGCTTTTCCTTTGCATTTCAGGCCAGTAAGGCTGGTCCGGAATCCCGCGATGCTGTTTCCCGGCTGCGCCGGCTGCTTGCCGAGATGGTCCAGCTCAAATACAAGCAGACAGAGACGTACGGACTGGAGATGCAGGCCGCGATGCTTGGCGTTCTTTCCATCCTGGTCAAGCAGTTCAAGGTCCCGCTGTCCGAAGGCGGCATCAGTGAGCGGTACATGGACCGGATGCTGCGGATTATTACGTATATCGATAACCATTACCGCGAGCCCATCACCCTTCAGTCCATAGCGGATCGTGAGTTTCTGTCCGTGCCTTATTTATCGAAATTTTTCAGCGAAAATATCGGACTGAATTTTCAGGCTTATCTGACCAGCATTCGGTTAAAAAATGCCGTCGAGGATCTGCTGCGCCAAGAGGAAATCCCAATCGCCGATTTGGCCATGTTTCACGGTTTTCCGAACGCCAAGTCGTTCTATTCCGCGTTTAAGAACAGATACCATGTGACACCGAACGAGTATCGGAAACAATACCGGCCGGAGCCGGGAAAGAAGAAGGAGAAATCGACATCGAATTATATGGAGTTCAATCAATCCAGCGCTCTCGGGATTATCAATCAATACCTGGAGCGGGCTGCATCGCCGGGCGACAGGGAGGTGCATTCGCTGGAAACGCTCACCCGCCAGGTGGATGCGGCCGTGAGGACCCAGGCGATATCGCATACGTGGAAAAACTTGATCACGATCGGCAAAGCCAAGGAAGGGCTTCATGCTGACGTTCAGCGGCAGCTCCGTTACGTTCAGGAGCGGTGTCCGTTTCGCTTTTTGCGTTTTCACGGCATTTTTGATGACGGCATGATGGTTTACCACGAGAGGGAGGACGGGCAGCCCGCCTACAATTTCCGGCTCGTCGACCAATTATTTGATTTTCTGCTCTCCATTCATCTGAAACCGTTTGTGGAGCTCGGGTTTATGCCCTCCGCGCTCGCGGCGGATCCGGAAAAAGGGCTCTATTTTCGCAGAAGCTATACAAGCCCGCCAAAGTCCCTCGACACCTGGTGCGAGCTCATTGATCGATTTATCCGGCACTGCATGAACCGGTACGGTCCGGCGGAGGTCGAGAGCTGGATGTTCGAATTTTGGAACGAGCCGGAGCTCGAGGTGTACTGGCCGGGAACGGATGAAGAGTACTTCGAGTTGTATTCCCGAACTTTCCATACGATGAAGAACATTTCTCGGAATCTGCGGATCGGGGCGCCAGGGCGGATTATAACGCTTCGCTCCAACTTGTTCAGCGAGCGGTTTTTTGCCTTTTGCCGGGAACGGGAATGCCTGCCTGACTTTATCCCGTGCCATTTTTATCCGCATGAAAATCTCGAGGGCTTCTTCGAGCCGGATGAGGAACAAAGCGAGCTTCGCAAACTGGAGCCGTACCGCATCCTGCTGGAGGAATTCCGGGGCATTTCGCCGAACCCGGATTATTTACGGGACATGCTGACCCGGGAGAAGCAGCTTCTTGAAAAGGAAGGCCTGTCGGACCGCGAGATATACCTGACGGAATTCAATTCCACGGCATTTCACAGGGAACTGACCAACGATACGCTGTACAAGGCGGCATACATTGCGAAAAATCTGATCGATAATCTCGACCGGATTCAGGGCTTCGGCTACTGGGTGCTCAGTGACAATATCGAGGAAACGTCGGCTTCCCCTGCGTTGTTCCACGGCGGGCTGGGTCTGATCGCCCAATACGGGATTCCGAAGCCGGCTATGTATGCCTACGAGCTGCTGGCCAAGCTGGGGGATCAGCTTATTGAACGCGGCGAAGGCTATATTGTGACGAAGAGCGCGAATGCCTATCAGATACTGTGCTACAATTACTGCCACTTCGATGACCTGTATGCCCTGGGGGATACTTCGTTCGTAACACCGACCAGCCGGTACAGCGGGTTCAAAAACGAGAGAACCGTCAAGCTGGAATTCCAGCTGGATGGAATAGACAGCGGCAGGTATAAAATCGTCCGCCGATCCTTGAACCGGTCGAGCGGGAGCGGCTTTGACGTGTGGGTGGGAATGGGTGCACCGTCTATCATGACCGGGGAGGATCTGAATTACATTAAGCAGAGATCAGAGCCCGGCCGTCATATCACCCACGTCGATGTGGAGAACCGCCATATGACCTGTACCTTTACCCTGGAACCGCACGCTGTCGAGCTCGTCGAGGTGATTCCGGTCATTTGACGCGGGGTTGTGTCAATTTTTAACCCGAATTTTCGCGGTGTGAAGTGAAACGCTTACAAACGAAATAAAAATGGCCATAAAAGACTGCAAACCGCCGCCTCTCCTGAGCTGGGCGGTTTGTTTTATAATTAGTTTGTAAACGTTTTCAACCAATGAGGAGGTCAACCCATATGGCTAAAGCAAAAATTATCGGTCAAACGATCACGCCATTCAAACGGCTCACTTTCGGTATCATGTTCGGTTATGCCTGCATGATGCTGGCTCTCATGACACCTGCAACGCTTCTATTAACTTTTAAAATGGTCGAAATCGATCCGAACGGCTATACCTCCTCCTACGGCTTGGTATCCGGGATTGGCGCCTTCTTTGCCCTGATCGGCAACCCGCTCGGCGGAGCGATCAGCGACCGGACCAACATCGCCTTCGGCCGCCGACGCACATGGATTCTGCTCGGCCCCCTGTTTGGCTGTGCCGCACTGCTGTGGGTCGGAATGTCCACGCAGATCTGGCAGATCATCATCGGCTGGGCGATCGCCCAATTGTTCTTCAACTTCGGCATGGCCGCGTACACAGCGCTGATTCCCGATCAGGTGAAGGAAGAGAAGCAGGGAACGATCTCCGGGCTGCTGGGTACCGTGTTACCGGTAGCTATGGCGCTGGGCATGGTGCTGATGACGGCCATGACGGACGCCTCCTCGACGACGAAATGGAGCCTGCTTGCGGCCATCGGGATCGTGGGGCCTATCATCAGCCTGTTTATTATCCAGGACGGAAAAGTGCAGATCGAACACATGGCACAGGAAAAGATGACGCTTGGCGAAAAGCTGAGCAGAGTCTATCCAAACCCGCGAAAATTTCCGGCGTTCAGCTGGGCGGTCGTATCCAAGTTTCTGTTAATGATGGGGTACTGCAGCAGCTTGTACCTGACCGTTATGCTGGTTAACCGCATGGGCTATAGTGAAAGCGCTGCAACCGCAGCCGTGGCTACCATCAACATCGTGTCCATGGTGGCGATGGCGGTCACGAGTATTTTCGGCGGCGTCTTATCCGATAAGTTCCGCAAGCAAAAGCCGTTCCTGTATATCTCGGCTCTCATTATTATCGCAGCCATTCTCATCTATGCCTTTATCGCGCATAACACGGCATTTATCGTAGCATCCGCCGTGATGGGACTCGGGTTCGGCTGTTTCACGGCGGTTGATATGGCACTGGTTTCGCGAATCCTTCCGAACAAGGAAGACGCGGCCAAAGACTTCGGCATTATGAACGTAGCCAACGCGCTGCCGCAGTCGATCGTGCCGGCCATCGCACCGCTGCTGCTGAACATCGGCGGCTGGTCCTTCTTCTATATCGTGCTTGCGGTCTGCGTCGTGGCTGGGGTGGCCGCGCTCAAGCCGCTGCCTGAAGTCGGGGAGCACGCTGGTGAAAGTAATCCAACGAATCTGGAAATGGGGAGAAGCGTATCATGAAACGAAATCTGACCGACATCATCTCTCAAATGACCTTAGAAGAAAAAGCAAGCTTATGCTCGGGGCTGAATATGTGGCAGACCAAACCGGTTGAGCGCCTCGGCATTCCTTCCATTGTGATGACGGACGGTCCGCACGGCCTGCGAAAGCAGGCCAATCCGGGGGACATGTCGAGCAAGACGGTGCCGGCCACCTGCTTCCCGAGCGGAGCGGGTCTCGCATCTTCCTGGGACCGCGAGCTGATCCGGGAGGTCGGCGCCGCGATTGGCGAGGAGTGCCAGCAGGAGGACGTGCAGATTATCCTCGGACCTGCGGTCAATATTAAGCGGTCACCGCTGTGCGGCAGAAACTTCGAATATTTCTCGGAGGATCCGTACCTGTCCTCGGAAATGGGCGCGAGCCATGTGAAAGGCGTCCAAAGCCAAGGCGTCGGAACGTCGGTGAAGCATTTTGCGGCCAACAATCAGGAGACGCTGCGCAATTCGATTAACGCGGTGGTCGACGAGCGGACGCTGAACGAAATTTACCTGCGCAGCTTTGAGGGTCCGGTCATTGAAGGTGATGCCTGGACCGTGATGTGCGCCTATAACCAGGTGAACGGCGATTACTGTTCGGAGAACGATTACCTTTTGAACCAGGTGCTGAAGCAAAGATGGGTCCACGGCGGATTGGTCATGACCGATTGGGGTGCCATCAACGAACGGGTGAAGGGACTAAAGGCTGGACTGGAGCTGGAAATGCCTTATGTCGGTCCGGAGCATGACATGATGATCGTGGAGGCGGTCCAGTCCGGAGAACTGGACGAGGCGGTGCTGGATGAGGCGGTTCGCCGTCTGCTCACTGTCATATTTAAAGGATACGACGGTAAACAGGAAGGCTTCACCTACGATGCGGAAGCGCATCACCAACTTGCCCGGCGCGCGGCAGCGGACTGTATGGTTCTCTTAAAGAATGAAGGAGGCCTGCTCCCGCTGAATTCGGAGCAATCGGTCGCCGTCATCGGCGCATTTGCCAAGCATCCGCGATACCAGGGCGGCGGCAGCTCGCACATTACACCGACCCGGATGGACGCTCCGTTCGATGCAATTGCGGGAATGTCTGCCGACTGTGCGTTTGCCCCGGGCTATCTGCTCAAAGGCGGCGAGGCCGACGACAGCTTGATCGAAGAAGCTGTGAAGCTGGCGCAAAGCAAAGACGTGGCCGTCATCTTCGCCGGCCTGCCGGATTCGTTCGAATCCGAAGGCGTCGACCGCACACGGCTGGATATGCCTTCCCCGCACATCCGCCTGATCGAGGCGGTCGCGGCGGCGCAGCCCAACACGGTTGTCGTATTGTCCAACGGATCGCCGGTGATGATGCCTTGGCTTCCGCAAGTCCCAGCGGTGCTGGAAGGCTATCTGGGCGGGCAGGCGACGGGAAGCGCAGCGGCCGACGTGCTGTACGGGAAGGTGAACCCAAGCGGCAAGCTGGCGGAGACGTTTCCCGTTTGGCTGGAACAGACGCCGGCGTTCCTGAATTTCCCGGGGGGCAAGAGCGAAGTGACGTACGGGGAAGGCTTGTTCGTAGGCTACCGGTATTATGAAGCGAAAAAAGAGGAGCCGCTTTTTCCGTTCGGTTACGGTCTTAGTTACACAACCTTTGCTTATGAAGATATCCGGGCTGACCGAACGTCTATGAAGGATACCGACACCGTCAACGTGTCTGTTACCATTCGCAACACTGGTGCGGTTGCGGGCAAGGAAATCGTGCAGCTGTACGTCAAGCCGCTGGAGAGCCATGTCGTCAGACCGGTCAAGGAGCTGAAGGGGTTTGCCAAGGTCCATCTGCAGCCGGGTGAAGCGAAGACGGTCCATTTTGCGCTGGATCAACGGGCTTTTGCCTACTTCAATACCGATATTCATGACTGGTTCGCCGAATCCGGCGCTTACGACATCGTTGCAGGTCCATCATCGGCGGATACGCCCCTGTCGGTCACCCTTAGCCTGGAATCGACCGGGTTTCCTTTCCGCAAAGTGGGGCGCAACACCAAGTTCTACGAGCTGATGGCCATTCCCGAAACGGCTGCGTTTGCCGAGGAAGCGATGGAGGGCAGCCTGGAGCGCCTGAAACAGATGGGAGCTATGTTTGCGGAGAGCATGGGTGACGACGGAATCGCCGAGCTGTTCGAGGCCGTGGTGAAGTGGCGGAAGTATGACGCCCTGCGCTCGCTGTCCGGCATGATGGGCGGGGGAACGTCGGAAGCGGATTTATCGAAAATCATCGACGATCTGAACACCAAGCTGAAACTAAATTCGTAATCCGGATGATGGAGTGGAGGAAAGAGAATATGTCGAATACAAAAGCTGCGCTAAATATAGAAGAAATTCGTTATGTGAACAATCCCGATGGGCCGACGCTGGGCTATTCGGCTGCCTCGGGCGTAAAGATCCTGGAACAGGGCGGCCTTTATTTCAAGGACCTGAGCAGGGACGGTCAACTGGATCCTTATGAGGATTGGCGGCTGACGCCTGAAGAGCGGGCCAAAGATCTGGCGTCCAAGATGACGACCGAGCAAATTGCCGGCCTGATGCTGTACAGCCGGCATCAGGCGGTGCCTGCGGCGAGCGGAGGCTGGTTCTCCGCAACCTACGGAGGCAAATCCTTTGAAGAGAGCGGCGTCAAGTCATGGGAGCTGACCGATGAACAGCTCCATTTTCTGGCTCAGGATCACGTGCGGCATATCCTGGTCACCACTGTGGAGAGCCCGGAGACCGCTGCCAAGTGGAACAATCGGGTGCAGGCGTTTGCCGAAGGGCACGGCCTCGGCATCCCGGCCAACAACAGCTCCGATCCGCGGCACGGCTCCGACTCCAGTTCGGAGTTTAACGCAGGCTCCGGCGGTGCCATCTCCATGTGGCCAGAAACTTTGGGCCTGGCGGCGACCTTTGACCCGGAGGTGACGCGGAAATTCGGGGAGATCGCCTCGAAGGAATACCGCGCATTGGGTTTGTCGACGGCGTTGTCCCCGCAGATCGATATCGCTACCGACCCGCGCTGGTTCCGCTTCAACGGAACGTTTGGGGAAGATTCGGCGCTGGCGGCCGATATGGCCCGGGCGTACGTCGACGGCTTCCAGACTTCGGAGGGAGAACGCGAAATTCAGGAAGGCTGGGGCTATGACAGCGTCAACGCCATGGTGAAGCATTGGCCGGGGGGCGGATCCGGTGAAGGCGGCAGAGACGCCCATTTTGGCTGCGGCAAGTATGCGGTCTATCCCGGGAATAATTTCGGCGAGCATTTGATCCCGTTTACAGAAGGCGCCTTCAAGCTGTCCGGGAAGACGGGCAAAGCCTCGGCCGTCATGCCGTATTACACCATTTCGGCGAACCAGGATACCGTGAACGGCGAAAATGTAGGCAATTCCTATAACGCCTGGCTGATCGGAGATCTTCTTCGCAATCAGTACGGATACGATGGCGTTGTGTGCACCGATTGGATGATTACGGCCGACGAGTCCCCTGCCAAGGATTCTTTCCTCAGCGGCAAGCCGTGGGGTGTGGAGGAACTGACCGTCGGTGAACGGCATTACAAGCTGCTGATGGCCGGGGTGGACCAGTTCGGCGGCAACAACGAAATCGGACCGGTGCTGGAAGCCTACGAAATCGGGGTGCGCGAGCACGGAGAAGAGTGGATGCGGCAGCGGTTCGAGCAGTCCGCCGTCCGGCTTCTGGTCAATATGTTCCGACTCGGATTGTTCGAAAATCCGTATCTTGATCCGGATACGAGCGCCCGAGTTGTCGGAAACGCCGAATTTATGCGCGAGGGGTATGAGGCCCAGCTGAAGTCTGTGGTGCTGCTGAAAAATAATAATGCGGTGCTGCCGCTGAAGGCCGGGAAAAAGGTATATATTCCGAAGCGCTATACGCCGGCAGGAACCGACTGGTTTGGCAACCAAACCCCGGAGAAGCTGGAGTATCCGGTCAGTCTGGAGCTGGTATCCAAATATTTTACGGTGACGGATCAACCGGATGAGGCGGACTTTGGCCTGGTCTTCATTGCCTCACCGAAATCGGGCTTCGGTTACAGCCAGGAGGACGCGGAGCAGGGGGGGAACGGGTATGTACCGATCAGCCTGCAGTACCGGCCTTATACAGCCGAGCATGCACGGGAAGTGAGTCTTGCTGGCGATCCGCGTCCGGAAGACGTGCTGAACCGTTCTTATAAGGGGAAAAGAGTTACGCCTCAAAATACGACAGATCTGGACGCGGTGCTGGACACCCGAAAGGCGATGAAAGGCAAGCCGGTTATCGTGTCGATGCTGCTCTCGAATCCAGCGGTGGTGAACGAATTCGAGTCCGAAGCGGATGCGATTGTAGCCGATTTTGGCGTTCAGGCGCAGGTGATCATGGAGATCCTGACTGGCAGTGCTGAGCCTTCGGGACTGCTGCCGATGCAGATGCCGGCCCATATGAAGACGGTTGAGGAGCAGCTTGAGGATGTGGCTCATGATATGGAATGCCATGTGGACTCTGATGGCAACACGTACGATTTTGGCTTTGGCTTGAATTGGGGCGGCATTATCGAAGACGAGCGCACGCGGAAATACCGGAAGCGTTGAAGCAATGAAGCGTTGAGAGAGGATCCTCGACAAATATAAATAGTAGAATCCCTCCAGCGAAAAGAATAGATATCACGAAAAGCACACAATAGCTAAGAATCGCCCGCTGATGAAGCGGGCTTTTTTTCGGACCTTCAACGCCGATCGTCCGTTGGCGCAGAGGCACCCCGCAATAGCTGCTTGATTAGACTCTAGTTTATGCTTTCCGTGTCTTTATAAAGTTTGGCTATATTTATTTTTGGCGTTGAGGCGACCGAAGTTCTCTGCTACAATTCCAAGCAGAAAGGCGGTCGATCTCGATGGCAAATCAATTTGCCAGTATGCCAAGCGGCTCATGCAAAGCCTATTCATAGGGCGAACCTTTGCATGGGCGGACGATCAGTTTAACAGTTCGCCCTCAGGACGTTTTATTGGATGGGCTTTGCACCTTATTTTTTCATTTTAAATAATAAGGGAGTTGAGTGCATTGACCGATCCATGGATAAACAAACGTCAGCATCTCATCAATCTTCAAACACAGGTCCAGCGGCTGCTGGATGAACTTGCGAAAGACGATATCGGTGCAGGATTCCAAGCCGCAGCCTACTGGCATGGTGAACTGGTGGTGAATGCTTTTTCAGGCAGCGCCGATGCCTTAGGACAAAACCCCGTCCATCCGGATACGCTCTTCGTGATGCAGTCCTGCTCCAAAGGTGTGATTTCCACGGCGATTCATATTCTCGCCGAGCAGGGCAAGCTGGCGTATGATGAGCGGATTTCTCATTACTGGCCCGAGTTCGGGGCGAATGGGAAGGAACAGATTACGCTCCGCCAGGTTCTGACTCATACGGCAGGAGTTCCTTTGATGCCTGCGCACGCGGATATGGAGCTGGTTACCAACTGGCAAGCGATGGTGCGCGAGATGGAACAGTTACAACCTATCTGGGAACCTGGCACCAAGGCAGGTTATCACGGCATGACCTTTGGGTGGATTCTAGGGGAAACGGCCGCCAGAGCGGATGGCCGGGCGATTGGCCAGATCATTCAGGACGAGATCTGCAAGCCATTAGGAATGGAGAGGGACCTGTACTTAGGTGCCCCGGCGGAAGCGGAAACCCGGATCGCCGAAATTAGCGGCGAAGCCGTACCTATCGCTTCCATGCCCGATGACATGCTGTTCAAGCGGGTGCTGCCTCCGGCCCTGGTTCCGGTTGCCAATCCGGAGTGGAACTCGGCTTGCTTCCATTCGGCAGCCGTACCAGCCGTCAATGCCGTCGCAAATGCTCAGGCGTTGTCGCTGATGTATGCTTCACTGATTGGCGAGGGCGTGGACGGCAGACGCCTGCTCAAGCCGGCCACCATAACCGAGGCAGCACAGCTGCAATTTGAAGGGATCGACGAAGTTGCGCTCGCTCCCGTTCGGTTGGGGCTGGGCTACTCGCTTAGCCAAGACGGCGATGCCATGGGCGGCAGCCGGGCGGCTTTCGGTTACGCCGGATTGGGCGGCATGATCGGATACGCCGATCCGTCGAACGGCCTTGCCGTGGCGGTGCTGTGCAACCGGATGAAGGTTGGGCGGGGAGACCGGTCTCCGGATCGGCTGGTAACAGATCTGATCCGCGAGAAAATTTGTCATACGTAAATTGAATTTTATTCCTTCGTTTGGAGGGCCCGGCTTGTTTTACGGTCGGGCCTTTATTATCATCTAACAGCGTTTTCAAGAGGAATAATCGGCACGAAGCCACTTTATCAGCAAAGCTGATAAAACCTATAAGATCATTCTAATTGACCGTTCCCCCTTGCTGTGATAGGTTCAAGAGAGAAAATATGAGTAATCTACTAGGAATTATCACTAATGCATGCTACGCGAGGTGGATATTTGTTGGAACTTCAAGTAACGAACAGCCCTTTTAACCAAGAGCAGGTCGAGCTGCTCAACCGTCTGCTGCCCACATTAACCGATGCCCAGCGCATCTGGTTGAGCGGATATATCGCAGCGGCCGCCGTAACGGGTAGCGCTGTGCTGGGAACCGCCCCCATTGCGGCTGCCGCAAATGCGCCGGCTGCGTCTCCGGTAAGCACGGCACCGGCTGCGCCGAAAGAGGTTACCGTCCTGTACGGGTCGCAGACCGGCAATTGCGGGGCGTTGGCCAAG
Source organism: Paenibacillus cellulositrophicus (assembly GCF_009363095.1). Classification (GTDB taxonomy): domain Bacteria; phylum Bacillota; class Bacilli; order Paenibacillales; family Paenibacillaceae; genus Paenibacillus_AQ; species Paenibacillus_AQ favisporus. The sequence continues at coordinate 157,399 of NZ_CP045296.1, forward strand.
AAGGTGACCAAGAGACTGCAGGATCAGGGCTTTGAGGTCAAGCTTTCTTCGATGAGCGATTTTAAACCGAACGGATTGAAAAAGGTGGAAAACCTGCTGATTCTGGTCAGCACGCATGGCGAAGGGGATCCGCCGGACAACGCTATATCCTTTTATGAGTTTCTGCACAGCAAGCGGGCGCCGCAGCTTGAAGGCATGCCGTTCTCTGTACTGGCGCTTGGAGACACCTCCTATGAGTTCTTCTGCCAGACAGGCAAGGATTTTGACAAGCGGCTGGAAGAACTGGGCGGCAAGCGGCTCGTTCCGCGCGTCGATTGCGACGTGGACTTCGACGAGCCGGCGGCGGAATGGATCAACAGCGTGGCCAGTGCGTTTGCCGAGCTTGCCGGAGCAGGAGCCGGAGCTGCACCGCAGGCCGTGCCTGTCACGGCAGATTCGCTGCTCGCATCCGCGGAATCGGAATATTCCAGAACCAATCCGTTCCAGGCCGAGGTTCTGGAGAATATCAACCTGAACGGCCGCGGTTCCGACCGCGAAACCCGGCATTTGGAAATTTCGCTGGAGGGATCGAATCTGGAGTATGAACCCGGAGACAGTCTGGGCATCTACCCGGAAAACCATCCGCGGCTAGTCGACGAATTAATCGAGGCGATGGGTTGGTCCGGTGAAGAATCCGTACCGGTTAACAAAAACGGCGATGAGGCTACGCTACGCGAGGCGCTTCTCCACCATTATGAAATCACGGTGCTCACCAAGCCTTTGCTGGAAAAGACAGCCGCGCTCATTTCTAACGGTGCTTTGAACGAACTGCTCGCATCGGTTCATGATGAGCTGAGAGCCTACATCGAGGAACGCGATTTGCTCGATCTGGTGCAGGATTATTCCCTGAAGGGCATCCCGGCCAGAGAGTTCGTAGCCATTTTGCGCAAAATTCCGGCCCGTCTGTATTCGATCGCCAGCAGCCTGAAGGCGTCGCCGGACGAGGTGCATGTAACGGTCCGGACCGTCCGCTACGAGAACCGCGGAAGAGAGCGGTACGGCGTCTGCTCCGTACAGTTGGCTGAACGAAGCGAACCCGGATCGGCTTTGCCGGTCTATATCCAGCATAATCCGAACTTTAAGCTTCCGCAAAATCCGGATACCCCGATCATCATGATCGGCCCGGGCACAGGCGTCGCTCCGTTCCGCGCATTTTTGAGCGAGCGGGAAGAGACCGGAGCCGAAGGCAAGAGCTGGCTGTTTTACGGTGACCAGCACTTCGCGACCGACTTCCTGTACCAGATCGAATGGCAGCGCTGGCTCAAGGACGGCGTCCTGACGCGCATGGACGTGGCATTCTCGCGCGATTCTGATCAGAAGGTTTACGTCCAGCACCGCATGCTGGAGAAGAGCCGGGAACTGTATCAGTGGCTGCAGGAAGGCGCTGTGGTATATGTGTGCGGCGACGAGAAACGAATGGCCCATGACGTCCATTCCACGCTGATTACGATCCTTGAACAGGAGGGCGGTCTCAGTCCTGAGGAAGCTGCCGAATATATGATTCGCATGCAGCAGGAGAAACGTTACCAGCGGGATGTTTATTAAGCGCATCCGATAGGCAAGCGAGAAGGAGAGAGCAAACATGTCTGATAACAATTTGATGTCACCAAACAGCGCGCCCCACAGCGATGTGGAGGATATCAAACGCAGAAGCAACTATTTGCGGGGAAACCTGGTGGAAACGCTGAAGGATCCGATCACCGGGTCGATCCCCGAGGACGATAACCGGCTGATGAAGCATCACGGCAGCTACATGCAGGATGACCGGGACCTGCGCAACGAACGGCAGAAGCAGAAGCTTGAGCCGGCTTACCAGTTTATGCTCCGGGTGCGCGCGTCGGGCGGCGTGGTTACCCCGCAGCAGTGGCTGATGATGGACCGGATTTCCCAGAAGTACGGGAACGGGACGATCCGCCTGACGACACGCCAGTCGTTTCAGCTGCATGGGGTGCTGAAGTGGAACCTCAAGAACACGATCCGCGAGGTGAACGAATCGCTGCTCAGCACACTGGCCGCCTGCGGCGACGTGAACCGGAACGTCATGTGCAATCCGAATCCGTACGAGTCGGAGATTCATTCGGAGGTGTACGACTGGGCCCGCAAGCTGAGTGCCCATTTGGATCCGCGGAGCCGGGCTTATTATGAGATCTGGCTTGACGAAGAAAAGGTGGTGGACAGCCACGATCATGACGTGGAACAGGAGCCGATCTACGGTCCGGTATACCTGCCGCGTAAGTTCAAGATCGGCATGGCGATCCCGCCTTCCAACGATGTCGACGTATTTTCGCAGGACCTCGGGTTGATCGCCATTGTAGAGGACGGACGTCTGGCCGGATTCAACGTTTCGGTCGGCGGGGGCATGGGGATGACCCACGGCGATCCGGCCACGTACCCGCAGGTAGGGCAGGTCATCGGGTTCTGCACGCCGGAGCAGGTGATCGATCTGGCAGAGAAAACCGTGACGATCCAACGCGACTACGGCGACCGTTCCGTGCGGAAACACGCGCGCTTCAAGTATACGATTGACGACCGCGGCATCGACTGGTTTATCCAGGAGCTGACCGCGCGTCTCGGGTGGGAGCTGGAGCCGGCAAGACCGTTCCATTTCGAAAGCAACGGCGACCGGTACGGCTGGGTCAAAGGCAGCAACGGCAAGTGGCATTTGACCCTCTTTATCCAGAACGGACGGATCAAGGACGAAGAAGGGTATGAGCTGATGACCGGCTTGCGCGAAATCGCCAAGGTTCATACCGGGGATTTCCGGCTCACGCCGAACCAGAATCTGGTGATCGGCAGTGTGAGCAGCCAGAAAAAGAAGAAGATCACCGAATTGGTGCAGCAGTACGGTCTGACCGACGGGATCCATTATTCGGCGCTGCGCCGTAATTCGATGGCATGCGTGGCCCTGCCGACCTGCGGTCTGGCAATGGCTGAATCCGAACGCTACCTGCCTACGCTGCTCGGCAAAATCGAGCCGATCCTGGAGGAAGCGGGGCTACGTGAAGAAGAAATCGTCATCCGGATGACAGGCTGCCCGAACGGCTGCGCAAGACCGGCCCTGGCGGAAATCGCCTTTATCGGCAAGGCGCCGGGCAAATACAACATGTACCTCGGCGGCGGATTTGCCGGGGAACGGCTCAACAAGCTCTACAAGGAAAATATCGGCGAGGCCGAAATTTTGGATTCCCTGAAGCAAATTATTTTCCATTATGCCAAGGAACGCCGGGACGGCGAGCATTTCGGCGATTTTACCATCCGCGCCGGTTATGTGAAGGAAGTCCGCTCGGGACAATTTTTCCATGCCTGATGGCATAAGCAGCCGAATCGGCAGTGGCTCGGTACGCTGCGGACGGTCATAACGGCAGCGCAAAAAAGTGCAGTCCCCAGCGGACTGCACTTTTTATGCTGTATATAAACTCATAGATTGATCACGGCGACAGTGAGCACCGCCGTCACGCCGCCGACGAAGCTTCCGACCAGACAGTCCGAAGGGTAGTGCAGTCCGAGATAAATCCGGGAAATACAGACGATGAGTGCCATAACAAGCAGCAGGACGGCGACCCAAGAGCCCATAAACAGAAACGGCGTAATGATGGAAAAGATGGCCGTCGAATGCCCGGATGGGAACGAGGGGTCCTTCAGCGGGTTTTTGCCAACCCGAACGCCTTCGAGAGCGAGGTAGGGGCGAATCCGCTGGACCTTGCGTTTAATCAGGGTCGTAATCAAAAAGCTGATGGCCAGCGCGGCAAAGCTCTGCAGACTCGTTGTCCGCCACGGCTCGGGAGCAAACAGCGCCACGGACAGCGTCAGGGTAATCGTAAACAGCGCGCCGCCCAGGTGGGTCAGCAAGCGCAACGCAGCATGGAGCATGGTCGGATTCTGAGTTCGGTTAATCCAGTGGAATATGCGCCGGTCCCAGCCGTGCGCCTGCTCCATATAACGGGTGATGATCATGCAACGGTCCTCCTCAAAAATGTGTTTTTTGCATCGAATGGTCGTCAGCGTCGGAAGCTTAACCCTATTGCCTCATTGCCTCGAATGAACCTTGGTACGCTTGCGCCATTTCAGGTAAATGTATACGGCCAGAATGGCGAACACGGCGGCCACGACGTATTTCAAAAAATGCTCCGTCCAGGTCAAGACCAGCTGCCATTGATTGCCGAAAATGTAACCGATCCCGACAAAGACGGTAACCCAGAGCGCGGATCCCGTGTAGGCGTACAAGGCGAAGGTGCGGTAAGGGATGCGGATGATCCCTGTAAAGTAGCCGATAAACTGTCTGACTCCCGGAATGAAATAACTGAACAGCAGCAGCTTGTTCCCGTATTTGTGATATACTCTGGCGGTCTTTTCCACATGCTCCGGTTTGAGAAAAAGCCATTTCCCGTAGCGCTCAATCAGCGGCTGACCCAGCTTGTACCCTAGCACGTAAGTAACCGTCAGCCCGACGATGGAGCCGAGGTAGGCGGCACCTAAAGCCGGAAGCAGGTCCAGTACGCCTTTATAGGACAAATACCCGGTGTAGGTAAGCGTCGTATTGCCTGGCGGGATCGGCAAGGCGATGGCATCAAGCGGAAGTCCGAGAAGCAGGACCCAATATCCGTACTGTCCGAACAGCCGCTCGATATATCCCAGCACATCCATATGAATCTCCTTATCGTGATTGTACTTGTGCTTTCCATTTTAATTAGCAAAGATTAAGAACTGATGAACAGAAAGCTTAAGAAAGTATTAAGCCGTCTGCCCGATTTCTTAACAGTCCGGAAGAACTTGTATTCCCATGATACGCAAATTTTTGCCGGAGCAAAACCGTCTCCGGTTGGGGCGGAAACCCGTCTTAAGACCAGGTTTTTCCTGCGGCGCGATTTTATATAAAATTGTCGTAATATTATACTGTATTAACGGTTTTTCATGTGTTAGATTAAGGGCATGATGTCTTAATATTAAATACTGAGGAGCGCTGGATATGATCAGAATCGGTAAAATAAGCTATTGGCATGTGCATGCATGGGACTATACGAAACAAGCTGAGGCTCATCCGGGTGCGGAAATCGTGGCTGTGTGGGACGAAAATCCGGAGCGTGGGCAAGAAGCCGCCGATAAGCAGGGTGTAACTTTTTACGCTTCATTGGATGAAATGCTAAGCCGTGACGATATCGATGGGGTCATCGTGGATGCGCCAACGAACATGCACCGCGAAGTCATGATCAAAGCCGCAGAAGCCGGCAAGCATATCTTTACGGAAAAGGTTATTGCCGCAACGCTGAGCGAGGTCAACGACATTATTGCGGCTGTGGAGAAAAATAACGTGAAGCTGACCGTATCCCTTCCCAGACTGAACGACGGCTATACGCTGGCGATTCGGGAACTTCTGGACCAGGAGCTCCTGGGCAAGGTAACTTATGTACGTGTGCGGCTGTCCCACAACGGGGCGACGGCCAATTGGCTGCCTGCGCATTTTTATAAGAAGGAAGAGACGCTCGGCGGCGCCCTGATCGATCTTGGCTGCCATCCAATGTATTTGACGAGACTTTTCTTGAGAGAAGAGCCTGTGGACGTGAGCGCGCAATTTGGATACATAACCGGAAAAGAAGTGGAAGACAACGCGGTTGCGACTTTGTCTACGAAATCAGGCGCAGTAGGCGTCGTTGAAGCCGGATTCGTGAACAACTTTTCTCCGTTTACCGTGGAGGTGCACGGCACCGAAGGAACGATCCTGTTCGGAACGCCGGACAGCAAGCTGCTGCTTCGTACGACTCGCAATGAGGAATACAAGGATGCCTGGGTCGAGATTCCGGTACCGTCCAACCGCGAAAGCGCATTTGAGCAGTGGATCAGCCATATCGAACAAGGCACAACTGCCGATGAAAACATCGCGATGGCGATCGAATTGACGAAGCTCATGGAAGCGGCCAATCTGTCGAACGCGGAGCGCCGCGCCGTTAAACTGAACGAACTGCAAGGCTAACCATCACAGAACTTATCAGACATAAGGATGTTGCTGCAATGATGAATAATTTTCCATACGAAACTATGCAGGGACGCCAGGATGCTTTGGAGCGTCTGGATTTACGCATTTATTGGGGAAATTATGAGATTCGGGTGATACGTTTTCATTTGACTTCTTTTCCTCCGGGGAAAATCGTGTCCTTTCACAAGCATGCCGAGTTTGAGTTTCACTTTATACCGCGCGGCAAGGGAACGGTGATTCTGGTGGATGAACCCTATGCTCTTCAAGAGGGCATGTTCTACCTGACGGGTCCGGAGGTGCTCCATTACCAAGAAGCAGATCCCGAGGAATCGATGGATGAGCTGTGTCTGCATGTGGATATCCGGGACCTGTCGCAGGTCCAGGATTCCGGCCAGTCGCCGCGTCCATACGCTGATCCGTGGGAGGCGGCTGAGGCGCATGACTGCATCGAGAAGCTGCGGACGCTGCCGCTGAAGCCCGTGATGGATACGTACCGGGCGATGCCGTTTTTCCTGGAAGCCTTCAACGCCTCACAGCAAAAATATTTAGGACTGTATACAACGATTAAAAACTGCATCATTCAAATTCTGCTCCGCGCCGTGCGCGCTTACGAGCCGGAACCACGGGAGGCGGAGCTTCCGTCCCGGGACATGAAGGCCTACCGGTACCAGCTGGCTTTGGAGTACATCCATGCCAACTCTTCCGGCGAAGTGGTGCTGGAGGATGTGGCCGACAAGCTGCATATCAGCTCGAGGCAGCTGCAGCGGATCATTAAGGATCAGGGGGGCGGGCGGTCCTTCAGCGAAATTTTGGAGGATTTCCGCCTGCAGGAAGTGTGCCGCCAGCTGGTGGAGACGCGCTGGTCCATCGAGAAAATCGCCGTTCAGGGCGGATTTTCCAGCGGAAGCTATCTGCATACCGTTTTTCGGAAGAGGTACGGCTACACGCCGTCGGAATACCGGAGAAAGAACGCGAAAGTATAGGAGGATTACGATCTCGTGGGAAAAACAATTCGGATTGGCATTATCGGAAGCGGGGGCATCGCCGGAGCGCATGCCCGGGCTTACAAAGGAATCGAGGATGTTCAAATCGTCGGGGTGGCGGATATTCTGCCAGACAAGGCGCAGCAATTCATTGAGCGTTGGGACCTGCCGGATGCGACCGGCTTTGACGACCACCGCAAGCTGCTCGAGCTGGATCTGGATGGCGTAAGCATCTGTACGCCGAACGTGGCGCATTACCGCACAACGGTGGACGCCCTGTCGGCCGGCAAAAACGTCATGCTGGAGAAGCCGATGTCGGTCACGCTGGACGAAGCGGTCGAAATGGTGCAGGTTTCCAAGAAAACCGGAAGGATGCTGAATGTCGGTTTCCAGCCGCGCTATGACCCGAACATGGCCATCATTAAAAATATGGTCCAGAACGGGCAGTTGGGTAAAGTGTATTACGTGGAAACCGGGGGCGGACGCCGCCGCGGCATGCCGGGCGGAACATTTATCCGTCAAGATATCGCTGGCGCAGGCGCGATGGCCGATATCGGCTGCTATTCGCTGGATCTGGCGCTCAACACGCTTGGTTATCCGAAGCCGCTGACCGTCTCCGCTTATACCTCGAACTATTTTGGCACCAATCCGAAATACCACGCGGAAGCCGGACAATTTGACGTTGAGGATTTCGGCGTGGCCATGGTCCGGTTCGAAGGAGACCTGGTCCTGAACTTCAAGACGTCCTGGGCGATGCATATGGATACGCTTGGTGCGACGATGTTCCTCGGCACGGATGCGGGCATGAAGGTGCTTCCGGCAGGAAGCGGCCCTTGGAGCGGGGTGTGGGATGGGCATGTCGGCTCCATCTCGCTGTTCCATGACATCCAGGGACATCATACCGAGAGCAATATTCCGCTCATCAAGCATGAAATCAATGTGTTTGAGGAGAAAATCAAGGATTTTGTCCGCGCGCTGCGTGAAGGCACGCCGGCTCCGATTCCGGGCGAGGAAATTTTGCGGAATCAGGCCATTATTGACGGCATTATCCGCTCCGCGCAGACGAAGAAGGAAGTCGAGATTCACATTCCTGATCTCGTGTAACCGCGCTAACCAAGTCCATTGCTTTAACCCGCATGGGTACAGCAGTCCGAATTTTCCGCTACGGGATCTTCGGGCTGCTTTTATTTTTTCGGATTTCCGCCGGGCACAGGTGTTATCTTTTTCGGGAAATAGGCAAACCTGATTTTGGGAGACCTAAAACCAGAATACAGGAGGACGATTGCAAGTATGAAAAAAATGGTGATGTCCGTCTGCCTCAGCGCCGGATTTCTGCTCGGATCCGCCGCTGCAACACCGGCTGCTTATGCCAATTCGGAAGAGCCGCAGCTGAAGGTGAAAATCGTGGATTCCAAAGGCGGAGAAGTAGGGACGGCGCTTCTGACTCAAAAAGGAGCCGCAGTTCAGATCCATATCGAAGCCGCGAATCTGCCGCCAGGTGAGCACGGCATTCATTTCCACGAAAACGGCAAGTGTGATCCGCCTGACTTTAAAACTGCTGGAGCCCATTTCAACCCGACCGGCAAGCAGCACGGCTTCCATAATCCAAAGGGCTATCATGCCGGAGACCTGCTGAACATTCAGGTGAAGCAGGACGGAACGGTAACCGCCGATTTGGAAACCCAGTCCGTAACGCTTAAAAAGGGGGCCGACAATTCGCTCCTGAAGCCGGGCGGAACCGCGATCATCATCCATGAGAAAGCGGACGATTACGTGACCGACCCGTCGGGGAACTCCGGCAACCGGATCGCCTGTGCGCGGATTGATTAGCTGCGGCCTGCCGTCAGCATTCCTGGCTGCCGATAGCGATGATATACACTCCTGAAGGAAAGATGCCTTCAGGAGTTTTTTTGTGTTCTCGCCGTGTCACAAGCACATATTGGAACGGAATTGTTATCGCTTGCAAAAAAAACGTTGCCCGGCTCCATATTCCTGTGATATATTAAAACTCCTTCCATTTTTTCCACGTGATCGGCTATTTCACCGCCAATGATTCTTCAGGAAGAGAAACGACCCCATCATAAAACAGGAGGAACCTCTGTTGTGAACTGGCTTAAATGGGATTTGAACTTGCAAATCCGGCTGATCGGCGACACACTTTTCAATTTGCTGTTTTGGATGTACTTTCCTTACATCACCCTGTTTTTCAGCGACGCGTTCGGCAAGACCGCGGCCAGTATGCTGATGGCTGTTCCCCCCTTGGTCAGCCTGCTCGGGAGCTTGTTCGGCGGGTATCTGGCGGACCGCTTCGGCCGGAGGCCCGCCATGCTGCTCGGGGCCTGCATGCAGTCCTGCATGTTTGCCGCCTTTGCGTTATCCCCGTCCCATTGGCTCGATTATGCCGCATATATCGGACTCGGGCTGGGAGGGGCGATCTATTCGCCGGGAAGCTCGGCCATGGTGGCTGACGTCACTCCGGAAAAGGACCGGCGGATGGTGTTCGCAACCTTCGTGACGGGCAGAAATATCGGGGCGGTCTTTGGCCCGGCGCTGGGCTCGGTATTCTTTTTCCAGTACCGGCACGAGCTGTTGTGGACCTGCACGTCGGTAACGCTTCTGTACTTTTTGACCATTTTATTGTTCAGCAGGGAGACGCTCCCGGCATCGGCAAGGATGAATCGTACCCACAGCAAGCTGACCGCTATATTGAAGGAGCAGGTGGTGAGTTACGGCGTCATTTTTAAGGACAAGGTATTTGCGCTCTATATTGCCGCGGGGATCCTGGTGACGATTGCTTTTATGCAGCTGGATATGTATTTAGCGATGTATGTCAAAGAATACGTACCGGGACAGGCGCTGCTGTCCTTCAGCGGCTGGACGTTCAACCTGAGCAGCGCGCAGGTATTCGGGTTGATGCTGGGGCTGAACGGTCTGCTGTTCGTGCTGTGCGTTCTTCCCGTAACCAAGCTGTTCGAAGGTTGGTCCGAACGGAACATCCTGATCATGTCGGCCTTGCTGTTTGGCGGAGGGATGTTCCTGATCGGTTTGACGACGCAGGTGTGGCTGCTGCTGGTGTTTACGTTTGTGTTTACGATCGGCGAGCTGTCGCGGAGCCCCGTCACCGACAGCTTTATCAGCAAATATGCGCCTGAACACGCCAGAGGGCAATACATGGGGGCGGCGAATTTGCAGTTCTCGGTCGGCCGGTTTATCGCTCCGGTCACGATTATGCTGTCGTCGTGGTTTCCACCGGTGATCGTGTTCGGCTTCATCTTCCTGGCAACGATCCTCAGCTCGCTTTTGTATGTTCAGGTTTTTAAAATCATTCCGGCAAGCTACTACGAGAAGAAAGCCGATATCACAGGTTGAACCCAAACAAAGCCGTTCAAGAGCGGATGCAATCCGCATCGCTTGAACGGCTTTTTTAGGCTGTTATTCGGCTGCTGCCGGCATTCCCGCCTGAACGGGTCTGCCTGTCGGTGCATGAACTGGCTGGTCGCGAAGGACGGACCCGTCCTGTAGATGCAGCCAGGTGTCAAAACTCCGCTCCCCTTGCGTGAGCCGGATGACCCGGGCGCCAGGCATAAATGGCTGATCCAGATAAGCGTTGCGGGTGGTCCGTCCGTAACACAGGCGGATACCGTGCAGCGTTCCCCAAAAATCGTTGCCGTGATCATGGCCGACAAAGGTACCGAGAATGTCCCCCATCTCAACCATGCTCGCAAAAAAACCGGTGTTGATCCAGGGCGCGCAGCAGTGACGGTCAAGCTTGTTCCCATAACAGACCGAGAAATCCCAAATATCGTTATATTCGGGCAGCGGGATATGGAAGAAGGCAAGCGATGGCAGCGGGACTCCGCCGTTGCCTGCCGTAAGCCGGTAGGACTGCTGAGTATACCATTCAATCTGGCTGCGGCGGATCCAGTCGTAAAATCCGACGCGCAGATGCTCCAGCGGCGAGTAGCTGCCCGAATCCAAAAAGTACAGGGCGGCCTCCACGTTGTCCCGGTGTGAATCCCGGATTTCCAAACAATAGTTGCCGGTGCCCTTGACGTGGGGCGGATCGGGAATCGCATAGCAGTATCGGTGAGACAGCTGCAGGGCATGTAGTTGTTCCCGCGTCATATCCGGAGCCTCGGAGTCGTGGTTTCCAAAGACGGCTGCCCAGGGGATGCCCATCTGCTCCGGAACCGACACCGCATCCCGGAACGCTGCGGCCGGATTCGGACTTTTATTGCTGGCGATCACGTCACCGGTGTAGACGACCAGATCGGGCTGTTCCGCCTCTATAATCCTTCGCATCATATCCTTCATTTGAAGCTCTTCATCATCAGGCTCGCAAAACTCCGTATCGGTAAATTGGACGACGGTAAACGTGCCGTCCTCGCGAAATCGCAATGTTTTCCTCATCCGCCTATCCTCCCGCTATGCGTTTTCCGGCATGGACCGGGTCTGGAGCAAGCCGGCTGGGACAGCGGCATCCCAGGCATCCGGAATGTCCAGCCCGAGAGCGGCTGCGGCGACAGCCGCGGTGTCCACGATCGAGATTTCCCCGATAGTTGTTCCCGGCGCGATTCCCGGCCCCACGCATCCCCAGAACACATTTTTGTCCATCGGATGATCGCTGCCGTGGCTGAATTTGTCGTCGCCTCCGCCGCCGTGGTCGGTCAATAAAATCACCAGGCTGTCTTCAAGCAGGCTCAGCCGCTCAAGGGTACCGAGCACCTGACCGAACAGGACGTCATTTTGTGTAATCGCATTCAAATATTCGGAAGAATCCGGACCGTACCCGTATTTGTGTCCGGCCGCATCAGGTTCATCCAGCTGCATGAACAGCAGTTTGACGTCCGGATTTTGTTCCAGATAGTTCTGGATGGCCTGAATCAGATCGGCATCCGGCAGAGATTCCTTATGTATTCCGATGCCATCCTCAACGATCCCGTCATTGATCGGGCTCCAGCTAGTGAAGGAGGCGAGCTTGGCCTCGGGCCATGCCTTCCTTGCAAGCCGGAATACGGAAGGGTAAGGCGATTCGGCAGGATAAGGCTCGCTCGCAGCGACCTCGTTCGTTAATCCATGCTTCTCCGGCACGACGCCGTGGAGCACGGAGCCCCAGCATTCCGCGCTGATTGTAGGCGACTGCGCCTGGGCGTCATAGGTGACGGCCCCTTTTGCCAGAAAAGCGTCGATGACCGGTGTAGCCGTGTGCTGAATAAAGCTGCCGGCACCATCCATTCCCAGAATGAATACACGTGAAACGGCATTTGCATTGCTCATGGGTCAACCTCCCCAAAGATGATTTCGCTTTCATAGGATCGATCAGCCCCTAGCATAAAGATTCCCGTACGGGGTGTCAACCACCGATTGTGGATTAGGCAAACAAGTCATCAGAGCGTTAGCAGGAAGTCATCATCGTGGTAGCCGGACTTTGCTTGCACCGTATAGAATCGGATTTGTAAGGGGTTACAGGTCATGAAACGACAAAAAGGAGTGAGATCATGCAAGAGGCGGTGCAGCTTGACCGGAATGCGGTGAGCCCGGCGAAGATCCGGCGGGTTTCTACGTTCCGGAGACAACTGAAGAAATACAAATGGCTGCTGCTGATGACACTGCCGGGAGTCATTTATTTATTCATCAACAACTATATCCCTATGTACGGCGTCATCCTTGCTTTCAAAAATTACAATTATGTCGACGGCATTTGGGGAAGCGAATGGGCGGGACTGGACAACTTTAAATTTTTGTTCAACTCCCAGGACGCCTATGTCATTACGAGAAACACCTTTCTATACAACTTCGTGTTTATCGTCCTGAATCTGGTGCTGGCCGTCCTCGCAGCGCTGCTGATTAACGAAATCAGGGACAAGGTCATCACCCGGTTCTACCAAAGCACCTTCCTGCTGCCGCACATCATTTCCATGGTCGTTGTGGCGTACCTGGTCTACAGCTTTCTGAATGTTGAGAGCGGGCTGGTAAACCGGCTTATCGCCAAATGGTTCGGCGCTGAAGCCGTTTCCTGGTATGGCGAGCCCCGCTATTGGCCGTATATTCTCGTGATCGTTAATGCGTGGAAGAACGTCGGGTACTTGTCGGTCATCTATTTCGCCGCAATTATCGGGATTGACAAGGAGTATTACGAGGCGGCAACCATCGACGGCGCCAGCAAGTGGAAGCAGATGACGCGGATTACGATCCCGCTGATCACGCCCGTCATTACTACGATGACACTGCTTGCGGTCAGCGGAATCCTCCGAAGCGACTTCGGCTTGTTCTACCAAGTGCCGATGAACACGGGCGCGCTGATCCCGACCACGAATACGATCGATACGTTCGTGTACCGGGCGATGACGCAGTCGGGTGACATCGGGATGTCCTCGGCAGCGGGCTTCTATCAATCGGTCGTCTGCTTTGTCCTGATTCTGGCAGCTAACGCAGCCGTCCGGCGGATCAACAAGCGTGACGCTTTGTTTTAGGGAGCCGCGTTTTTCGTCGCAAGGGATGTGTGCAAGCGTACATTGATTTTTCCAAGAAAGGTAGAGGAACGTCATGAGGACAGCAAGCGTGAAAAAAATCATCGGCCCTTCCTTGATCCACTTGTTTTTCTGGGCTTTTACACTGGCATCATTGATCCCGTTTATACTGATTTTTATGGTGTCGATCTCGAGTGAGGATTCGATCCTTCAGAAGGGATATTCCTTGTTTCCCAAGGAAATCAGCTTTGCCGCGTACCAGTTTTTGTTTAACGATTTCTCGGAGATTGCTAAGGCCTACGGCATCACCATCCTAACGACGCTGATTGGAACGGTGGTTAGTTTGCTCATGACCGCGTTGTTCGCCTATCCGTTATCCCGTCCGGATTTGCCCCTGCGGCGTACGTTATCCTTTTATATTTTCTTTACGATGCTGTTCGGCGGGGGAATGGTGCCCTGGTATATGACGTACGTCAACATGTTTGACCTGAAAAATACGATTTTTGCCATGATCATTCCCAATCTGTTGTTGAGCGCCTTTAACGTGCTCCTGATGCGAAGCTTCTTCTCATCCACTATTCCGGAGTCGGTCGTGGAGTCGGCGACCATTGACGGAGCCAGCGAAATCCGGATATTTTTCAGCATCGTCCTGCCCCTGTCGCTGCCGATCATGGCGACCATCGGGCTGTTCAACACGCTGTCTTATTGGAACGACTGGTATAACTGCATGCTGTTTATTGATAAGCCTGAGCTGTACAACATTCAGTACTTGATGACCAAAACGTTAACCAATATCCAATACCTGCTGATGAAATCGGGAAGCTCCGCCCAGGTGGGCGAGCTGCTGGCTAAAATGCCTCGGGAAACGGTCCGGATGGCGCTGGCCATCGTCGGGATTGCCCCGCTGCTGTTCGCTTACCCGTTCTTCCAGAAATATTACATCAGCGGGATAACGAGCGGCGCCGTCAAGGGCTGACTCTACATCATTTAATCGTTGAGAGGAGAAGCGTCGACAATGAAAAAAGCCTACCATTTAGTGCTGATCATGATGCTGTGCGGAATGCTTGCCCTGACGGGCTGCGGCAAAGGAGGTGCAGGTGACTCCGGCGAAGCTTCGGGCACGGCCGCCGGCGGCTCCGGTTCGGACAGCGGCACCGGTCTGAAGCCTTATAAAATTACGCTCGTGTATCCGGCGTCCGCACCCAAGGATCTGCAGCTGGTCCAGGATGAGATGAGCAAATACCTGACGGAAAAAATCAACGCGACGATCGAGCTTAGGCCGATTGAATGGGCGTCATGGGATGACAAGACAAACCTGATGAAGATTTCCAACGAGCCGTTCGACCTGCTGTTTACGGCAAGCTGGTTTTCGTATGCCAAGGATGTGGCCAAAGGCCAGTTCGTGGAGCTGGATGAGCTGATGGCGCAGTACGGCAAGGACATTCCGGGAATCCTCGGAGATGACTTCATTAAGGGCTCGAAGATCGGCGGCAAATTGTACGCGCTGCCGACGAAGAAGGAATTCGGACAGGGCTTCGGTTTCCTGCTCGACAAAAAGCTGGTGGACAAATACAAATTCGATATCAATGGCGTCAAGTCGCTGGAAGATATGGAAGCGATGTTCAAAACGATTAAAGACAACGAGCCTGGCGTGACCCCGATCGTCTCCAGCAAGTTCACGAATACTTGGAGTGCGGCCAATTACGACGGGATCGTGGCGAACCTGGCCGTTCCGCGGGGAAGCAAGGAACTCAAGGCGATCGATACGCTGGAGGATCCCAAGTTCATCGATTTCTTCAAACGGATGCATCAGTGGTATCAGAACGGCTGGTTCGACAAGGACATTCTGACCTCTGACGCCGACCAGGGAATGAATATGATTAAAGCCGGCAAGGCGTTTGCCGTGGCCCAATCCCTGAAACCGGGCAAAGACAAGGAGATGAGCGTCACGTCGGGCGTGGACCTGGTACAGGTCGAGACGGCGGAGCCGTTCACGACGACGGGGGATGCGCAGGGGGCGATGCTCGGCATTTCCCGGACTTCCAAAGATCCGGCGCGGGCCATGATGTTCCTCGATCTGCTGTACAACGATCCGAAACTGCTGAACATGCTGGACTGGGGCATTGAGGGCAAGCACTACGTAAAAAAATCCGACCAGGTCATCGATTATCCGGAAGGCGTCAATGCGGACACGCAAACCTACCCGAATCCGGGAGGCTGGATGTTCGGCAACCAGTTCAATTCTTATCTGTGGGCGAACGAGGATCCGAACAAGTGGAAGGAATTCGAGAAATTCAACGAGCGGGCGGAACGGTCGATCGCCCTCGGATTTGCTTTTGACCAGGAGCCGGTCAAATCGGAGCTGGCCTCCATCGCCAACGTGGAAAAAGAGTTTGACGCCACGCTCCGCTCCGGTGCCGCGGATCCGGAGAAAATCATTGCCAAGTGGAAGGAAAAACGCAAGGCGGCCGGCTTTGACAAAGTCAAGGCGGAAGTAGACAAACAGCTCGCCGAATGGGCGAAGGCGAATCAATAACATGGCAGTTACGAGGGAATCTCCCAACCGGTCTAGCTTAAAACCGGGGATGGGGATTCCCTATTCCCCTTCCTGAAACACTTTATTTTGACAAAAAGGACCGACAGAGCTATGAATATCAAACGTTCGCTGCGCAGCAAATTAGTGATCGGCTTCATTGCCATTACGCTTCCGCTCTTCCTGCTTTTGCTCTATAACAATTACTACGCGATGAACACGGTCCGGGAACAGGTGGCCGATTCGAACAAAAACTCGATCATCCTGTATTCAAGCCAGATCGAGGCGGCGCTCAACAAGGAGATCAAATTTTTGTACAACTTCGCCGTTGAGGATCCCAACATTGCCGCGCTGTCCCAGCTGCTGAACGATGAAGACGAATACGTTCTGGCCAAGGCCCGGATCCTGAACAGCCTTACACGCTACCACCGGTTCGATAACAGCGTGGACCTTCAGTTCATCTATTCGGTGCAGAATCATGATTTGTTCAATACGCCGATCAAGACGCAGTCTTATGACGAACTGCAGTCGATTCAAATGGCTATTCAGCAAGTGGTGAACAATGCCCGTCCGGGCAGCCCTGTGTTCATGCAGTGGAAGGCGATTCCATACAGCAAGGGCAAATACGCCCTGATCCGGCTTGTGGATGCGGGTGATGGTTTCTATTTAGGGGCGTTCGTTCAGCTGAAAAACTTGATGATCCCGCTCGATCTGGTTCATCTCGGGGAGGACGGCTACGCCGGCTTTCTGAACGAAGCGGGCGAATTGATCACCAGTTCGGCGTCCCCCGATTCGCCCAAGCTGGACATCCCGCCGGTCGGAGATACAACCGATACGTATCAGGCCGTAAAGGCGGAAGGAAGACGGTATATCGTGGTCCAGCACCCGATCCAGAGTACGGAACTCAGCCTGGGCGCCTTTATTCCGGAAGCCCGGATGCTGCAGAATCTGTACCACTTCAGACGGGGGATCTTGATGATTTCCGTCTTAGCGGTCATCGTCCTGATCATTTATTTGATCTACTTGAACGATATCATCTTGAAGCCGATGAACAGCTTGATCCGTGGTATGCGGAGCATCAAGAACGGCAATCTGGCTTACCGGCTGAAGCCTTCCAAATCGAAGGAATTTATGATCATCAATGAAACCTTTAACAATATGGCTTCCGAAATTCAAGAGCTGAAAATCAGCGTGTACGAGGAGCAGATCAAGGCGCACAAAGCGGAGCTGAAGCATCTGCAGCTTCAGATCAATCCCCATTTTCTGCTGAACTCAATCAATATCGTATACAATTTGGCCCAAATACAAAATTACGGCGTCATTCAGCTGATGTGTCTGAATCTCGTTCAATATTTCCGATTTGCGACCCGTACGAACCAGGTGGCGGTGACGATGGCGGAGGAGATGGAACACTTGGAGAGCTATATCCGGATTCAGCAGGTCCGCTTTCCGGACCAGGTGACATACGCCTGCCATTTGCCGGAGGAGCTTGCCCAGGCGGCGGTACCGCCGCTGCTCATTCAACCGTTTGTCGAAAATGCGATGAAACACGGCTTTGATTTTATGGACCATCCGTTTCATATCGATATCCGCATCGGTCACGCAGGAACGGGAGAGCTGACGATCGTCATTGCCGACAATGGCGCCGGGTTTGACGAAGAGACGCTGCAGCTGCTGCGGACAGGGACATATATGGAGAGTAAAAGCGGCGAGCATCTGGG
This sequence comes from Paenibacillus cellulositrophicus, assembly GCF_009363095.1. GTDB lineage: Bacteria > Bacillota > Bacilli > Paenibacillales > Paenibacillaceae > Paenibacillus_AQ > Paenibacillus_AQ favisporus. The sequence goes on from NZ_CP045296.1 coordinate 175,116, forward strand.
CATTACGAACGTCCTGTACCGCTTGAAGCATTTTTTTGGCAGCGATGCGGGACTGTCTTTTGGGAATGCTCCTGAGGGCGGCGCTGTCGTCACGCTGACGATTCCCCACCGGAGGGTGGAGGAGTTCGCTTCCTAATCTTCAACAGAACTGGAGGGAACCTGATGTATAAAGTGCTGATCGTGGATGATGAGATGTATGCCGTTATGGGAATCAAAAGCGGTGTCGATTGGGAGGCGCTGCAGGTTTCAGAGATTTACGAGGCGTATAATCTCAGGGACGCGCTGAAAGTGTTCGAGCGTTCGGCGATCGACGTGATGATCTGTGATATCGAAATGCCGAAAGGAACCGGAATTGAGCTGCTGGAGCGCGTTAATGACATTTCGCCGGAAACCGAAACGATATTTTTGACGGCTCACGCCCATTTTGATTTTATGCAGCGGGCGATTCAGCTCGACGGATTTGACTATCTGCTGAAGCCGATTGAGTACGACGTGCTGAAGTCGTCGATCGCCAGGGCGCTGGAGTCTGTCAGGCAGGAACGGGAGATGACGGAGCTGAGGGCAAGGTACAATGAAACCTGGCAGAAGAGAAAAGGACTGATCACCGAGAAATTCTGGAACGATGTCCTTACCCGGCGCATCCATTGCACACCGGATAACGTGCTTAAAATTTTGCAGGAGCATGAGCTGCTTGCTTTATCGGGGACGACCTTCATGCCTGTTCTGGTCAGCGTGGAATCGTGGATGCGGGAGTACAGCACCCGTGATGAGGAAATGATGGAATACAACATCCGCAAAGCAGCGGAGGAGATGCTGCTCGATCCCGGCCGCGGTGAGGTGATCCAAACCAAGCAGGGGGTCAACGTTGTTATTTTGTACGGTCCGGAAGATGGGGAAATACGCGAAGATACATTGTATGACCGCTGCATGGCCTACCTGGAGTCCTGCCGGCGTTATTTTCACTGTACCTTATCCTGTTACATCGGGAAGCCGTCGACATTATTCGAAATTGGCGAAACCTATCAAAAGCTGCTTGAGATGGAATACGGCAATTTGAACAAATCGAATGAGGTGTACCGGCTGGCCGGGTTCGAACCGGAGAGCGGCCAGGTGCCTGCTGCCAAGCTTCGGAATTGGATACAGCTGCTGGAGCTGGGAAAGCTTGAGGATGTAGAGCGGGATCTGAAGACCTGCCTCGCCGCCCAGCGCCTTATTCCGGCGTTGTCCGAGAAAGAAAGCCATCCTTCGGTCATTCAACGCGTCCAAGACTACATTGCCGAGCATCTCCATGAACCGATCACAAGGGAGCAGCTGGCCTGTTGTGTGCATTTGAACCCGGCATACCTATCCCGTCTGTTCAAGCGGGAAACGGGAGAGTCCATTACGGATTACATCCTTCGCGAGCGGATGGAGGCCGCCAAAGAGATGATCAGGGAGTCCAGCATGCCGATTTCTGATGTGGCCAAGTCTCTCGGATACTACAATTTTTCGCATTTTTCCAAAATGTTCAAAAAGGTGCATCACGCCTCACCCCAGCAGGTCAGACGAAAGTCGGTTTGAAGGCGTGGATGCCGTGCGGCATCTCGCCGCCTAAGTTTGCTCGTCGGGATGCGCTGCTGCAGGCGGGAACAGCCGGAATGCCGTATCCACAAACAATCTGACGGCAATGGATGCCTGTTTGAAGGACGGAACGGCAAGATGCAGCTTCCGGTACGCTCTGGGAGTCAACTCCCGGCTCATGACGTGTTCTGGCACGCTCTGCAGCGACAGCTCCGACATGATGCAGATGCCCAGTCCTTCGTTGATCATGTTCAGGGCGGTCGGATAGTTGGTCGTAATATGCTTCACGTTCAGATTCGCTCCCCCGGCGCGGAACAGCTCCATAACCGGCAGCTCATAGCCGCCCTTGCAGACCAGCATCGGCTCATCCGAAAGATCCTGAATCCGGATTTCCTTGTAATTGCGGAAGGGGTGATCGTCGCGGAAAACGACGTGAAGCGCTTCGTTCCGCAGCAGCCTTGTGTCCAGATCGTTCAGCGGCGGAATGAGGAAGCCGACATCTACGACCAGCTCATCGAGCCAATGCCGGACTTCCTCCACGGTGCCTTCATACATCTGAATATGAATGTTAGGATACTTGTCGTTGATGGCACGGACGATTTTTGGATAATAAAAGGAAGCGGCGGCCGGAAAGGCTCCGACACGGATGCTGCCGGTTTCCAGCCCTTTCTCGGCGGCAACCTCCTGCGAAATTTTTTCGTATTGGAGCAAAATTTCCCTGCCAGTGACCACGATCCGTTTGCCGATATCGGTCAGGACGACACCGTTTCGCGGATGGCGGTTCAAGAGGGTAACTCCGAGCTCGGACTCCAGGCTGGATATGGCGCGGCTGACCGCCGGCTGGGTCATATTCATCATCTGGCCCGCTTTCGTAAAGCTTCCCGTTTCCGCGACGGCCACGAATAGTCTGATCTGCGTCTCATTCATAACGGATATGTTATACCTCCTATGAGGAATATGCATTTTATTTATAGTTCAACGTATTGTATCATGGTTATTGACCATGATTCAAGGAGTGACTTTCCGTGCGAATGCAGAAGAATACATTGTTTCTATTAATCTTTTTAATATTGGTATGGGGAATCAACTGGCCATTATCCAAAATAGCTCTGGACTATGCGCCGCCAATCTTGTTCGCCGGCTTGCGGGCGCTGATCGGCGGCGTGCTGCTCGTGTTGGTGGCTCTGCCTAAAGCGAAGCAATTGCGGCTGCGTCAGACTTGGCCGATCTATTTGACCTCCGCGCTTCTCAGCATCGTTATATACTATGGTGTCCAAACCATCGGACTGCAGTATACGCCGGCCGGATTGTTCTCGGCGATCGTGTTTCTCCAGCCTGTGCTGCTTGGGCTGTTCTCGTGGCTGTGGCTGGGAGAGGCCATGACGAAGCAGAAAATGCTTGGCCTGATCGTCGGCTTTGTCGGTGTCGCCACCATGAGCGCGGGCGGGTTTACCGGGGACGTTTCCGCCGTCGGTATTATTTTGGCGTTGGTCACAGCCCTCTCCTGGGCGCTTGGCACGGCCTATGTCAAGAAGATCGGACCCAAGGTCGACTCGACCTGGCTGACGGCGATGCAAATTACGATCGGCGGTGTCATTCTGCTGCTGGCCGGTTCGGGAATGGAAGACTGGTCGAAGATCCAGTGGAACGGGACGTTCATTTGGGATACGCTGTTTATCGCCATTTTCGTCATCGCGGCAGGTTGGTTCGTCTATTTTAAACTGATCAGCGAAGGGGAAGCGAGCAAAATCGGTTCGTTTACGTTTCTGATTCCGATCGTTTCGATCTTTTCGAGCGTGCTTTTTCTGAATGAGCAAGTGACGATGAATCTTGTAGCCGGCCTTATTCTGGTTCTTGCCAGCATTGTGCTCGTCAACGTCCGGTTCCGGCGCAGAAGAGCTTCGGCGCTGCCTGCGGTGCCTGAGGGGCACGGAGGGCCGCGAGCACGATGAACCGGGAGACCGAGGCTAGAAATTAAGCAAAATCCGCGTTTATAGCGGATTTTTTCATTTTTCTGCGAGAAATCAGCGATGATAGCAATTTATAAGAAATGCAGGCGTCATTTCCATGATAGAATGCAATTAATTCAAACGGTATCACGATCTGTGAAGGCAGACTAGACTCAGGAATCTCCGCTTGGCGGAGCAAATGTTGAGCCTGATCATGCTCAGGTTACCGTGAATATTCCGAGAAAAGGTGGTAATTTTAAATGGCGCTGCAATTGGACAAAATTTTCGTGAATCTCCCGGTTAAAAACCTGAAAAACTCGATCGAATTCTTCTCCAAAATCGGATTTGCCTTTAATCCTCAATTTACGGATGACAATGCAACCTGCATGGTGATCAGTGATCATATCTATGTCATGCTTCTGGTTGAGCCGTATTATCAAACGTTCACCAATAAAGAAATCGCCGATGCCTCCAAAACGAACGAGGTCATCGTGTGCGTGTCCGCCGACAGCCGCGAGCAGGTGGACGAAATCGTCAACAAGGCACTGGAAGCGGGCGGCAAGCCGTCCAATGACAAGCAGGATCACGGATTTATGTATGGCTGGAGCTTCCAGGATCTCGACAACCATTTGTGGGAAGTCATGTATATGGATCCAAGTGCCGTGCAGCAGCAATAAGCCATTCAACAGATATTATAGAAAAGAAGGTGCAGGCTGCCGAGCCTGTGCCTTTTTTTGAAGAGATCAGAAAGTATAAGTTTCGTAGCCTCTGCTTCCTGATCTCGCAGGAAAACTTCTTTTAGACACAGTGTGTCTCCTTTGAAGGTACGTCGGTATACATTTTTCATGGGAAAACGGTTCCCCAGTTTGGTAAAATGATATACAGGACAAGTCACTTGTGGAGAGGAGCAGCATTGTGAATCTTAAAGGTAACGACCGCCGTTCAGGCAACCCGATTTTTCCCGGATGGTATGCCGATCCCGAACCCCGAATCTTTCAGGGCCGGTACTGGGTATATCCTACATACTCGGCAGCTTACGATGACCAGACGTTTTTCGATGCGTTCTATTCCGATGACCTGGTTCACTGGACCAAGGTTGAACGGATTCTGGAGATGAAGGACATTTCATGGGCAAGGCGGGCGATGTGGGCCCCTTCCCCGATCGAGCGTAATGGACGCTATTATTATTATTTTGCGGCGAACGACATCCAGAGCAATGACGAGCTGGGCGGCATCGGTGTTGCCGTGGCTGACCGGCCTGAAGGACCTTTCCGGGATGCCCTGGGGAAGCCGCTGATCGACCAGTTTTACTATGGCGCCCAGCCGATCGACCCCCATGTTTTTGTCGATGACGACGGTCAGGCGTATTTGTATTACGGGGGATGGAAGCACTGCAATGTCGTGAAGCTGAACGAAGACATGGTCAGCATCGCTCCTTTTTCAGACGGGGAGGTATACAAGGAAATTACGCCGGAGAACTTCGTGGAAGGTCCCTGCATGATCAAGCGCGAAGGCAAGTATTACTTTATGTGGGCCGAAGGCGGTTGGGGAGGCCCGGATTATTCGGTGGGGTACGCCGTCTCGGATTCGCCGCTGGGGCCGTTTGTGCGGGAGGCCAAAATACTGCAGCAGGATCCCGAGGTGGCTACGGGAGCGGGGCATCACGGCGTCATTCAGATTCCGGGTGAAGACGAGTGGTACATCGTTTACCACCGCCGTCCGCTGACCGAAACCGCTGCGAATCACCGTGAAGTCTGCATCGACCGGATGGAGTTTGATTCCGAAGGCCGGATTAGGCCGGTGAAGCTGACCTTTGAAGGGGTGCCGCCAAGAACATTGCCGACACGGGAGAAGGGCGATTCGTAAGGCAGAAGCTTGTTCAATAGACCGTTTTTGCGATATAATAGAACACGTCTTCTACAAGGAACGATAGAATCTGATATTAGTGAAAGAGAGCGGATCGTATGGGTCGTAAGTGGAATAACATTAAAGAGAAGAAAGCATCGAAAGACGCAAACACTAGTCGTATATATGCCCGCTTCGGGCGTGAAATTTATGTCGTCGCCAAGCAGGGCGAGCCGGATCCGGAATCCAACCGGGCGTTGAAGGTCGTTCTGGAACGCGCTAAGACGTACAATGTGCCGAAGGCGATCATTGACCGCGCGCTGGAGAAGGCGAGAGGCAACTCTGATGAGACCTATGACGAGCTGCGGTACGAAGGCTTCGGGCCGAACGGATCCATGGTGATCGTGGATGCCTTGACGAATAACGTCAACCGCACCGCTTCAGAAGTCCGGGCTGCATTTAGCAAGAACGGAGGCAACCTTGGCGTCAGCGGATCGGTCGCCTACATGTTCGATTCCACCGCAGTCATCGGCGTTGAAGATAAGACGGAAGAAGAAGTCCTGGAACTGCTGATGGAAGCGGATGTCGACGTTCGCGACATCATCCAGGAAGACGATTCCGTCATCGTATATGCCGATCCGGAGCAGTTTCATGCCGTGCAGGAAGCCTTCCAGAACGCTGGCGTAACCGAATTTTCGGTTGCCGAGGTTTCCATGATCGCGCAGAACTATGTGGAGCTTCCGGCCGAGTCCCAGCCGGCATTCGAGAAAATGATCGATGCCCTTGAAAACCTGGAGGACGTCCAGAATGTGTACCACAACGTGGAGCTTGAAGATTAATCAGCGTGACGCGATTTGCCGGAAGAAGGCCATTGTCTGAGAAGACGATGGCCTTTTTTGAGTTATGAAAGGAGAAGACGGAATTGTATGAATTAGCGAGAAAATCGAACGGAAGTCAGGAAATCGTCGTCTACGAAGCGCATGAGCTGTTTGGTCAAACGGGCCGCTTCCGTGTACTTCAATTTGGAGACAACGCGGTTCAAGGTGCCATCGACCTCCGGGATCCGGACCGCATCGTATTGGAGTATCCGCGCGAAATTGTCCGGCTGATTCGCAAACGGACGCCCGAAAACGGCAGGATTTTTATGATCGGACACGGAATTGGAACGATTGCCGGCCAATTTCGCGAAGATCAATGCCTCGTGGCCGAGGTCAACGCGGATATCGTGGAGCTGAGCCGAAGCTATTTTCAATACGGCTGGAACAATGTCGAGATTGGAGACGGAAGGGCCCTGTTGGAGCAGCAGGCTGACGGCTCCTTCGATTATGTGATCTTAGACGCGTTTACACGCGAAGGGACGCCTCATCATCTGACGACGGAGGAATTTTTTGCGCTGGCCTGGCAAAAGCTGAGGGCAGGCGGGATGCTGATCATGAACGCAGCTGGCAAGCTGCAGCGGGACCCCGTGCTAAGTGCCATTCATACCACAATGGAGCAGGTGTTTGCTTCAGTTCGAACATTCGCCCTGTCAGAAGGGGAACGGGAAGCAGAACGGAACGTGTTGTTCCTGGGCTCGGAAATGCCGGCCGCAGCGGAAGTCAATGGTTTGGAAGGTTTTATGCAGGTGCTGCTGGAGCAAGGATACATTCTTAGAGACCGCGTGTAGCTCCAGAGCATGGTTTTAACTGTATTCAAAAACGATAGAATTTAAAAAACGCCATCCTTCCGAATCCGGAGGGATGGCGTTTTCGTATGGTAGAATGATTAAGCACAATTAGAAATCGAAGTTGTCCGGATCAGGACCCACGCGGCGGTTCTCGTTCAGACCGTCGATCCGGTCCATGTCTTCCTGGGACAGTTCAAAGTCGAACAGCGATGCATTTTCAACGATACGGTGCTCTTTGGTCGATTTAGGGATGGTCACGACGCCATGCTGCAGATCCCAACGGAGGATCACCTGGGCGATGGATTTGCCGTATTTGTCCGCGAGTTCTTTCAGCAGCGGATGGTTCAACAGCTCGCCCTGCATCAGCGGAGACCACGCCTCCAGCTGAATGTTGTGCTGCTTCGTGAAGTCGCGAAGCTCTTTCTGGGTCAGCATCGGATGGAATTCCACCTGGTTGATGACCGGTACGATTTCCGCATCCTTCATTAAATCTTCCAGGTGGTGTACTTGGAAGTTGCTGACGCCGATCGATTTGACGCGGCCGTCTTTATACAGCTGCTCCATCGCTCTCCATGCTTCTTTATATTTGCCGGCAACCGGCCAGTGGATCAAGTATAGATCCAGATAATCGAGACTCAGCTTCTTCAGGCTTGTCTCATAGGCCGCGATGGTCGAATCGTAACCGAGGTCTGCGTTCCACACTTTTGAAGTAACAAAAAGGTCTTCCCGCTTCAGTCCGCTATCGGCCAGCGCCTCGCGGATTCCCTGACCGACGCTCGTTTCGTTGGCATAAACCGCAGCGGTGTCGATACTCCGGTAACCATGCTTCACGGCGGCTTTTACCGCTTCGACGAGCTCGCTGCCTTCTTCCACTTTGAAGACGCCAAGGCCCAGCCAAGGCATTTCGATGCCGTTATTCAATCGGGTTTTGCTTTGTACATGTTGAGTCATTATAAATTGCCTCCTAGATGTTGTTTGTCATGATATAAATTTCTGTTGCCTCCGCAATTCGAAACCCATTCGCTTATCATTACCGGAACTGTATAGAACTTATCCGCATTAGATACGATAGCTAAAAAAGGATCAGGATTACGCACTGAGCATGTTGTTGTCACTATCGGATGACGCCGTATCCTTGCGTTCGAGGGTACGGCTCCACCAGGTGAGCAGAACGGCTGCCGCAACCATGATCGAGCCGATCCATGCGGTATGAATCAAGCCGAGATGATCGGTCACGATTCCGCCCAAATACGCGCCTAGCGCTATGCCGGCGTTAAATGCGGCAATGTTCACAGACGAAGCGACGTCGACGGCCTTCGGCGCAAACCGTTCCGCAAGCATCACGACGTATACCTGAAGTCCAGGCACGTTCATGAAAGCAAGGAGCCCCATGCCGAAGATCGTAATCAGCCCGGCGACCTTAAACGGAGCCGTGAATGTGAGAAGAAGCAAAATGACCGCCTGGATCAGGAACATATACAATAAGGCGGATAAAGGCTTGCGGTTGGCCGCTTTGCCTCCGATCACATTACCAATGGCAATGGCGATGCCGTAGAGCAGCAGTATCAGGGCGACGGTTGATTCTTTAAAGCCGGTAACATCATGCAGCAGCGGCGACAGGTAGGTAAATACCACAAAGGTTCCTCCATAGCCAAGCGCAGTAATCAGAAAAGCAAGCAGCAGGCGGCCGTTGGCCACGATTTTGACTTGATCACGGACCGGCGTCCGGACGCCTTTGCGCAGGTTGCCCGGTACAAGGATCAGGTTGGCAATCAGCGCGATAACGCCGACGATCACGATCGCCACAAACGCGGCTCTCCAGCCGAGCTGCTGACCAATGAATGTTCCCAGCGGCACCCCGGTGACGGTCGCCACCGTCAGTCCGGAGAACATGATGGAAATGGCGCTGGCCCTGCGGTTTTCCGCGACGAGATCGGCAGCAATCGTTGACCCGATCGACATAAACACGCCGTGGGACAAGGCCGAAATGATGCGCGCCGTAAGCAGCAGACCGATCCCGGTGGATGCGGCCGCCAGACTGTTGCCGACAATGAATACCAGCATGATGCCGATAAGCAGAATTTTGCGCGGCACACCTGACGTTAAAGAGGTTAGAATCGGCGCTCCAAAGGTGACACCGAGCGCATATAACGTAACGGTCAACCCGGCAAGGGTTACCGAAATGTGCAGGTCATTGGCGATCAGGGGAAGCAGCCCCACACTGATAAATTCAGTGGTACCAATCGCGAACGCGCTGATGGCTAAAGCTAATAAGGCAAAGGTTGCGCGTTTTTTATCCAAAGACATGGTATCATCTCACTCCTATATGTTGTTCTATCTATTTGATGCTACGATCAAGCTAAAGGGTAGTCATTACCGGCCGGTGAATGTTATTATGTACCCGTGAAGTAAATTTGAACAGTACGTACTTTTTAGTACGATAGGCACCAAAAAGTGCCCATAGATGTTGAGGAGGGTCTTGGATGGAAAAAAAGAAATACAATATTTCGGTTGAAGCAACGCTGGAAGTGATCGGCGGCAAATGGAAGTGCGTGATCCTGTGCCACTTGACGCATGGAAAGAAACGGACAAGCGATCTGCGGCGGCTGATGCCGTCTATCACGCAGAAAATGCTCACCCAACAGCTCCGTGAGCTGGAGGACGACGGAATCGTAAACCGTATCATCTATCACCAGGTTCCGCCGAAGGTGGAGTACGAACTGAGCGAATACGGGTGGAGCCTGAAACCGATCCTGGACTCCTTATGCTCTTGGGGGGAGAATCACATTATTAAAGAGTATGGTGACAAGTTTGCCGTATTGGAGGATAACATTCTGAACAACAAGGACATCGGCCTCGCCACCGAAATGGATCAACCTGCGTTAGAAGAGGAAACTTCCTTGTCCAAAAACTGAAATTTGTCTTTTATTTAAAGGGCAAAATATGGTAATATGAACGGGAACAGTTGTTCCTGGTTTGGCAGGGGTTGGCCCAGACTCATTGCGCCTCATCCATCCGGGACTCAAGGGAGGTAAGGTATGACCAACAAGTTTCCTGAACTGGATGGAGTCATTGCCTATATTCAGAACCGGCTGGATGAACCGCTGGAGCTGAACATGCTGGCGAAGTACGCAGGGTACAGCCCGTACCATTTTGCCCGGATATTCAAAGCGCGGATGGGGCTTCCGCCGCTCTATTACGTATCATCGCTCCGCCTGCACCGGGCCAAAGAGCTGCTACTGCACACGAATCTCAGCATTCGCGACATCAGCCTGGAGATCGGACAGCAGAGCCTGGGCACTTTTACTTCCCGATTTACCGAGAAGGTAGGGGTTACGCCTTCCCTTTTCCGGAATTCCAGGGAGATCGCGGACAATCATTTAAACTCGCTTAAAGCGCTCGAAAGCTGGTATGATCTGCCGATTTTGACGTCGCCTGTGGGAACCGTGGAAGGGTCTATATCCTTCGAGGTACCGTTCGAAGGGGTCATCCTCATTGGATTGTTCGCCAAACCGATCCCTGAAGGGCTGCCACCTTACGGTACGCTTATCTCTTCGGCGGCACGTCGATTCCGGTTTACCGGCGTGAAGCCTGGGACCTACTATTTATTAGCGACTTCTGTCTCATGGGGAATGAGGGCGGCCGATTTTCTGGTGCCGCAGACGACACTTCGCGCCAAGCATAAGGTCCCGATTGTCGTCGGTCCCGATAAATCGGTTCCGTTTCAACGGGTAAACATGCGGGTTCCGCATCCGGACGATCCGCCCATCCTGATATCGCTGCCGCTGTTAATGAACAATTTTCTTCATATCAACAATCAACTCAGCAATCGGTAAGAAATCCGTTCCTGATCGCGGTGTTATAGTAGAGACGGCGGGGCAGGAAGTCATCCATGTACATAACGATTCATACAATGTTGCGCCTTTTCGGACTACGTAATTCCGAACTTTTCGGTTGCAGCTCGTTTTCATGGATAGGACAAGCATATATTCATCGTCCGCGGCCATGTCACATGTCAAGGGTACCAATCCTGCTTCTAAATGAACCATTTCAGGAAAGGATGAATGACGATGGCAAAGCACATGACTTACATTTTTTCTGAGGATGCCAGAGCGCAGGCTGAGTTTTATGTTCAGGCGCTCGGAGGAGAAATTGTATCGGTACAGACCCATGGGGAATTGCCTCACGCTACGGAAGAATACAAAGATAAGGTGTTGCACTTGAGCCTGGTTGCCGCCGGCGTGAATATTCTAATGTCTGACGCGGTATTCGAACCGCTGCAGCAAGGAACAGCGATCAACCTGGTACTGGAATTTGAACAGGAGCCGGAAGCGTATGCTGCATTTGAGAAACTGTCTGAAGGCGGAACGGTTCGCGACCCGATCAAACCGGCTTTTTGGGGTTCTTTATTTGGCCAATTGGAAGATAAGTTTGGCATCCGCTGGATGATTACGACCGGATCTTAACGTCGTTCTCCATAGCAGAGCCCGGCTAACTAACTATATCAGTTGAATTTGTAAGCAAACAGGGGCCTTCCGGGATTCATGCGGAGATCCCTTTTTGCAATGGAACAACTGGAGCTTGTAAAGTTAAATAACCATGATCCTGGTTGGCGCAAAGGGAAGGCGATTAGAAGGACCAGAAGAGATAAAATGATTATCGAACATCATTTTTTGTTCTAAACCATCATGAAAGCGTTGACACGCGGGAAGCCGCGGAGTTACAATAAACCTGCCTGAAAGATCAAACGTCTTTCGTTCTGCAGAATAAGACAAGAGGTATACTTATGAAGGATCATAAAAGACTGACGTTAAAAGGAATCGCCCAGCAATTGGGCATCTCGGTCGCCACGCTGGACCGGGTCCTCAACAATCGCGGCAATGTGAAGCCGGAGACGTACCGGAAGGTTATGGAGAAGCTGGAGGAACTGGAATACACGCCGAACAAATCGGCGAGATTCCTGTCACGGGGGACTGAAATTTCCTTTGCGATTGTGTTTCCGGAGCATCCGGATTATTTCTGGACACAGATTGAGCGCGGCATCCGCCTTGCGTATGAGGAGCTGCGGGATTACGGCCTGCGGATTGAAATTTTCAAATCGGAGAGCTACGACACGGAGAAGCAGAGACAGATCGTGCAGGAGATCGTGGACAGCGGTGCCTACGACGCGCTGGCCTTGTCTCCCAACGACTCCCAGCAGATGGAGGATCCCATAGACCAGGCGATCGATAAAGGAATGGCGGTATGCACATTTAATAACGACGCGCCGCTCAGCAAGCGTCTGTTTTACGTTGGCTGCGACTATCGGATCGCCGGAAGACTCGCTGCGGACATGCTGTGCAAGCTGATCGGAAGCGGCGGACGGGCCGGACTGATTACATCGGATGCCAGCAGCCTGCCGTCGGCAACTACGTTTCAGATGCAGCAGAAAATTACCGGCTTCCGGGAAGTCATTGCCGAGCAGGGGAACATCGAAATGGCTCTGCCGCTGAAGCTGAAGCATGAGGAATACGATCATCAGGACCGCTTTGGCGAGTACTTCCGGCAGGTCGACGGCATTTATGTCACGAGTGCCAAGCTGCATGTCATTGCGCGCCATCTGGAAGAAGCGGGTCTTGGCGGAACCGTGGCTCTGATCGGCCATGACATGACGGAGGATATTTATCAGGATCTGGACCGCGGCACGGTCACGGCGACGATCTGCCAGGACCCGGTAAACCAGGGCTATTTGGCGGTCAAGACGCTGTTTAACCATACGGCCAGCGGCGAGAAGGTGAATTTGCGGGAGAACATCTCCAAGCTGGAACTGGTTACGAGGGAGAATGCACGGTACTATATCTAAGGGTATAGGATGCCGGGCTTCTCACGAGCGAAATGATGTACGTACATCATTTTCTGATTTTTATAATCATTTAACCCAAATACTAGATCATTTCGTAAGGAGGACATGCTTATGTGCGGCAAAATGAAAGCACTCTTTCTCGCCTTTTCGCTGCTTACCCTGGCGCTGACCGCCTGCTCGGCAGGTTCCGGTACCGATTCGGGAAAAGTCACCTTGACCTGGTGGGATACGATGACGACGGACGGCAGCGTAACCGCGATCAACAATATCATCAGCGAATATGAGAAGGCCCATCCGAACGTGAAAATCAAACGCACATACGTATCTTCTTCCGATATCAAGAACAAGCTTTTGCTTGGTTCGATCGGCAATCAGGGGCCGGATATCGTGTGGATCGACAGCGCAGACCATCAGACGTTCGCTGCTGCCGGCATTTTGGCCGACATCACCTCCGAGGTTAAAGCGTGGGGGCAGGCGGATCAATATTATGACGGACCATGGTCCTCCACGGTGTACGACGGCAAAAATTACGGCGTTCCGGTTGGAAGCAACAACCTAGCGCTGTTTTATAACGAAGAGTTGTTTGATGAAGCGGGCATCAAGCCGCCCACCAACTGGGATGAGCTGAAGGAAGACGCCAAGCTGCTCACCAAGAAAAATGTATACGGTTTCGCGGTCAGTGCGGTGAAGACGGAAGAAGGGACGTTTCAGTTTTTGCCGTTCCTCCTGCAGGCCGGCTCGGATGTTCCCGACTTTGATAGTCAGGGCACGCTCGATGCGGTAAACCTGTATGACTACATGGCCAAAAACAACTACATGTCCAAGGAAGTGATCACGCAGAAGCAATCCGACACCGCGACGCAGTTCGCCGCAGGCAAAGTAGCGATGATGGTGAACGGAACGTGGCAGATCCCGTTCCTGCAGAAGGAAGGCAAAGTCAATTGGGGCGTCGTGCCGCTGCCGAAGGGCAAAACGGGAGCGACCGTGCTCGGAGGAGAAAACTGGGCGATCTCTGCAGCCTCCAAGCATAAGGATGCTGCCTTTGACGTCATTCGTTTCGCCAACGAGCCGGACCGGCTGAAGAAGCTTCTGCAGACCAACGGCCGTCTGCCGAGCCGCAAAGATTTGCTGCAGGACCCGTTCTGGCAGAAGGATCCGCAGATGAAGGTGTTTGCGGATGCGATGGAGGTGGCCAAGGCACGTGCCTATGGCCCGGATTATGCAGGAATTTCCGAAGCGATCCAGACGATGCTTCAGCAGGTACTGACCGGGCAGGCTTCTCCCGAGCAGGCCGTTCAAACGGCCGCCGGCAAGATCAAACCGCTTGCACCCCGATAATTGAGAAGGAGGAGGAACCATATGTCAGACCAATCCTATTCTGCGGCAGCGCCGAGAACGTCCAAGCGTTTAAGAAGTACAGCATGGACCCGGTATCTGTTCGTTCTGCCCGTCATCCTGTTCCTGCTGGTGTTCATTATTTTCCCGATCGTGTACAACCTGATTCTCAGCTTTCAAAATGTGACGGTATACAACTTTAAGGGGCATCATGCTTTTGCGGGTCTGGCGAGCTATATCAAGACATTCAAAGATCCGGTTTTTTACACCGCGCTTGGAAACTCGGTATTGTTCACCGTTCTCAGTCTCGTATTTCAGTTCTCGATCGGCTTTGCGCTGGCCCTGTTCTTCAACCGCAGTTTCCCGGGCCGGGGCCTGATGCGCTCGCTCATGTTGCTCGCCTGGATGCTTCCAGTCGTCATCACGGCTTCAGTATTTCAATGGATGCTGAACGGGGACTACGGGGTCGTTAACTACATCCTGCAAAGCCTCGGGATCATTCACGAGCCGCACAGCTGGCTCAGCGAAAACGGTACGGCGCTGCTTTCCACGATCGTCGCCAATATCTGGGTCGGCATTCCGTTTAACATGATCATCCTGCTGTCCGGACTTCAAGGGCTGCCGGAGCAGCTGTACGAGGCGGCCAAGCTGGACGGTGCGGGGAAAATGCTGCAGTTCCGCCACATTACGCTGCCGCTCATGCGACCGACGATACTGATTTTGCTCATGCTGGGGATCATCAACACGTTCAAGGTGTTTGACATGATCTTCATCATGACGGCGGGCGGTCCGGTAAACTCGTCGAACGTCCTGCCGATATACGCCTACCAGCTGTCCTTCACCAAGTTCCAGTTCAGCCAGGGCGCATCGGTATCCATGATCATGTTCGCGATTCTTACCGTGCTGGCCGTGATCTATCTCCGGATGTCCAGTAAGGAGGAGGCTGCATGATGAACCAGCGAGCTCAATGGAAGAGCGTCGGCATGACTGTGATCGGTGCCTTCATCACCCTGCTGTTTTTGTTTCCCGTCTATTGGATGGTCAAAACGTCGATAACTCCTATTACGGACCTGTTCTCGTCACCGCCCCATTTTGGCGTGCTGAACGCAACCTTTACGGCTTACTATGACAACTTCATTCACAACACGGATATGCTCCGGTATATCGGCAACAGCCTTGTTATCGCCATCGGGACGATGATCATGTCGCTGCTGTTCGCCACGCCCGCGGCGTATGCACTGGCGAGACTGGATCTGAAAGGCAAATCGCTGATCATGATTCTGCTGCTCGCGATCCAGATGCTGCCTGGCATTATGATGGCGATGCCGCTGTTCATCATGTTCTCGAAGGTTCATCTCGTGAACAGCTACTTCGGGCTCATCCTGGCGGACATGATCCATGCGCTGCCGTTTGCGGTCCTCGTCCTCCGGCCTTCGTTCATGGCACTGCCCAAAGGGCTGGAGGAAGCGGCGAAGATTGACGGCTGCAACCAGTTTACGGCGTTCACGCGAATCATTCTGCCGCTCGTCGTGCCCGGCATGATGACAGTCGCGGTGTTCTGCTTCCTTTTCGGCTGGGGTGACTTCATCTTTGGCCTGACCTTGACGACCGAGGACAGCGTACGTCCGCTGACGCTTGGACTGTACCGCTTTATCGGGCAGTACGGCACAGAGTGGAACAACCTGATGGCGGTCGCCACGCTGGCTGCGCTTCCGATCATTATCATTTTCATCGGCCTGCAGCGTTACGTCGTAGGCGGCATTACCGCCGGTTCCATGAAAGACTGACAATTTTAAATAGAAGATATAGATAGGAGAGAGACCCACTATGAAATTTACAGACGGCTATTGGCATGTGCGGCAGGGGCTGCAGGTATTGTATCCGGTTGAGGTAAGGGATATTGAGACCGGGCAAGACGAAATGACGGTGTATGCGTCCACCAAAAAAATCGTTCACAAAGGCGATACGCTGAATACGACGCTGCTCACGGTCCGTTATTCTTCCCCGATGGAGAACGTCATCTGCGTGGAATACATCCATCATGACGGCATGGACGACAAGGGCCCGGCCTTCCAAATCTACAAGCAGCCGGACCTGAAAGTCCAGGTCGAGAAGCGCGGCAGCGCCGTTACACTCACCAGCGGCAAGCTGACCGCCACCGTTCGCCCGGACGAGGGGTGGAACGTCGCGTATGCTTATGACGGACGCCGCCTCACCGGCACCGGCTATAAAGGCCCGGCTTACATTAAATCCTCCGAATCGGCGGATGTATATATGAGGGAACAGCTGGACCTGGGGGTCGGCGAATATGTGTACGGGCTTGGGGAACGGTTTACGCCTTTTGTGAAAAACGGTCAGGTTGTGGATCTATGGAACGAAGACGGGGGGACCAGCAGTGAGCAGGCCTACAAGAACATTCCGTTCTACGTGTCCAGTGAAGGATACGGCGTGTTCGTGGATCATCCGGAGCGCGTTTCTTATGAAGTCGGCTCTGAGAACGTCTCGAAGGTGCAGTTCAGCGTTCCAGGCGAAAAGCTGAAGTATTACATCATCGGCGGATCCAATCTGAAAGAGGTTCTGCAAAACTATACGGCATTGACCGGGAAACCGGCACTTCCGCCTGCCTGGTCTTTCGGCCTGTGGCTGACGACCTCGTTTACGACCAGCTATGACGAGGAAACGGTCAACAGTTTTGTGGACGGCATGCTCGAGCGGGACATTCCGCTGCATGTGTTCCATTTTGACTGCTTCTGGATGAAGGAGTTCCAGTGGTGCGATTTCAAATGGGATCCCGACGTGTTCCCGGACCCGCAGGGAATGCTGCGGCGGCTGAAAGACAAAGGCCTTCATATCTGCGTCTGGATCAACCCGTACATCGGGCAGAAGTCGTACCTGTTCAAGGAAGCCAAGGAGAACGGCTATCTGGTGAAAAATCCGGACGGCAGCGTCTGGCAGTGGGACCGGTGGCAGTCCGGCATGGGGCTTGTGGATTTTACTAATCCGGAGGCGGTCCGGTGGTACCAGGGCAAGCTGAAGGAGCTGCTCGACATGGGCGTCGACAGCTTCAAAACCGATTTCGGCGAGCGGATTCCGACGAACGTCGTTTATTACGACGGCTCGGATCCGGTGAAAATGCACAACTACTACACGTTCCTGTACAACAAAACGGTATTTGAGGTGCTGGAGGAGACGCTCGGTAAAAATGAAGCGGCGGTGTTCGCCCGTTCCGCCACGGCCGGCGGCCAGCAGTTCCCGGTGCATTGGGGCGGCGACTGCTCCGCCTCATACGCATCGATGGCCGAATCGCTTCGCGGCGGCTTGTCCTTGTCGCTCAGCGGCTTCGGGTTCTGGAGCCACGATATCAGCGGCTTTGAAAGTACGGCCACGCCGGATCTATATAAGCGCTGGACCGCTTTCGGGATGTTGTCCACGCACAGCCGGCTGCACGGGAACCAGTCGTACCGGGTGCCTTGGCTCTTCGACGAGGAAGCTGTTGACGTATTGCGCTATTTTACCAAGCTGAAATGCACGCTGATGCCATACCTGTTCCGTTCCGCCGTGCAGACTGCTGCAACAGGGGTGCCCGTCATGCGGGCCATGGTGCTGGAGTTCCCCGAAGATCCGAACTGCCATGTGCTGGACCGCCAGTATATGCTCGGGGATTCGCTTCTCGTCGCACCGGTCATGAACGACCAGGGCCTGGCACGGTACTATGTACCGGAGGGACGCTGGACCGATTTCGTAACCGGAGAGAATGTGGAGGGTGGCCGGTGGATCAGCCGGCAGGTCGACTACTTTACAGTTCCGCTATTGGCGCGGGCCGGAAGCATCATTCCGGTCGGAGACAATGACCAGCGTCCGGATTACGACTACGCGGACGGCGTGATCCTTCACGCCTTTGAACTTGCGGATGGGACGGAAACGACAAGCGTCGTGAACGGGACGAACGGCAAGGAGGAACTGAAAGTAACGGTAACCAGGAACGGGGAGCGCATTGATGTCCAGGCGGAAGGAACGAAGCAGTGGAAGCTGCTTCTGCGCGGCATAAGCCAGATCGCTCAAATCGAAGGCGCCGAATCCGCCGTGACCGAGCAGGGGGTGCTTTTGACGCCACAAGCAGGCGTTAAGCAGATATCGATTCAATTGTAATGGGCATTGTCTTAAGCAAACAGGAACTATAGCGATACTGACGTCAGGCTCCCGAATACTGCCTTTGGCCGGTTTTTCGGGAGTTTTGACGTTTACTTTTTTTACATTGAACTTTCTTCTATAATGGCGCGATGCGTCTCTTTAACGTTAATTTTCTTAAGTTTATTCTATCTACTTATAACGTTAACGCTTACGTCAACTGTGACGCCAACCTTTGGAAAAAGAGCGAATCAGCAACCGCTAATATCCATATTACAACATGTGAAAAATTCACAATAGAAAACCAAAAAAATCCGCACTTATCTCCAACCTGCAAACCCATCTTATCGTACAACCTAGACACTACTCACTTGTCACAAGGTAGGTCTGTCCACTCCGCCAGACCACCTCTCTGCGGCCATAGTTGCTTCAGACGAACTTTTCAGGATATAATCTGCTTGGTAAAAAACGGATTTCAAAGGAGGATCCCTGGTGTTTAAGCGGTGCATACATTCCATTATTGAGAAAACGGCATATGGCAGGAAGCGTTGAACACTAAGGCATAAACGGCTTTAGTGTTTTCTTTTTGGACTTCTGATTAGCGGTGTTGGCTGAAGGAATTTGGATGTTTCGAAATCAATACTGGGGAAGCGTATTTATCTAGGTGGGCGTATCACGATAGTCATTTTTTCGGAACCGAAAGGAGTGTTTGATCCATGGCGGCGTACCAAAGAGTGTTAATTAAGCTAAGCGGCGGAGCGGTGGCAGGAACGAGCCAGTTCGGCTTTGATCCGGGCCGGCTGGAGCATATTGCGGACGAAATTTTATCCGTTGTGTCTATGGGAGTGGAGGTTTCCCTGGTTATCGGCGGCGGCAACATATTTCGGGGAAACATGGCGGAAACCTGGGGCATCGAAAGGGCGGAGGCCGATAATATCGGCACGCTGGCCACCGTCGTCAACAGCCTGATGCTGCGCGGTGTTCTTAAAGCGAAGACGGACAAGGAGGTCCGGGTCATGACCTCGCTCCCCATCGCTTCGGTGGCCGAGCCGTATATTCGATTGCGCGCCATACACCATCTGGAGAAAGGGTATATCGTCATTTTCGCCGGCGGGAACGGCCAGCCGTACGTCACGACCGATTACCCTTCGGTGCAGCGTGCGATCGAGGTGAACTGCGACGCGCTCCTCGTTGCCAAGCAGGGAGTGGATGGCGTGCTGAGCGCCGATCCGAAGACGGATCCCTCCGCCAGGAGATTCAAGTCGCTGCATTATGACGACGTCATCCGGCACGATCTGAAAATCATGGATCAATCGGCCTTTATTCTGGCCCGGGACTACCATCTGCCTATTCATGTTTTCAACTTTGACAAGCCGGGTTCAATGAGAGAATTGTGCGAAGGGAAGCATCAAGGCACGATCATCAGCCGCGATTCTGTACTGGCTTATGAGTAACTTCTAAACGGTGGAATAATACTTAAATGATTAAAATAATAAATCATTTAAAAAAAGCAATTTATAAGAAACATTTTCACGGAGTTATGTGGTAAAATAGGCTCGCTGATGCCAAATATAGACATATTGCAAGAAACAGGAGGGAGAATATATGAATCCATCAGGTGCCGCAGCTGCATCTGCACCGGCTGATATCAGCCATATCAAGAAGCTGCCTATATTAGTCTCATTAATTGTGGGGGCGTTCTTTTCCATCTTAAATGAGACGCTGCTTAATATCGCTTTTCCGGAATTAATGGTTGAGCTCAAAGTCTCGGCCTCTACGCTGCAATGGCTGGCCACAGGCTACATGCTGGTCGTCGGCGTTCTGGTTCCCGCATCAGCCCTGCTGGTCCAGTGGTTTACGACGAGGCAAATGTTCCTTGGAGCCATGATCATCTTTACGGTGGGAACGTTTGTCTGTGCCTTTGCCCCGGGCTTTGAATTCCTACTGATCGGCCGTTTGCTTCAGGCCGCAGGAAGTGGTTTGATGCTTCCGGTTATGATGAATACGATCCTGATTCTGTATCCGCCGGAAAAACGCGGAGCCGCCATGGGCAGTATCGGTCTCGTTATTATGTTCGCTCCAGCGATCGGACCGACGTTGTCGGGATTGATTCTCGATTCGTTTGAATGGAGATGGCTGTTCTACTTAGTTCTGCCGTTTGCCATCATTTCGATCATCATCGCGTTTGTGTATTTGAAAAATGTCTCGCAGCCTACCAAACCCAAAGTGGACGTTCTGTCGATCATTCTGTCTACGATCGGATTCGGCGGAATCGTCTATGGCTTCAGCAGTCTGGGTGAAGGTGGAGCGGGCTGGTCGCATCCCAAAGTGTATTGGACCATTATTGTCGGTGCGGTTGCCCTGCTGCTGTTCGTTATTCGTCAGCTCCGGCTGAAAGATCCTTTAATGGATATCCGGTCCTTCAAATTCCCGGCGTTTACCCTGACGGCGATCATGCTGATTATTATGATGATGACGCTGTTCTCCTCCATGTCGCTGCTGCCGTTCCTGTTTCAGGGCGCACTCGGCATGACGGTGTTTGCTTCCGGTCTGCTGATGCTTCCGGGGAGCTTGCTCAACGGCTTGATCTCACCGATTACCGGTAAACTGTTCGATAAGTTCGGTCCACGGGCTCTGATCATTCCGGGAACGGCTGCTCTGGTCATCATTATGTGGTTCTTTACGCAGGTATCGGTCGAAACGAGCAAAGTCACGCTGCTCATTCTGCATATCTGTATGATGGTTTCCATCTCCATGATCATGATGCCGGCGCAGACAAACGGCATGAACCAGCTTCCGGCCCGGTATTATCCGCACGGTACGGCGATCTTGAATACGCTCCAGCAGGTGGCGGGTGCGATTGGTGTGGCCTTCTTTATCAGCGTCATGTCCAACGGCCAAGCCAGCTTCCTGAAGGGCTCTTCGGATCCAACCGCGCCTGGGCAAATGGCTGAGGCGATGGTAGCCGGCGTGCATAACGCGTTTGTCATCGGATTTGGCTTCTCCATCGTGGCGTTGATCCTGGCATTGCTATTCAAACGGACCAAAGGTCCTGCTGAATCCTAAGCGGTTGATGCCCTTGCCCGCCATGTTTCCGTCCGGTTATCCAATTACATAGCCGTGAGTGAAGGGACTTATGTTCCTTCTGCAGGGTGGTGCATCTCGCTGCACAGAAAGAATCCGCTCCCGAAGAGGGAGCGGATCTTTTTGTTGATCAGACGTTGTTTTCATAGATATTAGCGGGTTTCTATAATACAATGATAAAAAAATAATAGATTTCACGAAGGGAAGGAAGTACACAGATGATGAACTCCAGCATTCCCCAAACGATGCAAGCCGCTGTGATGCACAGCCCACGCCAAATCCGGATTGAAACGGTGCCGGTGCCGGACATCGCACCAGACGAAGTGTTGATCAAAGTGATGGCCGTCGGCATCTGCGGATCCGACCTCCATTATTATACGCATGGGCGAATCGGCAAGTACGTCGTGAAGAAGCCGATTATTCTAGGCCATGAATGCTCGGGCGATGTCGCCGCCGTAGGCGCAGATGTAACCGGATTCAAAGTGGGAGACCGCGTAGCCGTGGAGCCCGGGGTGACCTGCGGCCGCTGTGAAGCCTGCAAGGAAGGGCGGTATAACCTCTGTCCCGACGTGCAATTTCTGGCGACACCTCCGGTAGACGGGGCTTTTGTCCAGTACATCAAAATCCGGCAGGATTTTGTGTTCCGGATCCCGGACTCGCTGAGCTATGAGGAGGCGGCGCTGATCGAGCCGTTTTCCGTCGGCATCCATGCGGCGGCGAGAAGCAAGCTTACGCCGGGATCCACCATTGCGATTATGGGGATGGGACCGGTAGGATTGATGGCCGTGGTCGCGGCTAAAGCTTATGGTGCTGCCGAAATCATCGTAACGGATTTGGAACCGCTGCGTCTGGATGCCGCCAAGAAACTCGGAGCGGATCACGTGATTAACGTCGCAGAGCAGGACGCGCTGGAGGAAATTCAGCGGTTGACGGGAGGGAAGGGCGTCGATGTCGCTTGGGAAACGGCTGGCAATCCGAAAGCGCTGCAAACGGCGCTGGGCTCGCTGCGCCGGGGCGGGAAGCTGGCCGTCGTCGGACTGCCGGCACAGGATGAAATTCCGCTGAATGTTCCTTTTATCGCGGATAACGAGGTCGATATTTACGGAATATTCCGGTATGCCAATACCTATCCGAAAGGCATCCGCTTCCTTGAGTCCGGCATTGCCGATGTGATGACGCTGGTCACGGACCGTTATTCGCTCCAGGATACCCAGGAAGCGATGGAGCGGGCTTTAAATCACAAAAGCGAGTGCTTGAAAGTTGTCGTCTACCCGAACGGTGTGCCAGAGGCGGAGTGAGGCGGTTCTTGTTCCATGGATAAAAGCACGGCTTAGGTCGTGCTTTTTGTCTTCTTTTTGAACATTCCAAATATTTCTTGTCAGCGACAGGCCTCATCGCTTATAATGACTTTAGAACGATCGTTCTGTAAATAAGGAAAGGTAGATCGCTTTGAAACGACATTATGACAGTGAAGAAACGCGGCGGATTATTGCGGAGAAGGCTGCGCAGCTCTTTTCGCAAAAGGGGTTCGCCGGAACCTCGATCTCGGATATATCCAAAGCCTCCGGGTTCAGCAAGGGCCATGTGTACTATCATTTTGAGAATAAGGAAAAGCTGTTCGTTTATCTCGCGCTGGACGGCATGCGGGCCTGGGGCGAGAAGTGGGCCGGTGTATCCCCGAACTATAAGACAGCCAGAGATAAATTGTATGCGATGTCTACGTTCGTGATGAACAATTATCAGACCCCTTTGCTCAAGGTAGGGCAGGAGCTGGCGGCGAATCCGGCGACCAGTCCGGAGACGGTCCAGCAGCTGTACGGACTGGCGGTTACGCCGATGCAGGCATACTCGGACATTTTCCAATACGGGATCGATACCGGTGAATTTGAGATCGACGATCTTCAAGGAACGACATTTTTATTCGGGACGCTGCTGGGGGCGCTGTGCCAGCATATTTACACGATGGAGCATGGACAGCTGCATGGTCTTTTCCGGAAAAGCGTCGATCTTTTTCTAAGCGGAATCCTCAAACGATGAGGCTTTACGCTTAAGTAGATTAGAACGATCGTCCTAATTGTTCTAATGTTAAAATGATGAGGAGGAGTCAAGGGTATGGAAGAATGGGGTAAAGTGGCAATCGTCACAGGAGGGGCTTCGGGAATTGGCCGGGCCATTTGCGAAGCGTTGGCAGGGGAGCGTATTTTCGTTGTGGCAGCCGATGTGGACCGAGCAGGCGGCGAGGAGACGGTCCGAAGAATTACCGCTGCAGGTGGGGGAGGGCGTTACGTCCACCTGGACGTGACGGACGCCTACCAGGTGGAAGGGCTGATCGAGAGTGTGTATGAGGAGTTCGGGCGGCTCGACTATATGTTCAACAATGCGGGCATCAGCATTTACGGGGAGCTGTACCACATGACATTTGATCATTGGAATCGGATCATTCAGGTCAACTTGTGGGGCGTCATCCATGGAACACAGGCAGCCTATCGGGTTATGAAGCAGCAGGGCTTCGGCTGTATTGCGAATACTGCGTCCGCGACCGGACTGGGGCCATCGCCAACCGCCGCCGCGTATGCTGCGACCAAACATGCTGTGGTCGGACTGACCACATCCCTTCACTATGAAGCGGAAGCGTTTGGCGTTCATGTCAGCGCTCTATGCCCCGCCTTCGTGGATACTCCGATCCACCGGACGGGCGAAGCGATCCATTTGGATCAAGAACTCGTCCTGAAGCAGATGCAGAAACAGAAAATGATGAGCCCCGAGCAGTTCGCCCGAATTGCGATAAAGTGCGTTCACAAGAACGAGCCTGTGGTTTGCCCGATGCCGCTGCGCCGCACCATGGATGTCGTATTCACCTTGTTTCCGCAGCTCCACCGCAAACTGATGCGACTCGTGTGCCGCGTTGCCCGCCAAGCAGCGGTTCAGCCGGACCAGACGTAGGAAAAGACTGGAACAGACTTCTCAGACAAGGTAATATAGCGGAAAGGAGGCAAAAAAGTATGAACTATACGATACATGAACAAGACGGCTCGAAGGTAGCGGTTCTTGACGACCCTCATGCCGTTATTGCCGACGTCCAGACGGCTCTGGATCTGATGGCTGGCATTGGGTGGGATCCATCGGGGCCATGCCATAAGCTGCTGCTGAATCAGTCGAATTTGCCTGAAGCGTTTTTTGAGCTGAAAACCGGGCTGGCAGGGGAAATCCTGCAAAAATATCGGAACTATCATTTTAAAATTGCCATTGTTGGTGATTTTGAAGCTTATTCCAGCAAAAGCCTGCGTGATTTCATCTACGAATGCAATCAGGGGGAAGATGTGTTCTTTATGAAGGACCGGGAAGAGGCGCTGGCCTCCCTTCATCGGGTACCTTAAAAGCCTGGAGAAATGAGGCCAAAAGCAAGGAACAAGGAGTTGGTGAATCCGATGATGATTGATCTGACCAGGCTGATCCATGATGGAATGCCTGTTTTCCCGGGGGATCAGGAAACTGTGCTTGCCCAGACGAGACATTTGATAAGCGATTCGTATACCAACCACCAACTGTCCATCAATATGCACGCCGGCACGCATATCGACGGACCGATGCATTTGACGGATTCCGACCGGTATCTTTACGAATTTCAATTGGACCGCTTTATTGGAAACGGGTGCATTCTGGATGTCTCACACGAATCGTCGGTTGAATATAAGTCTGTGTATGAAGAGAAGATTGGAATGGGACAAATCGTGGTGCTGCATACGGGCCATGGCAAGCTGTGGGGACAGCCGGAATACTTTACGGACTATCCCGTTTTGACCCAAACGTTTGCCGAGCTGCTGGTACGCAAGCAGGCGAAGATGGTCTGTCTGGATATGCCGTCGCCGGATAAGTACCCTTTTGATATTCATAAATATTTATTTGGACATGGGATATTTATTGCCGAAAATCTGACCAACACTGATCGGCTGCTATCTTTGACCGATTTTGAGATAACGGCACTGCCTTTACTCATCCGGGCGGATTCGTCACCGGCCCGCATTATTGCACGCAGTACAGAGTAAGTGTGTTGTAAATAATGCGTTATAAAAAAGATAAGGGGATGATCCTGGATGAAGGATGTCGTGCTGAGTACTGACCGGTTGATCCTGAGGCACATGGGACGGGAGGATGTCCCTTTGCTGCAGCAAATTTTTGCCGACCCCGTCGCAATGAAGTACTATCCCTCCACCAAAGACAACCAAGAAACGCTGGAATGGATTGAATGGAACCTGCGAAATTATGAGGACTGCGGTGTCGGCTTATGGATCGTGGAGAACCGGATCAACGGTGATTTTCTGGGACAGTGTGGCATCGTTCCACAGATTGTGGAAGGGGTTCGCGAAATGGAGATTGGCTACCTGTTCGCAAGGCGCGTATGGGGGAACGGTTATGCCACTGAGGCAGCAATGGCTTGCAAGCACTACGGATTTGAGCAGATGAAGCTTCGCAAAATCGTTTCGCTTCCCGATGCCAGCAATAAACCATCCACTCGGGTGGCCGAACGGATCGGAATGACGCTGGAAAAACAAATCGTCAAATGGAACAAAGATGTGCTTGTATATTCCGTTTACTCCGATACAGAAGAGGTGGTCGAAAGATGAATCAACAGGTGCCCATTATGGGGATCCCTTTCCCGAAATTGACGATGGAGCAGAGCGTAGAGCTTCTTCAAGACGTGATTGACCAAAAGGAGCAGCGGCTGTTTCACGTCGTTACCGGCAATCCGGAGATCGTGATGTCCTGCCAAAAGGATGCACAGCTGCGCCGAATTGTCGATGAGGCGGGATTGGTCACTGCGGATGGCATCGGCATCGTCATGGTCTCCCGGTTGCGGGGCGGCAGCCTGCCGGAGCGGGTAACCGGCTGCGATCTGCTGTTTAAGCTGCTTGAGGAGGGCGACCGGAAGGGATGGTCGTTTTACTTTCTGGGCGCAGATGAGGAAACGAGCAGGCAGGCTGTCATCAACATTGGCCAGCAGTACCCGGGCGTCGCCATACGCGGCAGACATCACGGTTTTTTTGCGCCGGAAGATGAGCCGCGAATCGTACAGGAGATTGCTGATGCCGCGCCGGACTTTCTGATCGTGGCTCTGGGCGCACCCCGGGCAGAAAAGTGGATACATAGCCATAAGGACAAGCTGCAGGCGAAAATTGCCATCGGTGTCGGCGGCAGCCTGGATATCATAGGCGGTAAAGTGAAGCGGGCGCCGGCAGCTTGGCAGCGTCTAAATCTCGAGTGGCTGTACCGGCTGATTTCCCAGCCGTCGAGATGGCGCAGACAGCTGATTTTACCCCGGTTTGCGGTGAAAGCGGTATTTTTTAGAGAGAGATCCAGAAGCGTTTAGCCCTTGTGAGCGGGTGGTTAAAAGATACCTGGATAAGGTGAGCGAGATCCGCTGCTTACTTGGGATCTCCATGTAATGATAAATATACCTGGAAAAGTAACGGAAGGGAGAGGAAGGCATGAGCCAGTCACAGCCACAGAAGCAAGGCCAGCTCCTGATTCAGGAAATCGAGGAAACCTTCGTGCCGTACGGCATGGTCGCGGTATGGCCGCTTGGACAAGCCAGCTTTATCATTAAGGGAGGGGATACGGTCATTTACATCGATCCGTATGTCAGCCATAACCCGGATCGTACCTACCCGGCACCGATCGGACCGGAGCATATTACGAATGCGGATTACTGCCTGATCACCCATGAGCATTCGGACCATATGGACCTGGAGGCGATTGCGGCCATGTCCAAGGCTAACCTGCAGACCGTGTATATGGCACCGGCATTCTGCCGTAAGGACATATTGAGGCAGGGCGTAGCCCCAGAGCGCTTCGTGATCGCCGATACGGAGCAGGATTACGGCGATAAAGTGATCATACGCCCCATCGCGGCCGCACATGAAGAGCTGGAAACGGATGAGCAGGGTTATCATCGTTACGTCGGCTATCTGATCAAACTGAACGGCGTTACGGTATACCATTCCGGAGATACGGTCATTTATGAAGGATTGACTGAACGGCTTCAGGGTGAGTCGATCGACCTCGGGCTTCTCCCGATTAATGGCCGCGACGCATTCCGGAACAGCCGCGGCATTATCGGCAATATGGACTACCGGGAAGCAGCCGAGCTGGCGAAGACCGTCGGGATCGGGATGACGATCCCGATGCATTATGACATTTTTGCGGGGAACGCTGAGCATCCGGGATATTTCGTGGACTATGTATATGACCACTTTCCTGAAATGCGTATTCATGTAATCGCACGTGGCGAAAGATTTATCCACGTGACGGATGCGGCACTGAGCGCTTTGAAGTCATAGACTGAAGGTGACCATTCGATAACGTCAAAAGGTATGGATTAGAGCAGCCGCAAACCGCCTTCATTTGAAGGTGGTTTGTTTTTTTGTAATCTGCATTACAGAAGGGGAAACTATGGTGGTTTATGATGAGTGTAACACTCCGTTATCGGTGTTACATGAGGAACGATTATCGCGGCGAGTGGAGCGGTAGCCGCTTGCAGCAATGACAGGAGGGGTCACAATGTTACATGATGAGGCGATGGAAAACATAACTTCATTTTTGCCACAAATCAAGATATTTGAATCGCTTCCGGCAGAAATTATGCGTGAAATCGAACAATTGGTAACCAGATCCAATACGTATAAGCTTCCAAAAAACTATATTCTTCAGACGCCCGATGATGAAAGGAATGGCTTATTTTTCGTAATCGCCGGTAAACTACGCTTATACAAAACCAATTCGGCCGGCAAACAACATACAGTCTGCATCCTCAGCGAAGGCGGCATGTTTGGCGAGGTTGAAACGTTCTCATTGGGCAATAGAGGAACTTATGTGGAGACGATGGAAGACTCGATTGTTTTTTCGATTCCGACTGAACAATTCGAACCGCTTTTACGCAAGTATTCTGAATTGTCTTTGCGATTTTTATCGGAAATAAGCAAACGCCTACGGGATCAGGATGAATTGGTGGAAAAATTGGTTTTTAGAGATCTGCGTGGTAAAGTGCTTTACTTTCTCAACCGATTGTCTAAAAAGTTCGGCATAGAAGAAAATGGATACCGAAAAATCGATATTCCCCTGACTCATCAAGAATTGGCCAATATGATCGGTGCCACAAGAGAAGCGGTATCGCTTACCTTACAGGAACTATCCAATGAAGGTATTATCGTGACCAGCCGCAGAATGGTCATGATTCATATCGAAAAAGCTATGAAAGAACTGGCTTGATTCATGACCCGAAAAACTTCGTAATCTAAATTACTGTCGAATTTTTCATCTAGCGTTATGATAAATGCCGTAACGGAATTACTGCAAAATATGAAGCTTATAGGAGGAGTCAGCATGTCCAATCAACAAGTCCAATTGAATATTCGATTCAAAGTTAAACCAGGGAAAAAAGAAGAATTCCGCAGGGAGCTGTCTTCCCTTATTGAGGAGATGTCATCCGAGAAGGCATTCATTAGCGCCATTGTTTCGGACGATCTGGATCAGCCGGATGACTTGATTATTTATGAAACATGGCAAGGCACGAGAGATAGCTGGCTTGCGGAAGAGTTTATTAAACCATACCGCAAGGATTACGAACGAACACTGGGCGATTTCATTGTGGATAGAAGCGTCAGCTGGTTGCAGCCAAAAGGCGAATGGGGAAGTCATATAACGAATGCATGATGACGTTGATGGGAGGCATATAGATATGGGGAAATTTGAAGGAAAGGTAGTCGTTGTTACCGGAGGAACAAGCGGTATCGGACTTACAACGGCACAACGATTCGTTTCGGAAGGGGCCTACGTATTCATTACCGGCCGTAGGCAAAGCGAGCTGGACGCGGCAGTAAAATTGATCGGTGACCGGGTTACCGGCGTTCAAGGTGATATTTCTAATTTGAAGGACCTAGACAAACTGTACGATACGGTAAAGCAGGAGAAAGGACATCTGGATATTCTATTCGCAAACGCTGGACTTGGCAGCTTTCTGCCCTTGGGTCAGATTACGGAAGAGCAGTACGACACAACCTTCAACGTGAACGTAAAGGGTACTTTGTTCACCATCCAAAAGGCTTTGCCGCTGTTTCCAAATATGACAGGAAACATCATCTTAACCGGCTCGACGGCGGGTACGATCGGCGAAGCAGCGTTTAGTGTCTACGGAGGTACCAAGGCGGCTCTCCGTCAGATGGCCAGGAGCTGGATAATGGATTTGAAAGGCACAGGGATACGACTTAATGTAGTGAGTCCTGGCACGGTCCACACGCCAGCGTATAATGATCTTTTTGGCGAAGCGCTAAATCAAGTTCTTGATTCGGCGAAGAATGTCGTTCCGCTAAGCCGCTTGGGCAAGACGGAGGAGATTGCCAGCGCGGTGATGTTTCTGGCGTCGGAGGAAAGCAGTTATGTGAACGGCATCGAATTGTTCGTAGATGGCGGTATGGCTCAAGTTTGACCTTGAATCAGAAGGGATGGGTTGTCATTTAAGCAATTCCTAATAAGCCCATGTATCAAATCAGGCAGAGGAGTCTATATAGGCTCTCTGCCTGATTTTCATACTGCGACGGATTGGGCGAAGCATTCGTGGACGAGCTGTCGCACTTAATTTGACAACCTGTCATTTACCAGACTGATTATTCCTCTATGCGGAATCGAACTTCCTTCCCGGTCGGCTCGCCGCCGAAGGGGGATCCGATTTCCTCCCTGAACACGAATTCGAGACCGGAGAGCTTGTCCGGCAGTGACGGGGATACCACGTAATTATAAGTTGCGTTGCCAGAGCAGCTTCCTCCCGTGTCCATCCGGCATTCATAGGGCTCTCCCATATCCAACACGAAGTTGGATATTTCGGTCGAATTTCGTTCCGGGATCGTCACATCCCAGTCCACATACAGCGTCACGACGCTCGCATTGGCGTATTGCCGAACCGAAGTGAGTGTAAAGAAGTACCCCTTATGCTCTTGTGAAACTAGCACCGGAACATGCTTGATGAAACCGGCGGGTTCGACGATCGGTTTGAAAAACTCGTCGGATCGGATGGCACCAAAGATATATTTTAGAAAGTCCTCATAAAGCCCCGTTTCGGCCGCCCATTGGTCAATGTAAGCGAAAGGCGGATAGCCCGGATTTCCTTCCGAAATCTCTTTGCGCTGCTGCAGCAGCTGGCAGATTTGTCTGTCGATAGGGAGCAGGCGTTCATCGTAATGCTCGGTGGGTCGTGTGAAAGGCATCCGTTTCATCATCATTCCTCCTCATATATTCTATTGTACCCCAATGTGCTAAATGTTGGAAAACGGTCAGCAGCAATTCGCTCCAGCCGCTGCAAATTGTGCTGAGGGACATCCTGCTATCCAACCAGGTGTTTTCATCCGGACCAGGCTCCGGCGGAGCTGCCGGAGGGTATGCGCAGCAGTATGCTGATCAGGTCAAATATGCGGTGATCATCGTATCCACACTGCCGATTCTTATCGTGTATCCGTTTATACAGAAGTACTTCGAAAAAGGCGTCATGATCGGCTCGGTCAAAGGTTAGCGGAGCGGGTTCATGCCGGCACGAATGAATAATGCCGCCGGGCAGCTGTGCCCGGCGGCTTTTGTATCATCGAATCATCATAATGATCGGACCTTTAGAATCGTTTCGATGGCAGGGATCGACGATTAAGCTTCTTCCGTCAATACCGGCAACGTAATCGTGAAGACGGATCCTTCGGATTCCATGCTTTTGACGGTGAGCGTACCGTTGTGGTCCTGGATGATTTTATGGCAGATGGATAGGCCGAGGCCGGTTCCTTCTTCCTTGGTCGTATAGAACGGATCGAAGATTTTCGGGAGCAGGTCTTCGGGAATCCCCTTTCCCGTATCGGACACGTCAATGGTTACCATCGAATTCGTTTGCTGCACCTGAATATGGATATGAC
The DNA here is from genome assembly GCF_009363095.1 of Paenibacillus cellulositrophicus. Lineage (GTDB taxonomy): Bacteria > Bacillota > Bacilli > Paenibacillales > Paenibacillaceae > Paenibacillus_AQ > Paenibacillus_AQ favisporus. The sequence continues at coordinate 206,469 of NZ_CP045296.1, forward strand.
CCGGCTGTTCCATCGCCTCGATGGCATTGCGCACCAGATTTATCAGCACTTGTACGATTTTATCCCGCTCCATTTCAACCATGACGGAATCGCTGACATTCTCCATGCTGATGCTGTGCCCTCTGGAAGTCACCTGCGACTCGGTTAAATTTCTCGCTCTTTCCACGCAATGCGAGATGGGCTCGGGCCGGATGTTGCCAAGATGGGGCTTGGAAAACTGCAGAAACTCCGCCGTCAGCTCGTTCATACGCGTGATCTCGTTGGTGATGATATCGACCCATGGTCCGATATTGTACGACTGCGATTTGGACAGGTGGATGAAGCCCTTCAGCGTTGTGAGCGGATTCCGGATTTCATGAGCCATACCCGCAGCAAGCTCGCCGACGATTTTCAGCTTTTCGCTTCGGAACATTTCTTCCTCCCGCTTCAGCCACAGCATTCTCTTTTTCTGAAACAGCCGGTCTTCGGCCAGCATGATAATATCATGCGAGGTTGTGCTTTCCCGGGGAAACCGGGCCGTGCTGTATGTCACCTCATAGCCGAGCTTGCCCGATTCAAGAATATCCTGGGCTTGTCCAAGCGACCCATCGGTATCCGGGATCACCATGGCAAACCGGTCCCCGGCATAACGGGAAATGGCGAAGGCGCTCGGGAAGTAAGTCCGGATGATGAGCGATATTCTCGTCAAAATTTCGTTGCCGCCGCGGATGCTTTCCTTGTTTAGGCTTTTAAAGTCCTGAAAATCCAGCAGGATCAGTACAAACGGCGATTTTTTCGTTTCAACCAATTCGTTGACGGCACTGACATAACCGTCGTAGTTCAAAAAACCGGTCAGCGGATCATGTGATGCGAGAAACTGGTTTCGCCTCAAAAGCCGCTTTCTTTCAATCTCGGTTGTGACGAGATAACGCATTCCAAGGACGATTAATACCAGACTAATCAGATCGTAGACCGAAACCAATAGATTGTAACGGTCCCAGGGGAGGTAGCTTAGCCGGATGACGGTATACAACATGGAATAAGTAAATGCCAGCGACAGCGTATACTTCAAGTTTCTCGTATTTCGGGTTTCCATAATAATTAATATAAAGTAAATGATTTGCGTCCAATTGAGCTGGGAACTCCAATGGAAGAAGGCGAGGCTTACGGATTGAAGAAGCAAGGAACGGCTGCTGGACTCGGCGAAAAAAATCATCACCCCCGTCAGCATCGCTCCGGAGAGAAATAGCAGAAAGATGCTGTCGGCTTTGCCCAACAGAATGGAAGATAACATGATAAATGTAGTTAAGGAAGGAATCAAGACGTGTCTTGTCTGTTTTACGATCATGTTTATGCTCCTAGGGAAAAAAGTAAAATTTCAGTAAGCCCTTATCTACTGCCATTATATCGGATAGGCCCTGAAAACAATGTCGAATTTCCGTGTCGCCTTGGAAATGATCATGATTTTTTTTCTCCTATGGAGAAAACAGATTTTATGGTATAAATGACCTCATAGCCCGCCGGATGAATTCGGTGTGGAGGGATGCCGGAAGGATCCGGCACGAACGCAAACCAGGGGGAGTGTCATGCGGACGTATTTTGTCATCAGCCAGATCATCTATGTGTTATGTTTTATTCCTTGGCTGCTGATTTGGGGAATTTCGTTCATGGGGTTTGATAGTGGAATCAGTGGAGCGGCCATCGCCTTGGTGTCCGTGATCGGCGTTTACCCGCTCGTCACCATTGCCTGTGCCATTATGGCATGGGTGTTCTACAAGAAGAGGAAGAGAGCGGCGGTCATCGTGAATTCGATTCCGCTCTTGTGGGTACTGGGCATCGGCGTGCCGGTGCTCGCATTGAATCTTTCGTGAACGATTCAAGAGCATGAACAATGCAAAGCCCGGCAGTTTCAGGATAAATCCTGAGTTGCCGGGCTTTGCGTCTTTACAGCACCTGCTTTGGCTACCGACCGTTAACCGATGGTCATTCGGACAAAGCCTTATAAAAATATCCCGCAGACTCGACTTTAAAGCTATACTTTTCCAGGGATATCCACTATTGTTGACTGTGTATCAATATGGATGACCAGAACAATCGGGGAGTGTGAAACAGTGGAGTCTTATGATTGGGATGAGAAGATGGGGTATTTGCGCCGGAGAATGAATCTTTATTATAATGACGACTACATCGCGTTTTTGGTCAAATCGGTTTGGAAATGGGAAACACCGGTTCGGATCGTCGATTTCGGCTGCGGTTACGGGCAGCTGGGCTTGATGATGCTTCCGCACCTGCCGGAAGGCTCAACTTATACGGGGATCGATCCGGGAGCAAGACAGATTGGGTCGGCCAATGAGCTGTATGCTCACCTGCCCTGGAAGGCCGAGTTCATTCAGGCGGAGCTGACGGATGCTGACCTGGGCAGCGCCTTTGATGTCGCCGTATCGCACGCAGTGCTTATGCATAGATCCGATCCCCTGCAGCTGCTGGCCAAGATGGCCGAAAGCGTGAAGGACGGAGGAACGGTCATTTGTTACGAGCCTCACGGCTGTGCTTCCATGTCGAGCTATTATTTTGATGATGTTTTATCTACGGAAGTCATGCCGCTTGGCCCCCTGCAGAAGCTGCATGAACAGGATGCATTGCGGACCGGAAAAGACGCCAACATCGGCATGAAGCTTCCGGTTTACTTTTCGCAGCTGGGGCTGCGCCGAATCGAGAGCAGAATCAGCGATAAGGTGAACTATTACGACCCGGCACAGGATTCCGAGGAGACGAGGGCTTTGTTCAGCAACCTGCAGTTTGAATGCCCGGCTCAGGAGGAAGACTTTATTCAAGCGCTGATTGAGCGGGGGCTTACCCAGGAGGAAGCAGAGCGTCTCTATATCGCAGAGGACCTGTTATCGCAGGTCAATACGCCGTCGATTGCGTTCGCCCATGCGCCGAGCATGAAAATTACATTCGGTACGGTAGTCCGATAAGTCCGTGTAACATAAAAAGGAGCTGTTCCCAAGGTTCATTGACCTTCCGGGACAGCTCTTTTTGCTTACGACCATTTTTAACCAGACCTTATTCAACATCATAACAGAACCGAAAGAAACAGTCTATATTTTCAGCAGGGGACTGGGGTATAGTTGGTGATGCCGGCAATCCAATCATAGAAACGGGGAAACAGTATGGAAAATGCATCTCATCTTTCCGAGTCGGATTTAACGCATTATACCAAGCAGGTATTCGGATCGGGTTACGCGATCTCACAGATTACGCGGCTAAATGGAGGGGCACAGAAGGTCGTCTATCAGCTCGATTTTCTGAACGGTTTTTCATGTATGCTGTACGTTTGGGATTTATCCATGAATTACTTTCGGGAAGAAATCGAACATTCGGATCATGATATGCGCTCCTATGGAGCCGACTTGTTTGGCGAGAACAACCGGGTATTAACCCAATTGGGCATTCCCACACCTGAGCTGTATAACCTTAATCTCGAGCGTCGGGAGTATGCGTTTGATTATGCGCTTGTCGAACGTATTGGGGGCGGCAAAGCGGAAGACTATTTTGCACACCCGGATACGGCGGAGCAGCAGCGATTGTTTCGGCAGATCGGGGAGATGGTAGCCAATATGCACGATAGCGCGAGAGATGTGCACGGGCGGCCCGGCCAAACCAAGCCTCCGCGGAAGTCCTGCCAGCAGGAGCTGGTGGACAATGCCCTCAGGCAGATCACGTATGCAGCCACTTATTTGCCTGAGATTGCGGCTGCTCAAGAGGGGCTTATGTCCGTCCTTCAGGAATGTTCATCGCGAATTCGTCCAAGGACATCTTACGGACTGATTCATGGCGAGCTTGGACCGGACCACATTTTGGTGAATACGAATCTGGAGCCGTATCTGATCGATATTGAAGGTGTAACCTATTTCGACATTGAGCATGAGCACAGCTTTCTGGAGTTTCGGTTCGGGGAGCATTACCGATATTTCCGTCAGGACCATCTGGATCCCGACCGGATGGCCTTCTACCGCCTGCACCACCATATCTCCTTAATCGGAGGCGGCTTAAAACTGCTTCACCGCGGCTTTCCCGACCGGCAGTTCGCCCAGGGTATCGTGGATCACCATCTGAAGTGCGCCTTGAAATATGTTGAAATAGGATAAATGTAAGCCGATGCCATTCCATTAACCGATTAACTGTGGAAGCCTCTATCAGAGGCTTCTTTTTTGTGAGGAGCAACCCGGCAGGCAAATTTTATGATCCTTGGAGTGCCGCGGAAACTGAATCAAGCTGTACACAGGAGGATAACCTATCTTTGCAGACATCGTTAAATAAAGGAGGTACAGGTCAGACATGAAGGATTTTCCGCTTGCACCCCATGAATCGATCGATCTTCATGAAGTGCTGAATTTTAAAACGCTCTGCGTCGCCAAATCGAAGCTGATGCAGGGGATGGTTTTTGACAAAGAACTGAAGGCGCTGATGCAAAAGGACGTTGAACAGTCCACGCAGGCCATCAACGAGCTGAAGGCGGTTTATGAACGAGCTCCGTTTCAGGCTCCGGTTCCGGAAAGCAAGCCTGCCCCCATCCTAAATTGAAAAGGTGATACTCTGATGAACAACGATTATTTAGATCCGATCAATTCGCTCAACATGCCGGAGATGGCCGATATGACTTTTGCTATGGACTTTTTGATCCGGGCGAAGGAAGGGGTTCGTAATACCGCGGTTGCCCTGACCGAAACCGTATCCACAGAAGCGAGAGAACTGCTGAAAAAGCAGCTGAAGCAGGGGATTGCCCTCCATCAGGAAATCACCGAGCTGATGATCCGTAAGAAATGGTTTCACCCGTATGAGCTGCACGAGCAGTACCAGCTGGACCAGCTGTCGGCCAAAAACACGGCCATGATTGCCGGGATGAACCTGTTCCCCGCAGATACTTCGCGCAAAGGGATGTTCGACCGGACGCCAGATGAGCATATGGAGGAAAGCCGAGCATGATGAAAGCCGTTACGTACCAAGGGGTTAAAAATGTCGTCGTCAAGGACGTCCCCGATCCGAAAATTCAAAAACCGGATGACATGATCGTAAAGCTGACCAGCACCGCCATTTGCGGCTCCGATTTGCACCTGATCCACGGCATGATTCCCAATCTGCAGGAGGATTACGTCATCGGTCATGAGCCGATGGGGATCGTGGAGGAGGTCGGACCTGAAGTCACCAAGCTGAAGAAGGGCGACCGGGTCATTATCCCGTTTAATATTGCCTGCGGGGAATGCTTTTTTTGCAAAAATCAGCTGGAAAGCCAATGTGATAATTCGAACGACAACGGGGACATGGGTGCGTATTTCGGCTACACGGGAACGACCGGCGGTTATCCGGGTGGGCAGGCCGAGTATTTGCGGGTTCCATTCGCCAATTTCACGCACTTCAAAATTCCGGAAAACAGCGAGCGGCCGGATGAGAGCCTTGCTCTAATCGCCGATGTGATGCCCACTGCCTATTGGAGCGTAGACAATGCCGGCGTAAAGAATGGAGATACGGTCATCGTGCTCGGCTGCGGTCCGGTCGGTCTTCTGGCCCAGAAATTCTGCTGGCTCAAAGGGGCGAAGCGGGTCATCGCCGTCGACTATGTGGATTACCGGCTGCAGCATGCCAAAAAGAACAATCATGTTGAGACTGTCAATTTCGAGCAGCACGACAATGTTGGTGCATACCTGAAGGAAATCACCAAGGGCGGAGCCGACGTGGTCATTGACGCGGTGGGCATGGACGGGAAGATGAGCGACCTCGAGTTTCTGGCGAGCGGCTTAAAGCTGCAAGGAGGCACCATGAGCGCCTTGGTCATCGCCTCCCAGGCCGTTCGCAAGGGCGGAACGATTCAAATTACAGGCGTGTACGGCGGCCGCTACAACGGATTCCCGCTAGGGGACATCATGGAGCGCAATGTGAACATCCGCTCCGGACAAGCTCCGGTCATTCACTATATGCCTTATATGTATGAATTGGTGGCGTCCGGCAAAGTCGACGTGGCCGACATCATTACGCATGTCATCCCGCTCAGCGAAGCCAAACGCGGTTACGAAATGTTCGATACGAAGACGGACAACTGCATCAAAGTGATTTTAAAGCCGTAAAGTACTTGACAACACAAGGGAGTGAAGTTCTTGATAAATCCAACGTATGCCATGCATGAATTGTTGGAGGCGCATGAAATTGCCGCCTTCAAGACGGTCTGTATGACGAAGTCGAAAACGATGCAGGCGCTGGTCACAGATCCTGAGCTCAAGCTCATTCTCCAACAGGATGCCGCGATGTCATCCGATCAGCTGGCCGAGCTTGCAGCCGTTCTGAACAAAGGAAAGGAGACGCTGCAATGAATCCCGTACTGGAATACATGACCGGCATGAACAAATTAACCGACGATGTGGTTGCCATGGACTTTCTGGTCACCGCCAAGAGCGGCGTCCGGAATTTGGCGATGGCCGTGACGGAATGCGTCACTCCGGAAATCAAAGGCATCCTGGAGCGGCAATTGGAACAGGCGATCGATACGCATGAGAAGATTACCAAATACGCGATCGCCAAGGGGCTGTACCATCCTTTCAGCGTGCAGGAGCAATTGCGTGTCGATCTGCAGCAGATTCGGACCGCGCAGAGCATTCCTTTTCCCACGCCGTAACAGCTTGATTTGTATCTGGCATCTTATCGGTAACTGCATACGCATTAAACAAACAGCCGGCTGTGTGATACAGCCGGTTTTGCTTTCATGATTTATCCCTGCCGGATCGGCTGACTTCAACTCATGAATTATCCCCCTTCCGGGAATGTTAGCCATATCGACATTTGGCAGAAAGAAGGCAGGAAATCACTATGGAACTGTTACTGATGGTCATCGTTCTTCTAATTTTGATCGGCATATCGAACGTTATCAATCACTTTATCCCGGCGGTCCCGGTGCCTCTGATCCAGATTGCGCTGGGCGTCGCGGTCACGTACATTCCCGGCATGCATCATGTACCGCTGAATCCAGAACTGTTCTTGCTGCTCTTCATCGCGCCGCTGCTCTTTAATGATGGAAAAATGACACCCCGCGACGAGCTGTGGCAGCTGCGGTCGTTCATTCTGCTGCTGGCGCTCGGCCTCGTGTTTGCCACCGTGCTGATTGCAGGGCCGTTCATTCACTGGCTCATTCCGGCCATCCCGCTGTCGGCGGCTTTTGCGCTGGCGGCCATTCTGTCGCCGACCGATGCGGTGGCCGTCGGTTCGCTGTCCGGCCGGGTAAAGCTCCCGGGCCGCATCATGCGCCTGCTCGAAGGCGAGGCGTTAATGAACGACGCTTCGGGCCTCGTTGCTTTTAATTTTGCCATTGCCGCAACCGTCACCGGCCATTTCTCCCTGCCGCGGGCGATTGGCAGCTTTATGGTGATCGCGGTCGGCGGGATTGTGGTCGGAGCGCTGCTCGGCTTCCTGGCGATTTGGCTCCGCATGCTGCTGCGCAGGCTTGGGATGGAAGATGTCACATTACATGTGCTGATTATTATTTTGACACCGTTTCTGATCTATTGGATTGCTGAAGAATTTCACGTATCCGGAATTTTGGCCGTCGTTGCTGCCGGTGTAACCCATGCGATCGAACGGGACCGGATGAGGGCGGGATCGGCGCGCCTGCGCGTCGTTTCCGACAGCACGTGGTCGGTCATCCTATTCTCCTTGAACGGCCTCGTGTTCCTGCTGCTTGGACTCGAAATTCCCGGTGTCATCCGGACGGTATGGCAGGACAAGGCATACAATAACGGCCAATCCATTGCCTATATCGTTCTGATTACGCTCGTATTAATGGTCCTTCGCTTTGTGTGGGTATGGGCATCGAACCGCCAATTCCGTTCCGCCGTGCTGACAGCGTTGTCCGGTGTCCGGGGAGCCCTGACGCTGTCGGCGGCCTTCTCCATTCCGTTGACACTGGCCGACAACAGTCCTTTCCCCGAACGGGACTTGATCCTCTTTATCTGTTCAGGCGTCATTCTGCTGACCCTGATCAGTGCCAGCGTGTTACTGCCCATCCTGACCCGCGGTCCTCAGGTGGATCCCGCTCTCGCCGAGGATGCCGAGAGACAAGCGCGCATCCGTGTCATTGAGGCGGGTCTCCGAACGGTCAAAGAGGAGAAAAATGATGAAAACCGGCAGCAGGCTATCGAGCTGATCGCTGCGTATTCCCGCAGGCTGCAGATGTGCAGATTCAGAGATCGTGCGGAAATGAACAGATTATGGAAAGAGGCTGTGGAAATCCGGCTGGAGGCGCTTGAGGCGGAGAAGGAAACCGCGGACCGATGGCTGCAGGAAGAGCGGGTATCGCCAAAACTTGCGGATCGGTTCAAGGCCACGATATCACAGATCGAGCTGCTGCTGTCCACCCGTTTCAAGGTGAAGAAGCTGATAATCGTCGGATGGTCGGCCATCACCCGGCTGTTCCAAGGCAGCAAACACAAAAAAGCCCGCATGACACCAGACCACCCGAAGTGGAATGCTTATAAGGCGCTGAAGCTGGAAGCGATCCGTGCTGCAATAGAGCGGGTTAAGGGGCTCGAGACAGCGGGCAACCGGGACACCATCGCCATGATTATTGCCGATTACCGCGGGCTGGAGCTCCATCTGACACAGGAACCTGCTCACGAGGAGCAGGCTGAAGAGATGGATGCGGTCCGCCGGGAGCTTGAGCTCAAGGCCATCCAGTCGGAGCGGAACGAAATTCAAAGGTTGTTCGAAACGGGTGAGATCAGCCGGGCGCTGGCCAACAATTTAAGGCTGGACGTCAATTATCATGAGGCGCATCTGTTTGAATCGCAAACCGTGCATGAGGAGGAAGGGGAGCATGCTTAGAAAGCTGCTTTGCCTTCCCTGCTGAGAATGGTAAAATAAGCTCATTCCGGTTGGGGAGGGAAAAGTATGGAAGCTTTCGTTAACGGGATCAAGCTCCATTATGTCGATGAAGGAACCGGCTTTCCGCTGATCGTATTGCATGGGCTTGGCCTGGACGTTCACTCGATGGAACCCGTCGTTCACTCGTTCAGCACTGATTTTCATGTCATTGCCATTGATGCCAGAGGGCATGGCCTGTCGGATAAGCCGGCAGAATACAGTCTCTCGGATCATGTTCGGGATGTCATCGCGGTGATGGATTTTCTGAAGCTGGACAAAGTATACCTGGTGGGTGGATCGATGGGAAGCTATATCGCGCAAGGAGTCGCCATTGCCGCTCCGGAGCGGGTGGAGAAGCTGGTGCTTGTCACGCCCAAGTCCAACGGCAGGACCTCGTCGATGGCCCGTTTATTCAGTGAGCATGCCGAGGAACTGGAAGGTATGGATACCCCGGCAAAGGTGCAGCATTTAAGCCGGTACATGTTTCACAATCTCTCATTGGTCGGAGTGTGGATGCAGCATGTTCAAGAGGGCGGAACAAGCTTGACGGAGGAGCAGAACGCCGCTTCCAACCGGGCGCTTGAAGGGTTTGATTTCCGTCCCGATTATGGCCGGATTACGGCGGAGACGCTGATCATCAGCGGGAAATACGACGGTCTGAATCCGCCGGAGTGGGGCAGGGAAATCGCGGATGCCATTAAGGGAGCACGGTTCGTGGAGTTCCTTCACTCCGGGCATGCGCCGCATGTGGAGGAGCCGGAGCGATTTGACGAAACGGTAAGAAGCTTCCTGCTTGCGCCTCCGGAACAAAGCTGAAGATTGCACCGACCAAGCAGCAAGGGGAGCGGGGATAAAATTCATGTTACATAAATTCGGATTTTCACAATATGAGAGCAAGGTGTACGAGGCGTTGGCGTCGGCGGAGCAGCCGATGGACGCCACGATGATCGTGAAGCATTCCGGCGTGCCCAAGGCGAAGATATATGAAGTGATCTCCCGGATGGTGGAGAAGGGGATGGTGCTGGAATCCGTTTCGGAAAAAAAGAAGCTGTATACCGCATTGCCTCTTCCGCTCGTGATCGAAAAATTAACGTCAGAGTTTCAGTCGGACATTCAGGAGCTGGAGCAGCATAAGGTTCAGAAGGCGGTCATCGACGACCATGTCTGGAGCTTGAAGGCAGACTCATCGATCGGTTCCCAGTTAAAGCAGATGATGGAGAATGCAGAGCGCTCGATCCGGTTTTCGGCATGGGAGGACGATTTCCACAAGTATCTGCCTATCCTGCTGGACAAGCAGCAAAATGGCGTCAAAGTGGAGGGTGTCGTGATTGGCGATACGCCTGATGGCCTGCCCCAGATCGTCCCGATGAAGCCTAGCGAGCAGCATGTCATGCTGGAGCGGTTCAGGCTGCTGATCGTAGACGACCGCGAGGTCGTATTCGCCGGCGTGGAGAATGATTCGTGGCAGGCGATCAAGACCCAGTCACAGCCGTTTGTGCGCGTGTTTACGGACTATTTCCATCACGATTTGCTCTTGGCGAAAATAACAGGCAAATACAATGATATTCTGCTGAACGACGAGGAGATTATGACGGAATTGCTTCAGTTGAAATATTAAGCGCGTCACGTGAAAAACGGGTGGACCCGGATCCACCCGTTTTTTGTATGCAAAAAATAGGGGTTGATCCTCATTTTGAATTAGGTTACCATTGCAGTAGTAACCATAAGAAACATGGAACAGAGAGATTTTTACAGAGGGGAGTTACATGCTGCATGAATTTTAAAATTTACATTTTAGCGATCGCCTGCTTCGTGACCGGAATGGTGGAGCTGATCGTCGGGGGGATGCTGGATCTCGTTTCATCGGACCTTCATATTTCGGTGAGCACAGCCGGGCAGTTGATCACTTTGTATTCCGTGGTATTTGCCGTATCGGGGCCTGTGCTGCTGGCGGCAGCTTCGAGGGTCGAACGTAAACTGCTGTACCAATGCGCCTTGTTGGTCTTCATTGCCGGCAATGTGCTTTCGGTCGTCAGCCCGAATTTTACGATGATGGTGATCGCGAGAATTTTGTCGGCGGCGAGCGCCGCGCTCATCACCGTGCTGTCTATCACGATGGCTTCCCAGATGGCGGAACCGGCGTATAGAGCCCGGGCAATCGGCGTTATCTTTATGGGAGTCAGCGGCTCCCTGGTACTGGGCGTACCTGTGGGCATGATGCTGGGCAACGCTTTTGGATGGCGTGCTCCGTTTGTCATGATCTCCATTCTGGCCGTTATATCGTTCATCGCGGTGCAAATTTTTATTACCAAAACGCCTCCCAGCGAGACCGTTCCGCTGCGCAAGCAGCTGGCATCCTTGAAAAACGGCAAAATCATTTTTGGCCAGCTGATTACGATTTTGATGCTGACCGGTCACCTGACCTTATATGCTTATCTGACGCCGTTTCTGCAGGAAACGCTGCACCTAAGTCCTTCCATGCTCAGCCTGTTTTATTTTATTTTTGGCATCGCGGCTGTTCTTGGCGGCGGGGCAGGCGGCTGGGTCACCGACCGGTTTGGGCCTGAGAAAAGCATTCTGACTATTGTCAGCGTGTTTGCCGTGGCCATGGTGCTGATGCCGGTATCTACGGTTTCGGTATATGTCTGCCTGATCGTGATGATCGTCTGGAGCATGCTCAGCTGGTCGATCTCTCCTTCGATGCAGAGCTACCTGATCAAAGCGGCACCGGAATCGCCGGACATCCAGCAGAGCTTGAACAGTTCGGCTTCCCATATCGGTATTGCGCTGGGGTCGGCGATTGGAGGTATGGTGATCGAAGGATCGTCGGTGTATTACAATGCCTGGGTTGGCGTTATTTTCGTCCTGCTCGCATTGGGATCCGCGGTGCTGTCGATTACTTGGAAAAAGCGCCGGGTCGAGTCCCGTGCGGCTGCGGGCGTCCAGGAAACATCATGATGGAGGTGAATTCCGCAGTGGCGGCACAGCGGAATGTCAATGGAACAACAGTGGAATATGGAGCCCGCCAAATGCATGGCGTTGACTGTTCAGTTGATGCAGGGTCGGATCTGTCCTGTTACCGACGGTGATGAAGAAGCAGACGGCTTTTACCAAGAGTTGGGGCGGTTTGCCCAAGACCCTGTCATTCACGAACTGCTTGAGAGTGGAAGCTTTGAATTGGTTGACGTGGGGGATGCCGATATATTTGCTTACAAACGAAGCATGGATCAGCATCGGCTGCTGATCGTAGCGAATATGAACAAGGAGGAGGCGGCATTCCGGGGTGACGGAATAACAGGCGGACAGAAAATGGTATCCGTCTATCCGGATACCGTTCCATCCGAAGCGATGCGGCTGCGGCCGTATGAGGCGTTTGCGGTATTGATCAACGGATGAAGGAGGGGAATAATCCCTCCTTTTTTTGTGCTCTGGCAACCCCCAATGATAAAGCACCGCTTATTCTCATCTTTCTAGCTCCTGTGGGTGACTTTATACCAAGTATACCCAAAGACGGGTCACTGTCACGAAAAAAACACTTGATAATGAGATTCATTATCACTTATGATACTTAAAGAGATATCTTTCACGTAAAACCGGATGGATCATGAATGTACATATAGGTTTTCGTAAAAATAATAAGACTCTAGCCTAGATAGAATGAACTAAAGTTTTGCATTTCTTTAGTTCATTCTATATAGATGAATCAGTGGAGGGGACAAACAATCATGAAACTCAAACTTAAAGGATCACTGTTGCTCGCGCTGCTGATGAGCTTTACCGTATTGGCCAGCGCCTGCGGCGATAAAGCCGGCAATTCTAATACAACGGATTCGGGGGCAGCGGCAGGAGATAACAGCACCGCGGATACCAAGCAGGAACGTGTGCTGACGGACGCGCTTGGTCATGAAGTGAAAGTGCCTGCGAATCCGCAGCGGATCATCGCTTCCTATTTAGAGGACCACCTGCTGACGCTTGGCGTCAAACCGGTTGCCCAGTGGTCGACTGGCAAGGGTTCCGTGCAGTATTACCTGCAGGATCAGCTGAACGGAATCCCGGAAATCTCTTACGACCTGCCCTATGAAGCCGTCATGAGCTTTACGCCGGATCTGATCATCCTGAGCAGTGCGGACATGGCGACGGACGACAAGTACGAGCAGTACTCTAAGATCGCTCCGACCTACGTCGTAGGTAAAGAGAAGAGCAACAATTGGCGCGAAGAACTGAAGGCGGTCGGCGAAGTTCTCGGTAAGAGCAAGGAAGCAGAGGAAGCCGTTCAAACTTATGATAAGAAAGCGGCGGACGCCAAGGAGCAGCTTCAGAAAACGGTCGGCACCCATACGGCAGCGGCACTTTGGGTGACGGGCAAAGACATCTACGTCTCAAGCGACCATCTGTCCAGCGGCTCGGTGCTGTATGATGACTTGGGACTCGCGAAGCCTAAGCTGGTAGAAGAACTGTCCAAAACCGGCACGGTGAGCTGGAACCAGGTTTCGCTGGAAAAATTCGCGCAAATGGACGCCGATTATCTGTTTATCGTCAACAGCCGCGGCGTATCGAAGGATGAGCTGCTGAAGGATCCGGTATGGGCCAACATCCCGGCCGTCAAGGAAGGCCATGTGTATGAGTTTGACGATCATTCCAGCTGGCTGTACTCGGGAACGATCGCCAATACGCAAATCATCGATGACGTGTTGTCCAACGTCGTCAAATAACTCAATGAAAACTTGTAACGCTCTACATTAGAAGCTAAGGTTTAAAAGCCTCGGTTCCGGCACCTTCTGTCGGATTCGGGGCTTTTTTCTGTCTTCACCACCTGATGCCACCTGAAATTTAGAAACCTTAACTAAAATTTGAAGACTATTTTTCATAGGAACCGCCGCCTATAATTAGTACCTGAAAGGGCTTACATAAGAGATTTCAGAAACGGGGTGCTTTCCAGAACATGAACGCAAGGGCCGGTATTGAAGCCGAGTGGGAACCTGCCGCCGAGAAGGCGAAAGAGAGGAAGCTGTGGCGGAAAATTGTGGGCCAGCGCTATCTGCAGATTATGGCTCTGCTGGGCGTCGCCTGGATGATTGTTTTCAATTATATCCCGATGTACGGGGTCATCATTGCTTTTAAAGAGTTCGACATTATTCACTCGATCTCTTCGGCTCCGTGGGTCGGATTGGATCATTTCAAGGAATTCCTGGAGGACGACAGTCTCGGATACGTGATCAAAAATACGCTCGGGATGAGCCTCCTGAAGCTGGTGATCGGGTTTCCGCTGCCCATCCTGTTCGCACTCCTGCTGAACGAAATCCGTTCGATCGTGTTCAAAAAGTGGATTCAGACGATTTCCTACCTGCCTCACTTTTTGTCCTGGGTCATTCTGGGCGGCATCCTCGCCACTTGGCTGGCGGATGTGGGCATCGTCAACAAGGTGCTGATGGCGCTTCACCTGATCGATCAGCCGATTACATACTTGGCCGAGCCCAAATACTTCTGGTCCATCGTCGTCACTTCAGACATCTGGAAGGAGATCGGCTGGTCGGCGATCATTTACCTGGCGGCGATTTCGAGCGTGTCTCCGGAGCTGTACGAGGCGGCTACGATCGACGGGGCGGGCCGGATGCAAAAAATGTGGAACATTACGCTTCCTTCGATCAAAGGCACGATTTCCATTTTGTTCATTCTGGCCGTCAGCGGCATCCTGAACTCCAACTTCGACCAGATTCTCGTGCTGCGCAACTCGCTGAACGAAACGTCAAGCAACGTCATAGACGTCTACGTATACAACGTTGGTCTGGCAGAGAGCCGGTACTCCTACGCGGCTGCGGTCGGACTGATCAAAAACGTGATCGCTCTCGCGCTGCTGCTTGGAGCCAACAGCATTACGAAACGGCTTAACAATACTTCCTTATTCTGATGGGACGGCGGTGACTCTTCGTGTATTCATTCAAACGCCAAAGCGCTTCGAGCGCGATCTTTGAAATATTCAACTCCGTGCTGATGCTGATCGTCTGCTTCGTCACGCTGTATCCGATCTGGTACGTCATCGTGAACGCATTTAATGACGGGGCGGACGCGATGCGGGGCGGCATTTACTGGTGGCCGCGGCAGTTCAGCCTGGACAGCTTCCAGGCCGTATTCCGCAGCGAGGGCATTATGACCGCCATGGGGGTCACGGTGGCCAAGACGCTGATCGGTACCCCGGTTCACGTGTTTTTTACCGCGATGGTGGCGTATGCCTTTTCCAGAAGGGAGCTTGTGGGACGCAAGCTGTATATGTTCATCGGCACGGTGACGATGTTCTTCGGCGGGGGCCTCATTCCGTATTACCTGCTGATCCGGGATTTACATCTGCTGGACAATTTTCTGGTATATATCATACCTGCTGCATTCAGCTTCTTCGACCTGATCATCTTCCTGTCGTTTTTCCGGGAGATTCCCCCGGGATTGGAAGAAGCGGCGAAGATCGACGGGGCGAACGATTTTAAAATTTTCTACAAAGTCATCATTCCGGTATCCATGCCGGTGGTGGCGACAATCGCCCTCTTTCACGGGGTGTACCAATGGAACGATTACTTTACCGGGATGATCTTCATTAATGATACGAACCTGCAGCCGATCCAGACGTATTTGTACCGCGTCGTTGCGCAGTCAAGCTCCAACCAGATGCTGGCATCCATGCCAAGCGGCATGGCGGTGTCGGTGACGAGCCAATCGCTGAAGCTGGCTACCATGGTCGTTACCACCGCGCCGATCGTCTTCGTGTACCCGTTCCTGCAAAAGTATTTTGTAAAAGGCTTCATGATCGGATCGATCAAGGAGTAACCGGGAATCCGGGTTTATCCATGGTTATCAGTCCCGCCTGGCGGGAGTGTTAATAGATTAACGAAAGAAAAGGGGTTAGAATCCATGAGCAAATCGCGCAGACTCATGACTTCCATGATCGCTCTGACCGTCGTGTTCACGATGGCGCTGTCCCTTGCGGGCTGCTCCGGCGGCAAGAGCGAGACAAACGGCGGCAGCACTGCCGCGACAAGCGGAAGCACGGATGCAAAGAACACGTCGTCCACGGGCGGCGGGGAAGCCAAACCGAATCCGGATGAGCCGGGCTGGAAGTCGGACAACGCACCAATCACGTTTGATTGGTACATGAACTTTTCGTGGTTCAATAAAAAATGGGGCGGCGACGCGACTGCCGAATATGTCACCAAGAAGACGGGCGTCAGCATCAACTTTATCGTTCCGGCGGGTAATGAGAACGAGAAGCTGAACACCATGATCGCCTCCGGCAAGCTGCCTGATTTCATCACGCTCGGCTGGAGCGAGGAAGCCGTCAAGAAGATGATCGAGGGCAAGCTCGTGCTTCCGCTGAACGAGTTAGCCGATCAATACGATCCTTACTTCTTCAAAGTAGCCGACCCTGCTAAACTGGGATGGTACACGCAGCCGGACGGCAACATCTATGGTTATCCGAACGCATCGTCCTCTCCTGAAGATTACAAAAAGTACGGCTCGAACTTCACGTCAAACCAAACGTTCGAGGTTCGCAAGGACATGTATGAAGCCATCGGCAGCCCGGATATGAGCACGCCGGAAGGGTTTCTGAACGCGCTCAAGCTGGCGAAGGAGAAGTTCCCGGAAGTGAACGGCCAGCCGCTCATTCCGCTCGGGCTGCATGAATTCAGCGAGACCGGCAACTATTCGCTCGAAGGCTATCTCCAGAACTTCCTGGCGATCCCGCAGCAGAAGGACGGCAAGCTGTACGACCGACGCCTGGATCCCGAATACATCTCATGGCTGAAGACGTTCCGCAAAGCCAACGAAATGGGACTGCTCTCGAAGGACATCTTCATCGACAAACGTCCGCAAATGGAGGAAAAAATCGCGCAGGGCCGCTACTTCGCGATGCTGTACCAGCGCTCCGACTTTGATGCGCAGAACATGTCGCTGTACCAGAAGGACCCGAATTCTGCGTACATCGCGATCAACGGTCCGGCCAACTCCAAGAAGGACGCGCCGACCCTTTCCGGTCCTGGCATCTCCGGCTGGACGCTGACCCTGATCTCCAAGGACGTGAAGGACAAGAAGCGGGCGATCGAGTTCTTGACCTACCTGATCAGCGAGGAAGGCAATAAGGACATGTTCCTCGGCGAAAAAGGCGTCACCTACGACAACATCGACGGCAAAGACCAGTTCCTGCCGGATGTCGTGAAGCTCTTGAACACGGACCGCACCGCGTTTGACCAGAAATACGGCGCGTCGTACACCTACTGGATGCTGATGGATACGAACATGAACCTGCAGTGGGCACCGCCGGGCGTCGATCCGCAGAAACAGATGGCGGACTGGACGAAGGGCAAATCGATCAGCATGTCCGAATTCGACAATCTGGATCCGCCGAGCACTTCCGAAGAGGGGGTTGCCGGCAGCAAAAACGCACGGAATTGGGGCAAACTGCTGCCGAAACTACTGCTGGCCAAATCGGATGCCGACTTCGACAACATGTGGAACAGCTACATCGAAGACCGCAACAAGAACAAACAGGACAAAATTGACGCATACCGTCAAAAGGCATACGAAGAAAACGTCAAAAAACTGGAAGCGCTCAACAAATAAGCGCCTTCTGACACAAGCCTGGAATCCGCGATTTTTTGCTCGCGGATTTTCAGGCTTATTACCATAATTGGGCTGGGTGGTGCTTGCGACAATGATCGAACTTTCCCGGAATCGAATGGCCAGGCTGTCGACCGCCATCGGCCGGATGCCGATTCAATTGAAGCTGATCCTATCGTTTATCTGTATTATTCTGATCCCGATCACCCTGGTTTCCTGGTATTTATTCAACGGGGTATACCTGAATACGATCAAAGATTTGACCAAGAAAAACCAATATATTCTGGAGATCGAGAAAACGAACGTGGCCAACAACATGCAGGTGATGGAACGGACGGCCCAGCTGGCCATCTCCAACAGCGAGATCAATGAGTATCTGCAGAGCCGGGAGGAGCTGGATACGGCCGATTTGATCGATTTTAAGATGAAGACGTTCTCCAGCTTTCAGTACTATCTGTTTAACAATCCAAACATCGCCAACATCCGGCTGTATTCGGAAAACCCGAACGTGAGGGAGTTTTGGCCGGTTATTTTCAAAGAATCCCGAATCAAGAACAAGCCTTGGTACCAGACGGTTCTTCGGCGCAACGGACTGGTCTGGTGGGAGATCAGCGCGACGAATAAGGACGTGATCAAGAACAGCACGGTGGCCAGCGACCAGGTCGGCGATTTTGTCACGCTGCTGCGCGAGATCAAATATCCGAACGATAAGCATAACGGGATCCTGGAGGTGACGATGGAGCTGAACAACTTTTTCATGAAAACCTTCAGCAGCGTACAGGATACAAGCTCGCAAATGATCGTGGTGAACCGGGAGGGCAAGGCGTTTACCAACCCGTCCCTGAGCCTGATGCAAACGCTCCCCGTCGAAACGATCATGGCCGAGTTCGCCAAGCACGGCAAGAAGACCGATCACGAGTTTACCTTTACCTATAACGGGACGCCATATTTGTGCATTCCGAGCGATATGGAGCCGCTGGACAGCTATCTGTTCAACGTCGTTTCGCTAAAAAGCGCTTTGTCGGACGTCAGCAAACGGCGGAATACGATTATCATTGCCACGATTATTCTGATCGCACTGCTGTCGGCCACGTCCTATATCCTGCATTCCTTGATTTTGAAAAAACTGAACATTTTGCGCGATTCGATGAAAAAAGTACGCAAAGGCGACTTTAATTTCGAAATTGACATTACGAGCATGGATGAGATCGGGGAATTGGCCCATCATTTCCGCCAGATGCTCAAACGAATGAATGAGCTGATCGTCGAGGCGGTGAACCGCCAGGCGGCAACCAAAGAAGCGGAGCTGAAGTCGCTCAAAAACCAGATCGACTCCCATTTTCTGTACAATACTCTCGAAAACTTAAAGATGCTTGCCGAAATTGAGGGCCAATTCACGATTTCCGATGCGCTCACTTCACTCGGACGTATGATGCGCTACAACCTGCAGTGGACCAGCAACCATGTGCGGCTGAGGGATGAACTGGAGCATATCCAAAACTACATCGCCATCATGAACATACGCTACGACAACAATCTGGTGCTGAACATCAACGTTCCGCCGGTCCATATGGAACAGGAAGTGCTGAAGATGTCGCTCCAGCCCATCGTCGAAAACGCCGTTAAGCATGGGATGGGTTCCCGTTCCGAGGGCGAAAAGCTGGAAATCGCTATACATGCTTATGTATCTGGGGACAGCATCATTATCGAGGTTTGTGACAATGGCGACGGGATTCCCGAATCCAAACTGAAGAAGATCAACCTGATGATCCGGCTGGAAGATGCGGAATATCAGCAAATGCGGAAAGAGCTGAACGACGGGGAAAGCAGCGGCATCGGACTGCGAAATGTCGATCAGCGTATCGTCATGTTTTACGGGAAGTCGCACGGGATCCGGGTGGAGAGCACCGAAGGAAGTTTTACGCGAGTCACGATGACGCTGCCTTATCTAATTCTAGCGGGAGGTGTGCCTGCCCATGTGCAATCTGCTAATCGTTGATGATGAGAAAAATATCCGGGATGGCCTGAAAGCGATGATTCGCCGCGAATTCGGCGACGTCTACGCACTGTACTTTGCCGCGAATGGGGAGCAGGCGCTTCAAGTCATGGACGAGACGGAAATGGACTTGGTCATTACCGACATCCGCATGCCGGTGATGGACGGAATCGAGCTCATTAACCGTATACAGGATCTGGAGGCGCGGCCGGATCTGGTTATTCTAAGCGGCCATGACGACTTCCAGTATGCCAAAGCGGCGATCCGCTGCAATGTGAAGGAATACTTGCTGAAGCCGATCGTGCGAGATGAGCTGTTCCGGACGCTGCGGCGTCTTGACGAAGAGCGCATCCGCAAGGGGGAAATCGCCGATCAGCTGCGCGGAACGAAGGCGCTGAAGGAAAATTATGCGGTGAGCCGGCTGCAGTATTTGTTTTTGCAGGAAGGCATGGACGAGCACGCCATTCGGGATGTGGTCCTTCAGGCGGGACTGGATTGGCTGGATGCGGGCGGATACGCCGCGCTGGTCCTCGTCCCGGAACGCTACCGGGAAGCCGGCTGGGACGAATTCACCACTTATGTTGACCAGATGATCGGCTGGCTGCCGGGTGAACGTTATATCCGTTTTTATGACAAAGACGGCAAACTCGTGTTGTTTACCGACACCGCTGCTCCGTTCAACCGGCTGGGAGAGGAAATCATCCGCCAGTCGTCCAGCGCCATCCGGGCCGGCATCAGCGAACGGATAGCGGGTGCAGGGGAGGTGAAGAAAGCTTACCAGCAGGCGGGCCGTGCGTTGAAGTACTTTTTGTTCCAAAACATGCCTGGACTCATTCGGAGCACTGAACTGTCCGGCAAACGGACGGATTACCGCATCCCGGTGGAAGACATCCGGAAGACGGCCAACCTGCTCGGATTGGATCGGGATGCCGAGCTGAGCCGGCTGCTGCAGCATATTTTCGATATCCGGACGATTCTTCAATATGATATTGGGTATCTGGAAGGGATCAGCCATGCTTTTAACGAGCATGTATTCGACCAGGTGTTTCAAACCTATGGCGAGGAATCCGTCGACATTTTAAAACTCCACAAGCAGGTGGGGAATCTGTACAACTTCAATCATTTTCATGATTATTTTCATAGTCTGGAGAGCCTGCTCTTCCTGCTGAGCGATTATGTGAAACGGATGCGGTCGATGCATTTTGACCAGAGCGAGATTCAGCGGGCCATCGTCTATATCGAGGAGCATTTTCATGAAAACTTGAATATGGCCGTCGTTTCCAATCATGTCTCATTGAATTATTCGTATTTCAGCCAAGCTTTCAAGGAGTATACGGGGGAGACGTTCGTGAGCTACTTGCGGAAGCTGCGGATCCGTAAGGCCAAGGAGCTGCTCGGCAGCACGGACCTGAAAGTGTACGAAATCAGCGAGCGGGCCGGGTTCGAGAACGTGAAGCATTTTACCAAGGTCTTTAAGGAAATGGAGGGCGTTGCGCCGCTCGAATACCGCTCACAGCAGGAGGCGTTAGGGCGGAGGTGAACAAAAGGCCGGTTAGACGGCTCTTGGCTTTCTTTTATGTGTTGGTTTGATAACCGGGTACGAAGCGAATAAAAAAGGTAACGGGCAGCAGGGAAATTAGATGATGTCGGCGAACATATATTCCTATCATGATTATCTTTAGGAGGAGTGTGTGTGAATCTGGACAGCGTTCCTAACCAAGCAGTATTTGAGCCATTGGATGAAGTCGTCCGAAAGGCACGCACCGAATACGGTGCATCAGCTTCATCCATTCTGGTCATACATAACGACAGGATCGTCTATGAGCAATATCATGGATTTCATCATCATAAAGGAGGAGCGGTTCCCGTTACGAAGTCCTCCATGTTCAACATTTACTCCACCCGAAAAACGTATATCTCCTCTGCAATGGCTATGGCTTCTCTGGACTACGGAGTGCCGATCTCCACCCCGGTTGCAGAAGTGTTGAGCGATTACCCCGGTGAAGATTTGGGGCAGCTGACATTATGCGATTTGGCGACTGCTTCCGGCCCTAAATTTTTTCATGATATGCAATGGGAAAGGGAAGGGATTCAAGGGCAGGTAGTGAGAGCATTGTCAGGGAAGTCTATTGCGGCGTTTCTGGAGGAGCGCGTTTTAAAGCCGCTCAGCTGCAAGGAAACCATATGGGCTACCGCGCCAACGGCCAGTCTTGTCTGCGACTATGCAACGAATCCAGCCTATGCTACGGTTCGTCTGGAATCCCATGAAGGGCATGAAAGAAACATGTATACGAGCTCCAGGGATTTGGCCAAGTGGGGGTACCTGCATTTGAAACGGGGAAGCGCGGGAGGTCGTCAGCTGATTCCGTCAGCATTTTATCGTCTCAGCGACGAGTTGAAAGCGATGAATCCGGATCGCCGTATACTGGGGTGGTATCATCGCTCGGATTGGTTCTACGCTACCGGAGCGGCAGGATGCCATGTGGTTGTCTACCCGGAGCATCAGGCCGTGGGTGTCAGAATGCTCAATAAGTATACGAGCCGATATGAAGAAGACCAGACTCTTTTCAATAACACCCTTCTGCATTGTCTGCAGCAAGCTGTGACGACAAGCATCCTGTAGCAGAAGGCCATTGCCCTTCAGAGGCGTGAAATCCGCTGAAAGCCAATAAATCAAGCGTAAAAGGCTGCCGTGAGGCAGCCTTTTACCGTTACTGGACGAGCAATGAGGAAGTGGTACGAGCATGAAAACCAGAATCTAGGGATCATGATGTCGACCTCGGATGGCCACGGCGAGCCATTCCACGCTTCATCCCGTAAATGAGGAGATCAACCGCCGCACCGATGATGGCTGCCATGACGATGGAGAGAAGATATGCCGGGAACCGTAAGGGGATAAAGTAGCTGTTCGTTACGAAAGCGTGTTTATCGGACAGCCAGCCCGAATACACCGGGTCATGCAGCAAGGCTTCAAGCAAGGGATTCAGCCGGATCAGTATGATGTTGGCCAAGCCCTGTCCGGAGGCATCCAGTATGCAGGTGAGGATCATACATAACGTGAGCCCAAAAGAAACGCTTTTTAACAAAGACATCCCCGCCTTCAAACTTGTTCTTGTCATTTATAACGCATCCTGCCGTAACTAAGTTCTATACAGCTTACATAAAGCTGGTTTATTTATATCCAACCATTCTGTTGGTTGGTATAATATGGTGGAGAAGAGCGAGTCTACGGAGGTGGTTGCATGAAAGAGAGGGTGCTCGAGGCTTATACCAAGCTCGCCAAGGACTATGAACTGCATACCGATTCGGACAGCGGCGCCAACGCATACTACGAGCGTCCGGCCATGCTGGAGCTGCTGCCAACGGATATGTCCGGACTTCATGTCCTTGATGCAGGCTGCGCCGCAGGATGGTATGCCGAGCAGTTCGTTTCCCGCGGGGCATCGGTATCGGCGATCGATCTCAGCCCTGATATGGTGGAGGCGGCCAAACGGCGAGTCGGCAGTCAAGCGGAGATTCAAGTTCATGATCTAAATGAACCGCTGCCATACGGTGCGAATAAGTTCGACTTGATTCTCAGTTCGCTAACGCTGCATTACATCGAAGACTGGGATCCCCTGTTCCGTGAGTTTCAGCGGGTATTGAAGCCTGGAGGAACGTTATTGTTTTCGGTGCATCATCCGTTTATGGACTTTACTGTTTTTAAGAGACCGGATTATTTTGTACGGGAGCTGCTTGTAGACCGGTGGACGAAGAAAGAGGCAGGCAGCGTTGAAGTGACGTTCTTCCGCAGACCCCTGCAGGATATCGTCAATACGACGTCAAGCTGGTTTGTACTGGACCGGCTTGTCGAACCAAGGCCGGTTCCCGAGTTTCTGGAGCGGCTGCCGGAGTCGGCCGACTTCTACCAGCGGATTCTGCATCACCCGCATTTTTTAATTGTGAAAGCCCACAAGCCGGAGTGAGAGGGGAAGAGTCGCTGCGGTAGGCAAGAAACAATCGGCATAATTTTACTCTGAGAATGGCTTCATTCCAAAGGCCCTGACCGGCCCAAAACGGAGGGTTTGGCAATGATTGTGATCGACCTTATCTTTTTTCTAATGGAGCTGTGTGCACTGGCAGCCTTTTGCCTGTGGGGATTTAAGCTGGATACCGCCTTGTGGATCCGTATCGTGGCAGGAATAGGTTCGCCGATTGTCGTTGCTGTTTTTTGGGGCATGTATGTCGCACCGAAAGCGACCTTTCCGGTGACGCTTCCCGTCCGGGCTGTGCTGCAGCTGATCGTATTCGGTCTGGCCGCGGCTGCGCTGTACGGATCAGGTTATCGAACGGCCGCTGTCATTTATGCCGCTGTCGTCATCGTCGAGATGATCCTTTCTTACGCGTTGAAAAGATAAACACTTGAAGGTGGAAGGAGATCCGCATAAACGATCGACAAGCTTTTTCCCGGTATCCCGCCAGCAGGTTTTTTTGTTTGACAACACCGGCAAACGGAGCTACAGTTATTCATGAACTTGTAAAATATCATACGAAAATCCACTAGGGGAGCTGCGGAGGCAGCTGAGACAAGTGATCGCTTGGACCCTTTGAACCTGATCCGGTTAATACCGGCGGAGGGAAGTGGAGCAGGCCTTTACATACGCAACTTTCTTGATGAGATCCATTCAGGATGACACTGCAAATAGCGGCCGCTCCATTTCGGGGCGGCTTTTTTTGTGTTGGCTTCCCTGCGCTCGAACATGCGATTTTCGTCAAAATTAACGGAGGTGCATTATCATGGCCCGGTTTACCGAAGAATTGAGACACGCGGCAGATCCTATTTATCAAGCGATCTTCAAGCATCCGTTTGTACGGGGGATTGCGGAAGGTACATTGTCCAAGGAACAGCTGATTCACTATGTGAAGCAGGATTTTGAATATCTGAATGCCTACATCCGGATCTATGGCATTGCCATATCCCGATGCGATTGCCGGCAGACGACCGCGCTTTTCAACGAACAGATTTCGTTTATTTTGAACAGCGAAACGCATCCCCACCAAAACTTTTGTGATGTCGCCGGTGTTGCATATGAGGAACTGCAAGGCTATCCGCTGGCTCCATCGGCCAATCATTACATCCGGCATATGCTGAACGTCGCCCACGAAGGGGGACTAGAAGATATTGTAGCTGCTCTGTTACCTTGCCCGTGGACCTATACGGAAATCGGCCAACGTCTTCTGGAGGAAGTCCAGCCGGAGAAATCCCATCCGTTTTATGAATGGATGCACTTTTACGGAGACCGAGAAAGCGGCGTGACGGTGCAGCTGCGGCGGCTGCTCGACGAATGGGCGGAGGGCCTGCCTCCCGCAAGAAAAAAACGGCTGATGGAGCATTTTCTGACCAGCTGTCAGCTGGAGTACATGTTCTGGGATATGGCGTTTACGCTTGAGGATTGGCCGGTTTCCCTGGCTGCAGCGGAAGGGGTGGGACGATGACCGCCGATATGTTTCCGTCCCGACTCATCCAGCTTCCTTTACGGATAAAAGAGCAGCGTCCGCTCATTCACAACATGACGAATGTGGTCGTGACCAACTTTACGGCCAACGGCCTGCTTGCCCTTGGCGCCTCCCCGGTTATGGCCTATGCCAAAGAGGAGGTGGCCGATATGGCTCGGGTCGCCCAAGCCGTCGTTCTGAATCTGGGAACGCTGAGCAGCGAATTGGTGGAAGCGGCGATCATCGCCGGCCGATCGGCAAATGATCATGGCGTTCCGGTGTTCCTGGATCCCGTCGGCGCGGGAGCGACCGCATTTCGCACGGAGGCTGCGCTGCGAATTTTGCGCGAGGTGCGCGTGTCTCTGGTTCGGGGCAACGCAGCGGAGGTTGCCTATCTCATTGGAGAATCCGGCGCGATTAAAGGCGTCGACGCAGGGGAGGCCGGGGAGTCTGCTCCTACCGACTTGGCGGCACGGGCGGCACACCGTCTGGGGACTCTTGTCGCCATTACCGGACAAGAAGATGTGATCACCGACGGAACGAAAGGATACTTGATCCGGGGCGGACATCCGATGCTGACCCAAGTCACCGGGACCGGCTGCCTGCTGACATCGGTGATCGCCGCTTTTGGAGCGGTCGAATCCGATCTGCTGTCCGCCGGCGCGGCCGCCTTGGCGTACTACGGTGAAGCGGCCGTTCGGGCATTTGAGCGGGCAGGCATTGAGGGGCCCGGAAGCTTCCAAATCGCTTTCCTCGACGCGTTGTCTGTGATGGACCGGCATCCGCTGGAGGAAGGAACCATTACCGCTCTTCTGGAGTCGGCAGGAAGGGGATTTGTGCAATGAGCATCCCGAAAGCATTGACGGTAGCCGGTTCTGACAGCGGCGGCGGGGCAGGCATCCAGGCGGATATCAAAACGTTCCAGGAGCTCGGCGTATTCGGTATGTCGGCCATTACAGCCATTACCGTTCAAAACACACTCGGGGTACAAGGCGTATATCCGCTTCCCGCGGCTGCGGCAGCCGAACAAATGGATGCCGTGGGCACCGACCTCGGCGTGGATGCGGTCAAAACCGGTATGCTGTTCAGCGCGGATATTATTGAGGCCGTCGCAGGACGAATAGCCGCTTTTGGCTGGAGGAATGTGGTCGTCGACCCGGTTATGGTCGCCAAAGGCGGCGCGCGCCTTCTGCAGCAGGACGCTGTTGACGCGCTGAAGAACAAGCTGCTGCCGCTGGCTGCTGTCGTCACCCCCAACATTCCGGAGGCGGAAGTGATCGCGGGGATGGCGATCCGGTCGATGGAGGAACGCTGCGAGGCGGCCTACCGCATCGCGGCTTACGGTCCGGCGATGGTTGTGATCAAGGGCGGACATGACGAATCGTCTGACAAGGCGGTTGATCTTACTTTCGACGGAAAATCCTTCTCGACCCTGGAAGGAAGTCGGATTGACACGCGTCATACGCATGGAACGGGATGCACCTTCTCGGCTGCGATCGCCGCTGAGCTGGCTAAAGGGAACCCGGTCAACGAGGCTGTACGGACAGCCCGTGAATTCATTCAGGCGGCCATCGAGAACGCGCTCGGCATTGGCGGCGGGAGCGGTCCGACGAATCATTGGGCCTACCGCAGCCAAAAGGAAGGGGCGGCAAGATAGAGGCAGCCGATACCGGCCTGCTTCACAAGCGATTAGCACCTGTCTATATAGACAGGTTTTTTTCTTGGCGATGGCTTCCTTAAGTGGTCGTCGATAGATGGTTTTTTGCACCGAGCTTCGGTTAGGCTTTGTCCAATTTTTAGTGTTACAATGGTAGAACGATTCCAACGCTAGAAAGGATGTTAACGAAATTGGACCAACTCCTCATCCGTACTCATAATGGCCTGATTCAAGGATATGTTCAGAACGGCGTCCGGACTTGGAAGGCGATTCCTTACGCCCAGCCCCCCGTCGGCGAGCGGCGTTTTCGGGAACCGCTTCCTGCACGGCCATGGGCAGGCGTCAGATCCGGGGACATGACGGTACCGCTTGCCCCGCAGCGCGTCAACCCCACGGGTGGCGCGTATAGACTGAAACGGGATCAGATCCCGCAGTCCGAGGACTGCCTGTACGTCAATGTGTGGGCCCCTGACGAGCCGGCACCGCAGCCGCTTCCGGTCATGGTGTGGATCCATGGCGGCGCCTTCGTGACGGGCGGCGGCGGACTGCCCATTTATGACGGCTCCGAGCTGGCGCGCCGGGGAGGCTTAATTGTCGTCAGCCTCAGCTACCGGCTGGGTCCACTCGGTTTTACGCATTTTTCTCCATTTTCCGGAGAGTCCGAAGACGGTTATGTAAGCAACGCCGGTCTGCTGGACCAAATCGAAGCGCTGCGCTGGGTGAAGCACAACATCGCCGCTTTCGGCGGAGATCCTCAACAGGTGACCGTATTTGGTGAGTCGGCGGGAAGCATGAGCATCGCGGCGCTGCTCGCAATGCCTGCGGCACAAGGCTTGTTCACCCGGGCGATTATGCAGAGCGGGGCTTCCCAGGCGATCTCGGACTCCCATGGCAGGCTGCTTACGAAGGGACTGCTGGATATCCTTGGCATTCCTGAAGATCAGCTGGAGCGGCTGCAAGAAGTACCGGCCGAGGATATCCTAAGAGCGGCAGACGAGTTAAAACAGGCGGCGGGAGCAAGTGCCGTCATGCTGTTCCAGCCGGTCGTCGATGGGGAGCTGCTGCCTGTGATGCCCTTGGATGCGGTGGCTGCCGGTTCCGCAGCCGGCATCGAGATCATCATTGGTACGAACCGGGATGAGGGGGCGCTTTTTATACCGGAAGGCATGCCTATGCTGACCAAGGAACAGAACGCCCGGGCGTATACAGCGGTAACCGGATCGAAGGAAGCGGCGAGCTGGATCGAAGCATATCCGGCCACCGTGGAGGGACAGCGTCAGGCGATGACCGAGCTGTTCTTCTGGAGGTCGACCCTTCAGTTCGCAGAAGCCCAGATGCCGCATGCGACGGTATGGATGTACCGTTACGATTATGCGATGGTGCCGGGCGATCCGCTGCTGGGAACGGCCTTTCATTCCGCCGAAATTCCGTTTGTGTTTAACAATCTCGACTTGCTTGCAGGCGCAGGTATGCCGGTGAACGAAGAGATGAGGAGCGTGGCGGAACGCATGCAGGAGGCCTGGACGTCTTTTGCCAAGCGCGGACAGCCCTCAACGCCTTCTCTGCCGTGGCCTGCGTACGATGCGGAGGAACGCTGGACGATGGTGTTCGGTGCAGACAGCGCGGTTACCCGTGATCCGGACGCGGATAAACGGCGGATGCTGACCGGCGGGTCTGACAGAAGAACAACTTAAGCTCCCTATGTCAAAAGGTCACGCCTGGCAATCCAGGTGTGACCTTTTTTTCTTAAACCATGACGGTATTCATAGATGACTAGATTTCGTGCGAAAAAAGCGAGTTTGAATAAAAGGGTATCCCGGATGCCGGAACGAAGAATAAGGGAGTGCCGTCCGGCAGTGCAGTAAGCAACGCTGTCGAATTTTGCTGCGGCACAAGTCAAGAAAACAGCTATTGGAGGGCGAATAGGGCATGAATCCGCGTTTTGAAAGAACGGCAACATTAATGAACGACCGCTTTGGCCTGTTTATTCATTGGGGATTGTATGCGATTCCGGCCAGAGGCGAATGGGTACGGAGCCAGGAGCGCATCACGAACGAACAGTACCAAGCCTATTTTGAGGAGTTTAATCCGACTCTGTATGATCCGCGTGCATGGGCCAAGGCGGCCAAAGCGGCAGGACAGCGCTACGCCGTGCTGACGACCAAACATCACGACGGCTTCTGCTTGTTTGACAGCGAGCTGACGGATTATAAAGCAACGAATACGCCGGCTGGAAGAGACCTGATCCGCGAGTATGTCGATGCGTTTCGCGAAGAGGGGCTGCAGGTCGGTTTCTATTATTCGTTGATCGATTGGTACCATTCGGATTATCCTGCCTTCGGCGACCGCCAGCACCCGATGCGTGCGGAAGAATCGTACAAGAACCGGGAGGAGCAATTCGACCGGTATTTGGAGTATATGCACGGACAGGTCCGCGAACTGCTGACCAACTATGGAAAAATCGATATCATGTGGTTCGATTTCTCATATGATGATATGACCGGCGAAAAGTGGCGCGCCACCGAGCTGATCCGGATGATCCGCTCCCTGCAGCCGGACATCGTCATCGACAACCGCTTGGGCGGCAATATTATGGCGGCGGAGCCGGAGGAATACGCGGGTGACTTCTTCTCGCCTGAACAGATTATTCCGCCGCGCGGCATCGTGAATGACCTGGGCGAGCCGATTCCGTGGGAGGCATGTATCACCCTAAACGACCATTGGGGCTACCATGCGACGGACAAAAACTATAAGTCTCCGAGACAGGTCATCCGTGCGCTGGTGGAATGCGTCAGCAAAAACGGCAATTTGCTCCTGAACGTCGGACCGGACGCCAAAGGGGAAATTCCAAAGGAGTCCCTGGCCATTTTGTCCGTTGTTGGTGAATGGCTGCGCCGGAACGGGGACAGCATTTACGGCTGCGGAATTGCGGCGCTTCCCAAGCCAGAGTGGGGGCGGTATACGCAAAAAGGCAATAAGCTGTACGCCCATATTTTTGACCGCGGCATCGGCCCGATCTACTTCCAGGGACTGAAGGGGAAGATCAAGAAGGCCCGCCTGCTGTCGGACAGCAGCGAGCTGCACGTGGAAACGCCTTGGATGGCCGATCAATATTCGGATACGGACAGCGGCGCGTTTATTCACC
Organism: Paenibacillus cellulositrophicus; assembly: GCF_009363095.1. Lineage (GTDB taxonomy): Bacteria > Bacillota > Bacilli > Paenibacillales > Paenibacillaceae > Paenibacillus_AQ > Paenibacillus_AQ favisporus. Next base: position 236,232 of record NZ_CP045296.1, read on the forward strand.
TGACCGGCGGCGATCTGCCGGATGAACTGGATACGGTCATCGAACTGGAACTGACAGAAGAAATTTAACAACAGACCGGAGGGATTGCGCGAATGAAGCCTGGAGTAAGTACATACAGCCTTTTGCAAGCGATTAAGGCGGGAGAGATGACCGTACTGGACGTCATCGACTGGATTGCGGAGCAGGGCGGGGAACATATGGAGATCGTACCGTACGGATTTACGCTGGAGGATCAGCCGGAGCTGGCCGATGCGGTTCGTGAGCGGGCCGCCGCCAAAGGCATCGAGCTGTCTAATTATTCGATGCCGGCCAACTTCGTACAGGATACGCCGGAAGCCTTTGAAGACGAAATTGAACGCATCAAGCGGCATGTGGACACCGTTCGCCGATTGGGTATGAAGCATATGCGTCATGACGTGACCGCATTTACGCTGCCGCCGGAGAAGCGGGGCATCGATTATCTCGAAGCCAACCTGGACCAGATCGTCGAAGGCTGCCGGCGGATCGCCGATTATGCGGCGGGGTTCGGCATCACGACCACCGTCGAGAATCACGGCATGAGCGTTCAGGCCAGCGACCGTGTTCAGCGCGTGCTGCAGGCCGTGGACCGTCCCAATTTCAAAACGACGCTCGATATCGGCAACTTCCTCTGCGTCGATGAGCAGCCGCTTGTCGGCGTCAAACGGAATCTCCCTTATGCATCGCTTGTGCACGTAAAGGATTTCTATATCCGTTCGGCGGATCAAAATCCGGGAGGCGGCGCCTGGTTTCTTACCTCACACGGCAACTATTTGCGGGGAGCTATCTTCGGGCAGGGCGATATCGATGTTCGGCGGGTGCTCCGTTTGATTAAAGAATCCGGCTACGACGGATACATTACGCTGGAGTTCGAGGGCATGGAAGAGTGCCGGGAAGGCACGAAGCTTGGCCTTGAAAACCTGAAGCGGATCTGGGACGAAGTCTAAAGCACTCCGATAGGGAAGCGGCTGCCGGGCCTGCCCGGCAGCCTTGTTTTTTTGCTGAAACGTAATCATTTACTTGGAGGTTGATTGCATGATGATGCCTACGCATATCGGAGCCGTCGGAGGCTTTGTTGAGAACGGCCGCGGGGATATTCTCTTGGTCAAGACACGGCACGGCGGATGGGTTTTTCCCGGTGGCCAGGTGGAGAATGGTGAGAACTTGATGGATGCCCTGACCAGAGAAATCAAGGAAGAGAGCGGCATCGACACCGAAGTGTCGCATCTGATCGGGATTTATTCCAATACGGGCAGCTACCTGTGGCATGACGGACAAACCCCGGTTCCGACCAAGCTGATGCTGGACTTTGTATGTACACCAACTGGAGGGGAGCTGTGCACATCCGAAGAGACTTCAGACAGCCGCTGGGTGCCGAAAAGTCAGGTGCTCGACCTCGTAACCGCGCCGGCCATCCGGCTCCGCTATCAGGCTTACCTGGACTTTAGCGGTAAAATCCATTATATGGAGTACATCACGAAACCGGAATTTGAGGTTAAGATGCGAAGAACGCTTTAATCCGAATGTAACGCCCCGGGCTCGGGGCGGGTCCATTTGACCCATACCCGATAGATGGTTGTTTTATCAATGACGTGCTGCTCGTCGGCAAACACCTCACGCCTGCCGTCACCCGCGGTCTTCGCTTTCATCAGCTCCCATACCAGGGCGCCGGCGATCTTCGGATCGGCCGTCCGGTACCCGTCATACTCCCAGCCGAGTTTGTTATAGGGTTCGTCCAATGCCCATACTTGGGCTTCATACATCGAATCAAACGTCATTTCTTCATCGTGCCAAATCAAACCGGACAAGTCGTGCTGCTTCAATCCATTGCCCGTACCTTGGGTTACAAGCTCGAAAAATGGCTCAGGCTTGTTTCCATCATGCTTCATGTCCTGTCATCCCCCCAATTATCAATTCAACGAAACGCCGTACTAGCGGTGCATAAGTTTCTTGCGGATGCTTAAGGTTCGTCCAGCGCAAAAGCTCTGGAATCAAACGTCGTTGACAGCACGGTGATCGTCTGCGTGAAGCCGTACTTGCTGCAGGCCATCCGGAACTCCTCCAGCGATTGCATCGAAGCCGCAACCACCTTCAGGATAAAATTATATTGACCGCTGATTTGATGCAGCTCAAGCACGTCGGGAGACTGGGAGCAGAATTCGGTCAATGCGTTGCAGTGATCGGCCTGCACGAGAATAAACGCCGTGATCGGTTTGCCTATTTTATCAGCAGACAGCACCGCACGGTAGGATGCTATGACGCCTTTATCCTCCAGCTTGCGGATCCGCTCGGTCACGGCCGGACCGGACATGTTGATCATGCGGCCCAGCTCGGAAATGGAAATCCGGGCATCCTTTTGCAGAATATCTAAAATACGCAGGTCAATTTGGTCCATAAAGTGAACTCCTTTCGTCATTTGAAAAAAATCCAGGCAGAGCAAGCCTCTTGATTCAGATTCCGGACAGAACCTTCAAATTATAAATTCCGGAACGGTGGATAACTTCAAATTCAAAGTATAAGGGTAGGAATAACTTGGTTTTTGTATGTAACGATGCCCCTGTGACTCTTACAATGGAGTTAAGAAATCCAAACACAAGAGTCTTAGGAGGAGATAACCATGAAAACCATCATATATAGCGAAAAACATATCGGAGGGCTGAAGCTGAGCAACAGATTGATCGTTTCCCCCATGCAGCAGAACCAGGGGACGCCCGAAGCGTTCGCCACCGATTATCACGTGAACCACTACGGACGGCTTGCCGGCGGAGCCGCGATGGTGATGCTGGAATCGACCGGGGTATCGCCGAACGGCAGGCTGTTCAGCAACGACATCGGTATTTTTACGGATGAGCATATCGCCCCTTTGAAAAAAGTGGTCGAAGCTGTCCACGCCAAAAACACGCCGGTTTTCATTCAGCTTACGCATGGCGGCAGAAAGTCGTGGAGAAACGGGGTGTCTCGTCTGCTAGCACCGAGTCCGATTGCCTACGACGACGAATACGGGATTCCGGAAGAAATGAGCTTGTCGGAGATCTGGAGCGAGATCGATAATTTCCGGCTAGCTGCCAGAAGAAGCCTGGAAGCCTGCTTTGACGGCATCGAAGTGCACGCAGCACACGGCCATTTGGTGCATCAGTTCCTCTCCCCGCTGTCCAACCACCGGACAGATGAATATGGCGGCTCTCCGGAAAAACGAACCCGGTTTCTGCGTGACATTTTGGAAGCCGTCCGCTCGGAGGTGGGACGCGACTATCCGGTACTGATCCGCGTATCCGCGTCCGATTTTACCGAAGGGGGCCTTACGCCCGTAGATGTGGCGCAAATTTCTGCTTCCCTGGAACCACTGATCGATGCCGTTGACGTGTCTTCCGGCGGCCTGCTCCCGGTCAATCCCGCCGCGACGCCCGACGGGTATCAGGTACCCTATGCCTCCATTATAAAGCAATACGTGAGTATTCCCATCATTGCCGTGGGTAAAATTTACACCAAAGAACTTGCCGAGTTTATCCTAACGGACCGACTGGCGGACTTTATCGCCATCGGACGGCCGCTGCTGGGCAATCCGGAGTATATCCGCAGCACTTTTTTTACTTCTGAAGTAGAAGCCGTCGGTGTTAATTCTAATTGAGCCTTGAGATGAAAGAGTATCGAAGCTATCGTTAAGGGAGGAAGTATATGATATGAGGAGTTGTTAAAAACGGTGCAGCTAATGAATGAACATGCAGTTCCATCGGCATATCCTGACGCCGGGGGGACGCTTGAAGCCGAAACAGCCCGGCTGATACAGCTGATCTACCTGTATGCTCCGCATGACGGTGCCTTTGATCAGCGCATCCCTGGATTGTTCATCGGCCGCTATTCACGAGTAGATATGGACAACGTTAAAACCTTTTACTCGCCTTCTTTGGGAATCGTTGTGCAAGGAGCCAAGGACATCACGGTCGGGAAGGAGGTTCATCGGATCGGCCAATCGGATATGTTTGTGACGCCCGCGGCCCTGCCGGTTGCTGTTCAGACCACACAAGCCAGTCATTCCGAGCCGCTGCTTGGTGTCAGACTGGATCTGGATCCGCAAAGAATCGCCGAGTTGGTCCTGAAAGTGTATCCCCAGGGACTGCCTCCAATTCATGAACGGACTGCATGCTACGTCACTCACGCAGACTTAGGCATTGTAAGGACGATGTCGAGACTGATAGAGTATCTATTTCACCCCGGCGATGCCGAATTGCTGGCTCCACTCGCAGTGGATGAGATTTTAATACGCCTTCTGCGCAGCCCCGTCGGCGTTCATGTTGCCGAAATGGGTTTTGCTGACTCGGAAATGCAGCCTGTGGTGAAGGCCATTGCTTGGCTCCGTGACCATTTTTCTCAGCAAATAAAGGTTGAAAACTTAGCGGAATTGGAGCATATGAGTGTGTCTACTTTTTACAAGCATTTTAAGTCAGTCACGTCGATGAGCCCGCTGCAATACCAAAAAGCGCTGCGCCTTCAAGAAGCCCGGCATCTGATGTTATCTCGCCAAATGGACGCGACCACTGCATGCCGGCTTGTAGGGTATGTAAGCGACTCCCAGTTCAGCCGGGATTACAGCGCTTATTTTGGACGCCCTCCAAGAAGGGACGTTTCCAGATTGCGTCAAAGAGAACTAATCATGGACTGACCGAATGGTGTGGGTGAGGCGGGGGTTCGATCAGATTCGGGAAGCATTCCAGAATATCAGGCAAAGAGCGGCGAGGATCAGGCAAAGATCTAGGTGAGCTGTGGAGTATGCTAAGTTTAACGTTGAATCAGCGGCAAGGGGATAAGAGATCACCGCCGGAAGAGATGCAGCAGCTAAACTACTCTACAGCTTTAGGAGGACTTTACTATGCGTGTTTTTGTTACAGGAGCAACAGGCTTTATCGGTTCCGCTGTCGTCCGCGAACTCTTGGGTGCCGGACATCATGTGGTGGGGCTTGCCCGATCAGACAAATCGGCCGAAGCATTGACTGCCGCCGGGGTTGAGGTGCATCGGGGCAACCTCCACGATCTCGACAGCCTTAAAGCTGGCGCCGAGGCATCGGACGGTGTCATTCACACGGCTTTTAACACGGATTTTAACAACTTTGACGAAACCACGAACTTTGTAGACACCGTCGAAGCGGACCGGCGAGCGATCGAGACGTTGGGCGAAGCGCTCGCGGGAACGAATCGGCCCCTCGTTGTCACATCCGGTACCGCCCTTCTTAGACCGGGCCGTCTCGCGATGGAAGAGGACCCGCTGGATTCACAGTCGTTCGCAGCGCTTCGGATCCGATCCGAAGAGACGGCACTGTCATTCGCCCAACAAGGTGTGCGTGTATCGGTGGTGCGGCCCCCGCTGTCCGTACACGGCAAAGGGGATCATGGATTCATCCCGGCCCTCATCAACCTAGCTCAGACCAGAGGTTTCTCGGCATACTTAGGCAAAGGGTCTAATCGGTGGTCCGCTGTGCACCTTCTCGATCTCGCGCACCTGTTCCGGTTGGCCTTGGAAAAGGCTCCTTCCGGCGCACGGCTGCATGGTGTCGGCGAAGAAGAAATCCCGTTCCAAAATATCGCCAATGTCATTGGCCAACGCCTTGAAGTGCCGGTAAAGGCCATTCCCCCCGAGGAGGTTGATGAACATTTCGGTTTTCTTGCTGCCATGGTAAAGATGGACAACCCGGCCTCAAGCACCTGGACCCAAGAGCAGTTGGGCTGGTCTCCCGTGCAGCCCAGGTTGATTGCTGACATCGATCAGAACTACTTTACAAACTCATAATTCGGACCTACCGGCTTAGGCGGTCGACAAACCCTTGTTGGTAATTCATCTAAATTGGTTCTTCCAAAATCGCATGTATTGGCTCTGATCATAAGCCATTTTCCTTATTATAATGAAGCCATACACAAGCGAAAGGGAGGAAATGTTGATGAACAGAACCTTGGGATCATCCGGTATTCCTGTAAGCCCACTGGGGCTCGGCTGCTGGGCGATTGGCGGAAACTTTACGCTCGGCGGCCTGCCTGACGGATGGGGCGAGGTGGACGATGCGGAATCGGAAGCGGCCATTCATACGGCGCTGGATATGGGAGTAACCTTCTTTGATACGGCCGACGCTTATGGAACCGGACATAGTGAAGAAGTGCTGGGGCGCGCGGTCAAGGGGCGCCGGCAACAAGTGGTGATCGCCACCAAATTCGGATTTTTGCAGGACGCCGCGAACAGGGAAGTACATTTGCGTTACGACGTCTCGCCCTCCTATGTACGCTTTGCCTGCGAGCGTTCGCTCCGACGGCTGGGGACCGATTACATCGATTTGCTGCAAATTCATCCGGGTTCATTGACCCGCGAAGAGATGGAGTCCGTGATCGATCCGCTGGAACGTCTGCGCGGGGAGGGGCTTATCCGGGCATACGGGTGGAGCACGGGTGATGCGGAGAACGCCGAATTTTTCGCCAGCCGGTCGCATGCAGCCGCCATTCAACATGAGCAAAATGTTTTCCATGACAACCGTGCCGTCGTGGCCGTTTGCGAGCGCTTGGGTCTTGCAAGCATTAACAACACGCCGCTGGCGATGGGGCTTTTGAGCGGCAAATTCCGGCCGGAGACAAGCCTGCCGAATACGGATGTCAGAGGCAGCGGGCATGACTGGGTGAGGTACTTTAAAGACGGCAGCCCCCTTCCCGAGTTCATTGAGAAGCTTGACGCCATCAAAGAAATTTTGACGAGCGGCGAGCGGACGCTGGTGCAGGGAGCCCTTGCCTGGTTGTGGGCGAGAAGCGATGCCGCGATCCCGATTCCGGGCTTTAAAACGAGACGGCAGGTGGAGGAACTGGCAGGTGCTGTATCCCTTGGCCCATTATCGGCTAAACAAATGCAAGAAATCGATGCGATTGTGAACAGCTTCTAGCAAAGTTCGCAAGTCGATATAGGTATGATCCGACCCTCACGGCATTTCCGTGGGGGTTTGTCAATTCACAGAATTGTAATGTCAGTATAAAGAGAATGTTAAATTTTCGTACGATTTTAATGTTTTTTTAAGATAATTGGCGTATACTGTTCGCTTGAGAACAGATGGGAGTGATACCGTGCGCCAATTATTTGTGCCGTCCAGGCGGGTGGGGACAACCCTTTTCTCCTTGCTGCTCGGCGGTTTTATTTTGAACTTCTTCATGCAGGCGGCTTCGCTCGGAATGAATATCGGAAGCGTGCTGAACTGGATTTCCCAATATTACTGGCTGTATTTATCCGGCAGTTTGTTTTTCTTTTTCGTGCTGCTGGTCTGTGCCATGATTATTCCGAATGTCTATACGGGGGCGTTGATCGCTTTTATCGTATGCGTGGTCCTCGGGATCGCCAATTATGAGAAGTTGTCCACAACGGGCGAGCCTCTATTTCCATGGGATTTAATGCAGATCAAGAACGCCCAGGAAATGACGAAAATTACGAAGGGTATGATTTCGCCGACAGCAGTCATCGTATCGGTACTGCTCGTTGCGGCATTGATCTATCTGATGCTGAAGCTGCCAAAGGTCAAGGTCCGTCTTCCGCTGCGGATTACGCTTGGCATTATCTCGTTGGTGGCAGTCGGCGGATTTATACAAATGGTAGGAGGCCAGCACGCACTGGCCACATCGCTGAAGTATCAGAACATTCCGTGGAACCAGAAGGTCAACTACGCCCAGAACGGGTTCGTGTACGCCTTCGCCGGCAACCTGATGCAGAACCTGATCGAAAAACCGGAGGGTTACAGCAAAGAAGCGATCGAAGCCATCTCGCAAAAATACGGAACATCTACCGGTACGCCGTCAAACAAAACGATAGAGCAGCCGAATATTATGTATATGATGGACGAGGCTTTTTTTGACCCGACCCGGATGCCGTCCTATACGTTCAGCGAGGATCCGCTGAAGTTTATTCACCAGAACGCCCAATCGACGCCGGATGGTTTTCTGCTGTCCCCTGAGTTTGGAGGCAACACGGCCAACGTGGAATTCGAGGCGCTGACCGGCCTGTCGATGTATTTTTTGAAGGACGGGTCGATTCCGTACCAGCAGCGAATTGTCAAAATGTCCTCACTGCCGTCCATCGTCAGCATTCTGAAGGACCGGGGATACGAGGCGCTGGCGCTGCATCCGTTCGATGACACGTTCTACAACCGCAATCGGGTGTATCCGATTCTCGGCTTCGACCAATTCACGAGCGAGAAGGACCTGCCGAACGCCAAGCGGTATACGCCGAACGGCTACATTTCCGACATGGCCGCCGTGCAGGAAGCCGTTCGTGAGCTGAAGTCGGCGAGCAAGCCGACGTTCCTGCACCTGGTGACGATGCAGAACCATTTTCCGTTTACCAAGGGGTTGAACGGTTCGAACACGATTACGGTTTCCGGCGTCAAACCGGAATACAAAGACGAGCTGGAAACGTACACACATGATACCAAGCTGACGGATGAGGCGGTGGCTTACTTGAGCCAACAGCTGAAGACGATTCAGCGGCCGACGATCGTCGCGTTCTGGGGCGATCACCTGCCGGCATTGTCCTCCGGGGTGTATGCCCAGGCCGGATTTAACGACAACCCGCGCCTGAAGCATGAGACAAAGCTGATCTACTTGGCCAACTTTGATATCGGCAGCAAATCTCCGGGCACGATGAGTCCCGCTTTTATCGGACCGACCGTGTTCGAGCTGTCCGGCCAGAGCATGCCGGCGTATTACAAGCTGCTGGAGAAAGTGAAGTCCGAAATTCCCGGCTTGAACAAAAGCGTGTTAATCGGCAAGGATAACGCCGTGATCTCTGCCTTGACGCCGGAGCAGCAGTTGCTGCTGAACGATTACAAGCTTGTGGTTTACGATATGCTGGAGGGAGAGCAGTACGGCAAAGATTTGCTGTACTGAATCCATGCTCTATCATGATAAAATAAGGATGTCCCGGATTGCTTCCAATGAATTCGCGGATGTCCTTTTTGTTAGTTGGCATGGAGTGAAACAGGGAGAACTCGGTGTATATGTACTCTATTTGACAGGATGGGATTAGGATGAAAAAAAACGCAGCCACGATGTTCAGCAAAATCCGCAACGCCATTAACGCCATGATCATATCGGAACTGGAACAGCGCGGCATCGAGGGCATCGTTTCCTCACACGGCGATATTTTGTGGGCGCTGTATATCCAGGACATGCAGCCCATAACCGTCCTGAGCGAAAAAATCGACCGGACGCAGCCGACGGTCACTGTGCTCGTAAACAAACTGGAGAAGCTGGGATATGTCCGCAAAGTGAAGAGCAAGGAAGACAGCCGCATTACGCTGGTTTCGCTGACGCCAAAAGGGAAAGAATTGGAGCCGGTGTTCCAGGAAGTGTCCGCCCGTCTCAACGAGACCATATACGGCGGACTTTCCGACAAGGAGCAGGTCCAGCTTGAATCGCTGTTGGAGCAAATATTCAAGAGGTTCTAATGCTTCATCTGCAAATACATAGACATCTATGAAATTATTCGGTACACTGTAATACATAGATATCTATGTAAATAGTGAGGAGGCATTCTTTATGAAATGCGAGCTGAGACATACGACGATTCACTACGAGATTCACGGCAACGGTAAGCCGGTTTTGCTGCTGCATGGGTTTTCCTGTGACCATCACCTCATGACGGGATGTATGGAACCGGTGTTCAAGAGCCAATCCGGCTGGAAAAGGATTTATCCGGATTTGCCGGGAATGGGGGACAGCACTGTTACGGACGGTATCCAGAGTACGGATGATATGCTGAAGGCGCTCGATGAGTTTATTGGAGAAATTTTGGGGGATGAGCCTTTTATTTTGGCTGGAGAATCTTACGGCGGCTATTTGTCCAGAGGACTGCTCAAGAAGCGTCAGCATCAAATTGAGGGTCTGCTCCTGATCTGTCCGACGGCCGGACAGGCGAAGCACGACGCGCCGGCATTTCAGCTCATTGCCCGGGATGAAGAGTTTATGGCGCAGTTGAACCATCCGTACGCGGGTGAATTTACCGGGATGCATACGGTTCAGGACGAGTACAATTGGAGCCGGTTTGAACGGGAAATTGTGACCGGGCTCAAAAAAGCTAATCGGCCGTTTCTGGAGCGTTTACGCAAGCGTTATGATTTCTCGCCTGAAGCGGAGCAGCTGGGCAGCCCTTATGTGAAGCCCGTGCTTATTCTGGCCGGCCGGCAGGATCATATCGTCGGTTATCGGAATCAGTGGGCGTTTGCGAACGAGTATCCGCGGGCAAGCTTCGTCATGCTTGATCGGGCCGGCCATAATCTTCAGATCGAACAAAGCAGGTTATTCCACGTCCTGGTGGAAGAATGGCTTGATCGGGTAACCGAAGAGCAGGAGGCCAAGCACAGAAGAGCGTAACTAGGATGCGTTGAATCTGAATTTTATTCACACACAGCATATTTTCACAATGACCAGACTCCCGATATGGGGTCTTTTTTTCTGGAAGGTACCTTTTCCGGCAATAGCCCGATCTTGATAAATAACCGTTGCAAGCTTTAGGGACAGAGGGGCTTCCCCAGCGCTTTTTCTTGACGGAAGCGAAAATATTGATTATCCTTATATTTAATAAACATTAAATTTAATATGCATATAAAGGGTGGTTTTTCTGCAGCTCGATAAACTGGTCAATTATTATAAGGCTTTAGCCGACCGGAACCGGATTCGGATTCTGGTACTCCTGTCTCAAGAAGAAATCAACGGAATGACCCTTGCGGAGAAGCTGGGTGTCACCCCTGCGACGATCACGCATCATATAGCCAAATTAAAGGAAGTCGGGGTTGTCATGGAGCGCCGGGAAAAGAACGTGTCGTACTACCGGATTTCGCAGGACATGATCGAGCGTACGGAAGGCCAGCTGCTGAAGCTGATTCGAAATTATGAGCCCCAGGAGGACCAGCCAGGGCCGCAGTTGTCCGCTAAGAACGAGAAGCTTCGGGACACCGTGCTCAAAAGCTTCATCATGGATGACGGCCGCCTGAAGAACATCCCGGCACAGCTCAAGAAAAAGCTGATTGTGCTTGAGTTTATGGTGCGAAACCTGGATATGGGACGAAAATACACGGAGAAGGAAATCAACGAGTTCATTAAAACGTTTCATCCCGATTTTGCCACGATCCGCAGGGAATTCATTATGCATCACTACCTGTATCGTGAAAAAGAAATCTATGAGTTGAATCCGGTGGAAATGTGGGAAAAATGGGAGTATCTCTAGGGAGGCGGTTACGTGCTAGTAGACCCATTGGAAGTTTTGGAACGCTGCGATACCCCGCGCGGTGAAATTCAGCTGCAGCGCCGGGGCGGCGAATACGAATTGATCAGCAACGGTACGTTTCTCATGGCCACCTATAACGGCGAGTCGGAAAAAAGGCTTGTCCGTTCGGCCATCGAGGCCTGCGCCAAAGACGGCATGACCCTGCTGATCGGAGGCTTAGGTGTCGGCTATTCTTTGGGAGAGGCGGTGCATCATCCGCAAACCGGTCAAGTCACTGTCGTGGAAATCGAAGACCAGGTCATCGCCTGGAACCGGACTTATTTGGCGCCATTTTCCGGAAACGCGCTGTCCCACCCAAAGACGAGGGTCGTATGCGCCGACCTGCTGAAATGGATATCCGAGACCGACGAGACTTTCGATGCGCTATGTTTCGACATCGATAACGGGCCAGATTGGACGGTGTTTCAAGACAATGAAAGCCTGTATTCTCCGGAAGGGTTGGAGGCGCTTACCCGCCTGCTGAATCCCGGAGGCGTCATGTCTTTCTGGAGTGCTTCGGCGTCTCCGGCATTTAAGGCGCTCCTCGATTCCCTTTTTGCCGGAGTGGAAGAAATCCGCATTGAGCAGCCGCGGAACGTCGAGCCGGATGTGGTGTACATAGCCAAAACTTAAACTAGTAATCGTGCAACGCTTTATGGAAAAAAAGGTTGAATCGGTGCCTGCGGTATGGTAAATTAAGGGCATTCAAGTCATGAAAGGGTGACCTTAGGCCAATGATCTACTAATCCTATCCACACAAAACAATCGTTTGAAACGATGTTTAGGATAGGATTCGTGCGGGCTTTTTTAAGAACTCATGCCGGTGGGGCATTTGCTTCTTAAAATACGGGATCATGGCGCAGCCTCTTGACGAGAGGATTCAGCGGATTTCCATGCGTATACAGCCTCCTGTCCTGAACATCGGGACAGGAGGCTTTTTTGTGTGTCAATGAGGCGACAAAGACGCTATTAAATCTGCTGAATGACCGAAAGGAGTGACTTGCATGCCAGGTCCTAATCCGAACGCGAAGTACCCGATACCCGGGGACAACAATATGCAGTTTATCAAAAACGTGATCACGATGCCGAATTTGATCGCGGGAGATTATTCTTACTACTATGCGATCAATGGAGAGTCGTTTGAAGATCAGGTGTTATATCATTACGAATTTCTCGACACCAAGCTAATTATCGGCAAGTTTTGCTCGATTGCCGGAGAGGCGCGCTTTATGATGGATGGAGGCAACCATCGGATGGACGGCTCCACGTTTCCTTTTAACATTTTCGGAAACGGCTGGGAAGCCCACACGCCAACACTAGATCAGCTTCCGATCAAAGGGGATACCGTTGTGGGAAACGACGTCTGGATCGGACGAAGGGCAACGATCCTGCCGGGCGTGAAGATTGGCGACGGAGCGATCATCGCGGCCGAAGCCGTCGTGACAAGGGACGTCGAGCCTTACACCATCGTCGGCGGCAACCCCGCGAAGGAAATCCGCAAGCGCTACGCACCCGAGGTGATCGCCGAGCTGCTGGTGATCCGCTGGTGGGATCACGATATCGAAGAAATCGAGCGGTTCATGGGCGCCATCGCCAGCGGCGACATGGATCTGCTGCGGCAGATGGGCAGGCCGAAGCAAGAGGAAGGAGGAAGGGCGGATGAGAATTGAAATAGAGGAATTTCCCTTGCCTTTGCCGGACTCTGGGCCGTACGGTATTGCGGCTGGCAGGGATGGGACCGTGTGGTTCACGGAGCAAAAAAGGAACCGGATCGGAGCCCGGAACGAGCGCGGCGAGTTTACCGCGTTTGAGGTGCCGACGCCCAATGCGGGGGTAATGTCGATCCTTTGCGACCGAAACGGGGATCTTTGGTTTAACGAATATCATACCGGGCAAATCGGCCGGATGACGCCAGGTGGAGAGTTCAAGGAGTATAAGCTGCCGGACCCGGGCTGTGCACCGTTTGGTCTCGCTGAAGGGCCTGACGGGGCGATCTGGTTCACCGAGATGATGACCGGCCGGATCGGCAGGCTCAGCCCTGCGGGTGAAGTGACCGAGTACAAGCTTCCTCATGAGGGTGCTTTTCCATCTTTCATCACCACAGGCAGTGACGGGAAGCTGTGGTTTACGGAAAACCAAGGAAATCGGATCGGCACCATCGCACCGGACGGTTCAGTTACTCACTATGCGCTTCCAACGCCAGGTTCCGCACCGGTCGGAATTACGGCGGGGCCTGACGGCGCGCTGTGGTTTGTGCAGATCGCCGGGAATCGGGTCGGCAGAATCACGACGGACGGTGAGATAAGCGAGTATTCGCTGCCTACCGAAGGGGCGAAGCCTCACGCGATCACGTCCGGAATCGGCCAGGACCTTTGGTTCACGGAATGGGGGGCGAACCGGATCGGCCGCATCACCGTGGACGGTAAACTGACCGAATATAATATTCCGACACAGGGAGCGGAACCGCATGGCATCGCTGTGGCCGCAGACGGCACGGTGTGGTTTGCCGAAGAATGCAATCGGCTTGGACGATTGACGATCAAGTAGAGAGTGCGAAGCAAAAGTCTCAGGATCATCCGTGACCTGAGGCTTTTTGGTATGAAAATGACATATCTTTTTCTGTCCGTCTATTCGGAACAATGGACTAAGTGGATGCTCCGCGAGTACTAATTTTTTAACTATTTTTGTCGAAAGCCTTGTAAAGCAATATTAGATATATTAAATATAGATTGTATAACAGCAATGGAGAACCTCGATTCCGTTCGGCGTTCAGCATGGCGAGGTTTCAAATACGGGCCGGGAGTAGGGTGTTTCTTTCAATTGCCAACCAAATCAGCGTAAAGTTGAGGTGTATTGTTCATGCTTCGAAAGTTCACCACGGTTTGTCTCGCTGCGGTCTGTGCGCTGTCCATCTCCATGGGCGCGTCCGCCGAACCGGCGGCAAACCCCTCATCCTCATCCAGCGGCATCAAATGGCCGGAATCGCAAGCGCTTCCAAGCTTTGCTAAGGTGAAGCATCTGGACGTTGCGGACGTTTATGACGCCCCCGGAGACGTCAAGATCATGCTGGCGACCCTGCAGGGCATCGTCAACCGAAACCAGCCTCGAATCTATTTGCTGGAGAGTCAGGAAGAAGGCAAAATGACTTGGCTGAACGATCTCAAGGTGCCTTATACGGTGCATGACGATCCTTGGGAACTGGTAAGCGATTTTAAAAAAGAAGTGAAGGGAATCATCGTCTACGATCCGAAAGTGCCGGACAGCATTAACGTGGCGACAACGCTTGCCGGGCTGAAGGATGCGGTGGTCGCCAGCCCGGAGCTCAGCGCTAAGCTGACAGCGGCTCCTTATGGCCTGAAAGTGCTCGATGATTTGCAGGGCAAGTTTAAGGATAAATTGGATGCCTACACCTGGCAGTACGAAAATTTGTGGAAGCAGACGACGCACCGGATGCTGATCGGGCTGAGCCCGGATACGTCAGTGAAGCTGCCTCCGGGACTCCCGCAGTCGTTCAAAGTGGTGGCTGAGGAGAAGACGCAGGAACGGGATGCGAAGAACCGCAAGATCTACGACCTGGATTTGACGTCTTTCCTGGGTACGGATGCGGTATACCTCCGCTTTGAGGATGCGTTCCAGCAGGACGGATGGGGATCGGCCGTTCATGAAGTGACCGTGAAGGCTGATGGTCAGACGATCGCCCAGTTTGTGCCCGGAACCGATGACGAGAAGCCTTTCCTGTACGACGCCCAAGGCTCGCAGCTTTCCGCCGGCAGCGGAGGACACCGGTTCGCAGACAACGGGCGGTACTTTGTCTACGAATTTAAAGTACCTGCTGGCACGAAGTCGTTGACCGCTTCGGTGGACATGTGGAACCAATTTAAGGTGCTTGCGGGCAACGAAGCTCCGCCTTCATCGGAACAGAAAGAGCCGTACGGCTATCTCCGCGATTATGCGGTCGCCAACAAGGCGATGGTATTCTGGCTGGGCACCAATACGCCTGAGCAAAAGGCATTGTTTGATAAGATCCTTGCCGATGTTCCTGCAGGAACACCATACCTCGGCTGGTTCAGCAACGATACCGAAGGCGAATTCAACGGGGTAGAGCTGTTGTCGAACCACAGTATCTACGTTCTTGCTGCCGACTGGTTCAGTAATCTGACCGTATTTTCCGGTACGGAGAACAAAGGCCAAGGGCCGCTTCCGTCCGACAAGGTCAAGACACCAAAGCTCGAAAATAAAATTTATGTGACGTACACCTTCAGCGAAGGCGACAACTTCCAGTACAACCAGCACCGGATGCGCAATTTGTGGGATGATCCGAACCGCGGCAAAGTGCCGATCAACTGGACGTCCAGTCCGATGCTGTACGACGGGGCGCCGGCTATGCTGAACTACTACAGAAGCACGGCTACGGCGAACGACCAGCTGATCGCTGGACCTTCCGGCGGCGGGTACTTCTACCCGAACGCTTGGCCGGAGAAGACGCTGCCTGCATTCCTGAAGAAGACTTCCTCATACCTGAAAAAGACCGGAATGACCGTACCCTACGTACTGAACCGCGTTGCGAACCAAAACGTTCCGCTCAGCGACTCGGTCGTCAAAGCTTATGAGGACAATTACCGTCCAAACGGACTGCTCCTGAGCTGGGAAGATCATTTCGGTGTGGAAATCCTGAATGGAAACCTGCCTGTATCGACGATCCAGGGCATTAGTACCGTACAGGACGGACAAAAGATTCTGGCGGACGCCAAAGCAAAGTGGGATGGCAAATCTCCGCTGTTCGTATCCCTCGGACTGCTGGCCTGGAATATGACGCCGACCGATGTGGTGAAGCTGACGGATTCGCTCGGACCGGAATACCAGCCGGTGCTAGCCGACCAATACTTCTCCCTCATTCGGGAGGCGAATGATCTGCCAAAAAAGCCGTAAATCAAGGACAATAATAAAAGCGGTCAACGCGAAAAGGCGTTGGCCGCTTTTGGCATCTTATCAGAGAAAAAACTCAATATACCCATTGACAAAGGATCCAGGAATCCATTATCTTTATGATTAAAGATGAGTGAGTAACTCACTCATTATAAAATGAAAGCGGGGAATTCATATGAGCAATGCTTTGGTTCAAATTGTGATGCGGAAAAGAAATCAACAGGAAAATGCGCGGCTGCTTCGTATAACAGCTTCCGAAGGAATCGCTGAATCCGGCTTTGTACGTATTGGCGGGATTGAACAATGGGTGACCATCCGGGGGGAAAACCGGCGCAATCCGGTGCTGCTGTTTATTCATGGAGGGCCGGGATCGGTGTACTCCATCTTCAGTCCACTGCTGCGTTCCTGGGAGAAGGATTTTACGATCGTGCAGTGGGATCAGCGGGGAGCAGGAAAGACCTTCCGGCGCAACGGCAAACAAGGCAGCGGATCGTTGACCTTCGACCGGTTGGCGAAGGATGGGATCGAGTTATCCGAATATCTATGCGGCAAGCTTCAGCAGACAAAGCTAATTCTGGTTGGCAGTTCGGCGGGCAGCCTTACCGGCATCATGATGGCTGCGCGACGCCCGGATTTATACCACGCTTATATAGGGACGGATCAGAACGCCCCCGATCCCGAACACGTTGGGCATGGATTGCTGCTGGAGGCATTCCGAGCTACGGGCAGCAAGAAGGGAGCCGAGCTGCTCGAGCGTATGGGGACCGATCCTTCTACTTGGAACAGCAGGGATGTCGATACACGCAACCGGCTTATGGTGAAGGCAATACGTGGTGTCCCCAATATGATCACGGATTTGATCATGCCGTCGATGATGTCATCTCCGGAACATTCGATGAAGGATATGTCGGATCTGTTTAAAGGGATGAAGTTTTCCGCTGAGGCTCTTCATGAAGACATGGTCCGTTTTGATTTTGATAAGATCGGATACCGCTTCGAGCTGCCTGTGTTTATTGTTCAAGGGGATTCGGACTTTATTACACCCACGGCAACGGCCAAAGCGTATTACGGCCGCATCGATGCCCCATACAAAGAGTTTGTGCTCATCCATCAGGCTGGCCATTTGGCGTGCTTTTCCCGGCCGAAACAGTTTTACGCATTTCTTCTGAATAAAGTACTCCCCTTGGCGGTGGCTGGGGAAATGAAGCAAGCACGGTGATCCAAAAGGAACGTCATGGTACAATAGGGATACATTATTTTTGAGAGATTGGAGTTCGGAGTCTATTGTCACCATTAAACAAGGAACAGCTGGCCCATATCCGGGATGAGAGGAAAAATCAAATCAAGCAGGCCGCGACAAAGCTTTTTGCCCGCAGCGGCTTTACAGGAACAAAGACCAGCATGATCGCGGCGGAAGCCGGCGTCAGCGAGGGGCTGATTTATCGTTATTTCACGTCCAAGGATGAGCTGTTTACCAGCATTGTCCAGGAGCTGATGGAGGAAGGGCGGAGAGAGACGGGGAATGTGCCGAGCCTGCCGGGCACGCCATATGAGCAGATTCAAGCGCTGACGGAAAATATGCTCAGCGAGAACAAATTCGCTTTTATGCTCATTCTCCGTGCCGTCCGCAGCCTTGACGCCATTCCCAAGGACGCCGCAGAGATTCTGAAGGAGCACTCGGCGGATGCCATGATCGAGCCGCTGATTCCTTTGTTCGTGCAGGGGCAGGAAGCCGGGGAGTTTGCCGAAGGCGATCCTCGCGAGCTGCTCCACTGGTATTTTTACATCGTGAACGCCTTGATCGTCGAGGAAGCGGATGAGAAGCCGTATGGAACACCGTCGGCGGAAATGCTGATGAGGATGCTGAAAAGGTGATGACGGCAAACGGCCGGTCAGGATGACTCCTGATCGGCCGTTTTGATTGTGTGATTTTATGCAAAAACAGTTGGATAGAGCTTATTCCGTATCAACGAAGAAATTCCGGCTGCCGATTTGAACATCCTGAATATTTGGTTTTCCATCTTTGCCGGTGTGGATAAAAAAGACGTAACGTTCAACTGTACCGCCAGTAAACTTGAGGGTAATCGTATTGCCCGAAATGCTGTACGTTCCCGTTCCGCTAGACCCCGCGGAGGTATTGGTTGTTCCGGAACCAGCCTCCTGTGTACCAAGGGTGAAGTTGTCTGCTTTGAACGTACCGTCGGTTTGGAAGGTCAATCGTTCCTCCCATGCCGAGGAAGCCGAATTTACTCCAGCCATTCCCGAATAACCCCTATACACGTAACTGCCGCTTAGTTTAAGGTTGGACGCAACCGGCGTTACTTTCACGAGAAGCACATCGTCAATGTACAGGTTTCCTAAGGACGATACCCGAATGGTATGGTTAGTTCCGTTACCCAAAACCAACTTACCTTTGGTGATGGAGTAATCGCTGCACGAAAGCTTCGAGCAGTCGATGGTTTCAGGGCCTCCGGTAGCCGGCTCGCCGATGACAACCTTTTTACCGGAAAGGAAGGTGTAATAATCCCAGCAAGCTCCTCCGCATTCATAACCGCCTGGGTCCAAGCGCATGCCGACATACATTCCCTGAAGCTTATCAAGCTGTACCGGTACGGCCGGTGCTGATTCTTCGCCGTCGTTTTCCGTTGGTTCCGTGCCAGTCGGCGGATTTGCTGTCGTATCTCCAGAGTGCGCAAGAATCTCCGCCGCCTGTTCTTTGGTCAGTCCAAGCTGTTTCAGCATTTGTTCCGAAAATATTGTGATTTCGCGATTTTTGGCATCCCATACGACAAATCCGCCAGTCGCCTCGCCGACAAATCTTAGAGGTACAAGCGTGTTACCGCGGACGCTCCGCGCCGGTTTATCCAGGGATACTTTTTTTTCGTTCACAGTAGCTTCCTTGCTGTTTAGCTGCAGGGTAAAAGACAGCGAATCTTTCTGGCCTGTGATGGTTTGATTACGCGGGTCCCAGTTCAGGGAAATTCCCATCGACTCGAACAATGGGCGCATTTGCACCAAGGTAGTTCCCCCATCCACCAATGGGTCCACTGAAAAGTTGACCCACTTTGTATCCACGGCGACTTTGATCGGTGAGGCGGATTCGGCATGAGCCGATGTGCCACTCCAAATCCCCGTCAAGAGCAAGCAAATGAACGCCATGATGAGCGCAGCTGCTCCGGTTTTTGATTTTACGGCTTGAATCATCTTTCTTCTCCTTTTCCCAAATATGTTACAGATACGACATTTCGGCGACGACAACCATGTGTATGTGTAAAATGGCCGATTATTCCCGGACGCTTCCGATTATAGTTCGATTTGGATGTGCAAGTGAGGACCATAGTTCCTTTTTTTTACATATACGTTATAGGTCGAAAAGAAGAAAAAAATTTGCATATCTGCACACGGTTTGCCACGGTTGCTGAAGTTACCAGATGTTGATTTCTACTGGGGATAAAAAATGCTGCTAGTCCCGGACAGTCGTCACGTCTGTCGTCAGTTGTACCGGCCTGCGGATCACCCGCAGAATGCTGTCCAGATTGCTGATCAGCGTACCGGCAATAATCGTAATCATGCCGGCGACCGAGAGCCAGGTGATGCGTTCATGATACAGCACGGCCCCTGCCGCCATGGCGATCATAGGCGAGATGTACAGCCATGTCGACGGAAAAACAGGATTTGTCTTGGCAACCAGCCAATAATAGAGACTGTGGGCGACCATGGATCCCATAACGATCAGATAAACGAGTGAACCGAAAGCGGCACCGGCGGGCAGCCCGGCGGCATGTATGGGCTCAGTCAGCAGAGATAGCACAAGCAGAAGGAATCCGCCATGCATCATCTGCGCCGCATTCAGCGCAATGGGCGACGCTTCGGGGAAGCGTTGGATCACCTTTCGTGAATACAGCGTTCCTGCGGCGTAGCAGATTTCCCCGGCAAGGATGACCAGTCCGCCGCTGATCCATGCGCCTCCGGTGGAGGGAGAGAGGTCCGAGAGCAGCAGCAGCAGGACGCCCGCGAAACCTAGAAGGCAGCCGGCGACGGTCCTCGTCGTGCTCTTTGCTTTGAAGACCAGCATTTGGATGAGTAAAATGATCAGCGGACCTGTAGCCGAGAAGACGGCGGCGGATCCGGAAGAAACGTGCTGCTCGGCCCAATAGAGCGGCGCAAAAGTGCCGAAGGTCAGCAGGGTGCCGCTCAGCAGCATTTCTTTACGCAGCAGAAGACCAAAACGGGTCTTTTTACGCCAAATCATCCACAAAAACAGCGCCAAGCCGGCCGCAAAAAAGCGAAGTCCCGCCGAGAAAAAGGGCGGAGCGGACGCGTCCACCCCGATTTTAATGGCCAGAAACGTTGTGCCAAAAATAAGACACATCAGCAAGTAGTTGACAAGTATCATACTAAATCCTCCTTTGGTTGTCTTCCCATCATACAAGGAGGATTACAGAACAGATGCATGATAACAGAACAGATGGACGCAGGTTTATAGTACAATGAGTCTACAACCCATTTGATGTCCGGAGGGAAAATGAAAATGCAGACCACACAGAAGGATCATCCGCTGTTGTACCGGCAGGTCTACGATCATATTGTCGCCAGGATTCAGCGGGGAGAACTTGCAGCCCATGACAAGCTTCCTTCGATCCGGATGCTGGCCGGGGAGCTGCAGGTCCATCGGCTCACCGTTTTTCGCGCCTACCAGCTGCTGAAGGAAGAGGGGAAGGCTTACGTAAAGGAAAAATCGGGATATTATGTTGCTCCGATGCATGAAATCACGGGACTTCCAACCTATGAAAAAAGCTCCGCTGCTGCCCGGACCTATCAGAACGAGATGTCCGACATTCAGCGCGTGCCTTCCGTTTATCAATTTTCGCAGGCGCTGATTGATCCCAATCTGCTGCCCAATTTGTATCTGTCCCAATATGTCAAAGAGGTGTTTGATCGCTATCCGAAAATGATCGGCACTTATTCCGATTTGCAGGGGGATGCCGAGCTAAGGGATTTTCTGGGCGATTACATGACGGGAAGGCTCAAGGTGAGTATATCGGCGGACGAGTTGATCATTACATCCGGTGCGCAGCAGGCTATTGATCTGTTAGCCCGGCTCTATATTCGTCCGCTGGATGCCGTGATGGTGGAGCGTCCGACTTACAGCGCGGCACTGGATATTTTTCGCGCTCAGGGGGCCCGGTTTCTCCCCGTCGACATTTTGCCTGGCGGATACGACCTTGACCAGGTCGAGGAGATGATGAAGCGGCACAAGCCACGCTTTTTCTATATGAATCCGACCTTTCACAACCCAACGGGCTATTCGGTCCCTGCCGGTCAGCGGAAAGAGCTTGTCGCCTTGGCCGAGAAATATCAGTGCCTGCTCGTTGAGGACGACACGTTTCGGGACATTTATTTCGGAGGGCCACCGTCGTTACCGCTGTTTACCTATGACACGGAGGGATGGGTCGTCTATTTGAGCAGCTTCAGCAAATACGTAGCTCCCGGTCTTCGGATCTGTGCTGTAGTGGGCCGAAGCTCGGTCATCCAGCCGCTGTTAACCTTGAAGTCGCTTGCGGATAACGGCTCGCCGCTCGTCAATCAGAAGTTGTTTTTGCACTATTTTGGATCAGAGCGGATGCAGAATCACCTGGAAAAGCTGCGGATTGCCCTTCAGATCCGGCGGGATCTGATGATCGAGTCACTCCGGGACACCGGTTGGCAGTGGACTGTGCCTGAAGGAGGTCTCAACCTGTGGGTGAAGCTCCCGGATCAACTTTCTGTGGACATGTTATGGCAGCGCGCCACCGCGGAGGCGGTTTCGTTCGTTCCAGGCGCGGTGTTTGACCCGAAGCGCGAAATGCGGTCCTGGATCAGGCTCAGCTACAGCTTTGTCAATGAGGAGCAGATTCGAACCGGCATGCGGCTTCTGACAAACTTGGCGGGCAGCATGGACAATAGATAGCCTCGATCACACCTTCGTTACACCCAAAAATCATCATGAACTTTTTGCCATGACGCGTTACAATAATGATGGAGGCCGAACAACCGGTACCCGCTTGCAGCAGGCAATGGAGCAGGCGGGAAGAACGGCAGCCGATTCAATGGATCGATTATAGAGAGGTGGACTTATATCATGGCTTTGATTCAATGTCACTTTTTTTCGGACGTGCTGCAGCTCAGTACTTCCATGACGGTCATTCTTCCGCAGCAGACCCGCCATCAGATCGGGATGCAGAACAACACATTTGCGGACAAGCATCCGACGCTGTACCTGCTCCACGGATTGTCGGATGACGATTCCATCTGGCTGCGCAGAACGTCGATCGAGCGTTATGTCGCATCGACGGGACTGGCGGTCGTTATGCCTCAGGTGCACCGCAGCTTCTACACGGACATGGCTTATGGGAACAAGTACTGGACGTTCATCAGCGAGGAGCTCCCAAGCATTGCCCGCTCTTTCTTCCCGCTGTCGGCGGAAAGGGAGGACAATTTCGTCGCAGGGCTGTCCATGGGAGGTTACGGGGCGTTTAAATGGGCGCTTAGTAAACCGGAGAGCTTTGCGGCCGCCGCTTCGTTGTCAGGTGCTATGAACGGTATGAGAGCCCCGGAAGATCCGGATCGCTTCCCGGACTACAAGCTGATCTATGGCGACAAGCCGGAAAAAAACCGTGAGGAAGACTTGTTCTGGCTGATGGAGCAGTGCGCAAAGTCGGAAGGACCGAAACCGATGCTGTATCAATGCTGCGGCACCGAAGACTTTTTGTACGAGGACAACGTTATGTTCCGTGAAGCATGCAAGCAGTCGGGTCTGGACTATACATACGAGGAGGGCCCGGGAAGCCATGAATGGGGATATTGGGACGCCAAAATTCAAGACGTGCTCGCCTGGCTCCCGCTGAAGAACAACGCATAACCTGAGGATTTGCAACCTTGTAATGCAGACCGAGGCATACGACATATGCCAAGGTCTTTTTTTGTAAATGGAAAAAAGCTTAGGCTTCAAAGACAGAGCTTCCTTATTTTCCACTCTGGGGAGCGATTTGATTCCTCGTGTAGAATAACCTGTCCACGGAAAGGGTAATGTTATACAGAAACAGCCCAAGAAATGGATAAGGAGTGAGCGAAGAATGGGTAACATGACGGCGACGGGAAGTACCAATCAGAAGTCTGGCACCACAGGGAAAAGTCTCGGCCAGTATTTGTTTGACTGCTTAAAGCTTGAGGGAATCACCGAAATTTTCGGCGTGCCCGGAGACTATAATTTTACCCTGCTCGATACGCTGGAGAAGTATAACGGCATTGAATTTATCAATGGAAGAAATGAATTGAACTCGGGATACGCAGCGGACGCTTACGCCAGGATCAAAGGCATTTCGGCGCTGATTACGACGTTCGGCGTCGGTGAACTCAGTGCCTGCAACGCGATCGCCGGGGCGAACAGCGAGCACATTCCGCTGATTCATATCGTCGGATCCCCTCCGGACAAGGATCAGAAGGAGCATAAGCTGATGCACCACACTTTGATGGACGGCAATTTTGACGTCTTCCGCAAGGTGTACGAGCCGATTACGGCCTATACGGCCGTCGTCACGCCGGAGAATGCCGAGATCGAAATCCCGACGGCTATCCGGATCGCCAAGGAGAAGAAAAAACCGGTCTATCTGGTGATCGCCGACGACTTGGTCTCAAAGCCTGTTATGGGAAGGGGAGAACCGGCACCGCCAAAACCGTCATCCAACCTGACGACTCTTCAAGCAGCGGCGGATCAGGTGCGCCAGCTGCTTGACCGGGCCCGCAAGCCGGTTTTGCTGGTCGACGTGAATGCGATGCGTTTCGGACTTCAAACGGCGGTGCGCCAGTTGGCAGATGCCATGAATATTCCGGTGGCAACGATGATGTTCGGTAAAGGTGCTTTCGATGAGTCGCACCCCAACTATATCGGGGTGTACGGCGGCTCGTTTGGTTCGTCTGAAGTACAAACGGCGGTGGAACAAGCCGACTGCGTCATCGCGGTCGGGATGGTGTGGGCGGACAGCAATACGGGCACGTACACCGCCAAATTGAATCCGCTCGTTACCGTCGATATTCAGCCCAAGATGGTCAAGGTGGGAGAAGCTGAATTCCCGAATGTGCTGGCTGCTGACATGCTACTAGAGCTCCAAAAGATCGGTTATAAAGGCAGCGGCGCCGCCGGCAAGGGGGCGTTTCCGTATGATCAAGTTACGGGTGAACCCGAAGCACCGCTGCTCGCTTCGACTTATTATCCAAGGATTCAGCGTATGCTGAAGGAAGGCGACATCGTCGTCGCCGAGACGGGAACGTTCTATAACGGCATGGCTTATGTTCGGCTGCCCCGGAACGTCACGTATATTACACAGGGAGGGTGGCAGTCGATCGGCTATGCCACGCCGTCAGCCTATGGTGCCTGCATTGCCGCCCCGGACCGCAGGGTGCTGCTGTTTACGGGGGACGGCTCGCTGCAGCTGACTGCGCAGGAGATCAGCTCGATGCTGTATTATGGCTGCAAGCCGATCATTTTCGTTCTGAATAATGACGGATACACCATCGAAAAATACTTGAACGTGAAGACGGAGAATCAGCGCTACAACCAGATTCCGCGCTGGTCGTACACGAAGCTGGCCGAAGCCTTCGGCGGAGAGGCATTTACGGCGACCGTGCGGACAAACGGGGAACTCGAGCAGGCGTTCGCTCAAGCGGACCAGGAGCGGGCCGCAAAACTCTGCATCATTGAAATGATCGCCGCCGACCCGATGGATGCGCCGGAATACATGAAGCGGATGCGCAATTACATGGAGGAGCAGGCGAAAAAAGGGCAGAAATAAACCATGGGAACAGTGCTGCAGGAAGGTTCTTGATGAACTTTCCAGCAGCACTTTTTTTGTGTATGAATCGATTCCGGTAAGATGATGAAAATCGCTGATTTTGACCGGGTCTATGGGCATGTTCAGAATTTGTACAGTTGAATCTAGTATTCTATATAGAATGAACTAAAGAAAAGGATGCTATCGTGCCATTTTGGGCCGTGTAACAGGAATTTAATGTAAACTTTAGTTCAATCTATCTAGTTCTATACACATAGATAAATGGAGTGGTTATTAGGATGTTCGACCGTTATTTTACAGAAATGCGTAAGCTTAGTCATGAAGACGAATTGCGTTACCGTTATTTGATCAGAGGGGTTAAACTGCTGCTGGAGCAGCGAAAATCGGAGAACTCCAAAGGACTCCCGCGATGGAGAAGATGCCGGCAGTCCGAATCGATCCAGCCCGGGACCTGGGATTAAAGTTTGAATGTCAAAAAAATTGACATCTTTTTGTCATTTGTTGAATAGGCTGTACACGTTATTCTTTTGGTAGGACTTAAGAGTGTGTCAAAGGAGATATCTATGAAAGTGATGAAAGACTTTTCGCCCAGAAAACCGGCCGGATGGCTGGTGCTCGCGGTTCTGGCAATAAGCATGCTGTCAGGATGCTCTTGGATGGGGGGAGACGATACGGACGGCGGCATGAAAACAGCTGAGGCTGACAAGCCGGTCCAGCGTTATACCGGTGAGATGAGCCAAGCCGTTTCTCTGGCATACACGACCAGCCGGAACCTTGCCTTAACGTTTAACGGGATGGCAGACGCCCAAACGATGGACAAGCTTCTTGATCAACTGGATGCCTTAGGCATAAAAGCAACCTTCTTTTTGCCGGGGATGCGGGTGGCGGAGGAACCGGACATCGCCCGGCAAATTTTGTCCCGGGGACATGAGGTCGAGAACAATACGCTGAATGCGGTCGACATGAGCCGTATGGACTACGGACAGATCTACAAGGAAATCCATTTGGCCGACGATGTCATCCGCAAACAAACGGGGGTCACTCCGAAGTTCGTCCGAACGCAAACGGGAGCGATCAGCGAGGATATCCGGCTGGCTGCGGCACAGAGCGGACAGCAGGCGGTCATATCCTACAGTCTGTTTTTACATAATTGGAAGGCGGAGACCCCTCAGCAAAAAAAGAACTATATCCGGAAATACATCAACCGCGGTGGGATCGTTGCGATTGACCTGGCAGAGAACCGGACTTTGAATGAATCGGTGGACCTGATCGCTTCGGAAGCTTCGGCAGCCGGTTATCATTTCGTTACTCTAGACAAGCTGGTCGCCACAGGCGGCGTACGTAAACCGGCCGACACGGTTCAAGGGTATCAGGCTGCGAAGTATAACGCCGATTACGCCAAAGCGGATTACAATCTCGTGTACAGCCACAAGACCGCCAAGAAGGAAATCGCCCTTACCTTTGACGACTGGGGCACGGATGAAACGATCACGAAGCTGCTCGATATTTTGGACCAGTACCACGTGAAGGGTACGTTTTTTTTGCGTGCGGACGGAGTTGAGAAAAATCCGAACTTGGCGCGGGCGATCGCGCAAGCAGGGCATGATGTCGGAAATCATACTTACAGCCATCCGGTCCTGACCAAGCTCAGCGTCAAGCAGCTTCAGGATGAAGTGGTCAAGGCGCACCGCATCATTACGGATGCGATCCAGCAGCAGCCGGCCATGCTGTTCCGGCCGCCGACCGGCGATATTGACGACCGCACAGCCCGGATTATCGCGGCGGCCGGTTACCGGAATATTGTCGATTTCGATATCGATCCGAATGATTGGAACCGGGATCGCACCGCTTCACAGATCGTGAACTCGGTTATCCAGCAAAGCCACAGCGGCGGAATTATTTTGCTGCATTCGCTGGACGATACCCACACGGCGGAGGCGCTGCCGGGCATTATTCAAAACTTGCGGAAACAAGGATACACGTTCGTGAAACTGTCCGACTGGATTTCTGATGATGGAAATCCGTCAGGTAATGAAAGATAGATGGAGATGGAAATATGTCAACACCAACTAAAAATGTGCTGTATACATACAGCCCAGTCGCGGTCATTGGACTCGGGTATGTAGGCCTTCCCCTGGCACAAGCCTTCTCGAAAAAGATGCGGGTGATCGGCTTTGACGTCAACCCGGACAAGGTCAGCCGGCTGCAGAAGGAAGCTTCTTCTGACGCGCAGACGTCCGTGTATGACGCAGACCCAGCGTCTGCGGGATTGGAATATACGTCTGACGCGGACCGGCTTGGCGAAGCCATGTTTTATGTGATTGCCGTACCGACCCCGGTGCAGAGCGGTAACGTGCCGGATTTACGGTTTGTGGAAGAAGCGAGCCGCATGGTCGGCAGGAGATTGCGCCAAGGTGCGGTCGTGGTTTATGAATCGACCGTGTACCCTGGCGTCACCGAAGAGATTTGCGTTCCGATCCTGGAGGCGGAGTCAGGCCTGCGCTGCGGAACCGATTTTAAAGTAGGATATTCGCCGGAGCGGATCAATCCAGGCGATGAGGTTCACCGGCTCGACAATATCGTCAAGATCGTGTCGGGAATGGATGAGGAATCGCTCGGGATCATTGCCGGCATGTACGAACAGATCATCGATGCCGGCGTATACAGGGCGGAAAGCATCAAGGTGGCCGAAGCGGCAAAGGTTATTGAAAATGCCCAGCGGGACATTAATATCGCCTTTATGAACGAACTGTCCATGCTGTTCCACCAGATGGGCATCGATACCCGGGAAGTGCTGCGCGCCGCAGGGACAAAGTGGAATTTCCTGAACTTCGTTCCCGGTTTGGTTGGCGGGCACTGCATAGGTATCGATCCGTACTACTTGACGTACAAAGCGGAGGATACCGGTATCCGTTCACGGATCATTCTGGCGGCACGGCATATCAACGACGGGATGGGCAAATATGTCGCCGAGCAGCTGATCAAGCTGCTCGTCCGGCAGCGGCTGGACCTGCGCGACGTGAAGGTCGGCGTTCTTGGCTTGGCTTACAAGGAAGACTGCGCCGATATCCGGAATTCCAAAGTGGTGGATATCATCAAAGAGCTTCAGGATTACGGTATTGAACCCCGGATCGTGGACCCGCTGGTAGACCCGAAAGCGGCTTATGCCGAATACGGTCTGGAGCTGTCCCGAGTGGAGGAGCTGCTGGACCTGCATGTGCTGGTCACGGCCGTCCCGCATCAATGCTTTGGGGCATGGGCTATGCGGATATGGATCCGATGTTCAGAAAGGACTCGGTAAAGATCTTGCTGGACGTTAAGGGAATATATGACAAAGCAGAGTTCGAGCGTCAGGGTTACATTTATTGGCGGCTGTAACGAGAGCAGATGGGAGAAATAAGAACCGTGTTCAGACGAAAGAAAAAACAAACCGATGAGATTCTGACCTTACCCCGTTCGGATCGGCGGATCTTATCGAACGTTCCTGACCCGGAACAAATTCGCCGTTCAGTCGACCGGAGAGGCTCGCGGGATAACGATGCGGACCAGTTCAGTTCGGATTATTTGGAACGGATGCGGAAGTTCAGCCTGCGTTACGAGGCGGATTTCCCCGTGTTTCTGACTTGGGGCAAAGGAAAGAACCGGAGAAAACTGAAAACGAAGGCTGTCGATGTATCTTCAACGGGCCTCCTGCTCGAGCTGCCCTTCACGACGGACCACATCCAGCCGGGAAGCAAAGTGTCCATGCACTTTGAAATTCCGGCAGGCACGATGCCGGAAGGCTTTGAATCCAAAGTGGATATTGAAGGAGTCGTCGTGCGGACCTTTGAGCGCGGAACCGGCAGAGAGGCCGTTTCGTTGGCTGCTTTTGAGTTCACCAACCCGCTGCATGAATATTTTCAGCGCAGACGCTGGGGGTACTCCGTGTATACGGCCAGCGGCCTGCTGCTGCTTGCCGCCGTTTTTGTGCTGCTGCTTCGGGCGGAGAGCATCATTTATTTTAAGTACAATTTCCTGCTGTATTTATACAGCCTGATCGCCGCGGCATTTTTGTTGACGAGATACTTGTTCGGGTCTCTATACCGTGACGTGCCGGTCAATCCGGATTTTACGCCGGGCGTATCGATCATTATTCCGTGCTTTAATGAAGAGAAGTGGATCCATCGGACGATTATCAGCTGCATCAACCAGGATTACCCGGTGGACAAGCTGGAGGTCATCGTCGTTGATGACCGCTCTACCGACCGGTCCGCGGAGCAGATTCAGAAAACGATCGACCTGCTTCATCAGGAAGCCGACCGCTTTCAAACCAAAGAACGGCTTCGGATGCATATCCTCCCTGAGAACGGAGGGAAACGGGAAGCCTTGGTGCAGGGGGTACGGATGGCAAAGCATGATCTGGTCGTGTTCGTGGATTCGGACAGCTTCCTGGATCCGCTCGCCATTAAGCATTTGGTGCAGCCCTTCCAAGATCCGCGTATGGGCGGGGTTGCCGGGCGGACGGATGTGGAGAACAAGTACACCAACTCCATTACGAAGCTCCAGACCGTGCGCTATTATATCGCGTTCCGCATTATGAAAGCGGCCGAGTCCTGGTTTGACAGCGTCACCTGCCTGTCCGGGCCGTTATCCTGTTATAAAAAGAGGCTTGTGCTGAAGCATGCGGACGCCTGGCTCAACCAGAAATTTCTGGGACAGCCCGCTACGTTCGGCGACGACCGCAGCATGACCAATTTTATCCTAAAGACACACCGGACGGCGTACCAGGATAAAGCGATTTGCTCCACGATCGTTCCTTCGGAGATGAATGTCTTCCTGAAGCAGCAGATGCGCTGGAAGCGTTCCTGGCTGCGGGAATCCCTTAGGGCGGCCGGATTTATTTGGCGCAAGGAACCGTTTATGGCCCTCTTTTTCTACATCGGTGTCATCGTTCCGATCGCTGCGCCGCTGATTGTGCTCTACAACCTGCTGTATGTGCCCATTTTCCACCATGTGTTTCCGGGAACCTTCTTGATGGGGCTTCTGCTGATGTCCCTGCTGATGAGTCTGGCCCATCTATTGTTCCGTAAAAGCAAGCTGTGGGTATTCGGGTTCGTCTTTTGCTTTTTCTACGAAATGGTGCTGCTCTGGCAAATGCCGGTCGCCTGGTTCACCTTCTGGAAATCAACCTGGGGGACAAGGGAAACGCCGCAGGACGTCGAGGCGAGAAATAAAAAGGCCGCAAGGAAAAACCGAAAAAATACGAAGACGGAAGTGCCGCTGTAACCCGGCGGAACCGCGGAATTTAAATGAGGATGCAGGATGAAAAAAGGAAAACGCACCGAAGCGCTTGATGTGAAGCGCAAAAACCGGCGGAAGTGGATCAAAACCTGGATCCAGTTCTTCCTGGTGATCATGGTCATCTTTCTGATCTACCAAGCCGTCGCAAGAACCGACCGCTACGCCGAACCGGACAAGTCGACGTGGCATAATCGAAGCGGGTTTGTCGCGCTGTCTTATTTTGGGGTCAGCCGAACCGGAACGCCGCTTCTGATCGATAAAGCCCAGCTCAAAGCCCAGCTACAGACCCTCCATGACCAAGGTTATGTCACTGTGTCACAGCAGGACATCCTCGATTTCTACCATAAGGGGAAAGCGCTGCCGGACAAGGCGCTGTTTTTGTCCTTTGAGGACGGGCGCAATGATTCCAGTCTTTATGCCCAGCCTTTGCTGGAGAGATACAATGATAAGGCGACCTTCCTCACCTATGCCAACAAGATGGGGAACGGGGATCATAAATTCGTGCAGCCCAAGGAACTCCGCAGCATGATGAAAAGCGGGTATTGGGAAATGGGGACCAACGGGTACCGTTTGACCTACATCAATATTTTCGATAAAAACGGCGGCTACATCGGCGTCAAGGACGAAAATAAGCTGGACAGCAAAGAGGACATCGAGCATTATAATCACTATCTTATGGATTTTATCCGCGATGAAAATATGATTCCGCTCGAGGACCGGGGTACGATGCAGGCGCGGATCAGCAAGGATTATCAGCTGATGGACACGGTCTATACCGACAAACTCGGCTTCGTGCCCGGCGTCTATATGATCATGCATGCCAACGCGATGTACGGGAGCATGAACCCGCTTGTGACGGATGTAAATGACCGCAATATCCGTTCTCTGTTCCAGATGCACTTCAACCTGGAGGGCAATGCGTTCAATGGGCCGTCACAGGATGTGTACAACCTGACCCGCGTCCAGCCTGAGCCCTATTGGTCAACCAACCATCTTTTAATGAAAATTGGCAAGGACAGCGGCGAGCAAATGACGTACGTGACCGGGGACCAGAAGCAGTCGGGGCAGTGGAAGCAGGCTGGAGGCGCCGCCGAATTCAAGGATAACCGGATCGTTCTGACGTCACCGCCTGCCGGAGAAGGCAAGCTTTTGCTGGATCAAGGAGAACAGGCGCCTGAGGATTTCACCTTAAGCGCGAAGGTTTCCGGCAACGTGGTCGGCAAACAGTCTTTTTACTTTAGGGACTGTGGAAACGGTCAGCAGTACGTGCGCGTCACGCTGGACCGCAATGAAATCCAGGTGGAGCAGAAGCTGTCTGGGTCGTCTGTGACTGTCTTGGGTTCACAAAAGCTGGATCCGGTCAGGTGGTCCTCGGAGGACCTCGCCTTTGACAAGGCAACGGTGTATTCCGCCGAAGAAGCGCAGGCCGGCGCCAATCCGGATGACGAGGATGAATATCCCGTCAACATCAAAAGTACCCGGCAGATTCAAATGAAGGTGTCGGGAAATCGGCTGGAGGTCATCGTGGACGGGCAGCCCGTTCTCCAAGCCTCGGTCGATCCTTCGCTGAAGGGTGGTGCCGTGGGACTGGGATCAGCCTATAGTCCGCAAAACACCAAGGACGATATCTATGACGGAATCTTTGAGGATGTCACGGTAACTACGGAAAACGCGGCGGATGGAAAAACCTCGGTGTGGTATACAAATAAGCTGCTCGGCTGGAAAAAAGTTGCGGCGCAGGTTGAGCATGCCATGGACGCGACGATCGATTGGGCCATCGATACGTTCTGACGAAAGAGCAATTTCAAAGGCGAAATGGCGGTGTAATGAGAAGATGGGTATGAAGCAAGTGGCTCAATCCGGATGGATGACTTT
Organism: Paenibacillus cellulositrophicus; assembly: GCF_009363095.1. GTDB lineage: Bacteria > Bacillota > Bacilli > Paenibacillales > Paenibacillaceae > Paenibacillus_AQ > Paenibacillus_AQ favisporus. Next base: position 268,437 of record NZ_CP045296.1, read on the forward strand.
GGTGCTTGTCATCTTCGCCGTAGGGGCCGGTTTCAGCATTTGGATGAGGCAGCCGGCGATGCAAGCGGCGGCTCCGCCGGCCAGAACTCCTGTGAACCTCACCGCATGGGTGGTGGATTGGCAGTGGGAGTCGGGGCTTACGGATGCAAGGGAGCTGGGCAACGCTCTGAGCCGTGTTCAGGCGTTTGCCGCCTGTTTTGACGAATCGGATCAGCCCTATTTTACGAAGGCGTTCCAAGAAGCGCTGCCGCAAATCCGGGAAACGGCGGAGGCTGCCGGCATCGGCGAGCTGAACTTGACCCTTGTTAACGATATCGTGCGGCAGGACGGCAGCGAGTCCCCCAAAGACTCGGAGCTGGTCTCGCGGTTGGTATCCACGAAGGAAGCGCGGGAGAAGCATATCGCCGAGATTGAGGCCCTGCTCGATCAATACTCGTTTCAAGGGGTGGAGATCGATTATGAGCGCATCCCGGACAAGGACTGGGGTTATATGACGGCTTTTTACCGCGAATTGTATGAGCGAATGCATGCCAAGGGGAAATCGCTCCGCATCGTGCTGGAGTCAAGGGCTCCCGTCGAAACGCTGAAGCTGCCCGAAGGGCCTGAATATGTGATGATGGCCTACAATTTGTACGGTACGCACAGCGGTCCAGGACCGAAAGCGGACAAAGTTTTTCTGAAAAAGCTGGCCAAGCGGATGACAGCCGTTCCGGGGGTGAAGACGATCGCGATTGCGGCCGGTGGCTTTGACTGGCATGGGGATCAAGTGACTGCCATTACCGAACAGCAGGCCGTAAAGATACGGTACACGAACGGCTCGGAGCTCAAGCGGGACGCTGCCAGCGGAAGTCTGCACTATCAGTACACCGATGATAAGAACGTAAAACATACGGTGTGGTATGCGGACGGTTCAACGCTGACTTCCTGGATCGACACGCTGCGCCAAGCTGGGGTTAGCCATGTGGCCCTATGGAGGCTGGGGGAACTCGGAAGCGGAACTTTGGACAAGCTGGTTCAAGCTGCCACAACGGCAAAGTAAATAAAAGGCCGCTGCGCGTTTATGCGTCAGCAGCTCAATGATGGATTTCCGGAGCACCCATGGAGGCATGGGTGCTCATGTATTTTTTCGGAGAGATGCCGCAGGCGGACTTAAACGCTTTGCTGAAAGCGTAAATGCTGCTGTAGCCAACCTGCTCGGCGATCGCGGACAAGGATAACCGGCTGTACATCATCAGCTCCTTGGCCCGCTCCATCCGGTACCGGATCTGGAATTGGTGTGGGGACACGTCATACGTCTGCTTGAATACGCGCGAGAAGTGATACAGGCTCAGGCAGGCCGTTTTGGATAAGTCCTCCAGCCGAATGATGTCATTGTAATGCTCCATGATGTGGGTCACCGCCCGCTCCATCGCAGCCTGATGAAGCGATATCTGCCCATGTCCGGCTGATTTCAGGCCCTTGATGATCAAATACAGAATATCCAGCACGAGCGATTTCTGAAGCAGCGGAAATTCGGCATCCCGGCGCTCGTAGGCGTGGATGAGCTGCATCAGCTCCTGATGAATTTCCGCATGGTTCTGTACCCGGATCAGATGGGGGATTTCCAGCACGGAACCGAGCCAATCCGGCCGGAGCCACGAAAGCTCTTGTTGGCTGCATTCCGCCCGCAGTTTAAAGTTGATCGGTACCTCCTCGTAGTCTTCATAATACAGGGCGTCGAAATGGATATGGGGCATCCAGCAGGGTCCCCTGGAACGGACAAATTCATGCTCAATACCGGGCTTGAACAGCAGCAGGTCGCCTGGAAACACAGTCAGTGAATCCCCGCCAATCCGGATATCGAGCTCGCCTTGTTCAACATACAGCAGTTCGTAATCAAAAATGATCCGCGGCGCCAGTTTCATACGGTCAACTTTGTGATGCCACGCCCTTCGCACGTAGGGGGATAAGGCTTGCAGCAGCTGTTGCCGGTCCATACGCTTTGACAGCTCCCTCCTTTAATGGTCCCTTATCCGGGTTTCCGCTCTTTCAGCGGCTCGGCGGTTCTTTATTCTGACAATAGCAAGAATGGATAACAAATAACAAGTCCCAACATCGATAAAGAGGGGAAACGCCTGTAGAATGACTTGTAACCGCTTTAATGCAAATCCGATTTGACCAATGACAGGAGAGATGAGCATGGAACCTTTTAACGGGCTGAACATGGGCCTCGGCAATCTATTCCGGATGTCCTCTGCACAGACGAGATCGATCAGCGCGGAAAATGTGACGGGAGCTAAAGGAAAAGGCGGCATGGCCACCCAGGGAACCGGAGCGAATGCCGGCCGGGATTTGGGTCAGGGATGGAAAATATCTCCATCGGTGGAGATCAAACCGGGTGAGGTGTTTACCGCCGCAGAAATCGACGGACCCGGGGCCATTCAGCATATTTGGCTGACCTGCTTTCCGGACAGCTGGCGTCATATGATTCTGCGCTTTTATTGGGATGATGAGCCGGAGCCTTCCGTAGAAGTGCCTGTCGGCGACTTCTTCTGCAACGGATGGTGCGGGCGGAGCAATGTCAACTCCCTGCCTGTGGCGGTCAATCCCGCCGGCGGGATGAACAGCTATTGGGTGATGCCGTTTCGAAAGAAAGCCCGGGTTACGGTAGAGAACCGGATGGACAAACCCGTCGTGCTGTATTACCAGTTCACCTATACGCTGACCGAGGTGCCTGAGGATGCGGCCTATTTTCACGCCCAATGGCGCCGGAGCAACCCCTTGCCGTATAAGCAGGACCATGTGCTTCTGGATGGCGTGAAGGGGAGGGGACAGTACGTCGGCACGTACATCGCCTGGCAGGTGAACAACACGGGGTGGTGGGGAGAAGGCGAGATCAAGTTCTATATGGACGGCGACCGCGATTTCCCGACGATTTGCGGCACCGGGACCGAAGACTATTTTGGCGGCGCATGGAACTTTGAGCATCCACAAGGACAGTACGGTGCGTTTTCCACTGCCTATTTGGGCTTTCACCAGCAAATCAGACCGGACGGCCTATACCGGAGTCAGCAGCGATTCGGGATGTACCGCTGGCATGTGATGGACCCGATCCGGTTTGAACAGGACTTGAAGGTAACGATCCAGGCGCTCGGTTGGCGTTCCGGCGGCCGTTATTTGCCGCTGCAGGACGATATCGCCTCCGTCGCTTTCTGGTATCAGTCCGAGCCGCACACCCCGCATCCGCCGCTGCCGGATAACGATGGCCTGGAGGTTGTTTAATCCCCGCCCTTTCCGGTTAAAGCATGCATAATGCGGTTTACATTGGCCGAAAATGATGTTAATATGGTCAAAATCAAATCGGAACGAAAACGCGGTGAAGAGAAGAGTAGATGAACGGGCAGCCTTACAGAGAGCTCCGGCAGCTGTGAAGGAGCAGGCCGCCCGTCATTGAAGCAAGCCTCCGAGCGGCGCATCGGAAGAGGGATTCTCATTCCTTCGGATGGTGCGACAGGAGCTCCTGTTACAGAGCTAGGGTATAAGCATGCGTGCATGCCGTACCCGAAGAGGCGGATGTAGCGATAGATCCGCGAACCGGGGTGGCACCGCGAAATACAATCTCGTCCCCAAGACGTCAGCGTCTTGGAGGCGGGATTTTTTTGTTTTCTTTTTGATTGATATAAGAGCAGGAGGGGACAGTTTATGGAAGGAAAAGTAAGGAAAGAAGATGCCGTGGATTTTCTAACGAAAATCGTGATGGAGGATGTGGTAAACGAAACGTATTCCAGACCGATCGCGACCCGGTTTCCGCCGGAGCCGAACGGCTATTTACACATCGGAAGCGCCTATGCCATTCACGTGAACGCAGCCATTGCCGAAGCATTTCACGGGAAGATGAATCTGCGCTTTGACGATACGAATCCACTGAAGGAAGACATGAAATACGTGGAGGCGATCCGGGAGGATGTCCGGTGGCTTGGTCTGGACCTGCCGGTATACTTTGGCTCGGATTATTCGGAAGAGATCTTCGAAGCGGCTTTGAAGCTCATCCGTAAAGGAAAGGCTTATGTCTGCGATTTGTCGGCGGAGGAAATGACGGAATACCGCGGAACGCTCACGGAGCCTGGAAGAAACAGCCCTTATCGGGAGCAGTCTGTGGAGGACAATCTGTCCCTGTTCCGTCAAATGAAGGAAGGCCGGTTCCCGGACGGCGCCAAGGTGCTGCGGGCCAAAATCGACATGTCTTCGCCCAACATCAACTTGAGGGACCCGGCCTTGTACCGCATCATCCACGCCGAGCATTACCGGACAGGGAGTGAGTGGTGTATCTATCCGATGTACGATTTTGCTCATCCGATCCAGGATGCCATCGAGGGCATTACGCATTCGCTGTGCTCCGCGGAATTCAGGGATCATCGCCCCTTGTACGAATGGGTGCTGCGCGAACTGGAAGTGCCGGAACCCCCGAAGCAGCGGGAATTCGGACGTCTGAACGTTTCCGGAATGGTCACGAGCAAAAGGTACATCAGGGAGCTGGTCGAAGGCGGATTCGTCGACGGCTGGGATGATCCCCGCCTTCCGACCTTGAAGGGGCTGCGGCGAAGAGGCGTTACGCCGGAAGGCCTGCGGAGGTTCATGCACGAAGTGGGCATGCTGAGGGGGAGCAGCACGGTGGATGCCGCGATGCTCGACTACTTCATACGAAAGGACTTAAAGGATAAGTCTGTCGCTGCGATGGTTGTGCTTGATCCGCTTAAAGTCGTCATCACGAATTATCCGAAGGATGAGGTGGAAATGCTGCATCTCAACCACAGCGATGCCGATCCGACGCTTGGCAGCAGGGATGTCCCCTTTTCTGGAGAATTGTATATCGAGCGGGAAGACTTTATGGAACATCCGGTACCGGGCTTTCATCGTCTGTTTCCAGGAAGCGAAGTTCGATTGAAGGGGGCGTATTATTTAAAATGCCATCATGCCGTCAAGGATCCGGAGACCGGTGAAGTGATTGAGCTTCACTGCACGTACGATCCCGAGACAAAAAGCGGGACCGGGTTCAGCGGCAGAAAGGTGAAGTCGACGATTCATTGGGTGTCCGCCGCACACGGTATTCCCGCCGAGATCCGCTTGTACGGCAGCCTGCTGAAAGATGCCGCGTCCGTGGTGGAATCGGACAATGATTGGGCAGAGCTGGTATCTCCCGATTCCCGAACCATTTACAGGCAAGCTATAATGGAACCATGGATGAAAAATGCTTCACCGGAAGCCAAATACCAGTTTATCCGCCAAGGCTATTTCTGCCTGGATCCCAAACATCTGACCGGGCCGGTACCGGTATTTAACCGGATCGTTTCGCTGAAAGATTCATGGAAGAGGGAAACATCGCGTTGACCTACGCGCTGCATACGCTGCCGCAGAGCAATTCATTGATAATCAGAAGGATATGGAGGTCTTTTACGATGAAAATCCAACAACTTACGATAAATGCCCGGCATTTTGCGGAGATGAAGCAATTTTACGCCGGGAAGCTCGGTCTTCCAGTGGCCGAAGAACAGTCGGATAGAGTCACCATTCAAGCTGGCGGAAGTCAGCTCATTCTTCAGAAGGCGGAAGCGCCCGGCGAAAAATCGATGTACCATATTGCCTTTACGATTCCGACGAATCTGCTCGAAGCTTCCAAAAAATGGGCCGCTCAGCGTGGAATTACACTGTTCCGCGATCAGGACGGGGATCAATTTCATTTCGAGAACTGGAATGCCGATGCCTTGTATTTTTACGATCCGGATGAGAATCTGATTGAATTCATTGCCCACCATTCCTTTGATAACGCCGAAAATGAGGACTTCACAAGCAGCCAGCTGCTGCGAATCAGCGAAATCGGGCTCCCTGTTGATGAAGTGGCCGCTGCCGTGGAACAGATTCAAACGACGCTGGGACTGTCCATGTGGAGCGGCGACGGCCGGCAATTTGCGGCGATGGGCGATGCCGAGGGCTTGTTGATCGTGGTGAACCGCGAACGGCCTTGGTTTCCGGACGGAAGAGCGCCGATTGTCAGCGGGACACGGGTTGTCATTCAGGCACAAGGCAACGAGCAGCTTTTGCTGCAGGCAGATCAGTACGACATTCTGTCCCGGGACGAATAATCCGCTGCGGCTGGTCCACTGTCGTAATGAGGATCGGAGTCAGCGTGATATAATAAAGGAACCATTCGAAATGAAAAAGTCAGAAGGCAGGGAGTTATGGCCAACATTCACGAAATCGCCAGACGTGCCGGTGTTTCGGTATCCACAGTATCCCGGGTTCTCAACCAGCATCCGTACGTTTCCGCTGAGAAAAGAGCCGCCGTGCAGCGAGCCATCGACGAACTGGATTACACGCCAAACCGCAATGCGGTTGATTTGATCCGCGGCCGGACCCGCAGCATCGGCGTGATCATCCCGTACAACAACAACCCGGCTTTCGACCGGATGTTAAGCGGTGTATTGAACAAATCGGTTGAGGAAGATTACACCGTGACTGTGCTTCCAACCCGGTATGATCCGGAGAAAGAGCTGGAGTATTTAACGATGCTGAAAACTAAACTGCTCGACGGGATCATCATTACGTCCCGTGCCAACGATTGGTCGTCCATCGTCCCCTTTGCGGGATATGGTCACATCGTAGCCTGCGAGTATACGGAGCTGGAGGAAATCGGCTGCGCGTACATTGACCGGTATGCCGCGACGCTCGAGGTGTTTTCCTTCCTGAAAAACAGGGGACACACAGAGGTTGCGTTCACGGCGGCAAGAGGGGAGACCAGCATCAGCACCCGGCTGACGATGCAGGCTTACCGGGACGTTTTTGGGGAAGTATCGCCATGCCGGTGCCTGGATGGCTGCACCACATTGAAGGATGGTATGGATGCAGCCCGCCACTTTCTTGAAGGAGAAGTCCGGCCGACCGCCGTGTATGCCAACGGGGACGAGGTGGCGGCCGGAATCCACCAATTTGTTCTCTCTGCCGGGCTGCGCATTCCGGAGGATATCGCCATCATCGGACAGGAAAATCAGCCGATTGGCCAAGTCCTTCAGCTTACCACGGTAGACCATCAGCTCTTCATGGTAGGTGAGGAGGCTTTAAGGCTCGTGACCCGTGGTTCCAGGGAAAAGGTGCAGATCCCGTACCGGATCATATACCGTTCTTCATCCGGATAAAGCCAACAAAAAAGACCCGTAGGAGAACATCAGCGTTACTCCGGCGGGTCTATACTATGTGATTTTTATGTAATTTAATCCAAAAGGCTAAATTCTATGAAACATATTGAAATGTAAGTGCGTATATGATATTATAATGTGTACTCCAAAATTAATCACATTATTACCATTTATCGTATCACAACGATTGGTGATTGTCAATATTTTTTACACCTCAGAAAGCCGTATCAAGCGATACAGAGAGATTATTTTCAGGGGGAGGAACGTACAGGATGATGGAAGAACGTGAACGCGATGAAGTGATGAGAAATCAAGCCGAGTCGAATCAACAGGAGCAAGATCAGCCCTACGCTGACGTCGAGCTGCTGCCGACGGGCATGAAGAACGATGATTCTGTGCGTATGTACTTGAAGGGAATTGGCCGTGTCGGCCTGCTGAGCACGGAAGAAGAAATCAAACTGGCCAAGCGCGTCGCCGAAGGAGACGAGGAAGCCAAGAAAATTATGGTCGAGGCGAACCTGCGTCTGGTTGTCAGCATTGCCCGGAGATATGCGGGCCGCGGCATGCAGCTGTTGGATCTGATCCAGGAAGGCAACATGGGGCTCATCAAAGCCGTAGATAAATTCGATTACACGAAAGGCTTTAAGTTCAGCACCTATGCCACATGGTGGATCAGACAGGCGATTACGCGGGCCATAGCCGATCAGGGAAGAACGATCCGGATTCCGGTTCATATGATCGAAACGATTAACAAGCTGGCACGTATATCGCGGCAGCTGGTACAGGAGCTTGGACGCGAACCCGAAGTGGAAGAAATCGCTGCGGCGATGGAGCTCAGCGTAGAGAAGGTCCGTGAAATTATGAAAATTTCGCAGGATCCGGTTTCGCTCGAAACACCGATTGGGGACGAGCATGATTCCAAGCTGGGTGACTTTATTGAGGATCATGACGCCCTGGCACCGGTTGACTCTGCGGCGTTCACCTTCCTGAAGGAGCAGCTGGGCGATGTGCTCGACACGTTGACAGAGCGGGAAGAGAACGTTCTCCGTCTGCGCTTTGGCCTCGAAGACGGCCGCACGCGCACGCTGGAAGAGGTCGGCAAGGTATTCGGCGTAACCCGTGAGCGCATCCGCCAGATTGAGGCGAAAGCGCTGCGGAAGCTGAGACACCCCAGCCGGAGCAAACGATTGAAGGATTATATCGATTAAACGATAGAGTCTAAGCGAATTCATTCGATTTGGAATTCATTAATCATTTCATATGTCATCATATTCATTTGAAAGCTGTCTGCAGGTCTAACTGCAGGCAGCTTTTCTCGTTGGCCGTGGCTTGAAGGTCTGAAAAAGATCGGCGCTGGTTACACTGATTTTCATAGAAGGAGGTTGGAAGATTGTGATCATCAGTATATTAATCGTGACCAATGTCTGCTGGCTGCTGCTTTATCTCCGGCAGAAAGGGATGTTGATGCATTACCGATCCAGTGCGATCGATACGCTGACCACCCATGACGAGATGAAAGAAACGCTAAAAATCGGCTTATATCATCGATATAAAAAGGAACAGGGTGAAGACAAGGACAAAGGGTCCCTGGAGTTTGAGGCGTTTGTCGCCGAAATGATGGAAGCGGTAAGGGGAGGACGGACCTATGTAACCCGAGCATCACGCAATTACGGAATCGATATCGAGGAGCACACCGACCATGGCTTGTACCTGGGGCTTGCCGTCTGTGCTGACGACCGGAATCCGGTGGATTACGGCCCCATTGCCGTGGTCCATTCCCAGATGGTGAAGCGCGGTGCCGTCGGCGGGTATGTAGCGACGACCGGGGAATTCACGGCGGGTGCGTACCAGTATGCCGATGAACTGAACATCGAGCTGTACAATGGAGACAGGCTGGTGGAGCTGTGGGTGGGAAGCGAAGAAGCCGAGGAAGAAGAACTGACGGAGTTCAGCCCGGCGACGTGACTGTTCCCCTTGATTTCACTGAAGGAAACAGCCGCGTCCATGCTGTTGATAAGACCGCCTACCCCAGGCGGTCTTTTTGCTGCTTGTGCCTAAATTCGTAAGGAGTCAGGCCGCATTCCTGCTTGAACAGCTTGGAAAAGTAAGAATCGTTGGCGTAGCCAACCTTTCCGGCGATCATATGAACAGGCATTTGTGATGTGGCGAGCCAATGCTTTGCCATCTGAATTCGGGTCTCGATAATGTAGTTGCCTAACGGCACACCCGTTTCCTTTTTAAACAAACGCGCCAAATAATCCGGATTGAGATAGACGGTTTCGGCAAGGTTGTTCCGCGTCAGATCTTCCCCGATATGCTTGCTGATATACAGCTTGATTTCCTCCACGACCGAGTTGGGCTTTTCCGCAAACGTCCGGTACGCCAGAGCAGTATCTACCAGATAAGCGATATACTGCTCCATATCTTCAATCGATTGGAGCGACTGCTGAAACAATTGATCGTTGGTGCTCCCGGAATACAGCTTATGAGCCTGGATTTCCCGCTGCTTCAGAAAAGAGTAAATCATCTGCATCAAATCAAGCCGGAACTGCCGCAGTGCGGACACATTCAGCGCCTGCCGCCCGGTCAATTCATGCAGATACCGGCTTATCTCCGCACAAAATGCGGAAGCGTCACCATCGCTCAGCAGTCTTTCCAGCAGCTCCAGGTTGGGCGGGATATAAGCCGCTACGTCCACCGGCCGTTGATCGATACGGAAGACTTGATTACGGATGTTGATCATTTCTTCATTGATCTGAATCAGCTGCCGGATCATAAGATGCACCGCCGCCAAGCTCTCAGTAAGTCCCAAATGACAGTATACGTCGCACTTCAGGAACCGGTTGGCTTTGGGGATGAGGGAGGCGCATGTGTCTTCAATCTGACCGGTAGAAGGCTCGGCGCTCCATTGTAAAATGACAATCCAGTGGTTCTCCGTGTATTCCAGCACCGTTTCGACCTTGTACAAGGGACTCCGCAGCAGTTCGTTCAGCACGTTGAGCAGGGCGTAATCAAACAGGTCCTTGTCGTTTTTGCCAAGACTCCCGTCATGAGGAAACACCTTGATGATCAGGGGCGTAAACCGGTCGGACAGCTGATAAGGCAAATGCTGTTCCTCCATAACACGCTGAATGGCCTGGGGTTCCGAGGGAAAGCTTTTGCCCGTGATCAGCTTGCGCCAGAACAGCTCCAGCAGGCGGTTCTGGTTTTTTTTCCACAGCAGCCCCTCGCGGGCAGCCTCCTCAATCGAACGTTCCTCGCTCGCTTTATTGGCCGCCTTGCGGATAATCAGGGCTAATTTGTCAAACTCGATCGGTTTGAGGAAATAATCGAAGCTCTGCAGTTCGATAGCTTTCTGGGCGTAGTTAAAGTCCGCGTAATTCGTCAGGAATATCGCCTGCACCCGGTAGCGCTCCTCCCGGATCCAGGCCAGCAGCTCCAGGCCGCTGCCTTGCGGCATTTCAATATCGCATATGAGAATGTCTACGGCTTGCTGCTGCAAAATTTCCTTCGCCTGGGAAACGTTATAAGCCGTGTAAATTTGCTCAATGGAGAGTGCTTGCCAGTCGATTTTGCTTTCGAGCGCCGTTACGACAAAATAATCGTCATCCACCAGTAACACGTTCATGCGATTCCTCCTTAATCAATGGCTTCCGGCGGCGATACGGGGATGGTGATGGTTACTTCCGCTCCGCCTCCCTCGCGGTTAGAAAAGGAGACGTCTGCTTGACCCTTGTAGAGCAGTGTAAGGCGCTGTATCGTGTTCATTATACCGATCCGGTTGCCGTTCTCCGCGTTCAGCGGCCCACCCTGCATGAGCTTTTCTAAAATGTCCGGAGGAAAGCCCAGTCCCGAATCCGAGATGGTGATTTTGGCAAGAGCATCCGGCATTTCCCTGCTGACCGATAACGTAATGTTCGCCTCGGTGACGCGTGATACGGCATATTTAACGGCATTTTCAATGAAGGTCTGCAGCACGAGCGGGGGAATGCGGATATCTCCGGTTTCTGCATCTTGGGAAATATGATAGGCGAAGGCGTTCCTGTACCGGTGACGCTGGATGTCGAGATAAATGCGGACATGCTCAATTTCATCCTGCAGCCGCACGAAGTTGTACCCGTTCTGAAAGATGTAGCGAAAGTATTGGGTCGTCGACATGGCCATCCGCTCGATTTCGCCATACATTTGCATTTGGGCCATGCTGTACATGCTCGTCAGGCAGTTGAGAAAAAAGTGCGGGTTGATCTGCAGCTTCATGTAATCCAGCTGGATCCGCTGCTTTTCCAGCTCCTGCTCATACATATCGATCTTGATCCTGCGGATTTGCCCGATCAGATCCTTAAACTGCTGGCTGGCCTGCTCCAGTTCGATAATCTTGCTGTTTTTAAAATCCAATGCGGCGCTCTCCTCGTTCCACCGGGCGAGCGTATCCGAGAAGCTTTGGATCGGCCGCAGCACCCGTTTGTTGAAATAGAGCATGACGATGCAGAGGACGATCGCGATCATCAGCGCCAGCAGAATGATGACCAGCTGGGCGATCATAATTTTTTCGAACGTGCCGTATCTGGCAATCATTTGAACGCTGAATGAGGCGTCGGAGAACCGGCTGGTCACGGCGGCCCGGGAGTGGGCGAAGCCGAAGGGAGAAGGCTTGGCGGTATCCAGCGCCTGGGTCTCATCCACGCGGATCGGTGTGGAAATATTGATCCCATGTTCATCAACAAGTGAGACGGTGCCGTTCTTCCCCATGTCGATGCTCTGCAGCGGACGGATCAGTTCGTCTGCAGAGATAAGGCAGATCAAATAACGGTCATGATAAGGGACGATATTGACAATATAATATTTATTCCGGACAAGGACCGGCGTCCAGCGGGAATAAAACTTGTCGTATACATTTTTGTCCTCGGCGTAGGAAATGATCTGCCGCTTCAGTTCCAAATAATCGGGATACCCGATGCTTAAGGGAGCGCAGTTCAGGAAAAAGTCTTTGTTTTTCAGATAGATGAAAAATTGATATGCCTGGCCGTAATTTTTCTGCAGCTCGGTAAATCGCTGATGAAGCTGGGTGTTGGACTTTAGAAATTCGGCCGAACCTGAAGCGTTCTCATCCATCGTCTCGATGATTTGGTCATTGGCCAGCGACCAGCCCATGTAGTGATTGATGTAGGCGAAATCATGGTTGATCCTGTTGATGTACAGATCTGCTGTGTCCCGCAGGCTTCGGCCGGACTGCTGCTTGACGATGGAGATCGAAGCATAGCTGATCATAAAATCGAGGACCAGCGCCGTAAATAAAATGACAATCAGCATGTTGACATAATGTTTGACCGGGTAAGGTTTACCGGTACGGTGGATGATTGGCCGCATGAAAATTCTGTTCTGACGCCTCCTCTTATGAATGCGCTTTATTTTTCATTATATATAACCCCGGCCTGTAACAAAATGCGAAATACTGCGCATCTGCTCCAAAAGTCCGGATAGTGACATCCTTACGTCCGGATCGGACGGTTGGCGTGGGTGCGCGGACAGACTTTTCCGTACCCGGGAGTCCGGATAACGGCGGCAAGAGGTCCGATTAAGCCCCTCAAGTCCATTTATAATGAGTCTTGTTCCGAAAGAAAGGAGAGAGGGGGGACCTGCGTTGAAATCAGAGTCATCCGGCTTCCGGCGAAACTGGGGCAGAATCGAACGTAATTGGGGGCTGTACGTGCTGCTGCTGCCGGCGGCGATACTGCTGCTGCTGTTCTCCTACAAGCCGATGTACGGCGTCCTCATTGCGTTCAAGGATTACAGTCCGGCGCTGGGCATTGTGGGAAGTCCTTGGGCAGGGATGAAGTATTTCGAGAAATTTTTTCATTCCTACCAATTTAACGTCACGATCAAAAATACGCTGATCATCAGCCTGTACAGCATCGTGACCTTCCCGATCCCGATCGTATTGGCCTTGATGGTCAATCAGATGCGGGCGAACCGGTTTAAACGGTTTTTTCAAACCGTGACGTACATGCCTCATTTTATCTCTACCGTCGTCATGGTCGGCCTGATGCTGATTCTGCTGTCTCCAGGGAGCGGCCTGATCGGCAGCATCTACCGGCTGTTCGGTGCGGAGGCACCCAATATCATGGGATCGGCCGGGATGTTCAGCAGCGTGTATGTCTGGTCAGATGTGTGGCAGCACGCGGGTTGGGACAGCATTATCTACATTGCGGCGCTGTCAGCCGTAGATCCGAGCCTCTATGAAGCGGCAACCGTAGACGGTGCCAGCCGCTGGCAGAAAATCCGTTACATCGATATTCCGATGCTGATCCCGACGGCCGTCACCTTGTTTATTTTGCGGATGGGCGGGCTGCTGGGCGTCGGCTTTGAGAAGGCGTATCTGATGCAGAACAACTTGAACATCTCATCCAGCGAAGTCATTTCTACGTACGTGTACAAAATCGGTCTGCTCAGCAGCCAGTACAGCTTCTCATCGGCCATCAACCTGTTTAATACGCTGATCAACTTTGTGCTGCTGATCCTGGTAAACCAAATTTCCAAAAAGCTCAGCAGCAACAGTCTGTGGTAAGGGAGGGAATACACCGTGGAAGCCATGCAGGCGGCAAGCACCGCCACCGGAAGGGCCGGCGGCCGGTCATCCGACCGCGTTCTGGAAGTTTTGCTCTACATCGTCGCGGTGCTGCTGCTGATCGTCCTCATCTATCCGCTATATTTTATCGTTATCGCCTCCTTCAGCGACCCTTCGGCCGTGGGCAACGGCCAGGTATGGCTGTTTCCGCGAGGCTTTACGCTCGACGGCTACAAAGAGCTGCTGAAGCATGAGAACATTTGGATCGGATACCGCAATACCATTCTCTACACGGTCGTCGGCACAGCGATCGGTCTGATCGTGAACGTATCGGCCGCTTACGCATTGTCCCGGAAAGACCTGGTCGGCCGCAAAGCGATTTCCCTGTTTTTTATTTTCACGATGTTTTTTAGCGGCGGCTTGATTCCGACCTTCCTGACCATCCGGGATTTTCACATGTACAATACTTTCCTGGTGATGGTGCTGCCATTTTCGGTCGTCGTTTACGACATCATCGTAGCGCGGACCTTTTTCCAGACCAGCATTCCGGGGGACCTGTGGGAGGCGGCCCAGATCGACGGGTGCGGCAACTTGCGTTATTATGTCCTGGTCGTGCTGCCGCTGTCCAAGGCGGTCATCTCCGTGCTCGCTTTGTGGATCGCCGTCGGCTACTGGAACTCCTATTTTAATGCTTTGATTTATTTGAAAAATCCTAATTTGTATCCGCTGCAGTTAATTCTGAGAAACATCCTGATCACGAATCAAATGCAGTCGAGCCTCGGCAGCGGGGAAGCGGCCAATATCGCGCTGCGGCTGGCGAACATGATGCGGTATTCGGTCATTATCGTATCGACCCTCCCGATTATGTGCCTGTACCCGTTCGTGCAAAAGTACTTCAACCAAGGGGTGATGATCGGAGCGGTCAAGGAATAAACGGCAAGGCCATTTAATAAATATTAGGGGGATTTCTGGAATGGGCAAAAAAAGAGCCGGTAAACTGTTGGTTACCTTGGGGCTGGTGTCCACGCTGCTGGTCGGTATGACGGCGTGCAGCGGCGGCGACTCCGGCGGCAAAACGGCCGAAAGCAGCGACAGCTTCAATCAAACAGGCCTTCCCATCGTGAAGGAGCCGATTACGCTGAACGTGCTGACCGTCCGGTGGGGAAATATGGGCGACACATTCACGAAGAACACCTGGCTGCAAAATTTGGAAAAAGAAACGAATATCAAGATCAACTGGCAGGTCATGTCTTCCAACGATTGGGGTGAGCAGAAATCGATCATGCTGGCCAGCGGCACGCTGCCTGATATTGTCTTTGGGGACATCGCTTTCTCCGACTCGGATATCGTGAATAATCTCAGCCTCTTCCAGCCGCTGGACGATTATATTGACAAGTACATGCCGAATTTGAAAGCGGCCATGGAGGAATCGCCGGAGCTGAAGAAGCTCAGCACTTTCCCGGACGGCAAAATGTACTCCCTGCCCGCAAGGCTGCCGTCCCGTCCGGTGACGCAGAATCAGCCGGTCATCAACAAAGCCTGGCTGGACCGCCTTGGGCTTCAGGTTCCCGAGACGATTGATGAGCTGCATCAAGTGCTGAAGGCTTTTAAAGAAAACGATCCGAACGGCAACGGTAAAAAGGACGAAATTCCGTACAGCGGTTCCGGCGACATCAGCATGGACCTGCTCAATCCATTCGGCATTACGGACCTGAATGGTACCGGCATGATGATCAAAGACGGCAAACCGGTGTATTATCCGACGTCCGAAGAATACAAGGAAGCGATCAAGTGGGCGCATCAGCTGTTCTCGGAAGGACTGATCGACCAGGAGCTGTTTACCCAGGACAACACAATGCTGACAGCCAAGCAGCAAAATCCGGACGTATCGCTGGTCGGCTTCACCCATCAGTGGACACCGGATGCGGTGTTCGGGAAATGGAAGGACGAATATGTCACCATTCCGACGATATCCGGACCGGACGGTAAGCGTTATCAAGTCGGCGATCCGAACGGGCTCAGCTACCGGCGTAACGAGCTGCTGATCACCACGACATGCAAATATCCGGAAGCGGCAGCGCGCTGGGCGGACCAGTTCTATACGAACGAAGCCAGCATCCAAAACTTCTGGGGCGCCATCGACACCGTCATTAAGAAGAACGACGACGGCACCTATGCCCTGATGAATCCGCCGGCAGGGACCAGTGCGGATGCGTGGTATTGGGAGTCCTCCGTCCGTGATTTTGGCCCGAAATACGTGAGCCCGAGCTTTGAGAAAAATATTATCCTCGACCCGAGCAACGGGGACGGCCTCAAGCTGACCATCGACAAGCTGGGCAAGGATTACGTTACGACCCCGTTCCCGAATGTCATGTATACCGCTGAGGAATTTCAGGAGCTGCCAACGCTCACGACCGATATCGATACGTATGTGCGGACGACGCGCGCTCAGTGGATTACAAAAGGCGGTATCGACGAGCAGTGGGACGCTTACATTAAAAAGCTGAATGAGATGGGTCTGGAACGGCTGGTGACGATCCGGACGGATGCCTATGAGCGTTACAACAGCGTAAAATAGCGCGCCGGACGATTCCAGACCGTCAGTATTGGCTTTTCGAAGGAGTGCTGAACATTATGAAAGTTACGGTCTGGAATGAGTTTCGTCATGAGCAGCGGCATGCCGCCGTCCGCGAGATTTATCCGGATGGCATCCATGGCACGATCGCCGGATTTCTAGAGAAGGCCGGATTGACGGTTGCAACGGCGACGCTGGATGAACCAGAGCACGGATTGACCGATGAGGTGCTTGCGCAGACGGATGTGCTTGTCTGGTGGGGTCACCTTGCCCATCATGAAGTCCAGGATTCGGTCGTGGACAAAGTGTACCGCCGGGTCATGGACGGGATGGGTCTCATCGTGCTTCACTCCGGCCATGCCTCCAAAATATTCGGGCGGCTGCTGGGAACGCCGACCGGGCAGCTGAAATGGCGCGAGGCGGACGACAAGGAACGGATCTGGGTCATTAACCCGGCTCATCCCATTGCCGCCGGTCTCGGCGAGTATATCGAACTGCCGAAAGAGGAGATGTACGGGGAGCATTTTAACATCCCGGCGCCCGATGAGCTGGTGTTCGTGTCCTGGTTCGAGGGCGGGGAAGTATTCCGCAGCGGAGCCGTGTTCTACCGGGGACGGGGCAAAATTTTCTACTTCCGTCCGGGTCATGAAACCTATCCGACTTATCATAATGAGGAAATTCAGCGGGTGATCACAAACGCCGTGCAATGGGCTGCTCCCAGCGGTGCGGCGGCTCCGGTCTACGGCAACCGGGCGCCGCTGGAGCCTATCCTGGTTAAGGGATAAAGCGCCCTGCATTACAACCGCACATATTGGCGGGAACCTTCCTCTTAGCCCGCTCCTCTCCCAGGATCAAATCATAGAATATGATGTATTCCGATGCGAAGGAGGGACTCGCTCATGAGTGAAGTAGCTGGTGTTGGATACGGCGGTGGCTTGTGGGGAAACAGCGTAGCTGCCATTCTCGTTCTGTTCATTCTCCTCGTCATTATCACAAAGGCTTTCATCTATTAATCTCTCAAAGGGCTTAGCTATCGGCTAGGCCCTTTGCATTTGTACGGCAGCTGAAATGGAAGCCCGAAGAAAAGTTAGGTACGTATAACAAGGGAGTCTGAGCGAACAACTCTGTGTCGTCGCCTTGATGTTTACATAATCTTCATTACGTAAATCTTCGAACGGAATCGCACCTGCTTACTATGTACCAAATGGAGTTTTGGCACTGGAGCCAATCCCATTCAGCTTTTTCTTTCCCTGGTTGGTGTCGTCCCCATGTACTTTTTATAGAGCTTCGTAAAATAATTCGGATTATCAAGCCCTACACGCGAAGCGATTTCCGTCACGGACTCGTTGGTTTCGGTCAGGAGCCGCCGGGCTTCCTTTACTCGGCAGATGTTAACATATTCAACAAAAGTGCGGCCCGTCAACCGCTTGAACAGCTTGCAGAAATAGTATGGATTCAGGCTGACCTGCCGGGCCGCCTGCTCAACGGTCATCTTATCCGAAAAGTTCGATTCGATATGCCGGATCAGCTGCTTAAACCTCTCCCGGTTGGGAAAATAAGCGTTATGCGTCTCAGCTTCGAGCATGCTCGGATTATTCTCCCTGGCCAACAGCGTCAAGAAGAGATGCAGTCTGGATTTCACGGTCAGCTGGTATGCCGGAGGCTTGGAGCTGAGTTCCCGGATGATCTCCTCCAAGTGGGCCAAATAACCGGGATGCCCTTCTTCAAAACAGCTAATTTTTACAGGGAACCGAAGCCGGCCTTCCAGATAGGGGGCGACGTATTGAATATGTATAGGATCATGCAGCCAGTCATTAAACAGGGAAGCATTAACGACAATGCAGTCATAATGGACGTCGCCTTCGGCGAGGGAGTAGCCTACGTGAAGGCTCCCGCCGGGAATGATGAGGACATCCCCTTCAGCTGCAGCATACGGGCGGCTGTCGATATGGAACACGGCGCTGCCGCGCTTCATGACAAGCAGCTCAAAATGCTCGTGCCAGTGCAGGTACAGAATACAGTGGCCGGCGCGGGCGGCAAGGCAGCGGTTTTGAAAAAGCTGAAACGGATAAGCGGTATTTTCCAGCGCGGTATCTTCCCATAGGTCCCTGGGATAGGTCATTTCCACACCCCCTCAAAATCAGACTAGTATTCCACAAGATCGGTTAGAGAAAACGGCGGTTCTCCCCGCTATAATGGTGATGTTAGAAATACTATATGTCAATATAGGAGTGATCACAATATTGGATACCAATATCATGCGTATCGGAACGCTGGTCGGCGGCTCTGACGCGGTCCGGGTGATCCCGCAGATCGTCAAGCACGGCTTTGAATCGTTTAATCTGACTTTTTGGCAAACCTCGGGGAGCACCGATCTGAAGGAGCTTGCTGCGCGAATGAGAGAGCTGGCGGATGAACATGATTTTGTCATTTCGGCCATCAGTGTGTTCGGCAATCCTTTAACAGGGGAAGGCAACAATGAGGATACGCTGGCGACGTGGGAGCGGCTGATTGATCATGCCCATTTGTTCGGCACTGAAATTGTATCCGGTTTCACGGGCCGTTTGACGGGACGTCCCATTGACGAATCCATCCCGAAATTTGCGGAGGTATTTGGAGAGCTGGCGCGGCGGGCGGCAGGTCAAGGCGTCAAACTGGCGTTTGAGAACTGCGACATGGACGGGACGTGGAAGACCGGGGACTGGAATATCGCCCATGGTCCGGCTGCGTGGGAAATGATGTTCAATGCCGTGCCGGCGGACAATCTCGGACTGGAATGGGAGCCATGCCATCAAATGGTCAGCCTGATCGATCCGATCCCGCAGCTTCGCAAATGGGCCCCGAAAGTGTTCCATGTGCATGGAAAAGACGCCACGATCGCATGGGATGTCGTCAGAGAGCACGGCGTTCACGGCAATCAGCCGTTCGTCTGGCACCGGACGCCGGGATTCGGCGACAGCAACTGGGCGGACATCATCACCATTTTGCGGCAGAACGGATATCAGGGAACGATCGACATCGAAGGTTGGCATGACCCGGTTTACAGGGGCGAACTGGAGATGACGGGCCAGGTTCACGCATTGAATTATTTAAAACGGTGCCGGGGCGGGGATTTCATCCCGAATCCGGTGTAGGAGGACAAGCGGATGACTGCGAAGTACAAAGTCGTCGTCGCAGGCTGCGGCGGCATGGCGAATACCTGGGTCGATTATGCGGCCGGGCGGGAAGACACCGAGATCGTCGGATTGGTGGATATTAAAAAGGAAGCGGCGCTGGCGATGGCTGAGCGCAAGTCGCTGAACTGCCCGGTATTTACAGATGTCAAGGAAGCGATTCAGGCTTCGGGAGCCAATCTCGTTTTTGACGTGACCATTCCTTCAAGCCATCATGGTGTGAGCGCGACGGCTCTGGAGCTGGGCTGCGACGTATTTGCAGAGAAGCCGCTGGCTGAAACGATGGAGGACTGTCTGGACATTGTCCGGAGATCGGCGCGGACCGGGCGCACGCATGCCGTGATGCAGAATCGGCGTTACGACCCGCGCATCCGGGCTTTCCGCAAGCTGATTGCCGAGGGAACGATCGGACGGACGGGGTTTATCGGGGCAGACTTCTTTATCGGCGCCCATTTCGGCGGCTTCCGCGAAGCGATGGCCAGCCCGCTGCTCCTCGACATGGCAATCCATACGTTTGATCAGGCCCGCCTCATTACGGGAGCCAATCCGGTCTCCGTATACTGCCACGAATTTAATCCTCCGGGGTCCTGGTATGAGGGGAATGCCATGGCGATCTGCATCTTTGAGATGTCCGACGGCACGGTGTTCAACTACCGCGGCTCCTGGTGCGCTGAGGGGATGCCGACATCCTGGGAAGCATCCTGGCGTGTCACCGGAGAAAAGGGGACGGCCGTTTGGGACGGGCACGGCGAACTTTATGCCGAAGTCGTAGCCGAAGGGGATCAGGACGGCAAGTTTATCCGCGAATATGCGCGCGTGCCAGGCGTGCTTGATTCCATGCGCAATACTTTTCATCACGGCTGCCTGGACGAAATGTTCGCGGCGCTTGAAGCGGGGCGCAAGCCGGAAACGGACTGCAGCGACAACATCTACAGCATGGCCATGGTGCTGGCTGCGCTGGAAAGCGCCAAGACGGGCAGCAAGGTGCTGATCCGGGAAGTGATGGAGGCGGGCCCTGCGGTGCAGGCATAGCCCGTTGAATCCAACTTATCAAGGCGGATGAATGGTTATCATCCATTTCGTTTGCTGTTACATGACATGACAAGGACTGCAGGCTTTTGCTGCAGTCCTTTTTGGCTGCATCAAGTGTAAGAAATACGCCTTCATCGCTTTACCGGACTGAAAATTTAATGAGATTAATGATCCCTTTACATTCCAATGACATGGCGTAAATAAAAACTCACTACACTGAAGTATGCATACATCAGGATGCAGACAACATTTCATGAGTGAAGGAGAGATTTACCCATTGAAGAGGACTAGTAAGCTGCAGCGCAGCGTGTCCGCCGTGATGCTTGGCAGTATGCTGATCAGCGCAGCAGCACCCGTCAGCTATGCAGACGGCCTGAACGGTCAAACGGCGCCTGTCGTTACGGCGGAGCCGGTGAACGATCCCACCGCCCCCGCAGCAGACAACAGCACGAACACGGAGACCCCGCAGGAGGGTCAGCAGACGCAAAATACGCTGCAGATCGCTCATCAGGCACCTGCTGAAGTTTCGGCCGATCAGGATTTCACGGTGAGCGCAGCCATCACAGGGACAGCCGCGGCTGGTTGGTCTGGCGTCGTGAAGTATGCGGTGGACGGGAACACCGAAGCATCTGTACCGTTGGTACAGGTCGAAGGCAAGCAGGATACATACAATGCAATCATTCCAGCAGAGGCGCTAAAGGGCACGATTCTGAATTATTCGATAACGCTGCTGGACGAGCAGTCCAAGGTGCTGCAGACAATCGCTTATAGCGCGCCAATTAAGGGCAGCGGAACAGAACCAGGCACCGGGCAGGATACGGTAGCGAACGTTTCCGCAGCCGTGCTGCCGCTGCTGATTACCGAGATGGTTCCGGATACAGCCAACGTGGCTGGTGTTTCAGCAGATGCTTACGAATATGTCGAAGTTTATAACAACACAGATCAGAACATCAATTTCAAGGACTATTCTTTCTTTTACAATAATAAAGACAACTGGACGCCGGTCAGCAACGGGAATATGATCATTCCTGCGCACAAGCCGGCGGTATTCTGGATTATGAACGGCAAGAACAATGCCGAGAACCAGGACAGCTTTAACGAAAATTACGGCACGACCCTCGTGGAGGATGAGAACCTGTTCCGGATCAACGGCGGAGGTGGCATGGCCAACA
The DNA here is from genome assembly GCF_009363095.1 of Paenibacillus cellulositrophicus. Classification (GTDB taxonomy): domain Bacteria; phylum Bacillota; class Bacilli; order Paenibacillales; family Paenibacillaceae; genus Paenibacillus_AQ; species Paenibacillus_AQ favisporus. Next base: position 290,123 of record NZ_CP045296.1, read on the forward strand.
CGGCAGCCAGAACGCTGTCTATTAAGGACAGTACGGGAAAAGTCATCGTGACGGCATCTTATGAGGCCCAGCACGTCAAGATGAATAAGGGGATCCTTTTTCAGCATCCGGCCGAAGGCAGCGTGCAAATGGCGGTGATGCCTGCTTCCGGACAAGTCCCGGCGACACCGGGAACGGTTGACTCCGCACAGCTCGTTCCGGTCGAGGTGCCGGAAGGAAGCGAGACGGTCATCAACCATACGCCGCCAACGTCCGTCGAAGTGAAGGACCTCGAGATTCAGGCGCATGTCGAGAATCCGGGCAAGAACAGTGACGGCTCTCCGGCTCCTGTGCAGCTGCTCTACAAAACGCCTGGCCAAACGAGATATACGGTGATCCCGATGGCAGACGCTCAAGGCACGGGCGACTATAAGGCGACCATTCCGGCCTCTGCGCTGGTTGAGCCCCAAATCGATTACCGCATCGCAGCCAGCCAGACGGAGAAAGCCTACTCCGTCAAGGTGAACCTGCCCGAGTTTGATCCGGCTAAGGCACCTCCGCTGCTGGTCACGGAGCTTGTCCCGAATACTACGAATGTGTCTGGGACGTCGACAGACGCATATGAAGCGATTGAAGTGTACAACAATACGGACCAGCCGGTATCTTTTAAAAACTATAAGCTGTATTACCGCTACCCGGATAAAGGGGCGGCCGGTGATGTCGTATGGCCATCGACGAAGGAGGACTTTGTCATCCCATCTAAGGGAACGGTCGTTTTCTGGATCAAAAACAGCGCCAACCAGTCATACACGGAGGAACAATTCAACGATTTCTACAAAACGAATCTGGTAGAGAACCAAAACCTGTTTATGATTCAGAGCGACGGGATGTCCAATTCCGGGCGCCGCGCGATTGTCATTAAAACGAATACCGGCAAGGAAATTTCGGCGGCTTATTATGACGCGGATACCTTGTACGAGAACGGCACCAAAGGCGACGAAACCAAGGAAAATATGGGGCTGCATTATGCTTACCCACAGAACGGCAGCACAACGATGATTAAGGCAAGCACCGGGACACAAGCGGCATCGCCAGGATCGGTAGCGGCCTCTCAAGTTCCAAGCGAGCCGGTCCATCAGGAAGAGGACATCAATCCTCCGACGATCGAAGATGTAACGAAGGTTAAGGAAATTGAACAGTCGAAGAGCCTCGAGCTGATCGCCGATGCGCAGGACGACAAGGAAGTCCGGTCCGTTCAGGTATACGTGCGCTCCGACAAGCAGAGCGATTATACATTGCATAATCTGTCCGAGGACTTCAACGATACGATGTACCACTACAAGCTGTCCTCTGCCGAATTGATCGGCCGAAAATACATCGAATATTATTTTGCTGCGTCGGACGGCGTAAACGAAACGAAAACCGATCCGGTCAAAGTAGACGTTACGGGTGGACCGGATTCTTCTCTACTGCGACTGAACGTGAAGGACCAACAGATCATTAAGGGGACAAACACCATTAAAGGCACGGCCGAATCCCTAGGATCGGACAAACTGCAGCTGAGCATTGACGGCAAACCGGTTGCGGATGGCAGCACGTTTACCCAGCTTGAGCATGACGCTTACTTTGTTTTCGATGCGGTCAATGTCGACTACTACTTCAAAAATGCAGTGACGATGGGACCGACAGAGCTCGGAGACAAATCGATCCTGTATACGTTCCTGGACCCGATCACTACGTATACGACGCTTTCGTTCCCGATCAGTGCCGATCGCCTCAAGGCGGACGAGGACAATATCATTTATGTTCGCGCCGGTTCCAAAACGGGCCCGTTTGACGACCGTCCGGAAGAGAACAAGGACGATTTTGAGATCAAGAACGTAAGGCTCGTGCTGGCGGACGGAACCGAAATCTGGGATCCGGCCTATGGCGTTAAGGATCAAGTGATCAAAATGGGGGATTCCGCCGGGAAAAACGAGTCTGTTGGGTTCAAGTTTAACCTGACTGCCGACCAGCTGAAGTCCAAGGCTTACGCCTGGAACACGCTCGAAGCGGCAGACGGCCCGCACGAAATCAAAGTGACGGACGGAACGGATGAATATAAGGCTGCCGTCATCGTGGATAATACGCCTCCGGAGGTTAAGCCATCGATCGAAAACGGCAAGGAATACCGCGGCGAGTTTACGCTGGATGCCGAAATCGAGGACGCTTATGCGGGTGTGGACAAGGTTGACGTGAAGCTGGACGATCAGAGCATCAAGCTTCCGTATCAAACTTCGTCCGGATCGCTGAAAGGCGGAGAACATTCGCTGATCATACATGCGGTGGACAAAGCGGGGAATGAAACCACACGGACCGTAAAATTCATAGTGCCGGACGAGAATCCGCTGGCTCCGGAACTGGTCAGCCCGCAGCAAGGGCAGACGAACGTGGGAAGAAGCGCCAATCTGACCGTCAAGGTGCAGGACCCGAGCCAGGACCCGATGAATGTGCTCTTTTACAAGGGGTATAAATATGACGGCAGCCGGACGGAGGACTTTACAGGTTACATGAACGCTTCGGTGACCGAGCCTCCGAAGGAAATGGCTCCTACAGGCGAAACGCAAATGAATCCGGGAGATTACGCCAAAATCAGTTCGGAAGACGGCAAATATTTGGTGAACGAGTCGGTAGACAAGTTCCCTTACCAGCGGTTCGAAGTGAAGCTTGACCCATCCGTGAAATCGTCGGATCGCGTGGATATCCACTGGAAAGGAAAGTCGCTCGAAGGCCGCAAGGTCAGCTTGTATGCCTGGAGCCCAGCGCAAAGCCAATGGATCCAGCTTGATCATGTGATCGCCGGAACCGAAGACTTTGAGCTGAACGCAACCGTGAAGGCGGGAGATTATGCGTCCGACCGAGCGATCGACGTCATGGTGCAGGACGAAATCGCCGCGGCGGCGGAGGGTACGGCCGCAGGCACCAAGCCTTCGCCGGAGCAGGAAGATCCTTACGACTTCTCGTTCGTCTGGATGTCCGACACCCAGTACTATTCGCAGAGCTATCCAAAAATTTATCAGGATATCGTCAACTGGATCGCTGCCCAGAAGGAAAAAATGAATATTCAATACGTCATTCACACGGGCGACGTCGTCGACAAGTCCTATGAGGAGTATCAGTGGGTCGAAGCCGACAAGGACATGAAGGTGCTGGAGAATGCCGGCATTCCTTACGGCGTACTGGCCGGTAACCACGACGTGGGCCATCAGGACAACGATTATACGAAGTTCAAAGAGTATTTTGGGGAAGACCGGTTCAAGAACAACTCGACGTTTGCCGGCTCCTATGATAACAACCGCGGTCATTACGACCTGGTATCTTCGAACGGAAACGACTTTATCATCGTCTACATGGGTTGGGGTCTCGGGGACGACGAAATCGAATGGATGAACGAAGTGGTGTCCAAGTATCCGGAACGCAAAGCGATCCTGTGCCTGCATGAGTACATGCTCGTATCGAATAACCGCGCACCGATTGCGGACCAAATTTTCGAAAAGGTCGTGAAGCCGAACAAGAACGTCATCGCAGCGCTGTCCGGGCATTATCACGACGCGGAGCTGAAGGTGGATGAGCTTGATGACAACGGCGACGGCCTGCCGGACCGTAACGTCTATCAGATGCTCGCGGATTACCAGGGAGCGCCTGAGGGCGGGCTGGGTTACATCCGTCTCATGCAGTTTGATATGAAAAACAACAAGCTCCACATCAAAACGTATTCGCCATATTTGAACGATTATAACTACTATGATCCGCAGGATAATCCGGGCAAGGACGAGTTTGACCTGGACCTGAATCTACAGCCGAAAACCAAGCGGGTTGCGACGGATTACATCAGCGTCAAAGTGTACACCGATAGCGAAATCGGAAGCAGCCGTGATGTGGCCAGCGGGTCCCAGGCATCTGTCTTATGGAACGGGCTGCCTGCGGACAGATACCAGCAGTGGTACGTAAAAGCGGAAGACGCGCACAGCGGCAGCACACTCTCTGATATTTGGGGCTTCTATACCGGGAAGAACAATTCCGGCAACCCTGGCGGCGGTAACGGAGGAAACAACGGTGGCGGCAGTGGAGGCAACGGTGGCGGAAATGGCGGCGGAACAACGCCGTCACAACCAGGTAACGGAAACGCCACTTCCCCTGAAACACCTTCTAATCCGGGAACAGGTGGCAATAAGGGAACCGTGGTGCTGAGGCCGGGCACGAACGGAAGCTATCAGGCCGATGCGAAAGTATTGGATCAAGCGATAACCGAAAGCACGAATGGCAAAATCGTCATCACGCTCGACGGAGCGAGCGACCAAGGACAACAGGCGGCTTCCTTGTCCCTGCCTGCAGCCAGCGCGGCCAAAGCCAAACAAAACGGTCTGTCGCTGATCGTTGCCGGACCGGACATGACGGTTACGGTGCCTGCGGCATCGTGGCCGGGCTCGCTGACCGATGCACAGCAGCTGGTACTGCGTATGGATGCGACGATGAACAGTACAGCCAGCCAGGCTGTACGAGATGCCATCGGCTCCCAATCCGACTATAGTCTCGCCGGACCGATGTACACACTTAAGCTGGTCAAGGTCAATGGTCAGGCAGAATCCGAGATCCAGAATCTGAGCGGCCCCGTTACGGTTGAGGGTAAGCTCACCACGGAGCAGCTGCAAAACCTGGATACCGACTACGCTGGGGTTTATGAACTGGGCAGCGGCCAGCCTAAATATCTCGGCGGGCATTTCAGCGGCGGTATGGTCAGCTTTACGGCAGATCACCTTGCTCCATTTGCTGTGCTAGAGTATCATAAGCAATTTGCAGATGTGAACGGCTCCTGGGCGGACGAATACATCGGCAAGCTGGCAGCCAAACATCTGGTTAACGGAATCGACGAGAACCGATTCGGGCCCAAGCTGAACGTCAGCCGTGCGGATTTCCTCACACTGGCGATGCGAATGATGGGCACCACTTTGCAAACTTCGGGAAGTTCGGCCTTTGCGGATGTTCCGGCGGACAGCTATTACGCCGGCGCGGTGGCTGAGGCTGCAAAACTCGGACTCATCCAAGGAAGCGGCGGCAAATTCAGACCTCAGGATCCGATCAGCCGCGAGGAAGCTGCGTCCATAGTGGTGAAGCTGGCCAGAGCGGTGAACTGGAGCGGCGAATCGGCTGCATCCAGCAGCTTTGCCGACATGCAAAACGTATCCGGATGGGCGAAGCAGGCTGTTACGGAAGCCGGTCAATTCGGTCTGATGAACGGCAAAGGCGGCGGCAAGTTCGATCCGCACGGTCAAGTCACCCGCGCAGAAACAGCGAAAATGATGTACACGCTCATCGCGCAAAAATAGCATGTATAAAAAGAGGGGGAAAGCGGCGGTTAAGCCTTCCTGCCTGCCGCAAGCCGGCGCCAGAAATTTTGGCGCCGGCTTGTGTGCGTTTCGATTCCGGCCTTGAAACCGGCGAACGTGCGTTCTATAATCAACACATACAATGAAATTGAAATTCCATAAAGTTTCGGGGCTGCCATGATATAATATTTTTAATTCATGATGTTAGTCTTGCTAATCTAGATTGGCTGGTTCGGATTTAGATTGGAAATCACCGGTTAGGGATGGATATACGTGAACAATAACGAAAGAGGACCCATTGAATTTACGGAAATCGACCTGGGCGGAGATGCCGGTGAAGGCATGCGCATTCCCGCCCGGGACCCCGCGGCCGTCACTCCGTCGAAATCCATAACGTTTAGTATGGAGAGCCGGGAGCAGGCCTTTGCTGAGGAAGCGCTTGGAAGAGCGGATGAAGCTGGCGAGCCGGCCCCATTTGTTCCTTTTATGAGCTATTGGGCGACGTATCAGCAGATGACCGAGGCTCAGCGGAAATGGTATTTTTACTGGAGGAGCGAAGTGCGGCAGGGTCGTTATCATCGTACGGATCTGTCCTATATCTTCATATACGTTTATGAGCTGATTCATCAAGTCGGCTGGACCGATCCCAGGGAAGGATACAGGCTGCTGGATGAGATTTGGACGGCTTACCGGGACAAGTTCCCCAGGCTGGATCATTATTTAAAGGAATGGACCGCCGACTTTGTGCTTATTCACAAGCTTGATATTCCGTTGATTCACATTACGCAAAGGGCGGGAAGCTTGCTGTCCCATGAGCTGATGGATTTGGAGCTCGTGCGATTGTTCCAAGACAAACCGCTGCAGATTCCGATGGAATTGCTGCTTATTTTAAGCGATTATGATGTCCGGGACAGCAGGTTTTATGTGGAAGCGGGCCAAGAGGATTTAGATTATCATATTCCGCGGATCGTATCGTTGGCTGTCGGTTATTTACGCGAAAAGGAAAACGATCAATGGAAGGCATTGTTTGCACCGGACATACCGCCAAAAACAACTGAAAGGTATTTGTTCCACAGAGCGGTGTATGATGCCCGCTTGTATGGGCGTTTACTTCCGGTGACCACAATCCCGATCCGCAATCATGCTCCGCTGCGGAGCTGGGTGACGCAAATTATCCGGTACACGGAAAACAAGCTGCGGGAACACCGGGGATTTAAGGGGCGTCTGAGAGGTGTAGAAATCTCCCCCTCGATCGAGCGTCTTGTGGAGCTTTATCTGAAGCGTGAGCTGACCGGCCGCCAGGAGGAAAGACCGGCGATTGTGATCGATTCGGACAAGCTCGCTTCACTGCAAAAGGACACCGAATATGTCCGGAGCATGCTCACCGTTGAAGAACCGGGCACGACAGAGGAGAAGGACGAGGAAACGGTTGCCCCTGCAAATAAGCCGAGCGCCGTCCATTCGGATACGTCTGGTGAAGGTTCGATCAGCGATCCGGTCGTTGCTCTTCATTCTGAACAGTCTAGGGAACCTGCAAGCGTTCCGGAGACGGATCCCCGGTTGGAGTTGGGATCTGGCCAAGTATCGGATACAGATGTAAGCTCCGATCAGGAACCTGCCCCCGTACCGGAGACGGATTACAGTCCGGAACTCCTTGCAGACGATAATCATGCAACAAGTACAGATTCGAGGACCTCAGAATCCGTCGAAGCGACGAATGCCGACTCGGCAGCTTGGGACACCTCCGGGCTGGATGAGGAATGGGCACGCTTTGCTGAGATGCTGGCACCATACCATCTGGAGGCGCTGCGTGTTTTGACAGGATCAATTCAGAATGCAGACTTAGACCAAGTGGCTGACCGTCACGGGACGATGCCCGGTTTGATCATCGATGAGATTAATGACTTGGCCATGGAGACGATCGGCGACCTGGTCATTGACGGGGACCGAATCGCTGAAGAATATATCGATTGCTTTGAGAACTTGAAAGGATGAACCGAATGAATGAAGTGAAGATATCCAAGAGGCTGACCACGGCGCTCGTGAATTCATTGACGGCGGGTGTCGTGCCCCGCGTAGGGCTGGAGCATGTCGCCGTGGGACGCCGGGCCGAAGTGGACGCCATATTAAGGGATATGGACAACATCGCCGAAGGAGGAGCGGGCTTCAAATTTATTACCGGCCGTTACGGCAGCGGAAAAAGCTTTCTGCTCCAGACATTCCGCAATTATGCCATGGACCGCGACTTTGTCGTGGCGGATGCCGATTTGTCTCCGGAACGGCGGCTGGTTGGGACGAAGGGCCAGGGATTGGCCACGTACCGCGAGCTGATGACCCATTTATCTACCCGCACGCGGCCGGACGGGGGAGCTTTGGAAGCGATCCTCCAGAAGTGGATCGCCGGCCTGCAGCAGTCCGCGATGCAGGAGAAGGGACTCCGTCCGAATGACGCTGGACTCCATGAAGAGGTGGAGCAGCGGATTTTCACGGTGACTTCGCAGATGCAGAGCCTGGTGCACGGGTTTGATTTCGCCAAGGTACTGTCCGTCTACTGGAACGGTTATAAGCTGGGGGACGACGACCGTAAGCAGGCGGCACTGCGCTGGCTTCGCGGTGAAATCCCGACGAAGACGGAAGCGCGGCGCGAGCTTGAGGTGGGCGTGATCATCGATGACGACAACTGGTACGATTACATGAAGCTGTGGGCTGAGTTTACGGCAAAAATCGGATATAAAGGACTGCTGCTCTTCATCGACGAAGCGGTCAATTTGTACAAAATTACGAACAGCGTTTCCCGGCAGAGCAACTATGAGAAGCTGCTGACGATGTTCAATGATACGATGCAGGGGAAAGCCGAGCATCTCGGCATCTTTATCGGGGGAACGCCCCAGTTTGTGGAAGATGAGCGCAGGGGACTCTTCAGCTACGAAGCGCTGCGCTCCCGCCTGATCGAAGGCCGGTATGCGGGAAGCGGCTTCGCCAATTACTCCGGACCGATCATTAAGCTGGAGATGCTGTCGAGTGAAGAAATTTTCATCCTGCTGGAAAAGCTGACGCGGATTCATGCCATGCATTATGGATATGAGCCTGCAGTAGGCAGCGGCGAAATTATTACGTTTATGGAAAATGCGGCCGGCCGGCTCGGAGCGGATCAGCTGCTGACCCCGCGCGAAGTGATCCGCGATTATATGGATCTGCTTCATACCCTGCATCAGAATCCGGGAATTACCTTTGAGCAGCTGGTCGGGGAGCGCAGCGTGAAGCCGGCGGATGCCGATCCGGACGAAGTCAGCGACTTTTTGGCGGAGTTCGAGCTATGAGCGACAATCCGTTTTACAAGCTGGCCCCTTTCATTCAGGAGTATATTTACAAAAAAAGGTGGGAGACGCTTCGTCCGGCACAGGTCGAAGCGCTCAACATCTGCTTCGATACGCGCAATCATCTGCTGATCGCGGCGGGTACGGCTTCCGGCAAGACAGAGGCTGCCTTCTTTCCAGCCATGTCCGAACTGCACGAGCGGCCGGCGAAATCTGTGGGGATTTTGTACATTGGACCACTCAAGGCGCTCATTAACGACCAGTTTGAGCGGATGAAGGACCTGCTGATCGAATCGCGGATCCCGGTATGGCACTGGCACGGCGACGTATCTCAGGCGGAGAAAACGAAGCTGATGCGAAATCCTTCGGGCATTCTGCAAATTACCCCCGAGTCGCTGGAGGGGCTGCTGATGAACCGTCCGAATGCGATCCCGGCGCTATTTCAGGACCTCAGATACATCATTATTGATGAGGTTCATGCGTTTATGGGCGCAGACCGGGGGATTCAAGTGCTGAGCCAGATCACCAGGTTAGAGCGGATGGCGGGCTGCCGTCCTAGACGAGTGGGCTTGTCCGCCACTTTGAGCGACTACGATTCCGCAACCGCCTGGCTCGGTGCGGGCAGTCCCGAGCAAGTATCCGTGGTCACATCGCCGGGCGGCCGCAAGCTGCGGCTTCGGGTCGACCATTTTTCGTTTCCCGATGCTCGGGACGAGGAGCAGGCGGAGCAGCTGCAAAACGCACGCAAAGCGTACTACGAGTATATTTACGAGACGACGCACCTGAAGAAAGCGCTGATTTTTACGAACAGCCGGTCCGATGCCGAGCTGACGACGCTGGAAATGCGCAGGGTCGCGGCCAAACGCAGCCAGCCGGACGTCTTTTATGTGCATCACGGCAGCATTTCAGCCATGCTGCGGGAGGAAGCCGAAAGCGCGCTGAAGATCGGGCCGGGTCCGGCCGTGGCGGCGGCAACGCTGACGCTGGAGCTGGGCATAGATCTGGGAGAGCTGGAGCGGGTGGTACAGCTCGGCGCGCCGTACAGCGCATCCAGCTTCGTCCAGCGGCTTGGCCGGTCCGGACGCAGGGGCGACTCCGCTTCGGAAATGCTGTTTGTCGTACAGGAGGAAGAGGATGAAGAAGCACCGCTTCCGGCCAGAATGCCCTGGACCCTGCTTCGAGCCATCGCGGTCATTGAACTCTATGTGCGCTATAAATGGGTGGAGCCTCATGATATCCGCCGGATGCCTGTCGGGACGCTGTACCACCAGACAATGAGCATGCTGAAGAGCATAGGGGAATCCGAACCCGCCGAATTGGCGCGTGCGGTCCTTACGCTTCCTTCGTTTAAACATGTGACACCTGATGAGTTCAAAGAGTTTCTCAGCTACCTGATCCAGACCGACCACATCCAGTGGACCGAGGAACAGACCCTCATCATCGGGCTGACGGGGGAGAAGATCGTGAATAACTACCGTTTTTATGCGGTGTTTAAGGATGACGAGGATCACGTCGTGTATAACGGCTCCGAGGAAATCGGCTCCATCACGACGGTACCGCCGCCCGGTTATTGCTTCTCCTTGGCCGGGAAGCTGTGGAAAGTGGTGGAGGTGGACACCAAGCACAAAGCCGTGTATGTGAAGGCGGCCAAAGGCAAAGTGGACACACTGTGGCTTGGATCGGGCGGCGACGTTCACACGAAAGTGATGCGGAAAATGAGAGAAGTGCTTGCCGATTCTGCGATTTATCCGTACTTGTCGCCACAGGCGGTGAATCGTTTGGAACGAGCCCGGCGCCTGGCTAGAGAAGGCGGACTGCTCCGCGATATCGTCATTCCGGCCGGCGGCGATTCGCTCTTTGTGCTGCCGTGGGTCGGCAGCAAGCAGTTCCGCACATTGGAACGGATGCTGAAGCACCACTTGGCGGATCGCCTCTCCCTGAGATCCATCGTGCCGATGGAGCCCTACTATATGGTCGTCGCCGGTAACAGCGATGCCGGGACGCTGATCCAGGAGATCGCGGCCGAATGTTCCCGGTGCGGCGAAGAACAGCTCCTTGCTCCGGAAGAAGCCCCGTACCTCGGCAAGTACGATGAATTTGTCGCTCCGGATCTGGTTCGCCGCGCGTTCGTCGTCGATGGGCTGGACCTCAAAGGGCTGAGAGAGGGAATATTAGGAGAGCCAGCGGAGTTTTCTTCCTAATGGATACGAACGGGGGGACAAGAATTGCCAGCTAACCAGGAGAATCATTTTTATCAACGTCTGCAGGCCGCTCATCAAATCCCGATCGGGATCATCGGGCCTAAACGTTTGGTTGAACAGATCCTGCGCGTGATCGAGACGTTTCCTTCTTTTGAAGCCGTTCCCCGGGTATTTGAGGATGCGGCGGAGGCGTCAATGCTGGCGGAACGGTTAGCCAGTGAGACGGAGGTGCTGCTCCTGTCCGACCCGTTGTCTCACAGGAAGGTCAAGGAAAACCCACGGGTAACCGTTCCAGCCCATTACGTACCGTTAACCGATGCGGGCCTCTATAAGGCGCTGTTTGCGGCGCATCAGCGCGGCCTGCTTGACCGGGGAATCTCGGTGGATACGCTCACCGAAACGATGGTTCGCAGAGCCTGCAGAGATTTAGGGATGACGGATGAACGGTGGAACGTGTATGACGGTCCGGTATATGCGTCGCCGGATAAGCTGATTGCATTCCATCAAGCCGGATTTGAGTCCGGCGGATGCTCCATCGTTTTTACAGGACAGCAGGCAGTGGCTCAGCGCTTGGAGGAAAGGGGCATCCCTTCCGAGTGGCTGCTTCCCTCCGATCAAGACATCGTCGTCGCGCTCGAGCGGGCGCTTCTGTCAACGGAGACCCGGCGCAGCAAAGAGTCCCAAATCGTCGTCGGGATGATCAACGTCGACCATTTCGAACGCGTAGCCATGCAGCGGAGCAATGAGCATGAGGTCCAGAAGCTGAAGCTGGACATCCACCGCATGGTGCTCGACTATGTGGAATCGCTGGACGGATTTCTGGCCCACCAGGGCGGGGACGAATACCTTTTCTTTACGACGCGGGGCATCTTCGAACGCGAAAGCGGCGGATACAAGACGATTCCGCTGGCCAAGGATGTCAATACGACGCACGGCATTTCGCTGAGCATCGGGATCGGCTTCGGCCGTTCGGCCAGTCTGGCCGGCACCCATGCCCGAACCGCAATGCGGAAGGCGAAGGAGGCAGGAGGGAATGCCTGTTTTATCGTCAGGGAGGACGAGACGCTGATCGGACCGCTCGAGATGGCCGATCCGGTCCGGGAGGTGCTGTCTTTCACCGATGCGGAGCTGATGAAGCATGCGGTGGATGCCGGCATGACCAGCGCGTATTTGAGCCGGCTGCTTCATAACCGGGCCAAGTACGGCCAAACCGATTATAAGGTCCATGAGCTGGCGTCATTGCTCGGCATTACGGTACGAAGCGCGCATCGGCTGCTGCTGCAGTGGATCGATCATGGGCTGGTGGCAATTGCCGGCATGGAGAAGGTGCCGCGCGGGCGGCCGCGGCAAATATTCAGGTTTACCTGTTTGGACAGGACTTCGTCTGAAGCAGGAGACGTGCCTGATTGAATTTGAAGATTGAATGCCTAACGAACACGAGAACTGAAAATGATGTTTACCTGCGGGGAATCTTTTAAAGAAGATTCTCCTTTTTCGTTTGGGGATGCCAAGGCAGCGTATTTGACGATATGAAGGATCCTGTTAGCCTGTTAATTGCGTTTTATACAGCTGCACAACTTGCGTTGCTACAGCTTCAATATCACTATCTAATTCTCCTAATACATAGGCTTCCAATACTCCCATGGTTGCCGTTCCTAAAAACTTCAAAAAAATTTGCTTATCAATAATCGGAAGCGAATCCTCATTAAGCTTTTTGTCGATCTCCGCCATAGTAAAAGACAATAGCTTTTTGCGAAATGTTGAGGCACCTTCACTTTTAAACAATGCTGCAAAAAATGATTTATGCTGCTCAAAATAAGAAAACCATAGTATCGAACCTTCGATAAGCCCCTTGTCTTTTTTTTGATCACATATTTCTCGCAATTGTGCTATATGGTCGTCCACAATCTTGTCTAACAGATCATATTTATCAGTATAATGCAGGTAGAATGTTTTTCGGCCAATATCAGCTTTTTCCGTAAGTTTTTTAACCGTAATCTCATCAAACCCTTCCTGAAGTAACATTTGCAAAAAAGTCGATTGAATCGCTTGCCGAGACTTTAAAATTCTTCGATCTGTTTTAACCATGCAGCAGTCCTCCTTGATGATTGTACACAATGAAAACAACTTGTGTATTAACACGCATATTGCGCGATGTGGTCATTGAATCACCAGACCCCTTATTTTAAAGTAAATATACACGAGGCGATTAATACGCACAAGTGTATATTATATATGAATAAAGGTGGTTTTAACTGTGACAGTCACCAAAAGGAACGTGAAATTTTATGCACATGGGCTACAAATAGCCGCGATTTTAAATGTACCTGAACTTGCTGGAGACAAAAAACAAAATCCAGCTATAGTTTGCGTTCATCCGGGCAGCAGCTGTAAAGAACAAACGGCGGGCATTTATGCGGAGAAACTTGCTGAGCTAGGTTACGTAACGATTGTATTCGATGCATCCTATCAAGGAGAAAGCGATGGCGAGCCTCGTTATGCTGAACACCCGGCTTCACGTGTTGAGGATATCCGGTCTGCGGTTGATTACTTAACGACTCTGGATTATGTCGATGAAGATCGTATTGGCGTGTTAGGTATTTGTGCAGGAGGCGGATATGCTGTAAATGCTTCGATGACAGAACGCCGCATCAAAGCTGTAGGTGCAGTTTCCGTTGCGAATATAGGTCGAGGATATCGTGAAAACGATCCAATCAACATGTTAGAGCAGGTTGCCCTGCAACGTACGGCTGAAGCACGTGGAGCCGAGCCTCTGGTTATTCAATGGATTCCTAACAGTCATGCTGAAAGAGAAGAAGCGGGAATGACTGAACTGGATCTTGTACAAGCGGTTGATTACTATAGAACACCAAGAGGTCAGAGCCCTAACGCTCCAAACAAATTGAAATTCACCAGTGTTGATTCAATCATTGCCTTTGATGCTTTCCATTTGGCAGAAACTTTACTGACTCAACCTTTGCAAATCATTGTCGGTGGTGTACAAGGAGCGTTTGGATCATATAAGGATGGCCACGAGCTTTATAACCGAGCAGCTTCAGAGAAAAAGGATTTGTTCGTTATTGAAGGGGCAAGCCACTATGACCTGTACGACAGACCAGAGCCAGTGAATAAAGCCGTTGAAAAATTAGGTGCCTTCTATAAAGAAAATCTTTAGCAAGCAGCTAAATATTCAGAACCTTAGCGGTGCAGGCAATGAACCTGTATCGCTTTTTTTTGCGCCAAAATCCCGCTAATTTAAAGACGATTAAAAGATTTGTCTTTATATAGGCCGAGTCTTTATGATGAAGTGGAAAACGATTGAATGGGAGGAAGAACAAGGATGAAAAATGTAGCTGAATTGGAAGCACGGCTGGCCCAGCCGTCCGAAGCGCTCATTGCCGACCTCATGTCTGTCGAAGGGGATATTCTCGTGCTTGGCGTTGGCGGCAAAATGGGTCCGAGTCTGGCCAGACTGGCCGCGAATGCGATACGAATGGGGGGCATGAACAAGAAGGTCATCGGGGTATCGCGCTTCTCGAATGAAGAGACGCGCAAGGAACTGGAGGATGCCGGGGTGACTACGATTTCGTGCGATTTGCTGAATGATCAGGAACTCCAGCAGCTGCCCGACGTGCCGAACGTCATTTTCATGGCCGGACATAAATTCGGAACGACGGGAAGGGAGTATTTTACATGGGCGATGAACAGCTATTTGCCCGGCAGGGTCGCCGAGAAATACCGCGATTCCAGGATCGTTGTGTTTTCTTCCGGCAACGTGTATCCCTTCACCCCGGTCGCCAGCGGTGGAGCCAGTGAGCATACTCCACCGGAACCGGTCGGAGAATATGCGCAGTCCTGCCTCGGCAGGGAGCGGATCTTCGATTATTTCTCACATCAGAATGGTACGCCGATGGCGATTTACCGGCTGAACTATGCGATCGACATGCGGTACGGCGTGTTGTTGGAGCTGGCGAAGTCCGTCAACGAAGGAAGGCCGGTCGATGTGACGATGGGCTACGCCAATGTCATTTGGCAGGGGGATGCGAACGAAATGGCGCTGCGCTGCCTGACCCAATGCGCCAACCCGCCGCAGATCATCAACGTGACGGGACCGGAAACGATGTCGATCCGCTGGGCGGCGGAAGAGTTGGCGCGCCGTTTAGGCAAAGAAGTGGTGTTTACGGGGACGGAGGCGGATACTGCGCTGCTCAGCAACGCGTCGAAGTCCCATCAGCTGTTCGGCTATCCGCGGGTATCCCTCCTGCAAATGATCGACTGGATCGCGGACTGGGTTCGGCAGGGTGGGGCGACATGGAGCAAACCTACGCATTTTCAGGAAAGAAAGGGGAAGTTCTGATATGAAAAATCCGGAGCATTCGCTAACCGCAGAGCAAATCGCAGCGCTGCACGACGGCCTGGTCATCCCGGCCCACCCGCTGGCACTGGATGAAAACCGGAAGCTGGATGAGCGGCATCAGCGGGCATTGACGCGTTACTATATAGATTCAGGCGCAGGAGGAATCGCCGTAGGCGTCCATTCCACCCAGTTTGAAATCCGGGACCCCGGCGTCGATTTGTTCGAGCCTGTCCTTCGGATGGCGGCCGAGGAAGTCCAGCGCGCACAGCTGCAGCGTCCCTTCATTTTAGTGGCTGGCATATGCGGTCCGACCGCCCAAGCGCTCAGAGAGGCGGAAACCGCGCGGAAGCTCGGCTATGATGCAGGTCTGCTCAGCATGGGAGGACTAGCGAATTGGAGCGAGGAAGAGCTGCTGCAGCGCACACGGGAAGTGGCTCAAAGGATACCCCTCATCGGTTTCTATCTCCAACCCTCCGTGGGCGGACGAATGTTCAGCTTCGACTTCTGGCGGGAATTCGCCGAAATCCCCAACGTCGTCGCCATCAAGATGGCGCCGTTCAACCGGTATCAAACCCTCGATGTTGCCCGGGCTGTCTGTTATTCCAGCCGCCGCGACGAAATCGCCCTGTACACAGGCAATGACGACAACATCATTGTTGATCTACTCACGACTTACCGGTTCCGGGTGGATGGTGAGCTCGTGGAGAAGAAGGTTGTCGGCGGACTGCTTGGCCATTGGGCGGTATGGACGCGGAAAGCCGTAGAGCTGCTGGAGGAAATCAAGCGGGTTCGCGGCGGAGGCGCCATTTCGGAAGAATGGCTGAGACGGAATGTGGAGGTGACCGACACCAATGCAGCGTTTTTCGATCCGGCCCACCAATTCGCCGGTTGCATTCCGGGCATTCACGAAGTGCTGCGGAGGCAGGGGCTGATGCGAGGGATCTGGTGCCTGAATCCGGAAGAGACGCTTTCTCCTGGGCAGACGGAAGAAATCGACCGGATTTATCGGGATTATCCCCATTTGAACGACGACGATTTTGTCCGCGAGCAACTGAATAAGTGGCTGGAAACGAAATCCAGTCACGCGTAGAAAATGATAAAAACCTGACATCCCGAAAGCGGAGAATTTGATATATTTCTACCGATTTAGCATTTTCCACACCGCTCAAAAGCTTGATGCAGCAGCATTTTTAGCCATTTCGGTGCTCATGGTTCGGTAAATTCCAATCTCAAGGAAATCACGCTGTTTACCGCAGGTGGAAGCGTTTTTATGATGGGATTACCGGTGAATCACGAACACCGAAAATCGTAACACCCCCAAGATGAGCCCCAAAACATGAAGGAGGAAAGAGTATGGCAAAGAAGTGGATCAATATGGTTGCGGCAGTCACGATGCTCATCTTCGTACTCAGCGCTTGCAGCGGTGGAAGCAAAACTTCCAATGAAGGAGCTGCACCGTCAGCGGAACCTGCACCAACCGGAGGCGCCGGAGCCGGAAGCAGCACCGAGCAGTATGGCGACACAGGCGGATTAAAGCTGCCGCTGGTTGATAAGCCGACGACGATTAAATTTATGTTGTCGAGCAACTCGGCCAAAATCGGCGACGACAAGCTGATTGTCCAGGAGCTGGAGAAGCGTACGGGGATCAAGGTCGAGTTCCAAACGTATTCCCCGCAAACGTATCAGGACAAATTGAAGGTTGTGGTGGCCTCCGGCAAACTTCCGGACATTTTCATCGGGCTGAAGCCGGCTGAACTGAAAAAAATCGGCCAGCAAAAAGGCGTAGTCGCGATCAACGAATATGCCGACATGCTGCCGAACTTCTCCAAATTGTATTTGAAGGAAAACAATTGGGTCATTAAATCGTTTGGCGACGAAAAAGGCAACATTTATACGTGGCCCATCTACGACCTTAACCGGGATGTCAATCATGGCTTCCTGTACCGGAAAGACATTTTTGACAAGAACGGCATCAAGGAATGGACAAATACAGAAGAATTCTACCAGGCTCTGAAGAAGCTGAAGGAAATTTACCCGGATTCTTATCCTTATGCTTCCAAAGGTCTGGCCAACATCTTCAGAGATTGGTCCTTCGGATGGGGCATCGGTAATGGCGACAACTATCCGGCGTATTACGACGAAAAGGACGGAACGTGGAAATATGCGACGGTTCAGCCGGAGCACAAGGATATGCTTGATTTTATGAAAAAGCTGTACAACGAAGGGCTGATGGATCCCGAGTTTCTGACGGATACGCAGGATTCCTGGACGACGAAGATGACGACCGACAAATCGTTTGTCACCTGGGATTGGATCGGCAGACTCGACTTGTTCTACAACCAGGTGAAGGACAAAAATCCGGATTATGATTTAAGATACGCCAATCCGGTCGGCCCAACGGGCCATGTCAGAACCCTTCCGAAAGTCTCCGACTTTAGCATTGCGGTCGCCAACAACAAGAACAAGGAAGCGGCGCTTAAACTGCTCGATTACCTCACCAGTCCTTCGGGCGGCGAGCTGATGACCGTTGGTGTGGAGGGTGTCAACTTCGAATGGGGGCAGGACGGCCGTCCGGTGTATCCGGAGCTCAAGGATCTCCCGCTCGTCGATATCGGCGTGCTGGAAGACCGCTACGGCATGTGGCTGGAAGGAGCATACCTCAGACCGGATAAACGCAGCGTGTACTATAAGTTCTCCGAAAAAGAACAGGAAGCCCAGGACAAAATCATGAAAGATGACAAGAGAGAACCGATGGATCCGATCCTGAACTTCACCGATGACGAAATTTCCACGATGGCGGAGCTGCAAACATCGCTTCAGAAAGCGGCGGAGGAATTCAACGCCAAATATATTCTGGATAAATCTTACGGCGACGCACAGTTCGAAAATTTCAAGAAGCAAATCGCCAAGCAGGGCCTGGACGACCTGATGAAAATTTATAACGATGCCCAAAAACGTTACGACGCGGCGAAATAAATCAATGAGGATTTGAAGACTTATGAAGAAACCGAACAAGGGACGTTTGACCGAAACGCTGAAGCACATCCGGCGGGACCGTGAACTGCTGCTGCTCTTTATCCCGTGTATTCTCTTTTATATCATTTTTCGCTACGGTCCCCTGTACGGCTTGATTATTGCTTTTAAGGACTACAGCGTGTTCTCCGGCGTGATGGGCAGCGATTGGGTCGGCCTGAAGCATTTTGTTAAATTTTTCAGCAATCAGGACTTTTGGATGCTGTTCCGCAATACATTGCTGCTTGGATTTTACACGCTGATCTTCGGCTTCCCGTTTCCGATTCTGCTGGCGATCCTGCTGAACGAGGTCCGGACCAAGTGGTTTAAAAAATCGGTGCAAACGCTCAGTTACCTGCCGGCGTTTTTGTCAGTCGTCATTATCAGCAGCATGATCATCGACTTCCTGTCGCCGACGAACGGTCTGCTCAACCAGCTGCTTTCTGCGTTCGGCTTTGAGAAAAAGTACTTTCTCGTAGATCCCGGCTGGTTCCGTCCGATCTATGTGATCTCCGAGATCTGGGGCACGATCGGCTATGAGTCGATCATCTACCTGGCCGCGATTGCGGGAATCAATCCGACGCTGTATGAAGCGGCCCGTGTTGACGGCGCATCCCGGTTTCACATGATCCGGCACATTACGATTCCCGGTCTCATGCCGACGATGCTCATTATGTTCATCCTGAAAACAGGCTCGATGATCCGAATCGGCTACGAAAAGGTGCTGCTGCTGTACAATCCGATGACCTACAACGTGGCCGACGTCTTCTCGACATATGTGTACCGGAAAGGACTGCTCGAATCCAATTACAGCTATGCCGCCGCGGTCGGCATGTTTGAAGCGCTGGTGGCCATGACGATGCTCCTTGGCGCAAATGCAATCAGCCGGAAGATCGGAGGGAAAGGGCTATGGTAGGAGAACGCAAAATATCGGTCTTCAGCATCGTCAACGCCCTGATCCTGGCCTGCATCGCGATTGCGACGCTCTATCCGGTGCTCTACATCACGGTCATTTCGTTCAGCGACACGGCTTCGGTCATTCAGGGCAAGGTATTCCTGTTTCCCAAAGGCTTTAATCTCGATGCCTACAAAGAAGTGCTGAGCAACAACACGATTCCCAGAGCTTATCTGAATTCCATTTACTATACGGCTTTGGGTACCTTCATCAATCTGCTGTTTACGGCGGTGGCTGCGTATCCGCTGTCCCAGCCCAATTTCTTCGGGCGGAGGGTGTTCATGCTGGGGATCATTGTCACGATGTTCCTGAACCCCGGCATTATCCCCACGTACATCGTCGTTCAAAAGCTGGGGCTGACGGATACGGTCTGGTCGCTTGTGCTGCCGAACGCGATCTGGACGATGGAGCTGATCATTCTGAAGAGCTTCTATGAAAACATGTCGTCACAGATCCGTGAGGCGGCCCTCATCGACGGCGCATCGGAGACGCGGATTCTGTTCAGTATCGTCATCCCGCTTTCCAAGCCGGCGCTGGCATCCATCGGCCTGTTCTTTTTCATGGGCCACTGGAACAGCTTTTTCCTTCCGCTCATTTATTTGAACGACAAGGAGATGTATCCGCTTCAGGTGGTCCTGCGCGATATGCTCATTTTTAACAGCGAAAATGATGCCGGACTTGTGGACCGGGCGGCCCTCGCACCGCAGGCGGTCAAGAACGCCACGATCGTGCTGTCGATGATTCCGGTGCTGCTGATCTATCCTTTTGCCCAAAAGTATTTTGCCAAAGGAGTCATGTTAGGTTCCGAGAAGGGTTAAGCGGACGGATGTGGAATAGTTGTCATCATGAGAGGTGACGCCAATGAATCGGCTGCTTGCAAACCGGGGACTACTGCAAATCTTCTGCTCTCTGCTGTTAGTCATCATGATCATGTCTGCATCAAGCTATGTCGTTTACAAAAAATCCATTTCCGGCATCTATGACAAAGTTACGCAAAACAATCGGCTCGTCGTTAAAAATATCATCCAGGCGTTCGACAGCAGCTTTACGACGGTCAACAATCTGATTTTTACGATCCACGGACTGCCGTTTGATCCGGTCAAATCCGGAGACGACGGCCGTATGGATATGGCACAGGTCTATAATTTGCAGGATAATCTGGCATCGCTGATTTCTTCTGTCGATTATATCGAAGATGTCATCGTTTTTTACGACAACCAGGATCTGGCCATTACGGCTAATGGAACGAGCGACATGAAGCTGCTCTTCCAGAACAAGTATAGGCACGATACGTACAATGCCTCGTACTGGCGCAGCTTTTCCAAATCCAAACGTCCGTTTACGGTATTTCCTTCTTCCGATTACATGATGCAGACGGAAGGGTCTAAAACGCAAAGCCGGCAGCTCATCGCCGTCATGGACGGCAACAAATACAAGCTGTCGGATAAAAACGTGATTATCCTGATCAATGCGGAAAAGCTGCTGCAGCATGTGAACATGTCCTCCATGATTCCGGGAGCGTCCATGATCGTGCTGGACGGCGACCGGAAAATCGTGCTCAGCACGGAAAAAAACTGGGACCTGGTCGAAGTGCTGAACGACGTCTATTTTAACCAGTCCCAGGAAGACTCGCTGACCCGCGGTGACTTCGAGTATCATGTGTACCAGTCGGATTACAACGATTTCATTTACATTGATAAGATGCCTTATCAATTCCAGAATATCGATACCGTGGCCAGCGGCAGCCGGATCATTATGGTGATCGCCATTGTGAGCGCGGTGCTGCTGTCCGGGCTGCTCAGCGTCTATCTGTACCTGCCGGTCAAAGGCATTCTTCAGCTGTTCGGAGAGGGCCGCGTCAAAGGGAATGACTTTCGGAAAATCTACAGCGGCATCGTCAAAGTCCAGCGCGAGAACGAAGCGCTAAGGCAGCGGATGGAGAGAGCCGAGGCTGATATGTGCAGGAACGCGTTCTTCCGGGTGCTGGAAAGCCAACGCTCCAGCGACATCGCGCGGGATGTGCTGAAATATGAGCCGTTTTTCTTCCGGGACCGCAGCTTTGTGATGGCATCCCTTGAGTTGAGGCTTTCCCAGAAGGGGGATCGTTCTCATCCCGCGATGGAGCCCCGGCAGATGACTGAGCTGCTGCGCAAGGAACTTGGCAGCATGGCGGGTGCGGGCTATACGGCAGTGTTTCACCAGCGGGAGATGCAGTTTCTTATCCTGCTGGGCATACCGCAGGGCGGCGACCGGCAGACGGTGATATCCGGCTGGGCTGCCTTCATTCAGGAAGCGAACCGCGATGTGCTGCCTGGGTATGTGCTCCGTTCCTTTGTCAGCAAGGATTATGAGGCTCATGTCCCGAACCTTCTGTCCGCTTATCAGGACATCTTGAACGGGATGCTCTACCGGAACGTACAGGATGAGGCGCAGACCGTGATCGATACTGCGGCGGTACAGTATGTGGGTGACGTTTATTTTCCACTGGAGAAAATGGATCATTTGGCCCGCTGCCTGACGGCCGGACTGACTGAGGAGAGCATCCAAATCGTGACGGACATTATTCACGAAAATGCAGGCCGGAACATTCATCATTATCATCTGGCCCATGTGGCCAAAAGCATGTTCCTCTATCTGATCAAGCCGGCCAAAGCTACGGCGGAAGGCGATCAGGAACTGATGCAGCTGGAGTCCCGGTTCATACGGCGGGTTGAGCAGGCATTTGATCACCGCGAAATCACGGAGGCGCTCCTGGAAGTGGTGAAGCGGGTTGCCGGCAGCCGCGGCGGCGAGCCGAAAAGCAAGCTGAATCCTGCCTTTATTTCGCAGTACATCGAGCTTCATTATATGAACAACCTGTACCTCGACCATATGGCGGAGGTGCTGGATACGAGCCCGAAATACTTTTCGAATTATTTCAAAAAAACGTTCGGCATCAACTACGTCGAATACCTGAACAAGGTGCGGCTGGCGCACGCCCGCGAATTTCTGAAGAACACCGATTACAACATATCGGAAATCGGGGAAAAGACGGGGTACATGAACGCGTCAACCTTTACCACGACGTTCAAAAAATACTACGGCATCTCCCCCAGCGAATACCGGAAAATGGCGGGGGAGGGGTAGAAGGAGCGAACTATCGTCATGAAAGCCGTTGCCGCATTACGAGGAAGCATTGTAGTCACGGATACGGAAGACCCGCCTCTGGAGAGGGGGCATGTCCGGATCCGGACCG
Organism: Paenibacillus cellulositrophicus; assembly: GCF_009363095.1. GTDB lineage: Bacteria > Bacillota > Bacilli > Paenibacillales > Paenibacillaceae > Paenibacillus_AQ > Paenibacillus_AQ favisporus. The sequence goes on from NZ_CP045296.1 coordinate 312,545, forward strand.
AATATTCAGCCATTAGTCCCGGTACGGAGCTGTCTTTTCTGAAAAAGGGAGGCGATCATCCGTCCCTGCTCGGGTACAGCGCGGCCGGCATCGTCGAGGAAATCGGCGAAGGCGTGAACGGCCTGCTGCCCGGTCAAAGGGTGGCATGTTATGGAGCCCCCTATGTCCGGCATGCGGAACGTCTCACGGTTCCGTCCAATTTAGTGGCCGCGGTACCGGACCACGTCCTGCCGGAGGAAGCCGCTTTTGCGGGCCTTGGGGCGATAGCCATTCATGCCCTGCGGACGGCGGATCTGCGGTTCGGGGAGTCGGCGGTGGTCGTGGGACTTGGCATTCTGGGCCAGATCATTGCCCAAATCGCTTCAGCGGCTGCAGTTCGCGTCGCAGCGCTCGATTTGAACGCGCAGCGCGTACTGATGCTGCAGGAACAAGGAATCCGTCACGCGTATAACCGGCATGAACAGCTTGAGGAGCAGCTGCAGATCCTCACGGACGGCCATGGGGCGGACAGCGTCATCTTGTGCGCAGGGGGGCCGGGGGAGGAGCTGATCAACCGGTCGCTCACCTGGATTCGCGACCGCGGCAATATCGTGGTTGTCGGCGACTTGACCACTACGTTTTCCCGTGGTCAGATGTTCGGCAAGGAGGCGCAGGTGCTCATCTCCAGGGCCGGCGGGCCCGGCAGATATGACAGCGGATATGAGAAGGATAACCGTGATTATCCGATTGGTTATGTGCGGTGGACCGAGGGCAGAAACGTTGCGGAATACGTCCGCCTCCTCGCAGAAGGACGAATATCGGTACTGCCGCTCATATCGCACCGCTACCCGCTAGGTGAAGCGGAAGCGGCTTACGCCAACTATTTGAATCCTACGGATTGTCTGGGAACGATTCTCGAATACGAATCCTGAAGGAGGATGTGTGAATGCGGAAGTCATGGTTTGCACTATTGGCATGTGTTGTACTGTTAACAGGCTGGACTGGATTGGGAGGCAGCGGCACGGCAAAGGCGGAAGACAGCCGTCTGTCGCAGAAAGTGTATGGCAGCCCGGAAGAGCTGCTGCCGCCGCTGAACTACACCGTTTCGATTTTTAACGGGACCGTAGGCTATGAAGAGGGACGGCCGGTCATGTATACCGTGTCTAAAGGGAAACCGGGCCAACTGAATGTCATTGACCTGGAGGATTACAAGCTGCTGCGCAGCATTCCGATCCCGCCCTCGGAGAGCTCATGGGCGCATACGGTTGCGCCGGACGGCACGCTGTACGTCGCGGCCGACGGCAGCGGGGCCAGGTTGTGGAAATATTCTCCGGTGACGCATACCGTGGAACAGGCCGCCTCCTTTGCGGGCGAATCATGGCCGATCTGTATCACAACGGATGAGGCGGGCCGGGTATACGTCGGTACGTATCCTGGAGGCAAGGTGATTCAGTACGATCCAGCCACCGGCCAAACCAAGGACTATGGCCGCGTGATCGGTAACATTGCCCAAGAATATGTCCGCTCCATCGCATATCAGGGCGGTAACATTTATGCGGGAACGGCGCATCATCAGATTGTCCGCGTTAACCTGGAGACCGGCGAGAAGACGGACATTGCCGCGTCACTGAATGTTCCGGAAGGGGACGATACGGTATACGATTTGGACACTATCGACAACCGCTACCTGTTCGCCCGTTATACGGATGGCAGTGGTGTGCCGGGTCCGGCGTACATCTATGATACACAAACCGGTTCCTGGCTCGATACGGTGCTGGACAACGTGACCGGACTGCACGAGACCGATTCCTTGGACGGCAAAATTTATTTTATGTCCGACAAAAAATTGAAGACCTTCGATCTTGCCACGCATGAAGTCAGCGAAACAGGAATGGAGTATAATAGCGGATTCCGGGGAGCCGATTGGGTAGAGTTTCCGAACAACCCCGACCTCCCGGGTAAAAACCTGGTTACCGTCCGCTATGACGGCGGAGTGGCGATCATGAACATCGAGACCAAGCAAGTGCACCTGATGCCATCCGTCGTTCCGGGATTGCCTGGCGTGGTGAACCGGATCCAGTCCGCTCCGGACGGGAATCTGTTCGTCACCGGGGTACAAACGAGCCGGGGTTCGATTATCGACCCGAATACCCTGACTTCCTCGGCATTCTCCATTGGTCAGGCGGACAGTGTATATCCGCTCGGCGATAAAATGTATATGGGCGTCTATCCTGAAGGAGCGCTGTTCGAATACGACATGACCAAGCCGCCGGGGACAGAAAACCCGAAGAAGACGTTCGTCCTGGAAAATGGGCAGGAACGCCTGGTGAATATGACATCGGGAGGCGGCAAGCTCTATATCGCGACCATCCCGGGTTACGGTACCCTTGGCGGATCGGTTACGGTATATGATCCCGCTACGGGGGACAGCCGCGTTCACCGCAACGTCGTGCAGGATCAAAGCGTCCTGAGCCTTGCCTATAAAGACGGCAAATTGTTCGGATCGACGACGATTCGCGGGGGATTGGGCTCGGAGCCATCGGCGGATGAAGCGAAAATATTCGTATGGGACACCCAGACCGAGCAGAAGATCACGGAATTCCCGCTGCGGATTGCCGGACTCGATAAACCGGTCTTCATCGGGGATTTGAGCGTAGGTCCGGACGGACTGATCTGGGGCGCGGCGTATGAATACGTGTTTGCACTGGATCCAAATACGTATCAGGTTGTAAAGAGCAAAAAGGTGCAGTCTGGCGTTAGCTATACGCAGTGGGCTCATCACACGATCCGCTGGTCGGAAGACGGCCTTATGTACGTTTTATTCAACAACAAACTGACGGTCATTGATCCGCAAACGCTGGAATCGCGCACGATCACCAATGCCGCCCGGTTCGAGCTCGGCAAGGACGGCAACATCTACTTTACGGACAATGCCACGAATACGATCATGTACCGGATTGAGGTCGATGGGGAAATTGTCGAACAGCCACCTGGCATTCCGCTTCCGGTTAAAAATCCAGGATTTGAGGATGCCGTGAATGGCACTGCGATCCCCGGTTGGACGTCCTTGTTTGCCACCGGTTCCGATTTGAGCTACGCGGTCAGCACGGACCGGAGCTCCTCCGGCAGTGCCAGCCTGAAGCTGAAAGATAATACCCGTACGGGATCCGTCGCCTTGCAAAGCGATAAGATCACCGTTGAACCGGGCAAGAAATACACGTCCAAAGTCCAGGTGTATATCGAATCGGGACAGCCGGGAACGATGCTGCGCTTCTTTGACAGCAGCAATCAGACGCTGGCAACGCAGGAGATCCATCTGGACGAGAGCCGGCTGGCCCAGTGGCAGACCGTGACGCTAAACGCCATGGCTCCCGACAATGCGGCCTACGCCCGCTTGATCGCAGTGGTCAGCCGCTACAACATGGCGTCGGCATATTATGACGACTTCTCCCTGTCCGTTGAAGGGACGCCTGAACCGGCGGATCAGGCAGCGCCTGTGTCTGCGGCCGAGGTATCGCCCGCTGCAGGCGAGAGCGGCTGGCTGAACCGTGACGCATCCGTGCAAATCCAGGCGGAGGACGAGGGCAGCGGCGTGGCCGCCATAACCTATGCTGCCAGCGGAGCGGGTTCGCTTGAACCGGTTCGAGTAGAAGGAGCAACCGCGTCCTTCAACGTGACTGCCGAAGGAGTCACCACGGTGACCTATTCGGCCGAGGACCAGGCCGGCAACAAGGAGGATGCGCGGGAGCTTACGGTCAAGATCGATAAAACGGCGCCTGAAATCACGTTTACCGGGGAAGCAGCCTATACGGTAGATCAGAAGGTGTCCATTCAGTGTGCGGCGTCCGACAGCTTATCCGGTGTCGCATCGGAACCGTGCATCGGGACAGACCGGCCCGCATATGAGCTGGAGCCTGGCACCAATGTGATCACGGCTTCGGCTAAAGATGCCGCAGGCAATGAAAGCACCAAGGATTTTTCATTCGGGGTTACGGCAACGTACGACAGTCTGGGCACGCTTGTGCGTTCGTTCCTGCCTGCGGATGCCGACTTTGCTCAGTCGCTGAACGCGAAGCTGCTGGCGGCCAAGGCTTCGGCCGGACGTGATCAGGCTCAAGCGGTGCAGGGTCAGCTGTCCGCGTTCGAGCAGGAGGTTACCGCCCAAAGCGGCAATAAGCTGACGGCGGATCAGGCAGCGGTCCTGCTGAAGTGGGTGAAAACGCTGAAATAGAAGGATATCGAAATGAACAGTCGTGTTAAGCGTCGTCAAATGAGGAGTCTGCGAGCAAGCGCAGGCTCCTTTTCTTTTTCTGGACGATTCCGGATCTTTAGAACCGGCGAGGTTACCAGTGTTTGCAAAAATCGGCAACTTTCCCAAACGAAAAAGCGTTTAACATGTAGTTCGATCCGGATCGAAAACCGGACAAAGAGGATACTTATTTGATACAAGGGGCAGGGAGATGAAATAGTTATGAATAAAAAGCACCACTTTGGCACCGTAGCACGGTCTGCCGTGATGCTGACGATTTTGGGAGCCACGGTGATACCCAGCCCGTTTGTGGCGGCAGAGGATTTAGCAGTTCCGGCTAAGGTTCTGAGCATTCAGAACCCATCCTCAACTGGACAGGCGGCGCAGGTACCTGCCCAGAAGGCGGCAATCAAATGGAAATTTAGCCCTTCGTTTTACGATCAGGCAACCGGTTATTCCTACTACTCCGCCTCCTCCGACCAAATGAGCAGTCGCACCATCTATGTGGATCCGAAGGGGGAGTGGCATGCGTTTGCAGAAGGCGTAACGATACATCGGGACTACACTTTGGAAACACCGGTCGTGGACAGGACGAAATACGGCGATCCTATGGAAGGACTCTACTCGACCGTATATGACCCATCAAAGGAGACTGCGACGAGAGGGGTATATTTTGCAGGCGGCTCGGACCTCCAGCATGGATTTCGTTACGTAAAAAACTATTACAAGCGGAAGGACGCGCAGGGAAAGGAGTATACTGCTTCCGATTTCAGCCTGCTCCTTCGAACCCATTCCGGAGTGATCCGCGAGATCGAGCGTGTGCCTAACCGTTTGCGTTTTAAGGCGATGCCGGACGGAAATGCGCTTGCGGTTCAGTACAGCGCTCCCCATAATCCGGATGAAATACTGATCATCAACACCGAAACGGGGAAGAAGAAGCACCTGGCATATGGCCGACCAGAATACTATGACGCAAAAGGGGGGCGGCTTCTCATCACCCTCAATAAAACGGGAAATCCAAGCATCGTGTATACGCTAGCCGACGGTAAGCAGCGCCCGGCGACGGAACAGGATTGGAAAGCGTTTAGCAGCATTAGCTTGGCTGAAGTCCGCCACCTTCCGTGGCCGGACCCTGCCACTGCGCCTTCAGCTGATTTGCAGCCACAGGATTTGCCGGTGACATCGGTCCAATCTCAAGATCAAATCTTGGTCCGAGCTGCGATTGGCGGTCGTGCGGTGAATTTATCCTTTGCTTTTGTCCAAAACGGCCGGACTCTGTTCCCCGTTCGCGAATTGGCGGAGCAGACAGGGCTGGAGGTTAAGCAAACGAAGGTGTCTGGAAAAGCGGGGGGCACATCTTTTACCTTGAAAGGACCTGGGGGGAGCGTAAGTTTAACGCCGACTGACCCTATGATGATCGGCAGCCAGCTCTTTATTGGCTCTGATATCTTGAAGCGGATTGGCCTGCCGGTGCAGGGGGTGAATTGGAATCCCTAATTAGATGAGGGCGGAATTGGAGATTGGCTCATCTTTGAAAGAAGGGATTGATGATAGATCCATCTAATGGTTACTCGAACCGAAAAACTAGGAATTACATAGTGAAAGGAGAAATCAACGGTGAACAAGAAGCACAAACGGAAGGCCTTGTTGTTTGCAGCGCTGCTGACTGCGGCGGGTACGGCGGTGGTGCCAAGCCCCAGCGTACAGGCAGAGGAGGCACCTGCGGCTCAGGATAAATATCAGACAATCGAGAAACTGCCGGCGAGCGCAGATCAGCCAACCAAGAAGCAGTCGAAAGAAACGTTCACATGGGAGTTCTATCCTATATTTTTTGATAAGTCGACAGGACGTTCTTATTACAATGCGCATACTTTTGATGAGGAGCGTTCATACGAACGAACGATATATCAGGATGCAGATGGTCAATGGCATTCACTGGAAGAGGGGTTATCTGTCAATTGGGATTATGAACTGGGTGCGATCAAATTATGGAGATACGGGTTTGGCGAGGGACTCAGCGAACTCTTCTCCACGTTATACAATCCATCCAACGAAGTAGCAAACACAGGGGTTTATTGGATGGGCAGTGACGACAACCGTTACGGGCTACATTACATGAAAAATTACTACACTCGGCAGGATACCAATGGCTATTGGCATTCATCCGAGTACATTCTGCTCCAACGAACAGAGGATGGCGTGGTCCGCGAGGTTGGACGTACCTGGCATCGGCCGCTATATTACCCGGTGCCGAATGGTAAGGTTCTCGTTCAACAGTACAGTAACACGGCTAAAATGAATGAGTTATTGATTTATGATCCTGTTTCGGGGCTCATGAAGCACTTGGTCTACGCAAGCCTCGATTATTATGATCCACCTAGCGGGCGTCTGCTCGTCAACTATAACAAGCCGGGCCGCCCAATCGCAGTGATTACGTTGGCCGATGGAAAAATACGTCCGGCAACGGAAGATGATTGGCAGGAATTTAACCGTCTTTTGTCGGAAAAGGAAGACGCTGCGCCTCGGCCAAACGCATCGACCAAGCCCCCTGCCGATCTACAACCACAAAACTTGCCTGTGACACCCATTCAAATTCGTGATCAGATCACTGCAAGAGCCACTATTGGCGGCAAGGTGGTATATCTCAGTTTTGCCTTTATTCAATACGGACGCACGATGATTCCTGTACGGGAACTGATGGAGCAGACAGGTCTGGAAGTGATACAGCAGAAGGTGGCTGGGAAGGTAAACAGCAGTTCTTTTACCCTAAAAGGTCCGGGAGGAACCGAGACGGTCACGGCTGCTGACAGCATGATGATCGGTGACCGGCTCTATGTTGGATCTAATGTCTTGAAACGGATCGGCCTGCCGGTTCAGGGGATGAATTGGAATCTGTAAGCAAGATCGCGGCCTTTCATAAAAAAACGGCATGCCCTCCCATGGTGTCTACATGGGAGGCATGCCGTTTTCATTACAATCGGTTGGGTCTGATTACAAAACAGTTGGTTTCATTACAGGGCAGTTGGTTTGGCTTCGCTGCCGTGCCGCTCCTGCCGGGAAGACCAGCTTACGTACAGAAGCAGCAGCGCGGTGATCACAATTAACGCAATGATCATCCCGATCACCCCGTTCCAGCCGAAGCCAGACAAGAAGAAGCCGCCGGACCAGCCCACCAGACTGGACCCCGTGTAGTAGAAGAGCAGGTAAAGGGATGAAGCGTAAGCTTTATAGCGCATCGGTGCCGCTTTGCCCACCCAGCCGCTGGCAACGGTGTGTCCCGCGAAGAAGCCGCATGCGAACAGAATCATGCCTGCGATCATAAAGACCACGTTGCCCGCCAGCATGAGCAGGGCACCGACAAGAAGCATGCCCAGGCCGCTGGCAATCAAGCCGGCACGCGAATAACGGTCGGCCAGCTTACCGAACCAGACGGAGGACCAGGAGCCGATCAGCTGGAAGACGAACAGGCATCCGATCAACGTTTGACTCAGCTCATAAGGCGGCTGGGACAGCGGGAAGTCGATATAGTTAAACAGCGTAACGTACGCGCCGAGCAGCAGAAAACCGATCAGGTACAGGCACAGGAGCCGGGTGTTTGCAAATCCGTTCCGGAAGCCGTCGGCCCAGTGGTGCAGCGAAATGCTGACCGGTTTGAAGTGGTTTGATTTGGGCAGGTAGAGCCAAAACATCAGACTGCATAGAAGGCTGACCAAGCCTAGGACAAACATCGCAATATGCCAATTGAAAAAATCGGTGATCAGACTGATGATAACCCTTCCTGCAAAACCGCCTACCGCAGTGCCTGCCACATAGAATCCCATGACCTGCCCGATGCTGCGCGGTTCGATCTCCTCGTTGAGATAAGTCATGGCGATGGCCGGAAAGCCCGCAAGGCTGACGCCTTCGAGCAGCCTTGCGGCCAGCAGCAGATGAAAGTTTGTGCTGAACGAAGACGCCATAGCCAGCACGGATGTAACAAACAGCGACACGCTCATGACGCCTCTGCGCCCCCAGGCATTGGACAGCAGGGAGACAAACAGCATGGTAACCGCTAATGTAATCGTTGAGAAAGAAATGATGAAGCTGGCACTGGAAGGAGATACGTGGAATTCCTTCGCAAACGTGCCGATCAAAGGCTGCGGGCTGTACAGGATCGCAAAGGTGACCAGACTGCCCAACAGCATGCTGACCAGTACCCGGAAATAGGCACGGGTACCGATTTGAATGTACTGCACGGCAAACGCCTCTCTTTATTAAGTTCTGTAAACTCTTCTCATTCGGTGACGTCCCTAAGTATACGCCTGGTTCGCTTATGTTGTATAATGAATTAAAATTATCAAATTAATACCTCTCGGTTATGAGAGCTTGAAAAGAGGGCAGGCAACCATGGAATGGCAGCAGCTGGAGTATTTCCGCGTCGTGGCCAGGCTGGAGCATTTCATCAAATCGGCGGAGCAGCTGGCTATTTCCCAGCCGGCGCTAAGCCGGTCGATGACGAAGCTGGAAAAAGAGCTTGGGGTACAGCTGTTTGACCGGCATGGCCGATCCGTTCAGCTGAATGAAACGGGAAAGCTGTTTTTGGCTAGGGTAGAGCGGGCTATGCAGGAGATTGAGGATGGGATCGAAGAGATCCGGCAGTTCCACGATCCGTTTGCTGGCAAGGTCTCGATTGCATTTTTGATGTCATTTGGCGTTCACATGCTGCCGGATGTCATCGCAAGCTTCAACCGCAAATATCCGGACGTTGAATTCGCGCTGTATCAAAACCCGACGACGGTTATTCTGCCGCAATTGCTGCGAAGCGAGGTGGACCTGTGCATTATCGGTCCATTCGGCGCAGAGCCCGGTGTCGTCTGGCACAAGCTCGTTGAGGAAGAAATGTACGTCTACGTGCCTGCGGATCACCGGCTTGCAAAGCGTGAATCGATCCGGCTGGAAGAGGTAGCGGGCGAACCGTTTATATCCTTTAAGCCGGGTTATGGCGTCCGGACGCTGATGGAACGGTTTTGCGGTGAAGCCGGTTTTGAGCCGAACATCCGGTTTGAGGGCGATGATATTATGACGGCCGCAGGGCTTGTCTCCGCAGGACTTGGAGTTACGATCATCCCGGCTTTTTCGGGTATTGAACATGGAAAGGTCAAGCGGCTGCGCGTGACGGAGCCTTACTGCCGGAGGGAAATTGGACTGGCCTGGGTCGAGGACCGGAAGCTTCCTCCTTCCGCCGACCTGTTTCGCTCATTTATTATCGAGTATTTTCGTGGCCAAGGCGAACTGTAGAATGCACTTATTCTGACAAATAACTACAAGGTACGCAGATTGAAAGCCTGGATATCCAGGCTTTTTCTCTTATCGAATGACCCGTTTTCAAGGAAACAAGAATGGGATTAGCGAAGCTCAATTTTTTATTTAAGTATTTACTTTATTAAGAAAATGGTTTATTATAACAACAGAGAGAGCTGAACCATTTTTTACCTGATGATCCTTGCGTTCACCAACTTAACAGCCCAGATAACTACATGAACAAACGAAGCTTCGCTCAACACAGAGGCAGACCGCCGCAACGCGGATTCGAGAAGAGGGAGGGGAGACAGCTTCATCTTATGGCAAATGATACGTTTTCCGCACTGGCAGATCCAACACGTCGCGGCATCCTCGAATTGCTGGCCGGGAATCCCGAACTATCCGCCACACAGATCTACGAACGTTTTGATGTAAGTCCACAGGCCATTTCGCAGCATCTGAAAATCCTTCGGGAAACACAGCTCGTCCGGGTTGAGAAAAGGGCACAGCAGCGCATCTACTCATTGAACATCGATCCGGTCAAAGAACTCGAGCATTGGGCACAAGCCATCCGGCAGCAGTGGGATGGAAGGCTCAATGCCATGGACCGCGTCCTCGCTGAAGAGATGGCCAAACGAAAAGCCAATCAGGCGAATCATGAAAATAAAGGAGAATGAATAAATGAATCATCATGCCAGCAAGCAGGAGCTCGTCATTACCCGTGTGTTTGATTATCCGGTCGATTTGGTATGGGATGCCTGGACGGATCCGAGCCTGGTCATGAAATGGTGGGGGCCTGCCCATTTCAGCTCGCCTTCGTGCAAGATCGATCTTCGCGAAGGGGGAAGCTATCTGTTCTGCATGCGCGCGCCGGAATCCTTCGGCGGGCAGGATTATTACTCCGCGGGAGTGTACAAACGAATCGTTCCGCAGCAGCGGCTTGAATTTACGCAGATTCTGGCCGATGCGGAAGGAAATGCAGTTAAGCCTTCCGATGTCGGCATGCCGGAGGACTTCCCGGCTGTGGTCGATTTCGTCATTGATTTCATCTCGAAGGGCGATCAAACCGAGCTGATCATTATAGAGTCCAACTGGAGTCCGGGTCCAATGGCCGACAACGCGGTTACGGGCATGAACCAGTCTCTCGACAAACTTGCCGCAAGTTTGGCTTAACTATGTTTTTCACACATTCAGGAAACGATATATAGAAGAAAAAAACGCCCCAGATTCGTATCTGGAGCGTTTTTTGTGCTGCAATGCCTTCTAGCAGCATGTTGATGAACATCAGCTTTCGCGAATCCAAACCGTCATTTCGCCAGGCTCCCGGTTGCCCCATAGCGTATATGGGACGGCCCGGAGGCGCTGCTGTTCCAGCTGCGGCCGCACCGTGCTGTAGAGATCGTTCGGCGCTTCCGCCGGCGTGCCAGTGCGAAGGCCATCCGCCTCGATTACGGCGACGCCGCCGCGCCATTCGTCCGTGACGACCTGCAGCTCGGCATCTGCCGGCAGACTTAGAGAAGCGAGCGGGGCTCCATTGTCGGTCTCCTCCAGGCAGTAGACGAGCGGGCCGCGCTGCAGCGCGACTTTTCCGCTGCTTGCGCGCAGGTTCGGGTGGGCGTAGATCCGCCGCGGCTGCATATCGAGCTCAAGCTCAACTACGTCACCGGCCTGCCAGTCCCGGCGAATATAGGCATAGCCGTCACGCAGCTCGTACTGGGCAGGCTGGCCATTCACGCGGATCGCGCTTGCAGCAGACCATCCGGGAAGACGAAGTGCGATCGTGAAGTCACCCGCGCCATCCGCTTCCTGCACTTTCAGGCGAACCTGGCCATCCCAAGGCAAACGGCTCTCCATGTCCAGCTGAACGCTGCGGCCGGCCGCCTGGTGGCTGATCTGGCTGCCAATATACAGGTGCACGAAGAGTGCCTCGTCGCTCGCCGAATAAATGTATTGACCGAGCGAGGACAAGAGGCGGGAGACGTTTGGCGGGCAGCAGGCGCAGCCGTACCATTTTTGCCGGACCGGCTTGATGTGACGCTTGCCGGGATTGCCTTCGCTGGCCGCCGGCCACACTTCCATCGGGTTCACGTAAAAATAATGCTTGCCGTCGCCGGCAATTCCTGCGGTTACGGTGTTATACAGCGCACGCTCCATCACATCGGCGTATTCGCCCTTCACTTCATTCTGAAGCAGCCGCTGGGCAAAAAAGATCAGGCCGATCGATGCGCAGGTCTCACTGTAGTTTGTGTCGTTCGGCAGGTCGTAGTCAAACGTAAAAGCCTCACCGTGATGCGTGGATCCGATACTGCCTGTGACATACATTTGCTTTTGCACAATGTTGTCCCACAAGCGGCGGCAGGCTTCCAGCAAAGCGTTGTCTCCCTTAAGCAGGGCCAGGTCGGCCATGGCCGTATACATATAAACGGCTCTTACGGCATGGCCTGTCGCCACCTCGTGTTCCCGCACCGGCTTATGCGCCTGGTGGTAGGCAAGATTTACAGGCCCCTTCTGAACGACACCGGGTGCCCAGTGCGAAATCCGGCCCCGCCGTTCAAATTCCTCCGCAAAGAAATTCGGCTCCTGCCCGCGTTCATCGATCAAAAAGCCGGCTAGATTCAGGTATCTAACTTCGCCTGTAGCATGGTACAGCTTGACCAGGGCAAGCTCAATTTCCTGGTGACCGTCGTAACCCCGGATTTTGCCTTCTTCCGGCCCAAAACGGTCATCGATATGGTCGGCAATCTTGCGCGCAATGTCGAGAAGCTTGGTTTTGCCTGTTCCGTAAAAATAGGCGACCGCTGCTTCGATCAGGTGTCCGGCCGTATACATTTCGTGGCAGTCCATCAGATTGGTCCAGCGCTGGTCGAGCTTGTCAATCGTAAAGTATGTGTTCAGGTAACCATCTTCCTGCTGTGCGGCTCCGATCAGATCGATCGCTTCATCGGCGACTTTTTCCAGATCGGAGTCTGGGGATTGGGCGAGCGAATACCCGACCGCTTCCAGCCATTTATACAGGTCGGTGTCCTGAAACACGAATCCGGCAAAGCTTCCTTCCTCGAGTCCTGCGGCAATCCGGAAGTTGCGGATCGCATGGCTGGGTTCAGCATCGGGAACACGGTCATTCAGGGCTTCCCACTGGTAGGGAATCACGGTATGCTTGATAAGATCCACATGATTGGACCAATAGGAGTCGGTGATGCGGACGGATTTCAAATCAAGCGGCTGTGGATGGGTTGGCGCATTTTTGGTAGACAAGTTTTCGTTCACTCCTAACATCATCATCTGCAGCTTTATCATATCGAATCAAGCCAAGGATTGTCGGTAGTGGAACGTGCATAAAAAGTGTCATTAGCCCACTAAATTGATTTTTACAGACGAGCAGGAGGATTGTCATGCTGCCTATTTATCTACAACAACCTTACAAGCTCCAAATGGGTGGACAATTTGTCAGCGATGAGGATTGGTCCCATATGGAACGGACCATTTCCGATTATGAGCTGATTATCGGTGTTGCGGGGGTGGTCTTTCTCGAAGCTGGCGGCCAGCTGTACGAAGTGAAGGCGGGGGACATGCTGCTGCTGCGGCCGGGAGAGAAGCATCGCGGATACAGGCTGTCTTCCCCCGGCGTTTCATTTTACTGGTTTCATTTTTTGCTTCCTCCGGAGACGGGCGGAGAGCCGGACGGGGCCATACCTCATTATGCACACTGCCCGGAACCGAGCCGCGTTCACATTTTGGCCAGGCAGCTTCTGCACGCGGCGAGCGGGGGATACCGGCTGAAGCAGGCGGGGGACTATTTTCTGACGTCGCTGCTGATTGAATTGGCAGAGCAGCTGCAGGATGCGGGCGCATCCGAAGCGATGGACCCCCGGCTGTCGGAGCTGCTGGAATGGACCCGGCTGCATGCCCTCGAGAGGCATATGTCCGTCGACCGGGTCGCGATGCACATGGGGTATAACCGCAACTATTTGTCGCGGATGTTCAAGCAGAGATTCGGTACCGGCCTCAGGGATTATATTCACCGGATCCGGCTGGAAGCGGCAAGGGAGCTGCTTGTGTCGAGCAAGCTGCATATCAAGGAAATTGCAGACAGGGTCGGCATCGAAGACGACAAGCAGTTTATTAAATGGTTCAAGCGTCTGTCCGGCGTTACACCGACGGAGTACCGCCAGGCGTTTTCGGCAACACGTCTGAACAAGACGTAGGGATCGATGACATCGGTCCCCTGGATGCCGTCAAATAGGGCTTCGCGGGGAAATTGATTCTTCCGGACTCTGTTTTTTTGGGTAACACAAACGATATGGCCCTTTTGGCCGTGTCTGCATCCGGATCATCCGTGCGAATAGAGCTGTAAGTGATGCTTAAGTACCTCCCAAAAATACATCCTGGGTAAGTCGAGACTCCCATTTGAATCGTGCTATCATTTTTTTAGACCGTTGTTTGCAAGCTGCCAAACATCGTGAACGACGGCCTTCAGAAGAACCTGTAGAAGGATACGCAGCAGAATCTGCACACGATTGCACGATACTTGAGGAAAGGATTTGAACTCGATGATCCAGGAAAAATACGCCAACATGCTGAACATGGCCGAGGTTTCGACCCCGGACCGAATGTTATATCCCTTTGATATCTTCCGCCAGCTTAGACAAGAAACGCCAGTGCGCTACGACAGCAGCCGAAACTGCTGGGACGTCTTCCGCTATGAAGATGTGCAGCGCATTTTGAAGGATCCGAAAACATTTTCCTCCGAGCGTGGAGCAGGCGCAGGCGGCTCCATTCTGTTTATGGATCCGCCCAAGCATAAGCAAATGCGCGACCTGGTCAGCAAAGCGTTTACGCCCAAGGCGATCCAAGAGCTGACCCCCCGCATTCAGTCCATCGCCGAGCAGCTGCTAGATTCGGTAACGGATGGATCTATGGATATTTCCAGCGAATTCGCCACTCCGCTGCCGGTCATCGTGATTGCCGAGCTGCTGGGTGCTCCGAAAGAAGACCGGAACAAGTTCAAGCACTGGTCCGATATTCTGGTGGAAAGTGCCGACGACCTCACCGACGAAGCATTCCAGCGGATTACCGACAAGCGGATGAAAGCGATGGGAGAGCTGTCCGAGTATTTTAAAGGAATTATGGCGCAGCGGGCTGCAGAGCCGCAGGAAGATCTCGTCACTGCACTGCTGAACGCTGAAATCGAAGGAGAGAAGCTGTCGGAAAGGGATATTATCAGCTTCTGCGTGCTGCTGCTGGCTGCCGGAAACGAGACGACGACGAACCTGATCACCAATGGCGTGCGCGTGCTGACCGAAAGACCGGAGCTGCAGGAGCAGCTGTATCAAGCGCCGGACCTCATACCTTCCTTTATAGAAGAAGTACTGCGCTATTACCCGCCGATCATCGCGATTGGACGCAAAGCCGCGGAGACGGTACAAATCGGAGAGCATACGATTGAGCAGGGAGCGCAGGTCATTTCCTGGGTTGGGGCCGCCAACCGCGACGAGTCCCGGTTCGACGACCCGGACGGCTTCCGTCTGGACCGCA
The DNA here is from genome assembly GCF_009363095.1 of Paenibacillus cellulositrophicus. GTDB lineage: Bacteria > Bacillota > Bacilli > Paenibacillales > Paenibacillaceae > Paenibacillus_AQ > Paenibacillus_AQ favisporus. The sequence continues at coordinate 327,588 of NZ_CP045296.1, forward strand.
AACCGAACCCGCATATGACGTTCGGCTTCGGTATCCACTTCTGTCTTGGGGCTCCGCTGGCCAGGCTGGAAGGAAAAATTGCGTTTCAGGCGCTCCTCGACAGATTCAAGGATCTGCGCAGAGCCGCGGACGCTGAACTCCAGCCGATCCAAAGCTCCTTTGTCTTCGGCGTCAAACATTATCCGATCGCGATGAGCCGCAGATAGAGTCAGGTATCTTTAAGAGTGCTTCCGCTTTGTTCCAGATAGCATAATCTGCATGGGGAGCTCGCGGATTCCCATTTTCGGGAGCTGTCCATATTTCTTGGAGGCTCCCGGATATGCTAGAATAGAAAATAGCAGCTTGTACATAAGCATGATGATCTAAGGCATCCCTTTACTGCGAAGGTTCCAGGAACAGCATTTGCAGGGAAGAACGGATGCCTTTTTGCGTAAGCCCGCCGGGATGATCATTTCGTTTTACCGAAGTATAAGGAGTTGAGCGCCCGTGGAAAGGCAAGTCGAAGAATTGTGGCACCAGGTCCTGTCCATGATTCAAAAGAAGATCAGCAAGCCCAGCTATGATACGTGGCTGAAATCGACGAAGGCCGTCAGTTTGCAGGATAACGTCCTGACAATCAGCACGCCCAACACGTTTACGCAGGAATGGCTGGAGAATCGGTATACCAAGCTCATTTTGACAGCGGTTCGCGAATGCATGGATGCTCAGCCGGAGCTTCATATCATTACCCAGGATGAGCTGGAGACCGAGAGAAGATCCGCATCACCCGAACCGGCTGCCCTCATAGAGGATAATATCCTGAACGATCCAGTTTTTGCCGCCATGCTGAACCCAAAATACACCTTCGATACGTTCGTCGTCGGACTCGGCAACCGTTTTGCTCATGCAGCTGCACTGGCTGTAGCGGACGCGCCGGGCAAGGCGTATAACCCGCTGTTTTTGTACGGCGGTGTCGGTTTGGGGAAAACCCACTTGATGCAGGCGATCGGCCACTATGTGCTGGAGCACAATCCGCAGGCGAAGGTGCTCTATTTATCCTCCGAAAAGTTCACCAACCAGTTTATCAACGCCATCATGAACAACCGCGGCGAAGCTTTCCGTAACAAGTACCGCAACATCGACGTGCTTCTGATCGACGACATCCAGTTTATCGCCGGCAAGGAGCAGACACAGGAAGAGTTTTTCCATACTTTCAACGCACTGAAAGAAATGGGGAAGGCAATCATCATTTCCAGCGACCGTCCGCCCAAGGAAATCCCCACCCTGGAGGAACGGCTGCGTTCCCGCTTTGAATGGGGACTCATCACGGATATTCAGCCCCCGGATCTGGAGACCCGGATTGCTATTCTGCGCAAGAAGGCGAAGGCGGAGCATCTCGACATTCCGAACGAAGCGATGGTATACATCGCCAGCCATATTCATACAAACGTCCGTGAGCTCGAAGGGGCTCTTATCCGCGTCATCGCTTATTCCTCGCTTGTGAATCAGGACATCACCGTGCATATGACAGCCGAAGCACTAAAAAATATGATCTCGCAGTCACGTCCCCAAATGATCTCGATCCAGGACATCCAGGAGCGGGTGGGAGATTATTATGGTCTGCGCATCGAGGATTTTAAAGCACGGAAACGGACAAGGGCAGTAGCTTTTCCCCGGCAAATCGCCATGTATCTGTCCAGGGAGCTGACCGATTACTCGCTGCCCAAAATCGGGGAAGCTTTTGGCGGCAGGGACCATACGACCGTCATCCACGCCCATGAAAAAATCGCCTCGGTTATTCGTGAGGACCAGGAGATTCATCAAATCGTAAGCCGGTTGTCCGAGAACATTAAAAGCCGCATCCAACCGCGCGTGTAGCCTGTTATTTTTTATACCCGTATAATCTGAACCTGTCTGCCTCAGACCCTCCTTGGTAAGATAACGGCATAAACCATCTACCAGGGAGGTTCTTTATATGAAATCAATCGTCATTGAAAGAGCGGGCGGAACAGAAGTGCTTAAGGTGAGGGAAATGCCGGATCTTGCACCAAGATACGGGGAAATGATCGTGGACGTGGCGTATGCAGGCGTCGGGCTCGTGGATATTTTGATCCGCAAAGGCGGGTTTACGGAGCTGTTTCCGTATCCGGTGATTCCGGGGCTTGAGGTGTCCGGATTCGTCCGCTCAATCGGGGACGGAGTTGAAGGGTTCCGGATCGGCCAGCCGGTCGCTTCCATGAAGCTGCTTGAGCTTGGCGGATACGCTACCCAGGCCAGAGTGACGCCGCAGCTTACGGTTCCGCTCGATTCGCTCGGAGGAGATCTCGATATGGCCGAGGCGGCAGCCTCCATCGTCAACTTAACAACCGCCTACTTTGCGGTCAAGCAGGTGAACCGGATGAGGCAGGGGGACACGGCGCTGGTTCACGCCGCCGCAGGCGGACTCGGCAGCTTTCTGGGGCAAATCGCCAAACGGTTTGGCGCTGGGAAGGTGCTGGGGACGGTGGGTTCGCCGGATAAAATCAAGCTGGCCGCTTCGCTAGGATACGACGAACTGCTGCTGCGCTCCGATTTTGTGAACGAAGTGAAGCGGATCGCGGGAGTACAGGGGGTCGACACCGTATTTGACCCGGTTGGGGGCGAGACGAGGGCACGCAGCCTGGAGCTCCTGCGACCGCTGGGACAAATCGTCGCTCTGGGCAACGCCAGCGGCGGCGAGCTGGCGCATCAGAGCAACGAGATTTGGCTCGGCAACCAGAGCATCGCCGGCTTTAACCTGGGGGCGTATGCCATATATGATCCGGTTGGCGTGGGGCAGGCGGCCAGGGAAGCGCTGCAGCTGCTCGCCAGCAGAGAGGTCCGCTCGGAGGTGCACGGCATTTACCCGATGGAGGACGCCTCCGAGGCGCATCGTCTGCTCGAAAGCGGCCAAACGATGGGCAAACTCGTTCTGCAGATGGGATAAGCGCTACAGGTCCCTTATCAGCGTTCTCAGTCACAGGGTTCGTGAGAATCCTAATCAGATGAATGCTTATAATAGGAGCCTCTTGAATGACTATAGTCTGCAGCCTTTTGTGTGAGCCCTTGCCCGCCTGAAAGTCTGCATCTTATATATGAGCCTCTTACCCGCTTGAACGCGGAGCGGAGGCTTTCTTTTACGGCGGGAGGGGTGGTATCATTTGAATCGTGGAGTTTATGGAACGTTGTACATCTCGGAGGTGATGCTAACATGATGCAAACCCGGAATCTGCTCGGGGAATTTTTGAAATCGCGCAGGGAAAGGCTTCAACCGGCGGACGTCGGGGTTAGCGGGGGATACGGCAGAAGAAGGACTCCCGGACTTCGCCGTGAAGAGGTGGCGGAAATCGCTAATGTCAGCACTACCTGGTACACATGGCTGGAGCAGGGGAGAGACGTGGCCGCTTCCAGGGAAGTCATGGAGAACATCGCCAGGGCGCTGCTCCTGTCTCCCGACGAGAAGCTGCATGTCATGCGGCTGGCGGGATTCGGCGATCTTCCGGACTGGTCCGCGCCGGCGGCCGTCCCGCCGTTGGAGCCAGGACTGCAGAAAATTATTGATCAGCTGCGCTATCCAGCCATCTTGGTCAACCGCCGGACCGAAATTATGGCTTGGAACCGCCAGGCTCCCCGGCTGTTGTATGACTTTCTGGAAGATCCGGTAATGGGCCGCAACATGGTCTGGTCCATTTTCATGAATCCGTATTTGCGGGAACGCGTCCTGAACTGGGAGGAGTTTGCCGCATACAGTGCAGCCATTCTCCGCGCCTACCATGGTCAATCAAAGGGGGACCCGTGGTACGAGGCGTTTGCCCAGAAGTTGTCCGAAGTAAGCCCGGAATTTAGGGCGCTCTGGGACTCACACGATGTACGGGAGAAGCAGGTGCAGCCTTTCGTGCTGAACCATCCCGACCTTGGGCCGTTATCCTTTGAAATCAACACGTTTGCCCATATTAATGGCAATGAAGACCTGCACTGCTGCGTCTATTCTCCGCTGGCCGGAACCGGAACCGAGGAGAAGCTGGATCTGGACGCGCAAAAAACGCCGTAGCCGGATGACCGGCTGCGGCGTTTTTAAGAGATATGAAAGTATAAACTTCCGAGGTTAAACATCCTTATTTCGCTAGAAAAACTCCCTCTAAAAGCGGTCTGTTTCCTTTGAATGTACGTCGACCGGCTACATCGTGTGAATCCGGGCTGCAGTCCCGATACTCAAATGCTCTTGATCCAGCTGATGGCAGCGGGCCGTTACGGCAAAAGCGCCGATCGAAAAAGCCAGTGCCGCCCACGGTAAATAAGCCAAACCGATACTGTCGACGACCAGGCTGCCAAGCAGGGAGCCACAGGCGATGCCAAGGTTGGAGGCCACCGGCATCAGGGTCGAGGCAAAGTCCTTGGACCCGCCGGCCGATGCGTCGGCGAGATCGATTAGATACAGCTGAACGGCGGCGCTCAGGGCGTAGGAAAACAAGGCAATGAGCATCAGGCAGAGAACGGCAGCCCAGGTGAAGCTCAGGGTCAGGGCAAGGGCCAGCATCATCAGGCTCTGAACGATAAATACAATTTTGAGCTTGGACCTCGAATCCCCTTCGGCTACCTTGGCTCCGATCCAATTGCTCAGGATGGTCAGGCCGCCATAACCGAGCAGCACAGCGCTTGTCCACTGCTTCGGAATGCGGAGCACGTTCTCAAGAATCGGTGTGATATAGGTATAGACGATAAAGACTGAGCCCACGCCGAGCACCGGAATCAAGAAAGCCATCCGGATGCGGCGGTTTGCGAACAAGGCGAACTGCTGTTTCATAGAGCTGACGCTGACGGTATCGCTTTTCGGCAGAACCGAAGCGATGAAGAACAGCGGAATGATGCCCACTGCGGAGGTGACGATGAATGCCGCCCGCCATCCGAGCAGCTGGCCGATATAGGTGCCGACCGGCACGCCCAGGACGTTGGCGATCGAAAAGCCGCCGATGATCCATGCAACGGCGCCTGCTCGGCGGGAAGCCTGGATGTGTTCACTGGCCGCGGCAATGGACAGTGACAAGGTCAACCCGCACAAAATGGCTGTGATGACCCGGATCACAAACATCAGGGCGAAATTGCCGGCGAAAATCGTCAGGGCGTTCAGCACCAGCAGGGCCGCATAGCCCGACAAAATGGTCACATGCCGGGGGATGCGTCCCAAGAGGCTGACGGCAAACGGTGTGCCGACCGCATAAGCGATGGCGAAGCTGGATACGAGGATGCCGGCGGCCGCCAGGGATACGCCCAAACTGACGCTGATATCCTTCAGCAGGCCGACGATAACGTATTCGGTCGTCCCCAGCACGAACGCGGCAAAAGTGAAGGCAAAGATCAGAATGGTTTCTTTTTTAGTTGTCATGGTTCTCTCTTCTCCTGGGTGTCTATTTTTTTCTTTGATCTTACAGGATGAAAGGCTTTTCAAGTCAATAAAAAAATTGTCGAACGGTGCTAGAAGGTAGGGGAGTCTCGTTTAAAAACCATGCTATAATGAAAGGAAAAAGCAGGTGGACGGATTTGACGAATCATACAACCAGACCTTGGCGCGCCGATAAGCTGTCGCGTTTAGGTTCCTCTATTTTTGCGGAGGTGGCCGCTTGGAAGAAAGAAGCCGAAATGGCCGGTCGTGACCTGATCGACCTAAGCATCGGCAGCCCGGATCTCGGACCCACGGAGGCGGTGCGCCGCGCCTTAAGCGAAGCTGTGCTTGACGAAAAAAACTATACGTATCCCGGCTCGGCAGGCAGCGATGCGTTCCGGGAGAAATGTGCCGCATGGATGGAGCATCGCTTCAATGTGCGCCTGGATCCGAAGGCGGAAGTGCTGTCCCTCATGGGTTCGCAGGACGGGCTGGCGCATTTGGCTCAGGCGATCTGCAATCCTGGCGACTTGGCGATCGTCCCGAATCCGGGATATCCGATTTATGCCGGTTCGCTGGCCATTGCAGGCGTGAAGCCCTATGAAATGCCGCTTCGGGAAGAGCACGGCTTCTTGCCCGATTTGGAGAGCATCCCGGACGAAATTTGGGAGCAGGCGGTATTTATCCTATTGAACTTCCCAGGTAATCCGATTGCGGCAACGGCGGACCGGCCGTATTTTGAACGGCTAGTCACCTTGGCTCGAAAATGGAACGTGCTGATCGTTCATGACCTGGCCTATTCGGAAATGGGCTTTGACGGTTACCGGCCGCCAAGCATTCTGGAAACCCCAGGTGCAATCGAAACGGCCGTCGAGTTCCATTCGTTCTCCAAGAGCTTTAATATGGCGGGCTGCCGGATCGGATTTTTGGCCGGAAACCGCGATGTCCTCGCTTCGCTGCTGGAGCTGAAGAACAACATCGATTACGGCGTCTTCGGACCGATCCAGACGGCGGCGATCGCCGCGCTGGAGCAGGCGATGGCCCCCTCTCAGTCCACTGCCGGGGTGGCCGCATTGTACGAACGCCGCCGGGACGCGCTGATCGATGCGCTCGCGCGGGAGGGCTGGGTCGTACCCAAGCCGAAGGCGACGATGTTTGCCTGGGCGAAGCTGCCGGCAGCTTTCCTGGAAGGCGCAGAGCCCTGGAGTTCCCGGCAGTTTGCCCGGGAACTGCTGCTGGGAACAGGGGTGGCCGTGATCCCCGGGGACGGATTTGGTTCGGAAGGGGAAGGTTATGTGCGGATCGCCCTTGTTCAGGAGGAAGCGCGTCTGCGTGAAGCGGCCGACCGGATCGGACAATTTATAACGATGCATGGAAACACGAAATAGCAAGTGACATACCTGTCTCTATGACAGAACAACCCTGCTCTTGTGAGCAGGGTTTATTTGTTTATTGATTACAAACAAAAATTGATTTTTAATTCCTACTTGACAGGTGAGAATAATTGGTTTAATCTTACGTCAAGGAAATCGATTAATATTCATTTAATGAGTGATCATTATTTTAACATTAAACTAAATATCAGCCGATTGGTCCACCAAAGGCTCCTGTAATCCATACCGCTTCTTGCGGTTATGGCATTCGGGGGCCTTTTTGTATATCAGCATGCACGTTGATACGGATGGCTGCTACTCCATGGGGAGAGCAATGGTGGTGGTTGATGAATGGTGAAAGGAGAGATATGGAAGAGAAGCAGTGGCTTCTGATGGAGGAAGCCGATTGGTATTTTCGCAGGCTGGTTCGGAGATTCGTCAAGGAACGTGACAAAGTATCGATTGAAGGCGTGTCCCTTCCCGGGATGCTCGTGCTAAACGCGATTCTGCATGAAGGCGAGCAGAAGCTCGGGGATCTGGCCGAACGGCTGGATTTCACCACAGGCGCGGTGACTGCTGTTTGCGACAAGCTGGAATCGCTCGGCTTCGCGCAGCGAAAGCGCCTGGAGACCGACCGCAGATCCGTTGTCCTGGACATTACGGATAAGGGCAGGGACATGCTTGCACGCAACCGGGACGCAGGTACATACATGATCGAACGCATCTTTGGAGGCTTTACGGCCAAGGAACTAGAGGAACAAATCGTGAATTTCAAAAGACTCTACGAGCATTTGGAAGGCTTTGCCGACGCCGTGCTGAAGCAGGCACATCCACCGGAGAACGCCGAGGAGCCGTCTCCCGGCCACCGGAAGGCAGCGCAGAGACCGAACCGATTTATTTCATATTAAATTCATTGTGAGCAGGGAAGGGAGACAAATCATATGGGACATCCAACTATTTATCCTACAGGAACGACCGTTTACCAACCAGGAAAGGCATGGAGCGGTTATACCATCTACCAGGCAGCTGACACCGGGGCACTGCTGATCGACATGAACGGCAGAGAGGTGCATTTGTGGAAGGGGCTGCGCGGTTTCCCGAACAAAATATTCCCTGGAGGCTATGTGCTGGGCAGCACTGCCGAGCGGGATCCCAAATATGGTTTTCAGGACGAAGCCAATCTGGTACAGGTCGATTGGGACGGCAATGTCGTCTGGAAATTCGACCGGTACGAATGGATTGAGGATCCGGGTCATCCCGCGCAGTGGATGGCACGCCAGCATCATGATTACCAGCGGGAAGGCAATCCGGTCGGATATTATGTGCCTGGATCCGATCCGAAAGTCGGTTCAGGCAATACGATCATTCTCGCGCATAAAAACGTCAACCGTCCCGAAATTTCGGACATCGAGCTGCTGGACGACACGATCATCGAAGTGGATTGGGAGGGCAATGTCGTCTGGGAATGGGCCGTCAGCGATCATTTTGAAGAGCTTGGATTTGACGAAGCGGCGAAGGAGGCGTTGTACCGGGACCCGAATACACGGGCGTTCGGCACCCATTCCGGAGACTGGATGCATATCAACTCTGTATCGGTGCTCGGTCCGAATAAGCATTATGATGCAGGCGACGAGCGCTTTCATCCGGATAATCTGATTTGGGACGCGCGGGAATCCAACATTATCGCGATCATCGATAAACGGACCGGGAACATCGTATGGAAGCTCGGCCCGGACTATTCTGGAGAAGACACCAAACATATCGGCTGGATTATCGGCCAGCACCATGCCCATCTGATTCCGAAGGGACTGCCGGGAGAGGGCAATATTCTGGTATTCGATAACGGAGGCTGGGGCGGCTATGGCAGCCCGAACCCCGAATCGCCGGATGGCGTCAAGGTGGCGCGACGCGACCATTCCCGGATTCTGGAGATTCATCCGATAACGCTGGAGATCGAATGGCAGTACACGCCGACCGAAGCCGGATTCCAGGCGCCATTGGACTCTTATCGCTTTTATAGCCCTTATATCAGCTCGGCGCAGCGGCTGCCTAACGGCAATACGCTGATTACCGAAGGAGCGGACGGAAGAATTTTCGAAGTCACGCGGGAGCATGAACTGGTGTGGGAATACATCTCTCCTTATAAAAACTCCAGAAACGCAAATATGGTTTACCGTGCTTACCGCGTACCTTATGAATGGATTCCGCAGCTGGAGAAGCCGGTGGAGACGGAAATCGCTCCGCTTGATGTAGCCGATTACCGGCTGCCAGGCGCGGCACCGCGTGGAGCCGTGACTGCAGTCGAAGTTGAGGGTACCGTATCCTATGGCGATGGAGCCTTCTGCGTAGCGACCACGGACGAAGTCGTCAGGAAGGAACGGGATCAAGATGAGTAGGCATGTGTTTCAACGCATCAGCATAATGACCGCTGCCGTCCTGCTGATTTCTGTGCTGCTCACCGCATGCGGAACCGCCTCGGGAAAAGACAGCGGGCACCAGCTTAAGGTGAAAATCGCCGATATTTCCACCAACCCGATTTTCCGGGTCGCCGCGAAAAAAGGATTTTTCGAAAAACACGGCATTGATGCGGAGCTGGTCAACTTCGCCACGCCGGCCGAAGGAGTCAACGCCCTGTTTATCAAGCAGGTGGATATTGCCTTTGGCGCAGACTTCCCGCTGTTGAATGCCGTCAGCAAAGGCGACTATGCGATCTTTGCTTCCTCCGGAACGGCAACGGATTTGAGCGCAAGCGAATGGAAGATGTTCGCCCGTAAAGAGATTGCCGGCCCCGCCGACCTGAAGGGCAAAAAACTGAGCTACTCGCGTGGAACGTTCATTCCTTATTTGTGGGACGTTTATCTGCAGCAAAACGGCATTGCCTTGAAAGACGTCACGCTGGTCGGGCAGGGAGGATTTGACGAAACGTATGTGGCGCTGAAAAAGGGCGAGATCGACGCGGCCTGGGTGTACGGCTCGGTGCTGAACGACAAGTTCGCCGCGCTGTCCGAAGCGCATGAGCTGTCGGATATGTCCCAGACGCCTGTCCGGCTCGGCACAGGTCTGATCGCCGGCACCACACTGATCCAGAACCACCCGGACGAATTGGTCGAACTGCTGAAGGCGCTTGACGAAACATCCGACTACGTCCAGGCACATCCGGACGAAACGGCTGACATTATGTATGACGAAGTGAAGCAGCCGAAAGAGGCTACGCTTAAGGATCTTCCGAAAAATCCGTGGAAGATCGGCTTCACCCAGCAAGCCTACGACGGGCTGGCCGGCCAGAAAAAATATATGGTGGATACCGGCATTATTGAAAAGGATTTTAATCTGAACGACAAGCTGAATTTGGACCTGGTGCGCAAAGCGTTCCCGGACCGCGTGATTGAGTTGAAATAAGGAGGCTGGGATGATGGGGGCAGTAACCAGACCAAACGAGATTTATATTGAGAGCTTGAATAAAAGCTATAGTCAACAGCAGACGGCAGGCGATCTGCATTATATTATCCAGGATGTCGATCTGGTCGTGAAGGGAGGAGAATTTTTCGTTCTCCTCGGCCCTAGCGGCTGCGGCAAGTCGACGCTGCTCAGCCTGATCGCGGGGTTCGTGTCTAAAACCTCAGGGCATTTGCGGGTGGGCGAGAAAGAGGTGGATAGGCCTGGCCAGGATCGGGCCGTCGTCTTCCAGCAGGCCGATTCCTCGCTTTTCCCCTGGCTGACCGTCAGGGAGAACGTGGAGTTCGGCCTGCGGATGAAGCGCATTCCCGCCGCCCGGCGCAAGGAAATCTCCGATCGTTTTATCGGCATGGTTGGACTCAAAGGGCATGAAAATAAATTCCCCCGTGAGCTCTCCGGCGGGATGAAGCAGCGGGTGCAGTTGGCGAGGGTGCTGTCCAACGATCCCGGCATTCTGTTGATGGATGAGCCGTTCGGCGCGCTGGATGCGATGACCCGACGAACGATGCAGCGCGAACTGGTAAAGATCTGGCAGGAAACCGACAAGACGGTGATCTTCGTTACCCACGACATACAGGAAGCCCTGCTTCTCGGCGGTAGGATCGGTATTATGTCCGCCGGGCCCTCTTCGCGGATCACTGATATTTACGAGGTGCCGCTGGCGTACCCGAGAGACCTGGCCGCGCCGGAATTCCATGACCTGTACAACCGCATTCAGGCCCATTTTGACGAATAGAATCCGATCGGAGGAATCACCATGAGCAAGAAAATAAAGAAAGGACCGCTTCAAGTGCTGTTCTGGATCGCTTTGATCGTCATCTGGCAGCTGGTCTCGCTCGTATACGGGCCAGAGATTCTGCCAGGGCCGATTTACACGGCGAAAGGCGGATACGAGCTGCTGATGGACGGCACCCTTCTACAGTACATTGGCATCAGCGCCTATCGTGTCCTTCTCGGTTGGACGCTCGGCAGTTTGGTGGCGGTGCCTATCGGGATCATTATCGGTAAGGTCGGATTCATCCGAACCTTCGCCGAGCCGTTTTTGAACTTTATCCGGTTTATTCCGCCGATCGCATTCATCACGCTGTTCCTGGTCTGGTTCGGTATCGGCGAGACGTCTAAAGTAATGCTGATCATGTACGCCACATTTTTTATCGTCATTCTGAATACGTTCACCGGCGTTCTCTCCGTCGAGGAGGATAAAATTCGTTCGGCCCGCAGCATGGGAGCCTCCGAATGGCAGATCGTCGTTCATGTCATCATCCCGGCAACGGTTCCGTACATCTTTACCGGCATCCGGCTGGCCATGGGCACATCCTTTATGGCCATCATCGGAGCTGAAATGATCGCCTCCAATGAAGGAGTCGGGTATCTGATCTGGAACTCGCGCCTGTTTTTCCGGACGGATTGGATTTTCGTAGGTCTGATTTGCTTAGGGCTAATGGGCTTCCTGACGGATCGGGCAGTTGGACTGCTCGGGCGCAGGCTGCTTGCGAGATACGGTGTGGTAAGTACGACGTCTTTGAAGCGGTAGGAGACAGGATGGAGTAGTCATAGGACAAAGATTTTAAACCTTGGGTATCATCGTAAAACGAGGCGAACCGCAGCGGCGGTCCGTCTCTTTGGTTTATCACCGCTCAGCTTGGAGAAGCGAATTGCATTCCGCTTCGTTATCCCCTATACTTCATAGATAGTGATCAATTACTTACTAATCTGCATTATGAAAAGGAGTTATGCGCCATGGCAAGAGATGCGTCTACTTCGGTCAACCGAAGAACAGATATTATATCGGCCGCCATCGAGGTCTTTGCCGAAACCGGCTATTACCGGGCCACCACGGCACAGGTTGCACAGCGGGCCCACATATCGCAGCCTTACGTCTTTCGTTTTTTCTCAACGAAGGAAGCGCTGCTGCTTGCGGCTCTGGAAGTTTCCTGGTCCCGGATGATCGAGTCGTTTCAGCAAGTCGTGAAGTCAGCGTCGCCGGAGCGGCTTGAAGCGGAGCTGATTACGGAATACGAGAAGATCATGGAGAATCACCGGAACGAGATTCTGCTGCAGATGCAGTCCCAAACGATTCAGGAAGAAGCGATCCAGGAAGCGATGAGGAACGGATTCCGGGAGGTTCGTCAAATCGTACTGCAGGCATTTCGCGAGGCGGGAATTCCACATCCCGAAGAAAGAACGATGCTCTTTTTGGCCAGAGGGATGCTGTGCAACGTAGCGGATGCGATCAGTCTGCCCGAATTAAAGGAAAGATAAGGGGACGTGAGAGAGGTCTCCTTATCGAAATGGATTTTTTTCATGAATAGTTATTGACCAATCACTAACTGAATGTTATGATGAGTTCAAGTTAGTGATTGATCAATCACAAAACAAAACAGAGAGGACGATTTCATATGACGATAAACAAAGCGATGGTGGTCGGAGCGACGGGCGGAACGGGTGCAGCCATTACAGAGGAATTGGTAAAACGGGGAATCTCTACGATTGCGTTCGGAAGATCACGCCACAAGCTGGAGCAGCTCGCCAGCAGATTGGGAAACCCGGTGCATTTGAAGCTGGCCGTGGGAGATGCCATGCGGCCTGAAGAGATCATCACGCAAGCTGGGAATGCAGACGTCATGTTTCATTGTGCGAACGTACCGTACCATGAGATGGCCAGCAAGCTGATCCCGCTTGGTGAATCCGTAATGGAGGCGGCGGAACGGCTCGCTATCAAAGTGGTTGCGATTGATGGGATCTATCCTTATGGAAGAAGGCAGTCCAACCCGGTCACCGAAGAACATCCGAAACAGCCGCATACGAAGAAAGGGAAGGTTCGTTTGGACTTTGAACGCATGCTGTTCGGCAAGCGCTGGAACAAGGCCAGGGTTATGATCGTCCGTCTGCCGGATTATTATGGGCCAACAGCGAATGAAGCGTCCTATCTAGGCTCAACACTGGAAGCGATCGCCGCCGGCAAAATGGCCTTTTTCATCGGGAATATGACCGTTCCCCGCGAATATGTCTACTTGCCTGACGCCGCCGCCATGATTGCGAATTTGGCAGATCATGACGAAGCTTACGGTCAAAACTGGAACATTCCAGGGGGCGGGCTGATATCAGGACGGGAGATCGTGCGGATCGCGAGAGCGGCCAGTGGAAGCAGCAAACCGGTCATTCCGCTGAAAAAAATAGGGTTATCTCTGCTCGGATTAGGCGTGCCCGTGATGAAAGAGGTCGTTGAGATGCTATACCTGACCGAGGAACCGCTGACGCTGAGCGGAGCCAAGTACGAAAAGTGGATCGGGCCGATTATCGCAACACCGTTCAAGGAAGGCATCACCGCGACGGTCAAAACACTGCAGCAGGCAAACACCGCAGCATCGGTCCAGGCATCACAGACGGCTAGCTCTAGAATAGTTTAAGTGTTTGTTATTGATTAATCACTAATTTCAGCAAATCAATTCTCCCGTTAAAAGGAAATACGCCATCATTCCCAGACCAAAGGGACATTTTTGTAGAGATTCTGGCAGGAACTGCCGGATAGGCCCGCGAAACATTGGAAGGCAGCAAGAATTAGCGAACCACTATTCGACGACGGGAGAGGGGTACCGATGGACAATAACAAGTTTCATGGGATCTTTACCGCACTCGTAACACCGATGGATGAGCGTCTTGAAGTGGATACCGAATCACTGGAACGACTGGTGGAACACCAAATCGCGCAGGGAATTCAGGGATTCTATGTGGGCGGAAGTACGGCCGAAGGATTTATTCTGACTTCTGAGGAACGGATGAAGGTGCTGGAAACCGTCATTCACACGGCCAAAGGGCGGGTGACGGTTCTGGCGCATGTTGGCTGTATCAGTACGCTTGAGAGCATCAAGCTGGCCCGGCATGCGGAATCAGCAGGCGCGGACGCGGTTTCCGCTGTTGTACCCTTTTATTATAAGGCGGGACCACAGGAAATTAGGGATCACTATCGGTCCATCATGTCGTCGGTCAGCCTTCCGATGATTATGTACCACTATCCGGGAGCAACCGGGGTGCAGCTGTCTTTGGATTTTTACGAGGACATGGCTCACAGTGCTCAATGCATTGGCGTAAAATTTACATCCATGAACCTGTTCGAAATGCAGCAGATTCGTAGCCGATGCGGGGGAGATTGGATCATTTGGAACGGCCATGATGAGGTCTGTGCAGCAGGTTTTCTCATGGGCAGCGACGGTGCCATAGGCAGTACATTTAATATGATGCCGAAAATATTCATCCGTATGTATCAAGCCCGGTCTGCCAACGATTGGATGAACGTTAAAGCACTGCAGGAACAGGCCAATTCGGTCATTGCCCATATGCTTCGCTTCGATGTGATCCCTTATGAAAAGCACATTTTGTATCTTCAAGGTGTCATTCGCTGTCCTGCGGTACGGCAGCCGCTGCAGCATTTGACTGATGCACAAAAAGCAGGAATAGCCGAATTTTATGCATCGTCACCTGTTTTGGTACAGACGGGAATATCCAGCTAACACTTGCGCAGATTAATGAATATTATCATGATAGCCGCCTGAAAGGGCGGTTTTTTCGTGTTTGCCAAGAATGTACAGACACTTTGAACACTGTCTCATCATGGACTAGGATCCTTTCCACTCATGCTGAGGACATATGTCCTATCGCATACCGCCGCGATTGCCTTTTAATAATGACAGAACGATACAGAAGGAGAGGACCTATGAAAGGCATTATATTTGCACTGCTGGGGGGCGCCTGCATTACGCTGCAGGGTGTCGCCAACTCGCGGATCAGCGGGGATATCGGGACGTGGCAGGCCGCGGCGGTAACTCAATTGACCGGCTTCATCCTCGCTTTGATCATCCTGCTGTTTGCACGGGACGGCAGCCGAGAGGGCTTTACAAGCGTCAAGCCGCTGTACCGCATCGGCGGGGCCTTGGGAGCAGTCATCATTTTCAGCGAAGTGACGTCGATTCAGACGATCGGAGTGACCTTTACGATTTCTGCATTATTGATCGCCCAGCTCTGTCTGACATTTATTGTCGATCTGAATGGCTGGTTTGGCATGAAAAAACGAAAGATCAGCCCCGCACAGTTTATCGGGATCGGGATGATGATTGCGGGCGTCGTCATTCTTAAATTTTGACATCGTTGCCGTACGCCATTATGATGGGCCTAAGTTAGAGGGGGACGTTCAAGATGAGAGAGATTCAGGACCGCGGGCTGCTGGCAGATTACATGCGTCAATATGAGCTGGAGACGATATTTTACGAACCGTTTAGACCGCATTTATCGTTGTATTGCTTTGACCAGGGAGAATTCATTTGCTCGCAGGGAGCACCTGCGGAATATTTATATGTTCTCGTCAGCGGGAAAATTAAAATCTATACCACCTCACCCGAAGGGAAAACGCTGATCCTTAACTTTATGAAACCGCTGGAAATTATCGGGGATATCGAATATCTCAAGGAAACGGATACGGTCAATACCGTTGAGGCGGTCACGACCGTGCATATGATCGGCATCCACCATCGCTGGCTGCGGAAATTTGGACAGGATTACGCTCCTATGCTCCAGTTTCTGCTGGATATGATCACCAATAAGTTTTATATTAAATCCAATTTTTTAAGCCTTAATCTGATGTATCCGGTTGAAGTCCGTCTGGCCAGCTACTTGCTGTCGATCTCTTTCGACGATGCGGACACTTCCGGGGAGGAACAGCGGACAGCGATCAACCTGGTGGATGCGGCCAACTTAATCGGGACCAGCTATCGCCACGTCAACCGGGTGATCCAGAAGTTCTGCAAAGACGGACTCGTGGAGCGGGATAAAGGATATATCCGCGTAATAGACAGAAAAGGACTTAGCGATCTGGCTGGACAAAATATTTATGAAGTCGTAACGAAAGGAGGGGCAAACCAATGATGCTTGGTCTTGTGTTATCACTGATCGCCGGCTCCCTGGTGAGCCTGCAGAACATTTTTAACAGCAAAATGAATCAGCGGATCGGCTCCTGGGCGACAACCACGTGGGTGCTGCTCCTCGGGTTTGTCGCATCGTTTGGCATCGGCTTGGCGGTCGAAGGCAAGGGCATGCTGACACTCCAGCATATGCAGCCCTGGTACTGGTTCAGCGGCATGATCGGGGTGGGGGTTGTGTTCTGTCTGATGCAGAGCATGAAGCTGCTCGCACCCACTTTTGCCATCGCCGTAGTCATGACGGCCCAGCTTGGGTTTGCGCTGATTTGGGACTCGCTTGGCTGGATGGGACTGGAGAAAGTTCCGCTGACTCCGAACAAAGTGATCGGCGTGCTCGTGATCGTGGCCGGAATCGTTGTTTTCAAAATCGGCGAAGGGCGGCTTCCAGCGGGAAAATCTGCTGCGGTTCAAAAAGAGACTGCCGCATTCGAGCAAGGAAATAGATAAGGAGTGAAGTCGAATATGACAACCATGATTGATAAGGTTGCCTGGATTCAGATTCAGGACGGACGGGTACTCACCGCACGTTCCAAAGGAAAGGACACGTATTATTTGCCTGGGGGAAAGAGGGAGCCCGGTGAAACCGATGAGCAGACGCTGATCCGTGAAATCAGGGAAGAGCTTACGGTTGCGATCGACCCGGAGACCCTTGCATTCGTGGGAACGTTTGAAGCTCAGGCACATGGCAAAGCGGAAAATGTGACGGTTCAAATGAGCTGTTACACCGGGGCATATTCTGGCGAGCTCCGCCCATCGGCGGAAATCGAGGAGTTTGCCTGGCTGACCTATGCGGATCGCAGCCGTGTATCACCGGTATGCCAGCGAATTTTTGACCATCTGCGCGAGCGTCAATGGATCTGATCAGGTGTGCCGCGAAAAGTAACGGATATTCACAGGAATACTCATTCCTGCGGGGTATCCGTTTTGTTTGATTGTGAAAGTTACTGCAAATTTTTCATTGTAAAACTAATGGTTTACATTTGGTCTGATTTCATATAATCTAATACGGACAATAATTATCCGCTTTAGTCGGCAAAACCAATTTATTTTGCTCAAATGGGATTGGGAGACCACATTAATATTGGAGGTGATGACCTATGCATATGAAGACCGGCGTGGAGCAGTGCGTATACGCGATTTTTCTGCTGAGCATGCTGCCGGACAAGGCGGTTCTGCCCGGCGAGGCAATCAGCCAGCAGCTCGGCACTTCCCCGACGTATTTCCAGAAGCTTTTGCGTAAGCTGGTCAGCGCGGATCTGATCACCTCCGTGCCCGGGGTAAAAGGCGGGTTTAAATTGAAGAAAAAAACAGATGATATCCGTATCTACGATATTTACATCGCCATTGAGGGGCAGCAGTCCCTTTATTCCTCCAGCGGCATTTTCCGGGATATGCTGGAACTGCGGGACGATCCCGATCCGTGCTGCCTTCTGGCCAATTTGATGGAAGAAGCGGAATCCGCCTGGAAGAACGTGCTTCAGCGGGAGACGGTAGCATCCATTTACGACGATGCGCATCGGGAGCGTTACAGACAGAAGATTGAATCGCTAAAGGATTGGGTTCACGAAAAAATGGTCGTATAACATACAAACGAGAAAAGAGGGAAAAGCATGATTTCGATTTTAAGCCGAATCAATGAGCTTGCCAAAAAGGAAAAAGAAGAAGGGCTCACCAACGCCGAACGCGTGGAACAGCAATCGCTGCGCGAGGATTATCTACGCGAAATCCGCGGGCAGGTGCTGGGCACGTTCTCCCGTTTGACGGTGGTTGACCCGCTGGGCAATGACGTTACGCCCGAGAAGGTTCGCAAAGTCAAGGCTGAGCAGGAGGAGACGGAAGAGGAAACCCCCGGCGTTGTAAACCGGATTCGCCGCTACTTGGATTAACGGCCGGCGACAGAGACTTTACGCATCTGCACTTTTATCGATCACTATCATTCATTTGCATGACAACTT
This sequence comes from Paenibacillus cellulositrophicus, assembly GCF_009363095.1. Lineage (GTDB taxonomy): Bacteria > Bacillota > Bacilli > Paenibacillales > Paenibacillaceae > Paenibacillus_AQ > Paenibacillus_AQ favisporus. Next base: position 345,721 of record NZ_CP045296.1, read on the forward strand.
ACGATTCCATTGTCCTACCGACATTCATATAAATTTGCAGGAAAGAAGCTGATACCTATGAGCAACCACGATACGAAAACGCTGGATCAGATCAAGTTTTCCGTTCTTGATCTGGCACCCATCGTCAGGGGTGGAACCGCGGCCGAATCGTTTAAAAATACATTGAACCTGGCGCAGCACGCCGAACGCTGGGGCTATAACCGTTATTGGCTGGCTGAGCATCACAACATGCCGGGCATCGCCAGTTCGGCAACGTCCGTCGTCATCGGATATGTAGCCGGAGGGACCCAGTCGATCCGCGTCGGTTCCGGAGGCATCATGCTGCCTAACCATGCGCCGCTGGTCATTGCGGAACAGTTCGGTACGCTGGAAGCCATGTATCCGGGGCGGATTGACCTTGGACTCGGACGCGCTCCGGGTTCCGACCAGCTGACCGCGGAAGCGCTGCGCCGCGACCCGAGCAACGGGCATTATTTTCCGCAGCATGTTCAGGAATTGATGGGCTATTTCGACGAGAAGTCCAAATATAACCGCGTCCGGGCCATTCCGGGGGAAGGACAGCAAGTTCCGATCTGGCTGCTCGGCTCCAGCGATTTTAGCGCTGCTTTGGCTGCCAAGATGGGCCTGCCGTTCTCCTTCGCCAGTCATTTCTCGCCCGATCATACGCTGCAGGCGCTGGCCATTTACCGGAGACAGTTTCAGCCGTCTGCGGTTCTGGACAAACCTTACGCCATGGTTGGAGTAAACGTGTACGCGGCGGATACAACGGAAGAGGCGGAGTTTATCGCCACATCGCATCAGCAGCAGTTTCTCAGCCTGATCCGGAATACGCCCGGCCAACTCGCCCCGCCGGTTAAATCGCTGGAAGGCAACTGGAACGAGTTCGAGAAGGCGCATGTGATGAAACAGATCCGTTCATCGGTCATCGGCAATCCGGAAGAAGTCAAGCAGCAGCTGCAGGCCTTCCTGAATGAGACCCAGGCGGACGAAATGATCGTCAACTCGATGGTTTACGACCCGGCGGCCCGCCTGCGTTCGTACGAAATCGTGGCCGAAGTCACCGGCATGAAAAAGTGACAGCTTTGAGCGTTATCACAATTGGGTAACGATCGAAATGGAGAGAGACTGGCCTATATCAAGGCCGGTCTTTTTTTGTTCCTTAGCTCTTTTATCCACGTGCAGTGGCTGCTTGAACGGTGGAGTGCAGCGCTCCGTATTTGGAAATAGGGAAACGACAACCTTGTCCGGATGGTGTATAATTTTGGAAATGTTAGGTCTCCACCATTTGAAGAAAGGATGAGAGCCATGCGATTTCCTTTTGATTATCCTGTCCGCGAAATCACCTACAAAGAGGTAAAAGACCGGAAGCTGCGTTTGTATGTTTCCGAACCGGACCAGGAGGCGGCAAACAGGCCGGTGATTTTGTTTTACCAAGGGGGGAGCTTTCAGCCCAATCCGAAGTTCTCGCCGGCCCAATTTCAGCACCAGGCCCATGCTTTGGCATCCTTAGGCGTCGTTTCGATCTGCGTGGACTACAGGACAGGGCGAGATGCTGGATTTACCCCGCTGCAGGCGATTATGGATGTTAAATCAGCCGTGCGGTGGGTGCGTCAGCATGCAGAGGAGCTCGGTGTCGATCCGGAGAAGCTGGCCTTATGCGGAGCTTCGGCGGGCGGGTATATTTCCGTTTCGTCCATCATGTTCGACCGCTTGAACGACGATTTGGACGATGTGAGCGTGAATGCCGTTCCCGATAAGCTTGTCATCTTTGCAGCCGGGATGGACGGGGTGGACATTATGTCCCGCCGATACCCCGAGCTGCTGCCTATTGCCGAAGAGATCTCCCCCATCCATCACGTGAGGCGCTGCCTGCCTCAGACGCTCTGGATATGCGGAACCGGGGACGATTTGTATGACCAGAACCGCGGCTTTGTTCAAGAAATGCAGGATGCCGGTAACCCGATTACGTTTAAAACTTATGATGGCATGGAGCATGGCTTTTTTAATTACGGCCGGCATAACAATACCTATTTTCATGAAACCAGACAGGATATTGAGGGCTTTCTCCGCCCGTGGTTGGAGCATACTGCTGAATAAAAGCTGAACTCTGAAGTTTGGCGCTCTGGCCAGGAACGAAAAACGGTCTGTCGCCGGATTTTGTCTTGCTGACAGCGGGTCAGAGAATCTCCGAATTGATTTGATGCAGTCTTTACTTTTCGACCAGGATATATTACGATAACGTGGATAATGTTTATCCTCTTTGATGCAGGATAAAGAGATAGCGTTCAGGATGATTTTAACCTGGAAGGGAAGGTAACCTCATGAAATTAAGTGTATTGGATCAAGCACCCGTTACGATAGGAAATACGGCTGAAGGAGCGCTTCACAAGGCGGAAGAATTGGCTGTTCTGGCCGACGAGCTGGGATACACCCGTATGTGGATGGCCGAGCACCATGGGGCGCGCACGTTTGCAAGTTCTGCGCCCGAAGTGACGGCGGCCCGACTTGCGGCCAAAACGCAGTCCATTCGGATCGGCACCGGTGGTGTCATGATGATGCATTATTCCCCTTTGAAGCTGGCCGAGGTGTTCAAGACGCTGAGCGCATTCACGCCTGGCCGGATCGACTTCGGCGTCGGCCGGGCACCCGGCGGAGATACAAGCTCCATGTATGCCTTGTCGGAAGGGCGGCAGCTGATGCTGCACAATATGTACGAGAAGCTGAAGACGACGCTGCAGCTGATGAATGATGAGGTTCCGGAAGATAGCCTGTACGCCAAAAACGCCGCATCCCCGGCTCACGTCACCCTGCCTGAGGCATGGCTGCTCGGATCAAGCGGCGACAGTGCGCTTAAAGCCGGAGAGATGGGTGTGGGGTATTCGTTTGCGCAATTTTTCAACGGGGCGATGAGCCGCGAAATTCTCGATATTTATAAAGACCAGTTCAAGCCTTCGGCATTTATGGAGAAATCGCAGATCAGCGTGACCTATTTGGTGACCACCGCTGAGACTAGGGAAGAAGCCGAATATGAGGCGCTGCCGCAGGATCTGTTTCGGCTTATGATGGCTAAGGGGCGGCAGATCACGCAGCTGCTCACTCCGGAAGAAGCCCACAATTACCCGTTAACCGAAATGGACCGGATGCTGATCCAGGACAATCGGAGGCTGCATTTGGTTGGCCCGGTTCAGGAAATTGCCGCCCGCCTGAAGGAAGAGCAGGAGCTGTATGGATTTGATGAGGCCATGATCTGCAGCATCCCGCATTCCCAGGAAAAGCGGCTGCAGGTATATAAGCTGCTGGCACGCGAGCTTTTACAATAGTATATATGACGTAATAATAGCGTACTTACCTCTTGCGATAATGGAGGAGAGTACGCTTTTTAGATTATTTATAGGCCTTGGAAACGATATTCATCCCATCTATAGCTGTATTAAAAATTAATGATGTCATAAATGTTGATAAATAGCTTAATGTGACGTAATATATAAAACACAATAAAACGAAGCGGGAGGAGGCTTGGGTTTTCACTCAGCAGCACACGGCAGAATTGCCGGATTAACGGGGCATGGAATGGGAGGAGAGGTAAAGAAATGGAACGTCATATTGCTATGGACATGGTAAGAGTGACAGAGGCGGCGGCGCTTGCCGCCGGACGCTGGACGGGAAGAGGAGACAAAAACAGCGCAGATCAGGCAGCAACGACAGCGATCAGGAAGCAATTCCATTCGATGCCCATTGATGGAACGGTCGTAATTGGCGAGGGGGAAATGGACGAAGCCCCCATGCTCTATATCGGAGAACAAGTGGGGGACCGCCGCGGTCCGAAGGTCGACATCGCGGTGGATCCGCTTGAGGGGACCGAAACGGTAGCCAGCGGTTTAAACAATGCCATATCGGTCATCGCCGCCGCTCCGGCAGGCCAGCTTCTGCATGCGCCGGATATGTACATGGCCAAGCTGGCGGCAGGTCCGAAGTTGGCCGGCCGGCTGTCCCTCGATGATCCGATTGAAACGACGCTATCCAAAGCATCGGCCATACTGAACAAACCGGTATCGGATATAACGGTATCGATTCTGGACCGGGAACGACATCAGGACATCATTGCCAAGCTCCGGACGATGGGGGCGCGGATCAAGCTGCTCAGTCACGGCGACGTCATGGGAGCGATTGAGGCGGCGATGGAGAGCGAAGTGGATCTGTATGTCGGCTCAGGCGGTGCACCTGAGGGTGTATTGGCCGCCGCCGCCCTCCGCTGCCTTGGCGGGGAGATGCAAGGAAGACTGCTTCCGGCCGGCCCGCCGGATTTCGAGCGCTGCCTGCGGATGGGGATTCCGGATCCGCACAAGCTGCTGACGATGGACGATCTCGTAGGTACAAAAGAAGTGCTTTTCGTTGCAACGGGCGTCACTTCCGGATCATTCTTGAACGGCGTGCGGTACCTGCAGGAAGACAAAGCCGAAACCTATTCGGTCGTCATGCATTCGGCCAACAAGACGATCAGTTATCTGCGGACGATTCATGAGCTTCCGGTGCAGGAGGCATTGGTTCAAGGGGCGGCAATGTAACGCTGGGTGCCTTGCAGTGAGCACCGGCATCGAACCAACAAGGACAGGCGGGAAGCCTGTCCTTGTTGGTTTTATTTTTTCTCGGCAGACAGAATGAGGAACATCGGCCGGCGCGTTTCGTCCTTCATGCCAGGGTGGTGCATCAATTTCGGGTCGGGAAGCGGCTCGCGAACCGCCGTGATGGCAAACCCGGTGCGAATTAAATCGTTGATGTAAGTGGAAAGGGTGCGGTGATATTTAATGACATGGTCCGTTAAAAACGCTGTGCTGCGAACACCTTCATCCTGATAATGATCCACCGGCCAGTACAGCGGGCTGCCCTGGTCGTCCAGAATCCATTCCTGCTCGGGCCGGGACGTAAAAATAGGATGCTCCACCGAGAAGACGAACGTGCCGCCCTGCTTTAAGCAGCTGTGTACTTTTTGGCATACGGCATCAAACGACTGCACGTAATGGAAAGCGAGCGAGCTGAGGACGACGTCGAAATGGCCGTCGGGAAAGTCGATATCTTCGATCGGTGCCTGCAGATAGGTGATTGCCGGATCATCCGTTTGTTCACGTGCGGATTCCAGCATTTTAGCCGAAATGTCTACGCCGACAACCTCAGCTGCATGCTGTTCCCGCGCATACCGGCAGTGCCAGCCAAAGCCGCAGCCGAGGTCGAGAACCGATTTGCCCTGCAGATCCGGAAGCGATGCTTTAAATTCATGCCATTCCCCCGCAGCCCCAAGCCCGCCGATGGACCGGGGCATCTCTTTATACGCCGCGAAAAAAGCGGTATCGTCATACTTGTTTTGTTTCATAATCGATGCACTCCTTTATTAGCTATTCACCTTTCCTCTTGTTTCCATCTGATCCAACTATAAATTGGGCATGACTTCCGGGTCAAGTTGATGCTGGATTCAGAACATGTTATAACACGGCATCGACTGGGTATATTGAGAAATAACATGTCTTACAAAAGGTGGAAAAACCATGAGAACTAACGCACCGGAGTCTTCCTTACTTTCAGCCCGGATCACGTATGCCAGCCGCAACCTCTGGTCGGGATTTTTGGCCGGCATCGGATTTATCGCTTTTGTGGATGAGGTCGTGTTTCATCAGCTGCTGCATTGGCATCATTTTTATGACAAATCCACATCGGCTGTGGGTCTTGTGTCAGACGGCCTGTTTCATGCGCTCAATTGGTTCGCGACGATCGCCGGCATGTTTATGGTATCGGATCTCCGGCGGAGAAACGCCATATGGCCGAAACGCTGGTGGGGAGGCATGCTCCTCGGCGTCGGTGGATTTCAGCTGTATGACGGGACGATCCAGCACAAGTGGATGCGGATTCATCAGATCCGGTACGTTGACAACATCTTCGTATACGACGTCGTTTGGAATGTCAGCGCTGCCGTCATTCTGATCATCGGCATCATGCTGATCGCTCAAACGGGCAGATTAGCGAAGCGGGAAACGGAAAGGGACGGTTAAATGAACATGACAGGACATCACGCAGGACATGCTGCCGGAGGTCACCATGATGCCGGGACTGGCACTCTCCATGATGCGCTCTTTATCCTCTTATTTCTCGTGCTTATCGGCTTCTACACCGTGGCGGCGAATGCTTCGAAACGCCGGTTTAACAGATGGCCCGCCATGCGCACGATCTGCTGGATCCTCGGAGTCCTTGCTGCGGCAGCGGCGTTAACTGGACCACTGGCGGCAAGAGCGCATGATGACTTTGTCTATCATATGCTGGGGCATCTGCTTCTTGGCATGCTGTCTCCACTATTGATCGCATGCTCTGCTCCCGTGACCTTATTGCTGCGCAGCTTAACGATTTCGTCCGCGCGCAGGATGGCAGCCTGGCTGAAAACCCGGCCAGTTCGTCTGCTGAGCCATCCAGTTACGGCATCTCTTTTGAACGTCGGAGGACTGTGGGTGCTGTATTATACCGGCTTGTACTCGGCGATGCAGCACCATCCGGTTCTTCATGTTTTGGTGCATGCGCATATGTTTGTCGCAGGGTACTTATACGCCGCAGCACTGCTCTGTATAGATCCCCGTCCTCACCGGGCAGGGTACGGATTTCGTGCAGGCATCCTCGTGTTATCTCTTGCCGGACATGGAATCTTGGCCAAGGTTCTATTTGCGTATCCGCCGGGAGACGTCCCCATAGCCCAGGCTGAATCGGGAGCACAGCTCATGTATTACGGAGGAGATGCCGTCGACCTGATCCTCATCTTTCTGTTTTGTCTGCAGTGGTACAAGTCGGCACGGCCTGGCAGAAGGCACAAGAACGCTTCGTCCCCGGCCATTTCGTGAAATTGACCTTTTTTAAAAAAGGAAACTGACCATTTCTATAGGGTCAGTTTTGTTTTATGTTGGTAGATATACGAATAAGAAAGGTTGGAAGTGGCGATGACAGAAGCGGTCAATCTAATGCATAAAGTTGGACAAGGGATTACTCCGCGGCAATTTATGGAACGCATGCAGGTCAGAGAAATGGTTAACAGCGGGATACCGAATACGGTTGAAAGGTTTTATGAAAAATATCATGGATTCCGTACGCTCGATTCGGCCAGGCGGGGTTTGTTTGCATCTTCAGGCGAGCGTTTAGGCATTCGCTGCCTGATCTTGTGCACGGACTGGTGTCCGGATGTCATTTGGAACGTCCCCGTGCTGTTTCGGATCATGGAGCAGTCCGGCATCCCGATTGAAGCGCTGATCATGGAAGAACATCTGGATACGATGGATTTGTTTCTGACGGACGGCGGAAGAGCCCAGCCTGTGGCGATTTTTGTTGACCGGGATGGCAACGTGCTCGGCAGGTGGGGAGCGCGCCCAGTCTACATTCAGCAAGTGATGGACGACTTTAAAGCCAGCCGGCCGGACAGGCAATCTCCTTCGTATCAAGAACAGCTGAACCGAGTTTACCGGGACATCGGGGCTCTTTACCTTGAGGGCGACCGGTACCAGGATGTTATTTTGCAAGAGCTGGACGTGCTGTTTCGTCGTTTTGTTCAAACACCGTAGAGATAGAAAGAGATTAGGTGCCGAACCAAGCCTTTTTTAAACGAAGGATACCTTCTTCCATAACCGGAAGCGGAAGGCCGGCAAAGCCCAAATAAACGACAGGAAGGGGGGCATCGGGAGGGGCAGCCCACATACTGCGGAAATCATACACCCTGACCTGCTGCTGTTCAGCCAGTTGGATCAGCTCTTGAGCGGTACCATCGCGGCGGACGCTCAGCTGAAGGTGAAGCCCCGCATGCTGACCGGTAATATGGACTTGCTCACTCAAGTGAATGCGTATCAGGTCTATCAAATGATGATGCTTCTTGCGGTACAAGCTGCGTGTCTTCCGCAGATGTCTGTACCAGTACCCCTCCCGCATGAACCGCTCCAGCGCCCACTGTTCCAGACGCGAAGGTGCATGCAGCAGATCATGGTGGAGCTTGGATAAGTTGTGCAAGAGTGAGGGAGGAACGACCATATAATTGATGCGGAGCGCAGGCGACAATGTCTTCGAGAAGGTACCGATATAGATAACCCTGCCTTTGTTATCAAGCCCTTGAAGGGAGGGGATCGGCTTTCCTTGATACCAGAATTCTCCGTCATAGTCATCCTCGATAATATAAGCGCCCTCCGTTTCGGCCCATGCGAGCAGACGCACCCGCTGCGAATACGGCATGATGCTTCCTGTCGGGAACTGATGCGAAGGCGTGACATATACGGCCTGAAAAGGAACCTTTGTCAGCTCATCCACAAGCAGCCCTTGGCCGCTAACCGGGATCGGAACCGTCTCCCAGCCGTATCCGTTCAATAGGTTCTTTACGAGATCGAAACCAGGCTCTTCAAAGGCCACCCGCCGTACCCCATCCAGTAGTTTAACCAGTATGCCGATGCTGTACGACATGCCGCTGCCAATGATGACTTGCTCCGGTGAACAGAGGACGCCTCTGGAATGAGCCAGATACTCCGAAATGGCAGCCCGCAGTCCCGGTTCGCCGCGGGAATCTCCATATTGACCCAGCTGTGCGGCCATCGGCTGCGCGGCTTCTTTTAACATTTTGCTCCATGTCCGCAATGGAAACGAATCTCCATCCATATGGGTAGGATTAAAATCGATCCAGTCCATGCCTTCTTCGCGTAAACACTCGTGAAATCCTGGCACGGTATGCTTAAGCTGCATACGCCGAGCCGGAGACGTTGTCACGACATTTTGTATAAATTCAGGGTCGTCCACCACGTAAAAGCCCGACTTAGGTTTGTTGACGACATAGCCTTCGACCACCAGCATGTGATATGCGGTTTCGACAGGCGTCTTGCTGATACCGAGCTGCTGCTGAAGCGCCCGTACGGACGGCAGCCGGGTCCCAGCCGCAACTTTCCCTAAGCGGATTTGTTCGCGGATCAAATGATAAAGTTGAAGATATAACGGAGAGCCGGAATGCTCGGGTAGCAGAAGGTCAAACATGGGATACCGCCTTTGCGTAGGATTCGCTGATTCTTGTCCTCATCGTATCACAAGAGGGTCTCGATCTGCAGCGATGGCTGCAACGCAAGTTGACGGATTTCTTGACCGTTATTTTGTTTGTAGATTCAGTGTATTTAGAAAAGGCTTCAGCTTGTCCACGACGTAGTGGCTGCCGCCGCGTGCATGTACATTTTCGATTAGTGCGGATATCAGGAAAGAAGATTGCTCCGCGTCGAAGGCGACCACGAATCCGTTCTCCTCGCCCTGTTCGCCTTTTTTGGCTTTCAGCTCGGCTGTTCCGGTTTTTGCCGCCAGCTTCAGCTCGGCAGAAGACAGCGCGTGAGCGGTTCCGCCGCTTCGGCTGACGACCTGCGTCAGGGCATCTTTGACCGTTCCAGCAACCTGTGGATTAATGATTTGGATCGCTTGAGGAGATTCTTGATCTTCCTGCTGTAGAAAGAGGATAGGGGGAACAAGTTTGCCTTGCTGGGCGAAGGGTGTGAATGCGACCGCCACGTGGATCGGGGACAACAGCATTTCTCCTTGTCCATAGGACGTATCCGCGAGCAGAACTTCCGAAGCCAGGTCGCGGTGGGAGGCGTTGGCATACTGGCTTGGCTTCAGGTTGATCATGTCCAGCCCCCAATTCTCGCCGAAGCCGAATTTGGATATGCCCTCGATAAATTTGCCGCTGCCCATTTCCAGCGCTTCTTGTGCAAAATAAATGTTGTCCGAATACACGAGGGCGTCCACCATATTTACGGAGCTGACGTCCTTCACCCGCGTGACATAGTACCCGCCCCAGCCCGCGTCTTTTTTCCAATGAAGACCGTCAATGCGGCGGGTTTTATCCGCTTTGGTTATGCCTTCGGTCAGGCCGGCAGCGGCCGTCACCGCTTTAAACACCGAACCTGGCGCATATCGGGCCGCGAACCGGTTAAAGAAAGGAAGCTCCGGATCCTTGGAATAAGCGTCCCATTCCTGCTGTGACAGGCCGGTGACCATTTGGTTTGGGTCATACGAAGGAGTGCTGACCAGGGCCAGCAGATCACCATGCTTCGGGTTCATCAACACTGCCGCGCCGGTATCACCGGACAGCGTACGGTACAGGTCCTGCTGAAGAGCGGAGGCGACCGTAAGGCGGATGTTCTCGCCATTTACCGCTGGCTTCTGGGCAACGATGCTTTTACGGTTCCCCTTCGCGTCAGTAATCTCGATCAATCCCCCTTTCCGTCCCCGCAGCTGCTTTTCCAGCGATTGCTCCAGCCCGGCCTTGCCAATCCAGTCCCCTGCTGCATAATAGCCGTCTTTATCGTTCTGCAAATCCTCCTGCGTCACCTGACGGACATAACCGGTAAGGTGGGCGGCGGCCTGGCCCAGCGGATAGTACCTCACTTCCTTCGGTCTGACCGAGACGCCCGGCAGTTTCTGGGACAGATCGGCAGCGGGAACATTGGCCATCGGAACAAAATAATTCGGTTTGACCCATTTCTGCGCCAGCTTTTTTTGGATATATTCCACTGGAAGTTTGAAGTAGGCGGCGATGCTAGCGATCGTCTGATTCGGATGGTCGCCGAGCTCGGAAGGGGTAATGCCCCATTCGTATGCGGTGCCGCGGGTGGCCAGCGGGTTCCCGTCCCGGTCCGTGATTTCACCACGCTGAGGCGTCAATACCCGGACCCTTACTTTGTCGCCGGCGGACATCTCTGGTAGAATCAGAGAAGGATGCCACTCGATGGCCCAAACCTTATCGTGGTCTTGTGCAACCTGAACCAGCTTCATATGGTAATCCCCATCAACATCACCGATTGGGGTATGCCAGGTGGCGGTATAGTCCATGGAATAATGATGGTCCTCTTCAGACTGGAAGGCAGGCCCCTGCGTCACTTTAACGCCGGTAACGCCCATTCCGCTGAAGATCGATTGGTATTTCTCGACGAACTGCTCGCGGCTCATTCCCGATTGCTCAAGGGATTCAGGCGTCATGAGGTCGTAGAGCCTGTCAAATTTCATTTCTTTCAGACTGTTGAAGTAAGACTGCAGCGTCTGTTCGGGACCGGGTTCATCCCGCCCCTGAATAAACACGTATATCGCCATCCCGCTGGCAACCAGAAAAGCTAACAGCACGTATGTAAAAAATTGTTTTCGCTTTAATCGCTTCATTGCTATAAACCTCGCTTTTGAAATATAATTCACAAGTAAACATGGAAACGGGTATAGGCTAACTATAAAATCAGCAGGGTAGGCAAACAATGGAACAAATCTGACGAATTTATCATTGACGGGAGAAAGAGACAAAGGAAAGTGAGAGGTAGATATGCCGGACAAAATCAAAATCATGATTGATACCGCCGGCCAGAAAGGCCATGGGTCGTTTATTTATTTGGAAGAAGGAGAAACCGTGACGGTGGGTAGACATACCGGCTCGGAACAAGGGATGCTCGAGATATACAACCTGCTGGTATCTAAACAGCACTGCCGGATCGCGTGGACCGAAGAGGGGCTCCTAGTTGAGGACTTGGGGAGCAAGAACGGGACCGAGCTGAACGGCCAGCGTTTGAACCCCCATGAACCCGCTGCGGTGTCTCCGGGTGACCGCCTAACTCTGGTGAACGGACTGGTTGCTTTGGAGCTGGAGAAGGTCATGGACCTGGAGGAAACGAGGGAGTATGTTTTTTCGGGGTGGCCTGAAGACGAGGTGCGCTTGAATGACGATATGCAGAGCGTTCAGATTGATGAGGAGACGGTCCCGCTATCTAAGAAGGAATACCAGCTGTTTAAGCTGATGCACAGCCGGCTGGACCATTTTGTGACCAGGGACGAAATTATGAGATATGTATGGCCCGAGCGCTGTATCGATGATACTGAGCTGGTTGGCATTGACGAGGTCAATTCACTGATTTACCGGACGAACAAGAAACTGCAAGGATATTTCGTCATCAAGTCGGTGTACAAAAAAGGCGTCTATATGAAACGGGAATATGCCGGGTCTGATTCGGCCTTATCCCGGTGACTCGGTCTAATCGTAATTTTAACATCCCGCCCGGAATGTCCGAGGCGCGTTGTCGTCATTTTTATCGTTCATTGGAACGAAAATGATAAAAACAAACAGCCAGCCTTCCCCTAGCGGGGAAAAGGCTGGCTGTTGTGTTGTTCAAAGAAGCTGCGGTACGCTTGCGTCGGATCTTCAAACCAATGGGCTATGCGGTCCGCCGTATTCTGGTCAGCTGCCGCTTGCATCAGAAGCTCGGCAATATGTCCCGGCAGCGGTTGGGTCATGGCATTGGTCCATTCGGTCACGGCCTTGATATAAGGCTGCGTCCGGTTCCAATATTCGCTGCCGATAGACTCGTCCCAATCGGCATCCGCATGGGCCAGCAGCGTCTCGTACAACTGCTCGGCAGCGTACGAGGCTGTATTGCAGCCCTGCCCGGTGATCGGGTCGGCAAGGAATACGCTGTCTCCGCATCCAAGGATAAGCGTGCCATTATGCATGACATACGGGCGGTGAACCGCAGGAGTGACGGCCGTGAGCAGATATGCGTTGTCGTCAATCAGCGCGAATTTGGCCGAATCGATCCGCCCGGCAATCTCCGGGAGGTGTTCCTCCACAATGCCAAGCATCCGCTCCGCAAAAGCATCCGGCCCCTTAGCGCCGACAAAAGCATCCAGTGCTCCGCCCGGAACCGCTTCAATAAACAGTATTGTGGCCCGTCCGTTTGATGTAACGGCAGGAATCTCGAACATTTCACCGGTGCCGGGCATCACCGTAATGGAAATGCCTTCGGGCTCAACGGGACGTATACCGGAAAAATAACCGACGATGCATTTCCGCTGCGGCGTCTGGAAGGGCGTCAGGCTCTCATCGACGGGAAATGAGGCGACCGGTCCCGATTTGCCGGCTGCGTCGATGAGCAGGTCGAATGAGGCGGCAAGTGCATCCAGATCACCAGCCGCAATGCGTCCATGCCGGAACCGAACGCCATCCTTGGACAAATCCTCCATGGCGTCCGCAAACCGGATACGCTGATCGGTGGAAGTGGCGATGCCCGTCAACTGCCCGGTAAACAGCTTTTGTCCGCCGAGTTGAAAGTGAATGGTCCGGATTTGCGGCGCATCGCTGTTCGCGGGCATGTGCACGCGCCGCTCGCGCGCAAGTGTCGGCTGGAAATGAACCTGGGTCGAACGGACTCTCCCGCTGCGGACCTCATCAGGTTCTTCATGATGAAGCACGGTGACGTCAAAATCGTCCTTCAGCGCATAGGCAAGCTGCAGCCCGGCCGTTCCGCTTCCGATAATGCCGATTGTTCTCATGAGTGATCTCCTCCTTGATCTTGGGGACTATTTAAAAAGCATACCTTCGAGCCCGGATGGACCAACAGGGAACAATTGACTAATTTTAGCTCAGGCGAAGCGGGATTTCTTTCACCCCGCGCACGATCATGCCGGGTCTCCATTCCAGATCCCCGATCTCTCCTTCAAGCGCAAAGTCGGGAAAACGCCGCAGCAGCGTGTTGACCGCAATCTCTCCCTCCAAGCGGGCGAGCGGGGCGCCAAGGCACAGGTGTATCCCTTTGCCAAACGCCAGATGCGGGCTTTTGCCGCGGGTAATGTCAAACAGGTCCGGGTCCTCAAACTGGGCCGGATCCCGGTTGGCTGCATCGAGCGCGACGATCACGAGGTCGCCCCGCTGGAATGGCTGGCCCCTGAATTCCAAATCCTCGGACGCCCAGCGGGAGGTGCTGAATTCCACAGGGCCGTTGTACCGGAGCATTTCCTCGATGGCTCCCTGGATGAGTTCCGGCCGGTCCTGAAGGAGCTTGCGCTGCTCCGGATATTCGAGCAGGGCCAGCACGCCGTTGCCAATCAAATTGACCGTCGTCTCATGACCGGCGATGATCATTAGCGTGACCACCCCGTACAGCTCTTCCTCCGTTAACCGGTCCCCTTGGTTTTCCGCGATCACCAGCTCGCTGATCATGTCGTCACCTGGCTGCTGACGGACCTTCGCGAACCATTCTTTTAGATATGCGATAAATTCGTTCATGTGACGGGTGACATCCTCGCCCATTTTCTGATTCGAGGCTTCAATAATAGAGTTCGACCACACCCGAAACTTGTCCTGATCCTCCGTGGGCACGCCCAAAATTTCACTGATGACGATGATCGGCAGCGGAAATGCGTAATCGTCAATGAGGTTCAGATGATCCTTGCCGGAGACCGCATCCAGAAGCCTGTCCGCAATCTCCTGGATATGATCCCGCATGCTTTCGATTCGCTGGGGCGTGAAGCCCTTTTGCACCAGACCGCGAAGACGTTTGTGATCCGGCGGGTCGGAGAACAGCATGTTTTTGGAGAACACGCTTGGATGCTCCTGCCCGACGAATTTGGTCATGTCCTTGATGAACCTCGGATCTTTCAGCACGGCCGCCGCATCCTCGTAGGTGCTGATGAGCCAGCCGGTTTGCCCGTTCGGAAGCATGACTTTCACAACGGGATCGCTTTGACGCAGTTTCTCGTACACGGGGTAAGGGTTGCGGGTAAAGTCGCTTGTAAACAACGCATTTTTCGGAGTTTCACTTGCATTCATAGACACTGTACTCCTCTCGAAAAAATGATAGATTGCTCTTTCATTATAAAAGAATGTGGGAACGATATCCAAAAAGCGCGTTCTAGCCTCTCTATCAACCTATGCAGCCCTTCCCGCAATATTTCGGATAACAACATCAAAACGGTAGTTTTCGGTAATGTTTACCGTTTTTGTTCATTCCATTGGAGAAATCGTCATCTGCAGCAAGAAAAAAGAGAATCGTTTTGTATTTTCTGCTCATATCCGATGGAATGCTGCTTCGATAGTCTTAAAGGGCAAGATTCACCACATATCAAATGGAGGTTGTAGGCATGAAAAAAATCGCAGCTGCGGGTTTGATCATCGCAATGCTGGGCAGTGTGCTGGCGGGCTGTTCATCCGGCGGCAAGAGCGGCGAAGATGCGGCAAAGGGGGCAAGTCCGGGAGGAGCGGCCGAATCGGCGACCTATCCATTAAAAACCGATGAGAAGCTGTCCTACTGGGGCGAGATCAACGGGAACCTGGTCGGAATCAAGGCGACGCATGATGAAATTCCTTTCTTTCAAAAATGGCAGGAAAAAACCGGGGTACCGCTCAAATTCACCGCTCCGCCGACCGGTCAAGTTAAGGAAGCCTTCAACGTCATGCTGGCCTCGGGGGATTTGCCGGATATGATCGAATACAACTTTATCGGCGATTTTCCCGGCGGACCGGAAAAGGCGATCAAGGACGGTTACATTTTGAAGCTGAACGATCTGATCGACAAGTACGCTCCAAACCTGAAAAAGTACCTTCAGGAGCATCCCGACATCGACAAGATGGTCAAAACGGACAGCGGCAGCTATTACGCGTTCCCGTTCATCCGGGGCGACGAATACCTGCGCGTATTCCAGGGGCCAATTATCCGGAAAGACTGGCTGGACGAGCTTGGTCTGCCGGTGCCGGAAACGATCGATGAATGGACGGCGACACTGAGAGCCTTCAAGGAGAAAAAAGGGGCGGCCGCACCGTTTTCGGTAGTGAGCAAGCCGCGCTTTTTCAATGAATCCGGCAACGGCGCTTTTATTGGTGCCTTCGGTGTGAACCGCGGATTTTATCAGGAAGACGGGAAGGTCAAATTCGGCCCCGCCGAACCTGGTTTTAAAGAGTATTTGAAACTGTTCCATGACTGGTATAAGGAAGGCTTGATCGACAAAAACATCGCGACGGCCGACACGAAGGCAGTCGACGGCAACATGGCATCCGGCGCTACTGGGGCCACGATCGGCAACGCCGGAGGAGGCATCGGCAAATGGCAGCCGCTCGTTGAGGCAAACGATCCGAAAGCCGTGCTTGTTGCGGCACCTTATCCGGTGCTGAACAAAGGGGACAAGCCCAAATTCGGGCAGCTGAACCAGGCCTACGCGTCCGAAGGAACGGTAGCGGTCACAACCGCAGCCAAAGATCCAGCGCTCGCGGTGCGCATGCTGGATTACGGGTACAGCGAGGAAGGACATATGTTCTTCAACTTCGGTGAGGAAGGCGTCAGCTACAACATGGAGAACGGCTATCCGAAATTCACCGATCTCTTGATGAAAAATCCGGACAAGCTCGCTCCCGCCCAAGCGATCTCCCTGTATGCGCGCAGTAGCTATAACGGGCCGTTCGTACAGGATAAGCGTTATGCGGAGCAGTTCTTTGCGCTCCAGACGCAGCGCGATGCGGTGGAGGTTTGGAAAAACACCGATGCGGCGAAGTATAACCTGCCATCCATTACGCCGACGCCGGATGAAAGCTCCGAGTATGCCACCATCATGAACGATATCAACACGCTGGTGGATGAAATGACGATCAAGATCATTCTCGGCTCCGAGCCGGTCGATCAATATGACAGTTATGTCGCCAAGATGAAGTCGCTGGGACTGGACCGGGCGATCGAAATTCAAACGGCGGCGCTGCAGCGTTACAACAGCCGGTAAGCACAAAGGAAGGGGAGGGCCTGCTCTCCCCCTAATATAATCGAGGTGAACTTCAGGCATGGCAAATCGGCAATCGTTTCGAAGCCGGCTCGTTCGTGATTTTGTGCTCAACAAGTATTTATACATCATGATGCTGCCGGTGATCGCCTATTATTTGGTCTTTCATTATGCACCTATGTACGGGGCGCTGATCGCGTTCAAAGATTATTCGCCCATGAAGGGCATTCTGGGAAGCGACTGGGTCGGATTGAAGCATTTTCATGACTTTTTCGGCAGCTACTATTTTTGGAGAATTCTAAAAAATACGATCTTGATCAGCCTCTATACGCTGGTTTTTGAGTTCCCGGCGCCGATCATACTGGCCCTCCTGATCAATGAAGTACGCAAGAAGAAATTCAAACGCGTCGTCCAGACGATCACGTACATGCCGTATTTTATTTCGCTCGTTGTCATTTGCGGCATCATCACCGATTTTACGAACGCAGACGGGCTCATCAACCGCCTGTTCATGTTCCTGGGCTATGATGGCCAGGCCATGCTGCAAAAGCCCGATCTGTTCCGGCCCATCTACGTGCTGTCCGAAATCTGGCAGCGGATCGGCTGGGAATCGATCATTTATATCGCTGCGCTCATGAGCATCGATCTGGAGCAGTACGAAGCGGCCCGGATCGACGGGGCCAGCCGTCTGAAGCAGATGCTGTACATTACACTGCCCGGACTGCTGCCGACCATTATGATCATGTTCATTCTCCGGATGGGGAACCTGCTCAACGTCGGGTTTGAAAAGATCATTCTTCTATATAACCCGGTTACATACGAAACGGCAGACGTCATCTCCTCCTTCGTATACCGCAAAGGCCTGCTGGAGTTCGGCTGGAGCTACAGCTCCGCCGTCGGTTTGTTCAACTCGGTCATCAATCTTGTCCTCCTGATAACGGCCAACGCCATCAGCCGGAGGGTGAGCCAAAACAGCCTATGGTGAGGTGGTAAGCTTGAAAACAGAGAGCGGTTGGGGTGACCGCATATTCAATGTCATCAACTATGCCCTGATGATTTTTCTGGTCGTCGTGACCTTGTATCCACTGGTGTATGTATTATTCGCTTCCTTCAGCGATTCGGCCCGGCTGCTCGGCCACAAGGGCTTTCTGTGGCATCCGCTCGGCTTCAGCCTCGACGCCTATAAGAGCGTGCTGGACAACCCGGGCATCGGCATCGGTTTTCGCAATACACTGTTCATTCTGATATTCGGGGTAGCGGTAAATTTGCTGCTCACCTCGATGGGCGCTTATGTCCTGTCGCGCAAAAACGTGATGTGGAACAAGGTGTTCATGTTCATCATCGTGTTCACCATGTTCTTCAGCGGCGGTCTGATCCCGCTGTATCTCGTCGTCAAAGGCGTGGGACTGCTGGACACGCTGTGGTCCACGATCGTTCCGTTCGCCGTCAGTACGTTTAACCTGATCATCATGCGGACGGCCTTCATGGGCATTCCGGACAGCCTGGAGGAATCGGCCAAAATCGACGGCGCGAATCATTTCACCATTTTGTTCCGGATTATTATCCCGTTGTCCATGCCGGTCATCGCCGTCATGATTCTCTATTATGCGGTGGACAAGTGGAACGGATGGTTCTACGCGTCGGTGTTTATCAAAGACAGAAACCTGTTTCCCCTGCAGCTGGTGCTGCGTGAAATTCTGATCTCCAACTCGACCGACAGCATGTCATCGGGCGCTTCGGCGGGAGACCGGTTCCAAATCGGGGAAACGATCAAATACGCAACGATTATGGTGGCGACCGTGCCTATTCTGTGCGTGTATCCGTTCCTGCAGCGGTTTTTCGTGAAAGGAGTCATGGTCGGCTCGCTGAAGGGCTGATGCACTTAATTGCGAAACAGATGTTGTTCAGATAAAGGAGGTCTTCGCATGAAGGACTTTGAAACAGTTAAGCAGGAGATGTGGCGGCAGATCGTCTTCAAGGCGGGACAAATGCTGGAACGAATCGGAGACAAATCGCCGCATGCCGCAGGCCAAGACGGGAAATACGATGATATGCGGATCGATTGGTGGACTTCGGGCTTTTGGCCGGGCGTGCTGTGGCTGATGTACGACATGACCGGTGAGGATAAATACCGGGAGGCTGCCTGGAACTGGGATGAACGGTTGTCGGAGCTGTGGCTCGCCCCAAATCATTACGATCATGATGTCGGTTTTCAGTTTTTGCCGACCGCAGTCATCAAGCATAAGCTGACCAGAGATGAAGACGCGGCAAGACGCGCGCTCCTTGCCGCCGGCTTCCTGGCCGGTCGCTTCAACCCTGCCGGCCGGTTCATCCGCGCCTGGAACGGCGACAAGACCGGCTGGTCGATCATCGATACGATGATGAATCTGTCGCTGTTGTTCTGGGCATCAGAAGAGAGCGGCGACCCGCGGTATGCACATATCGCAGGGCAGCATGCGGACACGGTCATCCGCCATTTCGTCCGCCCGGACGGGTCCGTGCATCATATCATCCGGTTCGATGCCGAAACCGGCGAAGCCGCCGAAGCGATCGGCGGACAGGGCTTTGCGCCGGATTCGGCCTGGAGCCGGGGGGCGGCCTGGGCACTATACGGTCTAACGAATGCGTGTCGTTATACGGACCGTTCGGATTACCTTGCGGCAGCCCAGCGGGTGGCGAACTTTTTTATCGCGCATCTGCCCGAAGATGCCGTGCCGTACTGGGATTTTCGTGCGGAAGCCGTGGAGGCCGAGGGCGGCATCGTGCGAGACAGCTCGGCCGGCGCCATCGCGGCGTCCGGATTGCTGGAGCTCGCGGAGGTGCTTGGCGATATCCGGGGAAGAGGATATCTTGATGCCGCGCAGCGGATTCTGCATTCCCTGTACACAACGTACGGAACATGGAATGATCAAGATCATGAAGCCGTCCTGCTGCACGGAACCGGCCATAAGCCGGTATCACAAAACGTGGATGTGTCTCTCATTTACGGCGACTACTTTTTTATTGAGGCGGCCGCCAAACTGAACGGATGGAAGCACCGGATCTTTTAAAAAGATACGTATAGCGAGTTGATGCCGGATGCATAACCGCCTGTCCATTCATCCGCATGAGCCTGGGAAGACCGTGAGGTCTCCCGAGGCTTTTTCGCGTTAATTCCGCATCCAGCCAGGGGATATTACGCTTTTTATCAACCGGATTGCACTTTTTATCTATACGCATCCCAGGCGATATTCGATATAATGGGTGTCTAATCAATTGAGACAAACTATTGAAGTATGGGTGATGGTCTTTTGCTGAACATTCAAAACCTATGGCGGAAACGGGAGAGCATCATTGTCACCTGGCTCGTATCATACAGCGCGGTGCTGTTTGTTCCGATCGTCATCAGCCTGGTGATCTATGCCCAGGCCAGCCATGCGCTGAAGAGCGAAATCCACCGGGCCAACGATTCGCTCCTGAAGCAGATGAGGTACACAATCGATAATCAGATCGACCTGATGAAGCGGTTGAATATGGAAATGACATGGAGCCCGAATTTGCAGCATCTGATGTATTCCAGCATGCCGGCTCAGGAAGTGCCCTACACGGCATACCAGCTGGTGAATGAATTCAGGCTGTTTAAAACGTCGTATGCTTCCATTGACGAATTTTACGTTGTTTCCAGACGGGACGGCTCGGTGTACAGGTCCGGCAATATCCGCGACTTGAAATCCGCTTTCTATACAATTCACCAAACCGGTGCGCTCACACTCGAGCAATGGAAGAGCGAAGTATTGAATGGGGCGAGCAATTCCTTCATCGTGCTTCCCCATGCCAATGCGGCTGATGAACATACGGCAATCGCCTATATTACGCAGCTGCCGAAAGACATGAACGGGCAGAGCACAGGCAGCGTAGTGGTCATGTCCGATACTCGTCGGTTCCAGGAAGCGGTGGAGGGCATTTCGGGTTTCAGCGGAGCGACGCTGCTCATTTTGAACCATAATAACGAGATTCTGATGTCCAACCATCCGGATTCGGAGGAGCTGTCGCCATTTCTGAATGGTAAGCGGATTCAAACGGATTCCGCGCAGGCTGGAACGTCGGAACTGTTCTCAATCAACTCCTCTGTCTCGGATCTGAAGTACGCCCTGATCATCCCGAGCGGAATCTATTGGGAAAAGGCGGAATACGTCCGTAATTTTACGTATGTCAGCATACTCGTAAGCCTGGCGGGTGCCGGCGTTCTGACCTGGTTTTTTATGCGCCGCAACTATTCGCCTGTACAGCAGCTGGTCGAGTCCCTCAAGGATGAGAACACCGACCGTAGTTATGCCGATGCGAACGAGTTCCGGTTCATCCAGAAAGTCGTTATCCGCACCCGCACTGAAAATGACGAGATTTCCATGCAGCTGCAGAAGCACCAGCAGGTGCTGCGGTCCAATATGATCAACCGGCTGCTGAAAGGCAAACCGGATACACTGGTACCGTACGAGGAGGCGTTTCGCTCGTTTCAGATGAAGCAGGTATCCACGGAATTTGCCGTCATCCTGTTCGTGATCGAGAACGAAGACAAGCTGTACGAATTTTTGCCGGGCATCGACATGAATGAACGCAGTAAGCTGATCCACCTGATCATATCCAATGTCGTGGAAGAGCTGGCGGAAAAGCAGGGACATGCCGGGTATGTGGTCGAAACGGATGACATGATGGCCTGCCTTGTCAATTTGAAAGCGGATACTTCCGGATGGGAGCACGATCTTCATGACATCGCGGCCGAGGCGCAGCGGTTTCTGGAGCGGTATGACATGGAACTGACCATCTCACTGAGCGGACGCCATGCTTCCTGGATCGGCATCTCCGAGGCGTACCGGGAGGCGGTCGACGCGATGGAATACAAGATGGTCCTCGGCAAAAAAGGGATCATCGCATACGAGGACATCCGTGCCGACAGCACTGCAGACATCGGTTACGGCTATTATTATCCGCTTCAAATCGAGCAGCAGCTGATTAATGTGATCAAGGCGGGGGACCTGGATGAAGCCGCGTCGTGCATGAACGAGATCATTGAGAAAAATCTGGACAAGCCTGTCATGCCGCTCACACTGGCAAGATGCCTGATGTTCAATCTCGTCGGGACGATGATCAAGGCGATCAACGAGCTGGGCGAAGGGAGCGGCGGCATCACGCTTGCCGACAACCCGCGCTGGATCGACGATATTATGGCATGCGGCACGCTTCGGGAAATGCAGGAGAAGCTGCAGTCCCTCCTTCAGGAAGTGTGTGCCTACGCATCAGCTAAACGTTCATCCCACGTATCCAGGGAGCGGGAGGATTCCCTGCGGAACCTTATTCAGGAAGTCCACCAGTATATCCAAGCGAATTACGTGGACATGAACTTGAACGTCAACGCGATCGGCGAGCATTTTCAGCTGAAGGGGAGCTATCTGTCGAAGCTGTATAAGACCCAGACGGGCGAAGGCATACTCGACAGCATTCATAAATACCGGATCGAGCAGGCGAAACGGCTGATGAGGACCAAGCCCGAGTCGATCAGCGAGATATCCAGGCAGATCGGATACAACGACCCCGCGACCTTCATCCGGGTGTTCAAAAAATACGAAGGCATTACGCCGGGCAAGTACAAAGAAATTATTTGATGTTTTATTTTCGGGAGGTACCTATGAAGTGGAGAGGTAAAGGGAGAGCGGCCGCTTGGGGATGGCTGGCTTTCATGGTCCTGTTGATGGCGGTACTGCCGGCTTGCGACCGTGAGCGGACGACGCATACGGCAAGTACGTTGCCGACTGCCGAAACAACGCTAATGGCGGGAGGAGGCAAGGGTTCGTCCGCCTCGGATGCCAAGCTGACCTATTGGGCTGAACTGAACGGCAACGCGGCGGGAATCAAGTCCACCTTTAACCAGGTGCCGTTCTTTCAGGAATGGCAGCGGAGAACCGGCGTCCAGCTGACGTTCATCCAGCCTCCGGCCAACCAGGCGAAGGAAGCGATCAGCGTGCTGCTGGCATCAGGCGATCTGCCGGATATGATGGAGTACGAATGGATCAATTATCCGGGGGGACCGGAGAAGGCGATCAACGACGGCTATATTCTTCGCCTGAACGAAGCCATCGATCAGTACGCCCCGAACTTGAAGCGGTACCTGAAAGAGCATCCCGATATCGATATGCAAATCCGTACAGCCGGAGGCAGCTACTATGCATTCCCGTTTATCCAGGGAGACGACAAGCTGCGGACTTACCAGGGACCGATAATCCGCAAGGATTGGCTGGATGAGCTGGGCCTGGATGTGCCTGTGACGATCGACGATTGGCATACGGTGCTCAAGGCATTCAAGGATAAGAAAGGCGCGGAAGCGCCGCTTACCTTCCTTGGCGTACCGAATCCGCTGTTTGGCATCGAGGGCGGAGGGTTTATCGGCGCATTCGGAATCAAGAAAGGCTTTTACCAAGAGGAGGGAAAAGTCAAGTTCGGCCCGGTTGAGCCGGGGTATAAACAATTTCTGTCACTGTTCCGGCAGTGGTACGCGGAAGGGCTGATCGACCCGAACTTTGCTGCCGTGGACTCTGAAACGCAGGACACGAGCATGATCCTGAGCCGGAGCGGTGCTGGTATTTGGAATGCGGGCGCCGGCATCGGCACGTGGCTGCCTGTTATGAAAGCGCAGGATTCGTCGGTGGAGCTCGTTCCGGCGCCATATCCGGTGCTTCAACGCGGGGACCGACCCGAATTCGGGCAGCTGGCCCCGGCTGTCGGATCCAGCGGGGTGGCGATTTCCGCGAAGAGCAAGCATGTCGAAGAAGCGGTCAAGATGCTGGACTACGGGTACGGACCGGAAGGACATCTGCTCTTTAATTTCGGCATCGAAGGGGTCAGCTACGAGATGAAGGACGGGTATCCGGTGTATACGGACGTCATTTTGCACAACCCGGATAAGCTGGCGCCGTCACAGGCGCTGGCGATGTACACCAGGGCAAGTTATTTCGGACCTTTCGTCCAGGATATCCGTTACATGGAACAGTATTATTCCCTTCCGGAGCAGAAGGAGGCGGTCCGGGTGTGGTCCGACACGGATGCGGCGCTTCATACGCTGCCTGCGCTTCCGACCACGGAGAAGGAGAGCACCGAGCTGGCGGTGATCATGCAGGAAGTCAACAAGGCCGTAACCGAAATGTCGCTGAAAATCATTATGGGCATGGAGCCGGTATCTGCTTTTGATGAATACGTGAAAAAAATCCGGCTGATGGATATCCAGCGTGCCATCGGCATAGAGCAGCAGGCGCTGGACCGTTATCGCGCATCCGTATCCAAAACAAGCGGGAACACCACCGGTTGACCGTGGAACGGGCTGTCCCGAAACCTACGATTTTATGCCTTTCCTGATAGCCGGAACCGCTGCTGACAAGAATGTGTTAAAGGCAATATAGAACGGAAACACAATCATTTCGAACATTAATATCAAGCCGGTGACCGGAGCGGGATCATCTCCCGGATTCGTCAGCGGAAACAGCATGCTGAAGCCCCAAATCATCAGGATGAAATACGGGATCCACAGAACGGCAGCGGCATAAGCGGATTTGCGGCCGGAGACAAGACGCTTGCTCAGCCAATAGCAGAGGATCAGTGATACGGCCAGCAGGGCCAGATTCGCCCAGTTCAATGCATGATAGATGCCAGTCCAATTCGTGATTCTTTCCAGCCTGTACACATTGCCCAAACTTTCCGCATGGAGGAAAAAGAGGAAAGCGTAAATACAGCTCATCACATTCAATTTGTAAAAATAGCGCATGAAGGTTCATCTCCCATTAGTCCAGCGGTTCGCTGGGCTTCATTGCGTTGACGGATAGGCAAGCCGAGAATTGTTCAATGCGGCTGATGCCATGTGATGCTACTCTGGCGCCTTTCACAAAACCTCATCTTTTATGGAAAATATGGGCTTCCATTCATTACCATTATACCTGAATCTGATTTGTACCGGTACAGCTGTGATAAATTCGCATTGTCCCCGCAGAATGCTCCCTGTACCTTATAAGTAATGGATTTTTTGTAATTTGAATATAAATCAGCGCGTTTCTAATCAAGATTTCACATTCCGAAATGAGGAGAGAGAAGAATGTTAAACCTGCAAAAATACATGAGCAAACTGGGTATGACCTATCAAATCGACTTCATTCCCGATCTGAAGCTCCTGTGTGAACTGCAATATCGGCACGTCATGCATATTCCTTTTGAAAACCTAGATATCATGGATGGGGTCCCATTATCGATGAATCCCGACATACTCTTCAACAAGATCATTGAAGGCCGGCGCGGAGGCGTATGCTACGAATTGAACGGATTGTTTCACAACCTTCTCAAAGCGCTTGGATTCAGCGCATCAATGGCTGCCTGTACTGTCAAGCAGGAGGAAGGTTGGTTTATCGACGGAACCCATGCCGTAAATGTCGTTCATCTTCCGGGTGGAGATTACCTCGTGGATGTTGGTTTTGGCGGCCGAAGCCCCCGAGTGCCGGTTCCGCTGAACGGCGAATTGACAGAGGACTGGGATGGAAAGTGGCGCATACGTCCGTATACAGAAGAGCAAGACCGATTTGTTTTGGAGAAGGAAACCCCAGAGGAGTGGGAGATGCTGTACCAGTTGGACAGGGAGTCGCGACTGCTGGAAGATTTCAAAGCGGTGTTCGATATGACGCAGTATGGGCATGAATCGAAATTCAATAAAATACGGGTGGCAATGAGTCAGACGGAGCAGGGACGCGTTACGCTGAGCGGAAACTCTTTAACCCAGGTAAACGGAGAGATGAAATCTAAAGAGGACGTCGAGCCGGAACGGATTGGGCAGGTGCTGCGCGAGCTATTCCATATTGAATGGAAGCAATGACGGTTCATTATCAGCCGGTCTCGTGAGTAGCCCGTATTGAGGCTAAGAAGACTGACTTCGTTAACGAAGGGGGCTGCCGGCTCTTCGATGAATTGGTGTAAGGCTTCGGGCGAATACTAGTTTGGTCAAGGTATTTTCGCTTGCAGAGGAGTCTTCGATTATGGACAGCAACAATCACGAGAAAAGTAAATGGGCGCTGCCTTTCCGAAAAAAAGCCGGACCCCGGCTCCATAAGGACGATATCACGGTCGTGGACACCGGCAACGCCAAGAAGGCCGTCGTCGCCACCGCATTGGGAAATGCCATGGAATGGTTCGACTTCGGAATCTACTCTTATTTGGCCGTCGTTATGGGCAAGGTGTTTTTCCCGGAGATGACGGGTTCCATCCAGCTGATTTATACCTTTGCCACGTTTTCCATCGCCTTTCTCGTCAGGCCGTTCGGCGGTTTGTTTTTTGGAAGGCTGGGGGACCGGCTAGGCCGGAAAAAAGTGCTCACCATCACGTTAGTCATGATGGCGGTGTCTACGCTGTGCATCGGTCTCATCCCGAGCTACGCATCGATCGGCATTACCGCTTCGGTACTGCTGCTGCTGGCCCGCCTGGTCCAGGGCTTCTCCACCGGGGGAGAATATTCGGGCGCCATGACCTTCATTGCCGAATCCACGCCCGACAAGCGCCGCGGATTTATGGCGAGCGGCCTGGAAGTGGGCACCCTGGTGGGGTACATTGCCGGATCCGGGTTGGTGACGCTGCTTAGCTACCTGCTCGGGCCCGACCGGATGCTGGCTTGGGGCTGGAGGATTCCTTTTTTTATCGCGGCTCCGATCGGCTTGGTCGGCCTGTACCTGCGGAATCATCTCGAAGAAACTCCCGCCTTTGAGGCGATGGAGAAAGCAGCCCAGGATGAAGGGAGGCAGAAAGTGCCTTTCCGGGAACTGCTAAAGGTTCAGTGGAGAGTCGTCCTGCTCTGCATCGTCATGGTGTGTTCCTTCAATGTCGTGGACTATATGGTGTTGTCATACATGCCATCGCATCTTACCGCGGTGCTCGGTTACGGGGAGACGGAAGGGCTGCTGCTCATTCTTATTGTCATGTTTATCATGATCCCGATTGTGCTGTTCATGGGTTACTTCAGCGACCGGATCGGGAACAAACGCATCATCCAAGGCGGTCTGCTGGGGCTGATCGTGCTCTCACTGCCGGCGTTTTGGTGGATCGGGAGCGGCAAGGGAGGGATGGTCTTTCTCGGTCTGCTGTGCCTCGCCGTGCTGCTGACCTGCTTTGAAGGCACCATGCCGTCCGTGCTTCCGGCTTTGTTTTTTACCAAGGTCCGATATGGAGCCCTGGCGATTACTTATAATATTTCAGCATCCCTGTTCGGCGGGACCACTCCGCTTGTCATGGCTTGGCTGATCAATCTGACCGGGGAGCCCTTGGTACCAGCGTATTATTTGATCGCAGTTTCAATTATCGGCTTCGTCATCGTGACCATGTGGTTTACCGAGACCTCGGGCCGGTCGCTTCGCGGTTCTGCGCCCGCGGTGGAGAAGCCGCACGAAGTTCATGAGGTGCTTCAAGAGCCGGAGGAAGCGCTGTGGTGGCATGAGGAGCAGTCGGCCATCCACGATCAGCTGTCCGATTCAGATCCGACACGTTAACGAAATAAGGATTGCGTGATGAAATATATAAATCTTAAAAAAGGCGCTGGAACAAGGGTTCCGGCGTCTTTTTTGCTTCTTTTTCCAAATATTTTTGTGAAAGCCTTTTCAATTGTGTTTAAATGTGTTATCTTTGAGGTAATCTAATTGTGTCTAAATTGTGAAAGCAATTTGTCGAAATTGTGAATCATCGCTGATGCATAGCGTATGATATAGCATCCAATGTTTTTAAGGAGGAATTCATCATGACCTTTTTACTGCTGATTGTGTTTACCGCTGCGTTGAT
This sequence comes from Paenibacillus cellulositrophicus, assembly GCF_009363095.1. Classification (GTDB taxonomy): domain Bacteria; phylum Bacillota; class Bacilli; order Paenibacillales; family Paenibacillaceae; genus Paenibacillus_AQ; species Paenibacillus_AQ favisporus. The sequence continues at coordinate 373,102 of NZ_CP045296.1, forward strand.
CGGTGTGTTGTTCTTCGGGAAGAAGCACGAGGTGTTGATTGCCAACGTCATGAATACATTGCTGCTCACGGGTCTTGCGATTGCGTCCGGAATGCATTTAAGCTCTGGCGGCTTATTCTACCTGATTCTGATTTTCTACTACGTGGTGCCGATGTATGCTGTCATTACGCTGTTTGGTGTCATGAAGAAGAACAGCAAGAAGAACAAGAAGGACGTATTTATCAGTTCCTTTGAGCCGTCCCTCCCCGATTTGCGTGGAGAACGCGCCTAATATCCAATCATAATTAACCGCTGGGACAACGAGGTTCCAGCGGTTGTTTTATTTTGTGCACTCTTGGCAGACTCTAGGTCCAGTGAAAAGGTCGCTCCAAATGTGCAGGAATTTTGGTAGCTGCGTTCCCTTTGGCTGCATTGATCTGGAACTGGGTTAGAAAAAGGCTTCCGCTCAAATCCGCGCCGCGGATGTCCGCGTCCCGGAAGTCGGCGCCGATCAGATCCGTGATCCGGAGGTCTGCGTCCCGAAGGTCGGCCGCGATCAAATATGCGCCTCTAAAGCTCTGGAATTTGAGATCGGCGCCTTTCAGCTTGGCACCGATCAGATCCGCCCCGCGTCCCTTCAGGTTCTTACGAGAAGACGGTCCCTTGTAACGTCGGCGTGCCTCCTCCCGAACGAGTTCACTGGTCTTAAGGAGCAGGAGGTTTACTTCGGCCCGGTGAGCGGGAATATCCAGCTTCAATATTTCCTCTGGCGGAAGTTCGGTGAGACGCTGCGTTTCATTCAACTGCGTTCTGAGCTCCTCGTGGATCAGGTGGGCGTCGGCATGGCTTAGCGCTTCGCTTAAATAGGCCAGAAGCTCGTGCAGCTGACGCATGACGGGAAATACTTCGAACATTTGCTTCGCCGTCTCCGGCGCTTGGCGCCAATCTATGCCGCTATAAGTAAACTGGGAAACTTTTTGTCCGGCCCCGAAACAGTCATAAACCGTACATCCGCGAAATCCCTTTTGGCGCAGGCTGTTATGAATACCGCAGCGGAAATCGGATTGCAAATGGCGGCAGGGCTGTCCCGCCTGCTTGTCCATGGCAAAGTCGGATGAGGCGGCAAAAGGAAGGGAAACGCAGCACAGGCCGAAGCATTTCTCGCAGTCTGCCTTCAGGGCAGCTCGTCCGAAGTCTCCTATGTCCTCAAAATGATATGGGTTTGGTGAACTCAATGTTGATATCTCCTTCATGTAAAATCAGTCCGGTTTTTTTTACCTATCGTTATCTTACAATAAATTGAAGCATTTATCGATGACGTGATGCTTATCAGCCTGAAGCTTTCGCCAGATTTATTGATACATGGAATCGAGCGGGGATTGGACATCTTATCATCGTGAACTAATTTATCCAACGGGAGTGATGGAGAAATGAAGATTAGCGGAAATACGATACTCATTACCGGCGGCGCATCCGGAATCGGGCTGGCCTTGGCGGAGCGTTTCGTTCAGGCGGGTAACACCGTGATCATTTGCGGGCGCCGCGCAGACAAGCTTCAGGAGCTGAAGGAACGTTACCCGGATATACATACGGTGGCATGTGACCTGTCTGTGGAGTCCCACCGGCTGGAATTGTTCCGTAAGGTGACGTCCGAATTTCCGGGTTTGAACGTTCTCATCAATAATGCAGGCATTCAGCAGCGGGTTCATTTGCTCGAAGCGGAGAAAGAGTGGGAGTATTACCGTCAGGAAATTTCAATTAATGTAGATGCACCGATTCATTTAACGCTGTTGTTTATGCCTCACTTGTTAAAGCAACCGGATCCGGTCATCGTCAATGTCACCTCAGGGTTGTCCATTACGCCGGGAGCCTGGGTTCCGATTTACAGTTCTACCAAGGCCGCGCTTCATTCCTTTACCGTTAGTCTCCGGATTCAGCTGGCTCAAACGAACGCCAAGGTGATCGAAGTGCTGCCGCCTGCGGTCAACACCGATCTAGGCGGGGCGGGACTTCACACCTTCGGCGCGCCTCTTGACGCGTTTGCCGACTCGGTATTCAGGGACCTGCAAACCGGTAAAGAGGAGATAGGTTATGGCGGTACGGAGGAGAGGCTGCATCTGTCGGCGGTACAGGCAAGAGAGACGGCAGCCCGGATGTACGATGGCTTCCGGTCAGGTACATAACATCTTGCACAGATGTAGAACAGGAAGAGGACCTGCTGACAAGATTAGCAGGTCCTCTTTGGGTTACATGTTTTCTTTTAAAAATTTGTCGTAGTCGTTTAATGCCCGGTCTAATTTCTGACTGGCCTTGATCAGCTCCGGATCGGTGAGACATTTGCATACGGACAGTTTATTCAATTCCAACCGAAGCTCTTCAATTTTACGAATAATTTTATCCATGGTTGAACAGCTCCTTAGAAATTTTGCATCCTCCTTGCGCTCGCAGAATGCCGCAACGACAGATGCGTCAACACTTTTTTCGATCCAGCACATGATTTTTGAAAAAGAATGATACTACATTTTTCGCTAAATTCCCCTCAAATCCCTTCCGTGAAGCTGACATATTATCGAAATGTTACCCGATGATGAAATTTTTTTTTAGGTTCATAAAACCCTTCCGGCCTGGACAGCGAGATTCGATATAAATGGGTAAAATTTACATGGTATAAAGAACGGGTGTTCGTATATAATAAAAACATACGTTCGGTTAGGAGGGTCTGTCATGTCAGAAAAATATGTTGGGCAAACCGTGGAGATCGTTTATTTAGACCAGGCCGGTAACATTACGCAGCGTAAAATCGAAGTGAAAGAGATGCGCGGGAACACCGTCAGGGCGGTATGCCTGAAGACAGGTGCCCCAAGAACCTTCCGGCGGGATCGGATTCTGGCATGGCAGGTCGCAAGAACTGCCTAGGACCGGTTAGGACGGCGTCCTTGACGCAGCTCTATTCGTGCGCACTGCTCATCAATAAACTGATTCTTCGAAGAGAACAGAACCAAAATAAAAAGCCTAACCCGGTATGGGCTAGGCTTTCTTTGCTTATCATCAATGTCGGGGATATGATAAAGAACAAGTTCGCCGGCTTTCTGTCTCAGTTCTGGCATATCTTCCCGCTCTCGGCATACCATTAGGCAAAAGCAAAGAGAGAGGGAGGATACGGATGAACGAAATTGAACCGCAATGTCCGGTACAGCTGGTCAGCACGCATCTGCCGGAAGGGGCTGAGCTGGTTACGATGAATACTCCAGCCGGACAACCTGCCGTGATTGCCGAGGATTTAACTGGGGATCGGGTCCCGGAGATATCCGCCGTCTACCGGTTGAATGATGCGTTGTACTTGCTTGTGCTCCAGTTTAGCGAAGGGGCATGGAGAACGATGGCCAGGATCCAAGGCCCAGGCTATGGAGTCACGCTCATGACCGCTGCACCGGTAACCAAGCCTGGGCGGAACAACCTGCTCGTAGGCTGGCAGATCGGTTCCATTTGGTCGAAGCTGTCCGTGTATGAGTGGACGGAGTATGGTGTGAGTGATGTGGCACCTGCAGAAATGAGTTACAGCTATATTGACGTGGCGGATTGGCCGGGCCCTGGAGGTCCAGACGGCAGATCCGAGCTCGCACTCTGGATCCACGATACGGGCGAAGCCTACCGGACGGAGGTGCTGCGCTGGCGGGACGGGAGTTTTCACCCGGCAGAAGATGTTTACCCCGCCTATTACCCTGAAGTAGCCCGCTACTATGAACGGATGACCGAATCCTATCCGGATTATCCGTTCTACTGGTACTATCTGGCCGAGGCGCAGTATCGGGCCGGTATCCCGCAGGCGGCACTGCATTCGGTACGAAGAGCATTAGGATTTGCCCAGCCGTATCCTTCCCGGGAAACCCTTTTGACGCTGGAGAGGAAGATCCTGCAGCTGCCCCGCGTGGCGGAGCTGCTGCGATTTTCGGCCCGAACCGCCGAAGGGATTCAGTGGGGGTATATCAACACGAGCGGTACGATGGTACTTCCGGCCAGATACGAAGAGGCGGCGGAATTTCAGAAGAACGGCCTTGCCATTGTCCGGGAACGAGGAAAATACGGATTGATCGATCAAGCCGGGATGTGGATCGTTGCCCCGGTGTATGATTCGATTTCACCGTTTTCGGAACACCGGGCCGTCGTCACGGGCGGCGGCGACTGCAAGCTGATCGATGAACAAGGTAAGGTGGTAACGAAATGCGGGTACTCGTATATCGCCGATATGCGGGAAGGCAGATCCGTATTTCGTGGAGAGGGCCATCAGGGGGAAACGATACATATCGGCCGTTACGGCTATCTGGATTCCCAGGGATATGAGATCATCCCGGCAAGATATGAGGAAGCCGGTGATTTTGGCAGTGGAAGAGCCTGGGTCAAAATGAAGGATGGTGTGTACGCGCTAATCGGGCTGGACGGCCGCAGTCTATACGAATATGAGTTTGAGTATGCCGGTCCTCCCGGCGGCGGATTGCTCGTTTGTCAGCAGCAGGCCGGCGGAAAATACGGCTATATCGATCTGCGCGGCCAAGTCCGTATACAGCCTGCTTTTACCTCGGCGTCCCCCTTCCGCCGTCAGCGGGCGATCGTGAACATGGGGGAGGGCGGCACGAAGAGTTACGGCGTCATTGATGAATCAGGTCAATTCGTCGTTCCACCTGTATATGACGAGATTCGTGATCTCGGTGAGGAAAGGCTGGCACTCGCACACGCCGTGAATCCGGAGCAGCCGTCTATCGGCTTGAACTATGCGATTGCGGATTGGGAGGGCAGGCTGCTGACAGACTTTGCGTATACCCGCGTGTCGGCCTATCAAGATGGTCTGGCATCGGTCACGGATGGGCAGAACACCTTTTTAATCGATTCTAGCGGTGCAGCCGCGCCCGGATATCCAAAGGTGGAAGGCAGCGGCAGCCTGACTTTGAAGGGAAACGGCCTAATTGAAGTCCAAGTTGACCGGCGGATGTCGTATGTAACTCGTGACGGAAGAACCATTTGGCGGGACCAGGGATCCTCCCAAATGACTTCAGCCCGCCAGTCACAATAAACCTTGAATTCGACGAACCGCTGCCGTGAAGGCAAGCGGTTTTTTTGGATTGGAAGGTTCAGGATCGGTTGGGAATAATTTTACGTGGGATGGGGGAAATTAACCGCAGTCTAACTAGTTATGGCAGGAGGGCAGGCTGTGACCTCATCCGAGCAAACGATCTATCCTTCGCTTGACGGGAACATTTCATACATCCGGGACAAGCTGTGTCACACCGACGATCTGAAGGTCAGACACCTAACCTACCGTGGACAATCATCGGCGCTGATATATCTGGAATCTACGGTGGACCCAACCCTGATCGAGCGTAACGTCATCCGTCCGCTGCGGCAGGGAGGAGACGAGGACTTGTCCCAGCTGTTCCTGACGCTCCGGCTCGAAACCGAACACAAGCTGGATCAGGGCACGCAATCCCTTTTGTCGGGCAATTGCTTGTTTTTCACCAAGGATGACATGAAGCAGTTCTACGTTTTGACCACGCCGGCCAAATACGAACGCAGCATTACGGAGCCGGAAAACGAAGGCATTATCCGCGGGGCACACAACGGTTTTATCGAGGATTTAACGGTCAATTTGTATCAGATCCGCCAGCAGATCAGCTCGACGGACCTGAAGGTGCATTATCACAATATAGGCAGTACGGCTCCCCGCAAAGTGGCAGTAATGTACATGAATAACCTGGCGGACCCAGCCGTAATCAAAAAAGTGGAAGGCAGGCTGAAGGGCATCACGATCGATTCCGTCATTTCGACCGGCTTTATCCAAGAATTCATGGAAGATCAGCCGTTTTCGATCTTTCCCCAGTTTTTGAATACGGAACGGCCGGACCATACGGGCGCGTATTTGCTCGACGGGCATGTGGTCATTATGCTCGAAGGTGATCCGACGGCCTTGATCGTCCCGGTGAGCTTTTTCTGCTTTTATCAAACCCCTGACGATTACAGCAACCGTTGGATGATCGCATCGTTTGTGCGGTTTATCCGGCTGCTCAGCTTCATCACCGCCTTTCAGCTGCCGGCATTCTATATCGCCATCGTAGCGTTTCATTCGAATATTTTGCCCATCCAGCTGTTCTTTACTGTACAGGGTTCATTGACCCGGGTACCGTATCCCCCGCTTGTTGAAGCGATGCTGCTCGAGCTGATCTTTGAATTGCTGAGGGAGGCAGGGCTCCGGCTGCCAAGCCGAGTAGGGCAAACGATCGGCATTGTCGGGGGTCTGGTCATCGGGGATGCGATCGTAAAGGCGGGTTTCGTGTCGTACACGATGATTATCGTTGTGGCTTTAACCGCGATTTCGTCGTTTTTGATACCGTCTAATGAGATGAGCTCGGCGATCCGGATATTGCGGTTTCCCCTGATGATATGCGCATCCATTTTCGGTTTTATCGGCATTGCTTTCGGACTAACGATCCTGTTCATTCATCTGTGCAAGCTGGAGTCGTTCGGGAAGCCTTACCTGTCGCCGCTGGCCCCATTGAAAATTAAGGGCTTCAAGGATGCGTTTCTTCGGTTTCCGATCTGGACGATCCGCGGCAGGCATGGCGAGAAAAAGCACAACTAACATCAGTTGACACGGATCCGGGAGGGGTGGCCAAGGTGGATCAGGCTGAGAAAAAGATGTCCCCGAAACAGCTGTTTTTGTTCATTATCCAAGCCCAAATCGGAGTCGGCGTGCTTTCGATTCCCTATGACCTTAGTAAGACGGCAAAAGGCGGCGGGGGCATATCGGTTGTGATCGCCGGAGCGATTACCCAAATCATCATTTTGATGATGTGGACTCTTCTGCGTAAGTTTCCCGGGATGAACCTTTTTCAAATCTGTATCCGGCTTGGCGGACCGGTTATAGGCAGGCTGCTGATCGCATGCTACATCGGATATTTTATTTTGCTGGGCAGCAATGTTTTGCTGAATGCCTACATGGTACTCCAGCGCTGGATTCTGCAATCCACCCCCAAGTGGGTGGTACTGCTCCTGTTCTGTATCATGACGTATTACCTGGCCAAGGAAAAGCTCACGGTTTTGGCCAGGTTTTACAGCCTGTCGTCCTTGCTGTTCATTCCTTTGATCATTTTTGTCAGCTACGGCCTGACACAGGCACGGATCGAATACATGCTTCCGTTAACCGAAGCAGGCCTGATCAACATCCTGAAGGGAACCAAGGATACGACGATTTCGATGTACGGGTTCGAAATGTTCATGATCGTCTTTCCGTTCATCGACGCTTCAGACAGCAAGAAACTGAAAATGATCAGCTTGTCAAACCTGTTCGTTACGCTGTTCTATACTTTTGTCGTGTGCACCTGCCTGATGGTGTTTAACCAGACGCAGCTGGCGATGATCCCGGAACCTGTCATATACCTGGTCAAATCGCTGAATTTTTATATCATCGACCGGGCGGACATTCTGTTCTTGTCGATTTGGTCGATTACCTTGGTATGTTCCATCGCCAGCTACTTTTATGCGGCTGCCGATGGGCTTGCGGTCCTGTTTAGCAAAAAGAACCATCAAATGTTTGACCCCTTTGTTAGTGTAGCCTTTTTTTTAATTGCTCTTTTGCCGACCACGCCGATGGCGATCGACCGCATCAACAAAGTTTCCGAATTTGCCGCATACGCATTCGTAGCTGTCATTCCTTTCCTGATGATGTTAATCAGTTTATTCGTCAAAAAGAAAGCGGGTGGAGCCGTATGAAACGAGGCCGCGGGGCACTTTGCTGCACCATGCTGGGTCTGAGCACGGCGCTGCTGACCGGATGCTGGGACCGTGAATATTTGAAAGACTTGAATCTGGCTTACAGCGTAGGTTTTGATCTGACCAAGGATCATAAAATCAAGGAAACCGTAGAGCTGATCATTCCCCCGAAAACCGAACAAAGCGCCACCACAAATGAAATCCATTCAGCTGTGGGTTTGTCAACACGCGGGGCGAGCAACATCCTCCGGGCTCGCGTAAGAGGGAATATGCGGGTGATCAAGAACAGCGTGCAGCTGATCGGCAGGTCTTTGGCCGAAGAAGGGCTCAAGGCACCGATGGACGTCAATTTCAGGGACCCCCGAAACCCGTCTTCCGACGTAAGGCTGGTCGTCACAGAGAACGATGCTTCAGAAATCATCGGCATGAAAAAAATAGGCGAGCTGCAAATCGGCGAATTCCTGACCCAGAAAATCAGGAGCTTGGAGAAAATGAGCCTGTTCTACCCGCCGGAAACCGTAAATACTGTATTTCGTGCCTTGACAGATCCGGGTCAGGATTTTGTGCTGCCTTATATCGGGGTACAAGGCTCCGAGATCGTTGCCAAAGGGGTCGCCTTGTTCCATGATCAGAGCTTTAGCGGAACGCTAGGCAAAGATCAATCGATCATGCTGGTCCTGCTGAAAGGAAAGTCGGGAGGCAATGCCCGGTTTACCAAAACGGTGAATCTGGATACCTCCAAGCCGATCCGCGGATCGATCAGCTATAACGTGGGCAACAAGAAGCGGAAGCATGAGTTTCATGTGAGCGTCACCCGGAACGGCGATGTTCACGTGACGCTGAGCCTCAAGCTTCAGGCGGTCATCGAGGAATTTACCGGACCGCAGCTGCTGGATGACAAGGCAGTGAAGCGGGTGAACCGGGAGCTGTCGTCCATCATGACTCAGGAAGCCAGGGAGGTCGTGCGGGAGCTGCAGCAGGCGAACTGTGACATTTTTGGGGTAGGCCGGCAGCTAATGGCCTATCATCCCAAACTGTGGAAGCGGATCGATTGGAACAAGGAGTACCGTAACGTGCAGTTTCATACCCAGGTTCAGGTGTCCATTATCGATACCGGGGTCATACAATAACACTGATGTCCATGCCGAACGGGGTGCGGAATGGAGCGATGTTTTGCGGTCTGGCCGATTGCGGCCAGCCGCTTTTTTTGGTTTTCCAATTCGCTGGAAATAGAATGTTAACTTGCGGAAACTCATATATATGTCATGGAAACCGTTATCTGATGACCTGAGACAAAGCAGCGTTTAGAGGCAATCGTAAAGCGAGTGACAAAAAAATGTGGTATTAAATAACAAAAAAGGGTTTGCAAAGGTCCGGTGGGGTGTTATAATCCGATCAAGGAAAGCGGTTACCCTAAATGATTCATTGAAATGATATCGTGAGAACAAGGTGGAATGTCCATGAGTAAACAACTGAATATCGGCGTGATCGGAGCAGGGAGGATCGGAAGGCTGCATACTGAAAATCTGCTCAAGCATCCTCAGGTTAATGTGAAAGCGATTGCAGACCTGCAGATCGATCATGCCAGGGCATGGGCCAATGGGCTGGGGATCCCTTTGCTGACCCAGGATGCCGAACAGATCATTAGTGATCCGGGCATCGATGCCGTTTTTATTTGCACGTCGACCAATACCCATATTGACATGATCGAGCGTTCCGCCAAGGCGGGCAAACACATTTTCTGCGAAAAGCCGATCTCCTTCGATGTCCGGGGAACCCGCCTTGCGCTGCAAGCCGCTTCCGACAGCGGCGTCAAATTTCAGCTTGGCTTCAACCGCAGGTTTGACCCGAATTTCCGCAGAGTCAGGGAGATTGTCGCTTCCGGCCAGATTGGAGATCCCCATCTGATCAAGATCACTTCCCGCGACCCCAGCCCCCCTCCGCATGACTACATCAAGGTATCCGGCGGGCTGTTTATGGACATGGCGATTCACGATTTTGACATGGCCCGCTTTTTGAGCGGCAGCGAAGTGGATGAGGTTTATGTCCAAGGGGCAGTCCTGGTGGATCCGGTTATCGGAGAGCTCGGAGACGTGGACACGGCGGTCATCATGCTGAGATTCCGGAACGGCGCGATCGGTGTCATCGACAATTCGAGGCAGGCTGCCTATGGGTACGATCAGCGCGTGGAAGTTTTCGGCTCGCTGGGCCAGGTCAATGTGCAGAACGATTTTCCGAACTCGGCGGAAATCAGCACGGCCGGCGGCGTGTACCGGGATAAGCCGAAGCATTTTTTTCTGGAACGTTATGAAGCGGCGTATCGGCTTGAAATCGAGAGCTTTATCAAAGCGATCTTGAACAATGAGGACGTACCTGTCAGCGGAGAGGACGGGTATGAGGCGGAACTGCTGGCGGATGCAGCCAGGAAGTCATGGCTGGAAAAGAGACCCGTCAGCTTGTCCGAGTATTCCATGTCTACATCATGAGGTTTTTGTTTGTCTTTAGGGTAAGCGATTAACCTAATGAAATATTTTGCGAAAGGATGGTTATGAATGGGCGTACTTCGATTAACGATGGCTCAGGCCTTGCTTCGCTTCCTGGACCAGCAGTATGTGCAGCTGGACGGAAAGGAGCACAAGTTCGTTAAGGGAGTCATGGGTATTTTCGGTCACGGCAACGTACTGGGCATCGGCGAAGCATTGGAGCGGGAGCCGGGCAGCCTCAGATTCATCCAGGGAAAAAATGAGCAGGGCATGACGCATGCCGCCGTTGCGTACGCGAAGCAGAAGAACCGGCTGGAAATCTTCGCCTGTACTTCCTCCATTGGCCCGGGGGCGCTGAATATGGTCACGGCCGCCGCGACGGCGACGGTCAACCGGATACCCGTACTGCTGCTTCCAGGCGATATTTTCGCCTGCCGGCAGCCGGACCCGGTCCTGCAGCAGCTGGAGCATCCGATGGATTATACCGTGTCTGTCAACGATGCCTTCAAGCCGGTCAGCCGATACTGGGACCGGATTACGCGTCCCGAACAGCTGATGAGCTCGATGATCCAGGCGATGCGCGTACTGACTGACCCTGCCGAAACCGGCGCGGTCACCATCTGCCTGCCGCAGGACGTGCAGACAGAGGCGTACGATTATCCTGAGGATTTTTTCCGCAAAAGAGTGCATTACCTTGACCGCAAGCCGGCAAGCCAGGCAGCGATCGAGCGGGCGGCGGAGCTGATTTCGCGCAAGCAAAAGCCGATCCTGATCGCCGGCGGCGGCGTTCATTATTCCCTGGCCTATGAAGAGCTGCGGCAGTTCGCGGAAGCGTTCGGCATTCCCGTGGCCGAGACCCAGGCAGGGAAGAGCGCAATCCCATGGGACCATCCGCTGAATATGGGAGCGATCGGCGCGACCGGATCCCTTGCCGCGAACCGGCTTGCCAGAGAAGCGGATGCCGTCATTTGCTTGGGAACCCGGCTGGGTGATTTTCCGACCGCGTCCAAAACCGCTTTTACGAGTCCCGAAGCAGAATTCATTCATATCAATGTGAGCGGTTTTGACGCGTCGAAGCTGAATGCGTGCCAGGTGGTGGCGGATGCTGGAGCGGGGTTAAAAGAACTAACCTCCGCACTCCAGGCAAGGAGCTACAAGTCTGCTCATAACGGACCAGAGCTTGCCAAACTGAAGGAGGAATGGACCCGGGAGGTCGACCGGCTGTATGGCTTGGAGTCGGAAGAAGGCTTGGCGCAAACCCGCGTGCTCGGTGAGCTGAACCGTTCCATGGCAAACGAAGTGATCGTTGCGGCGTCCGGGAGTCTTCCCGGCGATTTACACCGGCTGTGGAGGTCGGAAGCGCCCAAATCCTATCACATGGAATACGGCTTTTCCTGCATGGGGTACGAAATTGCCGGGGCCTTCGGCGTGAAGCTCGCCGAGCCGGACAAGGAAGTCTATGCGCTCGTCGGCGACGGAAGCTACCTCATGCTTCATTCCGAGATTTTAACCAGCATCCAGGAAGGTGTAAAGGTGAACGTGATCCTGCTGGACAATCACGGATACCAGTGCATACACAGCCTGCAGCGTGAAAACGGGAGCGACGGCTTCGGCAACGAATTCCGTCTGCGCAGCCAGGAAACTGGGCGCCTGACGGGAGAATACGTGCCGGTCAACTATGCGGCTCATGCGCGAAGCATGGGAATCAAGGCATTTTCCGCCACCAGTGTGGATGAACTGAAGGAAGCCCTCCGGCAGGCCGGGGAGGAGAAAGGCTCTACCCTGATCGAAATCAAGGTGCTGCCGGGCACCCAGTCGGGCGGATACGAATCCTGGTGGAGGGTGGATGTTCCGGAAGTGTCGACCAGCGATAAAGTGCTGGCTGCGAGGGAAACGATGAACGAACATGTGCAGCAGGCGCTGAAAATCTAAGTCCAAGGGGAGGATACACGAAGATGACGGATATCCGATCGATTAAATTGGGCATTTCACCGATCAATTGGGTTAATGAAGATGTGCTTGAACTGGGCGACCATTATACGTTCGACGACTTGATGCAGGATTTCACGCAGCTGGGGTTCACCGGAACGGAAAACAGCCGGAAATTCCCGAAAGACGCCGCCGTTCTTAAGAAGGCATTGGCTGAGCATGGACTCCAGATGACTTCTCAGTGGAAGGGCGTCTTGTTCTCCGAGCCGCGCCGCAGGGCGTCCGAGCTGGAATCGTACCGGCAGCATGTTGAATTTTTAAAGTCGATGGGCAGCCGCCATGTCGTCACCTGCGAGCTTGGGGGTTCGATCATCGGCGACCCGAGAAGACCGAAAGGCGTCCAGGACGTGCATCCTCTGACGGACGAGGAATGGAACCACATGGTCGAGGGGCTGCATCAGGCCGGAGAAATCTGCAAACGAAATGGGATGAAGCTCGTCTACCACTATCACATTGGAACTGTGGTCGAACGGCCGGATGAAATTCAAAGGCTGATGGAGACGACGGATCCCGAGCTGGTGCATTTGCTGCTGGATACGGGGCATGCCTATTACGGCGGATCCGACCCGCTGGAGCTGTATGAACGCTATGCGGATCGCGTTGCCTACGTTCATTTGAAGGATGTCCGGAACGATGTGCTGAAGCGGGTGAAAAGGGAGGCGATCCCTTTTCAGCAAGCGGTAATCCAGGGCGTGTTTACCGTACCTGGCGACGGATGCATCGACTTTGCGCCGATTTTCCGCAGCTTCGTGCGGCATGGTTATGACGACTGGATGATTCTTGAGGCGGAGCAGGATCCCGGCCAAGCGAATCCTTACGAATATGCCAGCAAGTCGAAGCAATATCTCGCTCAAATTGTTCAGGAATTGAACGCCTGAAAGGAGGAAGGAACATGTCCAAGCTTATCGTTCCCGGCGGACAGCCGGACGAGAACGGCAGATTGCTCAGCATCACGCCCGAATCGGCGGGGTGGGAGTACGTAGGTTTTGAAGCGTACCGGCTGGAACCCGGTCAAACAATCGAGCAGGAGACGGGAGACCGTGAAGTCTGCCTCGTGCTGCTCAGCGGGCTGGCGAATGTGGAAGCAGGCGGACAAAGCTATGAACGGATCGGCCGCCGGATGAGCGTGTTTGAGCCGCTTGCCCCTTATGCGGTATACGTTCCTGCGCACGACCGTTTCCGGCTGGAAGCCGTTACCTTAACAGAGGTGGCCGTGTGCAGCGCTCCCGGCCAAGGGCGGCTCGAAGCAAGGCTCATCCCGCCGGAGAAGATCGGGGTGGAGCAGCGGGGCTCCGGTTATACGGAGCGGACCGTCCGCAATATTTTGCCGGAGCAGGAGGAAGCGGAAAGTCTGCTCGTCGTGGAAGTCTTTACGCCGGCCGGGCACTGGTCCAGCTATCCTCCGCATAAGCATGACCAACTCGATCTCCCGCATGAGTCCCTGCTGGAAGAAACCTATTATCACAAGGTGTCTCCGGGTCAGGGGTTTGCCCTGCAGCGCGTATATACCGACAACCTGTCGCTGAATGAAACGCTGGCCGTGAAGAGCGGGGACGCCGTCCTCGTTCCCTGCGGTTACCATCCGGTATCGGCGCCTCCCGGGTACGACGTGTATTACCTTAACGTCATGGCCGGGCCGGTGCGCACCTGGAAGTTCCATAACGACCCTCAGCATGAATGGCTGATGACCCCTGGACAGGAGGTGCCAAAGCGTTGACCACGATTTCATTTCCAGACCATCGTTCCCTGGACTTTATCGGGCTGGGCCGGCTGTGCATCGATCTGAACGCCAACGAAATCCATCGCCCGATGGAGGACACGGTCACCTTTACCAAATACGTCGGCGGCTCCCCGGCCAACATTACGATCGCCATGGCGAAGCTGGGGCTGCGCACCGGTTTCATCGGCAGGGTGTCCGACGACGCCCACGGCCGTTTCATCACCCGGTACCTGCAGGACGCAGGCATCGACACCCAACACGTTATTGTCGACCGGTCGGGCAGCGTCACGGGACTCACGTTTACGGAAATCAAGTCGCCGACGGACTGCAGCATCCTGATGTACAGGGATAACGTAGCGGACCTCAAACTGGAGCCTGGCGACGTAAGCGAGGATTATATCCAAAGTGCCAGAGCGCTGCTCATTTCAGGTACAGCCCTTGCAAAGAGCCCGTCCAGAGAAGCGGCTTTCAAAGCGATGGAACTGGCCATAAGACACGGAGTCGTCATTGTTTTTGATATCGATTACCGTCCGTATACATGGACCTCGGCCGATGAGATCGGCACGTATTACCGTCTAGCCGCCGAGAAATCGGATATTATTATCGGCGGACGCGAAGAGTTCGACCTGATCGAAGCGCTGGACGGCCCGCTTATGCAGGACGATGAAGCCACCGCGAAGCAGTGGTTCAAGCACCGGGCCAAGCTGGTGGTCGTCAAACGGGGCGGAGATGGGTCGACGGCATTTTCGGCGGACGGAGAGAAGCACGTAGGTGCCGTTTTTCCGGCACAGGTGGTGAAAACCTTCGGTGCGGGTGACTCCTTTGCAGGTGCCTTTATTTACGGCATGATGCAGGGATGGAGTATCGACCGGTGCCAGCAGTTCGGCAGTGCCTCAGCATCGATCGTGGTCTCCAGCCACAGCTGCTCCGACGCGATGCCGACAGCCTCGCAAATCCAGGAGCGGATCGACCGCTTTGTGCATCAAGGAATCTGACAAACCATGGAGGTATCTACATGACGGATCAAGTGCAAGATCAAGTGCAGCAGCTTCACAACTTCGTCGGGGGCCGGTGGGTTCCTTCGGGCGGAGGAAGATCGGAGCCGGTCTATAATCCGGCCACCGGGGAAGAGATCGCCCGCGTCCCCTTATCCACCCTGGACGATCTGAACCGCGCCGTATCCGCGGCGGCGGAGGCGTTTCCGTCCTGGAGCGGCACTCCGGTGCCGCGCCGGGCACGGATCATGTTCAAGTTCCAGCAGCTCTTGACGGAACACTGGGAAGAGCTCGCCCGGATGATTACGCTGGAAAACGGCAAGAGCTACCAGGAAGCATACGGCGAAGTGCTGCGCGGTATCGAATGTGTGGAGTTCGCCGCCGGCGCTCCGACACTGCTGATGGGCAGCAACCTGCCGGATATTGCCTCGGGACTGGAGTCGGCCATATACCGTTATCCGATCGGCGTCGTCGGCGGCATCACGCCGTTTAACTTTCCGATGATGGTGCCGAGCTGGATGTTCCCGCTAGCGATCGTATGCGGCAACACCTTCGTGCTGAAGCCGTCCGAACGGACACCGCTGCTCGCGAACCGGCTGGCGGAGCTGTTTCAGGAAGCCGGGCTCCCGGACGGCGTGTTCAACATCGTTCACGGTGCGCATGACGTCGTTAACGGCCTGCTTGAGCACGATGACGTCAAGGCGATTTCGTTTGTCGGCTCCCAGCCTGTGGCCGAGTACGTGTACAAGACGGCAGCGGCTCACGGTAAACGGGTACAAGCGCTGGGAGGCGCAAAAAACCATTCCATCGTCATGCCGGATGCCGATCTCAAGCTCGCGGTGAAAGAGATCACGAGTGCGGCCTTCGGCTCCGCAGGTGAACGCTGCATGGCCTGCTCGGTCGTCGTGGCCGTCGGCGATATCGCCGACGAGCTGGTGAGCGGACTTGCCGAAGCCGCCAAGAATATCCCCGTAGGCGACGGTATGGAACCGGATGCCTTCCTGGGACCTGTGATCCGGGAATCCCATAAGAGCCGGACCATTGGATATATTGAGAAGGGGATACAGGAGGGGGCTCAGCTTGTATTGGACGGCAGGGATCATGTCTTGGCCAACGCAAAAGGTTATTTTCTTGGCCCGACCATCTTTGACCACGCCGCTCCTGGTATGAACATTTGGACAGACGAAATCTTTGCGCCTGTACTTCAGGTCGTCCGGGTAAACAGCCTCAAGGAAGCCGTAGCGATTGCCAACAAGTCCGAGTTTGCCAATGGGGCCTGTATCTATACGGACAGCGCCAAAGCGATTCGCGAGTTTAGGGAATCGATCGACGCCGGCATGCTCGGGGTCAATGTAGGCGTACCGGCACCCATGGCGTTTTTTCCTTTCTCCGGCTACAAAAAATCCTTTTACGGAGACCTTCACGCCAACGGTAAAGACGGGGTGGAATTCTACACCCGCAAGAAAATGGTTGTGGCCCGCTATTGATCATGGAGCAAATTGCCACAGACTGGAACTTTCCCTATACTTAGAGTACAGAGCAGCGTTAAGGAAGGGGGAACGAGGATGGCGACGATATACGATATTGCCCGGGAAGCCGGCGTGTCCATTGCCACGGTATCCAAGGTCATCAACCAGACCGGCCGGATCAGCGACAAGACAAGAAAGCATGTGCAGGACGTGATGAAGCGAATCGACTACCAGCCGAGCGTCGTCGCATCCGCCTTGACCAAGAAAAGGACGTATTCGCTCGGGCTCCTGATCCCGGATATCGCGAACCCGTTTTTTGCCGAGCTGGCCCGCAGCATTGAAGATCATGCCCACGAGCTTGGATACAGCCTGGTCATTTGCAGCACCGACAACGACTTGACCCGGGAAGAAAGGTACATCAACGTTCTCCGGCAAAAGAGCGCCGACGGGATCATCATCGCCACTGGCGCCCGCAACGACGCCATGATGAAGCAGCTGATGAAATACAAGCTTCCGGTTGCCGTCATCGCGCGGGAAATGCCGCTGCTTGCAGTGGATACAGTGCTCGTGGACGATTACTTAGGCGGCTATCTGGCTGCGTCTCACTTGACTGGGCTCGGACACCGGAATATTGCCGTGATTGCGGAGGACTTGGCTGTGATGAGCTCGAAGGAACGGGTTCGCGGTTACCGGAAAGCCCTTGAAGAAGCAGGGATTCCCTATGACGAGAATTTGGTGGCGGTCAGTCCGTTTCATGTAGAGGGAGGGAAGGCGACAGCCAAGGAGCTGCTCAGCGGCTCCAACCCGCCAAGCGCCATCTTCGGATGCAACGATCTGCTGGCGATCGGAGTCGTGCAGGCTGCCCGGGAGCTTGGCCTGCGCGTACCTGAGGATGTTTCGGTCGTGGGCTTTGACAACACGGTGCTGGCGACAATTATCGATCCGCCGCTCACTTCAGTGGCCCAGCCCGTTCAGCAAATGGGAAAAGAAATCGTCCAGCTGATTACAGGCGAAATCGACGGAAGCAAGCCCTCCAAGCAGCGCCTGGTTCTGCTGCCGGAACTCGTCGTCCGAGGAACGACCAGCGCCGTGTAACGGCGCTTTTTTTGTTGTTGATTCCCATTGTGGATCACCCGATGATTTCATCGCTTTTCCCGACATAATGAGGGAGTTTCAACCATTTTACAAACATAGACAATATATCACAAAAATAATGATTGCGCTTTCATACCCGAGTAGATTATAATTTCCTCAAGGTAAAGCGCTTACCTCACATTTCCAGTCTCATGTTACGACACAGTTCCTTGGGGGAGAGTCTAAAGCCCGTTTCGCTTCGAATTTATGTTACTAAACTTCAAGAAGAAGTGAAGAGTCTTAATATGGTATCGATACCATACGCACTGAATAACGACTTAGATATCGATGCTAACCATCGTATCGGGATCGGATTCGGCTCTTGGTTTCAACCACAGAAATGTAATATTTTACAAAAAGTGCAACCATTTTTGATTTACACCTCATCTTGAGAGACTATATTCCAATTAAAGCCGAAATGAAAAGCCATTCTTATAGTAAAAAAGGGGGGATTGAGCCCTAGGATAACAGATATGCAGTGATCATGACATCGGTTAAGACTGACGGGCGGCATGCAAGACACCGCTTCGGTTCATCAGCAATCATCCACAAAAAAGAAGGTGATCCCAGTCCATGCAAACCCAGGTGAAAACAGCAGCTGTACCTGGAAAGACATCCGGCAAACGATGGAAAAACATTCTTCTGCATAAATACCTCTACATCATGCTGCTTCCTTGCCTCGCTTTTTTTATCGTATTTTCCTACATACCGATGGTCGGCCTGATCTTAGCTTTCAAGGAATACAAGTTCAATACGGGAATCCTCGGAAGCCCGTGGGTCGGTCTGAAGTACTTTGAGCGTTTTTTCAATGACTATCAGAGCGCAATGCTCATCAAGAACACCTTGATCATTTCCTGCATGAAGCTGTTTATCGGCCTGCCCTTTCCGATCCTTCTGGCTTTAATGTTCAACGAGATCCGCAACCGTTATTTTCGCAGCATCGCGCAGAGTATCGCCTATCTCCCGCATTTTTTGTCCTGGGTAGTGGTCGTGGGGCTTGCTCAACGCCTGCTAGCTCCGGATAACGGATTGCTCAACCAGGTCGTGTCTTATTTCGGCGGGGACGGAAGCACCTTTTATATGATGGAACCAAATTATTTCTATTCCATTATGTTCGGCAGCCATTTATGGAAGACGATCGGATGGGACTCCATTATCTATCTGGCGGCGATCGCCGGCGTCAACCCGGATATGTACGAGGCGGCCAAAATTGACGGTGCGAACAAGTGGAAGGAACATTGGTACATCACACTCCCTTCCATCCGTCCAACGATTCTCATTTTGTTCATTCTATCACTGGGTAATATTTTGTCCGCCGGATTCGATCAGCTGTATCTCTTGAGAACTCCGGGAAACATGCAGCTCTCTGAAATTCTGGATACTTATGTCATTCGCATCGGTCTTCAGGGGGGCCAATACGGATATGCAACGGCTGTGGGATTAATGCAGGGCTTGATCGGATTGATCCTTGTCGTAACTGCCAACCGTATCTCAAGAAGAGTTTCTGACACATCGGTATGGTAGCGATACCATATGCTTTGCAACAGCATTCTTGCATCCATGATTGCCATCTATGATTACATCTATGATTGCATCCGTGTAAAGACAGGGGAAAGGCCATTGACAATTATTTGAAAAGAGGGATGCCGAAATGCTGAAAGGGAAAACGTGGTTCAAAATGTTATCCATGCCGCTGATCGCCTCCATGCTTCTAGTTGGGTGCAGTGGAAATGATTCAAGCGGTCCAAACAGCGAACCGACGGCGGCTAATCAGGATGCGGGTACGGCAAATCACCCTGCGACTTGGATTGCGGACCGCAAAGTAAAAGGGCTGGTCTTTATGGGGACGGATGACTATACGGAGGATATGAATGCGGAGATCAAAGCCAAGCTGAAGGAGATGACAGGCATCGACCTGGAAATCGAAATCATGGTGGCGGACCATTCCATCGACGGACTCATTGCGGGGCTGGCGTCGAACGACCTGCCTGATTTTATAACATTCTATCTTAACAACAGCGGCCGGCCCGAAATGCAGGTCGTACTGAAAGCGGCCAGAGAGCAAATGTTTACGGACCTCACGCCGCTTATGAAGGACACGAAGATCTACAGCAAATATCTGCAGGACGACTACCTTCCGCTTGACACGAAGTATGGCGTCATGTTCAGGCCGGAGTTCGGCGGATCGTCTTATTTCGTCCATATGAATATCGCCAGACAAGGAGGGTACTCGACGCGTAAATATGCCGGCGGTCCTTATATCCGTAAGGATATTGCCGACGCCATGCATGTGGATCCGCGCACGATCGATACGACCCAGAAGCTGTATGAGCTGGCGCAAAAAATCAAGGCAGGCGGGTTCAAGGACAAGAACGGCAAGGACGTCGTTCCGATCGGTCCTTCTTACTGGGGAGGCAAGGAGGTCGGCGCCTTGTTTAACGACCTGGAGTGGGGCAGCGCCGACCAGCGGATCAATAAGGATGCAGGAGGTAACATTTTGCATGAAAGCCAGACCGAATATGCATTGAAAAAAGTCGAGTATGTGCAAAAGCTCATGAGCGAGAAACTGCTGCATCCCGAATTTTTCACGATGGACGAAAGCCGGGCGACGGAAGGCGCCCTGAATGGAACGTGGGGAATTATCGGAGATATGCACAATTATCAGGAGTTTAACCGCGATATGCATTACCTGCCGCTGGGACCGATCAATTACGTTGACCGTCCTTATCAAATGCAGGTCGATTATAAATCCGGATACTCAGCCTGGGCGATTCCGGCAACGACCAAAGATCCGGAAGACATCATGAAGCTGGCGGACTTCCTGGCAAGCCGGGAAGGAAAGCTGCTGTGGCAGTACGGGATTGAAGGGAGGGATTACACCCTGGATGCCAAGGGGAACCCACTGGCCAACAAGGATATTTTGGATTTGAAGCAAAACAATCCCGAGGAAGCGAAGAAGCTTGGCTTTGCGGGTGTCGGCAACTATTGGGGTGAGCTGCTGGGATCGACGGATATTGACCGGATGGCCGACTTCGGGGAAATGGAGTACGGCGAC
This sequence comes from Paenibacillus cellulositrophicus, assembly GCF_009363095.1. GTDB lineage: Bacteria > Bacillota > Bacilli > Paenibacillales > Paenibacillaceae > Paenibacillus_AQ > Paenibacillus_AQ favisporus. Next base: position 393,687 of record NZ_CP045296.1, read on the forward strand.
GCGGTTGCTCCGGAAGTGAATGCAGGCGCGCTGAAAATCGCCGATTACTGGGGCTGGGATGACAAACGCAAACAAGCGAATGTTGTGGACGGCTACACACCTTTATCTTTCATCGGAGAATTTGATCAGGGAACCGAGCTGAAGGCCGCGTTCGAAAATTATGACGACAGTCTGATTCGGGCGTATTACGCAAAAAACCTGGATGAGGCGAAGAAGATCCTGGACTCCGCTTCCAAGCAGCTGGACGCCTCCGGACTGCAGGCGTTCCTTGATCTGCTGAAGCAGAAAAATGCCGACGCCAAAACGCATTTGAAATTCTAGATGGGAGGATCATGCGGATGAAGCCATTTTACCGGACGCCGCTGGGTGAAAGAGTATATATCTTCGTAATCTACCTGCTGATCACGCTGCTGTGCCTGTCCATAGTCCTGCCGTTTTTGAACATATTGGCGCTCTCCTTCAACGCGGGGAAGGATGCGGAGCGCGGCGGGATTTACTTCTGGCCCCGGGTATGGTCGATCCAGAATTTCAAGGAGGTGTTCGCCTCCTCGAATATCGTAACGGCTTTCGGCATCTCGTTGTTTCGAACCGTGGTCGGAACGGTCGCGAGCGTATTTCTGACCGCGATGGGCGCCTATGCGCTGAAGAGCAGAACGTTGCCCGGAGTACGCTTCTTCACGCTGCTGATCTTCTTTACGATGCTGTTCAGCGGGGGAATGATCCCGTATTATATGCTGCTGAAATCGCTGCATTTGACCAATACGATCTGGGTATATATTATCCCGAGCTTGTACAGCGCCTGGAACCTGATCATCATGCGGACGTTCTTTCAGCAAATTCATCCCAGCCTGGAAGAGTCTGCGCGGATGGACGGCTACAATGACTTCGCCATCTTTATGCGGATCATCATGCCGCTCAGCAAGCCGGTGATCGCCGTCATCGCGCTGTTCAACGCCGTCGGTCACTGGAACGACTGGTTTACGGGTGCTTTTTATGTCCGTTCGGCAAAATTGCGGCCGCTATCGACACTGCTGCAAGAGATGCTCACGCGGGCGGAAGCGATGCGCAGCAAGCTGGAATCCGCCGCAGGCATGAACCAATATGACGCGCTGGAGAAAATGCAGGTAACGGGCGATTCCATGAAGATGGCCACGATCATCATTGTCGTAGCGCCGATCATCATCATTTACCCGTTTATTCAAAAGTATTTCGCTCAAGGCGTCATGATCGGTTCGATTAAGGAATAATTGCAGAAGGATGATCAACCAGGGAGGATTTGGCATGCGCATCGAAAACCCTTATGATAAAAGAGGAACGTGGCTTCGCGGAAGCTTTCATAATCATACCAATAACAGCGACGGCTGGTTTCCACTGGAAACGGTATATCGGATGTACGCCGATTATGATTTTCTCGCGATTTCGGATCATGACAAAATGACTGATTCGGCTGGAGAATGCAGCATCCCCACGGTTTTTGAAGCGATCGAGGTCAGCAGCCGCGAGCCTCACATGCTTCTCGTTGCGCCCCCTCGTTCCATTTTGGAGGGCTACAGCAGTGAGTTTTCGATAGGAAATTACCAAAGGCTGGCTGATGTAACCTTGGATAATGGCGGAATCTGCGTTCTCGTGCACCCGAACCGGTATTTTTCGAATTACTGGAACCTGGAGGACATGCTGCGGATGGAGCGGGTGACCGGCATCGAGGTATACAACGGGGACGGGAACATCGAATACGATATCGCGTTTGATAAATGGGATGCGATGCTTTCGGCGGGACGGCGGGTTTGGGGCTTCGGAAACGACGATTCCCATGTGTACGGACAAGAGAAGCAGGCCTGGAACGTCGTGCTTGCCGAAGAAAATTCGCAGCAGTCCATTCTCAGCGCGATCCGAAGCGGGAGTTTTTATGTCTCCACTGGTTTTGGTTTTGAATCGATTCAGACCGAAGATCGTAAGATCTACATCCGCCTGAAGTCGAACAAACTGCTGGACCGGATGTATAAATACGTGACCTTGTTTGGGAAAGACGGCAGGGTGCTGCATGAAGAGACAGGACGGATTACGGAAGTAACTTATTCGTGTATGGGAGACGAAGGGTATGTCCGCGTCAGCGCCTATATTGAAGGAGGCTATGCGGCGTTCTCTCAACCCTTGTTCATTAATCAGCGTTAGGGATGAGATGGGTATGAGCGTTAAAATTAAGGATGTAGCCAAACGGGCCGGTGTCTCTACGACAACGGTCTCCCGTGTTTTAAACGGGGAAAAATACGTCAGGGAAGAACTGAAGGACCGCGTCAACCAGGCCATTGAAGACCTGGGTTATGCGCCCAGCCATATAGCCAGAAGCCTGGTCAGAAACAAAACCAATCTGCTGGGGGTCATCGTGCCGGATCTGACCTCCAGCTTTTATTCGACCATTCTGAGCTCCATCGAGCAGACCGCTGCCTCCAATCATTATAATCTGCTCGTCTGCAATATCAGCGAGGACATTGACAAGGAGTTCAAATACCTGAACATTTTCAAGGAAATGCGCGTGGAAGGCATCATTATCATGCACGAGAAGATCAATGAGGATATTCGGAATTTTATCGAGAAATTAAAAATTCCCGTCATCTTCTCCAGCGTGAAACCGATGGACCAATCCTTCGTATCGGTCATCGTGGACGATTATGCCGCAGCATATGACGCAACGACATATTTGATCGGACTCGGGCATGAGCAGATTGCTTTCATCGGCGGGGACATGCGTGATATGACTTCCGGCCAAAACCGGTACAGCGGGTATCGGAATGCTTTGGCGGACCATGGAATTAAATTTGCCCATGAACTGGTCCGTTTCGGTGATTACAAGGTGAACAGCGGCTTTGCACTGATGGGTGAGTTCCTGCGTTACAAACATAAACCGACGGCGGTCTTTGCCGTTAGCGACGATATGGCGATCGGGGCGGTCAACTGCATCATCGATCACGGCCTGAAGGTTCCTGAGGATATTTCGGTGATCGGCTTTGACGGAAGCCAGATGACGGAGCTCGTCCGGCCGCGGATCACGTCTATGGAGCAGCCCATTCAGCGAATGGGCGAGGTGACGGTCGAAACGCTGCTTCAGTTCATTGCAGGAGAAAAGCGAACAGCGGAAGATATCATTTTGGATCATCGGTTAGTGGTGCGCGACAGCTGCAGATCACTGTGAAGGTTGTGAACACCCAAGAACCGGGGATGCTTTGAAGCTGTCCATCTCCATGACTAGCCTTTATAATAGTAAAAGACTCGTTTGTCATTTCGATGAAAAAAGGGGTGTTAACGTGAAAGACGACGCAATCATTCATTCGGTCATCTTTTCGCTCAAGCATGAGAAGGGTTCGTCCGCTGAACAGCGATTTCTGGAGGACGGCAGGGCTGCGCTCAGCTCGATACCTACGGTAAAGGAATTTCAAGTATTCCGGGAAATCAGCCCCAAGAATACATATGACTTTGGTTTTTCCATGAGGTTTGACAGCCGGGCGGATTATGAAGCCTATAACGCTCATCCGCAGCACGTGGCATTTGTGAGGGACCGTTGGGATCAGGAAGTGAGCCAGTTCCTCGAAATCGATTATGCCGGATATGAGCATTGAGGCTAGATTTTCGATAGGACGAGGATGGTGCAAGCTTTGAATATTCAAATTCGAACAGGCCGGAGAGATGAGATGGAAGAGATCATGCAATTGATCTCCAGATGCGTTCAGGTCATGCAGGAAGGCGGCAGCGACCAATGGGACGACGAGTATCCGAACCGGGATGTCATCGGGGAAGATCTGAGCCGGGGGACGCTGTTCGCAGCGGAAGGCGACGGGCGGATCCTGGGCATCATGGTGCTGGATCAACATCAAGACGAGCAGTATGACAAGATACCTTGGACAGAGACGGAAGGGCCTCATCTGATGATGCACCGGATCGCTGTGGATCCGATGGCCCAGGGGCAAGGAATCGCTCGTAAGCTGGTTGCTTTTGCGGAAAAGTTTGCCCAAGAGAATGGATACAAGAGCATCCGGCTCGATACATACGCCAAGAACACGCCGGCTCTTAAGCTGTACCGGGGACTCGGCTACGATCAGCGGGGCGAAGTGAACTATCCGGGACGGGAAGCGGGCTTTCCAGCTTTTGAAAAAGTGTTTGTATCGTCTTCGGCAAGGTAATCCGATACCGCGGCATTAAGAAAAAATCCCCTTTTCTCCGTACAGTGGAGACTAAGGGGATTTTTGTTCTGTTTATATGGCGATTAAGCTCTAAACTCCGCTGGGCGCTCAGGGCTGGCTTCCGCCAACGCTTGGCGAAGGCTGTCGGCGTCATGCTCGCGGTAGCTTGGTGTACCCGGCTGCTGGCGCCAGGACTCATCCAGTCCGCCGGCGTCGATGGCGTCAAAGCCAAGTTCTTCAATCAGGTCAAGCACGACCTGCTTAGAGGCGGGGGCGTCTCCAGCAACCGGCAGCGCCAAACGTCCAGGACTGCCCTTCGGCAGGCGGCGTTCCAGCAGATTTAGGGCGGATATGCCGTTAAAAGCTTTATTCACCGGCCGCTTCAGATGCTGTTCCACCCAGCGGCTTTCCGGCAGGCCTGCTTCAATTTCCGCGATGAGCCCGTCGCGCTGGCGGGGGTAATAGTTCCCCGTATCGATAATCACGGCATTTGGTGCAGTATGGTCGAGGATTCCGGCAGGAAGGTCAGGAATGTTTTTCTGAGGAATAGTAACAATGACGACTTCTGCACCCTGCGCCACTTCCGTGACTTCCTTGGGCGCTGCTCCCGTTTCTTCGGCAAGTGCAGCCAAGGTTTGTGGGCCTCTCGAATTGGCGATGGACACCTCATGTCCGAGTTTGGTCAGGCGGCGGGCAAGATTTCCTCCGATATTTCCGGCACCGATAATCGCAATTTTCATTTATTCCGACTTCCTTTCCCGAATTAGTTGTATATCTTCAAATAAACTGTAACAAAAACAGTTATCGATGTAAAGCGCTGCAAACTATTTTTTTCCAAATTTATGATCCTGCTGCGGGTAGAGCTTTTGCATGGTATCCAAGAAGCCTCGCAGAAGAGGAGAGATGTGGTCCTTTTTCCATACAAAAGACATCCTGTATGCGGATTGGCTAACTCCAAGTACTGGCTTATATGCGAGATCGGTGCGCAAATGCCGGGCAGATTCATGAATCAGGGCAATGCCGAGACCCGATGAAACGAGCGACAACAACGTATGCATTTCGTCGGCCGTTTGAACAATGGCTGGACTGAACCCTGCCTCCATGCATACTTGAATCATGGTATCGTAATAAACCTTTCCAACTTCCCGGTTGGTAGTAATAAACGATTCCCTGCTTAATTCGCCGATATGCACAGTATGGCGGTTACCCAAAGGATGTTCGGGAGGGAGTGCGACCCAGAAAGGCTCGCTCCGGATGGAGTAGGACATAAGAAGCGGCTCGTTCACGGGAATGCCTGTAATACCGATGCTAAGCGTGCCATCCAACAGAGCTTCGATTTGGGAAGATGAATGTAAATGGCATGGTGTGATTTGGACTTCGGGATATGTTTGACGGTACGCAGAAATGACCTGGGGAAGAATGTCCCAAGTTGCGGATTCCACGAATCCGATCCTGAGTTCTCCGATCATCCCCGAAAATGCACTCCTAACCTTGTCCACGGCACGATCCGCGTGGTGGAGCAAGTTTCTGGCTTCCTCATAAAATAAAATGCCGGCCGATGTCAGGGAAACACTTCGCTTGGTACGGATAAACAAGGCCCCGCCTAGCTCCTGTTCAAGCTGGCGAATCTGCTGACTAAGTGCAGGCTGGGCGATTCCCACCCGATCGGCTGCCCGTCCGAAATGCAGTTCTTCGGCCAAAGTGACGAAATATTTGAGCTGCCTCAGTTCCATAGCGATCCTCCAATCCCCTTTTTTAATAAGTAAAACTTATTACAGAAATATAAAACCGATATTTCACTTATGATTGGATTGATATTACAATAGAATTCATCCAATGTCACACACATGCGAAGGGAAAGGTGATCAAGATGACTCCAATGAAACGTACAGCGATCGTAACTGGCGGAAGCAGTGGAATCGGATTCTCGATTGCTCAAAGGCTCATACAAGAAGAAATCGGTGTCATGATCCTTGGCAGACACGAAACTTCCCTGAGGGAAGCATGTAAGCGGCTGGGCGAAGGCGCTTCATGGGTACAAGCGGATGTACGCCGTCGTGAAGATGTACAGCGGGCCGTCGAGGAGGTAGTCCACCAAAACGGACGTTTAGATATAGTGATTAACAATGCGGGATTCATGGGTGAGGCCGTTTCTACCGGAGTGCCTCTTGAGGATTCCGAACAATTCTGGGATGACATTATTGGCGTGAACTTGAAGGGGGCATTTTTGATGACGGCTGCCGCAGCGCCATACCTGGCAAGTCCGGGCGGAAGGATCGTCAATATCAGCTCGATCGGGGCGTTTACAGGTGGAAGCGGCCCCGGATCCCTGGCATACGCCGCCTCGAAATCCGGGCTCCATGGCCTCACGTACGCTGCAGCCCGAGAGCTGAGCGTCAGAGGGATAACGGTGAATGCCGTGGCTCCAGGCCTGATTACGGATACCGGTTTTGGCCACCGTGAGGATAAACTGCAGCAGCTGATCCCGAATATTGCCGCCGGGCGTCCGGGGACGCCGGACGAGGTAGCTGCCGCGGTCTTATACTTGATTTCGCCGGATGCATCTTATGTCACTGGAGAAATTCTGAACGTCAATGGCGGATGGCTTTTTGGGAGATGACGTCTTTCATGCCGGATATGGCCAACACATACGCACACTAGCGCCTTAAACCAGGGCGCTTTTTTTAATATCAGAAAGTATAAACTCCAGAGCCATGGCTTCCTGATATTGCAAGAAAAACTTCCTTTAGAGGCGGTCTGACTTCTGTGAAGGTACGTCGATAGACGTTTTTTTTATAATATCAGAAAGTATAAACTCCAGAGCCATGGCTTCCTGATATTGCAAGAAAAACTTCCTTTAGAGGCGGTCTGTCTTCTGTGAAGGTACGTCGATAGACGTTTTTTTTATAATATCAGAAAGTATAAACTCCAGAGCCATGGCTCCCTGATATTGCAAGAAAAACTTCCTTTAGACGCGTCTGTCTTCTTTGAGGGTACGTCGATAGACGTTTTTTTTATAATATCAGAATGTATAAACTCCAGAGCCATGGCTCCCTGATATTGCAAGAAAAACTTCCTTTAGACGCGGTCTGTCTTCTTTGAGGGTACTTCGATAGACGTTTTTCTTATAATATCAGAATGTATAAACTCCAGAGCCATGGCTCCCTGATATTGCAAGAAAAACTTCCTTTAGACGCGGTCTGTCTTCTTTGAGGGTACTTCGATAGACGTTTTTCTTATTTTGTGAAAAATCGGTAATTTCTGAATCATGTCCACTTAATGGGAAAAGCTACCCATGATCAGGTTCCAGAAAGGAAAACTTAATCTGGGAAAATTACAGATTAAACAAATGCAATCACAGCTGACGGGAGTGAACTTTGCCTGTATGTTTCCCCTGCATGTCATCCTCGCCAGGGCCAGAAAAAGCCTGATACATCAAGGGTTTAGGCAGGATTCATAAAGTTTTGTCATCAGGGCTCCTGACAATATAGCGTTTTCATTTTATTGAGTGTCAGGTTGATGTCGGCTAGGATGGATATAGGACGAACGACGTATTGCAAAATACCGTTCGACAAAAGTTTACAAGGAGGTTATCCTCATGGCCCAATCCACATCTTCCTCCGCATCCGGTGCCGCCCGGGTCGGAGTTCAAAAATTCGGGCGCTTCCTGAGCGGCATGGTCATGCCGAACATCGGAGCGTTCATCGCGTGGGGCTTGATCACGGCACTGTTCATACCGACCGGCTGGATCCCGAACGAGTATCTCGCGAAGCTGGTCGACCCGATGATCAAGTACCTGCTCCCGCTGTTGATCGGATACACTGGCGGTACGATGGTGCACAAGCAGCGCGGCGGCGTGATCGGTGCCCTGGTCACGATGGGCGTTATTATCGGAACCGACATTCCGATGTTCCTCGGCGCGATGGCCGTCGGTCCAGGAGCTGCCTGGGTGCTCAAACAGTTTGACAGAGCCGTCGAAGGCAAAATCAAGTCCGGCTTCGAAATGCTCGTCAACAACTTCTCGCTCGGCATTATCGGCGGTGTGCTCGTCTTGATCGCTTATTCGATCGTGGGACGCATCATCGAAGCCGTCACCAACGTGCTTTCCTCCGGCGTCGAGTTTCTGGTTCATCACCACCTGATTCCGCTCGTCAACATTTTGATCGAGCCGGCGAAGGTGCTGTTCCTGAACAACGCTATCAATCACGGGGTGTTGAGCCCGATCGCGATTGAACAAGCGCAGACCGCGGGCAAGTCCATCCTGTTCATGCTCGAATCGAACCCGGGTCCCGGACTCGGTATCCTGCTCGCTTATATGATCGTAGGCCGGGGTTCTGCACGTCAATCTGCACCGGGTGCGGCGATTATTCACTTCTTTGGCGGGATTCATGAAATTTACTTCCCGTACATTCTGATGAACCCACGTCTCATTCTGGCGGCAATGGCCGGCGGCGTGACAGGCACATTTACGTTCTCGCTGCTGAACGCGGGACTCGTTGGCCCGCCATCTCCGGGCAGCATCATCGCTTACCTGGCCATGGCGCCGCGGGGAGAAATCCTACCCGTACTGAGCGGGGTCATCACCGCTGCGATCGTATCCTTCGTCGTGGCTGCGCTTCTGCTGAAAACCAGCAAGAAGACGGAAGAAGACCAGGACGATCTTGAAGAAGCAACGAAACGTATGAAAGACATGAAAGCTGCAGGAACTCCAGCTGCTGCGGCGGCCGCTGCGGAAGAAGGGGCGAAAGAAGCAACGGCACCTTCGGCGGCAAGCACTGCTGAAGGGCAGAAGAGCAAAGACGAGGTTCACAAAATCGTCTTCGCCTGTGACGCCGGCATGGGCTCCAGCGCCATGGGCGCTTCCATCCTTCGCAAGAAGATGAAAACCGCCGGATCGCCGATCGAAGTCACGAACACGGCGATCAGCGACATTCCGTCCGACGCGGATATCGTTGTCACGCATAAAACGTTGACCGACCGTGCTCGCGGCGTAGCGCCGCAAGCAGAGCATATTTCCATCGACAACTTCCTGAAGAGTCCGGAATATGACGAGCTTGTCGAACGCTTGAAATAACTATAAAAACGCTTGAGGCGAATGGATGCGGGCATATGGGCCGGCATCCAAGCGCCTTTTGCGGTCGTTATGGAGGCTAAGGGGCATGGAATTGTCACACCGTGTAAGACAGATCTTGGATTTGCTGCTGCGCAGCCCTTCGGAGAGTACGGTTGCCGAAATCGCCAGCAGCATTCGGGTCAGCCCGCGGACGGTGCACAGGGAGCTGGACACGGTCGAGAGCTATCTGCATCGGCACGGGATTACGCTTCACCGGAAAGCCGGTTCCGGCCTCAGTGTAGAAGGTGATCCTTCACAAATTGAACAAGTCCGTTCGGAGCTGCTCATGCCCGCCGAGATCGAATATTCGGCGGATGAGCGGCAGGTATACCTCCTTGCCCGGCTGCTCGGTTCGTGGGAACCGGTGAAGCTGTTTACGCTTGCCCACGAGATGAAGGTCACGGTACCGACCGTAGGAGCGGATCTGGACGATTTGACCGACTGGATCGGCAAACAAGGCTTGCTGCTGATCCGTCGGCGAGGTTATGGAGTGGAAATTACCGGCTCGGAGCCCTTGATCCGCGAGGCGATTCGTACACTCGTCCGCTTCCGGTTGGATGACTTGTCGCTTATCGGGTATTCGGAGCAGAATCCGCATCATCCAGTGGATGCCAGAATCGCCTCAATGGCCGGGGCGGACCGCATTTCGACGATCGAAGAAACCTTATGGAAGTGGGAGGAGCGGCATCAGGAAGAATCCTTCAGTGAGGAAGCCTATACCGATCTGCTGATCCGGCTGTCCATCGCGGCAGCCCGCATTCGCAAGGGCATCACAATCACTGAAGCGGAAGCCGACCGCCTCATCAATCTGCGGCGGTTTGACCGGCCATCTGCTATGCCGGCTCAAGACCATAAAATGAAGTCTGCTGAACTTTTATGCGATGAGTTGAGTGAAGTTCTGAACATGGAATATTCGCTGCCTGAAGTGAGGTATACCGCAGAACTTCTTGAAAGAGCCTTAGCTCATTCGACAGGAATGCTTCCGGCGGACGATCTGGAGCTTGCCGGAACGGTCCGGTCGCTCATCCGCAAAATGAGGGAACTGGATGCGAACGACTACACCGCTGACCGCTCCCTTCGGGACGGTTTGTTCATGCACCTGAAAGCGGCGATGGAACGAATCACAGCAGGGCAGCGGATCCGGAATCCGCTGCTGGATACGATCCGCAAGGACTATGCCGAGCTGTTCGGCCGGGTCCGGCAGGCAGCGGACGCCGTTTTTCCTTCCGTCCGCATCCCGGACGAAGAGATCGCTTTTTTGGTGATGCATTTTGGAGCCGCGCGGGAGCGGATCGGCCAGATCCATCAGCATTTGCGAGCGGTGATCGTATGCACAAGCGGGATCGGCTCTTCGAAAATGCTGGCAGTTCGGCTGCGCAAAGAATTTCCGCAGCTCCAAATCGTCGAACAGGCTTCATGGTATGAGGCCGCAAGGATACCGAGAACGGACTATGATTTGATCATCAGTACCGTCGATTTGCCGCTGCCGGAGGAACAATATTTGAAGCTGAGCCCGCTGCTTACCCCATCTGAAGCGGAGAAGCTCCGGGATTATATCCGGCACCGCGGCGTGAAGCACCTGCCGGACGCGTTATCAGCGGATGCCGAGCCGCTGCCAGGATTACTGGAGGATTTGGCACCTGAGCTGAGAGATTGGCCTGCCGGACGCCGGGAAGCGGCCGGCACAGCCGATATCGACGGCTTGCGTTCATTGCACCAAACCCTCCAGCAAAGCATTGAGCTCCTGGAAGCTTTTCGCGTGCTGCCGCTGCGAATCGAAGGGCAGCCGAGCCTTGATCAATGGCTGCTTGCCGCCTGCACAGCGCCGACGCTCCGGGACGTGATCATCGACCCGGAAGCGGTCGCGGCTCTGCTGCTGCAGCGGGAACAGCACGGGACCCAGCTGATTCCCGGCACGGAGCTGGCGCTGTTTCATACGCGCAGCAATGCGGTGAAACGGCCGGCTTTGCTGCTCTTTGCACTGGATCAGCCGTTCAAGCTGGATGACTCAGGTGACGTTGAGCTGTCGCGCTTTTTGCTGATGCTGGCTCCGCGGCAGCTCGAGCGGGAAACCCTGGAGGTGCTGAGCGAAATCAGCGCAACGCTGCTGGACACGGATATGATTGAAGCCCTTGCGGAGGGGGATGAAGGGCGCATCAGGGAACTATTGTCCGCCCATCTCCGTGCATACTTAAAAAACAAATTGGAAAGAGAGTGATCATCATGAGTATTTTATCCGCAGATCAAATTCGAGTGAACGTTAAAGTATCCGACAAGTATGAGGCCATTCGCCTTGCCGGACAAATGCTGGTTGATGCTGGACATGTGGAACAGGAATATGTCGATAAGATGATTGAACGCGAAAACGCCTTGTCCACTTATATGGGCGCAGGCCTGGCCATTCCCCATGGGACCAACGAAGCCAAAGGAATGATCAAGTCGACCGGACTGGCCGTGCTGCAAATTCCGGATGGTGTCGATTTTGGCGGGGATGAGCCGGCGGTGCTCGTCGTCGGGATTGCCGCCCAAAACGGTGAGCATATGGACATTCTGACCAGCGTCGCCATGGTTTGCTCGGATGAGGACAGCATGGAAGGCATCCGTACGGCGAAGACCGCCGAGGAAATTTTGAGTATCTTTGAAAGCGGGATGGAAGAATGAAGGCTCTACATTTCGGCGCAGGAAATATCGGAAGGGGATTTATCGGCTTGCTGCTGTCGCAGTCGGGTTACGAGGTCGTATTTTCCGATGTGAACGAGTCGTTAGTGCAAACGATCCAGCAGCGCGGTTCTTACACGGTCACCATTGCCGACGAGAGCGGGAAGCAAATCCCGGTAGAGGGCGTTAACGCCATTGACGGACGGGATCCCGCAGCGGTTGCAGAAGCAGTGGCTTCCGCCGATCTGGTCACGACGGCTGTGGGAGTGAACATTCTGAAACATATCGCGCCGGGGATTGCAGCTGGTTTGAAGCTTCGGATGGAGCTCGGAGCTGCTCCGCTGCATGTTATTGCCTGCGAGAACGCCATCGGCGCCAGCACGCAGCTGAAAGAACATGTCATGGGCCATTTGTCGCTCGAAGAGCAGCAAAAAGCGGCTTCTTTTGCAGCCTTCCCGGATTCTGCGGTAGACCGTATCGTGCCGCTGCAGCATCATGAGGATCCGCTAGCTGTCACGGTGGAGCCGTTCTACGAATGGGTGATCAATCGATCCCAAATGTTCTCCGGCTCCCAGGAAATCCAAGGGGTTCATTACGTTGACGACTTGATTCCGTATATTGAGCGCAAGCTTTTCACAGTAAATACCGGTCACTGCAGCGCGGCTTATGCCGGATACCGGAAAGGATATGCGACCATCCAGGAAGCGATGAAGGACGAGGAAGTCGCCGGGCTGGTTACCGGTGCGCTTCAGGAAACGGGAAGCATGCTCGTGCGTGCTTACGGCTTTGATCCTGCGGAGCATGAGAACTATATCCGCACGATCATGGACCGCTTCCGCAATCCGTATTTGAGCGACGAGGTTGTCCGGGTCGGCCGGTCGCCGATCCGTAAGCTGTCTCCGGATGACCGCTTGGTCCGGCCGGCGCTTCGTGCCTGGGAGCAGGGCGGTTCCTTCGAGCATTTGACCGAGGTCATGGCGCTGGCTCTTAAATTCGACTTCGCAGAAGATCCGGAGGCCGTCAAGCTGCAGAGCCTGATCGCGGATCAAGGCGCCCGCCAGGCTTTTGCCGAAGTAAGCGGTCTTGATCCAGACCATATGCTGACCGAGGAAGTGTTGAAGGCCTACAATCATCAATAATCGATCGAAAACTAGCATGTTCACGATAGACGAATTCCAACGTAAAATAAGGAGGTATGGCCCATGAGCCAACTGCTGACCGGCGTGCCCGCATCACCGGGCATCGCCATTGCCAAAGCATACCGGCTGGAAGCGGAGGAGTCCATCCCGCAGCAGAGAAAGGTCGACGATCCTGCCGCCGAGAAACAGCGTCTTCGCAGCGCGGTGGATGCGGCCAAGGCTGATATCGACCGGATCCGGGAAACGACGCTGGAGCGGCTTGGACCGCAGAAGGCCGAGATTTTCGAAGCTCACCTGTTTCTATTGGACGACCCGGACCTGATCGACACGACGCTGGACCAGATTGAGAACGAAGGCGTCAACGCGGAATATGCCCTGTACGAAGTGGCTTCCAGCATCATCGAAGCGCTGCAGTCCATGGATAACGAGATGCTGCGGGAACGCGCGGCGGACGTTAAGGATATCACGGGACGGGTCATCAGCAAGCTGGAGGGACGGGAGCACAGCGCGCTGTCCGAGCTGAGCGCCGAAACGATTCTGATTGCCAAAGACTTGACCCCATCGGATACGGCCCAGTTAAATCTGGAATTCGTCCGGGGCTTCGTCACGGAGATCGGAAGCCGGACGTCGCATTCCGCCATCATGGCCCGCTCCCTGGAGCTGGCTGCCGTCGTCGGGACCGGAGCGGATGCTTCTGCGATTCGGACGGGGGATATGGTCATACTTGATGCAACGGCCGGGCAGGTCATCGTCAATCCGTCGGATGAGCAGCTCCGCGAATATTCCGCTCGTAAGGCCGAGTATGAGGAGTATAAGACCCGCATGCGCAGCTACGTGGACCGACCGTCGGTCACCGCTGACGGCGTTCAGGTGGAGCTGGCCAGCAATATCGGTGGCATTGACGATCTGGAGAAGGTGCTGGCGAACGGGGCGGACGGCATTGGCTTGTTCCGTACCGAATTTCTGTATATGGGACGCAGCTCGTTCCCTTCCGAAGAAGAGCAGTATTCCGTATACAAGCATGTATTGGAGAAAATGAACGGCAAGCGCGTCGTCATCCGTACGCTGGATATCGGCGGCGATAAAGAGCTGCCTTACCTGCAGCTGCCGAAAGAGATGAATCCGTTTCTGGGCCAGCGGGCCATCCGTTTATGCCTGGATAAGGAGGATTTGTTCCGCACCCAGCTTCGGGCGCTGCTTCGGGCCAGCATGCACGGCAAGCTAGCCATTATGTTCCCGATGATCGCCGTCCTGGGCGAGCTTCGTGAGGCGAAGCGGATTCTGGCGGAAGAACGTGCCAAGCTCGAGCAGGAGGGCACAAAGGTGTCCGATTCGCTTGAAGTCGGCATTATGATCGAAATTCCCGCTGCAGCGATCGCCGCCGATGTGTTGGCGAAGGAAGTGGACTTTTTCAGCATAGGCACGAACGACCTGATTCAGTACACGATGGCGGCGGACCGGATGAACGAATCGGTTGCCTATCTGTATCAGCCTCATCATCCGTCGATTCTCCGTCTGGTGCAGCTTGTGATCCAGGCAGCTAACCGCCACGGCAAATGGGCCGGCATGTGCGGTGAAATGGCCGGAGATTCGGCAGCGATTCCGCTTCTTCTCGGCCTCGGACTGTACGAATTCAGCATGAGCGCCTCGTCCGTACTCCCGGCCAGAGAACTGATTTCCCGCTTGTCCAGAGAGGAATGGGCAGGCTTGGCCGAGCAGGCGATCGGCATGAGCTCCCAGCAAGAGGTGCTTGATTTTGTCAACCAACAACTAAGGAGTGAAGCATAAGCTATGGTAACCCAAACTTTTACCGTCATCCACCCGCAAGGGTTTCATGCCCGCCCTTCGAAACTGTTCGTAGAGAAGGCAAATACGTTTCCTTGTAAAGTTACGCTGTTCAAAGGCGAGAAAAAAGCCAACGGCAAAAGCTCCCTCGGGCTGTTGACCCTGGGCATTGCCGCCGGCGATGAAATCCGGCTGGAAGCCGACGGTGAGCAGGAAGAGCAGGCGCTGCAGGAGTTGGGCCAAATGCTCACCAAAATTTACGAAGAGTAGTCTGAAGCAGCAAAAACCATCCAGAGCCTCAGGGAGAAATCCCTATTGGGCTGGATGGTTTTTTTGTAGGGGAGCAGCCGGTCACAACTTAAGCTGCATGTTATATAAATGCGCATAGGTGCCGCCCAGTGCCAAAAGCTCTTCATGCGTTCCCTGTTCCGCAATCTCGTCATCGGTCAACACGATGATCCGCTGTGCATTCCGGACCGTAGACAGCCGGTGGGCGATCACCAACGTCGTACGGTTGTCGGACAGCTTCTCCAGCGACGACTGTACTGCCAGCTCGCTGTCATTGTCAAGGGAACTGGTGGCTTCGTCAAAGATGATCACGGGCGGATTTTTGAGAAACACGCGTGCAATGCTGAGCCGCTGCTTCTGACCGCCGGATAACTTGATTCCGCGCTGGCCGATGTCGGTATCATAGCCGTCCGGCAGCCCCATAATGAAATCATGGGCATGGGCCTTTTTCGCCGCCTCGATGACTTCCTCGTGGGTCGCCTCCACGTTGCCGTAACGGATATTATCCATAACTGTGCCGGCAAATAAATAGATATCCTGCTGGACGATGCCAATGTTCCGCCGGAGGGAGCGCAAAGTCAATCCGCGGATGTCTTTGCCATCCAGAAGAATGGTTCCTTTGCTGACTTCATAAAACCGGGGGATCAAGGAGCACAGCGTCGTTTTCCCGACGCCGGACGGACCGACGATGGCTACGTATTCGCCGGCTTCGATGGTAAGAGACAGGTCGGTCAGCACTTCCCGGTGATCGTCTTTATACTTGAAGGAGACCTGCCGGAATTCCACCTTGCCTTCGGCATGGCCGAGCTCTGCCGCACCTGGCGCGTCGCAGATATCCGGCTCTACCTCCAAAATCTCCATGAACCGGTCAAACCCCGTCATACCTTCCTGATACAGCCTTGCGAAATTCACCATCCGCTGAATGGGCTCGATCAGAATGCCAATGCATAAAAAGAAGGTCAGCAAGTCCGGAAGCTGCATCGACGAGTGGAGGATAGCGGCACCGCCGAAGACGATAACGGCGACGGTAATCAGCTGTGTAAAGCCGATCATTCCGCCAGAGAAAATGGCTTCGCTCTTGTACCCGTCGCTCCGGCTCTGGAGAAAGCGGGCATTGGCCCGGGCGAATTTGCGGATCTCCACGTGCTCGTTCGTAAACGATTTGACCACACGAATTCCGGCGAGGGAGTCTTCCACCTGCTCATTGATGTCCCCGATCCGGTCCCGGCTGATTCGCAGAGCCGCATTCATTTTCCGGTTAAAATAAAACGCGTACGCAGCCATCACCGGCAAAAACAGAAAGACGATCAAGGTCAGCTTAACGTCGATCGCGATCAAAATGATAAACGCACCGGTAAATTTCAAGATCGAGATGAGCAGGTCCTCCGGTCCGTGATGGTACAGCTCGGCAAGGGATAAAATATCGTTTGTGGTCCGGGTCATCAGCTGGCCGGTTTTTTGTTCGTCGTAAAAACGGAACGAAAGCTTCTGCAAATGCTCGAACAGTTCGCTTCGCATGTCGCCTTCCATCATCGCGCCCATCATGTGGCCTTTGTAGTCCACGAACACCTCGCAGGCAATATGGAGAATGACCAATGCGAGCATCCCCGCACCGACGGCATAGATTTGGGACAGCGCGTCAGAATGAGCACCGTCAAGCAGCTCGGAGGTAATGTAGCGGACGCCGAGCGGAAGAACAAGCGTAATCGCCGACAAAATAAAAGCGCATGCCATATCGGCGGCAAACAGTCCCTTGTAGGGTCTATAGTAGGAAATGAATTTTTTAATTCTGGAATTCAATTGGATTCCTCCCGTAATGCAGGAGGGTTAAAGTATAGTCGCCCTCCCGTTTGTAGGTAAGACGGCGGTTTTTTTCATAGAAAACACCCTTTCCATAAGAATTACTTTCATCATATCCGAACAGATTTCCATTTAGGAGTAAAATTTGCCTATATCTAAAAATTACTGCGATGTGGGTACGTTTTATTAACGGCTCATGGGATTGATTCATGAAGGATGGGGCGGGTAATGAAATAAAACGCACTTTCTTATAAAAAGATGCGGGCTCCTGTGCAGGCAGTCCTCTTTGTGTTACGGAAGGAGCTGATTTATTATCCGGCATCATCTCATGGAGTTTGAGCAGCTTAAGACGGATGAACATCATTGGCATTGGGTGGTCAAGTTCCGGCACCACCGGCTTGTGGTCCATGAACCCGGCAAGGTTCTGCGGATCGCGAGCGACATCATCATTTCGCTGTGCTACATCAGTGGCAGCATGCTATTTTTTCAGGAGTCGATGCAAACGGCGGGCGTGTGGCTGTTCGTCATGGGCAGCTTCCAAATGCTTGTCCGCAGCGTGCTGCGCATTCTGGGCAAAATCGATTGGAAACAGCGCTAAGTCATTACGCAAAAAAGAGGTCTGGCTGCCATGTGAATCCAGGTCCTTTGGCATGGACCCCGATAATGATCATTCAGATGCAAGAGAAAAAGCCGCATTGCTGCGGCTTTTTCTCTGTCCAGGGAACGTGTGGGTTATTGATCTTGTGCCAACTCATATCTAAACACTTCGGACGTTCTGAATGACAATGTTGCTGTGAGGCAGCGACGGAATATCGCTGAAGCTGTAGCTTAAATCCTGCTGTGGCACGTCATAGCTCATCCGGTTGGCCAGGAAGTCGAGGCTCTCCTTCATGATTTCCAGGGTTAGCCATTCGCCGGCGCACCGGTGCCCTGTATCATGATCGCCTCCGCCTTGAGGAATAAACCGGAAAGGGGAACCTCTCCAATGATGAAAACGGTCCGGCATAAACTTCTCCGGCTTGTCCCACAGGTCCGGGTGGTGATTGGTGCCGTACAGGTCCAGCATGGTTAACGTCCCTTGCTCAAATCGATAACCTTTCCAGACAAAATCCTCTGCCACCCGTGCCGCCGTCACGGGGAAGAAAGGATAGAAACGGCGGACCTCCTGGATAAAGTGGCCAAGCCGCACCTCATCCGATCCGGCCAGCTTTTCCCGCTCTTCATGCTGCTGAATGACGGCAAGTGCGGTAAAGGCGATATAAATGGAAACGGCGACGATCGGGCGAATAATATTCAGCATTTCCATGGCGGCAGTTTTTAAGTCGAGCAGCTGGCCATTCAGATCCCGGTAAAAAGAGATCACGGCCAGTGCCGAATGTTCCGGCGCTGTGAAACGGTTGGCGCGCACGTCTTCAATCAGGCCGCTGACCCAGGACTCCGCCTTGGTTCTGGCGTTCCGGCCTTTCATATAGGTGATTCCAATGGAGGCGGGAGATTCGAACAAGGCGCCGAACCAGCCCGTTTTCTCTCGTACTTCTTCCGGCTCAAGCGGAACTCCAGCCCATTCGCAGGCAACCCGGCATAACAATTCCTTGGCTTCCTCGTAAATCTCGACTTCTTTCCGCGTTTCAAAGTTTTTCGCTGCAATCTCCCAATATTTTCGGGTCAGCTCCCGTATACGCTGCATCGCGTCGTCGGACATGAGGGACATGAACATCGCTTTCCGGTGGCGATGGGCTTCGCCGTCCAGCGTTTGAACCCCGTTTTCACCGAACAGCGTTTTGATCACGCGTTTGGGTGCCGCACCGAACCGGATAAATTTGTCCTCGTCATAAAACAGCCTGGCGGCTTCTTCCCCGCGCATGCAAATGGCCCGTTCGCCAAGCAAACGCGTCTCGAATACATCCGATTGAAATCCGAGGGTTCGGTTCGTGATGTACAAATAGCCTTCTTTAAGAAAAGCTAAACTATGATCCAAGCCTTCTTCTGCCGGCATCGGTCTGTTTCCTTCCAACATGAGTGCAACCTCCTTTTACAAAATAAACCGCATCATATATACATACCCGAACTGTACTCGATTGATCGTACCCGGCATGGACATGAGAAGGATCTGGATAAACAGGGGTACGAATCAAAGTATTCCCATTCTCTCCGTAGGATAACAGGCGACCGCAAACCAAGCTGCTTTGGAGGAAGCGGTCAAGGAACACTGAATGTTCCGGAATCCTGGGTCGTTTTGAGGGGGTTTTTGGAGGAGGATATGTAGAGAACTTTGTCGAATTAAACCTAACTAGTAAATAACTTCCATGAAGGCGGGAGTTCTTCTCGGGTTAGTGATTGGATGGTAGAGATAAGGGGGCAGGGGATTTTATGGCTGGAAGGAAACTGATTATGGGTATCGACGGAGGGGGCTCCAATACCAGAGTGATCATTGCAAGTCCGGAAGGAAACATCGCTGCGTACATCGAGGATCAGAAAGCGGCATCGCAGCATCGGGATAACCAGGCAACGGATAATGTCAAGACGGCGATCCGCAAAGCCCTTTCCGTCGCGGGGTGTTCTCCTGGGGAAATTTGCGGCATGGCCGCAGGCATCGCCGGTTACGACCGGGATCAGGATTTAGAGTGGGTGAAGGAACTGACCCATTTACCGGAAATAACATGCCCCAAGTGGCACGTAAACGATGCGGTCGCCGCCCATTATGGTGCATTGATGGCAAAGCCAGGCGTCGTGGTGATTTCCGGTACAGGCTCAATTATTTTCGGTATCAATGAAGAAGGGGAATACATACGTAATTACGACTATCATCACTATGCTGCAAGCGCAGCCAGGTTTCTGGCCTATGACGCCGTTTATGAAGCCATTGCCGGACATACGGGCGATACTGACGGGCGTCTGGTTCATGATATGCTCTCGCATTGGAATGCAGCCGACCTTGGGGAACTTGCACTCCTGGGCAGGAACGGTTTCCATGATGACCGCCGCGAAAGGGACCGGGTATTTGGAGCCTTTGCTCCTTATGTTACAGAGGCGGCAGCGGCAGGCAGTTCATTAGCCCAAGCGGTTTGCGACCGGTCCATTCACCAGATCGTGGTCGGCATCCGCTTGCTCGGACGGCATTTTCAGGCCGAAACGCTGCGGGTTGCGTGCATCGGGAGCGTGGCGAACAGCACTTATTTTCAGGGAAAGCTTAAGCGTATCTCCACAGATGATCCGGGAAGACCATTCCGTTTGATGGATCCGCATTTTCCTCCCGTTGTAGGCTCGTTCTTGTATGCAATGGAGCAGCTGGGACTTCCGGTTACGGACGATGTCCTTGAGAGGTTGAGCAGCTCAGCTGGCACATGGATGAAAGCCCCAATCTAATGGATTCGGAGGAAACGATTCTTGTTTCCATACCAAATAAGGAGCCATAAGAATACATTAACGCAACAAAGTCTGCGACAGCGGGCTTTGTTTTTTGTGTCTGCCTGGCAATGCAACTTTTTTTAAAGTTCTCGAAAGAAAAATATTGAAATCCAGGAAAAGGTCCATTACAATAAAAACAACTCAACTACCATACTAGTTATACTAGTATTCCAATTGTCTTCTGAACTGCCTCACCATTTTTATTCCGGTCTATTGTGTTTCTAGGTTCAAAAAAGCTTTGGAGAACAGATGTCTTGAGTTTTTTGAGGGTTATTTGTAAGCGCTTTAAGAAAGGGGAGGTCTTTTTCAGGGTTCGACGACCGCACTTGAGCCACACGAATTGTAAGCGGTTTATCCGTCTGCCCGGACCGGGATGAATGTTCATATGTGAAATGGTTGCGCGAGACATCAGACGGATTGGTACGAGAAGTGCACAAATAACAGCGACATGTTCTGCGCGGATTGGAGTGATCTGAAGAATGGAAACGAAGGCCGCAAGCCCCGTCTTGCCCCAGGAGAGAGCCGTCAAAAAACAGAAGCAGCGTTCTGTAGGAAGGCTTCTACGCAAAGACTGGCAGTTGTATTCGCTCTTGGTATTACCGATCATTTACCTGCTCATTTTCAAATACGGGCCGATGATCGGCAACGTCATCGCTTTCCGTCGTTTTGTTCCCGGCGGGAGCATTTATGGAGAGAAATGGGTAGGGCTTCACTACTTCCGGATGTTTATCCAGGATCCCACCTTCTGGAAGGTATTTACGAACACGCTGATTCTCGGCGCGTTGACCCTGCTGTTCACGTTCCCGATTCCGATTATCTTTGCGTTACTGCTTAATGAAGTGAAGAACAAGAAGTTCAAGAAATTTGTTCAAACCGCCTCGTACATGCCACACTTTCTGTCCATTGTCATCGTGGCCGGCATGATTCTGCAGATGACTTCGGCGAGCGGCTCCATCAATGCACTCATTCGTTTCTTCGGCGGGGACGGCATTAACTTCATGCAGCGGGCCGAGTGGTTCCGGGCGATATACGTCACCTCCGAAGTGTGGCAGGGCATGGGTTGGGGAGCGATTCTGTATCTGGCCGCACTGACGACGATCGACGAGTCGCTGTACGAAGCAGCCAAAATTGACGGCGCCAACCGCTGGAAGCAGACGCTGCATGTAACGATTCCCGGCATTCTGCCGACCATCGTCACTCTGCTGATCCTGAACATGGGCAGCTTCCTGGCGATCGGTTTTGAAAAAATACTGCTGCTGTACAATCCGGTCATCTACGAAACTTCCGACGTCATTTCTACATATTTGTTCCGGGTCGGTCTTCAATCCAGCAGCTTCAGCTACGCCACGGCCATCGGATTGTTCGAATCGATCATCGGGCTCATTCTGGTGTTCTCAGTCAATGCGATTTCCAGAAAAGTAACGGAAAGAAGCCTATGGTAAGGAGGTCCTCAAGTGAAAGATTCCGCTTCTTATAAAGTGTTCAAAGTCGTCAACACGATCATTTTGCTGCTGATTGTCTTCATTACGGTATTTCCTTTCATTAACGTGCTCGCCCAGTCCTTCAGCAGCGAGGCTTATATCAATGCGGGGAAGGTCAACCTGATTCCGAGAGGCTTCAATATCGACACGTACCGGACGGTGGCCAAGGACGCGATGTTCTGGACGAACTACAAAAACACCGTCGTGTATACGGTGGTCGGAACGGCCATTTCGATGTTCATGACGACGATCTTTGCCTACGCCTTGTCCAAGAAAAGGCTGATGGGACGCAAATTTTTGACGATGTTCGCGGTGTTCACCATGTTCTTTAACGGCGGGCTGATCCCGAACTATGTGCTCATAAACAGTCTTGGCTTTGCCAATTCGATTTGGGCGATCGTCGTTCCGGGTGCCATCAGCATCTACAACATGCTGATCATGAAATCATTTTTCGAGAACATGCCGGAGGAGCTGGAAGAAGCGGCTTCGATCGACGGTTTGAATACGTACGGGATTCTGTTCCGCATTATTCTTCCGCTCAGTAAGGCGATCATGGCCACCATGATGCTGTTCTATGCGGTGGGACATTGGAACTCATGGTTTTCCGCTTTCCTGTACATGGACCAGAAGGAACTGTTCCCGGTCACCGTATACTTGCGGAACCTCATTGCCGGGGCAACAGGTGGCGCCTCCGCGGGGGCGACGTCAGCGGATAATCTGACCCAAATCTCTGCGAACATTAAATCGGTCACGATGGTTCTGACTATTCTGCCAATTCTGCTGATTTACCCTTTTGTCCAAAAGTACTTTGTATCGGGTGTTATGCTGGGTTCCGTGAAAGGATAAATCCGGTCCGGATCGCCGCATTCATTTCATAGCTTTACACTTCTTTGCAGTTCCGATATTCATTCATGGGGGGAGTAAACAAATGTTCAAGCGTTCTCGTAAAAAATGGGGAATGACGCTGATGGCCGCAGTGATGAGCCTGTCCGTGGCTGCCTGCAGCAACAATCTTGGCGGCAGCGGCGGGGAAGCCAAGGACCAATCCAAAGGTGCGATGGAAAATTACGGCGTTAACGTTTCTTTCAAGGCAACCGAGCCGTTTAACCTGCCGATTCTTTTCAGCGACCAGCCGGCCTACCCTTACAAGAAGGACTGGATGCTGTTCCAGGAAATCACGAAAAGAACGGGCGTCACGCTTCAGCCAACGATCGTTCCGATGAGCGATTACAGCCAGAAGCGCTCGCTGCTGATCAGCTCGGGAGACGCTCCGCTGATCATTCCGAAAACGTATCCCGGGGAAGAAGCTTCCTTTGTGTCATCCGGTGCGATTCTGCCGGTAAGCGATTACATTGATATGATGCCGAATTTTAAGGATAAAATCGAAAAATGGGGCATGGAAGAGGAGCTGGACGGACTCCGGCAGGAGGACGGTAAATACTATGTACTCCCTGGCCTGCATGAAGAGGTATGGCCGGATTATACGCTGCTCGTGCGGACCGACATTTTTGAGAAGAACAACATTCCGATTCCTGCGACCTGGGATGAGCTGTATACCGCTCTCAAGAAGCTGAAGGAAATTTATCCGGACTCGATTCCGTTCTCCGACCGGTTCCAGTTTAACAGTACGCTGAGCATCGCGGCGACCGGATTCGGAACGAAGGGCGGCTGGGGATTCGGCAACGGTCTCACTTACAAAGCGGACAAGGACGAGTTCGTGTACACGTCCACGACGCCGGAATACAAAAATATGCTGACGTATTTCAACAAGCTTGTATCCGAAGGCCTGCTGGACAAAGAAAGCTTTACGCAAACGGACGATCAGGCGACTCAGAAGTTCGTATCCGGTAAATCGTTTGTGATCAACGGCAACTCCCAGACCGTCGTGCTGCATCGTACGGACATGAACAAATCGCTCGGAGAGGGCAAATTCTCCATCGCCAAAATTACGGTGCCAGGAGGACCTGCAGGTCAGCTGATGTCCGGCTCCCGTCTGGAGAACGGCGTGATGATTCTGGCCAAAGCCAAGGAAAACCCGAACTTTAAGGCGATTCTCCAGTTCATTGACTGGCTCTACTACAGCGACGAAGGCGAAGAGTTTGCCAAGTGGGGTGTTGAAGGGGTAACGTATACCAAAGAGAACGGCGTCCGGAAGCTGGTCGACGATATCAACTATAACGGCCTGAACCCGAAAGGAACGAAGGATCTGCGTATCGATTATGGCTTCTCCGGAGGGGTGTTCGCCTACGGCGGTACAACGGAGCTGCTGCAATCGATGTTCAGCGACGAAGAGAAGAAGTTCCAGGAAGATATGAAAAAGACGAAAACCGTCATACCGGCCGAGCCGCCGATCCCTTATTCCGTGGAAGACCGCGAGCAGGCGACCCTGCTGAGCACGCCGCTGAAAGACTACTCGGATCAAAACACGCTCAAATTTATCCTCGGCGAGCGACCGTTGTCCCAGTTCGACGCATTCGTGAACGAGCTCAAGGGCCAGGGTCTGGATAATTATGTTAAGCTTGCCAACAAGACTTATAAAGCTTATAAAGAGAAGAAGTAAGTCGGTAAGTCGTCATAAACACGAACTTATCTGAAGTTACACGAATCGGGTTGCCGTTTCGCCAGCGAAATGGCAGCCTGTTTTCAACTCGCCGGGCGTTATGCCGTATTAGCATGACATCCACAACGAACATCCATGCTTTTCATGGTCCGAAGGAGTGAATGGTTTGCGTGTTACCGCTCAGGAGGTTGTAACGTATTTAACGGAACCCGCGGGGGATTTGCAATCCCGGATCGACCGGATCATCGCCGGAACTCCCGAAGCGGAGGTCCGCGGAATCGGGGTCGCTTTCATCGCTTCCCATGATGTTGTCCTTGAGGCCATCCGGCTTGAGGTGAACCTGCTGGTTACGCACGAAGGGACTTTTTACAGTCATCAGGAAGAGCAGGGTTTCGCTCCGGAAGATCCCGTTCATGCGGCCAAGCGGAAGCTGATCGAATCGGATGATATGATCATTTACCGGTTTCACGATCATCCGCACAGTTATCGGCCGGATATCATCACGGCAGGACTGATCGAAGCATTGGGATGGGAGGATGATGAGCACCGGGATCTCGGAACGGCTTCCGTTGTGCGGCTGCCGCAGAGCCGTAGGTTATCCGACATCGCCGAGCATGTAAAACAGAAGCTGAATCTGCCCTACCTGCGTGCCGTCGGCGATCCCGAAACGGTCTGCGGGCTAATCGGAGTTGCTGTCGGGTACAGGGGAGGTGGACAGCACGCGATCCCGTTATTCGAGCAAGAACGTCTGGATTTGATGATCATCGGTGAAGGGCCGGAATGGGAAACGCCCGAATATGTCAGGGATGCAACCGCGCAGGGACGAGCCAAAGCGCTGTTGATGCTGGGTCATGCAGCCAGCGAGGAACCGGGGATGAAGCTGATCAGCGAACGGCTTGCCGGCAGATTTCCCGGACTTCCGGTCCACTTTATACCAACCGGTTCGATGATAGAAATCCTGTAAGTGCCCGCAGTGTTGTCCGACTAAATTATTTTAAAAAAAGAATGTTTGGCAGTCATTTCAACCTTCGCGTGTTGTGAAATGAAAGCAAGGAGAAAGAGGTAACCGTAATGTCGACAGAGCAGAAAATCAAGGGTTCCACCAGGGCTTATTCCTATAACCTGCTGAGGGAAAGAATTCTTCATTTGGAGCTCGAACCCGGCACCAAAATTTCGGAGAAGGAAATCGCGGACGAGCTGAACGTCAGCAGAACGCCCGTCAGGGAAGCGTTTATGAAGCTGGCGGAAGAAGAACTGCTGGACATCATCCCGCAGAGCGGCACCATTGTGTCCCGCATTAACCTGAAGTATGTGGAGGAAGGCCGGTTTATCCGCGAGAAGCTGGAAAAAGAAATCGTGGCGCTTGCCTGCGACCAATTGGATAAAGACGCTCGGTTCAAGATTGAAGCGAACATTGCCATGCAGGATGTTTGTGCCGGGCAGAACAATTTCTACAGGCTGTTTGAGCTGGATGAAGAGTACCATCAGATCCTGTTTGACGCCACCGGCAAACAGCGGACGTGGAAAATGCTGCAGCAGCTGAACATTCATTTTAACAGGCTGCGGCTGCTCCGGCTCTCCAAAGACTCCAACTGGGAAAATATTATTCGTCAACATAAGGAAATTTACCAGCTGATCATTCAGCAGGATAAAGAACACGCGATGAAGGTGATGGAGCAGCATCTCCGCCTTGTCGTCGTGGAGCAGGACTTTTTAAAAGAGAAATATCCGCATTATTTTATATAAAGATCATCGGGAGGGACGAGAAGCTCATGGCGCAAGAGGCAAGGCTTCCATACTCGTCAGCAGATCAGGGCTGGCTCAGCTATACGAATAATGAATCACTCGCCGGGATGAAGGAACTGACCCAAATCGCGGTATATGGCAATTCGGATGTGATCGATTCCGCGCTCGCCGAACTCACGCACGGCATTCGTGAAATGACAGGCGCCCTTCCTGCCATCGTGTCAGACCCGGATCGGCAGGCGTCGAACCTGATCCGGCTTGCTTTACTCGAGGAGATCGGTGTACAGGAAGAATGGATGAATGCAGCACGGATCAAGGATCTAGGGGAAGAAGGGTATGCCATCCGGCGTCATCCCGAGAACGGCGGCGGCTCGCTGTATGTGATGGCGAATACGGACAGGGGCCTCTTGTACGGCACATTTCATCTGCTGCGGGTTCTGCGGACCGGACAGGAACTGGACCGACTGGATGTGACGGACAGCCCGCGGAATCCGCTGCGCATGATGAACCATTGGGACAATATGGACGGTTCCATTGAGCGGGGGTATGCCGGCAGATCGATCTTTTTTCAAAATAACCGGTTTGTTGAGGATAACGCCCGTATCCGGGACTATGCCAGGCTGATGGCGTCCATCGGCATCAACGGCATCGCGATAAACAACGTCAATGTCCACCGGACGGAAACGCAGCTGATTACTCGGCAGTTTCTGCCGGACGTGGCGAATGTGGCCGGGATCTTCCGCCGTTACGGCATCCGATTGTTTCTCAGCGTCAACTATGCAAGCCCGATGGAGCTTGGCGGACTGGACACGGCCGATCCGCTGGATTCCCGGGTGGGCGATTGGTGGAAGGAAAAAGCAAAAGAAATATACGAATATATTCCCGATTTCGGCGGATTTGTCGTAAAGGCGGATTCGGAGCATCGTCCGGGCCCGTTTACCTATGACCGTACGCATGCGGACGGTTCGAACATGCTGGCGGAAGCGCTGGAGCCGTTCGGCGGGCTCGTCATTTGGAGATGCTTCGTGTACAACTGCCTTCAGGATTGGAGAGATCGGTCAACGGACCGGGCCCGCGCAGCTTACGACCATTTTAAACCACTGGATGGACAGTTCAAAAACAACGTCATTCTCCAAATCAAAAACGGTCCGATGGACTTTCAGGTCCGTGAAGCGGTATCCCCGCTCCTTGGAGCCATGCCCGGCACGAATCAGATGCTGGAGTTTCAAATCACGCAGGAGTATACGGGGCAGCAGAAGCATCTGTGCTATCTTGTTCCCCAGTGGAAAGAAATCCTGGACTTTGATACGTTCGCCGAAGGCCAGGGCACCGAGGTCAAGAAAGTGGTCTCCGGGGGGATCTACCCTTATCGAGCCTGCGGGATCGCCGCCGTCATCAACGTGGGAGACGACCACAATTGGACGGGGCATACGCTGGCGCAGGCCAACCTTTACGGGTACGGCCGCCTCGCCTGGAATCCGGATCTGACCGAAAAGGATATCACAGGCGAATGGATTCGTCTTACATTTGGCGGCGATTCTTTGGTTTCCGCAGAAATCGAACCTATGCTTGCAGATTCCTGGCATGTTTACGAGAGCTACACCTCACCGCTTGGCGTCGGCTGGATGGTCAACCCGGGGCATCACTACGGACCGAATGTCGACGGTTATGAGTATTCGGTGTGGGGGACGTATCATTTTGCCGATTGTCACGGCATCGGCGTAAACCGGACGGTCAAGGACGGAACCGGCTATGTCTCCCAATATTTCCCCGAAAATGCACAGCGGTATGAATCGCTGGAATCGTGCCCGGATGAGATGCTGCTGTTCTTCCATCATGTTCCGTACAGCCATGTGCTTCATTCCGGCAAGACGGTGATCCAGCATATTTATGACACCCATTTCGGCGGTGTGGAGGGGGTGGAGCAGCTGATCGGGCGTTGGAGCAAGCTGGAAGGTCATATCGATGAATGGCGCTACCGGAATGTCTGGGAGCGGCTGCATATTCAATTGGAGCATGCCAAAGAGTGGCGGGATGTCATAAATACGTACTTTTACCGGAAATCCGGTATTCCGGATGCAGCCGGCCGAACCATCTATTAGTCATTCAACTATCATATCCCTTACGAGTAGAGCAGGAGGTAGGCTCATGGCAGAACTGACAATGGAAGCGGGAACCCGAAGCAGGAAGATGAGCTCGTTCAATACGGGCTGGTTGTTCGCCCTGGGAAATTACGCAGGCGCCCAACAGCCGGATTTTAAAGATCAGGAGTGGCGGAAGCTGCAGGTTCCGCATGACTGGAGCATCGAGCAGCAGGTGGATCCCGCCATGGCATTCGGCGGCATGCAGGCTTACCTGCCGCGATGGAACGTGGGATGGTACAGAAAGCACTTCCATATCAAATCGTCATCCGACAATGAGCGCGTCTATATTCAGTTTGATGGGGTTCATCATAACAGCGAAGTATGGATCAACGGTCATTTCGCCGGAAAACGGCCTTACGGGTATGTCAGCTTCCAGTACGATCTGACGCCTCACATCAAGTGGGATCAAGACAATGTGATCGCGGTCAAGGTGGACAATACGCCGATGCCATCCGACCGGTGGTATTCGGGCTCGGGTATTTACCGCAACGTATGGATGATTCGTACGGATGAGCTGCATGTTGCAGCGTGGGGAACTTTCATAACAACACCGGAGATCCACCCGGATAAAGCAACGGTCCAGGCGCAAATCCGGGTAAACCATCATGGCGAAGAGCCAGCGGATTGTATAGTTATTACCGAATTCGTGGACAGCCGGGGTGTGGTTTTGGGTAAGTGCGAATCTCCAGTGACCACATCTCCTTCAGAGGAGGTTACGGTCGATCAGGAAACGGTGATCCCCTCTCCGCATTTGTGGTCGCCGGAGCAGCCGGACTTGTATTATGCCCGGACAACGATTGTTCGGGACGGATCTGAAACCGATGAATATATAACGCCGTTTGGCATCCGTGAAGTCGTTCTGGACCCGAACCGGGGCCTCGTTCTCAACGGGGTGCCTTTGAAGCTGATGGGCGTGTGCATCCACCATGATCTGGGCTGCCTGGGTGCAGCCTACAATAATCAGGCCATGAAGCGCAGGCTGGAGAGGCTGAAGGAAATGGGCTGCAATGCGATTCGCTTTGCCCATAACCCGATGGCCCCGGAGCTGCTTGATCTATGCGACCGCATGGGCTTTCTGGTCATTGATGAAGCGTTCGACAAGTGGAAGTCGCTGTATTATGAGCACTTGTATGATGATTGGTGGGAGAAGGATCTGGAAGCGATGCTGATCCGGGACCGGAACCATCCGAGCATTTTTCTGTGGAGTGTCGGCAATGAGGTCGAAAATCAAGGGCAGCCATCCATGCTGGTCATGCTGAAGCAGCTTACCGATTACTGCCGCAAGCTGGATCCAACACGCCCTGTCACCTGCGCGCTCGAACCGCATAACGTGCCAATCAGCCTGCGCGAAGGCCCGATTGAAGACAAGGTCCTGCATACGAAAAAGATGGCGGAGCTGGTTGATATTCTGGGGCTTAATTATCAGGAGCAGTGGTATGAGCATTACCGGGAAGCTATGCCGGATACGCTGATCGTCGGCACCGAGACGTTCCCCTACTACCGGGGGGAAGGCAACCGCGTGAAGGGCTACCTTCCGGTCAATCCTTGGTTTGATGTCGAGAAGCATGACTATGTTATCGGGCAATTTGTCTGGGCAGGAATTGATTATCTGGGAGAGGCTTCATACCCGTACAAAGGCTGGGCATCTGGACTGATCGATACCTGCGGCTTCCGCAAACCGATTTCTTATTTGCAGCAAAGTTTCTGGTCGGAAGAGCCGATGGTTCATATCGCCGTGTTCGATCCGGCACAAGAGGATGCCGGCGCGCAGTGGACGCTGCATTGGAAATCGCCTGGGCTCGCGAGCCACTGGACCTTTCCCGAGCAGGCGGGCAGATTGATGAGGCTTGTTACGTTCACCAATTGCGAGAGCGTGGAGCTGATCATGAACAACGAATCGTACGGCGTGCGGAAACTGACGGATTACCCGAACCGCCTCATGGAATGGCATGTGCCCTACCATGCCGGCACCATTCGTGCGGTCGGCCGTAACGGCGATGCGATAGTATCCGAGTATGAGATGAAAACGGCAGGAGCGCCGCATCGAATCGTGCTGGACACCGACCGCTCCCTGCTGAGGGCGGACGCCCGTGATATCGCGCATATCGAAGTCAGCGTCGTGGATGATCAGGGGATCGTCGTCCCGAATTCGGACTTCGAGTTAAGCTTCGACATTCAAGGTAAAGGCGAGATCATTGGCACTGATAACGGCGATTTGCGCGACCACGAGCCTTATAAGAGCAGCCGCAGGGAAACCCGCGGAGGCCGTTGCCTCCTGGTCGTTCAGTCGGGACTGGAGACCGGCGAAGTGGTGATCCGCGCAGCTGGGGACGGTGTGGCAGCGGGTGAACTGCGGATTAAGGTGGAAGAATGAAATGAATGCAGGTCTCATGATGAACTTGTTTGCAAAATATCGAATCTTTCAATGTACTCGTTGTTAAAGCCTGCACCGCAGGCTTTTTTTGTGTTCACGGAATGTTCCCTGTGTCTTCGAAGGGTCGATTCGGTCGCCGCCACCATTCTAGATAAAGATTAGGTGCTGCATTCCATACTTCGATGAACACCGAATAAAAAGGAAGTTATAATGCAAACAACGCGCGACTACAAGACAACATCGACAGGAGGAGCGAAAAATGGACTGGACGGAACAAAAATGTAAAGCAATCGATTTCAAAGAGCTTCATACGCAGACCTTCCTTTTGCCCAACGCTTGGGATGCGGCAAGCGCCAAGGTCTTCGAGCAGTGCGGATTCAAGGCCGTAGGCACGACCAGCGCAGGCATTGCCGCCGCCCATGGTTACACGGACCGGAGCATGCCGTTTAACACGATGTTAGCCGCGGTCCGGGAGATCGTTCAGGCCGTGAGCATCCCGGTTACCGTAAATATAGAAGACGGGTATGGATCGACGCCGGAAGAAGTCGCGAATTCAGTTAGACAAGTGATCGAATCAGGCGCAGTAGGGATCAACCTGGAAGACAGCAAGATGAATCCCCGAGACGGGCTGTATGATATCTCCGAGCAACGGCAGAAAATAGCCGCCACCCGGCAGTCCATAAACCGGTTGGGCATCCCGGTGTTTATTAATGCCCGGACGGATCCTTATTGGATTCGAAAGGGAACGCCGGCGGACATGCTGGAGGAAACGCTTAAACGAACTAAGGCTTACAGAGAAGCAGGGGCCGACGGCGTCTTTGTGCCCGGCGTTACAGATATTGCTGCGATCCGCATCCTCCGGAAAGAAATCGGCGGTCCGGTCAACCTGCTGGCCGGCGCCGGCATGCCGTCCTTTCATGAGCTGCAGTCGCTGGGGATTGAACGGATCAGCACCGGCTCCGGCCCTTTCCGCGCCGTGATATCGATGCTCCACCGGATCGGAGGCGATATGCTGGGACACGGCTCATTTGAGCGAATGACATCGAATGTCCTCACGTATGATGATTTATTGCAGCTCTAACGATGACGGGCATGTTCCTTAAAATACTCCGCTACAAACTGCTGAAGATATTGAAGGCTATAGCGGATTTCACCGGGTTCCAGATGACCGTAGCCAAGCAGCAGCTTGTCGGTGTGCCTTCCTTTCCGGATGCAGTGATGCTCCACGGGGACCGTGCGTATCCCGCTCCGGCGTGCATGATCCCGAAACGAATCATCGAATGCCATGCCGGCAAACTCAACGGCCAAATGCAGCCCTGCCGCATCGCCCCATGGACGCCATTTCTCTCCAAAACAGTCCGCCAGCGCATCGAGGAGAGCCTGGCGCCGTTCTCTGTACAGCTTCTTCATCCTTGCGATATGCCGGTCGAATTTGCGGGTACGCAAAAACTCGGCCAGCGCCGCTTGTTCAAATGGCGGATTCTGTACGTCCGTATAGGTGCGCAGCCTTCTCCAGCGGCTTTGCAGCTCGAGGGGAACTAGAACATACCCGATCCGAAGCGCAGGAAACAGAACTTTGCTGAACGTGCCGATATAAATGACCCGGTCCGGGGCCATCGCATACAGTGGTGCTGCCGGTTCCCCGTAATATCTGTATTCGCTGTCATAGTCGTCCTCAATGACGTAGCTGCCGCAGCGGCGCGCAAAGCGGATCAGCTCGGCTCGCCTTGCTGCAGGTAAAATACCCCCAAGAGGAAATTGATGGGACGGTGTGACGTATATCGGCCCGCAGTGATCCAAGGATAAGGCATCGGTCTGAATCCCATGGGCATCGACGGGAACCGGCGTCACCGTGTATCCTTTTTGAATAAAAGTCTGGATCATCTCAATATTACAGGGATCCTCGGCTAACATTTCTGGATGGTCCGCATGGAGCAGGTCGGCAACCAAGTGAAGCGCCTGCGTGGCGCCTGCGGTAATATAAATATCACCGGCGTCAACGGTCAGTCCTTTGCTGCGCAAAAGCCAGGCGGCAATCTCTTCGCGCAGCTGTACCAGGCCTTGAGGGCCGCCATATCCCAGAAGCTCCACAGGCATCTCGCCCAAGGCCTTCTGGAATACCTGCTGCCAAGCGTAACGCGGAAACTGACGCAGATCCGGCTGGCCTGTTTTGAAGTCCGCCCGAAAGGAAGGAACAGGGGACGGTTCTTGATGCTGCTGGAATGCGCTCTGCTTCGCTTGATCCAGAATTAACCCTCCAACAACCCGGGTAGGCGCCCCCTGCCGGCTTTCCGCGTACCCTTCTGCGATCAGCATGTCATACGCTTCATTCACGGTATTCCGTGACACGGCCAGCGTCTGGGCCAATTCACGGGTCGAAGGGAGGGGCGAGCCCTCCTTCAGAATCCCGTTTATCATTTGATCCCTCAACCTCTGATAAATCTGACGTTTCAATGAAATGTCCAAGCTCCGATCCAACTCGATTCCCCACATGGCATCCTCCAACTGGTTGGTATCATTTCGGGAAGAACTGGTCCTTTTACGTACCAGTTTGTTCCACTATGATTGTAACAGCCTTTTGGAAACGAAACTACTGAACCGGGGATGATGCTGAAAATGGAACGAATCAAAGGATATGTGTATCTGCTATGCGCATTTGGGCTTGCCGGCACCTCTGTCGTGGCGGCTTCGTTTGTAAACGGTAAGCTTGGAACGTTTACGATTACTTCCATGGGCCTTTTGTTCTCGCTGGTTTGCCTGCTGCCGTTCTGTATGGGGCAGCTGCTGAGAACGATCCGGGCCCTGTCTACCAGGCAGTGGCTGCTGCTGTTCTGTCAGGCGATGTTCGGTGTCCTGCTGTTCCGCATGTTTTTGCTTTATGGTCTCACCCGTACAAGCTCGGTGGAAGCCGGTATATTAACCGGCGCGACCCCCGCGATTACGGTATTGTTGGCCGTGCTGTTTCTGCGCGAAAAGATGAAAGCCGCCCATTTTTTAGGTGTTGCCGGCACGGTTTGCGGCATATTGCTGATCCAGGGCGTGTTTATGCCGGAAAGCCGTTTCAGCAATGAGCATATGGTTGGAAACATTCTGGTTCTGGGTGCCGCCGGTTGCGAGTCGCTGTTCAACGTTCTGTCCCGCGCAGCGGCAGTCCCAAGCAGCGGGAAACACGAAGCTATACATCCTGTCGTGCAGACGACGCTCGTCTCCGCGATGGCATGGCTGATCAGCCTGATCCCCTGTTTGGCGGAGCAGCCTTTAGCGGCTCTCTCCGGAATGGGATGGCAAGGGTGGCTGGCTCTTGTCTGGTATGGCCCTGTGGTGACCGCCCTGGCGTTTATTTGCTGGTATGCCGGCATCCGGCGCTGCAGAGCTTCGACCGCGGCCGCCTTTTCGGGCATGATGCCGTTCACTTCTCTGACACTATCCGTGTGGCTGCTGCACGAACAGGCTGGATGGCCGCAGTGGGCAGGGGGCTTGCTTGTCATTGCCGGCATGGTTCTGATCGGCATGGATTGGGAATCCAAGCTTGTAAGGCAGACCCAGATGCCTGCAGGTTTACCTAAAAAAAGCGGGACATAAATTCATCAATGGCCGTCGTGTCTTCATAACTGCCGATAATGACGAACAGCAGGAATGGAACGGCGATGACCGCGATCAGCAAACCTTTGCCGAAATAGAGGAGAAATCTGGTCAGCATATTCATTTTCGATCACTCCTTCAAATTTTTGAATGCGCAGGGATGAAAAAAGACCCTGATCAGAATCGCTTCTGATAAGAGTCGGAGCCGCTGCGGTCTGTCTATCCGCAAGGTTCTGTTTCATTCTTCTGGTTCAGTATATGACTGAAAATAGGGAGTAAGAACAGCAGCCCCGCCGCCAGAATCCTGCACGTGGCTTATGAAAAGATGATTGACAGTTTAAAACCCGGATGATATGTTTACCGGCAAAACCGAAGAAATCAGGAGGCTGAAGCATTCATGTCCTTTGATCCT
This sequence comes from Paenibacillus cellulositrophicus, assembly GCF_009363095.1. Taxonomy (GTDB): domain Bacteria; phylum Bacillota; class Bacilli; order Paenibacillales; family Paenibacillaceae; genus Paenibacillus_AQ; species Paenibacillus_AQ favisporus. The sequence goes on from NZ_CP045296.1 coordinate 428,352, forward strand.
CTATATCATCCGTATCCTTCCTACCGGCTGCCGGTTTACGCGAGTAAAGGCATGGTGGCCACTTCGCAGGCGCTCGCCTCAGCGGCAGGCTTGGACATTCTGAAGCGCGGGGGCAACGCCATCGATGCGGCGATCGCTTCCGCTGCAGCGCTGACGGTAGTGGAGCCGTGCTCGAACGGAATCGGCGGTGACGCCTTTGCCCTCGTGTGGACGAAAGGCCAGCTGCACGGGCTGAACAGCAGCGGCCCGGCGCCGGCCTCGATCTCGATCGAGGCGGTGAAAGCGCTGGGGCATCACGAGATGCCGCGCTACGGCGCGATTCCGGTGACCGTGCCGGGCACGCCAGCGGCCTGGGCGGAGCTATCGCGCAAGTTCGGCCGGCTGCCGCTGGCCGAGTCGCTGGAGCCGGCCATCCGCTATGCGGAGGATGGCTACCCGGTATCGCCAACGGCCGCAGCCAACTGGCACGCTGCCTTCCGGCGCTACAGCACGCTCGAAGGCGAAGCATTTGAGCCGTGGCTGAGCGTGTTTGCGCCGGGGGGCAGGCCGCCTGCGGCCGGCGAGATGTGGCGCTCGCCCGACCATGCGCGGACGCTCCGCCTGATCGGCTCGACGGAAGCGGAAGCGTTCTACCGCGGGGAGCTGGCCGAGCGGATCGCCGGATTTATTTCCCAATCCGGCGGCTTTTTGAGCGAAGAAGATCTGGCTGCCTTCAGGCCGGAGTGGGTGAAGCCGATGTCGGTACCGTACCGCGGCTACGACATCTGGGAGATTCCTCCGAACGGGCAAGGCTTGATCGCCTTGATCGCGCTCAATATTTTAAAGGGATTTCCGGCGGCGTCCCAGGAATCGGCCGAATCATATCACCGTCAGATCGAGGCGATGAAGCTGGCGTTTGCAGACGGTGCCCGTTACATAACGGATGCTGCGCATATGTCCGTCGATCCGCATGTATTATTGACGGAAGAGTACGGGGAGCTGCGAAGAGGGCTGATCGGCGGTGAAGCGATGGTTCCGGCGGCAGGCGAGCCGCGCGCAAGCGGAACGGTGTACTTGGCGGCGGCAGATGGAGAAGGCAACATGGTTTCTTTTATTCAGAGCAACTATACCGGCTTCGGATCAGGGATCGTCGTTCCCGGTACGGGGATCGCCCTGCAAAACCGCGGACTGGAATTTTCGCTGGAGGAGGATCATGCCAACCGCCTGGTGCCGGGAAAACGGACGTACCACACGATCATCCCGGGTTTTATCACCAAAGGAGAACAGCCGGTGGGGCCTTTTGGCGTGATGGGCGGGTATATGCAGCCGCAGGGACATGTTCAGGTGGCGATGAACCTGATTGATTACGGCCTTCATCCGCAGGCAGCTCTCGATGCCCCTAGATGGCAGTGGGTAAAGGGCAAGACGGTGACGGTCGAGCCTCACTTTCCGATGCATATGGTCAGACGCCTCCAGCGTATGGGACATGACGTTCAGGTTGCACACGACTTCGGCTCGTTTGGGCGGGGGCAGGTCATCTGGAGAGATCCGGATACTGGGGTGCTGTGCGGAGGAACCGACCCCCGGACCGACGGGGGCGTTGCCGTCTGGTAAAAGCATTTCAGCATTTAGTTCGGCCGACCTCGGACCATATAGAAAGGGATACGAAGCTCGCCAATCTGGATGTTGGCGGGCTTTTTCCTTTGATCGTATTGCTTCGCTATGGCGTTCATGCTTGACTCGTACCTAGAGCAATATTATGCAATCCTTGCGGGTGAACCATCGGTTACCTTTATAGAGAAACCAAGAAGGAGGTGACGGCATGCCGGACGAAATTCGAACCGTTTATTATGACGCCGGCCTGCAGGTCGAGGCATACCGATTTGTGGGTGTCAAACAGAAATTTCCCCCTCATTTTCACGACTATTACGTGATCGGATTTATAGAAGGCGGGCAGCGCTATTTGGAATGCCGGCAGCGGGAATATATTATCAATCCTGGCGATATCATCATTTTCAATCCGCGTGATGTTCATGCCTGCGAGCAAGTGGACGGCCGTGCCCTGGATTACCGCTGCATAAATATTCAGTCTCAGCGGATGATGGAAATCGCGCAGGAAATTACGGGCCGAGGCTATTTGCCAGCGTTTGCGCAAACCGTTCTGTACCAGAGCGAGCTTGCTTCTTCGCTGAGGGAACTTCATGCCATGATCTGTGAGGGAGAGTCTGATTTTATCAAGGAAGAACAGTTCTTTTTGCTGATGGGACAGCTGATTCATGAATATACGGATGTCTCGGCCTGCGAAGCTTATGAGGGGGGAGCGGGTTTTCAGGACGTGTGTGATTACATGGAGACGAACTTCGCAGGGGCCATTTCACTGGATGACTTAAGCGCTTTGGCAGGGCTCAGCAAGTACCATTTTTTACGCTCATTTACCCGGGAACGGGGCATATCGCCATACAGTTATCTGGAGACGGTGCGGATCGGACACGCCAAGAAACTGTTGGAACAGGGAACGCCTCCGGCTGATACGGCACTGCTGACCGGGTTCAGCGATCAAAGCCACTTCAGCAACTTTTTCAAGCGGTTTATCGGGCTAACGCCGCGCCAGTATATGCGAATATTCGGGAATGAACGGCAGATGGAGCCTGTCCTGCCAACTAAGGGGGCCAAAGGCGTATGAAGCTGTCTGAAAGCCGGAACGCTGGCCATATAACCGCTTTATTGACGATTCTGATCTGGGGGACGACGTTCATATCGACCAAAGTGCTTCTGGACGATTTTGATCCCTTCGACATTTTGCTGCTGCGTTTCGCAATCGGATATGTGGCACTGCTCGCCGTTCATCCCCGAATGGTTCCATTCCGGCGGATCCGGGAAGAGCTGCTGTTTGCGGGGGCGGGCCTTTGCGGGGTAACCTTGTATTTTTTGCTGGAAAATGTGGCGTTAACCTATACGCTAGCCTCCAACGTCGGCATCATCGTTTCAGTCGCCCCTTTTGTCACCGCTGTAACGTCCAGGCTTATCTTAAAAGAGGGGAGGCTGGATGGGCTGTTTTTCGTGGGCTTCGTGGTGGCCATGAGCGGAGTGGTCCTGTTGACGCTGCAAGGAAGCACTGTGCTGAAGCTGAATCCGATCGGGGACTCCCTGGCAGCACTGGCATGCGTGTTTTGGGGAATCTATTCGATCCTCACGCGCAAAATAACCCGGCTGGAGTATCATACCATTGCTTGTACGCGGCGGATCTTTTTCTATGGTCTTCTGTTTATGCTTCCGGTCTTGCTCACTGAGGGTCTGCCCGGTAACCTCGAGCGTTTGTCCGATGGCACCAATATAGCCAATCTGCTGTTTCTTGGGCTGGGCGCGTCCGCAGTATGCTTTGTCACCTGGAACTGGAGCGTTGGTGTACTTGGGCCTGTGCAGACCAGTGTATATATTTATCTCGTGCCGGTCATCACCGTGGCAGCGGCGGCCTTGATCCTCCACGAGGAGATCACAGCAGCTGCGGTCTGGGGCGCGTTGTTAACCGTCGCCGGACTGGTTCTTTCCGAACGAAGGGGGATACAAATGAAAGGCAGATTGGACAAAGGAGCATCGAACTAGTCACTGTAAAACAGATTACTTAAAAAATGAATTGCCACCTCCGAAGTGTCATGCTATATTGATAATGATTCTCAATATCAAATACATAGGGGTGGATTCATTTGTTTAAATTTATAAGGCCATACACACTGATGGTCTGTGTGTTGGGAATAACTCTGCTGCTGGCGGCCTGCGGCGGGAACGGATCTAATGGAGGGTCAGGGACGTCGGGAAGCGGAGGAGAGGCCGCTGGAACTGCTTCAGCAGGATCATCGTCCGACACGTCTTCATCCCAAGCCGGGGGGAATGAGTCCTCCGGAACGGGTAAAACGGTTACGTTCCATGCGGGTAACGGAGATGTCCAGGTACCCGAGCATCCGCAGCGGATCGTCGATTTGACGAATTTCTATACAGGCTACTTCCTGGCGTTAGGCGTCAAGCCGGTCGGCGTGTTGGAAGGCGCCATGGAGAATCCGTATTTCGAGGGCATGCTGGACGGCGTCGAAAGCGTCGGCAGCGAGCCATCGCCCGAGAAAATTTTGTCGCTGAAACCGGATCTGATCATCACATATACCGGGACGGACGGAATCGATCAGCTGGAGCAGATTGCCCCGGTTGTCGCCATTGAATACGGTAAAAAGAATTACAAGGATCAGATGATCGACTTCGGAAAACTGACGGGTAAAGAAGCAGAAGCGAAGGCTTGGGTCGAGCAGTGGGAAAACAAGATCAATGAACTGAAGCCCAAGATTCAGGAAGCGGTAGGCAGCAAAACGGTGTCCATCCTGAACCCTTATGCCAAAGGGCTGTACGTGTTTGGACATAACTTCGGCCGCGGCGGAGAAATCATATATGACGAATTCGGCTTGAAGGCGCCGCCGGAAGCACAGAAGGAAGCAATTGACAGCGGGACCGGATGGGCTACCATCTCTATGGAGAAGCTTCCGGAATTTGCCGGAGATATCATTTTCACATGTCCGTGGTCAGGAGACACAAGCGACCCGAATATCGTCTATGACAACCCGGTATGGAAAAGCTTGCCCGCGGTAAAAGCAGGTCATGTATTTCAGCTGAATCCGAAGGCGGACACGTACAACGACCCGGTATCATTGGAAGCTCAGCTGAAGTTCATATCGGACAGTCTGCTGTCCGTTAAATAAAGTATGGATAAAGCTCTGCAGCTGCGGGTAAACAAGCCGCCTGTGGAGCTTATTTTTGTTAGAACAAGAGCGGTCGTTATAGCTTGCGGCTATAACTAGATATAGTTATTTCCAGTTATACGGCAGAAGACATCACGTGTTATCTTTTTGGTAACAATTTGCAAAGGGGTAACGAAGATGGCATACAGCAGCAGTTTGGGATATCCGCGCATCGGCGCAAACCGGGAATGGAAGAAGGCGCTGGAGGCGTTTTGGTCCGGTAAAATCGAAGAATCGGAGCTGCACACGCAGCTGCAGGACATTCGTTTGAATCATCTGAGCAAACAGCGGGACAAAGGAATCGATCTGATCCCGGTCAACGATTTCAGCTATTATGATCATGTGTTGGACACGGCAGCCATGTTCGGGATTATTCCGGATCGTTTTGAATACAACGGCGTGCCCGTTCCCGTATCCGTCTACTTCGCGATGGCAAGAGGAAACAAAGACGCCACTGCCTGCGAAATGACCAAATGGTTTAATACGAACTACCATTACATCGTGCCGGAACTGGGCGGCATCACGCCGGTCCTTACTGAGAACAAACCGCTTGCGGCTTACCGTGAAGCCAAGGACAAGCTTGGCATCGAAGGAAAACCCGTCATCGTCGGACCGCTCACTTTCCTGAAGCTGTCTAAAGGGTATGCCGCATCGGAAACGGACGCCTGGCTTGATCGGCTGCTGCCGCTGTACGCGCAGGTTTTGAAGGAGCTGGAGCAGGAAGGCGTCAACTGGGTGCAGGTGGATGAGCCGATCCTCGTAACGAAGCTAAGCGATGCAGACGTCAGCCGGCTGCAGAAGATTTACCAAACGCTCAAAGCTGCAGCGCCAGGCGTGAAAATCATGCTGCAGACCTATTTTGAAGCAGTAGAACGCTATCAGGAGGCTACACAGCTGCCGGTCGACGGAATCGGGCTGGATTTGGTCCACGGATGGGAAGGGAACCGACAATCCATCCGTGACTTCGGGTTCCCGCAGGATAAAGTGCTTGGAGCGGGTGTCATCGATGGACGCGGCATTTGGAAAGCATCCCTGCGCGAAAAGCTCGATCTGCTGAACGAGATCACGGCGATCGTACCGTCTGAACGGCTGGTGATCCAGTCTTCCTGCAGCCTGCTGCACGTACCCGTCACGGTTCAGGCAGAAACGAAGCTTCAGCCCGAACTTCTGGGTGCACTGGCTTTCGCCGATGAGAAGCTGGAAGAAATCGTGCTGCTGAGCAAAGCCGTTCAATCCGGAGCATCGGTGATTTCTGCTGAGCTGGAAAAGAGTGAAGCGGCGGTAACCGCGCTCAAGCGTTCCTGCGAACGTAACCGGACCGATATCCAGCAGGCGGTGGCCGCTGTCAGCGCGGAGCCTGCGCAGCGTGAGGCTGCTTTTGCGAAGCGCCTCGACGTGCAGCAGGAACGGTGGCAGCTGCCTATTCTGCCAACGACGACTATCGGCAGCTTCCCGCAGTCGGCGGAGGTGCGCAAGGCACGCCAGCTGTGGCGCAAAGGCGAATGGAACGCCGAGCAGTACACGAATTTTATCCGGGAACAAATCGACCTCTGGATTCAGCTGCAAGAGGAAATCGGACTTGATGTGCTCGTTCACGGCGAATTTGAACGGACGGACATGGTCGAATTTTTCGGGGAAAAGCTGGCGGGGTTTGCGTTTACGCAGAACGGCTGGGTTCAATCCTACGGCTCCCGCTGCGTCAAACCGCCGATTATTTTCGGCGACGTCGCTTGGGAGAACCCGATGACGGTCAAGGAGACCGCGTATGCCCAATCCAAGACGAAGCTGCCGGTCAAGGGCATGCTCACCGGGCCGATCACCATTATGAACTGGTCGTTCGTCCGCGATGATATCAGCCGCGAGCAAATCGCCTACCAATTGGCTTATGCATTACGGCAAGAGGTCGAGGCGCTGGAAAGTGCCGGGATTGGCATGATCCAAGTAGATGAGCCGGCCGTCCGCGAAGGGCTCCCGCTGAAGGAACAGGACCAGAAAGGCTATCTTGATTGGGCGGTGAAGGCGTTCCGGCTGACTACGTGCACGGTGCAGAATTCGACGCAAATCCATACCCATATGTGCTATTGCGAATTCCATGATATGATCGATTCGATTATTGCGATGGACGCGGACGTCATTTCCATTGAAACTTCACGGAGCCACGGGGAGCTTATTCAGAGCTTCGAAGAGAATACCTACCCGCTGGGTATCGGCCTCGGCGTCTACGACATTCATAGTCCCCGCGTTCCTGACGTAGAGGAGATGACCCGGATGATCGACCGGGCTCTGCGGGTGCTGGATCCGAAGCTCTTCTGGATCAACCCTGACTGCGGACTCAAAACTCGGGGAATCGGAGAGACCGTAGCCTCGCTCCGGAACATGGTTGAAGCTACGCGCTTTGCCCGCGAAAAATACGCTTTGCAGGTGTAAATTGAAATAACCCAAAATGCGTTAATCGCCTGAGATGCTGCGAAGACAAGAGGCGCGCTAAAGCCGGCTATGAATCTACCGCTGTTTTCATCCATTTTTCTAGACTTGCCCTCACTTCTCTGATCCTATCGCATCTATTGATAGAGAAGGGAGGTGAGCAAGGATGCCTATTGTAACACCATACCAGAACAGCCTGCGGTATACGTCCACGATCGGTTCGGGGACCGGAACAGGGGCTGCGTTCACCGTGGCCTCTACGGCATTTACGAATGATGCCGGCACGGCGGCGACAGCTTTTCCTGGAGCGTATAAATATTACAATCTCTTTATTAACGGAATGCTCCAGACGGCGGACACGTCCTCGGTCACGACGACTGCCATCACCATTCCAGGAGGCGATGCACTGGACGGAGGAACTCCTCTTGTCGTTCAGTTCGTCGTCTCCTAACGGTTATCGCGGCACAAGCGCGGTGCAATGAATCGTCCGGATCCTTCCGGGCGGTTTTTTGCATCCATCCGGCATCCCCTTTCGTGATATATTAATAGAATACTAAAGCAGATTCGGGGGTTGGCATATGGGGAAATTGGAGATCAGAAGACCAAAGGCAGCGGATGTCGAGGCAATACATACGTTTTTTAGGCTGGTTATCACGGATACGTTTGAGAAGGAAGGCATAGCCGACCTGCACGATGATATCGAGCATGAAATCGCCTCTAAGCATGATTACCTCAGTCAGGATTTGGAATCGCAAGGCCGCCAGCGTTATTTTCTCATCGCATGGCTGGATGGCAAGATTGCCGGAACGATCGAGTATGGGCCTTCCAGCTCCCTGATCAATGAATCCACCGGCCATTCGCTGAGGGATGTGATCGAAGTCGGGACCGTCCTGGTTCACCCCGAGCTCCATGGCCAGGGTATCGGCAGCACGCTCTGGAGCACCATGCTGCTCACTCTGCAGGCAAAAGGCATCTCGGAATTTTGCCTGGACAGCGGGTATCGGAACGCCCAGCGGATCTGGACTCGGAAATTTGGCGAGGCGGACTATGTGCTGGACAACCATTGGGGTGAGGGGCAGCATCATATGATCTGGTCCCGAAAAGTCGAGGATATATCCATCTCGTTCAAAATATAATATTGCTGAATTGCTGCAATTTTGTTGGGATCGCCCCTTCAAGCCGGTTTCCGGCCTGACGGGAGCGGTCTTTTTTTGGCGCTATTTAAAATGCGTGGCCGGATATTTTTTAGCTATAAGCATTTTATACCCGTTCCGGATGTCCGGAACAGGGATACAATAAGTTTACAAATTATACAGGAGGCGGTACGCATGCGGCAACGCTATATCGACACGAAACCGAAAGGATCCAATCTAATGAAACCTGTGAGGTTAGAGCGATATGAACGATACGATAAATATTGGAGTTTTGGCCCATGTTGACGCCGGCAAAACGACTTTGACGGAGCAAATTCTGTTTCAGGCAGGGGTAATCGAGGAGGCGGGATCGGTCGACCAAGGCAGTACGATCACCGACTCTTTGGACATGGAACGGAGAAGGGGGATCACCATTAAAGCGGCAGCCGTGTCGTTTATGCTGGGCGATCTGAAGGTGAATGTCATCGATACGCCGGGGCATGCGGACTTTATATCCGAAGTTGAACATTCCCTTGGTGTTCTGGACGGCGTGATTCTGGTCGTATCCGCGGTTGAGGGAGTTCAGGCACAGACGCGGGTGCTGATGCAGACACTCAAGGAGCACGGAATCCCGGTTATTTTCTTTATTAATAAAATCGATCGGCTGGGTGCGGATTTCATTCGGGTGCGGGATTTAATCCGCAAGCTGCTGGATGAACGCACATGTGATGTGTCAATTGCCCAGCAAGAGGGAAGCGAGTCTGTTCAGGTGGTTCCGGCGGATCCTGGAGGTTCCGGCTGGATCGAAGTGCTGGCTTTGGGCAGCGAAGCGCTGATGGAAGATTTCGCAAATAATGAGGTTATAACTGAAGAGCGGCTGATGCAGGAGCTGGGCAGACAATGCCGGCAGGGACTTGCGTTTCCGCTATTTGCCGGATCGGCGGCGAGAGGCTTGGGGGTTCGGGAGCTGCTCTCCGGGCTGGCCCGTTATTTTCCTGTCCAAGCATCGCAGGCGCTGTCCGCTCTGCCGTTGTCAGGATTGGTCTTCAAAGTGGTTATCCAGGCGGGCGGGGAACGGCTCGTTTTTGTCCGATTGTTTGGCGGACAGCTGCAGACCCGGGCTGATGTGACGGTCATGACGCAGGATGGCCTGTCGGAACGGATTAAAATCAAGCAGCTGTACGGGCTGAAAGATGGCGAAAGGAAACCGGTTCAGCAGGTCGATGCCGGGGATATCGCGATTTTTGGCAGCGAGCAGGTGATGGTAGGGGACGTGATCGGCTGCGTGTCGGAGAGCATGAAGGTATTCCGTTTTCAGAAGCCTCCGATTCAAGTGAAGGTATCTGCGGTCCGGCCGGAAGACGGTCACCTGCTTCATCAGGCGCTGAGCGAACTGACCGTGGAAGACCCGTTTCTGCAGTATGTATACGACTCTCAAACCCACGAAAATATCATCCATGTCTTCGGCAAGGTACAGCAGGAAGTGCTGCTGGAAACGCTGAGAGAGAGGTATGCGATTGAGGCTGCTTTCTCGGCACCGCAAGTGATCTGCATCGAAAAACCGGTATCTTCCGGGGAGGCTGCGGAAAGCATTGGTGAGCCGGACAACCCGTTCTGGGCAACGGTCGGCTTCCGCGTCGATCCGGGGCCAGTAGATTCCGGTCTGGTATACCGCCTGGAGGTTGAACTGGGATCGCTTCCGCTGTCTTTTCAAAAGGCGATCCGGGAAACCGTAACGGAGGTCCTCCAGGAAGGGCTGTACGGGTGGGGCGTTACCGATATCACGGTTACCCTGACCCACAGCGGTTACAGCAGCCCCGTATCTACGGCAAAGGATTTCCGCCTGCTGACACCGCTTGTTCTGATGAAAGCGCTGGAAAGAGCGGGGACCCAGGTGTACGAACCGGTCAGCGAGCTGCAGATCAGCCTTCCCGAATCGAGCATCAGCAAAGTGCTGTTTCGGATCACGGCGCTGGACGGGACGTTTGAGGAACCGAAGTTCGATCACGGCAGCGTATATGTCACGGGAACAATTCCAGTGCGAAATGCCGACCTCTTAAAAACCGAGCTGCACGGGCTCACAGGGGGAGAAGGCGTGATGTCGGTAAAGCCGGGCGGATACATCGCCGCTGCATCACCGATCCCCGTCAATCAACGGAGGCAGCTGAATCCGCTCCAGCGCGGTGAATACATGCTGCATATCAACAAAATAAAATAAACGGTACATCCACAATCCGAGGTTCCGGGCGAACGTCGGATTGTTGGCATGCCCGTAAGCCGTCATGCAAGATCTGATTCTGAACGCCGAATATGACACATATCGTTAGATGGCACCACGTTTCATCTGCTGTATATTAGCCGAAACCATCCATTTTGTGTAGAGAGGTGAACTGGTTTGAAAGGAAAAGCATTCAAAGCGCTCATGAGCTGCCTTTTGCTCCTTGGACTGCTGCCTTGGAGCGCATCGGCAGAGACGGTACCCGAATCCGTGATTTACGGCGGCGGTCCGTTCTATGCAGGGGGAACCGACACGATGAACACGCTGAAAGCTTCCGGTTTCACGACGGTCATGCTGTGGACTATCCATGTCAACAGCAACGGGGATCTGGTGTATAACGATCAGCCGGTGGTATCTAACGGCACCTATGTTGGCAAAGCATCATGGCCTGCCGAGCTGGCTTCGCTCAAGCAGGCGCCCACTTCGGTGAAGCGCCTTGAGATCAGCGTTGGTTCATGGGGCGTGAGCGATTTCCAGAACATCAAAAATCTCGTCGCCTCTCAAGGGACGGGAACCGGAAGCATTTTGTACAAAAACTTTGCTGCGCTCAAGTCGGCGCTTGGGGTCGATGCGGTGAGCTTTGACAACGAGGACTTATACGACGTTAATTCGGCGGTCGCCTTTGGCAAGATGCTGTCCGGGATGGGCTTAAAAATCACGCTGTGTCCTTATACCAACGTCAGCTATTGGCAGAGCGTCAAATCCCAACTGGGATCCAGCGTGGACCGTGTGTATTTGCAGGTATACGACGGAGGAGCGGGGAATGATCCGGCAGCCTGGAGCAGCCAGCTCGGGATGACGGTAATGCCGGGATTAGACAGCAAAACGTCCAGCGGCGGCAACACCCCGGCTCAAGTCAACAGCCGGATGAGCGCATGGAAGTCGTCGGCGGGCATCCAGGGAGGTTTTATCTGGTATTATGACGCCATTTTGAACAATCCGGGCGGGGGTTCGGCGGCGGACTACGCGGCGGCGATCAACAGTGCGCTGGGCGCACCCGCTACCGGATCGTTAACGACGGGCGGCACGGTATCCGCCAGCGCAATGGGTAGTCCATCCGGCGAAGAGAAGGAGAAGGCGTTTGACGGTAGCAGCTCAACGAAATGGCTGATTTTCACGAATGCGGGGTGGATTCAGTATCAATTCGGCGGCGGGGCATCCCATATCGCCACTTCCTACTCGGTAACGTCAGCTAATGATTTTCCAGCCAGGGATCCGAAGAATTGGTCACTTCAGGGATCGAATAACGGAACGAGCTGGACGACGCTGGATACCCGTACAGGCCAAACCTTTGCAAGCCGCTTCCTGACGAAAACGTATACCTTTAGCAACACGACCGCTTATTCGTATTACCGGCTCAACGTGACGGCGAACAATGGAGGCGCGGAGCTGCAGATCGCCGAAATTGGCCTGTATCCATAAACCGCTAACCTCGCGTGAGCCGTTCAACACCGTCAGCTCTCGTTTAGAGGCTGGCGGTGCTTTGCCGTCAATCGCGTTTGATTTTGCCGAGCTCATCCGTTAACCTGTCCAGCTTACGATTTAATGCTTCCAGCTTCTTATCGTAATGGCGGTAGGTTAAATAACCGAGCACCGCTTTGAACAGAAAAAAGACGACCGCGGCGATGACGATTAAAAAGTAATTGTGGGCGAGCTGCCTGATCCAGCTGTTAATCGCATGCATATCCATGGGCCAGCTTCCTTTGTCCTTGTAATGAGTATATTTCAGCTTTTTCCATATCGGAGCTATTATATCCGCTTATCATCGAGCGTTTAGAAAATAAGCAGCTGACAGAAGTAATAGTCTCAGTTTCAAAAGTGCCGCCCTTTCTGTGAAATCGTGACAGGACGGCCGTCAAGTTGTCGTTATATTGCATTGTTCGGATGCGCTTTCATTTCTATAATGAGGATGACATAAAATACTGCTGAGATGAAGCCGGCAAGCCGTATGGAAGTATCCTTACTGTACCGTATTTTATTGAGGAGGCTGTGTACATGAGCAAAGTTCGCGTAGGCATCATCGGCACGGGAGGCATCGCCGCTTGGCATGCCAGACAACTGCTGGAACTACCGGAGGTTCAAATTACAGCTTTGACGGACACCAGTGACAAGAATCGGAATGCTTTTGTGGAAAAATTCGAGCTTCGTGAAGCCCGCCAGTACTCGAATTACGAGGACATGCTGGCACAGGCAGAGCTGGACGCGGTGGTGATCTGTTCACCGCACACCCAGCATTTTCAGCAGGCGCAGGATGTGCTCAGCAGCGGTCTGCATGTTCTGATCGAGAAGCCGATGACCTGCTCCTCGGCCGAGGCCGAGCTGCTGATTCATACCGCCGAGCAGGCGGGGAAAATTTTGCAGGTATCGTATCAGCGCCACTTTCAACCCGAGTTCCTGTACATAAGGGATGCCATTGCGAGCGGCGTCATCGGCAAGGTCACTTCAGTTACCGCTTCACTGTACCAGGAATGGAGACAGGGGACGCCCGGTTCCTGGCGGCAAGACCCGGCACTCTCCGGGGGCGGCTTCCTGATGGATTCCGGCAGCCACATTATCGATGTGCTGCTCTGGACCACCGGGCTGACGCCGGTAGACGTCAAACCGCAGCTGCATATGCATGGTGCGCCGGTCGAAATCGATACCTTTACCTCGATCCGGTTTGCGGAAGGCGCTGTGGCTGGATTGAATCTGGTCGGCTACGCACCTTGCTGGCATGAAACCTTCGTGTTCTGCGGCGAGGACGGCGGTATCTTCTATGACAACGGAAAAATCACGCTGCGGCGGCTGAAGCAGGAACCGATCGTCCCTGATCTGCCGGAGCAGACGACGAATCAGGACAAAAGCTTCATCGATGCGATTTTGGGACGGCATGAAGTGTTGGTGCCTGGAGAATTCGCCCTGAAGGTTGTCAAGCTGTCCGAGATGATCTACCAGGCGGCAGGCTATGTTCCGCAGGCCGCATCGATAACAGAGGAGGAAAACGTCTAATGAGCAATCCTATCGGAATGCGGATACCACCCAAAATCGGTGCGGAAGGTATCCGGCAAACGGCTCTGTGGGCAGCAGAAGCCGGGCTGGATATTCTGGATGTTCCGCAGCTGACTCCGGAAGTAAAGCAGGCGTGCGAAGAGGCCGGCATCGGAATCGGATCGGTCGATGCCCAGCAAACGGCAAAGCTTCTCAGCCGCGACGACTCTGTAAGAGAGGCGGCTGTGACCTCAGTAAAACAGCAAATGGACGGAATATCGGAACTCGGCGGCAGTGTCATGTTTATGTGTCTCGTCCCGGAAGACCATACACTGCCGCGCAGGGAGGGCTTCGCTATCTGGAAGGATACGTTTCCGGAACTGGTCCGCCATGCCGAGGAGAAGGGTGTATATATGGCGATCGAGGGCTGGCCCGGTCCGGCGCCGTATTATCCGACACTGGGATGTACGCCGGAAATGTGGAGAGCGATGTTCGAAGCGATCCCTTCGCGGCATTTCGGGCTCAACTATGATCCTTCCCACCTGGTCCGGCTGGGCATTGATTATCTCCGCGCTTTAAGCGAATTCGGGGACCGTGTCGTTCACTGCCACGGCAAGGACACGGAAATTTTGCACGATGAGCTGTACGAGTGCGGCGTCATCCCGGCAACCTTCGGGGAGAAATATGGCTTCTCTGAAGGCTCATGGCGCTATACGATCCCTGGGCATGGCGAAGTGGAATGGAGCAAGGTTGCCGTAAGGCTTGACCGGCTTGGTTATCAGGGAGCGGTAAGTATCGAGCTCGAAGATCACCGGTTCTGGGGATCGATCGAGGCGGAGCGGCAGGGGATCGTGAAGGCTGCCGAACATTTGGCTCAGTATTTTAAATGATTTGGACCGGCATATATATCCGGCTGTCTTGAATGAAAGGCATCCAGGGGATTCAATCCCGTCATCATCCCGCCATCTCGGATGGCGGGATGATTATTTTTCTGTATCCTTGCCCTTATTTCCTGTGGTAACATCGGGATAACAATGTCCGGACCGCGTCGGCTCCGGCTAACCACACATGATTTGGAGCCTGCAACCTTATGGGAACACCTTACTCCGCTGTCCTGACTCTGATCGTATCCGCCGGTGTGTTAAATCTTCTGATGGGTTTATATGCCCTGTCGGGAAGGTCCAAGCTCACCATGGTGAGAACCTTTTTTGCGTTCAGCCTTTTGGCAGCCATTTATACGTTCGGGTCCGCGCTTGAACTTGCCAGCGGTTCGCTCGAAGAAATCAAGTTCTGGATCAAGTTCGAATACTTGGGCATGCCGTTCCTGCCTCCGCTGAATCTGCTCATCATTATGTCCTATCTCGGTATGGAGCGTTATTTGGGAAGGCGTCTCAAGATAGCCATGTTCATCATTCCCGCCGTCACACTGCTGCTGGTCATGACGAACGATTCGCATCACCTCTATTACCGCGACATTGTCCTGCGGGCAGGCGGGTCCAGCCTTAAGGCGGACGTAGTGGGGGGGCCCTGGTATATTATTCAAGGTGCCTACACGTTCGGGTGCATGATCGGCGGTGTCGTGCTTCTGCTGAGGAACTGGCGGAGAATGCCTTCTTACCGCTTTCAGCTCGGCACGATGCTGATCGGCCTGGTGCTGCCGCTTGCCGGAGACTTTCTTTACCTGGGCGGTCTAACCCCTGAAGGGATGGATCCGATTCCGGTCATCATGACGGTGACTTCAGCGCTTTACTTATGGGCGCTTGTGTCCAAAGGATTGTTTCACGTCGCTCCGATTGCCCGGGACAAGCTGTTTGCCAGCATGCGTGACGGGGTGCTGGTGCTCGACAGGGACAACCGGCTGGTCGATTACAACCCTGCCGCCGGCGCCATGATTCCAGAGCTCGGTGTCTCGTCCATTGGGGAGCAGCTGGAAGGGCTGTGGGAAAAGCACGCCGGTGGACCGCTGCTTCATTACGATCCGGATACGGATAGCGGTTCAGGAGCGGATATCCAGGAATTGTACTGGCATATCGGAGAGAGGAACTTCAACTATCAAATCCGGACGTCTGTCATCCTCAATCAGGGCGGGCAGACTGCCGGACGGCTGATCGTGCTGATCGATGTCACCGAGAAAGCGCGTCTTCAGGAAGAGCTTCGCCAGCTGGCTTACTATGACGGGTTGACGCGGATTTACAACCGTGTCCATTTTATGAAGCTGGCCAGCGGCCTGCTGTACGACTGCCTGAAACAGGAGGAGCCGATGTCGCTGCTGCTGTTCGACATCGATCACTTCAAGCGGATCAACGATGAGTTCGGGCATGATACGGGCGATGACGCCCTGATGCACATCGTCGCGGTATGCCGTGAGCAGCTGCGCCCCGAGGATGTGTTTGGCAGGTACGGGGGCGAGGAGTTTGTGGTCGCCCTTCCGGGGCTCAGTCCGGAAGAGGCTGCCGGGGCAGCGGAGCGCATACGCGCCAGCCTTGCCCTGCAGCCGCTTGAGACAGCGGGCGGTCCCCTGTCGATGACGGTTAGTTTTGGCGCCGCAGGCTTGCCTGCGGCCTGCTTGGCGAGAATGGAAGCAGCGGCGAGCAGGGAGGCAGGCGATACCGGCCCGTCGTCAGCCTGGGTCCGTGATGGGGGTCTTGCATCAGGATTGGAAGACACATCCGAGGGAGTACTCCCTATAGGAGAGGAATGGCCGGATGCCGAACTGCGGCGGCTGTTGAAGATGGCCGACCGGGCGCTGTACGATGCCAAGCGGGCCGGAAGAGACACGGTGCGGATTGCCGCGGAAACGTCCTGAACAATATGGAACGAAGGAAGCCAGACCATTGGGGGCTGGCCTTATTTGTGTATATGCATAGTGTATATGAATACTACATTGTCACACTAATCTTCCGTTCTGGCGGCCGTCCTCGTTATGGATGCGTGTGACTGCCGGTATTCCCTTGGCGTCATGCCGGTAATCTTCTTGAAGAGCCCGTTGAAAAACGCGATGTCCGTATACCCCACGGCGCCTGAGATATCGTGAATCCGGAGGTGACTTGACCGGAGCAGGCGGCAAGCCTCCTGAATCCGGATCCGCTGCAGATACTTGATGGGTGTGAGTCCGGTATGTTTGACGAACAGCCTCTGAAACTGCCGCTCCCCAATCCCCAGCTCACCGGCAAGCTCCTCTACGGTAAACGGACGGCTGTAATGGCCATGAAGCATGGACAGCACATGGTCCATACCTACGGTAGGCGGCGGTGCCCCTTCCACCGCGGCTTCATGGATCCGGATGATGCAGATCATCAGCTGAAGCATGCCTGCATACAAGGCGGTTTCCCTTCCGGTACGCTCCACCGAATACTCACGATAGAGCCGTTCAAACCAGCCTTTGGCTTCGCCGTCACGGTCGCGGTAGTGCATGATTTCGTTAAAAGCCAGAAGCTTTCCAAGCTCATCGCCTCCAGGCACCATTTCCAAAATTTTGGTGGCATTCTCCATGGAAGTCAGGCAGTTATACACGATCAGCTGACGGTCCTTGGCCGTTGACCCCGGCCGGAACACATGCGAAGCGCCGATCGGAATGACAAACAGGTCCCCCGCAGATACGGGCATGACCGCATCGCCTGTATGGTGATACCCGGTTCCTTCACTGACATAACTCATTTCCAGAAAATCATGGTGATGTTCGGTTAACTCATAGGACTCGGCGTTGCGGTTTACGAAAATCGAGAAGTCATCCCAATTGTTGAAATACTCCCTTCCGCTCAGCAGCCTTACCGTACGCTTAGGCATGATGATTATCCTCGCTATGTCGGAATTACCGGGTAAAATGTCGCTTTCACCTAAATTACCCGGGGTGTTAATCATTTTATGATAAATAGGAGGATAGAACAAGATCTGGTCATGGAACGCTGGAATGTTGCGCGACAAGGTATATGGGAGCAGCCGAAAGGCTGGCGGCAGAAACTATTCCTGATATAGCAAAGCGATTCGAAAGCGTTTCCATGGGGGAGGACGAACTTGGTTCAGAAAGGGGATGGATGGATGGATGCTCATATCGCCGTCGATATCGGGGCATCAAGCGGGCGCCTTGTTCTCGGAAGGCTGAAGGATTCCAAGCTTGCGCTGGAGGAAATCCACCGATTCGACAACGGCTTCCGTGAGCTGAACGGCTCCCTGTATTGGGATATCGAGCATTTGCTGGAGCAAATCGTTGCAGGGCTGCAGGCAGCCAAGAAGGCCGGCATCGATTCCTGTACTTTGGGGATCGATACCTGGGCAGTGGATTATGCACTGGTTGACCGGGAAGGCAGGAGGCTTAGGGAAGTCTATGCGTACCGTGACCGGCGGACGGATTCGGCCCCGGCGGAGCTGGAAAAGCTGATTTCCCGCGAAGCCCTGTATGAGAAGACAGGCATCCAGCAGCTGACGTTCAACACGATCTACCAGCTGTTTGCACATGACCGGGAAGAACGGACACGGGCGGACCAGGTTCTGCTCGTACCGGATTATTTGTATTTCCGTCTGTCAGGCAGACGGATCAACGAAGTGACCAACGCGTCCACCACCCAGCTGCTGAACTTGCAGAGCCGGGATTATGATGCAGAGCTGTTGTCCATTCTCGGGATGCGGCGGGAACAGTTTGCTGCGTTGACCGAGCCGGGAACCTCCCTTGGAGGGCTGGACCCGGCACTTCAGCAGCGGTACGATTTGCCGTCATGCAGCCTCGTCGTTGCGGCAACCCATGATACCGCTTCCGCGGTGCTTGGTGTGCCTGCCCGTGAGGGGAGTTCCTGGGCCTACTTGAGCAGCGGCACTTGGTCACTTCTGGGCGTGGAGAGGGATCAGCCCCTGAACACGAAGGAAACGATGGCAGCGAACTACACCAACGAATGGGGCGCGTACGGAACTTATCGTTTTTTGAAAAATATTACGGGCCTCTGGTTAATACAGGAGGTTCGCCGGCAGAGCGGAGACCGGTACAGCTTTGCTGAGCTGGTTCAAATGGCGGAGCAGAGCGAGCCTTACCGCAGCCTGATCGACTGCAATGACGACCGGTTCTTAAATCCGCCGGATATGGCGGAGGAGATCCGCCGCTTTTGCAGGGACACCGGGCAGAAGGTTCCGGAGTCGTTGGCCCAGGTGGCACGCTGCATCTTCGACAGCTTGGCTTTAAGCTACGGCACTTACTTGGATGAGCTGGAAGCGCTGACCGGAGAATCCGTCGAAGTCCTGCACATCGTGGGCGGCGGAGCGAAAAACGAGCTGCTCTGCCAGCTGACAGCGGACGCCACAGGCAGGGAGGTCTGTGCAGGCCCCGTCGAATCCACGGCGCTCGGCAACCTGATGGTCCAAATGATCCAAACTGGAGTGTTCAGGGATATTCACGAAGCCAGAAAAACCGTTGCCGAATCTTTTGAAGTGACCCGCTATAGACCAGGTCCCCTTGCGGCAGGCGTTAAGGATCGCTGGAATAGGATCGTGAAAAAATGATCATTTACCAAATCCAATTTTCGGGAGGCAAGTAATATGGATCAACAAATTCGGAAGAGCTATGAGGATGCCAAAACGCTATATTCCCAGTATGGGATCGACGTCGACCAGGCGCTGGAAAAGCTGGCGCAAATTAAAATTTCGCTCCACTGCTGGCAGGGGGACGATGTGCGAGGTTTTCTGTTCAGAGACGCGGAGCTTAGCGGAGGAATTGCGGTAACCGGCAGTTATCCGGGACGCGCAGCCACGCCGGATCAGCTGAGAGACGATTTGGAAAAAGCCTTGTCCTTGATCCCCGGCAAGCATAAAGTGAATCTCCATGCGATATATGCGGACACCGAAGAGAAGGTTGACCTTGACGAGCTCGAGCCCCGCCATTTTCAGCGTTGGGTCGATTGGGCCAAAGATCAGGGACTCGGTCTGGATTTCAATCCTACGTATTTCTCCCACCCGAAAGCGGCCGACGGTTTTACGCTCAGCCATGCAGATGATGAAATCCGCCAGTTCTGGATCCGCCACGGCAAGGCGTCCCGCAAGATTGCCGAGTATTTCGGCCGCGAGCTGGGTCAACCCTGCGTGACCAACAGCTGGGTACCCGACGGGTACAAGGATACGCCGGTCGACCGCCTGTCGCCGCGCCAGCGGCTGCGCGATTCGCTTGACGAGATTTTCCGCGAAGAGATCGATCCGTCGTATAACATCGACGCGGTGGAGAGCAAATTGTTTGGTTTGGGTTCCGAGAGCTACGTTGTGGGTTCGCACGAATTTTATATGGGTTACGCGCTGTCACGGGGAAAATCGGTCTGCCTCGATGCTGGGCATTTCCATCCGACCGAAGTGATCAGCAACAAGCTGACGTCCATCCTGATGTTCAGTGAACATTTGCTGCTGCATGTCAGCCGTCCCGTGCGCTGGGACAGTGACCATGTCGTAACGATGGATGACGAGCTGCTCGAAATCGCCCGCGAGCTGGTCCGGGGTGATTTGCTGCCGAGAACGAGCATCGGCCTGGATTTCTTTGACGGCAGCATCAATCACATTGCAGCTTGGGTCATCGGCACCCGCAATACGATCAAAGCGCTCCTCCGGGCCATGCTGGAACCGGTGGATGAGCTGAAAAGGATCGAGCTTGCAGGCGATTTCACCTCACGGCTGGCTTTGACCGAGGAGTTCAAATCCTACCCATTCGGTGCCGTGTGGGATTACTACTGCGCTTCGCAGGGCGTGCGT
The DNA here is from genome assembly GCF_009363095.1 of Paenibacillus cellulositrophicus. Taxonomy (GTDB): domain Bacteria; phylum Bacillota; class Bacilli; order Paenibacillales; family Paenibacillaceae; genus Paenibacillus_AQ; species Paenibacillus_AQ favisporus. The sequence goes on from NZ_CP045296.1 coordinate 448,631, forward strand.
GTGCGTGAGCAGTGGCTGCATGAAGTGAAACGCTATGAGGAGCAAGTGTTATCCGCTAGATACAGCCTGGTTCAGAACTCTTAATTTCTGGCAGAGCTGAGAAGGAAGTGCTTTAAATAACAGTAGCGACGCCGCATCCGGCGTCGTTTTTTTATAATATCAGAAAGTATAAACCCCAGAGCGATGGCTTCCTGATATTGCAAGAAAAATTACCTTTAAACGCGGTCTGTCTTCTTTGAAAGTACGTCGATAGACGTTTTTCTTACGTCGGCAATAAATGTATCGTGTGGCCTGGCAGGGCAGAATTATTCTCGCATCATACTTCTCGCTAAGTTTAGTCCATGCAAGCGGCTGGACCGTTTTAATGGGATGTCCGCGCACTGCTAATTCGTTCTATATCTGTTTCCAGCTGAATGAAAAAAGACGTGATTTTGTTCTATGGGAAGCATCAATTTGTGTATGACACGGGGGTCGAACCTCGTGCTACGATAACCGTGCGCATGAGCGTTCTAATAACATGAAAGCGCTTCACATTGTGGGCGGGATGGAGTCTCATGCTTCAGGCATATGAAGGGGTTACTTTACCTAAAGGAGGCTGAAGATATGAAAAAAGGAAGACCGTGGAAAATCGGAGCGGCGGCGTTGATGCTGGCTGCGCTCCTGCCGTCCGGGATGGGCAGTGCTGCCGCGGCGTTGACCGAGGTGCCATATGCCATGGATTCAAGCAACCAAGCGGGTTGGTGGACGCCCCTCGAAACGTATGGAACGGGATTGGAGTACGCCTACATGGCGTATAACGCGCCGGGAAGCGCCGAGTCAACGCATAAAGTATATATCGCCAGGCGGGACGGGAACGGGGAATGGTCCAATATTCCTGTCATGAACGGGAGCTCGGTTGCAGAATACAGTGATGATTTGGGACATAATCAGCCCTCGATCGCGCGGGATGGGAGCGGCAGGTTTCACGTGTTCGCTTCGATGCACCACGAAGCATGGCATTATTTCCGATCCGACACGGTAGGGGGAGCGCCACAAAACCATTCCGCCGATATGCCAACGCCTTCCACATTTAAAGGCACCTATCCCGTCTTGACCACGGCACCGAACGGAGACGTATACCTGTTGATCCGGTCCGGCGAAGACGCCGCCGGCTACCGTTCAGGGCAGCTGTTTCGGTGGGATAACGCGGCTTCCACATGGTCCAAGGTGGCCGTGATCGGCTCGTCCTTGAACAAATCATTCTACCCTGATGATCTTGTGTTTGATGCGAACGGCGACCTTCACATTTTGTTCGAGTGGTCCGCATTTGCGGCCAGTCCGCTGCGGCATGAATTGTCTTACGTCAAATACAGCCCATCGACAGGCAGCTTCTACAAGGCCGACGGCAGCGCCGTTTCCTTGCCGCTGACGCCGGGAATCGCCGATATCATCCAGCCGCTCGCCCCGACAGAAGCGTATGTTCAGACGGGAAGTGACCCCGGTGGTCCCGGTGTGCAGAGCGCCAAACTGGCCGTCGATTCGTCCGGAAATCCCGTCGTAGCCTACCGCTACCGGGAGGAAGGCAGCACGGCCTTTTCCGTGAAGTATGCATCCTATGGAGTTGACGGCTGGAACCTGCAAACCGTGTATAACGCATCCGAGACCAAGGCAGCCATTGATATTACATGGGCAGGCTCGGTGCCGCGGGTGTACTACGCCAAGAGCAGCGGTACGGACCGCGCATTTATGGCCGCACCGATGGGCGGCGGCTGGAACCAAACGTCCATCGCGCCAGGCAAGCCGATCGAGCGGCTTAGTGTAGAGCGTAATGATAACGGTATTGATATTTTGTACCTTGTGGACGTCACGAACCGCAAGCTGTATTACGGTAGAAACTGAGCCTGCGATCTTTCTGAAACGATATCAAAGTATACGTATAAATCTCCTGAAGAACCGCATAAGGGTGCGGTTCTTTTTTCGTTAACTGGCAGGACCAACAGCAGCGTGTCAATAGAACGATTTGATGTTTTTTGCAGGGTTGCACACTACAAATTTACGCTCTTGTACGAACATTGTTATCTAGGGACATCGTGTGAGATATAATGGGAGCACCAAGTGTAAAAAAGGAGTTCTCGTTATGCGGAAATGGCTCGGTCACCTCATTCCCCACAAGCTGAAATACCGGTTGTTTGCCCTGTTTGCGCTCGTCATTTTGCTTCCGTTCAGCGTGCTGAATTTGTACAACTACCAGAAAATCGAATCGCTTGTCCAAAATAAAATCAGCGAACAGAGCCACGAGCAGCTGTACAATCTGCACCGGTCACTTGAGGATCAGCTCAGCATCGCGTTCAAGACGCTGATTTTTCTGGAACAGGATTCCGAGGTGAAGCGCATTCTGCAGAAGCCGGAAGAACGGTCGGTCCTGGACAATAAAGAGATCATGGAGGACAAGTTCAAAGGGCTCAACAACAGCTTTTTCCTGTACAATCCATCCGTCTATTTCACGCTTCTCGACAACAGCGGCCATGTGTATACTTCCTATCCGCCAAATACTTCCCTGAATTACAGCCAGATTGCTTCTAACGCATCTTTCAAGGCGCTTAAGGAATCCAAGTCCTCTTATCTCTGGGTGTCCGACGACGCCAATTACGTGTCACGGGACATCAGTAAGAGCCCGAGCCTGCTGTCATTGTACGCCGAACTGCGTGACCGGAGCAACAAGGCCTACGGCTTGGCACGCATCAGCATCGATTTTTCCTTCTGGTTTCAATCTATGCTGCAAAAATCCGAAAGCGATCAAGCCTACTTCATCATGACCCGTACCGGTGAGGTGATCGCAAGGTCGATTCCCGATTCGTCATTGTCTGCCGCAGCCGTCAAAGAAATCGCAGACATGCCGCAGAGCGGTCATTGGACGAATCAGCAGTCCGACACGCTGGTGAATTACAGCTATTTGTCTTCCCTGGATTGGTACCTCGTGGATCGAATACCGCTTCATCTGCTGTTCCGGGAAATCGAAACGCTGAAGAAGCAATACTTTGTAACCTTTTATGCCATTACCGCCGCGTTTATTGCGGTTGCGTTCATGATTGCCCATGCGTTTACAAGGCCGTTGTCGCATATGCAGATCAAGATGAAGGAGGCAGTCCGCAAGGATCTGCGGATCCGGCTGCCTGAGAAGCGGTATAAGGGAGAAATTTTGGAACTGACCCGGACGTTTAACACGATGATGGTCGATATGAACGGTTTGGTCCAGCGGCTGCGGGCCGAAGAACGGCAGAAGGATGCGGTGCATTTTCAAATGCTGCTGGCGCAGATGAACCCCCATTTTCTGCTGAATACGCTGAACACGATCAAGTGGATCGGCCTACGGAGCGGTAGCGAAGATATCGCCGAGATCTGCCTGTCGCTCGGAAAGCTGCTGGAGACGAGCCTCAACTCCGACGTGGACCTGATTCATCTCCGGGATGAAATCGAGCTTACGCGCGCCTTTCTTTATATTCAGCAGGTGAGATATGGGAACCGCTTTCAAGTGGAGTTCAGCTATGATGAGGAGCTGGTGTACGCGCTGGTGCCGAAGCTGAGCCTGCAGCCCTTGGTAGACAATGCGATTAAGCATGGCATCGGCAATATGGCCGAAGGCGGACGCATTTTGATCCGGATGGGGCGCAGCCCGCTGCTGCAGGACCGGCTCACTCTGGAAGTCGAAGACAATGGCGTCGGCATCGAGCAGTCCAGCAAAAATCAGGGCGAAGCCCGCAAGCGTCCGAGTATCGGATTGCAAAATGTGAGGGAGCGGCTGCGCCTTTTGTTCAAGGACAAAGGGGAGCTTGAGGTCATCCCGCTTGAGCAGGGTACGCTGTGCCGGATGCACCTGCCCGTGCTGCTGTCCGAGCCCTACGAGAATACGCGTCAATCGATATCATGAACGATCTAAATGGAACTAGAATGTTGATCCGGCTGATTTCTTGAATTGTGCAATTGTTCTAAGTTTGAGCTGTGACATTCTTTGGTTCCTTCTATCTAGCTGTTAAGGAGTGAACGCTCATGTGGAAAGTGCTGCTGGTTGAAGACGAAACCTTCGTGAGGGAGTCGGTCAAGGAGATCATCCGTTGGGAGGAGATGGGCTTTACGCTTGCGGGCGAGGCGAGCAATGGTTTGGAAGCGTTACCGATGATCAAGAACGACCCGCCGGATCTGGTGCTGTGCGACATCGTCATGCCGCAGATGGACGGCCTTGAACTTCTGCAGGAAACACGGAAAGCCGGCATCGGGTCCAAGTTCGTCATGCTGACCTGCATCGGGGACTTTGAATCCATGCGCAGAGCGATGGAGTACGGGGCCTCCAACTATATTTTGAAACTGTCCATGAGCGTGAAGGATCTTCGGGAGACGCTGTCCAAAGTGAGCAGGGAGCTGTCAGCCCGGCAGCCGCAAGTTGAACGTCCGGTTCGGCAGCCAGCGGCCCGGGAGAAGATTACGCACCCGGAAGTGAACAAAATTATGGAGTATATCGAACAAAACTACGATCAGGACATTACGCTCAAATCGCTCGCCCGTTATGTCATGATGGGGGAAAACTACGTCAGCGCCTTGTTTAAAAAGAAAACAGGGGAGACCTTGATCCACTATCTGCACCGGACGAGAGTCGAGAAGGCCATCGAATACTTGACGACGACGGACCTTCCGGTCAATCGGATCTGCCAGAACGTTGGTTTCATGAACGACAACTATTTTATCAAAATTTTTAAACGGATGACGGGGATGACCCCGAGCCAATACCGGATGAAGCAATAGAACAAAATGCATATTCAGTATCTGTCACGAGCCGCCGAACTGCGTATTTCTGTTCCATGGAAATCATGATTCTGTTACTTACGGCGGGGCCCGCCGCTTTGCTATCCTTGAGCTGCAACAAAACAATTCATTTTGATACGGGGGGCTTCAATTGAGAAAAAAAGGTTGGCTTGCGGGATTCGTATCGCTGGCGCTGATCGCGGGCGTGGTATCGGGCTGCTCCGGCGGCGGCAGTAAGGGGGACGCCGAGGGGGCGGCGGGCAGTGCAAAAGCCGCTTCGTCCGCTTCAGGCGGCGCCGTCAAACTGAAAATGTGGGGCGGGGTTCCGCCGGAGGCCGGGCCGCAGGAGGTGGTGGATGCCTGGAACAAGGATCACCCGGATATTCAAGTGGAGTATGTGCGCTTTGTCAATGACGATGAAGGCAACTTGAAGCTGGATACGGCGATTATGACCGGACAGGATGTCGATCTCTTCGTCAACTATTCCGCTTCCCAGGCGTCAAAACGGGTTGCTTCGGGGGCTGCGGCTGACCTGAGCGCCTTCACGGACTATAATATCGATGAGAAAATGGGGCCCGAAGCGGCCGGTTGGAAGATCGACGGCAAATATTATGGCGTACCGACGACAAAAAGCTCCTTTTTCGTCGCGCTGAACAAGAATGCCCTGGATGCAGCCAACCTCCCGGTTCCGAAGGACTGGACCTGGGACGAGATGAGGGAATACGCCAAGAAGCTGAAGAAAGGGGACGGCTACGGTTTTATTCAGAATACCGAGCCGTTTGTCGATCCGATCGACTCCGTGCTTGCCAAAGAAGGCTATACCAAGGCGGACGGCAGTTCCAATCTGGATCATCCGCTTGTGCGCAAATGGCTGGAAAGCTTGTATGGCATGATGAAGGATGACAAGACGACGCCTCCGCTCGGCGAGCAGCTGACGTCCAAAATGCCGGTCGAGCAAATGTTCCTCAGCGGTGAAGTGCCGATGCTGAACATCGGGGCCTGGCTGCTCCGCAGCTCCAACAACTTTACCGATTATCCGCGCGATTTCAAAATTGCGTTTGCACCGGTACCGCGGCTGGAAGAAGACGCCGCAAACTACGTGACCCGCGGCGGGTTGGGCGATTATATATCGATTAACGCCAAGTCCAAGTATCAGAAGGAAGCGTGGGAGTTTCTGAAATGGTACGCGGACGGCGGCATGGCACCGATGGCAGCGGGCGGGCGTCTGCCTGCATCCAAGGATGCGGATCAGGATACGGCGCTGAAGAGCATGCTGGGAGACAAGGGGGACACCTACGATCAGGAATCCTTGATGTACGTCATGTTTGACAACAAGACGCCGACCTTCGTCCGTACTGTTCCGCAGGAGGTGATGGATCTGCGCTCGCAGGAATACGAGAAGTACTTCCTGGGGTCCCAGGACCTGGACGCGACGGTAGCGGCCATGGTGAAACGCCATGACGAATATTTAAAATCCAATCCGCAGCAGTGACCTATTGGCACGAAGGTGGTACGCTCATTTGAACACAAGGGATGGCCAAGTCTATTGGCTGTCCCTTGCCGCATTCTGGATATTTGGATCTAAGCAAAAAAAGTGCCGAGGCAAGAGAGAACAAAAACGGCGAACAACAGCGATCGGTGGAAACTTTATGCACATGCCCGACAAGGATTCAACTGCCCGATTATAGATAGAACGATTTGATGAACAAGCGCAGCGAGTCGTCCTCGAAGCGCTTTTTTGCATCATTTTGTGATATGAAGACGATGGTTTTGTTCCTTCTGCGAAACGTCTCGGCTTGCTAGACTGAGGACATCAAAAATATGAAAGTAGGCGAAACGCATGAACAACCATTGGATGAGAAGGCAGCGAAGGCTGGGTTACGTCTTCATCGGGCCCAGCATGATCGGCGTGCTGCTGTTCTTTCTCATACCGGCCGCATACTCTCTGGGTTTAGTCTTCACGGATTACAAATTCATGAATCCCAAGGTCGGGTTCGTCGGTCTTGATAATGTGACCCGGATGCTGCACGACAAGCTGTTTTACCTGTCCTTGAAGAACACCGTACTGTTCCTCGTGGCGGTGCCGGTGTCCATCGCGCTCGGCTTTGTCGTCGCGGTCATCCTGAACCAGCGGATCTACTTGAAAAAGCTTCTGCGCGCCCTGTACTTTATGCCGTACATTACGAGCGGGGTGGCCGTCGCGTTTGTGTGGATGCTGCTGTTCCAGCCGAAACAGGGGCCGATCAACGGATTTCTCCGAGGCATCGGCATTGATCATCCTCCCGGATGGCTGTCGACGACCACCTCCTCCATGTTTGCGATCGACATCATCTGGATCTGGTTTCTGATGGGGTATAACATGATCATTTATTTAGCCGCGCTGCAGGAGGTATCGCCGGAGCTGCTGGAAGCCGCGAAGATCGACGGCGCCCGGCCAGGACAGCTGCTCCGCAAAATCATTTGGCCGCTCGTCAGCCCCACCACGTTTTTGCTGCTGGTGACCGGAATGATCATGACGATCAAGACATTCGGCATTATTCAGGCGACAACGCAGGGCGGCCCCGGGAACAGCACGACCATCTTGTCCCTGTACGTCTACCAGAACGCCTTCCGTTACTACGACATGGGCTACGCCGCCACAATATCGTGGGCGCTGTTCATCATCATCCTGATCATTACGGTGATCCAATGGATCGGCCAAAAACGATGGGTTCATTACTAAGAGAAAGAGAGGCCTGAAGCATCATGGAACTCCAAAAACGACTGCTGGCCGGCACGCCGGGCAGGCTGCTGGTGACGCTGATCATGCTGGCGCTGGCCATCGTGATGGTTATGCCTTTTCTATGGATGATCAGCACATCTTTGAAAACACCGACCGAAGTATTCAAATACCCGATCGAGTGGATTCCCGCACATCCGACATGGGAACACCACCTCAAGGTGTGGACCGGACCGAAAAGCTTCGGTACTTACTACCTGAATTCGCTAAAAATTGCCCTGATCGGCATGGCGGGCGCCACGTTCCTGTCTGCGTTTGCAGCTTACGGTTTTGCCCGGATCGAATTCAAGGGAAGGAATGCGCTGTTCATGCTATATTTATCCATGATGATGATTCCCCCGCAGGTACTGTTCGTGCCCAAGTTCATCATGTTTGAATGGGCCGGCATTTATAATACGCATCTCGCCCTGATTCTGCCCGGCTTGTTCACGATTTTCGGTGTATTCATGCTGCGCCAGTTCTTCCTGTCCATTCCCCATGAGATTTCCGAGTCGGCTTTTATCGACGGGGCGGGGCATTTCCGGATCTTCTTCCGGCTCATACTGCCTCTCGCCAAACCGGCGTTGGCCACCTTGGCCATCATCGATTTCTCCTGGCAGTGGAACGATTACGAGAACGCGCTGGTCTTTTTGATCGATGAGCGGCTGTACACCATTCCGCTTGGACTTCAGAACTTTATCCTGGAAAATACGGTGGACTACAACGGCATGATGGCCGCGGCGTCAGCGGGCATTATCCCGATGATCGTCGTGTTTGCGATCGGCCAGCGCTACATTATTCAAGGTTTGACCAACTCTGCGGTGAAAGGGTGAGAGGATGAAAACCGAGACGATACGAAGCGACGTAACCGTCATTGGCGGCGGGCTGGCCGGGGTATGTGCCGCTATTGCGGCGGCAAGGCTCGGCAGCCAGGTCGTGTTTGTGAACAACCGCCCGGTACTCGGCGGCAATTCAAGCAGTGAGGTGCGGGTGTGGGTGTGCGGGGCGACCGCGCACGGCATTAACCGGTACGCTAGGGAGACCGGCATCATGGGCGAACTGTTCGTCGAGAACCAATACCGCAATCCGGAAGGCAATCCGTATCTGTGGGATTTGGTGATCCTGGAAGCGGTGCGGGCGGAGCCGAACATTACGCTGCTGCTGAACACCGATGTGCATGAAGTCGAGGCGGACGGTCCGGAGGAGAACCGGACGATCCGGTCGGTGACCGGCTGGATGATGGGCTCCGAGCGGCGCATCCGCATGGAAAGCCCCGTCTTTCTCGATTGTACCGGCGACGGTCTCGTCGGCTTTATGGCGGGCGCCCGCTGCCGGATCGGCCGGGAAGCCTCCCGTGAATACGGGGAAGCGTGGGCGCCGGAGGAGGCGGACGGTATCACCTTGGGCAGTACGCTGTTGTTTTACACGAAGGACGCGGGTCATCCCGTCCGGTTCGTACCGCCTTCTTTCGCCAAGGACATTACGCAGACGCCGATTCCGATCAAGCGGGTCATCCGCAGCGGCGACTCGGGCTGCCATTACTGGTGGATCGAGTGGGGAGGCGAACTGGACACGGTCCATGACAACGAGGTCATCCGGGATGAACTATGGTCGGTTATCTATGGGATCTGGGATTATATTAAAAATTCAGGGCGGTTTGATGCCGACGCCATGACGCTGGAATGGGTCGGTTCCATTCCGGGAAAAAGGGAATATCGCCGCTTTGTCGGCGACTATGTGCTGAACCAGAATGACATCATCGCGCAGGAGCCGTTCCCTGACCGCATCGCCTTCGGCGGCTGGTCCATCGATCTGCACCCGCCGCAGGGGATGTATGCCGAAGCCAGCGGCTCCAAGCATATGCACGCGGACGGCATCTACCATATTCCGTACCGCAGCCTGTATTCGGCGAACGTCTCCAACCTACTGTTCGCCGGCCGCAACATCAGCGCTTCCCACGTGGCTTTTGGTACAACGCGTGTCATGGCGACATGCGCGGTGATGGGGGAAGCGGCAGGAACCGCCGCTGCGCTCTGCGCGGCGAAGGGCGTGCCGCCGCGGGCCATTTACCGCTCGCATCTGCACGAGCTGCAGCAGACGCTGCTGCGCCTGGATGCGTCCATCATCGGCCTGCGGCATGAAGACGACCGGGACCTCGCCCGCCAGGCAAAGGTATCGGCCTCGTCGGTCCGCGGCAGCATCGGCGTCACCAAACCGGATTCAGCCTACCGGCTGGAGCGGGATGCCGCAATTTTGTTTCCGGTGGAGCCGGGGATGCAGGGACTGGAGCTGCTCCTGAACGCGAGCGGGGATACCCGGCTGATGGTGGAGTTGTGGGATACAGGACGTCCGGAAAATTATGTGCCCTGCACAAAGGTGGCTGAAGCCGAAGCAGCTGTTTCCAAGGGCGAAGCGCAGTGGATATCCCTTCCGCTGGCTTGGGCACCGGACACGCCGCAGAATGCTTTTGTCATCATCCGCAGGAATCCAGACATTAGCCTGTACCGGGCGGCTGAACCCCTTACCGGCGTCCTCGCATTTGAGAAGGGGGCGGTGCCTAACGCTTCAGCTGATTTGGAGGACCATGACGAGAATCAGCCCGTCGTGGCCTGGAGCATGAAGGCGCTGGTCCGGCAGCCGTTCTGCTTCAAGGTTCTGGGTACGACCGCTGCCTATTCGCCGGCGAAGGCGATTGGCGGATACAAGCGGCCGTTCGGCGGACCCAATCTGTGGGCGTCGGATCCGATTGGGCCGGAGGACGAGACATGGCTGCAGTTGACATGGGAGAGTGAAATCACGCTGCAGGAGGTGCGGCTGACATGGAACGACGACGTCAACGAAGACCTGATCAATCTGCATCATCACCGTACACCGTTCGAAATCATTCCTGAACTGGTCAAGTCATACCGGATCGAGGCATGCATCCGTGGGGAATGGGGCACGATCGCCAGTGTTCACGATAATCGGCGAAGAAGCAATCGGATCGCTTTGAATGAGCGTATTTCCGCCGACGCGCTGCGCCTCGTGATCGAAGAAACAAACGGTGCCCCTGCCGCCGAACTCGTAGAGATTCGGGTATATTGATTGGAAGGTCAACGGAACCCATTATCGCAAAAGTACGGCTTGAGGCAGCCATCCACCAAGATGGCTGCCTTTTAGTTAAGGCAAGCTAGATAGTTGGTCCTATGTCGAACCGCAGTATGAGACGATGTTCCCTTTTTGTTGGAAAACTGAACCAAATTCGGGGTGATGAACGTAGTACCGAATAGTCCAACAAAAGGAGGTTCATTCATGAAAAAAAGGATGGCATGGCTTCTGGCCGCCGCACTGACATTGACTCCGCTGGTTCCCACCGCAGCGATGGCGTCCGGCACGGAAGCGACGGTTCCGGCAGCCAAGGGGCTTGAACAAATCGCCGCAGAGAAAGCGGAACTGCTAACGAAGCAGTACGGGACGATCAGCGTGCAGTACGCGCTCATCGACCAAGGGAAGATCCGAGTTTCCAGCCAAACCGGAACGAATGATCAAGGGGGCAAGGTTCCGCTAACGAGCGGCACGATGTACGGCATCGGCTCAACGAGTAAAATGTTTACGACCGCCGCCGTCATGAAACTGGTTGACGAGGGGAAAATCAACCTGGATACCCCGCTTGTACAGTACATACCGGAATTCAAAATGAAGGATGAGCGTTACAAGCAAATTACCCCGCGCATGCTGCTGAACCATTCCTCCGGGATTCAAGGTTCCAGCCTGAATAATGCGTTTTTGTTTGAAGACTCGGACCCTTACGCGCACGACACTCTGCTTGAGCAGCTGTCCAAACAAAGCTTAAAGGCCGATCCGGGCGCTTTCTCGGTGTATTGCAACGACGGCTTTACGCTGGCAGAGATCTTGGTGGAACGCGTAAGCGGTATGAAATTTACTGCCTTCGTTCATCAATATTTCACCGGACCGCTGGACATGAAGAATACCAAAACTTCGCAGGATATGGTGGATCCTTCCCAAACGGCAGGTCTCTATTATCCCGGCATTCAGCAGCAGCTGCCGAACGAAACGGTGAACGTGATCGGAACGGGAGGCATTTATTCCACAGCGGAGGATTTGGCGCGGTTCTCGCAAATTTTTACCGGACAACAGCAGGGCATCCTGTCAGCCAAGTCGGTGGAAGCTATGGGTCAGCCTGAATACAAAAAAGGATTGTGGCCAAAAGATGCGGACAATTCCGTCGATTACGGCCTGGGCTGGGACAGCGTAAGGCTGTATCCGTTTAACGATTACGGCATCAAAGCAGTCGTCAAAGGCGGGGACACGATTCTGTACCACGCTTCGCTGATCGCCCTTCCGGATCAGAATATGGCTGCGGCTGTCGTATCATCAGGCGGAAGCAGCTCGACGAACCAGCTCCTTGCGACTCAGATTCTGTTGGAAGCGCTGAAAGAAAAAGGGACGATCAAAGAGATCAAACCGGACAAATCGTTCGGTAAACCGGTTCCGGCCAGCATGCCGGAAGATCTGAAGAAGGAAGCCGGATATTATGGCTCGACCAATCAACTGGTCAAGGTTGACCTGAAGGATGGAATGATGTCCGTCTCGGTTCCGAATGTGCCTGAGTATCCTGCAGAGAAATATGTGTACACTTCGGACGGAACGTTCGTAAACGAAGCGGGTACCGCGAAAGTCAGCATTGTGAAGGAAAAGAATGGCCTGACTTACCTATGGGTCCAGGAATACAGCAGCGTTCCTGAGCTTGGGCAAATAGCGTTGTCCCATTATCTGGCTCAAAAGCTGGACAGCAACCCGCTTTCAAAGGATACGGCCAAAGCTTGGGATCAGCGTGAAGGTAAAACCTATTATCCGGTGAACGAAAAATACACGTCAGTCATGTATTTGATGAAGCCTACGCTGGAGATCAAGCGGGCCCAAGATTTCCAAGGGTATTTGAACGACAAAAAAATTACCGAACCGAATACGGCAGCCAGCGTTCTTCAGGTTCCGGGCATGGGCGGCCGGGACACGTCGGAATACAGCTTCTATAAAAAAGACGGAGCCGAATACCTGGAAGCTGCGGGCAGCGTATTCGTCAGCGAGGATCTGGTGAAGCCGCTGTACCATGGCAAACAATCGACCGTCAGCATCAAGGCGGATGGTTATGCAAGATGGTTCACGGTTCCGAAGCAAGCCGCCGGAAAAACGATGACAGTGAAGCTTCCGGTTGAAGGAGGATTCGTCGTTTATGACGCCGAAGGCAAGCTCGTAAATATGAGTGAAGTCAGCGGATCTAACCAAGTTGTCCTGCCTAAGGACGGAACCGTTGTTTTCGCAGGAGACGCCGGAGCTTCGTTCGACGTCAAACTCGATAAAAAGTAAGGTATAATACGTAACCTGCTATCATCATTCATCATTTTATAGCGATTGAATGCAGAACCACCGCATCCTTCATTTACTAAAGGGGCGGTGGTTTTATTTTACAGAGGGAGCGAAATTCTGGCTGTAACTAACGAGCTGCCATTCACTTGGATTACCCGGCTCAAATACAGTAGAATAAGTAAAACCTAAGCTCGCAGGGGGCGGTCGAACAATGAACAACAGTAAAGAGTGGAAGCAGGCCGAGCATGCACTATCTCGAATGGAAGTGCTGAAACAAGGCAGCAACGAGCCGGTGGCGATAACCGGTGAATCGGAGGATTTAGTCTGTATCGGCATCGGAACCGACGCAGCTGTGTTTGTATACGAACCGCTTCCAGCGTATGCATATAAGCTATACACGGAAGCTGCGCTTCCAAAGAAGCAGGCGGAAATTCATGTCTACAGCCGGCTGGAAGGCAGTCCGTTTTTTCCTGTGTTTTACGGATCAGGAGAACGCTATGTCGTCATCAGCCGGGAAGAAGGTATGACTCTGTATGATTGCCTCCTGTATGGAATCCCGGTGCCAAGGCAGGTCATCGACGACGTGGATGCCGCCCGTGCATTTGTTAGGAGCAAAGGGCTTAACCCAAGGGACATTCATCTGAAAAACGTGCTGCTTCAGGACGGGCGCGGGAAAGTCATTGACGTGTCTGAATATGTCCAGAGCGGAAACGATAAGCGGTGGGAGCATCTGGAATGGGCGTATGATAACGTATATCCGCTGCTGGAAGGCAAAAGGATTCCCTTATGGCTGATCGAAGCCGTGAAGACGGCTTATAACCATCTCGATCCGTTGAACATTAATTTACAGGAATTTTCCGAACGCATACGAAAGCTTTTTATAAAAAATTAATTGGCCTGCCTCTTGACCCTCACATTAGTGTCAGGGTTTACAATAAAGACCTACCGGGCAGGAAGGAGGAGATGGGGACTTGAACATTGGAGAATTGGCGGAGCGGACCGGTGTTAGCATTCGCTCCCTTCGTTACTATGAACAAAAGGGGCTGCTTACGCCGCTGCGAAAGGAGAACGGGTACAGGGAATATACCCCGTTTGCGGTCGAGCAGGTGCAGGCCATTCAGCTGTATTTGAACCTTGGATTGTCTACTGACGAAATATCCGGAATATTGCAGTGTGTCTTGCAGAATAAAGAAGCCTTTTGTAAAGATGTGCTGCCGATCTACCAGCAAAAGCTTCAGGAGATCGATAAACAGATCCAGGTGCTGACCAGCATCCGGGCCAATTTGACCGAGCGCATCGATTCCATCCTGCTCGAACGATCCCTATCCGGTCAGGAGGAAGGTTAAATGAGTATTCAAGCGGTTAACGATACGACGTTTGCGTCGCAAATAAGAGCCCAGGGAACCACATTGGTGGAATTTGGAGCGGTATGGTGTCCTCCCTGCAAGAAGCTGCTCCCCATGCTGGATGAATTGTCTGAAGAGATGGGGGATCAGGTGCATTTTTTGAAGGTAGACTGCGATGAGTCTCCTGCTACCGCCAGCCAATATCAGGTGATGTCCGTTCCGACGGTCATCGTGTTCCGCGATGGTGAGGCTGTCGAGAAGCTGGTTGGCCTTCGGCCAAAGAGCGTTTACGAACAGGTTGTATCCAAGCATAGCTTATCTAAAGCATGAGTGGTGAGCGAAGATGGGCCATACTTCCCGGCAAGAGGGATGGATCGTGGCCTCTGCAGTGAGAATTGATATTTAGCATGGATGTCACAAATAGGCGGCGGTTACGGAAGCATGGTTCGCATGCTGGCCGGTCGCCGTCTTTGTCTGTTTGGAGGAAGGAATAAGAAAACACAAACCGATCGATAAAAACGACATGTTAAACAGTGGAAAGCCTTGTTAATATGTAAGCGATTTCAAAACAAGAAAGGTGGGATATGATTTGACGGGTTGGAGGAAAAAGGTCAGCGCAAGTTTGATCGTATTGATGATCTGCTCCCAAGCGGCAATGGCCGGAGGGAGGCAGGCAGTTGACGCTGCTGCGGCCGAGGACGTGAACTTGGCGGTTGGCAGTACGGCGACGGTAAGCTCGGGCTCGGGCAGCGCAGCGAACGCGGTGGACGGCAAAGGCGAAACGGTATGGCAGCCATTAGCCGCCGACAGAAAGGATGATATGAACGTGTGGCTTTCCATCGACTTGGGTAAGGAGGAAACCTTCAACAAGATGATGTTCAACCTGAACCGGGCAGACAATCTGAAGGATTACCAGCTGCTCTATTCGAATGACCAGACGAATTGGAATGAAGCATTCAGCAAAAACAAGGATTTAAGCGCATCGGAAACCGCCAGCTTTGAGGCGGTCAGCGCACGGTATTTGAAGCTGAGCCTGAATCTCAGCAAAGACCTGAACGTGCAGCTATCCGAGCTGTCCGTGTATAACAGTACGGAGGCACCTGCACCGGCGGACCTTCAGCGGATCTATTTTACTGATGCGGCCGGAAAGGAATACGCGAACAACAGCGAAATCCGGCTGAACAAAGGAGAAGAAGCAGCGCTGTTTTTGAAAGGTGAACTGAAATCCGGCAGCGTCGTGGACTTAAGCGAAGTGGCGAAAACCTTTAAATCTTCCACCATGGACGTGTCCGTATCCCCATCGGGAACCGTGACGGCGACCCAGGTCGGGGCTTCGCTGATGCAAGCGGTCGTACATACAACAGAAGACTTGAAGACAAGCGACCTCTGGGTGGTCGTTGATGATCCCGCAGCCTTTCAAGGTGAAGCCTATGTCGTGAACTCCATACTGACGCACCCGCGGATGAAGACGGAAATCGGACAGCCGGCCGTCATCGAACCGCAGGACGTTTATCCAACCGTGTCCCTGACGCCTACCGTAAACGGAAATGTCACAGGCGAATTGATTTATAACGGCAACAAGACAGTTGATGCCTTGCCAAAGACAGCGTTGTCTAAAGGAGAAGTGGTGGAATGGACGCCTGTGGGGAAGGCGGACCAGCAAGGTTCCTATCAGCTGCGGTTGACGGTTGAACAGAGCGGCAAGGAACCGGTGTACGAATCATATTATTTTACCGTGCTTGATCCCAAAAGCGTTCCTGCGGGACAGAGCCAAATCGCTTTCCTGGGTAAAGACGGGAAAATGGTATACATCAGCGATTATCGCGGCAACCAAATTCTCGACTTCTCGAATGTCGGCTATATGGGCGGCGGTGTAAAGATACCGAACGTGCCTGTAAAAGCCACCGTATCTCCGGGTGAGGGAGATGATACCGCACGCATCCAGGCGGCGATCGACGAGGTGGCCCGGCTTCCGCTCGGGAAGGACGGGTTCCGTGGCACGGTCCTGCTGAAAAAAGGCAGATATGACGTCGGCGGCACACTGACCGTCAAAGCCAGCGGAATCGTGCTGCGGGGTATGGGGCAGGACGAAAAAGGGACGCTTATTTATGGCACCGGGGCCAATCCGCGCAATTTGATCGAAATCGGGGAGAATGTCGGCCTTACTTTGGACAGTGGCTCTAAGCAGACGATCTCCGATTTGTACGTGCCATCGGGTGCGCGAACCTTTCATGTGGAAGACGCCAGTGCCTATCATGTAGGCGACCAAATCGTCGTCCGCCGGATCGGGGATAAAAACTGGATTCATGCGATCGGCATGGATTACATTTACAACCGTCCGGGCGGCACGGCAACTCAGTGGTCTCCGTTCAACCTGGATTTTGACCGGGTCATCACGGCCGTCGACGGCAATTCGATTACGGTCGATGCGCCGCTGGCAAGCGCGATCGAGCGCCAGTGGGGCGGCGGTGAAATCTACAAATACACGGATGAGGCCCGCATTCAGCAGGTAGGCGTCGAAAATATGCGGGTGGATTCGGACTTCGATCCGAGCGTCATCGATACCGTCATGGATAACGATACGACCGACCCGTATTATGCGGACGAGAAGCATGCCGAGCGCTTTGTCGTGTTTAACAGTGTTAAAAACGGCTGGGTCCGAGATGTGACGGGGTATCATCTGTCGTACTCTCTCGTTCAGATGAGCCGCAACTCCAAATGGATCACCGTGCAGGACAGCAAAATGTACGACATGGTCAGTATCATCACCGGCGGCCGCCGGTACGTGATCCATCAGATGGGCCAGCTGAATTTTGTGCAGCGGATTTACACGGAGACCGCGCGGCATGCGTTTGTCGTTGACAGCAGGGTACAGGGGCCAAACGTGTTTCTGGACGGAGAGGCGGTCAAAAATTATAACACCAGCGAACCGCATCACCGCTGGTCCGTAGGCGGACTGTTCGACAACATCAAGGCTCCGATTTCTATCCGGGACAGAGCCTGGCTCGGTAGCGGCCATGGCTGGGCCGGGGCCAATTATGTGAGCTGGAACACAGAGGGAGAGCTCACCTCCCAGCAGCCGCCAACAGCGCAGAACTATGCGATCGGCCATGTCGGCGAGAAGGTGCCCGGACTGGTTCCGAGCGACTATGATCCCCGTCCGCGCAGCGACGGATACTGGGACAATTACGGCCAGCATGTGACCGTTGAGAGTCTGTATAAGCAGCAGCTGGAGGAGCGGCTGGGCAAAAAAGCGCTGAACAACATACAAAAGTAACCAACAGTTAGTTCCGGCTGAGCAGCATCCACAATTTGTTGAATGAAGCCAGACGATGAAGCCATGATTCCCATCCTATTCTCTTTAGAGTACGGCGGGCGGAATCATGGTTCTTTTTATGTAAGCATAAAAAAACACAACCGCCAGGAATCTATGCCATGGAGAGACGGGCGGATCAGGAGTAGCATGGAGGCTGGAATCACGCAGTGAACGGAATAAATCTGAAAGATGCTGTTCAATAAAAGGAGGCCAAATTATGAAAGCGCTTCTCGTTGGGTTGGGAGGTTTTGGAGGCGGCTGGTACCGGAAGCTCCGGTCCCAGTACGCGGATATAGAACTCGCCGTTGCAGATACAGACTCTGGTAAAAGGACGGCGGTAGAGGCGGATGGAATCCCTTTTTACGAAAATGTACGCGAAGCCATCGAGCGGGAGCGGCCAGATCTGTTGATCAACGTTACCCCAAGGGAGGTTCACAAGCGCATTAACGAGCTGGCGTTCGATCATAAACTGCCGGTATTTTGCGAAAAGCCGATTGCCGATAATTTTGAGGATGCCGCCGCGATGGTGCAGCGTGCTGAACAGAAGCAAATTCCGTTTATGATCGCGGAAAACTACCGTACGTTTCCAGCGGTCCGGAAGCTGAAGCAGCTCCTGAACGAAGGCGCGATCGGTGAGCTGCGGTCCATGGAATGCGATTTTTTCAGGCAGCGCCAAAAAATAACGCTGGAACGGGACGAGGTGCTGGAAGAAGTCATCATTCACCATTTTGACCTGCTGCGGTATTTGTCCGGCCGTGAGGTGAGCAGGCTGTATGCTTCACGCAGGCATGTGTTTCATATTGTTATGGACCTGCAGGCCGGAATCCAGGCCTCGTTCCGCTGCTCCTTGACCAGCCAGGGGCGGGAAACGCAGTGGGCCGGCGATTGGCGGATCGAGGGATCGCTGGGCAGCTTGACCTTTGTGGGCGGCGTGCTCGAGCTCGTGACGGCAGATGGCGTCCGACGGATGGAGGATTTTAGCGATGTGGACGCCCCGGGGCCGTTCACCGAGTTTTTGCGGTCATTGGAGGAACACCGCCCGGGTGAAACGAATGCCAGGGATTATTTAAAAAATCAGGCTCTGGCGGATTATACGAGACGGTCTCTCCGGACAGGCGTCCCTGTGGATCCTTCGGACAGCTGGGGATATGGGCCGGCCGTCATCCGCAATTTTCTTCGGGCCGAACTTACAGGCTCCGTGAGCCATGGGGGGGAAGGCTTGGTTCATGGCTGCAAGCTGTTCGGGAGCGGCGATTTCGATACGCCGCTGAAATTTTTGCATTACACAGTCATCCCGCCGGGGTCATCCATCGGCCTGCATGGTCACCGTGAGGATGAAGAACTGTACGTTCTGCTTGAAGGCAGCGGCTTGATGACAGTGAACGGAAGAACGTACCGGGTGGAAGCCGGGGACATCGTCCTGAACAAGCCTTGGTGGAGGCACGGCCTTCGGAATGACGGGGATGTGCCGATGAAAGCGATCATTTTTGAGGTGGGTATACCCAAACAGATGTGTCTGCAGCAAAGGCTGGAGGAAGAGGAGAGGTGAAGCATGTGGTCAAACAGGATGTCAGCTTGCAAGAGCATACATCTGCAACTACGAGAGACCTTCGATTATGGTACACCCGGCCGGCAGCCGGGTGGAATGAAGCGCTGCCCATAGGGAACGGGCGGCTAGGTGCAATGGTGTTCGGCACGCCGGGGCTGGAAAAAGTCCAGCTCAATGAGGATTCGATTTGGTACGGCGGCCCGGGACGGGCGGCCAATCCCCAGTCCCAGCCTTATTTGGCTGAGATCCGGACGCTGCTTAAGGAAGGAAAGCAGGCAGAATCGGAGCACTTGGCGAGAATGGCAATGACGGCTTCCCCAAAATATGAGCAGCCATACCAGCCTCTAGGGGATCTGATGATCAAATTCCTTGAGCAGGAAGGGCCTGTGGAAAACTACGAGCGGCAGCTGGATTTGGAGCAAGCCGTTGTGGACGTTCGATACAGGCACAATGGCGTCCGGTATCGGCGGAGCTATTTTGCCAGCGAACCGGATGGGGTTCTGGTCATCCGATTGACCGCGGACCAGCCGGGCCAGCTTACGCTGGCCGTCAATCTCATGCGCCGTCCGCTCGATTATGGCTGCCGGACCGACCCTTCGGGAGCCATCGTCATGGACGGGGAATGCGGAGCGGACGGCGTCCGGTTTAGTGCAGCCTTTCGAGCCGTAATTCAGGGAGGACGGCAGCGGGTTATTGGTGATTACCTTTCGATCGAAGGAGCGGATGCTGTGACGTTGCTGCTGGCGGCGCAAAGCACGTTTCGGTTGAAGCAGCCGGCAGAAGTTTGCCTGGAGCAGCTGGAGAGAGCAGCGGCGAAACCGTTTGAAACGCTGCTGAAACGGCATATAGACGAGTACGCGTCCCGGTTCGGCCGCTTTGTGATCAATCTGACGCCGGACGGGGATCCGCTTGCTGCTCTCCCTACAGACCAGCGGCTGCTCCGGTTGCAGAATGCGTTGGGACATGAAAGCGGTGAAGGAAATACAAATGATTTGCTGCCTAATGAAGCGGAGATTGAAGATCCCGGTCTGGCGGCCCTCTACGTTCAATATGGGCGCTATTTGCTGATATCCTGCTCCCGTCCGGGCACCTTAGCGGCCAATCTGCAGGGGATTTGGAACGACAGTTATACCCCACCGTGGGAATCCAAATATACGATCAACATCAACGTCCAGATGAATTACTGGCCGGCTGAAGTGCTCCACTTATCTGACTGTCATGAACCGCTGTTCGATCTGATCGACCGGATGCGGGCTAACGGACGGGCTACCGCTCGTGAGATGTACGGCTGCCGGGGCTTTACTGCCCATCACAACACGAATCTGTGGGCAGAAACCCGGCCGGAAGGGATTTTGATGACGTGCACGGTGTGGCCGATGGGCGCCGCGTGGCTGTGCCTCCATTTATGGGAGCACTACCGTTTCGGGGGTGATCCGGCTTTTCTTGCTGAACGGGCATACCCGGCGATGAAGGAAGCGGCGCTATTTCTTCTCGACTACATGATCGAGGAGGGCGGTTATCGGGTTACGGGACCGTCGGTATCTCCGGAGAACCGGTTCGTTCTCCCGGACGGCGGCAGCGGCAGCCTGTGCATCGGTCCGGCGATGGATTCGCAAATCGCGCTGACGCTGCTGTCCGCCTGCTCGGAAGCGGCGGCGATCATCGGCGAGGAGGATCAGTCGTTTCTCGGCGAGTTGCGGGAGACGATCGGACGCATTCCGCGTCCGGCTGTTGGTAAACACGGGCAAATTATGGAATGGCTGCGCGAGTATGAGGAGGCCGATCCCGGACACCGGCATATTTCGCAGCTGTTCGCCCTGCATCCGGGTGAGCTGATTGATGTTCGGCGCACGCCGGAGCTGGCAGCCGCTGCCGAGCGGACGCTCGCGCGGCGCCTCGCCGCAGGCGGCGGCCATACGGGCTGGAGCCGGGCCTGGATCGTCAATTTCTATGCCCGGCTTGGCATGGGGGAGGAGGCTTACGGGCATCTGATGAAGCTGTTTGCGGTTTCCACGTATCCGAATTTGCTGGACTGCCATCCGCCTTTTCAAATCGACGGCAATTTTGGCGGAGCGGCGGGAGCTGCGGAAATGCTGCTGCAATCCCATGCGGGGGAAATCCGGCTGCTGCCGGCCCTGCCAAGGGCGTGGCGCTCCGGCCGTGTTGAAGGCCTTCGGGCAAGAGGAGGGTATACCGTAGGTCTGTCATGGAGTAAAGGGACGCTTGACGAGTTGACGATCCGCTCCTCCAAGGCGGGCTTGTGCCGCCTGTGGTCGCCCGTCCCCTTGGAACTCGCTGTTTCCGGTCACTTGGAAGCCGGTGCCTCGGGAGATAAGTCCGACGATGACCCTTCCGGTTTTGAATATGTGATCACCTTGGCAGCTGGGGAAAGCTGCGGCATTCGGGCAGGCAAAGGATGAACGCGACCGTAATAAAACACAAGTGAAGCGACAAATCCCCATTCCGAGGGTCCGGACAAAAAGATTAACATTAGCGATGAAGCGATCTATACAAAAAGGAGCGATATTTATGCCAGAACAAGCGCCAGCCGCCATCTCAGCCTCCAGTCCGGCCTTGCCCGCACCAAAAAGGCGGATGAGCAATCTGCGCAAATACAAGGCGCTATACCTGATCTCACTGCCTGGGATCATTTATTTTATCGTGTTTAAATACCTGCCCCTGCTGGGGTCCGTCATGGCGTTTCAAAACTACAACATTTTCAAGGGCTTTACAGGCAGCCCATGGGTCGGACTCGATCAGTTCCGCCGGATGTTCACTTACCCGGAGTTTCTGCGGATTCTTGAAAACACGGTTTTGATCGGATTTTATGACCTGATTTTTGCCTTTCCGGTTCCGATTATCTTTGCGCTGCTCCTGAACGAACTGAGGAAAGTCGTGTACAAACGGATTCTCCAAACGGTCGTCTATCTGCCGCACTTCCTCTCCTGGGTCATTATCGGAGGGATCATGATCGGCATATTATCGCCGACGACTGGAATCGTGAACCAGGTATTGAACGCGTTCGGACTCAAATCGATTTACTTTCTGGGCGAGGATTCGTATATCCGGAGCATCCTGGTCGGAACGGGGATCTGGAAAGACAGCGGCTGGGGCACAATCGTGTATTTGGCCGCACTGGCCAGCGTCAATCCTGAGCTGTATGAAGCCGCCCGCATCGACGGTGCCAGCCGCTGGAGACAAACCCTGTCGATCACGATCCCGGCCATCCTGCCGACCATCACCATCATGTTCCTGCTCCATATCGGCAACTTCCTGGATTTCGGCTTCGAACGCGTTTTTGTCTTCGTCAATTCGCTGAATGAAAGCAAGGGCGACATCCTCGATACCTACATTTACCGGGTCGGTTTAATCGATCAGCAGTACAGCTACACGACGGCGATCGGCCTCTTCAAATCGGTGGTCGGACTGGTGCTCGTCATGATCGGGAATACGCTGAGCAAGCGGGCTTCGGGCGAAGGACTATACTAGAAAGGAGAAGGATGGCACAATGAAAAACAAAGGCAGCTTATTTGACGGATTTAACTATATTTTCTTGACGCTGGTCGGATGCTTGATGGTGTTCCCTCTCCTCCATGTGCTCGCCAAGTCGTTCAGCAGCAGCCAGGCGATCAATGCAGGCAAGGTCAAGCTGATCCCGGTCGATTGGACGCTTACAAACTACCAAGTAATTTTGGGTGACAGCTCCATCTGGCGAGCGTTTATGGTAAGCGTATTCATCACGGTCGTTGGGACGCTGATCAACTTGATCCTGACCGCATCACTGGCGTATCCGTTGTCCAGACCCGAGTATTCGATGCGCAAAGTCGTGCTGATTTTTATACTGATTACGATGATCTTTCAGGCGCCGCTGATCCCTAACTACATGGTGATCAAAAACCTGCATCTGATTGACTCGTTATGGGCCTTGATCATTCCGTCGGTCATCAGCGCGTACAACCTGTTCATCATGCGCTCCTTCTTCGTCGCCCTTCCGTCGGAGCTGATCGACAGCGCCCGGATCGACGGGGCAGGAGAGCTGCGCACGATGTGGAGCGTCATTCTTCCGCTGTCTAAACCGGCCATGGCAACCATGGGGCTGTTCTATGCGGTATCCCACTGGAATTCGTATTCGTCGGCACTGTATTTTATCAACAACCGGGCGCTTTACCCGCTGCAGCTTCGCCTCCGGGAGATCGTTCTGAGCAATGACCTCGGTCAGGCAGGCAACCTGCTTGAAAATGTGAACCAGATCTCTCCGGCTGGCGTGCAAATGGCGGTCATCGTCGTTTCCGTCGTACCGATCATTATCGTGTACCCGTTCCTGCAGAAGTACTTTATCAAAGGGATGCTGATCGGGTCGATCAAGGCCTGATACTATCTTTTTACAGCTAGAAAAGTATACGTTTTCATAGATGTGAAATGTGATAAGATATTAAACATCAGTGTCATGCGATTTGCGCGGCGCTCAAGTATAGGCTGGCAGACAAGGGTTTGGACTGGTGAGTGAATTTGGATTTGCGCGCAGCGCAAAACAAGAGAGCGAAGCCGAGTCAAACAGGAGTCAAATGGATGCAGGGAGGAGAGACGGCATGAAAAGAGCAGCTTATTTCATTCTGGCAGCAGCCGTTATTCTCCTGTTCTGTTATCTGGCTGGAAGCGCGGACCGATTAGCCTCTCCTTCGCCGCAGCCGGCTCAGGAAGGTGTGAAAGAATCCTCTCCGCAGCCGACGGCCTTCAGCATGGCGATATCCAACGGTGCCAGCCCTTATGCGGTGAATATGGCGGATCCATCCGAGGACCGCTGGGTCAAAGAATTGGAAGCGCTGACAAATACGAAGCTGTCCATCTCTTTGATCTCGCTGAAAGATTTCGACCGGCGCATGCCGGTTATTCTTGCAGGCGATACTTATCCGGATGTCGTGCAGATGATTGGCGGGGCAAGCTCGGCCGCCATGGCCGGATCGGTCCAGGCGGGACTGTTCCTTCCGCTAGACGACTGGATCAAGACCTATGCTCCGAACTTGTGGAAAGCGGTGCCGCCGGAAGCCTGGAAGGAAACCAGCTTTGAGGGGCATATTTATGGAATTCCGGCCTGGCTCGGCAATCCGTCGCGCCGGGCAACGTATATCCGATCGGACCTGCTGGCACAAACGGGCCAGAACATACCGAGAACCGTAGACGAATTTCTGGACGTGCTCCGCGCCTTCAAGAAGCTGGGAGTCGAAATTCCCTATGAGATGCGGGAGAATTTCAAGTATGCGGACGTCATTTTCGGCGCCTATGACGTGCTGGGTTACCAGTTTGAAGTCCGAAACGGTGAGGTGGTTCCGAAATTTTTGGATGAAAAGCATATGATGAAGGCGCTGCAGGTATACCGGACGATGCTGATGGAGGGACTCATCCCGGAGGATTTTGCGACAGTCTCGTCAACCGAATATACCCATGACATCGAAGCAGGCCGAGTGGGAAGCTGGACGGCGAACGCCGCCGGCTTGCTGGACTTCCGCACCAAGCTCAGGGCATCGGTTCCCGGGGCGCAAATCGATATCATCCCCTCACCGGAAGGGCCGGAAGGGTCGAAAGGCTACGGCTTGTACAGCTCCGTCATCAATTCGTTCTACATTAATAAGCATGTGCCCAAGGAAAAATTGATCGGCATTCTCCAATTTTTTGATTGGATGGTCTCGGACGAAGCTCAGCGTTTTTTTTCGTTCGGGATCGAGGGCGACACCTATACGGAAGACCATGGGACGATTGCGTATCATTTTCCGAAAACGAGGGAGGAGCAGGACGAGGAAACCTTCCGCGAACTGCTGTGGCTGACGCATGATCTGACGATTAACCGCGCCAGAACGGAACTGGTGCCGGGCGGGAAGGATCTGCTCCATGCTTTGGACGTGACGCTGCCCAAGGAAGGGCTGGGAAGCATCGTCTTTGTTCCCGAGCTGGAGTCCTTCAGCGCTTTTCCCGATCTTGCTTCGGAGCGGCCGAACCAATCCCCGCCTGTGATCGTTGACCATATGGTCAAAATGATTTACGGCAAGGAACCGATCTCGGATTGGCCGAAGGTCGTCCGGGAATACCGGGAACGCGGCGGTAATGCGATTATTCAGGAAGCGACGGCGAGGTACCGGGCCAAGCAGGGGGTGCTGATCCAGCACAACCGATAGGGATGCGACATTTCTTTCTCTTTTCGATAATGCAGCTGCGCTTTTTCTATCCGCTCTAGGAAGGGGTTTGATACAAGTGCGAGTTTTGATTGTGGAAGATGAGCCTGTCATTCAAAAAGGACTGGTTAAGATGGTTCAGCGTTATCCGGCTTCCTTCTCCGCGATTTATACCGCCGATGACGGGGAGGCCGCTTTCGAGACGATCCGGAATCTGGAACCGCACCTGGTGCTGACGGATTTGCGGATGAAGCGGATGGACGGACTGGAGCTGTGCGAACGGATACACCGGGAATTCAGTCATGTCCAGGTTGTCGTCATATCCGGTTATAATGACTTTCAGTATGCACAGCGGGCCATGGCGTACGGGGTCAAGCGCTATTTGTTGAAGCCGGTGACCCAGCAGGACGTACACGATACGCTGAAGGAGCTGATATCAGGGATGACCGGCAGCATTATTCCTGTGCAAAAATATGTGGAGTGGGCGCATCAGCTCGAGCAGAGCATCTGGCTGCTGCAGCGGGACGAAACGATACGCCTCATCGAAGAGGGCGAACGGTCGGGCTTGTTCGATGGGCTGAACGTGATCAACATGGAAGCGGTGCTGAGCGACTGCCTTGGCATGATCACAGAACGGCTGGAGAGCCGCGGCTGGAAGCCGCGTTCCGGTTGCAGGGGTACACAAGGCGCGTCCAACACGAAGAAGGAAGTCATGATCGCTTTTACCGCCAGTATGGACCGGATTCTCGAAGAGCTTCAGCTGATACGGAAAGGCAATTTCAAGGATCCGATTGAAGAAGCTAAAGCCTTCATCGACCAGCATCTGTCGGAGGACATCACACTGGAGGAAGTGGCCAAGCGGGTGGGTCTCGCCAGGACCTATTTCAGCGCCCTTTTCAAGAAAATGACAGGGGAGACCTTCGTGCATTACCGGATCAAAAAACGGATGGAAGAAGCGCGCAGGCTGCTTGCCGTACCGACCCTGACGATCACCGATATCGCGGTCAAGGTGGGGTACGAGGATTATCCCCATTTTACGAAGACCTTCAAAAATTTCGTCGGCGTATCCCCGTCGGAGTACCGGTCTTCCTTTGGCATTGAATGATGAGAGTATCCCTGAGGCTGAAGCTGCTTTTGTATTTTACCATCGTGATTCTTCTTTCCCTGTCTGCGGTTGGCATCGCCTTCTACAGCATTTCAGCCAAGCAGCTGCAAAAAAGCGCAAAGAGCCAAATGGTCCAGATCGTGGACAATGCCGTACATCATACCAACCTGTATTTGTCGTCTTATCAGCGGTCGATGGTGGCGCTGCTGACCGACCTCAGGGTGAAACGGTACATCGATTTGCCGGCTGACCGGGAGGAGTACGAAAATTACCGCTACATGACCGATATCCGGGATGCGATCGTGGATCCGGTGTGGATCCGCAATCCCGAGATCGAAGCACTGTACATCATCGGTTACTCCGGGAATGCGCTCTATTATTATAACGGCGGGTCGGAACCATCCTTTAAGCCGGATGATACCGCCAAACAGATCCGATATTTTAAGGAGAACACAGATGAAAGCGGCCGGTTGACCATTATGAATTACAGCATTTTAGGCGAAAAGACGCCGATGATGACGCTGATCCGCCGCATCCGCGGACTTCGTTCTACGGAAATGAAAGGTTTTGTGGGGATCGAGGTCAAGGCGGAGGAGCTGTCCACCCTGTGGAAGGGGATCGATCTGGGGAAGGACAGCTATTTTTTTATTGTCGACGGCGAAGGAAGGATTCAATACCACAACGATCAGACCAAGGTAGGATCGATCGTTCCGGCCAGCCTGGGCAAGCAAATCAGCGAGGCCGGCACCGAGATGTTCCGCAATTCGGCGGAGGGAATGGACCGGGTATACATCAGCCGCAAAGCCGAATACTCGGGGTGGAATCTGGTGGTGTCCATTCCGTACAGCCAGCTGCAAAAACCGCTTAACACGATACGCAGCTCCATTATCGTCGTTGCGGTCATTACGTTCCTGACGGCGTTATTCCTGGCGAGCCGGTTCGGCAAGTCGATTACTACCCCGATCCGGACGCTGATGAAGGGGATGAGCCAGACGGAGAAGGGAAACTGGAAGTTCATTCCGCTTCCGAAGCACCGGGACGAAATTACCGAGCTGATGATCCGCTACAACCTGATGGTGAACCGCTTATCGGAGATGGTCGATACAGTGTATCGCGCCGAGCTCCGGAACAAGGAAATGCAAGCCGAACGGCAGAAAGCCGAGTTCCAGTCGCTCCAGCTGCAGATCAACCCGCATTTTCTGTACAATACACTGGAAACGGTCGTATGTTACGCGGTTATTCAGGACTCGGACGAAATTACGGAGATCGTCGGGGCTCTGTCTTATATGCTGCACTATTCGGTACGGACCAATCTGGAAGAGATCACGGTAGCGAATGAGCTCAAGCATGTCATGTACTTCATGGTCATTATTAATCACCGGATCGGCCGGACGTTCGAGATTGATGTGCGGGTAAGGCCGGAGCTGCTTCTGCGGAAGATGGTCCGGCTCACGCTTCAGCCGCTGGTGGAAAACGTGTTCCAGCACGCCTTCAGGCAAGGGGTGGAGGATCATCATACGATCATCATAGATGCCGGCGAAGAAGGAGATTCCTTCTGGGTCAGCGTGCAAGACAACGGTTGCGGCATGGCCCCAGAGCGGCTTGAGGAGCTTCGCGCCAAGCTGAGCGAGAACCGGCTTGCCGACGAGGAGGACCGGGGCAGCGCGGGCGGGATCGGCGTACCCAATGTGCACCGGCGGATTCAGCTGGTGTTCGGCGAGGACTACGGCGTAACCGTGGAAAGCAGCCCCGAGTGGGGAACCCGGATGATCACGCGGATGCCGATGTCCGGCGTAAAAGAACTGAGCAGCCCAGCGGGGCAAGAGGCAGCCGCGCCTATCCTGACCCTGCCCATGGCGGGCAGCGGCTAGGCGCAAACAAAGAAGAACGTTAAGCAAATCCTGTATTCCGGAGCATGGAATACGGGATTTTTTTATGGTCAGACAACCGTAAAAAACCGCAAAAAAACACATCACGACAATAATTCGCCCCATGGGAGCTTCCCTGGTTAAGCCTTATGATGGGGACAGCAGCAAAGAGAATATCTTTTGCACTTTGCATGAAGAGAGGGGATTATAAGATGAAAAAATGGGTCAGTCTGATCCTCGCGGCAGCGCTTGTCACGGGTCTGACCGCAGGATGTGGAAACAAAAGCGCCTCGAGCGGCAGTGACGATGCGGCCGATGCATCGAAACCGGTGAAATTCAGCATTTCTTTAACCACAAGTGGAAACGCTTACGCGGAAGGCTCCAAGGACATTAACAACGAGAAATGGGTCAAGGAGGTCGAGAAGAGAGCGAACGTGGATTTGGACATCAGGCTGATTCCCTTGAAAGACTTCGATGCGAAGATGGCCGTCATGTTCGCCGGCGGCGATATTCCGGACGTCGTGCAAAACGTCGGCGGAGCAACGGATAAGTCTATGGCCGGTTCGGTTCAGGCCGGCGTGTTTATGCCGCTGGACGACTTGCTGAAAGAGTATGCTCCGAACCTGATGAAAGCCGTTCCGAAGGAAGCGTGGGACGAGGTGAGCTACAAGGGGAAAATCTACGGCGTGCCAACCTGGCTAAGCAACCCTTCCCGCCGCGCGACTTACATCCGGACCGACCTGCTGGAAAAAACGGGTCTGCCGGCGCCCCAAACGATGGACGATTTCCTGAACGTCCTGCGTGCGTTTAAAAAACTCGGCCTCAGCGCGCCGTATCAGATGAGGGAGAATTTTAAATACGCGGACATCGTATTTGGTGCGTATGACGCCCTGGGCTATCAATTTACCGAAATGAACGGCCAGGTCGTACCGAAGTTTTTTAACGCTGAAAATATGGAAAAGGCGCTGACCGTCTACAAAACGATGTATGACGAAGGCCTGATCCAGAAAGATTTCGCCACGATCCAGGCGCCTCAGTACAGCGAAAATATCGAAGCCGGCAATGCCGGCATGTGGACAGCCAACGCCGCCAGCCTTCTCGATTTCCGCACGAAGGTCGGCGCGGCGGTTCCCGGCGCCAAGGTCGATATCATCCCGTCACCGTTAGGGGACAACGGACAGAAGGGTTATGGATTGTACAGCTCGGTAAACACTTCGCTCTATATCAACAGCAAGGTCAGCAAAGAGAAAGCGGCCCGGATCATCCAAATGTTCGAGTGGATGCAGACGCCGGAAGCGAAAAACTTCTACAGCTTTGGCATCGAAGGCGAGGATTACACGGTCAAAGACGGAAAAATCGATTACAAGCTGCCGGAAGGCAAAGCCGCTCAGGACGAAGCCGGATTCCGCTCGCTGCTGCGCTGGGTCGGTGACGGAACGATCAACCGTGAACGGACCGAATTGCTCCCAGGCGGACAAGACGTGCTGAAGGCGCTCGATGATACGCTGGCCAAAGAAGGCGTGGGCGGGATCGGATTTGTACCGGACCTGGAATCCTTCAGCCAGTTCCCTGACTTGGCTTCCAAGCGTCCGGACCAGGCGCCAAAGCTCATCATCGACCACATGGTCAAAATGATCTACGGCAAAGAGCCGATCAGCGATTTTCCTAAAGTCATCGAGGAGTATAAGCAAAAGGGCGGCGATGAGATCGTCAAAGAAGCCACGAAGCGTTACAACAACAAAGACGGAATTATCGATCAGCAAAGCCGCAAATAGGTTGATTTCAGGGAAGCCTTTCACGCGAAGGGCTTCCTCCTGTTAGGAGGGGAATGAATATATGGGCAGGAAAACTGGAGACGGACGGAATAAGCTGAAGCTTCTGACCCCTTCATCCTGGTGGGGAGCCAAGTGGAGGGAGGCGCTGCCGGCAGGCAACGGAATAACTGGAGCAGCCGTGTATGGCGGAGTCCATTTGGAAACGGTCATGCTGACGCACGGCGGCTTGTGGTGGCAGAGCCGTACGCCGGATCTGCCCGACGTGAGCGGCCGGCTTGGAGAGATGCGCCGGTTGATGATGGAGGGGAAGGAGGCGATTGCCGAAAATGTATTGGTCGACGGTTTGAAGGAGCAAGGTTACGATCCGGTCATGGCCGTTCCGCTGCCGCTTGGCGACCTGAACTTGAGCATGGACGTAAGTGAAGGCTTTAAGGACTACAGCCGGGAGCTGGACATGGAAACCGGTGAAGTAACGGTGCGCTGGCAGGACGGGCATACGCGTTATGAGCGGGCGTTGTTCGTATCCCGGGCGGACGATTTGATCGTCTATGAGCTACGGTCGTCAGGGCCAGAAACGATATCGGCGAAGATCGCCCTTGACCTGCATCATCGCGGGGATGTCAGGCGTCCCCCTGGCAGACCTGACGCTCCATTACCGACAGGAAGCGAATCAGGGTCCGAAGGTGAGTTCATATGGTGTGCCGCATACCATGACGACGGCAGCGATTTCGGTGCCGTCGCTCGGGTGATCACGGTCGATGGCAGGATAAGCAGCATGTCCAGTGGGTCCGTTCTTGAAGGCGCCACGCAGGCATTGATCCTGGTTAAACTGTTCGTTCATGAGCCGCGTCAAGCGGCCTGGAAACGGTTGAAACACGAGCTGGCCGCAGAACATCGGTCTTACAGCGAGCTGCTGCAGCCGCACATTGAGGAGCATGAACGCTTGTTTCAGCGGATGACGCTGAATCTGGATGCTCCCGGACGAGAGGCATCGAACGAAGAGCTGCTGCTGCAAGCCTACCGTGGCGAAGCCCCGCTTGCCATGCTGGAGAAGATGTGGGCCTACGGGCGTTATCTTCTGATTGCAAGCTCGCGCGAAGGCGGGGATCCCTGCCATTTATACGGCTTATGGTGCGGGGAATATCGCGGCTTCTGGGCGTTCCATATGGCCAACGAGAACCTGCAGATGATGTATTGGCAGGCGCTCACGGGACATATGCCCGAGCTGCTGCTGCCCGTATTCGATTACGTGGAGCGGCAGATGGACGATTATCGCCGCAACGCGCGCTGTATCTATGGCTGCAGGGGGATCTGGATCCCTGCGCCGACCGCTCCGGACTCCGGCCTGCTGAAGACGATCGCGCCCCACATTGTCCACTGGACCGGGGCGGCTGGCTGGATCGCGCAGCACTATTATGATTATTACCTATACACGGGCGACAGGGAATTTTTAAGAAACCGGGCCCTGCCGTTCCTGCGGGAGGCGGCTTTGTTCTATGAAGATTTCCTGATGACCGGAGACGATGGTCTGTACATCAGCTGCCCATCCAATTCGCCGGAGAACCGGCCGAGTAACGGAGCGGGTGGACCCAAGGGAACGGCAATGAACGCGACGATGGATTTTGCCATCGCCAAGGAAGTGCTGACCCGGCTGGTTGAGGGTGCCGCTAAGGAAGGAATGTATGCTGAAGAAGTCGATGGCTGGAAAGACATGATCGCCAAAATCCCGGCGTATCAGGTTAATGCAGACGGCGCAGTCCGAGAATGGATGCATCCTGCTTACGAAGATCAATACCATCACCGGCACCAGTCGCACCTCTATCCGGTGTTTCCGGGCAAAGAGGTAACGCGTGAGACCGATCCCGGTCTGTTCGCAGCCTTTGAGACCGCGTTAAGAAAGAGGCTGGTCGTTGGATTAAAAGAGCAGACGGGATGGTCACTTGCTCATATGTCCAATTTGTACGCCCGCATGGGTGAAGCGGATAAGGCGCTGGAGTGTTTGGATCTGCTGGCCAGATCAGCCGTGATCAATAATTTCTTTACGCTTCACAACGATTGGCGCGGCATGGGCATCGGCTTGGATATGGAGTGGGCTCCGTTTCAGATTGATGCGAATATGGGCATGACGGCTGCGCTTCAGGAAATGCTGCTGTACTCCGATCCCAACATGATCCGAATCCTCCCAGCCCTGCCGAAGCGATTCCTCTCCGGAAGCGCCGCTGGAATGCTGGCATGCGGAGGCTACGAGGTAGACATTGCCTGGGACAGGAAGAATGGCACGCTTGATGTTCGGCTCCAATCTTTGAGAGCTGGAGGCTCCGTTACCCTCGTGCTCCCCGAAGCTTGCAACGGCTTCCGGGACGGGGGCAGACTGCCTGAGAATCGGCAAATCCACATCTTGCTTGAACAGGGAGAATCCCTAACCTTGCAGTTGACGTTCAGCTAATGAGAGGGGAGAGACAAGGATCATGAATATATCTTCATTATTAGAAGAAATTATGCGTCTGCCTGTGATCGATACGCATACGCATTTGATAGGAGATAAGCTGTGCGCGGCTGACTTTTGGGAGATCGCCGATTATTTCTGGTTGAACCAAGAACTGCAGACGGCAGGATATCCGAAGGATGCGGCACAGCTGCCGGTTTCGGAGCGGGCGGAAGCCTTCGTCAGAGCTTACAAAGCTACCCGTAATACGATGATGAATCGTGCTTTTACGGCGATTATGGGGGATTTATACGGAATCACCATCCATGACACGGCGTCTGTGCTTCAGGCGGACGAAGCTGTACGCACGCAGAGAAATACTCCAGGCTGGGCTCAAAGCGTGGCCGACCGGCTGCATGTGAAGCGGTTTGTTGTGAACCGCCCTGAACATGCCGTATTTGACGGTATGCGGGAGGATGCCCTTCTGTTGCCCCGGATCGACGGATGGTTGCCGGAGCTTGCCGCCGGCATCGTCTCCTCCGCAGCCCATGAACGCCAAGACCGTTTCGCGCAGGCGAAAGCGTTCATTTCCGAGCAATTGAAGTCCTATCATGAGATGGGCTGTCCGGGGATCATGACGACGCTTCCCCATTATGAGGCTGCGGCGCATGAGGATTATAAGCTTGAAACCGCGGGGCGGACCGATGAGGTCATGATGCTGCTTCTCCATGAAATCTGCTCCGGTCTGCAGGAGCGGGACATGTTCCTTCAGCTGTTCCTCGGCGTGGAACGAAGATGGGGGAGCAGTTCGGCCGCTCCTGTGAACGATCCGCTCCGGATCGTAAAGCTGTATGGCTTGTTTGAGCGTTACAACATCCCGTTTGAGCTGGTGGTTGCATCGGAACTGAACAATTTGGACGTCGTACAGGCGGCCTGGAATTTTGCCAATGTTCACGTAGGCGGCATGTGGTGGTATAACTTCCGTGCCAGCACATACACGCAGAGCATGCAGTACCGGCTCGAGGCGTTATCTCCGCTCAAAAGCTCGCTGATCGTCTCGGATGCGCGCTGCATCGAATGGACGTACGGCAAGCTGCTGATCGTGAAGCAGCAGCTTGCTCGTTTTCTCGATGAGCAGGTCAGGGATGAATGGCTGAGCCGTGAGGATGCGCTGGCACTGGCGGCGGAATGGCTGCATGGCAGTTCGGCAAAACGGTACGGGTTGGCGGAATCGACGGTCTGATCGTGAAACCGGGACCGCTGAATTGTGAAAGACGCGTGCCATTTGGCAAAACAGAAAGGTCGAGAAACTAAATGATGAACGGAGGGAGAACGTGACATTTTCACTGCTTGACCGGATGCTGCCTGCCCCCATGGAAGGGGGCTTTCGGATGGAAGGCTGGTGGGTATGGTGCGGGTCGGTCGTTCGCGGAGAGGACGGACGCTTTCATATGTTTGCGTCCCGGTGGCCAAAGTGGCTGCCGATGCACCCGGGCTGGCTGCTCCGTTCGGAAATCGTCCGAGCCTCGTCCGATACCCCGGAAGGACCCTATACCTTTGAAGAAACTGTGTTCCCAGCGCGGGGAGCGGAGTACTGGGACGGAAGGAGCACCCATAACCCGCACATCATCCGGTATGGAGACAAATATTTGCTGTATTACATGGGATCGACGCATCCCTTCCCTGAGCCGCGGCCAGGAGAGACGGTGGAGGCGGACGACTGCCGCGTCATTGCGGCAAGGGCGAACAAGCGTGTCGGCATGGCCGTCGCCGACAGCGTCTATGGGCCGTGGAAGCGTCTCGATACGCCGATTCTGCCGACGAGGCCGGGCAAGTTCGACAGCTTCCTGACCTCGAATCCGGCGCCATGTATCCGGGAGGATGGCTCCGTGCTGCTGGTTTATAAAGCCCGGCAGTATGAGGGCACGGCCCATGGGCAAATGACGCTTGGCGCAGCAGAGGCAGCAGGATATGAAGGGCCATATCGCGTAATTCAGGATACACCGCTGTTTCCGCCGGAACGGTTTCATATCGAAGACCCGTTCATTTGGCGCACGGCGGAAGGGTATGCCATGATCGCGAAAGACATGGATGGGAAGCTGTGTGGAGAGAAGCACGGCGGCATTCTGGCACTTTCTCCGGATGGCAGGGACTGGAGGCTCGCAGACCAGCCCAAATTCTACTCCCGGCGCGTCCGATGGGAGGACGGATCGGAACGTTGGATGGGCAGCTTCGAACGGCCCTTCCTGCTGTTTCAGGATGGACAGCCGACGCATCTGTTCGCCGCGGTTGCGGACGGACCGGGGGGCTTCCGGCAAGCAGAACATACCTGGAACATGGTGATTCCGCTGCGGACTTCACCTTGAACTAAAAATGGAACATTCAATTACAGGAGGAGATCATATGGGAGAGACTGTTTCCAAACAAAAGGGTAGCGTAGGGAGCTCGGCGCTTATTTCGGAATCCGTTCAACAGTGGGCGGAAGGGGCTTGGCAGCAAATCGTAAACAAAGTAGAGCGCACCAGTCAGCGGATTGGCGTCAGTTTTCCGCATGCATCCGTCAACGGGGTCTATGACAACATGCGCCCGTCCTGGTGGACAGCCGGCTTCTGGCCGGGGATCTTGTGGCATATTGCCGCAGACGGGCACCATCCAGGGCTGCAGGGGATTGCCGAGCTAATTGAGGAGAAGCTGGACGAACCGCTGTATTCGCTCGCTGTGCATCATGATGCCGGATTTATATGGACGCTTTCGGCCGTGGCCGACTACCGGATTACCGGCAGCGAGCGTTCCAAACACCGCGGGCTGATGGCCGCCGCCCAGCTGGCAAGCCGCTTTAATGTAAAAGGGAGCTTCATCCGCGCCTGGCATGACCTGGAGCAGGTGAACCGGGCAGGCTGGTCCATCATCGACACGGTGATGAATCTGCCGCTGCTGTATTGGGCGTCGGAGGAAACGGAGGATCCGCGGTTCCGTCATATCGCCGCGGCGCATGCAGATACGGTGCTGGCGCATTTTCTGCGTCCGGACGGATCCAGTTATCATATCCTAGAATTTGATCCCGAGTCGGGCGAACGAATCGGTGCCATGTCCGGTCAGGGGTATGCGGAAGAATCCGCCTGGTCCCGAGGCAGTGCCTGGACCATCTACGGACTCACCCTGTCTTATATTTACACGGGAGAAGAACGCTTTTTGACTGGCGCCAAGCGGGCCGCCCATTTTTTCCTGGCGAATCTGCCGGAGGACCATGTGCCGCACTGGGATTTCCGGGCGCCTGAAGAAGGGGGCAAGCCGCGGGATACTTCGGCCGGGGCCTGCGCGGCATGCGGGCTGATCGAGATGTCCCGTCTGGTACCCGAGGCGGAAGCGCGGCTGTATCTCCGTTCTGCGGAACGCATCGTTCGCTCTCTGCAAGAACATTACGGGACATGGGATATGCCGGGGGAAGAAGGCCTGATCCTGTCCGGCACATCCAATCTGCCGGGTGGAGTGCATATCGATACGCCGCTGATTTACGGCGATTATTTCTTTGTTGAGGCGGTATCCAAGCTGCGCGGCTCGGCGCTGAGATTGTGGTAATGTGTATCAGCACTGAGGCAGTAATTCAGCGTGAAAGGAGATATGACGAATGAAACGAGAGGCCGAACAACAAGTCCAACAGACAGCAGCAGGGTCCGCGCCGGAGAACCTGCTTGATGATCCTTTTCAACTAGAGACAGCCCCTGATGGTCCTCAGTCTGAGGAGCAAAATCACCGGATGGAATGGTGGAGGGAAGCCCGGCTGGGCCTGTTCATCCATTGGGGACCCTACGCACGGCCGGCAGGCGAGTGGAAAGGAAAGGAGATCCAAGCTTCCTACAGTGAGCACATCATGCTGCGCGCAAAGATTCCGGCCGTTGAATATGAAGAGATGGCGGCAGGCTGGAATCCTTCTTCTTTTGACGCGCTGAAGTGGGTGCGTACCGCCAAAAAGGCCGGCTTGAAATATATCATTTTCACGGCCAAGCATCATGACGGATTCGCCATGTATGATTCGCATGTGTCCGATTACTCCATCGTCCAGCATGCGGTCTTTCAAAGAGATCCGCTCCGGGAGCTGGCGGAAGCATGCGAGCAGGAAGAAATGGTGCTGGGTATTTACTACTCGCACGCCATGGACTGGCATGATCCCGATTCCCAGGGGAACACCTGGGACTACCCCAGCAATATCGGTGCATACGATGACGTGGAGAGCTGGGTGCACGATTCGGATAAGCGAAGCCGCTTTGAGCGTTATCTGAATAATAAATCACTACCTCAGGTTCGCGAGCTGCTGACGGATTACGGGAAGGTCGGCCTCATGTGGTTCGACTGCGGCGGAAAACTGACCCGCGAGCAGGGGAAGCAGTTTCTGGACACTGTATACTCGCTGCAGCCGGACTGCCTGGTGAACAGCCGGGTGTGGAAGGCTCCCCTCGGGGATTACTCCAATACGTCCGACAATCAGCTGACCACGCGGACTTTGCGCCAGGATTGGGAGAACATCATCACGCTTAACGATTCATGGGGGTACAAAAAATCGGATCACAACTGGAAATCTCCCGCATCCATCATCCGGCAGATGGTCGATGTCGTCAGCAAAAACGGCAATTTGGTCATCAATATCGGACCGACAGAGACGGGAGAGTGGGATCCGGTATCCGAATCGATTTTGCTGGAAATCGGCGGTTGGTTAGATACATACGGAGACAGCATTTACGGGGCGGGGCCATCCCCGACGGCAAGGCCGTCCTGGGGCAGGTGCACCGTGAAAGGAAACATGCTGTATCTGCATGTCTTCGACCGGCCAACAGACCGGAAGCTGGTCGTTCCCGGCCTGAAGACGGACGTTCTAAATGCCTATATGCTGAAAGACGGCAGGGAACTGAAATTGACCCGGTTATCGGAAAAGGATGTAGAGATTGAACTGCTTGAATCGGTGCTTTCCGAAGTGAACGAATTTTCCAAACCACAAGTCATCGCCATCCTCTGTTCCGGTCCGGTCGATGGCAATCCGGTGGGACTATTGGACTCACGGGAAGGCAGCATCCTTGAATTAGGCGTATTCGATGCCGAAATATCCGGAGCCGGACTGAAGTATGATACCGGGAAAAAGGGCCGTGACAACCTCCTGGATTGGACAGACGAAAGTGCCGAGGCGGTCTGGTCTGTCCGGACCCTGGGGGCCGCAGATTTCGACGTGCGCATCGAATATGGCAGCGATGACGCCGAGGGTGGAGGCGGCGGGACCTACCTGGTGACCACCGGAGACCAGTCACTGCGTGCTCAGGTGCAGCCGACCGGCGGACCGTATGACTTCCGTGAGTTTTACGTGGGAAAGCTGCGTTTTCCCGAAGCAGGGGAGTATTTGATCCGGCTTCAGGCGGAAAGAATTACGGGCCAATATTTAATGCAGCCCAGATGCTTGAAGCTGCAG
Source organism: Paenibacillus cellulositrophicus (assembly GCF_009363095.1). Classification (GTDB taxonomy): domain Bacteria; phylum Bacillota; class Bacilli; order Paenibacillales; family Paenibacillaceae; genus Paenibacillus_AQ; species Paenibacillus_AQ favisporus. The sequence goes on from NZ_CP045296.1 coordinate 486,538, forward strand.
CGTTAACCCGAACCGGATTGTGTTGAATTACGGAAAAGGAACCATTGCCTCTGCAAGCAGAAGACGGCGGTTCCTTTTTTCTTGACTTGGCTTCCTTATATCGCAAGAGAAACTGCAGCTTTAAGCAGCGGTCTGTCCTCCTAGAATGTACTTCGGTCGGTGTTTCTCTCAAGATCCTCCCGTCTGTTTTCCTTTTCGGGAAAAAAGCTTCTTCATTAGGACAACGGCTGCCAAAGCAAGGGGAATCCAGATTTGGAAAACCGGAAAGTCGTACATCAGATTTCGCGTGAATCCGATCCAGGTATGGTAAATAAAATTGGGCGCGGCGAAAGAAATGGTATAAATAAACGCGCCGACGATGACCGTTAATTTTTTGTGGCTCATCTTTACCAGATAGGAAAGGCCAATGACCGCCCCCAAGTAAAAAGCCGTCATTTTCACAAAGATGCCGATATAAATCAGCAAAATTATGACCGGATCGAGCCGTTCGAGAAAATCAGCGATTTCGATCAGGCGGACCGATCTGAGCATGGGGAGGGTGGTAATGCTTAAGATTTGGGGGCTCAATATCGTTAAATTCAACAAGTTGAATGTCAGCAGCAGGATTCCCACAAACAGGTAGGAATAGATCGATAGCTTGGACAGATTTTTTTTGTTGTTCAAATGCTTCCAAAACGCAAGAAACACGACAACCTCGCCAAACGGGAAGCTGATGACTTTCGGAATGGCTTCCCTGATCACAGGCATGATGCCATGCTCGAGCACCGGCTGAAGCCGCTCCAGATGAATATTTTTAGAGACGATGAACATCAAGAAAATCAGGAAATAACCCAGGATGGTAAAGGGGAGCAGAAATTCGACGACACGGAAAAAAACTTCCGTTCCCTTGGAAATCGCATAGGCGGACAGCAGAATCATGATCAGCATCAGGAGGGACAGCGGCGTTTTGGGAAGAAAGGAAATGTTGATAATGTCCCCAAACTCCCTGGTGTTTCTCATGGATTCATAGGAAAAATAGAAAATATAAGCGATCGTGACGATCGTTCCCAGAATACGACCCAGCTGTTGGTTCAGGATTTCGAAGAGATTGCGGTCCTCGTTCCCCTTTTGGATGAAAAGGTAAACCAGGAGCAGGAGCAGTCCGGCCAGCATCGCGACTATGACGACCAGCCAGGCGTCCTGCTTGGCTCCCACGCCCAATTCGTATAATGGGGAAGTTCCGATCAAAAACAGGATCATCATCGCGATCAGCTCGTATTTGTCTATTTTTTGCAAGTAGGGGCACTCCTTCCGCTAGAATTTTTGGTCTTTGAGCAAGCTGGAGTACGGCTTGGTAATCATGTTCGTATGCTCAATGTTAATCTTGACCTGCACGCGCAGGCTGATTTCCTCGATGGGACGCTTCGTTTTCATCAGTTTTCTCCAAGTAGAGGGATCTTTACGATGTATCGCGTTCATGAATCCGGCCAGATCCACGTTCATTTCCTGCAGATGGCTCCAGGTCTCCATGACATCGCCGCCGATTTGTTTGCTTATCGTACGTTCTAAGTCCCGAACGACCCCAGGATTCTTTAAGTCCAGGTTGCAGCCGGATTCGTCGATCACTCCCGTTGCGGAAATTTTGGCGTGGATGACTGATTTCCCATGGATGACCTTCGGTTCAAGTTTGGTAGACGATTTCAGCACTCGATAGCTGAGCAGCTGATTTTCTTGGCCTTTTGCGGTGCACGGAATCACGACCATCATGCTGCTGACACGGTCGGAGAGCCACGCTACGGAACGGCTATCTTTTTGATCGATCCAACCCACCAGCTTGTCCTTACGGAATACTCCCAGCTCTCCGAGCTTAATGACCGCATCATTTCGCGTCGATTTCAGGGCATCGAGGGAGGACTGCTTGGTCAAATCTCCGGATACCTCAAGTTCTGGCGCCATGGCGCTTTCATCCAGACTGGCAACCATTCTGGCGAAATCGATGAGCCGCATGTTTTGAGCCTGGGACAGATTTTTCTGGCTTTGATCGATGATCCGTTGAATGGCGTTGCCGGATATTTTCTCCAAAGGGATCAGCACTTCCAGCAAATTGGAAGCTTTGCCCTTGGTCAAGAGGACGGACATGGTCTCCCTGCTCTCGAACGGACGAAGGAAAAAATCAAGAATTTCTCCGACTCCTTCTTTCCGGGCCACATCTTCGCTAAGAATAAGGACGGAGTTATGGGCAAAAAAGAGCTTCCTTGATGTTTCCAGGCTGGCATTCTGCATCGCCTCGGCGATTGAGCGCCCCTTGGTTGAGAAAATGGTCGTCGGAGACTGGCTTCCTGCACTGCCGCCGCCTGTCTGGGTGGCAATCGACTGCGGAATGACGACCTGGAACGAAATCTCCCATTTCCCGTTGCTGCGGTCGATGGACGTCGCAGAAATGATGCTCAGCGTATTCAATTCTTGGCTGTCCCAGCATCCGCTCGTCAGCAGCGCGACAGAAAGCATGAGAATCATAATGCCCAGTCTCCGGAGCATCTTTTCCACCTCTTCGTTTGACCTGGATGTTCACTGCTCTTGTTCATCTTTCGATGGCGACGGTTTTTGGATTGATTTTTGGCGTTTGACGTTTTTCTGGCTGATTAAGGTAGGCCTTTTGATCATGGCCCACCAAGGCACGCGTACCAACGAGTCCTTCTGGTCGGAAGTAGTAAAGGGCGCAAGCGGAATCAAATAAGGGATTCCGAAGGACCGCAGCCCTGCCAAATGGATGAGCATCGCCATTAATCCTGCAATGATACCAAACAGTCCCAGCGTGGCTGCCAGCAGCATGAATCCGAAACGAAGCAGCCGAGCCGAATTGGATAAGCTGACCGACGGAGCGACGAAGCCGGCAATGGCGGTAAAAGCCACGATAATAACCATCGCGGCCGATACCAAACCTGCCTGAACCGCCGCTTGTCCAAGCACGAGCGCGCCGACGATCGAAATCGCGGACCCGATCGCCCTTGGCATCCGCACCCCGGCTTCCCGCAAAACTTCGAAAGTGATTTCCATGGCAAGCGCTTCGACAAAGGCCGGAAACGGGACGCCTTCCCGCTGGGCCGCGAGGCTGATGAGCAGGGTCGTCGGCAGCATCTGCTGATGAAATGTGGTGATCGCGATGTACATCGAGGGCAGGAGCATGGAAAACACAAATGCAATGATCCGCATCAAGCGCAGAAACGTCGCGATATCGAATTTTTGGTAATAATCCTCGCTGGACTGGAACAACTTAAAAATCGTAATGGGGGCAATAAGCACAAAGGGGCTCCCGTCTACGAGAATGGCTACTTTCCCTTCCAGAATGGCCCCGGCGATAGCATCCGGCCGCTCGGAATTCGTAAGGGTTGGAAAAGGCGTAAAGGTGGCATCCTGGATAAATTCCTCTATATATCCGCTCTCCAGAACGCTGTCGATGTCAATCCGGTCAAGCCTTTTTAAAATTTCCTTCACCACGTCATCACTAGCGATACCATGAATGTACATAACGGCTACGTCCGTTTGGGTTACGCGGCCGATCGTTCGGTCGACGATCCATAGATTCGGATTTTTGATTTTGCGGCGGATTAATGACGTATTGATCCGAAGGTTTTCCGTAAAGCCTTCTCTTGGTCCCCGGATGACGGTTTGGGACTGGGGTTCGTCTACACCGCGCTGTTCCCCACCGGCTGAGGATGCTGATATTCCCTTGGCTGTACCATCTACCAGAATGACCGTATTGCCGGCAAGAATGGCGTCAAACAGTTTCTTCATGGTATCGATGTCCGTGACTTGGCCAATGGCTAAAAACCGGTGTTTGATCCAACCCAGTACCTGCTTTGGCGGGTCCAGCGAACAATCCGCATCGGCCTGGATCTGCGTCAAAGATTTCAAAATGGAATTGTTGATAATCTGCTCATCGGCCAAACCGTCGGTGTAGATGACGGCGACATGGACAGGTTTTCCCAGGGCCTGGTCCAACCGACGGATTATAATATCGGAACTGTCGCCCGTCATTTCCTTGATCGTTTGGACGTTAACATCCAAGTATTTGGAAAGAGGCGTTTCAGGCATATTAAATTCCGAAGGCTGCTCGTTTTTGTCATGATTTTGTTTGGAATCACCGCTGGAATCTTGTTTGGATTTGAAAAAAGGCCGCATCCTAATCCTCACCTTGAAATTTATATTCTGCTTCATCGTTGCCTTTTTCGGAGGAACTTAAACTAGGGGCATCGATAGAGGATCGCTCTTCAGAAAACGTGCCGGAAAAAGCAAAACAGACGGCTGGCGGCCGTCTGTCGCGATTTATAAACAAGCAATAGACTGAAGGAAAATCATTACCTTTCGGCGTCCACAACTTGCGGGTCACTGCGCAGCGGAAACCAGCCGGGAATACTCATCATGAGGCTCCACAGCGGTTCGGGAATCGATAAATCCTGCAGGTCGAGAGGGGAGATGGACGTTCGGATCTGCTGTTCACGGCCTTCCAATACCAACTGTACCCAATCCGGTTCCATGATGAGCTCCCGTCCCAGGGCGATGAGCGGGATGCCGGAGGACAGCGCCTCCAGTGCATCATCGGGCGTGTAAATGCTGCCGACGCCAATAATGGGGATACGCGAGCCGACGCGCTCCTGAAGAATCGCCAATCGTGACCGGCTGTCCTGAATCCCCCTTCGCGGAACGGAGCGGAAGCTGGTCAGGGATATATGAAGGTAATCGATCCCTGTATCCAACAGTGCATCGACGAACGAGAGGGTATCGGCCATCGTAATGCCCGGCGTTCCCGCCTCTTCAGGCGAAAACCGGAAGCCGACCAGGAATGGTTTTTCAGACTCTTTACGAACGGTCCGAAGGACCTCGCGAATAATGGTTAAGGCCAGCGTCATTCTATTCTCCAAGCTCCCTCCATAACGGTCCGTGCGGCGGTTCGTCATCGGGGAAAAAAATTGATGCAGCAAATTCCCGTTTCCGCCGTGAATTTCCACCCCATCAAATCCGGCGTTGACCGCTCTTCGGGCTGCTTCTGCATAAGCATGAATGATGCCTTCCATTTCCTGCTCGGTGAGACTGCGCGGGACGGGGGCTCCTTCCCGGTCTTCCGGGATGTTTCCGGCGCTGACGTAATCGCCTGTCTTGGAGCCTTGTCTGCCAGTGTGGAAAATTTGCAGCACGGCCTTGGCTCCGTTTCCCTGGATCGTCGAGGCAAGCCGGCGGAGTCCGGGAATGAGGGCGTCGGTGTCGGCACCGGGCGCACCAGGCATTCCTCCTTGCTGCAATACATACGTTGCCGCTGTGATGACCATGGCAGCACCATGAGAACGCCGTTTGTAGTATTGAATTTCCTGTTCGGAAATGGAGCCGTCCGCATTGGAACTCATATGGGTCATCGGAGACATCACGATTCGGTTTTTTAAAGAAATGTTGGCTGACGGAAAATGAAATGGATCAAAAAGGGGGGAGTACGATTTCTTCATTGGGTGACAACTCCTTCGTAACGATTCTTTTATTGAGCTTGTTATGATTATAAGAGGAGAAGCAGCATCCCGTAAGAACGCAAAATCTTTGGATATAATCCAAATACCTGGACCAACTAACATAAAGTTAGCTTGATTTATCATCATGTTCTGCATATAATGGACATTACAGGTCCATAATAAATGCGCTGTTATGGTTTGCTGCTTGAAAAGGAGGAATCCAGCATGCAATTTTCAAAAAGTACTGCATACGGTTTACACGCCTTGATGCTGCTGGCGAAATCGGAACGGGGCCGCAACGTGGGAATTAAAGAACTGTCCTCATCTCTGGGCGCTTCCGAGAGCTATTTATCCAAAATTATGTCCAAGCTGCGGCAGGATGGGCTTGTTCGCGCAGTTACCGGTGTGAACGGCGGCTATGAGCTTGCCCGGGCCGCCAGTGAAATTACTTTTCTGGACGTGGTTCAGGTTCTCGAAGGACGTCAGCACTTGTACGAATGCTTTCACGGGAGCGACCATCCGCTGCCGTCCCTGGAAGCTGCGGGGGACGAACCGGAAACGCCGGAATTTGCTTTCGGCGAAGGATGCCCGGTCAAACAAGTGATGGATGCCGCGGAACTGCAGATGAACCGTTATCTTCAGCAGCATACGATCCAATCGGCACTGAACCAGGCGGGCTCATGTGATGCCCATACGGCAAGCAAGAAGTAATAGACTTCTTGCGCATTTATTATGGATAAAAAGGATCTATAAAGGGAGGAATTAAAATGTCAGAAGTATTGTTGGATGCGGTTATTATCGGAGGCGGGCCAGCCGGCATGAGCGCAGCGCTTGCGCTGGGCAGATCAAGACGTTCCGCGGTGGTCATTGACGAAGGCCGCCCGCGGAATCGGGTAACCCATGAGATGCATAACTTCCTGTCTCGGGACGGTATCGCTCCCGCGGAGTTTCGGCGGATCGCTCGAGAACAAATCAGTCAGTATCCTGCAATCAAGTTTGTACAAGGGAAGACGGAATCCGTGGAAGGAAGTGATGGCGACTTCCGGATCCGCACGGTTGACGGAAAGGTGTTCCGCAGCAAGAAGCTGTTGTTTGCAACCGGCAAACGAGACCTACCTCTGGATATTTCCGGGCTGGATGAGGTATACGGCAAAACCGCGTTTGTCTGCCCCTATTGCGACGGCTGGGAACTGCAGGACCAGCAGCTCGTGATGATTGCCAAGGGCGAAGGAGCGATGCATTTATCCAAAGTGCTGATGGGATGGTCTACGAATTTAACGTTATGCACGAACGGCCCGGATGAATTGAATGCGGAACAGCGTGAAGAGCTGGAGCGCCACGGCATTACCGTTAAGGACTCGCCGATTCACAAGATTGAGTCTGAAGAAGGCAACGTAAAGCAGGTACTCCTGGAGAACGGCGAATCCGTTGCCTGCACCGGAATTTTCTTTGCGCCGAAACTGGCCGCTGCCACTGACCTGCCGCAGTCGCTGGGCTGCGAAGTGTCGGAATCCGGAAGCATTGTGGCCGATCGGATCGGCAAGACCAATATCCCCGGTGTATTCAGTGCCGGAGATGCCGCTTCTGACATGTATCAAGCCATTGCTGCGGCTTCCATGGGCGCGTTGGCAGGCATGGGCATCAATGCCGAACTGCTGGAAGAGGCATGGAAATCGGTTCGCTGAATCGCAGCCGATGGATCCATTCTTTTGCCAGGTTTGTGAAATCGGAATTTTTTTGCGAAAAAAGGTTTACGTCAGGCGTAACTTCCGATATTATAAGCGTAATGTAAGAACCGTTAATTTGAAATGCGATGAAGAGAAGAGTAGGTAAAGGAAGCATTTCCCAGAGAGCTCCGTCCGCTGAAAAGGAGCATTGAGTCCTTTATTGAATAAAGCCTCTGAGCAGCACACCGGAACCCGATGTTCAAGGAGAGGATGGTGTGCCAGGAGCTCCTGTTACAGAGCTAGAGTATATGCATCCGTTGATTGATGCCGTACTCGAAGAGGCTAAAATGGCGACATTTTAGCGAATCTGGGGTGGTACCACGAGTATGATATCTCGTCCCTAAGACGGCAGTCTTGGGGGTGGGATTTTTTATTTTTTCGTCATGATCCTGTAAATATCGCTGCTCACAGGCGGATGGGCACACCAATTCAAACGGTTTGAATAGTGTCTAATAGACGGTTTAACGAGCCACGCCTGTCACCATAGTATTTGTTTAGCAGACAACTTCTCATACTCTACTTCGAAAGGATTGGAATCACTCATGTCACAAAAACTTAAAGTCGGTATTGTCGGTGGAACCGGCATGGTTGGCCAGCGTTTCGTACAGCTCTTGGATCAGCATCCCTGGTTCCAGGTGACCGCGATTGCGGCAAGCAGCAGTTCCGCCGGTAAAACCTATGAAGAATCGGTGCAGGGAAGATGGAAACTGGCAACGCCGATTCCCGAGGACGTCAAGCAAATTGTCGTTCAGGACGCTTCGAAAGTCGAAGAGGTTGCGTCGGGAGTTGACTTTGTTTTCTGCGCCGTGGATATGAAGAAGGACGAAATCAAAGCGCTTGAAGAAGCGTATGCCAAAACGGGTACGCCTGTTATTTCGAACAACTCCGCTCACCGGTGGACGCCTGACGTGCCTATGGTGATTCCGGAAATCAATCCAGGCCACATCGGCGTAATTGAAGCGCAAAGACAGCGGCTCGGTACCAAGACCGGGTTTATCGCGGTCAAACCGAATTGCTCGATCCAGAGTTATGTGCCGCAGCTGAACGCGCTGCTTGATTTTAAACCGACTCAGGTGGTTGCGTCGACTTACCAGGCGATCTCCGGCGCAGGCAAAAACTTTACGGACTGGCCGGAAATGCTGGATAACGTCATTCCTTACATTGGCGGTGAGGAAGAGAAGAGCGAGCAGGAGCCGCTGCGCATTTGGGGCAGCATCGACAACGGGCAAATCGTTAAGGCGTCCTCTCCGATCATCACGACCCAGTGCATCCGCGTTCCTGTGACAGACGGGCATTTGGCGACCGTGTTCGTCTCTTTTGAGAAAAAGACGTCGAAGGAAGAAATTATTGAGCGCTGGCGGGCGTATCAAGGAAGACCGCAGGAATTGGGCCTTCCAAGCGCACCGAAGCAGTTCATTACGTATTTTGAGGAAGAAAATCGTCCGCAGACGAAGCTGGATCGCGATATTGAACGCGGCATGGGCGTTTCGGCAGGCAGACTGCGCGAGGATTCCATTTATGATTTCAAATTCGTGGGTCTTTCGCATAATACGCTGCGCGGCGCCGCAGGCGGGGCTGTGCTGATTGCCGAACTGCTGAAGGAAGAAGGATATATTCAAGCCAAGTAACAAGTAACAAGGGATCGGATCGGTGTATCCGGTCCTTTTTATTTGTTTACACGAACTTTAGGACAAGTTCTCTAAATCCCTGACCGTATCTGTCAGTAATTATCGTCTATACTGATAATAGTTGCGAGTGAATGAATCATATATACGAGTTGTGATGAAGGGGAGGACGAGAATGGAAAAATACGCTATGTTCGGCAAACTGACGGCAAAGCCGGGGCAGCGCGATGAACTCGCGAGAATGATGCTGGAATCCAGCGGGACGCTGGAGGATATGGAAGGCTGCATCTATTATATCCTGCATGAAGCGGAGGACAATCCGGACGATCTTTGGATTACGGAACTATGGGAAAGCAAGGAAGCTCACGCGGCCTCGTTGAAGAATGAGAAGGTGCTGGAGCTCATCGGACGCTGCAGGCACCTCATTGCTGAAGCCGGCGGCATCAAGGTCCGGCCGATCGGAGGCAAAGGATTCTGATTCCTGATATAAACCATGTATGACAGCAAACCGCGGATGCCGCGGTTTTTTTGTTATCCGGGGAGCGCGATGCATAACACCGCATGCCCTCGTACATAGTATAAGCGAACTCTACTCAACATTTGGAGGCATTACACAACATGAACGTTCAAAGAGCGCAGGAAATCGCATCCTCGCCAGTCATGGCAAACGTACTGCTGGATGGAACCCCCATCTATATACAGCATGTGGACGAGCTGAGCGAAACCGCACGTGTCTATCCGCTCGACAATCCGGAAGCTGAGCGGGAAGTACCGCTGTATTCATTAGAGGAGCAGGATCATTTTCTGGGATAAAAAGGAGAGAATTGCGATGAAAGAAGTGCCTAAACAAAATGAAAAAGAGGCGGATCGGTTGAACGACTATGACGTCACCGATGATGTGGTACGGGAAGTTCCCGCCACGACGGATGCCAGTGAAGCTGTTGCGGCCATGACTTCGCACATTAATAAGTATGATGTGCCCGATGAGCTGGAGGAAAAATAACGACAAAGCTGTTAAAGCGTACAGGCGAGCCTGTGCGCTTTATTGTTGTTCCCGATCAAATGTATTTACTTTTTACGCAAGAATAGCAATCGGGAATAAATCCGGCTCATGATGATTTGATAGAATCAGCATGAGAACGAGTGTTTTTGATCACATTTCAAAAGGGAGAGATGGACGATGATTCAATGGGGAGCCAAAAACATCGATGTCATCACGTTGTTTGTGGAAGATCTGCTGGAGGCCAAATCATTCTATGAGCGGGTATTCGGCCTTTCCTCCGTCTACGAGGACGACAACTCGGCAGTATATAACTTCGGGAACATGACCGTCAACCTGCTGAAAATAACCGAAGCGGACGAGCTTACGCATCCGGCTCCGGTGGCAGACCGCGGGGCGGGAGCGAGGTTTGTGTTCACAATCCGCGTTGATGACGTAGATGCATTGTGCACAGAGCTGAATTCAGCCGGCGTTGCCCTGCTGAACGGGCCGATGGACCGCCCATGGGGAATCCGTACGGCAAGTTTCCAGGATCCGGGCGGGCACATCTGGGAAATCGCGCAGGAGCTGCGTTGATTCCTTCCGAAATGGATTGCAGGGAGCTGAGGAAGACGAATTAAGCTTAGAGATGATGATATGCTGAACCTCATACGCTTAACCTCATACGCTGAACCCAATGGGTCGGCGTATTTTTTTCGTTGACTAACCGTTCAACCAATAGTAATATGATGACATAATCAGGTAAATGATGGATGGAGGGATCCGGGATGGATTTGTATTATGAGATTCATGGCAGTGGAAAGCCCGTCATTTTTATACACAGCGGAGGCACGGACAGCAGGCTGTGGTCATTCTTGGCACCATTAGTCGCCAAAGATTACCAGGTCATTACTTATGACGGCCGGGGTGCAGGCAAATCTCCTTCTCCCAAGGAACCGGCGAACTACGTCGAAGACTTGCATGAGCTGATGGATGACCTTCACCTGGATACCGCCGTCCTCATCGGCCATTCAGGAGGTGGCCAAATCGCCACCGATTTCAGCCTTCAATACCCGAATCGTGTTTCGGGCTTGGTGCTCATCGGCCCATCGTTGACGGGCTATAAGCCATCACCGGAGTTTGAGCGCTGGATGAGTGAGGTGAACGCGGCCGCCCCCGATGCCGATAAAATCATGGAGCTTGCGTTCAGCGCTCCGCTGTACCGGGTCGTGATGTCCAGTCCGCAGCGCCGATTGATGATTGACATGTTCAGGCATCACCTGACCAAGACAGCCGAGTGGGGGAGCTTCGAATCCGTTTGGCCGCAGCCTCCGGCCATCGGTCGATTGGAAGACCTTCACGTAAAAACCCTGTTTATGATCGGTGATAATGAGATCCCGGATAATGAACGCGTCGCTGAGCTGTTCCGGAGCTTGCCGAATGTTCATTATGTCCAAATTCCTGGGGCGGACCATATGATGCCCTTAACCCATCCGGAGATGATGTACAGCTATATTACCGAGTTTTTGGAGGAGAGACGTTAAATGCCGCGCACCCAGGAAGAGAATGAACGAATACGTCAGCAGGCCAAGGCGAAGATCCGGGAAGCAGCCATAGACCTTTTTATGAGAAAAGGTTACCATGCCACCTCGATCGATGACGTCTCCAAACACGCCGGCGTGTCCAAAGGGCTTCTATACAACTACTACAAAGGGAAAGAAGAATTGCTCAGTGCCATGGTCGAAGCCAGAATCGGGGAATTGATACAGGTCATGGAGAAGGCAGAGGCATTGGAAACGCCGGCAGAGCAGCTGAAACATATCGTTGAAGGGGCCGTCGATAATGTGCGGCGTTCTCCTGAGGTGTTCCGGTTCTATCTGCACCTGCAGACCCAGCCGGAAGCCGATGAAACCGTCGCCAAATACGGCAAGCTCCTGATTGAGGAAAGTGCCCGCCAGTTTCAAATCCAGTGCCGCATGTTCGAAAAACTGGGAGCATCCGACCCGGTAGCGAGGTCATTGTACTTTTCGTCCGCACTGCAGGGGATCATGCTCATGATCTCGACTTATCCGGATCAATTTCCGGTCGAGGCTATGAAGCGGCAAATCATCGAGGATTTCTGCCAAATTTAGCGCCAAATGTATGACGGTAATCACCCGCCTTTTATAAATCCAAATGAACCGGGAACAGCTGCTGATGCAGCTGTTTTTTGCTGATCGAGTTCGTGTCTTAGGGGTGCGTTTAAACGATAAAATTTATTAATACAGCTGGTAACTATCGGATAAAAACGAATAGAAATACTTCATGAAAGCTTTTTTGCCAGCAGAGGTGTTTTTCTCTATCAATCTATTGACTTCTACGTTTAATGACCATATAATCAACTAAAGTGACCCGACGTGTAAGGAGACCTGACATGGTAATTATCGATGAAGTGTACCGCAATATCAGTTTTGATATGCCGGAACAGGAATTATTCACTTTACTTGAACGCGTTAAAGCGACAAAAGAAGAAGACGTAGAAGAGTTAAAAAACAAAATCGATAAATACGAGCAGAAACGCCGGGCGGAAGAGGCACTGTATCAATCCATGTCCCCGATCCGGCGATTGTTTACAGGGCGGCCAGCCAGCCATCATCAGGCAGTTGAGTATATGGTCCATGTCAAAGAACGGTTCAAGAAGATCGACGCGATAAAGCGCAGTATTCGGGAACTGGATCAGGTGCTTGATAGGCTGCGTTTACCGATAAGGGATTCAAACGAGGTATTTCTGTCTCCTGAGCTGATCCGGGAAATCAGACTGCTTCAGGAAATGGAGGCTTCACAGGAATGAATTTAACGCTTGAATCTTTAGGTACGGGAATGGATACCGTATGGGTCGTTCTCAGCGCCGCTATGATTCTGTTGATGGAGGGCGGATTCGCCCTGCTTGAGGCAGGATTTGTTCGTTACAAGAACAGTGTCAACATTATTATGAAGGTGTTCGCCGATATCACGATCGGTACGTTGGTTTTTTATGTATTCGGATTTGCGCTCATGTACGGAAAGGACGCCGGAGGGATCATCGGGACGAGCGGATTTGTCCTTGGGGGCGATTTATCCCACCTCCAGCTGCCAGTGTCGCTGGATACGTATTGGCTGTTCCAGGCGGCCTTCACCATCGCGGTCATCTCGATCGTTTCGGGTGCTGTTGCCGAGCGGATCAATTTTAGAGCCTATTTGCTGTACATCGTCCTGATGACCGGCCTGATCTATCCGATCGGCGGCCACTGGGCCTGGGGCGGCGGATGGCTGACGAAGCTCGGCATGCAGGATTTTGCCGGCTCTGCCGTCATTCACGCGCTCGGCGGCTTCTCGGCCCTGGCGTCTGCGCTGATCGTGGGTCCCCGGAAAGGCAAATTCAATAAAGCGGGTGCCAGCACGATCGCCCTGCCCAGCAACCTGCCTCTCGCTTCGGTAGGGGCTTTCCTTCTCTGGTTTGGCTGGTTTGGCTTCAATGCGGGCAGCACGCTCAGTGCGACCGATGTCCGCATCGGACATATTGCGTTGACAACGATGCTGTCTGCCGCTTCCGGCGGAGCGGTCACACTGGTGTATACGCTGTTCCGCTACCAGCGCTCCGACGCGCCATCCGTGATTAACGGCTCCTTGGCAGGTCTGGTCGGAATTACGGCCGGATGCGCTTTTGTCAGCGACAGCGCCGCCATCCTGATCGGTGCGATCTCGGGACTGCTTATGATGGCGGCAACGAGCTGGCTGGAGGGACGCCGCATTGACGATCCCGTCGGCGCCTTCCCGGTCCACGCCGTATCCGGTGCGTGGGGAACCCTTGCCGTTGGTCTGTTCGCGACAGACGGGGGCCTCTTTTACAGCGGCAGCTGGCATTTGCTTGGCGTTCAGGCGCTAGGACTGGCTGCGCTGGCGGCATGGGGGTTTGTCCTTACTTGGGTCGGCCTTAAGCTGATTGGTCTCCTCGTCCCTGTTCGTTCCAGCGAGGAGGAAGAGGAAATCGGCCTCGACATCAGTTATCACGGCATTATGGCAGCGGACCGGTCCCACGAGTTTATCGATCATGAAGTCCGCTATTCAATGAGTGAAGAACATCGGAATGTATAGCTGTTTGTATTGTTCAAGTGGAACACTTCGAAGCACTGCCCTCGAAGTGTTCTTTTTTATTTTGCAGCATTTATTTAGATTCCGGCATTGCGTCTAAGCACCACACCGCCATATTCCAAGTTAGCAATCAGTAAGAAACGGAAAGTGATCCGCTATGATACGCTGATCTGGAAGAGTTAACAATACATAGTGAAAGGAAGTAATCAAGATGGGCGTATTGAAACCTTTTATTTACTCGGAAGATGCAAGAAGTCAGGCGGATTTCTATATCCGTTCGCTTGGCGGCAACTTAGAATCCGTTATCACTCATGGGGAGTCGATGGGAGTACAGAATGACTTGCAGGATAAAGTGATTCATATGTGCTTATCGGTAGCCGGAGGCAACTATATTTTTATGTCGGACTCAATGGAATCGAATCTTCAAGGCAACAATATGTCGCTGAATATCGACTACCCTTCGTCAGACGAAGCCCGAGAGGCATTCTCGAAGCTTGCCGATGGAGGTCACGTCATTTATCCGTTTGAACAGCAGCCGTTCGGGTTGCACCTTGGCGAACTTACGGACCGGTTCGGTGTCCGCTGGATGATTACTGCACCGTCCGTATCTACCCAATCCTAAGCGTTCCACAATTCAATAGGCCGTTTCCGGAACCCCCCCGCTTGAACCTTAAGGTTTAAGCAGGGGTTATTTTGTTTGTTCCGGCAAATTCCCGTTGGTGGGTACTTCTGTTATTTCAATGAGCGGAGTTCTCTATCGGGCTGTAGAGTTATGCCTGTAATGTGAAGGAGTCAGGCCGACAATCTGTTTGAATTTCCGGTGAAAATGAGGCATACTGTCAAACCCGCAGGCCGGGGCGATGCTGCTGATGCTGTCGTCGGTGTGAAGCAGCAGCTCTTTGGCCCGGATCACCCGTTTGACGTTGATGTAATCCGTTACGCTCATCCCGGTCAACTGTTTGAACACGCGGCTGAAATGGGCGGAGCTAACGGAAGCGAGCCGGCTTAAAGAGCTTAGGCTGATCTGCTCGCAGTAATGCCCATCGATATACAGCAAGCTTTGCCGCATCCAGTTCGGACCAACGAACGGGCTGCGGGAGCCGCTGCTTCCTGCACTTTGTTCCCTGTGGATCAGGAGCAATAGGTACTGAACGTACAGCGCAATCGAGTGGCGGTAGCCCGGGGGTTGCCCCGTGAGCTCGGACTGAATGGCGGCCAGCTTGTCTTCGAGCTGCGACTCCAGCGCAGCGGGGCATTCCAGCCTATAAGCATGGTTCAAACTGCAGCTGTCAAAGCACTGTAAGTAAGAAAAGGATTCTCCCAAAGAAGATTGCCGGACGAGTTCGGGACTAAAAAACACGGCAGTGGACGTAACCGGATCGTCTTTGTCCGGGAACGCCTGGTGGATCGTGCTGCCGGGGATGATGAACAGATCCCCGCGGCGCATTTCGTAAATCGTCCGGTCGATAAAAAAGGAGCCCATGCCTGAGTGGACATACACCAGCTCATGCCAATCGTGAAGGTGATGCGGCAGTTCCAGCTGCGCCGTCTTTCGGTCGCGGTAATTGAATGAGAAAGGAAATTCCGGCTGCGCGTCAAATTGTTTGCGAATGGGATTCATAGCGTTGCCCCTTGAGCTTATTGGGAACCATCAGCCGAACCGTCACCTTCCGTAAACGATTCATAACAGAAGAGGAGGGACAGCAAATGGGTTCGTTGTCTTGAAGATATCAAAATCGGATATGATTGTGCAAGATTTCGTTCTTTTAGAACCGATCCATAGTTGTTATATTGAGAAAAGAACATCGGTTTACAAGAATGGAGGGAATTGCAATGCGAATAGACGCTCACCAGCATTACTGGAGTATCGCCCGGGACGACTACGGCTGGATTACGCCGTCCATTCCTGTCCTGTACCGGGATTATCAGCCGTCGGATCTGCTTCCGCATCTGGCAGAACATCATCTCGACGGAACGATCCTCGTGCAAGCTGCACCAACGTATGAAGAAACCGATTATATTCTTGAACTCGCGGCACACGATGATCGGGTTCTGGGCGTGGTCGGATATATGGATCTCGCGGATGATGATCACAAGGACCATTTTGAGCGCTTCGCGCAGCATCCCAAATTCGTCGGCTTCCGCCTCATGATCCAGGATATGGAGGATGCAGATGCGATCCTGGAACCTTCATACGCTGCTTCGCTCAAACACTATGCGAGCCTTGGCGTTCCGGTCGACCTGCTCGTCCGGTCCGATCAATTGGATACGCTGGTCCGGCTGATCGAGCAAATTCCGAATCTGCATGCGGTGATCGACCATCTGGCGAAACCGCGAATCGCAGCAGGGGAAATGGAGCCTTGGGCCGGATCCATGAAAAGGCTGGCGTCTTACCCGAACCTGTACTGCAAGCTGTCCGGCATGGTGACCGAGGCGGACCATGACGGCTGGAAGCCGGATCAGCTTACGCCTTATGTCCGTCATGTTCTGGACTGTTTTGGCGCAGACCGGGTGATGTTCGGCAGCGACTGGCCGGTATGCCTGATGGCTTCGAGCTACGACGGTGTCATGGATGCTCTTATGAAGACGCTTCCACCAACTTGGGGGGCCAATGAGAGTTTGAAATTGTTCGGTGGCAACGCCGCAGCATTTTACCGGCTGAAGAATAAGAAAAGATGACACGCATTGCTGCGGGGAAACGACTGAATAGAAGGGTTGGGTGAAACCGAAATGAAATACCGGAAACTAGGAAAAACGGGTCTGGAAGTATCGGCGCTCAGTTTTGGCGCCTCCTCGTTAGGCTCCGTATTCCGTGATACGGATGAGCAGGAGAGCCTGCGAACCGTCCACGAGGTGATCGACAGCGGGATCAATTACATTGACGTCTCGCCTTATTACGGATTGACTAAAGCCGAAACGGTGCTCGGCAAGGCGCTTAAGGACATTCCGCGCGACCGGTACCTGCTGTCAACCAAGGCCGGACGATACGGGGAGAACGAATTCGATTTTTCCCATAACCGGATTGTGACGAGTCTCGATGAAAGCCTGAAGCGGCTGCACGTGGATGAAGTGGATATTCTGTTCCTCCATGATATCGAGTTCGTCCCGGCGCAAATCATCCTGGAGGAAGCCATCCCTGCGCTGGAAAAGCTCAAGCAGGCGGGCAAAATCCGGTTTGCCGGCATATGCGGACTGCCGCTAGCGCTGTTTGAAACGCTGCTGCCGCAAATCGATGTCGATGCGATCATTTCCTACTGCCATTATTCGCTGAATGACACCAGTCTGCTGGACTTGCTGCCGCTTCTTGAAGAGAGGAATACGGGACTCGTTAACGCCTCACCTATCTCCATGGGACTGCTGAGCACCCGGGGAACGCCTGCTTGGCATCCGGCCGATCCGGAAATCAAGGAGGCGTGTTTGAAGGCGGCACAGTTCTGCGCGGACCAAGGGGAGGATATCGCGAAGCTCGCGGTGCAGTTTTCCACTTCCAATGAGCGCATACCCACCACGCTGGTCAGCACAGCCAATCCGGGAAATATCCGCAGGAATGCTTCCTGGGTGGATGAGCCGGTGGATGAGCGTCTGCTAAGCGAAGTACTCGCCATTTTGGAGCCTGTGCATAACCGGACCTGGACGAGCGGAAGGCCCGAATATAACGCGAAAATAGGGGAGGCGTGAGATGAAAGGCATCATATGTTCAGCCGTCGGCCGATTTGACATGGCGCTGGATCTGCCGGAGCCCGTGATGGAGCCGGGGCATGCGGTGGTCGAGATCAAGCGGGTCGGGATTTGCGGAACCGATCTGCACGCATTCCGTGGCAACCAGCCATTTTTTACTTATCCGAGAATTCTTGGCCATGAGCTGGCAGGTATCATTATGGAAATCGGCCCTAACTGTGATGGGCTTGAAGCCGGCGATCAGGTGAGCATCATCCCTTATTTGCACTGCGGGACATGCATTGCCTGCCGGAGCGGGAAGACCAACTGCTGTACGGATATGCAGGTCCTTGGCGTTCATACGGACGGCGGCATGCGTGAGCGGATTGCCGTTCCGGTGACCCACTTGATTCGCACGAACGGGTTGACGCTGGACCAGACCTCGGTCATTGAACCGCTGGCCATAGGTGCCCATGCCGTGCGAAGATCGGGGCTGGTGGCCGGCGAGACGGCGCTCGTCATCGGGGGCGGGCCGATTGGGCTCGGGGTCATGGCCTTTGCAAAGGCCAGCGGTGCCCATGTGCTCGCGATGGATGTGAATGACGAACGCCTGGCTTTCTGCAAGCAATGGATTGAGGCGGATGCGCTGGTGAACGCATTGCAGAATCCCGATGAACAAATTGCGGCGGCCTGCGGCGGTGAGCTGCCTTCGGTGGTGTTTGACGCTACGGGGAACGCACAGTCGATGACTGACGCGTTCCGTTATACCGCCCATGGCGGAAGATTGGTCTATGTCGGATTGGTCAAAGCGGATATCCGGTTCCACGATCCGGAATTCCATAAACGGGAGCTGACGCTGCTGGCCAGCCGCAACGCAACGCGCGAAGACTTTATGCACGTGCTGCATACGATCCGGTCCGGCGGGATCGACGTCGCCCCATACGTCACACACCGGTCCGCATTTGACGATATGATTGAACAATTTAACCATTGGCTGGACCCGGCTGCCAAGGTCATCAAAGCGATGGTAGATATGTAGGCTTATAGCTGGATGGAGTACAAAAGAGAACGGCCGTCTTTAAAGACGGTCGTTTTTCTCAACTTAGCGGTGATTGGCAGGAACAAGCCGCAGGCGGCTGACTCATTCGATATCCATGAAAGGTCAGGTGGTTCCATGAAACAGGTGTGGCTGAACATTTCGCCGGTATTTCGCAGATTCCTTATGTCTTATCTGATCGTGCTGATGATCCCGCTGATTGCGGGATATGTGTCTTACCGGACGTCGATCGATGTAGCGGAGCAAAGTTCCCTGAAGACCAGCATCATGACGCTGCAGCAGAGCAAGGATCTGATGGAGCGCAGGCTCGCGGAAGTACAGGGCTTTACCAAACAGCTCGCCATTAATCAGGATTTAGCCAGGCTCATGACTTCGCATTCGGACGAGCAGAATTACGACGTATACGGTCTGTGGAAAATGATGCGGGATATCGCAAGCTACAGTCAAACCAACGACTTCCTTTCGAATTTTTACATCTACCTCCGCAACAGCCATCTGGTGCTTACGCCAAGCACGGTCTATTACCGGCCGGAGATGTTTTACGAATCGAACCATTATGAAGGCATGACCTTTGAGAGTTGGAAAAAGAACTTTCTCGAGAAGAGCAACCTCAGCATGGTCGTTCCCCAGCACGATTACGTGACAAAGACACATCAGCAAACGGTGGTTACCTTCGTGCAAGCCTTGCCCCTGAACAGCTTCGATACACCTCTCGCCTCCGTCGTGGTGCTGATCGATACGAAGAAAATGTCCACATACCTATCAGGGATAACCAATCAGTATGGAGGATGGGCATTCGTCAGGAACCATGATGGGGAAACAGTCCTGTCTGAGGGGATCACTGGCAGCGACATAGCCAAAATCCGAAATATTCCTTCAGGTAAACCCGGCGATATCAGCCGTGCGGCGGATGACATGCTGCTCATATCCATCCGGGATGAATTAAGCGGCTGGGTCTACACGGCTGGCGTCCCGAAATCCGCCCTCATGATTAACGCAAACCGGATCAAGAACATCACCGGAATACTTACCGCGATTTCATTGATTTCCGGACTTGTCATCGGACTTGTGCTGGCATACCGGAGCAGCGCTCCGATCAACAATCTGATAAATTCACTCAAGAAACAGCTTGGATTGGAACTTAGTACAGGTATCCAAGATTACGATTTTATCGCTGGAAACATTTCAAGCCTGATTGCGAGCAACAGACAGCTGGAACAAGAGCTCCACAACCAGGTGCCGTTGATCCGCGACGCTTTCATCAAACGGCTGTTGGTCGGAGAATTTTACAACGAAGAAGAACTGGCCGCTGCTTCCGCACAAGCGGGTGTGAACATTAAGGGTGAAGCAGGTTACGCCGGCCTGGCTAAAATCAACACCTATGGCGGTTCAGACAGCCGCGAATCGCTTGCGGTATCCAGTGTGGCCCGCCTTATTGTGCGTCAGTCCCTCGTGGAGGCCGAGCCCGATATGCTGGTAACGGATTGGGGTCAGGACAAGCTCGCCTTTTTGCTGCTGCGCACAAGCAAGCTGGCCCCGGATGAGGCTTTGGTGATACAAAGGCTGCAAGATCTGGCGGGCACGCTGTTCAGCCATTATCACATGCCTGTCCAGTTCGGAATGGGGAGGCCCTTCGAGGCGCTGGCGGATGTCGGGCGCTCGTTCGGTGAAGCGGCTGAGGCTCTGGATTATGCAACATTCACCGATGAGGGCGGCGTCATTCGGTATGAGGATTCAAGCAGGGACGCGTCGTTATTTTATTATCCGATCGAAACGGAAACGCGGCTGCTGAACACGATCAAATCAGGAGATGGCAAGGAAGCGATGCGGATCCTCGAACACATTGCCGTACGGAATTTTCAGGAGAGGGAGCTGTCCCGTGAAATGACAGAGCAGCTGATCGGCGAACTTAAGGGAACGATGCTCAAACTGCTGGATCAAAAGGCGGGAGATGATCATGAGTTCACAGACAACCTCCAGTACCGCATAGCTCAAATCCAGCCGTTTGAAGGGATTGACAGGCTTCTTGGGCAAATGGGCGAAATGATCGGCCTCTATTGTTCGATGATCGAGGAGAAAAAGAACGCCCTGCATCATCAGACGGTACGGCAGGTGAAGGATTATCTTGAGTCTGCGTACGGGGATGCGGACTTGACGCTGTACCACATCGCCAAGCAGGTTGGAAGGCCGGAAAAGTACGTCTCCACGGTATTCAAGGAAAGCGAGGGAGAGCCTTGGTTCGATTACCTGGAACGGCTGCGCATCGATAAAGCGTCCGAGCTGCTGCTGAACCGGGCTTTGAAAATCGACGATATTGCCGAAAGGGTCGGCTATAACAGCGCACATTCATTCCGGCGGGCATTCAAGCGGGTCCGGGGGATCTCCCCGAGCATGTTCAGGGAGGCGGCCGAATTAGGAGACTCGCATTGATTCAGTATCGATAGAATGCGCTTTCATCGCAAAATGTACGCTTGATCGCGGATTGTACGGTCGGGTTGTGGATGCATCCGCCGCAATTGTACCTTTACGGTCGTGGCGCGGAGATTTTACCATGAATTCTGTAAGCGCTACCATTACAAACGGCTCCGGAGTCGTAACGTGAAGGGGGAATATGCTTGTGAAGGCTGTATCGGTTCAGCCGCAGACGGAGACCCGGGAGAGGAGCACTTCCAAAAATTATTGGAAGGAAGCCAAGAAAAGTCTGAGGAAGCACTGGCAGCTGTATTTACTGGTGATACCGCCGGTCCTGTTCTTTATTCTTTTCAAATACCTCCCGATGGCGAACGCGGTGCTTGCATTCAAGAATTACCAGGTGACCAAAGGGATATGGGGAAGCCCCTGGGTGGGGACGAAGTACTTCGACATGCTGTTTAACAATCCGCAATTCTGGACGCTGATCAAAAACACGTTGTTTCTGTCTCTGTATCAGCTGGCAGCCACTTTTCCGATCCCGATCATTCTGGCCCTGCTGCTCAATGAGGTGCGAAGCCTCCGTTTCAAAAAAGCGGTACAGCTGATTACGTATGCGCCGTTTTTTATTTCGACCGTCGTCATGGTCTCCATTATTATGATCTTCCTGGCTCCGCGGCTCGGACTGCTGAACGTGATTCTAAATGCAATGGGCATGGAATCCACGAATTTTCTCGGAGACCCGACCAAGTTCAGATCCGTTTACGTATGGTCGGAAGTGTGGCAAACCACCGGATACTCCTGCGTCATTTATTTGGCGGCATTGGCTGGCGTGGACCCGTCGCTCTATGAAGCGGCCAAAGTGGACGGGGCTTCCAGGCTGCAAAAAATCATCCATGTGGACATTCCGGGCATTCTGCCGGCCGCCGTCATCATCCTGATCCTAAGCGTCGGCAATATCATGTCGCTGGGCTTTGAGAAAGTATATCTCATGCAGAACCCGTTAAACCTGCAATCTTCAGAGATCATTTCCACGTATGTCTACAAAATCGGTTTGCTGAACGCCAATTACAGCTTTGCCACAGCCGTGGGCTTGTTCAATTCGGTGATTAACCTGATTTTGCTCGTGGCGGTCAATGCCGTCTCGCGGCGGATATCCGAGAACAGCCTGTGGTAATTCAAAATGAACAAGGGAGGAGAGGCCATGGCTGTTATACAGACGACCGGTTCCATATCGCCAAGGAGGAAAATTCGCGAATCGGCAGGAGACCGCGTTTTCCTCAGTATCACCTACGTCCTGCTCAGTTTGATCCTCGTTGCCGTACTTTACCCGCTCATTTATATTGTCAGCTCATCGATCAGCAGCCCGCAGGCCGTCGCATCCGGCAAAGTCTGGCTGTGGCCGGTGGATATCTCATTTGCCGGATATAAAACGGTCTTCAGCAACGACCAGATTCTGGTCGGCTACGGAAACTCACTGTTCTATACCTGCTGCGGGACCTTGATCAGCGTCATCCTGACGGTGGCGATCGCCTATCCGTTATCGAAAAAGACGTTTTTTGGGCGCAATGTGCTCATGATGTTCATCACGTTCACCTTTCTGTTTTCCGGCGGCCTGATTCCTACGTATCTCGTCGTCAAGGGACTTCATCTGATCGATACGAGGTGGGCGCTGCTGCTGCCAAATGCGATCTTTGTATTCCAGGTCATAATTGCCCGCACCTTTTTTAAAGCGTCCATTCCGGAAGAGCTGAACGATGCCGCCGAAATCGACGGCTGCAGCGACATCCGCTTTTTACTCAGCGTCGTCATTCCGCTGTCCAAGCCGATCCTGGCCGTGTTGACGCTGGTGTATGCGGTCGCGCAGTGGAACGCCTTTTTCGACGCGCTGATCTATCTGAAGTCGCAGCATTTGTATCCGCTCCAGCTAACGCTGCGCAGCATTCTGATTCAAAATTTCTCCGGCGGCAATATGGACGCAAGCGAGCAGGTCAAGCGGCAGGAGCTTGCCTATTTGATGAAATATTCTCTCATCGTGGTCGCAAGCCTGCCTGTGCTGATCCTGTATCCCTTTATCCAACGGTATTTCGTTCAAGGGATGCTGATCGGTTCGATTAAGGGCTAAACCGCATAACAGTGGATGACTTTAGCAGGGGAGCTTTTCAATTTTTGATGGAAAAGGGGCGTGTCGTGTTCATGAAGAAACGTGTTTACCGTGGCTGGTTCAGCTTGATTGCACTGGTGCTGGTCCTTGCAGGCTGTTCCGGGGGTGCATCACCGAAAGCTTCAGGAGCGGAGGGCGGATCTGCGGGTACAGGCGGGGAAACCGGAACCGTTCCGATCAGCGTGTTCGTCAATACCGACGGCAACATCGACTATAAAACAAACCTGTTCACCAAAGTGCTGGAGAAAAAAGCTGACGTCAAGCTGCAGTTTACCGAGGTACCTTATGACGGCGCAGCTGAGAAACGCCAAATTTCCCTCGCCAGCGGCGACTACCCTGATTTGTACATGCTGATCCCGTGGGTCGACAAGTTCTCCCAATCGGATCTGGTGAAGTTCGGGCAGCAGGGCGTGATCCTTCCCCTGAACGATTTGATTGATCAATATGCCCCAAATATCAAGAAGGCGCTGGACGACCACCCGGATTACAAAGCGATGTCCATCGCTCCGGACGGCAACATCTACGGGCTGACCATGCTGAACGAATGTTTTCACTGCTCTTACCCCAACAAAATGTGGGTTAACACCAGCTGGCTGAAGAAGCTCAATTTGGAGGTCCCTAAAACGACGGAAGATTTCAAGAAGATGCTGGAAGCCTTCAAGACCAAGGATCCAAACGGCAACGGCAAAGCCGACGAGGTTCCTCTGAGCGGTTCCATCGAAAATTTTGGCGTGCACATTCTGCCTTTTCTAATGAACGGCTTTATCTACGATGACGATAAATACTATCTGACGGTGAATGGCAATAAAGTAGACATCGCAGCCAACAAGCCGGAATGGAAGGAAGGACTTGCCTATGCCAGGTCGCTGTATGCCGAAGGCTTGATTGATCCGGGGGCATTCACACAGAACGCCGACGCGTTCAAGCTGATCGGCAACAATACCGCAACCGAGCTTCTGGGTGCGGGAGCATCGATGCATCCGGCGATATTCACGGATACCGGGGAAGGCAACAAGTACAGCTCCCATTACGACGCCATTCCTCCGCTGCAGGGGCCCCATGCCGCTTATGCCACATTCAACTACCCGGTCGAGCCGGGAGCTACCTTCGTCTTGACCAACAAGGCAAGCAAAGAGGTACAAATCGCTGCTATCAAAATGCTGGACTACATTTATACCGAAGAGGGACAGCTGCTGGGCAACTATGGCGAGGAGGGCAAGGACTGGGTAAAGCCGAAAGATGGAGACGTGCCATTGAATGAAAAGGCGAAACCGATTTTCAAAACGCTGGAGCAGCCGGCGGGCTCCGAGCCGCGAAACAGTGCGTGGGGAGCAACCGCCCAATACGATCATACCCGGGAGTTCCGCGATGGCTGGATTCAGGAAACCGATATTTATAAAAATTCGGGTTATGAGCGCAGATTGCAGGAAGCGACCTACCTGTACGAGAATAAACAACCTAAGGAGGTTTATCCCAATTGGTCGGTCTGGATCGATCCAGCGGCTGCCGACGAGCAAAGCATGCTTCAGCAAAATATTAAGGACTACGTGGATCAAAATGCCCTGCAGTTTGTCACCGGCGCCAAAAACCTGGACAAAGACTGGGATGCCTACGTCAAAGGGTTGGATGCATTAAATCTGAAGCGGTATTTGGAAATCATGCAGCAGGCTTATGACACGACCAAAAAATCAGAATAATACGAACCTTTTTATCGAACCGGAGGGGAAGCATGAAACTTCAATATGACAAACCTGCTACAGTATGGACGGAAGCGCTTCCGATCGGCAACGGCCGGATTGGCGCCATGGTGTTCGGAGGCGTAGCCGAAGAGCGGATCCAGCTGAACGAAGACACGCTATGGTCGGGATATCCGCGGGACACGAATAATCCGGAGGCTTTGGAAGTATTGCCCCGGGTGCGCGAGCTGATCCGCAGCGGGCAATACGAGGAAGCCGACCGTGCGGCGAAAGGGATGATGGGGGCTTACAGCCAGTCCTATCTCCCGCTCGGAGATCTGCATATCGAGTTGGAGCAGGAGGGAGAAGCTTCATTCACAGGCTACAAAAGAGAGCTGGATCTCGCTGAGGGTATTACCCGTGTTGAATACACGGTTCGCGGGGTGGTGTATGCAAGGGAGATGTTCGTATCCCATCCGGACCAGGTGCTGGTAGTCCGCTTGACTTCCAGCGAGGTAGGAAAGCTGAATTTTCGGGCATCGCTCAGCAGTCCGCTGCGCAGCGTGACGGAGGCGGAGAACGACACCTTAGTCCTCCGGGGTACCGCGCCGGAACAGGTTTGGCCTAATTATTACCGCAGCGATGATCCCATTATTTATGGTGATCCGGATACGACGGAAGCGGTGCGTTTTGAAGGACGCCTGGCAGCTGTAACGGAGGGCGGCAGCGCAGCTGTCAGCGAAACGGACATCCTCGTTCAAGGCGCGACGGCGGCAACCCTTTATTTCAGCGCCGCGACGAGTTTTAGCGGCTTTGATAAACTGCCCGGAAGCCAAGGCAAAGATGAGAAACGGGTCGCCAAGGACGATTTGGACAGAGCTATTCAAGGCAATTATGAGGGCCAGCGCCAGACACATATTGCCGATCACCGCTCGTTGTTCGACCGGGTCCAGTTGTCCCTTGGGGTAAGCAAGGCAGGAGAAGAACTATCGACAGAGGACCGGATTGTCCGCTACGGCGCCGACGACCCGGGGCTGGTGGAACTGCTGTTCCATTATGGCCGATACCTGATGATCGCAAGTTCGAGGCCAGGAACCCAGCCGGCGAATCTGCAGGGAATATGGAACCAGGAGATGCGCCCCCCGTGGAGCAGCAACTGGACGCTGAATATCAATGCGGAAATGAATTACTGGCCGGCCGAAACGGCGAATCTGTCCGAGCTGCATGAGCCGCTGCTTCGCTTTATCGGCGACTTAGCCCGGAATGGCGGGACAACGGCCCAGACTCACTATGGCGCCCGCGGCTGGACCGCCCACCACAATTCGGACATCTGGGCGATGTCCAATCCCGTCGGCGATTACGGGCATGGCGATCCGGTATGGTGCATGTGGCCGATGGGCGGTGTCTGGCTGTGCCAGCACCTGTGGGAGCATTTTGCATTCAGCCGCGACGAGAAGTATTTGCGGGAACATGCCTACCCGGTGATGAAGGAAGCGGCTCTGTTCTGCCTGGATTGGCTGCATGATGACGGCAGCGGCCGCCTGATCACTTCGCCGTCGACCTCACCGGAGCATAAATTCAGAACGCCGGCGGGCGGTCTGGCTGCGGTCAGCGAAGCATCGACGATGGATCTGATGCTGATCTGGGACCTGCTCACCAACTTAATTGAAGCGTCCGAGACGCTGGAAGAAGTCGAAGCGCTGCGGCAGGAGTGGCTGGAGGCTAGAGAGCGTCTTCTGCCGCTGCAGGTCGGGAAGTACGGACAGCTTCAGGAATGGTCAAAGGATTTCGAAGACGAGGATGTCCACCACCGTCACGCGTCCCATATGTTCGGCGTGTATCCGGGCCGGCAGCTCACCAAGCGGCTGTCGCCGGATTTATTCGAGGCCGCCCGGCGTTCCCTGGAACGGCGGGGCGACGACGGAACAGGCTGGAGTCTCGGCTGGAAGGTCGCCCTATGGGCCCGGTTCGGCGAAGGCGACCGTTCGCTTGCTTTGCTCTCCAACCTGCTGCGCCTCGTCCGTGAAGATGAACCGGATAATTATCACCATGGCGGGGTGTACGCGAATTTGTTCGACGCCCATCCGCCGTTCCAAATTGACGGCAATTTTGCGGCGACGGCGGGCATTGCCGAAATGCTGCTTCAGTCGCATCAGGGATACTTGGAGTTCCTTCCGGCTCTGCCTACTTCATGGCCGAACGGATTTGTGAAGGGCCTTCGCGCGCGCGGAGGGTTTGAGGTCAGCCTGGATTGGATAGTTGGAAGGCTTGCGGAAGCTGAGATTGTCTCCCTTGCCGGATCAACCCTGTCAATCTATTCGCTGATTCCGCTGACGATCTTGGCGGATGAAAACAGCATTGCTGTTCATCAGACTGGAGAGAACTTGTACTCATTCCCTACGACTGCGGGTATGACGTACCGCTTATTGCTTGAGCCATCCGTTCAACAAGGAAGGCTCTGATTGTTGAAGCACTGCCGAACCTTCGGCAGGGCTTTTTCATTTGGAATGGGGATAGTCACGTGAGGGTCACGTTCGTTAGAACGCCTGGAGATTCGGTCGGCTTTATTCCCTGCGCCGAAAACCGGCGCGGTAGCTGCGGGCAGACATCCGCGTGACCGACTTGAATACTTTTTCAAAATGCGAAAAGTTCTCGAACCCCACGTCCTCCGACACCCGAATGATGCGTTCGTCTGTTTCGCGCAGCAGACGCTGGGCCTTCTTGATCCTGGTAATGCCGATATATTCGATCAGGCCAAAACCGGTATACTTCTTGAACGACCGGCTCAGATGGCTGGGGCTCAAGTAGAACAGTTCACTCAGGCCGCTCAGCGTCAAGGATTCCCGGTAATGCTCCGAGATGTAGCTGGCGATGTCGTTCATGCGGGCTGCGGCGGGAGAGACCGTGTCATCGGGCGCCCCTTGCTTGTATGCTGCGGACTGCCTGGCCGCAAACAGCAATGCCTGTCCCGCAGCATGCCGGACGGCCATCCGGTATCCGGGAGCCTCGTCCTGAATCTCCCGCAGCATTTCATAGAGCAGCTGTTCGATCCGAAGCTTGTCCTGATCCGGTAGATGCACCACGCGGTGGGGACCGTGAAACGGAGCAAGCAGCAGCTCGGTCTCATCCTGCTGGAGCGGCTCGAAATACGATTCGTTGACATAAATGACGATGCGTTCATGGTTCGGTACACCGGTGTCCGAGGTTTTATGCACTTCATTACCCGGGATGAACACCAAATCTCCGGATCGGACCCGATACACCCGGTCTTTAATGAAGTAAAAGCGTTCGCCGCCAAACAAATAATACAGCTCGTAATGTTTGTGCATATGGTCCTCCGACATGGAGAAGTGTCCTTTGCGGCGGTTATATTCCACAGAAAAGGGATCGGACGCTTTTCCGTACCGCAGCTCCTGGTCTAAAGCCATAATCGATCCTCCACAAGCGCAATAAATGCGGGGTTTTCATCATTCTAGCATAAAATGCGGGGACAATAAGCGAATTTTGCAGTAATCTGCAAATAAACAGATTCATAGAAGGAGAGGGAATGATATGGCCAAAAAAACATATGTGCAGGTCGGAGCAGGCGGAAGAGCGGAATTCTTTTATGGTGCGATTGCCCAGCGTTTCCGGGAGTCGGCGGAGCTGCTCGCTTTTTGCGATGTGAACCAGACTCGCATGGATTATGCCAACAAGCTGCTGACGGAGAAGTACGATTATCACGCGGTACGAACGTATAAAACCGAAGCCTTTGACGAGATGATCCGGACCGAGAAGCCGGACTTCGTCATCGTAACCAGTGTGGACCGTACGCATCACCGCTATATTATCCGGGCGATGGAGCTCGGCTGCGACGTGATCACGGAAAAGCCGATGACGGTCGACGCGGCCAAATGCCAGGACATTCTCGACGCGGTGGAGAGAACAGGACGAAACGTTCGGGTCACCTTCAACTACCGTTATGCGCCTCATCATACGAAAGCCCGGGAGCTGATTGCAGACGGAACCATCGGGGATGTGACGTCGGTTCACTTCGAGTGGCTGCTTAATACGCAGCACGGCGCCGATTACTTCCGCAGATGGCATCGGGACAAGCGCAACAGCGGCGGACTGCTTGTACATAAGTCGACCCACCACTTCGACCTGGTTAATTTCTGGATCGGATCCGAGCCGGAAACCGTCTATGCGATGGGAAACCTGCTGTTTTACGGACGGGAAAATGCCGAGAAGCGCGGAATCACCAAGTTTTATGACCGGGCCACAGGCCATCCGAACGCCAAGGACGATCCGTTTGCACTGTCGCTCGACAGCAACGCGCATCTGAAAGCGATGTACCTCGACGCGGAGTGGGAGGACGGCTATCGCCGGGATCAAAGCGTATTTGGCGATGGGATTTCGATCGAGGATACGATGAGCGTTATGGTCCGGTACAAAAATAAAGCACAGCTGACCTATTCGCTGAATGCTTACATGCCGTGGGAAGGATACCGGATCGCCTTTAACGGCACCAAGGGCCGGATCGAAATGACGGTAATCGAGCAATCCTATGTCAATTCCGGCGGAGACAAAGCGCTGGAAGGAGCGGTCAAGGGGGTCAATATCCTGGTATTCCCCATGTTCGGCGAGCCTTACAAGGCGGACTTCGAGGAAGGGGCCGGCGGGCACGGCGGCGGCGATCCTGTGCTGCTGAACGATATTTTCGGCGTGCCTGTGGAAGATAAATTCCATCGGGCGGCGAACCATATTGACGGCGCCCGATCGATCCTGACGGGCATTGCCGCCAATCAATCGATCTCCACCGGACTTCCGGTGAAAGTCGACGATCTGGTAAGGTTTTACGGGGCAAAGTAACATGCGCCACGGATAAGGATCGAGGCCACCTGAGCGGCAGCCATGGTGGCCTTTGGCTTCCTGATGCGGTAAGAGTTACAAAGACACTGACCGGTATAGATCAGTGTCTTTGTCATTTTCACCGATGATCCGGGGACTTACTGCTGCCGGAAATGGAGTGCTGGAAGGGCATGGCACACAGGGTTGAACCTGATTTGGTATGATGTGTTCATCAGTATCGAGAAAGCGCTGTCAAATTAACGGGAGGAAGGTTCGTCATGTTCTACTCGCTCAGAAGCAGGCTGATCTTATTTTTTGTGTTGTTGTTCGTTTTGTCGTTCAGTGCATTGTCTCTTCTCATTTTTAACGAATCACGAACGATTATCCGTTCCTATATTGAATCGTCCGCGCTCGAGAAAATGAATGAATACGGTTCCTACATCGACATGGTGCAGACGCAAATTTACGACTTGGCTTCCCTGATCTTTAACAGCGACCAGACCGATACCTGGGATAACATCGCATCGGACACGTCGGCAACGGAAGGGGAGAAGATGCTTGCCCATATCCAGATGAGCAAGTTTCTGACGCAGACGACCAACAGTTATACCAGCATCTCATCGGTCGCGCTGTACCGCAGGGAAGGCTTGTGGGTCAGTATGGATAACCAGGTCATCAAGGAAAGCTCCTTTCTGGATCAGTCCTGGTACAAGCAGTTTCGGGACGAGACGGTCCGCTGGGTGCCGGCGCACACCGACGATGTGGAATTGAAAATCCGCCGCAGCGACCATCCGGTCGTCAGCATGCTGATGCCGATCGGGGCATTTGAACCGAAGCAGGCGAAAACGGTTCTGAAGGTCAACGTAAGCGCCGATTATTTTCTGGAACCGCTGAGCAGGATCCATTTGGGCGAGAGCGGGACGATGTATTTAATCGATCAGCACGGCAGTCCGCTCCTGACCCAAGCGGATTATGAAACGAGCGCCAATCTTGCCAAGAACGAGGTCGCCAGGGCGCAGGCAGGGCGAAGCAAGCAGGGCGTCGTCTATTTCAAGAACAACCAGGGTGATGCGCAAATCCTCGTTTACAAAAAGCTGGCTCAAAACGGTTGGATGCTTGTCGGCATCGTCCCGGAGAGCGATCTGTATGCGCCGCTGCTTAAACTGCGCAACAGTATTATGGTGCTGGCGGCGGCGCTGCTGCTGATCTCGCTCTTCGTCGCCTTCTGGCTGTCGAACGGGATTACAAGGCCCCTGTCAAGGCTCGTCTCCGCCATGCGGCATGTGCAACGGGGGGATTTTGACAGCGCGGAGAGCCGGCTGCCACTGGAAGGCATCGTCCGAAATGAGGTCGGCTTTGCCACAGCGACATTCCGCAACATGATCGGCAGGCTGCGGCAGCATATCAAAACCGAATTCGAACTGAAGCTGCTCCGGCAGCAGGCCGAATATAAGGCGCTGCTGATGCAGATTAATCCTCATTTTTTGTTCAATACGCTGGAACTGCTCAGCAGCCTGGCGATGCAGAAGCGCACGGACGATACCGTGAAGGTTATCGAGTCGCTCGGCAAAATGCTGCGCTTCGGCTTGCGGATCAGCGACGATTTGGTCGCCTTGAAAGAGGAGCTGAAATACGTTCATGATTATGCTTCCATCCTGCGCATCCGCTTCGGGGACCGGCTCTGGCTGTCCATGGAAGAGGACGGGCTGCCCGAGCATGCTGCCTGCGTCAAGTTTGTCCTTCAGCCTTTGCTCGAGAACGCCGTAAAGTACAGTTTTGCGCATCGAACAGAAGCACGTGTATCCGTCAGGGTATACCGAAAGGACGGCCATGTGGTCATGTCCGTCGCGGATAACGGACCCGGCATGACGGACGAACAGATCCGCGATGTGCTGGAAGAAGCGGCCGCCGCCCGGCCGGACCAAATTCTGGCCAGCCGGGAACGGCAGATCGGACTCGGGAACGTACTTGCGCGGTGCCGGCTGTATTATGGCTCGTTGTTCGAGGCTCATCTGGATTCAAAGCCCGGCGGGGGAACGCGGATTGAACTGATGTTACCGATCCGGGAGGTGTATAACGATGTATCGCTTATTGATCGTGGATGACGAACCGGAGATCCGCCAGGGTCTGCGGCTCAAGATGGATTTGGACGGTCTTGGCATTGCGCTGGCCGGCGAAGCATCGAACGGGGCGGAGGCACTGTCCCTTCTGGAGAACGGTGATATTGAGATCGTCCTTACCGACATGAACATGCCGCTCATGGGCGGAGTGCAGTTTATGGAAGTGTGCAGGGAACGCTGCCCGAACGTCAGGGTCATCGTCATTACCGGCTATGAGGACTTTCAGTACGCTCGTGCCGCACTCCGCTTCCAGGCGAGCGAATACCTGCTGAAGCCTGTTGCCCGCGATGAGTTGAATTCCGTCCTGAAAAACGTCACCGCCGAGCTGAACCGGGAACGGGATAAAGCTCAGCTAGAGGCCAAAACGCAGTGGGAGCTGTCGCGATATTACAGTGGGATGAAGGAGCAATTTATCCTTCGGGTCGTCCGCTGGGAATCCGGGCCGGAGAGCGCCGTTACGGACCACGCCCGCAGATTTGGGCTTGGCGGGTGGGATGAGCGTCAAGTGCGCTTTATGACCCTCGGCCTGAAAGTGAGGGATACCGGAGATGCACCGGATCGGGTACCCGATCAATTCCTCCTCCCGCTGGAAATGATCTGCCGTGAAAAGGCAGACGACGCAGCCGGAAGTTGCGAGGCGTTCCGGGACGGGCATTATCCGGGGCTGATTCATGTGGTCACCACAGAGTCCGTGGACTGGCTGTACTCTTTTGCAGATCACCTCCGGTCAGAAGTGAAGCGTATGCTTGGATTTGAGCTGGGCTTCGGCATCGGCCAATCCGTAACAGGCTTCAAGACTTGGAAGGACGGCTACCTCTCATCGCTTGTGGCCTGGAACTATGAAGACAGCCGTTTGCCGGCCGAGACCCATCTCCAATCCATCGACAAAACGTCCATAAGCGCGGATGAAATCAAAGTCATCGAACGGTACTTGGCCAAAGGTGAATATGCTGCGTTTGATCAGGCCGTCCGCCCCATTCTCCAGCTGGCTTTTACAGGGCCTGCGGCCAGCAGGGTGAAAGTCATTTTTCAGTTGTACCTGGCTCTGGAGTCGGCAGCGAGCGATTTGCTCATCAGGATCGAGAGTGCAGAACAACTGTGGATCCGGCCGGAGTTGGCCTATTCATTGGATTCGGTGGATAAGGCGTACTCGTACCTTGCAGGGATCGCCCGGAAAATCGCCAGGCAGCGCGAAGAAGGCGCTGACGCTGCCGATGTCAGCCTGATTGAATCCGTCCGCCGCTATATTGATGACCACTATGCATCAGACTTGAACTTGAGCGATATGGCTGCCCGTTTTAACTATCATCCTTCTTATTTCTCGGAACTGTTCAAGAAACGGGTCGGGCGAACCTTCATTCAGTACTTGACCCATGTGCGGATGACGCAGGCGATCCGGCTGCTGGAGGATACCCAGCTCAGCCTGTGGGATATAGCTGAACTTACGGGCTTCAGCAATGCCAGCTACTTCAGCTCGAAATTCAAAAAGATTTACGGCGTTTCTCCTTCCGATTACCGTGAGAGATTACCGAGAGAGGTTACCTGAAAAAATTGATAGCGAAGTGCCGAAGAAATAGAATTCAGCGTGTGCCGCATCTTGCTTATGATGTTCTTACCAACATCAGAAGGAGGATTCGCGATGCGAACATCACGCAGGCTGCCGATCCATTCGCACAACCGTACGGCGTACGCTTTTTTGCTGCCATGGCTTATCGGCTTTTTTTGCCTCACGCTCGGACCGATGCTCGGTTCGCTGTATTTGTCGCTGACCAAATACAACTTGCTGCGTCCACCCGAATGGATCGGTTTCGCCAATTTCAAGCAGATCTTTACGAATGACGCGACGTTTACGCATTCGCTGCAGCTGACATTCGTGTACGTGCTGCTGTCCGTACCGCTCCGTATCATTTTTGCGCTGCTCGTGGCGCTGGCACTGAACAAGGGGATTCGCGGACTGGGCATCTACCGGACCGTCTATTACGTTCCGTCCCTTCTCGGAGGAAGTGTTGCCATCTCCATCGTCTGGCGGCAAATCTTTGACAGCGAAGGCGTCATGAATGCGTTCCTTGGGTGGTTCGGCCTGGAAGGGCCAGCATGGATCGCCAACCCCGATTATCTGATTTATCCGATCGTCACGCTGTCGGTTTGGCAGTTCGGCTCG
The DNA here is from genome assembly GCF_009363095.1 of Paenibacillus cellulositrophicus. Lineage (GTDB taxonomy): Bacteria > Bacillota > Bacilli > Paenibacillales > Paenibacillaceae > Paenibacillus_AQ > Paenibacillus_AQ favisporus. The sequence continues at coordinate 520,530 of NZ_CP045296.1, forward strand.
GCGATGGTCATCTTTTTAGCAGGCCTGAAGCAGGTGCCGGCCGATCTGTATGAAGCCTCCCAAGTAGATGGCGCCGGGAAAATACGCCAGTTTTTCAGCATATCGCTGCCGATGCTGACGCCTGTTCTCTTTTTTAATCTGATCATGAGCATTATCAACTCGTTTCAGGCGTTTACGCCGGCTTACGTCATCGGCGACGGTCACGGAGGACCGCTGGATGCCTCGATGTTCTACACGTTATACCTGTATTTGAAAGGCTTTTCCTATTTCGATATGGGATATGCATCGGCGCTGGCCTGGATCATGCTGCTCATTATTGCCGTCTTTACGGGCATTATCTTTGCCACGTCGCGCTTCTGGGTGTTCTACGGCGACGGGAAAGGGGGGAGATAAGCCATGCTGACGATGAAAGGAACTTACTCAAAGGCGATTAGGCATGTGCTGATCCTCCTGGTCGGACTGGCTATGCTGTATCCCGTATTGTGGCTGCTCAGCAGCTCCTTTAAGCCAAATCAATCGATTTTTACTGATACCGGTTTATGGTCGCACAGCTTTACGTTCGATAATTACAAAAATGGCTGGAAGGGCTTTCAAGGCGTATCCTTCAGCCGCTTTTTCGGCAACTCGGCGCTCATCTCCATCCTCTGCGTGCTGGGTAACATCGTGACCTGCTCGCTTGCGGCCTACGCCTTTGCCCGGCTGGATTTCAAGCTGAAAAAAATATGGTTTGCACTGATGCTGGTGACGATCATGCTGCCTTATCATGTGACGCTTGTACCGCAGTATATCATTTTCAGCAAGTTGGGCTGGATTAACACGTATGCGCCGCTGATCCTACCCAAATGGCTGGCTCACGACTCTTTCTTTATCCTGCTGATGGTTCAGTTCATCCGCGGCATCCCGCGCGAGCTGGACGAGAGCGCGACGATCGACGGCTGCGGCCAGAGCAAACTGTACCTGCGGATCATTCTGCCCCTGTTAACCCCGGCGCTGATCTCAACCGCGATCTTTACGTTTATCTGGACGTGGGACGATTTCTTCAGCCAGATGATTTATATCAGCGATATCAAGCTGTTTACGGTACAGCTCGGCATCCGGGCACTATACGATCCGACGGGTTCATCCGATTGGGGGGCGCTGCTCGCCATTTCGGTGCTTTCGCTGCTCCCGATCACGCTGATCTTCCTGATGTTCCAGCGCTACTTCCTGGAAGGCATCGCGACGACAGGGCTGAAATAACCCCTGCGCAGTTCTGAAGACACCGAATGAGGAGAGCAGCAGTCTGCGACAGGAACGACAATTGTGCAAACGCTTCATAAACTTATAGCGATGAAGGAGAAATGGAACATGAAAAAAAGATGGTTCATCTCTGTGCTGGCGGCCATGACTGTGATGCTGTCGGCATGCGGCAGTTCGGGCGGCCCGGCCGCTTCCAGCGGATCCGGCGGGGAAGCGAATTCCGGAAGCGACCAGGTCGAGCTCAGGATGATGTGGTGGGGAGACCAGGCGCGGGCGGATTTGACGAATAAGGCGCTTGAGCTGTTCGAGCAGAAGCATCCGGATATTAAAGTCGTGGGCGAGTTCTCGCCGCAGGACGGTTATTTTGACAAGCTGAACACGCAGCTGGCTTCGGGAACAGCTCCAGACGTATTTTTTCTGGGAGGCAATGTGGTGGACTACGCCAACAAGGGCGTTCTGCTGGATCTCCAGCCTTATAAAGGCAATGAGCTGAAGCTTGACGATATGGATACGACAATGGTGCAGTACGGAACAATCAACGGCAAGCTGGTTCATATTTCAGCAGGCGCCAACGCCCGCGGAATCGTTATCAACAAGACGCTTTTTGAGAAAGCCGGCATCGAAGTGCCGCAGGATGGCTGGAACTGGGAAGATTACGCCCGGATCAGCAAGGAAATTTCCGACAAGCTGGGTAAAGGCTACTATGGGACTTACAATTTCACAACCGACGGCATGGATATTTATTTGAAGCAGAACGGCAAACAGCTGTATGACATGGCAAACAACAAGCTTGGTTTTGAGGAAGCCGATATTCTGCCATGGTTCCAGTACTGGGACCAAACGTCGAAGGCAGGAGGCGTAGTCACGCCGGAGCTTCAGGTCTCCAATCCGCCGAATGATGCAAGCAAGTCTCTGATCATCAAAGGAAAAGTAGCGATGACCCTGCTACCTTCCAATATGCTGGCCTCGTACCAAAGCCTGACCCAGGATGAATTGACGATGGTGCAGGTACCGCGCGGTCCGAAAGGAACCGGCGTGGTGTTCGAATCCAGCCAGGGTATGTCCGGCTACGCGAAGACCCAGCATCCGAAGGAAGTGGCCGAGCTGATGGATTTCTGGATTAACGATCCGGAGGCTGTGAAAATACTGGGCAGCAACCGGGGCGTTCCGGTGACGGCGGAGGGCCGCAAGACGCTGGAGGCCGAGGCCAGCGCAGCCGACAAGATCGTCTATGACTTCACGAGCCGCGTGTCCGAAGCGAACAAGAAGGAGCCTTTTGCCATCAGCTACAACCCGCCGGGGAACGCCGAGTTTATCAAGCTTGCGGATAATACGGTCCAGCTGATCGGCTTCGGGAAAGAAAACGTGGAAAAAGCGGTGTCCGACTTCTTTGCGGGAACGGTGAAAATTTTCCAAAGTAATCAGTAAGTATCCGGCAGTATCCGGCGATGACGCCAATCCCATAATCAATGGCCCCGAAAGGTCATCCGCTGCGGCAGGGACTTGGCGGGGCTTTTTTCTGATAGAAGAAACATAGAAAGCGAGGAGAACGATCGTGGATGAGAAGGCGCTGTTAGAAAAATTAAGGTCAGTGAACGTTGAACAGCGGATTGGAGAGCCCGGGAAAGCGCCGGACTTAGATATTGCTGCCGAGTGGAAGCGGACTGGTGTCCGGTTTGCCGCATCCGAAGGCAAGCTTGAAGGTGCCTATTACAAGGCGATTCGCAGTCTGCTTGACTGCATCGCTGTTGTTGGCGGCGTACCGATGCTGCAGGAAGGAGGGATTTATCTTGGCTGCTGGCTCGAAAGCACCGGCACGATCAACGCGGAGCTGCTGTCACGTTTCCTGCCGAGCGTGGCGCAATCGACGTTCCGCTCCTTTGCGCTGCACCAGCGGGCCGATGGTCTGCTCCCTTACAAAATTACGGGTGACGGGCCGGCTTACCGCCAAATCCAGCTCGTTACCCCGCTTGCCCGCAGCGTCTGGAATCATTATTTGCTGCAGGGGCGGGACCATGCGTTTCTGCGAATGATGTACCAGGCGATGGAACGCTATGATGTCTGGTTGGCTGCTCAACGTAATACCCGGGGGACCGGCTGTGTCGAGGCATTTTCGGCTTTCGATACGGGCCATGATCTGTCGCCGCGCTTCTGGCATGTGCCGGACACGCCACACCATGGCGATCCGAGTCGGTTCGATTTCGATTCGCCGGTTTTACCGTTCCTGGCGCCGGACCTTACGGCGAACGTATATTGTCAGCGTTTGTATTTGGCCAAAATCGCCGAGGAGCTGGGCATGCCTGGCGAGGGGTGGATTTCCAAAGCTAAGCAGAGTGCTGACAGCCTCTTCCGGTACTGTTTTGACGAGGAAGATGCCTTTTTCTACGACCGTGACCGTCAGAACCGATTTGTCCGCGTTCAGTCCGATGTTCTGCTGCGCGTACTCGCCTGTGAAGTCGGTGACCGTGAATTTTTTGATACGATGCTGTCGCGTTACTTGCTGAACACGCGCAAGTTTTTTGCCAAATATCCGTTTACCTCCATTGCGATGGATGATCCGCGGTTCGACCCGTTCTCCAGCTACAACAGCTGGGCGGGGCCGTCCAACTTTCTCAGCCTGATCCGGGCTCCGCATGCCTTTGAGCATCATCACCGGCATGTCGAGCTGACATGGGCCATGCAGCCGATCTTGTGTTCATTGGCCAGGGCCGAGCGTTTCGCGCAGACCGTTAGTCCTTGGACAGGGGAAGAGGGCTTTACCGAAGCCTATTCTCCTGCCATCTTGTGCCTGCTCGACTACGTTGAACGGCTTTGCGGAATCCTGCCTAGACCCGATGGGGAAGTCTGGTTTACAGGGCTTCTCCCGTCTGCGATGGATCATGGAGAGGAGGTCGCCGGCGAGACGGCTTATGCACGATCCATAGACAGGGTGCTCTATGAGCTGGTCAATCTGCGTGACAAGTCGGTCATTTACCGGGAGGGTCAAGCTTATATGAAATTCCCTTCCGGCGTCCGGGTCGTTACGGACCGGGAGGGAAGCCTGCGGGGTATTCTTGGAATGAGTGTGCGGACGGTTGATGGCCGATTGGAATGGGAAGGCCGGAGCATCCCTTTTTCGGTCAAAGGTAATGAGTATCTCAAGTACGGCGATGGAGAACTGAAACAAGCCAGAGATGTTGGCATCATTTATCCGACATATTCTTAAGGAGGTCTTGCCATGAAAAGGAAGGAGATTCAGATTCGGGACCCGTTTGTATTACCCCTCCCAGAGGAAGGCAGATATTATTTATACGGGAGCACGGATGCTAACATTTGGGGGCCTGGAACCGGATTCGACGCCTATATCAGTAACGATCTGGAGGATTGGGACGGGCCGTACCCTGTATTCAGGCCGGGAGTCGATTTTTATTCCGATACGAATTTTTGGGCACCTGAGGTTTATGCATTGCACGATAAGTTCTATATGTTCGCCACGTTTCGCCGGCGCGACAATGGGCGTCTTGGCACGTCGGTTCTGTCGTCACCCGGTCCGCTGGAGCCTTTCGTGCCTCACAGCAGCGGCCCTGTCACTCCGGATGCCTGGAGTTCACTGGATGGGAGCCTATTTATGGACCCAGAAGGGCAGCCATGGATGATCTTCTGCCACGAATGGCAGCAGGTCGGGGACGGTGAAGTGTGCGCGATGCGATTGAGCACCGATTTATCCGAGCCGGCCGGAGAACCAATCACGCTGTTTCGGGCATCTGAAGCGCCGTGGACGACGCCTTACGAGTCGCCGCGATATAAGGAAACGGTCAATTATGTCACGGACGGCCCCTTTTTGTTCCACGGTGAATCCGGCCATGTATACATGCTGTGGGCCAGCTTTATCGATAACCGGTATGCGCTGGGAATTGCTCGCTCGGCGACAGGGGGCGTCACCGGACCATGGATTCATCAGCCGGAAGCGCTATATCGGAATGACGGAGGACATGGCATGGTATTCCGGACGTTTGACGATAAGTTAGTATTGACCCTTCATGCTCCCAACCGTACACCTGACGAGCGCCCGTTATTTCTGCGGATTGAGGAAGCAGAAGGGTTCATTCAGCTTCGCTGAAAATTAAGAATTCTATAAAGAAAGACTCCGCCAGTCATACTGGCAGAGTCTTTATGAATGAACCAATTGAACGCGTTTGACGGTCCAAAAGGGGACGATGACAGGTTTACGGTCATTAGAAACGATAACGAATGTCCGGGGGTCGTCGGTTCTATAGCAAACTCCGGTATAGAACTCTCCGCTCACCAGATGAATCGTAATTTCTGTATTCGTTTCAGCTGCAGAAAGAATCATTTCCTTATTCAAATTGGAATGGTCACCCCCATACACAATCGTTAATCAACTATAATTAAACAGAATTCTGGAAATTAATCAAGATTTTTGTCGAATTATTAAAAAATCTTTTAACAAAGTACATTTAAAGGAGCCAGACCGCATTTAGCAGGTGTTTTTCTGGCGAATCTTGCGATCAGAGGCAGCCAAGTCCCGGATACATGTACTTTCATATATTTTAAAAAAGAGCCGACTACTTCCTATCAAGGGAGCAGCAGCTCATAAGAAATTACTTCACTTCGGCAATCTTGTTGAACAAATCGCGGAATACGGCATCCCGGTTCACATGGTAAATATAACGGATCTGATGCCGCGTAGGGTCATTCACCCAACGGAAATCTTCTGAAATTCGCGGGCTGGGAACCAAAATGCTGGGGCAGGCTTCCGGAACAGCCAGCCAGGCGATGACAGAGATGTCCCAGATGACGCGGGAATACGCGTAATGATCCGACGAACAATTCCGGTACGTGTCGTAGAGATATTGTCCTACTTCTCCCTTATGCTTCATATGGGTTTCCAGTTCCGAAAGGGTCGTCAGGAGATGAGATGCCGTTCCCATGCACGGGACGAGAACAAGAGGGACACCGCAGCCGAGCAGCAGCCTTGAGCCATGCAGATCCTGCGCGAGGTTGAACTCGCGCGTATCCGGCCAATGCAGCGAATGGCCGCCCAGCCATACGACGACGATCCGGTTGATAATCTCCGGTTCCAGCAGAATGGCCGAGGCCACATTCGTGATGGCCCCGATCGCAACGACATACAGCGGATCGTCCGGTGAAGAGGCCAAAGCCCGTTGGACCAGATCCCGTGCCGCATCGCTGTCCACTGGCACATCAGCGCCGGGAAGATAACTCTCTGATCCCCGGTACACGGGGATATCCTCCCGCTGGGCAAGCTGCCGGATTTTCAAGATCTCCTGGTAGCTTTTTTCCATGCCGTCCAACGGGCTTTCCGACAGTTCGTTAAAAAAAGGCGCGGCATACAAGGCTTCAACAGTAACGCTGGTGCTTGATTTCATGGCATAGATGACAGCGAACTGATCATCGATTTCGTTAAAGGTATCCGTATCCAAAACGATTCTTACCGGTCTTCCAGGATGCTGCAGCCGTCTGATTCGCTCATCGTCTGTGATCTGAGGAAATGTGGTCACGCTTTACGTCCTCCTATTCTCCACTGCATGATTTGGACTTCCAGCTTTAACCTCAATATATCACAGAAACGGTGGGGCAAGCCGGTTAAATGCAGCTAAATTTTCAACTCTTTAGGTGACGGCTCTTCCCCGGAACTTACAAGTCTGTAAGATAGGTGTAAGTGAAATCAATAGGTGGCAAGCCGGTTCACATGTATACTTTGAATAAATAAGGAAAGGGAGAGTGAAGGTGAACCGTAATGGAAGACAAACATGAAAACCATCTATTGAATATCGCACTTTACGTCATGCTGTTTATCATTCTGATTTCCTGCTTCGGGCGGCTGATCGATCACTCGATCTACTTCGCAGAGAATGCTCTAAGTATGCTGGTACGAATCATGGAACGAATTTTATCCTTTTGAGTCCTAGAGATTGAATCATTTGAATCAATAATCTATAGCTGCGATCCGTCGCAGCTTTTTTGTGCAGATCATTTTAAGGCGGAATAGGGATTGGGGAAATAGAAATCGAGGTCAGCAGGGCAGGACATCTCCGTAAAAAAAGGGTAAGCCTAATGGCTTACCCTGTTTGCAGATGATTCGAGCTATACCCGGAACTTGCTGATGATTTGCGACAGATTACGCGCCATCGTCAGAAGCTGCTCGGAAGAGCTCGCGATTTCTTCCATCGATGCGAGCTGCTCCTCGGAAGAAGCCGCAACGCGCTGCGTTTGCATGGCGGAGGAGGTGGTGATGCGCTCCAGTTCTTCCAGCGAAGCCGCAATTTCCTCGCTGCCCGCGGACATCTGCTCCGAGGCAGCAGATACTTCCTGGACCTGGGCGGACACTTCGCGGATGGCCTGCACGATGGCGCGGAAACTGTCCCCGGCCTGCAGCGCGATCTGCGTACCCATGCGGGCTTCGTCGGAAGAACGCTGGAGGGAAGCTACAGCCTCATTCGTCCGGTCTCCGATGCCTTCGAGGATTTCTTTCACCTGCTCGGACGAATTTTTCGACTGCTCTGCCAGCTTGCGGATTTGCTGGGCGACCACGGCAAATCCGCGGCCGTGCTCGCCAGCCCGGGCCGCTTCGATGGAAGCGTTAAGGGCCAGCAGGTTCGTCTGGTTGGCCACATCGGCAATGAGGGCCAGAATTCCCCCGATTTGCCGGCTCAGCTCTTCCAGCTCCCGCATAGTTCCAACGGAATCGGACAAATTGTTCTCAATCGTCTGCATCTGCTCCAGTGATTTCTTCATGACGGATTCGCCTTCAACCGCGCGCTCTGTCGTATTCGCAGCAAGATCCGAGACAACGCTGGAGGACTCGGCGATACGCTGGATGCCCACGGCCATTTCGGACATAGCCCGCTGGCTTTCCGTCGAGCTATGAAGCTGCGTCTCCGAATCGGCTGCGACCTGGCTGATCGCTTCGGTAATTTCGTTAGTGGCCTGCGCCGTTTGCTGGGCACTTTCCTGCATCAGCTTGGCTTCATCGGTAACTTCGAGGGAAGTATGCTGAACATTGCCAGCCAGCTCACGCAAGCTCGAAACCATGCTATTAAACGCATCTGCCGCTTGGCCGATCTCGTTTCTGCTCTTGACCGGGACACTGACGGTCAAATCGCCTTCGGCAGCCATTTGGGACACTTCCGCCAGTCGGCGAAGGGGTTTAAGGGCATATCGGACAGCTACCGATACGATAATGATGGCTGCTACGAGAAACGCGGCTCCAACGGCGAGGCTTGTCCAAAGGATTTCAGAGAGACGCGTCTGAATTCCGTCATAGTCGAAATCGATGCCGAAGACCGAGACGATGTTCCCTTGTTCATCTGTCACGGCTGAAAGATAGGTCACCCAGGTCCCCAACTCATCGTCGTAAGGAACGGTTACGGCCGAGCCATCTTTTATCGTTTGATCAAAAGCATGTTCAAAATAAGCAGGCATCACATATTCAGTTCCCGGCTGCAGCATTTGATCATCCGGGCCTTGCAAATTGATGACAGATCTTTTACCGTTACGGTCCAGTTTCTCCGTGGTCAGAATATAGGCGTTGCCAATGCCTTGGTCTTTGCTAACCATCGCCTTCAGCTGACTGCGGATGACCTGAAAAGGCTCCGTACCTGTCGGCTCATGATCGGCTACCGCCTTGGCAATCTGCTTCACTTGGCTTATATTGGTATCCAGCTGGGACTCGAGGACGCTTCCGAGCCCCATAAACCGTTCCTGGAACAGACTTTTCTGCTCATTATAGGAGATCCACGTTTGAGCGCTGATCACGACGACGAACAGAACGGCCAGCAGCAGCGTGCTCAGCACCATTAAACTCCGGAATCTAGATATCTTCTTTGACTTCACGTTTGTGCACCCTCTCGGATTGGATTAACCAATATATCGGTACCATGCACTCGTTTATTTAGCGGAGAAACCGGGGGAAACAGAGGTAATATATTCCACCCACAAGACGATTCAATATTCCGGACTTCTGACCTTCGTCATGACTTCGAAACGGCTGAAGGAGGATATCCTTTGATCGACTTAAATACGTTGCTGAAATACGATATATCATGGAATCCGCAGCGGTCCGCAACCTGGGTCACCGTGAAGCCTCCGGTGGATAAGAGCATTTCCGCTTGATTAATCCGGATCTGGTTCACATATTCCTTGAAGGAATATCCCGTGACTTGTTTGAACAATTTGCCGAAATAGACGGGATTCAGGTTGACGATATCCGCCATCCCGGTTAATTGCAGATCCTCCGGATAATGGTCGATAATATGTTCGAGCACCTTGTTGACGCGTGGATCAACAGGGTGATGTCCGGCGCTGCGGTAGGTATTGGTGATGAGGATATGATGGACGATAAGCATAAACAGCGCTCTTGCATGCATGATATAGCCCGGATGCTTGCGCATCCACACCTGGGTGAACTGCTTGATGTAACCCAGGATTTCGCTCGTGATGAGGTTTTTCGTAACGGTCTGAAGTGGAAGCGCTTCCGATCTGCCAGGCGCAAGCCATTTGAAGTTGAATGCGTAAGAGTGCATGGGACAGTCCGTAAAGGTGTAAGCTTCGCGAACGCTGCCCACGGGTATGTAAATCACATCCCCGGCTTCCACCGTATATTTAATGCCATTAATAAAATAATTGGATTTCCCTTCGACAACAAACGTCAAATCCTGAAAATTGATCGTCTGGCGAATAATTTCCCATTGTGGGAAACAGCGCCTGTCCACGAAGAAAACAACGTCTGGAACGAGATTTTGCAGCCTTTTCAAATCCATGCGGAATCCCCCTTGTTCCGTTTTATCCATATTCGGACGGCATGATGAAATCTATACTTAATAATTTAATAATTACAAATAATATTTAGTTGCTCTATGGATTCTAAAAATGGTTTACTTTTATAATAAGCATAGTAGTAATGAAGAAATTCAGTCATCATTAGTTATTGCAAGCCGGACTACAAGCTTATGAATGTGAAAATTCCTGTTTACTTGTTACAAATTTGATTATAGTTTAGTGGAGCATACTTGAGTACCATATCATGAATGGTGCGTTCCATTCAAACCGTTTTTGTAAGCGATTACCGAAATATTTAGCTTTCTGGCTTGCTGCGGTTGCTTGCCGGGATTGTCATGTTCAGAAAACGTTTTTGGTGAGACAGCGTCAATAAATTTTTTATGGATAAGGGGTTCGCATGACAAAGGATACGATGCTACAGGAACTATTAAACTTGGAAGCCCAGTTGAAAGAAATCACCCATGGCCTTCGGCAGATTGACGGCACGTGGAGTGAGCATTTTGACCCGGCTGATCCGGACGATATGTATGTGTGTTCGACATTCGCCAAAGTGGAAGACGAGCTTGCCGCCGTCCGCCGCCTGATTCAAGGCATTGAGGCACGAGTGATTGCCCAAGGCACACTGATAAAGAACGCTGATGGACAGTATGCCATCGGAAACACAGGTATCATGTTAACTGCGGGTTCTGCCGTCGAGGTCTTGTTCCGCAGTTCGGAGCAGGATGCCGAATGGATTGAAAGCGGTGTCGAATTGTGCGGTGATGAGTATGCATTAACGAGTTTTCCAAGACTTGACTTAGAGGGTTTAACGGTAAGGGTCAAGCAGTACCCCTCCGAATAGAGAGCGGTGCGGTGTATAACACGCTCACGTTTGTCACGAGAAGATCGGATGTGCTAGAATGGCAGCAGCTTTAAGCACTGGAAACGAGGGGGCAGCGTGAGTGGAAGTTATGTTAACTCAAGTAAACACCGAAGAGGAGATTGCAGCACTGGCTGATCTGGCCTATGGGATTTGGCACGAATACTTTATCAGCATCATTACACGGGATCAAATCAACTACATGGTCGACAAATTTCAATCGGTTCCTGCGATAACCGACCAAATTCAACATCAAGGATACGAGTATTACTTTATCAATGTTGACGGGGCCCATGCTGGATATATCGGAGTCAAGCAGGGAGAGGGCAAGCTGTTCCTGAGCAAATTGTACATTGCCAAGGAATACAGGGGGCATGGGTACGCAAGCCGGGCTATGGAGTTCCTGACAACTCTATGCAAAGATCGGAGCTTAAGCGCCATCTGGCTTACCGTGAACCGGCATAACGACTCGACGATTGCGGTATATGAGAAAAAAGGGTTTAAAACCGTGCGCACGCAAGTGGCCGATATCGGAAACGGTTTTGTCATGGACGATTATGTGATGGAAAAGCCGATCGTTTAAAACGAATGAAAGCACCCTACGGGTGCTTTTTTGCTGTTCACAGCGTCTTGATATACCAGGCGTCACAGGCAAAATGCTCGGTCGCACTCAGCGGCTTGTCCATCGGAATAAACCCGTGCTTGAGATAAAATTTGTTGGCCGCCGTCATGTTGTGGAATGTTTCCAGGTAGCACTGCTCGTAATGCTCTTTGGCAAAATCGAGTGCCACCCGCAGCAGCTCCGCCGCGATCCCCGTTCCCCTGGCTTCTTGGCAGGCGTACATTTTCTGCAGCTCGCAAATGTGCGGGAAACCTGGCACAGGTCCAATGCCGCATCCGGCGGCAATACGGCCCTCATCTTCGGCCACCCAATATTTTGATCCTTCAGGGCGATATACGTGATAAAAGTTACCTAAATCGGGATCGGCCCAGGCGGTTCCGGGCTTGTTCGCACCAAACTCAATCAAGCATGTCCGGATTAGCTGCTCGACCGGCTTATTGTCTTTTTCCTCGATTTCTCGGATGATCATGATGACAACCTCCAATACTGAAAACCAATCTACCGTACTATCATACGACCTAACTAGAGATTCTGTATACCCCGCTAAAAAGAGTGGATCAGAATTTTGAATTAGCAATCGAATTTATTAATCCCTACTTGTTGAATCGGATTTAGAATGATAAAGTGCTGTCATATATCCAAGTAAACGGGTAGGAAAATATTATTTTGGCTTGTCGGCATCATTTGATTTCTAAAGGGAGGCAGAGCATATGGCGGAGACTTTGCTAAACATCACGGCGCTGAGTAAAAGCTTTGATACAGCCAAAGGACGTGTTGAAGCACTGCACAAAGTGGATTTGAACATCCGGGAAGGAGAGTTCATTACGGTCATCGGTCCGAGCGGCTGCGGGAAAAGCACGCTGCTGCGCATCATCGCCGGGCTGGACGGACAGTATTCCGGCACCATCACACTAGCCGGCCAGAACATTACGGGACCGGGAATCGACAAAGGATTTATTTTTCAGGAGCATCGTCTATTTCCTTGGCTGACGGTGGAGAAAAATATTGCTGCGGATTTGTCACTGCGTGATCCCGAGGTTCGGCGCAAGGTCGATGAACTCATCGAACTGGTCAAACTTGGGGGCTTCGAAAAAGCCTATCCCAAGGAGCTGTCCGGAGGGATGGCCCAACGGGTGGCGATCGCAAGGGCGCTGCTGCGCAATCCCCGGGTGCTGCTGCTGGATGAACCGTTTGGTGCACTGGACGCCTTCACCAGAGCGCATATGCAGGATGTGCTGCTGGATATTTGGCGCAGAAATCAGACGACGATGATTTTTGTCACCCATGACATTGATGAAGCCGTATTTCTGGCCAACCGGGTCGTCATTCTCAAGCCGCGGCCAGGTCAAATCAAAAACATCGTGCCGATTGATCTTCCCTATCCCCGGAAGAAAACGACGTCATCCTTTCAAGAGCTTCGGCTCCGCGTACTTAAGCTGCTGGATTCCCTGGATGAGTTAGAGCTTACGGATGGGGCCGGTATATAAAAATTGTTGTACTCATGTCAGAAAGGCAGGTGATTGTATGAGTCACGAAATTTCAGCAGCAGGACCCTCCCTAAGAGCAGGCTTCGGAAGGTGGAAGCTTCTCGGGCTGGGACTGATTCTGCCGGGAGCCGTCCTTGTTTTGTGGCAGATCTTCGGACAGCTGGGGTATATATCCGATTTGCTGTTTCCGACACCTCTCGTCATTCTGAAAGCCTTTGTCGGCCTCGCCCAGTCCGGTGATTTATGGGACCATTTCCGGATCAGCGCCGTGCGGGCGCTTGCAGGATTTGCGCTCGGGGGGAGCTTGGGACTCTTGTTCGGAATGCTGGTCGGTCTGTTTGCGAAAGTCGAAAAGATGCTTGATCCTACGCTTCAAATGATCCGCATGATACCGAGCCTTGCTGTCGTGCCGCTGTTTATTCTTTGGTTCGGAATTGGCGAGGAATCCAAAATTCTGTTGATCGCCAAAGGGGCCTTCTTCCCACTCTATATCAATACTTATCTCGGTATCCGTAATGTGGATAACAAATGGTTCGAAGTGACCCGTGTGCTCGGGTACAGTCGTATCCAGCAGATCAGAAGGCTGGTGATCCCGGCGGCGCTTCCTAACATTCTCCTGGGGATCCGGTTATCGATCGGGTTATCGTGGCTGGGTCTGGTGGTAGCCGAATTGATTGCTTCGACTTCCGGGGTCGGTTATATGATGTCCGATGCCCGCCAGTTTGCCGATACACCGGTCGTTTTCGTAGGCATTATCGTGTTTGCGGCCGCGGGACTCATTACGGATTATATCGTTCGGCTGGCGGAACGCAGGTTGTTAAGGTGGAAGGAAAGCTATAACAGGTAAGGAGGTATTCAAATGAGCCTGCAAAGCGAAATGCCGATACCGCAAACAACGGTTAAACAAGATCGTGATATCCATTCGCCTCCACATTCAAATCCCGCGGCTGGGGAGGCTGCAGTTAAGGTTACAGCGGATATCGTACAAACGAACAGGCAGCCGAGGAGCTCCAAGAGATGGTGGGCCGATCTGTTGTGGGCATCTATTATACCGGTTGTGGTGGTGGTGTTATGGCAATGGGCAGGCGGCGCAGGCTGGATATCGCCCGAATTTATGCCTACGCCGTGGGTCATTCTGAAATCGTTGATTCATCTCATTGCCTCGGGTGATCTTGCCTACCAGATTGGAGTGAGTTTACAGCGTACGCTCCTCGGATTTGCGATCGGAGGGCTGCTTGGACTGGTGTTCGGATGTTTTACCGGTATGTTCCGCAAGGCGGAGTATTTGCTCGATCCCAGCATCCAGGTGCTGCGGCTGGTTCCACATTTGGCCATCGCGCCCTTGATCATATTGTGGTTTGGCTTTGGCGAAACCTCCAAGATAGCCATCATCATTTCCGGTTCTTTTTTTCCCATGTATATCAATACATACGCTGGGATTCGCCAAGTGGACGGTAAATGGTTCGAAGTGGGCAGGGTGCTCGAATTCAAGCCGTATCAACGCTTCACGCGGCTGATTGTTCCTGGGGCACTGCCGAGCATCCTGCTTGGCGTCAGATTGTCGCTGGCTGTATCGTGGATCAGCCTTGTCGTTGCGGAACTCGTAGGTTCTACGGCCGGGATCGGTTTTATGATCAATGAAGCCAAGCAAAACTCGGATACCCCGGTTATTTTTGTCGGTATTCTGATCTTCGCGATTGTAGGCAAGCTGATCGATTCGCTGGTTCGCCTGCTGGAGCGCAGGTGGCTTCATTGGCGTGATTCCTATCGTGGTTAAATCCAATTCCGAAAAAATAGGAGGCGTGGCAAATGGCAATTCAGGAACAGGCGCAGCATTTGAAAACGGACGTATTGGTGATCGGCGGGGGACCGGCGGGTACTTGGGCCGCCGTAACGGCAGCCGCCAAGGGAGCCAGAGTGGTGCTGGCCGATAAAGGATATTGCGGATCCAGCGGGGCAACGGCGCCTTCAGGCACAGGAGTGTGGTATGTGAAGCCGGATGAACGGCTGAGGGAAGAAGCCAAAGCCAGCCGCTATGACATGGGCGGAAGACTGGCGGAACACCGCTGGATGAACCGGGTGCTTGACCGCACTTATGCCAATATGAACCAGTTGGCAGGCTGGGGGTACCCGTTCCCGCTGGATGACGAGGGCAATCAGCACCGGCGCAGCCTGCAGGGGCCTGAATATATGCGCCTCATGCGCAAGGTGGTCAGGAAGGCGGGCGTGACGATTCTGGACCACAGCCCGGCGCTGGAGCTGCTGGCCGACGAGCATGGCGTGGGAGGTGCTGCAGGAGTCAATACGCAGACGGGTATCCCGTGGACGGTGGAGGCCGGAGCGGTTGTGATCGCCACAGGCGGCTGCGCCTTTCTCAGCAAAGCGCTCGGCTGCAACGTCCTCACAGGCGACGGATATCTAATGGCCGCTGAGGCCGGGGCAAATCTTTCCGGCATGGAATTTTCCAACGCTTACGCGATTTGCCCGACATTCTCGTCCGTGACGAAGACGGCTTATTACAGCTATGCCAGCTTCTATTATGAAGACGGCACGATTGTTGAAGGAGCCGGTTCCAAGCGGGGGCGTTCCGTGATTGCTCGTAATCTTATGGAGGGCCGGCAGGTCTACGCCGTCCTCGATCAGGCGCCAGAGCATTTGAAGCCGCTGCTCCGGGTGGGCCAGACCAACTTCTTCTTGCCGTTCGACCGCCGCGGCATCGATCCGTTTACGGACCCGTTCCCGGTTACGCTTCGCCTGGAAGGGACGGTCCGTGGGACCGGAGGCATCCGGCTTGCGGATGAGTTCTGCGCAACCGATGTGCCAGGGCTCTATGCTGCAGGAGACGCTGCCACCCGGGAGCTGATTTGCGGCGGGTTTACCGGAGGAGGGAGCCACAATGCAGCTTGGGCTATGTCCTCCGGCTCCTTCGCCGGAGAAGGTGCGGCGGCCTACGTCAAGAAGCTGGGTGCTCATGATGGAAGCCGCAATTTAGAGCGAAAGTCTACCCAGCCCATCGTGGAGGAAGGCAAAGGCAGCGTTAAACCAAGCCGGGCAGCGGAATGGGTGCAGGCCGTTCAGGATGAGGTCAAACCTTATGACCGCAACCTGTTCCGGACCGGCGAGGTGATGACCCAGTCTTTGAACAGGCTGAACGGCTTATGGAACGAGCAGCGGGAACAGGCTATTGAGCACACGGTGGATGGCGTCAAAGCTAGGGAAGCGGCCGCGATGACGGCAACGGCCCGTTGGATGTACACATCCGCCTTGGCCCGGACGGAATCCAGGGGCATGCATAAGCGGAGCGATTTTGCCGGGATGGACGACAATCAGCACTACCGCCTGATCACAGGCGGATTGGACCAATTGTGGGTTCGTCCGGAACAAGTCCGTAAGGAGGTCGTCGTCCATTGATTGAAGTTATCAGTGAAAGCAAATGCATTGCCTGCAATCAATGCGTGTCCGTATGTCCTACCAACGTATTCGATCGCGTTGCTGACGGGATTCCCGTGATCGCCCGGCAAAGCGATTGCCAGACCTGTTTTATGTGCGAGCTGTACTGCCCTGTAGACGCCTTGTATGTCGCCCCGGAATCCGAGTCGGTCATCGGTGTCACGGAAAGCGAGCTGTCAGAACAAGGCCTAATGGGAGGATACCGGGAGAAGGTTGGCTGGGGGAAAGGCCGCAAGCCTGTCGCCAGTCACGAATATATGTATCAGCTGTCGAAGCGGAGCGGATTTTAATTATCGACTGAAGTGGGGGAGCCAATCATGAAGACAACGCATCATAAAAACACCAAACGCGGCCGCTTTTGGAAGTCAGCTGTCATCCTTGCAGGTCTGTTTGCCGTCATCGTGGTTCAGGGCTGCTCGCTGTCCAAGCGCACCGGGGATGCTGCCGAAGCTGCCGCGGATAAGCCGACGGTGCTCAATTATGGCTACATCGGGATCAATAAATTAAATGTGCCGTCAAGCGGAGCTGAAGGCTGGGGATTCCATAAAGGGATTATTCAGGAGGAACTGAAGAAGCACGGGATTACGCAGGTGAACCTGACCGGCTTTCCCAACGGACCCGACCAAACGGAATCATTAGTCAGCGGCCGGCTGGACGCGGGCAGCCTTGGCGATACACCGGCGATCATCGCTTACGCCTCCGGTGCGAAAACACGTTTGATTTCCCAGCCATCGACTTATTCCATCGGGTACTTGTTTGCCAAAAAAGGCGGAGCTAAGTCCATCAAAGATTTGGAAGGCAAAACGATTGCCATTCAAAAGGGATCTTTTATGCACCGCTATGTCGTTGGCCTGCTCAAGCAGGAGGGTGTGAAGGATTATAAGCTGGTTCACATGCTGATTCCCGATGCGCAGGCAGCTTTGGCAAGGGGGGATGTCGACGCGTTGACCAACAATGGCGTGCAGGCGATAAAGCAGATTGACGAAGGTTATCCGCTGCTTGACGATGCCACCAAACATCCCGATCTGATCGGTACGAGTGCTACCGTCGTGTCGGACGCTTTTCTGGCCAAATTCCCCGACTTTCCGAAAATATGGAACGAAGCGCGCAAAAAGGCGCTGGATGACTTAAAGCAGCACGAAGACGAATACTACCAATTTGTCGCGGATGCGCAGGGAACGACTCCGGATATTATCAAGAAGATTAGTCCGATCAGCGAGATCAAGGATACGCCGTTTACCGATGACGGCTTAAAGCTGATTGAAGGAACGAAAGACTTTCTGGTTGAAGAAAAGCTCGCGAAAAAAGATTTTGATATGAACGACTGGGTGCTGAAATAACCACGTACAGGACGATAGGGGGATTGCAGCGGATGGCACCCAAAATGGATATTCAATTAACCACGGATGTACTGGTTCTTGGTGGCGGGCCAGCTGGCGCTTGGGCGGCGTGGAAAGCCGCGTCCAAGGGAGCAAGGGTTGTGCTTGCGGATAAAGGCTTCTTGGGCAGCAGCGGTGCGACGGCACCTGGAGGAACAACCCTGCTGGTGATTCCTCCGGTTGCCGAGCTGCGGGAAGATGCCGTGCAGAGCAGGCTCAAGGCAGGCGGCTATCTGTCGGAGAATGCCTGGATTCACCGGGTTCTGGATGAGGTGGAGACCTATTTGGAAAAAGTCGGAGAATGGGGATATCCCTTTCCGAAAGATCATAACGGGAAGCCGCTCCGCACGCATTTGCACGGCCCCGAATATATGAAGCTGATGCGCCGGGCGGTCCGACAGGCCGGTGTGCGCATATTGGATCAATCCCCTGCGCTGGAGCTGCTGCACGATGCGAATGGCATCGGGGGAGCAAGAGGCGTGAATCGGCTGACGGGCCAAGAATGGGAAGTGCGCTCCAATGCGGTCGTTCTGGCTACCGGCGGCTGCGCGTTTCTGAGCAATGGATTGGGCTGCAACGTACTTACCGGCGAGGGACTGCTAATGGCCGCCGAAACGGGAGCCGAGCTTTCCGGGATGGAATTCAGCCGCCAATATGCGCCAAGCGCCGCCTTTGGCAGTGTGACCCGGGGGAGAATGCTGGCTTGGTCTACGCTATATGATCAAGAAGGACGCGTGATCGGCCGGGGAGACCGCGCCTTCGGCAGTCTGCAGCAGCATCTCCTGAAAGGACCGGTGTACGCCTCGATCAATTTGGCCGACACAGAGGAGAAGCGGCGGTTTCTTCGTCACGCGCATCCGATCTTCTTTATGCCGCTCGAGCGCGCAGGCATCGATCCGTTCCGGGATAAGTTTCCGCTCACGCTCCGGTACGAAGGGACGATGCGCGGGACGGGCGGGCTGCGGCTCACCGGGAACGACTGCCGCACGAGCGTTCCGGGTTTATACGCAGCGGGCGATGCCGCCTCGCGAGAGAAAGTAACAGGCGCCATTTCAGGCGGAGGAGCGTATAACGCTTCCTGGGCGATATGCAGCGGAAACTGGGCGGGTGAAGGTGCTGCGGAGTATGCATTATCCCAATCCGGGGATGCCTGTAAGCGGGATCTGACGCCGGCAGGACGATACGGCTTGGTGCAGCACTCCGACGCCGACCGGCTGATGGACGTCCCGGAAATCATCTCGGCCGTTCAGCGCGAGGTGTTTCCCTTGTCGATTAACTTTTTCCGTAGCGAACCGGTCATCAGGGCGTCTCTCGACCGTTTGCACGGGCTTGTTCCTTTTTTGCATGACAGTGTATCTGACGATCACCGTCATCGTGTGCGTGCCCGGGAAGCAGCAGGCATGGTGGCTACGGCGAGATGGATGTACTCGGCCGCCCTTGCGCGCAAAGAGAGCCGCGGGCTGCATGCCTTTGCGGAATACCCCCAGCTGGATCCCCGCCAGACCCACCGTCTCGTGGTGTCGGGGGTCGACCGAATCCACATCCGGGCGGAAAAGGTCCCTCATGCGTCCGAACTCACGCCGGAGGAGGGGATGGTCTTATGATCGAGCTGGTCAGCCAGGAGCGGTGCATCGGTTGTTCCATTTGCGTAAAGGTCTGTCCAACCAACGTGTTTGATATGCAGGATGGACAGCTTGTGATCGCCAGGCAGGAAGACTGCCAGACATGCTTTATGTGCGAAGCGTATTGTCCCGTTGATGCTTTGTATGTTGCGCCTTATGCGGACCGATCCGTGGAGGTTAGCGAGGAGGCGTTGTTGCACCAAGGAATGCTCGGCAGCTGGAGGGCAGAAATCGGATGGACGACAGGCAGTCAAACGACGATGGCCGCCCGGGATACTACGCCGTTTTTTGAGCAATTTACGAAAACCCATCGGCCAAAGGAAAGCTAATGTAACGTACTGAAGCATATGGATGTGTAAAGCCACCCTGATTTCAAACAAGGGTGGCTTTTTTGGCGTGCGGATCGGCTGCCGGCGGATGGGTGAGTTACAAATTTGTTTTTAAAAGTCCTCAGTTTTCCCTCAAATGTTGAGCCTTTAAATATTTCTTTGGTGCAAGGTAACACACAATCACAAATTTCTCCTAATTATCTATTGCGCTATAGAGTAAAATAAATTACTATACAAAGTAAGGAGGTGCTAAAAAATGGATGAGGAGTTACAGCTTAACGTTCCGCTGCTGCGCCGACGCGTACCCAATCTAACGACGGCGGCACGGGAGGCTGGTCTAAGAGCGGCAACGGTTTCCAATCTATGTACAGGTAAAATCCCCGTCGGCCGCGCTGAAGTAAGGACGTTGGTGGCTCTTGCTTCTTTGGCGGGATGCAGTCTTGATGAACTCATAATTAGAGGGAGTGGTGTTCGTATGATCGAGACAGGTGTAAAAGCGTTGGATTTGCTCGCCCCGGTAGTTCGCGGGGGAACGGTTGGATTTGTGGCACGGCCGAACATGGGGCAGCTCGTTATGCTCGCAGAGCTGATGCTTCGCATGAAGAAACGGGGATTCGCAACCGTGTTTTGGGACCCGCAATCGGATATTTCGGGCGTCGAGCTGGTTCAGGAGCAATCCGAGTTTTCCCATTCGGCCAAAGAAGACGTTTATCAGCAAATCGTGCAGCTGCGCGGGGAAAAAGATATCCTCCTCGGCGTTGATCGGAGCAAAGTTTTATCCGGCGAGTTATTATCCTTGCGAGATCGTCTTAAAGAGGTGGGAGCCCGGCCCATCACGATCGCCCTCGTAGATATTAAGTGTGAAGCGGCTGACGACGATAATGCGTATGGACCTTTGGATACCCTTTGGAGATTTGACACCGATCTAATCAGCAGGGGCATTTATCCGGCAATCGATCCGATCGGGTCGACCTCGACCGTTCTAGAGGGAGCACATCTGGATGCCGTTCATCTGACCACCCAGCAAGCGGCACGGAAACTGCTCCGCCGTTACAGAGAGCTGAGATCGCTGGTGACCGTACTGGGCACAGAAAAGATTTCCGATAGTGATTTGCAGCTGTACCAACGGGGTGAAAGGCTCGAAGCTTATCTTGCACAGCCTTTCTACGTATCCGAGCCCTATACCAAGAAACCGGGTGAATGGTTGACGCTTTATGATACACTGGCTGATGTGAAGCGGATCTTGGACGGCGAAATGGATACAACCGAGCCTTCCGAATTGTTTTTTAAAGGGCGGCTGGAAGTCACCAGCTGAAGCGGGATGATTGAGATCTGGTAAACGGTTGCATAGGGCCGGTCCAGCTGACCGGCTCTTACGAACCGTATCGAATGGTTATCGAAAGAGGTGAACGGCTTGATTCGCGGCGTCATACTCGAAGGTTTATCCACAACTGGGAAAACATCCGTATTATCTGCATTAAAAAGAGTACATAGTTTAAGTTCGCATGCCGAGCGAACGATGATCGCGCTAAGTGAACATTATTCGCAAATCCTGCATTCCGATCACGGCGTACTGAGGTCCTTGGATCAAAATGAACATATCCAGCTGTTGAATCAGCATATCGCTTATCTTGAACAGCTGCACGGTTGGATTGAATCTCTGGGTCAAACGAAACCGTCTAACGGAATTTTTTTCATATTGGAGAGATTTCATCTTAATCATCGTGCGGCATTCGCAGATCAATCAGAAATTGAGGCTTTGGAACAGCGATTGCTGCGTCTCAATGCAAAATGCGTTTTTTTGACCTTGTCTCCGGAAGCTGTTCCGACCCGATTTGTTGAAAGCCGAGGTGAAGCCTGGCGGTCCTATGTCATGGCGAATCATCCGTCTGCAGACGAAGCTTGCCGTAAGTTTGTTGAGGATCAGGAAAGGCTGCACACATGTATGAAACAATCGCTCATTCCTGCAATGGAAATCAACACCGACGAAGCGGCGTGGGATGATTATGCGAATCAAATTTTGAAGGCGTTGGACGAATAAGCATAATAATACATACCAGGTGAAACAAGCTACAGGCTGCCGAACAACGGTGGCCTGTTTGGGTTATAAAGGGAGTCATTCCTGAACAAAAGGAGATGTGGTGCTTCGCAACGAAGTAATATTATGGAAACGGTATAAAATCGTGGCAGAGAAGAGGATTTTCCAAAGGAGAGAATCGACAATGAAGAAAAAAATAATGGTTATATTCGGCACTCGACCCGAAGCGACGAAAATGTGCCCGGTAATTCAAGAATTGCGCCATCATCATGAATGGTTTGAGACGAAGGTGGTTGTTACCGGCCAGCACCGAGAACAATTATCCCAAGCTCTTTCACATTTTAATATTCAACCCGATGTCGACTTGGCTTTGATGAAAGAGAATCAATCACTGGCTTACTTAACTTCGGCTGCGATTGTTGGACTCGACAACATCATTAATGAGGATAAGCCTGACATGATACTGGTTCATGGAGATACGCAGACTGCGATGTGCGGAAGCTTGACAGCATTTTTTCATAAAATCCCGGTTGGGCATGTCGAAGCAGGCTTACGTTCTCATCAAAAATATTCGCCTTGGCCCGAAGAAGTAAATCGCAGAATTGTCGATGTTATTACAGATTTACTATTTGCGCCGACATCTGTTAGCAAGAACAATTTGAATAGAGAGGGTTATGATTCCGAACATATTTTTATTACCGGTCAAACTGCCGTCGATGCAGCAATTCTAACCAACAAAGCTGATTATAAATTTCATAATGAACAATTAAACGATCTTGTCCAACTTCAAGGAAGATTGATTACTGTAACGGCTCACCGCCGTGAAAATTATGGAGAACCTATGCAGCAAATGTTCAGGGCCATCCGACGTGTGGCTGATGAACATCCAGATGTTCATATCGTTTATCCGGTTCATTTGAGTCCATATGTCCAGGATACCGCATTTACGATGTTGTCCGGTCATGATCGGATCCACTTGCTTGATCCCATTGAATACCCTGATATGATCAATCTGTTATCCCGTTCTCATCTTGTATTAAGTGATTCAGGCGGACTTCAAGAAGAAACACCCGTTTTTAATAAACCTTTGATCCTTATGCGAGATACTACAGAACGGCCAGAGGCTGTTGCGGCGAATGCCGTTTACCTGTCCGGAACCCAAGAGGATTCTATTTTTAACATAGCCAATAAACTATTAACGGACCCGGATCTTTATCATCAGATGGCAAATGCGAGAAACCCATTTGGTGACGGGCTCGCCTCCAAAAGAATCGTACATATTATTGCCCATCATTTCGGATTAACCGACGACCTGCCAGATGAATTCGAGGAGTAAGCCTAATGACTCAATACTACTATATTGCTTCAAGCCGTGAGCTTCCTACCGGCTCATTCGGTAAGAACAAAACGGTAATGACCATTCGGGATTACATTGAAAAAGTGAACCCATCCGCGAAAGATCAGATTGTTATGCAAGCGCTGCTGGAAAAGGACCCGGAGGGGGATCAGCTGATGGATATCTTCGAAACGGAATTGGACGCAGCCGGCTTGTATGTAGCGGGTCCTATGAAATCAGTAGATGCGTCGTGCCCGTTCCGGCAGCCATACATTTATCAGGTAGACCCTGATGGAGGATCTTTCGAAATGAATGACGAGAAGAAGCTGTCTTCGTCTGAATACTACCAATGCAGAAGAAAATGCATAACCGAGCTGTTCCAGTATATGGGACGTCATTTAGAGATTGGTGAAGAGCTGGAGCTGTACTCATGCACCGCATATGGGTGTGAAAGGTTTAGTGACTTACCTAACCAGGATGATCTTGTAATTGATTTGTCCACTTTCCAATTGGAGGACAATTTTGAGTGGAAAGAGCGCCAAATGATACGCGTAAGAAAGTAAAGTGTTTGACGATAAGATATGGGGAAGTATCCATCTGGCCATCGGAAGTGCCCCAAACCAATGCGAACATGCCAATCTGTCCTCCATCCACTGGGATATCGTGCTGAATCAGTGCGGGGAATGGGGTGGCGGCCAGCTTTGGTTTGATGACGTCTTAGTCCGGGAGAACGGTCGATTTGTATTGGATGAGCTTCAGGGTTTAAATCGTGAATAAGGCGGGATAAAGAAATGGATAAAACAAATCTGGCGAAGTCGTATGATATCGATTCACACCGAAGAGCAAACGCGCATCCGGCGGATTGGAAGGTGATCGAGAGGGACAAGTTTCTTAACCACCTGCAGGATTCAGGTAAAAGGAAACTTCTAGAAATCGGTGCCGGAACAGGGATAGACAGCCTTTACTTTAAAGATCATGGTCTAAAGGTAACCAGCATTGATTTATCCAGTGAAATGGTGCGTTACTGTAGAGAAAGAGGGCTGCAGGCGTATGTGATGGATTTCTATCATCTAACATTTGAGGACGATTCGTTTGATGCTGTCTACGCCTTAAACTGTCTGCTGCATGTGCCTAAAAACGAAATAGGCGGCGTGCTGTCGGAAATCAAACGAGTGATGAAGCCTGATGGATTATTTTATATGGGATTATATGGAGGTACAGACTCCGAGGGGGTTTGGGAAAACGACTGGTGTGAGCCAAAACGTTTTTTCGCTTCTTATTCGGATCGTTCCATCCGGGCGCTAACGGGGCAATATTTTAAGGAAATCAGCTTTCAAAACGTTCCTTTAAAAGAGGGTGATCCCTATTTTCAGGGGCTCCTGTTACAGAAATAAAAAATGAAATCCAAGGCGGGCAGTAACTCGGTTCGCAAACATGAAGATACGGAGGTTTCAAATGGTCACAGCGGATATTTTGTCCAAAGCGGCCGCATCGTTTGACTTTGATGTGAATACGCTGGAGTTTGTTAGCCATTCAACGAATGAGGTTTACCGGTTTTCGAAAAACAATGAAATTTATTTCCTGCGGATATCGGTTAAGCCTCTCGCCTACGCTGAAAAGATACACACCGAATTGGAATGGGTTCACGATTTGGTACACCATGGCGTAAACGCCTCTTTGCCGATCTTAACGAAGGATCAACAGCTAACCGCCTTGTATGAAGAAGACGGGCAATGTTTTATTGCCGCTGTTTTTCGCATGGCACCGGGAAAATTCTTCGAGAAAGGCAACCTTCACTTATGGGGGACAGACATCTTTCACGCATGGGGAGAAACCATGGGGAAGATGCACAAGCATTCGAAGTCCTATAAACCTACGGTGAAGGACAGCCAAAGAGATCATTGGAGCAAGAGCGAGTTCAGCAATCCGAATTTGCAGCATGGGAAGTACCGGGTGCTTCTCGAAAAATTACAAAGCCTTGAAGAACAAATCGATTCGCTCCCTCGGGAGGACAATGCTTATGGGCTGATCCACCATGATTTTCATCCCTACAATTTCATGATCGACGGAGATACGATTACCGTATTTGATTTTGACGACTGCATTTATGGCTGGTATGCGCTGGACATTGCCATTGCGGCAGCACATGCGGTTTGGTGGGGGTCCCCTGGAGAAGACCGGAAGTCAAAAAATGAATTTGCCCGGAGATTTTTGGATGATTTTATTGCGGGGTACTTCAAGCATCATCCGTTGGACTCTCATTGGATTCAGCGGATTCCTTTGTTTATGGATTACCGAAATATATGTTCCTTCTTCTGGTGGCTGCAGGATTGGGATGGAGATGAAAGTAAACTGAATGATTTTCAGAAGAATGCAATAACAGAGGCGGTGAAAATCATCGCGGATGGCCGCTCCTTTGACGGCTGTGAGATTGAAATGTAGCGTTACCAATTTCAAAGCGTCAGGGCCGGGCTCCTGAATGACCTTCACTGCATGGAAAGGGGAATACGCATGAATCGGAAGAATAGCATCTTTGCTGCAGCGTGTACCGGGATCGCTCTGTTGTTGTTCTTTATTGTGATCATGTACAACAATCCCCAAACCAGAGGCCGAGTATCTCTTGAAAAGCAATTGAACACGATCATTGCTAACCACGCTGTTGACCAAATCAAGTCCCTTTCGCAAAATGAACAGACTTATCAGTTTTTGGCACGCCTGAGTCCGACGATTCAATGCAAAAGAACATCCGATATCCAAGGGATGAATCGTGATTATCAATATTATTATGTCACAACTCTAGACGACAGAAAAGTTGACGTGTATGTCCGTAAAGGCGACTGGAAGGTCACGGGTATTCATTTGCAGTAAACCTTTGGATTCAGGATCAGCGATAGATCGGTTACCTTCAGGTACAAGATTAAACGATAAGCAAAAGCCGGAGATTCCCGCTGAAGGAATTCCGGCTTTGTTTTGCTACTTTGATTCATGCTTAGGACGTGAGTTCCTTCAAGATCTGTTTCGGCAGAATCCCCGATTCCTGGAATACGAGCTTGCCATCTTTGAATATAAGGGTGGTCGGTATGCTCATAATCTGAAATTGGGAAGAGGTCACCGGGTTATCATCTACATTCACTTTAATCACGTTAACCGAACCGCTTGTTTCCCTTTCGAAATCCTCCAGAATGGGAGCAAATATTTTACAAGGACCGCACCATGATGCCCAAAAATTCACAACCGTTACGCCTTCTGTCTGCATCATATTTTTAAACGTTGCGTCTGTTGCATGTTGGATCGCCATCGTTATCTTCCTTTCAATAATAGATTTCCCGACTCAAATCTCTCTGGTGTACATGTTCTGATCCTGCAGTCGAATCAGTACCTTGCCAAAACGCCCGCCCTGTTGGAAGGTTACTTGTCCAGACGGATATGCTTGGTCCAGATAGTCTGCAACGATTGTTTGGTTGCGCTCATCGACTGGAAGACCATGTCTGCGAAGCCAGCTCATCATCTCCTGCAGCGCTTCTTCCTTCGACATCTCCACCGTTTTCGTTTCCCGGGTGACCAGGGACTCATAGGCATAGCCTTTGAGATACAGCAAATGGAGCAAATATCCCATTTCCGCTGGTTTGGACTTGTAAGGTTCGCCGGTGACGAGCGGCCAGATTTCGTTGACCAGACTATGTTCTGCGGACGAAACAGGCAGACTGATATAACAGAATTTTCGGGCACATTGGAGCACTTTCTCTACGCTCTCCCAGTCGCGAATGACCGGACACATCGAAACGAAGACGAGATCGAAAGCCTGGCTCAAGCCATTGGCTTGAACGTCGATTTCCTCAAACGGTACGGACATAATCTTTAATTGGCCTTCGTCAAACTTGGCTATGTTTTCTCGCAGCAATTCAACTTGTGGTGGAGAGGACTCGACGGCCGTCACACGGGCTCCCCGCTCTGCAAACGGCACCGAAAATACGCCCGAAGCGGCGCCGATGTCCAGCACAGAGGCATTCTTAAATGATACCCCTTGTCCCTCAATCCAGTTCAGGATCCGATTGGTTCGTTTTCTTCCCTCCGGGCTAAATGACTGCTCATGGAAAGCCTTGGCTTTATGATCAAAGTCTCGAGAAGGGTCGATGCCGGCCTGTTTGGACCTGTTTATATAGGTGTCGGGATCTTCTCTCCACGCTTTTTCCCAGCGGGCTTCATTAAAAAAATCGCTCATGATCTTTTAAACCTCCATAGATCTGTTATATCCATAATTGGAACAAAAAAATAAATTTGTCTGTATGTTTAAAACATAAAGGCTCTTGCTTGACCGAAAACATCGTAAACCCACACCAAAGTACTTATAGAGAAGATGGATGGTTCAAGAGAGATCCTCCTTTCTGTTCAACAATATTATAGATCTTTAATATCCATAATAGTGTATACTCCAGGGATTTGCAATGCCTTCTTCAGAAAAATTCATTGTATAGCTGTTCATATCCCTTCATAATTTTGATACGAGAGACTAAGATCTTAATTAAAGAACGTTAATGTTTGACAAAGGAGGAGTCATTCGATGTACAAGGCTATAGTTAATGATGATACATACATTTCGATTCTGGAAGACAGGCATGCTAACGAGCTTTATCATTTAATTGACAGCAGTCGTGAATCTATACGGCAGTGGCTGCAGTTTCCTGATCTTACATATAAAGTCGAGGACACAAGAGCCTTTATAAGCAGGTCATTAAAAAGATTCGCCAATAACGATGGGTACTGGGCTGGGATATGGTATAAGGAACAGATTGCAGGGTCTATAGGTTTTCTAGGTATCGATTGGGAAGCGGGTCGAACAGAAATAGGCTACTGGCTAGGCTCATCATTTGAGGGGAAAGGTTTAATGACTTCTGCATGCAGAACGTTTGTCGCTCATGCATTCTATGATCTGCGGCTTCGTAAAGTCGAGATCGGCGCAGCTGCAGGCAATATCAGGAGCCGAGCGATTCCGGAACGATTGGGCTTCACGCAGGAAGGGATTATCCGGAATTACGAACGTTTACATGACCAATATTTAGACAGAGTCATTTACGGTCTTACGCAACAGGAGTGGTTAGACCAGCAAGCCATGTCCTAATTGGCTATCTGATCATTGGTAACCACCAAAACGAATATAAACGAATGTTACCAAACAACTGAAACGTAAAATGGTAAAATCAACCTGTTGGAGAAGTGTTACAGATCATTAAAAAGTGAGGTTCGTGAATGACACTGATTGAAGTCCGCCAACAGGGCATTGCCAAGCATTTGCTGCACCAGGCGCTGACCTACCTCAAAAAAATCGGATGTGAGTGTGCCGTACTGCAGGTTGAAACGGTCAATTCATCGGCTTTATCCTTGTATCAAGCCGTGGGGTTTAGAGAGGTATCGGAGGAAGTACGGTATGAACGGGACTTCTAACCGCTTAAAAACAATCAGGCAGCCGGATCGTTTTGTCGACCGGCTGCCTGATTCGTCCTTCGGATGGTTAATTTATTTATTCATCGTATCATCCAAGCCGGGCTGTGGGGCGAACCACCAGCTCGTTCACATCGACGTCCGCCGGCTGCTCGATCGCATAGGCGATGGCTCGGGCAATAGCGGAAGCAGGAAGAGCGTTACGCCGGTACGTTTTCATAAATTCCCTTGCCCCGTCATCCGTAATGCTCTCAGCGAGCTCGGATTCCGTTACGCCGGGAGAAACGAGCGTTACCCGAATGTCTGCATCAATTTCCTGCCGCAAACCTTCCGTGATGGCGCGAACGGCGTATTTGGTTGCACAGTATACCGCCGCCGTCGGCGTGACCGAATAAGCCCCGATGGAAGCCACGTTAATCATATGGCCGGATTGCTGCTCCTTCATCACGGGTAGACCGGCGGCAATACCGTGCAGAACCCCGCGGATATTGACGTCGATCATCCGGTTCCATTCGTCGATTTTCAAAGCTTCCAACGGTGATAGCGGCATCACGCCGGCATTGTTCACGATGACATCGACCCGTCCGAATCGGCTCTGCGCCAAGCGGATGATGGACTGCATTTGCTCGATATTCGTCACATCCAGCTGTTGATATAAGGCGGACCCTCCTTCTGCCTCAATGAGGGAAGCCAGTGCTTCCAGTTTTTCTACGCGTCTGGCTCCCATGACGACATGGGCGCCCCGGCTGGCGAGAAGCTTCGCTGTAGCTTCGCCGATCCCGCTGCTTGCACCTGTAATCACAACGACTTTTCCATTGATTTGGGACATTGAACATTTCTCCTTTGGATTTGATTTATGCTAAGTTGCTCGATTCGAACTCTTGTGATGAAAAAGGGGCATCTCCCCGCTAATTTTCACGATAGAGAATCATGCCGGCGTGGTAGAGCACCGAATCGCGGAAGTCGCCGTCCGCTGTAAACCCTGTATCATCCACATATTCGATATGGTCGCCTACAATGGTGTACCTGCCTTGATAAGCGCTCTTCCGATTACCGCGCGCTTCGTCATACCGCCCGTTCGGCAGCAGCTCATGCCGGATGTGACCGTCTTTTGTTACCCACATGCCGACATACGGATGGGATTGTTCGTTTTGTGCAGTCATTGAATATTCTCCTTTCCTTTGCGAAAGCCGGATTGAATCCTGCCTTGTCATCGTTTTCTACAGTTATGTGATCCGGACCATGTTTCGCATTTCTTACATGTTCATTATCGTTCCTTCGGGAAGAGGGACGGTAGCCGGATCATACAAGATGATTGCCTAATCCTCCAGAAGCGGATAAAGTTAAGCTAATCATATAGATCAAAGGGGGAAGAAGAGGATGGATGAATGGTTCGAGAAACAAAGAAATGAACTGCTCCGGATCATCGAGAAGTTCACACCGGAGGACGGTACGCATGAGACAGAAGTTCCCGGTTTGCGCTTCATTCGCTCTTCCCGGTTATCCGAACCGGTATATTCTGTCTATGAACCTTCCCTTTGCGTTGTGGCGCAGGGTTCCAAGGTGGTCATGCTGGGACAAGAGGTGTATCAGTACGACCCGAGCAGCTATTTAACCGCTTCAGTCCAATTACCGATCACAGGGCAAGTGATGGAGGCATCGAATGAAACGCCGTATTTAAGCTTGCAGATCCTTTTTGATATGAACCAAATTCTTGATGTGATTCAAGCATCCGATGATGCCATCCGAGCTGGGAATGAGACCAGCCGGGGGTTGAAGGTAAGCCAGCTCAACGATACGCTTCTGGATGCCGTGCTGCGGCTTGTGAAACTGGTCGAAACACCGCGCGATATTCCGGTGCTTGCGCCTTATGCCATGCGGGAAATTATTTACCGGGTGCTTCAGAACGAGCACAGCGCATCTCTGATGCAATTTGCCGTGATCGGAAGCCACGCACAGCGAATCGCGGGGGTGGTTGAGAAGATTAACCGCGATTTTGCCCTTCCTCTTCGCGTAGAAGAATTGGCTGCGGAGGCCCGTATGAGCACTTCGTCTTTGTACGATTATTTCAAGGAAGTCACAGGGATGAGTCCGATCCAGTACCAAAAGCAGATCCGTTTGCAAGAGGCGCGCAGGCTGCTCTTCTCCGAATCGATCGATGCGGCGGAAGCTGCGTTTCAGGTCGGATACGAGAGTCCGTCGCATTTTAGCAGGGAATATGCGCGGATGTTTGGGATGCCGCCGGTCCGGGACCTACGCCGATTGCGGAGCACGATGGTTGACGAAATGACGATTTCGGCAAAAATCAAATGAAAGGAAATGAATTTATGGATTTTAAGTTGTGCCTTATTCCTTATGAAGATAAGACACTGCTGTACAATCTCATACAGCTATACCGCTACGACAGCAGTGAGTTTGATGGGCATGTGCTGAACAGGCACGGTCAATACTTATACAAATACATGGATCATCAATGGACAGATGAATATCGGAGGCCCTTCATGGTCTCTGTGGACGGGGAAATCGCAGGATTTGTTCTGGTCAGTCTGGATGTACCGCAGGAGTATATGAAATTAAGCAAGGCTGAGAAAACAAATTTAATCAGCGATTTTTTTATCATGAGAAAATACAGGCGGAGAGGGGTAGGTAAAAAAGCTGCCTATACCCTACTCGAGGAGTTCAAAGGGACATGGGAGATCAGGCAAACGGTTGGCAACAAGCCGGCATATGCTTTTTGGAAACATGTGATTTCAGAGTATAATCAACACGATCGTTATTGCGAAGAATTTCTTCAAAACGAGCAGTGGCATGGTCCGGTCTTTGTCTTTAATTCTGATACAGACGAGTCTGATGAAATACAGTGACATGAGATATAAGTGTAATCAAAATAACAAGTTGTTGGCTTGCAGATCGTAAGGGTTTAACAATACTTTTATCGTCATGTTGACATATCGGGAATTATCGATATAATAAAACTCATGAAACCACTTGAACCCACTGAAGTGTTTAAAGCATTGTCCAATGAAGCGCGTTTGCAAATTTTAGAGTGGTTGAAAGATCCTCAAGCCCATTTTGGCCCCCAGGGAGGGGTGGAACTGATCGAAGTTGGGGTCTGCGTAAGCCAAATTACAGCCAAGCTGAACATGACTCAATCGACCACATCCCAGTATTTGTCCGTGCTGCAGCGGGCAGGTCTGATCCATGCAACCCGAATTGGTAAGTGGACCTATTACAAAAGGGATGAAGAAGCGATTCAGGCCATCGCCTCGTACATCCAGAAAGACCTGTAATGATAGAGACTGGATTCAATTCAATGAATTCAGTTTTTATATACATAACAAATCGATAATTCGAGATATGTAAATATAAAATTTTATTTTTATCCAATACATCGACATATCTCGAATTGTGATTAAATGATAAGGAGATGTTTTCATTGACCAACCCTTCCATCTTGACCAACGATACGCATTCCAGCCAAACTAACCGATCCTCGAGGACCGCCACGCTTGTGATTGTTGCTCATCCCGATCTGGAGCATTCCCGGATCAACAGGCGACTGGCGGAAGAGCTGGAGCGGCGGGGCAATGTGACCGTACATCGGCTGTATGAAGCCTATCCGGACGAAAAGATCGATATTGCAAGCGAGCAGGCGCTGCTTCTGGCGCACGACCGAATCGTGCTTCAATTTCCTTTTTTCTGGTACAGCTCGCCTTCACTGCTGAAGAAATGGATGGATGAAGTGTTCGAGTTTGGATGGGCCCATGGACCAGGCGGGGTCAAGCTGAATGGAAAAGAGCTAATCATCGCCATCTCTTCCGGAGGTTCTCCGAGCATGTACCAAGCCGGCGGCTTTCACAATTACTCTTATGGCGAGCTGCTCCGTCCGTTCCAACAGACGGCAAACCTGACCGGGATGATCTATCGGTCGCCGTTTGTTATTGGCCGAATCCGCGAAGTCAGCGATGAGCAGCTGGAGAAGTATGCCGCAGAATACGCGGACTATGTAGAAGGCGAGAAAGTCTTATCAGGCACAACAAGTGCTTAACACGGTAAAAGATTAGTTCTCACGCATAAGTTAAAGCCCCTTCAAGGAGCCAAGCGCTGCTGTGAAGGGGCTTCTTTCGTTTAGCTGGTAGAACTTCCGCTATGAGGCACATTTTCGCTCGAATGCAATCCGTTTTACAAGGAAGCCGGCTATTGTACCGCTTTTTGCTGGCTCGTAATCGTTCCCAGGTGGATAGCTTCGTGCATCAAGGCGAAGTTGAACAACTCGGCAGCGGTCGTGAATTCAAAGGGTCCCAACACGAACGGGGACTTCAGATCCTGCTGAAGCATATCCGGCGTAATCTCCGAAATCTGGGACAGCTGATTGGCAAGCTGCTGCACCAATTCTTCTTGGGATGGCGGAGTAATCGTCCAGTCGGCCGGCTTTGTACCGCTGTTGAACAACGTTTCGTAGGATGCCGGAATAGTCGACGCTGAACCGAAGCACAGCTGCTGATAACGATCGAGCCAAAATACGATATGCCCGACGTTCCAGCGGATCGTATTTCGAAAACCTGCTGGCGTAATATCGAAGAGCGATTCCGGTATGCCCTGAACTTGACCGATCACCAGTTGATGCAGCACCTTGCCCGTATTCACGATAGATTGTGTACTCATTTGTAATTCCTCCTTAGTGGTTTGTGGGGTGGTTTATTTCGTTCTTGTTACCAAGTTTACCGGTCCAGACCATAAGCAACAATCACGTAATTCCGATGGTATGAATCGTTTTCACTAATGGATCTTTCATCGTATGGGAAATTCTTCCGTCCTCCGTTATACTGGATATAGAACTTAACATGGCAGCATACGAACCAATGGGAAGGAGACGTCCATGGAACTTCGACAGCTTGAATACTTTGCCGCGATATGTAAAGAAATGCATTTCTCTCGGGCCGCCGAAAATCTCTGCACGACACAGTCGAATTTGAGCCAGCAAATCAAGTTTCTGGAAAAAGAGCTGGGGATGCCTCTGTTTGACCGGATCGGCAAAAAGATTGCTTTAACCGATGCCGGCCGGATCCTGCTCGAACAGAGCCAGCTGATCTTTGAAAGGGTGGATTACATTCAAGGGGCCATCTCGGATCTGAAAAAAATGGAGGGCGGCAAGCTGGACATCGGCATTTTGCCAGGGGATGGGGACCTGCTGTTTGACGCGCTGCTGCTTGATTTTCACCGAGCTTACCCCAAACTGTCCATTTCGGTCAGCGAAACGACGAACGTATATGAAGAGGTTTTGGCCGGGAACAGAGACTTGGGCGTCACGACGATGCCTGAGCGGCCCGACGACCGTATGGCCATTATCCCGCTGTTTCATGAGGAGTTTGCGCTTGCCGTCCGATCGGACCATCCTGCTGCTCGATTAAAAGCCATCCCCTTTGAACAGCTGAAGGAGCTGGATATGGTCACATTCGGCCCCGATCACCAGATCACGAAGCTAATTCGATCCTGCTGCCAGGAAAAAGGGATGGAGCTGCATCACGCGATGGTGACCTCGACGCTTTCGACGCTTCTCTCTATGGTAGAGCAGGGAATTGGAGCATGCATTCTTCCCCGGTTGCTGCTCGACAACCTTGGCCGGGAACAAATCACTGCAGTCACGCTTCTGCATCCAACGCCGAGCCAGGAGATCTGCATCATTTACCGGACGGATAAATATTTGGGGAAGGCAGGCCGCATATTCATTGAGGCATTACAAGCTTACATAGAGCGTGTAATTGAAAGCGCAAACCGTTCGCTTGGTTAAAAGGGTCATGAAATGAAGTAGATTATAAAAGAGGAGAGACGACATATGCGCATCCAACTGGACTGTTTTCCTAACGGTGTGAACAAGGCGGTGACGCTCAGCTTTGACGACGGGCGGGACCATGACCGCAAATTAGTCGGTCTGCTGAACGACTATGGCCTCAAAGGGACGTTTCATCTGAACAGCGGGAATCTCGGCAAAGCAGGATATATTGACAAAACGGAAGTCGTGGCATTGTTTGAGGGGCAAGAGGTTTCGGTTCATACGGTGGACCATCCCTTTCTGGAACAGACGCCCCCGGATCAAGTGCTGGAGCAGGTGGTGGAAGACCGCAAGGCATTGGAGGAGCTCGTCAACTATCCGGTCAAAGGGATGAGCTATCCGTTTGGCACCTACAGCGATCAGGTTGTGAACATACTGCGGTCCATCGGTATCGAATATGCCCGTACGGTGAACAGTCATGGCGGCTTTCATAAGCCGGACGACTGGCTCCGCTGGCATCCGACCTGCCATCATAAGCAAATGGTTGAATACGCCGATCAATGGATTCCTATGCAGCAAAGATATTCGAAAATGTCGCTTTTTTACGTCTGGGGACACAGCTATGAATTCGATAACGACAATAACTGGGACTTGGTAGAGCGGTTCGGTGAGATGATCGGCGGCAGGGACGACACTTGGTACGCGACGAATGCGGAAATTTACGCCTATTGCAAGGCCGTGGAAGGACTCCGGTACTCTGCCGATTCACGCCTCATTCATAATCCGTCGGCCCTATCGGTATGGGTCAGCGTAGATGGGGACCCAATCGAAGTCCGCTCCGGAGAAATCGTACGTTTATAAACTGACCATATTAGTCAGACCCTTTTACGAGGAAGCCGCTAGGTCGGCTTTCTTTTTTTGTCGCCACTCCAGATCGGCCCGGATCGTCGTTTCGTAACAAATTCCATGTCCATCGTAACTTATTCATACTGGCAGCATCCCGCGCACGATTAAGATAGACATGGATTCACCTTTAAGCGTGATCGTCTAAAGCTATTTCATCACAAACGCAGGGAGTGCAGGCCAGTGAAAAAAGCAGTTGGATCTCCAAGCATGAATATGCGCGAGCATGTCTCACGGGCGGATTTGCATTACCGTCATACCGTGGAGCGAAGTGAGGGCGGCCTTCCGCTCGGAAACGGCCGGATGGGCAGTCTCATTTGGACTTCCCCCTCGGCGCTTAAGTTTCAAATCAACCGGGCCGATGTGTATGCGAACGACAGACGTACCAACAGCTTCAACCAGCGGCACTCGGATTATGCTTACGGCTGCGGCTTTGTCGATATCGATCTGGTGGATTATGGCGAAGATGTATTTAATGACAATGGAATTCGTCAGCATCTAAGTCTGTATGACGCGACGGCATCGATTTCGGGGATTGGGGTGGCGGCGGAGGCCTTTGCTGCGTCCGGGCATGATGTGTTCGGCGTCCGAATCCATGATCGCCGGCCGGCACCGCAGGTGATCAACATTAAGCTCAAAATGCTGCGTCCGGCAGAAGTCGTGACCCAAAACCACTCGGCTGTGTCACGCCTCATGATAAGGGACGGCATGATGGTGCTTCATCAGCAATTCCGCGAAGGAGACTATTTCTGCGCTTCAGCGGTCGTTATTGCGGTCACTGGAAGGGACGCTCAGGTAAGGATGAACGACGAGTACGGCGGCCGGAAGCCAGTAGGCGCTTATCGGGAAAGTCTGGTGATCGGGCAGCCGAATGAGACAGAAATGCGCCTGTGTGTTCAACCGGGAAACGGCAGTTTTGAACTCTTCATGAGCAGTGCAGCCAGCTATGATGAACAGGAAGATGTCATCGGGGAAGCGATCCGAACAGTGCGGCATGCCATGCAGTCGGGATATGACGCGCTGCTGGCGGAGCATCGCAAGTGGTGGCATTCTTTTTGGGACAAATCGTATATCCGCCTTCATAGCGAGGACGGGCGTGCCGAATTTGTCGAGCAGCATTACACGTATTATGTATACCTGATGGCATCCAATTCGCGGGGTTCACAATTTCCTCCGAATTTCGGCGGCATGCTGCTCAGCCCGCGCGGCGATCTTCGGCACTGGGGGGCCATGCATTGGTGGAACAACATGAATTTGTATTATAACGCTGTGCTGCCAACCGGGCATGATGAACTGTTCCATCCGTATTTCAACATGTATTCGGCTATGTACGACTCCTGTGCAGCCGCAGCAAGGCAGCAGTGGGGAAGCCAAGGCATTTATATCCCGGAAGTCGTGTCCTTTGACGGGGTGGAGGAGCTGCCGGAAGACGTTACCGAGGAAATGAGGGACCTCTATTTGCTGCGCAAGCCGTGGGAGCAGATGTCCGACCGGTTTCGCGAATATGCTTACTCCAAGCGGCCGCATGAGAGCCGTTGGAACTGGAAGTATCACGAAAAATATGTGGACGGCAGGTTTACGTACAAGGAACGAGGTTATGGCCCCTTTGGATTCACGACGCACATGTTCGCTACCCAGGTCGGAATTGCATACCACTACTGGTTGTACTATGAGTTCACCAAGGATGAAGAATGGCTGCGTGAGCGCGCATATCCGGTCATCCGGGGCGTCGCCGAGTTTTTCCGCCACTACCCCAACCTGCGGAAGGATGAGGACGGACTGTATCACATGTATCACACGACCAGCGACGAAAAATATTACGGCGGCAAAGACACGATGGATTCGATGGCGGGCATGCATACGATCTTTCCGATCGTCCTCCGGGCTTCGGACCTACTCGGATTGGATCGGGATGTACGGCCGGCTTGGCAGGAGCTTTACGAGCATCTTGCCCCGCTTCCGCGAAGCGACCAAGCAGACGCAGTCCTGAAAACGGGAGAAGGGGAAGCGGCCGTATGGGTCGGCGCTCTCGGTCCGGTGTTGGATCAGAAAAGCCATATCGACGTGAAGCCAGCCTATTTCGGCGGCTTATGTTCCCTTGAGACCTGCGGGAGTAACCAAGACATGTTTAAGACGACTATGGCGACGATTCGGTACCAGGAGGAGCTTCTCGATCACGACTGGAGCCGGGCTGCCTCTGAAATGTCGGGGATGGCACGCGTCTTGGCCAATATGGGGCTTGCCGAGCCTTTTAAGCAGGTCGTGCTGGCCCAGTTGGAATGTGTCAACGCGGAGCGGGATTACTGCTATTTCAACGATACAGGCCGAATCAAATCGTTTGAAAACCGCTTAACCGTCAGGGAAGGGGTGAACTGCATCAGCATTCAGCGTCTCGGCAACGCTGCAGCTGCGCTGCAATCGGCGCTGTGCCAAAGCCAGCCAGCGGGCCCAGGCCAGGATTCGGTTATCCGTCTGTTCCCTGCATGTCCTGTGGATTGGGACGCCGAATTTTCGCTATGGTGTCCTGGTGGATTTAACGTCAAATCGGCTGTTCAGGGTGGCGATATACAATATGTAACGATCACGTCCTCCCTTGGAGGAACATGCCGGATTCGGAATCCATGGGGAGAAGGCGAAGTACGCCTGCAGAAGGCAGGAGGCGAGGTTCACATGCTGGAAGGTTCGCTGCTTCAGTTTGAGACGGAGTTAGGTGATGAATTCGAGCTGTATCCGAATCGATAAATGTGTTGAAAAAGGCCGATTCACAGCGATGTGAATCGGCCTTTTTGGATGTTCTGCTGTTGCTCTTACGATCGGAAGTTCAAAGGTTCATGATTTTCATTACGCCGGGCCAAGCATGCCCGTGCTTTGAAGCGGGCCTGACAACCCTATGCTCCGGTAACCCTCGGCATCGGCATGGACTCTTTGCCGAGCTCCGCCCAGGCATATTTAAGCAAAAGTTCGGTTTTGAGCGGCGCATGCTCCGGATCGTCCCATAAATTGTTCAGCTCTCCGGGGTCTTCCTGCAGATCGAAGATTTCACCGTAGGTCTGGTTGTAGTAGACTGTGATTTTATAACTCTCGTCGACGTAAGTTTTTTGGTGGATGGTGGTCGGTTCATGCCTGAACTCGCAGATGGCGTGATCCCGCGCCTGCACGGCTTCGCCGAGCCATACCTTCTTCTGGTCGATGCCCGTCATCGCGTAAGGAACCGGCAGATCGCACAGGGACAAGAAGGTTGGAGCCAGGTCCACCAAAGATTGAATGGCGCTGCTCCGCTTGCCGGCCGGTACTTCACCGGGATACCGGACAATAAACGGCAGCTTGATCAAGTCCTCGTAATGAAACCCGCCCTTGGCCTGCAGACCGTGCTGTCCGAAGAAATGCCCGTGATCCGTCGTAAAGACGACGATCGTGTTATCGGCCATTCCCAGTTCCTCCAGCTTATCGAGAATATGCCCGATGTACTTATCCATCATGCTGATCATGCCGTAATAGACGGCGACCAGCTTTTTCTTGTCATACTCTGTCAATCGCTTCCTGCTGCCGTACTCGTAATAATGATGCGAACGGTAACCGTGAATGCCATGTCCCGTTTCCTGCAGGTCTGTGAAGTCGGGTTGCTCTTCCTGCGTTTTGGCAAAATGCGGTGGGTTACGGTCATGTTCGCCCGGAACCATCTCCGGAATGGTGAGCTGCTCGGGATCGTACATCGTATCCCATGGCTCGGGAACAAGGTATTCCGGGTGCGGGTCGAAGAAGCTGGACCACAGGAAAAAGCTTTCGTCGTTTTCATGATATTGTTCCAGCAAAGCATTGGTCCGTTCGGCGATCCAGGTGTTGTAATGGTACTCTTCGGGAATCGGCCATTTATATGTTTGATCCCGGTCCATGGTACCTGTAGGCGGCAGGAAGTAGTCTCTCCAGTTAAGGCAGCCTTTCTCTTCCATCCACAGCGCATAATGCTGCCCGACATGGGCTTCATTGGTGTGGTTCCGCGCCAGCTCGACATGGTCAAAACCGTAGAACCCGTCTTTGTAATTTTTCCAAAACTCCAAATCCTGAAGAATGGGATAGGCTTCAAGCGACGGAAATTCCTCGGTCGATGTGAGCGGCTGAAAATGTGCTTTACCGATCAGCCCGGTCCGGTAACCGGCCTGCTTGAAATCTTCGCCTACCGTATGGCGGTCCTCCAGCAATTTGGTGCCGAGCGTCCACGCGCCATGCTGGCTCGGGTACATGCCGGTAATGATCGAGGCACGGCTCGGCGTGCAGGTCGGATTGGGGCAATACGCCCGGTCGAATGTGGTCCCTTCCCGGACAAGCCGGTCCAAATTCGGGGTATGTATTTCAGGATTAAAGGCGCCAATCGTATTCCAGTGCTGCTGATCGCTGGTGATTAACAAAATATTAGGTTTCTTCATCCGTCATCCTCCTCGAACTGATTATATGTAAAGGGGTGCCCAAAGAGAATGGCGTATTGTATGATAGATTTATCATTTTGTCAGTTCATGTAAGGATGATGGAGAGGATGAGAACGCATGCTGCAGGAGTATGATCACGAATTCGCGGAGTTTTTATATTACACGCCGACGAGGATCGATAAAGGTACACCGTTCTGGCTGGTCAGGGCGGGTCAAAGTACGGCAAAGCCGGGTTACCGGATTGGTCCGCGCAGAATTGAATGTTACAGTATTCATTTTGTCAGGGCAGGCAGCCTGATGGTTGAATATGAAGGGCACGCGTACAGGCTCCAGACAGGGGATGCCTTTTGCATGTATCCGAACCGTACCTATATGTATTACAGGCCGGAAGACGATCATACTCTGCAGTTAACATGGCTGGCCATGGATGGACCCGGCATGGAACCGATGCTGAATCTGGCAGGCTTTCATCCGGATGTACCCTGCTCCAGAGGGCTGTGGAGTCCAGAGGTAGCGAATTTGATCCGACGTCTGTTTGCGGAGTGGAAGGATGGTAAGACAGACCAGGTCGCCGCCGCCCTGAACCTGAAAGGACTGCTGTACCAGGTGTTATCCCAGCTGATCGCAAGCGCCAAAGCCGTGGACGAGCCTTATCGTCCTGCTGCGACAACGATAAAAAATAGTAAAGCATCCCAATGGACCGAGTACATCGAATGGCATGCCGCCGAGGGGATCACCGTACAGCAAGTAGCCGAGTATGCCGGCCTGAATCGCACCTATTTTTCGACACAGTTTACGAGGTTTGTAGGCATGACGCCGGCCGAGTATATTGCCAAGGTCAAGATGGACAAGGCCAAGCAAATGCTGTCCGGGACGTCGGCTGCCGTTACGGAGATCGCTTATTCCCTTGGGTATCCGACCCTGTTTGCATTTACCCGTGCTTTTAAAAACTACTGTTCGATGTCCCCGTCAGCGTACCGGAAGCAGCACTGAATTTAAGAACGGACAATGCGTTAAAGGACGCCATTTGCTATGGCGTCCTCTTCACCTTGCGCTTACTATTGTCTTTGCACCCGGCTAATGAACCACCTCGATAAATCTCGTCGCCGCAGCCGATATCGGCATGTTTCGCATCACCATAAGGCCCACCTTGGAAGGAGGGATCTCCACATCCAGCTCAATTTCAAAGAGAGAGCCTTCCTTCAGCTCTTTGGCTACGAATTCGCGCGTGACATACGAAATACCAAGCCCACGCTTGGCGAATTCGATCAGCAAATCGACGCTTCCCACCTCGATGTCGGGTTTCAGCTCATGTCCGTATTTTTCAAA
Organism: Paenibacillus cellulositrophicus; assembly: GCF_009363095.1. GTDB lineage: Bacteria > Bacillota > Bacilli > Paenibacillales > Paenibacillaceae > Paenibacillus_AQ > Paenibacillus_AQ favisporus. The sequence goes on from NZ_CP045296.1 coordinate 561,561, forward strand.
CAGCTCTGTGATGGCCATACGCACCCGGCTGTTCCGTGAGAACAGAATAACGGGATATTCCATCAGCTGTTCCATGGACAGCGCCTGCCCCTTCAGCTCCGCATACCGTTCGCCCGCCACAAAGCAGTCCTGGAGCTCAATGCTTTCCGTTACCTCCAGCTGCGAGTCGAAGATCGGCATCCTTACAACGCCAAGGTCAATCCGCCCCTCCTTTAGATAGGAGATCACTTCCGGTGTCGTTCCGTGATTCAGGTGCAGCTTGATTCCCGGATACTTGACGTGGAAGTCCTCGAGAAAAGGAAGCAGGTAGTGCTTGAACAACGAATCGCTTCCGCCGATCCGCAGCTCGCCGCTGTCCAAATTTTTGAGCGCTACCATTTTTTCTTCAGCGAGCGTAATGAGAATTTGCGACTGCTCTATATAGGAAAATAAAATCTTGCCTTCCTGCGTCAGGCTCACGCCTTTGGAGTTGCGGTAAAACAACGTAACGCCGATCCGCTCCTCCAGCTGCTTGATGGCATGGCTGACGCTGGGCTGAGTCAGGTACAGCGCCTTGGCAGCCTGCGTTAAACTTCCCGTCTTTGCGGCCCAATAAAACACTTTATACAACTCGTAATTGTTAGTCATAGATATGGTCTATATCTCCTCAGAAATATATTGATTACATGTATGGCACATATTTGTATTATAGTGAATCCAAGACACAGAAACCAGAGCTTTTTCGACAGAATGAGAAGTGGAAGTCGCGGAGCTTTGAAAGGAAGGAGCAATTGAGATGAATCCTACAACTTTTGTATTGTTTGGAGCGACTGGCGATTTGGCCAAGCGCAAAATATACCCTGCTCTGTATCATTTATATATCCACGGAAAGCTTCCGGAAGCTTTCTCCGTGATCGGCCTCGGCCGTAAAGAAATGACGGATGAGACGTTTAAGGCTCACGTCAAGCAGTCACTGTACGATTTTTATCGGCTGAATGTGAAAGAGGACGACTCCCTGCAGTCCTTCCTGGGACTCTTTGGCTTCAACATCCTGCACATCGATGACACGGATCACTTCGTCCGGTTAAAAGACCGGGTAGAGGCTTGGGAGCAAGGAATCGGCGGAACATCGAACCGCTTGTTTTACTTGTCCGTTGCGCCGAACTTCTTCGGCACTATCGCCTCCCAAATCGAAAACAGCGGCCTTGGCAGCGTAACGGGCTGGAAGCGCCTCGTGATCGAGAAGCCGTTCGGCCATGACGTCGCTTCGGCCCGCGAGCTGAACGACCAGCTGAGCCAAGCTTTTGCGGAAGAAGAAATTTACCGGATCGACCATTACCTCGGCAAATCTATGGTGCAGCGGCTTGAAGCATTGAAGCAGGCGAATCCTGTTATTCAGGCGCTGTGGACGAACCGCTTTATCGCCAACGTCCAAATTACGGCTGACGAGACCGTAGGCGTTGAGGAGCGCGCTGGATACTACGACAAAGCCGGCGCCCTGCGGGATATGTTCCAGAACCACATGATGCAGCTGCTCATGATGCTGACCATTCACGCGCCGCACAACATGGCTTCGGCGGAGAACGTCCAGCTCAAGAAGAAGCAGGTGCTTGAAGCACTGGATCCGCTGCAAAAGCAGGATGTGCTTACCAACATCGTGCGCGGACAATACACAGCCGGATCCATTCAAGGCAAACCGGTTCCCGCATACACAGCTGAGCCCGGCATTTCCGAAGGTTCGATGAACGATACGTTTATCGCGGCCAAGCTGCATATCGATAATTACTACTGGCGCGGCGTTCCGTTCTACATCCGGACAGGTAAACGTCTGGCCTCGAAGAGCACGCGCATCGTGATCGAATTCAAGGAACCGCTCACCACGGCGACGCAAGCAGAGCAGGCAACCGTACCGAACCTGCTGGTCATCGAGATCGGGCCGAAAGAAGGCATCACACTTCAGCTGAATGCGAAGGACCCGGATCATCCGAACGGCTTTAAACCGGTATACATCGATATGTATCCGGACCGCAAAGAAGCCCAGGAAGCGTACGAAACGCTGATTCACGATGCACTGAACGGAGATTCGACGTTTTTCGTCCATTGGGATGAGGTCGACCTGTCCTGGCAGTGGGTGCAGCCGATCCTGGAAGCCTTCGCCGCTAATGAGGTGCCGCTGCATCCTTATGCTGCCGGTTCGCACGGTCCGGAAGCGGCGCATGAGCTGCTTGCCGCAGACGGATTCCACTGGTGGTTCGATGAGGATGACGAAGCCGGCCAGGCTGCTTCCGAGCCGCTTGTCGAGCAAGTTACCGCCAGCTGATTTTGGGTTCTATGCTCGGTTTACCGAGCCAATCATATATTGAACATTCACAGGAGGTTGTAAGATGAAATTTTTTATTGATACCGCCAATCTGCAGGATATTCAATCCGCCTACAAAATCGGGGTTCTGTCCGGAGTCACCACGAACCCGTCCCTGGTTGCCAAGGAAGGCGTGAAATTCGAAGACCGGATCGCCGAGATTTGCCAGGCTGTGCCGGAAGTGGAGTCCGTGTCGGCGGAAGTGACGCCGGATGCGGAAACCGCTGAGGAAATGATTGCCCAGGCAAATGAGCTGATTAAGATCAACAACAACGATGAGAAAATCACGATCAAGCTGCCGATGACCCTCGCGGGTCTTGAAGCCTGCCGTTATTTGTCCCAAAAAGGGGTCAAAACAAACGTGACCCTGATCTTTACCGTGAACCAGGCGCTGCTGGCCGCCCGTGCCGGAGCAACCTACGTATCGCCGTTCCTGGGTCGTCTGGACGATATTTCTGAAGACGGCGTCCTTCTGGTGGACAAAATTGCGCAGCTGTTCCGCACGCATAACCTGGATACGCAAATTATTGCAGCTTCGGTGCGTCATCCGGACCACGTCACCCGCGTCGCTATGGCCGGCGCGCACATTGCGACCGTTCCGTTCGGCGTGATTGCACAAATCGCCAAGCACCCGTTGACGGACCAAGGTTTGGTTAAATTTGCGGCCGACTGGAAAAGCAGCGTCAAGTAAAAAGAGAGAGATCTGGAGGAGAGAGAAACGATGAGCAAACAGCAAATCGGTGTGGCCGGTCTTGCCGTCATGGGCAAAAACCTGGCTTTGAATATGGAAAGCAAAGGCTTCGCGGTCGCTTTATATAACCGTTCGCAGGAAAAAACGAAAGAACTGCTCGCCGAAGCCGAAGGAAAAAACTTTGTCGGTACATTCAGCATCGAGGAGTTTGTGCAGTCGCTGGAAACCCCGCGCAAAATCATGATGATGGTTAAAGCCGGCGGACCGACGGACGCGCTGATCGAGCAGCTTGTTCCGCATCTGGAAGAAGGAGACATCCTGATTGACGGCGGGAACGCCTTCTTCCCGGACACCGAGCGCAGATACCGGGAGCTTCAGGCGAAGGGCATCCGCTTTATCGGAGCCGGGGTATCCGGCGGCGAAGAAGGAGCCCTGAAAGGACCGGCGATTATGCCTGGCGGCCAGAAGGACGCCTACGAGCTCGTTGAACCGATTCTTACGGCGATTTCGGCCAAAGTCAACGGAGATCCTTGCTCGACGTACATTGGCGAAGGCGGATCCGGCCATTACGTGAAAATGGTCCATAACGGCATCGAGTACGGCGACATGCAGCTGATCGGCGAAGCTTATCACCTGCTGAAGGATGTGCTGGGACTCGGCACGGAAGAGCTGCACGACATTTTCACCGAGTGGAACCGCGGCGAGCTGGACAGCTATCTGATCGAAATTACCGCTGATATTTTCTCCAAGAAAGATCCGGACACCGGCAAACCAATGGTTGACGTCATTCTGGATGCAGCGGGACAGAAGGGAACTGGGAAATGGACGAGCCAAAGCTCGTTGGATCTCGGCGTACCGCTGTCCATCGTGACCGAATCGGTATTTGCCCGCTTCTTGTCCGCAATGAAGGAAGAACGCGTGGAGGCAAGCAAAATCCTCAAAGGGCCGCACACTGCTCCGTATGAAGGGGATGAGCGGGAGTTTGTGGAAGCCGTACGCAAGGCGCTGTACGCAAGCAAAATCTGTTCGTACGCCCAAGGCTTCGCCCAGCTCCGTGCTGCCTCCGAAGAGTTTAACTGGAATCTGAACTTCGGCAGCATCGCGATGATTTTCCGAGGCGGCTGCATCATCCGCGCCCGCTTCCTGGAAAACATCAAGCAGGCCTACGATAAAAATCCGGAGCTGAAGAACCTGCTTCTGGACGATTACTTCGGCTGGGTCGTTACCAACTACCAGGATGCTTGGAGAAACGTTGTGTCCGTTGCCATGCAGCGCGGCATTCCGGTTCCGGCCTTCGCTTCCGCACTGGCTTACTACGACAGCTACCGTACGGAGCGTCTGCCGGCCAACCTGCTGCAAGCGCAGCGCGACTACTTTGGCGCGCATACGTTCCAGCGTGTCGACAAAGAAGGCACCTTCCATTTCCAATGGATCGAGTCCGAAGAATAATCGATTGTGGATAATAAAAAAACGTTCCGACGCTCTAGCATCGGAACGTTTTTTTGTTCAAAGGAGCGGAACACTATTCATCGAGCGAGCCTGTATCATACACGACTTGCCCTTGAGCGTTATATCCGGTGAATCGCATTGGCGGGTTTTGCGGTTCATCCAAGAGCACATACCAGTATACGGTGCCGTCAGATGCAGGGATCAACTGGGCTTCGGTTTTTACTTTGCGTGTCTCCACGACGACGCTCCGAATGTCTTTGTTATTCACAGTCCCGACAAACATGGGGCTAAGCTGATTCAGGTTGCAGTAACTCCAGTCGATATCCTGGTCAGGATGGATATCCGTGTACGTGCCGACGATCCAAGTCCAACTTTGACGGTTGTGCTTGAGCAGGCCAACATTGTATTGATGGTCATTTCTATAGAAAACCACCGTATGCTTATTGTCTGGATCAAAGGTTTTTAAAATGTCGTCATAAGGGATGTTGGATTTGTGCATCGCTTCTTCGATCGTGGATGGGGAATTTGAACAGCCCGCAATCAGTACGAAACATAACAATAGGATACATCTGATTTTCATTTGTCACGTCCTTAACCCGAGATCACAGTGAACACGCATTTTTCACTTCAATAGTAAAACGCAGTATTTCGCGGTTAAGTTGGAGCGATAAATACACATTTTATTTATGCATCCGATTTCTGTTCGCCCATCATCTCCACAATACACGAAATCGCCCTTGCTGCCGCCGGAGAGCACTTCTTAAAAGAGACCGCGGCCAGAGCGATGGACCTTGAAGCTTCCGGGGCAATCGGCCGGGCCACGAGCCCTGAAGGAGCTGAAGCAAGAATCGTTTCCGGCAGGATGCTGATGCCAAGTCCGCTACGCACCATCGCCATGATGGCATGATCGTCCTCAAGTTCAAATCGCATACGGGGAACCGCTGCTTGACCGTCAAACCACGCCCTTACATCGGTATCGCAGCCTTTCGCAGGCATAATAAACGGTTCATCCTCAATATCCTCCAGTGATATCGTGGATTTTACGCTGTGTTTATGATCAGCCGGCATAACGCACACCATCCGATCCTGTATGAGCATTGTGGTCTCAAGGCCATGCGAAGAAGGCATGTTCACAAATCCAAAATCTGCAGTCCCGTCCGCAATCCATCGCTCGATATCTTGATAGTGCCCGTCGAGCAGCCGGATTTCGATCTGCGGGTACTTTTGCTGGAAACGTTGAAGGATATCCGGCAGCCAATGGATCGATACGCTGGTAAACGTTCCGATCGTGACAGTTCCCCGCACTAGCCCCTTGATCTGATCTACCTCCTGCAGCATGTTTTCCTGCAATTGAAGCATTTCCTTCATATATTTCCACAGCCGTTCTCCGTCATGGGACAGTCGGACGCTTGACCGGCCCCTGGTAAGCAGCTGAATGCCTAGTTCCAGCTCCAGGCTAATGATGGCACGGCTCACCGCCGATTGTGTTAAACTCAGCTGATCCGCCGCTTTCGTCAAATTTTCGGTTTCGACGACTTTTCCGAGAATTTCATACTTTGCCAAGGTCATTTTATAACACTCCCGCCATGAGAAATAATCATTACAACCATTTTAAACATTCATTTTATTTATTGTAAGTGGCTCGGTATAATGCAGATAGAATGACGGATAAGGGGAGAACGAGGATGGGAGCTATTGCAAAAACGCCGCAACCGCCGTATTATGCGGTCATTTTTACTTCGGAAATGTCTGAAGGAGAGAACAGAGGGTACGGGAAAATGGGAGATAAGATGGTCGAGCTCGCTTCGAAGCAGCCGGGTTTCCTCGGAGTCGAAAGCGTTCGGGGAACGGATGGTGTCGGAATTACCGTCTCGTATTGGGAGTCGCTTGAGGCGATCAAGACCTGGAAGGAGAATTCCTTGCACAGGGTAGCTCAGGATAAAGGGAAAAGCGAGTGGTACGCGCGGTTCGGTCTGCGGGTGAGTAAGGTCGAGAGAGACGATTTTATGAATATGTAAGCTGTAATTAACCCCGTCTGAATGGCAGCCCCCATTGCACAAACACTCATAACTATAATGTATGATTACGCTGTAAAAATATATTTTTAATATGCAGTGGATTAACATACAATGAATTTAATTAATCGACAGAGTACGAATGGGGGATTCAAATGGGCAAACAATTTCCGGCTATGCTGCCTGAGCATATGGATTTTATCCGGAAGCAGCACATGTTTTTCGTTGGTACGGCGCCGTTATCACAGGAAGGACACGTCAACTTGTCGCCAAAAGGTTATGACACGTTCCGGATTTTGTCCGAGAACCGGGTCGCATACCTGGATTTGACCGGAAGCGGCAATGAAACGAGTGCCCACCTGGAAGAAAACGGCCGGATCACGATCATGTTCTGTGCGTTTGAAGGGCCAGCGAACATCATGCGGCTGTACGGAACCGGGACGGTGATTTTACCGGAGAGCAGGGAGTGGGAGACATTATACCCTTTGTTTGATCCGATGCCCGGAGCCAGGCAGATCATCACGATCGATGTGCATAAAGTGCAGACGTCCTGCGGTTATGCGGTTCCCTTCATGACCTATGAAAAGGAAAGGGACACGCTGAATCGGTGGGCAGAGCATAAAGGCGAACAAGGGCTTCACGACTACTGGCAGGAGAAAAACAGGAGCACGATCGACGGACTGCCGACTCCTTTAGGCAGACGGCTTGGGTTATAGCCTAGTAAAAAAACGCGAAATCAAATTACCGATAACGCAAAACAAGCCGCGATGGATCCGGGCTTGTTTTTTGTATAGGTCGTTTTGTTGAATCGGGATTGTGAAATGGGAATGGGAGCGAGCATCATCGTTCAATATTCATCCCCGTAATCAATCAGCAAGGTCGTCACCGGAGGGCAAGCTAAGCACAGGCACGTTCAGAAAACGGGAAATCGCCAGTGCACAGGCACCCATGACGCAGGATTTCCGCCCCATGCCCGACAGTGTAATCTCCCGGTAATGGCTGATTTGGGAATGGAGTTGATGATGGATCCTCTGCAGTGCATCGGGGATCATACGCAGCAGCTCACTGTCGATGACGACAACGTCCGGATTGTACATATTGATGACATTGTTCAGCCCGATCGACAGGTAATAGACGAATTGATTCAGAGCGTCATGCACTTGTTCGTCGCCTTCGGCAATGCGCCGGTTGATCCACTCCATATCCGAGGCGTCACCAGGTTCGGCCGCAAGGATGTTCCGGAGCACGCTTGTCTCCGAAGCATACTTCTCCCAGCAGCCGCGGTTGCCGCAAGCGCAGGGCTCTCCGCCGGGAACGACGATCATATGGCCGATTTCACCGGCAAAGCCCTCATGGCCGCGAAAAAACTTGCCGTCCATGATCATGCCGAGCCCAATGCCGGAATACAGTGTTACGCAGAGAAGGTTGTCGGTCGTATGGTGAGCGTATGCCCGCTCGGCAAAAGCGCTGAGGTTCGCGTTGTTTTCCAAATGGACAGCCGTACCGACTGCACGTTCCAGATCCTGCTTCAAGTCAACGTCCTGCCATTGGAACCGGGGCACGAATTTGATGGTCTCTTCATTGGAGACGAGTCCGTGGATCGCCAATACGATGCCGACCATCCCATAGCGGCTGCCCGCGCAGCGGCTTTGATACCGGCGGATCGCGGAGGCCAGCAGCTGTACGATATCCTCATAGGCTTCCGATTGAATTGGAATGATTTCGGTTGTGACCGGATGACCGGTTAAATCGGATAACATGAATGTCGCGTGTCCTGCGTCCAGGTCAATGCCGAGCGCATATCCTGCCTGGGCGTTCAGGGAGAGCATAATCGGTTTGCGTCCGACGGGGTTGTGCTCCAGCTCGGTTTCGACGACCAGTTCTTCTTCCAGCAAATCTGCTACCTGCGCGGAGATCGTCGCCCGGGTCAGGGCCGTAATCTTGGACAGATCCGCTCTGGAAATTTTTCCTTCTTTCATAATTTCCCGTATAATCAACGCCCGGTTGATCTTTTTAATATAAGAGGCGTCTCCGGTTACCATTTGTTTCCTCCAATTTTAGAACGTCATGAAAATTCAGCATAAACCATATTGTAGCACGAACCCGCCTCGCCCGCTCAGAAATTACCCGATTGACAAAGGCGTGGGGAGTTGGTACAGTACGAATATATTTTGTAAGTTTAATAAACAAATTAAAAATTGTAAAGGGTTTCATACCAATTATCGATCCTTGGAGAGGAGAACAGGATGAGCCAATTTCTCGATTCGGAATTTTTGCTGGATACCCCTGCGGCGGTTCGGTTATATGAAAAGGCGGCTGCCGATTTGCCGATCTTTGATTTTCACTGCCATTTGGACCCGAAGGAAGTATGGGAGAACAAGCCATGGGCCAATATTACGCAGCTGTGGCTGGGAGGCGACCATTATAAGTGGCGTACGATGCGGATGCACGGCATCGGTGAGCAGCTGATTACAGGCGAGGCGGAGGATTGGGATAAATTTATGGCCTGGGCGGAGACGGTTCCGCACCTGATCGGAAACCCGCTGTACCATTGGACGCATTTGGAGCTCAAGAACGTGTTCGGCATCGAACAAATCCTGAGCCCAGTCACGGCCCGCGATATATGGGAGGCATGCAACGCCAAGCTGCAGCAGCCCGATTTTCTGCCGAGGGCGCTGATTGCCAGAGCCCGGGTGAAATTTATCGGCACGACCGACGACCCGCTGTCCCCGCTGGAATATCATGAGCGGCTGGCTGGCGATGACAGCTTTCAAACCATCATCGCGCCGACATTCAGACCGGATGGAGCATTATATATCGAGCGCCCCACTTACACCGAATGGGTACATAAGCTCGGGGAGATTACAGGCCAAACCATCGGTTCCCTGGATGCCTTCCTGAATGCGCTTCAACGGCGCGTGGATTACTTCGATGAGCATGGCGGACGTGCGTCCGACCATGATATCCCGTACCTTGATTTCGCAGACGTCACAAAGGAAGAAATCGTTCCTATTTTTAATAAAAGATTGAACGGTGAAGAATTGTCAGGCGCTGAGATTAACGCATATCGTTCTTTCCTGCTGAAGGAGCTCGGCAAAATGTACGCCGGCAAGCAGTGGGTCATGCAGCTGCATATGGGCGCGCTCCGCAACACCAATACAAAGATGAAAAACCGCATTGGTACGGATACCGGTTTTGACTCTGTGGGAGAAACGAACATTGCGCAGGGTCTCGCTCGCTTCCTTGATGCATTGGACCAGGAAGACGCCCTGCCGAGAACGGTGCTGTTCAATCTGAATCCGAAAGACAATGCCGTCCTGGCCGCGATGACAGGCAACTTTTATGAGGAAGGGGTGCGGGGCAAAGTGCAGTTCGGGTCTGGCTGGTGGTTCAACGATCATATAGATGGTATGGAAAAGCAGATGAAGGACCTGGCGAATGTCGGTCTGCTCAGTCATTTTATCGGCATGCTGACCGATTCGCGCAGCTTCCTGTCCTATGCCCGGCACGAATACTTCCGGCGCATTCTTTGCAATCTTCTCGGAGCATGGGTGGAGAAGGGGCTCGTGCCGGATGATATGGAGGCTCTGGAACGGATGGTTCGAAACATCAGTTACGGCAATGCCGAAGCCTATTTCATGAAACGATAACGGGGGGAGGGAAAAGCGCATGGGTATTTTGCAGGAGCTTCTGAAGGATATTCCGATTCCGAAAATGGCCAAGGTCAACGTACGGTTCAACGATGAACAGATCGTGGACCTGGGCGGCGACCTCGGGGCCAAGCTGCGTCAGCCGCACATTATGGAGAAGGTCAAGCCCGGCATGGAAATCGCGATCGCTGTCGGCAGCAGGGGTCTTGACCGCATTGTGGAGCTAACTGCCGTGACCGTCAAAGCATTAAAGGAAGCGGGTGCCAAGCCGTTTATTGTGCCGAGCATGGGAAGTCACGGAGGTGCCACGGCGGAAGGGCAGCGGGAGGTGCTGGCGCATCTAGGCGTCACGGAGGAGAGCGCAGGCTGCGAAATCCGCTCCTCGATGGAAGTCGTTCAGCTCGGCGTGCTGCCGAACGGCCTTCCGGTGTATTTGGATAAATACGCCGCCGCGGCGGATGGCATCGTCGTCATTAACCGGATCAAGCCGCATACGGCTTTTCGGGGACCGGTGGAGAGCGGCATCATGAAAATGATCAGCATCGGCCTTGGCAAGCAGAAAGGGGCGGAGGCCTGCCACCAGCTAGGGTTTAAATATATGGCTGAGAACGTTCCGGCCATGGCCAAAATGATCATGGAGAAGAAGCCGGTCCTGTTCGGGGTAGCGACGATCGAAAATGCGTTCGACAAGGTTGCAGTCGTTGAGGTGCTTACGCCGGAGGAGATTACCGACAAGGAACCGCAGCTGCAGCTTCGGGCGAAGGAACTGCTGCCGAAGCTGTTTTTTGACCAGCTGGAAGTGCTGATCATTGACGAAATCGGCAAAAACATCAGCGGCGACGGCATGGATCCGAACATCACGGGCCGATATCCGACGCCTTATGCGCACGGAGGGCCCGATGTCAACAAAATGGTCGTTCTGGATTTGACGCCGCAAACCGAAGGGAATGCAAACGGCGTAGGCACGGCCGACTTTACGACGCAGCGGCTTGTCGACAAGATGGATTTGGAGGTTACTTACGCCAACGGGCTGACGTCCACCGTCGTCGCGCCGACGAAGATCGCCACGACGCTGCCGAATGACAAGGAAGCGATTCAGGCGGCGGTGAAAACGAGCAATGTGCTGGATTTTAACCAGGCGAAAATCGTCCGGATCAAAAATACGCTCGTTCTGAGCCAAATCGAGGTGTCCGAAGCGCTGTTTGAATATGTGAAGCAGCATCCGCAAATGGAGCTGGCCTCGGAGCCGTATGATCTGTCTTTTGACGAGCACGGAAATTTACCGAAAACGGAGGAGAGTCACTAGATGACGACGAGTTTGTTTGATTTAACGGGGAAAACGGCGGTAGCGGTCGGCGGCAACAGCGTGCTCGGCTCGGCGATTGCCGAGGGCTTTGCCGAACACGGCGCCAAGATGGCGATCGTCGGGCGGAACCTGGACAAAGCGGAGGAAGTCGTAAGCGCCATCCGGAGCCAAGGCGGGGAAGCGAAAGCATTTCAGGCGGATGTGGGCTCGCGCGAGTCCCTGGTCCAAGCGGCCGCGGACATTGAAGCATGGTCTGGCGGATGGGACATTCTGCTCAACGCTCCGGGTACAAATAGCACCACTCCCTTTTTCGAGCTGGAGATGGAAGAATGGGACCGCATTATGGACGTGAACCTGAAGGGCATCGTGCTTACCTGTCAAATTTTCGCCAAGCGCATGGTCGAGCAGAAGCGCAAGGGAAGCATCATCAACATCTCGTCGGTGTCCTCAACGACGCCGCTCTCCAAGGTGTTTACGTATTCGGTGTCCAAAGCCGGATTGAACAGCGTCACCCAATTCCTGGCTCGGGAGCTTGCTCCGGAGGGGATCCGCGTGAACGCGATCATTCCGGGATTCTTCCCGGCTGTGCAGAACCAGAAAATATTAAGCCCGGAACGGGTCGAATCGATCATGCGGCATACGCCGATGAACCGCTTCGGTACGCCGGATGAATTAAAAGGGGCAGCGATCCTGCTTGCTTCAGATCAGGCGTCGAGCTTTATCACCGGCTCGATGATCCGGGTGGATGGCGGGTTCGGCAGCATGACGATTTAATGGCCATACGGGAAGGAGGCAGGACAATGCTAACCGAAAAATATGAGAAACTGCAGTCCATCCTGCGGGAACTAAATTCAGTTGTCGTGGCATTTTCAGGAGGGGTGGACAGCACCTTTCTGCTTAAAGCGGCTGTCGATACGCTCGGCCCGGATCAAGTACTGGCGGTGACCGCGGATTCGGAAACGTATCCGTCAACCGAGCTTGCAGAAGCGAGGGAGCTGGCTGAATGGATCGGAGCGCGGCATCAGGTCATTGAAACCTCCGAGCTGGCGATTCCCGGATATGCCGAAAACACGAAAAACCGATGCTATTTTTGCAAAAGCAGTCTTTTCGACCACTTGGTTCCCGTACTGACGGAGCAATCCTATAAAAATATCGTTTACGGCGTCATTGCCGACGACATGAATGAGTTTCGGCCCGGCATGCAGGCGGCAAAGGAAAGGGGCATTCGCGGACCGTTGCTGGAAGCCGGATTGTATAAGGAAGAAATCCGCGAGCTGTCCAGAGGCTACGGCCTGCCCACTTGGGATAAGCCTTCTTTTGCCTGCTTGTCCTCGAGAATCGCTTATGGGGAACGGATTACCAAAGAGAAGCTGAGCAAGGTTGAAAAAGCGGAGGCCTATTTGAAATCGCTCGGCATCCGCCAGGTACGGGTACGCACGCACCAGGACACGGCGCGGATCGAAGTGGAACCGAAGGACATGCAGACCGTTCTGGAGCAGCATTCGCAAATTTCCGGCAGGCTGCAGGAGTACGGCTACAAGTACGTAACGCTTGACCTGGTGGGTTATCAGAGCGGAAGCATGAACAAGGTTTTGGCATAACGAAAGCTCTGGAAGGGGATGAGAACTTTGTTGGACGACGTTCTGGAGCAAGTACGCAGCGGAGCCCTGAGCGTGGCGGAAGCCAAAGCGCGGCTGGCGGCATTTGAGGATCTCGGCTTTGCCAAGGTTGACCACCAGCGCAGTAAACGGCAGGGTTTCCCTGAGATCGTCTATGGGGAAGGCAAAACGGCGGATCATATCATTTCGATTGCCTGCGCTCTGCAAGCCCGTGGCAGCAGCGTCCTGGTCACACGCGTGGACAAGGAAAAAGCTGTGACGGTGCTGCGGGCGTGTCCGGATTATATATATCACGAGACGGCAAGGGTCTTGTATTGGAAAAAGGAACAGATGCCCGCTGACGATTCGCAAGGATATGTCGCCGTGATTGCGGCGGGAACCTCGGATCTGCGCGTGGCGGAGGAGGCGGCCGTGACGGCCGAAGTGCTCGGCAGCAGGGTCCACCGGATATATGATGTGGGCGTTGCGGGGATCCACCGCTTGCTCAGCCATTTGGAGGAAATCCAGCAGGCGACGGTTTCAGTTGTGGTGGCCGGGATGGAAGGGGCGCTCCCCAGCGTCGTGGGCGGTCTGGTCTCCCACCCGGTCATCGCAGTACCGACAAGCGTCGGGTATGGGGCTCATTTTCAAGGCTTGTCTGCGCTGCTTACGATGCTAAATTCATGTGCCTCAGGCATCAGCGTGGTGAACATCGACAACGGATTCGGCGGAGGTTATAACGCCGCGCTGATTCATCAGCTTGTACATAGAGGGGGACAACGGATTGAAAACGCTATACCTTGACTGCTTTTCCGGTATCAGCGGAGATATGTTCATCGGTGCGCTGCTGGATGCCGGCGGCGATGCGCAGCGGATGCAGAAGGAGCTGCAGAAATTAAACATCGAAGAAGAATATACGCTGCAGTGGAGCAAGGTGAACAAGAACGGGATCACCGCGACCAAATTTGACGTGCATCTACAAGAAGCGCATGAGAAAGATCACGATGAGCATCATCACGTGCATGAACATTCCCAAGCGGATCTTGAGGCCCAGGAAGGTTCAGGCGAAGCTCAATATGATCATGATGGGGCGCATCTTCACAGCCATAGCCACAAGCATGATCACGCCCACAGTCACGAACATCATCATGACCATACACATCACCATCATAGCCATGATCATTCGCATAGTCACGGCCATCATCACCATCATCATCATCGGGCATACAAGGATATCGTCCAAATGATTGAAGCGGCCGGTTTTGAGGAGCCGGTACGCGACACGGCGCTCCGTATTTTCAAGATCATTGGGGAGGCTGAGGGAAAAATACATGGCGTTCCGTTAGACGACGTTCATTTTCACGAAGTAGGCGCAGTAGACTCCATCATCGATATTGTCGGCGCCTCGATTTTGATCCATCAAATGGGTATCGAAGCGATCCATTCCTCGCCCGTGCCCGTCGGTATGGGCAAAATCCGGATCGACCACGGTATTTACCCGGTGCCCGCGCCTGCGACGCTGGAGATTCTGAAGGGCGTACCGCTGGAAGCGTCGGATGTCCGCTTTGAGCTGACGACACCGACGGGTGCGGCGATCGTATCGGTGCTCGCGCAGCAGTACGGGCCCATACCGTCTATCAAGGTGACCGCCGTCGGTTACGGAGCAGGGACCAAAACGTTTGCCGACCGGCCCAACGTGCTGCGTGTCATCGTAGGCGAATAACGCTCTTGATCCGAAAGGAGTCTGTCTTATGAAATCCGAGCTGCCCCCAAATCATGAACATGTCGATCAAGACATGGTAAAGATGGAAGTCAACTACGACGACATTTCGGGTGAATGGCTGGGCTACGTGATGGACCTTCTGCTCGAAAACGGTGCAAACGACGTGTTCTATACGCCCATTTTCATGAAGAAAAACCGGCCGGGAACGATGCTTCAGCTGCTATGCGCCAAAGACAAGATCGACCGGATGAAAGAAATCATTTTTCGCGAGACGACAACGCTTGGCATCCGGTATTATCCGCTCACGGTGCACCGTCTGGAACGAACGTTTACTCAGGTCCCAACAGAATGGGGTGCCGTTACCGTAAAATTGGGTATTCATAACGGGGAGACCGTTCAATGCGCTCCGGAGTTTGAGGATTGCAAACGAATAGCCCAAGCAAACAGGATCCCGATCAAGTCTGTTTACGAGCAAGTATGGAAATCCGTCGGGTTCCTGCCTACCAATTCGTGATGTTTTAGAATTACCTTTTATTGGCAAAATCCCCATACGTTCTCTAGCATTTCCGCATAGCTTAGTAGAGAACTGGACATGAAAGCTTCCCGAAAGGGAAGTTTTCGTTTGTCTGACTAAGAAAGGAGAATGAATGATGGGGAGAAAAACGATTCAGGAAATTCAATCCGGGTACAAAACAGGCTCTTGGACGACGCTGGACATTACGAAGTATTATTTGAAACGGATTAAAAAGAAAGATCCTGCACTCAATTCATACATTACGGTAGCCAAGGATCGGGCCACAGGAGAAGCTAAGCGACTCGAAGCCAAATCCTCATCGGGAGAGCAAACCGGTCTCCTGTACGGAATTCCGCTTTCCTATAAGGATAATATCGATACGAAAGGCATCCGCACCACTTATGGCTCCTCGATTGACTCCAATCACATACCAGACGAGAATGCTGCCATCGTCCAGCGCCTGCTGCTGCAGGATTCGATCCTGCTGGGAAAAAACAATCTGCATGAATATGCCCTTGGTGTCACCTCAAATAACCCGCATTATGGGCCTGTTCACAATCCATGGAATCACGAGTACACGCCGGGAGGCTCAAGCGGCGGATCGGCTGCGGCGGTAGCCGCGGATTTGACGGCAGCCTCCATCGGGACCGATACGGGCGGCTCCGTTCGGATCCCGGCGGCATCCTGTGGCGTTGTCGGGTTAAAACCTACGTATAACAAAGTACCCACTGATGGTGTATTTTACGTTTCTTGGACTCTGGATCATGTTGGGCCGATCACGGCCAATATGACCGACTTGGCAGTCCTGTTCGGTGCCATGACGAAGCAGCCCTATCTGCCATATCTGAATCAAGACATCCGGGGGCTTCGTGTCGGCGTGCCGACCAGCTACTTTAACGAACACATCGACCCGGAAACCTATGCATTGTATCTTCAATCACTGGAGGCGCTTGAGTCGCTCGGTGCCATTCTCATTGATACGGACGTCTCCTTTGTGGAAGGGAACAGCGAGGTTTCGTTGACCATCGCCGCTTCGGAGGCCGGTTATGTCCACAAAAGCCGGATGGAATGCTGCTTATCGCAATACGGAGCGGATGCCAGAGCCTTTTTGGAATCGTCCCGGGATATCACCTCGCTGCAGTATATCGAAGCGCTTAAGACAAAAGAGATGTATATGAACATGTTCGATCAATTGTTCCGCGAACACATTGATGTGCTGGCCACACCGACGATCCCGATCCCTGCGCGGAAAATCGGCGTGGACGAAGTCCATTTTGGCGATTATACGGAAAGCGTGTTTGACGCGATGACCCGTTATACGGGCTTGTTCAACATGGTGGAGGTTCCGGCTCTGTCCATTCCTTGCGGGCTGACAAGCGAAGGGCTTCCTGTCGGATTGCAGCTTGTGGCCCGAAAGGAGCGGGAAGATTTGCTGATTCGAGCCGGATACGCTTATGAGCAGGACCAACTGAAGGAATTCTACCGTCTCCGGGATCAGATCTGCGCAGGATACTAATCAAGCAATTGAGTGGGGAACACTGTCTGCACTGCCGTGCAGCGGTGTTCCTTTCTTAAGAGATCAGAAAGTATAAGATTCGGAGCCTCCGCTTCCGGATCTCGCAAGAAAAACTTCAGCTAAACGCGGTCTTTCTTCTTAGAAGGTACGTCGATAGACGTTTTTCTTATTTTCTGTTCATCCGATAATTCCGGAAATATTAGAAATCTCTCGTTTACCGAATTTTTCAAGCTGATCTGACCATACTAAAAACATGTATCGAAGAAACTTCAAAGTAGCCAGACCGCGTATAGAGGAAGTTTTTAGTGCGATATAAGGAAGTGGATTCAACGAAGCCAACACTGTTCTTATATCTAACTAAAAACATGTATCGAAGAAACTTCAAAGTAGCCAGACCGCGTATAGAGGAAGTTTTTAGTGCGATATAAGGAAGCGGGCACTTTGAAGCTATTTCTTCCTTATATCTAAATGAAAATGTATATTGATGTACTTTCTAAGAAGCCAGACCACTTTTAGCGGAAATTTTTAGTGCGATATAAGGATGCCAAGTCTCTGATGCCTACACATTCTTATATCTAACTAAAACATGTATCGAAGAAACTTCAAAGGAGCAAGACCGCTTTTAGAGGAAGTTTTTAGTGCGATATAAGGAAGCTGAATCTCCGAAGCCTGCACTTTCTTATATCTAACTAAAAATATCTACCGACGTAACTCCCCGAAGCCAGACCGCGTTTAGAGGAATTTTTATTGCGATACTAAAAAAATATATTTTGCCACCAGTATGGACTTTTGCCGGTTGGGGGTGTGGACATGCAAACCAATGAAGATGTGATCTTCTCAGCTCGCTTACAAGAAAATATCTCTCATCTGAAAGAGCGGTATGCGGATTGCTTTGATGTCGTGTTCCACGATTTCAGCTGCGGCCAAACTCCTGCGGTGATCGTATACTTTATGGGTTTGACCGACAGCGACATGATTAACCGTTACATTCTCGAACCCACTCTGAAACAGTTGTCAGAAGACGGGGGCATCACCTTAGGGGATTTTTGCAAGTGCTTGCCGGTGTCCTCCTATACTATGATCCAAACGATGGATCAGGCGGTGATGGAGATTGGTGACGGCAATGTCGTCCTGCTAATGGATGGGGAAGAAAGGGCTATCTCTCTGTACCTGGCAAAATGGGAGCAGCGCTCGATCACGGAACCCGAAGCAGAATCCGTCGTCAGAGGCCCGCGTGAAGGGTTTATCGAAACGCTGATGGTCAATGTGTCCATGATCCGCCGCAAGCTGAAGTCACCCGACTTGAAGATGAAGTCAATCCGGATCGGACGTTTTTCCCAGACCGAAGTTGTCGTCGCTTTCGTCAGCGGTATCATAGAATCCTCGCTGGTCACTGAAATCGAAAGCCGTCTTTCCCGCATCAACATCGACGGGATTTTGGAAAGCGGGATGATTGAAGAACTCATCGAGGATAATCCATATTCGCCTTTTCCGCAATTACAGTCTACAGAACGGCCGGACGTGGTGGCAGCCAATCTACTTGAGGGCAGAGCGGCTATACTCGTAGAAGGAACTCCCATTGCCTTGATTGCTCCAGCAACGATTTTTACCTTTCTGCAATCGCCGGAAGATCATTACCAGCGTTATTACATCGGCACAGCCATCCGCTGGCTGCGCTATTTTTTCGCGTTTATTGCTCTCATCGGGCCTTCATTCTATGTCGCTATCGTTACCTATCATCAGGAAATGATTCCAACGACGCTGCTGCTTAATATGACCAAATCGAGGGAGCAAATACCTTTCCCGGCTCTGGTTGAAGCGCTGCTGATGGAAATTACGTTCGAAGCTTTAAGGGAAGCCGGTGTTCGACTTCCCAAACAGATTGGTTCTGCAGTCAGTATCGTGGGAGCGCTGGTCATCGGTCAGGCGGCCATAGCGGCCGGCCTCGTCTCTTCGCCGATGGTCATGGTCGTTGCGATAACTGGGATCGCCTCGTTTCTGATCCCCCATTTTGCCTTTGGCATAACGGTCCGGCTGCTTCGTTTTCCGATGATGCTGCTGGCAGGCTTTCTGGGCTTTTTCGGACTGATGATGGGGATCACCTTAATTTTGACCCATCTGTTCGCGCTTCGTTCTTTTGGCGTTCCTTATGTTACGTTGTCAACAGTCTCCAATCTCAGCCAGCTGAAGGACATCCTGGTCCGCGTCCCAACTTGGAAAATGAATACAAGACCGAGAATCGGCGTTTGGAACAGGTATCGCCAAGGTGCTAACCAGCGTCCGGGACCCGGAAGGGGAGGCCGAAGAAGATGAAAAGCGCAAGACTTGCCGCTGCATTTCTTCTGTTTACGATCATCCCACTCGTTACAGGGTGCTGGGACCGCACCGAGGTGAACGATCTGGCTTTAATTATGGGAGCTGGGATGGATGCTGCGCCAAACGGGAAAGTAGAGCTGTCCGTTCAAGTCTACACGCCCAACCAGACCAGCATGAGCAGTGACAGCGAGATGACAAGCAGTGGGAACGAAGGAGACATGGTTATTGTGAAAAGCGCAGTTGGGACGGATTTGGCGGATGCGGCTCAGCGGCTGCAGGAGGAAATGCCCCGCAAAGTCTTTTGGGGCCACAGCGAAGTATTTATCGTAGGGGAGGAGCTCGCCAAGAGGGGGATCATGGATCAAGTCGATTTTCTCTTTCGCCATCCCCAACCGAGGGAGCATGCTTATTTTTTTATCAGCAAAGGAAGGGCTAAGAGCATTTTGAGCATAAACACGCGAATGGAGCGGGACAGCGCGGAAACCCTTCGCGAATTGACCGTTCTAGCCGGAGGCATGGGAGTTACGCTTAAAGATTTGGGAGGGATGCTGGCAGGGCGGTCGAAGGCAATTATCGTTCCTCTCATCGGGAAAAAGGAGGAATCTGGCCAAAGCAATGCTTACCCTTACATTAACGGGGCGGCGGTTTTAATGAAGGGGAAAATGGCGGGTCAATATCAAGGAGAAGTCAAACGATACGTTCAGATCATCCGCAACGAGCTGGAATCAACGACGGTAACATTTCCTGTACAGGAGAGTAAGGACGATGAAGGGGGCATCATGTCCGTCCGGCTGATCAAATGCCATACGAAGCTGATTCCGTTGATTCGCAGAAATCAATGGAGTGTTATGATCCGGATTGAAGGTGAAGCAAGTGTGCTTCAGAATGAAACCCATGTCAATGTGATGCTGCCCCAAGAAATGCCCCGATTGGAACAGCAGCTGAACAAGGAAATCGAGTCCAAGATGAAAGAGACGTTTCGGCAGATCCAGGATGAGACTGGCGCCGATGTTTTCGGAACGGCCGATGCGTTTTGGCATAAGTATCCTGCACGTTGGACCAAGGAACAGGTCCGATGGGATGAAATATTCCCGGAAATCAGCGTTTACGCCCATTCCGGTGTACATATTATTTCGCCTGGTTTTTCCGGTAAAACCTTTAAATGAGGGATAAGCATGATTGTTCTCAAACTGCTCGGCATTACGCTGCTCTTTGTGGCCGTGTTTATATATGATTTTTCGAGTGTGGACCCCAAGAAGAAAAAGGAACGGGCAGCCATTGCCGTCATTACCTTCGCCGGGTGGGTAGTAGCGGTCATGCTGTTATTTGCTCCCGGCTTGCCCGGTCCGACCGAATGGATCAATCAAGTGACCAAGCCGATCTGGGTTATCTTTTATCCCGAAGGCTAGGAGGGGGACGGCGGAATGGATAAGGAGAAAGTTTCGAATCTTCAACTGTGTTTGATGATGTACCTGATGATCGGCGGGACCTCCATACTCGTCGTGCCTTCTTTTACCGCGATGTATGCCAAGCAGGATATGTGGATTTCGCCGGTCATTGGCTCTTTCTTCGGTTTCTTCAGCGTGACTGTCGCTTGGCTGCTGTATCGGAGAAATCCGGGGCTTACGATGATCGAGCAGACGCAGCGCCTTTTTGGGAAGTGGGCCGGAAGCATTCTGGGCATCGTTTTCCTCTTATTCCAAATCGACGCGATCGGCTTGATTACCCGGGAATATGCCGAATTCATCGTACAGGCGTTTCTGCCCAAAACTCCGCTGGTCATGATTATCGGGTGTATTGTATTGACATGTTCATTTGCCGTCCGGTCCGGTGTGGAAGTGATTGGACGATTCGCGCAAATTTTTGGTCCGATTTTTTTGTGCTTTGTCCTGGCGATTTTTCTGTTTCTTCTACCGGAATATCGCTTTTCCAACATGCTCCCCATTCTGGGGACCGGAATCAAGCCTTCGCTAAAAGGCTCTTTAGAGCCTTCGGTTTGGTTTATGGAATTCATCTTTATTTCATCGGTCTACCCGTCCGTCCGAAAAGGAGACAACGGCCTCAAGGGTGGGCTGTTTGCCGTATTTCTAATGATGATCACGATGGTCATCACGAATTTTACTTGTTTGTTTTTGTTTGGGGAATCGACTGCCAATCTCACCTTCCCGTTCCTGTCTGCTTCGCGCTTTGTGAATATTGCTGATTTCTTTTCTCATGTGGAAGCCATCGTGATGGCGCTGTGGATCCTCGGGGGCTTTGCGCAAATTTCGATGTGGTATTACACGCTTGCTCTGGGAACTGCCCAATGGTTAAGGATAACGGATTTCCGTCCACTGGTATTTCCGGTTGGGCTGCTGATCGGTGTGTTCAGTATCTGGGTGGCTAAAAATTTCCAGCAAATGCTTCATTATTTTCCCACTGGGGGAACGGGCAGTTCCATCATCGCTTTGCTGCTGCTGCCGATCCTTTTACTCCTGGTCAGCCTTGTCCGCCGAGGCGGAGCTCGAAAGTAAATTTTTATTACAGCCCTTCGTAAAAAGATGTCGATACGGGAATATCTCTCTCGTCGTCTTATATAAGCAGCGTTATAATGCTGTATATGATGATGAGGAGATGAAGTCATGAAGTATTTGTGTTTGGGTTACCTGGAACCGGATCTGATGGATGCCAGACCGCAGGAGGAAATCGACGGAGTGATGCAGGAGTGCAAGCCCCATCTTGAACAGTTGTATCACAGCGGGAAGGTGCTTCTCGACGCCGGCCTGGGCAATACCGCGACGACCCTGCAGCGCAAGAACGGAAAGCTGAGAATGATGGATGGTCCATTTACCGAGTCGAAGGAGCTGATTGGCAGCGCGTTTCTGATCGAAGCTGAGGATCTTGAAGATGCAGTCCGTGTGGCATCTCTTCATCCGGCCGTTCAGGTGAGCGCGGGCGAATCGTTTGGCTGGCGCATCGAAATTCGCCCGGTTCATCATTTTGAATTGTTTAGTCCAGAGGGATAACTTTCGATTCATTTATTTGTTTAACTTCACTCTTACAAAAACGGCGCCCGCGACCGAAACCGCCGCCAAAACCGCTGCAAACAGCGAGGCACCCAGGGAGATGCTGGTCATATCGATCACAAATCCTGTTCCGATCGGCAGCAGTGCGGCAGGTACATAACTTCCGATATTCAGTACCGCGTTGGTTTCGGCGCGGCGGTGTGCCGGGACATGCAGGCTGATCAGCGTCAGGCCTCCGAGCTGCCCTAATCCCTGTCCTGCACCAGCGAATACAGCGGCTATAACCAGCAACACGGGTGCCGACTCAATGACAGCAGCAACCAGGCATATCATGGACAAAAGGGTTGCCGCACTTCCAAGGAGAAACAGGCTGCGAACCGGCAGCCTTTTGACAGCGAATTGTATTCCCGTCGCCGCCAAGAACATGATACAGGCCATTCCTCCAGCTACCAAGGGACTGGTCACATGAAGCAGTTTGGACAGCAGTGACGGACCCAGCGACAGCACAAAGGAAGTCGAGGTAATGCCTGGAGCAAACGCGGATATTCCTAAAGCTAAATGCAGGCGATTTTGCTTAGGAACTGTTGGGAAGCGCAGTTTCCATCCTTCGCGTGCAGGATGCTGCCGGGAGGGGAGGCGGGCTGCCACCATGAAGGCTGTTGCCAAAATGATCAATTGAGTGGTAAACACCGTGACGACATGATGCGCAAGAAATTGGGCCATCATTCCGGCCAGCAAAGGCCCTAGCCCGGCTCCGAGGACCATGGCCACGGAGGCGGCAAGGGATGCCAGCTGTTTTTTACTGTGTCCGCCAGCGTCCACTACAGCAGCCATGCCTGCGGAGACGATGACGCCGACGGCTATGCCTGTCAGCAACCGCGCCGCCAGCAGCATGCCGACCGAATCGGCCGAAGCAAACAGCACACAAGCCGCGACCGCTGCTAATAGACCCGGATACAGTACGGCCTTGCGTCCGAAGCGGTCCGATAATTGGCCGGCCGCGAGCAGAGTGCCGAGCAGGCCCAGAATATAAGCGGCAAAAATAACCGTCAACGTTCCATTCGAACATCCCATCGCTGTCTGCCACTCCACATACAACGGCGTTGCTGAATTGGACAGCATAAATACGGCTGTTACGATCCAGGCGGTAATCCAGATGCGGCGTGTTGATACGCGGGAATCCTCCGATGCCTGAGGAATTTCCGCGTTTTTTGCATGATCGATCAAGGTAATCTCCTCCTATTTAACCAACCCTTTGAATGTGTGTAAGGTATCCGTGTTGTCATGCATTTAGAATACGTTATAATAGTTCATAACTGAAATACACATTTGTAATAGGAGAGATAACCATAAGGTTATGTTATAGAGCGATGAATTTAAACTTGAACCATCTGAATGTCTTTGTGGCAGCCGCCGAGAAAATGAACATTACCGAAGCGGCGAAAGCGTTGTTTATTTCCCAACCGGCTGTGAGCAAAACGATTAAACAGCTGGAAGATGCGCTGCAAGTGAGGCTGTTTGTCAGGGATAAGCAGAAGGGGATCATTCTGACCGATGTCGGCAGGGAGATTCTGATATTGGCCAGGCAGATGCAGTCCATTGAAAATCGTATTTTCCAGGCAGCCAGCCGGGAGAACCAGCTGTTAACCGGAAAAGTCAAAATCGGCTCGTTTCCAGCGGCATCGACCCTGTTGCTCCCGGAGGCGATCTCCAGGTTCCGGGCCAAGTACCCACAAGTTCAAATCGAGCTGAGTGAGGGGGTATCCGACCAGATCAAGGAATGGGTTGCCGACCGTACCGTGGAAATCGGGCTAGTCGCTTCTCCGTTTGCAGGATTTGAGCATCATAGCCTGGTTCAGGATCACATGGTGGCCGTTATTCCGGACGATCATGAGCTGCAGGATACAGAGATTGTGGATCTCAGAAAATATGAGCAAGACATGATTTATTGTAAAGGCGGACATGAGGCGGCGTTGAACAGTGCAATACAACAGCACCATTTTAATCTCGAAAGCAGCTTGACCGTCCAAACCGCCGAAACCTTGATCCAGATGGTCCGCAGACGACTCGGAATCGGTCTTGTTTTCGATTTTACGCTGTCTTCCGTGTCCCATGAACTTATCGTAAAGCCCATTACGCCGGTCATCACGAGGGAGATCGGGATCATCGCGCTCTCATTTGCGGAGATTTCACCAGCATCCATGGAGTTTGTTCGAATGATGAAAGAATCATGAAACAAGCCGCTTCCGGTTATGCCGGTGCGGCTTGTTTGTTAATATATTCAATCGATGGCTGTTCGGAACGGAAATTCCCCTTAGCGGCTGCTCTGACGATTCTCAACAGACTTCATGCGGTTTTGTTCATCGGGCGCGCGGTCATGGCCGAATTCCTGGCCGGCTTCCATTTCCGTGTGTCCCGACTGGCTGCGGGCGAATTCAGTGAATTCCGCCTTCTGCTCATCTTGCTCATGCTTTTGTTTCAGTATCTTTTTCGGATCTTGGGTTGTCATGGGGAAAAACCTCCTCGAATTCAAATTCACTTTCTTATTATTACCCGCCTCGATGTTTGGCAAACTTACGCTTCATGCGCGTAAAGATGGGGCACAGGTATTGTTATATGAAAAAAGTAAGCGAAACAAAGGTTTTTAATATTTTGCATATGGAGTAGGGCGTGTTAGCATGTCGTTGAGTAGGAAAAAGGGGATTTGATCTATGATTCGTCTCTTTTTATGTATCGTTTGCATACTTTGGCTCAGCTCATGCGACATCATGCCGGGCTCTTCAAGAGAACTAGCGAAGGAACAATTGTCATCAACGGGGGTGGAAACGGTGACTCAGCAATTCATACAAGCGGCGGAAGCAGGTGATCTTGAGGCGGTACAGAACCTGCTTCAAGACGGAATCGATATTAACGCGCAAGATGAGCGTGGCAGAACGGCTGTCATGGCTGCGACGTACAACCATCAGACGGAGATGGTCCGGCTGCTGATCAGCAAAGGGGCGGACATCAACATCAGGGATCATCTGCTCAACAATGTATTTCTGTATGCCGGAGCTGAGGGAATGCTGGATATCGTCCAACTGGCGATCGAAGCTGATGCAGACACCAAACTGACCAACCGCTATGGCGGGACGGCGCTGATCCCCGCATCCGAACGAGGCCATGTCGAAGTGGTCCGGGAGCTGTTGACCCGCACCGATATCGATGTCAATCATATCAACCGCCTCCACTGGACTGCTTTGCTGGAAGCGGTCATTTTGGGGAACGGCGGGGAGAAGCATCAGCAAATCGTCCGGCTGCTGGTCGATCATGGCGCGGATCGGGAGATCGCGGATGCGGAAGGCATCACTCCGCTGCAGCATGCCCAAAGCAAAGGTTATCACGAAATCGCCGCAATACTGGAACGAGCAGGTTCGTAACTTTCAGCATACCCGCTAAAATAAAGCATGTGATAATCCATGCGCTAAAGAGCGAACGGTCAGGACCGTTCGCTCTTTCTGTACCTATCAAAGACGGAGGTGAGCAAGTGTCCATTCGCATCAAACTTTTATTATCCTATACCGGCGTGCTGCTCATCAGCCTGTTGGTCTTTGTCATGACGGCGAGCCTGTTTACGATCGCGGCGACGGGCGACGTGCACAGCCTGCGCGATTTTTACAAAGTCCACTATCAGCTCAATCCGCTGACGGAACAAGAAGAATCTATTTTTTGGAATTGAAGTATCTTGCCAAAAATGAGCCGGATCGATTGCAGGATCAGCAGCTGCTGAAGGATTTCGATTTCAAGCTCAAAACGGTCAGAGCCGGGCTGTATGTACGCCGTGAGAGCGGACGCATCTACCAGTCGTATACGTTCAACCAGCCTGAGCTGAAACGGCATCTGCCGCCTTATGACCTGAACAACAACCAAATTCGCAGTACGTTTAATATCGGTGAGCGTTTTTATGCGTACGCCAAATACGACTTCCATTACTCGGACGGCCAGAAAGGCAGTGTGTTCGTCATCCGCGAGCGGAGTCCGTTTGGCGAAGTCACGAGAAAGCTACTCCCGGCATTCGTCATTAGCTTGGCAGGCATCATCGTGATATTCAATGCGCTGCTTTTCCGCTGGATTACGCGCAGCGTTGTTAAGCCGTTGGACCGGCTACGTCACTCGGCAGAGCACATTCAGAGGGGCAATCTGCAGTTTTCGCTTGAACCGAGCACAAAGGACGAAATCGGACAGCTGAATGCAGCTTTTGAAAATATGCGGAAAAGGCTTCAAGAGTCGGTTCAGCTGCGGCTGGAGGATGAGGCGAACCGGAAGGAGCTCATCTCGAACATTTCCCATGACCTGCGGACACCGATCACCAATATTAAAGGCTATATTGAAGGCATTCGTGATGGAGTGGCGGATACACCCGAGAAAATGAGCAAGTATGTCAACATCATTTATTCCAAAGCCGTTGACCTGGACAAGCTTGTGGATGAGCTTTTCCTGTACTCCAAGCTGGATCTGAAACAGGTGCCGTTCACGCTTGTGGCGGTTGATATCGTCGACTTTCTGGATGACTGCATCGAGGAGCAGCGATACGTTCTGGAAGAGAAGGGAGTGGTCATCGCATGGGCTCATCGGCCTATTCCGCCGGTCAACGTATTTGCCGACCTGGAAAAAATAAAGCGTACCGTTCTTAATATAATCGGGAACGCTCAGAACTACATGGATAAAGAACATAAGAACATTCATATTTCCGTTCATCCCGACCGGGAATGGGTAACCGTCGAAATCGGCGATAACGGGACGGGGATTCCACAAGAAGCACTGCCGCATATTTTCGAACGATTCTACCGCGCCGAAGCTTCGCGGAATTCTTCAACCGGAGGCAGTGGTCTGGGACTGGCCATAGCCAGCCAAATCATTGAGGGGCACGGGGGCAGGATCTGGGTGGAAAGCGAGGTAGGTGTTGGTACACGCGTGTTCTTCACGCTGCGGCGTATCACATACGAAGGAGGGGAAGGCAGAGATGGCCGGGAGCATTCTGATTATTGAAGACGAGACGACTATCGCGCAGTTGGAACGGGATTATTTTGAATTGAACGGATTTCATGTGGATTTGTGCCATCATGGAGACGAAGGGCTGCAGCTTGCTCTTGAAACGGATTACCATCTTATCATTGTCGACCTGCAGCTGCCGGGATTGAACGGTTTTGAATTATGCAACCGGATCAGGCAGGCAAAGGAAGTTCCGATCCTGATCGTCTCCGCCAAAAATGAAGAGATCGATAAGATCCGCGCGTTTAACCTGGGAGCCGACGATTATATCACGAAGCCGTTCAGCCCGAGCGAGCTGGTAGCCAGGGCAAAGGCGCATTTGACCCGGTATGAACGGCTCATGAGCAGGCATGAAGCGCCCCACAAAACAGAAATCCATATCCGCGGCCTGGTTATTGACCAGGCGGCACGCCGGGTGTACGTCCGCAATAAGGAGGTTATCTTTACTTCCCGTGAATTCAGCCTGCTCGAATTTTTGGCCAGCCATCCGAACCGGGTATTCAGCAAAAGCGAGCTGTTTGAACGGATTTGGGGCATGGACTCGAACGGGGATATCGCGACCGTCACCGTACACGTACGGAGACTGCGGGAGAAGATGGAGGTTGATCCGTCCAACCCGCAGTATATCGAAACGGTATGGGGAGCGGGATACCGGTTCACCGTGTAACCGATTTAATAAATTGTTAATATAAAGTTTCGATTTTGTTTATGCCGGGTTTCTTGGCCGTTTATCTGTCTCGTTTACGATAGAGACATGACAAACACCAATCCATCTAAGGGATTGAAGGAGGAACCATCGATGAATAAACATACTAACAAACTGGCCGGCCTGATGCTGGCCGCAGCTTTGGGAACAGCCGCCTTGCCTATCGGTGCCGTGCATGCTGCAGACGATTCAAGGGCGCTGGGAGAAGGAGATATCAGTCAAGCAGTCCGTCAGTTATCGCAGCTTCATATTATGCAGGGATACGAGGACGGTTCACTCGCCGTAGAACAGCCAGTCACACGTGCGGAACTGGCCAAATTGCTTGCCCTGACGTTTAATCTGCAGGGTGCGGATCAGGCACAGCAGGGATTCACGGATGTCAATCCGCAGGCGTGGTTTTCGAAATATGCCGCTGAAGTGGCAGCACAAGGGATCATGCAAGCAAACGATGACCGTTTTGAGCCCCGCGGAACCGTAACGAAAACGGAACTTGTACAGATTGTAACCAAAGCACTTAAACGGGATGCGAAATCCGTGGAATACTGGGCTGAAAGCCTTGCCCCAGGCAGCGGTCCGGTCACTCGCGGAGAAACTGCGTATTTACTGAATATGGCGCAGCAGGCGATCCCGTCGGACAAAGCCAAAATCACCAGCATCCGTTCCTTGAATGCAATTACGCTGATCGTGACGTCCGATGCGCCTTTGACGGCTGACAACGAGGCGTTTACGAAAGCGAAAGAAGACTTTGCCTTCACCGGCGGTCTTACGTTAACCAATCTTCCGCGGCTGAAAACGGGTTCCATTGCTACTTATATTGTACCGACCTCCGTTCAACAGCCGGGTGTCCAATACTCCCTGACCTACAGAGGAGCGAACGCGGGGACTTTTACCGGGAATGCAGACAAGCTGAACATGACCGAGGCCAGACAGGTAACGAATGATACGTTTGAGCTGGAATCCTTGCAGGCGAACGGCGTGGTTGACTACGGATATGTCATCTCCGCATACAGTGCCGGCCGGGGAGCGGATGCCTTCGTCCTGGACGAAAACAACCGCGCCAATGGCCAAACCTATCAGATCATTTCCTCCGGACAAGCCAGGGAGGTAACGATCACGCCGGAGGGCGGACAACCGATGGTAGCTAAATATGTACCGTTCACGCAGTCGACCGATGGCAGACAGGAACCGAAATTCCGTCTGCCTGAGGGCAAAACCCTGACTCCGGGCGTCACTTATACCGTGACTTCGGATTGGGCGAAGATCGAACGACCGTCTTTTGTAGCGCAGAGCATCGCTCCGCTTGACATCGTCGGTGCCGAAGCCGTGAGCGAGACTTCCATTACGGTTACGCTGTCGGAAGACCCGGGAGACGAGCTATTCTCGGGCCGCAGTATCGAGCTGACGGATGCGGAAGGGCATAAGCTAACCGCCGCCTATAAATACTCCAGCCGCAAAGGGGCCGTGGGTATCTTCGATCTTGCACCAGACAGCAAACTTGTGAAAGGCACGACCTACACCGTTACGCCGGTGGGGGAATGGGCCGGTTCTTCCCGGACTCCATTGACAGCGAATTAAATCTTATACGCCTTTTACTTGTTTCAGCTGCCGGATGTCCGGCAGCTTTTTACTTTTCTTTAACGCTTAAGTTTAATCGGATCATTGCTAGCTATGAACAGATAACGAGCAAAGGGTTAGTCGGTTGACACACGATAATCCTGTAACTATAATAGTTACATAACTGATTTGTTACTAATATGGTTACAATTAAGATCATAATGTGACAATAAGATCATAACGCTACAATGGAGGAATCAGGATGAAATTATTAGTTACCGGAGCCACAGGGAAGCTGGGCAGAAAAGTTGTGGAGAACCTTTTGCAGACTGTCCCTGCCAGTCAATTGGCGGTCAGCGTGCGCACCCCGGACAAGGCTGAAGATCTTCGGGCCCTGGGCGTTGATGTCCGCCATGGTGATTTTGACGTGCCGGAAACGTTGGATAAGGCCTTTGCCGGGATTGACCGGCTGCTGATCATTTCCGCGGATGGAGACAACGAAACCCGGATTCGGCAGCATACGAATGCGGTGGAAGCTGCCGCACGAGCCAAAGTTGGTTTCATCGCCTACACGAGCTTGGGAAATGCAGCTGAGAGCAAGCTGTTTCTTGCGCCACCTCATCAAGCAGCAGAGCAAGCGATTTTGAAGACGGGCATTCCGTATTCGTTCCTGCGGAACAACTGGTACCTGGAGAATGAGATTCCGAGCATTCAGGGGGTTCTAGCTGGAGCACCATGGGTGACGTCTGCAGAATCCGGCAAGGTTGGCTGGGCGCTGCAGCAGGAGTATGCCGAAGCGGCTGCAGCTGTTTTAGCGGGGGAAGGTCATGAAAACACCGTGTACGAGCTGTCCGGCAAACCGCTGACACAAGCGGAACTGGTGACTGCGCTGGGCGATGTGCTGGGTAAAGAGGTACCGCTCCAGCAGGTCGACGACGAACAATATGCTGATATCATGAAACAAGCAGGAGTTCCGGAGTTTGCCCTCCCGATCGTTGTAGGCATTCAGCAGGGGATCCGTGAGGGGCAGCTTGAGATCGAAAGTCAGGATTTTGAGAAGCTGCTTGGACGTCCTTTAACGCCTATAGCAAAAGCACTGAATCAGATTGTAGGCGGGCTTAAATAAGTGAGCATCAATCGTTGGCCTAGATCTTGATATGGCATGAAAAAAGCTGCAGAACCAACAGGTCTTTTATGACCCGGTCTGCAGCTTTTTTACTGGTGTGAAATCTAGTGGCCTCACTCGTGTTCATCTCTCTTAGTTTCCGTCTGTTTCATCGGGAAAGCTTCTTCTTTGGAAACGCGAATCCGGTCCGGCGGAAAGTGTTTTTTGAAGTATTTCAATACCCGATGATGGATATCTTTGTCGTACCAAGGCGTTATTCCGTGCTCCTCGAAAAGAGCTGGCATACCGAGTCTGGCTGAACGCTTACCAAGCATACCGTCTCCTATCAGTAATGTATCGATCCATACGTAATCTGCAATTCCGCTTAAAGTCTTGGGGAAATCAGGTGTGAACGGCAGTACCGGCGAGATGGAAGCCTGCGTTCGGATTCCTGCTTCACGAATTTCCTGCAAAGCACTAAGACGGAGGCGAATACCAGGTGCCTTAGGGGCAAAAATCCGCTTCATATCCTCACGGTCGGTCTCCACTGTCATGGATACCAGCAGTTCACATTTGTCCTTAAGCTGAGTCAATAAGTCAATGTCCCGTGTGATGAGCGGTCCGCGCGTTTGAATTTGCAGCGAATCCGGTGGATAGCTGATCATTTCCTCGAGAATCCCCCGGGTTATGCCCGCTTTGCGTTCAATAGGCTGATAAGGATCGGTGGCGGATGACATAAAGATATGAACGGGTTTGTTTTTCTTCCGCAGCTTTAATATCTCCTTGCGGTAATTTTCCGCCGCGTTCGTTTTGACCTCCAGCCAGGTTCCCCAGGGCATGTCTTTAAATTTCTGGATGGGCATTTCCCTTACATAACAGTATTTGCAGGCAAAGGCACAGCCGCTGTATGAATTTAACGAGTGGGTGAACCCCACATCCAAGTATCCTTTTACTTCGGTGAGGATGGTTTTGGCCGTGATTTCCTTCGTTTCGATGTTCATATCCACAGCTCCTTTCCCATATTGTAACCGATGTGGCGGAGGTTTAGGGAGAGAACTCGTTATGGTTGACATAATAAATATTACGTAATCATCATTATAGCCATATAAAGCAGGTGGAGTCGCATTCGCAAATTGATTTACATCTAATTCATCTTTTCCGGTAAATAAGCCATCATCTGTCTTGTTTATTTCGTATCCTGAGCGTGTCTTCTCATTTGATTCGACGAGACGATAATACTGCCAATAAGGAGAAATAATGATGAGAATGGATATTGATTTCGGAAAGCCCCTTTCAGTTGCTTGGGATGCCAACACGACCTGCGGAAGGGCATTTGAAGCGTTTCGAACCGCTTTTGAATACGGTGAAACGGCGGATTTTCTCGCGCTTGTGACAGACGATTTCCGTTTTTCCGTACCCTTGCCGTACGACGAATGGAAAGAGCCGCAGTTCGGAAGGCAGCGGTTCATCGAGTTGGTCCAATTTGAAAGTGAAGTGCTGCAAGTAGCGTTAACCCCGCAGTTTCAGCTCTTTGATTATCAGTACGGAGTGGTCGTTTTTCGAGCAGAAGGTCTGCTCAGTAACCAACCTTATCACAATGTACTTACCGTCGTGTTTGAATTTGAAGACGAACGGATCAGGTCCTTCCATGAATTTGTCGGGATGCCGCTGAAAAACTACTGAGAGCTGAATCCCTGATCGGAATGGCCGGCGTTTGTCTCAGTATGCCTCGCAGGGCCATAAGATCCGTTATGAGGATTCCCTGCGAGAATCACGGATCGGCTATGCCGGTCTTGATGAACCGGGCGATCCGGATAGCGTCTGAAGGCGTGTAACGAATAAGCTTTAATATGTTTTGAAAAGTCCAGCATGCGCCGGGCTTTGTTGCATTTATTACAGGTATTCGGTTGCGGCAATTCATGTTGAAGAAGCAGGATAATCGGGGGTGGCCGATGAAATCGTACGACGTATCCATTAAAATCGGTGTCAGCAACGGTATAATGGTTATAGAGTGTTGGAGTGTTTTAAGAAAGGAAGCGATCTCATGAAGAAAATCATGAACAGACCCGAGACGCTCGTATCGGAAATGTGCAGCGGTCTCGTATTGGCCCACCCTGAGCTTGAGTTTATCCGTAAATACAACATCATCAAGAAAAAAGTGATCCGGCAGGATAAGGTGACGCTGATCAGCGGCGGCGGCAGCGGCCACGAACCGGCACATGCGGGTTTCGTCGGCAAAGGCATGCTGGATGTGGCCGTCTGCGGCGACGTGTTTGCTTCCCCGTCCCAGATTCAGGTGTACCAGGCGATCCGCTCTTCTGCGAGCAAGAAGGGGACGCTGCTGATTATTAAAAACTATAGCGGCGACATCATGAATTTTAAAAATGCGGCCCACCTCGCTGCCGAAGACGGAACTCTAGTCGACTACGTGAAGGTGGATGACGATATCGCCGTTGAAGACAGCTTGTATACTGTCGGCAAAAGAGGCGTTGCTGGAACGGTGCTCGTACATAAAATCGCAGGAGCCGCAGCGGAAGCGGGCTTACCGCTGGAAGAAGTCAAGCAGGCCGCCCAGAATGCAGTCGATAACGTGAAAAGTATCGGATTTGCGCTCACGTCCTGTACGGTGCCGGCCAAAGGCAGTCCGACGTTTGAGATCGGTGATCAGGAAATGGAATACGGCGTCGGCATCCATGGCGAGCCTGGCATCCGGCGGGAGAAGCTGATCACGGCTGACGAACTGGCTTCCCGAATGGTTGCCGAGCTGCTGGAAAGCTTGCGTATCAGCGACAGTGCACCCGCGGAGGTGGCCGTCCTGGTAAACGGATTCGGCGGCACGCCGCTGCAGGAGCTGTACCTGCTGAACCATGCGGTCATACGTGAGCTTGCCGCACGGAACGTCATTGTGTATAAAGTTTTCGTGGGCAACTATATGACAAGCATTGATATGGCAGGCGCGTCGCTGTCGATCATGAAGCTGAATCCCCAGCTGAAGCGGCTGCTCAGCGAGGATTGCGAGACGCCGGCGCTGACCGTCCGCGGACCATTCGAGCCGGTACAGTACATACCTGAAGAAGGGACCGTCCGACACTCGGTATCCTTCGGCGCCGCTGCTGATGAAGCGCATGGAGTCATACACAACAATAAGCTTACATTGGAAAACCTGGTTTATCTGGTTGATCGCATGAGCGGCGTCATTATCGAAAACGAAATTCCGTTCTGCGAGCTGGATGCTCATGCCGGTGACGGTGACTTTGGGATGAGCGTGGCTAAAGGGTTTAAGCAGCTCAAATCCGAGTGGGAGGAACTTACCTCCCAGGCGCAAGATATCGGAGGATTTCTTGATGCCTGCTCTCTAATCATTATGGAGCATTGCGGCGGTGCCTCCGGTCCGATCTGGGGTTCGGCCTTCCGGGCGGCAGGCAAATTTGCGGGGAACCGGAGCGAGCTGTCCGTTATGGACATCGCCGGCATGATGAGTGCTGCCGTGAAGGGAATTCAGGATACGGGTGAGCGTTCCTTTGGACGGGGTGCCGTTGTGGGTGACAAAACGCTGATCGATGCGCTTGTCCCCTATGCCGAAGCCTGGGCGAGTGCGGCTGAGCAGGGCACCGATCTGATCGGCGCAGGCCTGTCCGCGGCAGAGGCAGCCGTTGAGGGAGCCAAGCAAACCGAGCACATTGCTGCCCGGATGGGGAGAGCCGGAACGGTTGGCGACCGGAGCATCGGTTACCCGGATGCGGGAGCCTACGCATTGGGCGTGATATTTACCGAACTCGCGCATTCCCTGAAACCATCGGATCAGTGAGATTCTATGAACGCTCAAAGGGGGCATGAAATTTTGAATAATGGCCAATTTCATAAACCTTCCGCCCGGGATCTAATGGAATATCATGCGGAGGCTATGTTTACCCATGACCGCAGCGGACGCCTGCATCTGGTCAACGAACCTTGGCCTGGTTCAGACCCGGCTCCGCGATTGTTCCTGGGAAGAACCACGGGGGGAGGAAGCGTTTGGCGTTTCCGTCACGACGTTCCTGACCAACTGGTGAAGCAGCTGGAGAGTTGGTGTGCCGAAGAGGCTGTGGTCGTTGACTTTCAGGACAGGCCGAAGCATGAGAAGGATTATTGGAACCTGCTGCAAGGTAAAAAAATGACGATGGGGCCTTGCTTTTCTATTGAAAATGAAACGAGAGAGCCATCCGTGGATGTGCAGCGAATCACGCCTGAAAATGTAAGGCAGCTTGCGCGGGAAGGATTCGAATGGCTCGCTGACGAGATCAGCTATGCGCAGCCCTGCGTTGCGGTGGTACAGGAGGGCCGAGCCGTCTCCGTGTGCCGCAGCGTCCGCATCGGTACGAAGGCGCATGAAGCCGGGCTGGAAACGTTAGAAGCATTCCGAGGCAGGGGATACGCGGCTGCAGCGACGGCGGGATGGGCTGCAGCCGTCCGGGAGCTCGGATGTATTCCGTTATACAGCACCTCATCGGATAATCTATCTTCTCAGCGCGTCGCGGGGAAAATGGGGCTTTCTTTCTATGGCGTGAATTTTTCGATTTATTAATAAAAGTAATTAGGGCGTTAGTTGATTCGCGGACACGATTGTGGAATCAAGAGGATCGATGAACTAAAAAGAGCGTGTTTGGACTTGTTCCAAACACGCTCTTAGATTATAGAGGCATTTATCGGCTAGCCGGCAATCATGTTTGCAGGCAGCATGTATCCGTTATTTGGAGCTTTGCTCCAGCAGTGAACGGAGCTCTGCATCGGTTCCTAACAGCCGAAGAATCATCGTGACGGCTTCGGCCCGGGTCACGGGTTCATTTGGGGCAAAACGGGACTCATCTCTGCCTTCGAGAAGTCCGGCTGCTGCGGCTTGCCCGATGATATCCTTAGCCCAATATGAATCGGTAATATCCGTAAAATGGCGCGCTTCACCGGTGGCCAGTTCAGATAAATCCACCAGATTGGCCATCATTTGAGCCATTTCGGCACGGGTCAGGCTGCGCTCGGCTTGGAAAAGCCCGCTTGCATTGCCCTTGACAATTCCATTGGAAGCCAGAATGCCTATGGACTCAGCCGCCCAATGCTCATGCATATCCCTGAAGGTAACGACCTCATTCCCCTGCCGAAGCCCGAAAGCTCTGACAAGCAGTTCACTGATTTCCGCCCGGCTAATCGGAAGATCCGGCTTGAAGCTTCCGTCACCATATCCGTTGACTAATCCAAGCCGGGAAGCCACCGCGATGTCTTTTGCCGCCCAATGTGTGTATGTATCGGCAAATCTCTCTGGATGTTTCATCGCCAAGGCGTGGCGGAACGAAGCAGCAATATCCTCTGCCCGGATAAACTTCCGGAACGAAGGTTCCGGCATTTCCGGTATTGGCGTAGGAGTTGGAGTAGGTGTAGGCGTCGGTACAGTGGCCGGACTTGGTGTAGATGGTGTATCTGCCGGTTGGGAAGGGTTAGAAACGACCGGCTTGGCTGCGACTTTTAAATTCAGTGATTCGCTCTTGCCCCCGTAGACGGCCGTGATCACAGTCGTGCCCGCACTCTTACCGGTTATCTCTCCGTTGGTAACCTCGGCAACCGCTGGATCAGCGGCACTCCATATCGCTGATTTCGTCACGTCGATTTCAGTCTGATTCGAATACAGAGCTTTCAACAAGACCGTTGAACTCTGGCCAACCTCCACATTTAAGCTGCTTGCACTGACACTTAAGCGTGTCAAGCCCTGAACCGTTAAGCCTTTATCGGCTTGATTGCTTTCGTCGTTGCCATCGCTTACCACAAAGCGGATGGTTCGATCTGATGGCTCCGATGCATTTTCAGAGCTGATGTAAGTTACGCTTCTAAAAGCTGACTCCCACTCAGAAACAGTGGCTGTTCCATTTTCTGATGTCAGGGTCAACATACCAGAAACGGGATCGAAGCGGCCGCTGATGTTGCCCATCGTCGCTCCATCGTTGGTGAATCGGAGCTCTTCCTTACCGGCATGATACGGGCTGACAATACACACGCGGCCGTAAGCCAAAGTTTGATCATCGGGATCCGAGATGGACAGTGCTGCATCGACAGGGACGGTCCCGGCTGTGTAGGAGGTTAAACCGGCGCTTGTTGTCACAACGGGCGGTTGGTTGGACACCTTTACCGTCTTGGTGGCGGAATTGCTGCTTGCGATTCCGTCGCTCACCGTGAACGTGATGGTTCTTATCGCGGCCGTATTCGGATTTTTAGATGTATTGCCATAGGTTACTTCTCTCAGCGCTTGCTGCCACTGGGCAATCGTGGCCGATGCTCCGGATGAAGTCAGAGTCAATGTACCAGTTACTGCATTATAGCTCCCTGTAATGTTTCCCATGGTCGAGCCGTCGTTTATAAAGGCAAGGATATCCTGATTTGAAAAAAAGTTCCCCGAAATCGTGACCGTGGCCGCTGACATCGTCTTGTTATCCAAGTCTGAAAGGGTAAGGCCGGAATCGATGGCAACGGGGATCCCTTTGAAGGTAGAGGTGCCGCCCGTTGTTGTCAAAATCGGCGCCTGGTTGACCGCTGTCACCGTCACCGTTTTGTCTGCGGGATTGCTTGAAACGGTACCGTCATTCACCGTAAACGTGATGATGCGATTCGCCGAATTGGGAGTGATGGCCGTATTCGAGTATGTTACCGCCTGAAGAGCATGAATCCATTGATCGACTGTCGCGGTATGACTCACAGATGTCAGGGTCAGTATCCCGGTTTCTGAATTATAACTTGCAGTAATATCTCCAAATACGACCGAGCTGGTATTCACAAACTGAAGCAAATCTTCTCCGGGATGAAAACCGTTCGAAATTTGAACTGTAGCCGAAACTAAAGTGAAACTGTCGGCGTCGTTTATGGAAATATTCGAATCCACGGTGACGGGAGTGGTTATTGTATTATTCCCTGCTCTAAAGCTGGTTGTTCCGTCACTGGTGGCAATCTGCGGTAGTGAGCTGGCATTCGTCATCTGGTTGGTATTTGGGGATGAATCATCGGCCGCACCTCCTTCGCTGACAATGGCAGCTGGTTGAGGGTCGTCCGCAGCGGATGCGGATTCGGGGAGAACCGAAGAGGTTACCATTTGAAATGCCCAAATCAGGGCAATGATTGCCGCGTACTTCGAGCGGTTGTTCATAAAATTCCTCCTATTTGCGTCATGAAATAAGTCGTACTGTCTCTATATAGATTGAACTAAAGATAAGCATCGAGCCTTCAGTTAGCCGCCTGTAAACTTCATTTCGATAGTTCATTCTATTTAGCTATAGAATATATCGGAATTCGCGAAGCCGGAGAGTATAGTTCGAAAAAAATAGGGCTCTCTCACTCGCAGGGACTACGGATAACAATCTATAAGTTCAGCCGGACATATGGTAATCTTTTGGTATTAGAGAGCATTCATCCCAATTCAACGAGGTACAATCCATGACAAACGAAGATCTGGAGCGGCTGGCACAAAGGTTTGGCATCAAGGGAGCAACATTCGATTTTCTCCAGCATAATGAAAATAAAACATACAAGGTAGACGCGGGCGACGGCCGTAAATTTGTATTGCGAATCCATCAGCCTTTCCAAGAGGGGATGACCGGTAAGCAGCACACCTATGAAGGACTGCTGGGTGAACTGCACATGCTGGAGGAGCTATCCCATAACAGCGGCCTTAGTGTCCAGACCCCGATCCGTAATTCGGAAGGGAGCTTGATCACCGTGATGGAGCATAATGGACGTCAGCTGAATTGCTCCATGCTCTCATGGTTAGAGGGGAGGGACCTCAATAAAACGGATGTCAGCCACCCTGAACTGGTACGCAGACTCGGCAGCCAAATCGGCGAGCTGCATACCTTTTTCCGCAGATACTATCACAAAACGCTGGAGAATCGGCCCAGCCAGGGGATGGCTTACAATCAATGGCTGGCCGAAACGGTCCGGAAAGGACTCAGCCTAGGCCTGTTTACACGATCCGATGTCGACATCATTGATGTAACCTTGCGGGAAATCAACAAGCTTTTAGCTGCGTCAGCTGAGGCTCCTTCCGGCCGGTTAGGTCTCGTCCATGGAGATCTGGGATTAGGCAACGTAATTATTTCACCCGAAGGGATCATGAGCTTTATCGATTTTGGTTTTTTCGGAGAAGGTTACGAACTGCTGGACGTGGCGATGGGGGCCATCATGGTGCCGCCCGAACACAGGGACGTGCTGTTGGATGGGTATTATGAAGTGATAGGACGCAGTATAAGCACAGGTGATAGGGTCTTGCTGGACGGCTTTGCGCTCGTGGCAATCATCGGGTATTATGCTTTTCAAATGCCGAATGAAGTGGTTCATGGGTGGATGCGGGAGCGGATGCCGCGCTTGTGCGCAGAATATTGCAAGTCGTTCCTGCAGGGGGAGCGGATCTTTTCCAAAGTGTAAGCTGTGAGCGGAAGCCGGAAGCCTTTATTGCCTAGAAGGATGCAATCGTGGTCGGCAGTGATTCATACCGGTTCGATATCGGTGGTAGAATTTATGTTTATTACTTCCACTTCGATTCAGAGACTGAAATGATTTGCGCGATCTTAGTCGGACCAAGCAACTCAATCGTCTCATTAAGGCGATTCTTTTGCACTTGAACGAGCGCGGCATGCTAAGGGTAAGAGGCTATTTAGATGCCTTCACCCGCAATGATGGAGTAAGAGGAGCTAGTAAATGCGATTATTCGCTCTAGTACTGTATATAAATGATCGACGGTCTTACCGGAATGCAGCACGGCAGCAATAAATTCTACCTGATTTAATCCATGCAGGAAGTGTGAATGGTATTGAAGGGCCTCGGAATTCACATTCCCCAGTACCCGATGGACAGTTAAAATGTATCCCTGAAGAGTGGGCTTGCCCCACTCCTTTCTTTTTGGGCAGGGATTATAATCCATCTCAACAATGAAAAGTTTCAAATGGAGGGGGGAACTTGATCATCATAAAATGAGCTTGTTTCCGAAAATAATGTTAGCGCTTTCGCCAAACCACAAGCACTGCCTTATGATCGGTGGGTGGATGATTAATTTTTAAGGAGGTATTTATGCTTACCATGACAAGAAAAGCAGTCAGTCTGTTGGCCGTGCTTGCCGTTATGATCACGGTATTTTTAGCCCAATCTGCGAATACGATCGCGATGGAGAGCTATTCGGTTCCTTCATTGGATAGGACGGATGTCGCTGATCCGGCATTATTGGCACAGACCGACAATGCTCCGGCCACGATTCAAAATTATCCGATGCCGTCCATCTATACCGCGTCCAGCGTGTTTTCATTGAAAGCGGATAACGAAGCGGTTCCTGTCATCAGCTATATGCCTGACTATGACTACGCTGAGTTTTCTTTTTCCGGTACGGTCCATATCGAAGTTACTGTAAGTGAGCCGATTACCTCTTATTCCATCAGTCCACTGGCTAAAAAGATCGCAGGTACGGTCAACGGGAACAAGCTAACATTCTCGCTTTCTTCCTCAACCTATGTGATCGTGAAAATCAATGACATGAACAAAAAGATCGTCATCGCAGCAGATCCTTTGGAGACGGATGTTCCCCCGTCCACAGGTGCAGGAATCTATAATGTTACAAAGTCGCCGTACAACGCGGATAACACGGGGACAGAGATGGCATCGGACGCGATTCAACGGGCTATCGATGATGCCAATCAAGCCGGCGGCGGCGTTGTATTCGTTCCGGCCGGTGTCTATAAAAGCGGGAACCTGACGCTAAAAAGCAATGTGACCTTCTATCTTGCCGGAGGAGCTGTCATTGTCGGCACGGGCAAGGGTGAAGACTACGTGATCGATTTTCGCAAGGATTCACGAAATGCGGATGGTACGTATTTTATTCGCACAGCCGTAGACTCCAGCAATATCACGATACGGGGACGGGGAACCATTGATGGAAAAGGCATAGCGATGCGTGAGCGAAAGATGCCGGCGCCAAATAAAAACGAAGGGTTCCTGAATAACTTGCTGGTCCCGATTGCAACCACCAATTTTACATTTGACGGTTTAATACTGCGGGATGGCGGTTTCTGGTCGTTCATGGTTGTTCGTTCCGACAATGTGACCATCAAGAATCTCAAGGGATTCCAGGATTTATACAAAATTGAGAATGACGTTATCGACATCAACGAGAGTCAGGACGTGCTGGTTAAACATGCGATTGGAATATCGGATGACGACGCTTTTTCAACTAAAACCTGGCTGCAGACGGGGATGTCCAAGGGTTGGCCAGGAGCACTTGAACAATTGGAAAATGTAGTTTTCGATGACGCCATGGCATGGACAAGATGCGCGGCTTTCAAGATTGGCATGGGGGTGGCTCAGCCGCAGATCAGCGTGACCTTCCGAAATTCATACGTGTATCAAAGCGCTCGAGCCTTGCTTATTGATCATGGTTACCAATATAATACTCTTCCTGAGGAAGGCTACGCCCACAACATTACGTTTGAAAATATCGATATCGAACGAGTCGGTATCAATCAATTCGGGAATTATTGGTTCGGGGTATCAACCAGTACTTCCGGGGATGTAAGCAATGTTATATTCAAAAACATCAACGTTCGTGAGACGGGATCCCAGAAATCCAGACTTTCCGGAAATGACGCCAAAGGCGGAATGGTTAACGGCGTCACGTTCGCCGATGTTTATGTTGGAGGCAAGCTCGCAACAAGCTTGAACGACTTGAATGCAACCACTAATAGTAACGTAAATGGCATCCTATTTGCCAATTCCAAGCCGCCGCTGTTCAGCGATAATTTCGAAGACGGAAATTCGGCAGGGTGGACATCCGTGACCGGCGGATGGACCGTACCGACAGACGGCTCGAATCAAGTGCTGTCCAGCGGGAACCAGACAACCACATCCCTGATTACTGCTAATGCCGGCAATTTATGGACGGATTACGCGTATGAAGCCAGAATGCGCATGCCCATTACCAATGCAAACGCAGGTCTGGTCTTTAGGGTGAAAGATGCAAACGATTATTATATGTATCGAATCAACTCATCGAATCAAAAGCTGGAGTTGTACAAATCCGTGAACGGACAACTGACGTCTGTAGCCAGTTCACCGTTCACAGCCCAGGAGAAGCAGTGGTATACGGTTAAGGCGATTGTACAAGGGAACACGATTGCCTGTTATGTGGATGGAGAATTACAAATGGAATGGACCAATCCTGTAAACGAATTGACAGCAGGGGGGATCGGATTCCGGACCACCTCAGCGGGCGTCCATTTTGACGATGTCGTGGTTTCACCGATCAATAAAGCGCCTGAAAATGTAACGCTTTCGCATAACAGCGCAGTCGAAAACACAACTGCAGGAGGCATGGTCGGCACCTTTTCCACTACCGATCCTGATGCGGGAGAAACATTCGCTTATATGCTGACAGCAGGAGCCGGGGATACGGACAACAAAAGCTTCACGATTTCGGACAACAAGTTGTTTCTTGCCGTAACGCCTGATTACGAAGTAAAGGACAGCTACAGTATCCGGGTGAGGAGCTTAGATTCAGGCGGACTGTATGTTGAGAAGACTTTTACGATCCATGTCACGGATGTGAATGAAGCGCCTACGAATCCGATTCCTACGGTCACAAGGTTCAGCGACAATTTTGAAGACGGAAATACGGCCGAATGGACGTCTGCCTCCGGTTCCTGGAGTGTGGCAACAGACGGCACGAAAGCCTTGTTCCAGAATGCTTCGGCCACTGGACTCATTACCGCCGGGGATTCATGGACGGATTATACGTTTGAAGCCAAAGTGAAGATGCCTATCACCAATGCCAATGCAGGCATTCTATTCAGGGTACAGGA
This sequence comes from Paenibacillus cellulositrophicus, assembly GCF_009363095.1. Taxonomy (GTDB): domain Bacteria; phylum Bacillota; class Bacilli; order Paenibacillales; family Paenibacillaceae; genus Paenibacillus_AQ; species Paenibacillus_AQ favisporus. The sequence goes on from NZ_CP045296.1 coordinate 603,927, forward strand.
TGCTGGTCATTTCTATATGTACCGAATCAATTCCGCAGCTAAAAAGCTGGAGTTGTACAAATCCGTGGACAATGTCATGACCCTAGTATCCAGTGCTCCGTTCACAGCTCAGGAGAAGCAGTGGTACACGATGAAGGCTTCTATTCAAGGGAACACAATGAAATGTTATGTGGATGGTGAATTAAAAGTGGAATGGACCAATTCCGTAACGGAATTAACGGCAGGAAAAATAGGTTTCCGGACCACCTCGGCGGGTGTCGCTTTTGATGATGCTTTAGTTCTGGTTCCCGCTCCGATTTAGCCTGTTCCCGTACGGTCAAAAATAGCCGATCTACAGGCAGGCGGTCGGTCGGCATAAATGGGTTTATACGATGGAGCTGCCCCAAAAGCCATGATATTGGCTGCTTTGGGACAGCTCGTTTTTTACATTGTCGAATCGGGGTCTACGGTGACATAATCGAAGGATAGAGACTATAACGGGAGGCGTGAGAGGCTTGATCCACCTTCGAAGGCAATCATTCCGCAACAAACTCAAAATTGCATTTTTAGCCGTCATCCTGCTCTCCGTGCTGATGACCGGCGGGCTATCATATTATATCTCGGCTGCTACCCTGGAAAAGAACGCGCTGAAGCTCACGCAGGACACGGTGGTCAGGTCCGCGCAAATCGTGGATGAGAAGCTGAACAAGTTGATGCTCATCATGATGACGTTCATGATCAGCCAGCCTTTTCACGACATGCTGAAGGATGCCGCCTCCGGGGATTCCAGCGCGTATTATACGCATCTGAATGATCTTGACAACGTTTTCTCGCAGGCGCGGATTGCCGAGCCGATGATACAGTCCATCTATGTGACGACGCCGATTGGTGAGTTCTATCCTTCGTCCATGAACCGTAACCGGCTCACCGCGTTCGAGGATACCTTTTTGTATGACCGCATTGAAGAGGAGAAAAAGAACATTTGGGTAGAGGGCCACGAGGATATGCTCTTTTCCGGCAGGGACCGTGTCATCTCGCTGATTCTGGAGCCGATCTTCGATATTCCGGTCAGAGATGTCTATATTGTCGTAAATATCCGCGAGGACGGCTTCCGAAAACTGGTGCAGGGAGATACCGGGACAGGGGCGTCAAGCTTTTTGCTGAACGCCGAAGGAGAGACGGTCTACCCAGTGAAGGAGCATCTGGTCCAGCAGGCAGCGGACTCAGAGAATCTGAGGGATATGATGAACCGCCCGGAAGGCAGCCAGTCCTTTGAACTGAACGGCAAGTCTTATTTGCTCAATTATGCGCAACTCGGTATTGCTGATTGGACGATGACCACCATCCAGTCTCAGGCTGGCGTGCTGAAAGACATGGTATATGTGAAATGGCTGATCGCCGGGATTGCTCTGACGGCTTTTACCGTAACGACGCTGATTTCCGGCGCGTTTACGCGCTATCTGCTGAAGCCGCTGCAAGGGCTGCTGAAGGTGATGAAGCGGGTGGAGAACAATGATTTGTCCGCCCGTTTTGAGAGCGGTAGTGGAGATGAGCTGGCTCAGGTGGGCTTCCGGTTTAATCGGATGCTGGAGCAGATCGTAGTGTTAATTGAAGAGGTCACGGAGGCGCAGACGCATAAGCGGTCTGCGGAGATCAAGGCGCTATCAGCTCAGATGGATCCGCATTTTCTGTACAACACCCTGAACACCATTTACTGGAAGCTGAATTTGAAGCAGGTCGGGCCTTCGCAAAAAATGGTTATGTCGCTCTCCCGGCTGTTCCAGCTCGGACTGAACAACGGCCAGGAAATTACGACATTGTCGAAAGAATTGGAGCATGTGCGTCAGTACCTGGATCTGCAGTCAAGCTGCTATGAAGGATTGTTCTCCTATGAGATCCATGTCCGCGATCCGGAGATGTCCTCGCTTTCGATTCCGCGCATCCTTCTGCAGCCGCTGGTGGAGAACAGCATTCTGCACGGTTTCCGCGACCTGGAGAACGGCGGCCGGATCGAGATCGAAATTGACGGAGACGGGGAACGCTGGACGATTGCCGTACGCGATAACGGCAGAGGCATGGACGAGACTCAAGTGCGCGGACTATTTTGGCAGGAATCGGAGAAGGGGTATGCCGTGTCCAATCTGATCCGGCGGCTTCAGCTTTATTACGGCGGCAGTGCGGAATTTCATGTGGACAGTGCGCCGGGGTGTGGAACAGTAATGCGGATTTCTTTACCCAAGAAGGGGGAACATTCGGATGAGTAAACATGAGGCGGTCAGTCTCTGCATTATAGACGATATCAAAAGCGTGGTGGACGGCCTGACCGCGATGAATTGGGAAGAACAGGGGATTCGGGTCGCGGGCGCATCAAGCAATGGGGAAGAGGGGCTCAAGCTGATCAATGGGCTGAAGCCGGACCTGGTCATTACTGATATACGGATGCCGAGAATGGACGGGCTAAGTATGCTGCGTGCGGTTATGGAGGAGAACCGCAGCTGCAAGGTCATTTTGATCAGCGGATATGCCGACTTTGAATATGCGCAGCAGGCAGTGCAACTGGGGGCGTTTGATTTTGTGGTGAAGCCTTTTTCGGAGGAAGATATCATGTCGACGGTGCTGCGGGCGAAGGCAGAAATTATGGAAGAGAGATCCAAGCGCTTAAATCTGAGGGACATGGAGAATAAGCTCCGTGAGAGCATGCCGGTACTGCGTCAGGAATACTTTGCGCTGCTCGTAAGCCACCGCACTTCATGGGAAGAAGCTTCGAAGCGGTGGGATTTTCTGAATATCGAGCTGGAGCCTCGCGGCTTTGTGGTGATGCTGATCGAAATTGACCGTTTTCAGGAGCAGGCATCCGAGCATTCCATTCGGGAGATGGAGCTGATCCGTTTCTCATTGCTGAATATTATGCAGGAGACACTGGCCAACTATGCGCGTAACGTGGTTTTCCGCGCCCGTCACGACCGGTACCTGGTCGTACTGAACGATACGGGCGGATCTGGTCCGTTCAGCCCGATCGAAATTGCCGAGCAGTGCTGCCGGAATATTGATCGGTATACCAAGTTTACAGTATCGGTCGGGGTCGGCGGCAGAGTAGTGGAGATCAGCGAGCTGCCGGATTCCTATCGCCAGGCTCATCGTGCGCTCACCCATCACCTGTTCACCGACGGCAATGCAGCCATTATGTACGACGATATACACCAGAGCGGAAGCCAGAAGCCGCTGGCGCTGGAGTACAAGGACGAGCTGCTGCTAGCCCTTCGTTCCGGAAATGCCGGACGAACGGAGGCCATTCTGTCCGCGATTTCGGAAACGCTGCAGAGCCTGGTCTCCCGACAAAATCCGGATTACCTCCTCAGTTTTTACGATGAATTGGCAGCTTCAGCCATTCGCACCTTTTACGAGATGGTTCCGTATCCGGACATTCAGCCGCTGATCCAGCGATTCAGGGTGGTGCAAGGGACAGCGGGATTGTCGCTGGCCTCTCTGCAGCGTCAACTGCTTGCCCTGTGCACGGAGGGAGCCGAACTGGTGCGCCGGAACAGCTTCTCCGAAGGGCAGCGGGTGATTTATGAAGCCATTGACTATATCAAGGGCAACTTGTCCGAGGATATCACCGTCGGCGAATGTGCCACGCATGTTCATCTCAGCGCCAGCTACTTTTCGAGCCTGTTCAAGAAAGTGACTGGGATGACGGTCACCCAGTATACGACCTCGGAGCGCATCCAGAAAGCGAAGCTGCTGTTGGTGGAGGGAGCGCAGGTGCAGGAAGTGGCCGCGGCCGTAGGCTATGAGGAGCGCAGATATTTCAGCGAGATGTTCAAGAAGATCACCGGCCAGACGCCGTCGGAGTTCAGGGCGGGCTATCACCCGGAGCGGCCGGAGGCGTAGGACGCGCAAAAGGGCGCCAGCACGAACCATAGAATTCTATCCCTGGAGAGTGAATTTGCCTCACTCCTTTTCTGAGGACGAGGGTCTACAATAAAAAACGAGCTCACAATACAAACGTCAATAAAAGGGGAAGAATGTATGCGAAAAAAATGGTTAGGTCTCGGCTTGAGTTTCATGTTGGCCGCCGGAATCGCAGGGTGCGGCGGGAATGACAACAATGGCACCAGCGATGCGACGAATGGAAAGTCTGACGGCGGCACGGCAACTCCCGCATCCGAGAAGAGCCAACCCGTACAGCTTAAATATTGGACCGACGACCGTCATGACCAGGAGTATATCAAGGAATTGATCAACAAGTTCAATGAGACGAACGGCGACAATATCCAGGTGGAATTGACAGTAATGTCCGAGAACTACACGCAAAGCGTCGACATCGCATTTTCCAGCAACCAGGCACCGGATGTACTTCGTCTGAAGAGCGCCAATACGTCCGAGTTTGTCAAGAAGGGGTACCTGGCGCCGATCGACGGTTATCTAACCGATGATATGAAGAAGAAATTCGGCAGCTTGTTGATCGACAATGTCAACCGTTTTGACGGCAAGGTGTACTCTTTGGCCAATACCGGTCTCACTATGCGACTTGTCTACAACAAGGATCTCTTTGCCAAAGCGGGCATCGAGAAGCCTCCGGTATCGCTGCAGGAAATGGTGGACGATGCCAAGAAAATCACCGAAGTCGGCAAGTCCGAAGGCATCTACGGTTTCGCGCTGAACTTCAAAAATCCGAAGCAGGCATTTGACCGTTCCATCCGGGAAATTCTCTCGTTGAGCGGCTATCAGGGACTTGGCTTTGACATGAAAACTGGCCAATTCGATTTTGCGCCTTACTCGCAGGTCATCAAATATTTCAAACAGATGCATAAGGACGGAAGCATACTCCCCGGCGCGGAAACGCTGGACATCGACCCGTTGAGGGCCCAATTTGCGGCAGGTAAAATCGGCATGTACCTCTCCTTTTCGACGGAACCGGGCGTGTACAAGGACCAATTCCCGACGGAAATCAACTGGGCGGGCGCCTTGGCCCCAACGCTGGATGGACAGATCAAGGGAACTTCTGAGATCGTGTCCGCCGGAACCTGGCTTGGAATAAGCGCCAAATCGGCGCATCAGGAAGCGGCCTGGAAATTCATGCAGTATATGTACGGCGATGATGTTCTGAAGACCTATCATGAAAAAGGCTTCGGGATCGCCATCGTGCCAAGCATTGTGGAGCAGGCCAAAAATCCGGATACCAACGGCATGGAGGGCTTCTTGGTCGGAGATCACGACTCGCTCTGGCCTGCTGCGCCAAGCGTTACCCCGGAAGGTTCCAACTATGCGGACGCTTTCTTCAAATATATGATCTCCGATGGAGATCTGAAGACGATCACAGCAGATTTGAACGCCAGATACAACGCCGCATTGTCCAAGGCCGTGGAAAAAGGCGAGTTTACCGTAACGCCGAATCCTGCTTTTGATCCAAGCAAACCGCAGGGCGAATAACAGGCAAGGATGGGGCTGCCGCGCACGCTTTCGCGGATGCCCCTTTTCTTTCCCCTAAGGAGGAACGAATCATGAGCTTTAAATGGAAACGGCTGGGCGAGAATTCTCTGTTTCTGTTCCCGAGCATCATTTTGACGGCGGTCTTGGGAATCTATCCCTTGTTCTGGATGCTCCGCTATATGTTCTATGATTATGCCGGGTACGGCGAGGCCTTGTTCGTTGGTTTGGACAATTTCCGGCGGTTGATGCGCGACGGTTTGTTCTGGGAATCGGTCGGCAATACCTTTATGTTTGCCGGAGGCAAGCTGCTGTTGACGCTACCCTTATCCCTGTTGTTGGCGGTTATCCTGAACGGCAAACTGCGTGGTGGAAGTCTGCTGCGGGGGATTTATTTTATGCCGACGGTCATCAGTACCGCGGTTATATCCGTTGTTTTTTATACCATTTTCAATTCCTATAACGGGATGGTTAACACGCTTTTGGTGAAGCTGCATCTGATTTCGCAGCCAGTTGACTGGCTTGGGCCGAAGCATGCGATGCTTACGGTCATCCTGGTGGCGGTATGGGGTGCGGTCGGCAACTACATGCTGCTGTTCCTCGCCGGACTGCAGAGCATTCCACAGGATTTGTACGAGAGCGCGTCCATAGACGGCGCGAACGCCGGAAGGCGGTTCTTGCACATCACGCTTCCAATGCTTGCCCCGGTTGCCCAGATGGTCATGATGTTGGCAATTATCGCTTCGCTGAAAGGCTATGAGAGCATCATGGTCATTACGGAGGGTGGACCGATCGGCAAAACCGAGGTTATGTACCTCTATCTTTACAAACTGCTGTTCCCGGTTTCCACCGGTTCGCCAGTAGCGCAGCAGCTCGGATACGGCAGTGCCGTTGGCTTCGCAAGCGCAGCGATCGTCGGAGCGATTACCGGCTTGTACTTTTTCCTTAGCCGTAAAATGAACAAAGTGTATTAGAAGCGCAGGGCGCCGAATTTGTGAATGCCTTTACGATTTGACAACAACGCCGCAGCCCGGTTTATAGTGAACGGCTGCAAGCGTAAAGGAGGTCCAGCAATGAATGAACAAGCATTACCCCAACAGCCGGGCATACGCGAAAAAAACAGGGCCCGTCCTGATTCTGGCCGTGCAGGCAGAGTAGTGGGCCGTACGCTCATGTGGCTGTTTTTATTGGCAACGGCGATTCTGACTTTGTTCCCTCTGATGATGACGATATCCGGTTCGCTCAAGACTGGCGCCGAAATGATGACAGGCGGCAGCCTGCTGCCGGCCAAGCCGCAATTCGCCAACTATACGGAAGCCTGGAAGCAGGCCAATTTCGCCCGCTATACCTGGAACAGCGTCTTTGTCAGCATCATGGTTACAGCGGGCACCCTACTGGTCGCTTCCATGGCGGCATATGTGGTGGACCGGCGCGATTTCCCCGGCAAATCCCTGTACGTGACGGTGCAGGCATCGATGATGTTCATATCCGTCGGCGCCATCGTGCTGCGTCCGCAGTTTGATCTGATGGTCATGTTGCACTTGAATACCACGCTGTGGGGTGTCATCCTGATTCTGATCAGCGCCCATTCCAGCACGTTTTTTATGCTGCAGGGATTCTTCAAAGCCATTCCCCGCGAGCTGGATGAAGCGGCCATGGTGGACGGCTCAGGGTTCATCCGTACCTTCTTTCGGATTATCCTGCCGCTCTTGATTCCGGGGCTGGGCGTGGCCGGACTGTTCGCCTTCCGCCATGCCTGGAACGAATATATCCTGCCGCTCGTGTTCACGATGACCAATCCGCAGCTGCAGACGCTTACCGTCGGGCTGGCGAATCTCCGCTACGGCTCTTCCGCGGCCATGCAGATCCATCTGATGATGGCGGGAGCATGTTTGTCAATTCTGCCGATGCTGCTCGCTTATATCGTGGCCAACAAGACGTTTATCCAAGTGACGGCAGGTTCGGTGAAAGGTTGACTCCATTTTCATACTCAAGGAGCATTGATGCATATGAATGAATTTACGGTAGGACCATTGTTATCCAGTTCAGTGATTGCCCGGTATTCTGGAAATCCGATTCTGTCGCCGGGCGATGTGCCCTATGGTCCCGCGATGGTTTTTAATGCCGGGGTTACCAAATTTAAAGGCAGATATGTGATGGTGTTCCGCAATGACTACGGCGATGAACGCAAGGGGATTGTTGCCCCTCATCATACGACCAATCTTGGGCTGGCTTTCAGCGATGACGGAAGAAAGTGGGAAGTGCAGCCGAAGCCTTGCTGGTCCTGGCATGATGAAGAGGTCATCCGCGTGTATGATCCGCGTCTGACGGTGATTGGCGAACAATGCTTTATGTGTTTTGCGGTTGATACGGAACATGGGCTGCGCGGCGGCATTGCCGTAACGGAGGACTTCAGCTCCTTCGAGGTGCTGAGCCTGTCGCTGCCGGACAACCGCAACATGGTATTATTCCCGGAGCAGATCGGGGGTAAATACATGCGGCTGGAACGTCCAATGCCCGTATACAGCCGGGGCGGCAAAGACCGCTTTGACATGTGGATGAGCGACTCTCCAGACCTGAAGTACTGGGGCAACTCCAAGCTGCTGCTGGCGGTTGAAGATGTTGCCTACGCCAATGACAAGGTAGGCCCTGGCGCTCCGCCCGTCAAAACGGACAAGGGCTGGCTGACCCTGTTCCACGCCGTGGACCTCGACCCCAGCCGCGGCAAGAACGGCTGGGAGGACAGCTGGAAGAAACGCTACACCGCCGGCATTATGCTGCTGGATCTGGCTGATCCCAGCCGGATCATCGGCAGGGCGGAGGCGCCGCTGCTTGTGCCGGAGACCGAATATGAGACTAGCGGAGGTTTCCGCAATGATGTTATTTTTCCGGGAGGCATGATTCTGGAGGATTCCGGCGAAGTCAAAATCTACTATGGCGCCGCCGATACCGTAGAGTGTCTGGCTACCGCGAACGTGGAGGATCTTCTCCGCCTTTGTCTTGAAGGTGTGGTCAAGTAAGCTAAATGTGACACTTAATCACTTGGTTATGTTCATCACTGCTAGGAATGTTTGAACTTTCGGCTGCTGTTATGTTTGGATTTCGCTGGAACATTCGCTCCTTTAGTTTCATATGTTCCCCAAACCATTCCTAGCCGTAATATTAGTTTTTTTAAGTTTAGCTTATTGCAGCCAATATATATCCAGAGGAGGTTTCCATGGAATACGGACATATTACTCTGCCAACAACTAACATCCCGGTTTCCCGCGAGGTGGATGTGCTGGTCATCGGCGGAGGTGCTTCGGGCATAGCCGCGGCCATAGCTGCTGCAAGAGGCGGAGCAATCACTATGCTGGTGGAGCAACGAGGTTTCCTTGGCGGCATGGGCACCGTTGCACTCGTCCCGGCCTTCTGTCCCTTTACGGATAAGCGGAAGCCGATTATCCGCGGCCTCGGCCTTGAGCTGATGGAGCGTATGAAGCATGCGTGCGACGTCGGGTACAGAGAGGAATATCAAGAACTGCTGGACTGGGTACCGATCGATCCCGAGGTGCTTAAACGGGTTTATGACGGCGCTATTCTGGAAAGCGGCGTTACGCCGCTGTATCACACCTTTGTTTATGATGTCGTATTGTCCGAGGACCGTCGGACGGTGAAAGGTGTCGTTGTCGTTAACAAGACGGGGCGCTCCTTCATCTCCTGCCAATATATCATCGATTGCTCGGGAGACGGGGATATCGCTGCGCTGGCGGGGGTTCCTTTTCAGAAGGGCGGGGAAGCGGGCGAGCTTCAGCCCGGCAGCATGTGCTATCTGCTTGCGAACGTGAACCGTCCGAAGTTCAGACGATACCTGGAGGAGAGCGGGGATACAGGCCAACTGCACCAGACGGTGGAGCGGGCGATCGAGGACGGTGCGCTGCCGGAGGGCCGCAAATCGATCTCCGGCCTTGCTTGGGTCAACGACTACCTGGTAGGCGTTAACTTCGGTCATGTATTCGGCGTAGACGGCACGCTTGCCGAGGATTTGACGCGGGGGGCCATTGAAGGACGCCGCTTGGCGGAACGCCAGCTGCAGTTCTTCCGCCGCTACGTACCGGGCTTTGAGCACGCCCATATGGTTGCGAGCGGAGAGCAGCTTGGCATTCGAGAGACGCGGCGCATCGAAGGAGACTACATACTATCGGTCGATGATTTCATTGCTGCGCGCTCCTTTCCGGATGACATTGCCCGGAACGCCTACTACATCGACATCCATCTCGCCAACAGCAAAAGCGAAATGACATTCAACCACTTGCCGCCGGGAGTCTCACACGGCGTACCGTACCGGATCCTGCTGCCGGTCGGCATCGACAACCTTTGGGTCGCTGGACGCTCCGTGTCCTCGGATCGTGCGGTCCAAGGCTCCTTGCGGGTGATGCCGAACTGCTTCTCTATGGGTCAGGCCGCGGGGTCGGCGGCTGCATTGGCGCTTCAAAGCGGAACCGGCTCGCGCGGCATTTCCGTATCTGAGCTTCAGCGGCGGCTGCTAGAGCAGGATGTATGGCTGGGAGAGGATTTCATGCCGGCTGAGGAGACTGCAGGCAAGAAAGAAGGGAATACGCCGTGAAGCAGCTTCCCTTAACAGATGAGTGGTTTCACGGTGCCGTTTCGCTGGAGCAACGGGAGGATGGAATCAAGCCGTGGCGAATTCCTTACAAGGATTACAACCTGTATCCGCCCGAGGGAATCGAAGGCAAAGCGGAGATTTGCGCCGGTGTCCGCCTTCGGCTTCGCACGGATTCCGCAGAGGTGGCCATATCGTTCACACCGCTTGCGGATGCAGCAGCCATGGATTGCCTGGTCTGTGGAGAGTTATTCCGGACGCTTAGCCTACCCGCCGGAGCATCAGAAGCCTTGTTCTCCGGATTTCCGGGCGGAGTCAAGGATCTGGAGATCTGGCTCCCGCAAAATATAGGAATGACCGTCATCGGCCTGCGGATTGGCGCCCAAGCTTTCGGAGTCCCGCTGCCGGACACCCGGCCTCGCTGGATTACGTACGGCAGCTCCATTACCCAGTGCGTCGGGGCTTCCAGCCCTTCCCGCGCTTGGCCTGCCATTGCCGCCGAAACATGCGGCTACAGCTTGACCAATCTCGGCTTCTCAGGCAACTGCCACATGGAACCGATGATCGGGCGGCTGATTCGCGACTTGCCGGCCGATTTCATCTCCATTTGTGCGGGCGTGAACATCTATGGCGCAGGCACCCTAAGCCCTCGCATGTTCAAACCGCTGCTGATTGGAATGCTGGAGACGATACGCGAGAAACACAGGGAGACCCCACTGCTTGTCATTTCCCCGATTTATGGCACCGTCCGCGAAACGGAGCTCAATATGCAGGGCTTTACTCTGCCCATGATTCGTGAAGCCATCCATGAGACCGTGGAGCTATTGCGGGAGCGGGGCGATCGCCAGTTGTATTATCAAGATGGCCAGAACTGGCTCGGCCCGGAGGATGAAGCCTTTCTGTCGGATGGCCTGCACCCTGATGCCGAGGGGTATGAGTTGCTCGGCAGGCGTTTTCGCGATCTTCATGAATTTGCGTTCCGAGATGTACATAGATTTGCAGATAACGAATTGCTGTGAAAGAGATCAGTAAACGAAGAGAAGAGAGGGATTCCATTATCGGAATGCCCTCTTATTTCTTATTTGTCTCCGTCATCGAAGGATACCAATGCGGTCCGATAATCGCACCGTTCCGGCTGATATGATTTCAACCGGGTGCAGCCGCCACAACTACCTTTGCGACAACAAAAGCCTGAAAACATTCAAAAAAATTAACCGTAGAAGAGGGCCCTGCAAAACGATGATCTAATAGAGAAAGTCCATAAAGCCAATAATAATTAGAAAATGAATAAGATGTTGAACATTTTATTAGCTAAATAAGAATGGATAGAGGTGTCAGAAAACATCTGAATCTTCTAATATAATTCAATTGACTATAGTCTAATCAGACTATATAATGTTTATAGTCTAATTAGACTATAGTGTTGTAAAGGAGTAAGACGAAATGATAAAGTCATTCTTAATGTTGGGGCAGTCGAATATGGCGGGTCGTGGATTTTTGCATGAAGTCGATCCTATCTATAATGAAAAAATAAAAATGCTTCGCAATGGACAGTGGCAGATGATGACAGAGCCGATTAATTACGACCGTCCGGTTTCCGGTGTAAGCCTGGCGGCGTCTTTTGCCGATGCCTGGTCGAAAGCCAACCCCGATGAAGAAATTGGTTTGATTCCTTGTGCGGAAGGCGGCAGTTCCTTGGATGACTGGCATCCGGAAGGCATCCTTTTTCAGCATGCTTTGTCCGAAGCCCGCTTCGCCCTGCGGTCCAGCCAAATCTGCGGAATCCTATGGCATCAGGGTGAGAGCGACAGTTATCGTTCGCTACATGAAACTTATTACGAGAAATTAACCCTTATTATCGAGACCCTAAGAAACGAATTGAATCTTGATGAGGTGCCGTTGATCATTGGCGGACTTGGCGATTTCCTTGGGAAGACCGGTTTTGGACAGCATGCAACAGAGTATCGGCAGGTCAATGAACAATTGCAGCACGTCGCTAACAAGCAGGAAAATTGTTATTTTGTAACAGCGGCAGATTTAACGGCGAATTCTGATGGCATTCATTTAAATGCGGTTTCGCAACGCAAATTCGGATACCGCTATTTCAAGGCTTTTTCGAAAAAGCGTCATGTCATGGAACCCATCCCTGAGGAAGAGCAGTCGCTGATAGTGAAGCGAAACTATTCGAAAACAGAACAGATTTACCTTCATAGCATGGATTTGGCTTCGGGTAAAATCACGTACGCAGAATTCGAGGCGCTTATGGCGAAGGTGATGCAGCTTTGATTCCCTTACTCATCCTTGGCTTGCTCACCCAAAACCCCGGCGCTCACGGCTATGAACTGCTGGCCTTAATGGAAAAACGCCATTACAAATACATCGTAAATTTCACAAAAGGCTCGTTTTATTACAATCTGCAGCAACTTGAAGAAAAAGGTTGGATTGAACAGATTCAGCAGAATTCTTCAACCAGTGGACGCGAGACTCGGAACTTTAAAATCACCGAATCGGGAATGGCTGAATTCGAAAAATTAATGGTCAAATACGGCACCAAATCGGAATATGTGAACCTGCAATTTTATGGGGCGCTGCTCTTTGCTGATGAATTCGACAAAAACAAATTGCTGGAACTGATCCAATCGCAAATAGACCAGACTAAAGTCCGAATCGCCCTCCTTGATGAATACCTGTCCAACACACAAGCACTTCCCGGCGCAGTCGATTACTACCGCCGCATGAACGAAAATTCCCGTTCCCATCACTTGGTTAACTTAGAGTGGTTTGAACAATTGAAAGCAGAAATAGAGGGGCCTGTCGTATAATTAAATAAGAAGTTAAATAAACTGGTCCCCATAGACGGGACACTTTGAAAGAAGTGATTAGGCTGTGGGGACTTTTTGTATACTGGTAATGTCATCTAAGGATCTAATTGGAACAGCGAGGATTTTCAGTTCAGTGGCTGCTTTCTGGTGAAGGAGCCGAAAAAGAAGTACATTAAAACGAAGTAGTTATTTTGGATATCATGTTACCCGGTTTAGACGGATTCACTGTGGGAAAACGATTAAACAAAGCAGCTCCTGCTGTTCCTATGAACTGTAACCCGAGAGATGGACACTTTGAAAAAAATGCCCTCTCTCGGGTTCTTTGCATCTCCCCGCGGTCCATCAGACAAGCCGTGGCCTCTGATGTCAGGCAGGAACGCAGCAACTCCTCCCCGATCGGCTCATACCCAGCGCCGCTATTGGCCCCCGAACCGTGATAAAATAGGACCATTGCTTTTGGATGATCGGGAATATAGCTCCGGTAAGCCAGGCGTAAGCGGTCGGTGGCCTCAACGTATTGAACATGATCGGCCGGCAGCCGGCTTGTGGCGTCTGTGTCCGGGCCAACTCCCTCGGACGATACATTGGAGACGACATGGCCGGAGAATCGGCAGGACGAAAGCGGGGTTACCGCAAAGGTGACAACGCCGGCCGTAACGATCATCAGAAGCACAAGAATCGTCAGCAGCAACCTCTTTATAGTCTTCATTATCCTTCCTCCTGCCCAAATGTGATGGAATAGATCCCCCCTTTAATGAAACCAGGCTTTAGCCTCTGGGCTGTTTAATCTCCATAGGACGATGACCGGCAAAATGATTCCAAGCAAAAACCCGATGCTATGCCATGCGGCAAACTCGGCAATCCGCGTGACGATCAGGATGGTGCAAAGAACGTTCGCCGCATACCTGCTGAAGAGGGCGGGAATGCTCAGGCGATACGCTGCAAAAACCGCTGCAATTGCTGTGAGGATCATGATCACGCATAACGCTTTCTTGACCATTCCCTGGCTGCCCAACGAATATATGCCATTAATTCCATTGATTACGGCTGTGGCATAAAACAGAATTTGCACGAACGTGATGATTGGGGCTTGGTTGATTCGATTCTCCGATGATTGGACATCAGGGCTGCTCCTCCTCTGTTTGCGATTCGTTTAGGGATAAAGATAAAAGCTGTGATTCTGCTTCATTACACCAGTCCAGGACCATTTGGACATACGCTGTTCCGTATTGCTTGAGCATAGAGGGAACTGGGAGAGACGAAACGTCCTCCGGACGATCCCATGAGCTGCCCGGCTGGATTTCCTGAATGGTTTTCAGCATCCATTCAAAGCTGGCGCGGCGTTCCCGGATCAGATTCACGATCATTTCCGGTCCTTCCCGACTGGCAAATAAAAATTTAACGAGATTCTCATCCCTGATCTGAATGGGTGCAGACGGAGCTGCCAGCCATTGACGCAGAGCGATCCGGCCCTTATCCGTGAGATGCCACCGTTGACGGGCTCTTGGCCCTTCGGCGCCCTTCGGCGCTTCAATAAGCTGTAACGACTCAAGTACCTTCAACTGTGGATATAGCTGCCCGTCGCTGATGCCCCAGAACATGCGGACCGACCGTTTTGCCGCCTCCCGTATTTCATAGCCGCTTCTCGGATGCAAGGAGAGGAAACCTAAGATCGACCAAGCGGTTGGCGTAAGTTCGAGAGGCTCTATATCCGTCATTGCGGGGTTTGAGCCTGATGTCCCATCTTCATTCTCTTGTCGATGCAATATCAAAGCACTCCTTTAAAATAATATCTCTGCCAGAGGTATTATGCGTCTCGATCCGCTTTTTGTCAAATCTCCGTTAGTTTGCTCAAAATGAAAATCCGAAATGTTGTGTATTCTAAAAAAATAGAGGATTATTATTTCATCATGGCTGCTTTCTTATGAGTGATGGCAGAAATGATGAGGATTCATAGGGAGGTGCGGTTTTGTATTGTTTTGTTCATATGCCGTTCATCTCCTTTTGATATATTGATCGTTACGAATGTTGTATAAAGTGGGGGAGTTTCGATGAGACAACTGCTAATTGTGGACGATGACAGCCATATCCGCGAATTGCTGAGGTTCGTCATGACGAGAGAGGGCTATCAAGTCTATGAAGCCGAGAACGGTATGGAAGCAGCCAAAATGATGGACAGGCATGACATGGACCTCGCCGTCGTGGATATCATGATGCCATATATGGACGGATACGAGCTGTGCGAATATATTCGGGAAAATTACGATATTCCCATCATCATGCTGACGGCAAAAGACCAGCTAACCGACAAGGAAGAGGCTTACTCCCGGGGAACAGATGATTACCTGACCAAGCCGTTTGAACCGGAGGAACTGGTATTTCGCGTCAAGGCGCTGTTCCGCCGCTATCAGCGAACCTCAAGCGATACGCTTTATTTGAACCGAATCGTGATCGACCGGAACAACGTGGAGGTTACCGATGGCCAGAGCGTCTTTTTGCTGCCGATGAAGGAATTTGAGCTGCTCTCGCAGCTTGCCCAATATCCGGGAAGGCTGTTTTCGCGGGACGAGCTGATCCGGCTGGTATGGGGAGCCGATTACGAGGGGGATGACCGAACGGTAGATGTCCATATCAAGCGGCTTCGCCAGCGGTTTGCCGACTATACAGACGATTTCTCCATTCAAACGGTAAGGGGCATCGGGTACAAATTAGAGGTGCCCAAACGATGAAATCGCTGTACTCGCGTGTATTTCTTATCACCCTCATTGTGATTGTTGTCAGCAGCACGCTTGGCTTTTTGGCTTCCAATATGTATTACCATGTCAAGCTCAAACCGTTCAATGACGAGAAGCTCGTCGGAATCGCCAGCCAAATGAAGCGGTTCTTGGAGAATGAGCCTGCGGATGTCGATGCCTACCTGCAGAATGCGGCAGCGCTTGGATATCAGATTTATTTGACGGACGGTGATAATGATGACCGATATTACGGCCGCAGTTTTCGCAAAATGGATTTGGGCGAGAGCACGATATCGGAGGTTCTGCAGGGAGACGTCTATCATGGGGTAGCCCAATTCCCGAACAAGCCTTTTATCTCCGGGTTCTTCGATAACCGGTTAAGCAATACGGTCGGGGTACCCGTCGCGGCAGGCGGCCGTCAATTCGCTTTGTTTATGCATCCTGACGTCATTTTGCAATTTGGAGAGCTGCGGATTTTTTTCGCTTTGGTCGGGATCTTGACGGTAGCTATCAGCGTCGTCTTGTTTTTGATCAGCACACGCTACCTCGTTAAGCCGGTGACCCGGTTGTCAGAAGCAACGAAGCGTATCGCGCAGGGGAATTACAATATCGTGCTGCCGACCAAGCGCAGGGACGAAATCGGCAGGCTCGCCGAGCATTTTATGGTCATGAGCCGGGAGCTGGAGCGTACGGACGCGGCCAGACAGCAGTTTGTGTCCAACGTCTCGCACGAAATCCAGTCGCCGCTGACGTCGATTCAGGGGTTTGCCAAACTGCTTGGCGGGTCCCGTCTATCTTCAGAGGAATCTGCGCACTATGCATCTATTATCGAACAGGAAAGCCGCCATCTTTCGATGCTCAGCAAGCAGCTGCTCCTGCTTTCATCCCTGGAACAGGGACAGGTTGCAGTTAACCGGAAAACATTTTCCCTGCGCGATCAGGTTCGTCAGGCGGTTCAGATGCTCCAGTGGCGTATCGAGGAGAAAGAGCTTCTGCTGAAAATATCTATACCCGAATCTATAACGTTAACCGGTGACGACGTGCTGCTCATACAGGTGTGGATGAACCTGATCGGAAACGCTGCTCAACATATTCCTGCCGGGAGGACCATTACCGTTCATGCCGAACAAACGCATGCCGACATCAAGGTGGAAATCCGGGATACGGGCGACGGCATAGCCGCAGAGCATTTGCCCTTTTTATTCGACCGTTTCTATCGCGCAGACCGGGCGCATGAACGGGGCTCCGGAAGCACAGGCCTTGGACTGGCCATTGTCAAAAGGATCGTGCAGCTTCACGAAGGCCACATCGAGGTAACCAGTTCACCCGAAGGAACCAGCTTTACCGTTACGCTGCCTGCGTTGTAATTTGCCATTCATGCGCCGTTCACATTCGCTTCCTATACTGGACTCATTCCAAAGGAGGGAAGCAGGATGTATTTAGCTTTACGGGAAATCAGATTCGCCAAGGCCCGGTATACGTTGATTGCAGCCATCATGCTGCTGATTTCATTTCTCGTGCTGTTCGTCACAGGTCTGGCCCAGGGTTTGGCCTATGATAATGCAGCATCGATCCAAAATATGCCCGCCACCCATTTCGTGCTGGAGCAAGGATCCGATCATCGCTTTACCCGTTCACAAATCAGTGGGGAGAAGCTAGAACAGACCCGGTCCGTCGTGGGCGAATCGAATGCGGAGCCGCTGGGGGTGCAAATGACGAGCATCGTTCTTTCCGGTGACATTCAAAAAATCGACGTTGCGCTGTTAGCCGTTAATCCCAAAGGATGGCTGGCACCGGATCTAACCATGGGGACTACGGAGAAACAGGAAACAGGCGGTGTCGTCGTGGATGAGAAGCTGGCGGAGCATGGCGTCAGATTAGGATCCATCCTGGTCGATCAAGCTTCGGGAACCCGGTGGACCGTAACCGGTTTTGTCAAAAATGAGTCGTTCAGCCACGCTCCGGCCGTGTTCTTGAGCAAGGAGGAGTGGATGGGACTTCATTTGCCATCGTCTGCGCAATCAGGGCCCGGCAGTGCCGAAGGGCAGGCCGCATATAACGCGGTTGCGGTTAAAGCAACGGAGGGGGAGGTCTCTAAGCTTCAAAGTGCGGTTCCGAACACAGAGATCATTAAGAAGGCGGATGCTGTGTCGGCGATTCCCGGATACAAAGAGGAGCAAGGTTCGCTTCTGATGATGATCGCGTTCCTGTTTGTTATCTCGGCGTTCGTGCTGGCTGTCTTCTTTTATGTCATCACGATTCAAAAAACGAGCCAATTCGGCATCCTCAAAGCGATTGGCACGCGCACTTCGTATCTGGCCGGAAGCGTGACGCTTCAAGTACTGCTCTTATCCGTATTCAGCTTGGCGGTCAGCATTTTTCTGGTCAAAGTGTTAGAAATGGCGCTTCCTGGGACGATGCCGTTTCAGTTAGGGGCAGACATGCTGGCGCTTACCTGCGCTGCGTTTATCGCGATGTCCTTGGCCGGCTCGCTGTTTTCGGTGTGGAAGGTAGCCCGCATTGAAGCATTGGACGCAATAGGGAGGGCAGGAGTATGAACAATCGCTTGGAAATGCACGACATCACGCGCACTTTTGCAGACGGTGGATTTCAGCGGACGATCCTGGACCGTCTCAACTTGAAGGTAGCGGAAGGGGAACTGGTCGCCGTCATGGGACCGTCGGGCTCCGGTAAGAGCACGTTTTTGTCGATCGCTGGGGCGCTGCTGGAGCCAACTCGAGGAGATGTCTTGATAGACGGCAAGTCTATCCTTGGCCAGGACAAACAAGCTCTTTCAGAGCTGCGACTCCGGAAGATGGGTTTTATTTTTCAGAATGCCAATCTGATACCGTATCTCAAGGTGGAGGAGCAGCTGATGCTCGTGGCTAAGCTGGCAGGGAGCAGCAAGGAGGTTTGCGCTCAGAGGGCGGACGAACTTCTTCAGAGAATGGGGCTGACACATCGGAAAAATGCTTATCCGCATAAGCTTTCCGGGGGTGAACGGCAGCGGGTGGCGATCGCCAGGGCGCTGATGAATGACCCCGCCGTATTGTTCGCCGATGAGCCGACAGCTAGCCTGGACGCTTCGCGCGGGTTGGAAGTTGTCGCCATGATTGCGAAGCAGGTTAAGGAGCAGCGGAAAAGCGCGGTGATGGTTACGCATGACGACAGGGTGCTCCCGCATTGCGACCGGGTATTTTATCTGGATAAAGGAAAGCTGACGGAGCATCCGGTGTGACATTCGATAAACAAGGTAAAATATACGGTATGCACCTGGGATCTCCCTGCATACCGGCGAAGGTCTAAAGTGAATAAACGGCAATCCCCAACACGGTTTGTGAGGAGATTGCCGTTCTTTTTATGAGGTTTTTGTAAAATATCACTGCGTCTTACGTCTGTATCCCTCCAAGCCGAGCCGAACGTATTGCTCTTCCGGCGCATCGTGGGCAGTCATCAGTTCCAGCATGTACCCGGTCAATTTCTGCTCGATGTCCTCATCCCGGAATGGATGTTTCTGCCCGGGATCCTTCTCCATATCGAACAGCATCGTGCCGAATCCATGGTAACGTTCCAAAGATTCCGAGGGAATCTTCATCTGGGATACGCCTTTAGTAAATGCAAACGGAGGCGCCAGCTCGATGTTTTGCAGCTCCTCGACCGAAAAGCGTGTGCGCATATGCGTTGGCATGAGGGTGTAGTTGTAGAGCGGACCATTCTCTGGGCCTGCTGGGGCACGCATGTACACATACCGTCCGTCCGTACAGTTCACATGGCCACCGTGCAAGCCGAATAACGCGGCCTTGCGCACCGGCGTATCGAGCGCAATGGTGTCTCGGAGGGGGCGCCCGGTCATATCCCCAGGGATTTCAACATCAAAGAACTCCAGCAGGGTTGGCGCTAAATCGATCGTCTGCACCAGGCTTTGTCTGCGCTCCCCCTGAACGCCCGAGCGCGGATCCCAAATATAGAGCGGTGTATGGGCCACTTCGTTGTAGAAAGGCTGGATGCATTTGGCCCACCAATCATGCTCACCCAGCAGAAATCCGTGATCCGTGTTCACGATCAGCATCGTATCCTGCCACATGGCGTTCTGATCCATCAAGTCGAGCACCTGACCGAGGTAGTGATCGCACATCGACAGCAGGGCGGCATATTCATACCTCAAATGCTCCACTTCTTCCGGGGACTGCCGGACTTCTTCATACGGCGGCCAGTCGAAATGCTTGCCTTCATATGCATGAGGGTACAGCTTTCGAAACCGTTCCGGAGCCCGGAAAGGCTCATGGGGGTCAAAGGTCTCGAGCTGAAGAAACCAGCGGTTCTGATCCGCGTTCGCCCGGATAAATTCCAAACCCGCCTCAAAAGTTAAGGCTTGCGGATAACGTTCTTCTTCCTTGGCATACTCGCGGTTGATCCAGTCCTGGCGGAACATGCCCGTCAGTGGACGGTCGACGGCTTGCGGGGGGATGACCGGGTCCTCCAGCCTGCCTTTCCAGGCGTCGCCTTCCTGACCGCGGATGAACTCGTAGGTCGTATAGCGGCTGTGGTACGTCGCCCCGCCATCCTCCCAATAATGCTGATGATCCGTGACCAGATGCGTATGTACACCTTCGTTTTTCAAAATTTCCGGCATGGAATCGTCGTAAGGCTCAAGCGGCCCCCAGCTCCGATGCAGGAAATTGTAGCGCCCGGTATGCAGCTCCCGGCGAGCAGGCACGCATGGCATGCTGCCGACAAAGCTGCGGTCAAAAACCGCCGTCCGCTCTTCCAATCGGCGAAAGTTGGGGAGGTGCGTCCAATCGCAGCCATAAGAAGGTAGCATGCGCCGGTTTAACGTATCAAACATGACCATAATGGCCTTCATTCCATCATCCCTTTCTTGGACCAGGTTCTCTTTCATAGATCTATGTTAAAATAAACGAAAGATTATCCAGTAGAAAAGAACGATGATTTTCTCATAAAAAACGAACAACATGGCATTGTCATACCGAACCCGAGGTGGCTGTTGAAAAATGTTCCCTGATCCGATTGGAATCGTTCATGAACCCTACAAAGTGATGCTGCAGTTTGCGTTTGAATGGATCCGCAGCCCGGAATGGAACGCTCCGGGGTACCGCAACCCAGGCGTTACACTGTGGTATATTCTGGCCGGCCGCCGCAGGCTGCTCGCTGGATCACAAGTCTATGACTTGCAGCCGGGAGAAGTGGTCCTGATTCCGCCGAACACCACTTTTATGACGGAAGGAGGGGAGGGGGAAGGAGGAGCGATCCATTATTTGTCTGCCAGTGTGTCGGTATACATGCATGGGATCGAGTGGTCCGAATTGTACGGGCTGCCTCCCCGCTTCCGGATTCAAAACATTGAGGATGGGCGAAAGCTTAAGGACAGCTGGTACAATCTCGTTCGTGCCTGGCAGCCGCGTGATTCGGAGAAGGCTTCCAGCAGAGGAGACGGTATGCTATCCATCTCCCAGGCCGCAAGGCAACTGCAGACACAGGCAGTCTGCCTGAACTGGTTTGCCGAAATGATCCGCGTTCTGGAGCCGCATCTGATGACCCCTGAACCGGTCGTCGACGAGAGGGTGCGCGAAGTTTGCGCTTTTATTCAAAGATTGTATGCTGCTCCCATTAGACTTGGAGATTTGGCTAAGGTAGCCAATACGAGCGAGGGCCATCTGCGACTTCTGTTCCGCACACATTTAATGGTGTCTCCTTACCAATATTTGCTGCAGGTAAGAATCGGGAAAGCGCAGGAACTGCTGCTGGCCACCAACAGGCCGCTTGCGGATATCGCCGCTGAAGTCGGGTTCGAGGAGTACAGCCACTTCCTGGCCACCTTCCGCAAAATCGTCGGCATGCCCCCTTCACACTACCGGAAGAACAATTCGTTGTATCAATAAAACGCTTACCGTTACCGTATCCATCTATGATACAATGGAGCATATTGGTATTTATACAATGGTCAATTCAAGTACTTGGGAGAGGGGCTTTGCATATGTCGAAAATTTTAACACGGGCTGAAGTGCCGGTGGAAACCACCTGGAACCTGGATGATATTTTTCCGTCCAAAGAAGCATGGGAACAAGAATTAAATGATATTCAGCGGGATATCGGCACGGTTGCGAAATATGAAGGCGAACTAAGTCAAGGCGCTGACACTTTGCTGGCCTGCCTGCAGGCCCAGGAAGAGCTTTCCGGCAGAATGAGCCGGGCAGGAGCGTACGCCTACCTGCATCAGTCCGGCGACAGCATCAATCCGGAGAATCAGACGAACGCTTCGAAAGCGCGCGACCTTGCGTCGCAGGTCAGCTCGGCGCTGTCTTTTATCAAATCCGACATCATTGCGCTTCCGGACGGTACGATTGACCAGTACATAGCAGATCAGCCCGAACTTCGGGAATTCGAGCGCAGCCTTCGCCTGCTCCTGCAAACGAAGCCCCACCGCTTGACGGCAGAAACGGAGAAGGTGCTCGCATCGCTGGGCGAGGTATTGGATGCTCCTTACCGGATTTATGAACGGAGCAAGCTGGCCGATATGACCTTCAAGCAGGCGGTGAACGGCCAAGGGGAAGAAGTACCGGTCTCGTTTGCCCTGTACGAGAATAAGTACTGCGAATCGCCTGATACGAAACTGCGCCGCAACTCGTTTAAAGCGTTCAGCGACACGCTGCACAAATACCGGAATACGTTTGCCGAGGCATACGGCACCGAAGTCAAGCGGCAGGTCATTGAATCCCGTCTGCGCGGTTACGAGTCCGTGACCGATATGCTTCTGCAGCCGCAGCAGGTCACCAAGGAGATGTACAACAACGTCCTGGATATATTGCAGGAGGAGCTGGCGCCGCATATGCGCAGATATGCCGCTCTTAAGAAAAAGGTGCTCCAGTTGGATGAGATGACGTTTGCCGACCTGAAAGCGCCGCTCGATCCCGATTACAACCCGGAAATATCTTTTCAGGAAGCCGGAGAACTGATCAAGGAAGCCTTGGCAATACTCGGACCGGAGTACGGGGAAATCGTATCGGATGCCTTCCGCAACCGCTGGGTGGATTACGCGGACAATGCCGGCAAACGCACGGGGGCTTTCTGCTCGTCGATTCCGGGCGTTCACTCGTACATTCTGATCAGCTGGTCCGACAGCATGCGCGGGGCGTTTACGCTCGCTCACGAAGTAGGGCATGCCGGCCATTTGATGCTCGCAGCGAAATATCAGCGGCTGACGAATGCCCGTCCGTCCCTGTATTTTATCGAGGCGCCGTCAACGATGAACGAACTCTTGCTGGCGGATCATCTTCTGGCGCGGTCTAGTGAACCTAGAATGCGCCGCTGGGTGATTTCGCAGCTGCTCGGCACGTACTTCCATAACTTTGTGACGCATTTACTGGAAGGCGAGCTCCAGCGTAGAGTTTACGAACTGGCCATGAAGAATGTGCCGATCACTGCGGTAACCTTGTGCGAGCTGAAAGGCGATATCCTGTCATCGTTCTGGGGAGCGGACGTGGTCATCGACGAAGATGCCAAGTTAACCTGGATGCGCCAGCCGCATTATTATATGAGCTTGTATCCTTACACCTATGCAGCCGGCCTCTCTGCATCCACAGCCGTCGCCAAGCTGATCCGGGAGGAAGGACAGCCTGCGGTGGACCGCTGGCTCGAAGTGTTAAAAGCCGGTGGCTCTATGAGCCCACTGGAACTGATGAAGCTGGCCGGGGTGGATATGTCTCAGCCCGATCCGATCCGGAGTGCGGCCGCTTATGTCGGTTCCCTGATCGATGAGCTTGAAAGTTTGTATTGATTTTTTTCATGAAAAAGACGAAAGGTCCGGATTTACCGGACCTTTCTTTTTTTTAGATCGAGATGGTTTGAGAATGGTACTATTTTTGCTGGATGTGTGGAATAACGGCTATGTGAAGCTAATACTGTGCATTTTCATATACGGAATACTTTCCCCTGGACTCTTGCACCCGCAAGAGTTTTTGTCGTTCCAGGTAACGTACGTGTGCTGCGGTTTCCCCAAGCGCAAACCGTGCGCTGTCCTTGTCAAAAACTTTGGAGAACAGCCTCATGCTAATGTCATATATCGTAGTACCAGCGCTTCCAGCCTCATGTACAATGCCCAGGACATGATCGAGCCGCTCCTTATGGTGGGCGATCACCGATTCAAAATAGTCCGTCTGCGGCTGAAACACCGGTCCGTGTCCGGGCAGAACGGTGCGAACCATCCGTCTTTGCAGCGCATTCAATGTCTCGAAATAGGACTCAAGCGGATTCCCCTCATCCTCTTCGTACTGATATGTGATGTTGGGCGTAATTTTCTGCAGCAGCAGATCCCCGCCAATCAGCGCCTGCCTCTCTGCATTCCAAAACCCCACGCTGCCCTCTGCATGACCGCCGCCAAGTAGGATTTCATACGGCTCCCCGGCGAGCACGATCGAGTCACCTTTCAGCAGGTTTACCCTTGTACCCGTAAATGGGGAAATTTGATGGAGCAGCCGCGAGTCCAGCTCAGCTACATCCTGAGCAAGCGTCTCCGGCATGCCGCTTTTTAAATAAAAATGGAGATTTCGCTCCGCCTGCTCTTGGCTATAATAGCGCTCCGCCAAGGCATAAGTCTCTCCACTTGCATTCACTTCGGCTCCCGTCCAGCGCTGCATCTTCCCGGCAAACCCATAATGGTCAGGATGGAAATGTGTGATGTAAATATTGCGGATATCAGAGGGCTTTACATTGAGCTGATGCAGCGTCTGCACCCATGATTTCTCGGTAACTAAGGTGTCCAGACCGGGATCGATGACGCTCCAAAAAGACCCGTCCTGAACGAGATAGCTGTTCACGTGATTGAGTCGAAAAGGAAGCGGGATGCGGATCTGATAGATTTGCTTCAGCGGCGTCTCCATGAATTGATCTCCTCTTTGTCGAAGTTTAGTGAGAACTATAGATCAATGTCGAGCCTTGCGTCAATGACATATAGATTTTATTTGATTTTATATAGAAAAGTTCAATTAGACTTTTAATTCCTACCGGTTTAGTATGAATAAAAATGTTTCACAGGCAAACAAAAAGGAGGTGAACCTATGGCCGCCGTTTTAACTAGAGAAGAAATTGAGCCGGTTCTGACCGGTACGAAGTTTCATCAATTTTTGGGCATCCGGCTCGAAGAAGTGAACGAGCAGTCCGTTACGATCCGGCTGCCCTATAACGAGCTCTTTTATACCTCTGCTGACGGATATATCCACGGGGGGATTCTTGCCACTGTCATCGACATCGCCGGATATTTTGCCGTGTTCAGTCAGCTGAATCAGCCGGTACCGACGGTCGATCTCAAAATTGACTACTTGCGTCCCGGGAGGGCGGGGGATCTGCTGTTTACCGGTTCCGTAGTCAAGCTGGGGAGGACCGTCAGCATCGCCGACATCGTGGCTGCCGATACAACCGGTAAAGCGATTGCTATCGGAAGAGGATTGTTTAGCTCAAAACAGGAGTAAGAAGCCAACAATATTCAGAATACAAAGGTGGAGCAGCGATGAACTCTTACAATTTTGCAGAAATCATTCGTTCCTCGGCAGCTCGTGCTCCTTTAAGTCCTGCGATCATTGCCCAAGGGAGAACGATAAACTACGGTGAGCTTCGGAGCCGTACAAACCAGGCGGGCAATTTGTTTGCCGGACTTGGTGTTGAGCCCGGAGACCGGGTGGCCGTGCTATTCATCAATGACTTCAGGTTTTTGGAAATCTGCTTCGGACTGATGACCATAGGAGCGGTTCCGGTGCCGATGAATTCGAAGCTGGGCACAGATACGCTTGCTTATATTTACAGGGATAGCGGCAGCCGCTTGCTGGTCTACCACTCATCTATGGGGGACAAGGCAAAGATCATTCATCAGGAGGCAGATGTCGCGGCAAGCGTCATCTGCACGACGGAATCACATCCGGACGATCTCGGGCTGAATTCATTGGTGTATGATGAAATACTATCGTCACAGGATACCCAGTTGGACCTGTATCCGACCCGCGGAGGCGATCTGTGCCTGCTTCCGTACACTTCCGGATCTACGGGAAATCCCAAAGGATGCCGCCTCACTCACAGCGGTCAGCTGTGGAACGTAACGGCGATTGCCGAAATCCGCGACTTGCAGCAGGAAGACCGGATCGTGATATCCCTGCCTCTTTATCATAAGAATGCCATGCTGTCCATGAAGGCGGTGTTTTATTCCGGGTCATCTGCCGTTATCCTTCCGGCGCCTGAGCCAGCGGCTATTTTTCATGCGATCGGGACGCATCGGGCCACTTATATTTCCGGCGTTCCAGCCCTGTATCGCATGCTTGTGACTCACCTGAAAGAGTCACCCGCTTCTTATGATCTCAGCTCACTGAAGTATGCGATATGCGGGTCGTCCGATACGCCGGTTGAGCTCCTGGAGGACATCAAGCAGTGGATGGGCATCGAGGTGTATGAAGGTTACGGCCTTACCGAAGGAGGACCGGTTGTGCTGGAATCGCGTAAAGGCCTGCACAAGCCGGGATCGGCCGGCTTTCCGCTTCCGGGATGTTCGATTCGGATCCTGGATGCGACAGAAGCAGATGTCCCGGAGGGAACGATAGGCGAATTGTGGGTGAGTAACCCCGGCGTAGCGGACGGCTATTGGAATTTGCCGGACGTGACGCGCAAACGGATCACCTCAGACGGCTGGCTCAAAACAGGAGATATGGCGTGGCAGGACGATGAGGGTTATGTCTACATTGTTGGACGCAAGGACGACATGATTAACGTAGGCGGCGAGAACGTCTATCCGAAGGAAGTCGAAAACATCCTGCTCCAGCATCCGCATGTCGAGGATGCCTGTGTTCTTCCGGTCCCTCACGAACTCAAGGGGGAAGTGCCCGCAGCATTTGTCGTATTGAATCATCCCACCGATCGTGAGGAAATCAAGCGCTTCTTCATCGAGCGGGGACCGGCCTATGCGCATCCTCGCGAGATTTACGAATTGGACGCTTTTCCGCTGACCGGTCCGGGGAAAGTGGATCGGACGCGGCTCAAACAAATGTTGGCCGAACAATTACAAAAAGGAGTGGGCAAATCGATATGAAAGCAGCGCTGATTCTTGAACATGGAGATCGAAACAATGTGGTGGTGGGGGATTATCCGAAACCGGAAGCCGGTCATGGAGAAGTTCTAGTCAGAGTTAAGGCGGTATCCCTGAACCATTTGGATATATTCGTCAGGAGAGGGATTCCAGGAAGAAAACTGGAGCTGCCCCATATTTCGGGTGGAGACGTCGCCGGCGTCGTCGAAGAGATCGGATCCGGGGTCACGAACGTTAATCCCGGTGACCGGGTCCTGATCGATCCGCATATCCCTGGCAAAGGGGCACTCGGTGAGGATACGACGGGTGGACTGGCGGAATACGTAAAGGTTCCGGCAATCAATTTGATTCCTCTTCCGGAAGGCATCTCCTTTGACGAGGCGGCTGCACTTCCGATCGCTTATGGAACGGCCTGGCGGATGCTGATTACGCAGGGCAGGCTTCAGGCTAACGAAACGATTGTCATCTTGGGGGCTAGCGGCGGCGTAGGGAATGCCGCGGTGCTGATCGCTAAGCTGGCAGGGGCACGCATTATTGCGGCAGCCGGATCGGACAGCAAGGCGGAGAAGCTGAAAGAGCTTGGGGCGGATCATGTGATCAATTACAGCAAAACCGATTTTTCCAAGGAAGTATGGGCTTTGACGGACAAGCAAGGCGCGGATATTGTAGTGGACTATACCGGCAAAGCCACCTGGCCGCAGAGCATCAAAGCGACACGCAAAGGAGGACGGATTCTGACCTGCGGAGCGACGACGGGATTCGATGCCGTTACAGACCTCCGGTACGTATGGGTCCGCGAGATTTCGATCATCGGCTCCAACGGCTGGGGAGAGGGAGATCTGCATACGCTGCTGGATTTGGTAAGCCGTAAAAAACTGAAGCCGGTCATCGACCGCGTACTGCCGCTGGAAGATATCAGGGAAGCGCACCGTTTGATCGAAGAACGGGAATTTTTCGGCAAGATCATCATTCATCCTTAAACAAGCCAAGGAGGAGCGAACCATGGGAGTCCAATTAACGTTTGATCATGCCGTACATTTTGTGAATAAACCTGAGCAAGCGCCGGAAGAACTTGCAGGGCTGGGGATTCATACGGTGAACGGCGGGAGGCACGAATCGGTAGGAACGTACAACGCGCTAACGTATTTTGATCTTCGCTATATCGAATGGATCGGCATTTTTGACCCGAAGCTGCTGCCTCCCCACCAGGATACCCAACGTTACGGGCTCGTGGATACGCTGGCAGGTGACGGTTATGTAGAAGGGCTCAGCCGGATCGCGCTGCGGACGGAGCAAATTGATGAGTTGGCGGAGCAGCTGGCCGCCGAGGGTAATCAGGTGATCGGCCCTGTGGATTGTTCCCGCAGAAGGCCGGACGGAAAACTGCTGGAATGGAAGCTGTTGTTCGCAGGATTGCCTGACGAAGGACTGCCGCTGCCATTCTTCATCCAATGGAACGATTCCGATGAAGACAGAAGGGCCGAACTGACCGCAAACGGCACCATTACGGATCATGCCCAGGGTCCCATAACTCTGGATTATGTGGCGTTTACGGTTCGCGACTTGGGAAAGACGGTCGGCAGATGGACGAAATGGCTCCACTTAGAGGCCGGGGAAGCCGTCTATGATGACTATTGGAAGGGCAAGAAACAAGTCATTTCTCTGGGTTCGTTCCAACTGGTATTTCTGGAGCCTGATCAAGAGGGACCCGCAAGGGAGTACTTGCAATCAAGGGGAGAACGTCCGTTTCTAGTCGGACTGAACAGCGGTCAGGAAGGCTCACCTGAGCAGTACGTCAACATTCACGGTTCTTTCTATCATTTGAAGTAGTCGTAGGGGACGCCTGAAGGAAAGGAGAGTCATCGCATGGCGTTACGTACCAAAAAAGACACTAAAGCGAAAAACCTATGGATCCGATTCGTGCAAATTGCATTTATTGCCGCACTGCTGGCGGGTATGCAGCTGGCGGTGTCCAAGGAATGGGTGAGCCGAGTATTCTTGGCTTCCCCTTCCCAGATCGTACAGGAGTTCGTATATATGCTCAAAGAAAACACACTTTGGCCGCATTTGTCCGTTTCCCTGCAAGAGGTTGCGGTAGGATATCTCATTTCGGCGGTAGCGGGCATCGGGCTTGGGGTGCTGTTCGTCTCATTCCCGTTATTGGAGAAGCTGATCGACCCGCTGATGGCGGCGATCATGGCCATTCCGAAGACGGCTATCATGCCGCTGCTCATTGTATGGTTCGGCATCGGCTTCAAAAGCAAGGTCGTTCTGGTTATACTGTTCTGTTTCTTTAACATTTTGTATAACACCGTAACGGGTTCCAAGCAGACCCGAACAGAGCATTTGAAGCTGGCCAAAGTATTTAAGGCGAGCCGGGCGCAAACGGTATTCAAGGTTTTGCTGCCTTCGGCGCTTCCTTCCATTTTCAACGGGCTGCGTGTGACGGCGGCGACGGCGATCACCGGCGTCGTATTTGCCGAGATGGCAGCAGCGAAGAATGGGCTTGGTTTCCTGCTGAATGAGTCCCAGGCTGTGCTGAATACGCCAAGATTATATTTAGTCATCATTGTGGTGACGGTGTTATCCGTTCTGTTCGTCGGGCTGATCAACCTGGTCGAAAGGTTGGTATGCCGCCGGTGGATGCCGAGCCGGATCGCCTGATTATAAAATTATCCATTATACAAAGGGTGGGAAAGAGGAACATGTACTCAAATCAATGGTTACGCAAAACAATTAGTGGAGTTATTTCGTTGTCCCTGGTTTTCACGCTCGCCGCTTGCGGCTCGTCTTCCAAGGATGCTCCCGCTTCCTCCAGCTCCACTGGTTCTGCCGAAGCTGGAAGCGGCACGGAGGCAGCTTCAAGTACACTGGACAATACAACCGTGGATATCGCTTCAGGGGTTCCGCCATGGAAAGGGCGGGATAACAAGGAAGTCACCCTTACAGCCGGTTTTTCCAAAGGGATGACCGGAATTGCCAATCAGTTTGCCATTGACAAAGGCTGGTATGAGGATGCTGGCATTCATTTAAACTTTGTCGATACGATTAACCCGGTTGCGGCTTTCGGAGCCGGAGAGGTCGACATCGCCGACGGGGATCCCGGAACCTATATCCCTGCCATTGTGAACGGGGTGAAAATCAAAGTCGTCAGCAATATGTGGAGAAGCAGAGGGGCTTACTGGATTATCGCCAAGCCCGAAATCAAGTCGTTTGCCGACTTGAAAGGCAAGAAAATTGGTTCTGCGCAGCCGATCGGAGGTATGCCGCTAACCTTGATGGAGGTGCTCTCGCAGAACGGCATCGATCCGAAAAAGGATGTTCAGCTTGTGCCGAACGGCGTGTATCAATCCGCCTACGCGACGTTTGAATCGGGCGAAGTCGACGCCACGATTATTCACCAGCCGTTCGCAACGATGGCGGAGCAAGCCGGCAAGGGGAATGTGCTGGCCAAGACTTGGGAGTTTATGCCGAAATACCAAACCGGCGTGCTGGTAGCCAGTGAGAAGCTGATCAAGGAGCAGCCAGAAGTAGTCGAACGCGTGCTCGAAGTGTATTTCTATGCCAACGAATACGCCAAGACGCATCTGGATGAATTCCTGCCTTGGGCAGCCAAGTATTTGAACCTTGATGAGAAGACGGCACGTACTGCAATCGAATCGGAAATCGTCCTCTGGGAGAACGACCCGATCGTCGATAAAAACCGCCTGCAAGTGACCGAAGATCTGCTGAATCAATATGGCATGCAGCGGGACAAAATTTCGGTCGACGGCACATTCGACAACACGTTTGCGGAGCGCGTTGCCAAAAGGCTGAAGCTGGGGAAATACAAGGCGAACAATTAAATGGGGAAGCGGGAAAGGAGCTGATGTCATGCCGACAATCGAGCTTCGGCATATTACCAAGGAATACGAAAATATCGATGAAGAGCAAACCTATGCGCTGCACGACATTAACCTGACGGTGCAGGACGGGGAATTTGTGTGCGTGCTTGGTCCAAGTGGTTGCGGAAAAAGCACGCTCCTGGAAATTACCGCGGGTCTGCTATCCCAGACGAGCGGAGAGGTGCTGCTGGATCAGGTTCCGCAAGCCGGAACCAGCCGCGACATCGGCGTCGTGTTTCAGGATTCCGCGTTGTTCCCTTGGCGGAGCATCCGCCGCAATATCGAATTCGGCTTGGAGATTGCCGGCTTCAGCCGCGAGGAGCGGCGCAATAAAGTTCAAAAGACGATCGAACTTGTAGGCTTGGCTGGTTTCGAGGACAAGTATCCACATCAGCTCTCCGGGGGCATGAGGCAGCGCGCCGGGCTTGCCCGGACGCTGGTAGCCGATCCGCGGGTCATCCTTATGGACGAGCCTTTCAGCGCGGTGGACCATTTGACACGGTTAACCTTGCAGGACGAAATGATACGTATTTGGGAGAAAGAGAAGAAGACGATCTTTTTTATTACGCATGACGTGGCTGAAGCCGTCTATTTGGCGACAAGGATTGTCCTTCTCAGTCCGCGTCCCGGCCGCATCCAGCAAATCTTCGACGTTCCGTTCGAACGGCCTCGTAACCGGAACGATATGGAACTCTTGAGTATCGTGGAAAAGATCTATATGGCGATCAACAACCCGGTCCAGAGCCATGACACCGAGTATTTTATTTAACCGGATCAAAGGGACTAAAGTCCGGGTGATATGGAGGGATTGCGATGAGAGTCATCATTACGGGGGGCAGCCGGGGGATCGGACTTGCGATTGCCAGGCAGCTGTCCGTCTCCGGTCATGAACTGCTGCTGGTGGGGCGGAACGGGGAATCATTGGCCGAAGCGCGAACCGCGCTTGGTGGGAATGCACTGGTTTTCACGGCAGACCAGACGAGCGAGGAAACACCGGATCGGCTCATTATATATATGAAGGAACATCAATTCCAACCGGACGTTCTCATCTTGAACGCTGCCGCTTTCTTCGATGACACCCGTTCCGTTACAGAGCCAAAGGGTGAAGAGCTGGAGCGCATCCTTCTGGCCAATGTCGTATCCAACTACAATTGGGTGCGAACTTTGCTTCCGCTGATCCGCCAAGGTGAATACCCACGCATCCTGGTCATCGGGTCGACGGCCGGACTGCGGGCGGATACCTCGCTGTACGGCATTTCCAAAGCAGCGCTCCGAAATTACGCGCTCGGTCTACGGGAGGAACTGAAGCCTGCCGGAGTCGGTGTGACGCTGATCCATCCCGGCGGTACCTTTACCGAGCGGCGCGTTCCCAATGAGCGAACAGCCCCGGACCGACTGCTGGAAGGCAGCGACATCGGTTTGCTGGTTGCAGCCATCTTGTCTTTAAGTCCGCAGGCGGTCGTCGAAGAGCTAACGGTCCGACCGATGTTGGGCGACACTTTTTAGTCGATATTAGCTGGCATTGGAAAAGGTTCATTTCATGATTTCACGATGGGCCATCCGTTTGATTGACGGATTTTGGAAGAACGGATAAGATGAGGTGAATGTTTCTGACGAACACAACAATTTAGAGGAGCGTTTGTATTGGATCAGTTTCATATTCAAGTGGACCTGGCCTTGGGACGGATGTTTGAAGTTTATAACCTCCTGAATAAAAAACCAAAAGAATATGTGCCCGGCATGCTGCTGTATTATTCGGAAATCCATATGATTGAAGCCATTGGAAGGCATCAGGACTCCAATCTGACGGAGCTTGCCAGCATATTGAACATCACCAAGGGAACCGCCTCCAAGACGATCGCCAAATTGGGCTCAAAGGGGCTCATCTGCAAGTTCCAGCGGGAGGATAACAAGAAAGAGGTCCATTTCCGGCTGACGGAGCTTGGACAGCTTGCGTTCGAAGGCCATTACCGGTATCACGAGTCCCGAAGCTCGGATATCGACCGGGACTTCGACAGTTATTCCCCGGACGAGCAGAAGCTGATATTGCACTTTATTGAGCGTTATACCGAAGAATTAAGCCGGTACCTTGAAGAATGACAATGATATACTACATCATCGGAGTTAGAAGGAGGAATTCGCATGGCCAATCCCGGTTTAACGAATACCGGTTCCACTGCGAAGCTGCAGGAACGCTTGGTGGACATCCGCCGCAATCTGCATCTGGAACCTGAATTATCCAATGAAGAGTTCGAAACGACGCGCAAAATCAAAGCGTGGCTGAAGGAAGCCAATATTGAAATTCTGGATTTACCCAGCTTAAAGACGGGGGTCATCGCCCAAATTGGAACTGGCAGGGAACCGATCATGGCCTTGCGGGCGGATATCGACGCGCTGCCGATCGATGAAGAGACGGACGTTCCGTTCCGATCCAAGTTTGCAGGAAAAATGCATGCTTGCGGCCACGATTTTCATACAACCGTCGCCTTGGGAGCCGCCTATCTATTGAAGGAAAAGGAGCAAGAGCTTCAAGGAACCGTACGGATCATTTTCCAGCCGGCCGAAGAAACTGGACACGGAGCTAAAGACGTGGTGGACTCCGGTGGGTTGGAAGGCGTATCGGCGATCTTCGGCCTTCACAATTCGCCGGAGCTTGCGGTAGGAGAACTGGGCACATGCGAAGGCGCCATCACTGCCGGCGTTGACCGGTTCGAAATCGTCATTAACGGAATCGGTGCCCATGCGGCAACGCCTGAGAAAGGGACCGATGCGATCGTCGCCGCCTCCCAAATCATTCTGGCTCTGCAAACGATCACCAGCCGCCGGGTCAGCGCACTCGATGCCGTCGTGGTCAGCGTCACCCGAATCTCCGGTGGGAACACATGGAACGTCCTTCCTGGGACAGTGGAGCTCGAAGGAACGGTAAGAACGCTCGATGTGGAGGTACAGAAACGCATTCCGGACACGATCCGGCAAATTATTGACGGAATCGGAGCATCGGCGGGGGTGTCAGCTGAGCTGAAATGGTACCCCGGACCGCTAGCCACGATCAACGACGCATACTGGGCCAAGTTCGCCAGCGATGCGGCGGAGGAATCCGGCTATGTCACCACAGTGCTTGGACCAAGCATGGGAGGAGAGGATTTCTCCTACTATCTCCAGCATATTCCCGGCGCATTTGTGTACGTAGGGTCGAACTCGCCCTATGCGCTGCATCATCCGAAGTTTAATCCGGAAGAGGAAGCGCTGCTCCCGGCTGCGGAATATTACAGCCATCTGGCGGTACGCTGTCTCAACGAATTGAATACTCGATAAGCCGCGAGCTTCGCGGCTTTTTTATTTCCCGGTTTGTACCATTTGCTTCTGCATGCTCGATTTGCTCACGATAACTAGGCAAATGAGTGAAGACCGATCGATCCTTAAGCCATGACAAGCCGACCGGGAATGTTTAAAATGGATGGTAATCGATGATAGTAAGCCACACGCAGAGGAGATTTATATGAATGATCGATAACATCTTGTCATTTACGAATTTAAGCAAAACGATATCCTCGGTCTCTAACCGAATCATTTTTTCGCAAATCTCCGGTACCGTCCCCGCAGGGGAGAAAATTGTATTCGTCGGGCCGTCCGGCCAAGGCAAAAGCACCCTGCTGCGCATTCTTGGCCTGCTCGATGAAGTGGACAGCGGGGAAATGCTTCTGCTCGGAAAGCCGCTGCACGAGTGGAATCCGCAAGACTGGCGGATGAACGTCTGCTACGTCAGTCAAACGCCGGTCATGCTTGAAGGTTCCATCGAAGATAATCTGCGTACGGTGAGCAGGCTGCATCATACAGAATATGATCCAGCCTATGCGGCGCATTTGATGTCAAACGTTGGGCTTGGAGATATGGGCTTGTCCAAAGAAGCTTCCACCCTTTCGGGCGGTGAAAAGCAGCGGGTGGCTCTAGTGCGCTCCTTATTGCTGCGTCCCAAGCTTCTGCTGCTGGATGAGATCACTTCCTCGCTCGACGATGTCAGTAAATATGCGGTTGAGCGTTTGATTACGGACATCAATCGGCAGGAGGGAACGGGCTATGTCTGGATATCCCATGATCGCGACCAAGCGGCACGGATCGGGGACAGGGTATGGTCGCTCTCCAATGGGACTTTGTCGGAGGGAGGGATATCATGTCTTTGATCGCGCTGGCTTCGACGCTTGTATTTATAGCCGTATCCGTCGGTATATCCATATGGCAAAAGCTCGGACTGGAGCGGGATATTCTATATGGAACGATTCGCTCCGCGATACAGCTGCTCGCTGTCGGGTTTGTTCTTCAATACATATTTGGCACACAACATTTCCTGCTTGTTGCCTTAATCCTGGTCCTTATGATTGCGGTAGCTACCTGGAATGCGGGCAAGCGCGGAAAAGGATTGAAGCGCATCTATCTGTATGTTGGTTTGACCATTACGATTACGGAAGTTGTGACGATGGGGTTGCTGCTCGCTCTAAGCATTATCCCGCTCACAGCGCGTTATGTTATCCCGATCAGCGGCATGACCATCGGGAACGCTATGGTCGTGTCCAGTTTGTTTCTGAACCAAATGAAGCGGGAAGCGGTAACCTCGAGGGGAGAAGTCGAAACGCTGCTGTCTCTCGGCGCGAGCCCGCGGCAGGCCATCCATCGCATGCTGAACCGCTCGGCGCGTTCCAGCATGATCCCGACGATCGACGGGATGAAGACCGTTGGGCTCGTCCAACTGCCCGGCATGATGACGGGCATGATCGTGGCCGGAGCCAGTCCGCTGGAGGCTGTCCGTTATCAAATATTGATCATGTTTGCGTTCGCTTCGTCGGCGGCGCTCACCAGCATTTTGCTGGCCCTGATGAGCTATCGGTTGTGGTTCGGTAAGCTGGGCCAATTTATGCGTGTGGACTCGTAATAAATACCTCTGCAAGATGAGCACTTGCTTTTACTGTTGATTTCTATCGTTTGTGAGGACTTAGAACAAAGGGCAGCGGGATTTGAACCCGCTGCCCTTTTCAATGAACCGTCTATTTACCGGTGATATGATGCGGACCGGTAAGATTTTCGTTGGTTTGGGATCTAGACAAATAAATGATCAAGGCCACAATGATGACGAGGAAGAAAGCGCTTGTTCCCACGGTTCCAAGCCCAAGGCCACCGTCGCCTGGCGCTTGCGACAGATAGTCGCCGAGGGATGCCCCGAACGGTCTTGTCAAGATGTAAGCGAGCCAGAAGGCGAGAACGGCATTCAGCTTGATGCCGTAATATGCCAAGCAGATGATACCGATGATCGATGCAAATATGAGTGCCGAAACCAGGTATCCGAGGTTCATCGTCTCGGCGATGAGGTCTCCTGCGGCTGTGCCTAAAGCAAATGTAAACAAGATGGCCAGCCAATAGAAAGCTTCGCGTTTCTGCGTCGTAATGGAATGGATCGACAGCGTC
Organism: Paenibacillus cellulositrophicus; assembly: GCF_009363095.1. GTDB lineage: Bacteria > Bacillota > Bacilli > Paenibacillales > Paenibacillaceae > Paenibacillus_AQ > Paenibacillus_AQ favisporus. Next base: position 639,920 of record NZ_CP045296.1, read on the forward strand.
TTTTCGCTTGCGTACCAAATTACGAATACTGCAATCAGCAGGATGGCAAACACGATGGTGCTTGTTTCCAGCGGAACTCCGAGGTTATCGGTCAGATTATCGGTGATCAAGGTACCGACCACGCTGATGAACACGACCGACAGCCAATAGATCCACGGCACATATTTATTCGCCTTGAACTGCAGAACCAGAGATCCGATCAAAATCACCGTCATGAGCAGAGTCGTTACGGTCAGTCCGAGGTTGAGGTTCTCGTTCAGAAGATCCGCTGCCGTCTCACCAACGGTCGTTGCCATAATTTTAATGATCCAAAAAAAGATGGTGACTTGCGGCACTTTGTTTAACATCTGCCTATCCGGACCTACGGGCGGCTGAATCAAGCCCTCCTTATTATGCGTAAACTGTTCCATTTACATCCTCCTTTATCGTCTTAGAAACCACCGCCTCAGCTTGCTCTTGCTGCCTGTGTTGAGTCGGTTTTGTCCATGAGTGTAACAGCTGAGAATGAAAATTTTCTGTGAAAATGACCGTTCTACGAACTGCACAGCAGACGCTTGGATAAAATTGCTTGAGGAGGATATTGGACATTCTCATCATTTTTTAATTTCTATCGCCTATAACTGTTTGTGAAGGCAAAAGCACTAATCCGCATGAATTTCACTTATCCAATACGACTTCTAAGGAGGGTCTTTATGAATAACAACACGAACCTCATCAGAAAGAGCCGTATCGTCAAAACTTTTATGGGAATCGGCTTGTGTCTCTCCGTCGCTTTTTCCGGAAGCATGCTGCTGCCGGCCCATCCGGTTCACGCAGCCTCGGTATCTGACAGCTCCGTGGCGGATCGGGTTATCGCAACAGGCAAACAATTTCTAGGCGTTCGTTATCAGTTTGGGGCTCCATCCGGCCGAACGGACGGATTCGATTGTTCCTCATTCACGCAATATGTGTTCAAGCAAAACGGCATCGATCTGCCGCGCTCATCAAGAGAGCAATCGCAGGTAGGCACGCCGGTGTCCAAGGATCAATTACAGCCAGGGGACTTGGTTTTCTCCGATACGAATCATGACGGAGTCATCAATCACGTCAGCATTTATATAGGCAACGGACAACTGCTTCATACCTACAGAGTCGGTATTGGCGTGACGGTATCCGATTTTTCTGGAAGCACCTGGGATCATACCTTTGTAACCGCTCGTCGCGTCATTTCCGACAATGGACAAGCTTCCGGCGGGCAGACAACAAGCAGTCAGGCTTCGAATGAACAGAGCAGTAACGGACAAAATGCAGGCAGCCAAGATTCCAATGGTCAGCATTCTGCCGATGCGTCAGTCACTGCACCATCGACATCTGACGACCAAAGCGGTTCTGTACAAAAGCCGTCGAATCATCAGAAGCATTCCACACAACATCATTGGGGAAAATCCGAAAGTGCAGATGGAGAGCATGAGAATAGAGAACAATAATAAAGCATTCAAGGCAGGGTCTCTTGTGGGGCTCTGCTTTTTGTATACAGAAAATGTTAGGAAGGATTATCATTTGTTTACAATTTCAAGGTATGATCAAACTAGTACTGATTGTTGATGGCAACAGTGCCTATCTTCTCATCATTTTCTCATGAAATTCCAATATACTTGTCTTCGCAGCAGTAACCTGGAGGAGATATCAATGAAACGGATACTTATTATAGAAGACGAAAAGAGCCTGGTGCGTTTCATCCAGCTCGAACTTGAGCATGAGCAATTCTTTGTGAAGGCTGCCTATGACGGATCCAGTGGACTTCAGCTTGCTTTGGCGGAGGAATGGGATATGATCCTGCTGGACATCATGCTGCCTCATTTGGATGGGGTAGAGGTATGCCGCAGGCTCCGGAATGCGAAAAGTACCCCGGTCATCATGCTCACGGCAAGAGACGGTCTCGAAGACCGGGTGCAGGGCCTTGACAGCGGTGCCGATGACTATATCGCCAAACCTTTTGACATCGAGGAGCTCCTCGCCCGCATGCGCGCGATTTTCCGCAGGATTGAGCTTCAGGATCAACCGAACCGGGCAGTTCTGACATTCCGGGACATTACGGTGGATCTGGATGCCAGAGTAGCTACCCGGGGCGGTACCCCCATCGAGCTGACGAAGCGTGAATTCGACCTGTTGGCCGTGTTTATGAAGCATCCAAACCTGGTCCAGACCAGAGATATGCTGCTCGACTTGGTATGGGGCTACGATTCGCAGGTGGAGACGAATGTGGTTGATGTGTATGTCCGGTATCTGCGGAATAAATTGGACTCTGCCGGAGAAGAAAGCGTCATCCAAACCGTACGCGGAATGGGATACGTGATGCGGCCATGAGACGAATAACTGATTGGCTCAAGCGGCTGCCTGTCATATGGAAGCTGATGATTGGCGCTACGCTGCTCATTTTTCTGCTGTTCGCTACGTACAATTTTGCCCAATACCTGGTATTGAAGCACTGGATGCTGAACCAGGAACGGGACGCGCTGCACGTCATGATGTCGCAGGTCCAGGGTTATTTAGAAGAACAGCAGGCAACGAAGGAATCGCTGGAATCACCGGAAGCGAGCTCCTTCATTCGCAATATTCTCGGTAAAAATCAAATGATCCGCCTGATTGACGACAACGGGGCGAATCTGCTGCTGGTTACGAACCATTTTAATCCGAAGTGGATCACCCCGCTGCCAAGTACGACCAGCTCATTGCAGGATGCGTGGCATGGAGAAGACCACATTCTCATTTACCGGACACCCTTTGCGATCAAGAACGAGTCGGGAACGGTCGAAATGGCGACGAATCTCGAAACTTTCGACCATTTTAACGCGACGCTGCTGTGGGTCATGGTCATCGGAGGCTTTCTGGCCGTATGCATCAGCGCTGCCAGCGGCTGGGCGATCGCGAAGCAGTTTTTGCGGCCGGTTAAGGCGCTTGCGGTTACCATCCAAAATGTGAAGCAAAACGGGCTTCAGGAACGCGTCGGAAACATCGGAAACGGGGATGAATTATCACAGTTGGCCAGCCTGTTCAACGAGCTGATGGACCAGCTGGAAGTGTCATTCCGCCAGCAAAAGCAGTTCGTGGACGATGCCTCGCATGAGCTGCGCACGCCCATCACCATTCTGGAAGGTCACTTGAACATGCTGAACCGATGGGGGAAAAAGGATCCGGCCATCCTGGAGGAGTCGCTGAACGCGTCGCTTCAGGAAGTCCGTAGGCTGAAGGGGCTCGTACAAGGGCTCCTGGCACTGTCCAGGTCAGATTCAGCGACATTGACCGATCATATCGAACGGATCCGGATCGAACCGTTTATGATTCAAACCCTGAAGCGGATGGAGCATTTGTACCCGGAGTTCGCTTTTCGCATGAAAGCGGAGGGGACCGGTAAAATGGTGAGGATCAACCCGCTTCACCTGGAGCAGATGCTGTTGATCGTCATTGAAAATGCAGTCAAGTATTCAGCGGAACATAAAGAAATCGACATTCGCTGCTACGAAGAGCAAAAACGGGTGTGCATATCGATTCAAGATTATGGAATCGGCATACCGACGGCCGAGATCCAGCATGTTTTCGACCGGTTTTACCGCGTGGACCGGGCTCGCAGCAGGGAAATTGGAGGAACGGGCCTGGGCCTTGCGATCGCCAAAAATCTCATTTCGCATTATCAAGGCGAGATCGCCATGACGAGCGTCGAAGACGAAGGAACACGTGTAACCTTGTCGTTCCCGGCGGTATCCTCCTAAAGCCGATGCCATTGATGGGTTGATTCTCATTAAATTTTCATATTCCTACGTTAAGCTGATCTCTACCGATCGTTAACAGATCAGAACAAGCAGAAGGAGTATGAGAATGAGTATGAGTATGGGTCAAATCGATTATCAACTATTTCATGTCATTAACGAGTGGGGAAGATCCGTTTCCTCCCTTAATCCTGTTATGCGTATACTGGCGGAACGAGCATTTTATTTGTTTTTTGCCGGACTGCTGGTTTATTGGTTCACCCGTAAGGAGAGCAACCGGAGAATGGTGGTGGAGTCCGTCGTCTCCGCTGCCATCGGGCTTGGAATCAGCGGAGTGATCGGTCACCTGTTTTACCGGAACCGCCCGTTTGTCACCCATTCGGTGCTCCAGTTGATCCCCCATCCTGCCAATGCATCATTTCCAAGTGATCACTCCATTGGAGCATTTGCCATTGCCGCGATTTTCGTGATATATCGCCGAAGAGAAGGGGTCATCTGGCTGATCTTGGCTGCGTGCATTGCGTTCTCCAGGGTATGGACGGGTGTACATTATCCGCTTGACGTATTGGGTGGGGCATTAATCGGTATCATAGTTTCAGCAGGCGTGCATCATCTTGCAGCACGCTTCACGTTCGCATCCCGATTGTTTAAAGCAGGTCTCGGATGGTATGAAAAATACGAATCGAAGATTTTGCCCCGGCCCGTGAACAAAGAAGATCAACTACCCGCAGGGAAGTGAAATGTTAATGCAATTGCGTAAATTTACAATACTGTTTGTTCTCCTCATTATCTTGTGTTCTTGTGCCGGGCCTAAGGGAACCGGGCAAGCGGAGGCGGGGCAAAACGTATCAAAGCCCCAGACGATGAAACCCGTTGGCCAAAATGCAGCCCAAAGCGGAAGAACGGCAAAGGTTCCCGATCATGTCGTCATCGTCGTAGAGGAGAATCATTCCCGCCAAAACATCATCGGGAATCGGGCGGCGCCCTATATGAACAGCCTGGCTAAGCAAGGGGCGTATTTCACGGAATCGTATGCCAACGCTCATCCAAGCCAGCCGAATTATCTAATCCTGTTTTCCGGGTCCGACCAAGGCGTTCACAATGATTCCTGCGGACATACGTTTACCGCGCCCAATCTGGCAAGCGAGTTGTTCAAACACAAGCTTACTTTTGCGGGATACTCGGAAGGTTTGCCTTCTGTCGGATCGACCGTGTGCACCAACAAGCAGTACGGAAGAAAACATAGTCCCTGGGTGAACTTTACCAACATTCCAAAATCGGCAAACCGGAGATTCACCGATTTCCCGGCTGATTACACCCAGCTTCCGACCGTTTCCTTTGTGATCCCTAACCTGGATCATGATATGCATGACGGAACGATCCAGTCGGCAGACAAGTGGCTTAAACAGAACCTGGGTCCTTATGTCGAATGGGCGAAGAGCCACAACAGCATCCTGATTCTAACCTGGGACGAAGACGACTACGGCAGCCGGAATCATATCCCGACGATTATCGTGGGGGATCATGTTCGTCAAGCCGTATTCGATCAGAAGATCACCCATTTAAATGTCCTGCGGACACTGGAAGACCTGTACGGTTTGTCACATTTTGGCCGTACATCGGGCAGCGAACCGATCCGAAATCTGTGGAAACCGTCCTAAATGAAATTGAAGCCATGGAATTTGAATATAGATGGGGAGTGAGAGGCATGTATGAAAAGCTTCAGGATATGGATTTGTTTTTGCAGTCCATGCATGACTTGGAAACACGTATTCGCCATATGATTCAACGGTCCGGCCTTTCCGAGAAAGAGCAGCAGTTTATTTTGGACCATATATTGGTCGTTCCCGGCAAGGATTTTTCATATCAGCGCAATTACGGTTAACTCTTGGCAGATCATCCTGACCGGATCAGGCATCGACTTGTGTCGCCTGGCAATCCGATGAGACCAAAGGGAGGGAACAAGCATGTCTAACCGTCGCCCGCGTATTTTGATTTTGACAGCCGGCTTTGGAGACGGCCATCTTCAGGTATCTTCGGCGTTATTGCACTATTTTCATGCGCAGCAGGTCAACCAGGTGCAGATCATTGACCTCATGAAGGAAGCTCATCCGGTACTCAATTCCTTGTTCTCGAAAGTGTATCAAATGAGCACATTTACGTCCCAATTGGGCTTCGACTACTATGGCTGGAGCTATTACATGACCAGGGATTCCAATCCATCCGGGCCGGTGATGCGGTACCTGAACGGACTCGTGAAAGGCAAAATGCTGGAGACCATCAGCCGTTTCCGGCCCGATGCGATCATCAATACATTTCCTTTCGGCGTCGTTTCGGAGCGAGAATGCGTTCACGCCGCGCGTACGTTTACTGTCATTACCGATTATGCCCTGCATTCCCGCTGGATTCATCCGTATACGTTCGGGTATTACGTGGCTACTAACGAGATTAAGAACCAAATGGTCCGAAACTATGACGCCGCAGCGGGGAAAATCAGCGTTACCGGTATCCCTGTACGACCGCAATTCTATACAGCCGCCGCCGAAGGCCCGCTGCCCCGTGCTGCACAAGGAACGGCCAAGGGGAAACGTATTTTGATTATGGCAGGCACATTTACGGTGTTCCAGCAGCTCGTCGAGCTCATTCATCTGCTGGTTGACCAGGAAGTTTGCGAAATCACAGTCGTATGCGGACGCAAACAGCAAGCCTATGAGAAATTGACGACGCTGTTTTCGGGTCAGCCGCAGGTGAATATGGTTGGATACGTCAAAAACATTCACGATCTGATGGCCGCGTCCTCCTGCATTGTAACGAAGGCCGGGGGCATAACTTTGTCCGAAGCCGTCATTCTGAAGCTGCCAATTTTTATTCTGAGTCCGTATGGCGGTCAGGAGAGGGAAAACGCCCGCTATTTTAAAACCAACGGCATGGCCCAGATTTCATCCAATGTCCGCCAGCTCGCGGAGCAGCTCCGGGATTTTCTCGGGGCACCGACGATAGCCGATCGGATCCGCGGAAAAATGGCTGAATTTCATAAGGGAGCGGCAGGCGAGCTGATCGTGAACGATATTTTGAAGACTCTGCAGAACTATCAAGATGCAAACCATGATTATGAGCTGATGCTTCGTCCCTAAACGATGAAGCATAGGATGAAATGGTTCGGAATGCTGCTCTTGACCGCTTTGGCGATATATACCGTTTATGTGCTGCAAACAGGGGATGCGGAATCTATTGTCGCGTGGATACGCCGCTATCGTTTCTTTGGCTTCGTCGCTGTGTTTCTGTTTCAAACCCTGCTAAATATGCTCCCGCTGCCAGGCGAAATCACCGCCGTGATGGTTCTGGAAATCTACGGACCATATTGGGGAGGTCTCTGCTTGTGGACTTCGGGGATCATCGGAGCTTTTGGGGGATATTGGCTTGCCTGGTCTTTCTCATCCTATTTTGCAGGTACGCGGGTTGAACCGTATCTTGCCAAAATGGATGATTGGCTGAGAGCCAGTGAATTAAAAGGCCTTCTGATCGCACGGTTCGTTCCCTTCATCCCCTATCATGCTGTCAACTATGCCGCCGGGCTGTTAAAGGTTAACCTATTTCGTTACATGCTGACGACGGCGATCGGTGTGTTTCCGCATACTGTGGCTATGAGCGCACTGTACGCCGGTGTACGGAAAGGTTCACTGCTCTGGGCTGTGATCGGCTGCATGGTCTTCATGATCCTTGCCGGTTTGTCATGGTATGTAAAGAAGCGGACGACCGGTAAGTCCCGAAAAAGCAGAGTGACGGCGGAGTAATGTAGGCAATGAGAGAGCAGCCAAGGAACGGTTGCCGTTTATTGGGATCCATGCAAAATAGCTTAGCGTTTCATAGGATGGCAGGCAACTCCAACCAAGCCCGGCGGATTTCTCGTTGGGGTTGGTTATTTCGGCTTGGAGCCTGCGGTTTGACAAGAAGGCACGGTCTTTTTACACCGCGTATTATTCAAGACCGGACCGGCGCATGTTAAAAGCGTGAAATGAATGGGAAATATAGAGAAAGTGGCTTCTATAAAGCCGATGAAGTAAAAGTTATACGACTAAATAAGTTATAGCGGTTATGTGTAGAGGGAGCTGGAAGTACGTATGCTGACGAATATGCTGGAGCACTACGGTTACGCATTGATCTATCTGTTTTTGTGCCTGGAAATGCTTGCCCTGCCTCTTCCCGGTGAAATGATGATGAGCTATACCGGTTTGTTTGTGTATGAAGGGAAACTGAATTGGCTGCTGAGCATGGTGTCGGCCGGAGCCGGCGTCTTGACCGGCGTGACTTTATCTTATTGGATCGGATACCGGCTGGGACGCCCTTTTATTTCGCGCCATGGCAGCAAGGTCCATCTCACCGAAGAGAGGATGAATCAAATTACGGGCTGGTTTGAGCGCTACGGGGACAAGCTTCTGTTTGTCGCATATTTTATACCGGGGGTCCGTCATATTACCGGTTACTTTTGCGGAGTAACGCGTATGCCCTTCCGGCGTTATGCGCTGTTTGCCTACACCGGCGCGCTTTTCTGGGTAGGCCTGTTCATTTCGCTTGGTAAAGTGCTCGGCCCGAAATGGGAAGCCTATCACTCTACAGTCAATCGTTACATGGTTATTTTCGGGATCGGTTCGGCACTGGTGACAGCGGCCATTTATGTCTACCGCAAGTATAAAGATCAAGTGATCGAGCGATTGATGGATTTGCTGGCAAGCGGCGTGCGGCACTTTCAGTCTTTCGGAAAGGTACGTCTATTGCTGCTGGCCTCGTTTGCTGCGTTTGTATTGTTTTTTTCGTTAATGCTCGGCGTCATTCAGGATTTTTTGTCGCATGAGTACGGACAATTCGATCAAATTGCCTCTTATTTAATATCGGTGCTGTTCGGTCCGGAGTGGGCGGGCTGGATGCACGTATTTGAGAGGTTCGGGACTTTGGATTTGTATGGGCCGGTTCTATGCCTGACAGGCTTGTGGATTGTGCTCCACAGCCGGGACCGCGGGCTTGATTTGTCGTTCCTGGTATGGGTTGTGGCCGGCGGAGAGCTCTTGGACAGGGTGCTTCGCCTGTTGTTCCATCGTCCTGGCCCGGTGGCAGCTGGCGTGCAGCTGTTCAATACATTTCCGAGCGAGGAGACGTTAGTTACGCTGACAGTATGCGGTTTTTCGGCCTTTTTACTGCTGCGGCATTATCACTTCCGTTACGTCCGGATTCCCTTCGTTGTGGCGGTGATCCTGATCTGTTTGGCGGTCGGGATCAGCCGGGTTTATTTTCACGTACAGTTCCCAAGCGATGTGTTTGCCGGATACATTTTTGGCGGTGTCTGGGTCAGTCTGCATGTGATGCTGCTGGAAATTATGCGCAAATTCAAGGAGTCAGAACTCGGCACGGCCCCTGATCACGATAACAGCAATAAAGGTGCCTAATCCGGTTATTTCATGGCGACCAGAAGTGCGCCGATTGCGATCAGCACGACGCCAGCCGAGTTCAGCCAGGATATTTTTTCGCCGAGGAACAGAAAGGCCAGAATGACGGCGATCACGACGCTTAACTTGTCGATGGGCCCTACCTGCGACACCTTGCCGTACTTGAGGGCCATAAAATAGAACAGCCACGACGTTGCACCTGCCACTCCGCTGAGCACGATGAAGCTGAGTGCTTTTTTCTGTGTAAAAATGCTTCCCAGTTGGCCGAACTTCCCCTGTACGGCAATGACGCCGAGCAGAAATAAGGCCATAATGACGGCCCGAATCGCCGTGGCGGCGTTGGCATCGATGTTTTGCAGACCGATTTTCCCGAAAATGGACACCAGCGCAGCCGCCGCGGCTGAAAGCAGCGCGTAAATAAGCCATGCAGCCATAAGCATCCCCCTTTTTTCATAAATGACTTTTCAACAGCGGCAAAGATTCCCTATTATAGTATTGTTCATCACCGGCTCAAATCATGAATGATTTTACAAAATATCCATTCCCCGAATCCGTGGCACGTTTTTCGGCGTAAAGAGGAATATGGACGAAAGGAAATAGATGAAAAGAGGTGAACCGCCATGGAGAATCAGACCAAGGCTTTTCCTGACCATATCAAATTTCGCTATCCGTGGCGTTCCTATCAAAAGCGGATACTGGACCGGTTGGACGAGCATTTGCGCAATCAGCACCTGCATCTTGTTGCGCCTCCCGGATCCGGCAAAACCGTTCTGGGCCTGGAAGTCATGCTGCGCATCAACCGGCCGACGATCATTTTGGCACCGACTTTGACGATCAAGGAGCAGTGGGCAAACCGCTTCATGGAGCTTTTTTTGGATACAGACATACGCCCGGACTGGTTGTCGACTTCCATTCATCATCCGGCCATGGTCACAATTACAACATATCAGGCCTTACATACTGTTCTCTCCGCCGCCGGTAAAAAGGATGAGGAGCAGGGAGACAAGCAGTCTACTGTTCTACGTGACCACGGGATGAAAACTGCGGTCGATGATACGGAAGATGCTGCGACTGAACGTGAATCGGCTCCGGAGGAGCATGAGATTCCAGAAGACACGGATGAGGCGGAAAAGGAAGACGAGGTGGGCCAGCCTTCAGCAGCGATAGAGATCATTGAAAAGCTGAAGAAGCTGGGACTGCACACCGTCATTTTTGATGAAGCCCATCATTTGCGCGTGTCCTGGTGGAGGAGCGCGGTTCAGCTGTGCGGCATGCTGGAGCGGCCGACCCAAATTGCGCTGACAGCAACGCCGCCGTATGACGTGAATCCGAACGAGTGGCAGCGTTATATCGAGCTGTGCGGGCCGATTGATGAGGAGATCAGCGTGCCGGAGCTTGTCCGTCATGGCGAATTATGCCCGCATCAGGATTACATCATGCTGACCCCGCCTGAGGAGAAGGAAGCGGCGCAGCTCCGCGAGTTTCGCATGCATGCGGCCAGGCTGCGGGGCGAGCTCATCCGGGACAAATTCATAACCGAATTGATCGCCGGCCACCCTTGGATCACGGACGCGGAATCCCACATGGAAGAGATATTATCTTCCCCTGGTTATTACTCCAGCATGGTCATTTTCTTACGGGCGGCGAATCAGCCGGTGTGGCGTGATGCGGTCAGGCTGCTGGGGCTCAAAGAAGCAGATACGCCTAATCTAAGCGACGAATGGCTGGAGGAGCTGTTGAACGGGGTATTGTTTAAAGATGCCCATGTGGATTCAGATCGGCCTGAGCTGAAGGAATTTCGCAGACGGCTCAGCCAACTCGGCATGATTGAGCGGCGAAAGGTGTACTTGCGGTCCACCCCGGCACTGGACAAAATGCTGGTTCACAGCGTTTCGAAGCTGAAGCAAATCGAACATATCCTCGATATTGAGAGATCGGTCCTAGGCGAAGGCCTGCGCATGGTCATCCTGACCGATTATATCCGGAAGGAAGATATGCCTAAGCAAGCGGGGGATGAACAGCCGATTCAGCGCCTCGGAGTGGTCCCGATTTTCGAAACCATCCGCAGACGGCTTAAAGAAAAAGAACCGAGCGGTCGAGAGCTCCCCATCGGCGTTCTTACCGGCTCACTTGTGATCCTGCCAGTCGCTGCGGCAGCATGGGTGCGGGAAACGGCCGGTCAGCGCGGTATTACGCTCACGGAGCGGCCGCTCGCCCATGATTCCGAATACGTGACGATCGATGTGCGCGATTCGAATCGTTCCGTTATCGTCGAATGGGCCACAGAGCTCTTTGACCAAGGCGGTGTCCGCGTACTCGTTGGTACGGCCGCGCTGCTGGGCGAAGGATGGGATGCGCCAGGGATCAATTCGATGATCATGGCCTCCTACGTAGGCTCATTTATGCTGTCCAATCAGATGCGGGGGCGTGCGATCCGTTCGCAGCGCGGAAATCCGGACAAAACCGGGGCGATATGGCATTTGGCCTGTGTCGATACGGAGCTTGCGGATGGAGGAGAAGATATGGCGTCTCTTGCCAGACGTTTCCGCTCGTTGGTGGGCTTGTCCATTACGAATGAAACGAGCGAATCCGGTATGGAGCGAATGGGATTGGGGCCGGGACAGTTAGCGGAAAGGGATATTGAGCTGTACAACGAACAAACATTGGAAAGGGCAAAGGAGCGGCAATTGCTCAAGGAGCACTGGGCATCAGCCGTTGCCCTGCAGGGTTCGATGACCGAGGAGCTGAAGGCGGAAGGCAAGAGCGTTCCAAGGCCGGTGGTTTATCCCTATACGGTCAAAGCGGTTCTTATTTTCGCGTTGGTGCTCGGTTTGGAGACCTTTTTTGACGCGGCCTCATCGCCTCAAATGCTGCATTCGGATGCACCTGGATGGTTCAAATTCGGCATCGCTGCCGTCTTGGCGGCCGTCTGTGCCAGCCCCTGGATCTACAAGGCTGCAAAAATGACGTTCAAGCACCAGTCGCTGGATCGAAGTATTCGCGAAGTCGGATTAGCCGTATACACCGTGCTGTATGAAATGAAGCTGGTCCAACCCGCGCCGAGTATTCATCTGATCGGAACCCAGGAGGAAGGGGGAACCGTCGTATGCTGGCTGAGGGATGGGAGTACGCATGAAAAGACGCTGTTTCTCAATGCCCTGCAGCAGCTGCTCGATCCGATCGACAATCCCCGCTATTTAGTCTATCGCACATCACGGCGGTGGTTTGGCCGGTCGCATGATTATCATGCCGTCCCGGAGGAGATCGGACGCCGCAAGGAACATGCCGAGCGCTTTGCCGTTCTGTGGCGCAAGCATATCGGACCGGCTGAGCTGGTCTATACCCGGACTCCCGAGGGCCGCAAGAAGCTGCTTGATGCGAGAGCGAAGTCCCTGACGTCGATGTTTGTCCGCAAATCCGAGCGGGTCAGCGCTTGGCGGTAAGGCGGGCAAACCATCACATGCGGCACTGAAGCTGGTGAATTATTTACGGGGAAATTTCTCAGGGCAGCAACCAACAGCTGATTTCCGGCGTTTATTGATTAGGCACTCATCTTTTTATAACGGGAGGATCCTATCTGATGCGCTTCAAACGACGATGGAATTCATTTCTGCCGGCTGCTTTTCTGGCCGCCGCTGCTGCATTTGCAATTGCACTGCCTGTTAGCGCCGATAATTCCGCGGCAACCAATACTGGCATTAACTTGACGATGAACGGTAAAGCTGCAAATCCGAAAACACCCCCTTTCCTGGACAAAGGTACGGTTTATCTGCCGGTCCGGGATATGGGAGAAGTGCTCGGTACCCTGGTCTCTTGGAACGTTCAGGCCAAAACGGTAACAATGAGGTATCCAAAGCTCACCGTGAAGCTGCCTTTTGGCTCGAAAAGCGCTAGCGTCAATGGACAGCTTGTCGCCCTGTCCTCGCCACTTCGAATGGTCGACGGGCGGGTGTATGCCCCGCTGCGCTTTTTCTCCGAGGCTATGGGAACGGAAGTGAAGTGGGATAAGGCCACGCAAACCGTACATATGACGAAATCGGACGATTACATGAGATTAACGCCCTATGCGATTTGGTTGAATCAGGTTACCCATGACCTGTATCTAACCAAAGATGAACAAACTGATGTAACCTCGATCGGTAAACTGGATGCTAAATTTAAAGGGACCGTTACGACCGATGGGGCGGTTCGAAATGGGAAAAATACGGTGCTAACCTTTGTGGACAAATACGCGAACCCTCAGCCCCATTATGATGTCTACTCCCTACTTATCCGCAATAACCGAATCGTCGAGCAGAAGCATGCGGCTTATGACCTCCGGTACGAACCGAATACGTCATACTATCAGGTATATGATCCTAAAGGCTGGATCGAATATACGGTGCTGACGGACGGAAAGATCGTGTGGGTATATAACGACGAAGGGAAGATCGTTGCCACGCATGATTTGTCGGAGCTGACCAAGCAGGAAGACGTGTTCGGCGTTCAGGCCGTTGGAACGGATTATTTAGTGGTCCGGCCGAGCCGCACCGGCTTGTTGACGTTAATCGACCTGAGGGACCAGACAACCACGGTACTCGCCGACAAGCTTTTAACGGGTAAAGATTTGGCATACGCCCGTGAGAACCAGACGCCGTATCCAGGAGATACGCTGAGCTTCGCCGGGGATTCTTGGTATCCCGGTTATGGAATTTTAGATTTCGCCTATCACAGTCCATTCCCAAAAAACGCCCGCTCCGAGCGGCTGACCTACGAACGGCCTTCTTATGCTGAAGAACGGAAGGCACTCCCTAAAGAGCGAAGCTTTCAGGAGATGGCCGCTTCATGCGCCGTCGACACTGTAAAGTCTGTTCATATGCAGGATGGGGACCTCATTTACAAACCACTGATTGGAGCGAACAAGCAGGATCAGGAGGGGATTCGTACCGTTTGCCGGATGCTTAAAAAAATTACTGCCGAAGGCTCGGAAGTGACGCTGCCAAGGATATTTCCCGAAACGTTTTTCCACGGTATGTCGGTAGAGTTCACTGCCGGGGATTCCGTCAGCATTTACAGGGCTGAAGGAACCAAGCTGGCTATGGGTTCAGAATTGGGAGGGAAAACTATTTTTCTGGAGGATGCCGAAATGGTCAAGACTTTCGAGCGCTTAAAAGTAAGTTCCAATAATTAGGTCGGTCTTGGAACCGCCTATTTTGTCTAACAGCTTCCTGACCGAAACATTTGAACAGGCCGACGCAGAAGTCGGCTTGTTTTTTTATTATTTTGGCAACATAACCCTTGACACAAAAAAACACCCCAGGTATATTATTAATTAACAAAATGTTAATTGTAAATCGAAACAGGAAAGGCGCAGGCAAATATGTCCAACGAACAAGCACTTCAGCAATACGATGTCCGAAAGTACCGCACACCTGACGGCTATACGTCCGACATCGCGGTCTTTACAATCCGTTCGGAGAAGACGGAAGCATTTAAACCGCCTGTTATGGAGCTGCAAATCATGCTCATCAAACGGAGTATGACGGACAGTGAGGGCCGCCCCAACATCGAAGCAGGGAAGTGGGCGCTGCCGGGCGGCTTTGTCGAACCAACGGAGTCAGCTTTTCAAACGGCGCAGCGGGAACTGAAAGAAGAGACTGGGGTCGAGCATATTCATCTGAAGCATTTTGGCGTATACGATACGCCGGGTCGGGACCCGCGGGGCTGGATCATATCGAACGCGCATTATGCGATCGTGCCCGAACGCCATCTGTCCCAGAGAGCAGCCAATGATGACGCGAGCGAGGTTGAGCTGTTTCCGGTCGACGACGTCCTGTCGCTGGACTTGGCGTTTGACCATGAAGTCATCATCCAGGACGCCATTGCCGTCATCCGGCGGAAGCTGCTGGAGACGACGGCGGCCAAGGATTTTCTGCCTGAAGAGTTCACCTATTCGGAGCTGCAGAGCGTACTGCTCACCGTAACGAAAGATTCGGCGATTGCTCTGGATGCGGCTTTTGCCAGAAAGATCAAGTCCCTCCCGTTTATCCAGGAGGTGGCCGGCAAGAAGACGAGCCGAACATCGAAGAAACCGACGCAGCTGTACCGCTTTGTGGATGCGGATATCAGCAGCTCCATATATCACAGCAAGAAGTAAATCCATTGTGCGAAAATAAAGATCTTATTTTTTTCGAAATCTGATTTAACATTTGGTTAATTGTTATTTTACAAAAGGAGGACCAACGCATGAATCAGCAACCGAATCCGGATACCAATCTTCATGCAGATGACAGCCTTGCGCTGCATACGGATAAATATCAGATCAATATGACGCAGTCCTACTGGCAGGATGGAATTCATGAACGGCGGGCCGTGTTCGAGGTTTATTTTCGTAAAATCCCATTTCACCACGGTTATGCCGTCTTCGCCGGACTGGAACGGGTGGTGCGCTATCTGCAGCAATTTCGTTTTACGGAATCCGATCTGTCCTACCTGAAGGAAGATGGATACAGCGACGAATTTTTAAAATATCTCTCCGGGATCCGCTTCACCGGAATCGTGAAGTCTATGAGGGAAGGAGAGCTGGCGTTCGCCAATGAACCGCTGATGCGGATTGAGGCACCGCTGGCGGAAGCTCAGTTAATCGAGACTGCTGTGCTGAATATCGTCAACTATCAGACTCTGATCGCAACGAAGGCTTCCCGCATGAAGCAGGTTACCGGAAACGACGTCACGATGGAATTCGGATCCAGACGGGCCCAGGAAATGGATGCGGCCATTTGGGGAACGCGCGCAGCGTACATTGGAGGGTTTGATGCGACATCGAACGTGCGGGCCGGCAAACTGTTCGGCATTCCGACGGCAGGAACGCATGCCCATGCGATGGTTCAGGCTTACAGGGATGAGTATACCGCTTTCTGTAAGTATGCAGAGTCCCACCGGGACTGCGTTTTTCTTGTCGATACATATGATACGTTGAAGTCCGGAGTACCGAACGCGATTAAGGCGGCCAAAGCGTACGGCGATCGGATCTCCTTCAAAGGCATACGTTTGGATAGCGGCGATCTGGCTTATTTATCTAAAGAGGCCAGAAAAATGCTCGACGATGCCGGTTTTCCGCAAGCCCGAATTTATGCCTCCAACGATCTCGATGAACAGACGATCATGAGCCTGAAAGCACAGGGGGCGCAGATCGATGTGTGGGGTGTCGGAACCAAGCTCATTACCGCTTACGATCAGCCTGCACTGGGAGCCGTTTACAAGCTGATTTCCATTGAGAATGAAACTGGTGAAATGGTCGACACCATTAAAATCAGCTCAAATCCCGAAAAGATTACAACCCCGGGCAGAAAGCGGGTTTATCGCATCATCAACCGGAGCAACGGCAAATCGGAAGGCGATTATATTGCGCTGGAGCATGAAGAACCACAGAAAGAGACACGTCTCAAAATGTTCCATCCGGTGCATACGTATATTGCCAAGTTCGTGACCGGTTTTGAGGCAAGGGAGCTCCATCATCTAATTTTTGACAGCGGAGAGCTGGTGTATGAACTGCCGGACTTGAAAGACATCAGAACGTTTGCGCGTGACAATCTTCAGGTGCTTTGGGAGGAATATCAGCGGATCTTGAATCCGGCAGAGTATCCGGTGAACCTGAGCCAGGCATGCTGGGATAACAAAATGAGGCTGATCGACGAAATTCAGCGGGACATCCAGCGGCAGCTGCAGCCTTAAGGAGGGGAACATGGCGAAAATCGGAATTTACGGATCCTCGTTCGATCCTATTACCAACGTGCATCTGTGGACGGCAAGCACCGTGGCCCACCGCTGCCGGCTGGACCGGGTGATCTTCCTGCCCTGTTCAAGCAAAAGGCCGGATAAATCGCTGCATGCCAGCGACGGGCACCGGTGGAACATGATTCAACTTGCGATAGATGGCAATGATAAATTTGTCGCGGACGATTATGAGATGAAGCAAGCAGGATGGGAAATTGCCACCTATCTGACGCTGAAGCATTACAAGGAGGCATTCCCGGACGAAGACATTTATTTTATCATGGGTGCGGATCTGCTGCTTGATATCGGGGAAGGGAAATGGAAGAAATCCGAGGAGCTCATCCAGGAAAACAAGTTTATCGTGATGGCTCGGGACGGAATCAACATGCTGGCGGCCATCAGCAAATCGCCGATTCTGCGGAACGCCGACGACGGACAGACATTTCATCTGATCGACAAAGGGCTCGCGATGGAAATCAGCTCGACGTATATCCGGGATGAATTCCAACGAGGCGGTGAGCCGCGTTACCTGGTTCCCGACAACTGCTATGCTTATATGTGCCAACATAAACTGTACCGATAGAAGGGAGTCATTGATATGAAAAACCAACAACAGATTATTGAAGAACTTCATGTAAAGCCTGAGATTAAGCCGGAGGAGGAAATTCGCAGACGAATCGGTTTCCTCAAGGATTACTGCAAAAAGGCAGGGGCCAAAGGGTTCGTGCTCGGCATCAGCGGCGGGCAGGACTCGACCTTGGCAGGACGCCTTGCCCAGCTTGCGGTCCAGGAGCTGCGTACGGAAGGATATGAGGCCAAATTCTACGCGGTTCGGCTGCCTTTCGGCATTCAGAAGGATGAGGACGATGCGCAGAAGGCGCTGGATTTTATCAAGCCGGACGAGAGCTATGATTTCAACATCATGAATGCCGTCAACGCTTTCGCCCTTATCTATTCTGAATCTACTGGAGGTGGGCTTTCCGATTACCATAAAGGAAACGTCAAAGCGAGAATGCGGATGATCGCCCAGTACGCCATTGCCGGTGAGCGTCAGTGTTTGGTGATCGGGACGGACCATGCTGCCGAAGCGCTCACCGGGTTTTTCACGAAATTCGGTGACGGGGGAGCGGATATTCTGCCGCTGACCGGGCTGACCAAAGAGCAGGGCCGTAAGCTCCTTAAAGCTTTGGACGCCGAAGCGCGGTTGTATCTGAAGACGCCTACGGCCGATCTGCTGGACAACAAGCCGCAGCAGCCGGATGAAACCGAGCTGGGCATGGAATACGAAGTGATCGACCAGTATTTGACCGGGCAGCAGGTTGACCCGCAGGAGCAGCTCAAGATCGAGCAGCGTTACGACCGTTCGCAGCATAAACGTGAGCTGCCTGTGACCCCATTTGATGAATGGTGGAAATAAGGCCAAGCGCCGGCTTTAGCCGGTGCTTTTTTACGTTAAATCGTTTTCTACCGTAAATCCGGTTTGTGCGGCTGCTATAATAAATGAAAAGAGTTGAATGAGGTGAGCCGGCATGGATATTCAGTCCATAATCCATCGAATAACACAGAATCTTTGTCAGGTTGATGGGGTCAGGGCCATCGTACTTGGTGGTTCCAGAGCCAGAGGGACGCATCATCCCGGATCCGATATCGATATCGGTATCTATTACGATTCAGTGGAGGGATTGGATATCGATGAACTCTGCCGGATCGCAGCCACCATGGATGATGAGGGCCGAAAGGACCTGATCACGGAGATTGGCGGATGGGGACCTTGGATCAATGGCGGGGGCTGGCTGCAAGTCGAACAAATTCCGGTTGATTTTTTGTACCGCGATATCCGCAAAGTCTCCATGGTGATGGAAGAATGCCTTGCGGGAAACGTCACGATTGATTATCAGCCAGGCCATCCTCACGGCTTTATTAACGCCATTTACATGGCGGAAGTCGCGTTGTGCCAAGTGCTATGGGATTCTGCGGACATCATTACCGCACTGAAGTCCAAAACGTCGCCTTTCCCAGCCATATACAGGCAAGCGGTCATCGGCAAGTTTTTGTGGGAAGCCGAATTTTCGCTTGACATCGGGATGAAAGGGCTCGCCAAGAAAGACATCTCTTATGTGAGCGGATGCTGCTTTAGGGCGGTATCCTGCTTGAATCAGGTGCTGTTCGCCATAAATCATCAGTATTGCATGAACGAAAAGGGAGCGACTGCCCTCGCCGACGCTTTCGATATCAAGCCGCCAGCCTATGCAGAGCGGGTCCATCAAATGTTTACCTTGGTATCGGCAGATGCGGGACGGTTACAGGAGGCGCTTGATATTCTGCGCAAACTGGTGCAGGAAACCACTCGGCTGGTCACCGCGGGGGATTAAAAGCAGGCTGAGGAATAATTAGTATAGTAGTGGTGAATATCAAAAAAGCTGCCGATTAACTCGGCAGCTTTTTTTGCATTTATCTGGATTGACTATACAATTATCTTAAAGTCTTGAGGGCTCCGCTCCAAGCCACGACTTGATCCAGCATCGCATTAACATTGTCCAGATGAAGGGCTTGCGGTTTAAAGACCGATCCGTTTTCAAAATCGGTAAACAGAGACAGCGTTGGATGAACGCGAACGTCGGCAACCAAAAGTTCTCCCAGGATACCGCGGAGATGTTCCGCCGCACGGGCGCCGCCGGTGGAACCGTAGCTCACGATCCCTGCTGCCTTGTTGTTCCACGCTTCACGGGCGAAGTCAATCGCATTCTTCAACGCGCCGGTAATGCTGTGGTTGTATTCCTGAACGATGAACACGAAGCCGTCCAGTTCTCCGAGCTTTTGGTTCCAAGCGGCGATGCCAGGTTCGGAACCGTCTGTCGTTCCAAGGAAAGGCAGATTATAATCGCTGATATCCACGATTTCGTAGTTAGCGTCACCGCGTTGGTCGGCAATTTCTTTGATCCATTGTCCCACTTGCGGGCTTACCCGGCCTTGACGCGTGCTTCCCAAAATAATACCGATGTTCAATTTGCTCATTGTAACTTCCTCCTTGGCTGCTGTGCCAAATAATTTTTTGAAAAACGACATGTTTGCACCACCTGAACCATCTATGATGTATTTGGATTAATGAACCGACTGCAGTCTGAATTCATCAGTAAGTTACTTTACGTAAGTTATTATATTTTTTAAATTTAATGTTGTCAACATAAAAACTTTATTTAAGTAACTGAGATACCAACCTGTTATACCCGGATAAAGGAAGCATGGACTGCGGCGTGGAAGTAAATATAAGCAAAGCAAGCAAGTAAGAAAAAGAGCGAGAGGTGAAATCATGCGATGAAGGCTATTACCGATATTCAGATCCCAGACGTTCCATGGCATCGGTTGACGACGGCCTATGGGAGAGGCACGGACATTCCCCGGTTCATTGAAGAAAAACAGTACGCTTCCCTAGCGGGATTGATCGAACATCAGGGGACCTTGTGGCAGGTGACCCCTTGGACCATTCTTGTATTGATGGAGAAACTAAGGACGGTTGAGCCGGTACAGGTTTCCATCGAAGAGATCGATTTATACCTTGCTGTAGCTTCTGCATTAGCAGATCAGAATATTCGAGACGTGGGTTTAATATCATCCATGGATGAGCTGCTGGATGACAAGTACCTCTGGCCCGTGCAAGAAGACGGAGACGAGGAGGAGTGGGAGGAAGAAGAACCTCGCGGCTATGAGCCGGATTCTTTTTACGGATATTATTATTTCAGCGGTGTGCTGCTAAAACAGGGAGTAGCGGAATTCACGCGGATCATGAGCGGAAACGAGGACCTTGCTCCCAGGATCAGAGAGCTGTTGGCTTTGCTTAAACATATCACCGCTGAATGAAATTTAGCTACAATCATCGTTAGGCAATTACGCTATGAAAAAAGCACACACCGCATTTAGCGGCGTGTGCTTTCTGCGCATGAACAGCCTGTTACTTGCCTTGAATGCTCAGCTCGGCAAGAGTCGGATTCCAATCGACCTGGCATCCCAGCTGTTTGAACAGGGAGGCTGGCACCATGACGGCGCCGTTTATCATACTTACCGGGGAGGACAATGCAATGGACTGCCCTTGAATGGCTGCTTCGGCCGAGTCGGGATGGAAAGTCACCGTAGTTTGGCCGTATTGAAGCCTGTAAGTGGTCCCTTCCTGAGTTGTAGAGGCCTCGAGAGAGCCTCCGAGCTCCTTCGCTATGCTTTTTACAGGGACGATGATCGAGTTATTCTTATTGACTGCCGGGAAGGAGGCGGGGAGCAAGCTGCCGTTGATACGAATGGTGATCGGCCGCTGAATGGGAACCGGTGCGTATTCCATGCCATCACCCGCATTACGCGCGACGCCTACCTCGTTCCAATTGTTCGCTCCCCAGCCGAACACCTGGCCTTTAGCATCAACGGCCAAGCGATGGGTATCCCCGGCCGATGCCGATACGATCCGCTGCAGTCCTTTGACTTTAACGGCCGACCTGCCCGGTTTGCCGTCGTACATCCACACTTCGCCTTGCCGGTTCACCAGCAACATATAACCGATGGAAGCATACACATTTTGAACCTGAAGGGACGGCTGAATGCTCACTGGTCTTACATACAGCTTTTCTGTGCCGGAAGAAGCTTGGATAGACGACCATTTCCAAACCTTGCCGGATCTGTCTACTCCATAAGCGTCATAGGCATGCTGCGTGGAAATTTGCTTCAATGCCGGCAAACCCTGTATTTGGACCGGTACGGAGAGGTGGAGCTGATTGTCTGAAGTATTCACCGTAAACCTCCAGACAGATCCGGCGGAATCCAGCGCACAGATATAATCGGATGCTGACTGCAGCTGGACGATATTTTTCAAGCCCTTAACTGAAATCGGCTGGCTCGAATCGCCGCTCTTCTGATCTCTCATCCACGCTTTAACGGACCCATCGCTTCCGAGACCAACACTGTATTTTTGCAGTGTCGTTACTTGCGAGATTCCGGATAAACCCGGGAGTGCTCGCGGAACCTGGGTTTCCCGGACGTAGCCCGGTCGTGATCCCCATTCCCAAACCGTACCGTCGCGTGCGACACCTAATTGGTAACCATACCCATCGGTAGCTATCGAGTTCAATGGTGGCAGTGTGTTGAGACAAACAGGTGCCACCATGCTGGAAACGGCCGTAGTATCGGGAATACCGAGTTCGCCCAATAAGTTTCTTCCCCAGGTCCACACCGAGCCGTCTGCCCGGAGTCCGACCGAATAATAATTCCCGGCTGCTACCTGAACGAAAGCCGTTCCCGAAGCAGCAGTGCTGGAAGCTGACGCGGCCGGTGACTCTGCAGAGCTGGAAACCGATAACCGTGCTGCAGAATCCGTTCGATCTCCCGGTTGCGTGGATGCTGCCGCAAGCGAATGGGGTGATACCGCCGTCACAACCATTGCAGATAGCAGCACCCCTTGCATGAAGTGGGAATATTTCATGATCATCCTCCGTGTTCTTTTACTTGAATCTACTAATCAAGACGCAAGCATCATGTGGGAAGTTGCGCGGCCCAAGCATAATCTTAATCGGACAAGCTCCGTGTCCGGCCAACCGTTGCCCCGGCCGCTCCCTCCGCTTTATAATTCTATTTAGTAGAATCTAGAGACAGGAGGCGGATATGATCGATCAGCAGGAGTATGGAAAATACGTGCTTGGATTGATGGATGAAGACGAGGCTGAAGAAACTGTAGGGCCCATTGAAGAAGAGATGTTTTACGGCTATTTTCAAATCTATATGCCCAGCGGAAAAGGGGTGGAAGCTACGTTCGCACCCTTGGAAGACGGTGATATCTTTTTACAACGTATCCTCCCGATTTATGAAATGCTGGATCCGCAGGACTTTCAAGGGGAATGGGTGCCCGGGTATTTTAACGGAAAATCCGATCATGTATCCGAAGAGGAGCTCAGGGATCTCGGTAAAAGGCATATCCTCGCTTTGAAGCAGCTGATGGACGATCATGCCGAGCTGGAGGAAGCGGTTGAGGCATCGGCGTATCTCGGAACGGTCTCCGAAGTAGTCATCGTATCCGGCAGCGAATTCGAAAAATTCCGAGAGGAGTATGATCCCGTCGTACACGAATCGTTGTTTGAACTGGTGAGTGAGCATACGGATGATCAGGAACCTGTTCAAATGTTGAGCGAGGCTTATTATTCCATTGCCTGTGACTACTGGATTTCGTACTACCTTCAATGGCACCGATACGGGCTTAAAGGAGACCCGCTTGCTCCGTATTTCGAGCTGTACAAGCTCGGATATTCGGCGATTTTTGCGAACGGTAAGCTGTATATCGGTAAGCCATAGAAGTTGAAGCTGTTGTCGCAACGGCACCCTATGAAAAAGGCGTCCATCCAAGATGGCCGCCTTTTTGTGTTTCATACAGTAATGATCAGTTTGATGTGCCGCGTACCTTGCCTTTCTTGAACAGCAGCGGATAAAACAGAATGCCGCTGACGATCAACACAATGCCCAGCAGGAAGGTTTTCAAATCCGCCGTTCCCGCGATGATGACCCAAAGCGAATACAATGCCGCAAGCCCCGCGATCATGCCCTCGGTTACCCGTTCTTTGCGAGCCGTAAAGGTTTCTCCGGTCCAAATCAGCTTAATATGATAGAGTGAAGCAATCAAATAAGGGACCAGATAGGCAAGCGTAGCAATGTAAATGATAAAATCGAACGCGGCCGAGATCGAGCCGGAGATCGTCGACAGCAGCAGAACCTGACCGACCGCGTTCGAGATCCATAGCGACGTCTTCGGCATGCCCTTTCCGTTTTCCTTGGAAAAGGAAGGGAGAAACACGCCCAGCTTGGCGGCCTGAAACGGGACCTCGGCGCTCAGCAGCACCCAGCCGATCGTCGATCCAAGCAGACTGATCAAGCCCAGCGCAGCGAGGAGTTTGCCGCCGATCGGACCGATTACCGCTGTGATACCGTCCACCAGCGGATTCTGGGAAGCCATCAGCTGATCCTGCGTCAGCAGTCCCATTGTCAAGATGCTGATGCCCACATACAGGACGATGGAGATGAGCAGCCCGGCAATGGTTGCGCGGCGGATGTCCTGCTTGCGGCGGGCGCGGGCGGCAAAGACCATGGCGGATTCGACGCCGATAAAAGCCCACAGCGTTCCAACAGCGGCAGCATTGACCTGGGACAGCAGGCTGAGCGTTTCGCCGTTGTCATTGGTCCGTGGAGCCAGGAAGGGGCCGATGTTGCTTTTTTGAAAAGCGAATAATGCAATGATAATAAACAAGGCAAAGCCAACCACTTTGGTAGCCGTCGCTATAAAATTCAATCGGCCCGCACCGTTCATGCCTTTCATGCAGATGGCGTGCGTGCCCCACAGCAGAAGCGAGCAGACGATAAATGTCAGCACATTGCCGGCCTTTAACGTCAATATTCCGGTATCCACCCACACCTTATCGCTGGTCAACACGGGAAAAAAGGTCGACAGGTAACTGGCGAAGGTCGTAATCACCGCCACAAACCCGGCTATATTGCCTACCCAGTACCCCCAAGTGGACATGAAGCCGGCCAGGCGGGAGCCATGTGAGCCTTCCCGGAACAGCTCCTTCGCATAAATTTGCGGCCCGCCGCTCAGCTCCGGCTTACGGACAGCCAGGCTTCCGAAAACCAGCGCGAGCATAAGAACCCCGAGCCCAGTCGCCAGCCAGGCCAGAATGACGCCCGCAGGGCTGGCCGCTTCGGACAGCGAGCGGGGCAGCATAAAAATTCCGGAACCGACCATATTCCCCACGACGAGAGCGGTCAAAATCCAGAATCCCAGTTTGTGTCTGGTCATGATGTCAAACTCCTTTTGAATGAATAATGCATCGACTTGTTGAAAAAACACTGACAAGTATTAATCATACACTTTCTTCTGGTAAAGCACCAGAGTAAAATTCAGGGGAGCCAATTTTATGACGTTAAGCCCTCTATAGGTTTCGCTTGTCCATTCGGCGGGGAAGAATAAAGAAGATAGAACAAAGATGGAACAACTTTGCACAAGGAGCGTGGGAATTTTGAGAGAAATCCGTGAAGCCGATCAAGGGTTTGTGATGGTGGAGGGTGATCGGGCGGTGGCGGAAATCACTTTTCAGCCCGTAGACGACAGAACCATCGTCATAGATCATACGTATGTGTCCGAAGAGCTGCGAGGACAGCGGATCGGGGATGAACTGGTCAAAGCGGTGGTGGATATGGCCCGGAAGGAAGGCAAGAAGATTATTCCCGCCTGCTCATTTGCCCATGTTCAATTCAAGAGGCATAAAGACTATAAGGATGTGTGGCAGCAGGAAGAACGCTGATCGAACAATAAGAAATGAGGTGGGAGATGTGAAACGAAAAACACTCGTTACCGGTGCAGCCGGACGGATCGGAAGCTGTGTAGCGGATGGTCTCCGGTCGACAGGCAAGTATGAAGTGGTCGCAACGGATATTCGGCCCGATCCGGAGCACGGAGTCGGCAAGCTGGATATCACGGATGGAGAGGCTGTGGCGGCAGCGCTGGAGGGTATCGATACGGTGCTTCATTTTGGCTGGGCTAAAGACGAAGACGATTTCCTCGGTAAAGTGCTTCCCATTAACGTGACAGGTGCTTATCACATTTATGAAGGCGCCCGTAAAGGCGGCGTATCGAGGGTTATTTTCGCGAGTTCCAATCATGCCACCGGTTTTTATAAAGTAGGAGAGCATATCAAGCCCGAGGATCACCGGCCCGACAGCTTTTATGGGCTGAGCAAAAGCTATATCGAGCTTCTGGGCCGTTACTATTCCGATAAGTACGGAGTTTCCTCTGTGAACATCCGGATCGGCAATTTTCCGGGCGACGACCGTCCTCACTCGGACCGCACCGCTCATATTTGGATCTCCCGGCGGGATATGGTGCAGTTGGCCGAATGCTGCATTGAGGCAGATCCATCCCTTAAGTTTTTGACCATGTACGGGACCTCAGCGAATGACGACAATTATTATGATATTGGATATCTGCGCGAAAAAATCGGCTATGTGCCAAAGGACAACGCGGCGGACGTGCTGGCACGGCAGGGGCTGGACGAAGACGACATCAAGCAGGAGGAAGGGGTATACCAAGGCGGTCCAGGGGTAAAGAAGGAATAGGCATAGAAAATATAGTTCTGAATATGTCCCTGAGAAAAGCGGGAATTGCTTTTATAAAAAAAGCGAAGGAGTTATGTCGTCTGCAGGCGGCGTAACTCCTTTTCTTGTTGACTTTGATCAATGAGTTTCGGCACAAAATGGTTGCATCGGAACATAAAAACTCCGCCATACGGAACGTTATTCCGTGAAAGGCGGAGTTAGAAGGTAAACAAAAATAGAGTTGCCAAAATAAAAGCAACATGGTAAATTTAAATATGCGTCATGTGATCTTTATTAATTTAATCAGTATTACCTAATTATATCTTACACCATCGCATCGGTTCCGTCAACCCCCATTTTTCAGGAACTCACAAACATTTGTGTAAAGGAGTGTTTCTTCATGAGTCAAGAACTTCAACAGGAGCAGCAGCGGGTGAATCAGGTGATTGGCATCATCCAAGATCAGATCAACGAATATGAGGAAGCGACGGCCCGCCGCCGGCAAGAGGTTGTGGACATCCGTAAGCATTTCTGGGAAGACGTTACGGTGAACACGGACAACTTTGACGATTTTCTAGAAACGATTATCAGCTTAAGGCAGCAGTCCGAGGTCCTCTCCTTAAGCCAGGGCAGCCACCGCCAGTCCTCCAAGCGGCTGTCCCAGCTTCAGCGCATGCAGGATGTGCCGTATTTCGGGCGGATTGATTTTGCCGAAGAGGGAATGAACGAGACAGAGCGCGTGTACATCGGCGTTTCCTCACTCACGGATGCTACCGGTGAAAAGTTCCTGATTTATGACTGGAGAGCCCCGGTCTCAAGCATGTATTACGACTGCACACCGGGTCCGGCTGAATACATCACGCCCGGCGGGCCGATTCAGGGCACGCTGGAGCAAAAATGGCAGTACATCATCCGCAGCGGAGTTATTCAGTCGATGTTTGATACCCGGCTCACCATCGGTGACGAGATTCTCCAGCAGGTGCTCGGTCAATCCGCAGACACGCATATGCGAAGCATCGTAGCGACGATTCAGCAGGAGCAGAACCGGATTATCCGCCATGACAGCGCACGTCTGCTCATTGTTCAGGGCGCGGCTGGGAGCGGCAAGACGTCGGCGGCATTGCAGCGGATCGCTTATTTGCTGTACAAATACCGGAACCGTTTGACGGCGGACCAAATGCTTTTATTTTCGCCAAACGCCATGTTCAAGAGTTATGTCTCCAGCGTGCTGCCAGAGCTCGGGGAAGAGAATATGCAGCAGGTCACGTTTCAGGAGTACCTAAATCACCGGCTGAGCGGCTTCTTCGACGTTGAAGATCCTTACACTCAGCTGGAATACGTTCTTACGGGTTTGGAAGACCCGGACTATCGGGTGCGGATGGCGGGTATCCGCTTTAAGGCGACAAAGTCGTTTTTTGATCGGATTCAATCCTGCCGCCAGGCGTTGGAACAATCCGGAATGGTATTCAAGGATATATCCTTTAAAGGCAAAACGCTCGTTTCCGCCGAGGAAATCATGGAGAGATTCTACAGTGAGCACACGACGCTTCGCTTTGCCAACAGACTGGAAAAGTTGTCGGATTGGTTGAAGGAGCTGGTCAAAGAAGCGGAGAAGGCCGAGCGGAAAAAGCCTTGGGTGCAGGACGCCGTTGAGCTGGTCGACAATGATGAATACCAGCAAGCTTATGCGCATCTTCGGAAAAAACACGGGTTAACCGAAGAATCGGAAGAGGATGTGGATCTGGAACTTGTCCGTAAGGAGCTGGCGCGCCGGATCGTCAGCAGGAAATTCAAACGTATTCGGCAACAAATTAAAGATATGGGCTTTATCGATACGCCGGCCATCTATAAGCAAATGCTGGTTTCCCATCCGGCTGACAGCGAGGTTGAAGGAGCAGAACTTCCTTCCGAATGGAAAGAAATCGGCGAAATGACGTCCCGACAGATGGACCAGGGAAAGCTTTTTTATGAGGACGCAACACCTTATTTGCTGTTAAAAGAGCTGATCGAAGGCTTTCAGACCAATGTTTCGATCCGGCATGTCCTCGTGGATGAGGCGCAGGATTATTCGCCGTTTCAATTCGAATTTATAAAAAGGCTGTTCCCGGCGGCGAAAATGACGGTGCTTGGCGACTTCAACCAGGCAGTCTTCGCGCACGCCGACGGTACGAATGATTTCGGCATGCTGGCCGAATTGTACGGAGAGGAACAAACCGATGCCATTATTTTGAACCGAAGCTACCGGTCCACCAGTCCGATCGTCGAATTTACACGGGCGCTTATCCCCAATGGAGAAGAGATCATTCCTTTTGACCGGAACGGAAGCCGCCCCGTACTCACGAGAGCTGCTGACGCGGATCAATTACATCAGTCCATTCGGCAAAAAGTCAAACAATTCCGGGAACAGGGGCACCGGACCGTTGCGATTATTTGCAAATCCGCAGCCCAAAGCGCATCCGTATTTGAATCCCTTCACGATCTGGGGGATATCAAGCTCGTTACCAGCGGTTCAATCGAATATAAACAGGGAATCGTTGTCATTCCGGTATATTTGGCCAAAGGAATCGAGTTCGATGCAGTGATCGTCTATAACGCTTCGGACGAAGAATACGGAGAAGAGAGCTTGCGTCGGCTGTTCTATACCGCCTGTACCCGGGCCATGCATGAACTGCAATTGTATAGCATCGGGAAGCCGAGCCGTTTTGTTCAAGAGGCAGCTTCATGGATTGCAGAAGAATCGATTTTATGAATTGAAAACCATCCCCATTTCATGTATCGTCAATCACAATGAGAGACGCTGCATGTAGGGAGGACCATATCATGAAGGGTAAGATCGTTGTCGTATTAAAAGCTGTAATCATCCATCAAGGCCGTATTCTGATCCTCAAACGTTCCGGTTCAGACGAAGTAGGCGCGGGAGGCTGGGAAACGGCCGGTGGGAATCTGGAGTTTGGCGAGGATTTGGATACCGCATTGATTCGCGAAATTAAAGAAGAAGCGGGGATTCACGCAAGTATCGATCGATTGCTGTTTGCAACGACATTTTTTACGGATCCGGGGAGGCAAATTGTGCTTTTATCTTATCTGTGCAGAACGGATGAACCGCACGTAACCCTCTCGCATGAGCACGACGAGTATAGATGGGCCACGAAGTCGGAGCTCGTTCAATATTTGCCTGAGGCGATCATCAGCGATTTTACGAAGCATGGCGTCTTTGCGCTTCCCGAATTGATTTAATTCCTGTATCAGTGCGTGGGCGAACGATCTTCATTGCATTTATCCACTCTACGCCGCTTTAGGAGTGAAACATATGTATACTCACAGAGCATTATCCAGGATGGATTTGACAGACATTTGCGGGTTCCCGCAAACGGAACAGGAGCTGCTTTATGTTGGCCCAGGTTTTAGGTTCCCGTTAACACCAGAACAAATATCGCATTCACTCATGAACCGCTTTGAACCAACCGTTGTTATAGAAGAAGATTCAGGCCAAATCGCCGCTTACGCTAATTTATATAACCGAAGTGGTCATGCTTGTTGGCTTGGGAACGTCATTGTCTCACCAAGTCACAGGGGGCGAGGAGCCGGTGAGTTTTTATTGCATGCAATGATGCATAAGGCAAAGGAGGACTATGCGGTGAGGGAACTCTTCCTCTCCTGTCATCATGCGAATTCAAGAGGACTGGCATTTTATCATAAACATTCTTTCAGACCTTTTGATTTGAAAATTTCCCAACTAGATGGCGGCCGCAAAATCATCACGGTGCAAATGAAAAGAAATCTGGGCTGAGTTCGAACAATTTATCGGAAGCGGCGGTTTGACAAGGCATATAAAGAAAGCCCGCTTTGCAGCGGGCTCGTTATGCTCTCCGTTTATCGAATCCTTTATTTAGTTCTGCTCCTCGGCTGCCAGAATCATTCCCGAGTATTCCAGAGCCTGGATTCGGTATGTGCCGCCACTTTCCATGACAATATGCCTGTTCCCGAGCTCGTATTCCTTACCGTCCTCTGTTCGTACGCGGTCCCCGCCACGTCTAGGATCCCATATTTCGACGACGTGCACGGTTTTGACAACTGGCCCCTGAACGATATCTGCTGTTACTCTCCCCAGCATAACTAAAGGGAATAACGATAGGAAGAATATAAAAATGGCTAATAGCAAGTCTGCTCTTCGCGTAACCGATTGCCGTTTGCCGTACCGGAGCACCACGTATGTAAAAATATAGCTGAAAAATATCAATGCCGCGCTGTATCCGGCGATTCCGATCCACAAAAATTGGCGGACATGACCATCATACTTCACCCCGACAATAGCCAGTTCTATCAGGCACAGCATCAGCAGGACGATCCGCAGGATGTTTCTTTTCTTTTGGTACCAGACCCTTGGTGGAGAAACTAGAGCTCCCAACTCCTTCATGGGCATCTCCTTTCGTCATTCGATCATATTTGGACTTATCAAAGCCGACATCTGAAAGCAGGACGCAGCACTCACCGGCATCATTCAAAAAATAATGGAAGATCCTGCAAATTGCAAGCCAAATATCAGGTAACAGGAAAAGTGTATGAATCATCAAGCACACAGGTGCACGCTGCTGAAACCCGATCTAGTACGGCTCCGTAATGTTACAAGGACAACATTTTTGAGCTCACAGGGGGAACGAGCGCGTGGCCAGGCATTCGAAAAGTCAAACAAAGCACAGCAGCACAAAGACTCATCAAGGGGATCGCAAAGGTAAATCCAAGAGGAAAGGGAAACCGGCCGGAAGCCGGGCTTCCCGTTTTTGGCTGGGATTATTAAAATTCCTGGGCTTTTTCATATTAGCCGGCTTGCTGCTGCTGTATTGGGACTCGGCCAGATTGGCCTCATTAATCTCACATGCGGCTCCGGTTCAGCAGCTGACGGCTGACACGAACGGGATCGTCCGGATAGAAGGAGAAGCTGACGGGGAGACCGCTGCAGCGGATCAAGGCAAGTTACGGCAGCGTTACCTGCTCCTTCAAAAGGAAAAGTTTAATTGGCATTGCAGCAAAAGCGGATGTAACTATATGTGGAATGAAGACGCCGTCCCGCAAGTATGGGGGGATTTAAGCATTCAAGGCGTTAAAGTGGAAAGTGAACGTTTCAAATTCTACTCCGACTGGCTGCCTCTGGATTTCGAAACAGTAGAAACGAGCCAACTCCCCTTTGTCCATGAGGGGGAAACATCCCGCCCGCTGCTTGTGGAGAGCCCTAAGGAAACGGCCTACGGATATCACGCGCTTAGTCCAGGGCAAAGGATCACGGTGATCGGCCGGGCCGTTAACGGACATCTGGAGCCCATTCATCTGCCCGGCGAGGGAGAAGATCAGCGTATGATTTTGATTGGAAGCAGTGTAGAGGAGATGCTCTCCAGCGAAAAGGAAACGCAAATCGGGGTTCTCGTTGCTGCCGGACTCGTCATGCTGTTTTTGGTACCCGTGATCGTCGGGTGGATCCGTAAATTGTTCCGGAAGCTACACACTTTGCACAGCTAATATTTTATGTTTTACAAAACCAAAAAAAGCAAATTGATAGAGCAGAGTAAAAGTCCGCGGAAACCGCGGACTTTTTCGTTTGCTCAGAATGGTTAAGCCATTGGAGTTTGCAGTTCTCTCGCGGCATTAGCACGTCCATTTTATGGTCGCGTCAGCAGGAAGTTCAGGAAGAACTGGCCAGACTGAAGTCAGCCAAACAAAGCTCTTAATCCTGGAAGTGAATGGTGTGTGGTGAACCCCTGTCTCTGAGAGAAGCGGGGGTTTGCCTTTTTATAGGGAAAGGATTTCCAGTAACGAAAGTGTCATTGCTTCCTTCCCGTGATATGGTAATCTCATTTAAGGGGATTCATTTCCATTTGGGACCGAAAACCACGGCATAAGGAGGAGAAACATGAGTTTGCTGTCATTTTTGAAAAGATTGCTGGGTTCCGGTTCGGCTTCCGGAGATAGCTCAAAAGAAGGGAATAAGGGTCACGGGTTTGATACACCCATACCACCATACATAGGCATCAATAAAGAGATACAAGGTTTATCCGATCTCGCCATACGATTGGAGAACGCGCTGGGAACGGACTATATGG
Source organism: Paenibacillus cellulositrophicus (assembly GCF_009363095.1). Classification (GTDB taxonomy): domain Bacteria; phylum Bacillota; class Bacilli; order Paenibacillales; family Paenibacillaceae; genus Paenibacillus_AQ; species Paenibacillus_AQ favisporus. The sequence goes on from NZ_CP045296.1 coordinate 672,071, forward strand.
AGCACGTAAAGCAGCGGGTTATGGAGCGCCATTCCATCAGCCAAACCCAATATCAATGGATGCTGCTTGAATTGAAGAGGTTCTTTCTCATGTGTGCGATTCTCAAGCAGGTTCCCATGTTCAGTAAAGATGCCGACCTGATCTGGCATGAAATGCTGATGTTTACCCGCGATTATGATCGCTTCTGCACCACATTTGCAGGACGGTTTATTCATCATCAACCTAACCTGGCCTACACGAATGATAAAAAGGTGTCAGAAGAAGAGAGGGCACGGTATGATTTGATCTACAGCATGCTGTTTCACATTTATCCGGCAAACGAGGCACTTCTGAATCCGTTTTTCCAATTTAAAATCGACGAAGAGTTCTTTCAAACCTTCGACAATCTAAACGATCAAGAGATCCGCAGCCGATATTTTCAGAGCGGTTCCGATGCCGCAATCGAAGCCATTCAACTGGCCATCATCGGCTCGATCCGAAAACATTATCGTAACGTCAAGTCAGCAAAACCCGGCACATTGAGGGCAAACCGTCCTTTGCCTCCCAGAAGCGGCCGGGGTCAATCCACCGGCATCCGCCGCAGTGAGGAGAGCGGGGTGACGGTAGATCCGTTCAGCTCCATTCTGTTTCTGACGGCCATGGATACGGATCCTTGGAATGATGACAACCCTTCGGGCGATTGGAATCCTTCAGACAGCGATTCTTCGACAAATCCTGGGGTGGACGATTCAGGCCTATCTCCGGACAGTGACAGCCCTAGCGGCGATGATTCCGGCAATTCTTCCTGCAGTTCGTCCAGCGATTCTTCCTGCAGCTCGTCCTCGTGCAGCTCCTCATCCTGCAGTTCCTGTGGAGGGGGAGGAGACTAGGAAACCTGTACTCCTGTACCTTCAAAAAATCCTTCTGCTTGCTGCAGGTGGATTTTTTTGTCATTTATATTGACCGATAGGTCAGCATGATGTATGATTTTACTAACCAATTGGTCAGCATGCACGAAAAGAGGTGATGAGACTGCCGATACAGCTCTACGAACAGGAGAAAATTTTGCAAGCCTGCTTAACTGTGTTTGCCCGCAACGGTTACAAAAACACTTCAACGGAAATGCTGGCGGCTGCTGCCGGGATCTCCAAAGCTTTGATCTTTCATCATTTCACAAGTAAGAAGAAACTGTATCTTAGCTTAGTGGACCACTGCTTTGAGAAGGTCCGAACCGGTATCCATTATGATGAGCGGACTACGGAACATGCTGTTTTTTTTACAGCCATCACGGAGCTAAGCCGTGCGAAACTCAGCTATTTTCGCGAGCATCCGGATGAATGGAAGTTGGTGTATGAGGCATTTTATGCCACACCTGATGGCTTGAAGGAGGAAATCGAGGATAAGTACGGCCAGGTGAGCGAAGCCCGGAATGCGATGTTGGCACAGCTTTTTGACAAGGTTCCTCTTCGCGAAGGCATAAATCAAAAGTATGCATTCGAGCTCGTCATGTCCGTAACCAGACATTTCGAAATGAAGTTTCTGGATGAGACGAAGGGGATGAGCCATATTGACGAAGCCTATACCCGCGGCCTTATGGAGGAATTGGAAGCTTTTTGTGACATGATTCGATACGGTATGGAAAACTAAAGTGAAGAGGTGAGCGGCCGTGAAAGACATCACCAGCAGTGATTTAGTGGCACCGGAAACGATGCGTGATTTCAACGCGTTTTACCAAAAACTGGTCAATCGTCAGGAAAGACTTTACCGGCTTGACGACTTTTTTGGCATGGGCGAAGCTTGGATAGCTTTTCGGTATGAGGATGTCTCAGCGATTTTGAAAGATCCCCGGTTCCTTTCGGACCGGCGAAAGTTCGCTTCACAGCAACAATCTTCACCTGAGAAAAGCTCCGTCAATGAATTGCTCGAATGGTTCAAAAGCATGCCTAATATGCTCATGGTGGATCCACCCGACCATACCCGGCTCCGGCGTTTGGTTTCCAAAGCATTTACGCCCCGAATGATTGAGGATCTGCGCCCGCGCATCCAACAAATCACCGACGAGCTGCTGGATAAGGTGGTCAGCCGGGGCAGGATGGAACTCATTTCTGAATTTGCTTATCCGCTGCCTATCATCGTAATCTCGGAGATGCTGGGAATCCCGGGCCATCATCAGGCGCGCTTTCGCGAGTGGACCCACAAGCTGGCCGAAGGCGCGCTGAACCCCGACCAAGCAAACTTGGTTCAAGAAGCCCTCCAGGAGTTTATTGATTACATTCAATCTTTGATTTCCGAAAAGAGGGTGCGGCCCGGAAACGATGTTATCAGCGGTTTGCTGCAGGCATATGACGAGGGCGATAAACTTAACGAGAACGAGCTGCTCTCTACCATTTGGCTGCTCATTACGGCAGGACATGAAACGACCGTGAATCTGATCGGCAACGGAACCCTGGCACTGCTTCAGCATCCGGAACAAATGCAGCTGCTTCGTGAGGATCCGGCCCTTCTGCCGGGTGCGGTTGAAGAGCTGCTCCGGTATGCGGGGCCGGTTATGATTACGGGCCGGGTTGCAGATGAAGATATCGAGATCCATGGTACACTCATTCGAAAAGGCGAGATGGTTATGGTTTCGCTGGCCGGAGCGGATATGGATGCAAGCCGATTTGACAGGCCAGAGCGGCTGGACATCACAAGACAAGAAACCGATCATTTGGCGTTTGGCAGAGGAATCCATCTTTGCTTGGGAGCACCCCTTGCCCGCATGGAGGGACAAATCGCGTTCGGCTCGCTATTGCGGCGCTTTCCCAACCTGCGTCTCGACGTGAAACCGGAAGACCTGGCCTATCACTACAGCACGCTCCGATCATTGGTGAGCCTTCCTGTCAGCTTTTAAAGCTTCTTCATATTCATGTTAGAGGAAAAGTCCGCGAAATGCGGACTTTTTCTTTTGCTTCCAATTCATTGATCAACTCGTCTGAGACAGGCGGGTTTTTATTTGTGGACGGCAGCTCATAAAGGTTCTCTCCGTTTTGTTGCACCTTCTATCAATTTAAGGTTCCTGTAAGGTTGGGATTAACATGCTGAAAGGTTCGGGATTTAACATAAGTGATGTAAGCGACAAGGAACGAATACAACCCAATTGAAGGAGATACTCATGAAAACGATACTGCAAGCGGAGAACGTCAATAAAACCTTTGGCACCAAAGGAAACCAATATACGGCACTGCACAATATCAGCCTTAGCATCGAAGAGGGCGAATATGTCGGCATCATGGGACCTTCCGGTGCGGGGAAATCCACCCTGTTGAACATTTTTTCGACGATCGACACGCCGACTTCCGGGGAAATCATCATTGATGGGCACAACATCGTGACTATGAATGAAGAAAAGCTGTCCGATTTCCGCCGGAATAAGCTTGGCTTTATTTTTCAGGACTATAACCTGCTCGATACACTCACGGTCAAGGAAAATATTCTGCTCCCGCTGGCCCTGTCCAAAGTATCGGCGGCAGAGATCGAACAGCGGGTTAACGAGATTGCCGACACGTTTGGAATCCGTGAAATCCTGGATAAGTACCCGTACCATATCTCGGGCGGACAAAAGCAGCGGGCAGCGGCTTCCCGGGCGATCGTGGCCAATCCGAGCCTGATTTTGGCGGATGAGCCGACCGGCGCGCTCGATTCGAAGTCGGCGACCCGTCTTCTGGAAAGCTTGAGCCGGCTGAATCAGGCAAATCGCTCTACCATTATGATGGTTACGCATGATGCGAATGCGGCGAGCTACTGCAAGCGGGTCATTTTCATCAACGACGGCCGGTTGTTCGTGGAACTCCGGAAGGATAGTCTCTCACGAAAACAGTTTTTTGGTCAAATACTCGAGGTTCTGGCGACGCTTGGAGGTGAGGAAGATGACATTGTTTAATATCGCCGGCAAAAATATCCGGAATAACTTCAAACATTATTTTCTGTATTTTGCATCAATGATTTTCAGCATCGTTATTTATTTTACGTTTGTGTCGTTGAAGTACGATCATACCATTCAATCGGCATCGGAAGGGTCAGATAAAATCAACTCGGCGTTCAGCGGAGCGGCCGTCGTCCTGATCATCTTCGTCGCCATCTTTATCTGGTATTCGAATTCGTTTTTTACGCGTAAGCGCAAAAAGGAGGTCGGACTGTACTCATTACTCGGCGTCCGAAAAAAGCAGATCGGCCGCATGCTCTTTTATGAAAATTTCCTGATGGGTGTGTTGGCACTGCTGGTCGGCATTGCGCTTGGAGCCGTGCTCAGCCGTTTTTTTGTCATGCTTCTGATGAAAGTGATGGGTTACGATGCCATGCCGAACTTTGCCATTTCCCCGGCAGCCGTCCTGAACACGATTACCGTGTTCTTAATCATTACGCTGATCACTTCGGTGCAAGGCTACCGCCTGATTTACCGGTTCAAGCTGATTGAGTTGTTCCGGGCGGACCAGGAGCGGGAGAAGGAACCTCGGTCATCGGTGTGGATTGCTCTTCTATCAGTCTTGCTTGTTGGTTTCGGCTACTGGCTTGCACTGCAAAACATGCTGACGTCACAGGCATGGAAAACGATTGGTGTGCTGGTGACCCCGCTGATTATCCTGGTCTCGGTTATTCTCGGCACGTATCTGCTCTTTAACACGTTGACCGTTACGCTGCTGAAGCTGGCCCGCAAACGGAAAAGAAGCTATTGGCGGGGGCTGAACCTGATTGGAACTTCCCAGCTTTTGTACCGGATGAAAGGGAATGCACGCACGCTGACGATCATCGCCGTGCTGAGCGCAACGACGCTGACGGCGGTCGGAACGGCATACAGCTTGTATTACAATAACCGGATCAATGTGGCGCTGGCGAACCCGAACAGCTACATGTTTATCGGAGGGGACAAAGCGGCAGATAACAAAGCGGATCAGGCGATCGAACAAGCTCCGGGTCACAAAGTGATCTATCATGAGTCCGTTCCATTGCTTGAAATGGATGCCGACACAACGGGACTGGGGCAAACAGCGGGCTCCAATGATCAGACGTTTACGGTGATATCGAACCACAACTTCAACAAGCTGGCCAAGCTGCAAGGACGGGACGAAGTGCTCAGCCTTCAAGGCGGCGATGCCGCGGCTCTGGAGCCTGGGAATATGAAGGGGATTTCACCGGCATACGAAGGTTCTACCATTGCGCTGACTGGAAAGGGAATCCATGAACAGATTCATTTTACCGAATTGAAAACGTACAGCGTGCTGAACCTCAGGACCGTCTATTCAACCCTGGTCGTCAGCGACGATTTGTTCGCGGCGCTTCAGCCCAAAGCCAAATCCTTGACCGTCCAAGCATACGCGATCACACATCAGGACAAGGCCAAGGAACTGACCAAACAGCTGAGCAGCATTCTGCCGGAGACCGCCGGCCTGGCGAGCTTCTATAGTGATTATGCACGGGGAATGGAGTCAACCGGACTGATGATCTTTATGGGTGGATTCCTTGGGCTCGTATTCCTGGCGGCGACAGGCAGCATTATTTACTTCAAGCAGCTGACGGAAGCGAGCAGCGACAAAGCACGGTATTTGATTTTGCATAAAATCGGCGTTAAAAAAAGTGAAATCCGCAAATCGGTCGCCAAGCAGGTGCTGTTTGTATTCGCGCTGCCCCTTGCGGCCGGCATTGCCCACTGCGCCGTGGCCTTATCGGCTTTATCGAACCTGATGATGACCAGCCTGGTCGTGCCCGTCGTCAGCTGCATGGGCATTTATATTTGCATTTATCTCGTTTATTATTTCCTGACCGTCAACAGCTACTACAAAATCGTTACGAATGTAAAGTGAGGAGTGGATTGAAGTGAAAAAAGGACTTATCTCAATAGCGGTTATTTTGATTGTTCTGGTCGGATTCGTTGTGTTCATCCAAAACGTGAATTTGAATCGCCTCGGCGCGCAGCAGTATTATGTGCAGATTAACCAAGACGGAAAACGTTTCGAAGACAAATCGGACAACGGGGAGAAGTACGTCTACTACGAATACACCTTGGATGGCTATAATCCAAGCGGGAAACAAAAAGCTCTGACTTTTACGGCACATAAGGAACTGCGCAGGGACGCTTATTTGCGGATTTATGTAAAAGGGGATGAGGTCAGTTCCTATCAAGAAGTGAAGGCCGATGAGCTGCCGGAAGGAGCGAAGCAGAAGCTGGACGGTGCAGGGAACTAATCTCTCTGCGTGAACCACGATTTATTCAGTAAAACTTACTAAAGGGAGAGAATCCGATGTGTCGCACGACTTTAAAAACCGTATCCCAAAAAGCGCTGGCGTATTCGCTGGCTTTGACGCTGGCAGCTTGTCCAATCGCAGGCTCTTCCCATGTCTTGGCCGCCCCGGCGATACCAACGCTCCTATCCACTGAATCTGCACAGGTTCAGGCTCCGGTTAAGTACCTGATCGACGCGCGGCTGGATGAGAATAAGATGCGCATTACGGGGAGCGAATCGGTCACCTACCGGAACTTGTCCAAAGATACGCTCCAGGAGATCGTATTCCACACGTTTGCCGATGCGAACCGGTCCACAGCGACCCAAACATCGATGTTTGAGCGCAATAATGAGGAGATCCGGAAGGAAAATCCGCAGAAGAAGGCGGAAGATTTCCTTGGCGGGATCGACATCCGAAGTACTGCTGTCAACGGGCAATCCGCAGAGTTTGCGAACAGCAACCAGGCTTTGACCGTACAGCTGAAGCAGGGTTTGAAACCGGGCGAGTCGGTAACGGTCCAAATCGCCTTTGACGTCAAAATCCCGTACGGAATGCAGCGTCTGTCGTACTACAAAGATATCGTGAACGGAGCACATTGGTTCCCGGCCGCGTCGGTCTATGACGAAAGCAAGCATCAATGGGACAAGACACCGTACAGCAAAACCTTCGAAACCGATTATTATGACATCTCGGATTTTGAAATACATTTGAATGTACCCGAATCTTACCAAATCCTGATGCCAGGGACCATCACTTCACAGGAAGTTCCCGAGGAGCCGGGACGGAAAATAGTTAGCTCGACGGCGGATCATACCCGGGAGCTCGTCTTTTTTGCCAGCCCGAATTACAAGGTGGAGAGCGTGACGCGCGACGGCCTGACCGTTGAATATTATTATTTCGATAATATGCCGGACAAGAAAAAACTCGTGGATGAGTACATCGACGCTGCTTTCGAGGCGATCCGTTTTTTTAACGACAAATACGGCAAGTACCCTTATCCGGAATTCCGAATTGCGGAATCCTATGTAGAGGGGGTTGCTGTCGAATTCTCCCGGGTCATCCAAATGGGGCAAATCGTGGAGAACAGCGATCCGGCGCATAATGACGTATTCGTGCATGAAATCGCCCATCAATGGTTCCATGGCTTAATCGGCAACAATTCGGAGAAAGAATCGTTTTTGGATGAAGGATTTGCGGATTTCTCAAAAGTATATTTTGCGGAAAAACGAGGCGATGTCCTTGGCGGATTCCAATCGATCCAAATCGATGACTTGTCGTCCATAGATAAGCCGATTGCTTCAGCCAACGCGGAAGCTCAGGACGAAGAGAACCCGGTCTTTTACGGAAAAGGACGTCAGGCGATTTACCAGCTGTACCGTATGGTGGGCGAAGAGAAATTCGATGCATTCATGAGGAAATACTTCAAGCGCTATGAATATAAAAACGCGACCATCGACGGTCTGCTGCAGACGATTCAGGATATTCTCGGAAATGATGCACGGCAGGAAATGGACCGGGCGCTGCATGATCCGAATTTTACATTAAAGTCAGAATACCGGCTGTCCGAGGCGGAAGAAGCCGCGTATTGGCAGGAGCAGTTCAAGAGCATCTACCACTCGTCCCTGACGCAGATTCCCGATCTTGAGGAGGAAACGATGAGCCGCATCGTGGATAAGGCGCTTCAAGGCGAACCTCTTACGATCGTGTTGAGCGACCGGGCCGACGACAGCGCACACAAGCAGGAGCAATCGATGCTGGAGCAGCTGCAGGGTTCCCTTCAATTGATGGGAATTCATGCCGACGTCATTACAGAGCGTCAAATACTCAAGAAGCAAATGGAGAAGGAGCTGGCCGCCAGCAACATTATCGCCATCGGCAGCGCCGGGTCGAACGGCTTGATCCAGGCGCTGAAGCCCGGCATCATGCAAAACGCAAAGTCGATCGGTCTGAACTGGACGAGCTTGATGGGACAAAAAGCAGCTTCAGGCGCTTATATCGTCAAGCATCCTTACAACCAAAACCGTCTGCTGCTGCACTTTTTCTGGAACGGTAAGGCGCTCAGCGAACCGGCTATGAAGGTTTTTCCTGCTCAGATGTTAAATGCACTCAGCTTCAGCACGGATTACTACCAATATTATGTTATGAATGCGTCAGGCAAAATCACGTCAGACCGAAAAACCGCCAATCCGTTGGCTAAGTTTTTCGCGCAGGAATAAGACGGGCAGCGTTTCAAATGAGGACGTGGACTTGAAAATAGAGTTATAGTAGATTTCAGGGTGGAAATGATGAAGAAAGGAGGTACTGATCGTATGCCGCAAAGTCAGAAAGTGCTGATCGTCGATGATGAAGAAGATATCGTCAAGCTTTTGAAAACCGTTCTTCTGAAGGAAGGCTTCGAGCATGTATTTGCCGCTTTTTCCGCGAAAGAGGGTTGGCAGCAATTTCAGGACCAGCGCCCTGACGTCGTCATCCTGGATATTATGCTGCCGGACGGAGAAGGCTATGACGTCTGCAAGCAAATCCGCAGCGTTTCGAATGTACCGATTTTCTTCCTATCGGCCAAGACGGAGGAAATCGATAAAATACTCGGGTTTGCCATCGGAGGCGACGACTACATTACCAAACCGTTCAGTCCGAAGGAAGTAGCATACCGGATCAAAGCCCGCTTTCGGAGGCAGGAGGCTGCCTCTGAAGATGTGGACAAAGCGCATATTGTGCAAGCAGGCCCCTTTGTGTTTGACGAGCAAAAGATCGAACTGAAAAAAAACGGTGAAATCATCGAGCTGAAGCCGAAAGAGCTGGGATTGTTCACCCACTTGCTCAAGCACCCGAACCAAATTATCAGCAAAGAAAGCCTGTATGATCAGGTTTGGGGCGAAGATTCCTTCGGGTATGACAATACCGTGATGGTGCACATTCGGCGGCTCCGGGAAAAAATCGAAGACGACCCGTCCAATCCGCAGTATTTGGTCACAGTGAAGGGTCTGGGGTATAAGCTTGCACTGGAGGGTGCGAAGCGATGAAATGGAGACTGACCGGAAGATACCTGGTATCTGTAGTTCTCATCGTCGTGATTGTCATTTTCATGAATATCGTGGTTGTGACCGGTCTTTACTTGAACCAGTTTGCTTTTCCCCATTTTTCTTTTCAAAGCGAACAGAATAATCCGGATTTGATTACCCGGTCGTTCGGCAAAGAAGTGATCCTCTCCGATTCGGGGATGACCATTACAGGTGAAGGGAAGGAACTTCTTGACCGTAATCAGGCCTGGATCCAAGTTTTAGATGAGGACGGTCGGCAGGTCTACGGGTACCACGTTCCCCCGGATGCAAAGACTAAATATACGCCGATGGATATGGTTCAGACCTATAAGTATATGGAAAAAGAGCTCATGTCGACCGTTTTTGTGGGGGAAAAGCAGGGCAAACAGCAGCGCTACAGCTACTTAATCGGTTTCCAAAATACTTACCTGGAGCGGAACGTCCTTACGTATGATATGCGCTCCGTGGTGCATTTCTTCAAAATCGGAAGCATGGCCGTCATTGGGGTCGATGGATTTATTGCGCTGCTCATCGCTTATCTGTTCAGCAAAAGGCTGACCCGGCCGCTTCATAGGCTGATCGATGCAATCAAGCAGCTCGCCCACAAAAAATATGGGGTTCATTACGAGCCCCAAGGGGTTTACAAAGACGTGTTCCATCATGTCAACCTGCTGAGTGCGGAGCTGGAAGCCAGCGAGGCCGAACGCAAAAAACTGGACCGCATGAAGGAAGAGTGGATCGCGAATATCACGCATGACATTAAAACACCGCTGGCTTCGATCCAAGGATACGCCGAAATGATGAGGGACCAGGATTATGAGTTTACGACCGGAGAAATGCGCGATTACGCGGAAATCATCGAACAGAAATCCCACTACTTGAAAGACGTCATTGAAGATTTGAACTTGTCCACCCGCCTTAAAAACAAAAATATTACGCTTAACCTGAAGAACGTCAATCTGGTCAGCCTGGTGCGCAGCGTAATTATCGACGTGCTGAATGATCCCCGATACAGCGGCAGGAACATCGATTTCGGCTACAACGAAGAGACCATTCAGGTAAAAGTGGACGACCTCCTCATTCGCAGGGCCGTCAGCAATTTAATATACAACGCGATGGTTCATAACGCAGAGGATACGGTCATTGAGGTTGGGGTAGAGAAAACGGCGGATTCGGTGACGATGATCATAGAGGATCATGGGAAAGGCATCCGCAAAGAGGAACTGGACCGGATTTTTGACCGCTATTACCGCGGAACCCATACGGGCGAGAAGCATAAAGGTTCAGGACTGGGGATGGCCATCGCACATGATATCGTGGAAGCACATGGAGGGGAGATCCGCGTCACCAGCGAGCTCCATCAAGGAACGAGGATCGAAATCAGGCTTCATCCGCTTCCAGAAGTTCACAAATCCGATGAGATCCTATAAGATAAAGATTCCTATATCATTTGATGGATGATAAAGAGTCAAGATTCATGGGAGGTAAAGTTTGAATTTGGCCGAATGGATGACGAGTCTTGGCGAATATCCGATGATGCGTATTCCAGGTGGAGACGTTGCGCTTAGGGATGACAGGGTTAAAAGATCATGGAATGTCAAGCTGGATGCCTTTTTCATGGCACCCGTCCCGGTAACGAATGCATTCTACGACGCCGTGTTGCAGCATAAAACCCGCACGCACGGACGTTCGAAAGCACCAGTCACAGGGGTATCATGGTTCGAAGCAGTCTCATTTTGTAATACGCTGTCCCGGCAAGCGGGACTGGAGCCTTGTTATGAGATTGCCGATGAGGAGCGTGTCGTCTGGAATCGGGAAGCGGACGGCTATCGTCTGCCTACAGAGGCCGAATGGCAGCATGCATGTAAAGCAGGCTCTCAAGGCTACCGATACGGCGAATTAGAAGAAGTCGCCTGGTTCCAGGAGAATTCCGATGGCATGACGCATGAAGTCGGAGGCAAACTGCCGAATGCGTGGGGGCTGTACGACATGCTGGGAAATGTATGGGAATGGTGCTGGGATCTGTATGACGAAGAGGTATACGGATCCTACCGCATATTCCGGGGAGGCAGCTGGGCGGAAGAAGCAAGAGGCTGCGGAGCGACGTGCCGCCGGCGCAGCCACCCGACGTTTCAGATCGACGATCTCGGATTTCGCCTGGCCCGCTCAATATTCTCCAATGATGGAGATAGGCATCGGTCATTCGGATAAGCTGCCTGTTCTATTCGAATCATAAGAGAAGGACCACCCGGAAAGGGTGGTCCTTCTTCCGTTACCGGCGGCCGTGAAAGGTCCGGCGTAAATCTTGAACCCACAGCTCCGGCACTTCCCACGGTATAAAGTGGCCTCCTTCTTCGTGGGCAGTAATATTGACGTGGTTATACCACGCTGCGCGGTCGGTCTTGAGAAAATGCTCCACGCGTTGATCGGTCGTCACGCCGGGCGGATTTTCGTATCCCACGAAAGTGATGCCGGTCGGCGCTTCGATAACAGGATGGCGTGAATGGGAGGGCTCCCATGGATACCGGTTGTTATTGGCATAGACGCGCATAGACGTTTCGATGGCGTTATTGACCCAGAAAATCGTGGCGTGCGTCAGGAGGTCATCCTTGGAGAACACCTGTTCAATACTGCCTTTGTTGTCGCTCCACTTGATCCAGCGTTCAAGAATCCAGGCCAGCATGCCGACAGGTGAATCGCTGAGCCCGTAAGCAAGCGTGCCGGGATCCAGAACGTGCACGGCAAGATGCGAAGCAAACCGGCGGTCCAGCTCCAACAATTGATTCCGGATCTCCTCAGGCAGGTCATCCGGAATCGGACGTCCGCCGGCATAATCCCAGGCGCGTTCCCCGTTAAAGAAGTCCAATTTGAGAGCCGAACCGATATGAATACCATACAGCTCGGCTCCGTATTTATGCCCGAGCTGACCGGTGATCAGCGCGCCGACATCGCATCCGGCAGCAGCATACTTCTCGTATCCGAGCATGTCCGTCATGAGGGTGTGCCACAGATCGGCCATCTTCCAGAAGTTCATGTCCGGATGGTCGGGAAGCGGAGCAGAGAAGCCGAAGCCCGGCAGCGAAGGGACGATGACATCAAAAGCATCGGAGGGATCACCTCCATGCGCTCCCGGGTCAGCGAGCGGATCCACCACTTTGGACCAATGCCAGAACGTCCATGGCCAGCCATGGGACAAAATGAGGGGAACCGGGTTTGGCCCCACTCCGGGCTTGCGCATAAAATGGACAGGCACACCGTTGACTTTGACTTGATAATGCTCATAGGCGTTGATCGCCTTCTCGGATTTACGCCAGTCGAATTCGTGAATCCAGTAATCGACGAGCGCTTTCAGTTCATCGCGGCGTACGCCGTAGTAACCGTCTTCGTTACCTGCATCCAGGGGCCATCTGACGGAGGTAAGACGACGGTTCAGATCGTTCAGTACCTCTTCGGAAACATGGATGGGACTTGCTTTAAATGGAAATTCGGCATGGGACATAGTGATCCTCCTCTGACGTGATTTGGAGCCGACGAAAAGGTGAACATTTCAAGCGAGAAAAATCCGCTAAGCGTCGCCAGCAATTTCGACCAGGCGCCTCAATGCCGGGATGGCATCAGCTATCGCCTGTCTTTCTTCCGTCGTGAGATGTTCCGCAAAACCGGCAATCCGACGGATCCGTTCCAGGCGCCGGGAATCGATCACGTTTGCTCCCTGGGGGGTAATATGCACGAGAACAACGCGGCCGTCATTTGGATCGGATCTTCGTTCCACGAGCCCGTCCCTCTCCAGCTTGGTTACAATTTGCGTGATCGCCGACTGGGTTACCTGCTCCGTGGCAGTCAGTTCTGTCAGGCGCATCGGACTGTTGTGGGTTAGCGTGTGCAGGACCGACAGGGCGGTGAAGCTGAGCTTTTCAATGGACGGCAGTCGAATATTAATCCGGGTCAGATTTTCAATCACTCGAACAAAATCGGCGACATCCAATTCTTTGGATAGATGTTTAGGTTTCATGTCTATAATATATTAGAAACTTATATAAATGTCTAATATAAATTGGGAATGGATGAGAATTGGAGGTGAATGATTTTTGTGGAATCGCATCATAATAGCAGGATGAAAGCAGGATCTGCTCCAAACACCATGATGAAACGAGTGATGAGGCTTGAGATGGACATCCGCGGCATGCCTCCTGTTCATGCTGCTGCATAATCCGGCCGCAGATCAAGAACAGGCACAGGACAAGCTTACGGTCACCCATGAAGGAAAAACCATCTCCGTGCTCAATCGAGACGCGCACAGCTTGGGGGTGTTTCCTTTACTGGACAAGGAACAATATAATGCATGGGTCAACGAATTGGACCGGAAAACCTATAAGGAAGCACAAAACGCCAGTTTTGACGCCGGGGGGCGCATTGTCGAGGGGAAGAACGGGTACAAGCTCGACCGCAGAGCTTTTTTAATGAAGTATTATACGTATCTGTACGAAACGAGCGGGCCGGCCGTGATTGAGGTTCCGACGTACCCGGTATATCCGAAGGTCGATACGGAACTGCTCGCGTCTTTGCGTTCGAAGCAAATCGGTTATTATATTACTTACTACAACGCCGGCAACCGAGACCGCTCGCATAATATTGCTCTGGCGGCCGAAGCGATTGACGGTACGGTCATCTTTCCTGGTGAACGGTTCTCGTTTAACCGGGTGGTCGGCATACGAACGACCGGCAGAGGATACCGCCGGGCCGCCGTCATTGTGCGGGGCGAATTATCTGAAGGCGTAGGAGGCGGCATCTGTCAGGTATCCTCCACCTTGTTTAATGCCGCCGATCGCGCCGGGCTGAAGATCGTTCAGCGATATTCCCACAGCCGTCACGTTCCCTATGTGCCATCGGGCAGAGATGCAACTGTAAGCTGGGGCGGACCGGATTTTGTTTTTGACAACGCGTACAACCAGCCGGTCCTTCTTCGCGCGTTTGCAGGCGGCGGCAGCATGGCTGTGTCCATTTTCTCATCTGATGTGATCGAATACTTCCCGAAAAAGGTCCCCAGCATATCTCATCATCTGCCGGAAGAGGTGCGCGACATCACCGCAAGCCAAAACCCCGGCCATCAGAAGAAAAATTAGACCACAGGCTTGTCTTGAATCAGCTTTCATAGTCCAAACGGAAACAAGTTAATTCCTTAAACTGTGCAGCGCACGGGCAAATCCGGCGATGCCTTGTCCAATGCATTCCGTCTTTGCACGCGCGAACGTAAACCGGACGAATCCGGCATTCGAACCGTACACGCTGCCAGGCACGAATACGACGCCGTTCCGGATCGCTGCTTCCAGCAGCTTTGCGTCATTGACTGGCTCGGACAGCTTGCACCACAAATGATGACCGCCTTTCGGAATATGGAATTGAATCTCCCCCGGCAGTTCCTTACGCAGCGCTTCGATCAGAAGATCGCGCTTATACATCAGATTTGTCCGCAGGCGGCCGAGATGAGGTTCAAAAAAGTCCGATTCCAAAAACTGCGCCGCCACTTGCTGGGGAATGACGCTAAGTCCAAAATCCATCTGCTGCCTGGCATCCGCCAATCTCTGCACGACGGAATTCGGGGCAACCATCCATCCGATCCGCAGTCCCGAGGCGGCGATTTTGGAGAAGGATCCGATGTAAATGACAGACCCGGACGTATCTATTGATTTTAAAGGCATGCGTGGTAAGCCTTCGTAATCGGTTAGGCTGTAAGGATCGTCTTCGATGATCGGCAGTCCGAGCTCGCTTGCGGTTTGAAGGAGCTTGTGGCGCCTGTCTTCGGCAAGCAGCGTACCTGTTGGATTTTGAAAATTCGGATTCGTAAATATCATCTTGATGCGGTGTTTTTTGTGCAGTCCACGAATTTCTTCCGGCCTCATGCCGTCCTGATCTACGGGGAGCCGGAAGATCCGCAGTCCCGCCGACTGGAACATCGGCAGCGAATAATAATAGGATGGGTCCTCTATAGCAACGGCGTCGCCAGGGGACAGCAGGCATTGCGTAATTAAAAATAAGGACTGCTGAGACCCGGATGTAATCAGGATGGACGATTCCGTCGCCTGAACCCCGCGGTATTCGGCCAAATATCGAACCAGAGCTTGCCGGAGCGGGATATATCCCTGCGGGTTGTCGTATCCCAAATACGATGCGTACTGATGTCTGCTCATGATTTCGCTGATTTCGCTTGTCGGGGCCAGATCGGCCGCAAGTTCTCCACTTGCAAAATCGACCAGGGAGGGATCCTGGCTCAGAGCTTCCCGAATTCTCCGGAGAAACGGAAGGTTGGGAAGAAAGCTCCCGCCTTCGGCATACCTGTTCCAGTTTGGTGTATGTTTCGGTGAAGCACCCCACTTAAACTGGCTCACCCGAGTTCCGCTGCCGGAACGGCTTTCGATGATCCCGAGCGAGCGGAGTTCCGCAAAAGCTTGTACGACCGTGCTCCGGTTTACGCCGATCTGCTCAGCCAATTTCCTTTCTGAAGGCAGCAGGCTGCCGGGCGGAAATTCCCCAAACGAAATTCGCCGCTCGATGTGGTCGGCGATTTGCTGATATAATGGTTTTTTACTTTCCCGGTCAAGACCCCACATACGTTTTCACTTCCTCGAACAACAATTACGACACATTTTTATCATCCTTTCCAATATAACTTATTCGCTTAACGATTTCTGTCTTTTTCTCACCGAAAGTTTTGCGTTTTCATGAACACGGCCCGTTTCATTTAGTGAAATGGATGGTCAGGGAACGATTGCAATGGCTGGTGTGTTCACGTCCGATGGTGATTATAATGAAACTGCAACAAATCTACTTGACGGGCGGGTGAACAGCATGGTCTGGCTGATGGTTTTTGCTGTGATCGTATTAATATGGGGACTCTTCGCAACGATGAGAATTGGACAATCTCAAAGCAATAAAGAACAAAATCCACAATACTTCCAGGATACGGGCAAAAAATGGTTTAGGCTTCTAGGCTTCTACGTAATTAGCATCGTTGCGGCAGCTATAATGATTGTGATTTTGATCAAGTGAAAAACCAGAGGTAAATGATGAATTAATTGTAAATAAATATAAATAAAGGTTGTTAATGTTATCCAAACCGGATATACTAGCAATGTAAGCGCTTGCTTTAGTAGATTGAGACTTCTAGATTTCCCTGCCGCTGTCCCATACCAAGTATAAAGCGAGGTGATCAACGTCCCAAAGGCGGGCTCTTTAATGATGCAGGTCTGATTTTCCTTATAGTGTCTGTGACGTTTTCCCAATTTGATGAGGAGGGAACAAGATGCTGAAAAAAGGATTATACGGAATCATCATGGTCAGTCTTTTGATTGCTTTATTTCCTGTCAAACAGGTGAGTGCGGCTCCGAACTGGAAGCTGGTGTGGAGCGATGAATTTGACGGAACCGCGCTGAACCGTTCCAATTGGACTCCGGAGATCGGCACGGGCAGCGGCGGATGGGGAAACAACGAGCTTCAATACTATACGGACCGGTCGCAGAACTTGCAGGTTACCGGAGGAAATCTGGTGATTACGGCAAGAAAAGAATCATACGGCGGAATGAACTACACTTCGGCACGTATCAAAACGCAAAACCTGAAATCCTTTACCTATGGCAAAATAGAGGCTAGGATCAAGCTGCCTTCCGGACAAGGGCTGTGGCCGGCGTTCTGGATGCTGGGCAGCAACATCAGCACGGTGGGATGGCCGTACAGCGGGGAAATGGACATCATGGAGAGGGTTAATAACAACCCTTATGTTAACGGCACCGTTCACTGGGATGCGGGAGGGCATGCGGAATACGGAAGAGTGTCGGGCAACCTCGATTTTTCCCAATACCATGTGTACAGCGTCGAATGGGATTCGAAGTATATCCGCTGGTTCGTTGACGGACAGCAGTTCAATGAATTTTATATTGAGAATGGCACCGGAAATACCGAGGAATTTCAGCGGCCGTTCTTCCTGCTCTTGAACTTGGCGGTCGGCGGCAACTGGCCGGGGGCTCCGAACGATTCGACGCCGTTTCCTGCTCAAATGCTCGTGGACTACGTCCGTGTATATCAGGACAATGGCCAGTCCAGCGCAATCAGCAACGGAGTTTATACTTTGGCCTCCAAGGCGAGCGGAAAAGTAATGGATGTCGTTGACGTGTCCATGGCCAGCGGAGCCAAAATCCAGCAGTGGACGAATTATACCGCCACCAACCAGCAATTCCGGATCGAAAGCACGGGTGACGGTTATTACAAGCTTACTGCCGTGCACAGCGGGAAAGTATTGGACGTGCCGAATTCGTCAACGGCAGCCGGTGTCCAGCTGCAGCAGTGGGATGATAACGGGACAAACGCGCAGCGGTGGAGCATTGTCGACGTAGGCGGAGGGTATTATAAGCTGGTTTCCAAAGTAAACGGACTCGTCGTTGACGTGTCCGGTTCATCCACGGCGGATGGCGCGGCCGTCCAGCAGTGGACGGATAACGGAACGGACGCCCAGAAATGGGCTTTGACCAAAATCAACTAAGGCACAAACAAGCAGTCCACATATGGGCTGCTTGTTTGTGTATATGCGACTGAAGCGGAACACATGCTAAAGTCTTGGCAATCGATGAGAAATTTCGGTGGATGGGCGTGCTATAATTTGGATGCGTTGTATCGCGATTTTACCGATAAACAGATCACGGTCGGTGAAATCGTTGAGCTTCCTACCGGCAGGGTGTATAACTTTGCAGATAATGAAGCGAATTACTTTGCGGTCATGGAAAAAAAATAACGGCCGCTCACGGGCGGAAGAAGGGGCGATGGTAACGATCCGTCGCTCTTTTCGCAAGAAGGGAGTATGACACGCAATCCCTGAACAAAGGAGGATTTCAGATGTTCAATCCATTTGAGGTAGCTGAGCTTATGGTCCAGCACATATCAACGAATTATCCGGACGACGTCTCTCTGATCGGTTATTATGGATCACGCGCTCAAGGAACGGCGACGGAGCGTTCCGATCTCGATTTTTTCTTTATACCGGCGAACGCGGAAGGTTTCCGTCATAGTTTGCAGTTTGTAGTGAACGGGATCAGCTTTGATTTTTGGCCGATCAGCTGGGAACGTGCGGAGAGAATCGCCGCTTTCGAAGAACTGAATGTATCGATCATCGCGGACTGCAAGCTTCTGTATGTACGTTCCGAAGAAGATCGTGAGCGGTTTCTCCGGCTTCGCAGCAAAATTGCTGACCAAGCCCGGGCACGCTTGGAATGGCTCCATAAAGCCGAATCGAGGCTGAAGGAAGCTTATATACACCTTTACAACTTAAGCAAATTGAGCTCTATGGATGATCTGGTTTCTTTTCGCTATGAAGCCCAAGAGATCCTGATCTTAAACCTTGAGAGCCTTTCATTAATTAATCATACATACTACACCAAAGGCTGGGGCAAAAACGGGGAGCAAATTCGAAACTTCCCTATAAAACCGGACACATTGGAGCAGACGATGGAGACGATTCTGTCCTCCTGTTCGGGATTTCAAATCCGGGAAGCCTGCGAACGATTGACCAAGGATACGCTTCGTCTCATTTTGCAGCAGAAAGAGAAAGACGTCAGCGGTCCAGATTATCCTGGCCGGATGAAGGGCTTCTATGAAGAAGTGAAAGGGATTATGGATAAGGTGGTGAGCGCTTGTGAATCAAGCGACTACCATACAGCCTATTTCTGGGCGGTCGGCGTGCAGAAAGAAGTGTCCCGTTTTCTCTATTTCTCCGAGAAAGGGTATTGGCCGTCGCCTTTGTGCGCCGGGGAGGAAGAGTTAACCTTGTATATGGAACTTGGCTTTCCAGATTTAATCGGATTACTGAATCAGGGGGATTTCAGCCCCCTGAAAGAGGCGGTTGAACAGCTTGATTCGCAGCTGGAGCAGCATCTTCAGAGCCGCGGAGTACAAATCAACCGGTTTCGGAACGCCGAAGAATTCAGCGATTTCCTGCTGACGCTGCGTTGATCGCCAAGGCTGGATGCATCATGTCCATATCCCGCTGTGATTCCAATTCGTATGACTGGAAATGATGATAGCATAGAGGACAGCTGCTGCTGCTGAGAGTCTCCTTCTCATGGTGTCGATTCGTAAATAAGTGTAGGGAGGTTTGTCAGTTTAAGGCGGCGAAGAATACATAAGGCAAGTCTTGCAGCAAGTTAATATGAAGATCATACAATGAGTCATAACAAGCCAAGGGGAGAATGGAAGACATGATGGAACAGCTGAAAGCTTGGGCTAAACAATTAAAAAGGCAGGTATTTGTACTCTATTACGCCTATCGGGACAAACGTTCGCCATGGTATGCAAAGCTGTTTTCCATGTGCGTCGTTGCCTATGCATTCAGCCCCATAGATTTAATACCGGACTTCATACCCGTCATTGGCTATGCGGACGATTTGGTTTTGATTCCGCTGGGAGTGTTGGCTGCTATAAAAATGATGCCTGGTGAGGTCATTGAGGATGCCAAAAAGAAAGCGGATGCTCGCATGAACCAAGGGAAACCGGTGAATTGGGCTGCAGGTGTCATGATTATTTTATTATGGGCTGCTGTACTGGCAGCGGTATTGACTTACCTGTACAACCGTTTGAAATAACCCGCTGATTCACCGCAGGGCATTTCGGCAGGATTCGGATTGCCCGCCCAATCGGCTGCTTAAACCATGGCCGTTCCCCCGTGTTTATGAATCCTGCAGCTTCTCACGATACTCGGATGGTGTACAGTTGTACACCTTGCGGAACTGGCGGGCGTAATAGTTCTGGTCCCGAAAGCCGCTTTCGAGCGCCACCTGGGAAATGGACAGGTTTGGATGGCGAAGCAGCGTGCAGGAATAGTCCAGACGCTTGCGTATGACGTAATCCATCGGTGTTGTGTGATAGTTGCTCGTAAAGACGCGCTGAAACTGGCGGGTGGACAGGTAGGCTTTGTCGGCCATCGCTTGCAGGGTGATCGGCTGGAGAAAATGCTCTTCAATGTAAGTGACGGCTTCACCGATCCGCAGCGCCTTGTTATCATCAGCTCCGCTGCCGATTTGATAGTAACGGGAGAGCAGGCCTACCAGAGCGGTAAAGTAAGAGCGAATCATCAGACGATAGCCCTGCGGCTGCAGCTCATACTCGGTTAAAATCAGGTCAAGCAGCTTTGTCGCTTCCTGCAATTGCGCTTCGTCCAGCGTAAGCATGCCCTTGAAATTCATTTCCTTGCGGTAAAACGGTTCGATGTAGAAGAGCGCTTGAAAGCCCGGAAGCAGCCTAAGCTCGGACAGCTGCAGAAGCTGCTCGGGCTGGAACATGACGTTGATGTATTCAATCCCGTCGACGTTTTTGTAGCCGTGGGATACGCCGCTGTGAATCAAGAATACCTGGCCGGCTGTAACGGGGTATTCCCTCCCTTCAATGATATGAACGGCGCTGCCCTGCAAAATGACGACGAGTTCGGAAAAATCGTGGCTATGTACAAAATATTCGTGCGTTAGCGGACATTTCTGGATGCGGAACGTAAATCCCGGCTCGAGCCCGATGTCCGTGGCAAACAGTCTGGTTATCATGTCCATATTATGCTAAACAATGTCGGCATCGTCAAGGCGAAGAGCGTGGTCCCGCGATACCATTAAGATTACGGGCCGACGCATGGCAGATCGATATGTCATCGGCTTAGAGAATGTCAATGGGGAGGTACCTATGGATTTATGGTGGAATGAAGGGACGAATCAACCCGCGAATCCGGTTATTCTTTTTCTGGGGGACAGCATTACGGCCAGCGGTCATTATATCCGGTATACCGAAGCTTGGCTCCGTCAGCACCGGCCGACGATGGAGATGAAGCTGGTTCCATGCGGTGTGCCCAGCGAAACTGTATCGGGTCTCAGTGAGGCGGCACACCCGTTTCCGCGCCCTTGCGTGCACGATCGGCTCCGAAACGCGTTGGATACGGTATCGCCCGGGATCGTGGCCGCCTGTTACGGGATGAACGACGGTGTTTACCATCCTTACTCCGAGGATCGTTTTGCTGCCTTTAAAGAGGGGATGTATCGTCTAGCCGAACGCAGCCGAGAGGCAGGAGCAAAGGTGGTGCTCATGACGCCGCCGCCGTTTGACCCACCCTCCATGAACGCCGAACTTCTGCCCGAATGCGCGCCGGATTTCAGTTATCTCACACCATTCCGGGAGTATGACCGCGTCCTCGAACAATATTCCGCATGGCTTCTGTCTGCGGGTGATGTGGCCGACCAGATCATTGACTTACGCAGACCGCTGCTGGACCATCTAAAGGAACAAAGGGCACTGGATCCTGCTTATCGTTCGGGGGACGGTATTCATCCAAACCGTGCCGGGCACTGGGTTATGGCGCGTACGCTTCTCAAAGAATTGTTCGGCGCGGCACCCGGTGTTATTCCCGATGTGGATGCGATTTCGAGATCGCTTGCTGAAGAAACGGATTGACACCTAAAAATCAACCGGATTATAGTTAGGTCACTCCAACAATTGGGAGGGAGAGAGGTACGATGAACTTGCTGCAAATGCTGCGAACGCGGAAATATTTACAGCGGATCTTGCTCAGCTTTATGCTCGTAGTCGCCACACTGGCGGTGGCCTCCCTATTTATGAACGCCTTCGCACGCGACAAAGTGCTCAGCCTTCAGAACGAAGCCGACCGCAAGCTGCTGACCCAAATCAACTATAACATCGAAAACATGAACGGCATCGTCAAGGATCTGGCGGTATCCATGTACAACGACGAAGAGCTGATCGCACTCAAATCCGGAGCGGATTACAAGCAGAGCATTCTGAAGATCGAGCGGCTGAATCAGACCGTAGCGGCGTCTCCGTATCTCCACGCTGCTGTCTTTTACAACGGGGCGCAGCACCGGTTTTTCTCATCGCTCAACCATGATATGGACAACAGGCTGCTGTATCAAAGGCTCGGGGATTATATGTCGTCCCGAAGCGACCTGCCGAAGCTCCAGTTGATTCCGATGGATCTGGACGGCGGAAATGAAGGGATCGATGTGTTCGCCTTCTTCATTTATGACGGACCGTCCTTAGGTTCCGTAAATGATAATGTCCTGATTTTGACCGTCAAGCCGGGATGGATGCTGGATAACGTGAAAGCGCTTAATCGTGTCGCGGAGCGGGAGAACGACATGCTGTTCGTGACTGACAGTGACGGGCGCATGCTGATCTCCAACGACCGGTCGCTGCCGGAGGGGCTGAGCGTCAAAAAGGATTTGCTTCCGCGAATCCAATTTACCGGGAGTACGCTTGACTCTTTTATCTATAAGCACGGTTCGCATAAATACAAGGTGACGTATTTGAGCAAAGGACTGAACAACTGGCAAATCGTCAGCCTCCAAAATTATAACGACGTGCTCGGCAGCGTCCGGCAGATGAAATGGACCGAGATGGCCGTGACGCTGTCCGTTGCAGTCCTGGCTGTGCTGCTTTCGGTGTTTTTTTCGCTTCGGCTGTATAAACCGGTTGGGCAGCTCCTGACGCTCGTTCCGCCGCAGCGGCGCGATGCTCCCCCTGCGAAGGATGAGCTGTCGGTCATTGCCGCCAATGTTACGGAAATGATCGGAAAGCTGAAAGGGCTCGAGCAGGAGAGGGCATCCCAGTGGAACATCGCCAAGGTCTATCACCTGCGCAGCCTGATCGGTCTCAGCGAAGGCGTACACGAACTGGAGTTTCGGCGAATCAGAGATCAGTACGGACTCGATATCGCCTATCCATCGCGGCTCCGGCTGGCTCTGGTCCAAATTGACGACATACAGAGCCTTGCCCGCGGCCAGGGATCGCAAGCAGAATCGCTGCTGTATTTCGCCATAGCCAATATTGGCCAGGAACTGCTACACAAACATGGATCCTGCGAAGCCGCAGATATGAAAAGCGGGCATCTCGTCTTTATCGTCGGCGGCGAATCCAGGGATCTAGCCATGCTTGCCGACCGCTTTCGGGAGCTTCAGCACACCATACTTCAATATTATCGGGTAACCTTCACGGTAACGCTCAGCGACCCGTTTGAAGACTACCGCGAAATCACGGCGCATTATAACCTGGCTGTCCGCCACGCCAATTACCGCATGGTTTTTGGCAAAGGTGCGGTGCTAGAGCCGGAACGGGTCCGAAGCTGCGAGGCAAACGATACGTTCCGCATTCCGCAGGATTTGGAGCGGCGCCTGACGGAAGGATTAAAGAGCGGCGATCTGGAAGAGACGGAGCAGGCGATCCGGAGCTGGAGAGAGCTGATCGGCGGATTCAGCTTCGAGAATATGTACTCTGCGCTGCTGCATCTGGCAGTGACGCTCAGCAATACGCTGGGAGAGATGAACCATCATAATTTGAACCCGGTATCGGTCAACGTTCAGGCCATCAACCGGCGCATTCTCGAGAAAGAAACGTTGGATGAAATCGAAACGGTGCTGCTCGAGGTCGTCCGCGAGGTATTCGAACAGCGGCGGAACGGGCGTGAAGACAAAAACAGGCTGCTTGCCGATACCGTGAAAGAAATAATCGACAAGCATTTTGCCGATCCGGATCTCAACGTGCAGCGGATCGCCGACATGCTGAAGATGAGCTCGGTCTACATCGGGCAGGTGTTCAAGGCACAGGAAGGAACGACGGTCGTCGATCAGATTAATGCCACCCGCCTGGCCCGTGCCCGAACGTATTTGGAGCAGCAGGAGCTGACCGTTGTGGAAATTATGGAAAAGGTCGGCTTCGGCAACGAAAGCTATTTTTACCGCTTGTTCAAACGCCGATACGGAACCACACCCAAGGAGTACCGCCTGAAATCAGCCATAGAGAGAAGCATATGAACCTGATGAAGACCCGCACGGGAGTACCATTTCCCTGGCGGGTCTTTTGCGTGCTCAAGAGCGGGCTGCAGGCCTGTAAATACAGGAATCCGGCATCTATACAGCCCGCAAGTACAGTGATCCTGCAATTGTACAGTACGCAGCAGTAAGGGTTTTACGTTATCGTTAGACGTGCAAAGCCTGACACCAGGCAGAGCGCAAAGGAGGAAAGGGGCTTACGATATGTTGAATAAGGTTTCTCTGGCGGGTGACGCAGAAAACAGACGGGTGGCGCCAGAACCCGGACAAACCGGATTGCTACCCTCGCCGGACGTGCCGCCAAAGCAGCGCAAGCAAACATCTGTCATCCGGAGGGAGCTGCGCCATTTCCGTAACAACCGGGAGCTGTTCCTGCTCTCATTGCCGGGAATATTGTATAAGCTGATATTCGCCTATATTCCGATGGTGGGGCTCATCATCGCCTTCAAAAATTATCGGTACGATCTGGGCATCTTCGGCAGCAAATGGGTGGGACTCGATAATTTCCGGTATTTGTTTTCTACGGATACGGCTTGGCGGATTACGCGCAACACGGTGCTGTACAATGCCGCCTACATCTTGGTGACCACCGTGGCTGCACTGCTGCTTGCGATCCTGATGAACGAAATCAAACAGAAATGGAGCAAGTTCTATCAGACTGCCTTGTTCCTGCCGCATTTCCTGTCCTGGGTCCTGGTCGGTTACGTCGCGTATGCTTTTTTGAACCATGCGGACGGGTTGATCAACCGGACGCTGCAAGCGTTTGGGATGGATCCGGTCAGCTGGTATCAGAACGCGGCGCCGTGGCCGGTCATTCTCATTCTGGTTCATTTATGGAAGGCCGTCGGTTTCAATACGCTCATCTATTTCGCGGGAATTTTGGGGATCAACGGAGAATATTACGAAGCGGCGCGGATCGACGGGGCGACCAAATGGCAGATGGCCCGCAAGATTACCATTCCGCTGCTGTCGCCGCTGGTCATCATTCTGCTGATTTTGTCCATCGGCAACATGTTCCGCGGCGATTTCGGTCTGCACTACTTCATTCCGAACAACTCAGGTTTCCTGTATGGATCCACCGATATTATCGATACTTACGTGTACCGCGCGCTGCGGGAAATCGGGAACGTGAGCATGTCGGCGGCAACGGGCTTTTACCAATCGGTTGTCGGCTTCGTACTGGTTCTGCTGGCTAACGGCATTGTGCGCAAAATCAATCCCGACCATTCTTTATGGTAAGGAGGTGACGTAAAGGTGACAAAAACATTGGAGCTGTCGAAAGTATTGATCAACCTGCTGTTTATCATCCTGTCCGTCTTGGTCGTGCTGCCGTTTCTGCTCGTCATCGCCGTATCGCTAACGGATGAGAAGGCATTGTCCCGGGACGGCTATCAATTCATCCCCAAATCGTTCAGTCTGGAGGCGTACCGCTATCTGCTGGATGCCCCGGACGTGATGATCCAGGCATACGGGGTTACGATCACCGTCACGGTGATCGGATCGCTCGTCGGCCTGCTGCTGACCGCGATGACCGCTTACGTCATTTCCCGGCCGGATTACCGCTACAACCGGATGACGACCTTTTACGTATTTTTCACGATGCTGTTCAGCGGGGGACTCGTTCCTTCCTATATTCTAATGACCCAGTACCTGCACCTCAAAGACAGCCTGCTCGCACTCATTTTGCCGGTGCTGCTGTCGCCGTTCAACATCATGGTCATGAAAGGATTCATGTCTAAGATACCGCTTGAGATCATCGAATCGGCGAAAATGGATGGGGCGAGGGAATTCCGAATTTTCTTCCGCATCATTCTCCCTTTGTCCACGCCGGCATTGGCTACGCTGGGCCTGCTGATTTCGTTCTCCTATTGGAACGACTGGTTTAACGCGATGCTGTACATCGACGATCCGGGTAAGGTGCCGCTGCAGCTGCTGCTGGTCCGGACGCTGAACAGCATTGAGTTTCTCACGACGAATACCGAGTTTGCGACGCAGCTGGGCATCGACCTGGCGAGCTTCCCGAACAATTCCGCCCGGATGGCGATCGCCGTGCTTGCCGGCGGACCGATGCTGATCATCTTCCCGTTCTTCCAGCGGTTTTTCGTGAAAGGGCTTACGGTTGGCTCCCTCAAGGGTTAACATACACGCAAGCGATTATAAAAACAGGAGGTCACACAGATGAAGAAAAAGTGGTTTGGCGTGCTGGCGTTTATCCTGCTGGCAGCGACCGTCCTTGCCGGATGCGGCGGTGGAAAAAGCGCGGACGGCGGCGGAGAATCGGCCGGATCAACGGATGTGAAGAACGAGAGCGGATTGAAACCCGTCGAGCTGACCTGGTATTATCCGCTGTCCCAGCTCCAGCCCGATCAGCAGAAGGTGCAGGACGAAGTCAACAAAATCGTCAAAGAAAAAATCAACGCTACCGTCAAGCTGATGCCGGTCTCTATCGGCGACTACGTGCAAAAAATGAACACCGTGCTTGCAGCAGGCGAGAAGTTCGACATTCTCTGGACCGGCTACATGCTGAAGCCGGAGGAGCTGGTACGTAAAGGAGCCATACAGCCGCTTGACGATCTACTGAATCAATACGCGCCGGAGCTGAAATCCGATGTGCCGCAGGTGATGTGGGACGGCCTGTCCGTCGACGACAAGATTTACGGCATCCCCAACCAGCAGATCAACGGTTCCCGCTATGGATTTATCGTGCTGAAGGAGCTTGCCGACAAGTATAAACTGGACACCACGAAGATTAAAAAGATTGAGGATATTGAACCGTTCCTGAAGCAGATCAAGGACAACGAACCGGATATGATCCCGTTCGGTATTTTCGGCACCGATTTCATCAATCCACAGGTGCATGACGACAAATATTGGATCGTACCGGGGCTTGATGACCACTTCTACATCAAGAAGGATGACCCGACCTATACGCTTCAACGTTATCCGGAAGAAGAGCTGAACAATTTCCGCCTGGCCAGCAAATGGTACAAGGAAGGTTACATTTACAAGGATGCGGCGACCGTGAAATCGGGTGACTTCAAAGGCAAGATCGCGGTGGATTACCATATCGTCCTGAAACCGGGCGTCGAAGCTGAAGTCAAAGCGAGAAACGGCGGACACGACGTGGTCATCATCCCGCTCAGCAACTGGTTCTCCAACGGTTATTCGGCGACCACCAACCAATCGATCAGCCGCACTTCGCCGAATCCGGACCGGGCAATGATGCTGCTGAATCTCGTGAACACCGACAAGGAGCTGTACAATCTGCTCTGCAACGGCCTGGAAGGCGTTCATTACGAGAAGCAGTCCGGCGAATACATTAGCGCACTCCCGGATTCCCGATATAAACCGAATATGGACTGGGTGTTCGGCAGCGTATTCAATTCTTATCTGAAGGAAGGCCAGCCGGAGAACGTCTGGGAGGAAACGAAGAAGATCAACGAAACAGCCGAAATCAATCCGGTCGGGGCGTTCAAATTCAATTCGGAGCCCGTCAGCACCGAGATCGCCAACCTGAACGCGGTATGGGGCGAATACAAACGCGGACTTGTGACCGGGACGCTTGATTTTGACGAAACTTGGCCGGTGCTCTACGGCAAGCTAAAGGAAGCGGGCGAGGATAAGTATGTGGAGGAGGTGAAGAAGCAGTTTGAACAATTCCTGAAAGACAAGGGGTTGAAAAAGTAAGAAGAATATTGAAAAGCAGAGAAGCGCAAGCGGCGCACGGATAACGGGGAGAAACCTGCTGTCATGGGCGGCTTCAATGGAAGCATACAACGGGACCGGAGCCGGCCCTAATCCATGCTGAAAGGAAAGAGAAGCCATGGCAAAAAAACGGTTGCTCGCGGTTCTCGCGGCCATCGTGCTGATCACGTTCACCCCGTCTCCGCCGCCAGCTGCAGCGGATGAAGCCGTCGCCAAACCAACGGGAAAATCGCTATATGTAGCCACCAATGGCAGCGACACAAATAATGGATCCAAGAACCACCCGTTTAAAACGCTGGAGAAGGCAAGGGATGCCATCCGGAAGCTGAAAGCGAAAGATGGCCTGCCCGCCGGCGGCGTGACGGTGTATCTGCGTGAAGGGCGGTACGAACGATCAGGCAGCTTTGATTTGAACGAGCAGGACTCCGGCGAAGCCGGGAAGCCGATTAAGTATACGGCTTATCCAGGCGAAAAGGTGATCTTGTCCGGATCGAAACGCATTGAAAGATCCGCCTTTACACCGGTCACCGATCAAGCGATTCTTAACCGGATCATCAGTCCCGAGGCGAGACAAAAAGTGCTGGTGGCCGACTTGGCAGGCCAGGGGATTACCGATTACGGCGAGCAAAGCCGCCACGGCTACTATCTTGCCAACGATCTGAGCAAAGTTCCGCCGATGGAGCTGTACATCAACGGGCAGGGAATGACCTTGGCGAGATGGCCGAACCAAGGGACGGTACAGATGGATGAAATCATCGATCCAGGTCCGACGCGGAAAGATCCGAACGGGGAGGTACATACGCGCGGAGGAACCTTTTCCTATTCGTATGACCGGCCTCAGTACTGGACCCAGGCGGACGATATTTGGCTGGACGGTATATTCGGCTACAGCTGGGAATGGTCCTACAACAAAATCGCCTCCATTGACACAGCCGCCAAAACCATCACCCTCCGCTACGGAGAGATGAGCGGCCTGCTCAAAAACTGGTATCCGGATTTTCATTTTGCGCAAAACCTGCTGGAAGAAATCGATATGCCGGGCGAATATTACATCGACCGCCAGGCGGGAAAGCTGTACTTTTTTCCGAACGCCGAATTTACAGCGGCGAATCCGACGATCGAGGTTACGATGCTGAAAACGCCGATGATCAATGCGCTGAACGCTTCGTACATCGACTTTTCCGAGCTGGTCATGGAAGATGGACGCGACTCGGCAGCGGTTATTATGGGCGGCAGCCACGTGCGTATTCTGAACAGCGAAATCCGCAACTTCACGAACAGCGGCGTGCTGGTCAATACGCAAAGCCGGTTCTACTACAATGATTTTCAGGGCGTGCCGGGAACGGATCATGCCATCGTTAGCACGCATATCCACCATATCGGCGGGACCGCGGTCACGCTGACGGGCGGCGACAAAACGACCCTGCAGCCGGGAAACAATGTCGTTGAAAATTCGCACATTCATGATTTTGCTTATTACCATAAAGCTTACAATCCGGGCGTTCTTCTCTCCGGGGTCGGCAACCGTATGGCGCATAACGAGCTGCATGACGCGCCTCATCCCGGCGTGCTGATCTTCGGCAACGACCATGTCGTAGAGTACAACAACATTTACGATGTGTGCAAAACCTTCTCGGATCTCGGGGCTATATACATGAACGCGGGCGAAACACCGCAGCAGCGGGGTACCGTCATCCGCAGAAATTATTTTCACAATATTGGGGAAAGCAAGGCCGGCGTGGAGGGCGTCTATCCCGACAACTTCACTATGGGGCTTCAGATCGACGAAAACATTTTCTACAAAATGGGCAACTCGGCGATCAAGAACAACGGCGGCGCACATATTTTGTCCCGGAACAATATTTTCGTAGACAGTAAAGTTCCGTATGATTACGCGGACATCTACCTTGGGGATCAGCCGGACAATCAAATCCCGAAAAACTACATGCCAAAATGGCAGGCGCTGTTCGCCGCCAACAACGATTTTGTAGGCACGCCTTATTTGACCAAATATCCAGAGCTGGCCACCTTCTTTACAGAAAACCGTTATTATCCCGATACGAACACGTTCCAGGGCAATGTCATCTACAACCCGACCATTCCACGCAGCACGACGACCAATGCCAACGGAGCGTATGACAAATTCGGGCTGGTTCAGTATGCCAATAACTTCGTTACGACGGAGGATCCGGGCTTTGTGGATCTGGCGAACGGAGATTTGTCCCTGCGGCAGGATGCGGCTGTATTCAGCGCCATACCCGGCTTTCCCAACATCCCGTTTGGAGAAATCGGCATTAACGGCAGAGCCGGCACCAGCACAGGTCAGGACAGTCATCCTGTCCAGGGGGTTGCCGTGTACAACGACGATGTGACGGTTGACCGCTGGAAAACGGTCAAACTGCAAACCGCGGTTCTGCCGTGGAACGCAGATCATCCGGCACTGTCTTTCACATCCGCCGATCCGGAAATCGCCACGGTCGATAACGCCGGCATTATTACCGGACAGTCTGTCGGCCAAACCGAGATCACTGTAGCATCTGTGGAAATTCCGCAGCTGACAGCATCAGTGAAAGTAACTGTTGAAGCCGGCGACGGCATTATGGACTACACCGATTTCGAATCCGGTGCAAATGGATGGCCGGTGGATGCTAACCGGAGCATCGTTAAAGTGGATGAAAACCGCTGGTACAAGTTACTTAACGGCGCATCCGCGCTGAGCAGCAAAAAGTTCTCCGATTATGAGCTGACCTTCAAGCTGAAGACGCCAGCGACCATCGGCGAAAACGCCACGCTGTATATTTTCGACCGCCAGGCGGGTAGCGGTTCTAGCCGTATCGGATATAAAACCCGGGCGGACGGAACATCGTCATGGCTGCTGTATAACTCAGCGTGGTCCGTGCTGAAGGAAGTCAAGATGCCTGAGCATGATTTGAAGCCGGGCACGGAATATGCCTTCAGAATGCTCGTCAAGGACGGCGACATCAGTGTGTACGTGAACGGCGGGTTCCGGCTGAAAGGCACCGATCCGGGCCATAACGCAGAGGGTCAAGTCGGGTTCTACGTTAACAACGTCAGCGACATGATGTTCGATGACATCCAGTTCAAGGCGCTGACTACCGATCTGGCTGGCATGATCCCGGCGGATAACCAGATTCGGCTGGCTGCCGGAGAGAGCAAGCAGCTCCAGCTGACATTTGATCCCGCGGATACGCCGGATACGGCTGTGACCTGGCAATCCGCGAATCCTGCGGTGGCCGAAGTGAACGACATGGGTGTCGTGAGCGCCGTGTACGAAGGCGAAACGGTCATCACGGCCGTATCCAAGGTAAACCCGCTGATCAAGGCGGACATCGCGGTCAACGTCTCG
Source organism: Paenibacillus cellulositrophicus (assembly GCF_009363095.1). Classification (GTDB taxonomy): domain Bacteria; phylum Bacillota; class Bacilli; order Paenibacillales; family Paenibacillaceae; genus Paenibacillus_AQ; species Paenibacillus_AQ favisporus. Next base: position 703,282 of record NZ_CP045296.1, read on the forward strand.
AACGTCATGCATGAGACCGATTTTGAAACCGGAGGAAACGGCTGGCCTGTCGATCCCAATCGCAGCATTGCAGCCGATCCGGACGGGAACCGCCGCTATAAAATCTTAAACGGCGCCACCGGCCTGCTCGACCGAAACTTCTTGTCCTACCAGCTTGAATTCAAGCTGAAAACGCCTGCGGTTATGCCAAATGACGGCGTGCTGTACATTTTTGACCGCCAGGACGCCACTGCATCGACGCGAATCGGCTACAAAACAAGAGCCGACGGCACGTCGGCATGGATGCTGTACGACACCGCCTGGCAGAAGATCAAGGAAGAGACGCTGCCCGCGCAAGACCTGCAGCCGGATACGGAATATGACGTCAAGGCGGTCGTCAAAGACGGCGACATCCAGCTCTATGTGAACGGGGAGTTGAAACTGTCCGGCACCGATCCGGGACATAAACCTTCCGGCAAAGTCGGTTTCTATGTGAGCGGATTCGATTACATGCTGTTCGACGACATTCGTTTCTCGGTAGTGCCTTAAAGCTTACTGGTGTTTAAGGGTTTCTTCGGCGCTCTCTCCCTGCATGGAGGGGGCGCTTTTACAATTCCAGGTCCGGTGCATGGCAAAACCAAAAACCACCTCAAGGAGGGACAACATGATTCGATGTTTATTTCGAGCCGTCTGGAACGGAGAAGGCAGTCCGCGCTCTTTTTTTCGAGTCCAGGAAAGAGAGCATTCGCTTGCCGATGCGATGGAGTGGCTTCAGGTCGCCAATCTAAGCCTGTTTGCCGATCAAGAACAGCTGTTTCTATATTATGAATGTATGGACACGCCGGTTCTCCCGGAAAGCTTGCTGGCTGAAACCGGAGAGCGGCTGGCTGAATGGCCGGGAGGCGCATCGGGAAGACGTTGGGTACCGATGACTGATATTTTTCATTACCAGCACCCTGTGTCGAATTCGCAGTGGACCCGTGTCCATAAGGAACGCACCCCTTACGGAAGAATCGCTCTGCTAAAACCGGAGCAAACGGCAAGCTATATATATTATCACTACCAATACCAGGAGGAAAAGCCGGGGGACGGCGATAAGTACGGCATGATCGGCATGCACGAGAACGTTTTGTTCTTCTATTCGGAGCTGCCGGAGACGATCACGCCCGTGCTCTATGAGGGCCGATTAAAAACGTCGTTGAAGCCTGAAAACTGGGCCGAGGTGATGGAGCCCCATTTTATGAAGTGGGAGGGGGCTCCTGACGGGCAGGACATTTGGCGCAAGCTGATGCTTGTGCTAGAAGTGCGCTGCCCGGCCGAAAGAAGGGGTGCACAACATGCGTAACTCGCTATGTCTGAACGGAGAGTGGGATTTCATGCCGCTGTACGATCAGCCCCAATCCCGCAAGCTACCGGAGAACATCGTATACGATCAGCACAAAGTTCAGGTCCCATCCAGCTGGAGGAGGACCTACAAGCAGGGCACCGGCCGGTCGTTCGGGTACATTCCCGAATACGGATATGTTCCGATGGACCTGTACGATTATCCGAAGGAATGGGACACCGCCGAGGCGGGTGTGCTGCACCGGAGCTTCCGGCTTCCGGACCACATGGCAGGCCAGCGGATTGTGCTGCGCCTGGACGGCATTATGCAGAAGGCCGTTATCTATTTGGACCGGGAGGAAATCGCCGTATGGGAAGACGGCTACCTGCCGCTCAGGCTGGATATTACGTCCCGGGTGCAGGCGGATCATGAGCACCACCTGCACGTCGTTTGCGGGAGCTTTGACCGCGTGACCCTTCCGTCCGGATCGCAAAAAGTGACCGGCCTTACCGGTTCCTGGTTCGGCACCGTTTGCCGCGGCATTTGGCAGGATGTTTACTTGGAGAGCTATCCGGAATTATCTCTGGAAGACGTCACTATCCGAACGTCTGTCCGGGATGGGAAACTGGAGGTGCATGCGATTGCCGGAGGAGCTTCCACCGAGATAGAGCACAATTCGCGAGAGATGGAGCAGAATACGGTTCAGGTCAGGCTTGTCGTACGGGAGCTTGGCGTGTTGAGCGGGAATGAGCATCATGTGGAGCATGCCCAAGCATCCGCGACTCATCCGGATCCAAACACGGTTCTTGCAGCGAGTGCAGCGGCCGTTCCTGTTGACGTTGCCGTTATTCAGCTGCCAAGGCTGTGCGAAAACGAGCGGGACGGGACGGCATACCGCGCCTCCTTCAATCTGGAATGGCCGGAAGCACACTGGTGGAGTCCGGATTCGCCGTTCCTCTATCGGGCGGAGCTTGAGCTGCTGGCGAATGAGCGGGTCATCGACCGCCGTCATATTACGTTCGGGTTCCGGGAGTTTTGGTGCGAAGGACCCCAGTTTGTCCTGAACGGCATTCCGATCAATCTGCGCGGAGATTCCTGGCATTTTCAAGGTGGGGTGCAGCAGGCGGAAGCCTACATCCGGAACTGGTACCGGATGTGCCGCTCCGTCGGCGTGAACAGCATCCGGCTGCATGCCGAGCCGTACCCTGAGGACTACGTGCGCATCGCCGATGAAGAAGGCATGCTCATCGTGAATGAAACCGCGATATACGGCTCGGGCAAATCGATGCAGGCCGACCATCCGGCTTACCTGGAAAACTGCCGGAACCATGTCCGCCGCCTTGTGCAGCGGGACAAAAACCATCCGTCCGTCATCCTGTGGAGCGTACAGAATGAGATGCGCTGGGTCGACGGGCGCGACGGTTTCAAAACGCATATTCCCGGCCTGATGGCTGCCATCCGCGAGCTGGATCCGACGCGGCCGATTCTTGCTGAAGGAGACAACCGTCTTCTGTCGAAAGAAGATACGGAGGTGGAGAGCCGCCATTACAATATCGACGGCACGATCAGCCAGTGGGACCGTGACGTTCCGCTGACGTTCGGCGAGCATGGCGGGTGGTGGTACATCTGCCCGCAGAACAGCAGTATGTATGTCGGACTGAGAGCCTACTGCGGGACAGATGAGAGCACGGCCGGACTTGCCGAGAAGGAGCGGCTGTTTGTGGAATACGCCCGTCGCCTGGGCGTATCCGGCATTTCGACTTTCAACTTTGCGCATTATTTCATGCGGGCTATGCCTGACCGCGACGTGATTTTACCGCCAACCGGTCCCGGTGAGCTTTGCCAGCCCGGCGTCAAGCCGAAGCGGATCCCCGCCTATTCACTGACCTTGAACAACGGTCTGCTGCCTGAAGAGTATCCGGCTTATTCACCAAATCCGGCCTTTGCCATCATGGCCAGAGCATTCAAGCCGGCCACCATCATCGCGGCCGAATACAACCGCTGTTTTTACGATGATGCGCCGGTTCACCGCAGCTTCGACGTGTACAATGATACGCTTGCCGCGCAGGACGTCCGGGTGGAATGCAAGATCAGGCAGGGAGGGAAGCTGGTTCACGAGCAAAGCTTTGACTTCCGCCAAGCTCCGGCTGAGCACCAAATCATCTCGCTGCAATGGACCCCGGAATCTGTGGATGCAGAAGAACGGGCTGAGCTGACCGCGCAACTGATGCATGACGGGCAGCTTATGGATGAGCTGCGTATCGAATACAGACTGGTTTCCGCCCGGCTGCGCAGCGGAGCGGTGGAAGTCGGCCGGGAAGCATTCTTTTGGGGTCCGTCCTGCGAATATGACATGATCTGCAGGATGATCCCTGAATGCGCAGCAATAGAGCGGGAAAGCTTGGCCAGACTGTCGGCCGACAGCCTACTCATCATCGGCACCTATGCCGAGGATGCGGACGGCGGGCTGGAGGCGCAGCTGAAGGCATTCGTGGAACGCGGCGGCCGTCTCATTCTGCTGGAGCAAAACCAGCTGTCGCTCGGGAAGCTGACGCTGTCACGGAGGCCTTTCATCCGTGCCCATGCTGGCAGCTACAGCCATCCGGTTCTGAAGGGAATCGGCGACGAGGATTTAATGTTCTGGCATGAGGAGCTGCGGGAAGAAGGACCGCTGCCGATCATCCATGCGGCCTTTGAAAAGCCGGTCACCGGCGACTTTACGCTGCTGCTCGAATGCGGTGCAGGCGATTTCGGAGACGGTGGAGACTTGTGGTCACCGCTGCTGGAATACCGCAGCGGCACAGGCATGTTTATCGCGAGCCAGCTCGATCTGATGGCGAACGTCGCGCGCGTTCCGCAAGCCTGCCTGCTGCTGCGGAACCTGATCGCCTACGCCGGGCGCGCCGATGACGCGGGCGCAGGCGAAACCGCCCGCACGGCCGCGCTGGTACGCGCCGGCGGAGCGGCCGCAGCTTTCCTCGACAAGCTGCGGCTGAACTACACGGCGCTTGGCGAAGCAGCGCCGCTTCTGGCGTCGGCGGGCGCAGCCGCCGCGCAAAGGGTGCCGGCGCAGGGCATCGCCCCAGCGCCGGACGCAGGCGGGCATGGCCGGCATGCCGCCATGCCGCCCGGGCAGGGCTTCGGCCTGCTGGTGGCCGAAGCCTGCCTGCTTGAGGCGCCGGGCGCGGCCGAGGCCGTCCGGCGCCACGCCGAAGCCGGCGGACGCGTGCTCGTCCTGCCGGCGGAAGCCCCGCAGCAGGCGGCGCTGGCACGCCTGCTGGACCGCCCCGTGCGGGTGGCTCCGCACGAGGCGTATCACTTGGCGGCGAGTGACGGCGCCGCCATGCGCGGCATCAGCCCGGTTGACCTGTTCGGCTACGACAAGGTATTCTTGTCGCCGCGCGACGTGGTCAACCGGGTGCTGGCCAGCCACAAGATTGAAGCACCCGGCACGGAGGTGCTGTGCCGCAGCGTCGAAGGCACCGCCTGGAAGGACTACTTCGTGAACGGCTACACGGCGGAGTACAGCCGTTTGGCGCTGGTGGAACTGAATCGCGCTAAGGCCGTTCCCGCAGGGGCATTCGTGATCAAAGCCAAGATTGGCGGGGGAAGCGTGGTATGCTCTCAGCTGCTGCCCGATCTCGGCAGCGACAAGGCGCTGCGCCTATATTCGCGCCTGCTCGCCAATCTCGGAGCTGCCTTCGATGACGGCTTGCTTACAAGCGAGAAGGGAGATGCACAGTGGGCCGTGGAAGCGGTGATGGCCCTGCCTTGTCCGCCGCATGTCGATTACGAAGCGATGAAAGCTTACCATACGGATCCCGAATTTTCGTTAAACAATTTGGGCGAAGGCTTGTACGGATGGATGCAGAAGAAGGAACGGCGCCTGGATGACGGCATGCTTCGCATAGCGGACGCTGGAGACACGCCATGGTTCTTCAGCTGTTTCATCCAGGTGCCAGGGAAGGAAAACGAGATTCGGCAGGGGAAGCTGCGGATCAACACCGAGGCGTGGTTCGAGATCTATATAAACGGGGAAAAGGTCTCGAGGCCTGAGCAGGAAATCATCCTGAAGGGCGGGCTGAACCGGCTCATCGCCATCGTTCGCAGGACAGCGGGAGACCTTCTTCTCGGCATGACCTTCCTGAATCGGGAAGGTACGTACATGAAGGATCTGGCGTTCCGCCTGACGCTGGACGAAGTCGAGCCGAAATAGGCAGGTACGCAGACGTGCTGCCGATCGGGCTGAACTACATTTTTTATAGGAAGGCTTCTTCCCGCAGAACCAACACGGAATCCTTACTTCATCATTTTTCAGGAGGTTGTTATGAACTGGAGCGCAACGATCGAGCAAACGCTGTTAACGACGAAAGCCAACATCGCACGCTTTCATGGTCAATTTCCGCATGTCAGCCACGGAGATGGCAAATATCAGCTGGTGAATCATACTGATTGGACGGAAGGCTTCTGGGCCGGCATTTTATGGTTGAGTTACGAATACAGTAAAGATCCGGATATCCACCATGCAGCAGTCCAAAGCGTCCGTACTTTTCAGGAGAGGCTGCAGCAGGGAAGTAACTTGCAGCACCACGATATCGGCTTCCTGTATTCTCTGTCCGCCATGGCAGGCTGGATTGTCGAGCAGAATGAAGATGCCCGGCAAACCGCCTTGCAGGCAGCCGACCTGCTCTTAAAACGATGGAGGCCGGCCGCGCAAATCATTCAGGCGTGGGGTCCGGAAGGGGACCCGGAAAACGGCGGGCGTATCATCATCGACTGCCTGATGAATCTTCCGCTTCTGTATTGGGCGTCCGAGCAGACCGGTGACCCTCACTATGCCGCGATCGCCCGCATTCATGCGGATAAGAGCCGGAGATTTCTCGTACGTGGTGACGGATCATCATACCATACGTTCTACTTCGATCCGCAAACGGGCGATTCGATCCGCGGAGGTACGTATCAGGGCTTCAGGGATGGTTCCACCTGGTCCCGCGGGCAGGCTTGGGGCATTTACGGTTTCGCGCTCGCCTACCGTTATTTGAAGGAGCCGTATTTCTTGGACACGGCTAAGCAGCTGGCCCGGTATTTCATAGATCACGTACCGGAGGATCTCGTGGCTTATTGGGATTTTGACGCCCCGCAGCAGCAGGGTGAACCGAGGGACAGCTCTGCTTCGGCTATTGCAGCATGCGGAATGCTGGAGCTGGCGCAGCATCTGGACGAATCGGATCCTGAACGCGCATTTTTTCAGGAGTTCGCGGAGCAATCCGTCATCTCCATGGCGTACGGTTATTTCACGGCCGGCAGTACGGAGGAAGAGGGATTCCTGCGGCATGGCTCCTACTTTGTCAGAGGGGGAATTTCGCCGGATGATTTTGTCATTTGGGGCGATTATTTTTTCCTGGAAGCACTGATGCGTCTGGATGGCCACTCGCCCGGATATTGGTACGAAAGATCGCTCTAACTATAAAAGGCGGCGAAGAAGTAAATGTCGGCTTTACCGAGTATGAACAAAGGTGGCGGCCATTGTGCCGCCTTTTACCATTGTTTATGCCGTTTCCGCTGAACGACAAGCGTACGCTGAGATGGACTGTTGAGCACAAAAAGAAGGGACACGTTAAAGAACGTATCCCTCCTACCAAGCTCAAACGTATGGCATACCCGAAATGATCCTCGAAATGATTCCTTGTTCAGTCTCAGCCTTTTCCTTTCAAACCGATGTGCCGCGCAACCCTTTCACCCAGCTCCGGAGATGCTTCGTACAAATAACTTAATACGATCCGCTGCGTTTCATGGGATATTCCTTTCAGATCAGCTGCTAAGTTATCCACCAAGTGCTCCTGCTGCGCTGGTGAAATGGCGCGGTAAAACTCACCGGCTTGGGTGAAATTATCCGGTTTGGATATGTCGGTCCGTTCGAGCTTGCCCTCCACGTATCTGCCATTACCGCTGGTCACCAGGGAAGCCGGAGACCAATTCTCCTGGTGATTGATCGGTATGCTGCGAAAGCTAGGGCCTAACCGCCGGCGCTGGGAGTCCCAGTAAATGTTGGCGCGGCCCTGCAGCATTTTATCATCCGACAGCTCGGCACCCTCCAGCAGATTGGAGGGGGAAAAGGCAATCTTTTCGACCTGTCCCATATAATTGTCCGTATTGCGGTTCAATACGAGGCGGCCGACCGGACGAAGAGGGTACTGCTGCTGGTCCCATACCTTGGTATCATCCAGCGGGTCGAACGGAAGATGCGCCGCATCATCGGGATTCATCAGCTGCACATACAGCCCGTACTCCACGGTCTTGCCCGCGGCAATGGTATCGTACAGATCCTGGCCGGCAATATCCGGGTTCTCACCCGCCAGCCGGGCTGCTTCCTGCCGATCGATATACTGCTCGCCGGCTAATGGCATCCAGTGGTATTTTACATAAAAACGCATGCCCTTTGCATTTTTCCACACGTAAGTGCTCACGCTGTGACCCTTAATGTGGCGGAGACTCTTCACCGTGCCCACGTCCGAGTATAGCCAAACGAGGAAATGGGTAGCTTCCGGTGCCCTGGCTACAAAGCTCCAGAAGCGTTCGGGATCGATCAGATTGTTTTTCGGCGAGGGGAGAAAGGCCTTGATCGATTCCGGGAACCGGACGGCATCTCGAACCAAAAAGACGGGGATATGATTGCATAACAAATCAAATACCCCCTGCTCTGTGTAAAACTTGGTGGAAAACCCTCGCACATTGCGCGAAGTATCCGGTGTGCCTTTATTGCTGACCGCGAGGGAAAAGCGAACCGCGACGGGAACCTGCTGACCGGGCGTCTGCAAAAAGCTGAGCATCGTAAAGTCGGTCATGGAATGCACTGTCTCAAAATAACCGAATGCGCCAAAGCCTTTTACGTGGACGGGACGCTCAATGATTTTGCTATGTACAAAGGTTTCCAGCGTTTCATGCAAAATGTTATCCTGTTCCAGGACAGGTCCGCGTTCGCCAACCGTCTGCGAGTGCATCGCGGCCGGCAGATCTTCTGCCCATGGTAAGGACTGGTTTACGCTATGCGGCCTGTCGTTCCCCTCATTTGGAACCGCTGAATTTGGTTCACGGTTCGCTGTATTGCCAGCCTGAGGGGCAGCACCGTTGTGATGGGAATCGTTCATTCCTTAACCTCCATTTTCATGACTTCTCTCCTATATGGTTTATGCGGACTACCAATGAAAATATGAGTGGACATCCGTATGTCATTGCAGGTTTCGCGGCGCTGTGTATCGAAATATAGTCGCTTATAGGTTAGCTGGAATGTCATAAATAAGCCTCTCAAAAGAAACTTTATAAATTATTATCAAGGGTGGGGAATGAAATAACATGATGATATCTTATGAGACCGGTACAAATACATTTCAGTTAAGGGCTGCTTGCATTATCCTCCATAGAGATAAGGTACTGATGCAAAGAGCAGCACATAATCAGTTGTGGTTTATACCCGGCGGCAGAGTGGAATTCGGTGAAACCGCAGAAGAAACGATCGAACGTGAAATGATGGAGGAATATGGGGCACCAATCTATGACCATAAGCTTTTCTGGATAATCGAAAATTTTATAGACTTTCCGGATCGTAAGGTTCACGAGCTGGGGATGTTTTTTCTTGTGAATTTGCCAAGAGATCATTCCATATATCATCATGTTGAAGAATTTCAAGGCATGGAAGAGGGATTTGTCAATCGGTGGATCGATATCGATGAACTTGATCAGTATACCGTCATTCCTGAATTTGTTGCTTCGGAAATCAGACATTTAGATCATACGACAGGGGTCAAACATATTAAAAATAGAGCCGTCAGATAGATCGGAGGGAGAATATATTATGATCCGTGAAGCGGAATCCAAAGATAGGGAACAACTGAGTAACTTGTACAGAATGCTGGTGCCGAACAGTAAGAAAATGAATGTGCTGGAAGAGCAAATCGAAAAAATTAGAATGGATCCCGCCAATTTTCTGTTGGTCTATGAAGAGGAAGGAGCGTTGCTGGGAACGCTTACGCTGAACATCTGCCTTCAAGCCATGCATGGGACCAGACCCTATGGATTGATCGAAAACATCGTCGTTCATGAGGACCACCGCAGCCGGAATATCGGCCAATCCCTTCTGAAATATGCCGAAGAATATTGCAGATCGCTGCATTGTCACAAAATCATGCTGCTCAGCCATTCCAAGCGAGTTCGGGCCCATCCATTTTTCGAACGAGAAGGATATGACGGCTCAGTCAGCAAAGGCTTCAAAAAATATTTGTAAGCACATTCAGGAAAACCTAAAGGTCAGCCCGAATTTCCTCTGTATGAGAAGTGTTCGCTATAATGGGGTAACAGGCATCAAGAAAGGAATGTAATTATGAAGAAATATATCATCATCGGATCAGGCATCCTGGGAGCATCGACGGCTTATCAGCTGGCAAAAATGGGAGCGGACGTCCTTCTCATCGACCGCAAGGATCCAGGACAGGCGACGGATGCCGCCGCGGGCATCATCTGCCCATGGCTGTCGCAGCGCCGCAATCAGGCCTGGTACCGGCTTGCCAAGGCAGGGGCGGCTTTTTATCCCGGGTTAATCAAGGAACTGGAAGCGGAAGGCGAGACTCAGACGGGTTATGCGAAGGTTGGTGCCCTCAGCGTCCACCAAGACCCGGAGAAAATCCGGAAAATGGAGGAGCGAGCTTTGAAGCGCAAGGCGGATGCACCGGAAATCGGCAGTATTACCCGGCTTTCCGAAGAAGAAACCCATCAATCCTTTCCGCTGCTGGAGAGGGGCTATCAATCGGTTCGGATCAGCGGCGCTGCCCGGGTTGATGGCCGTGCCCTGCGCGACGCTTTGATTCGGTCTGCCCAGAGGCACGGGGCTGTTGTGATTCAAGGGGATGCGAAGCTTCTGGCGGATGGGAACCGGGTGAGCGGAGTATCGGTCGGACCCGACGAATATGCAGCGGACCGCACGATCGTCTGTGCAGGGGCGTGGGCCGGACAGCTTCTGCAGCCGCTCGGTGTCCGCTTTAACGTCCGTTACCAAAAGGCGCAAATCATGCACCTCCAGCTCGAGAATCATGAGGATACAGGCACATGGCCAGTCGTCATACCGCCTTCTGATCAGTATTTGCTGGCTTTCGACGAGCAGAAGATCGTGATCGGGGCAACTCATGAAAATGACGTGGAAGGCTACGATACAAGAACAACAGCGGGTGGTATGCAGGAGATTTTGAATAAAGGGTTAACCTTGGCACCCGGATTGGCGGACGGCACCTTTCAGGAGGTCAGAGTCGGATTCCGTCCGTTCACCTCTGATTTTTTGCCAGTGCTTGGAGCCGTTCCGGGCTGGAGCGGCCTGCTCGCGGCGAACGGGCTCGGTGCATCCGGCTTGACGATGGGGCCTTTTATCGGCTATCAGTTAGCTAAGCTGGCGCAAGGCGTGGAGCTTGATATCGACATACACAATTACGATATCCGCAAAGCCATTGATGAGGGTTCGTTAACCGAATCGTAACCCGAACGTAACCCTCATGGATCGCCATTCTTCTACAATAGAAATGACATCTATACATATAAATACGTCTCCAATGGCGTATATAAAGGAGAATGATCCATGAAGAAACGGTTGAAGGTGTTCATTGCGGCGAGTTCGGCATTTGTCATTCTGTCGGGCTCTGCGCTGGCGGTGTCGGCCGGGCCGCGGATTTTTATCAATGGGGCGGGATTCGCCAACAATTTTCTGAAATTGAAAATCGAAAACGGAACCGCCATGGTCTCGCTGCGGGCCATCGTGGAGCAGCTGAAAGGCGAAGTGGAGTACAAGAGCGACGGCATTCATGTGTCATTGCCCGAGGCGAGCAAGCTGGCTCAGCAGGTGAACGGCTTCATGAACGCACTGCAGGCCGATACGCCGGAGGATGCCGCAAAGACATGGATCCGCGGTGTTCAGAAGCGCAGCGGACCGATGCAGTACGCGGTGATGACTCCCGCGCTGCAGGCCAAAACCAAACAGCAGTTTGAGGACAATTTCTGGGTTACCGGGGGTTCCAGTCCTCATATGGGCACAGTCACCAATATGACTACCAAGACATTGTCGGACGGCAAAGTGCAAATCTCCTTCGATTACCCGCTGGTGACTTCCGCAGGCGTGGAAGGCACAGGCAAAGCAATGCTCACGATTGAGAAAGGGTTTGGACCTGCTGATGACCAATGGGCGATCTCGTCCATTTGGCTGAAAGATCCTGGAGATACCGGGCTCATGATCGGCGTGGATTAGTTTTTTTTCGAAAGCTCGCTTGATAGCGGGCTTTTTTTCTTGGTTTATCGTGTGCCCGGCAACCAATAAACATCGTCATTTCCCATTACACTGCATAAAATCCGGCTATTTTTCCCATCGTAAGAACATATTCAAACATGTCGGATTCTTAAGCAGGAGGCAAAAGATGGCGCAGCAGCAGGAACGGGAGCATTGGCTGGCACTCATCAAAAAGGGAAACAAATCATCGGCGATCGCCATGCTCGGCAATGCGGTCATCGCTGCAGCCAAAGGGGTGGGGGCCGCTTTAAGCGGCAGCGGGGCGATGTTTGCATCGGCGATGCACTCGCTTGCGGACTGTGTAAACCAAGGGTTTGTGTTTGCCGGAAGCGTGCTTGCCGAAAGAAAGCCTAACCGTAAATTTCCGACCGGATTCGGCCGCGTGATCAACATTTTCTGCATGGTCGCCGTCATTGTAGTGACGATTATGGCTTATGAAACGATTCGGGAAGGATGGCATTTGATTCATCATCCGGCTAAAGCGGGCGGAGCTTTTTGGATTAACGTGGGTGCGCTTATTCTGAACCTGGTGATCGATGGCGCGATTTTATTTAAGGTGATGAAGGAAATCGCCCGAGAAGCAAGGATCGAGGCCTCCGGTATCTCACTCATCCCTATGGCCTTCAAGCATGTATCACGCTCAGCACCTCCGACGCGGCTGGTCTTTTATGAGGATTTGGTAGCGGTCACCGGTGCGTTTCTGGCTCTTGTCGCTGTTGTTGTGACGACATTTACCGCCTTTAAAGCACTGGACGGCATCGTGACCGTCATCATCGGTGTGCTGATGGTGGCCGTCGCTTTCCGGGTAGGCTATGATAATATGGTCGGACTAATCGGTGTGGCTGCGCCGCGCGACGTGGCGGAGAAGGTGTCTTCCATCATCTTGTCCGATCAGGACGTCACCGACATCAACGGTCTGCGGATTATCCAGGAAGGCCGATACTATCATGTGGATACGATGATCGAACTTCGGAGCGGCCTGTCGCTTGCCGATGCCGATGATATTAAGTTCCGCGTTCAGGACCAGCTCAGCTCGGATCCGGATATATCCGATGTCGTATTAGGCATCATCGAAGATAACGGTGTGAAAAATTGGACGCCGGAGCATTTGAATGAGTTTTCGTAATCGCTAGAATTAAGATATATGAAAAGTCCGCAGAGTGCGGGCTTTTTTGTGTTGGGCTGCACGAATCCGGATTGATGTCTGGGGTTAAATGTGCCATATCTTGTAGCTTGAATGTCTAGATCATGCTATTTTCCTGACTTGATCATCAAGGTTTGACTGCAGGTTACCGTTTAGAATATGGGGCAGAGCCGGTTGAACCAAGAACAATTTGGCGTAACCGCTCTCTTAGAGTCAAGTGTGGAATCATCACGATTAGGAGCTGAGTATCGATGCAGTATACCAACCCCGTCATTCCCGGGTTTCATCCGGATCCCAGCATCTGCCGGGTCGGTGAAGATTATTATCTGGTCACCAGCACATTCGAGTATTTTCCGGGGGTGCCTATTTTTCACAGCAAAGATTTGGTGCATTGGCGGCAAATCGGACATTGCCTGACGAACGAGCAGCAGCTGCCGCTGGCGGGTGCAGGCAGTTCAGGCGGCATTTACGCGCCAACCCTTCGCTACCATGACGGTATGTTTTATATGACAACGACCAATGTTAGCGGGATCGGGAATTTTTATGTGACCAGTGTTGAAGCAGCCGGGCCCTGGTCCGATCCGATACCCGTTGCGCAGGGCGGAATCGATCCATCTTTGTTTTTCGATGAGGACGGCCGTGTGTATTTCCAGTCGACCCGAATGGGAGACGAGGGAGACGGGATTTATCAATGCGAAATCGATAAGGAATCCGGTGAGATGCTCACTGAAAGCCGCTTGATCTGGCAAGGAACCGGAGGGTCGCATCCCGAGGCGCCGCATCTCTATAAAATAGGGGATTATTATTACTTGATGATCGCCGAAGGCGGAACGGAGTTCGGACATATGGTGACGATCGCCAGAAGCATCGATCCTTACGGACCTTATGATTCTTGCCCACATAATCCGATTCTGTCGAACCGGAGCTTAAAGAGCACCATTCACGCCACCGGTCACGCCGATCTCATTCAGGCCCATGATGGAAGCTGGTGGGCCGTTTGTTTGGGAATCCGGCCTCCGTCCTATCCGATGCGCCACCACCTGGGCCGGGAAGTGATGCTTGCGCCGGTAACCTGGACGACGGACGGTTGGCCGGTCATCGGAGCAGGCGGACACATCGAACCCGTTATGGACTCGCCGAATTTGCCTGCCGTCCGCTGGGACGATAAGCCGGCTAGGGATGACTTTGACGCCTCACAGCTTCAGCTGGAGTGGACCTTCTTGCGTAATCCCGCTCCTGGTAGCTGGTCTTTGGAGCGGCGGCCTGGGCACCTGGAACTTCGCGGAAATCGGACGACGCTGTCAGACACCGGCTCTCCGGCGTTTGTTGGCCGCCGTCTGTGCCATTTTACCTGCAATATTTCGGCAGCCATGGAATATGAACCAGTCGGCGACGGGGAAGAAGCCGGGTTAACCGTTTATATGAATGAGAAGTATCACTATGATCTTGCCGTTACGTCAAGAAATGGAGTCAAGAAGATACGGCTTCGGCGCACTGTCGGTTCCTTAAGCGTGGAGAAAGAACATGCATGTCCGGCAGGGCAGCTGGAGTTGAAGATCGAGGTACAGCCTGACAAGTTCGTGTTTTATTACGGGCAGGCGGGAGCAGAACTGACGGAAATCGGCTGGGGGGAGACCCACCTGCTTTCCACGGAAGTGGCCGGAGGGTTCACCGGGGTATTCGTGGCGATGTATGCGGTATCTGCCTATGAAGAGCCTGCTCCTGCGTCGTTCGATTGGTTCGAGTATGATCCGGTTGGCTGACGCTGGTGCTCCAGCCGTTACAGCTGCACGCTTTTCCGGAATGATTTTGGCGTCATGCCGTAAGTTTTTCTAAACTGGCGTGTCAAATAATTGCTGTCGTTATAGCCGCATTCGTATGAGATTTCGGTGATCGAAAGGTTCGTCTGCTTGAGCAGGATGCATGCCCGTTCCAGGCGAAGCCGCTGAAGATACGCCATCGGCGACGTCTGATAATATGCCCGAAAGATCCGGTTCAGGTGCCGTACGGAAATCCGGGACTTATCCGCGATTTCTTCCAGGGTCACCGGTTCGAGGTAGTGGTCTTCGATATAGGATACTGCATTTGCCAAATGCATGAGATTGCTCTCGACGCCCTGATCCTGGTGCTCATACAGCCTGGACAAGTATACGGCAAGCTCCATAAACCTTGACGCCAGCATCGTTTGGTACCCTTGGTGCCGATGGTGGTATTCGTCAATCATATCGGAAATGACCGAAGCCACATGTTCGAGATTGGACAGCGGAATATTGAGTTTACTTTCATAAGGATGCAGATGGCGATAAAGCGGTTCCAAAATAAAAAGCGCCTGAAATCCTTGAGACGCCCTTAAATCCGGGCCGGCATATTTCAGCATATCGGGCTTGAACATGATGTTGCAAATTTTAAAATCGTACGGATCCTTGTAGGCATGCTGCGTGGCGCCATTAATAACAAACACGTTGCCTTTTTTGATAAAAGAAGCCTCGTTGTTGACGATATGCGTAGCATGTCCGTTCAGTACGATCACCAGCTCGCAAAAGTCGATGTGCTTATGCAGCTGCATGTCTTCGTCATGACCTCCATACTGGATGAAAAACGGAAACTGCTCGTCGGTCGTAAACCAGTTTAAATACACGTTGATGCTCATGGAGGATCCCACCCGAAAAAGTATGGTTTGATGTCTATATCATCCTATAATCGCGACTTAAAAATCAAGGTTTGCTTGTAGATTACGAATTACAATGGCTATTAACCAAACCGGAAACCGGTAGAGGAGGGATGTTTTTCGAGGATATTTCCGAAAACGTTTTTACTTCACGCACATACGGAAGGATAACCGGGAGAGCTAACATCAATCAGCTAAGCTAAACCGAAAAATGCAAACGCATTCTTAACAGAAATAAGGGGGAACATGACCATGACAGGTACAGTTGGGAAAAAATTTGGGCTGCTTCTTCTTGCCGGCATGCTGTTCATTTCGGCAGGGTGCAGCAGTTCAGGGGATGGCAAGCCAGCCGATTCGGCCGGCAGCACGCAGGACTCCAAAGCGGACGATACGAGCCCGATCACATTTTCGTTTTTTGGGGCGGACGCGAGCTCGAACTGGAACAAAATGCAGGATGAGGTTGGCCAAGAGATCACCAAAAGGACAGGGGTGACCCTGGATGCGGAATACGCCGTATCCGGCGCGGGAGCGGATAAAATATCGCTTATGGCAGCGAGCGGTGATTACCCGGATCTGATTTACGGCAAGGGCGATGTCGATAAATTGGTGGAAGCCGGGGCCATGATCGACCTGACCGATTTGATCGACAAGTATGCACCCAATCTGAAAAAAGTATACGGCAAGTATATGAACCGTCTGCCATACAGCAACGACGACCAATCTATCTACGTCATACCAAGTAACGCGGCTGTTGATCAGCAGGACTTTGACGCCGGCAGCGGCTTTGAAATTCAAAATGCGGTGCTGAAGGAACTGGGTTACCCGAAAGTCAGAACCGTCAAAGATTTTGAAAACGTTCTCCAGCAGTACAAGGATAAGCATCCCACCATTGACGGCAAGCCGACCATTCCGTTAACTTTGGACGCCGATGACTGGAGAATCATGATCACGGTCACGAACCCCGCAGTGTATGCTACCGGACTCAAGGACGACGGTGAATACTACATTAATCCGGACACCTTTGAAGCCAAGCTGCACTATAAGCGGCCGGAGGAGAAGGAATACTTCCGCTGGCTGAACCATATGTACAATGTGGGTCTGCTGGATAAAGAAACGTTTGTCCAAAAGAGCGATCAGTATAAGTCCAAAATCGCCAGCGGCCGCGTCCTCGGTCTGATTGACGCCAAATGGGGATATGCGGAAGCCGAGAATGCCCTGAAGTCCAGTGGGAAGGCGGATCGCACCTACGCCCATTTTCCGGTGACCATGTCGGAAGAGTACAAGGATCATAACTTCCAGGATACCGGATTTATGTCCGGCTGGGGCGTTGGCATTACGACCGCGTGCAAAGATCCCGTACGGGCGATCAAGTTCCTCGACTTCCTTGCATCGGATGAAGGACAGGTCCTGATCAACTGGGGGATTGAAGGTAAGCACTATAATGTGGTGGATGGCAAACGGGTCATTCCCCAAGAAGTGCTGGATAAGAAAGTGAATGATAACGCCAACTTTACAAAAACCACCGGGATCGGCTTGTACGGAAACATGTCGGCTCACTACGGAGACGGTGTCAAGGACGCCACAGGAAACTACTACACGACGAATTTCCCGGAACAAATTATCGCCTCATATACCAAGCCGGAAAAGGAAACGCTTGAGGCATACGGAGCAACCACCTGGAAAGACCTGTTCCCATCGAGCAAGGAATTTCCGGTCAAGCCGTGGGGTGCTGCCTGGAATATTGCGGCTCCGCAGGACGGCAATTATAATGTGATCTATCAGAAAACGCAGGATATTATCCGCAAACGGATCCCGGAAGCTGTGTTGGCAAAACCGGAGAAGTTCGATGCGATCTTTGACGGTATGCTGAAGGAGCTCGACGACGCGGGTGCTGTGGAGATGGAAAAGCAATATACAGAGCTGGTCAAAGCGAGAGTGGAGCTGTGGAGCGGTAAATAAACGCGCATAAAAAGATGCACAAAGGGAGTCTTGAGCTCCTTCTGTGCATCTTCTGCGTTTAATATATACATATCTGCAGTTAACATCTTACATATCTGCGTTTAAAGCCGAGCTGTTGTTTATCCACCGCTTTTTGAATGCTTTCCGAAGCATTTAGGATGCTGCTTTTTTTATGATCGCGCTTCATTTCTACCGGACCGACTGCTTTTGCAGTCTCGATCGCTTTATCATGGAGCGGCAGATAGGATACGGCTACCGTGTATATAAAATTGTTCATCGCCGATTTTGTTCGTTCCGGAGCTTCGTGGATTGTCTTTGTCACCAATGCCAGCATATCCGCGAGTTTACTTTCGTCAAATTGAGTGTCCGGCCGGCTGCCTAGAAGCCAGCAATAACAGCTCCAGCCCGCCGACATTTTCAGCTCCTCACCGCTCGCGATCCAT
The DNA here is from genome assembly GCF_009363095.1 of Paenibacillus cellulositrophicus. Lineage (GTDB taxonomy): Bacteria > Bacillota > Bacilli > Paenibacillales > Paenibacillaceae > Paenibacillus_AQ > Paenibacillus_AQ favisporus. The sequence goes on from NZ_CP045296.1 coordinate 721,120, forward strand.
TGATCGGCGACTTGTTGCGCAATATCGGTTTCCGCCAAGGTTACCGCCACCACGTAATCGGACAGCATATAAAAATAGGCCCCCTGAATCCAACGCTCAAAATCCGATTCGGTCATCGCTTTCGGATCGGCAATGATGCCGGCAAAGTACATGGCGTCATAATTTCCTGTGGCGTACAGCTGCTCAGCCAACGATTGATCGATTTTGATCTTCTTGGCCATGGGTTTCATGGCACCTGTCGCTACGCCAAAAAGCGGTTCGTGTGCACCATTGGACATATACTGCTTCTTGAGCCGTTCCTTGCCGAGAGCTTCAAGCTCCTGCATGACCTGTTCAAAATCCATGCTTTGACACCGCCTTCTTCAAATTGTTGCCGCATTTATTTTCCGCTTTTGCCGTTCCAAACGAACAGCGAACAGCACTCCACATGGCTCGTCTGAGGAAACATGTCCACGGGCTGGGCCCACTGGAGCTCATAACCGCCGTCGATCAGCAACTTGCTGTCCTTGGCCAACGTGGAAGGGTTACAGGATACATACACGAAACGGTTGGGCTTCGTTTTCAGAACGGTTTCCAGGAAGCGGCGGTCCAGTCCGGTTCGCGGCGGGTCGGCGACGATGACATCCGGGCGAAGTCCCGCTTTGACCCATCGCGGGAGCAAATCCTCCGCTTCGCCTACATGGAAGCTGGCGTTACGACGGCCGTTGCGCTCGGCATTCCGCTTGGCATCCTCTACAGCTTCCGCGATCGTCTCGATACCACGGACTTCCTTGGCGTGCGGGGCCAGCCAGAGTCCGATCGTGCCGGTGCCGCAGTAAGCATCAATGACTGTCTCGCGGCCGGTCAGACCAGCGGCTGCCCGGACCGATTCGTACAGCTTTACGGTCTGCTGCGGATTGAGCTGAAAGAACGCTCGCGGCGATAGGGAGAATTCCAAATCGCTCAAGGATTCCTGCATTGAATCGGCCCCCCATATGGTGATGGTCCGGTCTCCGAAGATCAGCGAGGTCCGCTTCGGATTGACGTTCAGGGCGATTCCTGCCAATCCGTCGATAGACAATCTGAGCAGACGGATGAGATCGTCCTGACGCGGCAGGCTGCTGTTTGCGCAAACCAACGTCACCTGCAGCTGGTCGGATTGAAAGCCGTGACGCACCACGATCGTACGCACGCCTTCTTTACTGCCGTTTTCTTTTGCCAGCGGGATGCGCAGTTCTTCCAGCACGGATTTCACTTTCTCCACGGCCTCATTCACCTTTGGATGCTGGATTGGACAGCCGCTGATATCCACGATGCTGTGGCTGTCGGCTTCATACAGCCCCGCTATGATTTCGCCGTTCCGGCGTTCCACTTGCAGCTGGGCTTTGTTGCGGTATCCCCAAGGGTGGTCCATGCCCAGGATCGGCTTCAGCTTGAGCTGGTCGATACCGGCATACCGGTTGAACGCTTCGCGGACAATGTCCGTTTTGGCCTGCAGCTGTCCTTCATACGAGATGTGCTGAATTTGGCAGCCGCCGCATACCCCGAAAACCGGGCAGGGAGGTTCGATCCGATGGGGAGATCGTTTCTCCACCTCTGTAAGCTGCGCTTTGATAAACTTAGGCTGCACTTCAGTTACCTCAGCCTTGACGACTTCACCGGACAGCGCTCCGTCGATAAAAACCGCCTTCCGCCGATAATAACCTACGCCTTCACCGTTAATGCCCAAACGTTTGATGGTCACGACGATGCGGTCGCCGGTCCGAAGCTCATCGGCATGATCGCGGGCAGAGCCAGACGTCTGCTTCATCGGCTCATTTTTGCGGAAGCCTTTGCGAGCAGCTGCATCCTTTCGATATAAATGAGTCCCGGCTTGGGACTGTCGTTTGTTATTGGGTTGTTTTCGTTCATTCATGTTCGTTCTACACTCCATTGCTTGTTCTTCGTTTCACTATACCACGCGGCCAGGTAGGAATGCCATGTTCCGCCGCCGTGTTCTGCATTTTTCGTGACATTTCCTTTTGGGCAGCGTTTATATCGTAAAAGCAGCAGAGGGGACCTGTTTCATATGAAAAAGCTGAAATTATTATTATGGATAACGATGGTCACAACGGGATTAGAAATGATGGAATTTGCGATGAATGAATCTGCACAAGCCGCAGCAGCCCCACCGCCGGTAGCAGTTCAAAATGCAGAATGGAATCAAGGACATCTCCTCGTCCCGGTCCGGCCTCTGGTCGAAGCGTTGGAGGATCGGACCGTTACGCTCATTTGGACAGGAGGGGCTTGGAAGGTGGAGCGCGTCGACATCCGCATAAGAACATTAACGACGGGGTTTGCCGAATACGCACCAATGAAAAAGGAACATACGAATCTTTCCTCATCGTGATCAAACGGACAGTCTTTCTATGAATTCTATATGAAAACGCCTCTAATTATCCGGGTATCTCCTGAAACCGATATGGCTTAAAATACGCCTGAAGGAGATGATAACGATGCCAGTACAGACCGACTATCCATTTCAGAATACATCCTTACCTCTAGAAGAACGAGTGAGAGACCTGGTCTCCCGATTTACACTGGAAGAAAAAGTGGAGCTGATGGTTCAATATCAAGCTGCCGTCGAGCGGCTCGGTGTGAAAGCGTATAAACACGGAACGGAAGCAGCCCACGGCATGGCGTGGCTGGGAGAAGCGACCGGATTTCCGCAGCCGATCGGCCTTGGCTGTACGTGGGACACGGAACTCATGAAACGAATCGGCAGCGTCATCGGCGACGAGGCCAGAGGTTTCTACCGCCGTAATCCCGAAGTAAACGGATTGACCCTCTGGGCTCCGACCGTCGATTTGGAACGTGACCCGCGCTGGGGCAGAACGGAAGAAGCCTACGGAGAAGACCCGATCCTGACCGGGAAATTGGCCTCCGCGCTCATTCAGGGCATTCAAGGCGACCATCCCGTATACTTGAAAGCGGTTGCCACTTTGAAGCACTTTATTGCGAATAATAACGAAGTTGGCCGTGGGGACTCTTCGGTCAGCATTGATCCGCGCAACATGCGGGAATATTATTTGAAAGCGTTTGAGATTCCGTTCAAGGAAGGCGGCGCCCAGTCCATGATGACGGCATACAACGCCATCAACGGCGTGCCGGCGAACCTTAGTCCTGACGTCAAAGCCATCGTTAAGGACGAGTGGGGCATGGACGGTTTTGTTGTAAGCGATGCCTTCGACGTGACTGGTACCGTCCGCGATCATGGATACCTGGATACGTATAAGGAGGCCGTCGCCCGCTCCGTTAAAGAAGGCGGGATTGACAGCATCACGGACGATTCGGCTGTGATCAAGGATGCGCTGCGTGAAGCGCTGCGTGAGGGACTGCTGGCCGAGAGTGATCTTGACGCCGCACTGACGAATACCTTCCGAGTCCGCTTCCGGCTCGGCGAATTCGATCCTGAAGAGGGCAACCCGTATGCTGCGATCGACGAATCCGTAATTCTGCGGCCAGAGCATGCGGAACTGTCCAGGGAAGCCGCCCGTAAGGCAATGGTGCTGCTGAAGAATGACCGTGGGCTTCTCCCGCTCGAAGCAGATAAGCTGAACAAAGTGGCCGTGATCGGGCCGCTCGCCGGAATGGTGTACCGGGATTGGTACAGCGGTTCGCTCCCTTATGCCGTCACGCCGCTTCAGGGCATCCAAGAGAAGCTTTCCGGGGCAGGAACGAACGGCAAAACAAGTTACAGCGGGGGAACGGACCGGATTCGGCTTAAATCCAAAAAGACGGGGCGGTATGTGCGAATTCAGGCCGGAGAAGAGGCCGCGTTGGCTGCAACGACCGAAAATGCTTTGGATGCGTCTGTGTTTGAAATGACGGATTGGGGCTGGGGAAGCCACACCTTGATCTCTGAAGACAATGGCCGCTACCTGACAACTGACGATAAGATCGTTAAAGCGTCGTCCGATCAAATTTGGGAGTGGTTCACCAAAGAAGTCTTCCTCAACCATCCTGCCGAACATGAGCAAGGGTGCGTAACCTTCTCAACATGGAACGGTACACCGGTGACGGTGCACGCCGAATCAGGTCAGCTGCTGGTTGGTGACGGCCAAGCGGCGGAGACTGCGAATGAAATCAACGTTGCAGGTGCTGCCGAGGTATCCGGTGAGGATGCCCCGATCGTCCATGCCGATCTGTTCGAGCTTGAAATCGTCACGGACAAGCTTCAGACTGCCAAAGAAGCAGCAGCGGAAGCGGACCTGGCGGTTGTGTTCGTCGGCAATCATCCGTTGATTAACGGCAAGGAGACGATCGACCGTCCGGACATTACGCTTCCGGAATCGCAGGAGAAGCTGATTCAGGAGGTTTATGCAGCCAATCCGAACACGGTGGTCGTCGTCGTAGGCAGTTACCCGTACGCGCTAAACTGGGTGGACGCGAATGTACCGTCCGTCCTGTACACATCCCATGCCGGCCAGGAACTGGGTCATGCATTGGCAGACGTGCTGTTCGGGGACACCAACCCGGCGGGGCGACTGAATATGACGTGGTACAAATCCGTCGACCAGCTGCCGGAATTTATGGACTATGATGTCATTAAGCACGGCAGAACGTACCAATACTTCGAGGGAGAGGCTCTGTATCCGTTTGGACACGGCTTGTCCTACACCAGCTTCCGGTATGATGGGCTGCAGCTTGCGAAGGAAAAGCTTACAACGGGCACGGATCAAACGGTTTGTCTGACATGCAGGGTAACCAACATCGGTGAAGTGGCAGGGGAGGAAGTGGTGCAGCTGTACGGCCGGGCAAATCAGTCCCGCGTCAAGCGTCCGCGCAAGCAGCTGCTTGGATTCCGCAGAGTGATGCTTCAACCGGGCGAGACGGCCGATGTGTCCTTTGAAGTTCCGCTCGATCAGCTGGCGATCTGGGATGTCACCCGCGAGCGCTACTGCATCGAGTCCGGCACCTATATGTTGATGGCCGGCGCTTCTTCGGAGAACCAGCCGCTGACAGCCAAGCTGGTTGTAGACGGTGAGACCATTCCGCCGCGTGACCTCACGCAATCAACGAAAGCCATCAATTACGACGATTACGAAGGCGTTCTGATTGGTGAGTGTACGGAAGGCGGCAGCGCCGTGATCGTGAAGGATCAATCCGGATGGATCGCTTTCCGTGATGCCAAGTTCGAGGACGGTGCGGATACGCTGCGAATTCGGGCAGCCGGAGCGGCGGATGCCGTCGTTGAAGTGCGGCTGGATAGCCCTGAAGGGCTGCCTGTGGGCCGGATCACTCTAACTTCAGGCGACTTACAGACATGGCAGGATTATTCTTGCAAGCTTAGCGGAATACACGGAAGTCAGAATATGTATTTTATTTTGAAAGGGAACCTGGCAATTAGCCAATTCCAATTCTCTTAAATCAGAAACGGAAAGCAAATGACACAGCTATTGACCCATACACCCGCCTGCATTAAAGGCGGGTGTATTTAGGTTTCATGCAGGCTTGTAACTGCCCAGAAGATATGAATGTTATAATCATTAGATTAATTATTAATCATATTAAATAAATATTTTTCCCTAAGTACTCCAGACAGCAAGTTGAATCATGTCATCTCGTACCATAACTTTTCCGCAAATTTACTTACACGGCTTACGACTGGCACCATCGGCTAGTGGACTGCTGGCTGGACTGGATCCTGGATGCCCCATCCACCATGTAGGAACATGAGCATGTGTGCTGTACGATTTTTCACCGAATCGGGAAGTTACGCACCAGTGAACAAATCTTTAATATGATTAATTAAATTTGGTCATCATGAAGAGAACAAGCCCCAATCTCACCGAGATCGGGGCTTGCTGTTCTTGTGGCGCAGCTTGTGTTTCACCTATGGAAATGAGGGAACCCCCTTACTGGATAGAGGCTTGCTTCAAATCACTTTTAGGCGGCAGACCATACAATCGGGCATACTCGCGGCTGAATTGGGAAGGACTTTCATATCCAACCTGGAAAGCGGCATCGGCTGCCCCCATTTTTTCACTGATCATGAGATGTCTCGCTTCCTGGAGTCGGATCCGTTTCTGATATTGCAGCGGGCTCAGAGCCGTGACCTGTTTGAAATGTTTATGAAAAGACGACGCGGCCATATTTACTTCCTTGGCCAGTTCCTCGACGCGAAGCGGCTTGGAATAATCACGATGGATGAGCTGAATGGCCTTCGCAACGGCGTGCGCCTGGCTGCCGATCACCGCAAACTGCTTGACTAAATGGCCTTGCTCGCCCTGCAGAACGCGGAAGAGAATCTCCCGTGTAATCAAGGGAGCCAGGATAGGGATTTCGGCAGGTTGGTCGAACAATTTTACCAGCCTCAGCAGAGCATCAAGCAGTTGCGAATTCGTATTGCCGACAAATATGCCGCTTCCCGGCTCCGATTCTTCAGGCCAGGCCAGATCCGTATGCTGCAATATATCCAGAATTTGATCCGGTGTAAACTCCAGGTGAAGCCCAATGAACGGAACCTCAGGCGAGGCTTCGGTGATCTCACTTTTGATCGGAAGATGAACGGATGTCACGAGGTACGTAGTCGGATTGTAATGGTAAATCTCTTGACCAAGCGCTGCGGATTTGGCGCCCTGGACAATGAAGCATAAAGAAGGCGCGTACATGCTATGAATAGGTTCGGACGTCGCCGTGGCCCGCATCATGTGCAGCGACGGGATCTCTGTTATATGTAATCCATCCGTCTGCAACAGCTGATTTAGCCGCCCGGATAATTCAGACAAATAGGGTTCGAGTCCGTTGGGTTGCATTTCTCGATCCATTTTCAGAACGCCTCCTTGTTCAAACATACGGTAAGAATAACAAAGGAGCCGACATCAGGCAAGAATGGATGAATGTGCTGAGTCTGAGATGCTTCAGATCATTTTCCTGAATCATCATAAGAACCTCCTTTTACGGATATAGAAGCCGATTCATTCCGTCAACTTCTTCTTTTTTTCTGTTATGCGAAAATGTTAACATGGAGAAGGTCGAAGGAAAAATATAAAAAAAGTTCAGGACCAATGAGCTTTTTCATATACCAACGAGGAGTGAACGTTCATGCAGAAAAAAATAGGTCATGTTACGCTGCTGGTTAAAAATTTTGACGAAGCGATTGAATTTTACACAGAAAAGGCAGGGTTCGTTCTGTTAACGGACAACCATTTCGGGAACGGCATGAGATGGGTCACCGTAGCTCCGTCGAAGGATGCGCAAACCGCCATCGTATTTGTGGTGGCAGACACGGAGGCTAAGCAGGACAGGGTTGGAACCCAAGCAGCGAACCACGTATTCCTCGTCGTCCAAACCGGTGACTTCTATCGTGATTACGAACAAATGAAGGCAAACGGAGTTCATTTTCTCAGTGAACCGAAAGAGGTCCCATGGGGCATTGAGGCGGTCTTCGAGGATCTCTATGGAAATCGGCTTGACCTTGTCCAACATAACGGATTTTAAAGACTGATCCATACCACATAGAAATTTAGGAATCGTGAGGTTAGCATGAAGCCAATTAGAAACTCTGCGAAAGCGATCATCATTCAGCAAGGAAAATTGTTATTGACCAAAAACAAGGATAACGACGGTTTTTTCTACCTATTCCCAGGCGGCGGCCAAGAGCACGGAGAAGTACTGATAGAGACCCTCAAGAGGGAATGCATCGAAGAACTTGGAGCACAAGTTGAGGTGCAGAACCTTGTTTACGTGCGCGAGTACATCGGGAAAAATCATGAGTTCGCAGCATGGGATCATGACGTTCATCAAGTGGAGTTTTATTTTGTCTGCTCGCTTGCGCAGGAGGCGCCGGCACAGATGGGCGGAACCCAGCCCGACCCGGATCAGATCGGCGTAGAATGGGTGGATATTCGTCAACTCGATCACATCAGGCTGTATCCGAAAGCGCTTGGACGTCAATTAGTCAATAATGAAATGAACATCCGGTATCTCGGTGATGTGAATTAAGTGATTTTTGGGAGAAGCTTCTTATACAAGTTCTATACCAACCAGGCAGGATACCCAAATGGTAACATATAGGGGATCGTTTATTTGATAATCCTGGAGGATTGGTTTATGGGTATTGTTCTGAAGCCGGTGACCGCTAATAACTGGTATGCTTGTACGAAGCTAAGGGTTAAGAAAGAGCAGGAAGAAGTTTTTCCAGCGCCAGTCGTTTATCGGATTGCTGAATCGAAATATGTTAATGAATTTGAATTACTTGCTGTATACGATGAACAGCTATTGGTTGGATTTCTGGTCTTCTGTAATAATGAGGATGAGGAAGGGAACTTCTGGATTCCAGCAATTATGATTGATCAGAATTTTCAGGGCAAAGGATTTGGAAAGGCAGCCATGCGCAAGTTGATCGATACGATGGAAAGAAAGGGCTGCAAAAAAATGATGATCGGCCATCGTCCGGACAACTTAACCGCAGGTCATTTATACGAATCTTTGGGATTTCTGAAAGTTAGCGATGACCTTTGGGATGGTGAGGATGTTCGTTTGCTGAAAATCGAGTGATTTAACAAATGAAAGTGATAAGGGAGCCTGAGCGGCTTCTTTTTTTATGGGGATTTGAAAAAGCAGAATTCTGATGAGGGTTAAGTTTTTTTCAGGGATGATTCAGAATATATGTTCTGGTATAATAAGCAGGAGAATTTTGGGAAAACAACAAGACCTTCATGAATTGAAGTCGATTAAATATCATTCAATACCCATAAGGAGGCGAGTTCATGCCTAAGTTAATTGGCTCCGCGGCAATAATTCTCGATGCTGAGGGAAGAGTGCTGCTGGTAAAACACAGCTATGGCAAACGCAACTGGGACCTGCCCGGCGGTAAGGGGGAAGAGAACGAGTCGGCTCAGGAAACCGCAAAAAGGGAAGTATTTGAGGAAGTCGGCATGGAAGTGCTTATCGGGAATCTAACAGGCATATATTACGATCCGGATTATGACATTCATCACTTTGTGTTCCTTGCGACGAGTAAAGATACCCGTGCGCCTCTGCCAAGCTCGCCTGAAATTGTCGAATGCGGATTTTTTTCAAGAGACGAACTTCCTAGACCCATTAGTGATTTCACATGCAGACGGATCGAAGATGCACTTCGCAATACCCCAAACCATGAGCTGTTTCACGAGGTGGGGCCAAGACAATGGATCGAATAGGGATCAGTAGGGGATCCATAATGTTTTGGCTAATAAACGAAGGGGTGTGAACATGGAACTAGCTATGGAACTAGCACTCGAATTTATCCAAAGTATGAAAGTCAAGCTGATATCGGAACAAAGAGGGACGCTTAAAGCCATTGAACAAGTGTCGGAAGAAGATATTACCTGGCACCCGACTCCGGAAAGCAACAGTATTGCTAATTTGGTTGCGCATATTCGGGGCGCTGCCCACTCTCGGGTAGAGACGATCCTATACAATATTCCGGACAAGCGGGACAGGGATAAGGAATTCGAAAGTGGACTGATGATGACGAAAGAAGAGGCATATCAGCATACAAAAGAAGCGTTTGATATCATTCTTCAGTATCTTGAACAGTTTCAATCCGAGCCAGAGCAATTGATGTCCCAGCCTTTCCTCCATCTGCCGCCGCTTACATACAGCCAAGTGAACAACGAAACGACAGCCCTAAATCTGATGATGGCGATGTTCAGAGAAGTGCACTACCATACGGGACAGATCATATATATTGCCAAAATGAGAAAAGGCGAGTTAACTTGGGACTGAAGAGATCAGAAACTGTAGTTCTGTACATTTTTCGGAAAGGGGACAGGGTATGGAAAAAATGAAATGGGTGCTGCTTGCGATCTCATCGTTAATCTCGGCAGTCTGCTCGTTACGGGCAGGATATCTGTGCCTGCATCCGATGATCCCCGAGACAGGTCCTGTGGGTGAGCCTCCTGAACCTGAGCGTTTTCAAGCCGTTCTTTGGTATATAGCTTCCGGGTTGTTATTCATCTCATTCATCATTGCTGTTGTTCGATCGATCAGCAGCTGGGTGCAAAGGGGATGGCGTATACCTCATGATTAGCGCCTTGAAAACTAGAAACAAAGCAATCTAAAAGAAACGCCGTTTCCCTTGATAGGCTACAATCATCATAGAATGATTATAGCCAGGAGGTATGACGCGAATGAAATTGCACAAGATTACCCCAAACCTGTGGTTCGATTCTCAAGCAGAAGAGGCGGCAAATTTTTATACGTCCATTTTCCATGATTCCAAAATCGGCAGAATTGCCCGCTACGGTCCGGAAAGCCGGGGTGTAGAGGGAACGGTGATGACCGTGGAATTTCAATTGGAAGGGCAGTCATTCGTCGCGCTGAATGGGGGTCCGCATTTTAAGTTCAATGAGGCCATATCTTTTATCGTTCATTGCGATGATCAGGAGGAGCTGGACTATTATTGGGGTAAGCTCTCCGAAGGAGGAGACGAAAAGGCGCAGGTTTGCGGATGGTTAAAAGATCAATTCGGCGTATCCTGGCAAATCATCCCCAGCCATTTAACGGAGATGGTCTGTGACCCCGACCCGGCAAGAGCAGGCAGAGTGATGCAAGCCATACTCCAGACGAAAAAGAAAATCGACATAAAGACGCTGCAGCAAGCTTACGAAAATTAGAGTTATTCTTACCCATGTTAAATACGAAGGTTCGAAGAAAGGCCACCTGTCAGGGTGGCCTTTTGCACTTTTGCTTGTCACGGTTGGAGGTCATCACAATAGCGCCGTAAAATTCCTGGCCTTCGCCAATTTTTTTTTAACAAAGCCACTGTGATTTACTTCACAGGCAAAGCCTCCCATATCCGTTACGATATCAATGTAATTAATTTCACAAGGTTGCACGGGAGGCGTGTTTATGAGCAGACGATTGGTGATGATAGGCAACGGGATGGCGGGGGCGCGGTGTATCGAGGAAATTCTCCGCCGGGACCGCGAGCGCTACGAGATAACGATGATCGGGGATGAGCCGTATCCCAACTATAACCGAATTATGCTGTCCCCTGTGCTGCAAGGGAAAACAACGTTTGAAGAAATCACGATTAACGATTGGGACTGGTATCAGTCCAATAACATACATTTGCTGTCCAAGGAACGGGCTGTAGAGATTAACCGAGCGTCGAAGGAAGTCCGAACCGACCGGGGAACCGTCGTCCCCTACGACGAGCTCATTATCGCGACCGGATCCAGCGCGTTTATTTTACCTGTATCAGGACACGACCTGGAAGGCGTCGTCGGTTTCCGCACCATTGAAGACACGAAAATGATGCTGGAAACGGCTAAACAATACAAAAAGGCGGTCGTGGTCGGCGGCGGACTGCTCGGCTTGGAAGCAGCTCGCGGATTGATGAACCAGGGGATGGAGGTCCATGTCGTTCATTTGCTGCCCCATCTGATGGAAATGCAGCTCGACGCGGCAGCGGCAAAGCTGCTTCAGCAGGACCTGGAAGCCCAGGGCATGAAGTTTCTGATGGAAAAGAAAACAACGGAAATCTACGGTGACGGAAGAGTACAAGGGCTTCGGTTTGAAGACGGAACGAACGTCGAATGCGATCTTGTCGTCATGGCCGTCGGCATCCGTCCCAATGCAGCGCTGGCGCGGGATGCGGGACTGGCAGTTGGCCGGGCGATTCAAGTCAACGACCTGATGCAGACGACGGACCCGTCGATTTATGCCGTAGGCGAGTGCGCTGAACACCGCGGCATAGCCTACGGTCTGGTGGCGCCATTGTATGAACAGGGCATTGTGCTTGCGGACCACCTTACGGGCCGGCCAACGGAAGGTTACGCGGGCAGCGTGTTGTCCACGCAGCTTAAGGTAGCGGGATGCGATCTGTTTTCCGGCGGAGAAATCCATGCGGATGCGGACACGAAAGCCATCGTCGTGCAGGACGAGGTCGCCGGATCCTACAAAAAGATCCTGGTTCGCGAGAACCGCATCGTCGGTGTCGTGCTGTACGGGGACGTATCCGACGGAACCCGGCTGTTCAGCCTGCTGAAGAAGGGCAGCGACATTCAGGAATATACGAGTGTTTCCGTGCTCCATAAAGCCGGGGGAGACAGCGGACTCGATGTCGCGTCGATCAGCGCGGACGAAACGATTTGCGGATGCAACGGCGTAACCAAGGGACGCATCGTCGGCGCCATTCTCGAGAACGGACTGACCACGTTCGACGAAGTGAAAGCTGTGACCAAAGCCGGAGGCTCATGCGGCAAATGCCGCGGCATGGTTGAGGCGATCCTCGCGCATACGCTGGGCGACAAATTCGACGCATCGGCGCAGAAGGCGGCAGGCATGTGCGCCTGCACGACACTTACCCGCGATGAAGTGGTGGCCGCCATTCGCGAGAAAGGTCTGCAGTCGCCGCGGGAGACACGCATCGTGCTCGGGTTTGCATCCGAAGAAGGCTGCTCGAAGTGCCGTCCGGCATTGAATTATTATTTGCGGATGCTGCATCCTGAGACGTATGCCGACGATAAGGCATCCAGATATGTCAACGAACGAATGGAAGGCAACATGCAGAAGGACGGCACATTCTCCGTCATTCCGCGGATGTATGGCGGAACGACGACACCGGAGGATTTGATCCGCATCGGCGAAGTCGCGAAGAAATATAACGTGCCCCTGGTGAAAATTACGGGCGCAAGCCGCATCGGGCTGTACGGCGTACAGAAGGAAGACGTGCCGAACGTTTGGGAGGAGCTGGAGATGCGTTCGGGGTACGCCTACTCCAAGTCGCTGCGTAACGTCAAATCGTGTGTCGGTTCGAGATTTTGCCGATTCGGCACTCAGGACTCGTTAGGGCTTGGCATCCGGCTGGAACAGGAGATCGAGATGGTCGATACACCGCACAAAATGAAAATGGGCGTGACCGGCTGTCCGCGAAACTGTGCCGAAGTATTGACGAAGGATTTTGGCGTCGTCTGCGTGGAGAACGGATACCAGCTGTATTTTGGCGGAAACGGCGGCACCGAGGTCCGGGAATGCGACAGCCTGACGACGGTGGCGACAGAGGATGAGGTGATCCTGTTGGCTAAAGCCTACGTACAGCTATACCGGGAAACCGGCATTTACGGCGAACGCACAGCCCCGTGGGTGAAGCGCATGGGCACGGATTGGGTGCGCCAAATGCTGGGCAATGAGCAGGAGATTGCCGGTTTAGCCAGCCGCTTCGAGCATGCAAAAACAACGTATCGCGAAGCATGGTCAGCCGCGCTGGAAGACGAGGAACGCCGCCGGATGTATACCGTGGAGAGACCATAAGGGGAGGGAAGGGCATGAGCGTGACGAGAGAAATGATGAAAGTGATGAAGCTGGAGGAACTGAAGCCGCAGATTGGCAAGGAGGTACGGGTTGGCGATGAGTCGGTTGCGTTGTTCCGGCTGTCAAACGGGGAGGTGCGGGCGGTAAGCAACCGGTGTCCCCACAAGAACGGTCCGCTAGCTGAGGGAATTGTGTCGGGTGAATTTGTCTTTTGTCCGCTGCACGACTGGAAAATTTCGCTGACGACAGGGGAAGTGCAAAAGCCGGACGACGGCTGCATCCAGACGTACGAAACCGCGGTTATCGACGGTTACGTCTATATTGGAGGACTGAAAGAGCATGAAAAACACCATTCAGATCGTTGAAACCGCCGGGGTAAACAAGGTTAGCCTTATGAACCGGAGTATAGGCAAATACTTTGTATCCTCGATGCTTGCCGGTTTGTTCGTTGGTCTCGGCATCATACTGATCTTTACGATCGGCGGACTGCTCGCGCCGGTTCACGCACCCGCCATGAAGATCGTCATGGGAGCCAGCTTTGGTATCGCCTTGAGTCTGGTCCTGATGGCAGGATCGGACTTGTTTACAGGCAACAATATGGTCATGGTGGTCAGCACGCTGAACAAGAAGACGACCTGGCTCGATACGCTTAAAATATGGCTGTACAGCTACCTCGGCAATTTTGCCGGATCCTTGCTGGTCGCGGCGATCTTCGTATGGACGGGATTGGCGAAAGGGGGAACGGCCGAATTCATCAACAGCACGGCTGCTGTTAAAATGAATGCACCGTTTATGGAATTGTTCATGCGGGGAATTTTATGTAACACGCTCGTCTGTCTTGCCGTCTGGTGCTCCATGAAGCTGAAGGAAGAGACCGCCAAGCTGGTCATGATTTTCTGGTGTCTGTTCGCCTTTATTACCTCCGGGTTCGAGCACAGTGTGGCGAACATGACGCTGCTCTCGGTCTCGCTCTTCATCCCGCATCCAGACACGGTAACCTGGGGAGGGCTGGCCGCAAACCTGATTCCGGTTACCCTCGGTAATATCGTCGGGGGCAGCGTGTTCGTAGGCCTCGCTTACTGGTATATGACGAAAGATAAAGAGAAGGTGGAGATCGAAACTCTGCCGCAAAGCAAAAGGTCTGCAAGTTAAAGATGTGAAATAATCAAACGCCGGTAGCCTTCCTTTATAGAGCCCCCAGGGTGCAAGGAATGAAAGCCAAGAAAGCGCGGTACGCCCCATCAGGTCGCTTTCTTGGCTTTTGGTTTCCACGTTGGCGCTTCCGTCTCAGCAGGCTCCTCGATGATAGCCATTGCTTCATCGTAACGGCGGCTTTTAAATAAAATGATCAGTTCCTCCAGATCTTCCCTGTTCAACAGCTTTACCCCGTTCACGGCCGCCAGGATGCGGCAGGCTTCGGTGTATCTGCCGGAGGTCAGCACGATTGCCCGTTCAGCTTCATAGTATCGCATCGAAGTATAAATCTCCTGAACCGCGCCGATGCTGACCGGATTGCTGTTCCCGTAGCGTTTGGCCTGAAGGACGTTTCTCAGTCCGTTCTGATCCGTAAATACCAAGTCGGCGCCGAAGTCCCGGCTGGCTGTCGTCTGGTAAACTTCCTTATACCCAAGCTCATGAAACAGCCGGAAGAGATACAGCTCAAATTCGGAGCCGTCTGCCATTAAATCGATATCCTTGATCGTAATCTTGCGCGGATTCGCCTCCCGGCGGATCCTTTTTCTGCGGTTTCTGACCAAACGTATGACGAATAGGACGAGGAGCAGGGCAATCAGCCCGGCGATCATGATGGTCGTTGTATCCAAGGTAGTAGGCAAATTAGGTTTCCTCCAAATATCCGAATGTTTGTTCCTATCCACTATATCAAAATCGCGTCAACGAAGGAAGTCATTTCAAATGACTTGCCAGCTGAACATGACCGTGAGAGAGTAAAGGATATACATAAATAAAACATGGGGTGTGATAGATAAATGACCGATACGTTGAATATCGAGGAATGGTTGGAGCGGGAGCGGGAACGGGACCGTGACACTGCTCTAGTCGTGCTCATGTGCGGGATCGCCGGTTCCGGGAAAACTACATTTTCCCAGAGATTGGAGGAACAAGGATTCATCCGTCTTTCTATTGACGAGGAGGTGTGGAACACGCATGGCCGTTACGGAATCGATTATCCGGTTGAGAAATAGAGAGAATACTTAGATGTAGCGCATGCAAGCTTGCGAAAAAAGCTAGTCACATTCGTTCAAGACAAAAAGCAGGTTGTGGTCGACTCCAGCTTTTGGAGCCGTTCCGCGAGAGATGACTATAAACGACTTATTGAACTTTCGGGAGGAAAGTGGAAGTTAATTTATTTAAAAGTACACCCTGATGAATTGCGAAAGCGCCTCAAGGTCCGGAGCCAACGTTTCGATGCGAACGCCGCCTTTCCTATAACCGAGGAGACGTTGAACAATTTTCTTAACTCGTTTGAAGAGCCTCAGGGGGAAGGAGAAATCATAGTAGAAAATGGGAAAGAGCAACAATAGCCGGCAGATTCTGCTCGTCTGTTCAGCGGATTACTAAAAGGCTGCCGTACGCACGGCAGCCTTTCGCAGTTCTACAGGAGGAACATTAGTACTTCCCATCTCAGAACAATTTTTATTATAGTTCAACAGTAATTTTTCGCGATAACCCCATCGTTCTGATCAGAATATTTGGAACAATCAGCAGCAGCACGATCGCGCCGTAGACGCCGACGGTATAACTCAATGCGTATTCCAACCCAAAGCCCTGTTGAAGGACGGACGTGATCAGATGAATGAGCAGGTTCGTAAAACAAAACGCATAACTCCGAATCATCCAGTTGCGGTGCCGAATGACCTGTTTCTTTTTAATTTGAACGAGTGCCGTCACCGTCATGAACAGCCAGATTAAATTCAGCGCGTTAAACGCCATGCTCGTCACCTTTCCTCCGGTGGCGTAAGGAGCCATATACCCGGAAGTGATAACGACAAGAAGCACCGACACCATATACAGGTATCCGTTGATCCGGTGGAATTTGCGGCTTTTTTGAAAAATGCGGTTGGAAAAATTGACAAGCCCAGCCGCCATGGCGATGCACGCAAAAGCAACATGTATGCGCATGACACTTAACCACTCCGGGAGGTGAATTTCACGTTTAAGACCGGTTTTATGGCTTAAAAAGCCTTCCGCACCGGGATCAATTATAAAATTATCCAATAAAGTGTAAAGGATAAACAAAATACTGACACAAACCAACACACCATATAAGATATTTCGTTTGTTCACTTCATTCACAACCCCCGATAGCACTTCATTTCATTGTTAAAAAGTTGATTTCAAGCGCTTACCGACGACCCTGGAGGCCGGAAGCACGCCGGCTTTGGCGGTGCCGTGCAGCTCGTCGCCATCGACGGTTACATCAAATTTCAGGTTTAAACGCATTGGCTTGGTCACTTGCTGGGACCAGGTCAGCTTGTTGCCTTGAATGACGGGACTCATAAATTTGACCGTTTCATCCCCTTGGGTGGCCGTTCCGTGGACTTCACCATGGCTTGTTGCGATCGAGAGCTTGACATCCATTTTGCCCACGGGTGTTGCAATGGTCACATCCCAGTCTCCGTCGAAAACGGACTCTGTTTGTTCGAATGTGTTTTGAAGGGGAGGGGACGGTGGATTCACCGCTTCAGTACTCAGCACAAGGTTCGATTCCTTGTCTGTTTTGGTCTTTTCCGAGTTCGGCAGCATTCCCTGTGCCCGCCACGCGATACCTCTCCGCTCGTATTCGAACAGCTCCTCGATCGCATGGGCGATCCGAGGGCCAAGCTCGCGTTCCACCAGATGCAGGGCAACATCGAGCCCGGACGTTACACCGCCGCCACTAACCAAATTGCCGTCGTCCACGACACGTGCTTTGACCGGCAGAGCACCGGTTGCGCCAAGAACGTCCATGCCCAAATGATGCGTAACGGCCCGTCTGCCTTCCAGCAAGCCTCCCATGGCCAAAACCAAGGATCCACCGCATACGGTGGAGACAATGATGTCTTTCCTTCCGAGCGCTTCTCTGATCATGCCGGTCAATTCGGTATTTGCGGTTCGTGCCAATATGGCTGGGACGGAATCGGGACCGTCGCTTTCGACATCCCCGGCTGCGCCTGGAACGAGAATAATCCCCGCTCGATTTGGATCTAGTTTGCCTGCTGCTTCAATAGGCAGGCCCTGGGTGCCGCTGGCCACAGCTCTTGCTCCTTCGGCGGTGACAAGCTTTACCTCCAGCGCACCATTGGACATCATTGCCGCGGCACAGAAAACTTCATAAGGTGCCAAGGCATCCAGCAGATCGAAGCCATCAAAGAGTACGATTTGAACGGTTAACATCGATACATCCTCCTTCATTGAAGACGAAGCCCGTACGTTCAACTTGAGCCCCTTGTGTTTTTACGCGAGACACGATCGCCGAACAGTACATTATGGGCCATCATCGTTATTTGGTCAGCAAGTCCTTAAGCCGGCTATATTCCTGTTCGTCAATTTCACCTTTGGCCATCCGGTTTTTGAGAATCCATGCAATGTCATCCTCCCGGCGGCGGCTGTTACCGGACTTGTGACGAATGGAATACATCCGAACCGCCAAAAAACAAAAAAGCGTAATACAAAACAAAGCGCTAAACACGTATACACTGCTGTTTTCCATGGTCAACCTCCTTCACGAACAACATCCTACCAAATGAATATCTCGAATGAAGAAATAAAAGTGTCACAAAACGATAAACATTGCATCACAAAATGGGTAGGGCCGTTAGTTCTTCCTTAAAAAGATGATAAACTAGATGCGAAGGTGGGATGTACATGAGCGGAGGCCATACGATTCTCGTTGTTGACGACGATCCCAGCATCGTCGAACTGTTGAAGGACTTTTTGGAGAATGACAATTTTCGTGTGATCACGGCCTGCGATACGGCAGAGGCGTGGGACATGTTCGAACGGAATACGGTTCACGCGATCATTCTGGATATTATGATGCCGGGACAAAACGGGTTTGATTTATGCCGCCGCATTCGCGCGGATAGCGACGTTCCGATCCTTTTTCTGAGCGCGCGCAGCGATGACGTGGACAAGATTCGGGGGCTGACGCTCGGCGGCGACGATTATATCGTGAAGACGGCTTCTCCGGGAGAAATTGTCGCCAGGGTAAAAGCCGTCCTGCGGCGCACCGCTTTGCGGGAGCATACGAAGGAAAGGATCCTTGACTACGGCCGGATCCAATTAAATTTGTCCACCAGGGAAGTTTTTGTGGATGGGGTCGGCATCGTGCTCACTCCGAAGGAGTACGATTTGCTGCGATTGTTCGCCGAACATCCAAGGCATGTATTTTCCTATGAGCAGCTGCTCGCCAAGTTTTGGGAAGGGATCGGCGACCGGCATACGATTCGGGTCCATCTCAGCCGGCTCCGGGAGAAAATAGAGGTTGATGCAAATCATCCGCAATTCCTGGTCAACGTGTGGGGAGTAGGGTATCGCTTCGAGGGAGGATAAGATGAAAACACTTCGCATTCGCACATTTACGATACTCTGCCTATTTATGATCACGCTCGTGCCTTGGGTATTTTTCGTTGCAGCCAACTTTCTGGAAACCCATTCGCTAAAAATCGGCTCAAATCAGCCGTACGATGAAAGTCTGCAGAAAGATATAAACGAGGCCATTCACATGATTGAGATGGGCTCGGGCCAATGGCGGGATCCGAACTGGCAGGGCCAGCTGCAAAGCGAACTGCGTCAAACCAAGCTGGATGCGGTCATATTATCCGATTCCGATGAGGAGATTTATCGGTCTACCGAGCGTGAAGGTAGTTTGCGATCAACCGAGCGGTTCTCCGTTATCGAGAACGGTCATTTGCTTGGAAGGGTGGTTCTTTACCTGCCCAAGTCCAATACGCTTCCGATGATATCGGCGTTTGCCGGATTGCTGCTCGCATTTTTCATCGTTGGCGTAGAGATGCGGAGGTTCCTGCTGAAGCCCCTGGAGAAGATGAGCCGGGCCGCCAGGCAAATTGCTTCAGGCGATTGGGAGGTGCGGTTACCGAAGTCCAGAATTACGGAAATCGCTGAAGTAGGGGACGGATTTGATGTGATGGTTAAAGGGCTGCGAACGTCATACCAGAAGCAGGTAAAGCTGGAGGAAGAACGGCGCTTTGTCATATCCGCGGTCGCGCATGATTTGCGTACTCCGTTGTTCGCCCTGAGGGGATATTTGGACGGCTTGGAGCAAGGCATAGCCCAAACGCCGGAGAAAATTTCAAAGTATGTGGCGGTTTGCAAGGAGAAATCGGCCCAGTTGGATCGGTTGGTGGAAGACCTGTTTACTTTTACAAAAATGGAATATTGGGATCGTCCATTGAACAAGGCGCCAATCGATTTACCGGTCGTGTTCCAGCAATCCATCGACAGCTTGAGTCCCGGTGCCGGGCATAGAAGTATTGTGATCAACAGCCATCTGGCCGCCGATTGCATCGTTAGCGGGGATGCGCATCTGCTGGAGCGCGCACTGAGCAACCTGCTGGATAATGCGGTGAGGCACACCCCGCAAGGCGGTACGATAGATGTCCGATGTAACAAGGAAGAAGGCAAAATCGCGTTTATGATCCGAGACAGCGGGCCGGGGTTCACGGCGGAAGAGCTGGAGCGCGTGTTCGAACCGCTGTACCGCGGGGAA
The DNA here is from genome assembly GCF_009363095.1 of Paenibacillus cellulositrophicus. GTDB lineage: Bacteria > Bacillota > Bacilli > Paenibacillales > Paenibacillaceae > Paenibacillus_AQ > Paenibacillus_AQ favisporus. Next base: position 741,113 of record NZ_CP045296.1, read on the forward strand.
GCGTCCAGAAACCGTTCGACCGGAGGCAGCGGCTTGGGGTTAACCATCTCGCAGCGAATTATCCGGCAGCATGGAGGCGAACTCACGGCAAGCAACGATCCAGAGGGAGGCGCAAGGCTGACGGGCTGGATTCCAGCTGCAGACTCACATCTTTCTTGATGGAGATTACTGCGGATAACACTTTGAAATAGGCTGGTCACTGCCATTCGGCGGCCGGCTTTTTTTGCGTATAAGCAGCTGCTTCTATTTCTTTCGGTTGGTCCTGATTTGGCAATATGTCAGGTTGACTCGACAATTTTTTATTTTCCTTTATATAATATGTATAAATTTCCCCCGTTAAAAAGCAGCTCCGCTCCAATTGGAAAGTTGTCATTTTGTTGCGTAAGTACAAAGTGTTACCATCTCTTCCAACAGTAACCTTAAAGAAACAAGCGAATATTTTTTTCTGAGGATTGGGAAGCGCTTGCATATAAATTGCCAGTCCAACGCCATATAAAACGAATTTAAAACGCACTAATAAGGGTGGTATAATATGAATTTATCAACGCTGCGAAGATGGCTGTGGCCGCAAACGAGTTTCCAGGGGAAAATTTTTATGGCTTTCGGCCTGATCACATTTCTGTCCATCGTCTCCGTCACCGCTATCGTCTATGTGAATATGCGCGAGACGATCAAGCATAACGCGGTCACATCCGTCTCGGACAGTATCCGGCAGGCGGATGAATCATTGAACGTCATGCTCGAGGAGATTGACCGGCTGAACACGGTTGTCGTAACCAATAAAAACACGGTGATCAATACGATCATGAGCCCAAACGAAGAGCCTAGTTATGAATGGTTCCAGGAACAGAAGCGGATTACGGAGTATTTATCCGGACTGATTCAGTACAAGCCCTATATTTCCCGCATGGCGGTCGTCGGGCTGAACGGAAAAGTATTTTTTACCGGCGGTCCCTGGATGGACCGGAGCGTACTGGGTACTCCGATGCTCAATTACATGCTGCACAATGGATCACGTCATGCGTATTTTAAGCCGGAAGGAACTGCGGATGCCATTACCGTCGGCCGTGAGATTCGCTATAACCGCGAGACGGTCGGCATCGTCATGGTTGACTTGGACTATGACTTTATTAAAAAAACGTACGGAGTCAAACCGACCGCGGACAGCATGCTGTATGTTCTTGATGAGCAGAACGGCTATGTGTATCAATCCGAGTCTGCGCCGTCTTCTTATGCGCCTCCGCTGGACAGAATCGTCCAGATCAAAGGGAAGCTTGCCGGAAATAACGACGTCGTGGAGCAGAAGATCAACGGCAGGTCCTACATCGTGGTCAGCCGCCATTCCGAATACACGGGCTGGAGCACGCTGGCACTGATTCCGCTTGATTCGTTACTTAGCGAATCGACGCGAATCCGTAATTTGATGACCGAGGTATCGATCATCGTCTTTATCGTCATCCTGATCGGTTCCCATCAGGTCTCTTCGCGGACCACAATAAATATCCGGCGGCTCAGATCGATGATGATGCAGGTGAAGGACGGGAATCTGTCGTTTCCCCGAACGGAAATTCACTCAAAGGACGAAATTGGACAGCTGTACCGCGTGTTCATCAGCATGGTAGACGAATTAAAACGGCTGATGGAAGGCATCCGATTAAGCGAAAAGAAGAAGCGGGAGGCCGAGCTGACCGCCCTTCAGGCGCAGATTCGTCCACATTTTTTGTACAATTCGCTGAATACGATCAAGTACTTGGCCAAGCTGAACGGGGTGCCCAATATCGAGGAAGTATCCGGCTCGCTCATTGAGCTCATGCGGGGTTTATTGGGGAACTCCAACGAATTTTTAACGCTGCGCGAAGAACTTGACTATGTGAACAGCTACATATCCATCGTGAAATACAAATATTTGGAACCCATCGAGGTGCACACGCAGATCGAAGACGACGCTTTGCTGGATTGCCGTGTGCTGAAGCTAATGGTCCAGCCTTTCGTCGAGAATGCGATTATGCATGGTATCGGTCCATCCGGGGAAGGGGGCTTCGTCCTGATTCGGGTCTATGCAGAGCATCAAGAACTGAGAATCGAAGTCACGGACAACGGCCGGGGCATGACGCAGGACCAGATCGACGCTCTTCTTGGAACAGCAGGACGTGAGGATACGCCGTCACGCTTCAGCAGCATGGGCGTACGCAATGCGAACGAACGGATCGTGAGAATGTTTGGCGAATCGTACGGTTTGAGCTTATACAGCGAGCCGGGTCTGTACACGAAGGTAGAAATTCGTTTTCCGCTAATTCGTAACAGCGATCAATCTGATGAAGAGGTGGTCTGATGATGTTTAAAGTACTGTTGATCGACGACGAGCCGTTGATTGGCAATGTCATTCGAACGTTATTCAACTGGAAGAAGCACGGGTTCGAGTTCGTCGGCGAAGCATACAGCGGGACGGAAGCATTGGGGATGATGGAGGAGTCGCAGCCCCACATCGCTATTATCGACGTGAACATGCCGGAGATGAACGGGGTAGAGCTCCAAGGCATCCTCCGTGAGCGGTATCCGTCGGTTAAGACGATCATGCTCAGCAGTTATGACGATTACGATTATGTCCGCGAATGCTTACGAAACGGGGCTGTCGACTATTTGCTCAAGCACCGGCTTGATGAGGCGCTGCTGCTGAACGTTTTGGGCAAAGCCGTTAAGGATTTACAGGAAGAAGACCGGGTGGAGGAAGGAAGGCTGGCGAGCAAAAAAATGGCAGAGACGATGAAGCCCGTATTGATCAGAAGCCGCATTGCCGAGCTGGTGAGAGAGAACGGGGAAGGGGCGGGTACCCTTGAGGTTGTAAGCGGGTTGGAAGGCTTGTATCCAGGTGCTGTCCGTTATGCGGCAGCGGCACTGCAGATCATCCCGTTCCTGCTGCTGACGGAGTCGTTCAGCGACAGCCAAACGAACCGGCTGGTACAGCAGGCGGTCGATGTGATGCAGCAGAGCCTTGGAGATATCCATGAGCGGACGGCCGCTTACGTGGAGAACGGGCGGTTGATGGTCGTGTTTGCGTTCAAGGAGCGCAGCGAACATGCCGGCAGCAGCGAGGCGCACCGCTGGATGGGCAAAGTTCAGCATGCGCTGGAGCTGATGCTGAATTTGAAATCAGTCTATGCCCTTGGGCATCCATGTGCAAGCTTGACGCAGCTTGGGACGAGCTACAGATCGGCCGAAAAGACGCTCGATACCTCTCCTGTCGTGGAGAATGGGATAAGATCCGAACGTGTGACCCATAACGAGCCTGCTGCAAAAGAAAGACCGAACGAGCAGCATCTTCGCGTTGCCTTGACGATTGAGGAACAGAAACAGCTGCTTCTTGCCCTGGAAAGTCTGGACCAGGAAAGGATACAGCAGCTGATCGCCTCCGTCTGCGGTTCTGTATGTCATCAGCCGCTTCATTCGCCTGCGGTGCAGATGATTGTCAGCGAGCTGCTGCACACCGGCGACAAGGCTCTGAAAAAGTCCATTTCCACGCCTGCAGCGGAAGCCGTCATGTCCGAACTCCCGCCGCGACGCGATCTGGGGCGGATCGGCAGCATGGATGAGCTTGAGGAATGGCTGAAATCCTACTTTACCGCCTTGCTGAATTTACTGAAGCGTCAGCGTGCTGGAGGCAGCTATTCCCGGCATGTCTCGCAGGCTATCCATTTTATATTGGAGCGGTATCAAGGTTATATCAACTTGGAAATGGTGGCGGCTTCCATCGGGCTCAATCCCTCTTATTTAAGCCGTTTATTCAAAGAGGAGACACAGTGCAACTTCTCGGAATACGTGAACCGCATACGCATCAACGCGGCCCAAAAGCTGCTGGAAAGCGATCAATATTCGGTCAAACAAATCAGCAGCCAAGTGGGCTTTACGACATATAACTACTTTTTCAAAGTGTTTAAGGAGCTGACCGGAATGACGCCGCATGCTTATGTGGAGAGCCTCCGTCCGGAACGACAGCGGTCGAAACCGTAAAATATGTGGAGTAAATAGTCAAATAAGTAGAATTTGCTGTCATGCCGGGTGAACTATAATACTCACATGCACCAGGGGAAACGCTTTCAACTGTTCCCAAATATACAAAAACGGAGGTCATAGAATCATGTACAAACTTTGGGGTAAATATGCGCTGAGCACAGCGCTCGTTTCCGCTTTACTGCTCTCGGGCTGCAGCTCCAACAGCGGTTCGGGATCCGATGCAAAGACGGCGGAGCCGTCCGAAGCAACGGTGAATGAGACCGGGTTTCCGCTAACTAAAGAGCCCGTCACACTGAACATGTTCACCCGGATTGCCCCGCTGAATGGTCCTTTCAAGGACATGCCGGTGTTTCAGGATTATGAAAAAATGAGCAATGTGCATGTAAACTTCACCGAAGCGCCGACAGACGGCTTCCAGGAGAAGAAAAACCTGCTGTTCGCCTCCAATGAGCTGCCCGACGCTTTTTACCGCTCAGGCATTACGCCGCTTGAAGCGACGCAGTATGGTGCCGTTGGCCAATTGATTCCGCTGGAAGACCTGATCGACAAATATGCGCCGAACCTGAAATCACTGATGGAACAGTACCCGGAAATCCGCTCGGCGATCACGACACCGGAAGGCCACATTTACGCGATCCCGGGAATCGTGACGCTTGCAGCCGCCCGTACGGATAAGAAGTGGATCAATGAGGCGTGGCTGAAGAAGCTGGGCCTGAAAGAGCCCGAAACGACGGACGAATTGTACGATGTGCTGGTGGCCTTCCGTGATAAGGATCCAAACGGCAACGGCAAGAAGGATGAAATTCCGATGACCGCCCGGGCAGGTCTGGCTGTCGTTAACTTGATGAGCGGATCGTTTGGTCTCGATCAGCAGCTTGGCTACAACATCAATTTGGAGAACGACAAGGTCAACATCTGGATGGGCAGCGAGCAGAACAAAGAGCTGCTCATGTACCTGAACAAGCTGTACAAAGAGAAGCTTCTGGATCCGGAATTGTTCTCGCAGAAGGAAGCACAGTATTTGGCCAAACAGGGCTCGGGCAATGCGGGATTTTTCTTTGATCAGACGAACAACAACTTTCTGCCTATTGCCGACCAATATGTAGGGATTGCGCCTCCGGCAGGTCCGCACGGCGATCGGCTGCAGGCCCAGACAGCGCCAGTGCCGCGTGACTTTGGTGCCTTCGCCATTTCGTCCGTCAATAAATATCCGGAAATCACCATGCGCTGGATCGACTATTTCTACAGCGACGAAGGATCGACCCTGCTGCGGTTCGGGCGAGAAGGCGAGCACTATGAGCTGAAGGACGGAATTCCATATTATAAAGAAGACTTCCTGAAGACCGACAACCAGCCCAAAATCACACCTTATGCAGGAGGAGGAGCGCCACACCTCATTAGTGATAAAGTAGCCTCTTATATCAATCCTCCTCAGGTTCAGGAAGCTCAGAAGAAGCTGGATCCATACATGCCGAAGGTCCGTTATGCGGCTCCGATGTTCGACGAGAAGACGGCACAGGAAGTCAACATCCTCCGGAACGATATCGACAAGTATTACGAAGAGCAAAGCACGAAATTCATTGCCGGTGCGCTTAGCTTTGATAAATGGGATGAATTCCAATCCACGCTGAAAAAGATGCAGATCGACAAGCTTCAGGAGCTGTATCAAGCAGCCTATGACAAGATGGAAAAGTAATCGAATTTGATGATATTTCGTCATGAGGTAAGGAGTAGATGGTTATGAAGAGCGCGCAAGTCCAGGCGACGGCCGCTCCATCCCGGGTTTCCGCAAGACGGGGGAGACGCATATGGATTCAGATGGTCAAGCGGTACGACCTGTATCTCATGCTGCTGGTGCCGATCGCCTGGTATTTGATCTTTCATTACGGGCCGCTGTATGGTCTGCAAATTGCTTTTAAAAATTTCAACCCGGCCAAAGGAATTATTGGCAGCGGCTGGGTCGGCTTCGATCATTTCGAACGGTTTTTCGATTCGTATTATTTCGGGCGGCTGCTGTGGAACACGTTATCGATTAATCTGTTTTCGCTGCTGATCGCTTTTCCGATTTCCATCGTGCTGGCGCTGATTGTCAATGAAATTCGCAGCAAATCGTTCAGCAAGCTGCTGCAAAATATTACGTTCATACCGCACTTTATTTCCGTCGTCGTCATCGTAGGCATCCTGAACGTATTCCTCTCGCCCACGACGGGGCCGATCAATTCGCTGATTGAGGCATTCGGCGGTTCGCCGATCCGATTTCTGGAGGAGGCCGGCTGGTTTAAAACGATTTTCATCGGCTCGAACATATGGCAGAACATGGGCTGGCAATCGATCATTTACATCGCGGCGCTCAGCGGGATCAATCCCCAGCTGTACGAAGCGGCAAAGATGGACGGCGCCTCCCGGATGCGGCGCGTGTGGCATATCTCCTTGCCGGGAATCGTTCCCGTCATCGTGATCATGCTGATCCTGGACATCGGCCATTTCATGGACATCGGATTCGAGAAAATATTACTAATGCAGAACAATTTGAACCTTGAGGCGAGCGATGTCATTTCCACATTTGTGTACACGACCGGTATTCTCAAAGGAGAGTACAGCTACACTGCGGCCATCGGGCTGTTCAACTCGGTCATTAACCTGGTGCTGCTGCTATTGGTGAACCGGTTTGCACGCAAAACGTCGGAAACAAGCCTTTGGTAAAGGAGGACCATGCGCCATGTCTAAACAAGCTGCTGCTATGATCAGCAGACCCAGGGATGAGCGGGTGTTCGATGCGATCGTGTATACGATCGCATCGCTCATCATTCTGATCGTGCTTTATCCGCTCATTTTCGTGGTCAGCGCTTCGTTCAGCGACCCGGCGAAAGTGCTGAACGGGGAAGTATGGCTGCTGCCGAAAAGCGTGTCTTTGGACGCGTACTCGAATATTTTTCATAACGGAAAAATATGGACGGGATACATGAATACGATCATTTATACGGTAGTCGGCACGATCGTCAATATGATCCTGACCATATTGGCGGCTTATCCGCTGTCAAGACCCGACCTGCCCGGCCGGAAAATGCTGATGGTCATCATTACGCTTACGATGTTTTTTGGCGGCGGGCTGATCCCTACTTATTTGCTCGTCAAAAATCTGGGCATGCTGGACACGATGTGGGCCTTGATCGTTCCGGGAGCGATCTCCACGTACAACCTGATCGTTATGAGAACGTACTTTCAGAGCAGCATCCCTTGGGAGCTGCAGGAGGCTGCCCATATCGACGGATGCTCGAACTGGCGGCTGTTGATCAACATCATCCTGCCCCTGTCCAAGCCGATCCTGGCCGTCATGGTGCTGTTTTATGCCGTCGGCCATTGGAACTCATTTTTTAATGCCCTGATCTATATCCGCGACGAGGGACGGTATCCGCTGCAGCTAGTCCTGAGGGAAATCTTGTTGATCAGCCAGACCGATGCCGTTGACGGCAACGTCGGACTGGAGAGTAAGGTGCTGCTTGCGGAAAGTATCAAGTACGCGGTCATCATTATTTCCAGCCTGCCGATTTTGATTATGTACCCTTTTGTGCAGCGGCATTTTGTCAAAGGCGTCATGATTGGCTCCATTAAAGGATAGACATGGGCAGACGCCTTGATTGGCGGCGTTTAATAACATCTTACTTATGGAGGTACATTGTGCAAACGAATGCGACGATAACAATCGACTGCAGCCGGCCTGGTGAACATACGGTTAACCCCTATCTTTTCGGGCATTTTGTGGAAGATATTCGCGACCATATGGAAGCGATGCTGGCCTTTCCCTTAAGAGATATGGATTTTGAAAGCGAGAAAACCGGAGAGAGCGCCGTATCGGGAAGCTGGTTTCCCTTTACGAACGGACGAAATACGCAATATGCGCTGGAAGCGCCGGCACTGAGACATTCAGGCCGCGCTCAGCGCATCCGGATCATGAGCGATGACGAGGCATACGCAGGCATCGCGCAAAATGCAGCGCTAAAGGGACCGATGACATACACGGTCCGCATTGTCGCCCGCGCATCCGTTGAGCTCCGTTATATCATACTGGACGCGGTGGACCGGCGGACCGAGGAGCTTCTTGGGCGTGTGAAGATGGAGCTCAAAAGCCACAATTGGCAGGAATACGAAGCCAGCCTGCCCGTCTCCAGAAACTGTGCCGACGCGGAGATCTGTGTCTATGTTCCGGCAGACCATCCCCGTTGGACCGACCATGTTTCCACCGGCATGCTGTGGCTCGATCACGTATCCCTGCTTCCTGAGGACAACATCGGGCTGGTGAAACGCGAGGTGATCGATATGGCCCGGCCGCTGAATGCGGGCATGATGCGGCTCTCGGGGAATTACATCAGCGCATACCACTGGGAACATGGCGTGGGTCCGGTGCTGGAACGGCCAGTGATGTACAACGAAGCTTGGGGCGGATGGACCAGCAAGTATTTCGGGACAGACGAATTTATCCGGTTTTGCCAAGAGCTGCAGGTGGAGCCGCTGATCTCCGTCAACGACGGGTCTGCTACGGCCGAGGAAGCCGCACGGTGGGTGGAATACTGCAACGGAAGCATCGACACGCCGATGGGAGCGCTGCGGGCGGCGAACGGTCATCCCGAGCCGTACAACGTAAGGTATTGGGAAATCGGCAACGAAGTATGGGGCGACTGGCAGGTGGGAACCTGCTCCGCCGATGAATTCGCCGAGCGCTGCAAGGCATTCGCGCTAGCGATGAAGGCGGTTGACTCGTCCATCGTCATCTTGGGCTGCGGGCATACCGACCCGGAATGGAACAAGCCGGTGCTCGATATTGCGGGCGAACAGATCGACTACTTGACGATGCATTTATACCACGGCTTCGGACGCTTTGGGATGAACCGCGATACGCCGGCGGAGGAACGATATAAAGCCATCGCAACCTTCCCGGAATGGACCCGTGAAGATATCCGGCAGGCGGAGGAACTCATACGCGCGAACCCGAAGCACAGCCATGTGAAGCTCGCCGTCACCGAGTACAACACCATGTATTTTCCGAACACGGTCCGCAAAGGGCTGCCGGATGAGCACACGCTGGGGGCCGCCGTGGCCAACGCCGCCAACCTGAATGAAATGCTCCGCAGGAGCGATATGGTGCACATCGGCAGCTTCTCCGATCTGGTGAACGGTTGGCTTGGCGGCTGCATCCGTGTGGGCGATTACTACGCCGATCAATACCGCGGCAAGAAGCCCGGCTGGAGCGGCCTGCCGCTTACAGTGTACGGAACGCCGACCTATGAAGTGTTAAAGCTGTACGCCAACCGGGACATCCGGCGAATCCTGCCGGTGGATGCAGAGTGCGGCACCTTTGCCGTGCAGTCGCCGAAGCAGACGCGCATCGGGCTTGATGCGGTGCCTGATTTGGACGTGACTGCTGGTATTAACGAGGACAGCAGCGTCATCACTTTGTTGATCGTGAACCGAAGCCTGCATGAAGTAAAGGCGAAGCTTGACCTGCTTTCATTCGAACCTTTCGGTGACACTATTTTACATGAGATCACAGGCGACTCTTTCGAAGACATTAACTCCGTTTTCGAACCGGACCGCATCAAATGCGTGCCCCGTGTCGTTCCGGTTTCAGCTTGGCAGGACGGTTATCCTTTACGGAAAACATCGGTGTATGCGGTTGAAATCAAGAAAGAACAAAGGTCAGGAGTGGCAAAATGACAACCAGAGGCTATATCAAGGATTATCCCAGGCCGCAGTTCGTCAGAGGCGACTGGATGAGCCTGAACGGAGTGTGGGATTTCCGATTCGACGACCATAACGCGGGAGAACAGGAACGCTGGCAGGAGACGTTCGCTGAAACGCATAAGATCAACGTTCCTTTTACGTACGAAACCCGGCTGAGCGGAATCGGGATCGAAGAGTTCCACCCTTACGTCTGGTACAACAAAAAGGTACATATCCCGAAAGAAGCTGGGGGAAAACGGGTCATCCTGCATTTTCAAGCCGTCGATCACGTTGCCAAAGTGTGGATCAACGGCCAAATGGCCGGCAGCCACCAGGGCGGGTATGCCGCCTTTTCCTTTGATATCACGCCATACTTGGTCTTTGGCGCCGATAACCAAATTACGGTGAAAGCAGAAGACAGCGACAACTGCACCCAACCGCGCGGCAAACAGCGCTGGACGAAGGACAACTTCGAATGCTTTTATGTCCAGACGACGGGCATTTGGCAGACAGTATGGCTGGAATATGTAGAAGAGCAGCGGCTGGAAACCGTCAAAATCACACCGGATGTCGACCGGTCGATCGTCCGTTTCGATTACCAAGTGGAGGGGGTGGAAACTTCAGGCGATTTGAGGCTGGAGGCGATCGTTACATTGAAGGGCAAGCCTGTGAAGCGGGTGAGTTTAGTGATTGACCGCCCCTGCCTGACGGTGGAAGTCGATCTGATTCATGAGGCGAACGGGCCGTGGAAAAAATGCCTTTGGTCGCCGCAGCACCCGAATCTGTACGATGTTGAGTTTGTCCTGACTTTGGACGGCCAAGTGGTGGACCGCGTCATTTCCTATTTCGGGATGAGAAAAATCTCGATCGAAAATGGCCGGGTGCTGCTGAATAACGTGCCGATCTACCAAAGATTGATCCTGGATCAGGGGTACTGGACGGACAGCCATTTGACACCGCCGAGCGAGGAAGCCCTGATCGAAGACATCGACAGCATGTTAGCGATGGGCTATAACGGTGTTCGCAAGCATATGAAAATCGAAGACGCCCGCTTCCTCTATTGGTGCGACGTAAAAGGTCTGCTGGTATGGTCTGAAATGGCTGCGACCTTTGAATTCCACGATCAGGCAGTCGAGGCGTTTACGAAGGAATGGCTGGAGATCGTCCGGCAGCAGTACAATCATCCGAGCATTATCACGTGGGTTCCTTTCAATGAATCTTGGGGGATTGCATCGATCCTTCGCGACCAAAGACAGCAGAAGTTCACCGAGGGCATTTATCATTTGACCAAAGCGATTGATCCGTACCGGCCGGTAATTACCAACGATGGCTGGGAGCATACCGTATCCGATATTTTGACACTGCATGATTATGTCGAAAATGGAGACGGGTTCATGAAGCGGTACTCGAACCTGGAGGCTGTCTTAACATGCGAAACGACCTGTAACCAATGGAAATTCGCTTTTGCGGAAGGGTATGAATACCGGGGTCAGCCTATTATGATCACCGAGTTCGGCGGCATTGCGTTCCGGTCGGACAAAGGCTGGGGTTACGGACGTCAAGTCTCTACTGAAGAGGAGTTTCTGAGCCGGTTCGAGGGATTGACCATGGCAATCAAGAGTGTTGATTCCATCGTTGGCTACTGCTATACGCAGCTGACTGATGTACAGCAGGAGATTAACGGAATTCTGAACGAAGACCGTACGCCAAAATTTCCGCTCGAGAAAATTAAACAGATCAATATGGCATAACCAAACGCCGATACTCCAAGAGCCAAAAGAATCATGTTTCTTTTGGCTCTTCCCGTGTTCAGATCCATTTACGAAAAACGTAATCTATCGTACAAATTAGGGAGGTAATATCATAGTGAAATCCTTGCGATGGCTAATCATGGTAGCGGTTACATTTTCCCTGATCACCACGGTGCCCACCGAAACCTCTGCTTATCAAAACCCGAGAACACTTCCTGACGAATGGGGGCAGTATGGACTCGGAGACCCTTACGTTTTGAAATTTAACGGATATTACTATTTGTATGTGAGTACGCGAGATACGGATGACGGCGTTAAAGTATGGAGCTCCAAGGACTTGGTGAACTGGTCCTACCGGGGTTTGGCCGCAACGGACCCGATTACGCATGGCGCTTATGCGCCTGAGGTCGTCTATTGGAACGGCATGTTCTACATGTATACATCGCCGGCAGGCCAAGGACATTACGTCCTCAGCAGCACGAGTCCTACCGGTCCGTTCAATGTCGTTACCGGCAATCTCGGTAAAACGATCGACGGCCATGTCTTTATCGACGACGACGGATCGTTCAGCTTCTATCATGCAGGGCAGGGGCGCATCGATGCAGCACCGATGAGCAGCCCGACCTCGATCGGAGCGAGCTCGTCTACAGGTGTCGGCATGGGAGGCTGGACTGAAGGGGCGACCGTGTTCAAGCGGAACGGCAAATACTATATGACCTATACCGGCAATCACGTGTTCAGCAAAGGATACCGGGTAGATTATGCAGTGAGTACGACAGGTCCGCGGTCCGGTTACGTTGCCGACAGCCTGAATCCGGCGTTAATCAGCACGGAAGGCCCGACCGTGGGACTTGGTCACAACACCGTGGTGGTCGGCCCTAACCTTGACACCCATTACATCGTGTATCACAACTTGGAAGGGCCCGGCGTGGTTGGTCCGCTCCGTCATCTCAATATGGACCGCATCGTTTGGAACAACGACAAGCTGATCGTTCAGGGACCGACAACAACGCCGCAGCAGGATCCGGCGATGCCCACATTCTACGATTACTTCGACCGGACGTCGATCGGCAGCGGGTGGACCAATGTCAACGGCGGCCATTGGGGCATCTACAATCAAGAGCTGATGTGGCAGGACTCGATCGGCGATACAACCTGGTACAAACAGATTTCGTCGGCAACCAGCTCTTCCGATTATACGGCCGAATTCAATACGAAAGAAATGAAGCGGGGCACTTCCGCTAGCCCAAGATACGGTGCCACCTTCTCGTATACGGACGAGAACAATTATGGCGTAGCGCTGCTAAGCTCGAAAAACAACCGCCTTGCGACGTCCTTCCGGATCAACGGTGTGGATCAAGCGTGGCAAACGTTCGACCTGCCTGCAGGTTTTGATTACACGAAATGGCACAGCATTCGTATCGAGAAGTCCGGCACGACGTTTAAGTATTATGTGGACGGCATGCTGAAAGGAACGCGGACGGCCAATTTGGTCGGAGGTAAAATCGGTGTCCTGACGGAAGATACGCATGCGGATTTCGGCTATGTCGCTGTCAGTAACGATGTCAACGGAAGCAGCGCATGGGATGCTTACAAACCGGTTCCAGGGACGATCGAAGCGGTGCATTACATGAAGGGAGGCGAGGGTGTCGCCTATCATGACACGACCGCGAATAATATTGGCGGCGCGTACCGCACGGACGCGGGCGATATTCGTCTCAACAGCGAGGGGCTGTTTAACCTAGGCTGGAATCAAACGGGAGAATGGTATAAATACAAAGTTAACGTGGAATCAAGCGGTTATTACGATATCGACTTCCGAATGGCCACAACGATGAACGGTGTGCAAATCCGCCTGTGGGACGGATCGACGGACGTAACGGGAATCATCGACGTGCCGAACACAGGGGACTGGGATAACTGGCAGACCGTAACGAAGAAGGGAGTCTATTTGAATGCCGGGCAGCGCGAGCTTCGAGTCGAATTCGTTAAAGGTGAGGCCGATTTCTCGCGGATGACGTTCCATAAGAGCGCACAAGTCACAGCGCTTAGCGATGATTTTAACGATGGTAATGACAACGGGTGGACGCGTTTTGAAGGGACATGGGCCGTAGAGAACGGCGAGTACAGCGCTGGAAGCTCTGGACCTGCCAAGTCCACGATCGGTGACGCGAACTGGGCGGATTACACGGTCGAAGCCGACGTCAAAATGATCGACGCTGGAGGCGACGGTGGATTGCTCTTCAGGGTGTCCAATCCTTCCCATGGCACGGAGCGGGGGCAAAACAACTATGACGCCTTCCAGGGGTACTATGCCTATTTGACGACAAGCGGGGTTAACCTCGGCAAGATGAGTTACAGCTGGACATTCATCCAAAGTGCGCCGCAGACTTATGCGACAAACACCTGGTACCATATGAAAGTGGTGGCGAAAGGGACAAATATAAAAGTTTACGTGGATGATATGAACCAACCGAAAATCGATTATACGGACAACAGTCTGAACCCGTTCACGCATGGTAAAGCAGGTGTCAGAACGGCCAATAAGCATACGCATTTCGATAACTTTAAAGTTTCGCCGTAAGCCGTAACAGGAAGGTATCCCGATCTCTGCGTACTCCCCGTAACAGCAGCAGCCTGCCGATTTCTGGATCGGCAGGCTGTTCTCATGATTGCATCATTTCGATTTATAAAAGTTCTCCGCTTTTTGGATCATATGTTTTTCTTCGTCCGGCACATCCGTATCGTAAAAAACGGCTCCGACCGGACAAGCTACCTCACAAGCACCGCACTCAATACAAATATCCGCCTCGATAAAAAATTGGTCCGGGCCTTCCTCGATGCAGTCTACCGGACAAACGTCCACGCATTCTGCCGCTTTTTCATCAATACATCCCGAAGTAATCACATAAGGCATTGGGTCTCACCCTTTCGATGAAATGCTTACTACCGGCGTATCACGCGTACCGGTAAAGAGATCAGCGTCTGTCCGGCGGCGGATGGGGTCAAGTGATCTTCCAGCTTGAACCCTGGAACGGGATCGATCCGCTCAAATTGGTCCATGAACAGCCCCAGGCCGATGTTGGCTTCTAGCCGGGCCAGCGGTGCTCCCAGGCAGAAATGCGGACCGCTGCCGAAGGTCAAATGCCGTTTATTGTTGGAACGGTGGATGTTCAGCGTGAACGGGTCCTCAAAAACCTCTTTATCCATATTCGCAGCACTCATCCAAGCGACGACGACGTCTCCTTTTTTAAGCTCCACGCCGAGCACGTTATTATCCTTCTTCACTGTACGGTCCATCTTCGCCATGTGGAACCGGTAGCGAAGCATTTCTTCCACCGTATTCGGAAGAAGCTCACGGTTAGCCTGGACCTCACCGTAGATCTGGTCGTTATCATACAGGAAGGAATAGAACGTGCTGGACAGCAGATGGCTTGTCGTCTCAATGCCGGCCCCGAGAATGAACATGGTCATCCGGACGATTTCGTCATCGGTCAAACGTTCGCCATCGACCTCGGCCTGGATCAGATCGGAAATAATATCATCAGTGAGCTGGCTTCTTTTGGCGATGACATGCGGATAGAGATAGTTGTAGTAATTCGTGGCCGCCTGCCGCTTCAGTTCCTGAACGTCTTCGACATTGTCGGCCGGAAGAGGGAGGAACAGATGATCGACCCATTCCTTAAACAAGAAGCGGTCTTCGGACGGAACGCCGAGCAGGTCGGCGATTACGATGGTGGGCAGCGCGCTTGAGAAGCTCTTTACGATATCGATAACCGGTTCGTCATCCATTTTCTTGATCAGCTGGCTGACCACCTCATGGATGCGCGGCTCCCACAGCTTCAAGCTTCTTGGCGTGAACGCCGCTGACAGCAGGCTGCGGCTTTTGCGGTGTTCCGGAGGATCCGAACTGAGATCGACCCGTCCCGAATTATGCTGGCCGGCTTCATTATCGGCGCCGACGCTGATCGTCGTTCGTGCCCTCACGCTGGAGAAGTACTCGTAATCGCTCAGTACTCTTTTAACATCTTCATACCTGAAAACATTCCAGGAATTCGTTTCCTCATTATAGCTGATCGGATCATGTTCCAAGTGGTGCCTGTACCATTCAAAGGGGCTGAATTCTTCCACGGCGGATCGAAATTGGGTGATTTTAGCTAAGGAGATAATTTCCTTCTGCATAATACTCCCTCCCGGTTTGAATTATTTGGATTATGATTAAATTAACATATGTTAATTTAACATATAATCATCAGAGGGACCACGACCGAATGACCTATGCCTAAAGGTCCGCTTACCTGTTGTAACGGTTGGATCAAGACTATGGGCGGACCCTTAGGCCTCACTCACGACGCTTTTTTTGATCGCATCGGATGAAATCTCAATACTCCGGGACGTGCGCTTGATAAAGA
Organism: Paenibacillus cellulositrophicus; assembly: GCF_009363095.1. Classification (GTDB taxonomy): domain Bacteria; phylum Bacillota; class Bacilli; order Paenibacillales; family Paenibacillaceae; genus Paenibacillus_AQ; species Paenibacillus_AQ favisporus. The sequence goes on from NZ_CP045296.1 coordinate 757,005, forward strand.
ACGAGAGCAGCAGGCCAACAATACCGATGCCGATAATGACAACGTAGGCGTCGTTAATTCCTTGGATGGTCGCTTCAAGCACCATTTGCTTCTGATTCGCCGCTGCGCCGCCGGACGCCATCATGTCCGTCAGATGCGTTTTCGTCCGGTCGGACATGACCGTTACCAACAGGGAAGTACCGACCGCACCGGCCACTTGACGCACGGTGTTGGATATGGCTGTTCCATGCGCGTTTAATCGGGCAGGCAGCTGGTTGAGACCTGCGGTCTGAATCGGCATCATCAGCAGTGCCATACCGATCCGGCGTCCCGTCGACATGAGCAGCAGATACGCATAGGTGGTATGATCCGTCAAGTTGATGAATCCGGCTGTGGTTGCGATCGTAATGACCAATCCGGCAACGGCAAGCCATTTGGCGCCGAAGCGGTCAAACAGGCGACCGGTGACGGGCATCAGCAGTCCCATTACAAGCGCGCCCGGGAGCATCAGCAATCCGGATTCCAGAGCGGAATAGCCGCGTGCATTTTGCAGGTATAACGGAAGCAGCATCATATCCGCATACATGACCATCGTAACCATGATGTTGATCACCGTGGTCAGGGAGAACATGTTGTACTTGAAAGCCCTTAGATCCAGCAGGGGTTTCTTGGAAACAAGCTGTCTCCATACAAACAGCCCGAGGGCAATCACGCCGACGGCAATGGACACCAGCACCTCGGCGCTGGACCATCCTTGGCTCCCTGCCTGGCTAAAACCGTACAGCAGCGTGCCGAATGCGACTGTGGACAGAACGACGCTGATGATGTCCATCTTGGAGCGGACTGTCTCCGACACGTTTTTCAAATAAACAAAGCCGCAGATCATGACGATAACGGCAAGCGGGATCATGCCATAGAACATCGTTTGCCATTTGAAATTTTCCAGGATGTAGCCGGCAAGCGTCGGGCCGATCGCTGGAGCGAAAATGATGGCGAGTCCCATCATGCCCATGGCCGCGCCCCTCTTTTCCGGAGGAAACAATACCAAAATCACGTTGGTTAACAGCGGCATGATGATGCCGGCGCCTGCCGCCTGAATCATGCGTCCCGTGAGCAGAACCGGGAAGTTGACCGCGAGGGCGGACACGATGGTTCCGACGAGGAAGATCATCATCGAAGCTTGGAACAGCTGGCGGGTGGTGAACCTCTGCATAAAATAAGCCGTAATCGGAATCAGGATTCCGTTGACCAGCATGTAGCCAGTGGTCAGCCATTGAGCCGTGGTGGCCGAAATGTTGAAATCAATCATCAATTCCGGGGTGGCCACGCTCATGACCGTCTGATTCAGTGTTGCGAGGAAGGCGCCCAAAATCATAATGATCAGAATCGGACCCTTCTTGACGGAACTGCTGGTTGTGTCCATAGGATGACTCAATCTACTCCTTCCTTTCTTTTCTCTCTAGACTTAATTTACAATGTGTTGGATAATTAACATTGTATAAATGAGATTATAGACAGAAGAGTGGAAGCTTACAAACAACGTTTTCACAGAAAATGTAAATTAGTTTTCGTTTCACCGTTTTAATGTTGATTAGTGATAAGATTTACTGCACATTGGTATTAAATTGTCTATTACGCAGGCCAGGAGAAAGGAAGGAAAAAAATGCCCGACGTTTCCAAACAGCCGACCGACCCCAGAGTGCTTCGTACAAGGCAGCTCATCAAGGATGCTTTTATCGATCTGCTGCAGGAGATGGATATCGAGAAAATGTCCATCAGCCGGATCGCCGAACGTGCCACCATTAACCGCGTCACTTTCTATTTGCACTACCGCGATATTCCCGACATGCTGGAGAAGATGGCCGATGATATGATCGAAGATTTCAAGCAGGCCGTGGGCATCGAGCCGGAAAAACCGGCTGCGGCCGAAGAAGAGGATTGGTTCATGATGCTGCGGCTGCTGGAGCATATTGCGGAGCATCACAAATTTTATAAGGTGATTTTGGGATCGCGGAAGGCGCCCATATTCAGTGAAAGGCTGTTAAATATGCTGACTGAGTTAATTTCGGCAAGAATCGAAGAAATGGGGACCGAGTCTTTTTGTTACAAAGCAGGCATACCCAAGGACATCGCCATCTGGCATGGATCGGCAGCCCTCATTGGTACGATTGTGGCCTGGCTGCGCAATGACATGCCGTACACACCGGCCTTTCTCGCCAAGCAGTTTTATTTGCTGACGCGCAGCCGGATTGAAACGAAGGGAGAGTGAATGGCTGGATGCAGGAATTATCTTTAAAAGAGCGGTTGTTGATTTTATCGGAAACGATCCGGATGACCGAAAAAGCATTTGCGCATTGGGAGAGTGCAACCATCACACCTGATGAATTGGGGGAAGCGGCAACAGAGTTTTTCGACAAAGCCGCAGCGGCCGAGAACCGGGCTGATTTTCAAAAGGTGATGTGGGCGTATTTTGGACAGCTTCGTAACGCTCATTCGAATTATATCGACAGGGCGGCGCCGTTCCCGCATGGCGGGGCGTTTCCATTATCACTGCTGGAGTCGGATGGCTCTTGGCTTGTAAAGGAAGACGACACCGGTCTTACCTGCCCCGGGGATATGGTAGTATCCATTGCCGGAAAATCGATGAACGAGTGGCTGAACGAGATGAATCAATGGGCCAGGATTGCGGATTGGCGTATGATGGCTGGCCGTCTATCAGTGTATTTTTCGCATTATTACATGAAGGAGCAGGCAGATATCGAATTGTTGAATGAGCAGGGCCATACTCGAACGGTTACGTTAACTCGTCAACCTATAGATTACAACAGTCACAACAATGGCGATACATCAGGAAAATGGCTGCAGCAAGACAAAACGGCATATATACATATTCCAAGCTTTAACCATTCGAGGTTTGAAGAGAAGGCTCTCGAGCTGATCGGGGAATATCAACACGCTTCATCAATTATCATCGATGTGAGAGGAAACGGCGGCGGGAGCACGCCGGGAAGGTTAATCCACAAACTTATGAACCGGCCGTATCGGTGGTGGAAAGAGATGGCGCGCCATCCTGAGTTTTTATACCGTCGGCATCCGAATGCAGAAATCTCCTTTACAACGGATTATCGGTTTTCCGTATTTGATCCGGACTATACGCAAGCTTCGGCCGAAACCTCCTACCAAGGTAATGTCATCATCTTGGTGGATCGATTCACCGGTTCTGCAGCCGAAGACTTTACCATGCCGTTTATTGACAACGGAAGAGCAATCATCATCGGAGAGAGGACTTACGGTTCAACCGGTCAGCCGCTCGTTCAGCACTTCGATGACGGCAATATCGTTGTGCTGGTCGGAGCCATCCGCTCCTATTTTCCAAACGGGGACCCATTTGAGAATGTTGGCATCGTACCTGATATCGAAGTTCCGGTGAGTAGAGAAGATCTGTATCAACGAAGGGACAGAACGCTGGAGAAGGCGCTTGAGGTTATCAAAAAGGCATCATTGTAAATCGTAATAAAGCGAAGGTCGGGCATACAGTGCCCGGCCTTTATTATTTTGTGAGGACATAAAACCCCACTTATTTTTTCAACTAGGGATTGTCATGCGGAAGAATATGCCTTAATATATTCGATAATGATAATCATTATCATTACATACACAGACATCGGTACACATCGATAGGAGGTGAATTCTTGAATACGAAGGAAGGAACAACGACTAGGTTGGGGAGCGGCTATTATGCAGTGATTTTGATCTTGATGATTCTAATCGTGTTATCCGCTGTTTTTTCCGTATCGATTGGACAGGTACATATTCCTTTCAGGCAGGCGTGGGAGATCATCGTTCATGCCTTGACCAACGGCAAATGGGGATCGATGAGCCATGTCGAGAGTGACTCCTACGTCAACATCATTTTGCAAGTCCGGATGCCCCGAGTCATATTTGCCCTTTTGATCGGCATGGGGCTCTCTTTATGCGGAACGATCATGCAGGCGGTCGTGCAAAATCCGCTCGCTGACCCGTATATTCTCGGCATTTCGTCTGGCGCATCCTTGGGAGCAACTTTTGCAATCCTGGTCGGATTCGGCAGCGGTGCGCTGCTGTCCCAGTTCGGCGTCGCCTTCGGGGCTTTTGCCGGGGCCATGATCACGTCGATTGCCGTGCTGGTGTTATCCAGCATCGGAGGCAAAGCGACATCGGTAAAGCTCGTCTTATCCGGCGTCGTCATCGGTGCCTTGTGCAGCTCCTTTTCCAGTCTGGTCATTTATTTTGCCAACAACGCGGAGGGCATCAAGACCGTAACGTTTTGGTCCATGGGCAGTCTGGCTTCCTCCAGCTGGGATAAAACGCCAATCATGGCCGCGGTTGTACTGCTCGGCTGCGCTTTGTTCCTATTCCAGCACCGTGTGCTCAATACGATGCTGCTCGGGGACGAGTCAGCCATTACGCTCGGTATTAACTTGAGTGCTTACCGCAAGTTTTATATGATCGCCGCGGCGCTTATTACCGGTACGATGGTCGCATATGCGGGCATGATCGGTTTTGTCGGTTTAATCATTCCCCATATCGGCAGGGGGATCTTTGGCGCGGATCATAAGCGGCTGACGGCAGGAACGCTGCTTCTGGGCGGATTGTTCCTGATCTGGTCGGATATTTTATCCAGAACGCTGATTCATAATGTGGAACTGCCCATCGGGATCATTACGTCGGTGATCGGCTCGCCGCTGTTTATCTACATGATCGTGAAAAAAGGCTACAATTTCGGAGGGTGAGACATGGAGTTGACCGCAAAGGAAATGCAAGTCCGGATCGGCAAAAAAGATATCGTGAAGAACGTTTCGATCCAGGTCAAAAACCGGCAGTTCGTAGGCCTGATTGGTCCAAACGGATGCGGGAAATCCACACTGTTGAAAAGCATATACAAGAGCCTGGTTCCGCAGAAAGGGACCGTTTATTTAGACGACCTGGATGTGCTGAAAACGAACGAAAAGAAAGTTTCGCAGCGGCTTGGCGTCGTGGGCCAGTTCAATGAGATGAATTTTGATTTAACGGTCCAGCAGATGGTCATGTTGGGCAGAACACCGCACAAGAAGCTGCTGGAATCCGACAAAGCGGAGGATATGGCGATTGTGGAAGAGGCTTTGGCGAGAACGAATTTGCTGGATTATAAAGAGCGCAGCTATTTGTCGCTGTCCGGCGGGGAAAAGCAGAGGGTCATTTTGGCGCGGACGATCGCGCAGCAGCCGAAATTCATGATTTTGGATGAACCGACGAATCATCTCGACATTCGGTACCAGCTCGAAATTTTAACTTGTGTAAAAGGGTTGAATATCGGGGTGCTGGCCGCGCTTCACGATTTGGAAATGGCCGCTCATTACTGCGATTATCTCTATGCCATGAAGCATGGCGAGGTATATGCGCATGGCACGCCTGAAGAGGTGCTGACGCCGGAGAACATTGAAGCGCTGTACCAGATCAAGTGTAAGACATATATAAATCCGGTTACGAACGGGTTGGGATTTGCGTATGGTCTATAAAAGGGGAGGAAGACAAGTGAAAAAACATCTGCTGCTGACTGCCGGGATTGCGGCAATGCTGCTGCTCAGCGCCTGCGGAAATGCAGCGAAAACCAGTGAACCGGAGGCCCAAGCTGCCAGCCACTATCCGGTAACCATCGAAAATTTCACGAAGGCGGAAGGCGGAACGACTTGGGAGAAAAAAGAGCAGGTATTCGATAAGGCGCCAGAACGCATCATGGCCAATACCCGGCCAGCAGCAGAACTGCTGCTCCACCTTGGACTTGGCGACAAAATCGCCGGGGTCGGCGCAAATTTCGGGGCACCGGATCCAGCGGTCGAATCGGAATATAACAAACTGAATATCCTTAGCGACGAGTACGTCGGCAAAGAGGTTACGCTGGGTACCAATCCTGACTTGGTTTACGGACGGGGCGGCTTATTCGATAACGCCGATTGGGGAGTCGGCACGGTGGACACCTTGAACGGCATGGGAATCAAAACCTATGTTCTGGAATCGTCCGTGACCGGGGGAACCTATGATTCGATTTACAAAGATATTGAACATCTAGGTGAAATTTTTAACGTACAAGATAAGGCCGAGTTGTTCATCAAGGAGCTGAAAGGGAAGCAGGAAGGCATCACCTCCAAACTAGCGGGTATCCAAGCGGAGAAAACATTCGCCTATCTCCATATGAGCGATCCGAAGGAAGTGAGCGTATACGCAGCCCAACAAGAAACATTTTTCAATGATGCGTTCAAAATGGTCAAACTGGACAACGTCTTTAAAAATGAAACGGGCGAGGTCAGCGTCGAAATGCTGATTCAGGCAGACCCCGATGTACTCATCATCCCGGACTGGAGCACGACGGGCGGCACGACTCAGGATAATCTCAAAGAGGCGCTTTATGCAAATCCCAAATTGTCCAGCATGAAGGCGATCAAAAACAAGCAAATCTATGCGGTGGACTACAACTATATGTTTGGCTATGGCTACAATACGATCGACGGGATGGAAAAGCTGGCCAAAGAAATGTATCCTGACTTGTTTAAATAGTTTCATATCATATAGAAGCGCGTCATGACAACACTTTGTAATCGATAGAATCGCTGCTCCTCCATCCGATTTCCTTCCTTCTGATTTGTGTAAATAAGAAGTAACAGCCTGGGCCATACTATGCCAATAGGAAATGAATGGGAGGTGGGAGTGATGAGCGAGACCAGTATTACGATTCATTTTGTCGGCGGAGAAGCACTCAATATTATATCCGATGACGTCAGCGGTGTAATTTCCAGGCTGAAAAGCGAGGAATGGGTAGAATTGAATGAGCATCAGGTGCAAACTTCGAACATTTCCTTTTTTACGGTGTATGAGTCCGGCTTTGGCAAAAACAGCGAAAAACAGCTTCCGTCTAAAAGCTGAATGGGTCATTAGCATCGCGAACGACAGCCTGGAACGATCCGGGCTGTTTTTTTGTCGTGAAGACTTTCATATCTGTACCCAGCAGTAGGCTGATGGGCTTCTCCTCCATCCCGTTATCCTCGACTAAGGTCTAGTGATCACACTGGCCTTTTGATAGGTGTGCTCCATGCGATTTTCCTTATAATTAAGATTATACATAACCAAACAGGAAGAAACTGGGGGTACAAATGAAAAACATAATCACAGGGACGACCGCCGTACTTGCCGTCATGCTGCTCGCAGGCTGCGGAACCATGGAGGATGCTGCACAAAAGCTCAAGCAGGGGGCGCACGAAACGGCAATGACTGCCGGAACAACGGTCATGGATACAGTGAGCGGTATCGAAGAAAGCATCAAAAGCAAGGGTGACAGCATTCAGCTTACAGCCGAACGGGAAGTTGGGGCAGATTCGTCGGTACAAATTCACCATAAAGCAGGGAATATCACTCTCGTACGGGGGACAGGAAATAAGATCACCGTGGAGACCACCATCTGGTTTTTAAATGATCAGACTCATCGCAATATTGCCGAGCAAGCGGTAACCTCCATTGTGGATAAAAACGGCACGATGGAGATCGTGACACATGCAAATGGGGATCCCAAACGAGATTTATGGGATTGGGCAGAGTCCCGTTTCGGGAAATCCGAGCTGTTGATCGAGTATGTCGTCAACGTACCGGAACAGATCACCGGTTATGAAATTATTAACGATGTCGGCGGCATCACGATGAAAAACCTGAACGGATCGTATCAGGTTGAAAATAGTGTTGGCAGTATTACCGTCGAAGGAGCGCATGTTGCAGGGAAATCCAGAATCCAATCGGATGCCGGAAGCGTCCGTGTGGACATCCACGAAATGGAGAAGGACAGCACTCTTCAGGTAGGCACTGATGTAGGCGGAGTCCATGCGGCACTTGCAAGTTCCTTGTCTTGCACCTTGAAGGTTCGGAGCGAACTCGGAACCATTTCCGGTGTATCGAGCGGTTCTACCGACTTCAACGGCGGGGGCCCGGTCATTACGCTTTCCTCTTCGGTCGGAGCGATTTCGGTAGAAGAAGCCATTTGAAATCAGTGATTTGAAACCATGTATGTTTAGATGATTTGTGATTATCTTTGGCACCATGAAGAGGCTGTCCCTGAGTCCGTAGACCTGGGGACGGCCTCTTTGTTTGTTCGACATTAACTTTGAAAATATTGCCTAATCCCCAAAATATTTATATTCCTTAAGCCAGATTTACTATAAGATATAGGAAGTACAGTCGTAATTTGGGGGTTCGACCACATGGAAAACAATTACCTCGCCGAGGTTCGACGACGTTGCATCGCCTATGGAATGCAGCCAACCGATGTTCCCTCACTCCGAACAACCGTGTCCGAAGAGCATCTACAGAGACAGAAGCGGCTTTATGCCGACATTCTGGAGGTTACCAAGGGATTTGGAGAGAACACGATTCAATTACTAAACGGGCAAATGGTTTCATTCGTCGTCACGGATGACAAAGGTTTGGTTATTGATTCCTTCGGTGATCGAATTATGAGAGAAAATCTGTCGCAATTGAATATTAAAGAAGGGAGCTTACTCATTGAGAGAGAGGTGGGGATTTGTGCGACGCTGATCACGCTGGAGTACAAAATTCCATTTCAAACGGTGGGGACGGATCATTTCCATCTTGTTCTGCACGAATCCGCCTGCCACAGCGTCCCGTTTTCGTTTCCTGGCAATCATGGGGTGCGCGAAGGAACGATCTCCCTGATGACAAGCATCGTCGATTTCAGCAATTACCAGCTCGCCATGCTCGTCAATATGGCGGAATCCATGGGAAGGGAGCTGAAGCTGAGAAAAGCGAACCAGCGGCAGCTGGATCTGCACCATCTCATGGTCGACAATTTGGATACCGGAATTCTTTTGGCTGACCGCTCCGGAATTATAGTCGATTTCAACCACGTCGCCCTAAACATCATCCCCGATTATATTTCCGTCGGACAGTCCTCCTATCAAATTGCGGAGCTCGGACCGCATTTTTTGCAAACAATCGCTAACGGCCAGCGGCAGCGGGGAATCGAGGTTCATTTTCACGCCGGCGGGACACGCACGGTTTGCCTTGCCGACATCATTCCGATATTTGAAAATGGGATCATCCAAGGCGCCTATGCGCAGCTGCGGGATATTACCGAACGTTTTTTGTTGGAGCAGCAGATCATCGTCAGCGAAAAGCTATCGGCCATCGGCAAGCTGGCCGCCGGTTTAGCCCATGAAATCCGCAACCCGCTAACCTCCATCATGGGCTTTGTGCAAATTATCCGCGAGCGGCCGCTGGACCCGGACACGACCCGTTATTTGGGTTTCGTACACGAGGAGCTGGTGCGCGTCAAAAATCTCGTATCGGATTTTGTCACGATGTCCAAGCCTTCTTTTCCAATCGTCAAGCCGATCGAAATCAATCTGTTCCTTGACAGCGTGCTTGATTTTATGGAAGGACAGGCCGCGCTGCACGATATCCGGTTTATCCGGGATTACCATACCCGTGACCAGGACATCCTGTATGCCGATGCTTCGCAAATTAAGCAGGTACTGATCAATATTTTACAAAATGCCGTTGAAGCGTCCCAGCCTAAAGAAGCCGTAACCTTAAAATCTACCATTCAAAACAAACATCTAACCATCACTATTTCTGACAATGGCACCGGTATTAGTCCAGAAAACCTCACAAAAATACAGAATCCTTTTTTTACGACCAAAGAGAACGGAACGGGCCTGGGTCTATCCGTATCCTACCGCATTATTAACAACCACAACGGAGAGATCACCGTCGACTCCAGATTGGGTGCAGGAACGGAATTCAATATCCGATTACCTTTGTCAGGCATTTTAAAGGAGTGTCCTGTGTGAAAAATGTCGTAGAGCTCTTAGTTGAAACGCTGGTCAGTCTGGATATTCAGCATGCTTTCGGAATTCCGGGCAAATCCGTTGCCCCTGTGATTCTGGAATTTGGCAACCAGGGGATCGAATTTATTCTGGGAAGGCATGAAAGCGGGGCGGGTTTTGCAGCCGGAGGTTATGCTTTTGCGGGGAAAAGGCTGGGGGTGGTCGTCGGAACTTCAGGACCGGGAGGGACCAATCTGGTCACTGCCGCAGCGCATGCGAAAATGAACTGCCTTCCCGTTCTCTTCATCACGGGACATCAGTCGGCGGCGGAAACAGGGATCCCGCAGTGCCAGGATTCTTCGTTATTCGGCATCGATTTGGCGGAAATTATGAAACCCGTCACGCTGTTCAGCACGATGGTTTCCCGCGCCGATACCTTCCCGGCGATTCTTAATCATGCGCTTCGCGAAGCCATGACCGGACGCAAAGGTCCGGTACATCTGTGCATCCCGTTTGATGTGATGATTTCGCCAGTAGCCGAGACGAATATCCATATTCCGTCAAGCCGCCTAAACTATGCCGCAACCAATCTGACGGATGTGGTGAATCAGGTGCGAGTCGCCCGAAACCCGGTCATTCTGGCAGGAAAGGGGGTCGTCCTCTCCGGAGCTCAGGAGCCCCTCGCCAGGTTCGCCGCGCAGTTTCAGATTCCCGTCGTCACAACTCCCGGTGGCAAGGGGAGCATCCATTCGATGCATCCACAATATTACGGACCTTTTGGTCTGGGCGGACACCAAAAAGCCAAGCACCTGCTGGAGTCGGACGTTGACCTGATGCTGGTGATGGGATCGCGTTTGAGCGATACCGCACTGGCGGGCTTGGACCGTTCTTATTTCCCGCAAAAGATCATTCAGTTCGATATCTCTTATGAATTTATGGGCGGGATTATCCAGGCTGAGCATACGCATGTGTTCGGCGATATTACAACGAATCTCGACGAGTTGCTGCGCCTGTATCCGAATGAAAACGTGAGTGATGACTTGCGGTTTGGTGAGCGGTATCATGATCCGCTGCCCGAGCTTCAATCCCTTTCGGTCGCGGAAGTCTGCCAGGCGGTAGGGGATATCATTCCTGAGCGAACCACGGTTTTTGCCGATGATGGCGCACATGGGTACCATGCGGTTCGATGGCTGGATGTAAAGCCGGGCGTCACATTTTTCTTCGACTCCTATTTTGCTTCCATGGCCAATGCGATCGGGATGGCGATTGGTACAAAATTTGCCGACCGGGACCAGAACGTCATCTGCTTGACGGGAGACGGCTGTTTATTTATGCTGGGCTCCGAAATCTCGACCTGCGTCGCCGAGCAGCTTCCGGTTATTTTTATCGTCATCAATAACGGACAGCTGGATATGGCATTAAAAGGGATGCGCGAGTTTACCGGAAGAACCGACGGCACGGTCTTTAAGCAGCCTTTGGATGCCGCAGCGTATGCGGCTTCAATGGGAGCGGACAGCGCACGGTGCACGACGCTCAGCGAATTTACGGATGTTTTTAAACAGGCACTGCAGCTCAATAAGCCTTTTGTGATTGACGTGATCGTGGACAAAGAGGAGATCCCTTCCACCTTGGCCCGGCAAATGAAGCTCGATTAAGATATTTTTGCATAACCGAATTGACCGGATCACGCGAGAGAAGCGCCATATTGGCGCTTTTTTATTTTTGCAAATTTTCGTTTTTTTGATAGATTGGGAGGATTGTTTAGCGGCATTAGGAATTGGGTTCATCCCAAATATGGGCAAATCATGTGAGTATTTAGCCCTAATTCTTTGGAAAACGGTTTTCATAGCCAGTTATTTCTATTAGCATAATGCTAACAACTCTCAATGGAGGTATGAACAAGATGTATTCATTTCAGTCATTGATCTCAAGGAACAAGCATTTTAAATTATTCTGCTTCGTTGCTCTTTCCATCCTGCTCTTTGGGATGTCGAGTCTGACCGCCTTTGCGGCATCGCCGGGAAAAACCGTCAACGCTTCGGCGAAACTGGCATACAACCTTAAAGGACTTCATCATAAACTGGCGGTTCAGAAAGCTTATATTGCTTCGAAATACGTATATGTTACCCAGCGGTCCAAAGGGACGGTCTATCTATCAAGGCTGGTTATCAACGGCAATACCGCTACATACAAGGATGAAATGAAGATCACCAATGCCGGTCACGGGCAAACGCTTGATATGTATACCTACAAAGGGATCAACTATTTTTACTTCAGCTCAAAAGCCGATCCTTCAACAAGCAATTATTGGTCGCTCCAGGTCGCGAGACTTCAATATTCGGCCGGCAAGACCTTGGATTATACGGACCTTCACCGGTTCACGTATATGAATTACGCTAACAAAAAGGGCACAAGACTAGGCGACACGTACCGTGTTGACGGCGGCGGAAACAGCACATATACTTTTTTTCGGGTTCAAACGAAACAAGGAAAGGTCACCTGGTCCGTTTATGATACGGTTAAACTGAACAAGCTGCTGGACAGCAACGAGCAGGTCCGTCTGGATAGTGCGGCGGCGAGGGCAGCATGTGTATCCAGCTTTACCCAGTCGGGCAGTGCCATCGTGAGACCGAACGGTTCTTTCCAAGGCGCCGACCTGCTTGGCAAAACGGAAATTTATACGTCTGGCGGCGCTGAAGGAAACACCCCGCAGATTGCTATGATATCTAACACGGGAGCTTATAAGAGCCTGGTGAAAATCACCAACGTGGGAAAACATGAAATCGAGGGCGTACAAAACAAAAACGGGAACGTTTATTTTAATATCGTAACCAATCCCGACAGTAAGCAGAATACCCAGAAAATTTTTTACGTTCCAGACAGCATTTTTTAATCGCGATCGTGCTAGCTGGTTCGATGAAAAGACAGAAAACAACCTGAGCATGGTTCAGGTTGTTTTTCTATTGGGAGCGATTATGAAATTTTTCCAGGCGTCCGTTACCATGATAAAATAGTACGGAGCTATTCAACTTCTAATTATTTAACGAATCGTCATTGCAAAGGAAAGGTGAAGAAAATTGTCAGCCAAGACGAATGCCTGCCGAATACTCGACACGCTTCAAATCAAGTATTCGCTGCACGAATATGAATGGGACGAAAATCAGCTAGATGCGGCAACGGTTGCCGCGAAAGTAGGGCTGGAGCCCGGCCAGCTGTTCAAGACGCTCATTTTAAAAGGGGATAAGACAGGGGTCATCGCAGCTTGTATTCCAGGCGACCGGGAACTGAATCTGAAAAGTCTGGCCGCTGCAAGCGGCAATAAAAAAGTGGAGATGGTGCCCGTGAAAGACATTCAATCCTTAACAGGGTATATCCGGGGCGGTGTGTCTCCACTGGGCATGAAAAAGAAGTATCCACTGTATATGAATACATCCGTGAGCTCCATGGAAGTCGTCAGCATTAGCGGAGGAAGACGAGGGCTGCAGATTTTTCTAAGTGGACAGGACTTAGCGGCAGCTGCAGAGGGAGTGCTGGCCGATCTTGTGTACAGTTAGCCCGCGATGATGGAACCGGTTTAAACACATCAACCTGCAGGTCCAATCAGATTTTGCCTATTGAACTCAAAAGCTGCATAAATGCGATAAAAAAGCCGCCAATCAACACTAAAACAATGACCATGATCAATACAAATCTTTTTCCATCCATCGTTAAACACCTCAGGATGATTATACCAAAAGATAGCCCTGATCCATAACAAATATGGAACGCTAGGCGGGAACTTATTAGGAGGTAGTTATGAAGGTAGAAATTGAAGTCAAAGCGTTCGGAAAAGAAAATGTCGAAGGAACCACTGACGCATTTAAAAGCACCGAGCTTTCACGGGTGTATTATCTGTCAGAGGACACAACATTAGTGGAAGTCTTCACCTTATTAAGTGGCGCTTTCGATGAAGCGGAGAGCAATTATGCGGACCCAGAGCAATGTCTGGGGAAAATTGTGATTCGGGCGAAAAAAGAAAACGGTGAAATTCATTTCTTGGGTTAATAACAATCTTATCTATCCATAATTAGTATAGAAGAAAGGAAGGATTTATTATGAACGTACTGATTATCGGAGCCAATGGCCAGATTGGCCGGCATCTTGTAAGAAAGCTGCAGGAATCCAACAAGCACAATGCCATCGCAATGGTACGAAGCGACGAGCAGAAAGCGGCATTTGAAGAGCAGGGTGTGCAAGCGGTGCTTGCTGACCTGGAAGGAAGTATTGATGAGATTGCCCGCGCTGCCGAGGGGGCGGATGCAGTTGTATTTACTGCAGGCTCGGGCGGCCATACAGGAGCCGATAAGACGATGATGATTGATTTGGATGGTGCAATCAAGTCGGTAGAGGCTGCCAAACAAACTGGGGTGCGCCGCTTCATCATGGTGAGCGCGATCGGGGTCCATCACCGCGAGCTTTGGATGGAGAGCGCGCCTTATTACAGCGCCGCGAAGCATTATGCGGATATTTGGCTCGAGCAGAGCGGCCTAGACTATACGATTGTTCGCCCAGGAGGGCTGATCAATGAACCCGGAACAGGGAAGGTCACCGCGGCAGTTGATCTGGATCGGGGGAAAATTCCCCGCGAAGATGTGGCTGAGGCTATACTTGCATCATTGGAAAATCCTCATACCGTCGGTAAAGCTTTTGATATAATTAGTGGCGAAACCCCAATCATGGAAGCGTTAAACGCGTTATAATCACCGTAAGTTCCGTAGGGTTTTATCCCGCTTATCTCTATAGAAAACCAAGTTTATCAAAGCCGCTGAATAAGCGGTTTTTTTCTGTAGCGTCATGCCTGTTACTCAGTCCCATGAGCGTGGCTCTAAGGGAAAAGGTCGAATGGATCAAGGAGGATAACCGATCGTTATCACGAAGTAAAAAAAGATTCCGAATTGTTTTTCGCCAATTTATATCTAGTACCAATATGCCGAGTATTTCGAAAGGGAGCGGATAATCGCATGCATCGTCATCCATCGTATAATTTGCTGCTTCACGACGACGAAGAACTAGCAGAATATCTAGGCAGCCCGGTCTCACAACGGCTCACCATTCACGAGTGGCCATTATCGTGTGTTCAGCGCATGGTTACGGAGCAGGGAGGCCGCTACATTTATAAAGTTCAGGCTCCGCCGACGCTGGAAGCCCAATTTTATGCTCGTGCCCAATCTCCGCTCCTGGTGCCGGTTCGCGTGATTGAAGCGAAGGACAATATGACGGCTATGCTAATGGAAGAAATCCAGTCGCCGCGACTGAAGGACATTCCTTTAAAAGATTCGGAGGCAGCCACCATCGCCAATGATCTGATAGACATGATCTCACAGATCCATGGAGATTTGCCTGTCATGTTCGACATCAGTACGGAAGAAGGATGGGCCGCATATATCGAGGGTGCTCTTCATGATATTTCCGAATGTATTCATGAAGGAAGCTTCAAGGAAGTGGACATCGGCAAGGTCAACAAATTGCGAGAGTGGAGTCAAGCCCCGGCATTGCTTACCGAACTCCGTTCACCTTCAGGATATGTTCATGCAGACCTTAAAGCGGAAAATGTGCTGGTGACAAACGACGGGTACCGGGTCCTCGACTGGCAGCGCCCGATTCGGGGGCCGGTATCGCTGGATGCTGCAACTTTATTACATTCGCTGGGGATTGATCCTGTTCGTTACGTCCCCATCGGCATTATGCAAATCTATCATTTCCTGCATCTCGCATGGTATGCCCAAGCGGCCAGGAAATGGGTTCCTCAGGGGAAGCCGTGGTTCGACCGCCTTATTGCCGAAATTGCTCGCGACCTCGAGCTGAAGCAGATCTAACATAGCAGCGACCAACCCCAATAACAAAAGCTACCGGGCATCGTGCGAACTTACCTCTATCATGCTGATGAAGCTCGTCTCGACCGAAACGTTCCTGATACGTTAACTATAAGACACCTCTTGCATGCCCATGAGGCATTTTTAGAGGTGCCTTATTATGTTCATAACTACATTTTCAGCTCAGGCGACGATCTTTGACCTAATTAAAAGAACAGCGTTCGCTCATTTTACAGCCGTATTCTTGAAAAAGTCGATGGGCGCCGTGCCTTCGGCTTTCCATACCGTGCCGCGCTGCTCGTACTGGAATAAGTTTTCTACAGCGTTAGCGATCTGCGGCCCCAACTCGCGTTCGACCAAATATAGAGCTACGTCCAATCCCGAAGTCACGCCTCCGCCGCTGACCAGGCGTGGTCCATCCTCAACAACTCTGGCCTCTACCGGGATTGCGCCCGCCGCACCTAACGCAGCCATGCCAATCGGATTAGTCACGGCATGCCGGTCTTTCAGCAGTCCATCCATCGCAAGCAATAAGGAACCTCCGCATACCGTTGCTACCGTCACTTCTTTATCGTCCATTGCCTGTTTGATCATGCTGGTTAAGGACGTTTGCTTCGCCTTCCAAAGAAGGTTCGGAATGGTATCAGGAGTATTTCCCGCCGGCTTGCCAGCAGCACCAGGCACCACAATAATTCCCGGTTGATGGGGGTCCAGCTTGGATTTCGCTTCGAGAGAGGGTCCACCCAGTCCGCTCGGAACAGAACGCTTGCCTTCTGCAGACACCAGTTCGACCGTCACTTTGTCACCAGAATACATACCCGCAGCGGTAAATACTTCATAGGGCGCCAAGGCGTCGAGCAAATCGAATCCATCGAACAGCACGACTTGAACATGAAGATTATCCTTCCTGTTTTGATTGTCTGGTGCAGCAGTCGCACTTGCGGCGGGAACAGCCAGACTGAGTACCAATGCCAATGACAAAAATAAGGCAAACATCTTTCTCATTTCTGAATCTTCCTTTCTCTTCGCACCAAGCCCAGGCAATATAGCTCATGCGTTTTTTATTAGCAGTAGAATCATATCAAGCGAATATCACAAACGGCGTTCTATAAAAGTCACAAAAGGATCAACAACTCCTCACAATCCATGGAGCCATGAAAATATGAAAATCTTGACTCCAAAACGAGAACAATCCTTAACCCATCGCACTAAAGCAAACTCTATAATAAAACTTGTCATAAACAATCTTAAGCCTTGGACGGTTAAAGCACAGGAGATTTATTTTACAGAATGTTTTTTGCGCGGATGAAGGAGGCGTTATACATGAGAATAAGACGCAGGCATTTCAGAGCAGCAGTCCTTGTGTCCATTTTGGCAGCCGTTCTTACGGGGTGTGCTAAAGGGGCGGAACCAGCAGCGGCCGCGCTGTCTTCGGCTGATATCCCCATTCAGCCGCAGCAGGGAAAGGAGCTCATTTGGAACGGGAATACCCCGTATGATCTCCCGGTCATCGATTTCGTCGATTCAAAAACGGGATTTGCGGTCAAAGAGCGCACTGACACTCAACTATGGCTGCTGTCCACCCAGGACGGCGGAACGCATTGGCAGGAACAGAATTTGCCTGGGAAGTATATACGCAGCCTGGATTTTATCAATGTCAAAACCGGGTATGCTTTGGTCGAAGACAACTGTTCCAGTAGCGCAGGACAACTGCGGTGCAAACGGATCAGCCTGCTGAAAACCGGGGACGGCGGCCGCACCTGGAACACAAAATGGAAGTCCGAATCCCAAGAGGACCACAGCGAAGGCAATCCCATTCTGCGGAAATTGTCGTTCGTAAATGAGGAAAGCGGCGCGATGCTCGTAAACGGCCGCCTGCTTCTCACACAGGATGGGGGAAATCATTTTCAAACGGCTGTGTTTGGAATCAAGGACTTCAAACCGATCAGCACCAGTTTCCCGAAAGCCGGCACCGGCTATGTGGTCGGTACGGTCGGCAAGGATGATACCAAGCTTGCTGTTGTAAAGACTAATAATGGTGGGCGGACATGGTCCAAACAGCTGGATCTCTCTGCGAAGGATTCGCCATTGTCCGCCTTTCAAATCCAGTTTGCGAGTGAAAATACCGGTTGGCTCCTGACAAATGAGAAGGGGATGCTCAGCGGGGACGTCTATCGTACCGTTGACGGAGGTAAGCATTGGACTAAAATGAGCACACAGCGGACGGGTCGTCCTTATGTAAACGGTATTCAGCTGATCGACGGGAAATCCGGCGTAATATCGCTGCACCCGGGCGCGGGACCGATCGAAGGAGGCATTTGGCTGACAAAGGACGGCGGCCGCAGCTTTACCAGTGTGAGCAAGGCGGTGGCAGTAAATCAGGTACAGATGGTGTCCGCTAAAGCAATATGGGCCGCCGTCGACGGGATGAACGGCTCCGATTTTCTCATTCACTCGACTGACGGGGGAATAAGCTGGCAGGAGTCTTATCCGCTATCCGAGCCGTATGGCAATCCGACGGAGGACATGGCTTTTATCAATCGTCAACTCGGATTTGGCATCGGGACCCAGCTGGACAGCGGTAAGGTCCTGAAAACGATCGACGGTGGGGCGAGCTGGAAGATCATCGCTTCCCTGGATTTTTATATCCGGGTTGAGAAAATCAGCTTTGTCAGTGAGAAAGAAGGCTTCATGATGGCCTTCCGGGATAAAGACCCCCAGCATGTTTTATTGAAAACCCAGGATGGCGGGCTCACCTGGCATGAAGTTTCCAGCGAATCGCTGAACAACCTGGGGATCGCCGACGTTTCCGCCTTCCGGTTTTTTGACATAAAACATGGCGTCTTGTTCGCAACAGGAGAAGGGAAGGCTATTTATCGCACTTCGGATGGCGGAAAGACTTGGGGCAAAACGCTGGTGAGCAAAGAAATTAGTGAGATGCAAGTCTCCTTGACCTCCTATACCAGTGGATGGCTGCTGAAGCAGACGGACACCAAGGGAAGTCTTGAGCTCATTCGGTTCGGTGCGGACCATTCGGAGGAGACGGTATTGACGCTGGACAAGGACTGGTATCCGGATGCGGTGTATTTTAGCGATGAAACGCACGGATATATGCTTTTTGAAGATTTCGAAGCCACAGACGGTGTGATCACCCGCCTACTGACGACGAATGACGGGGGCCGAACCTGGACGGATCATCCTTTTCCCGCAGATGCCGAGACGGTAGACGTCCGATCGATTGGCTTTTCCGATCCGCAGCATGGCTGGATTCAGTTCCTGCAGGGAACTGCCATAACGGCTGATGGCGGGCTGAGCTGGTCCGTTCAGCAGTGATCATCGACAGGGCTAGCCGGAAATCGGAGAAGCTGAAAACATGTGCCCATTTGCTGCCGCCAAACGGCGGCTTTTTTTTATCCTTCACTTGAACTAAAATCTAATTAAATTTAAAGGAATCGTTCGTTACGCCTTTGAAGAAATAAGGTTAAACCGCGTATTTGCGCGTCATTTTGGCGGGAATCCCGCTTCGGGCAAAGTGATGGTTAAGGTAGGGATGAAATATGAAGGCACGTTACGACAGCATGCTAAAAAGAAGGGGAAGTACGAGGATCTTGTGTATTACGGACTGTTGAAAGAGGAGTACCTTTCTTGAAATGACCGGCAGCGGGTCACATGCAGCATGACCGGCTGCCGGAAAGTACTAAATTAAAGAACGGATTGCACGCGGAGAGTTGAATTCGCCAACGGCTACCTGCTGACAACACGCCATGCATTCAGCTGTCTCTGTACTTCTTTACGTACTTCATCAATGCCCGCCTGTTTCAGTTCATGATTAAACTTGGGGAGAATCGCGCCAACATCGACGGAGCCCGTCATCAGGCTGGGGTAGTATTTCTGCCAGACCATCTCAATGTTATCGGTTTGAGCCGTCATTTTGCTAAGATCCGGCGTAAATCCGAGCACGGCCGATTTGACGACTCCGGCGTTATATTGACGGAACTGCTCCCATTTATCGAGGGGATCCGGGTAGTCGCCGCCCATCGTATTCAGGATAAACCAATTCCCTTGAGTATACTGGACTCCAGCATAACGGGACGAGGCATCGGCTCCATCCTTATCTTTTGAGGTGATGGGGACAACCTGGCCTTTGTCATCAAGCGTGTAGTGCACGCCCTCAATACCGTAATTAAATAAATTCCGTATTTCCGAATCTGTGTTTAGCAGATTCAAAAACTTGATGCTCTCGGCGGGATGCTTGGTGTTGGCATTGACCGCCATAATTCCTCCCCGGACCGATTCCGTGGTGACAACGCTCGGCGTGACGGGATTCGCCACAACCTTGTAGCCGCGGTCCTTACTCCAAGTCGTCTCCGAAAGGGGACCGCCGCCGGAGGATTTCCAGAATACTTTGGCTCCCCGCTTCAAGCCTCCAGGCTCCCGCAGCGCGGCGTCCTTGTTAATGAAGCCAGCCTTGTAATAACGTCGCAGCGTATCCAGAATCTGCCGCGCTTCCTTCGTTTCGAATATATTGACGACCTGGGCGCTCGGATCCAGCGATTTGATCATTAAGGGAATTTTGTTGTTCATGATATATTCATAGCCATCGAGTGCAAAGAAATTGTGCGAATCCCGATCAAGCTCCATCGGCACGTAATCCGGTTCTTTTTGTTGAATCATCCGAAGAAGAGGTTCAAGCGATTCCAACGTATCGTACTTGGAGATGTCGATATGGTATTTATCCACGATGGAAGCAGGGTACATCCACTGATCGCGCACAGCCAGCTCCTTATTGGTAGGAATGCCATATATGCCGCCGTCATTCATGCGAACTCCCTGCCAAAAGATCGGATCAACCTCGTCGTACATCTCCTTGCCCAGTCCCTGAAGGTAGTCATCCAGCCTCAGCCAGGCACCGCGCATCGCCGTGGGGGCGTAATCGGGAACAAAGGCGATGTCGAATGGACTGCCGGCGGAGATGAGCGTGTGCAGCCGATCTTCATATTCCTGCCAACCGACCTTGATATACGTGACGGTGACGCCGATTTTGGGTGCCATGATTTCGTTGATCTTATCGTTCACGAGCTGCAAATCCTTATCAGGTTCTCCAATCGTATAATAAATCAGATTGACCGGTGCGCCGTCATCGGAGTCGCTATTTTGGCCGGACTGACGAAAGCAGCCTGTCGACGATAAGAGCAGCAGAATCAGAGAGAGGGTCATTAAGACCGGCTTGCGTCTATAATTCATAACCACCAGCAACCTCCTTTCTGAAAAGTACGCAGCTTAAGCTTTTCCGCGGAGCTCGGAAGGAGATTTTCCGAAAAAGCTATGAAAGTGCGTATAGAAATAATTGAGATTGTTGTAGCCGACGGAAAACGCGATATAAGATATTTTTTCTTCGGTTGAACGGATTCGGTCCTCTGCGAGCAGCATTCGGTATGCCATGAGGTACTCCGAAAACTTCATACCGGTCTCTTTAAGAAACAGCTGTCCCAGGTAAGTACTGTTCATTTGGAAGCGCTCCGCTACGGATTTTAACGTTATGTTCTGGGCGTATTCCATCTTGATCATCAGCAAAATGCGGTTGACCAGCTTGGAGAGGTGCTCATATTGAACCCCTAATACGGAATCTCTGTTCAGGTCCTCGCTGTTCTTATCGCCGATCGTACCGTTAAGATCCTCGACAATGATTTTCTCAATGACTTGCTGCAGCTTGGTGCGCTCCACCGGTTTGAGCAGATAGTCTTTGACGCCGCAGCGAATGGCTTCCTGAGCATATTTGAATTCACTATAGCCGCTCATAATAATGTATTTCGTCGGGATCTTAAATTCGTTAAGCCTGCTGATGGTCTCATACCCGAGCGTCTTGCCAATGCAGACATCAAAGATGGCCACGTCCGGCTGCAGGTCAACCACTTTGGTCATGGCTTCCTCAGTCGTTTCACACGTTTCAATGCGGCCAAACCCGTATTGGTTCCAGTCCAGTATCCGTTTCATGCCTTCCAAAATTTGAGGCTCGTCATCCACAATCATCAACTTGTACATGTTCAATCACCTCTTTTGATATCCGTACCGCAATCTTGACCCCGGCTTCCTCGTTATTTGCGATTTCAATCGTACAGCCGTCCCCATAGAAGAAATGCAGCCGCGTATATACGTTGCGGAGCCCGATACTTCCGGAGGAAGCGTCATCCTGGTTAAACAGCGTGCGCCGAACGGTATTTAAACGCTCCGCCGGGATTCCTTGCCCGTTATCCACAAATTCAAGCACATACCCGTCATCGGCTTCCCAGCCATTAACGACGTACAAATTAAACTCATGACCGGCATCGAAGCCGTGGATGAAGAAATTTTCCGCGAGCGGCTGCATCCAAAATTTCACGGTCGGGATCGAGAGGAGGGCTGGTTCCACATTGACCTGATAATAAAAACGTCCCGGATACTTAAACTCCATAATCTCCAAGTATTTCTGCAGCAGTTCCAGCTCGCTGGCAATCGAAATGATATTTTCCTTCTTCACGATTTCGCGGTAGAGCGTCCCTAAAGTCGCAATGGCATCGGCGGTATCTGTGTCCCGGTTGACCAGCGCAGTAGAGCGGATCACCTCCAGCGTATTGTACAGGAAGTGAGGATTAATCTGATTCTGAAGCGCTTTCATTTCGGTTTCCTGCTGCTTTATTTTCAGCAAATATTCATTGCGGATGTACTTATCCAGCTGCTGTATCATATCATCCAACTCACGGGCGATCATTCCGTATTCGTTTCTCCGGTACCGGGCCGGGCGGCTCGTCGTAAAATTGGCCGTTTTGACGCGTCCGATCGACTGGATGATGCGGTGAAGGAAGAGGGCATCATCCCGTAAATTGTAGACAATGAGCAGCAGTACGCTGACCATCGCGGCCAGCACGATCAGGAAGAGGGTGATCAGCATCCCGGCATGCTGACGAATCAGCGTGGACAAATCGATGATGCTGACGAATTTGAAATTAAACTTGGTGGAGGCGAAGGTGACATAAAATATCGGCTTCAGGATTCCCCTTGAAATAATGCCGTGTGTGCGTCCATTTTCCGCAGCCAGGCGGGACATTTGCTCCAAATCTTCGCCGTGTCCGCCGATCAGGTAGATATCGCCGGCAGCACTGACGGCCGCAGCTTCGCCAACTCGGAAATTTTGGACCGATCTGAAAACCTGCTCACTGCTGACCAAAAAGCGCAGCTCTCCGAATTCCTGAGAGCCCAGCGTAGGATTCGACAGTTTCTTGCGGTATACGAAGCCTTTCGTAATCGTGTCATGAAAAGCCTCATCTTTATTCGGAAGTCCGAACGTATAACTGGCGATACCGTTATCGTTAAAGCGTACTACATTGCCGTATTCGCCGGTGTGCAGGCTGATCTGCGTGATCTCGCCCTGCGCCCAGCTGTATAAGTAGGTCTTAAGATCTTCGGGAAAGGAAACCAGCGGCTGCGAGTAGATGCTGTGATCCAGCCTGCTCGTCAAATAGCCTTCAGCACTGCTGCTCGCAAAGCTTCTGGCATCGTCGAGCAATCCCGGATTGGAGTAAATCCGCTGCATGTAGGCCTCGATACGGTCGGCGTCATACTGCAGTTCATTCTCCACGCGCGAGAATGCGTTCGCCGCCTCGATCCGGGCATTGCCGACCCATTGGTTGAGCAGCATGGCACAGGTCAGCGTGCCCAGCGTGAGTCCGATGCTCACGACGAAGATGACATAGGCGATAAACTTGTGGCGGTAAATTTTGATTTGCAAAAAAGAGCCCATAAGACACCTCGATTGACAGCAACTCGTCGAAAGCATGAATGCTAATCCCAATGTACCACGACTAGTGCAAAGGTACCACGATTAGTACGAAACTTCATCGATGGGAAGGAAAAAGCATCCCTTAAGAGAGTCTCATTAAGGGATGCGCTTCCATTTCTTTTACTTGAAGTAGTTATCGATTTGCTCTTGAGCCGCTTTCATAATCGAGTCCATGCCGGCCGACTTCAGTTCAGCGGTAATCTTCGGCACCATTTTCTCCGGATCGGATGCGCCGGTAATAAGTTCATACTTGTATTTGTCCCATACGGCTTGGCAGTTCGCTACTTCGGTCTGCAGATTGCTGATGTCCAGCGCGAAGCCAAGGATCGTAGAGGAGGAGGCCGCTTCGTTCAACTTTTTAACTTGTTCCCATTGATCTTCCGGAGCGCCTTTCGTCACCGCCAGATTAAAGAACGTGCCTTGAGTGTAAGCAGCCAGCGGCCAAGTATCGGTTGTACGCTCGATGACCTTTTCGCCGTCGACGTTCTTGTAGTCTACGCCCAGCTCGCCAAAGGCCAGCATGTTGCGCAGCTTCGGATCGGTGTTGACCAGTTCAAGGTACTTCAATGCTTCCTTCTGATATTTCGAATTAGCCGAAATCGCGTTCAAAGAACCTTGAATTGTACTTGTGGTGTAGATCGGTCCGTAATGCTGAACCATGTCGTATTTCTGGACGTTATCATTGATCTGCCAGCTGATTTCAGCGCCAGGGAAGGCTTGTGCCGCAAAGAACGGTCTGCCTTTGTCAGCTTCGGTTTTGGTCGGAGCATCCGGATTGATGATGCCGTCTTGATACCATTGATGCAGAAGCTTCAGGTTAGCCATAACGTCAGGCTGCTCCAGAACGGAAACGACCTTGCGCGATGCATCGTCCGCTTTCACGCCAATCGGAGGGAAGCCCAGCGTTAAATCGTCGTAATCGTTAAAGAATCCGTTCAGGCCTTCACCTTGGGTCATCGGCAGCGGGTAGAAGCTTTTACCTTCCCCGGCCTTCATATCATGAAGCGGCTTATCCAGATCCTGCAGCGTCTTGATGTTGTTGATATCGATATTGTACTTCTGCACATACTTGTCATCGAATACCCAATACTGCGTCAACGCGGAATCTTTATAGGTCGGTACGGAATAATATTTTCCGCCGATTTTGGTGCCGTCCCATACGTTTTGCGGAATCAGTTTGTACAGGTCAGGCGTTTCGCTTTGTACCAGATCGGTAATATCGGCAAAAGCGCCCATCGCAACCTGCTTGCTGTACTTGCCGCTGTTCGTGAACATGATGTCGAAAGGCTCGCCGGTATTGACGATGGTGTTCATCTTCGTGTCCCACTCGCCCCAGCTGGCGACCTTGATGTCCACTTTCACGCCGATCTTTTCGGCTGTGTAGGCATTCATGGCGTCAACCGCCTTGCTGAAGTTGCTCGGCACCTGGCCGCCGATCGTCCACCAGACTAGCGTCGGAACATCCTTGGTCGTTGTTGAAGTTTCCTTCGACGGCTCCGTGGTTGTCTGCGATCCATCGGCTGTAGAAGCAGGCTTCGAACCGCCGCAGGCCGCCAGAGCTGTGGCCAGCAGGGTCAGCAAACAGAGCGTCGAGATGAACCTGAAAGATCTTTTCATTCCAAATCCCCCTTATAGATGTTGAATCACCGTGATTAGCAGTGATTTATCATAAACCAAGATGTCTTGGCTTATTTCGTCATTATCCTTTAACAGCACCGACCGTAAGCCCGGAGATAAAATACTTCTGGAAGAACGGGTAGGCGCAGGCTACAGGCAAAACGATGAGGATCGCCACAGCCATCCGCGCGGATTCCTTCGGCATCGTCGCAACAAGTACGGCGTAGCTGACGCCCATGCTTGCGGCATTCTTTGCTAGGGCATCGACATTGCTCATCAGGCTGTTGAGCAGGGCCTGCAGCGAGTACAGGTTCTGGTTGTCGATATACAGCATCGATTGAAACCAGTCGTTCCAGTAGGCGAAGCAGAGAAACAATCCAATCGTCGCGATCACAGACAGCGAGATCGGGAGGACGATAGAGAAGAAGATCCGCAGCTGGCTCGCGCCGTCGATTTCCGCCGATTCGATGAGTCCGTCGGGAATCGTGCTTTTGAAAAACGTTTTGCAGATGATCACGTTAAACGATGAGACGGCCAGCGGCAGAATCAGGGCCCAGATGCTGTCTTTCAGACCCAATAAATTCGTATTGATAAAGTAGCTGGACACCAAACCGCCGTTGAACACCATCGGAATGAATACGATCCAGGTCAGAAACCCCTTCAGCTTGTAGTTGGGGCGGGAAATGACGTAACCCATGGATGCGGTCAGCAGGACGCCGAGCACGGTCCCAATCACAGTGACAAGAACCGACACACCGAGCGCCCTCAAAATCGTCGTCCCCTGTTTGGCGATATAGGCGTATGCATCACCCGATAGTACGGTCGGCAGTAAATGATATCCCGTCTCACGGATCGAGTCTTCACTGGAAAATGAGATGGACAGAACCACAACGACAGGAATGACACAGATCAGCGCCAAGACGATAAATATCAGATGGAAAATGACGTCGACGACTCTGTGGGTACGATTAAATTTCTCCAGGCCCGTATCGTAAGCCGTTCTTGTTGACATCGACCCTACCTCCTTACATCATTGCGCTTTCCGGATCGATTTTGCGGACAATCCAGTTAGCGATCAGAATGGTGGCACAGCCCAGGACGGACTGCACGAATGCAGCAGCGGAGGCCATCCCGACAGTAGCGGTTTTCAGCTGCTTATATACCATGACATCGATGGTTGTAGACACGTTGAACAAGGAATTGGAGTCCCGCGTGACCTGGTAGAACAAGCCGAAATCAGTGTAGAAAATGCGCCCGACCGCCAAGATGAACATCATGACGATGACCAGTTTCAGCATCGGCAGCGTAATGAATCTCGTCTGCTGCCATATCGAAGCGCCATCGATAACCGCGGCTTCGTAATAGGTGCTGTCAATGCTCGTGATGGTGGCCAAGTAGATAATCATTCCGTAGCCAAGGCCTTTCCAGACGTTTAAGAGAATCAGGAAGAAC
This sequence comes from Paenibacillus cellulositrophicus, assembly GCF_009363095.1. GTDB lineage: Bacteria > Bacillota > Bacilli > Paenibacillales > Paenibacillaceae > Paenibacillus_AQ > Paenibacillus_AQ favisporus. The sequence goes on from NZ_CP045296.1 coordinate 783,566, forward strand.
GGCCAGTATTTCGGTTCCATGTACCAGTTCACCGGGTCGCTGCCCATACTGACGAGCAGTTGGTTGACGATCCCCTTATCGAAGCTTAAGAAAGCCCACCCTACGGCGGATACGACCACCCAAGATAAAAAATAGGGAAGGAACATCATCGTTTGATAGATTTTGCTGGCCTTCCGGCTGTGCAGCAGTCCTACCATAATGGCAAATAGAACAGGGAGGACGATGCCTAGAACGATAAAGATCAGGTTGTATCCAATCGTGTTACGGATAATGATCCAAGCATCGTTCGATTTGAACAGGAACTCGAAGTTTTTGAAGCCGATCCACGGGCTGTTGAACACATTGCTCAGGAATCCGCCGCTAATTCTAAAATTTTTAAAGGCGATAATGATCCCGAACATAGGCAGAAAGCAGAAGAGGATATACCATATGGTCGTCGGCAAGGCGAGCAGGGTCAGTTCCGTATCCTGCTTGTGCCAACGTGGACGTAAGCGCTTACGTTTGTGGCTTTGCTCGGCTTTTGAACTCATGTTAGTCACTCCTTCCGGTGGTTTCTCTATTGCAGCTTGCGCTTCGTAAATTCATTGTATAAAAGGAAGATTCCATGCTTCCAGATAACAAACTTGATACTATAGTCAAAAAACGTTAGGTGAACATGAAATTTTGTCGAAATAAACGCATAAAGGCACCCGGTTTCTATGACCGAATGCCTTTTTTAAATGGTGAATTAAGAAGCTTATTTGAATGATAATCGATGGGATCATCTTGAAAAGCGTTAGCCGAACATCTTCTAACCGTCCAACAAATTAGACACGAGCCAGGGCTTGATGACCGGAAGCACGGTCTCCGGGTGCATGGCTTTGGTATGGTCCATCCCGTCTCCCGTTAAGATACGAACGTCCCAGCCCATTTCTTCCAAAGCTTGTTTGGTTCTTTGCAATATCCCGGCAATGTCCACAGTGACGCCGCCGAAGTTTTCCCCATACACGATGGTATCTTTCTCTCCGGCAAAAGCCAGCTTCGGAACGGCCGGGTCCAGACTGATCGCTCGATCGTCAAAATCCATCAAATGCTGGTACAGCGTCATAAACTGTTTGGTCTGATTCGTGTCGATCTTGACCTGAACCTGGTCCCAATCCACCTTTTCCGGACTGCTCGAATCCTGCCAATCTTTCATTATAGGGGTATTTTGATTGCGTACAGCTTGTTCATAAGTGCTGCGGGTCACCACCATCATTTCTTTATAGGGCCCGTCCAATGGCGGAAATCCACCCATGATCAAGCTATCCAGCCGCTCCGTACGGATAGCCAGCTGCAGACCGACCAGTGCCAGCCAGGAGTAACCATAATAGCTAAAATGGCGGACATTCATTTCATCAGCGATGAACAGCAGATCTTCTACAATCTTGTCTGGTGTCAGATGGTCGGGATTGGGGTGCTTCATGCGATGGCCTTCATAGTCAAAGTACAAGACTTGGAACTTATCAGCCAGTCCCTCAACGAAATGCTGTCCGGATTCGGGGTCGACTCCCCACAGCTTCAGGCTTTCAGCTTCTTTGCCGTATACGGATTCCTTGGCGACAGGCAGCATAATTGTTTTGCCTCCGGATCGTCCCGCCAAACCAACTTTGATTTCGGATGAATCCTTGAGCTTGATGACTTTTTCCATTTATTTCACTCCTCAATGGTTTATACAGTCATCATATAACATTCATGCAATCTTTCGGTTTCGCGGGTTTACTTCTTTGATATACTTAAATGATTTGCAAAAATATATTGTTGTAGCACTTGAAGGTTTAACTTTAAACTCGGGCATCTCAGATTCTTCTCCAAGATTCTGTAAATTGCTGGATTCTACGCAGCCCTTCAGCGATTTCCCTCTCTGTCAGATTCCCGTATCCGAGTACCACCTTGCCGGGGGAGCGGCCTTTTAACACGGCATAGTCTTCAAAAGATGAGAGGCGGACGCCGAGCCCTTCCATGTTGTGCCAGTCCATCGGCCCGTAAGCATCCTGCTTAAAATGGAGCTGAACATGCATTCCAGCTTCGTCACCCAGCAGTTCAACGCGGTCGCCGAATAAGTGGCGGCATTGTTCCGCGATATATACGCGTTTTCGTTTGTATATCGCTCTCATTTTGTGAATATGCCTGTCAAAATGCCCGTCCAATATAAAACGCGCAAGTGCCGATTGCATGATACCGGAAGTTGTCAGGTTTAGCTCCGTTTTGGTGCGAATGACCGGCTCGATCAGTTCCGGGGGAATAACGAGGAATCCGATCCGCAGGGCGGGCGACAGCGTTTTGCTAAACGTGCCTGCATAGATGACCTTGCTTGGGGCAAGAAGCTGCAGCGGAGGGACCGGCCCGCCTTTATGCCGGAACTCGCTGTCATAGTCATCCTCAATGATATAGTGACCAGCCCTTTCAGCCAGCGCAATAGCCATCTGCCTCCGTTGAATCGAGAGAATGCTCCCAGTCGGGTATTGGTGGGAAGGCGTCAGCACGATCAGACCAGCAGGGAAGTTATGCTCAATCCGGTGGATCTGCATCCCTTGTTGATCAACCTCGACCGGATGGATGGTATGGTTTAATCTTTGGAAAATATCACCGACAAACCCGATCGTCGGCTCTTCCGTGTAAACCGTATGAAAACGGTCCGAAAGGGTAGACGCCAGCAGCAGAATTCCTTCGGAGGTCCCCGACGTAATGACAATTTGGTCCTTGCTGCACGCCATGCCTTTTACCCGGTACAAATAACCAGCAATGACCTCTCGCAGTGCGGGCAGCCCTTGAATATTGCCATACGAAAATATGTCTTCCACCGCCGAATCGGTCATCTCCCGTACGTATTTGCTCCAGAGCCTGCGGGGAAAATGAGACAAATCAGGGAGACCTCCGTCAAAGTCGATGAGCTTCGGTTTCTTAGGAACGGACTCAGATCGAGCGGTTGGTGCTGAAGAAGGCATAGGGTCGATTTTCATACCTTTGCGGGTTTCGATGCCCTCAGCGACAAACGTTCCGGAGCCGGCTCTGGACGTCAAATACCCTTCGGCGGTCAATTGCTCATACACTTCGATCACGATGTTGCGCGCTATCCCAAGGTCCATGGCGGCCCGGCGCGTCGGCGGCAGCTGGAGTCCGGGTGCGAGTGCACCACTTTCAATTTCCTGACGCAGGTAACTGCATAGCTGCTTGGTGACCGCACCTTCCCCTGGAGCAGCTCTAAATCCGAACATAGCAATGTCTCCTTTACATTGGTTCTTCTTATTTACAATTTTTCGGCACCTATGATGACCAATTATCACCATTATACGGAAGCTGAAGAACACGCACAAAGGGGATGAAGGGATGTTTAAACATGCAATGGATGCCGAGTTGGGCAGATTGCCGAGCTTGTGGCTTTGAAAGAAGAGTAATTGCCTGATTGATTAACGTAATATATATTATGTAAACCTAATTAAATTTGATAAAAATTTATCATGCTGAAACCGCTTGCCTGGGGTTTTTTTGCGCTATTAAAGAAATGGTAATCCTTGTCCTTATCAAAAAAACAACAAATTCCGACATGTTCCGCTCAGTTTTGCAAAAAAGTGATTGAAACCGTTTTAAAAATGTAATATACTCTTATCACGATAATAAATTATTATATTGATAAATTTTATAACAACACATAAGGTTTACAGGGAAGGAGACCATCCGTACATGAATAATAACCGGCAGTTCCTTGAGAAGTTTTTTCCAATTGCCTCATTTATTGCGTCTATTATTGGGCCCAAATGCGAAGTCGTAGTCCATGACGTCAGCGATCCGGAACGATCGATTATTTTTATTGAGAACGGTCACATCAGCGGGCGTAAGGTAGGAGACGCTTCCACGGATTTGGTCTTGAAACTGCTGAAAGCGGAAGCATACCGGGAAGAACAGTTTATCGCCAACTATAAGGCTTCGGGAAAGATGGGGCAAAGCTTCAGATCGTCCACCTTTTTTATCAAAAATGACGACAACGAGCTCGTCGGGCTGATGTGTCTGAACATTGACATCACCCACATGGAGGCTGCCGCAGAATGGATTCAGCATATTTTACAAGGCGGTTCGCCGCTTCCTCCAGCTTCGATTGAGGCTCCGCAGGAAGACAAACAGTCCAAGGAATATTTGCAGGGTAACGCGGATGATCTGCTTACTCATATGATCGCATCCGTAATCAGCAAAATAAACATTCCGGTCGACCGGTTATCCTCACAAGAGAAAATCGAGCTCGTACGTGAGTTAAACGAGCAGGGGGTATTCTTGCTGAAAGGCGGCGTTTCCCAAGTAGCCGCAGCATTAGCGATATCCGAGCCTACTGTCTACCGTTATTTGCAAAAGCTTAAGTAATCAGGAACTGGCATACGCAGGATCAAGGGAAGGTGACATCAATGAAAAATAATTTTGACCACATCATCAGCAGATTCGGTACGAACAGCGCCAAATGGGACGGAATGGCCCAATCCCAGGGGAATGACATGATCGCATTGTCCGTCGCGGACATGGATTTGCCGGCGCCGCTGGCCGTGGTGGACCGGATTACGGAAATGGCCAGACACGGTATTTACGGTTACACCGATCCGTTCCCGCCATATTTCGAAGCGGTGCAAGGCTGGCTGTCCAAAGCCTATGATTGGCAGGTACCGCAGGAATGGATCGTATTCTGCCCTCGAATCGTACAAGCCGTCTCTGTCCTGATTCAGAACCTGACGGAGAAGGGTGACCGCATCCTCATCCATACACCTGCTTATCAACCCGTCGCGAAAGCGGTTGCGATCAATGGCAGAGAGCTGGTTGAAAGTCCGCTGCTGCTTGTGAACGGACGGTATGAGATCGATTTTGCAGACATGGAAGAGCAAATGAAGGATGGCGTGAAGATGGTCATGCTAGTCTCCCCGCATAATCCCACCGGAAGGGTCTGGACAATCCATGAGCTGGAACGGATCAGTGAGCTGTGCATCCAGTACGATGCGCTGATCGTATCCGACGACATCCATGCGGATTTCATCCATCAGGGGCACGAGCATACCGTGATCGCCAAGCTGACGGAGCAGGTGGCAGACCGTTCGATCATTTGCACATCTCCGGGAAAAACGTTCAATCTCGCGAGTCTGGAAATCGCCAACATCATTATTCCTAACGAGCAGCTGCGGAAACGCTTTAAAGATGGGCTGCAGCAGGCAGGGATTCATAATCCGACCTTTTTTGCTGTGCCTGCCCTGGAAGTGGCCTATACGGCTTGCGATGAATGGCTGGACGAGCTTCGCGCATATATAACGGACAACATCGCCTATACGATCGATTTTATACAGACGCATATGCCCGAACTTAAAGTCATTCAGCCTGAGGGTACCTATTTATTGTGGGTGGACTGCACCGCCTGCGGCAAGGTTGAAAGCGATTTAGTGGATTGGATTCAAAACAAGAGCAGGGTTAGTGTCAGCTACGGAACCTCATTTGGGGCGACTGGCGAAGGCTATATCCGCCTGAACGTTGCCGCTCCTAGGTCTCTTCTTCGGGATGCGCTGCAGCGCATGGCAGATCATTATCCTTTGCACGAGAAGTAGTTCACAATTCATTTATCCCAGGGGGAATACAACGATGACAGAGCAAACGAAGGGAAAACAAATCAAAGAACCGACGCTGTTTTTAGCCTTACTTCCAATCATAACGATGGTGGTACTGCTGTGCTTGGGATACGTCATGTTCGAGCTGCCGCCTGAACCGCTCATTATTGCTTCAACGGTTGTCGCGGGGATCATTGCAGTTAGGCTGGGGCACAGTTACAACGATATTTTGAATTCCATTGCCCAAAAAATTGCCAAAACGATGCCGGCCATTCTAATCCTGATTGCCGTAGGGTTGATGATCGGGGCATGGATGGTGGGCGGCACGATTCCGATGATGATTTATTACGGGCTCAAAATTATCAACCCGCAGTTTTTGCTCATCACCGCCTTTTTGGTGACGTCGGTCGTATCGGTCTGTACCGGTACGTCCTGGGGCTCTGCAGGAACGATTGGGGTAGCATTTATGGGCGTTGGCGCCGGACTGGATGTGAATCTGGCAGCCGTTGCCGGTGCGGTGGTTGCCGGTGCCTACTTCGGCGACAAGCTGTCGCCGCTATCGGATACAACGAATATCGCGGCCCTGTCCACAGGCGTAAACTTGTATGAGCATATCGGTCATTTGCTGTACACGACGCTGCCTTCGTTTATCGTAGCCGGAATCGTCTATGTCATCACAGGTTTGAACACACATACGGCAGGTGCAGGTATCCCTGAAAAAGTAGGGACCATTATGGATACGCTGGGCACGATTTACCATTGGAATTTACTGCTCATCGTCCCGATACTCATCGTGTTGTACGGCTCGATCCGGAAAAAGCCTACGCTGCCGGTCATGCTGCTGTCTTCAGCCTTTGCGATGGCAAATGCCCTGATTTTCCAAGGCTTCACATTGCATGATGTCGTAAGCTCTGTATTGAACGGATTCGATATCGCGATGGTTCACGTTCAAGGATTCGACTCGGCTGCGGTCATCCCGGATGTACCGAAGCTTCTGAACCGCGGCGGAATGAACTCCATGATGGGAACATTGTTAATCTGTTTCAGCGCAATTACGTTTGCCGGCACCATATCGCTCACCAAATCGCTTGAGCTGATCGTGAACCGGATCCTTAAGCATGTACGCTCGACGGGGTCTATGATCGTCGCAACGATCGTGACCGGTTTGACGATGATCGGCGTTACAAGTAATGGCCAAGTGTCCATCCTGATGCCGGGCGAAATGCTGCGCGAAGCATACATCCGCCGTGGGCTGCATCCGAAAAATCTCGGGCGGACGGTCGAAGACTCCGCTGCGATTACGGAACCCATCTTGCCATGGACGGCAGCAGGCGCATACATGGCCGGTACGCTGGGCGTCGCAACGCTCTCTTATCTGCCATGGGCCATGCTGTGCTGGACAGGGATCATTTTCGCCATGATCTGGGGCTTCACTGGATTTGGGATCGCCAAACTGACGCCGGAACAGCAACAAGAAATGCTGCAAGAATATGACGGTCCGAATGCAGAAGAAATGAATTCGGAAACGATGGCCGCGGCAAAGGCAGCCCAAACCAATTAACAGAACGTCATTTTTTCAGGTACTTGCAAAAATACGGTTGATACACGCCAAGTTTTTTCAATTCCCATAAACATAAATGTGCTTCAAGCACGACAAGGAGAGAGAAACCATGACATCACAAGAGAGACGAACTATTGCAACGACCGAAGCTCCGGGAGCTATCGGACCATACTCCCAGGCAGTTCAAATCGGTAATATGCTGATTACATCCGGACAGCTCGGGATGGACACAACAGGCGTGTTCCCAGCATCCGTAGAGGAACAGACACAGCGATCGCTCCTCAATGTAAAAGCGATTCTCGAATCAGCGGGCTTTACCATGAACGATGTGATTAAAACGATGGTATTTTTGCAGGATATGAACGATTTTCAGAAAGTCAATGAGGTGTACGCCACGTTCTTCACAGAACCTTATCCGGCACGCAGTGCGGTTCAGGTAGCCAAGCTGCCAAAGGGTGGTCTGGTGGAGATCGAAGTGATTGCCGTCAAGGCTTAAATTGAAAATGTAGATATAACAGCCTCTTGGTTCTCCAAGGGGTTGTTCTCTTTTCACGGGATTCGATGCAGCACAACAAAAGCTGGCCAAGATCGGCCAGCTTTATAATATGTGTAATTCGTGTTAGCTAAATAGATGGGATTGAGCCGCTTGCTTTACTCAAATTCCCCTTCAAAAACAAGCTCGTTCAGCGGGCGGCGGTCATTTGGCACTTCGCGCTGCTGGATCGCTTCCGGAAGTACGGATTTATCGCCCAGATAGCCGAGGGCAATCACGGCGTGAAGCTCAAGGTGATCCGGTACGTTTAATATTTCACGGGCTTTATTGCGGTCAAAACCGCCGATGGCATGCGTGTGCAGACCGAGGATCGTCGCTTGAATCGCCAAGGAAGCCCAGGCTGCGCCGGCATCGAAGGCGTGCGCACCGTTCGGGTCGCCGTTTTCTCTAAGCTTGTCGGAAGCGACCACAATGAGAACTGGCGCACTGGACGCCCATGTTAAATTGAATTCGTTTAAAAATGAATGAAATTTGCTGAGCTGCTCTTCGGTTTTAGCGACGATAAAGCGCCAAGGCTGATCATTATAAGAGGATGGAGCCCAATGTGCGGCTTCAAGGATGGTATAAAGGTCCTGATCACTGACTTTACGGGTGGAAAAAGCCCGTGTAGACCAGCGATTTAGAAAAAGTGGGCTTACCGGGTATTCGGATTTGCGCTGTCCTTGCACCTCCGGTAAAATTTCATTAACGATGGATTGAACGCTGCTCATATACGATTTGTCTCCTTTTCAAATAAATATCTGCAGTGTTGTCATTGCTGCTTACTTAAACTTACGTACTTACTAATTAAATATAATTAAATATATGACTTAACTTGGATATAGTCAAATCAAAATCTTTAATGGATGATTAGGTTTATTTGCAGAATGACCATGGCCGCAAGCAGGGTTTAGAGGCGAATAAAGAGAATATTAGATGCATCTCTTAGAGTGAGAACGGTTACGGTGAACCGGCAATTTTGCATGAAGCACAGTTTTAGTCTACGAATGTATCGAAAAACCAAAAAGCGACAATTCGAAGGAGAAGAAAGGTGGCAGCAAATGAATCAGAACGATCAAACATCCCTATCATTCGAGTGGCATTCTATATTGGAAGCGGTTTCTAATCGATTCATCCCGGAAAATGAATGGCCGTCTGCGGCCGGCGGAGGCGCACTCGTCTATATGGAACGTAGGGCAAATGAGGATCCTTCAACTTGGAACAAGCTGATCGAGCCCGGACTCCGCGCACTCGAGTCGGAAGCTTCGGCTCGGTATGGGCACGCATTTTCAGAATTGTCCGAGGAACAACAGGATGGATTGTTGCAGGATGTCCAGCATGACCGCGTCCGCGATTGGCCTATTTCGTCCGCAATGTTCTTCAACGCATTGTTGGAGCTTGTCGTCGAAGGCTACTATGGAAATCCTGAATCTGGCGGGAATCGCGGTGGTAAATCATGGGAAATGATCGGTTTTCGGCCGGGTCCGGTATCCGGCGAACAGGGACCACCAGTCGAAGCCGATTTGCCTTTACGAACACTCGATCAGCTTCAAGACCGCTACGATGCCGTCGTCATCGGAGCCGGGGCGGGCGGATCGGTAGCGGCGGCGGTGCTGGCTGAGTCGGGCATGCGGGTTCTCGTCATCGAACGCGGCCGTTGGCTTCGGTATGACCAGGTAGGCCGGGACCATTTGCGCAACCACCGGCTGAGCAAATTCGGCCACAACACCGGACCTGATCTGGAGGGCAGTCCGCGTACGTTTCTTGATGTGGCTGGGGAAGAGAGAATCACTGCTCCGCATGAAGGAGATTACCACAACAACGCCATGACGGTCGGCGGCGGTACGCGGGTGTACGGCGCTCAGGCGTGGCGGTTCCATCCGGAGGATTTTCGCATGGCAAGCCACTACGGCATCCCGGACGGGAGTTCCCTTAGCGACTGGCCAATCTCGTACGAGGATCTGGAACCTTATTATGTGAGGGCCGAATGGGAGGTGGGCGTATCCGGTGACGGGAATGCCCACACCGGGCATGCCAAGCGGAGCCGGCCTTACCCGATGCCAGCCATGCCCTTGACGACGGAAGCGCGGCGGCTGGCGGAAGCGGCAGCCCGTTTGGGATGGGACGCCGGATCGGTCCCGCTGCTGATCAACTCGGTCGAACGGGACGGCAGGCCGGCATGCGGACAGTGCGGCCAATGCGTTGGCTTCGCTTGTCCAACCAACAGCAAAAACGGGGGACATAACACGATGCTCGTCCGAGCGGCCGCCACCGGTAACTGCGATATCATCTGCGATACGATGGTGGAGCGGATTGAGACAGAAGGCGGGAAGCGGGCCACGGGGGTAAGGCTGGTGCAAGAAGCAGGCGGGAAGATCCGGCGTCAACTGGTGGCAGCCGGTCAAGTCATCGTAGCCGCCGGCGCGATCGAAAGCGCGCGTTTGCTGCTGAACTCGGCTACCGATGCAGAGCCGGATGGCATCGGCAACCGGTCAGGCCAAGTCGGCCGGAATCTGCAGGGTCATGTCTATACGGGCGCGTACGGTCTCATGGACGATCCGATCCAGGACGGCCTTGGCCCTGGTGTCAGCATCGCTACACTTCGCTTTGCCCATGACAATGGCGGCGGCGTGATCGGGGGCGGACTGCTTGCCAACGAATTCACCCGGCTTCCCCTTATCCATTGGTACAGGGCACTTGCTCCAGACGCCCCGAGATGGGGGCTGGCAGGCAAAGAAGCGATGCGTGACAGCTATTTGCGCACCAGCCAGATCCAAGGACCGATTCAAGAGATCCCGACAGCGGAATCGAGAGTTCGTCTCTCACGATCAGTCAAGGACCGTTTCGGGATGCCAGTCGCCCAGCTCTCGGGCCGGGTCCATCCGGAGTCGCTGCGGGCGGCAGCGATGCTGGGCGAACAGGCCGAGAAGTGGCTTTGGGCTGCTGGTGCGCACCAGGTTTGGCGAACGACTCCGGGAACCGGGCTTAGCGGCGGACAGCATCAGGCAGGCACGCTTCGGATGGGGGATGATCCCGCCACTTCGGTCACCGATCCGACGGGACGCGTACACGGTTACGACAACCTGTGGGTGAGCGACGGATCCGTGCATGTAACCAACGGCGGAGTGAATCCGGTACTGACGATTCTAGCTTTGGCATTCCGGACTTCGGACAACATCGTGAAGCATGGCTAAAACGGTCATCAGCAGTAAATACCAGAATGTTAGTGAGATAACCCTCCATCAATTGGCGTGAGGAAAATTCGATTATAACCTTTTATTACCATTTGATTGTGGTAGGATGATTGTATATGGAATCGAAATGATTCCTCACGCACAATACCTTTCTGAAAGGAAGCACATCGGATGAAGCTGGTTATCACAGGAGCCACGGGAAACTTAGGCGGGCTCGTTATAGACCATTTACTGAAAAAGATTCCGGGAAACCAGATCATTGCAGTCATTCGAAAACTGGATAAAGCCGCTTCGCTAACGGAGGCAGGTCTGGAAGTCCGCCAAGGCGATTACAACGATCCGGGAACGCTTCGCGCAGCTTTTGAAGGCGGGACCAAACTGCTATTTGTATCCAGTCCGGATACCGATGATCCGCTGCGGATCGTTCAGCATGCCAACGTAATCAAAGCTGCCAGAGATGCGGGAATTAGGCATATTGCCTATACCAGCTTCGCTTTTGCCGAGGAGAATCCGTTTGCACTCGTTCATATGGCCACCGAATATGCCATCCGCACGACCCGTATCCCATATACCTTATTGCGAAATGGCGGATATGCGGAGTTTTTCATCAATGCCCACCTTCAAGAAAATGTAGAACGCGGGGCGATCGTCACCAACACGGGCACAGGGAGAGTGAATGCGGTCAGCCGCAGCGATCTGGCACTTGCTGCCGCGACGGTACTGACCGGGGAAGGACACGAAAACAAGGAATACACGCTGGTTTCCAATCGTCCATGGAGTTTCGATGAGTTGGCGGAAGTTCTCTCCGAAGTTTCAGGTAAGCACATCATCCATCAAAAGGTTTCTTTCGACGAAGAGAAGGCCATGCTTGTTCAAGCAGGCATATCGGAATCTTTAGCTCAAATGACGGCCTTTATCTATAACACTGTTGCAGAAGGAACTATGGAGAAAACGACCGGCGATTTACATCAATTGATCGGACATCAGACGACGCTTAAAGAACTTATAATAAAAGCTTTGCAAGCCTAGGCAAAACGGGTAGATAGCCGCTTGAAGTGTTCATGTCTCCTGCGGACTGCTGTTCCTAGGTAACATTTAAGAAGGGCATAAGGTGAGGGTTCACCTGATGCTCTTTTTTTGTTGCGTCCGATCGTTCCCCTTACATGACAACCGTGTAAGTTTGTTGTAAGAAAGAACCCTAGGAGAAGTATGAATCTTGGGATAAACTTGCATAAGATATCCACTCATTCGCAATAGGGAGCAGAATTTATGGCAAAGAATCGCAAGGTTATCCTGATCATCACCATCCTTTATACAGTCCTCATTTTGTATTTTATGTTTTTTGCTTTTGGCAGAATCGGGGCATCGCACCAGATTACAGAGTACGAATTTATTTTTACGCCCATTGATTTTTATCATGTACCGGATTTGCCTGATTTGTTTCGATTTTCCTTAATGGCTCTGTTTGGTTTTGGCAACTTCGCTGCATTTATTCCTTTCGGCTTTTTGATTCCGATGTTGTTTCCCATGCGCTACGTTCGATTTATTACATTGTTCTTTTTGTCCATCATGGTGGTCGAAACAGTACAGATGCTTACTTATCTGGGCAGCGGCGACATCAACGACGCGATTCAGAATTCAATAGGTGCTTCCATCGGATACGCAGCTTACAAATTAGGATCAAACGCAAAAACGATGAAGAAGCAGCTTGTGATTTCCGGATTTTCTGCATTGTTCATTTTCGCTGCCGTATGGGGCTGCTGCGAAGTTATCGAAACGGCGCTGACAAAAAAAGAAGGACCTTTCGTTGCAATCAACGAAGTGAAGGACGCCAGTGGAAATACAGTTCAACACACAGCACCATATCGTTTTGAGTTGGGCGGCGAACAGGTGCTGCCTCAGTACAATGTGTTCTGTTTTAAAGAGCAAACAGCAGCAGTTTACACCTCTGAACTAAGTGGAAAAGATATCATCCTCTACTTCAAGTATGGAGCAACAGGTAAGCTGGGAGGAACGCTTGCGATTACGGTCGATGGGCAGCAGCTCCTGCTGACAGAAGCACCAACCTATCAAGAGGGAGCTGCTGAAACGTACGAAATTCCAATTGAGAAAGCGAATAAACTTACGATCACCATTAAGGGAAATGCGAGATTGTGGGATCTCGGTTACAGGGAAATGAAGTATTTCTGGAATTAGTGCTTGCTGATGCGCAAAATAGAAGTTATTTATATTTAATAATATAAATCATTAATCTGATTAATTATATAGAACAGGGAGTGTCCTATATTAGGATATCCCTGTTTTTTGCTGTAAATGGTAGTTTTCCGTCCTTCCGCACACAGCAAAAATGCCTGAATGCATGGGAAAATTTTATTGACAATCGTCATTAAATGTTGTTTCATTTTATTAAACTAAGTTGAATTTCATTCTATTTAGGAGATCAATGTGATGGAATTGGGGAGTAAGATCCGAAAAATTCGCAAGGACCAAAATCGGACCCTGGACGAAATCGCCCATGCCTGCGGCTTTACCAAAAGCCTGCTGTCCAAAATCGAAAACGGAAAAACGGTGCCGCCCATCGGCACGCTGATCAAAATCGCCGAGGCGCTTGGAACCAAAATATCCATTTTGCTTGATGACAGCGACCAAAACGGGACGGTGTATACCACAATGACGGGGACCCTGGATAAGATGGTCACGTCGGAGAAAGGATATTCGTTTTCGGCCATCGCGGCCGAGCGGCCCGAGAAGCTGATGCAGCCCTTTTATTTTGTAGCGAAGAAAGGGAAGACGGAGAAGCGAACGGTCTCCCATGTCGGGCAGGAATTTATTTATGTGCTCGAAGGGACCATGATTTATTATGTCGGCCAGGAAGCTTATACACTGCATGCCGGCGACAGCCTGTATTTCGACTCCTACGAAAATCATAAATATACGCCCATCACGGATGAAGTAAAGTACTTGTCGGTTTTCTGTTCGGATTCCAAAGCTTGAGTCCGTCTAACCGACAATGCCCGGTAAGTTGATGTCTGTCCTTGTTGTAACATGCTCATACAGGATTCTTGTAAACGGTTGGCAGCGCCATCACCTTCAATTTACTTGAAACCCGGATGGGCATTTTTTGTACCATTCATACGCAGGGGGGGATTGAATATGCTGAACGTCTTAGTCGTTGACGACGAACCAAAGCACAGACAAGGGTTGTCGCGGATGCTGAAAAATCTGAGGCCGGAGTATCACATCTTTAATGCCAGGGATGGTGTGGAAGCGCTGGAAAGGATGGAGATCCATCCGATCGATTTGGTATTTACCGATATCCAGATGCCGATCATGGACGGCCTCGAATTCGTGGAACATTTGACCCGCCGCGGGGGGAGCGAAAGCGTGGTGATTTTGAGCGCATACTCGGATTTCGCTTATGCACAGCGCGCGCTGCAGCTCGGGGCAAGCGATTACCTGCTTAAGCCGGTGGAAGCCCAGAAGGTTACGCCTCTCCTTCAGAAAGCCGAACATAAGGCGGGAGCCCTGCGTGAGGCGATCATCGAATCGGCTTTGTCCGAACTGCTCGAGGGAAGTCCTGCCGAAACAGACATCACTTTGCTGCAGAGGTCCTTTTCAGGCTGGAGACGCGGAATCTCGCTGGGTGCCGTGATCCACACAAGCGGTGCGGACCGGAAGCAGTTGCTGCCCCTGCTTAAACGCATGCTTGCCCACATCATGGAGGAAGCCGGTCTTGCCCATGCCTTTTATGTTACGGATCAATGGTTGACGGGGGTGATCCTTAGCGCCGATGTATCTTTTGACGTTACCTATGCGCTTGAAGCGCAACTGCAGGAACTGATGGATCATTTTCAGAAGGAGCATAACCAGGAACTAACAGTAGGATTAGGCATGTACTTTACAGAGTGGGGGCAAGGAGTACATTCTTCTAATCAGCAGGCGCGCTTTGCACTTCAAAGCTTATTTTACGACGGGCCGGGAAAATTGTATAAGTCTGACCAACAGAGCCCTAAAGACCCGTCCGCGATCATCCATTTGGATGCAGGCAAACTGGCCAAGGGGATTCTATCCGGCAAAAAGGATGACATTCATGCGTGTCTGAAGACCGAACTGGATCGTACATTGGCCCAGGGATATCCCGATCCTTCCAGGTTGAAGTATTCCGTCGCCGCCTCGATTCACCATGTCACTTCAATTTTGAGCGAAAAGGGACTTTCTCATATCCCCAATGCCGCTTTTGAAGGAGCACTGATGCGCTGCAGCCGAATGGACGAATTACGGGCGACAGCGTTCCAGTGGGTTCTAGAGATGGCGGATCATATAGACCAACGTAGACAGTGTAAAAGTGAGACCGTTGTGGACAGCTGCAAAGCCTATATTGAAGCCAACTATGGTGAGGAGGATTTGTCCCTGAGCACGCTGGCCGTGAAGTTTCATTTTAACCCTTCATATTTTTGTATTCTGTTTAAAAACCACACCCGTATGACCATCCACCAATACATCACCCACATTAGAATGAAGGCGGCGGCCAGCCAGCTGCTGCAAACCTCCCAGAAAGTTTACCAAGTGGCCGAGAACGTGGGCTACAGGGACGTGAAATATTTTATCCGGCTGTTTCGGAAGGAGTACGGCACTAGCCCGGATGAATACCGCCATTTATCCGCTACCCGCATATAAGGAAGGGATGTTCATTGAGAAACCGCCGATGGATGCCGCGATTTCAGGATCTGAGCTATCGAACGAAACTGATGTTGTCCTATGCCCTCATTGTCACGATTCCCCTAACGATACTTAGCTATAGGTATTTTGTATCGAGCAGCGGGTTTATTTCCGACTTTGCCAGACAGAACCTGTACTCCATTGTGAAGCAGAACAACGAAATTATGGACGCCGAGCTCGCCAGGGTCGAAGACAGCAGCCTCGCTTTGATCGCGGAGCAGGTTCTGTACGAACAATACCTCACTGCGAATCCGAAAGACGAATACCAAATGATCACGATGGAGAAAAAGGTAAGCCGGGCGCTGAATACATATTTTCCAGACTTGAAGCACATGTACTCCATCCACTTAATCACCAGCTATTCAGACATCGGGCCTACCGGTGCTACCGCCTTTATCCCTTATGAAGGGTTTAACCAAACAGCCCTATATCAGGCTGCCGTACAAGCGGATGGGGGAATGGCCTGGGTCCCGACGTTTTCGTTTGGTGACATGTTTCATCGGGATGCCGGGTCTCCCGTGCCCTCCGAGAACGTTGAGCTTCTGGCCGGCGTCCGACTGCTGAAATTGTTTCGGATCAATAACGGGGAGGTGATCGAGCTGCAGGGTGCAGCCGAACTTCCCGTGCTGGTCATCACCTATCAGCCCGATTATTACCGTTCCCGCTTCGCCAGCGTGCTCCCAGCCACCGGGGCTTCTTTTTTTATCATGAGCCGGGACGGTAAGAGGGTAGCCGATTCGCAGGAAAAGGATTCCACGATGGATGAAACCTCATTGAAAAGAATGGCGGAGATGAAAAGCGGCACTCTCACGATCACAAGAAACGGTAAGCCGCTCATTGTATGCTTCGACACTTCCGATGTGACCGGCTGGATTTCCGGTGTCACGATCTCGCCGGAGGCGCTCGGCAGCGCCTTTTTGCCAGAGGTGAAGTCGTACACGTTCTATTTGACGCTGATCCTTCTGCTGGTCTCGCTTCTCTTGGCATTTTTTCTGGCCAACTCCATCACCAAGCCCATTCAACAGCTGCTTCGAGCGATCAAAAAAACGGGAGAAGGGGAATTCGATACCCGTATCCCGGTCAAATCCTATAACGAGATGGGGCTGCTCATCCACAAGTACAATCAAATGAATGTTAAAATCAACAACCTGATCGAAGAAAACTATAAAGTGAAGCTGAGAGAAAAAGAAACTCAGATTATGTCCCTGAACATTCAGCTGAATCCGCATTTTCTGTATAACACGCTCAACATCATGAACTGGACGGCGCTCGAAAACGAGCAAAACGAATTGAGCGCCATGATCGTCAGCCTGTCTTCCATGCTGCAGTATACTTCTGCAAGCAATCAGGACATCGGCGATCTGGAAGAGGACCTGAATTGGTTGAAGCATTATTTTTCGATTACCGAGCAGCGGTTTGAAGGCAAATTCACGGTGACCTATGACATCTCGCCTGAGCTGTATTCCTTCAAGGTCCCAAAGCTGTTCCTGCAGCCCTTTGTTGAGAACGCTATCGTTCACGGCTTCGCCCGCCTGCACAGCGGTGGACAGATTGTGATCCGGGGGCGGCTTATTGGGGATGAGCGGATTTTCATGGTGGAGGATAACGGAATCGGCATCCCTCATCACAAATTGGCTGGTTTGACACGGGAAGAAAGCCGCTCCATCGGCATCCGCAACGTTGATCAGCGAATCAAACTCATCTACGGTGATTCCTACGGCGTGACCGTAACCTCAGAAAAACGCAAGGGGACAACCGTCATCATCAAACTGCCGAGATGAACAACACATAAAAATTGTCCACCATTCCAAAAATGTTCGAATTTTTTTTGAACCTCCTCTTTTTTACAATGAATTTACAAACATCAATTCCATGTGATTGGAGGGTAAAAGAATGAGAATTTCCAAATTTCTCGCTGGGATCGCTTTACCCGCTATACTCGCTGTAACCGTTTCCCTTTCGGGTTGTTCGGGCAGCGGAGGATCAGCCCAAAGTGAGGGTGGCACCAAGGATGGGGGCAACAGGGAAGAAAAGGTCACCCTAAAGTTTGCCTTTTGGGGAGACACGATCGAAAAGAAGACGGTCACGGAAGCGCTCGAAAGCTTTGAGCAAAAAACCGGCATTCAGGTGGAGCCTATGCACATTCCGGCGGACTATTTGACCAAGCTGACGACGATGGTCGCAGGCAATGTCGCACCAGACCTCGGATATTTATCATCCGGAGCGGCACTAAGCTGGGGGAAAGACGGGAAACTGCTGAACCTGGCTCCGCTGATCGAGGAGGACAAGGAATTTAAGAAGGAAGATTACCTGGATCAAGTATGGTATGAAATCGAACCGGGCAACACGATCGGCATGAGTACGGCTGTAGAAGGATACGGACTCATGTACAACAAGGATATGCTCCTTGAGGCGGGTGTCGAGCTTCCTCCCACGCAGGCAGATAAGGCATGGGACTGGGACACATTCATTGAGTACGCAAAGAAGCTGACCCTGGACGATCAGGGACGAAATGCGCTCGACCCTAATTTTAATCCGAATAAGATCAAGCAGTTTGGCCTCCAATACGACCCGTACAACATGATGGCAGCCGTGGTTTCGAACGGCGGTAATTTCCTGACGGAAGACGGAAAAGGATTCGGGCTGGCGAAGCCGGAGGCGATCGACGCGATTCAAAAGCTGGCGGACTTAATGTATGTGCATCACGTATCGCCGACGCCGCTGCAGACCAAGAGCCTGCCTGACATGGCGCTCCAGACCAAGAAGGTCGCCATGACGGTATCCGGCAACTGGGCGCTCCAGGCTTTTGCAGAACAGGATTTCAATCTTGGCGTCGGGGTCCTGCCTAAATTATTGAAAAGCAATACGCTGCTGGACGGCGCGCCGACGGTCATTTTCAAATCAACCAAGCATCCGAAAGAGGCATGGATGCTGTATAAATACATGGCGGATCCGGAATCGGTGCTGCCGCTGATCGAAGGCGGCTTGTGGATGCCGCTCAAGAAAGAGTGGTATACGAATCCGGACCTCATCAATAAATGGGCGTCGGGGAACAAGGCTCACCCGGAAGGATACACAGATGCTTACATGAAACAGACGATTGAAAACGGCATCCGCACCCCGGGCTTTGAAGTGAAGAACCTGGATAAAATCAATGCGCTGGTGACCCCTGCCCTTGACTTGGTATGGACCGGCAAGAAGTCGGCGGAGGAAGCCCTGAAAGAGATCGAACCTAAAGTACAGCCGCTGATTGAAGGCTATTACGGCAAATAACCCCGTCCGAACAAACCGATCCAGAAAGGAGGGATTCCCATGCTGCACAAACGCCGTATCGCCGTGGCGGGCATTCTCTTCGCCCTGCCCAGTATCTTTGGGATTATGCTGTTTGTCGTTCTGCCCATGCTCACCAGCATGCTGCTCAGCTTTACGGATTACCGGATCGTGAATACGCCCAAATTCATCGGGTTTACGAATTATAAGCGGCTTTTCGACGGAACGGATCCCTATTTTTACAATTCGCTGTGGGTGACCTTTAAATACGTCATTCTCCGCGTTCCGCTCGGACTGATCGTCTCATTTATCGCCGCTTTCCTGCTGAACATGGAATTTATCCGCGGCAAATCGGTCTTCCGCACGATCTTCTATCTGCCGGCGATCGTGCCGGCCGTTGCGTCCTCGATGATCTGGATCTGGCTGTTCAGCCCGGACCTCGGACTGTTCAACAGCTTCCTCGAAGCGCTGAATCTGCCCACCTTAAATTGGTTGTACTCTGAAAATACGGTGGTTCCTTCCATTGTGATCATGAGCCTGTGGGGGATGGGAAGCACGATCATTATTTTCCTGGCAGGACTCCAGGGTGTACCCAGATCCCTGTATGAAGCCGCCATCGTAGATGGTGCTGGTGCGGTCCGGAAATTCCGCCATATCACCATTCCGATGATGACGCCGATCATTTTCTTCAACCTGATCATGGGGTCGATCGGGGCTTTCCAAGTGTTCACGGAAGCCTTGATTATGACGCAGGGAGGACCGAATAACGCCAGCTTGTTCTACAATTACTACATCTACCGTCAAGCTTTTCAGTTTGGCGAAATGGGGCAGGCCTCAGCCATCGCCTGGATCCTCTTTATCATCATCCTGATCGTCACGGCGATCTTTTTCCGGACATCCAAGTCCTGGGTATTTTACGAAAGTGAGGTGTAGCGCCCATGAGGAAAAGCCGCCGGGTCTCGCAGATCATCGTATACGCCATTCTCATCCTGGGGAGTGTATTCTGTTTGCTGCCATTGTTCTGGTTAGTACGCAGCTCCATGATGTCGTCCATGCAGATATTCGAGATGCCGCCCAAATGGATTCCCTCGCCGTTCCGGTTTCAAAACTATACGGAGGCGCTGACGACCATCGATTTTCTCCGCTTTTTTCGGAACACCTTGACGATCACCGCCAGCTGCCTGATCGGAGCGCTCATCAGCAGCTCGCTCGGGGCATACAGCTACGCAAGGCTTGACTGGCCGGGGAAGAAGTTTTTCTTTGGATTGCTGCTTGCCAGCATGATGCTTCCCGGCGCGGTCACGCTGATCCCTACTTTTATCGGCTGGAGGCTTGCCGACCTGATTAACACTTACGTGCCATTGATATTGCCTGTTTGGTTTGGTTCCGCATTCGACATCTTTTTGCTGCGGCAGTTTTATGCCGGTATCCCGAGAGATCTCGATGAAGCAGCTTATGTGGATGGGGCTGGCCCCTGGACAATTTTCTGGCGGATCATCATTCCTTTATCCAAACCGCCTTTGATTGTCATCGGCTTATTCTCGTTCATGAACTCGTGGAACGATTTCATGGGACCGCTCGTGTACTTGAACGAAGAAAGCAAGTTTACGCTGGCGCTTGGGCTCCAAATGTTCCAGTCGCTTCACAGCGCGCAGTGGCATCTGCTTATGGCAGCCTCCACCGTGGTCATCCTGCCGGTCATTATCGTGTTTTTCATCGGCCAGCGGTATTTTATCGAGGGGATTACGCTGACTGGCATGAAGGGATGAGGAAGTGAATTTGCAGATTTGTGCAGCCGTCATTCAACAGTGTTGAATCTTGTTACATTAGATTGATTATGAAGAAACCATAGCATCCTTTGCTGCTGCGAGGATGAATAAGGAGCGTGAACCTAACATGGAAGCACAGCGCCTCACCAAGGTAAGGGAAGAGCTTGAGCGTCAAGGTATCGACGGACTCTTGATTTCCAGCCCGTATAACCGCAGATATGTGACCGGATTTACGGGCACAGCCGGCTTTGTCGCTATTACGAAAAATCAGGCCTTGCTGATCACCGATTTTCGCTATACCCGTCAAGCGGCGGAACAGGCCGAAGAATACCAGGTTGAACAGCATACGGGCCAGCCGCTCGAAATGATCCGGGAGAAGCTGAGTGCTGCAGGGGTGCGGAAGGTCGGGTTTGAGCAAGATCATCTCACGTACGCGTCATACCAAACCTATGTTGAAACCTTTCAGGGTTTTGAACTGATCCCGACGCAAAATCTTGTGGAAAAGCTGCGCGGAATCAAAGATGAGCGGGAGCAGGAGCACATTCGAAAGGCGATCGATATTACGGACATGGCCTTTGAGCATATCCTGGGCTACATGAAGCCAGGCGTTACCGAAATGGACGTTGCCACGGAGCTTGAATACTTTATGCGCAAAAACGGCGCCGTCTCGTCCGCGTACCCGACGATCGTGGCTTCCGGCGTCCGTTCGGCGCTGCCGCATGGTCTGGCCAGCTCCAAGCCGCTGGGAAGGGACGAATTTGTGACGCTCGATTTCGGCGCGAGCTACGAGGGATATTGTTCCGATCTGACGCGGACGGTTTTTATTGGTGATCCGACGGAGCGGCATCAAGAGATTTACCGGATTGTGCTTGAAGCCAATCGAAAGACCTTGGAAGGCTTAAAGCCGGGGATGACCGGAAAGGAAGGGGACGCTTTGGCTAGAGACTCCATTGCCGGCTATGGGTATGGGGAGTATTTCGGACACGGGCTCGGTCATGCATTTGGCCTGGAGATCCATGAACTGATGCGCCTTTCCGAAAAGACGGAGGATTTGCTTGCGCCCGGCATGGTTTTGACCGTGGAACCCGGCATCTATTTGCCCGACTTTGGAGGCGTCCGCATTGAGGATGACATTCTCGTGACGGACACCGGGATTGAAGTGCTGACGAAATCAAACAAAGAGCTGATTGTCCTATAAAACGAAAGAAGTGATTGCATCCATGCGTGATGAAACCGCAGAAATCGTCATCATCGGGGGAGGGATCATCGGCATGTCTATTGCCTACTATACCGCGAAAGCCGGCATGGACGTACTCGTCGTGGAACAGGGGGAAATCGCCGGCGGTACCTCTTCCAAATGCGACGGCAACATCCTCGCCATCGACAAGGATCCGGGCTTCGACAGCCAGATGTCGCTGAAGTCGCAGGAATTGGTCAAGGAGTGGGTACGGGATCTCGATGAGGAGTTCGAATACAGGGCTCCCGGAAGCATTCTGGTCTGTGAGTCTGACGAAGAAATGATCGCTGCCGAATCCTGGGTCGCACGCCAGCGTGAAGCCGGCCTGCCCTTCCGCATGCTTGATCAAAAGGATCTAAGGGACGAATGGCCATACATGGCCGAAGACCTGCCAGGCGGATTGGAATGTGCGACGGATTCAACGGTCAATCCTGTGCTGCTGACCTACTCGCTGGCGTCCACAGCCCGGCGTTATGGGGCAAGGCTTCGAACCCATACGCCCGTCACCGGCATTCAGCTTGACGAGGGAAGGAATGTACGCGCCGTCGAAACCTCGGAGGGCAGAATCCGCACGAGTATCGTCATTAACGCGGCCGGGGTATGGGCAAAGCATATCGGACGGATGGTGGGCATCGATATTCCGATCGAGCCCCGCAAGGGACACATTCTTGTCGCATCCCGGTGGGCGAACATCGGGAAACGGAAGGCGATGGAGTTCGGATATTTGATGAGTAAATTCGGCGGGACCCGCACAGTGGACCCCAAATTCGACCAATATGGCGTTGCGCTCGTCTTCGAGCCCACCGCTTCGCAAAACTTCCTGATCGGCTCCAGCCGCCAATTTGTCGGGATGGACAGCGGCGTAGATCAGCAGGTCATCAGCTTGATTGCGGAAAGAGCCATTCGTTTTTTCCCTGTGCTGGAACAGATTCCGCTCCTGAGAACCTATGCGGGCTTGAGGCCGTGGACGGCGGATCATCTGCCGATCGTTTCTGCAATCGACGAAGTCCCCGGATTCTTTGTGGCGGCGGGACATGAAGGGGACGGGATCAGCCTGGCCGCCGTAACCGGGAAAGTGATCAGCGAAATGCTGAGCAGGGTGGAGACCTGCATTCCGGTGGACCGTCTTCGTTATGACCGATTTCGGAGCAAGCCGCACCCCCAGGAGGTGATTCGATGAGATGGTCCAAGATGGTCACCACGATCGACACGCATACCGGCGGGAATCCGACCCGGACCGTCATGTCCGGGGCTCCGGAGCTCTTCGGGAAAACGATGACCGAAAAGATGGTCTACATGTCCGAGCATCATGACGATTTCCGCAAAGCGCTGATGTTCGAACCCCGCGGGCACGAGGTCATGTCCGGCTGCATCTTGACTTCGCCATGCGATGAGAAGGCCGACATTGGGGTCGTGTTTATCGAAACCGGCGGGTATTTGCCGATGTGCGGTCACGATACGATTGGGCTGTGCACGGCGCTGATCGAGGCGGGGTATTATCCGGCAAGCAAGGACGTCATCAGGCTCGACACGCCGGCCGGCCTTGTGGAAGCCAGGCTCGAGATCGAGAGAGGAAAGGTCCGTCAGGTCACCTTTACGAATATTCCTTCTTTTCTCTACAAGCATGATGTCCGGGTGCAGGTCGGCGATCTCGGTGAGGTCTCCTTGGATCTTGCTTACGGCGGCAATTTTTACGGGCTCGTCGATGCCCGATCACTGCATTTGCCTCTGGTTCCCCAGCGGGCTTCCGAGATCGTCCGCACCGCCGTCCGGATCCGCGACGCGGTGAATGACAGCTTTGAAATTGTACATCCCGAAATTCCCGTCATTCGCGGACTGACCCATATTGAGTTCTACAGCGATCCGGTATCGCCAGTGGCCCACTGCCGGAATACGGTCGTCGTCCCTCCCGGGGGGATTGACCGCTCCCCCTGCGGAACGGGCACATCCGCCAAAGTAGCCGTGCTGCGTGCCAAGGGCGAACTGGGAATCGGTGAAGAATTCGTCCACGAGAGCATCGTGGGTTCGATGTTCCGCGCCCGTGTCCTGGAAGATACGTCTGTCGGCCATCTGCCGGCCGTGATTCCGCAGATTTCCGGCTCGGCTTGGGTGATGGGCTTTCACCAATTCATTCTTCAGGAACGGGATGAACTGAAGTCTGGTTTCTTTCTGCTCTAAACATCACTACGACGGGGGGCCAGCAGTATGGAAACGAAAAAATGGTATGCGGCGATCGATGTGCATTCCTGCGGACAGCCGCTGCGGATCATTACGGGCGGCCTGCCGCTATTGGCCGGTTCGACGATGCGCGACAAGGCTGTATTTTTCCAGCGGCATGAGGATGACGCAAGAAAGCTGCTGATGTCGGAGCCGCGCGGCCACTATGCAATGACCGGTGCTATCGTTACAGCGCCGGTGACGCCGGAAGGGCGATTCGGTTTGCTGTTCCTGAACCAGCAAGGACTTGCATCCGTCAGCGGGCATGGAATCATCGCTGCGGTCACGGCTTGGATCGAGACGGGGCAAATCGCTCCGTCCGATGCAGCGGCGGGTATACTGATCGATTGCCCGTCGGGAACCGTCCAGGTGGTCGCTGATGTGGAGGGAGACGAGGTTCGGGAGGTGTCGTTCCGAAATGTGCCCAGTTATGTGCACTCGGAGCGACTTCCTGTGACGATCCAAGGAAGGGAAATCAGGGTGGACGTCGCTTTCAGCGGTGAATTTTTTGCCGTGGTGGATATAGGCGAGTTCGGAGCGACTTCCTTGGAGCCCCATCAGCTTAGGGATTGGGCAGGTATGATCCGTAATGAAGCCGAAAGCCGGCTTGAACTTCAGCATCCGCAGCTGGATTGGATATCCGGTATTCACGGCGTGTTCTTTTATCAGCGGGATGAGCGTGATCGTCTGTCCTTCCGCAGCGCTTGCGTCTTTGCCGGGGAGCAGCTTGACCGGTCGCCGGGCGGAGCCGGAGTATGCGCTCATTTGGCGGTCCTTAGCTCCCGCGGACGGCTCGAACCCGGACAGCAGGCTGTGTATCAGGGGATCAGCGGGGTGCAGGTCATAGGAAGCATCGCCGGGGACAGCATTCTGGCTGGCAATAAAACCATCATTCCACAGCTAACGGGAACCGCCCATGTACTTGGTTTCATGAATTTCGTATTGGATCCGGACGATCCGCTACCGGATGGGTTCGTACTGAATTAGCCTTACAAATATCAACTTGAATCATGAGAGGAGACATCTTGATATGCCAAAATTTGAAGGGGTTTATGTGGCGATCGTTACACCGTTTACAGCCACATTTGAAGTGGACTACAAGCGTCTAGCTGAGCTGTGTGACTGGCTCATCTCGCAGGGCGTCAACGGCTTGGTTCCGACAGGATCGCTAGGGGAATATGCCACGTTGACAAATGAGGAGCGGGCTAAGGTTGTAAATACCGTCATTGAAGCCGCAGCGGGACGCGTACCGGTTGTCGTCGGATCAGCCGCTCCATCCACGAGGCAAGCCGCCGAGTGGGTCCGGCATGCCAAGGATTCAGGCGCTGCAGGCGTAATGGCCCTTCCGCCGATCCAGTACCGTCCGCTGGAGCATGAGGTCATTGCCCATTACGAAGCGCTGAATGAAGTCGGGCTGCCGATGATCGCCTACAATAATCCCCATGATTATAAGGTCGATTTGACGCCGCAGCTGCTCGCCAGACTTTCGAGACTGGAGCATCTCGTGGCGGTGAAGGAGTTTTCGGGCGATATCCGCAGAGTGCACGACATCCTGGAATATACCGATTTGGATGTGCTGATTGGCGTCGACGACTTAGCTATGGAAGGTCCGCTGATGGGGGCTGTGGGCTGGATTTCCGGGGTGCCGAACGCGCTGCCTAAGGAAGGCGTGGAGCTTTTCAATCTGGCTAGACAAGGGAAGGTGCAGGAAGCGACCAAGCTATACCGCCGCTTGCTACCATTGTTTCATTATGATGCAAGTCCCCAGTTAGTGCAGTCGATCAAGTACATGATGGAGCTTGCCGGATTCCCGGTTGGTCCAACCAGACCTCCGCGCCTTCCGCTTCCGGAAGTTGAGTATGAAGCGATTCAAAGGGCATTTGAACATGCCGTTAACCGTCATCCTGCCGGTGAAGCGAAGAGCTCTTAAGAAGAGAATGAAAAAGGAGGGTTAGCGTATGGTACACAGCCGAAATTGGATTGGCGGAGAGTGGATCACCCCCGCGTCGGATGAGCTGGCCGTGAAGAACCCGTCCAACATTCATGAGGAGATCGGGGTGCTTCATCTGTCGGATGCATCGCATGTCGCTCAGGCAGAGCAGGCGGCCCGAGCCGCATATCGTTCCTGGTCCCGTTTGACCGGTGCCGCCCGAGGTGAGCATTTGTATCGCATGGCGGCTGCGCTCGAGTCCGCCTTTGCTGATGTCGCCCGCCTCGCCAGCATGGAAATGGGGAAGCCGATCACCGAAATGCAAGGTGAAGTCATCCGGGGAGTCAACCTGCTTCGGTATTACGCGGCGGAAGGCGTCCGCTCTAACGGAGTGGTCATCCCCGCAAGCGAGCCGAACGTGCTTCAGCATACGAAGAAGGTTCCCTTGGGCGTGGTAGGTGTCATTACGCCATGGAATTTCCCGGTGGCGATCCCGTTATGGAAAATCGCACCTGCGCTCATTTGCGGCAATACGGTGGTCTGGAAGCCAGCGGAGAACGCCTCATTGACCGCCACCCTGCTGTGCGAAGTTTTTGCGGCAGCAGCTCTCCCGCCAGGCGTCCTGAACCTGGTGGTCGGCAAAGGTAGCAGGATCGGCGACGCCCTTCTGGAGCAGATTTCCCTTGACGCCGTAAGCTTTACTGGCTCAACGGCGACAGGAACCCGCATCGCCCAAATTTGTGCGAAACGAAACATCAAGTATCAGACCGAAATGGGCGGGAAAAATGCGGCCGTGATCCTGAATGACGTCGACCTGGAGAAGACGGTCCCGATGATTGTGAGCGGCGCATATCGTTCGGCCGGCCAGAAATGTACGGCAACCAGCCGAATCATCATTGAATCCGGAATTTATGACGCTTTTATTAAAGCGATGAAGAAGGCGATCGACGGAATCAAGCTGGCTCCATCGCTGGATCCGTCGGCTTATCTTGGACCTGTCGCTTCCGCAAGCCAGTATGAAACGGTAATGTCCTATGTGAAGCTTGCGCGGGACCAAGCTGAAATCGTAGCCGAAGGCCGCTCTGCCGAGGCGGACGAAGAAGGGTATTATATTCCGCCGATCGCAGCAGCCGGCGTGGATCCAGGCCATCCATTGATTCAGGAAGAAATTTTCGGACCGGTTACCGCGATGTTGAAGGCAGCCGATTTCGACGAAGCGATCGCCTTATGCAATAAATCCCTGTACGGACTCAGCGCTTCATTGTTTACCCGGGATTTGTCTTATGCGCATCGTTTCCTGGATGAAGCTCAGGCCGGGATGGTCCGCGTCAACCAGGAAACTGCGGGCGTGGAATATCAATCCCCGTTCGGCGGCTTGAAGCTGTCGAGCTCACATTCGCGCGAGCAGGGTCAAGCCGCGCTCGATTTTTATACCGAGCTGAAAACCTGCGCCATCCGGTATTGGTAGGAGGCCGGCCATGAATACATCAAACCTGATCGTTTGCCGTTGTGAAGAAGTGACCTTGGAACAATTGGAGGAAGCCTACCAATCGGGCTGCTGTTCAGCCAGGCAGATCAAAATGAAGACGAGAGCGACAATGGGAGCCTGCCAGGGCCGGGTATGCAGACAGATGCTCGACGCCTGGGTTCATTTGAAGAACCCGCAGTTACCCCGGGATGCGGAGCAGCTGGCTTACCGTCCGCCGATCCGTCCCGTCACGTTCGGGCAGCTGGCGAAGGGAGAGGTGTAATGGACAGAATCGAAAATCATCCGATCTTGGGGCCGAGGAAATCAAAGCGGGAACCCGTAGATTTTACGTTTAACGGGGAGAAATGGGCCGGGCTGAAAGGCGAGCCGATTGCGGCAGCGCTGCTCGCCGTGGGCATACGGACACTGCGTCGGCATGAGGAATCCGGCAGCCCCCGCGGTCTGTACTGCTCGATCGGCCACTGTATGGAGTGCCGCCTGAACGTGCAGGGCAAAGGCACGGTGAGAGCCTGCTTGACTCCTTTGGAAGCGGGGATGTGCATCTCGGAAGGGGAGCGGCTCCCCAATGAGATTACAGGGAGGAGGCTTCCATGACGCCGGCGTTTCCTTTTGATCTGTTGATCGTCGGGGCAGGCCCGGCAGGATTGTCGGCGGCTGTGGAAGCTGCTAGCCGCGGTCTCTGCGTTGCCGTGGTGGACGAATTTCCCGAACCAGGAGGCCGCATGTTAGGGCAGTTTCACGAGGAGAAAGGGCATTGGTGGGTCGGAAGACAGGTGGCCGAGCAGCTTCTCGACAAGTGCTCCGCGCTAGGAGTGAAGATTCGGTGCGGAGTATCCGTCCACAGCATCCTGCGAAGCGGCGCCGAATGGGTCCTGAAGACCTCCGAAGGATCCATGCAAGCCAGGAACGTACTGCTCGCCACAGGCAGCGCTGAAATTCCCCACCCCCTGCCGGGGTGGACGCTGCCGGGTGTCATGTCGATCGGCGCCGCACAGGTCATGGCCAATGTTCATTACGTCAAACCGGGACGCCGCGGCTTGATCATAGGCGTCAATGTGCTCGCCATGGCGATCTCCCGCGAGCTGTCGGTGAGCGGCGTTTCGATCGCAGGGATTGTCCTGCCCGGGATTGGGCCGATAACCGGCAAAGAAGCATCGCCAAAAGAGAGCCTGAAGGAACTGATGGGATTGGCCCATTTGGCGCCGTCACCGCTGATGAGGATCGGAGGAAAAGCTGCAAACGCTTTGGGGATGGCGGGTTTCGTATCGAGGTTCATTCCAAGGAGCGGGATCAAGATTTGGGATATCCCCTTACGTTTGCGAACCGTTGCCGTATCCATTAACGGGCGCAGCCAGGTTCAATCGGTCACACTTGCGGATGTCAACGGAGAGGGCGCCGTTATTCCGGGAAGCCAGCGGGAGGAGCTTGTCGATTTTGTGGCGATTGCCGGAGGGCTATACCCTTTGGCCGAATTGGCGTCGGTAGCCGGCTGCCCGTTTGTGTATGCGGAAGAGCTGGGGGGCCACGTACCGGTTCACGATGAGCAAATGCGGACTCCGGTCGAAGGGCTGTACGTAGCCGGAAATATTACCGGAATCGAGAGCGCGCTGGTAGCCATGGCTCAAGGACGCCTTGCGGCCGCCACAATTTCCGGTGACACTGGCCTTCTCGGTCAACATCATGATCAAGAAGTGCAAGAAGCCATGCAGGATGTCCGACGCGTGCGTGCCTCCGCGCTCATTCAATTCCGGCCGGGCATCCAGGAAGCCAGGGATCAATTTTACCGGAAATGTGGCAGGTTTCAGAGGGAGAAGAACGGGATAAAGGAGGAGGGATGACATGAGTTCCATTCACGATGATGAAATGATCGTCTTAAAAGACATGGAAGCCCTGTATCTGGGTAATCTCGGCACCGTCGAATTCGACATCAACCTGCCCAGGGAAGGAAAGTACGGATCGCAGATCTCCTGGCAGTCGGGAGATAGCCGTTTCATCAAGGATGACGGCAAGGTTGCCCGTCCAAAGTACGGTCTCGGCACACGGACCGTTCCGCTGATTGCGACGTTCCGCTATGGAGAAAGCGTAAAGGAACAAGTGTATCACGTGACCATTTTGGAAGAAGAAAATAACATCAAAGTTTCCCGGATTTATCCCATATCCCTGAGAGCTGAACTCGGTAAGAAGGTATATTTGCCTTCCGTCACGGTAGTTGAAACCGAGGAGCATGAGGTCATAACCCATGCTGTGAATTGGGTAGGCGGGGAAGAACGCGTGTTTCAAGAAGCCGGACCTGCAGCCGCACGAGGCTTTCTCAAGGATACGGAAATTCCGGTCACTGCGGAAATTTTGGTTCAAGCCAAAGTGGAGCAGGAAAAGATGGATCCGCTCCCGACTGTAAAAAGCTTTTCTCCAAGCGCAGTCCGGCTTGGCGGCGACACAGCCTTTCAGGCAGCCCAAAACCGAAGCCTGGCATTTCTGAAATCCGTCAATGACGATCAGATGCTGTATAATTTCCGGGCTGCTGCCGGATTGGATACGAAGGGTGCCCCGGAAATGCTCGGCTGGGATTCGCCGGATTGTTTGCTCAGAGGACATACGACAGGGCATTACCTGTCCGCCCTGGCACTCTGCTACGCGGCAACAGGGGATGAAGACATCAAAGAAAAGGCGGACTATATGATCGCCTCGTTAGAGGAATGCCAGCGGGCTTTTTCCACAAAACCCGGTTATCATGAGGGATTCCTGAGCGGTTACTCCGAGGAGCAGTTTGACCGCTTGGAATCATTTACGAGATATCCGGAAATTTGGGCGCCTTATTATACGCTGCATAAAATCCTAGCGGGATTGCTTGACGTTCATCGTCATCTTGACAGCGGTACCGCACTCGGGATCGCCGATCGTCTCGGCGATTGGGTGTATCACCGATTAGGCAGGCTGCCCAACCACGTGCTGAAAACGATGTGGAGCATGTACATCGCCGGCGAGTTCGGCGGCATGAACGATTCGCTTGCGGAGCTGTACCAATTGACGCGTAAACCAAGCCATCTGGCGGCGGCTAAATGGTTTGACAACGACCGGCTGTTCGTTCCGATGCAGGAGCGCATCGATGCGCTCGGCGGGCTTCACGCCAATCAGCATATACCGCAGGTCATCGGTGCCCTGAACATTTTCCGGGCTACCGGCGAGAAAAAATATTATGAGATCGCCCATTTCTTTTGGCAGGCGGTGACGAACGCCCACATTTATTCGATCGGAGGAACGGGTGAAGGCGAAATGTTTCGGCAGGCGGGCAAGATCGGGGAATACCTCAGCGATAAAACCGCTGAAACCTGCGCCTCCTATAATATGTTAAAGCTGACAAAGGAATTGTTCGGTTATGAACCTGCGGCGAAATACATGGATTATTACGAACGGACGATGTTTAATCATATCCTGGCTTCGGGCGACAGCAAACCAACGGGAGGAAGCACGTACTTCATGCCGCTAGAGCCAGGAGGCAGAAAGTCATTCGATTCGACAAGCAACACCTGCTGCCATGGCACCGGCTTGGAAAATCATTTTAAGTATCCTGAAGCGATCTATTTTTACGATGAGCAGTCGCTGTTCGTCAATCTATTTGTGTCCTCCGCCTTGAATTGGGAGGAGAAGGGGATAACCATAGCACTTTCTGTGCAGGAACAAGAACCAGGGGAGGTTACACTGCGATTACAGGGTGAAGGAAGGTTTACTTTGAAAATCCGCCGACCTTACTGGAGCCCGGAAGGCGGCATCATGGAGATCAACGGCCGCCAAGTCGATTACATGCCGGGGCCAGACGGTTATTGGTCCCTGGATCGGGAGTGGAAGGACGGCGATGTAATTCATTTGAGGCTTGACTGCAGGATTCGCCTGGAATCGGCTCCTGACCGGAAAGAATGCGTATCGCTTGCTTACGGGCCTTATATTTTGGCTGCGGTATCGGACTCTAAAGAGTACCTGCGGCTTCCGCTTCAGGAAGGAGATCTGGACGGTCAATTCGTTAAGGAAACCGGACCGCAAGGGCTCCAATTCCGCTATATAAAGGACGACGTAACGTTTATTCCGCTGGCGGATGTCCAGAACGAGAGCTATCACGTTTACTTCTTGGCCGAAGGTTAAACTATGGATCGGTGATGAAACAAAGTACGGCAAGTCACCATGGGAATTATAAATTGATTTATCGAATCAGATTAAAACCTTAACGCCGTCGGTAATATACCGGCGGCGTTAAATTTTCTATCCTATAGGTCGATGTCTGAATCTAAACGGCGAACCTGGCGGGAGGATAGCGTCCACGTCGCCCCTAGTAGCAGCAGAATACCACTTGCGACGAAGATGAACCCAATCCAGGTCCCATGTTCTGAACCGATGATCCAGGTAAGCCAAGGGGACAGCTTCGTCCCAGGGAGGAGCCTTTCGAGCCATTGATCGGCCAGCGGCCCCGTAATAAGGAAGGACATGGGCGCCGTGACGGCACATAACTGGCCGTATGCGGCAAATACTCGTCCTTGAAGGGTAAGGGGCGTTTTGCGCTGCAAAATGGAGTAAAACAAAGCCCCTGTCATCGCGAGTGGAAGCATAAGCAGAAATACGGCGGCTCCCAGCATGATGAGATGAGTGCTCGTTCCGAGCAGAACAAACATCAAAGAGGTGAGGATTGAGCCGGCGAAGATGAACCTGATTTTATACCGGAAATGTCCCCACCATACTGCAGCAGCCGCACCTGCCAATGCACCGGCATTCATTGCTCCCAACAGCAGGGTCAAGGCGTCGCTGCTCCCTGAGCGCTGCAGGAAAAAAGGGATAGCCAGCTCAAGCGGCCCGTTGAGAATAAAATTCCACCATCCAAAATAAAGAAGCAGATAGAGCAGCGGTTTGTTTTTCCACAAAAATCGGAAACCTTGAATGGCATCGTTCCATATGCGAATCTTCTCCAGCGGTCTTTCTTTGTGCTTTATTTCAGGCAGCGGGAGAAAAGCGACCACGCCGGTTCCTACCAGGAAGGTGAGCAGATCCGCCGCCAAGATGATGCTAATTCCATACGGTTCGTAGAGTAAACCAGTCAACGAAGGGGCGATCACCCCTGCAAGCGGAAAGAGCAGCTCTTTCATGGCATTCATGCGATCCAGTTCTTCATCCCTCACCATAAGCGGGATCATGACGGAGGTTGCCGTGCTCTGCAGCGCCACAAACAATCCCTGCACGGCAGCAATGCCATAGATCGGCCACAGCGTGGAATGGATGTTCATGAGGCAGATCACGAGCAGCAGCGTACAGACCGCCTGGCCTGTATCTCCGGCAATAATGGCCGTTTTGCGCTTCCAACGGTCAGCGGCGATGCCGATCCAGCCGCCCAAGAACAAGAGGGGAAGCTCATTGAAAAGTGCCAGCAGCAGCAAGGGAGTCGACTGACCCGTTTCATGGAATAATTTTAGCCCGATCGCAATGGAGGTCATGCTGCTTCCCAACATGGAAAAACCCTGCAAACCGAAAAAAACGTAAGGTAGAGCTTTAGAAGGGTATCATGGCTATTCTCCTTTTACGGCAGCAAAAAAGCTCCCATGGAACTACAGATCCACGGAAGCTTGTATCTTCGGTACTGAGGAGCGCTAAGGGGCGGCTGCCTTCGACCAAAGTGCTGCTTGTTGTGCTGATGTTCTGAAGTGGGAGGCAGGAGAAAGGCGCAGCGAATCAAAGCTCTGCTGATTGATAGAACGTCAAAGATGGC
The DNA here is from genome assembly GCF_009363095.1 of Paenibacillus cellulositrophicus. Taxonomy (GTDB): domain Bacteria; phylum Bacillota; class Bacilli; order Paenibacillales; family Paenibacillaceae; genus Paenibacillus_AQ; species Paenibacillus_AQ favisporus. The sequence goes on from NZ_CP045296.1 coordinate 816,821, forward strand.
GATTTCCTGCTCTCGTATGCGATTACGCTTGCACTTCAGAACGACCAGTGAGGAGCATATCCTGTCGATTCCCCTTTTTCTTTACCGATTGTAAGTGTACATATTCTATCACGCCGAATTTCTGTAGACAATATGACTTATGTGTTGATTAAAATAAAATTTCATTTGAACTCGAGGGTATCCGTTTGCCTCATTCATTGCCCGTCCGAAGAACTTTAATGACCGCAGCAAGCTCTTCGTTTTCGTATCCGGCTTGTATCGCCTTTTCGTATAATCCCTTGGCGAAATTGGGGAAATCCGGATTGATCCTTGCTTCGCGCGCCTGCTTTGCCCATAACTCTGCCGTTGACATGCAGGTTTTGACCGAGCTTTGAGGCTGATCATAAGTCTCCGACTGAATCACTTCTCCTTCATGCTTGATCATTTGCCCGAAAACAGGGGAGATGTCGGCTATCATAGAACCGAACGTATCGACCCGGTGGCCTTCGGATTCAAGAATGCGCGCGCCGTGAAAGAAGCCGAACATCGAGCCGAACATCGTGGAAAGGGCCGCCAAATCCCATGCAGAGGCGGATCCAACCGATTCGCCCAGATATATCAGGTTTCCGGCTAATACTCTCAGAACTGGCTCACTTCGCTGGTATGCGCTTTCCGAACCTGACAGGAATATAGGTGTATCAGGCATTCCTATCTGAGGAGGTGTTGCCATAATGGCACCATCCAGATAATCGGCACCCTGCTCTTGTGTCCACGCCTCGCTGTTCCTTGCGTCTTGGGGAGTCCCCGTGCTGAGTTCCACCAATAATTTACCGTCCATTCTAGCGGCGACTTCCTCTGATCCCAAAATGCTCCGCGATATCTCATAGGTTGCCACGCATACGATAATGATTGGGCTGGCATTCACAGCAAGTGCGGCATCGGGTTCAAAAACCGCTCCTTCCTGAACGAGAGCCTCTGCCTTCTCGCTTGTCCGGTTCCAGACCGTCACCTTCTTGCCGCTGCGCAGCAAGGTCCGGGCTAACGCTGAACCCATAGGACCCGCCCCAATAACCGTTATATCACTCATGTTTGTTGATTCCTCCCCGTGTATTCTGCCGTAGTTTCGTGTGTAGTAACGTCCCTCGGCTCTTTCATTGTAAGGCAGGATCGATTTGGCGTATAATGATTGAAAATCATGCAAGCATCATTATTATTGATACCGAAATGAGGGTTGGTCGTACATGGAGCTATCGGATCTGAAGGTGTTTCTGGCCATCGCAGAAGAACGGAACATTTCCCGGGCTGCCGAACGATTGGGCTACGTACAATCGAATGTGACGGCAAGGATTCGCAAGTTGGAAGAAGAGCTAGGTCTCCCCTTATTTTACAGACATCCTAAAGGTGTATCGTTGACCGATAAAGGAGTGACCTTCAGTGAATACGCGAAGAACATTCTGAATTTGTCGGAAGAAGCGGTGCAAGTCGTTAAAGAAACGGAATTTCCTAGCGGACCGCTTGCGATCGGTGTGGTTGACAGTGTAACTTGTCTGGATTTCATGGATACCTTGGCTGAATTTCAACGTCGGTATCCCGATGTTTCGCTGTCCATTTGGTCCGGGACGTCATCGGATCTTCTGACTAAAGTGCTGGACCATCAATTGGATGGAGCGTTCGTGATCGGCGAATTTGACTCTCCGCACCTGGTATCTGAACATATCCAGCGCGAAGAGTTAACTTTGGTAACCTCGTCACATATGCGCGGGTTCCCGGATTTGTCACTGACGAGATGGGCCGTGTCGCCGGCAGGCTGTCCATTCAGGCGGGCATTGGAGGCCTGGCTGCGAAGCGAGGGAGTTTCTTTCGATAACATCATCGAATTCAGCTCGCTGGAGACGCTGATCGGATGCGTACGCTCCGGACTTGCTGCCACGCTGCTGCCGGCTTCCGTCTTAGCAGGGGACTATTCAGCATTCGGTTCATTCCCGATTCCGGAACAGTACAGGTATACGCAGACCTGCCTTATCCGCCGCAAAGATCGTTATTCCAGCAAAGCGTTCGTTGCATTCTCCAAATTAATAGTTGATTCCATGGCTGTGTAATGATGGAGTGGAAAAAATCAGACAGCGTCTTTATAGGAGGTACACACGAAGAGCCGCCAATCAGGCGGCTTTTTTGCTGCTTGTATGCGTGTCTGGTTTGCATCAGGAAACCGTCGGCAGATGCTGTTCCAGCAGCATCACCAATTGCTTAACCATCTCTTCTGGCGGATACGGCATCGAATTTACGATCCACCATTCCACCAGACCCGTGATTGCAGCTGCCACGAATTGTACCGTGATCTCCCAATTCGCTCCATGCGGAAGGCCATAAGTTTGAACCTGCTCCTCGACACCCCTAGTGATGAAAGCCATCATTTGGCCTCTGAACGCGTGGGTTCCTTTTCTTGTCAACAACGTTTCGTAGATGTGCGCATGCCGTTCCAAATATTCAAACGTTTCAAGCAGCGGGCCATCGGACGCAAACAAGGTTGTGTCTTTTCCAGGCATACAGGTCTCGTACAATTGCTTCAAGTAGCTGTCGATACACTGATCCAGCAAGTCGTATTTGTCGGCATAGTGCAAATAAATGGTCCCCCGGTTCACATTGGCCCGATCTGCAATTTCGTTGATCGTAATATGCTCGATTTTTTTCTCCTCCAATAATTCGACGAAGGCTTTGAGTATCGCTTCCCGAGTTTTTGCAATCCGTCTATCCATCGTTTCTCCTTTTTTGAACACTCGATAGGTGTTTGTTGATTTATCGACAAAAGCAAGAACATTACCGATTGATGCAGCTTTATCGCCTTGATATGCTAAGTCTAATCAACATTTGTTGATAAATCAATATTTGTTAAAATCGTGGAGCGGAGGAGTATTTATGAACATATTGGTTTACGGGGCAGGCGTCTTAGGCAGCTACTTGGCGCACGTACTGGTGCGCGGAGGCCATGATGTGACTGTATTGGCCAGAGGCAAGCGGGCGGAGGAACTGGAGCAGAGCGGCCTCGTCATCCGCCACTATTTTCAGCGCAAAACGACGTTCGATCGGATCCGGGTTATTCGTAAATTGGACGCTGAGGAAGGCTTCGATCTCATCTTTGTCGTCATGACCTATCCGGATTTTCCATCCGTGCTGCCTATACTGGCTGCGAATCAGAGCCGTCATATCGTTCTGGTAGGAAATAATGCGGAATCCAGCAAGATGCAGCATGAATTACAGCAAATGAGCCGGACCGATAAACAGGTCGCCTTTGGTTTTCAAATTAGCGCAGGCCGGAGGGAAAACGGACGCATCGTCTGCATCCGCGCAGGCGGACAAATGGTACTGGGCGGGATTGACGGGTCGGTTTCTTTTCGGCCATTGCTGGAAAAAGCATTCGAAAGCACCAAATACAAGTTGGTGTTTCACGAGGATATGGACGCTTGGCTAAAGAGCCACATCGTTCCCATTTTGGCGATGAATGCGGCCTTGTTTGCCAAAGGCGGAAGGCTGCAAGAAATAGCCAAGGATAAAGAAATACGTACGCAAATCATTGCGGCGATCGATGAAGGATTCGGTGTGCTTGAAGCCTTGGGATATACGATTACGCCTGCCAGTCAAGCAGCATTTTTCCGCAACCATAAACGGACGGCCAGCCTGGCGCTGAAAATTTACCACAGCGTGCCGGTAGCCCGATTGGTGGACGGATCTTTCGAGGAAATCGCCGCCTTTTTCGAAGCGTTCGGCGATTGGAAGCGTAATGCGGGTATACCTACTCCCCGGTTGGACGATCTCGAAAAACAGTTTTTTAGCAGTAATAAAGCCGAGAGCCGCTAGGTAGCGAGTCTGTTAACCAACATCCGAAGCCCCAGCAATTGGCCGAACGGGAGAATGAGCAATTGGTGAGAAACGTGCTCCTACGATCACTGATATAATGCATTTAAATACAACGCTTTTATAGGAGGTTGTTATTGATATGGGTGAAATCATTCTTACCATGCAGGTCTCGCTGGTTGGCATTGTGTCGGACGAGCATCTATGGATGACGCTGAGCGAGGAAATTCTCAAAGATTATCTGTATTATTATCAGACGATCGACACGATCATCGTCGGCAAAAACTCTTATGCCTCATTGGCCGAATACTGGCAGCAGGCGGAGAACTCATCCGATGCATTGGAGCAGGCCATTGCCAAAAAGATGAACGACATTCCTAAACTGGTGGTATCGCACTCCGATGTGGAATTAACCTGGAGAAACTCGGGATTAATGCTGGTGAAAGACGAGCACTCCCTTGCTGAAGAACTCCAAGCCCGAAAGAAAGCCGTGCAGCGAATTTCAGTGGAAAGCGGCGTGAAGACGTGGCAAACCTTTATCGAGCATGGGCTTTACGACAAATTATGGCTGCTGGTTCATCCGGTCGTTGCCTCACAAGGCGAGCAATTATTCGCTTTGGCTGGACAGCGGCAATCGCTGCAGTTGACGCAAACCAAAACCTACTCCAACGGAGTCGTTGGATTACAGTATCAGGCGGCAAATCAATCAGGACAACCTTTCTAGGAAGGTTGTCTTGTTTTATGGGCTTCGTTTACAATAAGATTTTATGAACTAAGAAATGCGAAGCCGGGAGAGATTCCATGCAAGAAACGATATTAATCGCCGAAGACGAAGCCATTTTGAGGGAAATTGCCAAAGATTATTTTACGAATGAGGGGTATGAAGTGCTGGAGGCTGCTGATGGGGAAGAAGCCCTGCATCTATTCCAAACGAACGATCCTGCGCTAATTATTCTGGATATCATGCTGCCTGAGTTGGATGGATGGTCGGTATGCCGGTGGATCCGCAAAACGTCAAATGTTCCGATCATCATGCTGACGGCCCGGTCGGATGAAGAGGATACACTGCTCGGATTTGAGCTGGGTGCTGATGATTACGTAACCAAGCCCTACAGCCCGCCTATTTTGATGGCTAGAGCGAAACGGCTGCTCGACAGCCGTCGCCGGCTACCGGTCAACGCGGTCCATCAGAGCTTGTCGCTTGGCGGCATTAGCCTGAATCTCACTTCAAGATCCGCCGCCGTTGACGGCAGAACACTTCACTTGACGTTTACGGAATATGAAATTTTAGCCCTGCTGATGAAAAACCCCGGAATGGTCATCACCAGGGAACAATTCATCGCCAAAATATGGGGGTATGAAGATGCAGGGGACGACCGGACCTTGAATACCCATATCCGCAATTTGCGCATCAAGCTCGGCGATAAGTCAAGTTTGATCACAACCATTCTTCGGATCGGCTACAAATTCGAGGATCCGGCATGAGGACGAGGATCGTCTTTAAGTTATTTTTGCTTACGGCCGCGCTGTGCATGCTGATTTTGGGTGCGGTCGTCATAGGACAGACGGTATTTTTTAAACAGTTTTACGCGAACCAGAAGGTAAAGGAAACGGTTAAATCCATCCGGAATTTCGCCAATGAATATGAGCAAACGCCGGGTAGTGAAAAAGCCATACTGCAGCTGGAGCAGAAGTTCTACGACCAGTACCATGTATGGATCACCCCGCTCGATCGATACGGAAACATGCATCAAGCGAACGACTTTGCGATGGAAGTCAAACTGGACTCTTCCCAAGAGCACCCGGAGCTCTCGAACAAAGAAATCAGGGTACCCCTCTACCATCTAGTCAACCAGGAGGAGATACTTGGCGGGGAAACTCCCCAATTAGCACCGGGAATGCGAATTAGCATGTACGGTGTCGTCAAGGATTCCGCGCTGATTCCTTACATCATCGGAAAAACCGGAATTTTCCCTCCCGGCACGCTAGGCGCATTAACCCCTGCACAGCTGGAAGGGGTCAAAGGGCAGCCCTTTTGGGAAAACCGGCAGCTTGAGGAGCAGGTGAACCAGTATCTTCATGAGAAGTCCTCCGGCACTGCGGGAACTTCACCGGTAACGATGATCATCGGGACCGTCCAAGCCGTTCATGTACCGCAGGATAGTTACACATCTCTGTCGTATCTTGCTCCCCAATCTTTCTTTATGGAGCGGGCCCGGGCTTTTCAGGCCGATCTCCTGTTAAACCCTGGCATAGCGGACGAACCATCCTTGCAGATTACCGACGATCACCAGAACGATATTCCCTATAAGCGGGTCGTCCTGCGGGTGAAGGATTCGGTAGGCGGAGAGGGGTATCTGTTCGCTATGGTATCCCTGCAGCCTGTAGACGATGCGCTGAATATGGTCAAGGCTTATTACGGTTATGTCCTCGGTTTTGCCATCGTGCTGATTCTGTTTGCGTCCTACTATTACTCAAGAAAAATTGCAGGTCCCTTACTGCAGATCAACCGGGTTACTGAAAAAATTGCAAACCTGAATTTTTCCGAGAAGGTTCCTGTCTTGTCCAGAGACGAAATCGGCGATTTGGCCAAAAATATCAACACACTGTCAGACGCCTTGCATTCCCGTATTGAACAGCTGAAACAGGACATCGAAAAAGAAAAGAAGCTGGAAAACACACGCAAAGAATTCATCTCGAGCGTGTCCCATGAGCTAAAAAACCCGCTCAGCGTGATGAAAAGCTGCCTCTCCGCCGTGAAGGATGGCATAGCCCGGCACAAGAACGATTACTACATGGCAGCGTTGGAGAAGGAAGTGGACCGCATGAATTTGCTGGTCGTGGATATGCTCGAGCTGGCTAAATTCGAATCCGGCACCTACCAAATGAAGGGGGAGCCGTTTTACATTGATGAAGCCATTCACGATGCGTGCGGGCTGCTGATGCTGGATATAGAGAATAAACATTTGGATTTGATGATTCAAGTCGACCAAGCGAGCGTATGGGGCAACCGTCAACGGATCGAGCAGGTGCTTGCCAATTTTCTGACGAATGCCATTCGGTATTCACCGGAAAACCAGTCGATCCATATTTCGGCCAGAGAAGAAGGAGAGGCTGTTAAAGTCAGCGTAGAGAACAAAGGTGCCAGAATCCCTGAAGACCAGCTGGATAAAATCTGGGATCGCTTTTACCGGGGAGATGCTGCACGGAAGCGGTCGGATGGAGGAACGGGACTCGGACTAGCCATTTGCAAAAATATTCTGGAGCTCCACGGCTCCCGTTATGGCGCCATGAACACGGAGGATGGCGTCCTGTTTTTCTTTTACCTACACAAGGCTTGATGAAATCTTAACCATTTCTCGCAAGAAACCGCCTTGTTCTGCATGATGCAGGACGGGCGTTTTTTTCTGTCCAGATAGGAAAAACCATTCTTTAGCTCTTGTTGATTTCATCTTTACCTGATCTTGATATGGGTCTTTTATGCTGTCTTACGAACACAAATAAAAGAACTGAAATCAAGGAGGTCCTTCATTATGAAGACTAAAATGGGGTTTATTCTGCTGGCCGGGGCGATGGCTTGTTCCATATCGGCTTGCAGCCCGGGAGTAAATGGCAGCGCGGTGTCGACAGATACATCAAGTTCGGTGAATGATCATCAAGCGAGCACCGAAGCAAAAACTGCGCGGTCGGCGTTTGCCTCCAGTATGTTCATCGGGGATTCGTTTGTGGAAAAGGTCGCTAAATGGTTGGACAAAAATCAAACCATCGCCAATGCGGGAGCAACCGCCCAATTTGCCATTGAAGACGTGGATCAAATCGCCGCAAGGCAGCCGATGCATGTGTTCATCATGCTTGGATCCAATGACCTGCTCATGCCGGTAGACGATCCTATCGCCAATTCCATGAACCATTATGCCAAGCTGATCGAGGGGATTCGTAAAGCCGTACCGAATGTGAACATCCACGTCCTATCGGTTACGCCAGTGACGGACCAAGTATTAAAAGAAGAACCGCGTTACAAACAAATCCCGGACTACAATCGTTCGCTGAAACAGATGGCCGCCAATGAAAAAGTTGACTATATCGACTTGTCATCCATTTTCCAGATGGGTGCGGATCTTCATGCCGAAGATGGCGTTCATTTCAAGGATGAGTTTTATACGCTGTTTCTTCAAAAAGCGGAAGCCCATCTTATCATACCCGAGTCATGAGTAATCCGGGACAAGCTCACTATATCCCCGGTCTGGATGGGATCAGAGCGCTGGCTGTATGTGCAGTCATTGCTTACCATCTGAATTTGGGGTGGTTTCCCGGCGGTTTTTTAGGTGTCGGCATCTTCTTCGTGCTCTCCGGATATTTGATTACGGATCTGCTCATCCGGCTGTGGGAAGGAACCGGGCGAATCGACCTGTGGAATTTTTGGGTCCGGCGCGCCCGGAGGCTGCTTCCCGCCATGTGCTCGGTACTGCTCATCGTGATCGTCTGGCTCGTCTTATTTCAAACCTCGCGTTTGGCCGAATTGTGGGGCGATATTGCAGCGTCCTTGCTGTATGTAACCAATTGGTGGTTTATCGTTAACGACACAGCGTACTTCTCGCGGTTCAGTACAGCTTCGCCGCTCATGCATTTCTGGTCTTTAGCCGTTGAAGAACAGTTTTATCTGGTCTGGCCGGTTATGCTCATGCTGGGACTCCGCTTCGTTACCAACCGCAAAATATTGTTCGCGCTGATTCTTATAAGCGCTTTGGCTTCAGCCTTGGCCATGTACTTCCTCTACGTACCGGGGCTGCTGGATACGAGCAGGGTGTATTTTGGAACGGACACGCGTGCGTTCTCGTTGTTGATTGGAGCCGGACTTGCTTTGTGCCGGCCCGCTGGTAATCCGGGCAAGGAGGGAAAGGGAAGAACTGGACTGCCGATAATCGCAATGGATTTTACGGGATTTGTTGGACTAGCTATTTTAATTTGGATGATCTGCGGGACAAGCCAATATGAACCCTTCCTGTACCAAGGCGGGATGGTACTGCAAAGTACAGCCACAGCAGCGGTCATCGCCGCGGCCGTTCAGCCCTCCACATGGATAGGGCGCTGCCTAAGCTGGAAGCCGCTTCGCTGGCTGGGTATTCGTTCCTATGGAATTTATCTGTGGCATTACCCGATACTCTTGCTTACATTTACAGGACAGGAACGGTCTTTCCTTCAAACAGCCGTGCAAATAACTGCTGTTCTGGTCATCGCAGCGATATCATGGACGTACCTGGAAAAACCCATTCGCTATGGGTATAGCATCTGGAGTAGACAACGAGGAAATACAGACAAACGATCTTCCATAGAATCCTAGAGTTTAAAGTCAAAAAACAACAACCCTGCTATAACGCATTCGGGTTGTTGTTTTATTAGGAGTCGGCCGCGGCAAGGCTACAGCTTTTTGACCGATTCGCGTATGACAAGCTGAGTGGACAGCAAGATCTTTTTGTAACTGTTGGGCGTTTCACTACTGCTGTTCTCGAACAGAAGCTTTGCCCCCTCGTAGCCAAGTTCCTCAAAATTCTGCTTCACGGTGCTCAGCGATACTTTGGCGTATTTGGCGCTTTCGATGTCGTCGAAGCCCATGATGGATACTTGCTCGGGAATTTTGATTCCCCGTTTGGTTAGCTGCCCGATCATTTCAAGAGCCCGCCGGTCGTTCACGCAGAAGAGTGCAGTTAGCTCGCCTTGTTGAATTTGTCTGCATAGCTTCGTATAGTCCAAATCCCGCTCCAGGTATAACAGTTCGTCAGCCGGGGCAAGGGAGGCATGTGTCATGGCATTCCGGTACCCGTTGAACCGGTCAACCTCGGTGCTCAAATGAAAATCATAAGCCGCAAATCCGATTTTCCGATGACCTTGGGCAATCAAATACTCCACAGCTTCGTAAGCGCCGTCATGGTTGTTGCACGTAATGCAATTGACGGGATAACCTGCAGGAATACGATCGAGCATGACAAAGGGAATCGACTGTCGACGAATCTCGTTCAGATATCCCTTGGCCAACTCCGGATGCGCTGAATAAATAAGCAGCCCCCGGTTCTCGGATTGGATCAGCTTTTGAATGACCTCACGTTCCTGATCCACGTCGTTTTCCACAAATTCAATGATGAGCCTGCAGTCCTGCTGGTTTACGAACGACTGAATCCCTTTAATGATCTGCATATACGAAGCGTCATACATTTCGTTGCCGGAAATCATAAATGTGACGTAACTGGATGTTTTATGTACAGAAACGGCCGGATCGGCGACAAAGCTCCCTTTTCCCCGAATGCGGTAAATGACTCCTTCATTGACCAGCTCCGCCAGCGCCTTTCGCACCGTGATCGAGCTGACGTCAAGCAGTTTGGAAAACTCGGATTCGCTCGGAATTCGGTCATGGGTGCCAAGCTCTTTATTTTCTATTTGCAAAAGCACATAATCCTTCACTAACTGGTACTTGGGCAATGTTGAGTCGTTCTTGCTCATGTAGGTTCACCTCTTATAGACATATCTCTAATTATATCGTACATCGGGGTAAAATATATGGTTCTGCACTGCAAGGCTTGAAACAAGTTGCGACAGATACCGAATGCATGCTGATATCCCAACTTTCCTTGTAGGTCTGGCTCGTAATTCTTATAATATGGTTACTGTAGTTTAAGGTTTTACATTAAGGAAAGGGACCGTCCATGGACAAAAACTACTCGCCGAAGCAGATGGCCACGAGACTTCATGTCAGCACCACCACCTTGCGGAGATATGAAGAACTTGATTTGGTGCCGGATGTGCCTCGCACAGCCAGTAATCGAAGATATTACACGCCGCTGCATGTACAAGCTTTCATTGCTTTACGCGCCTTAATCAAAGGATTCGAAATACCGGTCAGTTACGATGTCATGAGTTTGCTAAAAAAAGGGCATGTCGAACAGGCACTATGGACAATCAATCTCCATCAATACCATATTCAAGTAGAGAAACAACGCGTGGAAGAAATCATGGGCCTGATCCAGAAAACCGATTTTTCCAAGTACAGAAATATACATGTAACGGAAGAAATGAAAATCGGGGAAGTGGCCGCGATTGCTGGTGTAAACCCCTCCGCCATCCGCCATTGGGAAAAGGAGGGGCTCATTCGCTCCAAACGGAACCCGGAAAACGGGTATCGGGTCTTTACGTCAGGGGAATTAAAGAAGATCATCGTACTGAGCAGTCTAAGGAAAACCGTGTATTTTATTGAAAATATGAAGCAGCTGCTTGCCGCTTTAGAGACATCTGATCTCGCTGCGATTGAACGCTCTTTCAAAGTGGCACTGCAAAAGCTGAATGAGCAGTTGAAAAACCAAATGAACGGCATATCCGAAATGATGAGATACATTGAGCTCCATTCCTTCTTCGAAGAGAAATAGGCAAGAATTGAATAGGTATGTTCTAACGATGCCCAACCACCTTTTCCTATAATGAGTACATAAGGTCGGGCACGGGAGAAACGGCACGGCCAATACATTCTAAAGGAGAGAAACGGATATGAGTTTGAATGGAAAAGTTGCCATCGTTACTGGAGCATCGAGAGGGATCGGGAGACAAATTGCGTTACAATTGGCAGATGCCGGCGCGAAGGTCGTCGTGAATTACTCCTCCAATGAGGCAAAAGCGGTTGAGGTGGTACAGGCGATTGAGCAGGCCGGCGGCGAAGCGGCTGCCATCCGCGCCAATGTTGGCCGTTTGAATGAAGTCGAAGCGCTTTTCACGGAGACGCTGGAGCGGTTTGGACGCCTGGACATTCTGGTCAACAATGCCGGGATCATGGGACTGGCACCAATCGCGGAAGTGACGGAAGAAATGTTTGACCGGCATTTCGATATCAACGTGAAAGGAACGTACTTCGCTTGTCAGCAAGCGAACTTGCATATGGCGCAAGGCGGGACGATCATCAATTTTTCAACTTCGGTTGCAGGAGCCATGCTCCCGGGTTACAGCATATACGCGGCAACCAAGGGTGCCGTAGAGCAGATCACCCGTCAATTGGCCAAAGAATTCGGCCCTAAAGGAATCACGATTAACACCATTGCCCCCGGACAAGTAGCAACTGATCTGTTCTTGAACGGAAAATCCGAGGAACTGATCGATTCCTTTCGCCGCATGAACGCCTTCGGTCGACTTGGAGAAGTGGAGGACATTGCGAATGCGGTCGAGCTGCTGGTCAGTGACAAAGCACGGTGGATTACGGGACAGACAATTCGCGTTAACGGCGGTTTCAACTGAACAATGATGAGTCATCCGCGCTAGAGGATGGACTTGGCGATTAAAGCTTCCGGCTACGGGAGCTTTTTCCTTGTTTGGCTATATTTAGTTCATTCTATCTTTAATCATTTTTTATCTTGTCACAAAGGAATATAGAGCATAACATTTTTGTGTAGCGGCTGATATGCTGCATGATGTCTATTACCTAAGCCCAAAGGAGAAATCACTGTTTGAATACGAATCAAAAGGCCATCGCGTGCCTAGAACAAAACAAATACGATGAAGCGCTATCGCTTTTCAAACAAGCTGTAGAAGAGTCACGGGACGTTCAGTCTTTGACCAATCTTGCGTGGATCTATGTGCATGAAGAGGAAGATCACGAGGCAGCCTTGGCATTGCTCCAAGAGGTCGTCGCTAAGAAACCGGGATCATATTTTCCATATAATTTGTTGGGTGAGGTTTATGTCGTCATGAAAAAGTGGCGGGAAGCATCGGATATGCTGGCCCGATCCTTGGCGATTCAGCCTTCGGAGGAAGCGTACAATAACCTGGCGATCGCGAAATATCATTTGGGAGATATTCAGAGCGCTGCCGACTATTTTCAGCGTAGTGCTCAGCCCTCTGATTATGCGATGCACAGCCACATTAAGTGCTTGATTGAACTGGGAAGAACGGAGGAAGCTAAAGCGAAACTGGATGCCTTTTCCGAAGAAGACGAAGAATTTGTCGGCCAGGTCGAAATGGCGGAATTGTATGTTGAATTGGGCTGTTTTGAGCAGGCTGTTGAATGGTTTGAAAAAGGATGGAAGTTATACTGGAAGATACCCGAGTGGATCAGCCGCTTTGTGTACGCTTTACTGAAAATCAATGATGCAAGGCGCGCACATGAAATCCTTGATGAAGTCATTCAGCAAAAAGCTGAGGAAATCCGCGAGGCGGACAAAGACGTGTTTGACGACGATTGGACGGAGGATGAGAAGGCCGAGTATATTCAGAAACTGGCTGAGGAACAGATGGCGTATGAGGGGCTGCTCCAGCGTATTACAAGAGGCTATATTCCTCCCATGAAATACGATACTTCCTTGCGGTCCAGCTGTTACTTGTTCGGATGCGAGCGCCATCAACATCCCGAGTATCATGAATGAAATGAGAAATCAGGCTATAATGATGTGGACAAACTCCAAAATGAAAGGAAATGGGACGCATGAACAACGTTACCAAAATGAAGATCGGCAAACCGGTCAGTGAAGTGTTTGAAGCTTTCGTTGATCCAGCTAAAATAGGGAATTTCTGGTTTACTTCAAGCTCTGAAAGATGGGAACAAGGCAAAATGATTACATTAAGATACGACGAATACGATGCTCGGGGCGATATCAAGATCATGGAAATCAAAGAAAACCAAAAAATCGTGTTTCAATGGGGCGCCGATGGAGAAGGGCATGAAGTTACCATTACGATTGCTGAATCGGGGATTTCCGAAAGTATCGTCGAGGTGACGGAAGAAGGGTTTAACGAAAACGAGCAGGACTGGATACGTCAATTCGTGGATAATAAAGAAGGATGGGTCTATATGTTGACTTGTTTAAAAGGGTATTTGGAATTTGGCGTTCAATTGAGAGCCTCCCTGATCAAATAGTTAGCCAAATGCTTGCATAGCCGCCGATATTGTTGAAATAGAAACAAAATCTCCATATAATAGGGTCATGCTCCAACGGGCGGGAGGGCAGTCCATGAATAAACAAGAACAGGTCATGATGGATTTCAGGGACTTATTTAACAAGATGGCTTGGCTTAATAAATCCAAGATGGAAGACAGCCTTAAAGGGTATAAGCCTTCTGAAGTCCATTGCATCGAAGCCATCGGAAAAAACGACGATCCCAACGTAACCAAACTTGCGGAATCCCTTTATATGACGAGAGGTGCCCTAAGTAAATTAACGAAGAAGCTTATGGAAAAAGGCCTGATCGAAAGCTACCAGAAGCCGGATAACAAAAAAGAAATCTATTTTAGGCTTACGGAACAGGGGAAGTTCATTTATAACATCCATGAGGAACTGCACCAAGAGTTTCAAGAGCGGGATCAAGCCGTGTTTGAGCAGGTAACCGAGGAGCAATTTGACGCTATGCTTCGCTTCATCCAAGCGTACAGCAGGCATTTGGATGCGGAAATTATGAAACAGGGTATTAGTATTCATTAAGATGGACCCATTCGAATAATGAATAAAGAAATCGCAGGCAGTCGTGCTCTATTGAGCATGGCTGCTTTTTTGTTATGATTATTTTGTTGACAGGGAAACAAAGTTGCGTTATTGTTGACAAGGAAACAAACAACCTTCTATGGTGAGGTGATGAACATGGCAAAAGTTAAAGCCAAGGAATCAGGATTACCCAAAGAAATGCTTATTGCCGCCTGGGCGATTGCCCTCGGAGCCATTGCCCCCATGCTGGACTCGACGATGGTGAACATCGCCATTGACCAACTAACCAAGGACTTCAATACGACATTGGATATCGTTCAATGGTCCATTACCGGGTATGTTTTAGCCCTTGCGATTGCGGTTCCAGTATCCGGATGGCTTATGAATACATGTAACGGAAAGAAAATCTTTATCGGAGCAGTCATCGCTTTTGGTGTCATTTCTGTGTTAGTAGGTGTAAGCTGGGATATTTCCAGTTTCATCTTTTTTCGTCTGCTTCAAGGATTCAGCGCGGGAATCATAACGACGCTCATGTCAACCCTATTGGTTAAAACAGCAGGTCCTGAAAATGTGGGGAAAGTGATGGCCATCGTCAGCACGCCTATGATTTTTGGACCAATCCTAGGGCCAGTCATCGGAGGCTTTATCGTTCAAGGCGCGTCTTGGCATTGGATATTCTTTATCAACGTGTTTATCGTTCTGATTGCTGCGCCCCTGATGGTGAAAAAGATTCCCGACTTTGAACCGTTTGACAAAGACAGTAAACTCGATGTTTTTGGAATTATTGATTTGTCCTTCATGAGTGCGGCCCTGATATACGGCATTACGAAAGCAGCGGACCATGCATCCTTTAACAATCGGGAAACGATCCTGTGGGTGGGCATGGGTCTTGCCTTAGCCGTCATTTACTTCGTATATAATCGGAACCGAAAAAATCAAACCGTGCTTCCGTTGAATCTGTTTGCACACAAGAGCTTCACGGCTGCGAGTATCGGTTTGTTTTTGGCGAATATTGCCGTCATGGGTCCGATGATCATCCTGCCGTTGTTCTTCCAAAACTTCCGGCATTTTACCGCCATTGAGGCAGCGCTTGCGTTAATTCCCCAAGGCGTCGGGATGCTCATTACACGGCCGCTGATCGGAAAAATGATTGATCGGATCGGCGCGAAATACGTAGTTCTGGTCAGCCTTGTCATTTCGCTTATTGGTTCCATTCCGCTGATCTTTATCACCGATCATACAAGCATGATCTGGATTTCCATCGTATTGTTCATCCGGGGTACCAGTTTTGGAGGCATTATGCTTCCGCTTACGAGTGACGCTTATACAGGACTGGACAGCAAACAACTTCCGCAAGCAGGTGTCGGGATCAATATGATTGAAAACCTGGGATCAAGCTTTGGCTCAGCGGTTATTGTAACCGTCGTCGCAGCGGCCCTCCAAGGAATGCAGCCAACGATAGCGAACGGATTACAGGGTTATCATACAGGATTTTTAGTATCCGCTGTTGTCCTTGCGATAATCTGCATCCCGGGTCTATTCCTTACCCATAAAAAAAGCGCATCATAACGATTCTTGCTTCACATTCAAAGGCGGATGTTGTTCATTTTTGCTGCCACTCACACAGCTTCCATAAGGGACGGATGCCACCTGGCATTCGTTTTTTTGCGTGACAAGGGTTCCAGACGGCGGTTAGCGAATACAGGACAATCATCCGGCGCATAGGCATCCAAAGAAAGACAGCCGGAAGTATTTGGAGGAAGGTGGTGATATGATCAGAACGATCTGAAACCGGAGGATTTACACAAGGATTTCCACAAGAACATGGCATGGATAAAGGGAGGAGAGCCCTATCAAACGGTGGAACGACTATTTGCTGAAAACAAAAATGTTTATCGCATTCTCGGCGGTATCCCTGTTTATTGTGACGCTGACCTGCCTGATGTTTGACTACAAAAATGTAAGCGATATCAAAAGCCAAACGTTCGCACTATCGGATACGATTACGAGGCAGTTCAGCAGGACGTTCGAGCTGTATGTACAGGACATTGAAAAATTATCCGTGTCAATCATCGGGGATTCCATCATCCAAAGCAGCCTGATCGATCATTACCACTCCAACGATCCTGTGGAGCAGAACGAAATCGAACTCACAATCAACAATCGGCTGTTCACGCATTTACAGTCGAGATCCCAATTGCAGAGCATTTACCTGTTTACTTTGGACCATAATGCGTATTTTGTATCGAAAGCCAGCGGACCTAAGGTCAGTTTTCATCTGGAAGATGAAATCTGGTATCCCCGGACAGCCGAAATCATGACAAACAAGTTCATTTTACTCCCTGTCTCTGAGGAAAATACCGGGGGAGACCGCAAGGAGAAGGTCATCTCATTCGTGCGAAATATCAACCGCATCCCTTATCGGGACACCCTCGCGTATATGAAGATTAACATCAATGTGAACGTTATTAACGACATGCTCGTCATGTCCGATGCCAACGAATTTGAACGGAGCATGAGGGTTCTCATCGTTACGGACGAGGGTGACATCGTTTACGACGGCAAGGATGAACTTACCGGAAACACCCATTCGGGACTGGACAAGTCCGCATTTCAGAAATCGCCTCACTCGGGGGAACTGACGTGGATGGGGCAGCGATACCTGTACACGATCGAGCATTCGGATTATACCAAATGGAATACGGTCATTCTTACGCCGAAAGATTTTTTACTGTCCAAGCAGAAAAAGTCGCAATATATTCTCGCTCTTGCCGGGCTGCTCGCCACAGTGCTGATCGCCCTCGTGTCTTATCTTTTGTCTCACCAGATCACGATTCCGCTGCGTAACTTGATGAAGAAAATGACGCGGGTCGAGCAGGGCGATTTCAGCCAATACATGTCCGTAACAGGAAATCACGAAATCAGCAGGCTCAGCCGGATTTACAACAACATGCTGGACAGCATTTCCCGCTTGATCAGCGAAGTATACGAATCCAAATTGGCGGAGAAAAATGCCCAGTTATCGGCGCTGCAGGCGCAGATCAATCCTCATTTTTTGTACAACACCCTGAACATCATGAAGTCGATCAGCCGTGTCCGGGGCATCGAGGAGGTTGCCGAAATGTCGGAATCGCTCGCAGAGCTGTTCCAGTACAGCATGAAAAATTTGCAGCACCCGGTCCCCCTTCAGGAGGAACTGAACCATATCGAAAATTACATGAACATCCAGCATCACCGGTTCGGCAGCAGGTTCGAGCTTCACGTGTCCGTCCCTGATCATCTGCTTCATGCATCTGTATTGAAATTAACGATACAGCCTCTAATCGAAAACGCCATCATTCATGGATTGGGCAACATGAAGTCCGGCGGAAGGATTGACCTTCGGGCGATGCAAAACGGCAGCTCGTTCGTCATCGAGGTGTCCGATAACGGTAAAGGCATGGACAAGGAGCAGCTGGAAGGGCTGCGGAGTGCACTCCTGCATACTGCACATTCGAGCCGCATTCAAGACCGGCCGTATGGGATCGGACTCAGCAATATCCGTGAACGGATCCGGCTGTTCTATGGGGCCGAATACGGGATGGAGCTCGAGAGCAGCCAGGGCGGAGGGACGACCGTCCGGATCACCTTACCGTTTATGGATCACGACAACTGGAATAAGGAGGATGCCACGGATGAATATATTTCTGGTGGAGGATGAGCATTGGGCGCTTGCGGAGCTCGTCGAGCTGTTCCGGATCTATGAAACGGAGCACCGCATTTTTGCATTCGGCAGCGGGGATGAAGCGTTGGCCGCAGCCTATGAGAACACGCCCGACCTGGTATTGACCGACATCACGATGCCGGGTATGGACGGGCTGGAATTGATCAAAGCGTTAATCGGCGTCCACCCAGACCTCAAAGCGATCGTGCTGAGCGTGCATGACCAGTTTACCTATGCCCAGCAGGGGATGAAAATGGGAGTCATTGACTATTTGCTGAAGCCTGTCCGCAAGGAGGTTTTATACGCGGCCATTGACCAAACGCTTCTTCAAATTACACACGATACGCAAAGAAAAACCGAACGTATGCATGCAGCCGTCACACAGATGCTTTTGTCTTCAGAGACCCCGGTGAATGAGTATACGGCATCTGTTACCGGGAGTCTGTATTTCGCAGCATTACTGCAAACCAATGGCCTTGCTTCGGAAGAGGGTGGGAAGGATACGGCGCTAGGCAGCGCACGATCGGTATTTCACAAGCGGCTGCGGGAACAAGACTTCTACTGCATTGACGTTGGCGCGAAGCGGAAAGTTCTGCTTGCAGCCTTAGAGGATGAACATCTTATTGCATACTGTACGTCCTGCCTTCAAATGCTCTATCAACAATTGATCCGTTCCGGAATTCAAGTGCACATGGGGTACGTCATCAAGAAGAAAGGGGAGTCCCTGCACTCCAGCTATACGGCATTGAACAAAATGATTGAGGAGCAGAGGAAGTTCGGGATGTCCACATACGTAACGCCAGACACATGCACTGTAGAGGCTGAAATCGGCGAAATATGGGATCGTGCCAGGCTGCTCCAAAATTTTATGAGACAGGGAGAAATCCAAAAGGGGAAAGATACGATTCAGAGTATAGTTCATGAATTAAAGCATCATCAACTGACTTTGAAGCAGCTGACGTTGTTCATTAGTGATCTTTTCTATTCGCTCAAATATAACCTTCATGCTTCTTCTAACCGGGACACCCGAATCGCCGCGCTCCATGACGACATGCATGTACTTCACGAATTCACTACGTATGACGAATTGTCCGGCTGGCTTACCCATAAAGTATTCGGGCTGTTCGGCGGGCAGACACCTTTTGATCAGAAACCCAAGGAACTTGTCCCCATTCTGTTAAATCATATCCATTCGAATTATGAGCATGATCTTTCACTTCAGCAGTTTGCCGCGGAACATCACGTAAGCCTCGGTTATTTGTCACGCCTGTTTAAAACCCAGACGGGGTACACCTTCTCAGACTATTTGATCAGGCACCGGATCGAAGCAGCCAAAACGCTGTTGAGTGAGGGAGCCCGCATCACGGATGTCAGCAGACTTGTCGGCTATGAGGATCCAAAGCATTTCAGCCAAGTATTCAAACGAATTGTCGGCGCCCCCCCTAAAACATACGCTCAAATGCAAAAAAGAAAATTCACCCCCTAAAAATGGGCAAAAGCACAGGTGTTCACCCATCCGTAATCCATCTAATCTTAACTTACGAGGGAACCCGGGCCCTTGATGCTGCATCGTTTCTCCCATCGAAAGCGCATTCAACCTTTGAGCAATCCGCAGGATCCAATGAAGGAATCAGTTAGGGAGGTTGTGTAATCATGAAGATGACGAAGAGCAAACCGCTTGCATTCGTTACCAGTATCGTGTTAATGATGACGCTGCTTGCAGGCTGCGGGGGAGGGGGCAATGCCGCCGAAGGTGATACCGGAACCGCCGGTTCAACTTCGAAAAAGACGACGCTGACATTGATGGTCGGCAACACAGGTACAACCCTGGAGGCACTGAAAGCCGTAGCGGCGGAGGCTGAGAAAAAGCTCAATATCGCTATCGAATTCGATATTAAACCGGACGGCGGGGAAGGCGACAATCTGGTCAAGACGCGCCTGGCCACCGGCGATATGGATGATCTGCTCGTATATAACACCGGATCGCTTTTTCTGGCGCTAAATCCGGAAGAGCACTTTATGGATGTAACGAACGAACCTTTTATGGCCAATGTGCTGGATTCCTTTAAGACGGTCGTCACATCCAACGGTAAAGTTTACGGCGCCCCGGTGGGCTCTACCAATGCAGGGGGCATTCTCTACAACAAAAAGGTTTACGCTGACCTTGGCCTGTCCGTACCGAAAACATGGGATGAGTTCATGGCCAACAACGAAAAGATCAAAGCAGCCGGTAAAACCGCCGTGCTCGCTTCCTACAAGGATACTTGGACTTCACAGTTGTTTGTGCTAGCCGACTTTTATAACGTAAAGGCGCAGGTTCCGAATTTCGCGACGGATTACACGGCCAACAAGGTCAAGTATGCAACCACACCTGCGGCGCTCCGCGGCTTCGAAAAGATCGAAGAAGTGTACAAGAAGGGCTATATGAATAAGGATTTTCTGGCAACGACCTATGATGTGGCACTGAAAATGCTGGCCACCGGCGAAGGCGTGCATTACCCGATGCTGTCCAGCGGACTCGATACGATCATGGCCAATACGCCGGACCAGATCGACGACATCGGATTTTTTGCCCAGCCGAGCGACAGCGCGGACATAAACGGGCTGACCATATGGATGCCGAGCGGCCTGTATATCAACAAAGACACCAAAAACGCCGACGCGGCAAAGAAATGGTTGGACTATTTTGTCTCTTCGGAAGGGCAGGCCGTGTTCGCTTCCAAGGTGAAAGCGGCGGGTCCATACGTGATCAAAGGCGCCACACTGCCGGACGATTCTTACGGTGCCGTAAAAGACATGCAGCATTATTTCGACGAGGGGCACACTGCTCCGGCGCTTGAATTCGTCTCCCCGGTCAAAGGGCCGAACCTCGAAAACATCACGGTCGCCGTCGGCAGCGGCATCAGCACAGGCAAAAAAGGGGCCGAAGACTACGACAAGGACGTGGAGAAACAGGCGCAGCAGTTGAACCTTCCTGGCTGGTAACCGCCGAGAAAGGAGAACTTCATGACCAAAACCAAGATGAGAACGTATTCGTATTTCTTTTTACTGCCAGCCGGCATCATTTACTTCGTCTTTTATTTGCTCCCTACCATCCTGTCGTTTTTCTTCAGCATGACGAGATGGACCTTAACGAAATGGACGTATATCGGCTTTGAGAACTATGCTACGTTTTTCTCCGAAACGTCGCTGAGCATCGGTTTCCGTAACACGCTTGTGTACGCCGTCGTGACCTGCGGGTTAAAAGTCGTGCTTGGTCTTCTGCTCGGTGCCTTCCTTACGTCAAGGATTCTGTTCAAAAACTATTTGCGTTCGGTTATCTTCTTTCCGACCTTGCTAAGTACGATCGCTGTGGGGATCGCATTCTCCACGATGATGCACCCTTCGCACGGGATGTTCAACACCGTCCTGGCCTCTCTGGGCATCACCGGTCCGGATTGGCTGGGCAATACGAAAATCGCGTTATTGTCCGTTGCGATGGTCGATGTCTGGAAGGGCGTCGGCGTCGCGACGGTCATCTACATCGCAGGAATATCGGCGATTCCCCAGGAGTATTACGAGGCTTTAAAGATCGACGGAGGGAACAACTATTCCGCTTTTTGGAATATTACGCTGCCGCTGAGCCGGCCGGCCATGAACTCCGTCATTATCCTTGCGTTCATCGGCGGCCTGCGCTCCTTCGATTTGATTTGGGCGATGACGAAGGGGGGACCCGGTTTTACGACCGACCTGATCGCCTCGATTATTTACAAGCAGTACCAGGCCGGTTTTTATGGGCTCGCTACGGCCGGTAACGTGATCTTGTTCATCGCTGTCTCGGTGCTGGCGTTCCCGCTCTATAAGTTCCTGACGAAAAGCGAGGTGAACTTATGAGCAAAGGTATAAGCAGCAATCACATGATCAAGGGCATCCGCGGAAGCAGGAGCGAGCGCGCTGACGGCAGACTATCCAAACGGGTGAGGAAAATCACGATGGGTATCGTGGCACTTATTCTGAGTACCTTGATCTTTTGGATTCCCTTTTACTTTGTCATCATCAACTCGCTTAAGAATCAGGCGGAATCCGCGGATATGAGCATGGCTTGGCCGAGCAGCTTTCATTTCCTGGACAATTATAAAGCCGTCCTGACTGCTTCGGATTACATGCTGATCCGCGCATTCATCAACAGCACGCTGCTCACCGTCCTGTCCATCAGCATCCTCGTTATTGTGGCGGCGATGGCCGGCTTTGTGCTGCAGCGCAGGGAAGGAGGGAGGACGTCCTCCTTCATTAATTTTCTTGTGCTCGCCGGGCTGATGATCCCGCCGGCTATCGTGCCGACGATCTGGGTGCTTGATTCCATCGGTTTGTTCAAGACGCTGGCGGGAATCATGCTTATCGAAGTCGCTCTGCATTTTCCGTTTGCGGCGATTCTGTACAAAGCGTTTGTGGCGACGCTCCCCCGTGAAGTCGATGAGAGCGCTTTGATCGACGGATGCGGTGGCGGCCGGTTATTTTTGAGCATCATTTTTCCGCTATTGAAGCCGGTGACCTCGACTGTGATCGTACTGACGTCCATCAATGTGTTTAACGATTTTGTCAATCCGCTTTACTTTTTCCCCGGCGCGGACAACGCCACGATCCAGCTGACGCTGTACAATTTCATGAGCCGGTTCACGACATCGTGGAACTTGCTGTTTGCGGACATCGTGCTGATCTCGATCCCGCCGCTCATCCTCTTTATTTTCTTTAACAAGAAAATCGTGGCGGGGATGACGGCAGGGGCGGTCAAAGGCTAGAAGAATGACCCGGATAAATGTGCAACACAAATCGTCCGGATCGGTACAGTTTCTGTCCCGATCGACCATGAATCAGGAAATCACGGGGATTATGATGTTATTAGAAAACGGTTACAGATCTTCTAATTGTGGAGCAACGAATGAATAACGGGTGAAAGGGATGAGGAAATGGCGGTCAAAATCGGAATCGTCGGCATGAATGGAATCGGGAATAACCACGCTAATTGTTATAAGGACGACGAATTGGCGGATGTTGTAGCGGTATGCGACGTCGTTCGGGAACGCGCGGATGCCGCTGCGGAGAGATACGGCGTCAAAGCCTATTACAGCTTGAAGGACATGATCGAGAACGAGCCGGATTTGCAGGTCGTGGACATTACGACCGGAGGGATCGATAACGGAAGCTGGCATTTCGAACCGGCGATGGAAGCGATCGGTTACGGCAAGCATGTGCTCGTCGAAAAGCCGCTGTGCAATGATGTCCGCGAAGGCCGCGAACTGGTGGCCTTCGCTGAGAAGCAGAAGGTGTATCTCGGATGCAACCTGAATCATTATTTCACCGCCCCTGCCGAGAAGGCGAGGGCTTACATGGACGGCGGAGAAATCGGCGAGCTTGTGTACTGCCTCGCCAAAATGGGCTTCAACGGCGGCGAAGCGAATTATGCTCCCGCCGGCTCAGCGAAAATAAGCGGACATCCGTATTTTCACATGCGGGCGTTTCTGACGCATCCGTTTAGTGTAATGCGGCATTTCTGCGGGGATATCACCCACATTCAAACGTTCTCGGACCGGCCGGGGTTCCGCCGCAGCGCCGGTGACGTGATGGTGTCCATCAACAGCATTCATGTCAAGTTTGCGAACGGCGGAGTCGGGTATCTGCTGAGCCAGCGGGGCGATGCGGTGTATGGGATCGGCGGCTGGTGGAGCCTGGAGGTGGCTGGATCCAAGGGGACCTTCTGCATCGAAAATTGCGTCGAGAAGGTTTCATTCTGGAAAGCGGAGAAGGGCATCGCTGCGATCAGCGTTCAACCGGAGCCGGTCGTCACCGATTTCGGCACTAACGATTTTAACCGGACGTTCAACAACCGGCTGCACGCCTTCCTGGAGGATGTAGAGAACAAAGTGTCTCAGGACCAGCTGCGCGCCAGCGGCCGCGATGCACTGGCCGTATTGGAATACGTACATGCGGTTCAGGAGTCCTACGAACTCGGCGGTGAAGTCGTTCGGCCGCATCCGCTGCCGCCGCTGCATGGTGATCCGCTGTACTTGAAGTAAGAAATCTGGATTATATCCATTATTCGAATATTCGAAGACCAAGGAGGAAAACCCGAGATGATCAAGTTAGGGGTCAATTCCGTATTATTCAAGCATTTCAGCTTTGCGGAAGCGGCAAAGCAAATCGCACTCTGCGGTTACGACGGAGTCGAGATTGCCGCCATCCAGGGGATGTGCGAACATCTGGACCTTAGCCGCTGGAAGGAGCAGAAGAACGAGCTGCTCGAAATCGTACAAGAGAACGGCCTGTCCCTCCTTTCGACGGAAGTGGCATCGCTCGATGAGCAGCGGCTGCTTCCTGCATTCGAAGCGGCCGCCGAGATGAAGATCCCGATCGTGAACGTCGGTCCAGGGGGCAAGATGAATGTCGAAGAAGACCTCGCCGCATCGATCGATAAGCTGGCCAGTATGTCTGAGAAGGCAGCGTCATTTGGCGTAACGCTGTGCGTCAAAGCCCATGTAGGCAACGCGATCCACAATACGCCGACAACGCTGCGGGCCATGGAAGAGGTTCCATCTCCGGCGTTCGGCACTGATATGGACCCGAGCCATATTCACCGCGCCGGCGAGCAAGCCGAAGTGGCGCTTCCAGCCGTGTTAAATCGAGTGAAACACATCCATATCCGTGACTGCCTGGGGAAGGAACAAGGCCCTGGTCCAATCGAACTGCAGGCGTGCGGAAGAGGAGACATCGATTTGTACGGGTACTGCAAAGCCATGGTCGACGGCGGATACGATGGCCCGGTCGTGTTAGAGGTCATCGGCGCTTCACCGGAGCATTCACTGGCGCAGGTATCCATCGTTGCGGCTGAGTCGTACGGCTACTTGAACGCGATCCTCAAGAACTTGGGTGCGCGATAAATCCATATTTGGTAAGGAGTGAACTCAATCGACATGAGCAACCGTAAGCGTAAGAATGAGCCTAAGCGTAAGCCAAACGTCATTATTTTCGGCATCGACAGCCTTCGGCGCGATCATATGAGCTCCTATGGTTACGAAAAGCTGACGACCCCATATATCGACCGCGTAGCGAAGGATGGCGTCCTGTTCGAGAAGCATTTCAGTCCCAGCATTCCGACCACTCCGGCCTATGCGTCTATGCTGACAGGGATGGACGTATTCGGAACGGACGTCGTGGCGCTCCGCCATGAAGGCCCATTAGGCGATCATGTGCAGACTTTGGCCGAAACGCTGGGCGATCAAGGTTATAACACGACATGCATCGGTTTCACCGGCAACCCGTCCTCGCGCGGATTCGAGACGTATCTGGATTACGAGGCTTGGCAGCCCGATGAGACGGGAAGAACGCCCAAAGCGCAAAATCTGAACGAAGTGGCCGTACCGGAGCTGGAACGTTTGGCTGCGGACAACAAACCGTTCTTCCTCTTTTTGCGGCACATGGATCCTCATTCTCCTTACTTGCCGCCCGCGCCGTATGAACGAATGTTCTACGGCAGTGACGAAAAGGATCCCGGCAACCGCTCCATGGAACCGGTCTACGCGTTCAAACCGTTTGCCGACTTTTTGAAATCATGGATTCCGGAAGGCGTCACCGACCAGGAATACGTCACCGCGCAGTATGACGGGGCCGTCGCCTATATGGATGCCTGCATTCAAACCATTTTTGCCAAGCTCAGCGCGATGGGCCTGGAGGATGACACGCTTGTGATCATCACCGCCGATCACGGAGAGACGCTGTATGAGCACGACTGTTATTTCGACCATCATGGGATGTACGACTGCACGTTGGTCGTCCCGCTCATCATCAAGTTTCCTGGCCGCGTGCCGGCCGGTAAGCGGGTATCAGACGTCACGGTCATTTCGGACGTGATGCCGACGGTTCTGGATCTCCTTGAGCTTCCCGTGGAGACGAAGTTCGACGGTCGCAGTCTGCGAAAGACGATCGCTGGCGAAGAGCGGGACCGGATCAGCGAATTTTATATCACCGAGTGCACTTGGATGCGCAAGCATGGCTGGCGCACACCGGAATGGAAGCTGATCCGGGCGCTTGAACCGGATTTCCATTTCAAGCCTGAGGTGGAGCTGTATAATCTCATTCTCGATCCCGAAGAAAATCATAATGTCGCGGAGCAGGAGCCGGATGTCGTTGCGCTGCTTACGAAACGGATGGAGGATCACATTGCCAGGAGAGAGCAGGAGACCCAAAGAGTCAACCCGATCTATACCAATTTGAATTGGCATGGAACAGGCAAGAAATTCACCTCGTCCCAGGAAGTATATGATTCCCTTCACATCGGTTCCATCAAAAAGGCGCGTTCGCTGCAGGCGAAGGAAAAGGCGGAATCCCGATGATCAGGGTTGCTGTCGTCGGTGTGAATCATATTGGCAAGATTCACTGCCGGGCATACAAGCAGCACCCGGATACGGAGCTAGTCGCCGTATGCGACCTTATGCCGGACCGCGCTGAAGCGGCGGGACTCGAGCATGGCGTTCCTTTCTATACGGATCTGCGTGAACTTCTCGCCGCAGAATCTGTGGATATGGTGGCCGTGGCGACGGCGGGAGTTGAGAAAGGGAGCCATCATTTCGAGCCTGCCGTTATCGCGATCGAAGCAGGAAAAGACGTGCTCGTCGAGAAACCAATATCGAACCGGATCGAAGAGGCCCGCAGCATGGTCGCCCTCGCCCGGGAAAAAGGCGTAAGGCTAGCCTGCAACCTGAATCACCGCTTTACACCTGCTGCGTACAAAGCTAAGGAACTCATCGAACAAGGGAAGCTTGGTTCCATGCTGTATATGAACATGCGGCTAACCATTTCGAACCGGCAGGAGGATACGGAGTGGCTGCACATGCGTGCGCTGCATCCGCATTCCATCGACGTCATGCGCTACTTCGCTGGCGACGTGAAGCGGGTGCAGGCATTCATGACGAAAGCGCCGGGGCGGAATTCGTGGTCGACCGTTTCGGTCAACATGGAGTTCGATTCAGGAGCAGTCGGTCATCTAACCGGCAGTTACGACGCCTCCATGCGCCACCCGATCGAGTTCTGTGAAGCGGCCGGCACCGCAGGCCGGATCGTCATCGACAACGTCTATGAGAGCATGACGTATTATCCGCATCAATCGGATGAACTTACGGTGCTGCGCAATCCATTGTTCGGCGGGATGCAGGGGTTTGATGACACATTCAAGCACCGGATCAACCGCTTTATCGAACAGATCAAGGGAGGAGCTTCCCCCGAAGACATCGAGGCTTCAGGCTCGGATGCGCTCGCCGCACAGGAAGTCATCGAAGCGGCTATCCGATCGCATCAGTCCGGCGGAATACCCGTAGAGGTGCCGACCAGCCCATAAGCAGGAGGTACTTAAGGATGAATATAAGGCAGGAAGAGAAAGGAACGGTATTATGGTTTACCGGCCTTTCGGGTGCCGGCAAAACGACGACGGCCCGTTATGTGGCGAATGAACTGCTGCAGCGGGGAGTCCGCGCAGAGCTGCTGGACGGCGACGAGCTGCGGGAAACGATTTGCAAAGGCCTCGGGTTCAGCCGTGAGGAGCGGTTTGAGAACATTAAAAGAATCGCCTACGTCTCTAAGCTCCTTGCCCGTAACGGGGTCCATGTGCTCGTATCCGCCATCACGCCATATGCTGAAATGAGAGACTACGCAAGGCAAGAAATTCCGGGTTTCGTCGAAGTGTATGTTAAATGTCCTTTGGAGGAATGCGAGCGGCGTGACGTGAAGGGCCTGTATGCCAAAGCAAGGCGGGGAGAGGTGAAGCATTTCACCGGAATATCCGACCCTTACGACATCCCATCCAATCCCGACATCACGATTTGCACATCATCCCATTCGCTTCAGCACAACAGCGATCAGATTCTATCCTGGCTGAATCGCAGGGCACCGCTAAAAAAGGCAGCTCCTTAGGAGGACTAAGACGGATGAAAATCATTATGATTTCGCTGGATACGCTTCGCGCTTCCCGGTTAAGCGGGTATGGTTACACCAAGCCGACGAGTCCGCATATGGACCGGATTGCCGCCCAGGGCGTTCTTTTCGAACGGGCGTACGCCGCCGATATTCCGACCGAAGTGGCGCATACCGGGATTTTCACGGGCAAAATCGGACTCACAACAGGCGTTGTATCGCATGGTTCCGAGCTGGCTCACCTGCCAAAGTCGGTGCCATGGCTGCCAACAATGCTGCGAAGCGCCGGATTCACGACCTCGGCGGTAGACAATTTGTATCAATTGAAGGAATGGTTCGCCAGAGGTTACCGCTATTATACGAACAGCGTCGGCGGCAACCGCTGGATCGACGGCGTGACGGTCAACGAGCTGGCATTCCCGTGGATTGAGGCGCATCGGGAGGAGAATTTTTTTCTGTTCCTCCATTACTGGGATGCACACACGCCTTATTTGCCGCCGGCAGACTATATTCCCGAATTTTACGACAGCGGCCGTGATCCCTATGATCCGGCCAACCGCAGCATGGAGCGGGCGTATAATCATCCGGCGTATCCTTTTTTTAAACACCACCACTACGATCTGGTCGGTCCGGTAACGGACAGTGCTTATTATGATGCGCTCTATGACGCCGAAATCCGGTATTTGGACGACCGGTTGAAGGAGCTGGACGACCATCTGGCAAAACTGGGAATTGCCGAGGATACCCTGCTGATTCTATTCGGGGATCATGGGGAAAGCCTGACGGAGCACGATATATATTGGGACCACTGCGGACTGTATGAACCGACCGTCCATGTACCACTTATCATGCGTTGGCCGGGCAGAATTTCTGCAGGAAAGAGAGTGCATGGGCTGGTTCAGCAGGTAGACCTGCTGCCGACCATTCTGGAGTCGATCCGCCAAGAGCTCCCTTCACATATTAACCTTGCTCCGCTAGCAGATCCTATTGGGTTGGACGGCAAAAGTTTATGGCCGGCGATTCGAGGAGAAGCCGAGGGGACAGCGGAGAAAGTATTCTTGAGCGAATGTGCTTGGCAGGCGGCCAGAGCCATCCGGACACCGAGGTACAAGTTCATCCGAACGTACGATGCTGGACCGTTTACCCGTCCGCCAAGGGAACTGTATGATCTGATTGCCGACCCCGCGGAGAACGACAATCTGGCGGATCAGCTTCCGGAGCTCGCCGATCAATTCGAACAGGAAATCGGCGAATGGGTCAGCAGCAAGCTCGGCGGCCGCGAGGACCCGATGATGCGGCAGCTTGCTGAGGCGGGGCTGCCTTTCCGGAGACGGATCGAGCAAATTCTGTCCGCTTCCGGCATGAGCTGGGACGAATGGCAGCGGGATCCGCGGCGGGAGCGGTTTGATCAGGCAGCCTCGTCCTGCCATTAACGGTTAACGGTCAGAAGGAGGTGCTGCTGCATGCAGGAAATTCTCAATAGCCGGGGCTTTATGAAGGAAGAATTTCCGTTCTGGATCACACGGACCGAGCAGGGATCGCTTGCCGAGCATGGGCATGAATTCGTCGAGCTCGTCTATGTTGTGAAGGGAAAAGGGAGTCATATCTTTCAAGGAACGCGTTATGACATCCGGGCAGGGGACGTGTTCATTATCAACCCGGGCGAGATACATGCCTATGACGTGGAGCAAGGCGAGAAGATGGAAATCATCAACTGTCTGTTCATGCCGTCCTTCATATCGGACGCGCTGCTCAGGGAGCTGGAGATTACCACTTCGATGGATTACTTCTATGTGCATCCTTTCCTGAAGCATGACGTCCGTTTCAATCATCATTTAAACCTGCTCGGACAGGAAGCGGCTTCCGTCCTTACGCTGCTTGACAGCATGATCCGGGAAATCGGAGCGCGTGTCCTGGGGCATACGACGGTGATCAAGCTTCAGCTGGTGGAGCTGCTGGTGCTCCTCTCTCGATATTACGCGCTAATGCACAGTCGCAAAAGCTATGCTTCGCCGCGCCAGCTGGACCGGGTGATGACAGCCCGTCGGATCTACGGTTATTTGGAGCGCAGCTTCGATAAAAAAATTACGCTCCAATCCCTTTCCGGTTTATTTAACGTCAGTACCCGCCAGCTTAACCGCATCATGAGGGAAGAATTCCACAAGAGCGTATTCGACGTCCTCCATGAAATCCGGATTGAACGGGCCAAGCGGATGCTGGCCGAATCGGACGAGAAGGTGATTGCCGTGGCCGCCAGCGTCGGCTATGACGATCCGTCGTTCTTCAGCAGGCTCTTCGTGCGGCATGCCGGCTGCTCACCGAGCGAGTTCAGGAGCGGTGCACATGCGTAATCAGCGTCCCAATGTACTGCTGATCACCGCGGACCAGCTTCGATACGACTGCGTGGGCTACAGTCGTAAGCATCCGGTCCGCACGCCAAATTTGGACCGGCTGGCTGCAGATGGCGCAGCGTTCTCGCATGCGTACTCCGTCCTGCCGGTCTGCTGCCCGGCGCGGCAGTCCCTGCTTCATGGCAGACGGCCGGAGACGTTTGGCGCCTTGTGGAACTACAGCGGGGCGCTTCCCGTTGCGGCGCTGCCTCCTGACGCCTACACCTGGGCGAGGACGCTTGCAGAGAACGGGTATTCCTGTTCCTACTTGGGGAAATGGGGTGTGAATCCCGATTACGATGCGACAGCCTACGGATATCATTCGTATCTCGGTGAAGCGGAGTACGACGAATATGCCAAGAAGAAGTACCCGGACGTGCATTTTACAAACGGATACTTCGGCGAAAGTAATCCCATTCCGCTGGAAGACGCAAAGACGCATTGGTTTGCAGACCGTGCAGCCGAGGAACTGGCACGCCTTCAATCCAGCGGGAAGCCTTGGCATATGGCACTTCATTTCTCCGAACCGCACCTGCCGTGCCGGCCGTCCGCGCCGTTTGCCGACATGTACGACCCTGCAGGCGTGCCGGAGTGGGAAGGATTCAGGGATTCATTGGCGGGCAAGCCGTACATCCAGCGGCAGCAGCGGCTCAGCTGGGGCGTGGAGCATTTTACATGGGATGACTGGGCGCCCATTGTTGCGCGTTACTACGGGTTGATCAGTCAGCTTGACGATGCCATCGGCAAGGTGCTGGACGTGCTGGAACGCACAGGAGCCGCAGAGAATACGATGGTCATCTTTACCGCCGACCATGGCGACATGTGCGGTTCGCACGGCATGATGGATAAGCATTATATTTTATATGACGACGTCGTCCGTGTGCCGCTCATCATTCGTTGGTCCGGTGTTCGGCATCCCGCGCAAACCTGCGATGATTTCGTGTATAATTTTCTGGATCTGCCTCCGACGTTACTGTCCATCCTGGGACTAGAGTTATGTAACCCCGGCCATCTGCAGGGGAAATCGCTGCTTCCGCTGCTTGCCGGTGAGGGACTGACTGAGCCGTGGCGGGACGCGGTTATATCCACATACAACGGCCAGCAGTTCGGCCTGTATACGCAGCGTATGATCCGGACCAGGCAGTGGAAATACATCTGGAATCCAACGGATATCGACGAATTGTATCAGCTGCAATCTGATCCCGGCGAGCTGAATAATGTCGTCAGCGAAGCGGAGCATGCCGGCATCCTTCAAGAACTTCGCGCTCGGCTGTATCATCAGCTAAAGGCGGACGGGGATGCGCTCGTCTCGAACCAGTGGATGCAGAGGCAGCTGCTGGGCGGCGCCAAGCTGAACGATATCCAGCGGACGACCGGATCGCTTAAAGGGTAG
Source organism: Paenibacillus cellulositrophicus (assembly GCF_009363095.1). Classification (GTDB taxonomy): domain Bacteria; phylum Bacillota; class Bacilli; order Paenibacillales; family Paenibacillaceae; genus Paenibacillus_AQ; species Paenibacillus_AQ favisporus. Next base: position 848,525 of record NZ_CP045296.1, read on the forward strand.
CTTTTTTCCCATCCTCCCAATGAAAAGACCTGTACGGCTCAGGTCGGTCATTCGGGAGCTTTTTGCGTTCCCCAAATAAATTCTGCAGCCCGTTTAAGCTTGTCCATTCAACAACTCCTCTGGAATGGCCAGCCGGATATTATTCATCGCACGTTCTTTGGCCTCATCCAATACGTGGGTGTAGATCTGGGTCGTGGAAATATCCTCATGGCCAAGCAGCTCTTGAACCGTCCGCAGGTCAGCTCCGTTGTGCAGCAAATCCGTAGCGAAGGAGTGTCTCAGCTTATGGGCGGACAGCGTTCTTCCCGATAAATGCGGATACTTTTCGAACAGGGCTTGAAAGGTTTTTTCCGCGATACTCTGTACCATTCGTTTGCTGATGCGGCGCCGGAATTGGGAAATAAAAAAAGCCGTTTCCTTGGCATTCCGGGGAGGGATCCGCTCGTTCAGACATTTCTGCAGCAAGTGGGTCATTTCAGCAGGGAGGGGGATGTAGCGCCATTTCCCGCCTTTTCCGAGCACACCGATGTTATTCCCTACCTGATCGAAGTCCGAAATGTTTAACTTCACGATCTCACTGACACGAAGTCCCGCATAGGCCATCAGAGCAACGATCGCAACGTCTCGAATCATATATCTTCCTTCAACCAGTCCCAGGCATGCATCGAGAAACTGCTTTTGAAGATACACGGGCTGTTTTTTCTTCTCGACCTTTGCTTTTTCAATATTCATGGCCGGATTATGGTCCGTTAGCTTGAATCGAATCATGACTTTATAAAAGAGACGGATGGCCGACTGGCACCGGTTGCGGTACCGGGCGCCTGCGCCGCTTTCACGCACACGGGTCAGGAAATACATCACATCGATCTCCGAAACTTCCGAGACGGCTTTGCCGTCCAGCGACGTCAAAAAATGCTTGAGATCATGAAAATAAGCATTCTGCGTTTCTTGTGAATATTCACGATCCTTCATGTAGGAAACAAACAGCTTCGTTTCGCGTTCATATTGCTCAAAAACTTCCGTATATTTCATCAGCTTGGCACCCACCTGATCGATTTAAAGATAAATTGCATTAAATATAGATTTAATGCAATTTTAGTATAACAAAAAACGCTGTAAGTTAGGGCGCTTTTGGCACAAATAAACGGGGAACCGGATTTTAGGACGATTAAGGGTCTGCCGTTCGGTTTACAACCATCTTCTTGCCCAATGAAGCTGAAGGATCACCAGGTGATGATAAGAAAAACGTCTATCGATGTACCTTCAAAGAAGACAGACCGCGTTTAGCTGAAGTTTTTCTTGCGATTATAGAATGGTTCAGCTTCGCTGAATTTTATAAATTCTATAATCTTAAAAAATCTCTTTAGCGTTCATATGAACCGTTATATAATGTTCTTATTAGTTTATATCAATCCAATAATGTTCATTTGATACTCTGAAATGGGGAGAGAACGATGATGCCGACAATCAAGCTCGAATTATTGAATCGTCAAGATGAAGTGAGGACGGAGGAGTACAGCGATTCGCAAATGACGCATGTCCATTTGATGGAACGGGAAGAAGAAGGGTTTACGCATCTGGCCTGCCAGCGTGTGGAGTACACCGAGGGCGACAAGTTTAGAGTTACGATGGAACAGCCGGATTCGTATATCGTGGTTCAGATGGATGAGACGCTCAATCCGTCTTTCATTTATGTAAAGGGAACCACATGGGAATACGAGATTCCGCTGGCGTACAAACGAGCATATCCCGAGAACGCTTTTGCCGGATCGAAGCATTATGTTACTGCCCGGTATGCGACGGAGAATGAGATTAGCCAGTACCGCAATCTGGCCTTAAACCCTCATGACCAGAAGCAGGAATCGGGCGCTTTCCCGCATGCTCATGCGAATGTCGAAACCCGAAACGACCCGACCTTCTTTGCCCGCAACGCCATCGACGGCGTCTATGCCAATTACAGTCACGGTTCTTACCCGTATCAATCCTGGGGAATTAACCAGCAGCCGGATGCCGAGCTGACACTGGATTTCGGTCGTAAGGTGCAGCTTGACCGGCTGGGCCTTGTATTACGCGGCGATTTTCCGCATGACAGCTGGTGGAAAGAAGTAACGGTCGCTTTTTCCGACGGGTCAGAGGAGCAGCTCCATCCTGCAAAAATCCGCAGCATCCAATACTTTGACATCTCTCCCCGCACGGTCGAATGGCTGGTACTCAAGCGATTGATCAAAGGCGATGAGACGCCGTTTCCGGCCCTGACGCAGATTGAGGCATACGGCAGAAATGTATAGGTAAGCATCTTTTGATGGGTAAGCATCGATTACCGGGCAAGCCGCCTTTATCCCCTGCACATCCTTTTACGCTGAAGAACTTAGCATATATAATGAAAACAGATCGTCTTGGCGAAAGGAAGGTGCTCCTGTGCGGGAAACCTGTGTTCCGGGCGGCGTTAAGCTCAAAGACACCGGATTTGGATATACGCTGTCCTTAATCGGCGGCAAATACAAAATGATCATCATGTACTGGTTGTCCGAACATCAAGTGATGCGTTTTAATGAACTCCAGCGGAGTATCGGAACCATTTCCTTTAAAACGCTTAGCGTCATGTTAAAAGAAATGGAGGCGGATGGCCTGGTCATACGCAAGGAATTTCCTCAGGTTCCCCCGAAGGTCGAATATTCCTTGTCCGAACGGGGTCTTTCCCTCATCCCTGTCCTGAATCTGATGTGCGAGTGGGGGGAGAAAAACGTGGTTCCCGGCGTTGAGGCTGTTCAGCGATAGGCATCCCGTAATACGGCTCATTAGAAGAAGTATTTCCCTTACAGGGAGATACTTCTTTTTTAATGGCCCAATCCATTTGCCGGCTTAGAGGGAGTCGATAAACTTCAAATAGTCCTGCGCGCTTTGTTCCAGTTCGTCTAGGGGCTGATCGGCTTCCGCTCCCGGCACATTTTCACCAGGCTCGCTCTCCGTACCGTAGAATGCAAACACCGAACGATAATCCGCATTGCAGTACCGGAAGGTCGTTTCAAACGGAACCAATATTTGCTCAAGTGTACACCGGTACCTGCCTGTTTCGCTGTAATCCGCTTTTTTGATCCCTGCAGAGACGCCAAGAGCGACTTTGCGGTTCTTTAGCTTGTCGCCACCGTTCGAACCATAAGCCCAGCCGTATGCCAGCACTTCGTCCAGCCATTGTTTCAGGAGAGGCGGACAGTTGAACCACTGGATTGGAAACTGCAGCATTAAATGGTCATGCGTTTCCACTAAACGCTGCTCTTTTTCCACATCGATAGATTGGTCAGGATAAGCTTTGTACAACTCATGGACCGTGTATTTTTCCGGGTATTTATGGAGCTCTTGGACCCATCGTTTATTAATGACAGACGTTTCAATGCTTGGATGCGATACGATCACTAAGGTTTTCATCGGATTGGTCCTCCTTTGTTCGATAATGACTTCGTATTGAGTATAAAAAATACCTCGCCCCGCTGTAAGTACGCACTTTTAGTACAGGTACTAACATCCTGGTAAGTGTGAACCGCGTCGAACAGAGCCTTTTAACGACTTACGTCGGCGTATCCACGCTGGATGGCCGATACAAGCGATGAAACGGAATTGACAGAGGCCGGATAAATCTATACAATAATATTGTTTCGTATGAATAAATAATTGAGAGTATCGGAAGCATTTTAACTGTTACAATCAAATTATTTTTTTATCCAAAGATACATTTATCTCTTTTAAAGGAACGATCGATTCTGAAAAGTACATCTTTCCATGAATAGGCTTAAGGCAGAACGATGAGCATTCCTTTCACGTACATTTATTGTTTCAAATGAAACAAATGGTTTTAACCAACTCAAAATAGCAAGCCAGGATGCAGTACTTGGAACCGACGAGTGATTCGCGAGGCTGTAATGCTTCAGTAGTGGGGAATCACATCATAGGCGGTTTTCAAGTCTGAATGAACAGGAGGGTTCGAATCATGGAATGGGCGAAAATCATCCAAGAGCGCAGAAGCATCCGCAGGTTTAAATCCTCTCCCGAGGTGGATCAGGAACTTGTGCGGGAGTTGCTCCGCGAAGCGCAAGGCTTATATCCTTATCCTTCCGGCGAGGCTTCAAGTTACCGGTACGTATATGCAGGAACGGCGGAATCCAGGGAACGTCTCGCTGCCTGCATGCTTGAGCCCTTGGTGAAGAACAAACTGGTCAAATGGCTGCCGGAAAAAATTCGGGATTTTGTCCGAAAAAGAGTAACGGAAATACCCGGTCATTTGGCTGTTATTGCCAGCACGAATGAGGACAGAAGGACAAATGACATGAATTACGCTGCAGTTTGCGGGATCATGCAAAACTTCCAGCTGCTTGCCTGGCAACGGCAGCTTGGCACCCTATGGGATACGGAGCCGATGATGCAGAGCCGGGAGTTATTCCACCTTTTCCAGATGAAACCAACGGAGAAACTGGTGGGAATTTTACACCTCGGATATTTTGACAAAATACCGAAAGCCAGAGCCAGGACACGTGCAGAAAAGAAATGGACGATCATAACGGGATAAGGAGGCGAACTCATGAACATCACCGGTGTCTCAAATAAAGGACTTACATCAAACTACAGCAATCGGCCCGTTCCTGAAAGTCATGTCCTGGATCTGTTAAATGTGGCCGTATGGGCTCCGAATGACGGACTGCGGGAGCCGTGGCGTTTTATATTTATCGGGTCAGGCAGCACAGATATTATGGCCGGATTACAGGAGGAGGCGCCGACATATTTGATCCTGGTGATTAAAGAAGAGCGAGATCCTCATAAAAGGGAAGAAGATTTCGCGGCCGCATGCTGCCTTATGCAAAATTTCCATCTGCTTGCTCAGGAGAGCAAGCTCCACGTCCGAGTGACGATGAACGATTGGATTTATGATCGAGCATCCGCCCATCGTTATGGTGTTCACCAAGAGGAGCGGATCGTCGCCGTTCTGGAATTGGGTTATCTGGAAACACCAATAGAGCCGGTAACCGCTGCTCATTCACCGGATCTTAACTTTGAGTTACTGTAATTGGTAAATGTTCAAGCTGCATAACCTTTTTCGCTCCTGATGCATCTAAATTGGGGTAACAAGCCAATTAAAAAAGGTTATAGACTCTCCAAAAAAAAGAGCTCTATTCCATCTCGAACAGGGATGGGGAGCTCTTTTTTTGATGGGCTATTTTAGCTGGCCGATGGACAAATTGACCTTATAATTGCCGAACTGAACCATCTCGCCCAGAAGGTCATTGAGGTCCATAGGGGTTGGCACCTGCACCCGAAGGAGGTAGCAGCCTTCACCGCTGATCCGGTGTGCCTCCACGATGGACTGGGTACGCTGGATGTAATGCTGGAACGAAGTATGCGTATCCGCGGATTTCATAAAGACCGTAATAAAAGCACTGACCTGGAGTCCGAGCTTGCCCGGATTGCACCGAAGTGTATAACCCTCGATCACTTCCAGATCCTGGAGCTTCCGGATGCGGGCACCCACCGCCTGACCAGTGAGATGTACCTTTTCTCCGATCTCCTTGTTGGACTGGAGAGAATTTTCCACCAGCAGCTGCAATATTTTAAGGTCGATCTCATCGATATCTTGTTTGCTCATCTTGCCCTTCATTCCTTTCACCGTGAAAATATAGCTACCAATATCGTTTCGCCAGGCTATGTAAAGAACACGTTTTCCTGATTTATACTGGTATCGTGAATAACAGAATCATAAACCAAACCGGGAGTGAATGGAAATGAAAATTCAATTGATCCGCAATGCCACATTGTTTATTGAATATGCCGGTGTAACTCTTCTCGTCGATCCGATGTTTAGCGAGAAGGAGGCCAATCCGCCGGTAATCAATACCGCCAACGAACTGCGCAACCCGCGGGTACCCCTGCCAGTGGAGGTGGAAAAGCTCGTGCAGCCGGATGCGCTGCTGGTCACCCACCGGCATCCGGATCACTGGGATGAGCCTGCCAAGAAGCAAATCAGCAAGGAGACTGCGGTATTCTGCCAGCCGGAGGACGAAGGTGAGATCCGGGCAGCCGGGTTTACCGACACGACACCGGTCGAAAGCAGCGTTACGTTTCAAGGAATCACTGTGACCCGTACCGGAGGCCAGCACGGAACGGGAGAAATCGGGAAACAGATGGGGCCAGTATGCGGTTTTGTCCTTCAAGCCGAAGGCGAGCCGACGGTCTACATTGCAGGCGATACGATATGGTGCCGTGATGTTGAAGAAGCGCTTGATGCTTACCAGCCGGATCTGACAATCGTTAACGCCGGCGGCGCCCGCTTCGTGACGGGGGACCCGATCATTATGGATGAGAATGACGTGCTTGCTCTTCTGCGCCATCAACCAGATACCCGAGTGGCTTCCGTTCACATGGAAGCGATCAATCACTGCTTTGTAACAAGGGATGACCTTAGAGATGCGATAGAGAAGGCAGGATACAGCAGCCGGGTAATCATTCCGGAAGATGGGGAAGTGTTTGCAGATTAAAAAAATATTTATTTTTGGATTTTTTAAAGAGGATGCCGGGGATGGACAGCGAAGGATACAGCATACCGTTTGAAAGCGAGGGATCATTGGCTCAATGAATCAGAATCAAGTATTTCAGACTAGGCTTCTCAGCTCGTTATCCAAAGTATTTCCGGATGGACAGGGAACCGAACATCCCGTGACAGGCGGGTCGATGCTCAGCAACGAAACGTATGCTTTTCAAGCCGCTTACCGGACGGAAGGCCCGGTGAACGATCTCAGAGTCATCGTAGATGCTCCGGCCGCACTGCAGGTTACGGTACGCCGCGTTGGCCTCGTGCCGTCCGGACTTCCTGTATATCCGGATCACGATGAACATGTCCTGCGTGCCGAACCGGGACTATTTCCGGATCCACTGTATCCGCTGGATGAAGAACAAACTATTCCGGCCGTACCGGGAGAGTGGCAAAGTGTGTGGATCACGCTTCAGCCGAATGGTCAGACGCCGGCGGGCAGCTATCCGATCACCGTCCGTTTTGCATCCGGGGATGGGGAAGTTGCCGGAGTGGAGACTTTTCAGCTGGAGCTGATTCCGGAGGAGCTGCCTCCCCAGAAGCTGATACATACCGAATGGTTCCATGCAGACTGCCTGGCGACCTATTACAATCTGGACGTATTCAGTGAAGAACACTGGCAGGTGATCGGTCAATTCATTGATACGGCCGTAAAGCATGGCATGAACATGATTCTGACGCCCGTCTTTACGCCGCCGCTGGACACCGAGGTCGGCGGGGAGCGGCCGACGGTTCAGCTTGTGGATGTGGCCGTCACAGGAGAAAATCAATACGAGTTCGGATTTGACCGGCTCGCAAGATGGGTTGAGCTGTGTGATGAGAAGGGCATCCGCTATTTTGAATTTTCCCATTTGTTCACGCAGTGGGGGGCGAAGCATGCGCCGAAGATCATCGCATCCGTAGACGGAAATCCACAGAAGATTTTCGGATGGGAGACCGATGCCACCGGTGAATCGTATCGTCTGTTCCTGGAGCAGTTTGTTCCGGCGCTAACGGAATGGATTCATGCCAATGACCTGTCGGAACGAAGCTATTTCCACATCTCCGATGAGCCTGGGACGGATCACCTGGAGTCTTATGGCTATGCGAGCAAGCTGCTGGGCGGTCTGCTGCAAGGATTCCCGATCATCGACGCCCTGTCGGACTATGATTTCTTTGAGAATGGTTTGGTTAAATCGCCTATTCCGGCCAGCAACCATATCGAGCCGTTTCTGGAGCATAACGTCCAGCCGCTCTGGACGTACTATTGCTGTTCCCAATATAAAGAGGTGGCTAACCGCTTCATGTGCTTCCCTTCGGCCCGCAATCGGATTCTGGGCTACCAGCTGTACAAGTTTGACGCCGCCGGATTTTTGCATTGGGGTTATAACTTCTATTATTCGCAATACTCCAAAGGCGAGATCGATCCGTATGAAACGACCGATGCAGGCAAAGCTTTTCCGTCAGGCGATCCGTTTATTGTATATCCGGGACCGGGCGGCGTGCCGGTCGAATCGATCCGGCTTGAGGTCATGAACGAAGCGCTGCAGGATTTGCGTGCACTCCAGCTGCTCGAATCGAAAATCGGCAGGGAGAATGTGCTGAAGGCGCTGGAAGAAGATTTGCCCGAGCCGATCACGTTCAGCCGCTACCCGCGCGAAGAAGAATGGCTGATCGCCAAGCGCGAATGGGTGAACCGGAAGATTAAAGAAGCTTTAGCTTCGGCAAACGTCTGAGCTGCCGCGTTGTCCCTTTGAACAGCGATTCATACACGACAAGACAAGGAAAAAGCATTCGTCAGACCGGTGGTGAACCGGCTGACGAATGCTTTTGCTTTTAGATATAGAAACGATGTGGCTTCATCACGTCCAACGAGCCGTTAGAGCTGTTAAACTAGCACCTTGCGGAACTCGCGGGTGAGGAGCGGCACGACCTCGAACAGATCCCCGACAATACCGTAATCCGCCACTTTGAAAATCGGTGCTTCGGGATCCTTATTGATCGCGATGATGACCCGCGACTGGCTCATCCCCGCCAAATGCTGGATCGCGCCGCTGATGCCGCAGGCGATATAGATCTCCGGCGTCACGACCTTGCCGGTCTGGCCAATCTGCATCGAATAGTCGCAGTAGCCTGCATCGCAAGCCGCCCGGGAAGCGCCCACCGCGCCGTGAAGCACATCCGCCAGCTCTTCAAGCGGCTTGAACCCTTCGGCACTCTTGACGCCGCGGCCGCCCGAAACGATAATTTTCGCCTCGGTCAGGTCAACCTTGCCGGACGTCTTGCGCACGATGTCCTTTACGATCGAGCGGAGGGAGCCAGAAGGGGCGTAATCGATCTCGATGATCTCCCCAGGCGGAGATACGCTTGGTGCGGGAGACAGATTGTTCGGGCGGATCGTCACGACCTGCGGGCCGCCAGTGAACGACTTTTGCTCGAACGCTTTGCCTGCGTAAATCGGCCGGGTGTAGACCGCTTCGCCACCGTTCTGCTCGATCGCCGTCACGTCTGAAATTTGTCCGGCACCCAAATGGGCAGCGATTTTCGGCGCAAGATCCCGGCCCAGTGCCGTATGGCCAAGGATGACCACGTCAGGCGTCACCTGCTCAAACACGTTTTGCACGACATCAAAATAAGCTTCAGCGTTGTAGATCTCCAGCTCGGGGTGGTCCACGGCGTAGACCCGGCCATCCACATAGCCCGCCAGATCTGCAGCAAGGGTCGTAATTTGCGACCCGATCAACACGGCAGCGACGGCGTCTCCTTCATTTTTGGCAATGGATGCCGCCTGAAGCGCTTCCAACGAAACCTGACGCAGGCTGCCACCGCGGACCTCAGCTACGACCACAAACGTTTTACTCATTCGGGATTCCTCCTTTTATGAATTACTTCAAATCAGCTTGGCTTCGGTACGCAGCAGCTGGACCAGATCCGCGGCCTGCTGGGCAGGGTCTCCCTTCAGGATCTGCCCGGCCTTGCGCTCAGGCGGCAGGGAGAGGGAGAGGCGGTTCGTCTTGGCGGCTACATTCGCTTCGGTCAGGCCGAGATCGCCAAGCCCGAGACGCTGGAACGGCTTCTTCTTCGCCTTCATAATGCCGGGCAGCGACGGATACCGCGGCTCGTTAAGCCCTTGCTGCGCGGTGAATATCGCAGGAAGGGCGACCTCCAGCGATTCGGTATCGCCTTCGGCGTCCCGCTGCACGGATGCTTTTCCGCCGGCAATGTCCAGCTTCGTGATCGAGGAAGCGTGAGGCAGGCCCAGCAGGTGGGCTACCCTTACTGCGACCTGACCCCCGCCGGAATCTACAGAGAAGTTGCCGCCGAGAATAAGGTCTACGGACTGCTGGCCGAAATAGGCCGCCAGCGCAGTGGCGATGCTGAACTCATCGCCGGGAATGCTGTCGCCGTCAATAAGCACGGCTTCATCGGCGCCCATGGCCAGTGCCGTTCTCAGCGCCTCGGCCGTGCGCTCCGGTCCCACCGAGACGACGGTTACGGTACCGCCGTGCGCATCCCGCTGCAACAACGCTTCTTCTACCGCATATTCGTCGTACGGATTGATGACGTACTTGACCCCGTCGTCGGAAATCTGTCCATTCGAAATGACGATTCGTTCCTCCGTGTCGAAGGTTTGCTTCAGCATAACGTAGATATTCATGCGGACAAGCTCCTCTCTCAAACGCGTTATTTTAAACCTTGTAAGAAAAACTCAACTGTCTTATCCACCTGAGCGGAAAGGGAATACTTTCGGCTGGAGATAAGCCAGGAGGTGACCACTTCATCCATCGCCCCAAAAATCAGCAGGCGTGTCAGCTTGACATCAAGGTCTGCGCGGAACGATTTCTCGGCAATCCCCTGTTCAATGATATGCTCGATCAGCTGAATGTAGGGCTTGACGACAAGCCCGATGGCTTTGCGCAGCTCCAACGAACTCTGGCGCAGCTCGATTTGTGTCACATAAGCCAGATTGATGTTGTTTTCGAGCTCGGTAAAGTGAATTTCGCAAACTTTGCGGAGAGCTTCATCGGCGGTATTCGTTTCCTTCACGCTGCTGTTGAACATGGAGACCAGATTTCCGAGACGGGCTTGAAACAGAGAAATAAGGATATCTTCCTTGTTTTTAAAATATAAATAAATCGTACCGTCCGCGACGCCTGCCTCCTTGGCGATCCTCGAAATCTGGGAGCCGTGATAGCCGTTCTCCGCGATTACTTTTAAGGCTGCATCCAAAATCAACTCATATTTTTCCAATTTTCTACTTGTCATCAGGCCACCCCGGTGTTAGAATTCAAATAACTGAATGAATCCTCATTCATTTTTCTTAATCTTATGGGAAACAGTGCCAGTTGTCAATGTTTTCAAGGTAAGATTTTATTTTTAAACAAGCTTTGTAACCGCTTACTAAATGTAACCCGTCACCAAACTTAGGTGAATACGAAGAAAGGACGGATGACAAATGGTGTGGCCAATCGTCAATTTACTGCTGTTTCTCGCTGTGACCGGGTACGGTATTTATTTGTTCTGCCAAGCGGTGTATCACAGACTGCTGTACGTGAAGCTCGGCAAGCCGGTGGATTTCCGGAAGCAGCGTGAAGGCAGATGGGGCGAGTTCCTGGGACAGGTGTTCGGCCAGAAAAAGCTGCTGAAGGACCGGAAGAGCGGCATTATGCACGTGGTGATCTTTTACGGCTTCATCATCCTTCAGTTCGGCGCGCTGGATCTCATTATCAAAGGACTGACAGACGGCGGGCACCTTCCGCTTCCCGCGTACGACGTATTCGGTCTGCTTCAGGAGATCACGGTGTTTCTGGTCCTTGTAGCGATGGGATATGCCGCTTACCGCCGGTATGGCGAGAAGCTTGCGCGCCTCAAGAAAGGGTGGAAGCCGAGCATTGTCGTGTTCTTTATCTTCTCCCTGATGCTGTCTGTACTCCTGTCGCTTACCTTCGAAAGAATCCGGCTCGATCTCGAGCCATCCGCTTACGCACCTATATCCTCAGCGATTGCGGCCATCTTCTCCGGCATGTCCGGGACGGCGGCATCCCTATTGTTCTACATCTTTTGGTGGGCCCATTTGCTTATTCTGCTATCTTTTCTCGTCTATGTTCCTCAATCGAAGCATTTTCACCTCATTACCGCACCGGTCAATATTTGGCTGGGCCGCTCCGAGCCTGTCGGCAAGCTGAGCAAGCTTGACCTTGATGATGAAGAAGCCGAGTCGTTCGGCGTCGGCAGGATCGAAGATTTTACGCAAAAGCAGATGATCGACTTCTACGCTTGTGTGGAATGCGGCCGCTGCACGAACGTCTGCCCGGCTTCCAATACCGGGAAGGTACTGTCGCCGATGCATCTTATTACGAAGCTGCGCGATCATTTGACGGAAAAGGGTACAGCCGTTACCGGTAAGTCGCCGTATGTTCCCGAATATGCTTTTGCGGGGAGTGGAGCGCATGCATTGGATGCAGCCGTGTCCGAAGCACATCCCGATTGGTCTTCATCGGAAGGCGTGACGGATATTCGCCCGACGCTGGCATGGCAGAAGGCCACTTGGACTCATCAGGACACAAGTCCGCAGGACATGAACTTGATCGGCGACGTCATGACCGAGGAGGAGATCTGGTCCTGTACCACCTGCCGCAACTGCGAGGATCAGTGCCCGGTCGGCAACGAGCATGTCGATAAAATCATCGATTTGCGCCGCCATCTTGTGCTGATGGAGGGAAGCATGCCGGCAGAGGGGCAGCGAGCCCTGCAAAATATCGAACGGCAAAGCAATCCCTGGGGATTGAACCGTAACGACCGGGCCAATTGGACTGGCGAGGTGGAAGGCATCCGGGTGCAGACCGTCAAGGACAATCCGCAGTTTGAATATTTGTTCTTCGTCGGATCGATGGGCTCATACGATCTGCGCAGCCGCAAAATCTCCAAGGCGTTTGCCCGCCTCTTGAACGAATCCGGCGTCAATTTCGCCATTCTCGGCAACGAAGAGAAAAATTCGGGGGATACGCCCCGCCGGATGGGCAACGAGATGCTGTTTCAGCAGCTGTGCATGGAGAACATCGAGATTTTCGAAAAATACGGCGTCCAAAAAATCGTGACCGCCTGCCCGCACACTTTCAACACGTTCAAAAACGAATACCCCGAATTCGGGCTCGAAGGGGTGGAAGTCCTTCATCACTCCGAGCTGCTGGATCAGCTCATCCGCGAAGGGAAGCTGAAACCCCAGTATGAAGTGAAGGAGCGGATCACCTATCACGACTCGTGTTATCTGGGACGCTATAACAACGTGTACGACCAACCGCGCAACGTCCTCCGGGCCATTCCCGGTGTAGAGCTCGTTGAAATGAAGCGCACGCGGGAAAATGCGATGTGCTGCGGCGCCGGGGGCGGCATGATGTGGATGGAGGAGACGTCCGGCAAACGGGTGAACCTTGCCCGCACAGAGCAGGCGCTGGAAGTGAATCCAAGCATCATCAGCAGCGCCTGTCCTTACTGCCTGACCATGATGGAGGATGGGACGAAGATGAAAGAAGTGGAAGAGCGTGTGAAAGCAAAGGATATCGCCGAAATATTGGAGCTGTCCGTGTTCGGGGATTCCGCTGCTCACAATAAAGGATTTGAAATGGAGGCAAGCACACAATGAACAAATCCATTCGCAAGGCAGCCGTCATCGGCTCAGGAATTATGGGTTCCGGCATTGCTGCACATCTGGCCAATGTCGGGATCCCGTGCTTACTGCTGGACGTCGTTCCGACTCAGCTGACAGAGGAAGAGGCGAAGAAGGGGTTGACGCTGGAGCATCCGGCGGTACGCAGTCGTCTTGCAACTTCAGCCATTGAGAAGCTCAGCAAGATCAAGCCGGCTCCGCTGTATGATCCTGCGTTTGCTTCCCGGATTACGCCGGGCAACCTCGAAGATCATCTGCCGCAAATTGCAGGCGTCGACTGGGTCATCGAAGTGGTGGTCGAGAATCTGGAAGTGAAGCAGCAGCTCCTGAAACGCGTAGAGCAGCATTGGAAACCCGGTACGGTGGTCAGCTCGAACACGTCGGGCATCTCGATCAACAAGATGGCGGCCGAATGCGGCGAATCGTTCAGAAAACACTTCCTGGGCACGCATTTCTTTAATCCGCCCCGTTATATGAAGCTGCTTGAAATTATTCCCGGACGGGACACGGAGCCGGAGCTCGTGGCGCGTATGAAGGATTTTTGCGAAAGGGTGCTCGGTAAGGGTGTCGTCATCGCCAAGGATACGCCTAACTTTATTGCGAACCGGATCGGTACTTACGGCCTGCTGGTGACTCTGCAGGAAATGTTGGAGAAGGGCTTCACGGTGGAAGAGGTCGATGCGGTGACCGGACCGGCGATGGGGCGTCCGAAGAGCGCTACCTTCCGCACGCTGGATCTGGTGGGGCTCGACACGTTCGTTCATGTCGCGGATAACGTCCGGATGAACGTCGAGAATGAGCGCGAACAGGCGGTTTTCACTTCGCCGGACGTGCTGACGGGCATGGTGGCACGCGGCTGGCTCGGGGAGAAGAGCGGGCAGGGCTTCTATTTAAAAAAGAAAACGCCGGCCGGGAGCGAGATTTTATCCCTTGACCTGAAAACGCTGGAATATGTGCCGCAGATGAAGCCCAAATCGGCATCGTTGGAGGCCGCGAAAATGGCCAAGGGAGCCGGAGCGAAAACAAAGGCGCTCCTCGGGGCGAAGGACCGCTACTCGGATCTGGCCTGGGACATTCTGAAGCAGGTGCTTGTCTATTCGGCCGAAAAGGTGGGCGAGATCGCCGGTTCGGTCAAGGAAATCGACGATGCGATGAAATGGGGCTTCTCCTGGGAACTCGGACCGTTTGAGACCTGGGACGCCATCGGCCTGGCCCGGTCCGTGGAGCGGATGGAAGCCGAAGGTTTGACCGTTCCTGCCTGGGTTAAAGAGTGGGTCGCTGCGGGACACAAGTCCTTTTACAAGCAGGAGGAGGGCCGACTGTATTCGATTCATGTGGCGTCGGGCGCATACCGTGAGGTAGAACAGCCGGAAGAAGTCATCAATCTGCGCAGTCTGAAAGAGCAAAACAAGGTGGTGAAAGGAAACAGCGGCGCCAGCCTGATCGACCTTGGAGACGGCGTCGCCTGCCTGGAATTTCATTCGCCCAACAATGCGATCGGCGAGGACATTCTCTCCATGATTACGCAGAGCATTGACGAGGTTCGCAGCAATTTCAGAGGACTCGTGATTGCGAACCAGGCACGCAACTACTGTGTGGGAGCCAACATTATGCTGCTCCTCATGGAAGCACAGGACGAAGAATGGGACGAAATCAACGAAATCATCCGGAAATTCCAGTACACAATGTACGCGCTGAAGCGGTTTGAAAAGCCGGTCGTGGCCGCGCCGCACCGCATGTGCCTCGGTGGCGGGGTCGAATCCTGCATGCCGGCCGACCTGGTCATCGCTGCGCCGGAGACGTATTACGGTCTTGTCGAAGTCGGCGTCGGCCTGATCCCCGCCGGTGGAGGGTGCAAGGAACTGGCGCTGCGGGCAAGCCAAACGGCCGGTCTTCCGGATGCGGATCTGCAGCCGTACATCAATCACATTTTCCAAACCGTGGGAACGGCGACGGTATCGACGAGCGGCCACGATGCCAAGCGTCTCGGGTACCTGCGGCCAAGCGACCGTGTTGCGGTGAGTCAGGATGTTCAGATCTATCAGGCGAAGCAGGCTGTTCTCGGTCTGGATCGCAGCGGCTATGAACCGATCCCGCAGGAGAAGATCCGGGTCGTCGGGGCTGAGGGCAAGGCCGTGCTTCAGCTTGGTGCGCTTGGCATGAAGCAAAGCGGTTATATCAGCGACCACGATTACTTGATCGCCAGAAAACTGGCCCATGTTCTCGCCGGCGGTGATGTCCCGGCAGGAACCCTTGTCAGTGAGGAGTATATGCTGGACCTCGAGCGCGAGGCTTTCTTGAGCCTCTGCGGCGAACCGAAGACGCAGCAGCGCATGCACCACATGTTAACCAAAGGTAAGGCGCTCCGCAACTAACATCCACGGGAGGGGATATTCCATGAAAGAAGCAGTCATTGTATCGATGGCGCGTACCGCAGTCGGCCGTGCCAAGAAAGGCAGCCTGGCACAGACACGGGCCGACGATCTCGGGAAAACGGTGCTGGAAGCGGTCGTTGAACGCGCGCCGGGCCTTAAAAAGGAAGACGTGGAGGACATCATCATCGGCTGCGCCATGCCGGAAGGCGAGCAGGGGCTTAATTTCGCCCGGATCATGTCGCTGTACGCCGGATTCCCGGTGACGGTGCCGGCGCTGACGATCAACCGGTTTTGCTCCTCTGGCCTTCAGTCGATCGCCTTCGCGGCAGAACGAGTCATGCTGGGGCATGCCGATATCCTGATCGCCGGGGGCGTGGAGAGCATGAGTCATGTGCCGATGACCGGTTTCAAGATGTCGCCGAATCCGAAGATCGTTGAGCAGATGCCGGAGGTCTACATCGCCATGGGACATACGGCGGAAGAGGTGGCCGACCGGTTCGGCATCAGCCGGGAAGATCAGGACCGGTTCGCTGCGAGATCGCACGCCAGGGCAGCGCAGGCGATTGCGGAAGGCAAGTTCCAGGACGAAATCGTGCCGGTTCAGGCCGAACTGAAAAGTGTGGATGAGAAAGGCAAAGTGCAGACGAAAACCTTTGAATTTCGGGTGGACGAAGGCGTGCGGAGCGACACGACAGTGGAGGTGCTGGGCAAGCTGAAACCGGCATTCAAGCTGAACGGATCGGTCACGGCGGGGAATGCGTCCCAGGTCAGCGACGGGGCTGCGGCGGTCGTTGTCATGAGCCGGGAAAAAGCCGAGGCGCTTGGCTTGCAGCCGCTTGCCACGTTCCGTTCCTTCGCGCTCAGCGGCGTCGAGCCGGAAATTATGGGCGTCGGTCCGGTCAAGGCGATTCCGAAGGCGCTGCAGATGGCCGGAATTACGCTGGAGGACGTAGATTTATTCGAAATCAACGAGGCGTTCGCCTCCCAGTGCGTCCACATTATCCGGGAGCTTGGCATCGATGAGGAGAAAGTGAACGTCAACGGCGGCGCGATTGCGCTTGGGCATCCGCTGGGCTGCACGGGCACGAAGCTGACGACGACCCTGATCAGCGAGCTGAAGCGGCGCGGCGGCGGCTACGGCGTGGTGTCCATGTGCATCGGCGGCGGCATGGGTGCCGCGGGCGTGTTTGAGGTTCATCCGTAAGCGGAAAGCGTTCTGCAGTGATTTGGTTTTTATATTAAAAATTCATATCGCAAAGGAGACGGGAACGATGAGCACAACGATGAATAAGGTGATCGGCGGCAGTTATATCATTGAAGACACGGACTTTCACAGTATTGTGACCCCGGAAGATTTTACGGAAGAACACCGAATGATTTCCGAGACGACGGAGGATTTTGTGGCCGGTGAAGTGGTGCCCCATGACGAAGCGATCGAAAAACTGAATTATGAGCTTACGGTGGAGAAGATGCGCAAAGCCGGTGAACTCGGATTGCTGGGCGCCGATGTGCCGGAGGCCTATGGCGGGCTTGGTCTGGATAAGGTCAGTTCGACGCTGATCAGCGAGCGTCTGACCAAGGCATCCGCATTCGCGTTATCGATCGGGGCCCATGTCGGCATCGGCACGCTGCCCATCGTCTATTTCGGCACTGAGGAACAAAAGCAGAAATACCTGCCTGCTCTGGCAACTGGCGAGAAGATCGCCGCCTACTGCTTAACGGAGCCTTCCTCCGGTTCGGATGCGCTGGGGGCGAAAACGACAGCCACCTTATCCGAGGACGGTGAATATTATGTATTGAACGGCAGCAAGCAGTTTATCACGAATGCCGGTTTCGCCGACCTATTCATTGTATACGCCAAAGTGGACGGCAAAGACTTCAGCACCTTTATCGTGGAGCGCACGATGGAAGGCGTCAGCATTGGGCCGGAAGAGAAAAAAATGGGAATAAAAGGATCGTCCACCTGTCCGCTCATCCTGGAGGATGTGAAAGTGTCTGTAGAGAATCTGTTATGGGAAGTAGGCAAGGGGCACTTAATCGCCTTCAACATCCTGAATATCGGACGCTTCAAGCTGGCCGCCGGTTGTGTAGGCGCCTCCAAGGATACGATTGAGCTGGCTGCCAAGTACGCGAACGAGCGCGCGCAGTTTGGCCGGAAAATCTCCACCTTCCCGCTGATCGGCAAAAAGCTGGCGGATATGAATACGAAAACGTACGCGCTCGAGAGCATGGTTTACCGCACGGCAGGTCTGTTCGATGTTGGCCTTGCCGAAGTGGATCACAGCAGTCCAGAAGTGGGCTATCAATCGGCCAAAGCCATTGCCGAATATCAGCTCGAATGCTCGATCAACAAGGTGTTCGGCTCCGAGACGCTGGACTTCGTGGTTGACGAAGGCGTGCAAATCCATGGCGGCTACGGCTTTATTCAAGAGTACCGGGTGGAGCGGAATTATCGGGATTCGCGGATCAACCGCATATTCGAAGGCACAAACGAAATCAACCGTCTGCTCATTCCGGGCACTTTGGTGAAACGGGCCATGAAGGGCCAGCTGCCGCTGATGCAAAAGGCCGTGGCGCTGCAGGCCGAGCTTCTGGAGCCGATTCCTCCGCAAACCTTCGAGGGAACGCTTGATCAGGAAGCCCATCTGATCAAGATGGCAAAGAAAATTTTCCTGATGGCCGGCGCTCAGGCCGTACAGAAATATCAATTGAAGCTCGAGGACGAACAGGAGATTCTGAGCCATCTGTCCGATATGATGATTTCCGTCTATGCGATGGAAAGTGCGCTGCTGCGTACGCAAAAAATCATCGACCGCTCCGGCGAAGACAAGGCTCGCCTGCCGATCCTGATGACGACCGTATTCGTTCATGACGAATTCAATAAAATCGAAACGTGGGCGAAGGAAGTGCTCGCCGCGATGGAATCGGGCGACACGCTCCGGACGCAGCTGTCCGTTCTGAAAAAGCTGACGAGAAAGTCGCCTGTCAATACGCTTGGATTGAAGCGTGAAATCGCTGAAAAGGTCATTGCCGCGGAAAAATACGTGCTGTAACAATTCGTGAGATGGGGTGGCCTGGATGTCGAGTAAACCTTGGTTAAGTCAGTATCCTAGTGAGGTCCCGCACAGTTACGAGTATCCCAAGCAGAACGTTGCGCAATTTCTAGTGGATTCCGCTTCCCGATATCCAGAGCATATTGCTCTGGATTTCATGGGGAAGAAAATGACATTCCGATCCCTGCTGGTTTCGGTAAACCGGTTTGCGAACGCCCTGCTCCGGCTGGGTGTCCGCAAAGGGGACCGGATCGCCATCATGCTGCCTAACTGCCCGCAGGAGGTCATTGCGTATTACGGTGCGCTCCTTGCGGGCGGCGTGGTAGTCATGACTAACCCGCTGTACGTGCCGCGGGAAATTCAGCATCAGTTATCCGACGCTGACGTCCGCATCATCGTGACGTTGGATGCGCTGGTGCAGCGCGTGGAACAGGCGATGACCCACAGGCCGCTCAGTAAGCTGATCGTCACGTCGGTCAAAGACTATTTGCCTTTTCCGAAAAACATCCTATACCCTCTTGCCGCCAAAAAAGACGGAACAAATGTCTCCGTCACGTATGACGATCGAATCGTATCCTTTACCCGCCTCATGAAACAATCAAGCAGCGACCCGGTCAAGGTAGACATCAATGCGGAACAGGACCTGGCGCTCATCCAGTATACCGGAGGAACGACCGGTTTCGCCAAAGGCGTCATGCTGACGCATATGAACCTGGTAGCCAATACGATTCAATCGCAGCTGTGGTTTTACCGGGCACGGATCGGCCAGGAAAAATACTTGGCTGCGCTGCCTTTTTTTCATGTATTCGGGCTTACGGTGCTGCTTAATCAGGCAGTTTATAATGCCGGAACGCTCATCTTGGTTCCACGTTTTGAAATCAATCAGGTGCTGAAGATCATTGACCGGCGGAAGCCGACGGTGTTTCCCGGGGCGCCGACCATGTATATTGCGGTGATTCACCATCCTGAAGTGCACAAGTACGACCTTTCTTCCATAAATATATGTATCAGCGGAGCGGCTCCGCTGCCCCTGGAGGTACAGGAGCGGTTCGAGGAGGTCACGCACGGCAAGCTGATCGAAGGTTACGGATTGACCGAAGCGTCCCCGGTTACGCATGCCAACAACATATGGGAGAAACGCAAAAACGGCTCGATCGGCATTCCTTTACCGGATACCGAAGCCCGTGTTGTGCATCCCGATACAGGTGAAGAGCTGCCGCTTGGCGAAATCGGCGAGCTGGTCGTCCGCGGCCCACAGGTCATGAAGGGATATTGGAACCGACCGGAAGATACGGAGCGCACGCTCCGGGACGGCTGGCTGTACACCGGGGATCTGGCGAGGATGGATGAAGAGGGCTTTTTTTACATTTTGGACCGGCGCAAAGACCTGATTATAGCCGGCGGTTATAACATCTACCCGCGGGAAATCGAGGAGGTGCTGTTCGAGCATCCGGATGTGGAGGAAGCCGTCGTGGCTGGCGTGAACGACCCTTACCGCGGCGAAAATGTAAAGGCTTACATTGTGCTCCGGAAAGGCTCGTCTGTTACTGAGCAGGAGCTGAAGCAGTGGTGCAAGGAACGGCTGGCTGTGTATAAAGTGCCCAAGATCTACGAGTTTCGCGAGTCGCTGCCCAAGACGCTGGTGGGCAAAGTGCTTCGCCGCAAACTGATCGAAGAAGAGAATGAGAAGCTGGTCAATCAATCGAAGGTCGACCTATAGGGGATGATACCCGGCGACGCCAAATGAGAAGGAGGGCAAGGACATGAATCCGGAAACGACGGACAGCCTGAAGATGAACCTGAAGCTGAAGCAGCTGGAGAACGCCGCGAAGCATACCTTTTGGGATTTTATCGGATGCGAACTGATTGAACTTAAAGGCGATCAGGTCGTGGTAGCCTTTGATATTTTGCCTCATCATCTCAATCTCATCGGGATCGTGCACGGCGGCATGCATGCTTCAGCCATCGACTCCGCCATGGGCATACTCATTATGCTGGCCAGGCCGGAAGCCAATGTGGTTACTGTGAATTTGAACATGAACTACGTGGCTTCCACGGGTGAAGGGCGTGTCATCGTGACGGCCGAGATCATCCACAGCTCGCGCAAGCTGATAACAGCCCAGGCCTATGCGCGCAAAGAGAACGGGGATCTGCTCGCCTTCGGCACCGGCACCTTCCGGGTGCTGGAAAGGCATGTCCCTGAAGCGCAAACAGAGAGCGATAAGAGGGGGACGATGGATGAGCGTGGTACAAGAACTTGAAGCGATGGCCGGAAAAATGAACGAACAGCCGGGGGCGCTGGATGGGCTGCACGCCTCCTACCATTTTCATATTAAGGATACAGGGAAACATTTGCAGGTATATTTCCATGATGGAACCGTTCGGGTTGTGGAGGACGCTTCGGGTGACGCGGACTGCACGCTGACGATGTCTGAGAGCCATCTTCGGAAACTGCTCCGGAACGACTTGAACACGACGATGGCGTACATGACCGGATCGCTCCGGATCGACGGCCGTCTTGGCCTGGCTCTGAAGCTTCAGGAAATTCTGAAGCAGTATCAGGTTTGAATGCCAGGTTTACGACATCGATGAGCGCAATAATATAGGCTGCCTTATGCAGAGCAGCCTATTTGTGCTGTTATTTTAAATATAAGAAAGGATAAGCTTCGGAGATTGGGCTTCCTTATCTCGCAAGAAAAACTTCCGCTAAATGCGGTCTGGCTTCTTGGAAGGTGCGCCGATAGACGTTTTTTCTCTTATTTCCCTTTCCGGGTTAATTTGGCGAGAGCATCCCATTGTTCCTCGGTGACGGAGCGGAGCTCATTGAATTCGCCCGCCCCCTGCAGCCATTCTCCACCGTCAATGGTGACCACTTCCCCATTGATATATCCCGCATAATCAGAAACCAGGTAGGCAGCCAAGTTCGCCAGCTCCTCTTTGTTCCCGACCCGGCGCAAAGGGACGCGATCGATCATCTGCTGCTCCAGCTCCGGCGTAGGAGAGAGGCGGGACCATGCGCCTTCGGTTGGAAAGGGGCCGGGGGCGATCGCCACCTGGCGAATCCCGTAACGTGCCCATTCTACCGCGAGGGAACGGGTCAGTGCCAGCACGCCGGCTTTGGCCGCAGCGGATGGAACGACAAAAGCCGATCCGGTTGAAGCATAGGTCGTCACGATATTGAGCATGGTGCCTCCCTGGCCGCGTTCGATCCAGCGTTTGCCGATCTCCAGGGTCGCATAGAACGTGCCGTGCAGTACGATGTTCAGCACCGCGTCTACGGCTCGAGGGGACAACCTTTCGGTGGGACTGATGAAATTGCCGGCGGCGTTGTTGACGAGAATGTCAATCCGGCCGAAATGCCGTTCAACGGCATCCGCCAACTCCGCAATCTGTGCCGGTTCCCGAACGTCGCAAGGAGCATAGAATATTTTGTAACCGCTATCATTAAATTGTTCGGCGGTCTGCTTCAGCACTTCTTCCCGGCGCCCTGCGATCGCCAGTTTGGCACCAAGCCGCACGAACTTTTCACCCATGGCCCGGCCCAGACCCGTGGCTCCCCCGGTAATCAACACCACTTTGTCCTGTAATAAGTTCTGCGCAAAAGGTTCCATTTCCGATTCCTCCCAAAATATATGCTGGAAAAGAATTCATACTGCTTAACTTCCACTATATCGGAACGGGAAAGCGGTGTATAGAGCAGCCTTTGCTATGTGGGGAAGGGGACTGATTCGATGTTATAAGGTTCATCCACCATCGGCGTACGTGCGGTTGTTCATTGAAGGTTTATCCAGGTACAGGGGACATCGCGGTACCCGGCGGGATGATAAAATTCGGGTAGAAAAACCGCGGAAAAATGCTGAAACCCCTTTTATTGTTCACATTTTTGTCACATGTGGTTCTAAGCGAACGTCCGCCATAATAAGAAGAAGTAAACGCTTCAAACTAACATTCCTCAGCTTGTACCCTTCCTCCTAGCCCTTTTTCCCGTTGCGATGTCAAGGTCATTCACACATTATGTAAAGGAAGTGAAGAGACTTATGGCAATTAAGCAGGGGCATGCCCAAAGACATGCCCGAAACCCACGAGCTGTTCGTCACGTCGGAATTTGTCTGATCCTCACAGTCGTTCTTTCGGTATTTGGAATTCCTCCTTTGCCTGTCTTTGCTGCGCCTCTCATCGCGATAGACCAGCCTTCAGGCCCCTTGGGGCCGGGTATGTCCCGGATTTCCGGAACGTTTTCAGGAGTGTACGACGTGGAGCTCGCCGTAGGCGGCGATTCGCTCGTCAGTGCCCACATGGATGATCCGGAAGCGGACGGCAGCGGAAGCTGGTATGCCGACGTCGATTTCTCCAAGTACGACGGTCCGGTAGAACTGGCGGCTAGGGGAAAAGACAGTGTGACCCGCTATGTGGCCTGGTCTCCCTATATGTCGGTGGAAGTAGATAATCCGGGCGCCGCGCTCCCACAAGTGCAGATTACAAGCCCAGGCGAAACGAGCCCCGTGAAGGGGAGTATCAATGTCCTCATTCAAGCAGGGGGCAAAAACCCGGTCAGCAAAGTGCAAATTCGGATTAACGGCGGAGAGTGGAAGGATGCGCCTCCCAAAGGATCAGGATACCAATACAAGTGGAAGACAGCGGCTTATGCCGGACGGGTCAATAGTCTTGAAGCGAAAGCCGTGGATTCAAACGGAAATACAGGTTATAGCAGCGCAAAATATGTGAAGGTTGCGAACGTATACAGCCAAGCAATGCTGCAGGAGGACCAACAGGAGCAAGAGGGCTGGACAGAGCAGGATGTCCAGACTGATCAAGATCTTCAAACAGATCAAAATATCCGACAGAATGCCGAAGAGGAACTGAACGTCCAGAAAGACCAGAGTGCTCAAATCGATCAAGATGTCCAAGCGCTGCAATATAACGAGATGGCGCAGGATGACTCAACAGCACAGGAAGTCTCAACAGCACAGGATGCTTCAGCACTACAAGATAACTTAACAGAGCAAGAGGTACCTCAAGCACAAGATGCCTCAACAGCTCAAGATGTCACCACGGCACAAGATGAACTAACGGCCCCTCCCTCGGAAGAGACAGTTAATGAAGTGAACTCGGATGCGGAGATCCCTACGAATGCAGATCCTGGCGCCGAGCAGGTTGAAGCAGCATCCAGTCCGACGACTGTTACCCAGCAGGTGTACGGCCAGGATCGGGCCATGTGGATCTGGGAAAATGAATCGTACCCTCTGATCATGAACCCGGGTTCCCGTAATGTGCTGGATGCTATGGCATCCGACACGTCGACGTTCGGGCAGAGACCGATCCGGACGCTGTACCTGGCGGTCGGATCCTATTTCGGCATGCAAATGCTGGAGGACAAACGGCCGGAGGTCAGGGATTTCGTCGGCTGGGCTCATGATAAAGGCTACCAGGTGCAGGCTTTGATCGCCGGCGGTACGACGCCGCCCTATTTCGGGGCCTATGCCCGGTACCGGACCCAGGCGGTGGCCGAGTTCGAAGGTATCCTGAATTACAATTTATCCTCGGATCCAAGGGAAAGATTCGACGGTGTAAACATTGATACGGAGCCTTACAGCCTCGGTGATTTTAAAAGTGCCAAACCTTCGGTTCAGGTACAGTACCTTGACATGCTCAAGGCATTGATGGATCGCAAGCAGGCTTCCGGCCTGGACCTGCAGGTCGGGGCCGCCATCCCGCGCTGGTTCGACACATCGGTGGACGCCAGCAGCATCTCGTGGAACGGCTCGGTCAAATGGATGTCCCAGCACGTTCAGGATACGCTCGATTACATTTCGATCATGGACTACCGGGATCAGGCGGACGGCAGTGCAGGGATCATTGAACAAGCACGCGGAGAAATCGACTATGCGAATCAGATCGGCAAGCCGAATTCGGTCGTCATTGGCGTGGAAACGATCGATGTCGCCGACGGCGGAGATCCGGAGGCCATCAGCTTCTATGAGGAAGGCCGCACGTACATGGAGTCGGAACTGAACAAAGTGTACGCGGCTTTTGAAGGAGATCCAGCCTTCGGAGGGATCGCGCTCCATCATTACGGCAACCTGAGAATATTCCCGTCTGCATGGGGGCCGGGAGGCGTGTTCTGGCAGCCGCCGCAGGACAGCGAACCGCCTTCAGCTGTTACGGGCACTCCGCAGGCAGCCGCCTTTGATTATCAGCGGGTCGATATCACCTACGGGCCGGCGTCCGACAACGCCACCGTGAAAGAGTACCGCATTTATCGCGGCACGGATGCGCAGTTTGAACCGGATCCAGCCCACCTGGCCGGTATATCTAACAAACTGAATTTCCGCGACGTCGGGCTGCTGCCGGATACGACATATGTCTATAAGGTAACGGCCGTCGATTCCTCCGGTAATGAAGGGCCTGCAAGCCAGCCGTTCTCCGCAACGACGGGTCCTACCGATTTGAAGCCGATGATCGTGGGGCAAATGCAGGTCACATACGACGGGACCAAGGCGACCGTTTCCCTGCAGGTCGTCGACAAAGAGACGGGAGCCGGGCTTCAGGCAACGGTTTACGGCCGGTTTACCTCTATGGGCGGAAAATATGTCGGTGGCGCCACTACAGCGACAGGTACGTACACCGCTTCATCCGAAGCGATCAATGCGGCTGCGGGTAAAGCCGGCTTTGCCGCCCGCAGAATCCTGGCGCCCGGGTACTATTGGGCACAAGCTTATGATTCCCCCGACGGCCGATTCACAGAGTGGGGAGGATGATGCCAAGCTCGCACTGGTAACGAGACAATATGATCCAGATGGTTGGTTAAACGTAAGGGCGCAGTGTTGTTCTGCGTCCTTTTTTTCGCTTCATACGAAGTCCCTTTTCTATAAAGGAAATAGAAACTCACTGATTTCGCTACAAATATAGAGTGTACGAGAAATCACCTAAAAAGCTAAAAAATCACACTTAGGCAAGGGATCTCACATTCTGTGGCGAAGGAGTAAGCAGGAGCGGAATGCATCCTAAAACTACATAAAAGGTGTGACTCAACTTTGACGAAACCGAATGTGATTGTGATTTACTGTGACGATTTGGGATACGGTGACTTAGGCTGCTACGGCTCCGATGCGATTCGCACGCCGCACTTGGATGCGCTTGCACAAGATGGAGCTCGTTTCACCAACTGGTACTCGAACTCGCCGGTATGTTCACCTTCCCGGGCGGCCTTGCTGACGGGAAAGTATCCCGCAAAAACAGGTGTCAGCCATATTTTAGGCGGAAAAAGGGGAACGGGCGGATTAAAGGCCGACACCAAAACCCTTGCACAGCGCCTCAAAGAACAGGGCTACCGGACAGCTCTATTCGGGAAATGGCATCTTGGATCGGCAGAGGACACCAAGCCCAATGCCAGAGGATTTGATGAATATTTCGGCTTCCAGGCCGGTTGCGTGGACTATTATTCCCACATTTTTTACTGGGGAATGCCGAGTGTGAATCCCGTGCACGATTTATGGAGCAACGACAAAGAGGTATGGCGGGACGGCGAGTATCTGACGCATCTGATCACCGACAAATCCGTCGAGTTTATCGAGGCAAGCCGGGCTGCCGATAAGCCGTTTTTCCTGTATGCCGCTTATAATGCGCCTCATTACCCGATGCATGCGCCGGAAAAATATATGAAACGCTACAGTCACCTCCCAAGGGACCGTCAGCTGATGGCGGCCATGATCTCGGCTGTTGATGACGGGGTCGGCGATATTGTGGCAGCGCTTAAACGGGTGGGGGCGTACGAAAACACCATTATTTTCTTCTCGAGCGACAATGGACCCTCTTCGGAGTCGCGCAATTACCTGGACGGAACGGAGGATGTGTACTATGGCGGAAGCGCCGGAATCTTCCGCGGGCATAAGGGCAGTCTGTTCGAAGGCGGGATTCGGGAACCGGCCATCCTCGTCTATCCATCCATCATCGCTGCCGGACAGACGAAGGATGACGTCGGCATGATGGCCGATATCGTGCCTACCGTGTTGGATCTCGCCGGTCTCCCCGTCCCCGCGGCGGAAGAGATCGACGGAAGCAGCATCGTGCCGATGCTGACGCAAGGGGCAGGCACTCCACATCAGCAAATTTGCTGGGAGTACGACAGCCAGCTTGCGATTCGGGAGGGCAAATGGAAGCTTGTGCTTGGCGGCAAGCTCGACTTTGACCGCACGCAGCCGGACGACGTTCATTTGTCGGATTTGGAGGCGGACCCGGGCGAGCGGGTCAATCTGAAGGACGAGTTCCCGGAGATTGCGCAGCGATTGGAAAAAAATGTCCGGCAATGGTATGCCACGCTTCTGTAGTTCTTCCTTGGGGTAATGAAACGTGAAGGATGCACCCGGGACAAAGTTCTCATTGTATTCGGACTTGAGATCAGAAATAATAGAAGGCTGGAGCTGTCATCTAGCAATGCCAGTTCATTCGATCCAAATCATAAAAGGAGTTGATCGTATGCCAACGATTCAAGTGGAAGGCAGAGAAGCGATTAGAGCAGAGGAAGGGCAGAAGCTCGTCCTGGCTCTGGAGGACAACGGGGTGGATATTTTGCACCGGTGCGGAGGAAATGCCAGATGCACGACCTGCCGGGTGGAAGTGTTGGAAGGCGATGCTGGCCCTGTCGGGGAAGCCGAAGCAGCCATTCTTACCACCAAAGGAATTCACGAGCCGAATGTCCGTCTGTCCTGCCAAATTCGGGTACATAACGACCTGACGGTCAGACCTGTGATGACGGTATCTGATTCCGGGATGGATCCTGGTAAAAGACCAGTAGACTAAGGTAATCCGTTCGAAACAGCCACAAAATAAAACGGCTTTCTTTCCGCCAGGTTTCGGGGAGAAAGCCGTTTTTTTGTTATTTCAACAGCCAGAGGGCCGGAACGTTCGGCGGTTCCCAGCCTGTCAGCGAGGTATGGGCCTGCCGGCATTCATAGGTCGCTCCGTTATAGGTAACGAGCGTGCCTGGTGTGTAGGCAACATTGGGTGCCCATGCCTCTGCGGATGAGGACGAAGCCGTCTTAGCGGTTACCGCATTGCTGGCGGACGATTCATTTCCCGCCGCATCCACGGCGCGAACGGTAAATGTATAAGACGTGTCGGCCGCGAGTCCGCTGGCCGTGTAGGTCAGCGTGGTGCCGGATACGGTGCCTGCCAGCGTACTTCCATTGTAGACCCGGTAGCCGGTTACGCCAACGTTATCTGTCGAAGCCGCCCATTTCAATTTAACCGTTCCCGAAGTTGGTGTACCGTCAACCTGCAGACCGGTTGGAGCGGAAGGTGCCTGGGTGTCCGGTGGATTTGTGCCAGATGTGGTGAATGTTACGGCACTGCTGGCATCCGAAGTGTTACCCGCAGCGTCTACAGCCCGAACCGTAAACGAATAGGATGTATTGGGTAAAAGTCCGGTGACCTGATAACTGAGGACAGAACCTCCCGTTGTTGCAACAAGCGTGCCTCCGTTATAGACCTTGTAGCTTGTCACGCCGACATTATCGCTCGAAGCCCCCCAGGTCAGCGTTGCTCCTGTTGACGTAATGGCAGATGCCTTCAAGCTGGAAGGCGCCGAAGGTGCCGTGGTATCCGGAGTCCCGCTGCCGCCGCCGAAGTCCACATCGATGACATTGTAGAAGGCGTTGGCGGTGTCCGCGATTTCCCAAACGGCGAGGATCACCTGATATCCGGTGCGGCTGGGGACATTACAGGTGCTGGTATAAGTTGCTCCAGGCTGCACACCGTTATAATTTTCCGAACAGAATGGCGTCAGGTCAAAAGAATCTCTTGTGAGCGGCGCATTGGGATTCCAGTTCTGCTTCGTGATGTAATATTTCCAGCTGGTCGTCGCGTGTCTCGCCGTCAAAGTCCAGCTGAAGGTATTTGTGCCTGGAGAGAGGTTAACCTTGCTCCAGCGTGCCTGAGACTGTTCATCCAGCGTTGGAAAAGCTCCGTTGGCGCTGGCGATTTTACCGTCTGCCGGGCCTGCGGCAGGAAATCCCTTCGGAGCTTCCAAGCTTTGAGGCTCATAGACAATCGGGCCGCAATTGGTGTTGGCACCCGTTTTGCATAAGTAAGCACGGCTGCCGGGGGACTGGACATAACCATGCGCGGAAGCACGCTCCACGATCATCAACGTGCACAGCAGCGTGATCAAAGCTAAACTGCCTGCGAACAGCCATTTAAGCACTCCATGCTGTCGTAACCGAATCGTAGTCATCCAAATTTCCTCCTCTAATCCGAATATGAAAACAACATGTGTCATTCTGGCTGCAGATACCGCTTTGGCCGTCCCACCCCCTTATAAGAAAATTCATTCAACTTGCTTGGCCAGGGCCGACCTTGTTATCGGTCAGCTTTCGGAATGTTGGTTATATAAACTCGGCAGGCGAGCTTATATCGGAACATGGATGTCGATTTTTAATCAAGAAACTACATAAAAAATCAATATTTAGTAATAATTAGTATCGTTTAACACAACGATAAACCAATTAAGCCTCCCTCTCAATAATAAAAAACAACGATTTAGGTAGTGTTTGAGTGAATCGTTTCCGTCCATTCATAAAAAATTGCGAAATGCGGAAACCTAATCAAGTCCGCAATGTATTCATCTCCGAACTCATGCGCTTAATTATTTTGAAACCTATATTGTTAATGGGAGGCCACACAACAACATGTCCAATGTGTTAATGATCAAAGCGAATGACCGTCCGCTAGAGCAATCGGTTACGGTTCAAATGTATGAAACGTTCGTCAAAACGTACCGGGACACCCATCCGGATGACGTGGTTACCGAGCTGGATTTGTTCGCCTTGAACCTGCCGAATTATGGGAACACGGCACTTACCGCTCTCTTCAAACGCAGCCAGGGACAGGAATTGACGCCAGAGGAGACGAATATCGCCGATTTGGTTCGCGTTCATATCGATCAATTTCTCGCCTCCGACAAGGTGGTTATCGCGTTCCCGCTCTGGAACTACGCTGCGCCTGCTCCGCTGATTACGTATCTGTCCTATTTGGCCCAAGCCGGAACCATGTTCCGATACACGCCTGAAGGCCCCGTCGGTCTAGCCGGGGGGCGTAAAGTGGTTCTGCTGAATGCCCGGGGCGGCATTTACTCCACGGAAGACATGGCTCCTTTTGAAGGGGCGATCCGGTTCGTGAAATCCAACTTGATGCTGTGGGGAATTACGCCGGAAGAAATCATTATCGAGGGTCATAACCAGATGCCTGCCGAAGCCAAGAACATTATTCAAAAGGGACTGGATCAAACAGCAAAATACGCTGTAACGTTTTAAACGAGTATAAAGAAAGCATTTCGGCTGAACGGCAGTCGGAATGCTTTTTTGTATTTTCTTCGGTAAAGTTCAAGCAACCCACATTTTTCATAAAAAAATGAGTTGACAGAAAGCGCATTTCATCGACTATAATATGTAGACCGTTCGTTATAATTTTGAAAGGAGGTCATAAGCGCGATGACGGAAAAGCCCAATTCCCGTGAATCCATCGTGGAAACAGCAACGCGTCTTTTTGCCAAACAGGGCTATCACGGAACGGGATTAAACCAAATTATCAAGGAAAGCCATTGCCCAAAAGGCTCACTGTATTATTATTTCCCAGAGGGCAAGGAGGAGCTTGCCCAAGAATGCATTTTACGGATTAAAAGCGCGGTATCCGACAAGTGGGAAGAGGCTTTTAACCGGTTCGACGATCCGTCTCAGGCCATTCAGCATTGTATCGATGTGATTGCGGCCGATGCCAAAGCCACCAATTTCGAAGGGTTTATCCCGCTCAGCTTCTGGAATGCGGTAGAAACCTCCTGCATCAGCAACTCCCTGAGGGATGCTTGTCAAGGCGTGCTTCAGGAGTGGGAGAGAGTCCTGACCACACGGCTGCAGGATGCCGGGGTAGAGCTGTCCCGTTCACAGGAAGCTGCGACAGTCATCCTTTCATTGCTCGAAGGGTCGCTGCTGATCGCCCAGACGAACAAGGATACGGGACCTATTTTCCTTGCATCCAAATATGTTGGCATATTGCTGGACCGCCTTTTGGCCAAAAATACATCGGATGAAGCGCATAAAGAAAAATAAGGCCGAATGAATAGAGAGATTACTGATATCAGAGAAAATAGATAGAGACATATAAAGAGAGATAAGAGAGACATTGGACATATGACAGGAGGATGGGATTGTGGAAGCAGCCGTACAGCATACGCAAGCTCAAATGCAAACGGAGAAAAAATTTAAAGTTTTACCGATCATGATTTCACTGCTTATTGCCGGATTTATCGGCATGTTCAGTGAAACGGCGCTGAATATCGCGCTTAGTGATTTGATGCAGGTCATGCATATCACGCCTTCGACAGCGCAATGGCTGACGACCGGATACCTGTTGACCTTGGGCATTCTGGTCCCGGTGTCGGGATTGCTGCTGCAGTGGTTTACTACAAGGCAGCTATTTATTACAGCGCTCAGCTTTTCGATTGTCGGGACCCTGATTGCGGCGCTTGCGCCATCGTTTGAATTTTTGATGGTGGCCCGCGTTGTGCAGGCAATTGGAACCGGCATTATGCTGCCGCTGATGTTTAATACGATTTTGGTTATTTTTCCGCCAGAGAAGCGGGGAGGCGCGATGGGAATCATCGGGCTGGTCATCATGTTTGCGCCGGCGGTTGGACCGACGATTGCGGGTCTGCTAATCGAGAACCTCAGCTGGCACTGGATTTTCTGGCTGTCGCTGCCGTTTTTGATTCTGGCTCTGGTATTCGGCATTGCGTTTATGCAAAATGTATCCAGCATCACCAAACCGAAGATCGACCTGCTGTCCATCGCGCTGTCCACTATCGGATTCGGCGGCATCGTGTTTGGCTTCAGTAGCGCCGGTGAAGGCAGCGGTGGCTGGACGAGCACCAAAGTGATCTTGTCGCTGGTTATCGGCGTGGTCGGCC
Source organism: Paenibacillus cellulositrophicus (assembly GCF_009363095.1). Taxonomy (GTDB): domain Bacteria; phylum Bacillota; class Bacilli; order Paenibacillales; family Paenibacillaceae; genus Paenibacillus_AQ; species Paenibacillus_AQ favisporus. The sequence continues at coordinate 880,131 of NZ_CP045296.1, forward strand.
TCTTGCTGTTCGGATGGCGTCAGCTGTCGATGAAGCAGCCGATGATTAACCTGCGCGCTTTTAAATACCCAATGTTTTCCGTTGGCGTAGTGATGATCTTCATCAGCATGATGATCATTCTGTCGTCGATGCTGGTACTGCCGCTGTTCCTTCAGGGTGGTTTTGGCAAATCTGCTTTTTATGCCGGTCTGCTTATGCTGCCGGGGGGAATCATCAACGGGATCATGTCGCCGATCATGGGACGCCTGTTTGACAAATACGGACCGAAATGGCTCGTGTTCCCTGGATTTCTGGTGGCTGCCGCATCCCTGTGGTTCTTCTCGGGCGTAACGGCCGCGTCAGCGGCGTTCCTCGTGATCGTGCTTCATACCTGCCTGATGATCGGCATTTCGATGGTCATGATGCCGGCGCAGACGAACGGATTGAATCAGCTGCCACGTGAGTTCTATCCAGACGGCACTGCCATCATGAACACGCTGCAGCAGGTAGCCGGCGCCATCGGTACAGCGCTTGCCGTGAGTGTGATGTCGTCAGGCCAGGAGCATTTCGCCGAAGCGCATCCCGGCGGCAATCCGCTTGATGCGTTAACTGCGGGGGTTTCGAATGCGTTTATGTTCGGGGTGATTATCGCAGTCATCGGATTTGTGATTGCACTGTTCATTAAGCGTGTACCCGTAAATCATCAGAAATGATAATAGAGAACGAAGCCTGGTATCGGTTGATACCGGGCTTTGTTTGTATTTGAGGAATTGCTAAGCTTTAGCGGGCTGTCGTCAGAAAAATTGTCGCCCCAAGCTTCCTGGTATATAATGGGGTTCCAGTGGAGGTCCAATCGAGGTTCATTGACGGATCTGCCTGAATCGATAGTCCATTCATGAGGTGATACCCTTGAAGCAAACACCCCCCAAGCTCCCGCTGACCCCGGAGGAACGAGCCCATTTAAGAAACTTTAAAGTGAAACTGACCGATATTGCCACCCTCGATACTGTACAGTTATCGCAAATGCTGGAAATCACCCGTGAACGCGCCAACATGCTAAAGGGGCTGGCCATATTTCAATCCGTGCCCTCGATTGGCCCGAAAGTGGCCGCAAGGGTGGTTGGCATGGGATACTACTCGCTGGATGAGATTAAAGACCTGGACGGAGCGGACTTCATAGACAAAATGGAGGTGCATCTCGGATACTGGGAGGATCCTTGCCTGGAGGATGCTCTTCGCTGTCTGGTGCATCATGCCAACCATCCGGGTAGCGAGCGGGAATGGCCTGATTTTACCCAAGAAAGAAAAAAATACCGGGAGCAATTCGGATATCCGGCAACAAGGCCTGCAGCAGCCTGGTACGAGCACCGGGGGAATGAGACAACCCGGAACAAGTAAGGGGGAATAGGTTTGATTCAGCAAAAGGTTCATCAGAAAGTACACGATATTGAGGAAATAGAGCTGGAACTGACCCGGTTTAACGCAGGGCGGGCGCTTTCCTCGCAGGACAAGCGTCTGGAAGAAATTCGAATCGGCGGTGCACGGCTGCTAATCGAAGCTACCGGTCCGGATTCGCTCTACTACAATCGGGTAAAAGGATTCGGAATCGCGGATCTGGAGCATTTGGACCAAATCGTCAGCGAATACGAGCAAAGAAATGCCCGTCCTTGTTTTGATATGGCACCAACCCGGCTGAACGAGCAGGTTGCGCTGGCTTTGCACCGCAAAGGATTTTTGCCCACAGATCGGCTGGCATTTTTGGAGGCAGAGCCGGTGGAGGCTGCAACAGTGCATCCGGATATTACCATTGAACCGGTGGACGAAGGCAATGTCGACGTTTTGCTGGAGGCCGTCAGTGAGCTGATGGGGGGCGTTTCAGCTGATATTTTGGCGAGAAAAAAACGGTACTTTACCCTCCCTGTTTTTCGGAATTACCTCGCCTACTCGGATGGCCAGTTGGCCGGGATCGGATCGATGTTCATCCATACGGGGAAAGGCTATTTGGCCAACGATTATACCTTGCCCGCGTTTAGGGGCAGGGGATGCCAGACGACGCTGATCCGCCATCGATTGTCGGAGGCCAAGCGGACTGGCCTGTCGACGGTGTGCACGGATGTGGTGTTCGGATCTTCAAGTCATAACCATATGCTGGTCCAAGGGTTTAGGCATGTGTATACCAATTCCTTTTGGGTCAGAGACCAGTAAAAAACACTCCCTGCGGGGAGTGTTTTTTTTGCCTACTCCTTGTACTGGTTTATGCTGTCTTGCAGCAGCTGGAGCACCAAATCCCTCAGCCGGGGCGGCGATACAATCTGCACATCCGGGCCGAATCGGAGCAGCCTCCGGGCTGTAAACGCGAACTCCTCAAACGGAACCGGGCCGCTCCACTGTCCGTCCGCAGCCGTATGCAAAATCGGGTCGTCTTTGGCAAGCCGCATACCAAAAGGGGTAAACCGCAGCACCACCTCGGCTTTGTCCCGATCATCGGTTGACTGCATCCACTCAGCTAGGGACGGCACATCCGCATCGATCGCACCGGTTTTCTCCACACGCTGGATCCGGTCCACGCGAAAAAGGAGCGTCTTCTCCGGGTTTCGCGCAGGCATATACCAATAGCCATTCTCAAAATAAATCCCAAAGGGGTACACGTTGTGCTCCTTATCGCCTTTGGCAGACTTATACGCGATCCGGATTTCCCGTTTGGCGATCGAAGCTTCTAAAATTTCCGTCGTCCAAGGTGCAGGCTCATGCAGCTGCATCATTCGGAAAGAAATATGGCTGCGCATCTGATCGATGTTCGTCTGTACGTCGGAAGGCAGGGACCCGTAATATTGCACGGCCAAGTGGGAGCGGATCGCGTCAAAAGGGAAGTCGGGCACCTTCTCCAGCATTTCGAGCATCAGAAACAAACCGAGCGCCTCAGTTCGGGTCAGCTGCAGCGGCGGCAAAATTCGGTTCTCCAGCGCGCGGTATCCGCCATGAGCCCCTTGTTCGCTGTACAGCGGAAAACCGATTTGCTGCAGGTAATCCAGGTCGCGCTGGATGGTCCGGACCGAGACGTTAAAACGCTCGGCCAATTCGCGGGCCGTAAACTTCTTCCGTGAGTCGATGATCCGCATCATGGCTAATCTCCGCTCATTCATGATATCCTCCTAATCACGTCAAGTTATGTCGTAGTTACATTGTAACATATGAATAGAAGGGAGCGATAAAAACATGGAAAGCTCGAAAGTAGTGCTGTATCTCGCGGTTAGTCTGGACGGATATATTGCTCCATCGGACGGATCGGTGGACTGGCTGTTTGACGTTGAAGACGCTTGGTTATACGCCAGCGATCTTGAATTACGATTTGAATTCGGCATTCACCGGATCCGCTATTAGCTTCTTTGCGGAAGACGCAGCAAACCAAGTTTTCTTCCATTGGCCTTTTGCCGCCAACACCACCAGCACACTGGCTACGGCCACACCGCTCAGAATCAGAAACCCGGGCGTGTACGACCCGGTGGACTCGTACAATCCGCCGAGCACAAGCGGCAGCAGATAACCGCCGAACCCGCCGGCAGCGCCGACGATGCCTGTAACAATGCCGATCTCATCACGAAAACGCTGGGGCACAAGCTGGAAGACCGAGCCGTTGCCGGCACCCAGGCACATCATTCCGGCAAAAAGAAGGATGGAGATCACGTACAGCGGCGGCAGCGAGGAAACGCAGGCGAGCATGATGGCTGCCCCGGTATATAGGATGAGCAGCATGCGGACGCCTCCGATCCGATCGGACAAATACCCGCCCACCGGACGGAAAAGGCTGCCGGCGATGACGCAAATGGTCGTAAAATCGGCGGCATGCACAGCCGAAAGATTATATTGCGTATGAAAAAAGATCGTCAGGTAATTGGTCAGACCGACAAAGCCGCCGAACGTAACACAGTACAGCCAGCAAAATAGCCAGGTATCCTTTTGCTTTAACACTGAGCCGTACTCGGACAATTTTTTGGGAGCAGGCTGGTTGGGGCTGTCTTTGGCAAAAATGCTGAAGAATATAAACACGATGACGATCGGGATCAAGGCGATGCCGAATACGGCTTCCCACCCTCCAAAATGCTGTGCCAGCCGGTTCGCGAACAGCGTGCTAAGCACCGTGCCGCTGTTCCCGGCTCCGGCGATGCCCATCGCCAGGCCTTGATACTGCGGCGGGTACCAGCGGCTGGCGAGCGGAAGCGCAGCCGAGAACGAAGCCCCGGCAATGCCGAGCAGCAGGGCGATGACGTGCAGCTCGCCGAGCGAGTCTACGAACCGCCAGCCCCAAATCAGCGGCACCATCGTCAGCAGCATTCCGAGCTGTCCGGTGCGCTTCGGCCCGATATAATCGGTCAGGAAACCGAGGACCAGCCTCAGAACCGAACCGCCCAGCACCGGCAGCGCGACCAGGTTCGCTTTTTGGGACGCGGTCATCGGATAGTCCTCCATCATAATGACGCTCAGCGGCCCGAGGAGCACCCAAATCATAAAGCTGATGTCAAAATAGAAAAATGCGCTGAATAAAGACGGTTTATGCCCACTTTTCCAAAACGTCGTTCCTTCTTTCATCTCCATCTCCTCCATATCTTTTATCGCATACAGTACAAAAAGCCGCAGATTGCCCATAAACGGACAACCAGCGGCCTCATTGCCATGGGAAGTATTCTTCCCGGACGAAAGATCACGTCTTTGTGATTTCGAAATGAATTATAGTGGAATGTAAAATCCGTGTCAATAAACTATACATAAATTTTGTTATTGGACATGATTCATTGTGTTATTGGTGAATATTAGAATGTCGTGTAATATATGTTGACATTAACTTCGTTTTCGATTATGCTCAGTTCAAATCCATTATCCGGTACAACGGTGTACCTGTTGACTAATTGGCAATGACGCCCGTTCTCTTGATCTCAAAGGGACGGGTTTTTTCATTTTTAGGCCTGGCCTACACAGTTTTTTAGCGGAGGTGACTGCAATGGGGAAGCCCAGGCTTGTCGTGGTCGGCAACGGGATGGCAGGGATGAGATGCGTGGAGCATATATGCGATTTTGCGCCCGACCGGTATGAGATCACCGTGTTCGGAAATGAGCCCCATCCCAATTACAACCGGATCATGCTGTCGAAAGTGCTCCAAGGCGGAACAAATGTAGATGATATTACGATCCATGATTGGGATTGGTATACAGAACGGGGGATATCCCTGTATACAGGAGAAACTGTACTTCGCGCCGATCCCGACCTGCAGCTGATTTACACGGAATCCGGGCGTGTGGAGCCTTATGATCGGCTGATTATTGCGACCGGCTCCTCGGCCTTTATGCCCAAAATTCCAGGCATTCATAAGCCGGGAGTGACGGCTTTCCGGAATATCGCGGATTGTGAGCGGATGATGGAAGCTTCCCGAACGTATAAGCATGCAGCCGTGATCGGCGGAGGACTGCTCGGATTGGAAGCGGCAAGGGGACTGCTAAACCTCGGCATGGAGGTCGATGTCATTCATAACGCTTCGAATCTGATGAACCGGCAGCTGGATGCCTCCGCAGCGGAGATGCTGAAGCGGGAGCTGACCCAGCAGGGGATGCGCTTTTTGGTTGAAAAACGTACGGAGCGTATTCTCGGCAGAAAGCGTGCGGAAGGCCTTCAGTTCTCTGACGGCAGCCGGCTTGGGGCTGACTTGATCGTTCTGGCTGTGGGCATTCGTCCGAACATTTCCGTAGCGGAAGCCAGCGGCATTCGCACAAACCGGGCGATTGTCGTGGATGATTATATGCAGACGAGTGCCGACCATATATATGCTGTCGGGGAATGCGCGGAGCACCGCGGCATTGTCTACGGCCTGGTAGCCCCGTTATATGAGCAGGCCCGCGTACTCGCCATGCATTTATGCGGGCGGCACACGGAGCCCTATCCAGGCTCAGTACCTTATGCACAGCTTAAGGTGTCAGGCGTGGAGGTATTTTCCGCCGGGCTGATCCAGGGTGGGGATTGCGAAACGGCGCTGCAGCACTACGACGGCATGAAAGGGACCTATAAGAAGGTGACGATGAAAAACGGCAGGATTGCCGGAGCTGTGCTCTTTGGCGACACCTCGGAAGGGACGGAGCTGTTGGGCTATTTAAAGCGGCGGGCGCCGGTGTCCGCCTTGAAGGCGCAGCCTGCCGGGGGGAATTCTTCATTGGCCAAAACGGCCGAAGCTATGGGGGATCAAGATACGGTTTGCAATTGCAACAGTGTCACAAAAGCTGCCATTATGGAAGCCGCCGGTCTGGATGGGGCACAAACCGTGGACCAGATCCGGGAGCGGACCAAGGCGTCCGGTTCCTGCGGAGGCTGCAAGCCGATGGTGGCCGCGATCCTGGAGCTGGCGAAGTCCTCGGGAGGGAAGAAGCCGGCTCCGGCCGCTGCTCCGGTGCCGATCTGCGGCTGCACGGACATGGACCGTGCAGCGATCCGGGCCGCGCTGAGTCCGGGCAGCGATACAAGCGTCCAAGCAGCCATGCTGCGACTGGGCTGGAAGCGCCCGGAAGGCTGCCCGGTATGCCGATCGGCCGCCGCTTATTATCTCGGCATCCATCGCTCGGACGGCGGCGGAGGGCCCATGATCCGCGTGTCGGCAAGCCCGGTCGTCTCACCAGGAGTTCCGCATACGGAGGCCGGGCGGATCGCGCTCCAACTGGAGCGAAGAAGCATGGGGTGGTTCATGCCGGCACGGATACGCATCGCGGTGTCTGCGGGTCAGCGCGACCCGGCGGGTGTCCTTGTACATGATCTCGGTATCGGTGCATCCCCGGCCGGATGGGAATTGTACGCCGGCGGACATATGGAGCATCCGGTCAAGTCGGCTCAACTGGTCGGTGTCCTGCCCGATGCCGGGGACATCATCGACATGGCTCTCGGCTGCCTTGCGCTGTACCGGGATTCCGCCTATTATCGGGAGCCTGTGTGGGAGTGGCTGGAACGATACGGGCTCCAGCGTTTACGGGAGAAGCTGCTCGATCCCGATGAGCGCGAATCGCTGCTCGAAACGATAAGCATGGCCCGATCCGCAGGAATCGACGCACAATCCGATATACACTCTGAAGAAAGGACGGTGGGCATATGACGCTGACGATGAATACGCAGTGCCCTTTTTGCAGCGTGCAGTGCAAAATGACCGTAGAGATTGCACCCGGGGAGGCCAGGCAGCGATCGGGTTTTCAGGCGACGGGAGTCCCCAATGCCGCGTCCGAGGGGCGGCTGTGCGTGAAAGGGATGAACGCACACCAGCATGCTTCAAGCCGGGACCGCCTCCTGTATCCGCTGGTGCGGAAGAACGGAGAATTGGTCCGCGCCTCTTGGGAAGAGGCATTGGACACTGTCGCAGCGCGGTTCTCGGCCATTCAGGAGGCGTACGGCCGCGATGCCATTGGGGTGTATGGCGGCGGTTCATTGACTAATGAAACGGCGTATGCACTCGGCAAATTTGCGAGAGTGGCCCTCCGAAGCCGGTATATCGACTATAACGGGAGATTTTGCATGTCGGCGGCGGCATCGGCCGGGGTGAAGACGTTCGGGATCGACCGGGGGCTGACCAATCAGCTGTCGGAAATCCCGCTGGCCAAATGCATTATTCTCGCCGGCACGAACATCGCGGAGTGCCAGCCGACCCTCATGCCTTATTTTATCCGGGCGAAAGAGAATGGGGCATTCATCATCGTCATTGATCCCCGGGCAACCGCGACGGCGGAGCTGGCGGATCTTCATCTCCAGGTGAAGCCGGGAACCGACAGCGCTTTGGTGAGCGGTATGCTGAAGGTTATCTTGGACGAAAATTTGATCGACTCGGCATTTATTCAGAGCCGCACAAAGGATTTTGACCAGCTCAAGGCTGATTTGCTCCGAATAGATTTGGAAGGGATTTCCGAGTTAACAGGCGTAAGCGTTGAGCAGATAAGAACCGCTGCCGTGACCTATGCCAAAGCGGGCACCGGCATGGTGTTTACTGCGCGCGGCGTGGAGCAGCATGCCGATGGCCATATGGCGGTCCGGAATTTTCTGAATATGGTTCTGGCCACCGGTAAAATCGGCAGGGAAGGCTGCGGCTACGGTGCCGTTACGGGTCAGGGGAATGGACAGGGCGGCAGAGAGCATGGACAGAAGGCGGATCAGCTGCCCGGCTACCGTTCGATCGAAAATGAAAACGACCGCGCGTTCGTGGCAAAGGTTTGGGGAATTCCGCCCGAAGAGCTCCCTGGAAAAGGGGTATCCGCTTATGAAATGATGGAGCTCGTACACCAGGAACAGATCAAAGCGTTATTCGTCATGGGCTCGAATCCGGTTGTTTCCAATCCCCATGCTTCGCTGGTGGACGAGGGCATCCAAAAGCTTGATTTTCTGGTCGTCGCCGATATGTTTCTGTCTGAAACGGCAAAGTACGCGGATGTTGTCCTGCCGGTCACTTCCTATATGGAAAACGAAGGGACACTGACGAATCTGGAAGGCCGCGTACTGCTGAGGGAAGCAGCCAGGCCGGCGCCGGGCGAGACGCGCCATGATTGGCAGATCTTGTGTTCGGTTGCGGAAAAGCTCGGCAGAGGGGCTTATTTTCCGTTTAAGGATGCAGAAGAAATTTTTAATGAGCTGAGGAAAGCCAGCCAGGGCGGGATTGCCGACTACTTCGGGATCACTTACGAACGCCTGCGGCGGGAAGAAGGCATTTACTGGCCGTGCCCGTCAATCGACCACCCGGGGACAGGGAGGCTGTTCGAACACTCCTTCGCTCACGCAGACGGACTTGCCCGGTTTCAGACGGTACCTGTTGCTTCACAGGGCGAGGAAACGAACGGCGAATATCCGCTCATCATGACCAACGGCAGGGTGCTTCCACATTATTTGACGGGCGTTCAAACCCGGCGCAGTCCGGTGCTCGCCGCAAAGTTCGTGGAGAGCTTCATGGAGATTCACCCGCTGACCGCGCGTAAGCACCGGATTGAAGACGGAGCGCTCGTACGCGTCGGTTCCAAACGGGGGACGGTTACCGTACGCAGCCGGTATTCTGACAAAATTCGTGAGGATACCGTATTTATTCCGATGCATTGGGGAGACGCCCAGAATGTGAATTTGGCCACCAATCCGGAGCTGGATCCATACTGCAAAATGCCTGATTTCAAAGTCAGCGCCGTCCGGGTTCGGCCGCTTGCCGAAGAATGGCCAGAAGATGAAGGAGAGATCATCTAGAAAAAATACACCGCATATCTGAGTTCAACATTAGGTTTATCAACAAATTGGTCTGCTCCAAATCGCTGTGGATTGGCCCTTATTCCCGCCAGTGACTCATGCTACAATAGCCGTGTCATGGAATTTACGATGCAAGAAAGGGGAGAGGGCGCATGAATATTTTGATCGCAGGCGCTTCCGGAGCTGTTGGCCGTTTGCTGGTGCCGCGGCTGGTCCAGGCCGGCCATACAGTGACAGGTACGACTCATCGGCCGGAAAACATACAAGTCATTGAATCATTGGGAGCTAAAGCCCTTGTCGCGGATGCATTTGACCGGGATGCTACTTTTGCAGCAGTCCGCGAAGCAAGGCCGGAAGTTGTCATCCACCAGCTGACATCCCTCGGCAGCCGGGTTTTCGCGGAAAACTCCCGCATTCGGGTAGAAGGAACCCGTCATTTGGTCGATGCCGCCCGTGAAGCCGGCGTGAAACGAATCATTGTCCAGAGCATTGCGTGGGCTTATCAGCCGGGCAATGGTCCGGCGACAGAAAATGTACCTCTGGATGTCGAATCTGCGGATCCTTCCCGTACACGTACCGTGGATGCCGTTGCTGCACTTGAGGAGACCGCAGCGGAAATTCCGGAGCATGTCATTCTTCGCTACGGGTTGTTTTATGGTCCCGGAACATGGTATACGAGCGGCGGGTATATGGCCGAAGAGGTGCGTGAGGGACGACTGTCTGCCAATGAAGGAGTTTCCTCATTCGTACATGTGGAGGACGCCGCCCATGCCGCATGCCAAGCGCTGGATTGGCCGTCCGGTGTATATAATATTGTGGATGACGAGCCGGCACGGGGCACCGATTGGCTCCCGATTTTTGCAGAGTCGGTCGGTGTTTCCCTGCTGCACACTGCTTCAGGTGAGGGGCAGCCTTGGGAACGTGGTGCGGCAAATGCCAAAGCACGCGGGCTGGGATGGAAACCGCTGTACCCCTCTTGGCGAACCGGTTTTCGAGGGAGTCATTAAAGCTTACGAAATACACGAATGCACCGCTTATCAGACATTGGACAGCCACGGCTGTTCCAATGCACTATAAGGGGTGCTTTTTTTGTCGGGGAAACCAGCCGGTAATTGTGCTTGACTCTCACCTATACGTGAGGGTTTAGTATGGATATGGGAGGTGCTCAAGATGATGTATAAGATCGGACAATTGGCCAAGGAGGCTGGTATCTCCATCCGCACGCTGCGCTATTACGATGAAATGGGTATCCTGACCCCCTCTTTCGTATCTGATGCCGGATATCGGTACTACAACGAAGACGACATCATGAAGCTGCATCACATTACGACTTTGAAGCAGCTTGGGTTTACACTGGGACAAATCCGAAACATCTTAGAGGCGGAAGCCGGAGGGTCTCACGCCGAAAAATGGACACACGCAATCCGGATGCAGCTTGATTTGCTCCAGGATGAAAAGCATCGCCTCGAGCTGCTTGAGCGCCGGCTGCTGACGACGCTGCGCACAATCGAACTCCGGGGTGACGTGCCGGTGGAAGAACTGGTCCTGTTCATCCAGATGCTCCATTCAAGAGAAGCCGACTCGGCAGCAAAATCCGTCCAGCGGAACAACAGGGTTCGGCAGTTTGCTCCCGATGAGCTCCCGATTATCGAGAAGCTGCCGAAGATGGATGAGGATGATCCGCGGTCGGATGAATGGATCGGCCTGCTGCGGGACATTCATCGCCACCTCGAGGAGCCACCGGATTCACCGGCATCCAGACAGTTGGCACAGCGGCTGCTGACCATTGGCGAAGGGTGGTTTGATGGCCGGGAAGACGTGCTGGAGAAGTATTGGGAGTGGATTCGTCCCGAAGCCGGTGAAAGCGAAAAGGTCCTCGGGTTGGATGAAAATACGGTAAACTACATCGACCGCATCGTAGGCGAGTATCTGCGGCACGAGCAAGAGCAGCAAACGGATAAGACGAAAGGAAGGGATCGAAATGAATGAGCAAGCAAAAACCGCGACGCCAGCGAAACCCGTGAAACCGCGCAAACCGATAAGCAAAAACCAGGCGTGGGCTTATGTGGCGATCGGAGGAATCCTCGAAATCGTCTGGGCTTCAGGCTTCAAATATGTGGAGATTCCCTCCATTATCGTGCTGATCGCCCTGCTGACGAGCTTTGAGCTGGTCATCCGTGCAGCGAAGGTTCTGCCGGTTGCGACAACCTACGCCGTTTTTGCCGGAATCGGCACGATCGGAACCGTCGTTGTGGAAGCTGTGTATTCCGGTGGTATTGGCCTGCTGAAAGTCGGCATTATTTTGCTCTTATTGCTGTTTATCATCGGTTTAAAACTTACCAGCGGGGAGGAACACAGCTAATGGCTTGGGTGCTGCTTATTGCTGCCGGATTGCTTGAAATCGTCGGCGTGATCGGAATCAAAAGGGTATCGGAACAAAATAACTGGACCAATAACCTCATTCTTATCGGCGGTTTCATCGCGAGCTTTTCATTGCTGGTCAGAGCGATCGAGTCGATCCCTCTGTCGACGGCTTATGCAGTCTGGACGGGGATCGGTTCGGTTGGAGCGGCCGTTGTGGGTATGATGTTTTTCAAGGAATCGAAAACGCCGGTTCGCCTGTTTTGCATCATGGGCGTCATCGGCTGTGTCATCGGGCTTCGGCTTGTTGAGTAAACCGCACCCTATCTGAATAAGGCAACGATGCAAAACCCCGCTAAACGGGGTTTTTTGTGCTGAAATCCGATGTACCGTAAGGGTTGTGCCGAACCGCTGGACAAGAAAAAACGGTTTAATGCCGGAATTAATCATCTAATGTTCAGGTTTTACATACATATTTCATGAACATGGAACATTTTTAACAAAACCGGTTTAATGTAGGACTTGTACTTGAGACAAATTCCAAGCCAAGACATGAAGGAGAGGATTAGGCGAACGTGGTTACGATTGCTGATGTAGCAAAAGCTGCGGGGGTTTCGAAAGGTACGGTATCCAGCGTGTTCAGCAAGAAACGTCCCATCAGCAAAGAGGTCACGCAGCGTGTGCTTAAGGCGGCAGAGGAATTGAACTACAGGCCGAATTACTGGGCAAGGAGCCTCGTAAACCGGAAAACCAACATTATCGGGCTGAACATGCGCAGCGAGAAAATGCCGCTGGACGCGTTCCAGCACGAATTGCTCGACGGCATGATGGAGGTTTGTTATGAACATGGCTACCGGATATTGATTAACATTTTGCAGCCTTCCCTGCTCAAGCAGGTGGAGCTTATCGCTTCAGATCCGGTGGACGGAGAAATTTTGCTCGACCCGATTCATGACGATCCCCGAATTGAAGACCGGCTGAAGCGACACGTCCCCATCGTTGTTGTGGGACGCCCGTCGGGCGAGCTGGCCGGACAGGTATGCTCCGTCGATAACGACAATATCGCGGCGGCCGCCAAATCGGTCAGGCTTCTTCTAACGCAAGGGCACCGGCGTATCTTGTTTCTCAACTCGGCGAAGGACCGGACCGTGGCGGAGGATCGGGAGCTGGGTTATTATTTGGCCCACCGCGAAGCCGGTGTGGATCCGGTGGCAGGACTAATCTTGAACAAGCCAGATGACGATGGAACCTCGATCCGCTTCGGATACGAGACGACCCTGCAGATGCTTCGCGAACACGCTGGCATTTCCGCCATACTGGCGGACAACGAATCGATGGCTATGGGCATTTATCAAGCGGCGGAAGAGCTTGGACTTCACATTCCCGGAGATTTTTCGGTTATCGCTTTCAGCGGAGGCGAGCATTTCCCGCCCGCAATGCATCCGCCGTTAACCGGGATGAGGCTGGATGCAAGAACAATCGGCATGGAAGCCGCCCGCCTGCTGATCGAGCAGGTGACTGCCGGCGCAGCCGGGGTTAAGCGGATACTCCTTCCGTCCGAACTGGTGGAGCGCGGTTCCTGCGCGTGCACCCATTAAACCGTTTACACATTGCTATCTATAAGAAAAACGTCTATCGACGTACCTTCAAAGAAGACAGACCGCGTCCAGGGGAAGTTTTTCTTGCGATTATAGAATCGTTCAGCTCCGCTGAAAATTTATCATTCTATAATCTAAAAACAAAAATCATGGTTGGAGGTGTTTTGAATGAAAAGAAAGTCAGGCATTTTGATGGCAACCCTGCTGGCAGGTTCACTCCTGGTCTCGGCATGCAGCAGCGGCGGAGGCGACACGGGTAAGGCGGCGGAAGGGGGAGCGGATACCGGCAAGCAGCCGGAAATGAAGCTTCGCATTCTCTCCGCTAACGTCGGCGGGAAAACCCCGGATGAAATGAAACAGTTCGAGGCTGAGATTAAGCGGTTAACCGGCATTGACGTGACGATCGAAAAGCCGGCGAGCGACTACGACCAGAAAGTGCTGACAGTGCTGGGTTCGGGTGAGAAATACGATCTGATCGAGCTCAGCGACCTTGGCAAGCTGGATCAATTTGTCGGGCAGGGTGCGGTGACGGATCTAAGCGATTTTGTTAAGGGGTCGAGCACGCTCTCTGATCCGAAGGTGATTCCCACCGCTGAATGGGATCAGCTGAAAGACAAGGATGGCAAAATTCATGCCGTCTTCACGAAATTCCAGGGCGGCACGATGCCGATCGTCCGTAAGGACTGGCTGGATAAACTGCATCTACAGGAGCCGAAAACGTTGGACGAATATTATCAGGTGCTGAAAGCTTTTAAAGAGCAGGATCCGGATGGCAACGGCAAAAACGACACCTACGGCTTGAGCACGTCCGGCTTATATGACATTCAGGGGTTCATGAGCGCGGCCGGTTTGAAGTACCGCTACGTGATGAAGGACGGCAAGCGGACGATCCCGTATGCTTCCGACGAAGCGATTCCGATGTATGAATGGTTTGCCAAGCTGGTCAAGGAAGGCATCATGGATCCAAACTTCGTAACGAACGATACAGGCAAAATGCGCAACCTGTTCCTGACCGATCGGGTCGGCATGGTGACGTACTGGGATGCCTGGGTTGGCATGTTCAACAACCTGCGTAAAGAGCAGGATCCGAATACAGCGTTCCAGGCGGAAGCGATCGCCAGCGCCGCCGGTCCGGACGGCAAGATCCTGATGCGCCGGGGCGATCCCGACTTCTGGATCGTGCCGCAAAATGCGCCGCATGTGGAAGCGGCAGAGAAATTCCTGGAATTCTGGAACTCCAAGGACGGCATCACCCTCGGCAGCCTTGGTATTAAAGACGTCGATTATACCGAGAGCGGCGGCCAATATACGCTGACGGCGGAAGGCAAGGAGCACAATATGGACCATGGAGTGCCGTTCTGGTACAACGAAAACGTCAAGTCCCCGTTTGACAAACTGCCAGGCGTCGAGGCCGCCCAAGAACTGGTCAAACAGAATGCGACGCTGGAACTTGCCCTTCCAGGCTGGCCGGACGCGGAAAAAATCGTGCAAAATTATGCGCTGAAAGCCATGTCCGGAGAAATGCCCGCCGCCGATGCCGTCAAGAAAATGCGGGAGGAACTGAAGAGCGCGAATTTGATCGACGAATAGCTCCCGCGGTTTGATTTTACCCGATAGGATGTGAAGTTAGACAAGATGAGAGCGATTCGTAAATACGGCGTACTCTATGCCATGATGCTTCCCGTCGTCATTTACTTTATCATTTACGGTTATTACCCGCTCGCGCGGGGACTGCAGATCAGTTTTCAGGACTACAAGCTGATGGGGGAGCGCCCCTATATCGGATTTGCGAATTATGCGGCCGTGTGGCATGATCCGTTTTTCTGGAAAGCGCTGGGCAATACGGTGGTGATCGGGGGAGGCATTCTGGTCTTCGGTTTTGTCGCCCCCCTGGTCATCGCTTTATCCCTGAACGAAGTCATGACGGCTTGGTTTAAAAAAACGGCGCAGATGCTGCTCTACATCCCGCATTTGCTGTCCTGGGTCGTGATCGGGGGAATGTGGATCTTCCTCCTTTCGCCCGACACAGGTATCGTCAATTTGGTGCTGCACAAGGTGGCCGGCATCGAGCCTATCCATTTTCTGGCCGAGTCCACCTGGGCGAGATGGGTCATGATCCTGGTCTCCACATGGAAGGACATGGGCTACAGCTGTATCCTGTTTCTTGCCGCGATCGTTTCGATCAACCCGTCGTTGTACGAAGCAGCCCGAATGGACGGGGCTACCAGGTGGCAGCTTGTACGGTTCGTGACACTTCCCCAACTGAAAGGAACGATGAAAGTCATTATCCTCCTAAATACGCTCGGGGTGCTGAGGATCTTCGACCAGGTCTTTGTCCTCCGCAATCCGTCGACCTCTTCCCATGTCGACGTGCTGATGATGTACACGTTTCAGAAGGGCATTATGGAGATGCAGGTTGGCGTGGGTGCGGCCGCGAGCTTTTTCGTTCTGGTCTTTACGCTGATCTTGACGCTTGCCGTGCGGACACTAACCCGATTTGACGAGGTGGAATAGATGATGAGACACGCGAATTACGGTTTGAACGCCAAGCGGATGACGGTGTTCGATTGGCTCAACGCCTTGTTCATTATCTGCCTGATGCTGACGATGATCATTCCGTTCCTGAACGTCATATCGCTCTCGCTGTCCTCCGGGGTTGCGTCCATGCGGCCGGATATCATCCTGTTTCCCAAAGAATTCAGCCTGGATGGATACCGCACGATCTGGAACAGTCTGGATTTGTGGCGACCTTTCTTGAACAGCACGATCGTGACGGTCTTCGGAACGCTGCTGCATGTGCTGCTGTCGTCGCTGGCGGGCTATGTGCTGATCCATCCCCGGGTACCGGGAAAACGGCTGATGATCACCTTCATCCTGATTACGATGATGATTCCACAAGAGGCGGTGCTGATCCCCCTGTACGTGGTCAACAAGGACTTCCACCTGATCAACACGCTGACGGTGCTGGTGCTTTCTGGACTCGTCTCGGGGTTTTCGATCCTGCTGATGCGGAACTTCTTCATGAGCATCCCCTACGAAATTTCGGAATCCGCCAAAATCGACGGTGCGGGCGACTTCTGGATCTTCGCGGCCATTTATATGAGGCTGGCGACCGCCGGATTGGCTACGGTGACGCTGTTTGAGTTCGTGGGACGCTGGAACATGTTCACGGCGCCGCTGATATTTATTAATGACAGCTCGAAATATACGCTGCAGGTAGCTCTGAAAGCCATGATTATCGATTCAAGCACGTCTTCCAGCAACTACCTCATCACCACGAATGTGAAAATGGCCGGAATCATGATCGCCATTCTGCCGCTGATCGTCATCTATCCGTTTGTGCAGCGGTTCTTTATGAAAGGGATCATGCTGGGTGCCACGAAAGAATAATGGGATGAAAGAGGGGGAACATGCCATGCAGGCACATATGAATGATACGGAACCTTTGCCGGTCGTAACGATCGGGCGGCAAGTGAACATATCTCCCGAAGAGGAAAAAACGTACCTGGAAGTGCGCTTTCACGTTCCGCTG